>NZ_JAGYPJ010000001.1:2137480-2281981 GCF_018343695.1 Lederbergia citrisecunda | reverse complement strand
TGCCATTATATTCGTCTTTATCTTTAGTTATATTCCGATGTACGGAATCATCATGGCGTTTAAGGATTACAACATATTCAAGGGGATTGCGGAAAGTCCTTGGGCGGGTTGGAAACATTTTAATATGTTCTTTACCGCACCAGAATTTTCACAAGTTATGAGAAATACGCTTGTGATCAGTTTTCTTAAATTCTTCATTGGATTTCCGGCACCAATTATTTTGGCCTTAATGCTGAATGAAGTAAGGCATATGTTCTTTAAACGAGTTGTACAAACCGTGAGCTATCTACCTCACTTCTTGTCTTGGGTAATCGTGTCTGGATTTGTCATGTCACTATTGTCTACAGATAATGGAAGTTTAAATATCGCTTTGGAAAAAATCGGAGCGGTTGACGAACCAATCAGCTTCCTAAGCGTTCCGAAATATTTTTGGGCGATCTTAGTGACAACGAATGTTTGGAAAGAAATCGGGTTTGGATCGATTGTTTATTTAGCTGCTATTGCGGGTGTTGATCAACAGCTTTATGAAGCAGCCGCTCTTGACGGTGCTAGTAGATTCAAACAAATTTATTTGATTACCATTCCTTCCATCTTGCCAGTTATCTTAATTTTCATGATTTTGGCAATTGGAAACTTATTGAACGCTGGTTTTGAGGATATTCTCCTTTTAGGCTCTAACCCTGTTGTAAGGGATGTATCGGATGTCTTGGATACTTACGTGTATCGAAGAGGGATTCAGCACTCGTTATTCTCCTATGCAACCGCTGTCGGTTTGTTTAAAGCCATCATCAGTGTAGCCTTGCTCACATTGGCAAACTTCTTGTCAAGAAGAGCAGGAAGCAGCTTGTGGTAAAAAGAAAAGCGTAGGCGCCTGTCCATCGACGTACAAACTTCAGGGCCTGTGACTGAGATAAAGGAAACACGACGAGGGACGAGTCGATGTTGACTTATCGTAGGGAAAAGGACAAGAAGTTTGCTAGTCGATAGGCCCGGAGCTAGACAGAGAAAGGCACTCAAATGAGACTACAAAGGAGGATTCCACATGTTAAAAATGACAACAGGTGATCGAGTCATGTCGATTACCATCTATATCATACTTACAATATTAGCGTTTGTTACCTTTTATCCGTTCTGGAATGCGTTGGTTATCTCGTTTAACAGCGGAATCGATACGATGAAAGGTGGAGTCACTTTTTGGCCAAGGGAATTTTCTTTGGACAACTATGACATCGTTTTCCAAGATTCTCGTATCCTGAATGGATTCTTCATCTCCATTCTCCGTACGGTGATCGGTACAGCATCAGCTGTTCTCTTTACCGCCATCTTTGCGTACGGGATGTCGAGAAAAGAATTAATTGGTAAAAACTACTATATGATTTTCTGTGTCGTCACGATGTTCTTCAGTGGTGGTTTAATCCCTACCTTCTTATTGATCAGAGGATTGGGACTTTTCAATACATTTTGGGTCATGGTCATTCCAGGCTTAGTCAGCGTATGGAATATGATTATCTTCCGTACCTTCTTCCAAGGCTTGCCAGCAGGGCTGGAAGAATCCGCGAAAGTTGATGGATGTGGATATTGGGGAACATTCTTCCGAATCATCCTTCCGCTATCGGGTCCAGTTATCGCAACATTATCGTTATTTACAGCTGTTTATCATTGGAATGATTGGTTTTCTCCGAGCATCTATATTTCGGAACAAAAACTATTGCCAATCCAAACAATGTTACAGCAAATTCTTAGCTCCAACATCATGACGGAGCAAATGGCACAGGCAGATTCAACGGCTGCAGCACATATGCAGAAACTAAAATCTGTTTCAACCAAATCTCTCTCGATGGCGACGATGATGGTTGCAACCATTCCGATCATCTGTGTGTACCCATTCGTTCAAAAGTATTTCGTTAAAGGGGTATTGGTCGGCTCTTTGAAAGGGTAATGAAATTGGTTTAAAGCGCAAGCTTTAAATAGATAGTAAAGAGATATTTAAGGGGGAAATAAAATGAGAAACAAGATGAAGTTATTGACTTTATCCCTAGTTGCTCTGCTGATGGTCTTCAGTATATTGTCCGGCTGTTCAAAAGGTAGCTCTGGCGACAGTAATGGCAATGATAAAGGCAATTCCGGCAACGGAAATAAGAGTGATGGCTTTGTTCTAGGAGAAGACGAGCTTGAGTATACAATGTACGGTCACTATGACTGGTACACAATGCCACCTTGGGGCGAAGACGTAGCAACAAAGTGGATTAAAGAAAACAAAAAAGTAACGGTAAAACCTATTAGCTCAGGTGGTAACGCTGCACAAAAATTCAATACGATGATCGTTGGTAACGAGCTTCCAGACGTTATGTGGTTAGATCGTAATGCCGATTTGGATAGACTTCGTGAAGCAGATATGCTTGTTCCACTTGATGAGTATATTGAAAAATATCCTAACATCAAGGAATGGGTTGGAGAGTCTACTCTTAACATGCTTCGCGCTGAAGATGGACATATTTACAGTATTCCTAACTGGTATACAACACAACCAAATGGTAACTCTGGTTATGTCGTAAATGAAAAAATTTATAAAGAATTAGGCTCACCAAAATTAGAAACAACTGACGATCTTTATGCTTATTTGAAACAAGTGAAAGAAAAATATCCGGATGTCGTTCCTTTTGAAGCTGGACAAGGTGGCGGACTTGACATTCTTTACTCAGCATTTGGAGAAGAACATCCAAACATGTTTATGAATGGTCATTTTGTGCCAAATGGCGATAAACTATCTTCTATCTTTACAGATCCAGTATTTAGAGAAGCAATGGTTTATATGAATAAACTTTACAGTGAAAGATTAATTTCACAAGATACATTGACTCAAACGGCAGACCAAGTGAAAGAAAAAATTGTTTCTGGTAGATTTGCGGTATTCGCAGATAGCTCTCCTACAGAGCATGGAAGCCTTGCCCATACAGAATTAAGAGCACAGGATCCAGATGCGGGTATGAAAATGATTTGGCCAATTCATAAAGAAGGATTGGATAAAGAAAAAATCACTCCTGGAACATGGAGTCAGCTTGGCTGGAACGTAAGTGTTATTACAAAAGCGGCTAAAAACCCAGAAGGCATCTTTGCTTTCCTTGATTGGATGGTAGGTCCAGAAGGTCAGCGTACTATTTTCTGGGGACCTGAAGGTTTATATTGGGAAGGAACACAAGCTGTTGAAGGCATTGCAGAAGCACCAATATTCACAGATAAATATTTAACAGATGTTGAAAACCTATCTAAATTAATGAATACAACAAATAGCTTCCAATGGGTTGGAAACGTGGTTTATATCGACAAATCCAAAACAGCATTTGAAATGACATTGCCAGAAGAACAACAAAACTGGGATACAAAATATCAAATGAGTATCACTTGGAAGACTCAAAAGAATTCAACAGAGTTCCAAAATCTATCGCCACTTCCTGAAACAGAAGAAGGTATGGCAGAACAACGTGTGAATGAAATCTATGACGAAGCAAGAGCAAAAGCCCTTCATGCGAAGAGCGAAGCAGATGTTCTAAAAATTCTTGACCAAGCAGAAAAAGATGCTCTAGCAGTTGGATATGACAAATTGCTAGAATTCAAAACTAAAAAATGGCAAGATAACAAAGCGAAAATAGCTGGTAACTAATAGTTTTAAAAGCCACATCAGACATAGAGTGTCATTAGTTTGACACTCTATGTTACTGTAGTGGTTTTTATTGTACCTAATAAAACTAGTAAGTTCTTTTACATTCTACAATATTCTACAATTTTCGTAATTTTATATTGACTATTTGTTACATCAAGTTTAAAATTATCATAACAACTAAATGAAAAGGATTACATTTAAACCTTTTTGATTTGTTGAAAAACCATTTATTTTTTTAATTAAAAGGTAAGCGTTTTATCAAAAATGAATAGTTGTAGTAAAATGTATTTTTTCTAAATTGGTTTAAGGCGTAAGCTTTAAATATATTAAAGAACATCTAGGGGGTAAAACGAATGAGAAACAAGGTAAAGTTCCTGACTTTATCTCTAGTCGCTCTCCTTATGGCTTTCAGCGTATTGTCTGGCTGTTCAAAAGATAGCGCAGGCGATAACGAAGGTAATAATAGCGGCGGATCAAAAGATTCCGGTAGTAAGAGCGAAGGCTTCGTTCTTGGTGAGGACGAGCTAGAATACACAATGTATGGTCATTATGACTGGTACACAATGCCTACATGGGGCGAAGATATTGCTTCGAAATGGATTAAAGAAAATAAAAAAGTTAATGTAAAGTCCGTTAGCTCAGGTGGGAACGCAGCTCAAAAGTTCAATACGATGATTGTTGCTAATGAGCTTCCTGACGTTATCTGGATGGACCGTGGATCTGATGTAGATAAGCTTCGTGATGCTGGAATGCTAGTTCCGCTTGACGAATATATTGAAAAGTATCCAAACCTTAAGGAATGGGCAGGCGAATCTACGCTTAACATGCTTCGAGCTGATGATGGACATATTTACCAATTTCCTAACTGGTACACATCTCAACCTAATGGTAACTCTGGTTATGTTGTGAATGAAAAATACTATAAAGAACTTGGTTCTCCAAAATTAGAAACTACAGATGATCTATATGCTTTCTTAAAACAAGTAAAAGAAAAGTATCCTGACATTGTTCCGTATGAGCCAGGCCAAGGAGACGGACTAGATATCCTTTATTCCGCTTTTGGTGAAGACCATACAACGGCATTTGTAGGAATGCGCGCGGTTCCACAAGGCGATAAATTAACTTCCATCTTTGCAGATCCTGTATATAGAGAGTCTATGCAATATGTAAGCAAGCTCTTCCGTGAAAGGCTTATTTCACAAGACGTTTTAACTCAAACTTCGGATCAAGTAAAAGAAAAAGTTATGACTGGTAAATTTGCAGTTTATGCAGGAAGCAGTCCAACAGTTAACTCTAACTTAGCGGACTCTCTACTAAGAGATCAAGATCCAGATGCAGGCCTTAAAATGGTTTGGCCTTTCCATAAAGAAGGCTTAGACAAAAACAAAATTTGGACAGGTAGCTGGTCACAGCTGGGCTGGAACGTAAGTGTTATTACGAAAGCTGCAAAAAATCCTGAAGCCATCTTTGCTTTCCTTGACTGGTACACTAGTCCAGAAGGTCAACGTAATATTTTCTGGGGACCAGAAGGATTGTATTGGGAAGGTACTCATGCCATTGATGGTATAGATGAGGCACCTGTATTCACAGATAAATTTGTTACAGATGTAACTGAACGCGACAAATTAATGCAAACTACTGATCCACTTCAATGGACTGGAAACACTGTATATATTGACAAATCCAAATCTGCATTTGAAATGACTTTACCTGAAGACCAACAAAACTGGGCTACAAGGTATCAATCTCAAATCACTTGGAAAACACAGTATAATACAACTGAATACGTCAATCTTTCTCCAATGCCAGATTCTGAAGAAGGTATTATCGAACAACGTGTAAACGATATTTATGATGAAGCTCGTGCGAAAGCAATACATGCTAAGAGCGACGAAGAAGTAATTAAAATCCTAGATCAAGCAGACAAAGACGCTCAATCTGTAGGATATGAAAAATTATTAGAATTCAAAACTAAAAAATGGCAAGAAAATAAAGCTAAAATGGCTGGAAAGTAATTTGCCAATTAGTGCACTTGAAGGATAAGTTTGATTAGTAAATCTAATTTACTATATCTGATCTTTCTCGCATAGTTTGCTTACTGATAGCTGTGCATTAAAGTAAGCCAAATAAAAGGGCCACCCCGGACTTATATAGAGTGTCATATATTTGACACTCTATATAGATGCCTAGGTAAGGCCCTTATGTTATTCTAAAAAAGAAATATTTTATCAAGGGGGACATCATGGGATACACAGGCTTTTCTAGGGTACTTCTAGTATTTTCTGAATGGATTATGAAATTTTCGGTCACGAATATTATGTGGCTTCTTTTTAATTTGCCTATTGTCTATTTTGTACTAACTTTACTCTATGCAGATACATTCGATAAACTTCAATTAATTGTTATAACAATAGCAGTTTTAGCACCATTTTTCTTTTTTCCCGCGACAACGGCAATGTTTGGAGTTGTCAGAGACTGGGTCTTGGGAAAAAATTCTGTGCCACTCATAAGTTCATACTGGAAATACTATAAAGAAAACTATGTAAAAAGCTTGCTTGGCGGCATCATTATTGTTCCAATATGGTCCGCGTGGCTTTACAATTTTTTAACTTCAGGTGTAAAAATTGGCTCGATTTCGTTTTATTTTTATGTAGCCGTTACAATATTCCTATTAACTTTTACTGTGCATTTCTTTTCAGATACTGTTCATTTTCAAGTTAAATTAAAGGACTCGCTAATAAAATCAATATTATTGACGATTGGGAATCCTCATTACACTGTTGGTATAGGATTATTAAGTGGAATGTTAGTATTTTTGTTAATAAAATATATTCCTGTATTAATTCCATTTTGTATAGGTTCAATCATAGCTTATTTATCTTTTAATGCATATTATCGGATTTTTTTGAAAATTAAATCTTTAGTACAGAAACTTGAAGGTCCGATTGAAAATACAGAACAAAACGCGGAAGAAAGCACGGAAAAATAGTCATTGTTTATTTGGTACTTATTGTAATATGAAACTGTGGACCTTGAATTTTTACGAACAAATGTTATAATAATCAATGTAACACCTCAGATGTTTTGAATATGGATGCCTAAAAAGCAACCGAAAAACATCTTCTTATCATGGGGACGTTACGGATTCGACAGGGATAGTTCGAGCTTGGGTTGCGAGTCGAGGGGATCGTCCTCGTAAAAACGTCAAAGCCAATAATAACTGGCAAAGAAAACAACAACTTCGCTTTAGCTGCTTAATAACAGTTCGAAGCGGTTCCTCCCTCCATCGCCCATGTGGTAGGGTAAGGGACTCACTCTAAGTGGGCTACGCCGGAAGTCCTCCGCCTGGGGAGCATGGAAGAGAATAATCAGGCTAGCGCTTCAGCTGCCCGTCGATAGGCGAAAGAAGACGCGAAACCACAAAATATATTGACTACACTCGTAGACGCTTAAGTGGCGATGTTTCTGGACGTGGGTTCGATTCCCACCGTCTCCACCAAATACATATTTGGTGGTTTTTTATTTGATTGTGACTTAAAATGTTATTGTTACACACTTATGCTTTAAAGCACTTATTGAATATGATCCTTTATATTTATCTTTGAATTAGAGGCTAAACCTAACTAAAATGAAATAAATAATAAAAATACCTCCTGTACAATCAGGAGGTATTTTTTTTCAGAGTCATTTTTAAAAAAATTTCCTAATTTTTCTATCGTTTGTAGTGTACTTTTAAAATAGTTATATCTTAAACTGTTAGTTCATGTTGTTCCTCGGGCCGATACTCTTTTTCACCAATAGCAAGCTTAAAAAACCTCATTAGTCCATCAGAGAAATTACTGAAGTTTTTATTAATCCTTTCGGTTGCCTTCCAAGGTTTATCCTAGGTCCAATTATCCTTAAAAATATGTGTCTCAAAATTTGTATCATAGGTCAATCAGTGGCATTCGTTCCCGATTCTAGCTAGGATATTTCCATTATTTCCTTCTTCTTCACTCTCGCCATCTGCTGAAGAAGAGGAACGGAAGAAAACTCGAAAAATCAGAAAATTCAAAAATAAATAATTAGTTTCTAAAAGAAGCATTTATTAAATTTAAAAATATCTGCTTCCACGTGAAGTTATCGAAAATGATTAAAAATTGGAGACCAAGTATTTGATTTTGATGACATGTTTATTGCGGAATAGAAGTATAGATTGACACGAATAGGTCAGAATTAAGTGGTTGTTTATTTGATAATATCCGAAACACTACTAAACTAAATACAATTATAATACATGAAAAAAGCGAAGGCTTCCTCAATTCATTGAGGAAGCCTTCGTTTATTTAAACTATAGGGACTTTTTCAGTGCTCTCATGCAGCTCTTGTCTTTTTTTTGACGAAAGAACATTCGTAAGAGATAGGGTTGAAATTTTAAGGAAAAGTTAAGGAACGAAATTCATAATAGGCTTATCAACATTTAATAAGGAGGAATAAACATGGAACAGTCCAAACAAAATCTAATAAAAATTTTACTCATTGTAAATTTGGTGATAAGTACGTTCGCAGCCATTGGGGTAGGATATGTAGCTTATAAACAAAATACAAGACCCATCTTTTCAGGAATGAGACCAAGAGGGGAAGGTCAGATGTTCCCGGGTAATGGGGAATTCCAACCGGGACAATTCCAGCCTGGTCAAGATCAATCAGGGCAAAATCAATGATGGAAAGGAGATAGAAATTTGAAAAAGCGGATTATTATTTCAGCAATTATTGTTAATTTGCACAGAATCACCACTTGCAACAGAAAGGCCTGTGATTGTCCCAGCAACTGGAGCTTTTAAGATACTTCCATCTGTAAAGGTTACAAGTTTTGTACCTGCTTTAACAACATCTCCTTCCTTTACACTGACAGTATCCGCTGTCTGGAAGAGTAACAGTAAAAAATAATGCTGGCAGTTTTTTTAAAAAAAGGAACGATAAACTTAGAAATAAATTGTTCCACTCTCATTTAAGGTAATCAGTTCATTTACCAGTTAGTTCATCTGCTAGTAAAATCGGAGGATGCCCAGCCAGCGCGCGTGCAAAGGCAACGCCAAGTGTCCATGACTGGAACAATTGTCAAAGCGGGTTGCCAATTTGCTTACATTGGCGCGGGGTTCTTAAATCAGTTGGAAGTTCATTGGGAACGAGTGGAGACAGAGTGTTTCCCTCGATATTCAAAAGGGTGATTTTATTTCTATCATAGGTCCATCCTTTCTTTTGTTTAGCAAGCATATTGCAAAATTCACTGAAGGAGCAGTTAAAAGTTAAAGCACATTTTAATATTTTCATAGAGCATATTATTTTCAAAAGGAAGCAAAACTTTGCTTCCTTTTTACTTGAAATTTATTTAGGGGATTTGCTTTTGGTATTTATCGTATTTCAAAATAAATAGCTCTGTGAAATAAGTGTGTTGATTTCCGCACTAATCAACACACAAGAGAAAATTTAACATAGTAAATATTTCTTTTTAACTGCAAGGTGTTTAACGAGTAGCAACCATAATAACATTACTTCTTCAAAAAAAGTTTACATTAACTAGCACTTAGCTCAGATTATCTCTTTTAGTGATATGTTCATCGGCTGAATAAACTGCCTGTTTTTGTTCATTGCAAGTTGAATTGTAAAATTAATCACATATATTTTTTTCTCTTCTCAAATGACCATTTATTTAATTCATCATAACCTATCAGATAACTTCCTCTCCTGACTTTTTGCCTATTGCTTTGGATATTCAGAAAATGGCATAATTCCATAAACAAATTCATATTTCTCCTTAAGGACTATTTACTTACCCTACCTTTGTGTACAGTTGCCTTACCAAATAATTTCCTTTTACCCTCAAAAACTATTTAAACAAAAAGCTTTTTAATAAAAAACGAGAAAAAGTGACAAAATTCGCGAATTTTCCCCAAAGAATTATTCCAACAAAAAAATATTCTTCCATTTCGGGAAAACATATGATAATATTTATGAAAAATAGACTGAATGTTTATTTGATTGAGAAATGTAATCGCTTCCCGGTTCTTTTTGTCTTATAAAAAGACGGGATAGGAAAAAAGTATGGGAGTAGAAATTAAGGGAGGTGGTTTTGCTCAAAATCAAATGGTATGCAAATATTAATGTTGTAACAATTGGAACATTAAAAAAGGGGGTAATTGGGTTGAAGAAAGTGTCAAGTATCTACAAGGTATTTATGATGATTTTTATTTTAGTTATTTCTGCAGCTTTGACTGGATGTGGAGGATCTGAAACCTCTGGAGGAGACAAAGGTGGCGGAAAAGGCGGCAAAAAAGTAGAAATTACTTGGCTTGTAAGAACGGATGCCAATATGATTGAGTGGGAAAAGAAAACAATCACAGATTTTGAAGCAAAACACCCAGATATTAAAGTAAAATTGGAAACGATTCCACAAGATGAGATTGACCAGCGTTTAACGACTATGATCTCAAGTGGAAATGTACCAGATGTATGGTCCTCCAACTGGGCTAACTCAGGATTTGCGACATATCGTGGTATGGATGCATTATTAGATCTAACTTCTTACGTGGAAAATGATGCACAACAGCTTAGTGGAATTCCAGAACACTTAATGGATATTTATAAAATTGATGGGAAAGTTTATGGAATTCCAATGTTAGGTATCGGAAGCTACTTGTTCTATAACAAAGATTTGTTCGATGAGGCTGGATTAGAATATCCACCGACTGACTGGAATGATACTTCATGGAACTGGGATAAGGCTCTTGATTACGCGCAAAAATTAACAAAGGATACAGGTAAAAGTGCTGACAAGATTTACGGTCTTTTAGATAACAACTCACCTAGTCGTAAAGCTTGGTCATTTGGCGGAGAATTCTTTAATCCTGATGCATATACAACAGGAGTTATGGGAGAGCCAGCAATTCTTGATAATCCCAAAAATGCTCAAGCACTTCAATTTTATGTTGATTTAATTAATAAATATAAGGTTTCACCTACACCATCTGCACTTGATGCTGTTTCTCAACTTGGTGATCCGTTTATGACAGGAAAAGTTGCTATGGTTGTTAACGGTGGTTGGGGATTCTGGGCATATAAACCAGCAGAATTCAATTGGGGAGTTGCACCAATTCCATATGTTGATGGACGTACAGCAACATTATACGTAGACCCATGGAATATTAGTGCAAAAAGTAAACATCCAGATGAGGCTTGGGAATTTGTAAAATTCCTTGCTGATCCAAATGGGGCTGCAAAATCGTTTATGCAAGCAACATCAGCTACACCAGCTGATTCATCTCTAATGGATGATTGGTATCAACAAATGTCTGATATCACTGGTATGTCAGTTGAAGATGTAAAACAAGTTAATGATGGTGCATTTGTTGATGGTAAAGAAGCAGACAACCACTTGATCACTAAGTTTTCTATCATTGGAACGACAATTGATCAAACAATGACAGCAGTCTATGAAGGTAAAAAGACTGTAGACGAAGGCTTGAAAGAAATTGATAAGAACCTCCGTTCACTGGATTTGGGTAAATAATAAACAACCTATTATACAAGTAGAGGGTGCCACGTTAGATTATGGCACCCCTTCTAACAATAGAATTGTATTAGTTTTTGATTCTCATAATTTTATATGTTAGCAGGGAGCCAATCTACGATCATCCCTTTTATGAAAAAACGGAGGGACTTTATAAATGGATCAAAAAGCTGGAATTTCTACAAATGAAAATGTAACAGTTCAAAAAAAACATAAACTATCCGCAGAGGCAAGAAAAGAAGAAAGGGCATTTTGGATATTTATTTCCCCTTGGATTATCGGTTTTTTATTTTTCACAGGTGGTCCAATTATCGCTTCACTAGGCTTAAGTTTTACAAATTATAATGTTATCGACGCACCGAAATTCACTGGATTTGAAAACTTTGCAAATTTATTTAATGATAAATTATTTTATAAATCACTTACTGTAACCGCCTATTATGTAGTGCTGGCTGTGCCTTTCAGTATAATAGTCGGACTTGCGTTAGCGGTACTACTTAATCAAAAAGTAAAAGGACAAGCCTTTTTTAGAACGATGTTTTACGCTCCATCGATTATTTCCGGTGTTTCTGTAGCGTTTTTATGGTCTTGGTTATTGAACCCAGATTTTGGTATTGTAAATGGATTATTGAGTGATTTATTTGGAATTGAAGGTCCTGGCTGGTTTACAGATACTAAAACGGTAATTCCTTCGATGGTACTTATGCAGCTGACAGCTGTTGGCGGGACAATGGTTATTTTCCTTGCAAGCTTGCAATCATTACCTGCAGAATTGTACGAGGCTGCTGCAATAGATGGTGCCAATAAAGTAAAACAATTTTTCAAAATTACAGTTCCGCTTATTTCACCAGTTATTTTATTTAATACAATTATGGGGATTATTGGATCTTTCCAAGTATTTACACAAGCCTATATTATTACTAGAGGTGGCCCCGATTGGATGTCTTATTTCTATGTACTCTATTTATTTGATACTGCTTTCGGACAATTTAGGATGGGATATGCGTCCGCCCAAGCATGGATATTGTTCATTATCATCTTCACTTTCACCATGCTATCTTTATGGGCTTCAAGAAAGCTAGTTCATTACGAATATGAGTCAAAATAGATAGGGGGGCGAACTTTATGCAGTTAGTAAGTAAAAATAAGACTTTTAAATACGGAGAAATTAGTTTAACAGGTAAAGTTTTTGTTTATATACTCTTATTATTAGGTTTATGTTTATTTGGATTTCCTGTTTTCTGGATGATTTCCACTTCACTAAAGACATTAGGCCAAGTGCATCAACAAACTTTATTACCGAAAACATTTGAATGGGTAAACTTTAAAGAAGTATTTACCACTCATCCAATGGGAATGTATTTATGGAATACCTCGTTTTACACATTGTTAACCATGTTTGGAGCAGCATTTTCTTCATCATTGGTGGCCTTTGCATTTGCTAGATTACGTGCACGAGGTAGTACAATTTTATTTGCGCTAATATTAAGTACAATGATGATTCCTTCGCAAGTAACGATGATCCCGCAATACTTAATATTTAGTAAACTTGGTTGGGTAGATTCTTACCTTCCATTAATTATTCCATCCTTTGGTGCCAGTGCGTTTTTAATATTCCTATTAAGACAATTTTATTTAGGAATTTCTAAGGAATTGGATGAAGCAGTTAAAATAGATGGAGGTGGATATTTTACAATCTATTTCCGAATGATTTTACCACTCTCAATCCCGGCTCTTGCAACTGCGGGCATTATGGAATTTATGTATCGTTGGAATGACTTAATGGGCCCACTTATTTATTTAAGCTCCCAATTGAAATATCCACTATCGCTAGGTCTTGCTAGTTTCCGAGGAGCCTATGCAACGACTCCATGGAACTTATTAATGGCAGCATCGTTTGTCGCTGTATTGCCACCATTAACGTTATTTTTCTTTGCACAGAAGTACTTTATTCAAGGAATCGTTATTTCAGGAGCGAAAGGATAATAATAAGAAAAGAAGAGACTGCCAAGAAGGCAGTCTCTTAAATTTTTGTATATGAAAATATGATTATCTTTAATAACATAGCCTGGATACATTCACTCAGGAACTTATAAAGCTTTTGATAGTTTATTTTTCCGCGAAAAAGGTTTTGCCAAAAATAATAAGATTCCGATATTAATGAATAACGAACATACCATGATGATGAATGGAAATCGAGGATCCATATTATATGCTAAGCCCGCTATTACGCCTGCAGGTGAGATAAATAATAAGAGAAAAACTTGCAAGATCGAGTACATATTTGCACGATTTTCATCTTCAATTGAATTAGCGACTGCAGATTCCAAATATGGATTGGCGATAAGAACACCTGCAGCAGATAAAATTAAGCTAATAATAATCGGTAGTAAGCTGCTTCCCTTTGTTATGACTAAAATCGCGTTGGCGGCAATAGATAGCGAAAATCCAATCATCATATAATAATAATTTAGCTCCTCTTTAAATCTCGGTATGACAAAAAAGAGGAGGAAGAGCATACAAACTGATGAAATAGCAGGGAATATTGAAATAGTCGACTCGGATACTGATAATGCCTCAACTAAATATACATATAAATAAGTGTTTTGCATGACCATTTGGAAGTTGAAAAAGATATAAACGGCAAAGATAAGAAGCAGTCCATTGTTTTTAACTATTTTTTTCATAATCTTTCCGTATTCAATAAAAGTATCCTTAAATGAAATACTTTTTGTTTCCTTTTGTTTTAACAACCCTATATCTGTCTCATGGGTCATAAAATGACGGGAAATAATCATAATTAGCATCGAGATACCTGCGATGGCATACATAATCCGAACAGCAGGTACTAATGTCAATTTACTAACTAACAAACCACCGATTGGGGCGAATAATCCGCCGACTACTCCAATGACTTGCAAAATAGTAAAAACAATCGATCGATCTTTCGGTTTTGTATCTTCTACTAATAAACATGTCCAAGCCGTTTGTGGAATCTTAAAAAATCCATTGAGGATAGCGGCAAAAACAAAAAACCAAATATTTTGTGAAACAGCCCATATTAAAACAGCGAGCGGCCAACTAATAAGGTCGTATATTAATAGAGCTTTTTTCCTTCCTAAACGATCTGTTAAAAATCCACTAACAAAAGAAGTGAAAATTTG
Organism: Lederbergia citrisecunda; assembly: GCF_018343695.1. Taxonomy (GTDB): domain Bacteria; phylum Bacillota; class Bacilli; order Bacillales; family Bacillaceae_C; genus Lederbergia; species Lederbergia citrisecunda. The sequence goes on along the minus strand of NZ_JAGYPJ010000001.1, from coordinate 2,267,607 downwards.
GACAATTAACCCTAAACTTGCAATCAATCCAACCTGTGTTTTTCCAACTCCTAGAGCTAACATATATACGGATGCATAAGGAATATAAAGACTGTAAGGAATGATAAATAAAGGCTCAACAATCAAACATGCACGCGCATTTCCAGAAATTCTTTTGAACATAGAAAAATCCTCTTTTCGATTGTCATCTATTGATGTGTCTCATAAATTTAGTATAGAGCATTTTTAAAAATAGTATAGATAGGAAATAATATTTATTTACTCGTAAATATAATGAAAATTTAATATGTTTTGTTTATACTATTATCAAATAGAGAGAGGCTAAGGAGGAAAATATGAGAAGTGTAAAAGTGGGAATTATTGGATGTGGAAATATCAGCAGTATATATTGCCAGGCCGGACAAAAATTTGATGTGCTTGATATTGTTGCATGTGCGGACCTGGATTACGAGCGTGCAAAAGCAAGAGCTGAAGAATATGGGATTCCCAAAGCATATACAGTTGAGGAATTATTAGCAGATTCTGAAATTGAAATTGTAATTAATTTAACGATTCCGAAAGCGCACGCAGACGTTTGTATTGCAGCACTTGAGGCTGGAAAACACGTGTATGTTGAAAAGCCATTGGCGGTATCTCGTGAAGACGGTCAACGAATTCTCGAAATTGCAAAAGAAAAAGGACTTTTTGTAGGTGGTGCGCCTGATACATTTTTAGGCGGAGGGATTCAAACATGCAGGAAGCTAATTGATGACGGTGCTATTGGTGAAGTGGTAGGAGCTACTGGATTTATGATGAGCCCGGGACATGAAAGCTGGCATCCGGACCCTGAATTTTATTATCAGGTGGGCGGTGGTCCAATGTTCGATATGGGGCCATATTACATAACTGCTTTTATAAATTTATTAGGCCCTATTCGTAGGGTAACGGGTTCAACAAGAATCAGCTTCCCTGAAAGAACGATTACAAGTCAACCTAAGCATGGACAAAAAATTCAAGTAGAGGTTCCTACACATATTACAGGAATACTAGATTTCGAAAATGGCGCTATTGCTACACTTATTACGAGTTTTGATGTCGCTGGATCGAAGCTTCCAAATATTGAAGTGTATGGTTCAAAGGGAACGATCCTTGTCCCAGATCCAAATACATTTGGAGGACCGGTATTCTTTCGGAAGCATGGTAGTCAAGAATGGGAAGAGATTCCTTTAACGCATGGTTATATTGACAATAGTAGAGGTGTCGGCGTGGCAGACATGGCATATGCCCTTCGTAGTGGTAGAGCACATCGGGCAAATGGCGATTTAGCTTTCCATGTATTGGATGTTATGCACGGAATCCATGATGCTTCAAAAAGCGGTACCCATTATGAGCCAACAAGCACATGTGAACAGCCAAAGCCACTTCCAGTTGGGCTAAAAGAATACACTTTAGATGAGTAACAGAATAGTATAGTAAGGAAGCGTTCCAATTTTGGAGTCCGCTTTCTTCTTTTTTTAAAGTTAAAGAAAGGATAAGTTTTCTAGTCTATATTTTTGCTTGCGCTGTCTAGTTCCGTGCCTATCGACTAGCAAACCTTTTGTCCTTCTCTTTTGCGTAAGTCAACATCGGCTTGTACCTGGCAGTGTTTCCTTTATCAATCGAAGGCCGAGAGAAAAAACCTCTAAGTCGCCACATCCTGTGGGCTTTTACGTCGATAAACAGTCGCTTCCGCTTTTATTCTGAATTTGTAGTATAGGAGCATCCATTATGAAATCAAAAAGAAGAATATTATTTTATTTCGTCACGATGATGTATTGGTTTTCCATGTATACATACGTGCCAATCCTTTCTCCTTATGTGGAACATTTAGGAGGATCCATCTTTATGATTGGTCTTGTTGTTGGGAGTTATGGTTTTACTCAGCTACTAGTCCGCATCCCATTAGGAATCTGGTCAGATCGTATCGGTAAACGGAAACTATTTATTATTGCTGGAATTGTTTGTGCAGTTTTAAGCAGCCTTGGACTTGCCATGACGACCAATGTTTGGGCAATTTTTGGATTTCGTTCACTTGCTGGTGTAGCGGCCGCTAGCTGGGTAGCTTTTACCGTATTGTTTGCAAGTTATTTTGAACCAGAAGAAGCACCGAAAGCTATGGGTCTCATAAGCTTTTATACGAGTATCGGGCAAATGGCGGCTACGACGCTTGGTGGATTCTTAGCTGAGTATGTTAGTTGGACTGCACCTTTTTATGCTGGTGCAATTGTAGGACTACTTGGATTAATATTAGCAATAAAAATTGTAGAGATGCCGGCCATTGATAGAAAGCCAGTTGAGATAAAAGAACTCGTTAAAATGGGCGGCGAACGATTATTATTATTTGTTTCCCTAATGGCGGTCATCGTTCAATGTATCACCTTTACAACGATGTTTGGTTTTACACCTCTCCATGCAGTTAGCTTAGGGGCTTCAAATGGGGATTTAAGTATATTGACGCTTTTATCGACTTTGCCGAATGCGATTGCTGGATATATGAGTGGAACTTTTTTTGTTAAGAAATATGGGGAAAAGCGAACCATTTTAATCGGCTTTATTGCTGCGGGTATTTGTACCATCTTATTGCCATTTACAAACAGCTTCATTTTATTGATTCTTACTCAGGCGTTTAATGGATTTGCACAAGGCTTGATGTTTCCGGTTTTAATGGGATTGACCATACAATCTGTTTCGGAAGAGCGCAGGGCATCTGCAATGGGTTTTTTCCAAGCGATTTATTCTTTAGGAATGTTTGGCGGTCCGTTTATTGCAGGTTGGATTGGGGAAATGGCGAGCCTTTCAACAGGATTTATCATGATTGGCTGCTTAAGTTTTGTGGGTGCACTCGTCACAATGAAATGGATGCCTAGTAAAAAAATTAAAGAAAATGTAGTAGAATAACATTGAAAAGGTTTTGTGTTTATGTATAGATGAAAAATAAAAATATGATTGAAGGAATTTCAAATGGACATACATCAATCCGCAAAAGGGCAAAAAGTCGCTTTTCGGACATTGCTAAACTTTTTTATTCCGTTAGGTATTTCAGCAAGCCTTGTTACGATTTCACATGTCATCATTAATAGTACTCTCGCACGCGCTGCAGATCCAGCTGTTGTTATTGCTAGTTATTCAGTCGCTATGAGTCTTTTTGCCATCTTTGAACGATGTGCGGTTATTTTACGGCAAACTTGTGCTACTCTCGTTCGAGACAGACATTCTTTTAAATTAGTCTCACAGCTTACTATTTTCATATTATCTGCGATATTGATCCTAAGCTTTATTATCGCCTATTCGCCGATTGGAGAGCTATTTTTTTCGCGCGTCATGGGTGTTAAAGATCATATGCTCGGTCCGACTTTATCTGTTTATAAGGTTTTAATGTTCGTGACCATTTTTTCAGGTATTCGTTGTCTCTTCCAAGGGGTCATAATTTCTAATTTACATACGAAATGGTTAACGATTGGTATGGTCATTCGGTTAGTAGTGATGGCTGGGATTTCATGGGTCATCATTCAAAATAATTGGGTTAATCACGGGTATATTGGAGCTTATATATTTTTAGCTGGAATGGTCGTTGAGGCAATTGTAAGCTTCATTGAAGGGCGCCAGCTTGTTAAAAAAATGCCTGCAAAAAAAGAAGATCATCATGTCGTTAATCATACGCAAGTGAGAAAGTTTTATCTTCCATTATTAATGGCATCGTTGATAGCAGTTATTATTGGTCCTGCTACAAACGCGGTGTTAGGGGCAAGTGGAAAAGCAGAAATCGCCGTTGCCTCTTATGCTGTAGCGGCTTCGGTTTTGAATTTATTGCTCAGTTTCTCTACTTATTTTCATCAAATCGTTATTAATTTCTATAATCAAGATACGAAAATGGTTATCCGTTTTTCATTTATTTTCAGCTTTATTCCTAGTCTCTTATTAATTGGGATTGCGTATTCTCCAATAGGAGTTTGGGGATTACACCATATAATGGGTGTGTCCGGTGAACTTCTCGATCAAAGTTTGCTAGCGTTAAAATTTTTTATCATATTTGCTCTATGCTTTCCTTGGCTTGATTTTGTAAACGGAGTGTTGATGTTAAAAGGGCAAACGAAAGTACTGCAATTTTCGCAGGCTGGAAATGTTATCGTGACAATCGTGGTGTTACTTCTTCTTTTATTTGTCATGCCGAATGGAGGAGGGGTTATTGGGGCAATAGCACAATCGATTGGTGTAATGACTGAAACGGCTATTGCGTATATTTTTATGAGGAAATTTTTACATCAACCTATAATAGGAATTAGAAGGAAAAAATTAATTCAATGATGACAATATTGAAGTTGATAGAAAACTATAATAATATAAATAAAACAAAATGGTCTCCGATGCAACATTCGGAGATTTCTTTTTAGGGAGGGATTTAAGTTATGCCAGAATTTAAAATAGTAGTTGCTGGATGTGGAGGAATGTCGCATCAATGGATTGAATACGCTCTCACGAGAAAAGATGTAGAAATTGTGGCTCTCGTTGATTTATTTGAGGATGTTGCAAAAAATACAGCGAAAAAATATTCATTAGACTGTAATACATACACGGATGTCAGTACAGCAATAAAAGAAACAGGTGCAAATGTAGTTTTTGATATTACGATTCCAGCTAGTCATAAAAACATTACCGTAGCAGCCTTATCATTAGGTTGCCATGTTTTTGGCGAAAAGCCGATGGGCGAGTCTATGCAGGACGCAATTGAAATGCAAAAAGCAGCAAAAGAATCGGGTAAAAGCTATGTTGTCATGCAAAATAGACGTTTTAACAAACAAATAAGAGCATTTCGTGATTTAGTACAATCTGGTGAGATTGGAGTTCCAGGCTTTATCAATGCTGACTTTTTCTTAGGTCCACACTTTGGAGGATTTCGTGATGTAATGGACAGCCCATTAGTTCTTGATATGGCAATCCATACGTTTGATCAAGCAAGATTTATTTCAGGCGCCAATCCTATCTCCGTTTATTGTCATGAATTTAATACAGAAGGCTCATGGTATAAAGGCAACGCTTCTGCGATTTGTATTTTTGAAATGGATAATGGAGCGGTCTTTAATTACCGTGGATCTTGGAGTGCTGAAGGCGCACCGACTTCATGGGAATCTTCCTGGCGTGTAGTTGGAAGTAAAGGCACTGCCATATGGGATGGAACCCATTCTCCGTATGCAGAAGTTCCAATTCCAACCGAGGAGCACCAATTTTTATACAACTCTCAAAAAGTGGAGGCAACTCTTTCTTACAGTGGTCAAGACGGTCACTTCGGCTGCTTGGACGAAATGTTTGCTTCTTTGATAGAAGGTCGAACAGCAGAAACAGATTGCACGGATAATATTCATAGTGTCTCCATGGTGTATAAAGCGATTGAAAGTGCACGTACGGGTAAAAAGGTGTATTTCTAGGAATCTTTCATATTTTTTTGCACTGCCGGAGTATATTGGACCAATTTTTGAGATGTGCTCAGGGTTCGTACAATATATTGGACATATTTTATTAAACAGCACGGGGATTGTCCATCTGAGTGACTATAATGGACAGATTTACGGAAATATCACAGGATTTGTCGATCAAAGTGTCTATGATGGACAAATTTTCAAAAACTGCAGGGAGTTTGTCCATCAAAGTGGTTATGATGGACAGATTTTTGAATACCGCAGAAGGTTTGTCCATCAAAGTGGTTATGATGGACAGATTTTTGAATACCGCAGAAGGTTTGTCCATCAAAGTGGTTATGATGGACAGATTTTCGAATACCGCAGAAGGTTTGTCCATCACAGTGTCTATGATGGACAGATTTTCGGAAACATCACAGGATTTGTCGATCAAAGTGGTTATGATGGACAGATTTTCGGAAACATCACAGGATTTGTCCATCTGAGTGTCTATAATGGACAGATTTACGGAAATATCACAGGATTTGTCCATCAAAGTGGTTATGATGGACTGATTTTCAAAAACAGCACAGAATTTGTCCATCAAAGTAGCTATGATGGACAAATTTACTAAAACAGCAAAGGTTTGTCTAAAATATTGCAGATTTTTTACAGATTCCGATACTTTAAGAATCATTTTCGAGAAGTTTGCCAAAAAAATTGAATGATTTTCGTCATTTTCAATCTTACTATCTCAATCTATGACGATATGATTAACTGGCACTGTGTACTTACTTTGACGAAACTGCCCAGGGCTCATACCCAATTTTTTATGAAAAACCTTACTGAAATAATTGCCATTAGAGTATCCGACTTGATCCGCTATCTCTTCAATCGGTAAGTTAGATTGTCGAAGTAGCTCAATGGCCTTGTCCATTCGAATTTTTGTTAAATATTTTAGGGGTGTCATGCTGATAGTTCCATGAAAAAGCCTTGTAAAATGGTATTTGGAAAGGCCAGATGCTTCTACCATATCGTCAAGGCCGATTGGTTTATTGTAATGTTTTTGTGCGAATAATACAGCTTTTGAAATTGATTCTGGCCATTGTTCGGCTGGGGATCCGATATTTTGAATAAAGCGATTTAGCTCCATTAAAAAAGAATAGCCAAATGCAGACGCCTGATAAGCGTCTGTTATTTTTTTGTCGACTGCAGCTTCAAAAATATTTAGTAGTAATTTGATAGGTTCTGATTCTGGAGAAAATGTGATGATATATCCAATATTCTTGTTGATATAGTCGATCGTTTTTTGTGCTTCATTGCCATACAGGGTAATGTGGATAAATTCCCAACGATCTCCATTAGAAGGAAAGAAATAGCGATGATTACTTGGAATTTGTACTAAAAACGCTTGTCCAGCTGTTAAAGAATATTCTTTTTCTCCTACTTGAATCATCCCTTGACCGGAAAGAGTATATTGAAAAACACATTTTCCAATTTCGCTTCTTTTCAATCCATCCCAGTCATAAGATGGTGATGTCACTTCTTCCCATCCGATTGAGTGAATGCCCACAATCTTTTTCTGGTGATCCCCTTTAAATCGGAAACCGAAAGATTCATAGTTCATATTCTGATGATTTATGAGCAATATTTTACCCTTCTTTCATATGTTTTTACCATTGTAAGTGAGTAATATTACTTTTATGATGGATATATCAAGCATTTTAACATATTGCTACAAAAAAAATATATAGCAATATGTTACATATTTTATAAATGGAGGCTTTGAAATGTCAAAAATTACTTTTCTAGGCGCTGGGAGCTCAGTTTTTGCTAAGAATGTTCTTGGTGACTGTATGTCTGTTCCAAGTATCCAAGGTTTTGAATTTGCGTTATTCGACATTGATCATGAGAGATTAAAAGACTCAGAAAATATGTTGAATAACTTAAAAGAGACGACAAAATCGAGCGTTACTGTAAAGGCTTACACTGATCGTAAAGAAGCTTTACGTGGTGCTAAGTATGTAATCAATGCTATTCAAGTAGGAGGATATGATCCTTGTACGATTACTGACTTTGAAATTCCTAAAAAATATGGTTTACGCCAAACGATTGCAGATACACTTGGAATTGGTGGGATCTTTAGAAATTTAAGAACGATACCAGTTATGTTGGACTTTGCAAAAGATATGCAAGAAGTTTGTCCAGATGCATGGTTCCTAAACTATACAAACCCTATGGCTGTTCTTACTGGAACAATGATCCGCTATGGCGGCATTAAAACAGTTGGACTTTGCCACAGTGTTCAAGTATGTGCTGACCACTTACTTAAATCACTTGATATGCCAACAGATAACTTGCATTGGAAAATTGCGGGTATCAACCATATGGCGTGGTTATTAGAAATTGAGCGTAATGGCGAGGACTTATACCCAGAAATTAAGAGACGTGCTGAAGAAAAACAAAAAACAAAGCACGATGATATGGTTCGCTTTGAATTAATGAGGAAGTTTGGTTACTATGTAACGGAATCCTCTGAGCATAATGCCGAGTACCATCCATATTTCATTAAGAGTCGATATCCTGAATTAATTGACCAGCTAAATATTCCTCTTGATGAATATCCGCGTCGCTGTGTGAACCAGATTGAAGGCTGGAAAAAGATGCGCAATGATTTAGTGAATAATAAAAACTTGGAGCATACTCGTTCACATGAATATGGATCATACATCATCGATGCAATGGAAACGAACATACCATTTAAAATTGGTGGAAATGTATTAAACACTGGTTTAATCACAAATCTCCCAGAAAAAGCAGTTGTTGAAGTACCGTGTCTTGTTGATAGTAGTGGAGTTACTCCAACTTTTGTCGGTGATCTACCTGAACAACTTGCAGCGTTAAACCGTACTAACATCAATACACAACTTCTTACGATTGAAGCTGCCATTACACAGAAAAAAGAACATATTTATCATGCGGCAATGCTCGATCCACATACTGCGGCAGAATTATCATTGGATGATATTGTTTCCCTTTGTGATGATCTTATTGAAGCGCATGGCGACTGGTTGCCAAAATTTAAATAACAAGCAAATAGGCTACCCTAAATGGGTAGCCTACTTGTTAACTAGCTTCTTGAGTTTCTTGGTTTAATTGGATCAGAGATTCGATTCTATTAAATGATCTATGGCATAGTGCATAGATTAAATAAAAACCAATGCTCCAAATAATAATAGTCGTCATAGGGATAAAGTAGCTAATAACGGCCGTTAATAGAAAAATAATCCCACAAAGCACTGTAACCCAGAGCTGACTAATAGAAAAAAAGAAAGAATTTTTTATTAGGATTACAAAGCGTGTATTATAATGAACCATCACAGGAAGTAGATAAACGGAAGTCATTAAGAAAAATAAGCAAATAAATGACAACGCGGAAACCATAACCACCTTAACTGTTCCTGACATTTGCAAAGTAATCATAAAGTTAAAATAAAACATGAGTGCAAACAGAAACCAGACAATTCCCAACAGAAAGCTTTGTAAGAAGTTTTCTTTAAAAAAGGAAAAGAACGGTTTGAAAACTCCTGTATCTTTTTTCTGAACCCATTGTCTTACGACTCCATACATTGCGGCTGTGGCAGGGAATATCGTAATGATCGGTAAACACATTATGAACCAAAGTAAATTTAACAAGAAAAAGTTCGTAAACTTCTCCAAAAATCGATATAAACCGCCATCAATACTGAAAATATTCATAGTCCACACCCTTTTATTTAATATCTATGTTATTCAAAAATAACATGTTTATTTTATAAAGGCAATGCGTAGAAAAGAGAAAAAACAGAATTTTTTTATTAGAAAAAATTGTATTTAACTGTTGATTAATTTGAAAGTCTAGATTATTATGAAACTTGTAACCGCTATCTGAAATCGATTTCAGGTTTTGGGTTTCAGATTTTATTTCGCAGGGAGGAGGAATATGCCGACAATTTCCGACGTTGCTAGACTAGCTGGACTATCAAGAGCGACTGTATCTAGAGTAATTAACAATCATCCGTATGTTTCAGATGCTAAAAAAGAATTGGTTTTGAAAGCCATGCGGGATTTAGGGTACATACCTAATTCTGCAGCACAAAATTTGAGGAAGCAGAAAACTAATATCATAGCCGTCTTGGTCCCAAAACTGACAAATCCTTTCTTTGCATATTTAGTTGAAAGTATAGAAGAAAAAGCTGCTGAAAATGGCTTGCAAATATTAATCTGTAATACTAAATATGATAAGAAAAGAGAATTAGAATTCTTACGGTATTTGAAAACAAAGCAGGTTGATGGCGTTATAATGACATCAATTGAAAACGGCTGGGAAGTAATTGAAGCAGTTATTTGGAGTGGCCCCATTGTTCTCTGCAATGAATATAGCGCAAAAGCAAATGTACCTTCCGTCCGTTTAAACCAACTTCAAGGAGGGTATATGGGAACCTCATATTTGCTTAATCAAGGGTACACGAAAATCGGTTATTGTTGGGGTGGAATCCTAAGTGGACTTGCACACGATCGTTTTTTTGGTTTTGAACAAGCCATGACAGAATCAGGATTGTCTGTGAATAATAACTGGCTGTTTGAAAGCGCCTTCTCTATTGAAGACGGCAGAAGAATTATGAATGAAATTGCCAAAATGGCAGATAAACCTAATGCTCTATTTACTGGGAGCGACGAAGTAGCCGCCGGAATCATTTCCGAGGCAAAGAAATTGGGATTAAGAGTTCCAGAAGATATTGCCGTCGTTGGTTTTGATGATCAGCCAATATCAGAAGTGATAGAACCGGCTCTTACAACAATTCGTCAACCTATTAAAGAAATTGGAGCAAAAACGATGGAAGTTATGATCAACTTACTTTCAAATGAAGAGAAAACTACAGCAAAAATTTACGAACTTCCATTAGAACTAATTGCAAGGGAATCAAGCTAAATCAAAAATAAACTAGGGGGATTTCTGAATGAAAAAGAAATGGACGTTGTTTAAAGTTATACCGATGTTTCTTATTTTGTTGTTAGTAGTTTCCGGCTGTGGTGGAAGTAAATCTGGCGGTTCCGGGAAAAAGGTAGAGTTATCAATGGCTGCATGGGGGAACCCTGCTGAAATAAAAGTGTATCAAAAAGGTCTTGATGCGTATGAGAAGCTTAATCCAGACGTAAAGATCAAATTAGTCCCTGTACCGGGCGATAACTATGAGGAAAAACTATTAACAGAGCTATCTGCTGGTAAATCACATGACATTTTCTATGTCGGTGACAATACGATGCCAAAACTCGTTGAAACTGGTAAAATTGCGGATTTAACGGAGTTCCTTGATAGTTCTGCAAGTTATGTAAAAGCTAGTGACTTTGCAGACGGATTATGGGGAGCTGCTCGTAAAGATGGAAAAATATACGGTGTTTCTGTCGATAATAATCCGTTAGTCATGTACTATAACAAAAAGGTTCTTGCTGATGCAGGTATCGATAAATCACCTCAAGAGCTTTATGATGCTGGCGAATGGAATTGGCAAGCATTTGAAGACATGACTGGAAAAATCAATGCAGCTGGAAACAAAGGTTTTGTTGCGGATGGTTGGACTGCACACTTATTCTCATGGGCTTGGTCCAATGGCGGACAATTATACGATGATAATGGAGACTTTATTTTAGAAGATAATCCACAAGCTCAAGAAGCATTTAAATTCCTTGAAAGAAACATTAAAAAAGGTAACTTCACATATGCGGGTTCACTACCTAAAGGACAAGGTGCAGACGCAATGTTTATGTCCAACCAAGTTGGCTTTGTAGCAGCTGGCCGTTGGTTAACTCCAATGTTCAGTGAAAACAAAACACTTGAATTTGATTATATTCCATGGCCAACAAACACTGGGAACAAAATGGAGCCTGCTGCGATTGCGATTGCTTATATGTCAGTTGCAAAAGATTCCAAGCATGTGGAAGAAGCAATGAAATTTATGTCTTTCTATACTTCAGCTGAAGGACAAAAAGCCCGACTTACTGGTAACGGAAATGCCGTTCCATCTGTAAATGGTGTTGACGAATTAATCACAGACGATGCGATTCCAGAACATGCAAAATATTTAATTGATGCTCGTGAAATAGGTGTTGTTGAAGATAAGCAAGTTCAAATTCCAGGCTTGGAACAAGAATTACGCGATATCATGGAATTAATGTATCTTGGAAAACAAGATGCAGATAAAACAATTGCAGAAGTATCGAAAAAGGCAAAAGAGAAGATCGCTGAGCATAGGTCCAAGTAATTAACATCAAGATGAAAAATTGAAAGAAAGGGGATTCTACCCTTTCTTTCAATAGTTTGAGAGGGTGAGTTTATGAGGAAGAATAATACTTTTTGGGGATATTTCTTTTTAACGCCGCAATTAATCGGTCTTCTTGTTTTTTCACTTATTCCACTTGTGTTTGCACTTGTTCTAAGTTTTATGAAATGGGATGGATTTGGGGCTAAAACATTTGTAGGATTAGGTAACTTTATTGGTCAGTTTCAAAATCCAGTGTTTTGGAAAGCTTTATGGAATACAACACTTTACACGATCCTTACTATTCCAGTTGGTGTAGCATTATCACTCCTACTTGCTCTTGCTTTAAATAGAATTAAAGGTAAGGAATTATATCGTGTTTTCTTTTTTATGCCCGTCGTTACAAGCTCGGTTTCAATTGGTGTCATTTGGATGTGGATTTTAAATGGTGACTTCGGAATTTTAAATCAATTTCTCGGCTATATTGGAATTGAAGGACCACAATGGCTAACGGATACAAGATTAGTCATGATTTCAATCGCCATACTTAGTATTTGGTGGTCAGTTGGATATAATATGGTCATTTTTCTTGCAGGACTGCAAGGTGTTTCCAATAGTTATTATGAAGCGGCAGAAATTGATGGAGCCTCTAAGTTTCAAAAATTTAGACATATTACATTGCCGCTTATTTCACCAACTACTTTTTTCGTCTCAATCATGTCCCTTATAGGCTCGTTTCAAGTTTTCGACCAAGCCTTCGTTATGACAGGTGGGGGCCCGGCAAAATCGAGCTACACTCTAGTATTCCATGTATATGAAACCGGCTTTAGGAATTTTAAATGGGGGGAAAGCTCCGCGGTGGCAATGATTTTGTTTGTCATCATCTTAATCTTTACACTCATTCAATTTAGAGTTTCTAAAAGGTGGGTTCATTATGAAGGCTAGTACAGTTGAATTAAATAAAGGTCCAGTGGTTGTTAGAAAAAAGAAATTCAAATTTAAGTTTTCAACGCTCTTGTTACATTTAGCTATTATAGCAGGTTCGTTAATAATGGTTTTTCCATTCTTGTGGACAATTAGCAGTTCATTAAAAGATATATCACAAATCTTTATTGTCCCTCCAGAGTTTATTCCAAAACCATTTGTTTGGTCGAATTATCCTGCCTCGTTACAGGCAATGCCATTTGGATTGGCATATTGGAATAGCTTTTATATTACTATTTTAGTAGTAGGTTTCCAATTATTTACCGGCTCCATGGCTGCGTACGCATTTGCTAAAATTCGCTTCCGGGGATCGAATTTGTTATTTGTCTTCTTCTTGGCTACGATGATGATTCCGAAGCAAGTTACGATGATTCCTACATTTATGATTATGGATTCTATTGGCTGGCTGGATACACATTTGCCACTCATTGTCCCAGGTGCATTGTTTAACGCGTTTGCTGTATTTTTATTAAGGCAATTCATAATGGGGATTCCGAATGAATTGGAAGAAGCGGCTGTAATGGATGGTGCAAGTCCGGTTAGAATTTATTGGAGTGTTATTCTTCCTTTAATTAAACCAGCCTTGGCTGCTGTCGGTATCTTCATTTTTATGGGGTCGTGGAATAACTTCCTTGAGCCATTGATCTATTTAACGACACCAGAGCTCTTTACAGTTCCTTTACTATTGAACTATTTTAAAGGACTTTATGTAACGGATTGGGCTCTTATGATGGCTGGTTCAACGATTTCGATTATCCCTGTATTGGTCATTTACATTATTGCACAAAAGCAAATTATTGAAGGGGTAGCGTTAACCGGGATTAAAGGTTGACTACTTTATTACCGAGAACCTTGGGTATCATACCAAGGTTCTTTTTTGTCTTTTACAATTGGAAAAAAAGCATTTTTTTGCAATGAAAGTATTGACTATAATGGTTAAGAGGTGTTATATTAATATATTTGCTTAAATTTTCATTAAGTGTTAAGCTTAATATATCGAGAATTTAGGAGTGATGAATTGTTTCAAATTGGTGATAAAGTGTTTTACCCAATGCATGGAGCAGGTATCATCAAGGCCATTGAAGAAAAAGAAATACTAGGTGAACGACGAGAGTATTATGTAATTTCTATTCCTATCAGTAAGATGAATATTATGATACCATTGAAATCAGCTGGAACAATGGGAATAAGATTAGTGGTTGATAGAATTACGCTGAAAAGCATTCTTTTTGATTTCCATAATGAAGAACCAACTTGTAGTCTTCCGTGGAAGGAAAGATACAAACAAAATATGGAGAAATTAAAGACTGGAGATATGCTCGATGGTGCTGAGGTCGTCCGGGATCTATTGTATCTCCAAAAAGACAAGGTTCTCAATACGAGTGAAAAACAAATGCTAAATGATGCATCCAAAATATTAATAAGTGAACTGAGCATCATTAAAGACATAAGCGAGACACAGGCTGCAGATTTGTTAATCATATAGAGGAACAGATGGATTCTCTTACACAGAGAGTCCCTTTTTTATGCAGAGATTTTTTTATAAAAATTGATGCTCATTCTATCTAAATAAATATATTGACTCAAGGAATTATTAGAAATAGGATAGACTTAACTCAGATTTTTAAGGATGTGATTTTGGAGCATGTTAAAAACATTAAGGTCTTACATATGGCATATAATCGCCGTCATCATATTAACACTGGCAGCGATTTTACTGGAATTATTATTGCCTACATTAATGGCAAATGTTGTTGATATTGGAATTGTAAACGGTGACATCCCATACATAGTTAAGACTGGCGTTTATATGATTCTCAGTGCCATTGCAGCTGTATTTCTGACAGTAGGAGTGTCTTTTTTCGCTTCAAAAGTGGCGCTTGGGTTTGGCAGAGACGTTAGGCGGAGCTTATTTGTGCATGTCGAAAATTTTTCATTGCAATCATTTGAAAAAATTGGGACAGCTTCATTAATCACAAGAACGACGAATGATATTAAGCAAGTGCAGGATGTTCTAAATATGATTTTAAGAATGATGACACGTGCACCATTAATGTTAGTTGGAGGTATCATTCTCGCAGTTACGAGAGACCCAAGCTTATCGCTTATTTTCTTGGCTGCTTTGCCAATTCTGGCATTGCTTATTTTTGTTATTTCAAGAAAAGCAATTCCATTGTTCGTATCTTTACAAAAAAAGACCGATCAACTTAATCTTATTGTACGTGAAAATTTAACCGGAATCCGTGTAGTTCGGGCTTTTAACAAAGTGAAATTCGAGAAAAATCGCTTTAATATGGCAAATGAAGATTTTCGTGATACTGGGATTAAGGTTAATAAGCTAATGGCGCTTATATTTCCTGTTATGATGATTGTCATGAATTTTACGAGTATTGCAATCGTTTGGTTTGGTGCTATTCGAATTGATAATGGTTTGCTGCAAGTAGGGAATTTAATGGCGTTTTTACAATATGCGATGATGATATTATTCTCTTTAATCATGCTGTCGATGGGGTTCATTATGATTCCACGCGCACAGGCGTCTGTAAAAAGAATTAATGAAGTATTAACTATGAAGGCAGAAATAGAGGACCCAGAAAATCCAAGAGAAATTTCGGATATGAAGGGATTTGTTGAATTCCAAAATGTAACTTTTCGTTACGAAGGTGCTGAAAAACCGGTACTTGAGAATATTTCATTTAAGGCGCAGCCTGGAGAAACAACTGCAATTATTGGTAGTACAGGATCTGGAAAATCGACTCTCGTAAAATTGATTGCTCGTTTTTATGATGTCGAAGAAGGTGCCGTCTTGATCGATGGGATTAATGTTAAAGAAATGACGCAGCAAGACCTTCGTAATAAGATTGGTTATGTTCCACAAAAAGCTTCTTTATTTAGTGGGAGTATAACGGATAATCTTCAGTATGGAAAAGAAGATGCGAGTGAGAAAGAGATTAAGGATGCTCTTGAAACAGCCCAGGCAATAGATTTTGTGATGGAAAAAGAAGATGGCATTCATGCAAATATAGAACAAGCAGGAGCCAATTTGTCTGGTGGGCAAAAACAGCGACTTTCGATTGCCCGTGCACTAATTAGAAAGCCTGAAATCTATTTATTTGATGATAGCTTTTCCGCTTTGGATTATAAGACTGATGCAAAATTAAGAGCTGCACTGAAGAATACAACAGATGATGCGACCATCATTCTAGTTGCGCAACGTGTTAGTACTGTAATTAGTGCAGATCAAATCATTGTAGTGAATGAAGGGAAAGTAGCTGGGATTGGCACACACCGTGAATTACTAGAAGAAAATAAAATTTATCAGGAGATAGTATCATCACAACGGACAGAGGAGGAGGGCGCATGAGTAATAACCAAAGAAGAATGGCTCCTCCTAGAAGACATGGTATGGGCGGACCTCCTCATATGATGCATGGAGAAAAGCCAAAGGAATTCAAAAAGACGTTAAAGCGGCTAGTAGGATATTTAAAGCCTCGAAAGTACCAATTAATATTAGTCGCAATTGCAGCCATCTTTTCAACATTATTTAATGTCGTTAGCCCTAAATTACTCGGGAATGCAACGACTTCAATATTTGCGAGTATAACAAAAGGAACGGGAATCGACTTTCCGTTTTTAAGCAATTTACTGTTGATACTAATCGGATTATACGTATTATCCGCTCTTTTTGCCTATTTACAACAATACATTATGGCTGGAGTTTCACAAAGGACAACTGCTGAACTTCGTCAAGCCGTGAATGAAAAGCTGACGAAACTTCCTCTCCGTTATTATGATCAGCATCCACATGGGGACGTGTTAAGCCGAGTTATTAATGATATTGATAATATTAATAATTCCATTCAACAAGCATTATCACAATTAATAACATCAGCAATTATGATTATCGGAACTATCATTATGATGCTTCTGATCAGTCCGTTACTAACGCTGGTTGCACTTGTGACATTGCCACTAGGTGCGTTCGCGATTCGCTTTATCGCTTCATTTTCACAAAAACATTTTGTAAACCAGCAAAAAGAACTTGGGAATGTAAATGGACATATTGAAGAAATGTTTTCGGGTCATCAAGTTGTAAAAGCTTTTGGACAAGAGAAAGCATCGATTGAAAAATTTGACCAAATGAACGAAAGATTATATGAATCTGGATGGAAAGCTCAGTTTATTAGTGGCATTATGATGCCTCTTATGACATTTATCGGAAATATAGGGTATGTGTTTGTCAGTATCGCCGGTGGGATTCTCGTATTAAACAGAAGTATCTTTTTAGGGGATGTTCAAGCTTTTATTCAATATACTCAACAGTTATCACAACCGATGGCTCAAGCTGCTGGAATTGCCAATATGATTCAGACAGCTCTTGCCTCAGCGGAGAGGATTTTCGCATTGTTGGATGAAGAAGAAGAGAGGGTGGAAGAACCTCACCAGGTTAATTTTGATAATCTTAGAGGAAACATTTCATTCGATCATGTTCAATTTGGATATGAGCTTGATAAGCCTGTCATTAAGGATTTGTCTTTAAATGTAACATCAGGGCAAACAATCGCCATTGTCGGTCCAACTGGAGCGGGAAAAACTACGATTATCAATTTATTAATGAAGTTTTATGAGATAGATAAAGGCAATATAACGATTGATCATATTAGTCTTCGTGAGTTATCTCGAGAACAGGTGAGGTCGATGTTTGCAATGGTATTGCAAGACACATGGCTTTTCAATGGAACGATTCGAGACAATATTGCTTATGGCCGTGATGGTGCAACAGACGATGAGATTTTACAGGCAGCAAAGAACGCCTACGCAGATGACTTCATAAGAACATTGCCTGATGGATATGATACAGTTCTAACAGAGGATGCTTCAAATATATCTCAAGGGCAGCGACAATTATTGACGATAGCAAGGGCGATTTTAGCGAATCCAAAAATTCTAATTTTAGATGAGGCGACAAGTAGTGTTGATACGAGAACAGAAATGAATATTCAGCTTGCAATGAATGAGCTTATGGTCGGACGCACGAGCTTCGTCATTGCTCATCGACTTTCAACGATTCGAGACGCCGACATTATTTTAGTAATGAATGATGGCGATATAATCGAAAAAGGATCACACGATGAATTAATTCGTCAAAATGGATTTTATGCAGATTTATATAGAAGTCAATTTAATGAGGCAGATGTTGGATAGGAAATTGCCTGATATAGAACCCATTGAGTTATTTTTATACTCAGTGGGTTTATCTTATTATTGGAATATTTCTTCCAATCAGACATTTATTTGGTATAATAGGTAAAAAGAACCAATGGGGGGCAAAATGAATTATAGAGATATGACCTTAGAAGAGCTACAAAAGGACTTAATTAATGAAGCTCAAAAGGGGCATCCATTTTTTCTTGCTGGTGCAATTTACTGGTTGTCTATGGGGATATTAGGTTTTTTTCTAGATGGACAAAATCTTGCATTAATATATTTATTAGCAACGGGTAGTATTTTTCCATTGGCGATTTTATTAGGAACTATGCAAAAGATTAACATTCTATCAAAAAACCCACTAGGAGTACTTGGTGGAATTATCGGGGGGATTCAAGCATTTTATTTGCCAATATGGATTGTCGTTTATATGAAACATTATGAATGGCTCCCTATGGTGATTGGCATTCTAGGTGCTTCACATTTTCTACCATATTTATGGATTTACAAAAGCCGAGCATACTTGTTTTTTACAATCGCAATGGCTCTTGTTTCCTTTATCTTTGGCTATGTTCTAATTGATCAAGCATTTTTATCTCTTCCGTTTATACTGATGGCTTTGTATGTAGGAATGGTCTTAGCTCTAAAAATGGAAACGAAAACGTTTAATAATAATACTTCACTTCATATATGAAAAATAAAAATGTACAAGCTTCGTCTAGCGTATTGAGATAAATGATGGGCTTGGGTAAGTTGATTATGACTGCCAATTATAATAAAAAAGCCAGGAACAAATTCCTGGCTTTAAAGATCAGTCACCTTTAGGATCCAATGCATCACGTAACCCATCACCAACGAAGTTAAAGCATAAAACGGTAATCAAGATGAGTAGGCCTGGAAATGTAGGGTACCATGGAGCTTTTAATAGTACGGTATAGTTTTGTGCGTCTTGAAGCATATTGCCCCAGCTTGGTGTTGGAGGTTGAACTCCTAATCCAAGGTAGCTCAAAGCTGCTTCAGAAAGAATAACTCCACCAACTAATAGAGTAGCTGCTACGATGATAGGGCCCATAGCATTCGGTAGTATATGACTAAAGATAATTTTGGATGCTCTCGTTCCAATCGTCCTTGAGGCGAGTACAAATTCTCTCGACCTTAACGATAAGAATTCTCCACGAACTAATCTCGCAGTGCTTGTCCATGAGGTTAGAGCGAAAATGATGATCAACTTATCCCAACCTGGTTCAAAAATCGTTACGATCGTAATTAGTAAAAATAAACTTGGGATTGAGATAACGATATCTACGAATCTCATAAGTACGGCATCAATAATACCGCCATAATAGCCGGCAAGTGCACCAACGGTCGTACCAATGATAAGCGCTCCAGCAACTGAACCAAAAGCAACGAGTAAGGAAATTCTCCCTCCAAATAGAAGACGAGAGAAAATATCACGCCCGAAGCGGTCAGTACCAAGCCAATATTCAGAGCTTGGAGGTTTCAATTTATCTTTCATGTTCACAAGTTCAGAGTCGTGAGGTGCAATCCATTGTGCAAGAATGGCTGCAAGAATAATGATTACTAAAATAATCGCACCAATTACCGCTAATTTATTTTTAAAAAATTTACGGAAAAAAATTCTTGTTAATGTGTCCGGTTTTTGTTGATTGGGATTTAATTCGAGTTGATCTATTGTAGAATTTGTTGTCATATTAAATCCCCCTTAATACTCAATTCGCGGATCAAAAATTGCATATAGAATATCCGCTACTAAATTTCCGATAACGACAAATACTGCAGAAATGACAGTAAGCGCCATAATGACTGGATAATCACGTGTAAATGCCGATTCAATAAACAAACGACCTAGGCCTGGCCAACTAAACACGTTTTCTGTTATAGCTGCTCCACTTATGAAAGATGGAATCATAAGGCCAAAAATTGTAATAATCGGAATTAATCCATTTCTAAGTCCGTGTTTTAATACTACTTTATTTTCTTTAAAACCTTTTGATTTAGCAGTCCGAATATAATCCTGTTGAAGGACGTCAAGCATACTTGATCGAGTATAACGTGTTAAAGCAGCCATATCAGCAGCAGCCAATACAAATGCTGGCATGATTAAATGGTGAATTCTATCCCAAATACTAAATGGAGCATTAAGTGTCGCTACGCCACCAGTTGGGAACCATTTTAATTTCAATCCAAAAAGGATAATCATCATAAGACCAAGCCAAAATCCCGGAGTTGCTACACCGAGAAAAGAAGTGACAGTTACGGTGTAATCTCGTATCGTATATGGCCTCATGGCAGAAAATATGCCCAGAGGTACGGCGATGAGGATTGCAAGTATAGTGGATACACCCATGAGTAATAAAGTATTTGGTAAACGAGCCATAATCATTTCACTGACAGGAACACCTCGTTCAATGATGGAAGTTCCAAAATCGCCTTGAACCATTTTACCAAGCCATACGACATATTGTTTAGGAACAGGATCGTCTAAGCCGTATTTTTCTCTAAATTTTGCTTGATCCGCAGGTTTTAAACTTGGATCCATCATTAATGTTGTGGGGTCTCCTGGTGCTAATTGAATAATGGCAAATGATAAGATCGAGATACCGAGCAATAATGGTATGGCCATCAGCGTTCGACGAATAATATAGGAAATCATTGCCTATTCTCCTTCCGATTGAATCATCTATCTTATATATACGGCTATGGAGCAGTATATTAGTTTTCGAGTTAATAATCAAAAGAAAAAGGGGAAGAAGACAAACCATTTCCCCTTTTTTTCAGAACTTCTTATTTCTTTAACCACCATTTGTTTGGATGATAAATATAGTTTTTAGCATGGAATTCATATCCTTGAAGCTCAGCTGGCATTGCACGATATTCCTCTGGATAGTAAAGGAAGCTATATGGTTGATCTTCTGCAATACCTGCTTGGATTTCTCCAATTTGTTGTTTACGTTTTTCTTTATCTCTTTGTTGTAATTGCTCATCCATTAATTTATCTAATTCTGGATTAGAGTAAGCACCGAAGTTTAATCCTTCTTCGATTTCTTTAGTAGCGAAAATACCACTTGGATCTGGATCTGTTGCAAGGCTCCAACCTAGAACGATTGCTTCAAAGTTCCAAACACCTGGATCAAGATCAGCAATTAAAGAACTGAATTCAACGATTTTAGGTTTAACTTCAATACCAACTTCTTTCAATTGAGCTTGAAGAAGAACCGTAATATCTTCACGTACTTTGTTACCTTGGTTTGTTTTTACTTCAAATGAGAAACGTTTTCCATCTTTTTCAAGGATGCCGTCAGCACCTGGTTTCCAACCTGCATCAGCAAGCATTTGCTTCGCTTTTTCAGGATCGTAACCAAATTTAGGTACATCAGGATTGTAAGCCCAGCTTAATGGACTTTCTGGAACGTCGGCAACTTCACCTTTTCCGTCCATAATTTCATCAACGATTTGTTGACGATCGATTGCATGAGTAATGGCTTGACGAACTTCTTTATCTTTAAATAGGTCATTACGTAAGTTATAACCTAAGAAAGAGTAAGAAAGAGCAAGACCATGTTCAAGTTTGATTCCAATAGAATCTGCAAAACTTTCAACTGTTTCAACATCAGATTGAGGAACTCCAGCCCAGAAATCAATGTCTCTGTTTTGAAGTTGAGTTAACATTGCGTTTGCATCTGGAACAATTTTCATTGTAATAGTATCTAAGTGTGGGCGACCTTGATAGTAGCCATCAAATGCTTCCACTTTTACATATTCACCTGGTTTGTTTTCAACGAATTTAAAAGGACCAGATCCAATAGGTTTCTTTGTATTAAATTCGTTTTCGCCAAGTTTATCAATTGGAACATCACCGAGGATATGCTTAGGAAGAATTCCGAAGCTTAATCCAACAGAAGGGAACTGAACATCCACTTTCTTAAGGTGGAATTTAACAGTTAAATCATCTACTTTTTCAACGCTATCTAAAGCTTCAAAATAAGACTTACGAGGACCATCATAATCTTTGCTTAATGGAATATCGTATGTGAATACAACGTCATCAGCAGTTAAAGGCTCGCCGTCATGGAATTTAATTCCGTCGCGAAGTTTAACTGTATAAGTAAGACCGTCTTCTGATTCTTCTACACTTTCAGCCATTGCATCATCTGTAGTAGGATTGAATTCTAAGTCTGAGCCAATTAGGCTGTCATAAATAAGAGCTTCAACGTCAGAGCTTACGCTGTCGTTTGAATATAATGGGTTAAATAAAGTTGGTTTACCATTTGACCCAATAATTAAATCTCCGCCATCAACTGGCTTTTCCTCTTCTTTTGCAGGTTCTTCAGATTTACCGCCACCCGCGTCATTTCCTTTGTTATTGTCTTCTGGAGCAGCATTATTGCCACCACAAGCAGCCAAAAACAAGGAAAGTACAAGCATCATGCTTACTAAAAGCCATGCAGGTTTTTTCATTGTTTTCCCCCCATAATAATTTACTTAATTTACAGTATTTCACAACGACCTAAAGATAAAAATGCATCTCCCCCTTTCAAGTGTTCATTTAGTTACTTATCTTGATATAAATGACAAGCAACAAAATGTTCTGGTTTTATCTCTTGAAAATTAGGGGCTACTTTTCTACAAATGTCCATAGCCATTGGGCATCGTGTATGGAATACACATCCTGTAGGCGGATTTGCTGGACTAGGTAGCTCTCCTTTTAAAACAATTCTTTCGCGTGCTGGAACACCTTTTTTTCTAGGTACAGGCACAGCAGAAAGAAGTGCTTGCGTATAAGGATGCAAAGGTTCTTCATACAAATCAGATTTAGGAGCCAATTCCATCATTTTTCCAAGATACATAACGCCGACACGATCACTAATATGACGGACGACACTCAAATCGTGGGAAATGAATATATAAGTAAGACCAAAATCGTCTTGTAAATCTTTCATCAAGTTAATAATTTGTGCTTGAATGGATACGTCAAGGGCTGAAACAGCCTCGTCAGCAATGATTAAATCAGGATTTAAAGTCAAAGCACGAGCGATTCCGATTCTTTGACGTTGACCACCTGAAAATTCATGCGGATAGCGGTTGATAAATGATGGATTAAAACCAACACGATCGAGTAATTCCGCTATCTTCTCATCACGTTCTTTACGATCATACATTTTATGAGTGATCAATGGTTCACTTAAAATAGATTTCAATGTTTTCCTTGGATTCATTGAAGCATAAGGATCTTGGAAAATCATTTGAATGTTTTTACGTACGGATCGACGTAATTCTTTTTCAGACATTTTAGAAATATCTTGGTTCTTAAAAATGATATTCCCATCTGTCGGTTCGTACAACCGGATAAGTGTTCGACCTGCAGTTGATTTACCACAACCCGATTCACCAACAAGTCCGAGAGTTTCTCCTTTTTTTACATAGAGAGAAACCCCATCTACTGCTTTAACATGTCCAACGGTACGTTGGAGAACTCCTGCTTTAATAGGAAAGTGTTTTTTTAAATTATTTACCTCTAACAAATATTCTGACTTTTTGTCGTTGGAGAGGCTTGTTTGATTCTCTGCGATAGTTGTCATACTGTAGCCTCCTCTTTGTCGTATAAAAAGCAGCGAACTGATCGTTTTCCATCAATGGACATTAAGCTTGGTACTTCTTGGAGGCAACGATCGAAAGCATGTGGACAACGAGGTGCAAAACGGCAACCTTTTGGGAAATTGTCTGGTGAAGGTACATTTCCTTTAATCGGGAGTAAACGTTCTGTGTCTCCATCAAGTGATGGAATGGACTCCATTAAACCAACTGCATAAGGGTGTAGCGGTTCGTCAAAAAGATCTTCTACAGATGCTTCTTCCACTACTTGACCACAATACATAACAAGCACTTTATCAGCGATGTCAGAAACCACACCTAAATCATGGGTAATAATTAAAATAGATGTATTTGTCTTTTTACTTAACTCTTTCATCAAATCTAAAATTTGTGCTTGAATGGTTACGTCTAGTGCAGTAGTAGGCTCATCTGCAATAAGTAATTTTGGATCACAGCTCATTGCGATAGCAATCATGACACGTTGTCTCATACCACCGGATAGACGATGCGGATAGTCATGAATAATTTCTTCAGCACGAGAAAATCCTACCATTTTTAATAAGTCGATTGCTTTATGTGTAGCTTCTTTTTTAGACATCTTTTTATGGTAAATGAGGACCTCTGTAATTTGCTCACCAATCGTTAAAACAGGGTTTAACGATGTCATCGGCTCTTGGAAAATCATAGAGATATCATTACCTCGAACTTTACACATTTCGTTTTCTGACAATTTTGCTAGATCTGTTCCATTAAATAAGATTTCCCCGTCTACAATTTTTCCAGGAGGACTTGGGATTAATTTCATAATGGAAAGAGAGGTAATACTTTTTCCTGATCCCGATTCACCAACTAGGGCGACAGTTTCACCTTTGTTGATTTTTATATCAACGCCGTCAACAGCTGGGATTACTTTTTTTCTATTGAAAAAATGTGTCTTTAAATTTTTGACTTCCAATAATGTAGTCAAATAAAGTCACCTTCCTTGTACTAAGACTATTTAACTATAAATCACGATATTAATAGATTGTATAATAGATATAAAAATTGCTCAATAAAATAAATCGTTTTCAATAAAAAAACTATTATTCCAATATATTAAAGTTTTCAGTAAAATGTTGTTTCTCATATGTATATTATTACAGATTATTTACGAATACAATAACTTTTTTTAAATTTAATATAGTTATACGTATACTTATTTATTATTTTTGTATGAAAGAATTATGCTTATTAGGTAAAATATAGCAATTCGTATGTACTATTATACAAAGTTTGTTACTGTTTAAAGTAGCTTTTGGCTGTTGTGAATTTTGAGGCGAACAGGAAAGTAATTATAAAATAATTTACATAATTATGCAAAACAACCATAAATTTTAAAAGCCGCTCCAATATAGGAACGGCTTAATTATTTCGCTCTTTTACCTGCTATGAGGTTGAAGACGAAAAGTACGAGAGCGACGATAAGTAATATATGAATGAGTGCGCCCCCAATTTTTGCAATAAATCCTAATAACCATAGTACTACTAATATTCCGATAATAGTCCAAAGCATAAATCAAAATCCTTTCGCTTTCAGTATTTTGGAGCTTACATTTAAGTTACCCAAAGTATTTCTTATTAAAACTTCATGTGCTATTGGAATATAAGATGGAGAATAATGTTAGTATTTATAAATTTTATTGATGGAGAATAATGTCGGAGGTGAAAATCAGCAATCAATTAGATTCACATGAACTATATGAGGTAAGAGAAATAAATGCAAGTTGTTATAACAGCCACAAGTAAAGCAATCCAAACAATTGGCAGTTTATATCAGCCAGTACAGCAACTGCAATTCCCTTATTATGCCTCAGCAACATTTACAATAAACTTAAAAATAAACACGAGAGAATAAAAAAGCCAGGTATCTCGATAGATGACCTGGCCTTCAAAATCATTTATTTAACACTTTCAAGAAATTCATTTACTTGTTCTGGTGATTTTGCGTTAGCACTGTGTAAATGAGCTGTTTTTTCTCCGTTTTGGAAAATAAGTAAACTTGGAATACCCATGACAGCATATTTTTCGGCAATTTCAGGGAAATTATCACGGTTGATCTGATACCATGTGTACTGTTGATTTGCTTCGACGATATCCCCGATAAACATATCCATTCGTTTACAATCCGGGCACCACCCTGCCTCAAACTTTACAATCACAGGCTCGCTGTTAGAAACAACATCTTCAAATTGATCTTTACTTTTAATTTCTTCCATATATATCCCTCCTATTATTATCTTATAAGGTCTGAACGAGCAATTCAATTTTCAAGCATTTCGTCAATATTATGAAAACCACAAATTGCTTCTTTTTATATTTTGTTTCATTCAGTATAATGTTAAGATGACTAAGGATTATTCTTAGGTGCTGAGCTAAACAACAAAACCTAATTGATTTCTTTTACATACTAAAAAGAGGAGACGAAGTGATGACTTCTCAAAAAAAACCAATTCCTAAAATAGATTACGGTATTATTTTATCATTAATGTTATTGACGATGTTCAGTTTAATTACAATATTTAGTGCCCAAAAATACGAACAATATGGCGCTACGAATTTTGTTTTGCAACAAGTCATGTGGTACGTCATAAGTACGATAGCTATAATTGTAATTGTGCAATTGGATTCAGAGCAGATGAAGAAAATAGCATGGTATACATATGGTATCTGCTTGCTTTCATTAATCGGCTTATACCTCGCTCCAGTTCCTGATGATTGGATTAGAAATGGCGCAAAAAGCTGGATTATCATACCAAAGGTAGGTGCCATTCAGCCATCAGAATTCATGAAGGTTTTTACAATTATCATGCTTGCAAAAGTAACAGCTAGCCATAACGTAAAATTTATTAACAAAACAGTAAAAACAGATTTTTGGTTATTAATAAAA
Organism: Lederbergia citrisecunda; assembly: GCF_018343695.1. Taxonomy (GTDB): domain Bacteria; phylum Bacillota; class Bacilli; order Bacillales; family Bacillaceae_C; genus Lederbergia; species Lederbergia citrisecunda. Next base: position 2,241,166 of record NZ_JAGYPJ010000001.1, on the reverse strand, counting down.
TTAGGTATCATTACGGCCGTTCCTGCTGCTGTCATCCTTAAACAACCAGATTTAGGAACTGCACTCGTATTCGGGTGTATTTTATTAGCAATCATTCTTGTATCAGGTATATCGTGGAAATTATTATTCCCACTTTTTTCCTCAATGGCCGTTTTACTTGGAGTCGTACTTTATATAATGATTTTTCAACATGAACTTTTGAAAGGAATATTGGCAGATCATCAATATAAACGAATTTATTCATGGTTGGATCCATATTCATATCGATCAGATGAAAGTTTTCAGTTAGTGAAATCCCTTCTTGCGGTTGGGTCAGGTCAAACAACTGGAAAAGGATACAGGCATGGCGAAGTGTATATGCCGGAAGCCCATTCTGACTTTATTTTTAGTACAATTGGTGAAGAATTTGGGTTTATTGGCGGAAGTATTGTAATTAGTTTATTTTTTATGCTTATCTATCAAATTACGAAAACGGGAATTGAAACAAAAAACCCTTTTTATTCATATATTTGTGCAGGCGTAGTAGCTATGATTGCGTTCCACGTATTTGAAAATATTGGCATGACAATAGGCTTGGTGCCTATTACGGGGATTCCACTTCCATTTATTAGCTATGGGGGAAGTGCATTGCTTGGAAATATGATGGCGGTCGGTGTGATTCTATCGATACGCTACCATTATAAAAAATATATGTTTTCCGATGATTAAGAAGGCTGTCCGTAGGGGCAGCCTATTCTAATGTTCCCGATTCCGTAATAGTAACTTTTGAATGGACATTGAACTTTACATTTTTATAATTTTCTTTCCATTTTTTTTCGTTAAAGTCCCTATGTTGTTGTCTAAATTTACGTTCGATTCCCACCGGGTCAATTCCCATATCTTGAAAATCTGTAAGATTCTTCTTAATTTTACTATTTATTTTCTCTTCAAGTTTTTTTGCAATTTTATTTGTTTTGGACCTGTTTAGTTTTTTTCCAGTATATTTTGTTATCGTTCCTATCATTTCATATTTAATATCAACTGTCATTGCATTCAGATCTGTCTTGATGGATGAACTAGATTTAATATTTTCAATAGTGGCTCCTTTATGATCTACTTGTACCACTAAAGTTCCTCTAAGGTGTTGATCGACTAATATTTTGAAGTAAAACATATCATTGACTGGAAGTTTATATACAAGTTTATCTTTATGAAAAATCGCAAGTCCATCTAATTCTACTTTATCTTCTGACACTTTTTTAAGTACAGGGAGATAGGAACCTTTCGCCTCTTGAAAAAAGTCGGAAGAAAATAAATGTAAGTTTGTATTCGGGATATTCCGATGCTTTATATTATTTTCAATCATCGACGAGATATATTTGGCTGATCCGTCAGGCTTATATTTTCCTAAAAGTAATTCATTCGCTGATCCCTCTGATATGGCTAAGTAAACACGAGAACCTATGCTCGCGTCTCTTTGTAACGTATCAATTATTGGAAATATTCCTCTTTCTGCTGTCTTCATATCAATGACGAATACATCTAATTCACTTGTTATAACTGGCCACTGTGCTTCCCTGGATAAATGATCGAGAATGCCAGCGCGATGGTTAATTGTCACGGTTATATTTTCGTCTTCTGCTTCTTTTTCCGCATTATATAAAGAATAGATAGCAGTGATTTTTATTTTATTGCCATCGATATAGTCTATTCCTCCTGCATTGGTCAGTGTTAAATCATCGAGAATACTTGTTTGGACGCATCCCGATAACAAGGGGGAGAACAAAAACAGGATTAGAATAGACTTTTTCATTTCTTCACCTTCTTAACAATTAGTAAGATCAAAAATAATAGTGGGATATAAAAGAAATTGATAATAAGACCTACTTGATTGATATGATTAACTAATGAAACGATTTGCAATCTTGTTTGAAAAAGTGGAACAATAACTAAGATTACTGTTGATAACCAGATCATGCCGCTTCGTTGAGTGATATTTAATGTTTTTTTCATGATTCTACTGGCACACCAAAGTGGTATGCAAATAATGGGGAGTATGACAATAAACCATGTTGCGATTCCGATATATTCAAACCTCCACATAAATGAAAACTTTACTATTTTCCAAATTGATAATGTCGCCCAAATAATATGTTGGAGCTGAGGTTCACTGTAATATCCAAATGAAATAAATGTAATATATAAATAAATGATGCAAGTTAATATCAATCCAAGATGTGCCCAAAGTTTCGATTTTTTTGGATTCTGAATAAATGGATAATAATAAAGCAATGTTTCGTATCCGATGTAAAGAAACGACATTTTCCACGTTGCTCTTAAAATATCTTTAAAGGAATGGTGAAATAATGGAAGAAAATCACTATAATCCGAATACGGTACGGCAAATAGAAACATAAAAAATAAATAAAAAGGAACGACAACGCTAAAAAAAGCAATACCTGTAACAGACCTTAAACCACCATTCACAATATAAATCGCTAAAAGTAGGAAGATAAAGGCAAACCAAAAAACGTTTAAATCTGGAAAAAGCCAAATTTGCAAAATTTCAATATAGGAACGCATTATGGAAATGATAAGGGCGATAAAATAACTTGCGAAAATAAGATTGAATAGGCCGCCAACTACTTTACCAAATAGATAGGAATGGGTTTCATTCAAATCACCCTTTCCCATTTCTGCAATTTTATAAATTAAAAATAGTACGACATGCGATAAGATGCATGCAATCAAGACAGCAATCCAGGAATCATATCCTGCAATATTGGATATTTGCCGTTGGAAACCAAGGACGCCGACTCCAACTTGCATAGAATGGACGAGGAAAAAGACGAGATACGGAGCAACTTGCTTTCCCTTTAAAGTACTGTCCATTAAAATGGCCTCCCACTTAAATCATTCATCAATATCTTTATATTTTTTTGGTTTTTTTGATTGAAAACGTACAGGTTTTTCACTTTGTAAATAACCTGGACGTAATCTTTCATAGTAAAAAGGAAATCTTATGAAAGAATCCTTTAAGTCAGTTAGCCTTGGCGGATAAAGCGGTTCTAAATAAGGTCGGCCAAGTGATTTCAGTTGGATAAGATGTGCCAATATGATGCAGGAATTAACGGCAATTCCTAGAAAGCCCCATAATTGGGCAGAAAGTAAAAATGGGAAGCGGATTAATCGGATTGTCGTACTAATTTTATATACTGGCGTCGTAAAAGACGCCAGTGCAGCAATTGAAACAAGAATTAAGAGTACATTACTTGTCAGACCTGCTTCAACTGATGCTGTCCCAAGAACAATACCGCCTACGATGCCAATTGTTTGTCCAACTTTTGTTGGTAGGCGTGCCCCTGCTTCCCGAAGGAGTTCAATTGTAATCTCTAAGAACAATGCTTCTAAAAAAGGAGGAAAGGGGACGTGTTGTCTTGAGCTTATAAGCGCAGGAAGCAAATCTTTAGGAATGATTTGCGGGTGATACGTTAATATGGCTACATACATCGGAGTAGCAAAAATCGAACCAACTACTCCTATTATTCTTAGAAGCCGGATAAAAGAAGCAACTATCCAATTCATTAAATAATCTTCCGCAGAACTGAAAAAAGACATAATGGAAGATGGCCCCATAATGGCAAAAGGGGATCCATCGACGATTGCAGCAACCTTTCCTTCAGTAAGTGATGTTATGACTTTTAAAGGTCTTTCACTATTTAGTAGTTGAGGAAATGGAGAATTTTTATTGTCTGCTATCATTTCTTCAATAAAAGAACTATCTTGAATTTGGTCAAAATGGATATCCTTTATTCTTTGTGTAATGGTGTTTACATCTTGCATTCTTGTAAGACCGTCGATATAAATGATAGCGACCCTTGTTTTTGTCAATGTTCCAACTAAAACTTCATCAATAACAAGCTCTTTAATAGGCAGTCTTATTCTAATTAAGTTAAGGTTCTTTTCAATAGCCTCTACGAAGCTTTCTTTTGGTCCACCAACGGTAAACTCTACTTCAGATGGGGAAATTTCGCGTCCAACTTCAGCCGCTGCAGGTAATAATGCAACAGTTTTATCATTGGGGTCGATCCTAATCATCATACATCCTGTCATTAATTTTTCTTCGATATCGGCAGGATCGGATGAAATATGGCATTCGCGTGATGGAATCAAATATTTTAAATCTTTAAGAGTATGAAATTTCCCATATAATAAGTAAGGCATTAGATCCTTCTGGATTATTTTGTTATCAATTAAAGTAGAAATAAATGAAACTTGAAATGATGTGTTTGTCAGTTCATTGATTGCCTTCGATTGCTTAAAATCCTTTGATTTTGCTAATTGTTCAATGACTTCAGGAAGGGATGTTACCGGGTTAACGTTATTAGTAGAGATCTTCTTTTGCTTTTTTGAAAAAATATCCATTTAACCATCCCTTCCGAATTATTCACTAATTTATTTGTGCCCTTGCACGAATAAATTATGCTAAAAAGAAAAGCGGAAAAGGTTTGAACGGGGGGATATGCAAATTTTAGTTTGTGCTTTAAATCTCTAGATTTTAAAACATACAGCTGGACACAAAAAGAGATGCAAACAGCATTGCTTGCATCTCTCACGATCATTGTAATTGGCCATTATATGGGAATTGATTTGTGTATCCTGAATGTTGCTGATAAGATTGTTGGATCTTTTGTGTATCCTGTGCCTCCATCTTATACCAGCCTTTTTGAAACATGAGATTGTATAGTTCTCGTTGCATTTGTTGTGTTTCATTAAAGATTAATAATAAATCATCGTATAAATGTTTATGGCTCGCTTCATGAAGAGCTGTTGTATAAGATTGTGTCATATATTTTTCAGTGGAAAGCATGTCATTTAAAAAGTCTCGATCGTTCATTTGTGGTGTTTTTGGAACTTGTGTTGACGGATTTTGGATTTTATTTTGATTTTGCATCGTGGACCTCCTATATTATTGCATAATAGAATTGTTTTGTTGTTTTTCCTCTAAATGTCCAAGAATTTTCATATAATGTCGTTGATGCATTTGACCACAAGCATCTATTTGAGTTTTGATTTGTTGATCTTGACATTGGGTAGCAGCAAAATGTGCTTTCTTCATTACAAGTAAATTCCATGCCAACATATCATTTATATAGTTTAAATCCTTTGTCGTAATAACATGTGGTGGTTGTTGCATGATTTGTTGTTGATTTTGCTGCATCATATTTTGCTGATTTTGCATTTGCTGATTCATCTGTTGGTTTTGCATTTCTTTTACCTCCTCATTTTTTCTTCATTCTTTTATCATGCCTGTCCAATTTCTTTTTATGTACCGAATAAAAAATGATAAAATAAAAGCGGTTACAACAACGAATTTTAGGGGAGAAATAAACAATGGAGAAAACGATGCGTGCTTTCTTTTTATTTTTATCAAAAAACAGATTTCTAACCAATTTGGCAAAGAAATACGGACTTCGTTTTGGGGCATCCAAGTTTGTGGCAGGAGAGACAATTGAAGAAGCTATAAAGGTTATTAAAGTGTTAAATAAAAAAGGATTATCTGTCACGATCGATTATTTAGGAGAGTTTGTAGATAGTGAAAAAGAAGCGTATGAAATGACCGAGAATTCAATCAAGGCTATTCAAGCTATTCGAAGAGAAGGACTTAATTCCCAATTATCATTGAAGCTTACGTCAATGGGGCTAGATATATCTGATAAGGTCGTCCTCCATAATATGCGCAGAATTATGGACGCAGCGGTTGAAAATAATGTGTTCGTTACGATTGATATGGAAGACTATTCTAGATGTGAAAAGACTTTGCGAATCTTTAAGATGCTTAAATCGGAATACGATAATATTGGGACGGTTTTACAAGCTTATTTGTATCGTACCGAAAAAGATTTACACCATCTTGATGATTTTTCCCCAAATTTACGGCTTGTAAAAGGTGCCTATAAAGAATCAGCTGAGGTTGCCTTTCCTTTAAAAGAAGATGTTGATGAAAACTTTAAAAAATTGATTTCTACACATATATTAAACGGTCATTTTACTGCTATCGCGACTCATGATGATGCGATTATTGAATATACAAAACAATTTGTATCACAGCATAAAATAGGAGGCGACTTATTTGAATTTCAAATGCTTTATGGAATTAGGTCCGAACGACAGCTCGATCTCGTTCAAGAAGGATACAATATGAGAGTGTATGTCCCATATGGAACGGACTGGTATGGATATTTCATGCGCAGACTGGCAGAAAGGCCCGCAAACGTCGCATTTGTATTAAAAGGAATTTTCAAAAAATAAATAGATTAAAAGATTGCACATAAAGAATATTTTCGATATATTAATAATAATTATATACTCATTCGTGAGTAATTTTTTTACCGAAAAAATGAATGAGTATTCATTCAAAAAAAGTTAGAGGGGGAGTTACTTTTGGCATTCAGCATAAAAAAGGCTGCTGTAATCGGTTCTGGAGTAATGGGTTCAGGAATCGCAGCACATCTCGCAAATGTTGGCATTCCAGTTTTATTGCTTGATATTGTTCCTAAAGAATTAACAAAGGAAGAAATGGCAAAAGGGCTGTCATTGGAAGATAAGACAGTACGGAATCGTATGGTAAATTCAGCGCTTACAAGACTGTTGAAACAAAAGCCAGCACCTCTTACACATAAAGAACACTTATCGTATATCCATACTGGCAATCTTGAAGATGATGTAGAAAAATTATCAGAAGTTGATTGGATCATTGAAGTAGTCGTAGAAAACCTCGATGTTAAAAGAAAAGTGTTTGAACTAATCGATAAATATAGGAAGGAAGGCTCAATCGTTAGCTCCAACACATCAGGAATATCCGTTAATGCAATGGCAGAAGGACGATCGGAAGATTTCCAAAAACACTTTTTAGGTACACATTTTTTTAACCCTCCTCGTTATTTGAAGTTATTGGAAATCATCCCAACTGAAAAGACAAATCCCGATGTTCTAACATATATGCATCAATATAGTGAGAATGTTTTAGGTAAAGGTGTCGTCATCGCAAAGGACACCCCGAATTTTATTGCGAACCGAATTGGTACTTATGGTTTGCTTGTGACTGTACGCGAAATGTTAAAAGGTGGATTCAGTATTGGCGAAGTGGACTCAATTACCGGTACATTAATAGGTCGTCCCAAAAGTGCCACTTTCCGTACTTTGGACGTTGTTGGCCTCGACACATTTATCCATGTTGCGAATAATGTTTATGAGCAAGTTGAAGGTGATGAAAAGCAAGTTTTTAAAGTACCAGAATTTATGATAAAAATGCATAAAAATGGTTGGCTCGGCAGTAAATCTGGTCAAGGGTTTTATTTGAAAAAAGGGAAAGACATTTTGGAATTGAATCCGGAAAACTTTGAATACGAACCCCAAAAAAGCTTAAAGACACCTGGTATTGAAATGGCAAAGCAAGCAAAAGGGACAGCACAAAAAATGAAAGCGCTTGTATTCTCAGAAGACAAAGCTGGAAAACTGCTTTGGGATATAATGGCTCCGGTTCTGGCCATTTCTGCTGAACTTTTAGGTGAAATAGCAGATACAATTGTATCGATTGATCATGCAATGAAATGGGGCTTTGGCTGGAGATTAGGACCTTTTGAAACATGGGATGCTATCGGGGTTGAAAAATCAGTTCGGAAAATGGAGGAGCAAGGTATTCAAGTTCCATTATGGGTAAAAGAGATGCTCGAAGCAGGGCATTCATCCTTTTATAAAGAGCAAGACGGACGCCAGTTATATTTTTCAAACGGCGAATATAAAGAAATAGTAAGAAATACGAAAGAAATCGACTTGAATCTATTAAAAAAAGAAGGAAAAGTACTTAAGAAAAATAGCGGTGCTAATTTAATAGACTTGGGAGATGGCGTACTTTTACTAGAGTTCCAGTCACCGAATAATGCCATTGGATTTGATATTATCCAGATGATTAATTATGCCATTGATGAAACAGAAAAGCATTATAAAGGGCTAGTGATTGGGAATCAAGGCAAAAACTTCTGTGTAGGCGCCAACCTTGCCATGATCTTAATGACCGCTCAAGACGATGATATTTATGAAATTGATATGGTTGTACGTCAATTCCAGCAAGCAATGATGAGAATTAAATACAGCAAAAAACCAGTTGTGGCTGCACCCTTTGGTATGACTCTTGGTGGAGGAGCTGAAGTGTGTCTACCTTGCTCGCACATTCAAGCGTCGATGGAAACATATATTGGGCTCGTCGAAACAGGAGTCGGACTAATTCCAGGTGGTGGGGGAAACAAGGAACTGTATTTGAAGTTGTTAAACGAAATGCCAGACGGAGTGGAAATTGATCTACAAAAAGTGGCAAATCGTGTTTTTGAAACTATTGCAATGGCAAAGGTAACTACTTCTGCAGAGGAAGGAAAGGAAAATCATTTCTTAAATGATCATGACGGCATTAGTGTCAATGGAGATCATCTATTATATGATGCAAAACAAGCTGTCCTTAAATTGAATGAACAAGGGTATCAACCACCAACTCGTAAAAAAATCCCTGTTACAGGTGAAACAGGATACGCAACACTTTTACTTGGAGCAGAAGCTATGCATCTATCAGGCTATATTTCTGATCATGATATGAAAATTGCGAAAAAACTTGCGTATGTCATTGCGGGAGGCAAACTGCCTTTTGGAACAGAAGTGGATGAACAATATTTACTAGATTTAGAGCGAAAAGCATTTTTAAGTTTAATAGCTGAGCCGAAATCTCAACAACGTATGCAGTATATGCTTGTGAAAGGAAAACCACTAAGAAACTAAAAAATGAAAGTGGGGATACCATGCGGGGAGCTGTCATTGTTGCAGGAGCAAGGACACCTGTAGGAAGAGCAAAAAAAGGAACACTTGCTCATATGCGTCCAGATGATTTAGGGGCAATTGCTGTTAAAGAAACACTGAAACGAGCAGGCGATTATGAAGGGAATATCGATGATTTAATAATCGGCTGTGCCATGCCTGAAGCGGAGCAAGGTATGAACATGGCAAGGTATATCGGAGTGCTCGCAGGACTTCCGAACACAGTTCCTGCGATTACGATCAATCGATACTGTTCATCCGGTTTGCAGTCGATCGCATATGCAGCAGAAAGAATAATGCTAGGGAACGCTGACACGATTATTGCCGGTGGAGCGGAATCTATGAGTCTTGTTCCGATGATGGGCCACGTCGTTCGGCCGAACATCGAAATTGCTGAAAACATGCCGGAATATTATATGGGAATGGGACATACGGCTGAAGAAGTGGCAAAAAGATTCAATATTACACGTGAAGATCAAGATGCATTTGCGGTCAAAAGTCATCAAAAAGCTGCGCGGGCGATTGCTGAGGGGAAATTCGATGAAGAAATCGTTCCTGTGCATGTTGTATCTCGTACCGTAAATGAAGATAACAAGCTCGTGGAAAAGAATATTGAATTTGCGATGGATGAAGGTGTTCGCCCTAACACAAATATGGAAGTCCTTTCAACTCTTCGTCCAGCCTTTTCCATCAATGGTACAGTTACTGCTGGGAATGCATCGCAAACGAGTGATGGTGCTGCAGCGGTGATGGTTATGGATCGAGAAAAAGCGAATTCTTTAGGATTCTCTCCAATAGTAAAATTCCGATCGTTTGCAGTTGCAGGAGTTGCACCTGAAATTATGGGAGTCGGTCCAGTCGAAGCAGTTCCAAAAGCTTTAAAAATGGCAGGGTTAGAGCTGTCTGATATTGGTCTTTTTGAATTAAATGAAGCATTTGCTTCTCAATCCATACAAGTCATCCGTCAGTTAGGATTAGATGAGGAAATTGTGAATGTGAACGGTGGCGCGATAGCCCTTGGACACCCACTTGGCTGCACTGGAACTAAGTTAACACTCACGCTTGCTCATGAAATGAAGCGCAGAAATGTTCAATTTGGTGTGGTGACGATGTGTATAGGTGGAGGCATGGGAGCGGCAGGAGTATTTGAGCTGATTTAGATCAATCGGGAGGGAAAATCGATGGAAAGTAAAACAGAGAAGCTGATTAAAGGTGGAGTTTTCTTAATCGAAGATATTTCTGCTGACCAAATGTTCACACCTGAAGACTACACTGATGAACAAAAAATGATTTATAAAACGAGTGAAGACTTTGTCGTTAACGAGGTTTTACCTCTTGTAGAAAAATTAGAAAATCAAGAGTTTAACCATTCGGTTGATTTATTAAAGCAAGCAGGTGAGCTAGGTTTGTTGGGGGCTGATGTACCAGAAGAGTACGGTGGATTGGGACTTGATAAAGTGAGTTCATCCCTAATTTCCGAAGCGATGTCAAGAGCGGGGGGATTTTCCATTTCTCACGGGGCACACGTAGGAATTGGCTCCCTTCCAATTGTTCTCTTTGGTAATGAGGAACAAAAGAAAAAGTACTTGCCTGTACTTGCCACAGGAGAAAAATTAGCTGCTTACGCATTAACTGAACCTGGATCTGGGTCAGACGCACTTGGAGCCAAAACTAATGCAAAATTAAATGAAGCAGGAACGCATTATATATTAAATGGAGAAAAGCAATGGATTACTAACTCCGCCTTTGCCGATGTATTTATCGTTTATGCGAAAATTAATGGTGAACATTTTTCCGCCTTTATAATCGAACGTGATTTTCCTGGGGTTTCGACTGGTGCGGAAGAAAAGAAAATGGGAATCAAAAGTTCATCAACACGTACTCTTATTTTAGAAGATGCACAAGTACCTGTTGAGAATTTGCTAGGTGAAGTAGGCAAAGGACACCGTATAGCATTCAACATTTTAAATATTGGGCGTTATAAGCTTGGAGTTGGGGCTGTAGGTGGTTCAAAGAGGGCACTTGAAATTACGCTTCAATATGCAAATCAACGTAAGCAATTTAAAACACCAATATCACAATTCAATCTAACAAAGGAAAAGTTCGGAACACTTGGAGCGGAATTGTATGCGGCTGAAAGCTCTGTTTATCGTACAGTAGGCTTGTTTGAAGATCGCATGAGCAACCTGACGGAAGAACAAATTAAAAATGGTACGGATGTAGCAAGCTCTATTGCAGAATATGCGATTGAATGCTCATTGAATAAAGTTTTTGCATCTGAAGTTCTCGACCATGTTGTAGATGAAGGAGTTCAAATCCATGGCGGCTACGGCTATATGCAAGAATATGAAATAGAAAGAGCATATCGTGATTCACGGATAAATCGTATTTTTGAAGGAACAAATGAAATTAATCGATTGCTTGTTCCAGGCACTTTTCTACGGAAAGCGTTTAAAGGGGAGCTTCCACTATTTGAAAAAGCGCAAAACTTGCAAGAAGAATTGATGATGTTAATGCCTGAGGAACCAAGTGATGCTCCACTTGAACAAGAAAAACATTTAATTAGAGGAACGAAAAAAGTAGCCCTAATGATTGCTGGGCTTGCTGCACAAAAATTCGGGCAGGCACTGGAAAAGGAACAAGAAATTTTAGCGAAACTTGCAGATATTGTATCTTTTGCATATTCAATGGAATCAGCCATGCTTCGCACTGAAAAATCAATAAGTAAAGTTGGACTAGAAAAAAGCACACAAAAACTTCTCTATACACAAATTTTCTGCCAAGACTCTATCGTAAAAGTTGAACAACTAGCAAGAGAATCTCTTGCAGCGATAGAGGAAGGCGATATGTTCAGAATGATGAATTCAGCATTAAGGAAATTGATTCGCCATACACCTATTAATGTTATCTCTAAAAAACGCGAAGCATCTGAACGATTAATTGAAACTGAAAGATTTGTAGTATAAGTGAGAATATAGGAGAGTATCGGAGTAAGAACGATACTCTCCTTTTTGTGGAGTTTACTACATTTCCGAACATAGAATGGTTAATATAATAATCATTTTTATGTTATAATCAGTACAATGGTTAATTAGGAGGGAAATGAAGATTGGTTTTAAGCTTTTATTGCTATCCAAAATGCGGAACTTGCCGTCAAGCAAAAAAATGGTTGGATGAACACCAAATTGATTACAATGAAATACATATCGTTGAAAATCCTCCATCTAGTGAGGAAATGGAGAACATTTATAAAAGCAGTCATTTTGAGCTGAAGAAATTTTTCAATACGAGTGGAAATAAATATCGGGAGCTTGGATTGAAAGATAAAATAGGGACCGCAACTGAAAAGGAACTATTAGATATACTTGTCAGTGACGGAATGCTTATAAAGCGTCCTTTAATAACGGATGGCCATGACGTTACAGTTGGATTTAAAGAAGATGAATATGAAAAGACTTGGTTGAAATAATAGAACGATTTCTTGATTTTACCAAAGTGTTTTTGTACATTAATAATAGGATAATATCATGGAGGGATCTAGATGAATACACCAAAAGAATTGCGATATTCTGAAGAACATGAGTGGGTAAAAGTAGAAGAAGGAAAAATTCGAATTGGAATTACTGACTTTGCACAATCAGAATTAGGAGATATTGTTTTCGTTGAACTTCCAGAAGTAGGAGACGAGGTTACTGCAGACGAGCCTTTCGGAAGTGTAGAATCTGTTAAAACGGTTTCCGAACTTTATGCCCCACTTAGTGGAAAAGTTGTTGCAGTAAACGAAGATCTGGATGACAGCCCAGAATTCGTAAACGAATCTCCATACGAAAAAGCTTGGATGATTGTCATTGAACCATCTGATTTAAGTGAATTGGACAATCTGATGTCCGCAGATGAATATGAAAAAATGACTAGTGAAGAATAAATTTTATAATAAAGATGCACCAAGGCTGATTGCTAAGGTGCATTTTTCTAATTAAAGGATGGAAATCATTTATGAAAGATGTAACTAAAGAAGATATCATGGTAATGATCGATCAACATGAAACAACCATGCTTTATTTTTACACCCCACTTTGCGGAACTTGTCAAGTCGCAGGAAAGATGCTTGGAGTCGTGGAGCAAATGTTTCCTAATCTTTTATTTGGAAAAGCTGATTTAAATTATGTACCAGAACTCGCTAAAAACTTTTCAATAGAAAGTGTTCCTTGTTTATTGATTTTGAAGGAAGGCAAGGTTCAAGAAAAAATATATGCATTTAAATCTGTGCCTTATTTACACGAATTGATATCAAGCTACTCCTGACTTTTGTCCTATAATATACAAAATTTCGACAAAATTTCTAGGAGTTTTTTCGTTTTTTTAGTTGACTAGTAAAATACCCTATGATAATATGACTTTCATACCTTACAACTTTATATCTTTAACTCTTATCAAGAGAGGTGGAGGGATGTGCCCGATGAAGCCCGGCAACCATCACGTATGTGAAAAGGTGCCAATTCACACAAAGCGTTATAGCTTTGAAAGATGAGGGGAAGGATTTTAATTTATTTATGCCTTTCTGCTCATTATTGCAGGAAGGCATTTTTATTTATAAAGTACCTTCTCCAAATGATATTTTACAGCGAGGTGAAAAACATGAGTAAGCAGTTAGAATGGGATGTAGCTGTAATTGGCTTAGGTTCTATGGGAAGCTTCGCTTTTTGGCAATTGGCTCGAATGGGAGTCAATGTTGTCGGCTTTGACCGCTATAGACCTGGTCATGATAAAGGGGCAGGTCATGGAGAAACTAGGATTTTTCGAACTGCTTATGGCGAAGGTGTTGAATACGTTCCTTTACTTAAAGAAGCGAGATCACTTTGGAGAGAACTAGAAGCGGAAACAGGCGCAGAGTTATACACCGAAAACGGTGGTACGATGTTTGGACCAAAGGACGATATTTTCATCAAAACCGTTGAGGAAAGCGTCCATACTTTTAACCTTCCCCATAAAAAATATTCGGGAACTGAGGCTAAAAAAGTATATCCGCAAATTAATTTCAAAGAAAATCAAGTAGCGATCTTTGAAGAATATGCTGGCTATCTTAAGCCTGAGCTATCTATTGAAATAGCCGTTAACCGTGGAGAGGAATTAGGTGGTACGGTCTTTACAGACAGCCCAGTAAAAAGTATTCAAGCAGATGAAGATGGGGTTACAATTTTTTGCGAAGATAAACAGTTTAGAGCAAAAAAGGTTATTGTTTCTTCAGGTGGATGGACTTCACACCTTCTTCCAGATTTAAAATTACCGCTTTCTTTGGAACGACAAGTTTTAGTATGGTATGAAGCAAACAATCCGGAGCAATTCACATCAGAAAAATTCCCTATTTTCTCGAGAATGAAAGATGGAATTGGATTTTATGGATTCCCTACTGTTGATGGAAAGACAGTCAAAGTCGCCCTTCATCATGGAGGACAAATTGTGAATCATCCTGATGAAGTAGATAGAGAAATTCACGAGTCAGATGTAGATCCTGTTACCGAAAAAGTGAAAGAGTACTTCCCGGATCTTATTCCAGTTCCGGTAAAAGCAAAAACATGCTTTTATACGAATACACCGGATGAACATTTTATCCTTGGACCAGCGCCAGGATTGCCAAATGTCACACTACTCGGGCCAATGGCGGGACATGGATTCAAGTTCGCCCCAATCATGGGGAAAATTGCGGCAGAGATAGCAACAGATAAAACACCGACATTAGAGATTAGTATGTTTGACCCAAGTCGTTTTAATAAATAAGAAGCAAAGTAAGGACAATTACTAAGTCACGTAAATTTAACAAAAAAAAATAGAATGAGGGATATCATAATGAAAAAATTAATTGCTGTAATATTACTTGGATTAACTTTAGTATTATCTGCATGTGGATCGAATGGTAAATCAGATGTCATTAAAGTAGGTACAACTACATCAGAAGTTCCAACTTGGAACCTTGTAAAAGAACTAGCTGAAAAACAAGACATAAAAATTGAAATTGTAAAATTCGATGATTATGTTCAACCAAACCTTGCTGTAGATAGCGGAGAAATTGATATTAATGCATTCCAAACAATTGTTTATTTTGATAGCTTTAAAGAAGACCGTAAACTTGATTTAGCTGCGATTGGAACAACAAATATTTGGCCAATGGGAATTTACTCCAAAAAAATTAAAGATATTAGCGAATTAAAAGATGGGGATCAAATTGTTATTCCTAAAGACCCAACAAACTTAGGAAGAGCCCTTTTACTACTACAAAAAGCTGGTGTTATTACATTGAAAGAGGGATTTGATGGCACTGGTGGGGTAGAAAATATTGCCGAAAATCCTAAAAACTTAAAAATCACTACTGTTGATGCTGGACAAACAGCTCGCGGTCTTGACGATGCAACTGCTTCTATTATTAACTCTGACATGGCAATTAATGCAGGTCTAAATCCAACAAACGATCCTGTTTTCAGAGAAGATTCAAGCAATAAAGCTTACGTCAATATCATCGCAGCTCAAGCAAAACGTAAAGATGATGAAACATTAAAGAAAATTGTTGACATCTACCATACAGATGAAGTGAAAAGCTTCATTGAAAAAGAATTTAACGGTGCTGCTGTTCCTGTAAGAGAGCCGATTTCATTCTTAGATGACTATAAACAAAACTAATAGCGTGACCCATATAACATTAGCCTGTTTTCTATAAAACAGGCTAATGTTATATGTAATTAGTGATATTTTTATATTTTTCATGTAAAATCGTAGTGCTTGCTGAAAATATTTTAAGGATTAAGGAGAAAACATATGCTTGTATTTCAAGATGTTCATAAAGTGTATGGGAAACATAAAGAGAAACAAGTCGTAGCCTTACAAGGGATCAATCTCACTGTGAATAAAGGTGAAATATTTGGAGTAGTCGGTTTTAGTGGTGCAGGTAAAAGTACATTGATTAGATGTGTCAATTTATTAGAACGGCCTACATCTGGAAAAGTATTGATTAATGATGTTGATTTACTAACTTTATCACCGAAGGAATTACGGGAGCAAAGAAAGAAAATTGGCATGATCTTTCAAAACTATAACTTATTGCACTCGAAAACCATTTTCCAAAACGTAGCAATGCCGCTTATTTTGGAAGGGAAGTCAAAAGAATATATTAAGAAGAAAGTTACTGAATTGTTATCCTTTGTTGGATTAGAAGACAGAATGAATCATTATCCTGAACAGTTATCTGGAGGTCAGAAGCAAAGGGTCGGGATTGCACGTGCACTTGCAACAGATCCGGATATTCTTTTATGTGATGAAGCTACGTCTGCGCTTGACCCAAGTACAACAGAATCTGTGTTGGAATTATTAAGGAAAGTAAGGGAAGAATTTGACCTCACTATTTTAATGATTACACATGAAATGAATGTTATTCGAGATGTTTGCGATAAAGTTGCTGTTATTGAAGGTGGGAAAATTGTTGAACAAGGATCGGTCATCGATGTGTTTACCGAACCTAAAACAGAGATTGCCAGAAGTTTTGTCAGAACGGTACTAAATGATGCAACTCCTGATTCTATTAAGGAATTGATTAAGGCTAAATCAGGAAAAACGTATCGAGTCATCTTTAAAGGGCTTTCCACAAGCGCACCTCTATTATCTGACACTGCAAAAAAATTCCCAGTTGATTTGAATGTATTTCATGGAATGCTCACTGAATTGCAAGGAATTCCGTTCGGAAACTTGTTGGTGAACATACAGGGGGATTCTGAAGAAATTGAACGAGCTGTTCAATATATGAAAGATCAAGCGGCGATTGTAAGGGAGGTAACTACCGATGCACTTTGAGCCTTGGTTTTGGCCAGAGTTTTTTAAAGCCTTATATCAAACATTTTATATGGTAGGGATTGGACTTATTATATCTATTATCATTGGTATCCCGATAGGTGTTACGCTAGTCGTTACAAGAGAAGGTGCCATTTTAGAAAATAAAACAATCTATAATGTACTGAACGTAGTCATTAACATATTTAGATCCATTCCATTCATTATTCTATTAGTGGCAATTATTCCATTTACCCGTTTTATCGTCGGCACATCTATTGGTACAACTGCAGCTATTGTCCCACTTGTTCTATATACGGCTTTTTATATTGGAAGACTAATTGAAAACTCATTATTGGAAGTTGATAAAGGAACAATTGAATTAGCACAAGCAATGGGAGCAACCCCTTGGCAAACAATTTGGCGCTTTTTACTTCCAGAAGCTTTAGCCTCTATTGTTCTCGCTTTAACTGTCGCAACAATCGGTTTGATTGGTGCATCTGCAATGGCAGGTGCAGTTGGAGCGGGTGGAATTGGAGATTTGGCGATAACGTATGGATATAACCAGTTTAAAACCGAAATCATGATCATCACCGTTATTACATTAATCATCATGGTGCAATTAGTTCAATCACTTGGAAACTGGTTTGCAAAAAAAATTAGAAGAAATTAATTAAATTCCGGGCACATTTGCTCGGAATTTTTATATCGATAAGGCAAGAACATAGTCTAGTAAAGACAGATTCCATCTAGTTTAATTGATATGCTTGTTCTTAGGAATTTGCTAAGCCTTCAATTGAAATATTGAAGGAAATTGGCGCAGTTCTGTGCTTCATCTGTCTCTTGCTGGACAAAGAGTTCAATGAATTACGAATTATGTCCATCATTCGTCTCTTGATGGACAAAAAGTTCTGCGAAATATGGACTTTGTGCATTAACCGCCTCTTGTTGGACAAAACGTTCGGTGAATTACGAATTTTGTCCATTAACCGCCTTTTGTTGGACAAAACGTTCGGTGAATTACGAATTATGTCCATTAACCGTCTCTTGTTGGACAAAGCGTTCGGTGAATTACGAATTATGTCCATTAACCGCCTCTTGTTGGACAAAGCGTTCGATGAATTACGAATTATGTCCATCACCCGTCTCTTGTTGGACAAAACGTTCGATGAATTACGAATTATGTCCATTAACCGTCTCTTGTTGGACAAAGTGTTCGGTGAATTACGAATTATGTCCATTAACCGCCTCTTGTTTGACAAAACGTTCGGTGAATTACGAATTATGTCCATCATCCGTCTCTTGATGGACAAAAAGCTCAGCGAACTGCGGATTATGTCCCTCATCCACTTCATGTTGGACAAAACTTCCAACGATTTGAATCTTGTCCTTCCTACACCTCAACTTTAGATAAAACGTTGGTTGAAATTCCGCAAATCCCTACTGATTGGCTTTGAACACGATACAATAAGATCCTTAATAAAACGTAGTACTTTATAATCAGATTTACATATCGTTATTTATTATTACCATCATATCCAATGCACTCACCCGTCGACATTTGTTCACTTTTTTCTTCAATTTTTTTGTTTTCTAGCATGTTTTTTTCATATATAATTGGGAATGTGAAAAAGAGTGTAGTCATTTTTAGACACCAGGTCTGAACAAATGAAAGGATTGGTTTTTTATTAATACCTTAAATATTCAGTACACAAATGGTATGGAAAAAGCGATGTACGGTGCACACGGAGTGGGGTACGAAACGTATAAACGTCAACATCAAGTAAGAGTGATAATTGAGAAAAAACGTGAAAAAGAGTATGTTCTTTCTCAAAGATTAAGATCGGATTTGGAGCGAAAAATTCATTCTTGATTTCTATATAATAATGAAGAAATGCGGTAAATCAAAGGGCGGACGTAATTTACGTCGGCCCTTTAAAATTGTGGTGATTCACGCAGTCAAGTTGAGAATCCCATCTAGTTGATAATAATTTTAATATGATATAAGATAAGAATGAGAATAAATTGAGAATGAACTCATCAAAATAAGAAAATCACTTGTTTATACGGAGGTATGATCATGGCTTCAACATTAACAATTAAGGATCTTCATGTGTCAATTGAAGATAAGGAGATATTAAAAGGTGTAAACCTTGAAATAAAAGGTGGAGAAATCCACGCTATCATGGGTCCAAATGGTACAGGTAAATCAACATTATCTTCTGCTATTATGGGGCATCCAAAATATGAAGTAACAAGTGGTTCCATCACGCTTGATGGCGAAGATGTATTAGAAATGGAAGTTGATGAGCGTGCTCGTGCAGGCTTGTTCCTTGCTATGCAATATCCAAGTGAAATTAGTGGAGTGACAAATTCTGACTTCCTTCGCACATCTATCAATGCTCGTCGCGAAGAAGGAAAAGAAATTTCATTAATGAAATTTATCCGTGAAATGGATAACACGATGGAATTGCTTGAAATGGATCCAAATATGGCTCAACGCTATTTAAATGAAGGATTCTCAGGTGGGGAAAAGAAGCGTAATGAAATTTTACAATTGATGATGCTTCAACCTCAAATTGCTATTTTAGATGAAATTGACTCAGGTCTTGATATAGATGCATTAAAAATTGTATCTAAAGGTATTAACGAAATGCGTTCAAGTGACTTCGGTTGCTTAATCATTACTCACTATCAACGCCTTCTTAACTATATTACTCCTGACCATGTCCATGTGATGATGCAAGGTCGTATTGTAAAATCTGGCGGACCAGAACTTGCTCAACGCTTGGAAGCAGAAGGTTATGACTGGATCAAAGCTGAACTTGGAATTGAAGATGAAACAGTTGGTCAGGAAGCATAAGCGTAAGGAGGATCATAATGACAATCGATACGAAAATGACAATAGATCAGGATTATATCCGTTCTTTTTCATCTGAAAAAGGCGAACCTGAATGGCTTACCGAGTTGAGACTCGAGGCTATCGCTTTAGCAGATGAAAAAGCTCTGCCGAAACCGGATAAAACAAGAATAAATAATTGGAATTTTACAGATTTCACAAAGCATCAATCTGAGGGAACTAAATTCCAATCACTAGATGAACTGCCTGAAGCTGCAAAATCATATGTAAATATAGAGAAAACGAATCAAAATCTATATATTCAACATAATCAAACTCCAGCCTATCTTTCTATTTCAGAAGATTTGAAGCAACAAGGTGTAATTTTTACGGATATTATCACTGCCGCTAAAGAATATCCTGAGCTCGTTCAAAAATATTTTATGAAAAATGCTGTAAAAGTCGATGAGCATAAACTCACTGCTTTTCATGCTGCTTTGTTAAATGGCGGCGCGTTCCTCTATATTCCTAAAAACGTTGATGTAAAAGATCCAGTTCAAGCTGTTTTTATTTTTGATGATAAAGACGCTGCAATGTTTAACCACGTACTTATTGTTGCAGATGATAATAGTTCTGTCACATATGTGGAAAACTATATTTCAACGAATGAAGAAGTAAATGGGATCGCAAATATTGTAGCGGAAGTCATTGCTAATAATAATGCGAAAATCGTCTTTGGTGCAGTTGACACATTAGCAAAAGGTTCTACAACTTATGTAAACCGTCGTGGTATAACAGGCAGAGATGCTACAGTTGATTGGGCTCTTGGTATGATGAATGATGGCAATACCATCTTTGAAAATATTACAAACTTAATCGGCGATGGTTCAAGCAGTGATGCTAAAACGGTTGTTGTCGGTAGAGGACAACAAACTCAGAACTTTACGACAAGTATCGTCCATTTCGGAAAAAATTCAACTGGACATATTTTAAAGCACGGTGTCATGAAAGATGCTGCCTCTTCTATATTTAATGGAATTGGTAAAATTGAAAAAGGTGCTTCAGGAGCAAATGCTGAACAAGAATCTCGTGTATTAATGTTAAGTGAAAAAGCTCGTGGAGATGCAAACCCAATTTTATTAATCGATGAAGATGATGTAGTTGCAGGACACGCGGCATCTGTAGGCCGTGTGGATGAACTCCAACTCTACTATTTAATGAGCAGAGGGATTACACGTGCCGAAGCAGAAGTATTGATCATTCACGGTTTCTTGGCACCAGTTGTAGAAAATCTTCCAATTGAAGCTGTAAAACAACAGCTTACAGACATTATCGAAAGGAAACTAAGATAATGAACAATTATGAGGTTCGCAAACTTTTTCCAATTCTTGACCAGGAAGTAAACGGGCATCCACTCGTATATCTGGACAGCGCTGCGACCTCACAAAAGCCTGTACAGGTAATTGAAGTGTTAGATGAATACTATCGTGAATATAATTCTAACGTTCACCGTGGGGTTCATACACTTGGAACGAGGGCAACTGATCGATATGAAGCTGCTCGTGAAAAGGTAAGAAAATTCATCAATGCTGCTTCAATAGAAGAAATCATTTTTACTCGAGGAACGACTACTGCTCTAAATACAGTTGCAATAAGTTTTGGAATGGAAAATCTCAGAGAAGATGATGAGATTGTCATTTCGTATATGGAACATCATAGTAATATTATCCCGTGGCAGCAGTTAGCGAAGCGCACTGGTGCGAGACTAAAATATTTACCACTTCAAGAAGATGGTTCAATTAGTCTTGAAGATGCACGCGAGACCATAAGTTCAAAAACGAAAATTGTTTCAATCATGTACGTTTCTAATGTACTTGGAGTCATAAATCCAATAAAAGAGTTAGCTAAAATAGCCCATGAGAATGGTGCGGTTATGGTTGTAGACGGTGCCCAAGCTGCTCCTCATATGAAAATAGACGTCCGTGATTTAAACTGTGATTTCTTCGCTTTTTCCGGACATAAAATGTGTGGTCCAACAGGAATCGGCGTATTATATGGAAAAAGAGAGCATCTTGAAAAGATGGAGCCAATTGAGTTTGGTGGAGAAATGATTGATTTTGTTGGTCTGCAAGAATCGACGTGGAAAGAGCTTCCGTGGAAATTTGAAGCAGGAACCCCGATCATTGCAGGTGCAATCGGACTTGGTGCAGCGATTGATTTCTTAAATGAAATCGGTCCGGAAAATATTTTAGAACATGAACATCGACTAGCAGCTTACGCACTTGAAAAAATGTCCTCCATTGAAGGTCTTACGATTTATGGACCGAAAGAGGCAGAAAACCGAGTAGGCGTAATTACGTTTAATTTAGAAGATGTACATCCACATGATGTAGCAACAGTTTTAGACTCTGAAGGAATTGCAATTCGAGCGGGGCATCATTGTGCCCAGCCACTGATGAAATGGTTGAACGTTTCTTCAACGGCGAGAGCAAGCTTTTATTTATACAACACGGAACAAGACATTGATAGGCTTGTTGATGGGCTTGTCAAAACAAAGGAGTATTTCACGAATGTCTTTTAATAACCTAGATGCACTCTACCGTCAAGTGATTATGGATCATTATAAAAACCCGCGCAATAAAGGCAGCCTGGGTGATGGGAACCTGACTGTCGATATGAATAATCCGACATGTGGAGACCGGATCCATCTTACAATGAAGGTGGAGGACGGAAAGGTAACAGATGCGAAGTTCGAAGGTGAAGGGTGTTCCATCTCGATGGCGTCTGCGTCGATGATGACGCAAACGATCATTGGGCAGGACGTCGAGACAGCAACTAAACTTTCGCATATTTTCTCCGACATGATTCAAGGAAAAGACTACGATGATGAAAACCTAGACCTAGGTGATATCGAAGCGTTGCAGGGTGTTTCAAAGTTTCCTGCACGTATCAAATGTGCAACTCTAGCATGGAAAGCAATGGAAAAAGGGTTGCATGAGCAATAATAATAGAATGGAGGAATGAAGAATGGCTAAAAAAGCACCAGAAATCGGTGATTACAAATATGGCTTCCGAGATCGTGACGTCTCCATTTTCCGTTCTGAGCGCGGATTAACGAGAGAAATCGTTGAGGAAATCTCAAAAATGAAGCAAGAACCACAATGGATGCTAGATTTCCGCTTAAAAGCACTTGAGCATTTTTATAAAATGCCAATGCCGCAATGGGGTGGAGATTTAAACTCACTAAACTTTGACGAGATTACGTATTACGTTAAACCGTCTGAGCAAACAGAACGTACGTGGGATGAAGTTCCAGAAGAAATCAAACAAACTTTTGACAAACTAGGTATTCCAGAGGCAGAACAAAAATATCTTGCAGGTGTTTCTGCTCAATACGAATCCGAAGTTGTGTATCATAACATGAAGCAAGACCTTGAAGATATGGGGATTGTTTTTAAAGATACAGATTCCGCTTTAAAGGAAAATGAAGATATTTTCCGTGAGCACTGGGCAACAGTTATTCCACCAACTGACAATAAGTTCGCTGCATTGAACTCTGCAGTTTGGTCCGGTGGATCGTTTATTTACGTACCTCCTGGCATTAAGGTAGATACACCGCTACAAGCTTATTTCCGAATCAATTCAGAAAATATGGGGCAATTCGAGCGTACACTAATTATTGTTGATGAGGGTGCTTCTGTACACTATGTTGAAGGATGTACAGCTCCTGTATATACAACAAATTCTCTTCATAGTGCAGTAGTTGAAATTATCATTAAAAAAGATGCGTATTGCCGTTATACTACAATCCAGAACTGGGCGAATAACGTATACAACCTCGTTACGAAACGTGCAGTTTGTGAAGCGAATGCGACAATGGAATGGGTTGATGGAAATATCGGATCCAAACTAACGATGAAATACCCAGCCGTATTGTTAAAAGGTGAAGGTGCACGTGGTATGACTTTATCCATTGCACTTGCAGGAAAAGGTCAACACCAAGATGCAGGAGCAAAAATGATGCACTTAGCTCCAAATACTTCTTCAAGTATTGTATCTAAATCAATCTCACAACATGGTGGAAAAGTAACTTATCGTGGTATCGTTCATTTTGGACGTAAAGCGGACGGTGCTAAATCTACGATTGAGTGCGACACCATCATTCTTGATAATAAATCAACTTCTGATACGATTCCATACAATGAGATTTTGAATGATAATATCTCATTGGAGCATGAAGCGAGAGTTTCGAAAGTGTCTGAAGAACAACTCTTCTATTTAATGAGCCGTGGAATCGGTGAACAAGAAGCGACTGAAATGATCGTTATGGGCTTCATCGAACCATTCACAAAAGAACTTCCAATGGAATATGCGGTTGAAATGAACCGACTTATCAAGTTCGAAATGGAAGGTAGTATCGGATAATTATTTTTAAACCCTGATGCAAGTTTCATCAGGGTTTAATTTATGGCGAATTTTTTTGCCGATTCAAAGGAGGCGAACTTTTGATGTTCGTCTTCTTCTATTTTTTCTGTAATATCACGGTAAGTTTCAGCAGTAATGTAGATCTGTTTTTTTATAAATCAAAATACAATATTAACGGACAGTCCAATACCATTTTAAAGCGTCTTTTTCAACACTTTTGACAAAATAGTCTTTCCCATCTCCATAGCCTTCAATATCATTTGGATACTGTTCAGCGAGTTTGGTCTTTAATTGCCCATACTGTAAGCAAACTTCTTGGTGTTCGCGAAGATAATCTCTAAATGCTAAGTGCCTTTCAATTTCTTCAATATTGTTGTATTGAAAAGCGTGAATTTGGTGAGTACGATTATCTCCACCTTTACGGAAATACCTTCTTCCAGAAATCCCGAATTCCCCCATAACTTCATATCCAATGTTTTGAAAATGGTTAGAAAATGAGTCCAATTTATTAATATCATTGACTACAAGTAAAATATCAATTATTGGTTTTGCTTTTAGACCTTGAACTGAAGTACTTCCAATATGAAAACTATTCACCAATTCTTCTTGAAGAATCATCTTAATAGACCGTTCTTCTTTTTGATATTCTTTGCTCCAATCATGATCATAATCTACAACTCTAATAATCAATTAACACACTCCATTCTTTGAATTTTTCTTCTATTATCAATTTTTTGCATTATGCCAGATTATAATATACTTCATGCATTGTCAATGGTATTTATAGTTTTTTTAATACAATTAAGCTGAAATGATAATATTCTTTAGGATATAAAAAAAGATAGTTTATTAAGAGGGAATTAAAAAGTAGTGGAGTGTTTTCAACATAAATTTGTAAAATAGTTTGATCATAATAAGAAATGAAATTTTCATTTCTTATTATGCTAACGGAGACAGTTTATTTTGAGATGGGTTTTAAATCATATTTATCGAAAAAGGAAAGAGAGGATAACTTTGGAGAGAAAAAAATGTCACAGAATGGAATTGTTCTAGTTGTTGAGTGTATCAATAATCAAAGACACGAACACTTGGATATACAATTAGTAAGTGGAATTTTCTATCTAGCCGTGGATTTCCAATATCTTGCAGTCATAAAATGTCTGTGTTATTATTACAATAAAATAAGGACGGTGCGCGAAACCGTCCTCAGTACAACACTTGGATGGGAAACCTCCAAAAATAGTTGAAGAAGTGACCCGACCCAATGGCGCTAACCTAGGCGGGTTATTTTCTTTTCTCAACATACGTTAGTAACGAAAGGATAAAGGTTCCGAACGCCAGCATAACGATAATCGTTTGAAAAGTTTCGATAGGCAACACCTCCTTTCCGGAGGTGCCTAATTCCCACCCAAGTTATGTTGTACAAGGAATATTATACCATGGCTCAATCCATTATTGGGGTGTGCTTTTTTATTAGAACAGATTAATTACCCGCACTTTCATATCGCCGCAACCCACGATTGAAAATAAATGTCGCCATTCCTGCACAATATATCGCAACCAAAGGAGTTAAATAACCGAAGTAGCTCCAATCCATTTTTCCAAATAACAGCGCCGCTGGAAAAAAGCTAATAAAAGCGTATGGGACTATTACCGCTACTAGAGCTTGGACTCCTAATGAATAGATTGTTATCGGGTATTTTGCAAAATCACTCACTGTATGAACCATGTTCCCAAAGGCGTTTCCTGGGCTGTGAGTCCAAAAGACAGACGAACAAGCCGCCAAATAAATAGAAACACGGATTATTATAGCCGAGATTAGTAGAATGAATGCCATAACGACCATTCCTACTGACCAATTAATGGTGATGTGTCGGAGTGCTTGAGAAATAATGACGGCTCCGATAAAAATATTGCCAACTCCATTCATTCCGACCGCAGACCCTAAAACTTGAAGGATAGGAGATACCGGCCTAACTAGCAATCGATCCATTTCACCGCGATTTACAAATCTGCTTATAGACCAAATACCATCAAAAAATAAGGAAGCAAATCCCTCAGTAAAAAAGATCATCGCATAAATAAAAGCAACCTCCCAAAAACTCCAGCCATTAATCTCAGGAATTTGTTGGTATACGACCCAGAGGAAAATAAAGCCAAGAATTTGCGTTAGCATTGCTGCTACTAATGTAATTAAAAAGTCTGCCTGATATTCTAAAATTGCTTTTAGATGCTGGTTGATTAGGCGGAAATAGATTAATAATGATTTTTTTAGTCTCATAAGCACTCCTCCTTACCCGCCGTGAATCGTTACTTGACGGACGGCCCAATTCCACATGACTTTTCCTACCATCCATAAGACGATCACCCAAAATAGTTGCAAACATACCATTTGAATTGCTTCAACACCTTGGATTTTTCCTAAGTAAATAGAAGCGGGAATAAAGACAATTCCCTGAAATGGCAAAATGCTCGCTAACGCCTTTAACCAATCAGGAAAAAAGGTTAATGGTATTAGAGCTCCTGAAAATAGATTCGTAATGGCTGCGCGTGACCAGGCAATCCCCACGGCACTCGTCGTCCAAAAACAGAGTAATGAAAAAATATAGACGATACTAAATTTTAAAGTGAGCGATACAACTAGACTAATAGCGAAAAGTACATATGTTAGTGCATGATCTGGAATTATTACTCCAGCAAAAAGAATAACGAAAATAGTAACTAAAATTGCTCCAATCAATCCTTCGACTATACTGGATCCTAGTGTTTCCGCCAATCGTGCCTTTTGAAAATTAAGGGGCTTTAAGAGATCCATCGCTACACTGCCATCGAGTATTTTTCTTGATATTCCTGTTTCTGAATACCATGAAACTAAAGAGTTCGTAAGGAAGGTAATAAATAAATAGGATTTCATTTGATCCCATGTAAACCCAGCTAATTCGGTTCTCCCGGCGTATATGGATTTCCATAAATAAAACATCGCTAAAATAAAGATTAAACTGGCAATTAAACTGATGAAATAATTGAATCGATATGCCATAGTGTTTTGCATCGTGATTTTAGCAATGGATCTATACTTTTTCTGGAACAAGACGAGACGCCTCCTCCTTGCCACTGTTTAAATCGAGTTTCCCGTCATACACTTTTCTAATGACTTGTTCGATTTTAGGCTCATCAATGCGAAAGTCGATTACTTCGCCATGTTGCATCACGTATGAAGCTATTTCACCAGCTGAAATATCAAAACGATTAAAACGGACCGAAAATTGTTGACCTGAAACATTTTCTAAGATAACGCCTGGTAATCCATCTATTAGAGAAGTTAGAGAGGCGATGGCCTCCTTCATTTGGAAATGAATCGTTCTTTCTTTTACAAATGCATCTTTTACAGCTTGAAGCTCTCCGTCGTAAATTACGCGTCCATGATCAATAATAACGAGCCTTTCACAAATATCTTCAATATCATCCAAATCATGAGTCGTTAAAATAATGGTCGTTCCTTTTTCTCGGTTGATTTCTTTAATAAACGCACGAATTCGTTCTTTTACAGCGATATCTAAGCCAATTGTTGGTTCATCTAAGTATACAATCTTTGGATTATGTAACAATGCAGCAGCGAGATCGGCTCTCATTCTTTGACCTAAAGATATTTTTCTTGCTGATAAATGAAGAAATTCATCCAGTCCTAGTAAATCTTTAAATCGGTTAAGATTCTCTTGATAAATAGCTTCTGGAATTTCGTAAATATCTTTTAATAGAGAAAAAGATTCAATGACAGGAAGGTCCCACCATAACTGAGTGCGCTGACCAAAAACAACTCCTATCTTTTGAGCATTTTCCATTCGATTTTTATAAGGAGTAAGCCCATCTACGGTAACGGTTCCTGAAGTGGGGACAAGAATCCCAGTCAGCATTTTGATCGTTGTGGATTTTCCGGCTCCATTTGGACCTACATAAGCGATTGCTTCTCCTTCCTTAACAGATAGATTGATATCATTTACTGCTAGTTTTTCAGTATATTTTTGCGTAAATAAATGCTTAATCGCTCCTTTTAGACCAGGATCTTTAATAGGATGACGAAATTGTTTCGTTAATCCCTTTACTTCAATTAAATTCATGACATTAACTCCCCTCCATTTACAAATTTCACCAAAAAACATGAGTTTTATTAATCTTCTATAAAAGTAGTAGAAACCCTTTTAATTTTGCAACTAATCAATTATTACTATGATATTAGACCCATTTTCTGAAAGTTGGAAGGATTCTATTATTTAACAAGGAATAATTAATGTATGGTATCTCCGAGAACTATTCCA
The DNA here is from genome assembly GCF_018343695.1 of Lederbergia citrisecunda. Taxonomy (GTDB): domain Bacteria; phylum Bacillota; class Bacilli; order Bacillales; family Bacillaceae_C; genus Lederbergia; species Lederbergia citrisecunda. The sequence continues at coordinate 2,212,927 of NZ_JAGYPJ010000001.1, read as the reverse complement.
ATAAATATAAGGAAGGAGGGGACGGATATTTAGAAGGATTTTCTCATTGTGTCATTTTTACTATTTTTGATTGGAGGTAAACGGATGTCAAAAAAGTGGTGGAGTTTAGCGATGGTATTTTTATTGTTCTTTTCGAACTTTTTCAGTTTTAATGCAAAGGCCGATGAAATAAGTAAAGAACCTCCAGGTGAAGAGTCAGAATGGTCATTAGTTTGGGAAGATAATTTCGACGGTGAGGAGCTTGATACTTCAAAATGGTCGATCGATATTGGGAATGGATTTGAAAATCCCGACGGTTCTTGGAATCCGGGTTGGGGAAACAACGAACTCCAATATTACCATGAAAATAATGTAAAAGTTGAAAATGGAAAATTAATTTTAGAAGGCCGGAAGGAAACCGTTTCTGATAGTAGAGGTACGTATCAATATACATCTGGAAAAATCCTTTCCCGAGGCAAGTTTAGTAAAAAGTACGGAAAAATTGAGGCGAAAATGAAATTACCAAAAGGGAAAGGATTTTGGCCGGCATTTTGGATGATGCCAGAAGATGATGTATATGGTGGTTGGGCAGCTTCAGGTGAACTAGATATTATGGAAGGCAAGGGTAGTAAACCGAAATCAGTTGGCGGAGCCATTCACTATGGCGGAGGGTGGCCAAATAATTCATACACGGCAAAAGACTATAATTTTGAAGACGGTAAAGATGTTACCGATTTTAATGTGTACAGTGTTGAATGGGAGCCTGGTGAAATCCGCTGGTATGTAAACGGGGAGCTCTATCAAAAGCTTAATAATTGGAGTTCAATTGGTACCGGAAATGCTGCGAAATATTCATATCCAGCCCCATTTGATCAGGAGTTTTTTATCATTTTAAATCTGGCGATTGGTGGCCATTTTGATGGAAATCCTGATGGAAGCACTACATTCCCAGGGCAGGTTGAGGTCGATTATGTTAGAGTTTATGAACTAACAGGGAGAGATTATTTAGAGCCTGTTGAGCCTGGATTTGATGTAGAGGAGCTTCCCAGTAATGCAAAAAAAGCTATCAATGGGAACTATATTTACGATAATGCTTATGAAAATGGCTTTACGTCGATAACGAATAGTTCAGAATTAGAAAATAAGTGGGATTATACAAATTGGAATTTAGCGTATATGAATGATTTTAATGGAAATGGAACAGCGAGTGTTGAAAATATTGATGGAAATCCTTTTGCGAAAATCAATATAAATCAGGCTGGTAACCAAACCTATTCTGTACAGCTTATTCAAAATATTACGCTGGGCAAAGGTAGATGGTATAAGCTAAGTTTCGATGCAAAATCTAACGCAAATCGAAATGTAAATGTTAAATTTGGCGGAGGACCAGAGAGAGGTTATACGGCTTATGCACCTACTCCAGATTTTGCGTTAACAGATAGCGTTCAATCTTATGAAATGAAATTTCAGATGCAGCATGATACAGATGTAGCAGCAAGGCTTGAATTTAATATGGGTCTTAATGCAAATCCAGTTTGGATTGGTAATGTCGTTCTTGAAGAAATCGATCCTATAGATCCATACAACGAAGAAGCGCCAAAAAAACCGTTAAGCAGTGGGAATCATGTGTACAACGGAACATTTGATCAAGGTAGAATCGATCGAATGACGTATTGGAATTTCTATACAGATGGTGCTGTTTCAGAAGCTTCGGTTGATTCTGTTAAAAGAGAATTAGAGATTAATATCACAGATGGTGGCAGCAGTGAGCAAGCAATCAGAGTTATCCAGAAAGGTATAAATTTACTTAGTAATGATGAATATCAATTGACATTTAAAGCTAGGGCTAACTCTGATAGAGAGATGCAAGTGGCATTTTTGAGTGAAGATGGAACGGTTAATTTTTCTGGAAATCAGAAGATACGATTAACGACAACTATGGAAGAAAAATCTGTTCGCTTCACAATGCCAGATATAACGGATATTAAAGGGCAATTAGTCTTCTTCCTCGGAGGAAATAATAGCAATGTATTCCTGGATGACGTAAAACTAATTCGCTTAACGAACAAAAATGATCAATTAACATTGAATAATATTTTTCCGTTAAAAAATGGTGATTTTTCAAATGGATTAGAACATTGGACGAAGCATATTCAAGGGGATTACGGTGATTCAAGTTCATCTGGTACTCTTCAAGTGGAAGATGGCCAATCTAAGTTTTCGATTCGAAATGTAGGTAATAATCCATGGGACATTATGTTGATCCAAGAAGTAATGAATCTGAAAAAAGGAAATACGTATGTTGTCCAATTTGATGCTAGGTCAACTGTGGATCGATTAATGGAGGTAGTAGTTGAAAACTCATCATACACTAGATTTTTTAATGAAAAAATTCAGTTGAATAATACGATGAAAACATTCGAATTTGAGTTCAAAATGAATACGGATGAAGCGGTTGGCCTTAAATATTTACTTGGAAATATTGTAGGTGGTCCGGCCATAAACGAAGCACACGATGTTTTCATTGACAATGTCCGTCTTGAAATAAAAGGACAAAGAGAAAAGCATTTCCCACTTAAAAATGGAGACTTTTCAAATGGTTTATCTAGTTGGAATCGACATGTTCAAGGAGATTATGACGGAAATTCCAGGGCAACGATGGAAGCAGCAAATGGTGAAGCAAAGGTTGTAGTACAAAATGTAGGAGTGAACCCTTGGGACGTACAATTGTATCAGCCAGAACTTGCCTTAATGGAAGGTAAGACATACGTTGTTTCGTTCGATGCAAGATCCACAATCGATAGATTACTAGAAGTAGTCATTGATAACGGAGCCCCTTCCTACCATCGTTATTTTAATGAGAATGTTCAGTTGACTAGTTCGGTAAAAACATATTCTTATGAATTTAAGATGACGAAGGATGATATGACTACATTTCAATTTCTACTTGGTAATGTGGCTGGACAGCAAATATCGAATCAACATGAGGTCTACATTGATAATGTAAGGCTGGAAGTAAAGGGAGCAAGGGAAGCGCTTGGAGAAAGCGATAATGAAGAACCAGTAGACCCAACGGATCCACCAGAAGAGAAAAAGTGGAAGGAAGTAGGGGAAAACTTAATCATTGACGGAACATTTGACACAACGAAAGAATTTGGAATAGCACCAGACCAACTAGTTGAGGGCTGGAATATTTTTAACATGGGTAACTATGTTCAATGGGCAGGTTTAGCAGATTTTTCAGTTGAAAACGGAAGGCTCCACGCTAATGTAAAACAAGTCGGCTGGAATTGGTATGACATTCAACTTTTACAGAATCTCAATGTTCCGAGTGGAACGTACAAAATCCAATTTGATATGAGTTTAGAGCAAGCAAGACCTGTTTATGTAGAGCTTGCTGGATCAGGAATCAAAACGTTTAATGTTACGAAAGAAATGAAAACATATGAAGTGATTGTTGACGTTCAAGAAGATGGCATAAAGCAATTCATGTTCGGTTTAGGAAGGAATTCAACGGATATTGAACCACCTGTTCCATATACGATCATCATTGATAATGTAAAGCTTGTAAGAGTTGAGGAAGTAAAAGACGGTGATCCGACAGATCCAACAGATCCTCCAGAGGAAAAGAAGGATGAAGTTGAAGCAGACTTCCAAATGAATGGGAATAATGCGGTAATCTCCGATGCTGGTTTCGAAAGTCTTTTAGATGAATTGAAGAATGAAGGAACAGTTGCTGTCAACATAGCTAACAATAAGGACAATACGTTTGTTCGTCTTAGTGAGCGGCAAGTAGAGCTTTTAAAAGAAAAATCAGCAAAGGTTCAAGTGAATTTGAACAATGATGTAATGCTGTCCATTCCATCACAAATATTTAAAAATGAAAAAGGAAAAGTAGAAATAAGTATAAAGAAAGAAAAAACGGTTATTGGGGCTGTAAGTTCAGTCTACAATTTGGAATTGAAGCAAGGCGGTCATACGATGTCTGAGTTTGGTGACCTAAATGTCACGTTGTCCTTAAAGGTGGATAAAGAGAACGTCGAGCTCAGTGTTTACTCTTCCAAGAGCGGAAAAGATAATTGGACAAAACTCGGAGGAAACTATCAAGATGGACGAGTTGTAGTTAATACAAATCATTTTAGTTCCTTTGCGGTTTTTGCTCAAGATCCATCTAATAAAAAGAAATAATGGATAGAAGGCGGCTCTCGTAGCCGTCTTTTTACGTTGATAGGCCTTAGTGCAGCCCATATTCCTTCATTTATATCAAAAAGTTTGATACATTTTTAATATCACTTTTTAAATAAAGTTGGTGAGCGCATGATTTATGTTGGCGTAACTGGATGGGGAGACCACGATACACTTTACAGCCACGGAATTTCAGCACGTGATAAGTTAAAGGAATATGCGGCCCATTTTCCAACTGTTGAAGTGGATACTTCCTTTTATGCGATTCAACCTGAAAAAAATAGTACAAAATGGGTCCATGATACACCTGATGGCTTTCGATTCGTTGTGAAAGCTTACCAAGGTATGACTGGTCATCAAAGGGGCGAGATTCCTTTTGCCAATAAAGATGAAATGTTTGAAGCATTCCTTTTATCAATCAAACCATTTTTAGATAGTGGAAAATTGGCAATGGTATTGTTTCAATTCCCTCCTTGGTTTGACTGCACAAAAGAAAATGTTTCTTACTTACGATATTGCCGGGATAAAATGCAGGATATTCCAATTGCTCTGGAATTCCGCAATCAAACATGGTTTTACCCCCAATACAAAGAAAGTACACTTCGATTTATGGAGGAAGAGGGATGGATCCATAGCATTTGTGACGAACCACAAGTTGGTTTGGGTTCAGTCCCGACGATATTGCATGCTACAAAAAAGGAAAAAACCTTAGTCCGTTTCCATGGTCGTAATGTTGCCGCTTGGATGAAGCCTAATGGGAATAATTGGAGAGAAGTACGTTATTTATATCGCTATAATAAGGAAGAACTGCTAGAATGGAAAAAATGGATTGTTCAATTACAAAAAGAAACGAAAGATTTATATGTTCTTTTCAACAATAACTCTGGCGGTGACGCAGCGGATAACGCTAAACAGTTTATAGAGCTACTTGGAATTGAGTATACGGGATTGGCATCAAAGCAGCTTGATTTATTTTAAATTTGCAGTACTTTTTATAATAACTATAGAAAAAAATGATTCTGATTCGAGAAGGAAAACAGGAAAATGGCACAATTCGTACTCGCAAGAGTCTTTATTCGAGAAGGAAAACGGGAAAATGTCACAATTCGTACTCGCAAGAGTTTGATTCGAGAACGAAACCAGGATGATGTCACAATTCCTTCTCGCAAGTGTTCGAGTTAAAGTCAAAATCCGTATTCCAAATGATGATGATTCACACAAAGATGCGTTGGGAAATTTAATAATCACGAATTTGGTTCCCAAATACCCACATTTATAATAGAAACCAAATAGATTGGAATTTTTAAGGAATCGTTAGGAAGTGTATCCGTGAAAGAAAAAATTCACATTTATCATACAAATGACCTCCATAGCCATTTTGAAAACTGGCCAAAAATCCAATCCTTCTTGGCAAAGAGAAAAGTTTTCCACGAATCAAAAGGGGAAGATGTATTTATTTTCGATTGCGGAGATTTTATGGATCGCTGGCACCCATTTACAGAAGGCTCAATGGGGAAAGGAAATACAGCATTACTAAATGAAAGCCAATATACCGCCATAACGATCGGAAATAATGAAGGAATTACACTTCCTTTCCACGATCTAGATTCTCTATATCAAGAAGCGAATTTTGATGTGGTAGTGGCGAATTTATATCTTCCCGAATACAAAAGACCTGATTGGGTGCACCCATATGTTATTTATGAAACGAAGCACGGCCAAAAAATTGGTGTTACTGCGGTTACTACTTATTATCAAAAACTTTATCATTTACTTGGCTGGGAGCTTACGGAGCCTTTCACAGAACTTGAAATACAGCTAAATAGATTGAAAGATGAAACAGATATGATCATCGTTCTTTCTCATTTAGGAATCCATGATGATGAAAAAATGGCGGAGTTATTCCCTCAAATCGATTTAATAATTGGTGCTCATACTCATCACTTTTTTCATGAGGGGCAAAAGGCTCATAATACAATGATGGCGGCGGCTGGGAAATATGGCCGTTTTATCGGGTATATAGAGGTTGATTTAATAAAAAAACCTGTAAAGATCCTGCCTAGGCTTTTTGAAACTGCATCCCTTCCATCTGAAAAAGATGAACAAAGATTTGTACAAGAACTTGAAAATATCGGGAAAAAGCAATTGGATGAAACAGTGACACAGCTACATAATTCTCTAGAATACTCATGGGATAAACCTTCGCCATTGGCCAATCTCCTTTGTGAGGCTATCCATGAATGGTGTAATCCGGATTGTACTCTTATTAATTCAGGATTAATTCTTACGTCTCTTCAAATAGGAGATGTGACGAAATACGATATTCATCAAATGCTGCCACATCCTATCAACCCGTGTACAGTTGAACTGACAGGTGCAGAGTTAAAAGAAGTTCTCTTTCATGCGGAAGATGAAGAATGGATAGATCTTGGAGTAATTGGATTAGGTTTCAGGGGATCTGTTATGGGGGCGTTCGTTCATTATGGAGTTGTAGTAGATAAGAAAGAACAACAGGTTTTGATCAAGGGATTCCCGATCGATCCTGAAAAAACGTATACACTTGGAACAACCGATATGTTTACGTTTGGAAAGTTTTTTCCGGAAATAAGACGCTCTGAAGTGAAGAACTATTTTATGCCCGAATTTCTTCGCGATATTATGGAATGGAAATTAAAACGAATGAATGATTGACCGATATCCACAGTAAACTATTTCTACCTCCATTCATACATATGAGTATTGGGAGGAGTGGATGAAATGGTTTCTCTGGAACCTTTGACAATAGAAGGACATACGTTTATTGCTACATCTGTTTTACTGCCAAAGACAACGTTACTGACAATATCAAATGATAAAGGCTATATCATGTGTGGAGCACTCGACGTGGCTTTGTTAAATGATCGATTAGGTCATCGTGAAATAATTGCTGGTAGGGCTGTTGGCGTAAAAACGATCGAACAATTAATGAATGCACCATTGGAATCAGTAACGCGAGCTGCAGAAAAATTAGGGATTCATGTAGGTATGATTGGTACGGAAGCATTATTGAAAATGGTTTAACATCTAGTCCAAATGAATTTTATGTTTAGTTCATTTGTAAAAGTTATGGACGGGAGTATCGTAGATAAGCGATTTCCCGTTTTTCCGTAATAAGGTAAGGTGCATTCGCTTTTCCAAAAAAAACCTGCCCTAACTTGCCCCACTTTAGCATACATTTGCTTTAAGGGGGGATTTTTTTTGGCTGTATTTCGAGTTAGAAAGATACGGCGTGGCCCTTTGCCGTTTCGTTACGTTATGCTTTTATCATTTATGTTTTTCATATTTTCCACTGCATTAGGGCTTTGGATTGTAAATATTGGGATAAAACCAACATTAATAACCTATGCGGAATCGCAAACAAATAAAATTGCGCCGATGGTCATCAGTAAAGCTGTTGAGGAGATTTTACCGAATGTAAAAGATATTAATGATATTGCAGAAATCTTGCCGAGTGGAGCGGTAAAATATAAAACAGATATTATTAACCAAACACAGGCAGATTTATCGAGGGCAATTCAAAAAAATTTAAAGCAGGCTGAAAAAGGTAATCTGGAAGCGCTACAGGCGGAAACAGGCATACAAATTGATTATGGTAAATCAAGTGAAGGAGAGGGAATTGTATACTCCTTTCCATTAGGGCAAGCGACCAAAAATGCTCTATTAGGGAACTTAGGGCCGAGAATTCCAATTAGGTTTACTGCAGTAGGAAGTGTCCGTTCGAGTGTTGAATCTAAGGTAGAGCAATATCCAATCAATAATATATTTGTAACCGTCTTTATTCCGATTGAAGTAAGTGTCCAAATTATTATTCCTTTTGGAACCGAAAAAACAATTGTTAAACAAGAGGTTCCACTTGCAATCGGGCTATTTCCACTGGACGTACCTGATTTTTATAATGGAAATGGAACTACAAACCCATCCATCCAATTTCCGACAAATCCTAATTAACATTGTCAATGGAATGGGGAAATGTTATAGTAAAAAAGGTGTTTTTAACTAAATAACCTTATCAAAATCGGATGAGGTAGAGGCGCAAAAGAGATGAGTAGAATGTGTAAGGATGACAACAATGATCACATTTCGAAAGGTTCTTTTGCCGAAGCGAGGATTTTTTGTCAAAGAGTTTTCGCTGGTGTTGCTTTGAAGAAGAGTAACACTCTCATACTTAGTAAATAAAACAAAGTATGGGGAGCTACAGATCGCGATGGAGGAACTTTACATTACAAGAGTAATGATAGGTCTCTATCATTGCTCTTTTTATTTTGGGGAGGATTTTATGGAGAATTCAATTTTATCTTTGCTACCGCCTATCTTAGCGATAGTAATGGTAATCATTACAAAAAGAGTGCTGCTCTCATTAGGAGCCGGAATAGTAGTTTCGGCATTGCTGTTGTCAAAAGGCAATGTTTCTGAAGGTACGGCTATATTATGGAGTGCGGTAAAAGGAATTTTTATTGAAGATGGATCTTTAAATACTTGGAATTTATATATTCTATTATTCTTGTTTTTACTAGGTGTGATTACGGCTCTTATCAATATTTGTGGAGGAAGCAGGGCCTTTGGAGAATGGGCGATGACAAAGGTGAAAAATCGTGCGGGAGCTCAAATCCTTGCTGCGATTTTTGGAATCATTATTTTTATTGATGATTATTTTAATGCACTTGCTGTCGGGCAAGTTGCTCGTCCCATTACAGATCGTCATCGAGTATCTAGAGCGAAGCTCGCGTATATCATTGATTCTACTTCAGCACCAGTATGTGTTGTTTCACCGATCTCCAGTTGGGGTGCATTTATCATTGGGATCATTGGTACAGTTTTAATAAATCATCAAGTGACAGATATTTCCGCTTTTACTGCTTTTATCAGAATGATTCCGATGAACTTGTATGTATGGACGACTTTGGCGATGGTTTTTATCATTGCGTGGAGAAATATTGATTTTGGAAGTATGAAAATACATGAAGAGCGGGCGATTTCATCAGGGATACCATATGATCCGAATAAAAAGATACAAGGTGAAGTGAGGGAAGATTTACCGGTTAGCGATAAAGGGAAAGTCGGCGACTTAATATGGCCGATTATTGCGCTTTTTGTTGGTACATTAGGAGCAATTATTTGGAGCGGTGTAGGTGCAACTGAAGGCAAAGTAACATTAATAGAGATATTTGGAAATGCTGATGTGTCTGAAGCGCTTGTAATCGGTGGTTTATTAGGATTGTTTACCACGATCGGTTTATTTTTCCGACAATATTTTATGTATCGCTCGGTTGAAGGTAGACTTCTTTTCAAAGGAATTAAGGTTGGGATTAAGTCAATGATGCCAGCAGTCTTAATATTATTATTTGCTTGGGCGATTATAATGTTAATTGATGAATTAGGCACAGGTTTGTATCTAGGAAGCTTAGTTGAGAAGTCACAAATGAATCCTGCCTATCTGCCATTCATTTTATTTATTGGGGCGGCAGGGATGGCTTTTGCCACGGGAACTTCATGGGGATCATTTGGAATATTGCTTCCTATTGCTGGCCAAATTGTTTCTGTGACAGATATGTCACTACTATTACCTGCACTTGCAGCTGTTTTAGCAGGTGCTGTTATGGGTGATCATTGTTCTCCTATTTCAGATACGACGATACTTTCTTCGACTGGTGCAGCTTGCAATCACATGGACCATGTCATGACCCAGCTTCCATATGCGTTAGTATCTGGAGGGATAACTGCGGTTGGATATTTAGTGATAGGGATATCAGATAGTACGATTTTAGGTTTGATTACAATTATGATTTTGTTAATTGTATTGTTTATTTTTTTAAGTAGAAATAAGAAATTAAGTTTCCAACAATAATTTGGAGGGATGAGTAAATAAAGGTTACTCATCCTTTTTTATTATAGTAATATAATAATTTTGATGGAGATATTGTAGAAAGAAAATTTGACAAAAGCTGATAAAACCTGATAAAACCTAAATATTTTAGGTTTTGACAAGTTGGGCTTATCTCGTTATAATATTTTTAGAATCATAAATAGTCTGAAAAAATAAAATCTTCCGAATGGGAAGGGAAAGGGGAAATTAAATGGAGAATCGCGCGCAGTTCGGTTCGAGAGCCGGTTTTATTTTTGCGGCTGTTGGTTCTGCGATTGGACTCGGAAATATTTGGCGTTTTCCAGCGGTGGCTTATGATAATGGAGGAGGAGCGTTCTTTCTTCCGTATTTATTCGCATTGCTTACGGCTGGTATCCCGCTATTGATTCTAGAGTTCGCAATTGGGCATAAGTATAGGGGTTCTTCACCTTTGTCGTTGGCAAGAATAAAAAAAGGCGGAGAATGGATTGGTTGGTGGCAAATCTGTATTTCCTTTGTCATTGCCACATACTATGCAGTCATCATTGCCTGGGCGCTAGCCTACACGTATTTTTCGTTTAAGCTTGAATGGGGAACGGATACAACTCAATTTTTAATTGGAAATTACTTAAAAGTTGGCGGTACTGACACGATGGGAAGTTTCGTTCCGGGAGTACTATTCCCTCTTATTCTTGTGTGGCTGATTGTACTTGGGATTCTTTTTGCCGGTGTCAAAAAAGGAATTGAAATGGGAAATAAAATTATGATTCCTTTACTTGTAGTTTTATTTTTAATTATCTGTATACGAGCAGTCACTCTTGATGGTGCAATGGAAGGTTTAAATCAATTCTTTAAACCTGACTGGTCCACAATCTTGGATGGAAAAGTTTGGGTAGCGGCATATGGACAAATCTTCTTCAGTTTATCAATTGGTTTTGCAATTATGATTACTTATTCAAGTTATTTGCCGAAGAAGTCCGATATTACGAATAGTGCTTTTGTTACAGGCTTTGCGAACTCAGGATTTGAATTACTTGCGGGATTTGGTGTATTTGCTGCATTAGGTTTTATGGCTGCCCAGCAAGGTGTACCAGTGAATGAGGTTGTAAAAGGCGGAGTTATTCTAGCATTTTCTATTTTCCCGACCATTATCAATCAACTGCCGGCATTTAACGAGATATTCGGTATACTGTTCTTCGTTTCCTTAACACTAGCAGGTTTAACGTCCCTCATTTCTATTGTCGAAACGTATATTGCTGGTATACAAGAGAAATTTAATATTAGTCGGACAAAAGCCGTTATATTTGGCGGTGGGGTAACGGCAATTGTTTCTCTAACATTTTCTACCCAAAATGGTCTGAATCTTCTGGATGTTGCGGATTATTTTATTAACCAATTCGGTGTAGCGATGGCGGGGTTATTTGAAGTTATTTTCATTGCTTGGTTTGCGAAGCAACTTAAACCACTTCAAGCTCACGCTGATTCAGTATCCGATATTAGACTAGGGGCATGGTGGAGAATTAGTCTTTCCATCATCACACCGGTTGTACTAGGATATATGATGTTTGATAACTTACGTCAAAACTTAACTAGTGAATACGGTGGCGGTGATTACCCACGTGAATTCCTATTCAAATATGGTTGGACAGTCGCAGTTGGAGCGATTCTAGTTGGTGTCTTGATTACCTTGAAGCCGTGGAAAGGGCATGCCCTTGAACAACCTGCTTTCGAAGAGAAGAAGGAGGTTTCATAATGACAGGTAGCGCAATTACCATGATGATTATTGGAGTCGTCATTATTTGGGGAGGTTTAGCTGCAAGTATTGCTCTTGCAATTTCTAAAGCAAGAGAAGCAAAAAGAAAGTTCTAATTTATAAAGCTTCGGGTAATCAAAAACCCGAAGCTTTACTTATTTATGTGTAGTTACAGTACATATTGGTTTAAAACTTCTCCTATGATAAGTGAACATTCATTTACATAGGTGGCCTCATTACATTTTTTTAACTTCTGTCAAAGTCAAAAAGAGGAACGGCGACTATGGCATCACGTTCTGTTGGATTCTATGTCGATGAGCAGGCGCTTACGTTTTTTTTTATTTAGATCGTTCTTCTCGTTCCCACAATTTTAAATGTGGATATGGATCAAATGGCCATTCATTAAGACCATTGTCTTTATACATACCAAAATGTAAGTGGGGTGGGAATTTTCCAGATGTTCCTGGTGGCCCATATCCAGAGCTACCAACACTCCCGATTATTTGACCTGGAGACACAATATCACCTATTTTTAAATTTTTTGAGAAGCCATTTAAATGTGCATAGTAATGGTACGTATTATTTAAATCGCGGATACCAACCCTCCAACCTCCGTATTTATTCCATCCTTTTAGCTCAACTACTCCAAATGCGACAGCTCTAACTGGAGTTCCATATCCTGCAAAAATATCCGTTCCTTCATGGATTCTTCTGCCACCCCATCCTCTTCGATCTCCCCAAGTATTTTTATACGTATGATTGTTACCTTTAGGAACCGGGAATGCTTTTTCATCTAGGTCTATTCGATTAAATTTACGATAAATTTTAGCATTCGTCATGATTGATCTGACGTTTTGGTCCCGTTTATAATACTCCCAGACAGCAATACGGAATGCTCGATCGTTGACCCCGTACTGGGACAAATAGTTGGCTAACGTATATAAAAGGTCTTCTCCATTCGTTCGGTTTACCTTCCCATCTCCATTTCCATCGAGTCCGAGTCCGTTAAAAAATGTGATAGTGATAGGGTTAGTATCCTTTATATCTGGATTTAAGGGTCCAACCCAATTTTCAGGTGATACATAATATCCAGTTATATCATCGGGCTTTGGTAAATCTTTTCTTACGTATCGGATACTACGCTCAAACTGATCAATTGCGGCAATATAATACCATGGAACACTGGTAGCAGCTTCGGTCTTTTTATATAATTGCATTCTCTTATCGTAAATTTCTTTTTGAGATAATTCCTTAGCTTCTACAGTATGAAAAGGTAGGAAAAAGAACAGAAAAATGACTGGAAAGAGTTTTTTCATCGAATTTACCTCTTTTCAAAACAATTAATGAAGCTTGGCCATATGATAATCAGGCCAAGCATCCATATATTATTTCTTATTTTCAAACTGCTGCCTGTAATTTGTACGATCTAAATGATGATTTTTTTCACCTATCGCTTCGCCATTTGGATTTTCACCATTATTTAAATTTCTTCCTTGTGGAGAACGCTCTAACATTAATTTGACCGTATCACGTACTGTTTTATCTTTACTGGTTGAACGGGCATTCATGGAAGCAATATTTTCGACATTTTGCCGTAAATTAGGATCATCGGTTACGTAGACATGGTACCAGCGAGGGACAACATTCATCGCTGTCTTTTTCACTTGGTCTGCAATTTCAAAGCGTTCGTCACTACGTTTTTCATTTGTTAAATAGGCAATCAAAACTTCTTGGTCTGTTACAAGAACACTTGCGTCCTCAATACCTGGCAGCATGACTAATATTCTTGCTATATCATCAGCTGTTTGCTCTCGATTAATTCCTTGTATTGGCTTTGTGCTGTGACTTTCTCCAACAGGTAACGGGCTTTTGACCTGGCGTACATATCCGAATAAATCATTATCCTGCTGATTTCGATTATAGTTTTCACCATGTTGAGCAACATTAATGGAGTTTCCACTTTTATTGTAAAGTTGATTATCTTCGGCAGTTCTTTTATTATTTACTCCGCAGCCAACTAACATCATGCTTATAAAAATAACTGGAATGAATTTGTATTTCATTTCATACACCTCCTCTTTTAATAGAATGTGCAGGAAATTATATTTTTTTCTTAGTAATTGTTGGGGATTAAGCTATAATTTATATAACTATTTGAAACTCGGAGGGAAAAATGATTATTATCAATAACTGTCAATATGAGTTAGTCAATGAATATAAAGACGGGTATAATGAAGAAGCTTTTCGTGCTCGCTTTAGTGATGTTTTATCGAAATATGATTACATTGTTGGAGACTGGGGATACGGACAGCTAAGGCTAAAAGGTTTTTTTTCTGATCAAAATCAAAAAGCATCATTTGATACAAAAATTGGGACTTTACCAGAGTATTTATATGAGTACTGCAATTTTGGCTGTTCCTATTTCGTCTTAAAAAAAATGGATAAATAGAAAAGCGTAAACGCCTGCCCATCGACGTACAAACTTCGGTGCCTTTGACTGAGATAAAGGAAACACGGTGAGCCTGTCAAGGCGAATCGATGTTGACTTATCGTAGGGAGAAGGACAAGAAGTTTGCTAGTCGATAGGCGTTGGAGCTAGACAAAGAAAAGCGAAAGCGCCTGTCCATCGACGTCGCTACAGGACGTGGCGGTTTTAGTCGAGATTCCTTATTCGGCCGTAACTTATCGTAAGGATGAGGACAAGCAGTTAGCTAGTCGATCACGCTGAACGAGGCAAACTTTTGTAATTAAACATATTACCTTCGTATTTTCTAAACCATTACAGGTGTCCCGGAATTGTCTGGGACACCTGTTTTATACTAACTATCTTCATATGGAGGTTGTGTTTCACTTTCAGGGTTGTCATGTGTATTATGAGCACCCGGTGCTTTACGTGGGTTATCTTCATGCATGGATTTAAACTCATAGTTAAATGCACTATAAGAACGTTGTCCTTTTTCCCAAGGGGTCGATTTGTTTTCTACTGGTGTATCTTTACCCCTTGGAGCCCCGTAAGCTCCTTCAGGAAGGTCTTCAGGAATAATATAATTTCTTCCAGTCACAACGTTAGAAACGTCTGTATACGGAGGGTCATGTTTATCTTGGTTATTAGTTTTAGTACGGTCATTATCCATGTTACTCCTCCTTTTTAATTTATATAATATCCTGTTACGATCATTAAATCCGTATCAAATTTTTCCTTATTGGACGATATGCCATGAAGTTTGTTAAGATAATGATGATTAAATCGAGTGGAGGCATCAGCCTATGTATTTTGTAGATAGGGAAAAAATTGAAGGAACATTACTTTTTATGGAAAAACAAATAGAGCTGATTCAAAATAATAATAGTTGGGAATCTCAAATTGAAAAAAGTGCTTTAGAGCGGGGAGTACATACAATCATTGAGGCAATCCTCGATACTGGAAATGCTATGATTGATGGATTTATTATGAGGGATCCGGGCAGTTATGAGGATATTGTAGATATTTTGACGGATGAAAAAGTGGTAAGTGAGGAATTGTCACTTGTGCTTAAGGAATTTATTTCATTTCGGAAAATGCTCGTCCAACAATATATAAATGTCGACCATGACTCTTTAAAAAATGTAGTATCATCTTCAATTAATAAACTTCAAACCTTTCCTAACAATGTTCGTGAGTATTTAACGAATGAACTTGGTCCAGTATCAGCTTTTAAAAACTAAAAGGAAGAACGGTTAACTTATTTAATTTATTTAATAATGCACTAATTAGCAGTCCAATTTGAATATGATTTGGACTGTTTCTTTTTGTTCATTTATTAGAAGGTTGGACAAAATTTAGGTAGGAAAATATCGTAATTAGTCTTTATATTCTGGGTACACTCTCGACATAATAATCATAATGACAGCCGTTGTTGTACATGAGATAGCTATGCTTATTTGGAATCAAAATATACGACATGTAGATGCGGCAAAAGCGTCTATTTTATCTAATTTAGAACCTTTTGTCACTATTGCAATGGGATCAGTCTTACTATACAAGCCAATCACGAGAGTTAAAAAAACTATGAGCGAGTGTTGTCTAATAAGTAAATGAATAAGCTTGGACTTCTTAATCCATCTTACTAGGTGAATCCAATTAGAAGGGAGAAGTTAACATTGAGCAAACGAGACAAGGGCTATAGCCAAAAAGGAAAACCGAATAGTGACAATGTAAAACGAACAATTGCTGCGGAAGAATTGGAAAAAGCAATCCAGCCGAGAAACCGGCAGAATTCTGAGCAATAGAATGTTTCATGTAGCCAAACGTGCTTCATAGGAAAGTGCGTTTGGCTTTTTGTATATTAAATCACTAGTGTTGCATCAAAGTTTTTAGTAATTCAGCCAATTAAGAAATTCATAATAAATCCTTTATATAATAGACCTCATAATACAAACGGAGTATGTGAGTGAAGACGGAATTCCTTTTAATGGATAATATTTATAATGAATAAATATAAAGAAGGAGTTCAATTCATTAGTGAATTGAACTCCTTCCTTAAACCCATTCCTCAGCCAAAATGGCATAATAATATTCATCCCACCACTCATGTCCATGAGGGATACATTTTTTAAAAAATCCTTCCCTGCGCATACCGATTTTTTCCATGACTCTGTAAGAACCTGTGTTTTCAGGCTGGCAAGTAGCTATTATGCGATGTAGTTTCATTGTTTCAAATCCGTATTTCAACACTGCATACGCAGCTTCAGATGCATATCCTTTATTATAATATTCAGGGTTAAATACCCAGCCAATTTCATAAGTGTGTTCTCCAAAATATTTAAAAAAGACAATATGTCCAATCAACTTATCTTCCTCAAGAAGAACAACAGGAAATTTTTCAGCCCTTTCACCAATGTTTTTTTCGATGAAGTTTTTGGCGTCCTCCTCAGAAAACACAGCTTCTGGAAGGTAGTGCATTACTTCAGGATTTGAAGTGTACTCATAAAGAGACTTCCAATCATTAGGTTCAAAGTTTCTAATGAGTAATCGTTCTGTTTTAATGTTCATATAGTTCCTCCTGTCTTATGTCCAAAAAGATATATTCGAGAAAAGTGCATTTTTTCCTGCTTCTATCCAAAAGAGGAAGAAGGAGTTTAACGATTGATAGTGAAATGTGTTGTAAAGAAGCATTTCTAATTGGAGAAAAGAATACTTTGAAGAACTCTCAGATTCAATCAAGAATAAGTGTTGACGATCAATTATGCCATATTTCTTATCATGCTGGCCAGAATGCTTATTAAGCTAGATTATAGATTGACTAACGAGTATTTTCCCACAAAGGGATCGAGTTCTCTTATTTTGAACGGAGCAGGTTACAGAATAATATTTTGAAAGAAGGATTTGGAAGCGATTGAATCGAAGAATGTATAAAGAACAATATTGGGGTTGATTTTAATGGATATAAAACTACGAAAGACTTGGAATGAAAATCATAAGATTTTATCAGAGATTATATTAAAACGTGCTGAACACACACGAGCAATTCAATTATTTTTATCTCAGCATTCTTTGTTACATTCATCCTCTATCAGTGAAACTCCTTTAGTAACACTGGAAGATGAAATGTTGAAGAATTTGGATGAAACCACCTTTAGACAGTATCCAGTACCAAATCCTGATACAAAAAATTCGATTGCTTGGCATTTATGGCATATTACCCGAATTGAAGATATGACTATGAATATTTTACTTTCTAATGAACAACAAGTTCTTTTTGCTGAGAATTGGCTCGAAAAAATGAATATAGGATTTACCCATTCAGGCAATGATATGAGCGAAAAGGAGATTGCCTTAATGAGTTCAAAAATCGATATTAATTCCTTAAAAGCCTATAGAACAGCGGTTGGTAAAAGAACTCGTCAAGTTGTATCTTCTTTGCAACCTGGGCAATTCAAGGGAAAAGTTGAACAAAATAGAATAAAACGACTATTTGAAGAAAATGCTGTTTCTCAAAATTCTAAATGGTTAGCAGACTACTGGAGCAAAAAAAACATTGCTGGGTTAATATTAATGCCCGCAACAAGACACATTTTTTTACACTTGAATAAGTGTATTCGTATAAAAGATAGGTTACATAAGCTACAAGCAAAACCTAAATAAAAAAAATAACTGGTGTTTTATTCCAAGAATGATTAAAGTACTTTTTATTGAACTTCTTATTGATAATAGGGAGGAGGATATTTTTTGGAATATTCAGACTGATATGGGTATTGTATAAGATTTAAGGTAATTAATTTTAAATGTGAGAATAAACGATGATATATAAATGTTTTTTTGCTAAGGAGTGGGAGTTTAACTGTGAATAGTACAAAGGGAATAAATATTATTTTTGCATTAATACTAATAATTTTTTTGTCGGGATGTTCGAGAGAAATTTCGTTGGAGAGCCAAATCGTAAAAATTCTTGAGAACAGTGAGAACAGGGATTATGAAAAGGTTATTGACTATGACATAAAAGGTAATTATATCGTTGTTATATATATGAGTAGAGAAAATGAACAGTTAAACATTGGATTTATCAAGATGAAAAATGGTGAACTAGATTGGGAGATAGGTTTAGGTGGTCCTGAATTATCGGGGGGCTATATTTTTATTTCTGATCCAATGTTTGTGAATGTTATTATTCCAAAGGAACCTGGTGTAAATCAGGTAAAAGTATTCGGGGAATATGCAAAGCAAGTAAGGTATTCAAACGATATTAATTATTGGATTGCATATACCGATAAATCACCCAACAGCTTAGACATTGATTACATAAAATAGTTAAAATCCTTATTCAATTCAAGAAAATTTGTCGTAGTATTTAACAAAGATAGGGGGACAAACGTGCATAGAAAGAAGTATTTTATCCTTATGCCACCTATGCTTATAATCGGGTTATTTTTAATAAACTATCTTCCAGCAAATCAGAGACCTTATGTTTTTTTCATTCCTATCGTTTTTTGGATAATTTATTACACTTGGATACATATTGAAAGAAATCAAAAGGATAAAAAATGATTGATGGTCAGTTTCGTAAAAGAAAGGTAATCTTATAAATATCTAGTATTGATTAATTGATATTTAAGAAAGGACAAAAAAATTTAGAAAGAAGTGGGATCCTTGGATATTTCTAAATTACTCGTCGAAAGTATGTTAGGAAAATTTAAAAGTGAAAAGAAGTGGGTTTTTCAAGCTCTTCACCAATTATCTGAAGAGGATATTTCATGGTCACCAACTACTGAGAGCAACAGTATAGCAAATCTTGTATCACACATTAGGGGTACAGTTCGTCAACGACTTGAAACCGTTTTTTATCATGTACCAGACACCAGAGATAGAGATAAGGAATTTGAGCGAGGTCTTTATTTAACTAAAGAACAAGCACTCACTCTTGCTAATGAATCCTTTGATGTCATTATTCAGGTCTTGGAAGAAATAAAAGCAAGTCCCGAACTATTAGTGAGGCAACCATATCTTAATATGCCTCCACTTACATTTAGTGCGAATAACAATCAATCAACACTACTTGATATGATGGTGCAAATGGTAAGAGAGGTGCACAACCATACAGGACAAATTATGTACATCGCAAAAATGAGAAAAGGTCAATTACAGTGGCAGTATTAGATAGTAAACTAAAGAGATTATTGAAAAAAAAGGGTAAATATGTTCAATTGGTCTATGCAAAAAATGCTCAGAGCTTTTACGCTCAGAGCATTTTATATTTTGTATATGAAATTTAGTCATTATCTCAAAACAAAACCTTTTCGGAATTCCTATTGGCAGGTTACTCTTTTAAATTTCTCCTTTGGAACTATGGGCAAGCCTGCTGGAAGCAGCGGCAGCAATGGCCCCCACGATATCGTCAAGAAAAGTGTTGCATTGCCCCGAAGAATGATCATTTAATTTTTCAAGAATACCTGGTTTTTGCTTGTCAATATAACCGTAGTTTGTAAAACCAATGGATCCATATACATTTACGATAGAGAATGCAAGAATCTCATCTACACCGTAGAGGCTTTCATCACTCTCTATGATTGATTGCAATGGTTCATCCAGCTTTCCATTTTCCGCAAGTACATCTAACTGAATCCCTGTTAAAATGGCGTTTTGTACTTCTCTTTTTTGAAGAACGCGTTCAATATTATAAATACATTCTTCAATTTGTAATCCTGGATGATATTTTTTTTGAAGGAACATAACTAGCTCTGCAATATCTTCAATTCTCACACCACGTTCTTTTAAAAGACGTCGTGCAGTTTCCTCGGAAATACTAATGTCTCGTTCATTGTTCATTCGTCTCATCCTTCCATTTTGCCTCGTCAAATTTTATAAGTTATTGATACATAAAACAAACTACTCGGAAAGAAAACTTTTTACCCTCATATAATTAAACTAACTGGATATCCATGCATAGTGTAAAGAGCAAATGAAAGAGGGGTGCTCCATGTCAGTAAAAGTACTGGAAAATCTTTTCGGTATAACACCGGAACAAACGATTCAAGATGGAAGCTCCGTTCGATACATGGTAGATAACTCACTTTATACTATTATTCAAGTGACTCATTTGGAACAAGAGGCATTAATTGAATTATATGAGATGTCGGAACATATGGCAAAGTATGGGGATAATAAAGTTTCCACTTTTGTTCCTGGATTAAATGAAAAATTTCTAGTGACACATGAGAAACAAGATTATGTACTCATGCATAATTATCTATTTCCCCCATCACGAAATAATAACACTGGAAGAAAACTTGCGAAATTTCATGAACGTGGGAAATTGATTCAAGCTCCAATTTCTGGAGCAAATCGAGTGGGGCAGTGGAAATCGTATTGGATTAAAAGACTTGAGCAAATTGAAAATGTTTGGAGGGGTGTTGTTCAAGAAAGAACAGGTGAAGAATTTGAAAAACTATTTATTCAATCATTTCCGTATTATCTTGGGCTTTGCGAAAATGCCATTCAATATGTAACTGATACAGAACTTGATGAAGAATTGACTTTTTTAGATATGGGGACGATCTGTCATCAAACGTTCCACGAAAATGTATGGAATAAACAAATGGAGATAAGGAATCCGTTCGATTGGGTATTTGACCATCCTTCTAGAGATATAGCAGAATGGGTTAGAGATTGTTACTTCCTTAATAGCAGATCATTTCAACCGGATTTAACACAATTTTTTCGAGGGTATGAATCGATTTCTCCATTATCGATATTTTCATGGAGGTTGGTCTATGCTCGACTACTCTTCCCTTTACATTATTTTTCTTGTATTGAAGATTATTATCTTACTTCATCCCAATGGACCCAAAAGCAATTAGAAGAAAGATTAAGCCGGTATTTACGTGATGCGAGAGATTACGAACGATTTTTAGGTAACTTTTATCAATTGGCAGGGGTGGGTCAAGAGAACTTCCCGGCCATTGACTGGCTAGTGCCATCATATTTAGAATGAAAAAAGAGCCTAAATTTCTTAGGCTCTTGTACTTAATGTAAAATTAGTCTTAGAATACTTGTTCTACTTCTAATATACCAGGGACTTCCTCAACCAATGCACGTTCAATTCCAGCTTTCAATGTGATAGTGGAGCTTGGACAAGTTCCACAAGCGCCGAGTAAACGGAGTTTTACAATTCCATCTTCTACATCAACGAGTTCACAATCTCCGCCATCGCGAAGGAGGAATGGGCGTAATTTATCTAATACTTCTTGAACTTGTTCCATCATTGTTTGTTCATACATTGATATCGACTCCTTTCCATATAACCATTATAATCAGTATGAAGAAAAAAATCTATATTACAATCTGTCTTGATGTTAAGGGAGTGTGAAATTTGAAAATGAAAGTAGAGATCTTCGTTTATGGTGCAGAACAAATTTGTGCAAGCTGTGTAGGTATGCCTTCATCAAAAGAAACATACGAATGGTTGGATGCAGCTATTTCCAGAAAATATCGTGAACAACCATTTACCATACAATATATTGATATTTTTAATCCACCAGAAGAAGAAAAACACCAACAATTTGCTACTCGGGTTATAGAAGAGGATTTATTTTATCCGGTCGTAACGATTGGGGAAGAAATTGTCGGTGAAGGTAATCCGAAGTTAAAGGATATTTATAAAGAAATGGAGAAATACGGATATGAAGAGGTCAGTCCCACGTAAGGACTGACCTCATATTTTTCGAAAACGATCGGTTTCTTCGTCGCTCACTTCGGAAGGATACGGCAACTTCACTCCTCAGAAGGCTTCGCGCCTCGAAAGTTTATCTGTCCATAAAATTTTGTTTACCCTTTATGGAACTTATACATCCAAAGGACACCTGATTTAAGAATTCTTGCAATTCTTCCAGTTATAGCACGATCGGCCATTAAACCAAATCCCTGTTTTTTCCCAAGAGATCCAAGGACACCTTTCAATTTAATTGTAGGCATTTCTTCAGGAAGTTCTTCTCCTTCCCAACGTTTCGTAAGGATTGTAACGATTTGTTCCGCTTGTCCTTCAGCTAGTTGTGCACTTGGAGCATATGGAAGGCTGGCACAATCCCCTACAACATACACATTTTCACGATTGGGAATATTATGGTATTTTGTTAAAATTACTCTTCCTTGCTTATCTTTTTCCACATTTAACTCACGAACAATCTTATTAGGTTGAATCCCTGCTGTCCACACGATAACGTCCGTATGGACAGGCTCATCGTTATTGAACAATAATTGATCTTCTACTTTTGTAATATTTGCTTCATTAATAACGTCAACGCCATTCATATTAAACCAATTTTGTACGTAGCGACTTATTCTTTCCGGAAAAGATGAAAGAATTGTTTTACCACGGTCAAATAGTTTGATGATTAAATCTGGACGGCTTTCCCGGAGTTCACTCGCAAGCTCAATACCACTCAAGCCTCCGCCAACGATGCTAACAATGGAATTAGCTGGTAAATTGTTTAGTTTTTGATACGTATCTCGTGCTTTTCCGATCGTTTGAATACTATACGTGTATGTATCTGCGCCAGGAATATTATGGAATTTATCATCGCATCCTAATCCAACAATCAGTTCATCATAAGAAACATTATCTGAATTAGTCATAAGAATTTCTTTTTTTTCTAAGTCGATTCCCGTTACTTCACCATATACAATATTTAAATTTGGATGCTCAGGAAAAGCTACCCGTACTTCTTGGTCTGAAATCGTCCCAGCTGCGAGGGCATAGTACTCAGTCTTTAAAGAATGATAAGGCACTCTGTCTATTAGTGTGATTGTTACATCGTCCGGAAGATGATTGGGCAGTAATTCACGCAAGACACGCATATTACCATATCCTCCACCGAGCAATACTAATTTTTTCATGAAAATATCCCCTTTTTGCCGTCTACTTGAAGAATAATAATAGGAAAATGTTAATAATGATAGCACATTGAAATTAATCCCACGTAAAAGTATAGCTGATTCCCATTTTATATACAACATACGAGAAAAAGTATAAATCATTTGGGATAATTTCAAATATTCCCTTTAGTATAATCCTACCCTTTGACTATCAAAGTCTAAACGGGTAGGATTATATTGTTATGTCCGGCTCTAGTGACTATCGACAGCAGGCTTCTTTTGCGAAAGTCAATAGGCGCGATGAGAAAGGAGCTTGTGCTTTTATTCAGAGGTGATTTTTTGAATCCAATTATCGAGTTTTGTATAAGTAATTTAGGTAGTGGAGGATATGAAGCTTTACAAGTGTTAGAGGAAGATCCTAATTTGGATATTGTGGAATATGGCTGTCTTGATCATTGTGATTTATGTGCCGAAAGTTTATATGCGCTCGTAAATGGTGAGGTCGTAACAGGGGAAACTCCTGAACTGCTTGTTAAAGCTATTTATCAATATATAGAAGAAAATCCAATGTTTTAATTGGTTGAGAATATGGCATTAGAGGTATATACTTAATGTATAAGCTTGATGAAAGGAGTGCACATATGAGTACAACCATAACACTTACAGAAGCCGCAGCTTTACAAATAAAAGATATGATGAAACATAATGGAGAAGAAGACGCATATTTTCGTTTTTCCATTAATGGTGGTGGCTGTAGCGGCTTATCATACGGCATGAGCCTAGATCACGAAAAATCAGCCACCGACGAATTCTTTGAACAGTTTGGTATTCCTGTTATCATAGATCATGAAAGTGCTCCTCTTTTAAAAGGAACGGTTATAGATTATAAACAATCCTTGATGGGTGGAGGCTTTACAATCGACAATCCGAATGCCCTCGTTTCTTGCGGATGCGGATCATCTTTCCGCACAGCAAATGTTCAAGGTACGCCGGAGAAATGTTAAACGAATAGGATTAACAAATTATCCGTTCGTTTAGTAAAAATGCTTCTTAATGTATCTCAATAATACATTAGGAGGCTTTTTTTTTGTATATCGGAGAATCTTTGTGGTCCTTGGTACACGAAAACCGTCATGGATAAGACATCTAAGTACGTATTGAGGTCGTTGGGGTACGAAATCCGTTCTGCTCAAGGCCTCAAAGGGCTTATTGAGGTTGTTGGAATGCAAAATCCGTACTGGTCAAGGCCTCAAAGGGGTTATTGAGGTTGTTGGAGTACGAAATCCGTAGTGCTCAAGGCTTCAAAGTGGTTATTGAGGTAGTTGGAATGCGAAATCCGTTCTGCTCAAGGCCTCAAAGGGGTTATTGAGGTCGTTGGCGTGTGAAATCCATTCTGTTTAAGGCTTCAAAGCCATTATTGAGGTCGTTGGAACACGGAATCCGTACCGCTCAAGTCTTCAAAGTGAGTATTGGGGTCTTTGAATTACGAAATTCGTCATCCTCAAGACCTCAAAATCCGTCTGTTAAAAATTAGAATTATTGTACGATTGTTTACATGTATTAAAGCACGTAAGAAGAAGGGAGATTTAAAAAAGAGCCAGAATCTTTTTCTGGCCCCGTTTTTTCACTGATCAAACAATGATGTACTATGCATCGGCTGCAAGCGTGCTTTCGGATCAATATATGCTTTTGCATTGCTTACCGCCGTTGGGGCTTCACCGAACCCGGTTGCGATTAATTTTACTTTTCCTGGGTATGTGGTAATGTCACCAGCTGCATATATTCCAGGAATATTTGTTTCCATTCTGCTGTTTACAACGATTGAATTTTTTTCAATATCCAATCCCCAGTCTTTAATAGGGCCAAGTGAAGAAACGAATCCATAATTCACGATTAATGAATCAAGTTCTACGGAAATTTTTCTTTCTCCTTTTACTTCTTCCAGCAAAAGTTCTGTTATTGCTTCGTCATCACAATTAAGACTAGAAGCTACAAAAGGAGTAAGAATTTCTACTTTAGAATTCTGTAATTGAACGACGCTGCTCTCGTGTGCACGGAACTTATCACGACGGTGAATCAATGTAACTTTTTCCGCAATCGGTTCAAGCATGAGAGCCCAATCGACCGCTGAGTCACCGCCTCCAAGAATGGCAACTCTCTGCCCAGCAAACTTTTGCATATCATCTATAAAATAGTGCAGATTTTTACCTTCGTATTTTAAAGCAGACTCTATTTCAAGGCGGCGAGGTTGAAAAGCTCCAATACCGGCGGTGATAATAATTGTTTTGGAATAATGAATTTCCTCATTAGAAGTGAGTTTAAACGTCCCATCTTCTAATTTTTCCACATTCGTAACGGCTTGTCCTAGACAAACGGTTGGGGAAAACATAGACATCTGCTTTGTTAAATTATTAACAAGTTCCTGGGCTTTTACTTTTGGAAAACCCGCTACATCATATATATACTTTTCAGGATAAAGGGTAGAAAGCTGACCACCTAGCTGTGGAAGACTTTCTATTATTTTCACGCTGGCATCTCTCATGCCTCCGTAAAAAGCGGTAAACAGACCTGTTGGCCCTCCTCCTAAAATGGTTATATCATATATTTTTTGATCTTCTTTCAAAGAAAATCCCTCCTATAAAATCCATCTTTCACATCATATCACATACGAATGAATCGTACATAATCCTAATATTTTGATACAAACATACAATTAATTCATCGGATAAATTTTTGAATTTTGCCAATTTTCGTTTTTAATCAAAATTGCTTGAAAAAGAAGTAGAAAAGCATATAATGTAAAAGAGATGTTAATAATTTATGACATTTTTCTGGCTTTTTTTTTGTGTTGTACGTGAAGTCAATCACATTAAGCACTTATAACATTATAATTTTATTCCCGTACAAACTATTAATAATATGTTGCAAAGGTGGAAGTGTATATTATGAAGAGGCCCAAAATTGTTGTACTAGGTGCTGGTTACGGGGGATTAATGACAGTTACCCGACTGCAAAAACAGCTTGGAAATAACGAAGCTGACATCGTTTTAGTAAACAAAAATGATTACCACTACGAAACTACATGGCTCCATGAAGCTTCTGCCGGTACACTTCATCATGACCGTGTTCGCTATGATGTTAAAGATGTAATCGATCGAAGCAAAGTAGATTTTGTTCAAGCAACCGCTTTAAAAGTCGATCATCAAGCGAAAAAAGTCATCCTAGATAATGGTGAACTAGATTATGATTATTTAGTTGTATCCCTTGGTGGAGCTTCTGAAACTTTCGGTATTCAAGGTTTGGACAAATATGCATTCTCGATTGTCAATGTTAATGCAGCACGTCAAATTCGTGAGCATATTGAATATCAATTTGCTACATATAAGGCGGAAGAAGTTAAAAACCCTAATCGTCTAACAATCATTGTTGGTGGTGCTGGTTTTACAGGCATCGAATTTTTAGGAGAACTCGGAAACAGAGTTCCAGAACTATGCAAAGAATATGATATTGATCAAAAGCTAGTACGAGTAATTTGTGTAGAAGCTGCTCCATCTGCTTTGCCTGGTTTTGATCCTGAGCTTGTTAAGTATGCAATGGCTCATTTAGAGAAAAAAGGCATTGAATTTAAGATTGGTACTGCAATTAAAGAAGCTACACCAGAAGGAATCATCGTTGCAAAGGGCGAAGATGAAACTGAAGAAATTAAAGCTGAAACGGTTATTTGGGCAGCGGGTGTTCGAGGAAACCCAATCATTGAAGCTTCTGAATTTGAAAACATGCGCGGACGTGTAAAAGTAGATCCAGATTTACGTGCGCCAGGACTATCCGATGTATTTGTTATCGGTGATTGTTCACTTGTCATCAATGAAGAAATTAATCGTCCATATCCACCGACAGCTCAAATTGCAATGCAACAAGGTGAATTGGTTGCAAGAAATATTGCAAGATTAGTCAAAGGGAACACGCATTTAGAATCATTTACTTTTGATAACAAAGGTACCGTATGTTCACTAGGTGACGACGATGCAATCGGTGTAGTATTTGGAAAGAAAGTAACTGGCTCCAAAGCATCATTCATGAAAAAAATGATCGACAATCGTGCATTGTATATGATTGGCGGAGTACCACTTACATTGAAAAAAGGAAAATTCAACTTAATATAAAATAATTTCAATGAAAGGCGGAGTCTATTAATTGATTCTGCCTTTTTTCTTTTTTTTGAAAGATGAGAAAGTAAATTTCTAGATTTTCACTGTCCAGATCCAGCGTCTGTTGATTAGCAAACTTCTTGTCCTTTGCATACGATAAGTCAGCATCGACAGGTCCTATCTGACTCTTGTGATTCCTTAATCTCAAGGCTTAGGACGGAAAAGGAACGTCCACAAAAATCGCCACACCTGTGGACTTTTACTCCGACGAAAAATCGCTTCCGTTTTTTATATAAATCGTCATAAAATTGCCTCAATATCTTGATTGACGGTATTTCTTTCATCTAGTAGACTTGGACATAGTGCAAAATCAAGGGGGGAAACTATCCGTGCCAATGACGATTCCAGTTTTAATCATATCAATGCTCTTGTTCTTTGTTTTATTTTTTGGCATTGGATTTTTATTAAACATGCTTCTGCGCATGACTTGGATTATGGCGGTCATCTATCCAATCATTGCTATTTTAATAATAGACAAAGTCGATTTTAGTGAGTATTTTACAAATGCTCGTGCTTCTTTCACAAGTTTAGGAAACAGTCTTTCCGAACTGGCTCCTGCTGATATTGCCATATTAGCGAGTGGACTGTTTGGTGCCATTGTTTCCGGAGTGACGATGCGAGTACTTCGTGCCAAAGGATATAGAATGTTTTAGAGACTTTCATTTTGAAAGTCTTTTTTATTTTTTGTTTTCCGTTATACGAATTTTCAGCATTTTTAACACAAAAGGAATATTTCCTCTCAAAATGGGAAAGTATTATTTTTGAGAGGAGTGTATGGATGTTATACGTTAAACAGACAGGCAAACGAATTATGATGATCGTTCTATTGATTGGAGCATTATTAACAACATTGGAATCTATTACTGGA
This sequence comes from Lederbergia citrisecunda, assembly GCF_018343695.1. Lineage (GTDB taxonomy): Bacteria > Bacillota > Bacilli > Bacillales > Bacillaceae_C > Lederbergia > Lederbergia citrisecunda. Next base: position 2,184,706 of record NZ_JAGYPJ010000001.1, on the reverse strand, counting down.
ATGAATGCGAGAACATTTGCGGCTAAGGCAACACCGAGCATAATCAATGAATTTGAAAAAAGGTTTTTCGTTTTTCCGCATATAAATGAAAGGCGATTTTCATTGAAAAAATTATATCATTCCGTTGAGGAACAATTTACATATGAGGCTAGTTCCATTAAAACGAGTGAACTGAAGTCGCTGGAAGATGAAGATTGGTCTCAATATCCTACTGTGAAAGTAATTGCAACGGGGTATACTGCCGGGGTAGAATCTACCGGTAAAAGTCCCGGTCATCCACAATATGGTATAACCTATTCGGGTGTAAAAGTTAAAAGAGATTTATACTCCACCATTGCTGCAGATACTAGTGTTTTTCCGCTAGGGACGATTTTATATATCCCTGACTATGGATATGGTGTAGTAGCCGACACCGGATCAGCCATTAAAGGAAATACAATTGATTTGTATTACGAAACAGTAGAGCAAGTATTTAAAGAATGGGGAAAACGAAAACTAAATGTATATATTATTCAAAAAGGTAACGGTACTTTAACTGAAAAAGATTTGATTGCATTAAATGAAAACGAGACAATGCAGGTGTTTCGCCAAAAATTTTTAAAAAATAATGATCAATAAAAGAAAAAGAAGCGGACTCGCTTTCCCGCTTCTTTTTCTTTATACAATCAATAATTTATGAAGAATCAATGCCCAAAGAACTCCTGTTAAGCCTCCAAAAAATACTTCAACTGGTTTATGGCCTAATAATTCTTTTAACTTTTTAAATTCCATTTGCTTTTCTTTATGTGTTTTTCCTTGCCAATCGTGTATATCTGATATCATTTTTTGAAAATCAAGGGAAAGTCTATTGAGTACAACCGCTTGTTCACCGGCTTGTCTTCTGACACCCGTTGCATCGAACATAACGATGATGGCAAAAATGGCAGATACTGCAAAAAGGGTTGATCCTAAACCTTCATCAAGTGCAACACTCGTGGTTAAAGCTGTCACTCCTGCTGAATGAGAACTTGGCATTCCCCCTGTAGAAGTGATTAGTGACCAATCTAACTTTTTTGTTATCATGAATTGCAAGGGCACTTTAACAAATTGCGCAAAGAATATAGCTGTGATAGCAGCCCAAAAGGGGAAATTATGCAGAAACTCCATTCGTAACATCCTTTCACATAGTTGCAACGGTTCCATTTATAATACCACAAAATAATCTAAAAAATCATGCGTTATTTTCTTAAAGGTTTTTGTAAGGAGACCCTGCAGCGTCACAGCGTCTAAGAGTCGAGTGCAGTTCGTGGAAAACGAGCGGCTGGTGTGGAGATTAATATGCATGTATAACAATATCCCTTGAAAAAACTTTCGATACTCGAAATATATGATTTTTTCATTTATAATTTATATAGAGGTGAAGTAGGATGTTAAAAATATTGAATGGAAATCCTTTTGAAAGCAATGAAGAATGTTTAATTGTAGGTCTTTTTGAAAAGCCGGAAAAATTTACTGGAATACTTGAACAATTAGATGATATTTTTGATGGGGAATTAACAGAGCTAGTTAAATCAGGGGACATTTCTGCAAAATATAAATCAGTTAACATTATCCATAGTTTAGGTAAATCCAATGTCAAACGAATCGTTTTTGTTGGTCTTGGGAAGGAAAAAGATGCAAGTTATACAAAATTGAAGGATGTATTTGGATCAGCAAGTAAAAAGTTGGTGGGGATGCGCCTAAGCAATTTGGCTATTGCACTTGATACATTTGTTTCTGAAAAGGCTTCAGAAGATGAGGCAGCCCTTGCGTTTAGTGAAGCATACATAATGGGTTCATATCGATTTCAAGATTATAAACAGAAATCAAATGAACCAGAAATCAAGATTGAAACGATTAAGATCTTTACGAATGCTAGCGAAGATGAAATCAAACTTGCAGCTGAAGTGGGTAGCTTTTATGGAGAAGGAACGAATTCAGCTAGAACACTCGTAAACTTGCCTGGTAATATGTTGAAAGCAAGTGATCTTGCCCAATACGCAAAGACTTTGGGTGAAAAGCATTCATTTGAAGTAGAAATTTTAAATAAAGATGAAATTGAAAAGCTAGGAATGGGAGCTTTTTTAGCGGTTAATCAAGGATCAAGCGAACCACCTTATATGATTGTCTTAAAGTATCAAGGGAAAGATGAATGGAAAGATGTTATTGGGCTCGTTGGAAAAGGGATTACATTTGATACTGGTGGATATTCAATAAAGCCAAAAGACGGTATCGTCGGCATGAAGACAGATATGGGAGGAGCGGCTGCGGTATTAGGCGCGATGGAGATTATCGGAAATCTTCGTCCGAAGCAAAATGTTGTTGCAGTTATTCCAACAACTGACAATATGATCAGCGGAAATGCTTTTAAACCAGATGATGTCATCACTTCATTTAGTGGCAAAACGATTGAAGTGTTAAACACAGATGCAGAAGGTAGACTTGTGTTGGCAGATGCTATCACTTACGCAAAACATCACGGAGCTGACTATTTAGTGGATGTTGCTACTCTTACAGGTGGAGTCATTGTTGCACTTGGTCTTGATAAAACAGGTGCTCTTACAAATGATGAAGCTCTATTTGAAAAGGTATTGGAAGCCTCTTCCGAAGTAGGAGAATTCATTTGGCGACTTCCTTACACAGAAAAAGATAAGGAAAGAGTACGCAGCAGTAAAGTTGCTGATTTAAATAATTCTCCAGGTAGAGAAGGACATGCAATCATGGGAGGAGCATTCATTGGAGAATTTGTGGAAGACACACCATGGGTGCATTTAGACATAGCTGGAACAGCTACAATTAATGCCGATCATGATTTAGGTCCTGCAGGAGCCACAGGAGTGATGGCTCGAACATTAGCGTTGTTTGTTGAAAATTTTGATCTTGAAAAAGAATAATAGTTAAAATAAGTGATGTTATTTCTCATTTGCCCATGCCTTATAGCCCTTTGTCGCATAAATAGATATAGAAGGGCATTTGTTTAGAGACAAAGGAGGTTGCTAATAAATGATGTATTATCGCGGCCCTGCACCTTATGCCGATGAACGCTTTTTTGGGTTGTTTGCCGCTCCTCTCGTAGGTGGCTTTTTTGGAGGATTGATTGGTGGGGGTATAGCCGGAGGACTTGTCAGTGCATTTTCCCGTCCGCGTCCTATCATCGCTTATCCACCAATCGCGCCATATGGCTATGGAGGCGTGCCACCTGTACCTTATGGCTATGGTGCATACGGAGCACCTGGACCTTATGGAGCACCGTATGGATATTAAATGAAATATGATATTGCTAATAGAGCAATATGAAATACGAAGAGCTCTCCGTATAGTGGGGAGCTTTTTGTATGGATAAAGGATTTATGCCTCATATATAGAATTGTATATAGGAAATGGAGTGAGAATAATGAAAAAATCAAAAACTCTTCTTGATGCTTTAGGTATTGAGATAGTCGAGATCACAAAGGGAAAAGTTACAGCTACAATGCCTGTCAATGAACATACGAGGCAGCCTTTCGGTTACTTGCATGGAGGGGCTTCTGTAGCATTAGCTGAAACAGTAGCAAGCGTTGGGGCAGCCGCCATGATTGATTTGGAAAAAGAAATATGCTTTGGTCTAGAAATCAACGCGAACCATGTCCGTTCAAAAAAAGATGGAGTCGTAACGGCTGCTGCAGAAGTACTTCACCATGGAAAAAGCACGATGGTTTGGGATATAAAAATTAAGGATGAAGAAGAAAAACTTATTTGTATTTCAAGATGTACCATTGCAGTAGTTCCGAAGAAGTAGAGTGTTTTGCAAGGTTATAAACGGGAAAAGGTACGTATAATCGTTAAAAAGGAGTGATTGTACATGCCTTGGTCAAAGAATGACTACCCTGATTCAATGAAGAATTTACCTGGACACCTTCGTAATAAGGCCATTGATATTGCAAATGCACTCGTTGAAGATAATAAAGACGAGGCAAGGGCGATTGCGATTGGTATAGCTCAAGCTCGGAAATATTATGAAGATGACAATCATGAAAGACCGGAGTACCACGTAATAGCAGATGGTGAAGACTGGGTACTTAAAAGAAAAGACGGGAAACGCGCCATTAGAAGAGAAGATACGAAAGAAGATTTAATAGATGAAGCTAAAGAGTATGTAAAGGACCATGATGGAATCTTGTTTGTTCACAACAAAGATGGCGAGGTTTCTCAAAGGCTTTATGATTAAGCCTATTTTCTTAAAGTTTGTGTTTTTATAAAAGCCTAAAAGCCGGCTTTTACACTTAATAAAGAAAGTTTAGCGTTACTTACAAAGCTGCCAGCTCTTTTCTCAGCTGGATTGTAATTTTAAGGGATTAATCCTTTTTTCATTATTAAGATTTATACTACATTGCTCAAATATTTAAGAAAAGAGCTGTGATTAATGAAATGGTAGTTGGGGATGGATGATATGATCGTAAATGGAAATAGTGCAATTGATCAAAGGATAGCTGCATTAAATAATCATAAATTGCTAGGCTTTAAAATTGTTGAGTGGAAAGAACTTAGCGGTGGAACCTCAAGTAAAATTTGGAAGTTAACCGGTGATGATGATAAAACTTATGTGTATAAGGAAAATGAAAAGGATGTCATCATTGAGGAATCACTTTATTTAAAAGCATATGAGCATCTGAAAATTTTACCGGAAATCATATTTATAGATGAGAATCAACAGTATTATATTTACGAATATATTGAAGGAGAAATTAAAACCAATTTAGGTAATAAGGAGGCTAATTTACACATCCTAGTAGAAGAACTTATTATTCACTATCAACCATTCCCTGAAAAAAAGTGGGGATATACTTATCAACGATATGACAGTTTTAGAGAATTTTTACTATCAGAAGTTGACAATGCAAGAGATACGGTTGAAACAGTATTAACTTTTCAGGATTGTGAAAAAGTTAAGTTTTTAATAGAAACAAGAGATCGGGGAGAAGACCCATACTTGCTTCACGGTGATTGTGGGGTCCATAACTTTTTACAAAAAAATGATCGGCTAATAGGAGTCATTGATCCTTTAACACTTGCTGGTCCTCCACTTTTTGAACTTGTTTTTGCTTTTTGCTCTTCACCGGATCATCTGTCATATGAGGTTATTTATGAAGTCGCTCGAAAACTTCCAACTTTTAATCATGATAGAAAATATTTAGTGGAGGAAGTAATTATAGGGCTTTACCTTCGTATTGAAAGGTGTCTATATCATCATCCAAACGATTTACCAGACTACCTAAAGGCGTGGAGTTACTGGATATCATTGCTTGATGTAGATAATAAAAATGCCAATGATGGGATTTGAGTTCTCATCATTGGCATATTAGCATTTAATAACTTTCTTTAAAACGTTCCTGTTCATGTTTTAAATTCCACCACAAAATTCCAAATGCTAATAGAAACAAACTTCCGGTTACATAGAAGACGGATGAGATACCTGCATGACCTGCAACAAATCCGCCTAATGCTGGTCCAATTACGTTTCCTAAAAAGCGAAAGCTCTGGTTATACCCAAGAATTTCTCCTTGCATGTCGAGCGGAGCTTCAATGCGAATATATGCCGTGATACAAGGAAGCATTCCCCCAACAACCATTCCATAAAGAAATCTTAAGCCTACTAATTGCCATAATTCCGTAACGAGGGCTTGCGGGACAATTAAGATAGAAGCTAGAACAAGTAGGAGAAGTAATACTTTTTCGTAGCCGATCGTATCTCCGAGTTTTCCCCATTGTCGTGTTAATAATAAATTTCCAAACCCAGTTGCCGAAAAAGCAAGGCCTGATAAAAAAGCGATACTAGTGGCTTTTGTTAAATCGCTCACGTAAAGTGCAAGTAAAGGTTGAATGCTAAAATTCCCCACTTGGATTAATAATGCAATTATCATTACCATAACAAGCATTTTTCGATTGAGTATTTGTTTGATGACGTCTTTTTGAGTACGGGGAATTTTCACTTTAGCTTCTGTTTGCTGTTTAATTTCTTTTATTCCAAATAGAACAACAGTCGTAGCAATTGCAACAGATGCTGAAGTGATTATGAAGGTATATTGAAAGCCGACATTATCAGCCATTAATCCTCCTAGAAGGGGGCCGAAAAGACTACATGCTACATTGCTCATTTGCAAAGTACCTAATGTCTTGCCAGCTTCATTTTTAGGAGTTTGTTTTGAAATAAGAGCAATAGAGGTTGGGATAAATCCTGTTACAAAGCCCATAATCATTCTTAAAACAAACAATCCAAAAACAGAGTTAATGATTCCCATAAAAAAAACAGAAGAGGCTATTCCATAACCCGTTATTAAAAGGATTGGCTTAAATCCGTACTTATCACCAATTCGTCCCCATAGCGGCGAAACGATAAAAGCACTCAAAAAGGTGACACCAAAGACAAGTCCAGACCATCTTTGTATATAATCATGGCTAAAATCGCCAAGAGTACCGATATACAACGAAATAAACGGAAGAATCATCGTCATGCTTGCGGCAATTAGAAAATTGCAAATCCACATTATGAGGAAATTGCGTTTTTCGATACTAATTGGAAACACCTTCTTATTTAGTTGAAAATTATTTCGACTCCCTAAATAATAGTATAAAGGAATTAATATTAAATTCAAGGTACATAACGAATGTGCAAGCACTTGGAGTTAGAGGAGACGAGTTGATATTCACTAATCGTAGGGAGCTAGTCGATGGCTGCTTGTACTAGAAGGAAACTATTTCAAACAAAGTTATTTAAGTTTAGTTTCCATGAGAATAAAAAAGCGGCCCTTACATGGGCCACCTGCTTAAAAATGAATGGAATACATAAGTTCATATTCCTTTATAACTCCATCTAGTGCTTGAAGACTTTTTACGCTGTAAGCATCATCAGGTTTTGCTTCTAATTGATCCCTCAATTTTTGTACCGAAGCAATCAGTGATTCCTTATAATCAATGAGTTCACCTTCATAAGGCTTGACCATTTTTAATGGAATATTCGCTTGTTCGCGGTAGGCAAGAGCTTTTCTTTCGTGAAAAAGTGGCACATCCACTTCGTTTGGATGATGTAAATCTCCTTGTCTGGGATGAATGAGTACAGCGAGACAACGAACTGTATATGTATCTTCTTTAACAGCTGTAATTTCTCCAATATATTTACCTGTTTTATTAAAAGCGGTGACAATTTGTCCTATTTGCATAAAGCGAATCCCCTTTCTTTTCTTACTATTATGAAAGACGACGAAAGAAAATGAAAGAAGGATGCTTTTTTATCCATTTTATTGTAAAGTAACTTTTGGAGGGCTACATATGAAAAAATTTCTTTTTTTACTTATGTTTGTTACGATATTATCTGCATGCGGCACAAAGTCCTCAGTAATCAATTTAAACGAGGAGACTGCAACAGGCAGTAATCAATCTGAAAAGGAAGAAGGAGATTCAGAAATGGCTGAACAAGTAGTATACCCACAATTGTCCACTGAAGTGGCGGAAAATGAAAAATTAGTGCAAATGAATACAAATATGGGATCAATCAAAATTAAACTGTTCCCTGAACAAGCTCCAAAAACAGTGGAGAATTTTGTAACACATGCCAAAGAAGGATACTATAATGGAATTATCTTTCATAGGGTCATTAAAGATTTCATGATCCAAGGTGGAGATCCGACTGGTACAGGTAGAGGTGGAGAGAGTATTTACGGAGATTCATTTGAAGATGAATTTTCTATGGAATTATTCAATCTCCGTGGAGCTCTTTCTATGGCGAATGCTGGACCAAATACAAACGGAAGCCAATTTTTTATAGTACAAAACAATTTTATGGATCCGCGTGTGAAGGGTCAGCTTGAAAATGCTGGTTTCCCACAAGAAATTATAGAGGCTTATATCGAGAATGGAGGTACACCTCATCTCGACCATCGTCATACTGTTTTTGGACAAGTTATTGATGGAATGGATGTTGTCGACAGTATCGCTAATGTAAAAACCGCTCCTGGAGATAAGCCTCTTGAGGATGTTGTGATTGAAAGTATTGATATCATTAAGGAATAAAATGTAGCCGTCCATATGGGCGGCTTTTCACATTATTGTCGACTTTTACATGAACGAGCGTCTTGGTTTTAGCAAAAATACTTTGATATAATAATATATGTAGTTTAAATAAAAGCGGAAGGCGCTTGCAGCTAGACAAGATCAGTTTATAGGCGATGAAGCTGAATAATAAAAGGAAAGGATGTTTTCCTTGTTTTCAATTTTAAAATCATTTGTTTTAAATATGCCATTTCTATATTTTCCAGAGGATAAAACTGAGTATATTCCAGCGGCGATATCAATGTCGATTTTTATCTTTGCTTGCATTCTTACTTTTGTACTTATAAAGAAGATCTCCAAAAAACAAGAAGCAAAAACAAAGCATTTAGAAGAACAAATAAAGAATGAAAAACAGGACAAGCATCTATAAAGGGATGCTTTTTCTTTTTTGTCTTAAACAAGGATATTTCATTTTTTGCATGGCAATAATGACGAAAAGGGAATTCTAATGGAGGGTTGGCTATGAGGAAAATAATGTTGCTTTCAATTTGTCTTATTCTTTCAGCATGCTCAAATCCATTTCCAAAGAAATTGGACATAAATGTAAAAAATACGGATGGAGATTCTCTAGGGAAAATAAAGCTTGAGGAAAAAGCAGAAGGATTAAAATTTAAAGTTGATTTAAAAGGCTTGCCTCCAGGTATACATGCCATTCATATTCATGATAAAGGAAAATGTACACCACCCGATTTTTTATCTGCTGGAGATCATTTTAATCCGGATAAAAAAGAACACGGGCTTCTCAATCCGAAAGGTCCTCATGCCGGAGATCTTCCTAACTTAATTGTAAAAGAAGATGGAAAAGTAAAAACGGATTTTACTGCTAAAGGAGTCACATTTAAAGAAGCCAAAAATTCTCTTTATACAACAGAAGGAACCTCAATTGTCATTAACGAGGGAGCGGATGATGGCATGACTCAACCAACGGGAGATTCGGGAGAGAGGATTGCATGCGGTGAAATTACTAAGGATCGAAAACCTGCAAAATCAACGAAAAAATCGTAAAAAAAGTACTGTTCCACTAAAAGTGGAATAGTACTTTTTGATATTTAGATCTTAATAAATAAAAGGAGCTTTAACTAAACGCCAATTTTAACCTTTCAATTCCCTCTTCAATTATCGAGCGAGGGCAGGCGGTATTGAATCTTATAAATCCTTCTCCTCCTGGGCCGTACGAATCTCCAAAATTGACAGCTAATCTACCTTTTTCAATTAATCTTTTTCGTATTTCATTTGCACTTAACCCCGTTTTTCGGCAATCAACCCAAACAAGATATGTTCCTTCAGGCTTTATCACCTCTAAATCCGGCAACTCTGTTTCAATTCCTTTTTGAAGAATTTCTATATTCTCCCGTATGTAAGCAGTAGCATCATCTAGCCATTTTTCTCCATATTGGTAGGCAGCTTCCATCGCAATGATTCCAAACGTATTTAATGTATGAAATCCTTCATTCTTTTGGATATCTTCTATTTTTTTTCGTATTTCTGCATTTTGCACGACCATAAAGGATGATTGCAGCCCAGCTAGATTAAATGTTTTACTTGGAGCCATAAAGGTAATAATTAAATCGGAAAAAGAAGGATCTAAAGAACAGATTGGAAAATGCTTATGAGGTGGTGCAACAATATCTGCATGAATTTCATCTGATGCGATGATGACACCATATTCTCTACATAGCTCTGCAATTTTCATCAGTTCTTCTTTTGACCAAACTCTCCCAGCAGGGTTATGTGGGCTACATAGTAAAAATAGCTTTACGCCGCTTTTTAATTTTTCCTCAAAATCTACAAAATCTATTTCATAGCGTCCATCTTTTAATACAAGAGGGGAGTTGACGACTTCTCTCATATTGCTTTCAATCATATTAAAAAAGGGTGTATAAACAGGCGATTGCAGCATGACCTTGTCTCCGACCTCTGTAAATGCGCGGATCGCCATACCGATGGAAGGAACGACTCCAGGACTATACAAAAGCCATGAGGGCTTAATATCCCATTGATGACGTTTACTAATCCAATTTATGATCGCATTTGCGGTGGTATCTCCAATAATGGTGTACCCAAAAACACCATGCTCAACACGTTTTTTCATAGCGTCCAGTACTTCGCTTGGTGGACGAAAATCCATGTCAGCCACCCACATCGGGAGCAGTTCATTTTTGCCAAAAGCTGCTTTCATCCCATCCCATTTTACAGAAGATGTGTTTTTTCTATCAATTTTTTCATCAAAAATCTTCATTGTTGTGCTCCTTTCCAAATCATCACTTAATGTTAATCATAAAGCTGGAGGGATGGATATTACAAGTAACTACATCTACATATTCTTTTTTCATGTTGTATTTTGTAAGAGATGTTTGTCAATTAATATGAAAAGAGCTTTTTAAATAAATTGTGTTATTTCATCGTAAACTTCTTTTGGTATTTCTTCGGGCAATAAATGGCCAGTATTTTTAAAAACGACTAACGAAGAATTTGGTAAATCATTAGCAAGGCGATTTCCGATATGCAAAGGGACAATTTTGTCGTGGTCTCCCCATAACAGTAAACACGGTGTTTGAATCGATTGAAGAGCATTCGCTGCAAGATCACCTTCCCGATGACGAAGCATTTTTGCTAATGCCTGGAAAATTTCGTTATGATGAAAAGGTTCCTCGTACCCTTTTATCATATCTTTATCAATGATTGATTGGTCATAGACGACGATTTTTAAATTTTCCTCTACACCAGATTTCTTAAGATAAAGTTTAATAAATCGTTCGACAAATGGAACATACGTTAACGCTCTAAGATGTGTTTTAGCACGTGGAACATACCCGGAACAACTAATGAGAATTGCTTTTTTTATTAAATCGGGTCTTTGAAGAATCATATTTAAAACAATTTGCCCACCCATCGAATGTCCAATGGTAAAAATATGTTTACACCCCACCATATCGAGAAGGTTTAGAATAGTACTGGCAATATTTGCATATGTATAACGGAATTTCAATGACTTTCCGCTTTTTCCGAATGGGGGAAAATCTATGGAAATAATATGAAAATCCTTTGCTAAGTATGGTATTAATCTGCGAAAACTAAATGAAGATGACAGAAATCCATGGATTAACACAATAGTTTCACGTGCATTTGGATGCTTATATTCCTCGTAATAAATAGTAATACCATTAATATTGATTGAAGAACGTGTTGGTAACATCCCTTCACCTCCGTATTATTATGTTACCCGTTTTAAATAGGTTTGAAAAAAGGTCTAAGGGGAAAATTTTCTATATAAGATAGAACGGTATTTTTGATTCTAATAATTCTCTATGTTATAATTTACAATTGCGTAAATTAGGAGAAAATCAAATATTAATTAGGAGTGTTTCCATGACTACAAATTATGAAACGGGAGCGGTATTAACAGGTAAAGTAACTGGAATCCAACCGTATGGTGCATTTATTGCATTAGACGATCAAACTCAAGGACTAGTTCACATTTCAGAAATTAAACATGGTTTTGTAAAAGATATTCATGATGTTTTATCAGTCGGTGATGAAGTAAAAGTAAAAGTTTTAGGTATTGATGAAGAGAAAGGGAAAATTAGCCTTTCAATCCGTGCTACTGAAGAGGCGCCAACTCAACGTGAACCTAAAACTCCGCGACGTCAAGGTACCATTAAAACGGAATCAACGCAAACAAGTAACGAAGGTTTTAACACCTTAAAGGATAAACTTCAAGAGTGGATCGAACAATCACGCGAAGAACTAATAAAAAAATAATTTTTTTTCAGGATGTCCATTAGGGCATCCTGTTTATATTTTGGGCTATATGAAATCGTTCTGTTGATTGGAGAGATATTAACATACTAGGTTAACACTATTATGATTCATTTATGTAAAGCACAGGCATTCTGGCAACGAATATCAGTACTCCTAATGTCCAAGATACGGCTTTTTCTATATGATTTTCATAAAATATGTTACTATTTATGTGTTGAAATAAAAATTGCCGTGAGGGGGAAACTGTATGATTGCTTATCGTCATGAACCTTTTACAGATTTTACTAAAGAAGAAAATAAACTGGCATTTGAAAAAGGATTGCAAATCGTGAATGATTATCTTGGACAAGATTACCCGTTAATCATTAATGGAGAACGTATCACGACCGAAGATAAAATTGTTTCTATTAACCCGGCAAATAAAGATGAAGTAATTGGCTATGTTTCGAAGGCAAACAAGGAGCTTGCGGAACTGGCAATGAATAGCTCTCTAAGAGCTTTTGAAACTTGGAGAAAAACGAAACCTGAAACAAGGGCTGATGTTTTATTTAAAGCAGCTGCTATTATTAGACGCAGAAAGCATGAATTTTCAGCTCTGTTAGTAAAAGAAGCAGGTAAACCATGGAATGAGGCAGATGCCGATACAGCTGAAGCCATTGATTTCATGGAATATTATGGCCGTCAAATGCTTGAAATAAAGGATGGAAAGCGTGTCGAAAGTAGGCCAGGGGAATTTAATCGTTATCATTATATACCTCTGGGTGTAAGCGTTGTTATTTCGCCATGGAACTTCGCATTGGCTATTATGGCTGGAACTACAGTGGCTTCAATGGTCACAGGGAATACGGTTCTATTAAAGCCAGCGTCGACAACACCAGTAATTGCTGCAAAATTTGTGGAAGTACTTGAAGAAGCTGGAATGCCAAGAGGGGTTGTCAACTATATTCCTGGGAGTGGTTCGGAAGTCGGTGATTATTTAGTCGATCATCCGAAGACACGTTTTATTAGTTTTACGGGGTCTCGGGAAGTGGGAATTAGAATATACGAACGTGCTTCGAAAGTGAATGCAGGCCAAATTTGGCTAAAGCGTGTCATTGCCGAAATGGGCGGAAAAGATACAATTGTCATAGATAAAGAGGCTGATCTTGAATTAGCAGCTCAATCAATTGTTAAATCCGCTTTCGGATTTTCTGGACAAAAATGCTCTGCTTGTTCTCGAGCAGTTGTAGTCGAAGATGTGTATGATCAAGTGCTTGCACGTGCAGTTGAAATAACAAAAGAATTAACAGTAGGGAATCCTATAAATCTAAACCATTTTATGGGACCCGTAAACGATCAAAATGCGTACAATAAAATATTGAACTATATTGAAATTGGTAAACAAGAAGGCAAGCTTATGGTTGGAGGACATGGGGATGATTCACAAGGCTTTTTTATAGAGCCGACCATTTTTGCAGATCTTGATCCAGAAGCTAGAATTATGAAGGAAGAAATTTTTGGACCTGTTGTGGCGTTTGCAAAAGCGAAGGATTTTAAAGAAGCAATTGAAATCGCCAATAACACTGAATATGGGTTAACAGGTGCTGTTATCTCGAAAAACAGAGAACATATTGATTATGCTCGAGAAGAATTCCATGTGGGAAATCTATATTTTAACCGTGGATGTACCGGTGCAATCGTTGGTTACCAGCCTTTTGGCGGATTTAACATGAGTGGAACCGATTCTAAAGCCGGAGGTCCTGACTATTTACTCCTTCATATGCAAGCAAAAACAACATCCGAAATGCTTTAATTTCTCACTATATGAATTATTAAACATTTTTAAAAATAGAGATTCAATGTCCTAAGTTAACGCTTATCGACTAGTAAACTTCTTTAATATTTCCCTGAAGTTTAGGAGGAAAGTCACAAAAGAAAAACGAATATGTCTTTTGGCGAACTCCCTACATTATGTGTGCCTGTATGTCGATGAGCAAATAGCTTGCGCTTTTGTTTTAATGAAAACAATCGACAGGAGGTTTTCAATTTGGGTACAGAGGAAATTATTGCACAAACCGAAAAATACGGAGCAAGAAATTATAATCCTCTGCCTGTTGTTATTTCCGAGGCAGAAGGGGTATGGGTAAGAGACCCTGAAGGAAAAAAATATATGGATATGTTGAGCGCATATTCCGCAGTAAATCAAGGTCACCGTCATCCAAACATAATAAAAGCTTTAAAGGAGCAAGCGGATCGTGTTACATTAACATCGCGGGCGTTTCATAATGATATGCTTGGGCCATGGTATGCAAAGGTTTGTCAGTTGACGAGGAAAAATATGGTCCTCCCAATGAATACAGGTGCTGAAGCTGTTGAAACTGCAATAAAAGCAGCAAGGCGGTGGGCTTATTCAGAAAAAAAAGTTAAGGAAAATCAAGCCGAAATTATTGCATGTGAAGGCAACTTTCATGGAAGAACAATGACTGCAATTTCTCTATCATCAGAAGATGAATATAAATTTCATTTTGGCCCTATGCTACCTGGTATAAAGCTTATCCCATATGGTGATATTGAATCTTTAAAAAAAGCGATTACTACGAATACGGCTGCTTTTTTAATAGAACCTATTCAAGGAGAAGCTGGAATTATCATACCACCTGAAGGGTTTTTAAAAGAAGCATATAAGATTTGCAAAGAAAATAATGTATTATTCATTGCGGATGAAATACAATCAGGATTAGGGCGGTCAGGAAAAATGTTTGCCTGTGATTGGGAAGCGGTGGAACCGGATATGTATATATTAGGAAAGGCGCTTGGAGGTGGGGTATTTCCGATATCCTGTGTAGCGGCAAACAGTGACATACTTGGTGTTTTTAACCCTGGTTCCCATGGTTCGACCTTTGGTGGAAATCCAATGGCTTGTGCAGTTTCTATTGCTGCATTGGACGTCATTCATAATGAAAAACTTTGTGAGCAATCACTTGAACTTGGACTATATTTTATGTCAAAATTAAATGAAATTGTCAATCCGTCGATAAAAGAAATAAGAGGAAAAGGACTTTTTATCGGTGTTGAGTTAAACGAAAATGCTCGTCCCTATTGTGAATCCTTAATGTCAGAAGGGCTCCTATGTAAAGAAACGCATGAAAATGTCATCCGCTTTGCTCCACCATTAACGATTACTAGGGAAGAGCTGGATTGGGCGATTGAACGGATTAAAAAAATACTTTCAAAATGATATAATTAACTAAATTTAGCGCAAGTCCCTCATTTATGTAAGTAGTATGATGGATGCAAGTAAATATTCATATAAAGAGGGCTCAAACTCAGTCTGAATTTAGTTAGTGCCTCCGGCGAATGCCTCAGATTTTTAAAGGAATTACGAGTTTCATAAAAAAATCTGGATTAAACCGCCAAGGCGTCATTGATTCTGATTACAAAATAAAGAGGCGAAAAAAAACGATGGCAGAAAATCTTAACCTATTTACATCAACGCAAGAGGTAATTAAAGATGGCCTCCATAAGCTTGGTTTCGGTGAGGAGATGTACGAACTTTTAAAAGAACCAATGAGAATGTTAACAGTACGAATTCCTGTAAGGATGGATGATGGATCTGTTAACATTTACACAGGTTTTCGTGCACAACACAATGATTCAGTTGGACCTACAAAAGGTGGTGTCCGTTTTCATCCAGATGTCACGGAAGAAGAAGTAAAAGCAATGTCGATGTGGATGAGTATTAAATGTGGAATCGTTAATCTGCCTTACGGTGGAGGTAAAGGTGGAATTATATGCGACCCAAGGACAATGTCTATGGGCGAAATTGAACGCCTTAGTCGTGGTTATGTTCGTGCCATCAGCCAAATTGTTGGTCCGACAAAAGATATCCCGGCTCCTGACGTTTACACAAATTCACAAATCATGGCTTGGATGATGGATGAATATAGTCGACTCCGTGAAAATGATTCTCCAGGCTTTATTACTGGAAAGCCAATTGTGCTTGGTGGTTCGCAAGGTAGGGAAAAGGCTACTGCTCAAGGTGTAACGATTTGTATTGAAGAAGCTGCTAAAAAACGAGGAATCGATTTAAAAAATGCTAGAATCGTTATTCAAGGATTTGGAAATGCAGGAAGCTATCTTTCTAAGTTCTTATATGATGCGGGAGCAAAAATTGTAGGGATCTCTGATGCCTACGGGGCTCTTCATGATCCTGATGGTCTGGATATCGACTATTTATTAGATCGTAGAGATAGCTTCGGTACAGTAACAACTTTATTTGATAATACAATAACAAATAAAGAACTATTTGAACTCGATTGCGACATCATTGTTCCTGCTGCAGTAGCAAATCAAATAACTTCAGAAAATGCACCTAATATTAGAGCATCTATCGTCGTTGAAGCCGCAAATGGTCCAACGACGGAGGAAGCAACGAGAATATTAAGTGAAAGAGGAATTTTACTTGTACCGGATGTGTTGGCGAGTGCAGGTGGGGTTACTGTTTCTTATTTCGAATGGGTTCAAAACAACCAAGGATATTATTGGACAGAAGATGAAGTAAACGAAAAACTTCGTACGAAGCTTGTTGAAGCATTTGAGAATGTATACAATATTGCTGAAAGTCGAAGAGTAAATATGCGCCTTGCTGCTTATATGGTTGGATTACGTAACGTAGCGGAAGCTTCCCGTTTCAGAGGATGGGTATAAATTTAGAGATGAAAATACCACAGTGAAGATGAACTGCCCCCTGTCAAGTAGACAGTGGAAATAATAAAAACTAATCTAAGCGGCGTTAGCTCTAAATTCCATAGGGCTAAGGCCGTTTAGTCGTTTTTGATATCTTTCATGATTATAAAAACGAATGTATTCATTTATCGCTTTAGAGAGGTCTTCAAATGTCTCGTACTTATCTAGATAATACTTCTCGCATTTGAGTGTACCCCAAAAAGATTCCATCGGTCCATTATCGATACACCTACCAACTCGTGACATACTCTGTGTCATCTCTGCTTTATCAATTCTACGTTTAAAGCCATGAGAGGTATATTGGAATCCACGATCACTATGAATAAGTGGATGATTCTCGTCCAATTGTTTTGTAGCTTGATCAAGTGTTTTAAACACAAGGTTATTATTATTGGAATGTCCTAAAACATAGCTAACAATTGAGCCATCATACAGGTCAAGAATAGCGCTTAAATAAGCTTTCTTTGATGGACCATATTTAAATTCTGTGACATCAGTTACCCATTTTTCATTGGGCTTTTCAGCTTTGAAGTCACGATTTAATACATTCTCCGCAACATGTTGGGGGATAGAACGCTTATAACGTTTCTTCTTTTTCCGTATGATGGATTGTAAACCAGCAACCCTCATCAGCCTATAATAACGTTTGTGGTTGAAGTTCTGCTCGAATTTTCGATTTATGTTCAACATCATTCTACGATAGCCATAAATGCCCCCCACTTTTTCATGGAGAGCCTTCATCTCTTTTATAATTTCATCATTCTGAAGTTCTCTTGCAGATGGTGTACGTTTAAGCCACTTATAGTAAGCAGCTCTTGAAATACCAGCGATTTTACAAAGCAAGAAAAGACTCAAATCTTCCTTCACATGAACCTCATGAATAGCGATATAAATAGTTTCAAATCGGATTCGGCTTACTTTCGCCTCCTTTCGATCTCCTCTAACTTTTTTAAGAATAAGTTCTCCGCACGTAAACGTTCATTTTCTCTTTCTAACTTTTTCATCTGAAGTTTGATTTTCTCTTCTGGCGTTAGCTCAGCTTCTTCCTTCTTTCTTCCACGTTTATCTTTAAGTGCCTCATCTCCGCCATCTTCATACTTCTTAACCCACTGATACACTTGTTGATAAGAAACTTCAAACTTCTCAGCTGTTTTTTGATAATCTTTACCGTTCCCCAAGAAATCCAGCACTATTTGTATCCGTTCATCCCAAGTAGTTTTTCTCCCTTTAGTCATAGAGATCGTTCTTCCTTTCGACGTATCCTTTAATTCTCTATGACTATTATACTTGTTAATCCATTCTCTGAGGACAGAGTTATCCGAGATATTGTACTTTCTCACAATCTCTCGAAGAGAGTATTCGCCTGAATGATAATCCCTGACAGCAGCTAGTTTTAATTCTTTACTGTACCTTTTCCAAGATGATGACTCTTTAAGACCTTCGGTACCATATTTATCAAATTTATATTTCCACTCATTAATTGTGGATATATTTACCTGGTACTTCTTAGAGATTTCGGTTAATGTCCATTTTCCATCTTCGCATGCTTTTATTACTTTATACTTATACTCTGCTGTGAAAGCTCTTTTAGACACAAAAAATGCTCCCCTTTTGGTAGTCAGATTTTTATTTTTTAATCTGTCTACCATAAGGGGAGCATATCAAGATGCACTGTGGTATTTTATTTGACCTTCGCGACAAGTTAAGACGTTTTACGCCAATATCATTAATTTCTTGAAAATCTTCCCTTGTTCGGCTAGAGTATACCATATAGATTTTGTACATAAGGAGGAAAAGTGATGGGACATCTTAAGTTTGATTACTCTAAAGCATTATCTTTTTTCGGTGAACATGAAATTACATATTTGCAAGCGGCAGTGGAAACAGCTCATAAGCAATTACATGAAAAAACAGGAGCTGGAAATGATTATACTGGTTGGGTGGACCTTCCGCATGAGTATGATCGAGAAGAATTCTCCCGCATAAAAAAAGCGGCCGAAAAAATCAAAGAAGATAGCGATGTCTTACTTGTTATCGGAATTGGTGGATCTTATCTAGGTGCGCGCGCTGCTATTGAAATGCTTAATCATAGCTTTTATAATGCTCTTTCATCTGAAAAGCGTAAAACTCCACAAGTCATTTTTGTGGGAAATAACATTAGCTCAACCTATATGAAAGATTTAATGGATTTACTTGATGGAAAAGATTTTTCAATCAATGTCATTTCTAAATCTGGAACAACAACGGAACCAGCGCTTGCTTTCCGTATTTTCCGCAAACTTTTAGAAGAAAAGTACGGAAGTGAAGAAGCTAAAAAACGCATTTACGCTACGACTGATCAAGAAAAAGGTGCATTAAAGACATTAGCAAATGAAGAAGGATACGAATCGTTTGTAATCCCTGATGATGTTGGGGGACGATATTCTGTTTTAACAGCTGTCGGGCTGCTTCCTATTGCAGTGAGTGGAGTCGAGATTGAAGACATGATGAAAGGTGCAGCGGATGCTCGAGACGAATTTAGCTCCCCTGAGCTTAATAAAAATATTTCTTATCAATATGCTGCGATTCGTAATGTTTTATACAATAAAGGAAAAACCATTGAAATGCTCATTAACTATGAACCAGGTTTGCAATATTTTTCTGAGTGGTGGAAGCAATTATTTGGAGAAAGTGAAGGGAAGGATCAGAAAGGAATTTTCCCAGCATCAGCCAATTTTTCTACAGACCTCCATTCACTTGGTCAATACGTTCAAGAAGGTCGTCGTGATTTGTTTGAAACAGTCATTAAGGTAAAGAATCCACGCCACGAGCTTGTCATCGAAAGTGAAGAAGGCGATTTGGACGGATTAAACTATTTAGAAGGCAAAACGGTTGATTTCGTGAATGATAAAGCATTTGAAGGAACGCTTTTAGCTCATACTGATGGCGGGGTTCCCAATTTAGTAGTAGAAATTCCTTCAATGGACGCTTACACTTTTGGATATCTTGTATATTTCTTTGAGAAAGCATGTGCCATTAGTGGATATTTACTAGGCGTTAATCCATTCGACCAGCCTGGAGTAGAAGCATATAAAGTCAATATGTTTGCTCTTCTTGGAAAACCAGGATTCGAAGAGATAAAAGCAAAATTAGAAAAAAGATTAAAATAACTACGATGCACCTACAACGATGTAGGTGCTCTTTTATTTTTCTTTAGAATAACCCTTCGTATTCCAAGGAATAATAGTTGGAAAACGAAGGAGTGATTGAAAAGTGCATGAAATAAATTCAACGATAGAAGGAAGAGAATTTAATTTACATAAGCTGGAACAACTTTTGAAACCTAAGGGTTATGTCATTGGCGGTAACTGGGATTATGACCGTGGATTTTTTGATTATAAAATGGCTGATGACGGCGGATATCAATTTTTGCGAGTTCCGTTTACAGCTGTTCATGGTGAGCTTGATACCCCAGGAGTCATTGTCCAGTTAGGAACTCCTTTTGTTCTAGAGCATGTATATCAAAAGGGGTTAGATGACCATGCTGATAGTACTTATATGTCCGCTTCGTTCAATCAATTTTCCGAACCCGAAGATCCTGATGGAAACCTTGATGAAGATTATATCCAAATGGGAAAAGACTTAGTAAAAGAATTAGAAACAATATTATCTTTTTAAAACACCATTGATAAATACGAACGTCTGTTCTATAATGTTTTCAAAAGGAGGTTTTTAGATGAGAAAGCTTCTTGCGGAATCTTTGACATCCGGAATTAAATTAGAAATGATTTATTTATCGGATAAAAAGGTTTTAACACAAAGGACAATCAAGGTTTTGGCTATTGGAGAATCATCATTTAAGGCCTTCTGTTATTTGCGTGGAAAACAAAGACTCTTTAAGATTGACAATATTTTATCTATAGCAGTTCCGAGAAAAAAGTTCAGCCGTGGAGCATAAAATTAGTAAAATGCAAATATCCTATATTATTTCCAATTTTAACGTACGAATAGTAGCGTTATAGAAAATATGATATACTATTGAAGTTAAATTCCTTAGAAGGAAGGAAACGAATATGGATATAGCTTCGATACTAGGAATTACGTTTACCTCGGCAGCCATCATCGCATTATTGAAAATTATCGCGATCGATATTGTATTATCAGGTGATAATGCAATTGTAATTGCAATGGCGACTAGAAACTTACCGAAGGAACTACAAAATAAGGCTATTATATGGGGAACAGCTGGAGCAGTAATTTTGCGAATATTATTCGCTATCATCATCGTTTGGTTATTGCAGATTCCCTTTGTTAATATTATTGGTGGTGTATTGCTTCTATGGATTGCATACACTGTTCTTGTTGGTGGAAATGATGGGACGCACATTTCATCACATAATGGATTTATGAGGGCGGTAGGAACGATCATCATGGCGGACGCTGTCATGAGCTTGGATAATGTGGTAGCAGTAGCTGGCGCAGCTGACGGTCACGTGGTTATGATCGCTGTAGGAGTTGCTATCAGTATTCCGATTATGATTTTCGGCTCAAAGTTTATCGTAAAGGTAATGGATAAATATCATTGGATTGCTTATGCAGGGTCTGGTATTTTAGCATGGACAGCAGGAGAAATGCTAATGAAGGACAAGCATATTGATGAGCTGATAGGCATCTCTGAAGGACTTATGACTTATATTACAATCGCATGCATTACGGTACTGATCCTACTTGCAGGTTATTTTACGAATAAAAGAATGGAAATAAAAAGAAAAGAAAGTCAACAATACAGCCAATAATATTCATAATACTTATTTAGACAACCGATTACCATTCATGGTAGTCGGTTGTTTTTTGTTTGCTAACCGTACCCGTAATCGCAGTGTATTCATATCATTGAAATAGATGGGGATGAAGTTTGAATCATACTAGAGAAATTGCCAATGAGTTTACTTTCAATCGTGATAATTAAATACGAAGGAGAAGATCAATGTGGTGAAAATCTTTATTGACCCGGGACACGGCGGTTCTGACTCTGGAGCCACTGGATTTGGATTACGCGAGAAAGATTTGACGTTAAACATTGCCAAAAGAATTGAAAAAATATTATTACTTGAATACGACGATGTACAAGTAAAGATGAGCCGTACAGGTGATCAAAGCGTATCCTTAAAGGCAAGAACTAATACAGCAAATGTTTGGAAAGCGGATTTTTTACTATCTATCCATATTAACGCGAGTGGGGGGACAGGTTTTGAAAGCTTTATTTATATAGGAAATTTCCCTAGTCGAACTGCTACAAACCAAAAACGTAATATCCTCCACAACGAAGTAATAAAAGCGACTGGATTTATGGATCGTGGAAAAAAAGAAGCTGATTTTCATATGGTTCGAGAATCTCATATGCAAAGCGTATTAACCGAAAATGGTTTCATTGACAATGCACACGATGTAAACCAATTAAGTCAATCCTCTTTTTTGGACAAGATAGCGAGAGGTCATGCAAACGGATTAGAAAAAGCGTTGAATTTAAGGAAGAAAAGTGCGGAACAAGTGTCGGTTGTTTCTTCGTCTAAGGGAGAAATGAGTAATGAAAGGTACAAAGTAAATAAAACATTAGATGGCTACTACACAGCAGCAGACGCAAAAGCGGAAGTAAATAAGAAAACCAAGGTAGAAAAAGGAGATTATTTCGTTTTCAACCGATTCGAGGGAATGATTAACGTAACGAAAGTAAAAGGAAGCCCTGGCAGCTGGATAAACTCCAAAAATAATACGAGGACAAAACCTCAAAATACATTCCTAATCAAAGTGAAGGCAAATGAATTGTGGTACTACAACAAACCGGACTGGAATGCTCGTGAAGGAACTGTAAAAATAGGGGATGTGTTTACGGTAGTTGACACGCTTACAGTAAATGGTTCGAAAATGTACGCATTAAAAAGTGGCACATATATTACAGCAAATCCACAGAACGTAGAGAAGTTGTAGACTCATCATCCATAATGCTACAAGATTGGCAGCTTTATGGCTTTTAATAGTGGAAAAGGAATATTAAAAATAGTTGAAATCTTGCTAATTTAAAAATATTTTTTCGTTGACAATGATAGCGCAAACATATACTAATAGAATAAAGTCACTAGAATCATCGTCTATTAGACCTTTAGTGATGATAAACATGTTTATACAAAGACTATTAAATTTTAAAGTTGGACATAACAGATTGAAAAAACCTAATGTTAGGAGTGAGAAAGCATGTATTATCCAAAAATAGTGGCGGGAATAGATATTGGTGGAACAAAGACTCTGATAGGTCTAGTGGATCACTCTGGAAGCATTTTGGTTAGTCAACAATTTCCAACCGATATCAAAGATGATCCCAAAACTCATATTGAAAAATGTATAGAAACTTTGAGTAATTGTATGAAACAAATAGGCATTAATGATCAATCATTATATGGGATTGGTGTGAATGTGCCGGGATTAGCGGATCCAAATAAAGGATTATTGCTCCATGCACCGTATTCTGGTTGGAAAAATGTTCCTGTTAAAAATAATCTTCAAGAAAAATGGCCAGGAATACCGATTCGAATTGCAAATGATGTAAACGCGTGTGCATTAGGAGAACTTGTATTTGGAAAAGGAAAGAAATTTCAAAATTTCCTTTGGGTAACGATCAGCACTGGGATTGGCGGTGGAATTATTATTAACCGCAACATTTACGAGGGAGAGCATTTCATTGCAGGAGAGATTGGGCATTTAGTAGTTGAATGGGAGAATGGGAATCTTTGTGGATGTGGCAATAGTGGATGCTTAGAGGCACACGCATCAGGTACAGCAATTGCAAAGATGGCGGAGAAGGAGAAGCTTATTCCAGCAACAGCTAAAAACGTTGCACAATTAGCCTATTATGGAAATAAAATAGCCTTAGACATTTATAGACAAGCTGGCGAGTACATAGGTCGAGCATTTTCTTATGCAGCAAATGTATTAAATCCCGGGGCGATTATTATCGGTGGTGGAGTTAGTTTATCATTAGACCTACTTGAACCACATATACGCAATACATTTCATTCAGCCGTCATAGATGAAAAGAATAAAAACATACCTATTTTAAAGACGGCACTTGGTTATGAAGCAGGGTTAATTGGTGCTGCTAGTTTGATATATGCAAATGAATGATAAGGAGCTGAGCATAATTGTTTCGATCCTACTATATTGAATATCAAGCTGAATGGTTAAATGTGATTCAACAGCTAGATATTAATGTTATTGAAAAAATTTACGAGAAAATTAAAAACTCAACTGAAAATAATCAACAAATTTTTGTAATGGGTAATGGCGGAAGTGCTGCTTCAGCATCTCACTGGGCATGTGATCTTGGAAAAGGAGTTAATGTGAATGGGGTTAAAAGGTTACGTATATTTAGTTTAACGGACCAAGTCCCTCTTATGACAGCCTATGGGAATGATATGAGTTATTCGGATATTTTCGTGGAACAGCTAAAAAATTTCTTAAATCCCGGCGATATCGTCATTGGCCTCTCTGTATCAGGAAACTCTGAAAATGTAGTCCGAGCATTTCAATATGCAAAAGATTCTGGGGCACAGGTAATATCATTAGTAGGAGAAAAAGGAGGAAGAATGAAAGTTCTTTCGGATATTTCGCTTGTTATTCCATCAAGTGATTATGGAGTAGTAGAGGATGTTCATATGTATGTGAATCACGTAATCTCACAATATTTAAGGAAAGAAAATGAGAGAGAAGGGGCATTATTAGCAAAGTGACATTTTTTAGAGTATATAGGTTAGGACGTGTTTAACTTGTCAATAAATCCTAATGAGAAAAAGTGTTGAAAAATGTTGGAGGTATGATTCATGAAGATGCTACTAGGGATTGATATAGGGACTACAAATTGTAAGGCAGCTGTATTTGATGAAACTGGTAAATGTATGAAAATCGTTAGCAGAGCGACAAAAGCCCATTATCGAGAGAATGGCCAAGCTTTTTATGATCCAAACGAAATATGGGAAATTGTTTCTGCGAATATAAAAGAAGCGATAGTGGATTATAAACAATCTGTTGCAGTCATAGGTATTACAAGTATGGCAGAAACAGGGCTGCTTATAGATAGAAAGTCTAAATTGCCTAAAACCGAAATGATTCCGTGGTTCGATAAACGAGCAATGGAGGAAACAGAGTACATTTTTAAGTCATCCGATCCAATCGAGCGCTTTTCCAAATCAGGTTTGCCGCCGAGCTTTAAATATGGGTTGCCAAAGATATTATGGTTAAAAAAGCATGATTCTGATATTACAAAGGATGCCGTTTGGCTATCTGCATCGGATTTTATTGCTTTTAAACTAACAGGAGAATTTGGAACAGATTATTCACTTGCAGCGAGAACATATGGATTTCGAATCGATGAGAAAATATGGGATGCTCCTTGGTTAAATACATTCGGTTTAGAAGAAACATTATTTCCTGATGCTCAGCTTGCTGGCACACCAATTGGAGAGGTAAATAACCAAGATTGTATTGAATACGGGTTGTCAAAAGGGACACCTGTAGCTGTTTCAGGTCATGATCACGTTTGTGCAGCTTTGGCTGTTGGAGCGGTTAACCCTGAAACGGTTCTTGATTCAATGGGGACGGCTGAAACGTTAGTCGGAGCTTTTAAGGAGCGCAAACTTGGAGAAAAGGAATTCAAATCAGGTTTATCTTATGGATGCCACGTCGTGAAAGACCGTTATTTTTGGATGGGGGGAAATCCTTCTTCAGGTGGTTCAATCGAATGGATACGATCTCAAGTTTCAGAAACTCAATTAACATATGACGAAATGCTTCGTTTGCTCGAGGAAGCTTCAGAAGGACCGACGGGAATATTATATTTTCCTTATTTATCTGGAAGTGGGGCACCGAATCCTAATCCTTATGCGAAAGCTGCTTTTATCGGTTTAGAGAAAAACCATGGGAGAAAAGACATCATTAAGTCAATGCTCGAGGGTACCGCTTATCAACTGAAATTAATTCAAAAAGCTGCTGAAGAAATTGCAGGAAAAGAGATTACGAAGGTAGTGGCAGTAGGTGGTGGTACGAAAAATAAATATTGGATGCAAATTAAAGCAGATGTGTCAGGATGTACATATTCTATTCCTGATATAAGCGAGTCCACTTTATTAGGTGCTGCTATGGCGGCCGGTATTGGCAGTGGAATATATCGTGATGAACAAGAAGCCATTGATAAGATCAGTAATCAATTTCGTATGGAAATCACTCCAAATGAAGGAAATCATTCTGCTTACCAATCAGCTTATTCAAAAGATTATCTTATGATGGAAGAGGTATTTCGTACGTATTATAAAAAACAACCAAATTGACCGTCGGAGCGATAGTTAGACCCTGAAAGATAATTGGCAGTTACACTGGTGTTCGCAGGTATCCCCCACTTCAAGCGTTAGCTAAGTGGGGGAAAGTTCAAGGTTTCAATAATATCTTTCCTATACTTTTTCGACTCTCTAGTAATAAATGTGCTTTTGAACCGTTTTCTAAACGAAAAATAGTTGGCTTAGTTATTTTTAATTTTCCTTTTGTTATCCAGTCAAATAGCTGTAGCGATCGTGCTTTTCTTTCTTCATAGGAAGTCAGGACATTCCACAGGTCGCCTCCGGTCAAGGTTTTGGAAGTGTCCATAAGCATACGTGGATCTACTGGATCAGGATTGCCTCCAGACATTCCAAAAAATACAACAGTCCCGCCGATTATTAAAGCCTCAAAGCTACTCTTTAAAGTAGAGCCTACTGAATCATATACAACATTTACACCAAGCCCATCTGTTACTTCTTTTACTTTTTGAGCCCACTCTTCTTTGTATAAAAAGACATGATCTGCTCCCAGTGATAATGCAGTTTTGGACTTTTCCACTGAGGAAGTAAGACCGATCACTTTCCCGCCTAGTTGTTTACATATTTGAATGAGATTTTGACCGACTCCACCAGCTGCAGCATGAATGAGGATGGTATCTCCATCTTTAATTTCATAACTGTCTTTTGTTAAGTATTGTGCTGTTAAACCTTGCAATAAAACAGAGGATGCCGTTTCAAATGATATTTTTTCAGGTAATGGGATCGCTCTTTCTTCAGGTACTGCGACAAGCTCAGCGTTGGCGAACGGCACATCTGCAAATCCAACACGGTCACCAACTTTATATTTCGTGGTATCTTTACCAACTTGCTCCACGATACCTGATCCTTCATATCCCAATATGTATGGAGGGGTCCCTACTAAATGATAATTTCCTTTTCTTCTGTATATATCAGCGAAATTCAGACCAATTACTTTCATTCGTACTAACAATTCCTTTTCCTTTATGATCGGGTCAGGAATATCTTTGTATTGAAGTACTTCAGGTCCGCCAAACTTTTCAAATACGAGTGCTTTCATCATCATCCTCCCTTTTAAAGTTGGGCATTCATTTACAATCTTCTCCAAAAGGAGATAAAACTAATATTAGAAAGAGACTATTTTTGTAACAAATCATATGAGTTATTAAATAATTTCTTGTTCAACTAAAAGTTAATGAAAGAAGGATTATAAGTAGTAATACAGAATAGCGTACTAGAATATTACAGGAGACTAGTTGGAAGAAGGGACTTCATAAGAAAAGTATTAGTTAAACAGTTAATAAGTAACAAAGGAGGTTATTTATTATGCAAGAATGGTTTGGTTCATCAGGCGTATGTATAAATGAGAAAAATGAACTATTAATGGTCTTACAAGGAAAACCTGAAGAAGAAAAAACATGGTCTATTCCATCGGGAGGAAAAGAACATGAGGAAACGTTCGAAGAATGTTGTATTAGAGAAATTGAAGAAGAAACGGGGTATTCTGCAAAAATTATTGAAGAAATAAAGATAAAAAGAGGAAGTTATGAACATCTTAATATAACTTTTGAAGTTCATTATTTTTTTGTAAGGATAGTTGGTGGAAAAAGAATAATTCAAGATCCAGATAATCTAATTTACGATATTGCATGGAAAAATACAGATGAAATAAAGACTCTAAAATTATCATTTCCAGAGGATAGGGATTTTTTAATTGATTACATAACGAAAAATACAAGTCCAAATCCTTATCATAATAACTAATAGCGGTTGTGCAATTAGAGCAGCAGCTTTTTAAATACTATGTCATTGGGGTTATTAAACTTGAATATTAGCTATTTTATAAAATTATATAGCAAGGCATTTTTAGGGAGGGTATTTACTAAAATGTATTTTGCCTTGCTCTGATATGTTAGAAAACTCGTTTTGGTAAAAATTGTACAACAAAATAAATAAAAAAAAGAACATCATAGGATGTTCGTAAAGTTAAGAAAATTAAATCTTTGTTGGTGTTTGACCCAAAGCAATAGAGAGTCTATTCCAACTGTTTATTTGATTAATAATAAGAATTAGATCAACATATTGTTTCTCATCATAATGTTCTCGGACACGGTTGTGTAAGTCATCAGGAACTCGTTTTGTTGGTATCAAGGTAATATGCTCAGTAAGTTCTAAAGCAACTTTTTCTTCAGGTGAATAAAAATCGCATTCTTCCCAGGCATTTAAACAATAAATTCTTTGTTCCGTTTCCCCCAACTTACGAGCATCGGATGTATGCATATTGATACAATTTGCACAACCGTTAATTTGAGAAGCCCTAATTTTGATCAACTCTCTAGTAGTTTGATTAATTGAAGACTTCTTAGTGTACTTCTCCATATCTAACATAATCTTCAGTGCATCTGGTGCAATATCAATGTTGGAGATGCGTAGACTCATAAGGAACAACCCCTTTGTATTAAGATCATTTTATTATACTTATGGAAATACATTAATAGACTATGACAAAATCCTTATTTGATATGATTTTAATGTTTCTAGGGAGTTATACAGATCAATATTGATGGAACATCTAAGAAAAAATATTAGACAATGAGAAATTTAGTGTATTTTCTTCGCAGTACGAATATGAATCGAAAAGTACTAAAGCTTATCTTTATCTTTACTGAAATATTCAAATATCAAAACGATAAATCCTAAAAAGAATGAGATGATTCCGGCGGAGAATGGGATGCCTAAATATAAACTTTGTGCATTATCTATATCTGTTGCACCAAAAATAATAAACCATAGTTCAGTTCCTCTATATTCACTGACTTTGGGAAAATAGTTAACAGCCAGTATTATTATAGTTAAACAGATTAGAGTTCCGTTAAACATTAAAAAACCGCCAATAATTGACCTCTTCAATACATCACTCCCAATTTAATTAACAATAGTCAATTTCATTTTTATATACAATAATTGTATTACAAATATTAATCATATGAGATGTTATTAAAGGTAATTAGAATTAAAATGAAATGTCTCCTACATATCAATTAGATAAGCAGGGGTAATCAATTCATAATATAATAAGTAATAGGGTGCATCAGGTAGGGGTGGCTGGAGTTTTCGTGCTTGTACTCTTAGTAGTATTTGTTCTAGACCAATATTCATTGGATTGTGTTAATAGTACCAAAATTTCTCAAAAAAAATAACTGCTCCGAAATGGAACAGAAATACAAAAAATTATTTCACAGTTTTTAAAGGAACGATTACTTTGTTATAAAATATTCTTTCCCATTTAGCCAACAGCCCGTTCCCATTTTTACCCCGTTTTATCTGAATTTCGTGATTTCTATGGAATGCTCTAACGCGCTCATTATGCTCTTTATGTCGTGGTGTAAAGTATTACGCTTCATTTTTTATCCTCCTTTCAATAATTAATTAATTATATGGTTGGATAGATGAATTAATAGTGATTCTATCAATAAAATGTGTGTTTCGGAGCAGACATATTATGTGCAATAGATGAAAAAAAGATGCTCTAACCTACAGAGCATCAAAATAATTTAGATTTGTTTATCTTGCTTTTCGAGCAATTGGATAATTCTATCTAATTTATTATTAATATCATCAGAAGCACTATTTTTCGCCTTAGCATTAATAAGCATTGCTCTAATGAATAGTATGAATGAAACAGCTCCTAAAAGGAGAAGTAAATAAATTATGACAAATAGAATATTACCCATATACAAAAGTACCTCCAACTTTTTGGGTAATTATACCATGAACATCCTAATTAGGTGTGCAACAGTTCGAATATTGATAATTAGGAGTAATTAGTAATTCTAGAGTAGTTGATATTGATGAAAACCAACCAATACATGAACGAAAATGTTAGATGATTAAAAATGACAGGTATGAAATCTAACGAAATAGATCACACCTGTCACTTTTTTATAACAATTAATTATTTTATAGTAATCCTAAACCACATATGATTCATGAAGATAACGTTCTATAAACTCGGCTAATCCATCATTTTCGTGGTGTCCTGTAACAAAATCAGCTACTGCTTTAACCTCTTCGCTAGCGTTCCCCATTGCGACACCAGTGCCGACATGACGAAGCATCTCTATATCATTAGGTCCGTCTCCAATGGCTACGACTTCATTTGGACTAATTCGTAACTCGAAAAGTAAGCTTTTTATCGCAGACCATTTGGAAACATTAGGAGCAACCAGTTCAAACCCGTCATTCCAATTTATGACTTCTGCTTCCTTTTTAAACAAAGCGGATAATTCAGGACTTGGTGCATCTGTTCGAACACTATATTTAAGCACATCTTGGTATTTTGCCTGTCTTAAATCTCCAATATACTGTGGTGGAATTTTCCCAACTTTTATCCAATAGTCTATTTCTTCATTTGTTTCCTTACAATAAAACCCATTTGCTGTATGAATAATAACATTACAAGGATTTTCAGCTGTCAGATGGTGGAATCGTTCCTCGTTCAGTCGGAGGGTTTTCATTTGCATAGCTCTTCCTGTCTCTGCATCGTGAATAGCCGCACCATTCAAACAGATCATTGGAGTTCGTAATCCAATTTCTTTATGGTAAGGAGCGGTTATTTCATAATGTCGACCAGTAGCTAGAAAAACCATGACTCCCTGATTAATGAGTCTATAAATGGCTTCCATATTTCGACCGGAAATGTTGTTTGAGGCTTGTAGTAGTGTACCATCCATATCAATAAATATTGCACGCACATTCATGTATACTGCCTCCTCATTTGTTAGTAAACAAATCATATCATCGAAATATTAAAGCTCTGTAAACTTAGTGTACAGATTAAATAAAGTTTATTGGGAAGCAAAGTGCGGTAATGTCCATTAACGGGTTGAAGATTGGGCTGTCATTTCGGCAGCTTTTTCTTTTCGTAGCGGCATAAGCTCTTCGTATCTTTACAAGCCAGATCAGCTTGACACGACATCAATTATTCTCCTATTATAAATCGGATACGAATCGCTGACTTTTCATAATGCGAAAGTAAGGGAAGGCTATTTTTGACCATTAATAAAATGAGGGAAGTATATGTAGTCGTTGCCGACCTGACTCGACGTGAACTGATTCGTCTATTGGTGGACATTGAAGAATTACTTCTTCACGAATTGACATCTCAGTTCGATTGGGGCTACGGCGTTCCAAACACTTAGTTATCTTGAAAGATGCTCGTCTCGTAAAAGACCGAAAAGTAGGAGGGGGAACATTTTCTGCTGTGAGAAATTCAAGAGTGGGTGGCTTTCTATAGCAAGTTATGGAGTATGAAAATATTGCGTTTGAACCAACTATTAGAAGCGTAAGAAGAATGAGTTTAATACTAATATTGGATTTTAAGTACACGAAATCGAACGAGAAAGTTTGGTCATGGTTTAGAGGTTTCATGCGAGTTTGCCAAGTGGGTCATGGAAAATGATTTAAGGTTGAGGAATATTAAAGTAAAGCCAAAAAGTAACAAAAAAGAATTTGAGAAATTGATAATGATCATTCTGACTGTAAACTAATTGAAAAATAGAAGAGGGGGTTACTTTATGACAGAGATTAGAATGAATCCTAAGGTTGATGAATTTTTAGGTAAAGCCAGAAAGTGGAAGGAAGAATATGAGAAATTGAGAAATATCATTCTTGACTGTGATCTGAATGAAGAATTTAAATGGATGCATCCTTGTTACACGTTTGAGAAAAAAAACATCGTTTTAATACATGGATTTAAAGAATATTGTGCGCTTCTGTTTAACAAAGGTGCCTTGTTAAAGGATCCACATGGGATTCTAATTCAACAAACGGAGAATGTACAGGCGGCGCGCCAGATTCGGTTCACCAATGTTCAAG
Organism: Lederbergia citrisecunda; assembly: GCF_018343695.1. Classification (GTDB taxonomy): domain Bacteria; phylum Bacillota; class Bacilli; order Bacillales; family Bacillaceae_C; genus Lederbergia; species Lederbergia citrisecunda. Next base: position 2,152,880 of record NZ_JAGYPJ010000001.1, on the reverse strand, counting down.
AAATAGTTGAAATGGAAGACATCTTGAAAGCTTATATTTATGAAGCCATTGAAGTGGAAAAAGCTGGTTTGGAAGTAAATTTCAAAAAGAATACAGATTTCATCATTCCTGAAGAACTTCAAAATAAATTCGATGAAATTCCTGCCTTGAAAACGGCTTTTGAAGCATTGACTCCGGGACGACAAAGAGCATACGTTCTTTATTTTTCTGCAGCCAAACAATCCAAAACTCGAGAGTCAAGGGTTGAAAAATATATGCAGCAAATCCTCAATGGAAAGGGATTAAATGATTAATATATTCAATAAGAAAATAAATTATTCAAACCTTATAATATTACCTCACTTTGCGTTCATTCCAGCTCCTTTTTGGATGGCAGGTAACACTCAAACAAATAATATAAAATGTAAAAAAAACAAAAAACTAAACGGTGATTTGAGTTGAAGATGAAGTTGCGAAGGCAGACTAATTAATTACCTTGCAAATACAATTAAACAATGATATCCTAAAAGAGAATTATTTTTGTTCGGTGTATATGATAGCATAAGTTTTTACTTCTTCTTGATAATCACTGAGAGCAAGGATAGTAATACATTGTGTGGTAAACACACTAGGAGGCAACAAAAATGGAAAACGGTAAAGTAAAATGGTTTAACAGCGAAAAAGGCTTCGGTTTCATCGAGCGTGAAGGTGGAGAAGACGTATTCGTCCATTTCTCAGCGATTCAAGGCGAAGGTTTCAAAACTTTAGAAGAAGGCCAAGCAGTAACTTTTGATGTTGAGCAAGGTCAACGTGGAGCACAAGCTGCAAACGTTCGTAAAGCTTAATTTTCAAAAATAACGAAAGACAGACTCTTAATGTGGAGTCTGTCTTTTATTTTGCATAAATCATAAAAAGACCCCACCTATAAATGGGTAGGGAAGTTCAAAACAGTAAATCAAATGGTAAACAAAGTGTAGCATATAATTAGGGAATGTCCCAACTTTTTTTCAGAGAGAAGGAGCTATTCCCTTTCGTAACTTATTAGGATTTTTCCAAGGAATAAATCTACATAATCTTGCCTTATTAAATAACAATGGCTCTTCTTAAATATCCGTCCGTCAAAAATGGAATTCTTTTTGATATTGACCTAACGGATGTTAGTTTAAAGGGATAAAGTAATTCAACTATCTGTTTCTAAAGATTCTATCGCTTCATCTCGCGTATTACTTATTAAATATTTTTCACCATTGAAAAATATGAAAAATAACTACACAAGAAAATAATAGATACTTCCTCATAACATCTCCTCCTACTCATTTCTTTATCTAAGACAACTTTTTTCTTTCTTTAAGAATCCTATACCCCCAAAACCTGGTTAAATTTATCTCACAAATTTAATAAAATTAGAAATATATGGAACCTTTTACAAGTATTGAAGTCTAATGGTCAGAAAGGGGGAGAGTGAATTGGAATCGGATGTACTTTTAGCGCAAAAAGGAGATAAAAATGCGTTTACTCGTTTGATTGAAGAATGCCAACTTACCTTGTACCGTGTTTCAAAAGGAATCTTAAGAGATGACACGGATTGTGCAGATGCCATCCAAGAAACAATTCTCAAGAGTTATCATTCTATTACTAATCTAAAACAGCCTAAGTATTTTAAAACGTGGCTTACTAGAATACTAATCAATGAATGTAATGATATATTAAGAAAACGAAAAAAAACTATTTTGTTAGAATCAGTTGACGATCTTGGATATAGTGAAGAAAATACAGAAGAATTTATCGACCTTAAGGAAGCGCTATCTAAGCTGGAATACAAACACCGTTCTGTACTTATCCTTTTTTACTATGAAGACTTTTCAATTAAAGAAATTGCACAAATACTAAAAGTAAGGGAAGGAACCGTCAAATCAAGATTAAACCGTGCCCGTAATAGACTCTTATCTATACTTAATCTATATAAGGACGAAAGGGGTGTGGAAAATGAATAGTAACAAAATTGATTATGATTTGAAAAAGCAATTTCAAAAGGAACAAATTGAAATACCGCAATCAGTAAGACAAATAATGCTTAATACACTTGAAAACTTACCAGAAAGACAAAAAGCGAAACCACATTTTTCTTTTTCCACATTTAAATATGTTGCAGGCAGTATCGTCTGTTTGATGCTTGCATTTATAACGATTTTTCATTTTATTTCTAGTCAGAATCAATCGGGTCACCATTATGTAATTCCAGAAGATATGACAACTGTTCAAAATTCATCAGAAACATTCACTACTGTTATGCCTAAGTCATGGGAAACAATTAATCTTGGTTATGATCCAAAACTTGTAGTAACTATGACACCACAAGATCAAAGTGTATCACTTATGGTTTCAGATGGGGTTTATTATATAATGACTGGCGAAGGAGAAGAGAATATAAGGAACATTTTAATGGAGAATTTTGAAACAAGTAATTCTTATCAGGATTTTGTCGATAAAATGGTTGGACATCGATCCCAAAAAGGCACCCAATCAATTGAGGAAATTGATAAAGTTAACAATATCCCCATTTTTATGAACAAAATAGATGACTATATTATGTTAATGGCATATCCAGTCGTCGATCAAAAACCATTCTGCATTGCCATACAAAGCTACGAGGTTAATACTCTGGAAAAGCTAAAAGCGGAAGGATACTATGAGTATTTTAAACAGGCAATTCAGCTAACGCATCCCAATTAATGATTTATACAACATTGAAATTACGACAAGATGTATGATGTCTACCTAATATTAAGGAAAGGATTGGGTGTGACATTAAGTTCAGTCAAATAATGAGGGTGTTTTTTGAGACTAAGTTAAACAAAAAAAGTTCTTTTGATGTTAAAGGTTTTAAATTAGAGAATTGTAATATACATGAAAATGGAAAATAGTTCCTTTAATCTAAAAAGAATACGTATAACTTTTAATTAAAGGGATTACATTGAGAATCCCTTTTTTCTTATGGTATTTTTAAATGATAATTTTTTAAAAAGGATTGTATAACCCCCATAAAAGTTATCTTTAAAAATGGTATGTGCTTAATATTAGATTGTGATTATTGTACTTAAATTGAACTGGTGAGCTTGTTCAATTATAGTAGTCGTTTTTCCACTAACGAGATTTTGGTTAAAGAAGGATTTGACCGGAGGTTGGCGAATCCGATATATGAGGTGATACTAAATGGAATATGAACCACCAAAACAGACTATTTCAGTTTCTGCCTTAGTAATGAACGCTAAAGAAGAGGTTTTACTAATAAGGACCCATTGGCGTTCAGACACTTGGGAAATGCCAGGGGGAAATGTTGAAGTTGGAGAACCTTTAGACAAGGCAGTTTGTAGAGAATTTTTCGAAGAGACGGGAATAGTAATTCGTCCTATAGGTATAACTGGTGTCTATTTTAATACTACCAAGCAAGTTCTATCCGTTGTTTTTAAAGCTGAATATGTTAGTGGGGAAATAAGAATTCAACCAGAAGAAATAAAAGAAGCTAAATATATTAGATTAAACGAATCTAATATTGATCAATACATAACTCGCCCACAACAAAAATCTCGAACGCTAGATGCGATGAAATCACAGTGTTTTATTCCATATGAAACTTGGGAAGTAAATCCAGATTACAACTTATTGACTAGGCTACACAACGAAAAATCTATTGAAATGAACTGTATGCCGCCTAAAACCAATCCTTAAAGCAACGACATCAAGATTAGCAGTATGAGATTGTTTTGGGAATAGGAATACTATGTGTAAGGTGACGATTGACCTTTTAATGGAAAGGCTTTTTCAATTTCAACCGCAGCACGACGTGCAACTTCTTGATAGGAGTATAAAACAAAAAAACTTGCAATCCCTTATTTATAAAGGTTTTGCAAGTTTTTTACGTATGGAGAATAGCGGGTTCGAACCGCTGACCTCTTCGCTGCCAGCGAAGCGCTCTCCCAGCTGAGCTAATCCCCCGACTTTATAAACTACATATCTTATTATAGTAACTTTTGCGAAAAGTGCAAGGGGATTTTTCTGGCTTACATATATTAACTTATAATTTCACTACTTTGTACGTCTTCAATTTTAGATATTGCATAATAAATGTTTGTAATAGAGCGATTGACATTGACTCTCGTTTTGAGTTCAAGAAGATAACTGGAATTTTCTTTAAGATCTTTGATTCTAGTGTGAGAGATTGTTATTTTATCTTCTTGCAATTTTTCTATCACTCTCTCTAAGCTCTCTTGTTTACTTACTGTAATTTTAATGATTATGTCTCTTTTTAATAATCGTTTTGGACCAATTTTTATTAATGTATAAGGAATAAATTCGACACTAATAATTAATAATATTACACCTGCAACGGCTTCGATATAAAAACCAGCTCCAACGGTAATCCCAATGCCGGCGGCTCCCCATATCATCGCTGCCGTTGTTAGTCCTGATATGTGGTCGTTTCCTCTACGTAATATAACGCCCGCCCCAAGAAAACCAATTCCTGATACAATTTGTGCGGCTAAGCGGAGCGGATCCATTTGAATTCGGACTTGATCGTTCCCAGGAAAAATATAAGCTGACTCAATGGATACAATGGTTAATAGACAGCTGATAATTGAAATTACTAAACTTGTTTTAAGTCCAAGTGGTTTTCTTTTTAATTCTCGTTCTAAACCAATAATTAAACCTAATAAGGCGGAAATACCTAGCTTCAGCAGTAATTCTAAATCTAAATAATCCAAAATTCAAAACTCCTCCCCTCTAACAAAGTACTTATGTATGGATTATAACTTATCATAAAGATAAAATATGTACATATAAGCTTGTCGTAAAACATAACGAAAGTAACCTAGAAACCTATATTAAGGAGAGACAGATGGATACACCAAAAATAAACCCTTATTTTGCGTTAATTGTGGGAGTATTGTCGGTATCGACTTCCGCTATATTTGTAAAATTATCTTCTGCTGACGCAGCAGTTATTGCCTTTTATCGTTTATTTTTCAGCGTACTAATTATGATACCGTTTTTCTTCCCTAAATACATAAAAGAACTTTTCTTAATGAACAAAAAGGAATGGAGTTTTTCCATTATTGCAGGAATTTTTTTAGCTTTCCACTTTATTTTATGGTTTGAATCTCTTAATTACACAACCGTTGCGAGTTCGACTGTGTTGGTTACGCTTCAGCCATTATTCGCTTTTGTAGGAACGTTTTTATTATTCAATGAGAAGTTTTCAGCAAAAGCCATTCTCTGTGCAATTATCGCCATTATCGGAAGCGTCATTATTAGCTGGGGAGACTTTAAAATTAGTGGTTCCGCATTATATGGTGATTTTTTAGCATTAGTCGCATGTGCATTCATAACTGCTTATTTACTTTTTGGACAAGAGGTAAGAAAGCGTATATCTCTTATCGCATATACATTTACCGTTTATTTAATCAGTTCTATTGTATTGTTTATATACGTACTGTTCTCCGGATCTACATTGTATCCTTATCCGCCTTCGGATTGGATATATTTTGTATTACTTGCTTTAATTCCTACATTATTAGGACATACCCTCTTTAACTGGTCTATTAAATGGTTAAGTACATCTACCATTTCGATGGCGATCTTATTTGAGCCTGTAGGTGCAGCAATTTTGGCGTTTTATATATTGAACGAGACAATACTTTGGACCCAAATAATAGGTGGTTTGATCATTATCGTAAGTGTCACTTTATTCCTTGTTCAAGAGAAAAAACCTAAGGTAATCCAGAGTATAGAGAGCAGTTAGAAGAAGAAAGAAAAAAGAAGAACCGTGCATCTATATACACGGATTGATCAAATAGAAGAATGGGTTAATAAGTTATGTAAATAAGGCTTTGTTTAACCTTATTGTTGAATAAACATTCGAGGTTTTACAAAGCCTTAAATAAACAAGTATGTAAGCCCGGAAAATACAAAGGCCATTATCGATGAAAAAATAAAGGTTCCACCGTAAACTCGTTCTTCGGAATTCGAAATCCTTAATGCTTCAATGTAGGAATATGAAAATAAATATACCGTCATACATAAAGCGATAATTAGTGCAATTTTTGTTAGCATTTTGAATTTCACCTTCTTAAAAATGGTTTTGATACAATATATGAGATTGCTTTTAGAAACATGAATTAGATTTTATTATGCAAAATACAATATAAGAGGGTTTATCCTGCTCAATAACATTTGCAAAAAAACAAATTTGCTTAGCTGACAAAGAGTCTCATATAGAACATATTTTTAATACAAGGCTTTCATTCTAGTTTAATCGGCAATTTTATTTATTCGTCCACAAGACTGACGGATATTTATTTTCGGAATCATTTTACGCACATTAGGATTAAGAGTTTTGTTTTCGATTAGCTCAATCATTGACTGAACAATTTCCGCTGCTAACTGATTGACCGGGACTCCTATACTTGTTAAAGGGATTTCCATATTCGCCATTTGAGGGATGTTATCATAACTAATGATTGAAATATCGTCTGGAATCTGCAACTTTTTTTCTTTAATACCGCGAATGATTCCACCACTAATATCATAACTTCCTCCAACAATAGCGGTAGGTCGATTGGAGCCTTCCAATAGCTTATTTACAGAGTGATAGCCATCATACCAATCGAGGCCATTCGTATCTACTAAGAAATGGGTATCTATTGACAAGTCATAGTTGTCCATCGCTTTTTTAAAACCATTTAATTTTTCCATTTGCATCCGATCTGTTTTCGAAAAATCACCGATATAAGCAATTTTTGTGTGCCCTAATTCGCAATGTAAATACGTAATAGCTTCTAACATTGCTTGTTTATGGTTGGCATCGACGATTGGAGAATGATGAGATTCTTTCTCTGCAACACCGTATATAAGTATAGGAATATTGTTCGGTTCGATAGAAATGTCGATATGATCGTCAAACAAAATGACCCCATCTACTTGGAAGCTTTTAAATGTTTCGAGTGAATTTGGGATCGACTCTACGGAAAGAATCATGGAGTAAGGTGTTTTTCTAATTTCATTGCTAATATTGGTAACTAAAGTTGAGAGAACCACTCTTTCAATAGTCGGCCAAATCAAACCAATAATTTTTGTTTGTTTGGAAACGAGTCTTTGCGCAGCAAAATTTGGTTCATATCCCATTTCTTTTGCTAATTTAAGGATGTGATTTTTTGTTGTAGGTTTGACTAAAGGACTGTTATTTAGTGCTTTAGAAACAGTAGAGTAACTAACTCCTGCTATTTTTGCTATATCTTTAATTGTTACACCCATAATTTTCACCTATTGTTATTATTTTAAAAAATGCATGTATTATTTACTGTATCACAGAATAACAACGTTTTCATTATTTGGTTAATCGTTTGCGGCAGTGCCAAAAAAGTATAAATCATCAAGCCAAAGAGGCTTAGAATTAGAGTATTAAATCCTTAAATTTTTCATAAGGTTTAGATAACTGGGATTTGAATAGTAAAATCACGTTGTGTTAATAGCTTTATTGGTCTATCATTAAAATAACAACGTTGTTATTTCGAGATGTGATATTTGGTAGCGTTATCATTTCGAGCTAAACTACTAGAAATGATAGGACATTACAATAATGTAAAGGATGATAGGAATGGAAGGATTATTGTCAGTTATTGAAGAATTATATCAAGGAAAAATAACAGCGAGTAATACTAGAGTAAAAGTCTATAAAAAATCATTTAAGGAACACGAACAAGCTAGATTAATAATGGTAAAAACAAATGGTATCAGATACATCCTAGTTGTTGGTAAAGGTTCTCTTTTCGATGATTTACAAGGGGAGAATATTGGAAAGGGCAAGGCTTGTCCATTGAGCCATGAAAATCGTCTAGTACTAAATCGTTATTTTGACTATACTGTCCCTCGTGCTTTCGGTACTAAGATTGCAACAATGGGATTGGGAGATCGTTTAGGATTAGCATCTCCTGGTCATATTGAAGCAATTAAAGGTCGTCTTGTAAAACCGATTCTTGCACAACAAAGTATACGCGAATTAACTTTAACGAACCGTACAATGAATGATATGCTTGATGCAGCGGCGTTTGCGGTTTTCCAAGAGGGATATGAAGGTGGATATGGTGCAGATGGTGATCATATTAAGCAAGAAAGTGATATTCAAATGGCTCTTGAGCTTGGAATCTCAATGTTGACATTAGACTGCTCAGATTATATTCCAACTGGGATTGGTGCTAAGTCTTTAGAAGAAGTGCGAAGTGAGTTTGAAAAGTATCCAAAAGATGTTCAAGATTATTATAATGAAAGGTATTTACATCAAACATTTGATGTAAACGGAGTAGCGATTTCATTTGATGAAGAAACATTGATAAAATATGTTTTAGAGTATGACGAAGCTCTTAAATATATGGTTCATGTTTATAATGAGTATATTAGCAAGCTGGATCGCGACTTTGACTTTGAAATTTCTATTGATGAAACAGAAACGATTACATCTCCAATGGCACATTTTTTCGTTGCGAATGAATTAACATCCAAAGGAGTAAAGGTGATCAGTCTTGCTCCAAGATTTTGCGGAGAATTCCAAAAAGGAATCGATTATATTGGAGATGTTGAACAATTCGAACGTGAATTAAGTGAGCATGCCTTGATTGCAGAGTATTTTGGATATAAGCTCAGTATCCATTCAGGCAGTGATAAATTTAGAGTTTTCCCAATTATCGCAAAGCATACAAAAGGTATCGTCCATGTAAAGACAGCTGGTACAAACTGGCTTGAAGCCGTCAGGGTTATTGCAAAAACAAATCCTTATTTATATAGAAGGTTGCATACGTTTGCATTGAGAAATTTGGAAGAGGCATTGAAATACTATCATATTACTCCTGATCTGGATTCAATTGCACCACTTGATTCAGTGACAGATGAAAATCTTGCAGACTATATGAATAATGATGCTGCGCGTCAAGTTCTTCATGTTACATATGGAATAATTTTAACTGCAAAAGATGATAACGGAGAGCCATTGTTTAAAGAAGAATTCTATAAAACGCTTGATGAGTATGAAGATGAATATATAGAATCATTAGTTCATCATATTGGGAACCATGTGGATACGTTGGGACTTTAAAGAATGAACCGAATACAAATATTGTCGTGGATTGTACTGGGAGTATGCGCGAAGTTTACCTGATAATTTACAAGCAGTGCATTCAAATGTTACAGTCCGTAAACAATGAACACTCCTCTATATGAAAGGATGGCGAATGATTTATGAAAACTTTTATAACAGATGATTTTCTACTATATAATGAAACGGCAAAGGAACTCTTCCATAACACGGCAAAAGATTTGCCAATCATTGATTATCATAATCATTTAAAACAAGAAGAGATTTTAGAAGATAAAAATTTTAATAATATTGCTGATATTTGGCTTGGTGGAGATCATTATAAATGGCGTGCCATGCGTGCAAATGGGATTCATGAGGATTATATTACAGGAAATAAAAGCGGTTACGAAAAGTTCTTAAAATGGGCTGAAACGGTTCCCAATTCATTAGGTAACCCTTTATACCATTGGACTCATTTAGAATTAATAAGATATTTTGAGATCGATGAAGTATTAAATGAAAAATCTGCTCCAGCTATATGGGAAGAGGCGAATAGAAAACTATCGGCTCCAGCGCTATCTGTACGTTCCATCTTAAAAAAGGATAAAGTTGAATTTGTTGGAACAACAGATGATCCAACTGACAATTTAGAAAGCCACCGAGCATTAAAAGAGGAAGGTTTTGAAGTGACAGTCTCACCTTCATTCCGACCAGATAAAGGCTTATTTATTGAACGAGAAACCTTTTTGCCATGGGTGGAAAGATTAGGGGAAGTAACGAATTCATCCATTGAAAATTATGATGCATTTTTGGATGCATTATCTAAGAGGGTAGATTATTTTGCTGAGCATGGTTGTAAAAGCTCCGATCATGGTATTGATGTAATGTTTTTCAAGGAAGCTTTCAAACAAGAAGTCGATCAAATTTTCAAGAAGCGTTTAAGTGGCGAAGATGTTTCAGAGGAAGAGGCTGAAAAATTTAAGACTTATACATTACTTGCTCTCGGAGAATGGTACGCTGAAAAAGGCTGGGCAATGCAGCTCCATTTAGGTGCACTTCGGAATAATAATAAGCGCATGTTTGCAAAGTTAGGGCCTGACACTGGCTTTGACTCAATTGGTGATCTGTTGATTGCCAATAAATTGGCTAGTTTTCTAGATTCATTAGAGCAAAAAGATAAGTTACCAAAGACAATTCTTTATAGCATAAATGCGAAAGATTATGATGTTCTCGCAGCGATGGCAGGGAACTATCAAAGCTCTGAAGTACCTGGCAAAGTCCAGTTTGGTACAGCATGGTGGTATAATGACACAATTGATGGAATGGAAGACCAAATGAAGACACTCGCTAATATTGGCTTAATTAGTAATTTTATTGGGATGCTTACTGATTCAAGAAGCTTTCTATCGTTTCCAAGACACGAGTATTTCAGAAGAATATTATGTAACTTATTAGGAACTTGGGTCGAAGAAAGCAAAGTACCTAAAGATATGACTCTACTAGAAAAATATGTGCGTAATATATGCTATGAGAATGCAAAACGTTATTTTGGTTTAGAAAAATAAAAACAAGATTAACTGCAGGGGGGCTACTTCATCCTGGATAGCTGAAAAATGTTCCAGTGGAGGGTAGCCCTTATCATTGTTGGTTATTTTTGGTTGGCATAGTTAAAACACATGAGGGAGTGAATAATTTTGGGTATATTAGAAGAATTGCTAAAAGACATTCCGCTTCCAAAAATGGTAAAAGTCCGGCAGAAATTTGACGCAACCAGGATTGATGACTTTGAAGCTGCCTTAAGAGCTGAATTGAATCAAGAAAAAATTAAGTCGAAGGTTAAACCTGGTATGGAAATTGCCATTGCGGTTGGGAGTCGAGGTGTTGATCGAATTGTAGACATGACCGCGATTACAGTAACATTTTTAAAAGAACTAGGTGCAATCCCATTTATCGTCCCAAGTATGGGAAGTCATGGAGGGGCGACGGCAGAGGGCCAAAAAGCAGTATTGGAACATCTGGGAGTAACAGAAGAAACGGTCAATGCCGAAATTCGTTCTTCCATGGAAGTAATCAAACTTGGGGAATTGCCAAATGGTCTTCCAGTTTATATCGATAAGATTGCCTCACAGGCGGACGGTATTGTTGTATTAAACCGAGTTAAACCACATACTGCTTTTCGTGGTCGAGTGGAAAGTGGAATTATGAAGATGATCAGTATTGGGTTAGGAAAACAAAAAGGCGCTGAAGCTTGTCATCAACTTGGCTTTAAATATATGGCTGAGAATGTTCCAGCTATGGCTAAAGTAATTATGGAAAAAAAGCCGATATTATTCGCTGTTGCTTCAGTTGAAAATGCTTTTGATAAAGTAGCAAAAGTGTCAGTACTGACTCCTGATGAAATTGAAGAAGAGGAAATAGAGTTGCAAAAGTTAGCAAAGCAACTGTTGCCAAAACTCTTTTTTGAACAAATTGATGTGCTCGTAATTGATGAAATCGGTAAAAACATCAGTGGAGACGGGATGGATCCGAATATTACGGGCCGATATCCAACTCCATATGCACATGGTGGTCCAGAAGTAAACAAAATGGCGGTCCTCGATATAACAAAAGAGAGCGAAGGCAATGCAAATGGCGTGGGAACCGCAGATTTTACAACACAGCGTCTCGTAGACAAGATGGACAGAGAAGCAACCTATGCAAATGGATTAACCTCAACGGTTGTTTCACCTACTAAAATTGCAACCACTTTGGCAAATGATTGTCTCTGCATAAAAGCGTCCATTAAAACTTGCAATATTTTGGATTTTAGTAAAGTTAAACTCGTTCGGATCAAAAATACACTGGAAATAAGTGAGATAGAAGTTTCGGAAGACCTTCTTGATTATGTTAAACAGCATTCAAATTTAGAGATAATATCTGAATTATATGAAATGGAATTTGATGAGAATGGAAATTTCAGAAAGTGAAGATATTGAATAATTGGAGGTGTAGTGGTGAGCAATCTATTTGATTTGACTGGAAAAGTGGCTGTGGCGGTCGGGGGAAATAGCGTACTTGGCAGCTCCATTGCTAAAGGGCTGGCAGAGCACGGTGCAAAACTTGCCATCGTTGGAAGAAATTTAGAAAAAGCTGAGGCTGTTACTAAAGAAATCATTGAGAATGGCGGAGAAGCGAAATCTTTTTACGGTGATGTTAGTTCTCTAGAATCGATAGAAAGTCTTGCGAAAGAGATTGAAGCATGGTCAGGTGGATGGGATATTTTATTAAATGCACCTGGGAAAAACAGTACCACTCCTTTCTTTGAATTAGAAATGGAAGAGTGGGAAGATATAATGGATGTAAATTTAAAAGGGCTTGTTTTTACAACTCAAATTTTTGCAAAACGTATGGTGGAACAAAACAGAAAAGGAAGTATTATTAATATTTCCTCCGTATCTTCGACAACGCCTTTATCAAAAGTATTCACTTATTCAGCTTCAAAAGCAGGTGTCAATAGTGTTACACAGTTTTTAGCGAGAGAATTTGCGCCTTATGGAATTCGTGTAAATGCCATTATTCCGGGTTTTTTCCCTGCAGAACAAAATCGTAAAATATTGAGTGAAGAACGGATTGCATCCATTATGAACCACACACCGATGAATCGCTTTGGTGTACCAGAGGAACTTCAAGGAGCAGCTATTTATTTAGCATCCGATAAAGCATCAGGTTTTGTTACGGGCACCTTTATTCGTGTAGATGGCGGATTCGGAAGTATGACAATTTAACCTTTATGTTGCTTTGAAGATAGCCATTGATAATTGGTCCATTATTTTGTATGGGTTTTCTTATTTAATCAATCTGTTGATTTCACCACTTGGCCAGAAAGCGTGGGACTAGAGTGTAAGTCAACATACAAATTAGAATAGAATCAGCTAATAATAAATATAACTTTTATAAATGAAAGGCTATGGATGACTCCGTAGCCTTTTTCATATGGTAGTAGAGGCTTTGGAGGTAAAAATGATGTTGTAGTTATTCAAGATCCTTCTATAGTATACTTGAAATCATAAAGAGAAAGAAGGACTAGGGAACATATTCGTGAAAGCGTTAACTCTTGTAAACTAGTTTGTGGTTATATATAATCAATGTGTATACCCAGAGCTAGAATAATAATGTTGACTGAAATTTTGGGGGTGTAATATGAATAAGTATAATGTCATAAGTAACATAATTGAATGTGGTGTCGTCGCAGTTGTAAGAGCAGACTCAAAGGAAGAAGCAATAAAGATTTCCGAAGCATGTGTAAAAGGTGGGATTCGTGGAATTGAAATCACGTTTACTGTGCAAGGAGCTTCAGAAATCATAGAGGAACTCTCTATTTTTTACAAAAATAATAACAACGTTGTTATTGGTGCTGGAACAGTACTTGATGCCATAACTGCTAGAATTGCTATATTGGCAGGTGCTAAATATATTGTAAGCCCAAGCTTTGATTTAGAAACCGCCAAACTTTGTAATTTATATCAAATACCGTATATGCCAGGCTGCATGACGATTACGGAAATGAGAAATGCACTTGAATACGGTGTAGACATTATAAAGCTATTTCCAGGAAATGCTTTTGGTCCAGATTTTGTTAAAGCGGTGAAAGCGCCACTACCACAAGTGAATATTATGCCAACAGGTGGAGTAAGTCTAGAAAACATAGATCAATGGATCAAAAATGGTTGTGTTGCCGTTGGTGTCGGGGGCAATTTAGTTGCACCAGCTAAAACTGGCGATTTTGATTTAATCACGAAATATGCGGAACAATATGTAAGTAAAGTCCAACAAGCTAGAGAGGCATTATAATAAAAAATCGTGACATTTGACGAAATTTTATTTCGTTTTTCTACATATAAGGTGAACGAATACAAAACGCCAATTTTTTTAATACTGGTGCAGAAACATATGTAGGAGTTTGGTTAGCCAACTTTGGTAAGGCGGTTTATATGAAGCCATATCACATTAGATAGTGATAAGGACTTTTCAAAAGAAAGACATGATCAACGGTTTTTATTGAAGGTCATTTCGAATATGAGCATCCCTTTCGCTTTGACAAAGCTTCGCCATTGTTTGTTGATCAGAATCTGTAGATTTTTACTATGAATCGAGACAGTAGAGAGGTATATCGGGTGTCTCTGTCTCGATTGAGTCCGAATCGGGACAGAAGAATGGCAATTCCGATGTTTTAGTCTCGATTGAGTCCGAATCAGGACAAAAGAGTGGTATTTCAGAGGTATAGGTCTTGATCAAGTGTGAATCGTGAGAGAATTAATGTTTATTACGATTTTTTTTATAAGTCTTCATGAATAGATAGAAAATCTCAATTCTTAATAGTTGAGAATAAAGGTGTAAATTCTTGCTCAATCTAAAAAGAATAACTGGTGAATCAACTTTGTTCGTTTACATTATCTTTTTAAGAGAAATGAAAGTGAGGATACAGATGGAATTCATTTTAGTAAAAAGTCACATTATATAGAAGAACTTCGGTTTGAAAAACTACCTGAAGATATTCTAGGAAGGGATTGTCTGCAGTTTAGTTTGCTTTGGCAAAAACGTTTAACGAATTTAGTACGACTACCATCGAACAAACTACAAGCAATTTTCAATCCTGCAAATTTAATCACCATGGATAATATAAAAAACAAGAAGAAGTAAACTACTATTATGACTAATAAATAAAAACATATCTTGTTTTATGTTGCGATGTTTAATCATGACACGAAAAATTTGTGATTATACAATATAATATAGAAGTATAATAAATGTTATTTATATTGTTTCTTAATCTAAATGACGCACAATAATTCATATGTAGTAAGTATCTATTGAAGTTCTTTGCTTATTTACTAATAGCTATAAATCAATCGCACAAAAAAAGAACTAAATTATTTTTAAAAAAGTATTGTGCAAATAAAATATCCGTGTTATATTAATAAACGTCCGAAACAGGACGTTAAACTTAAATCAAAAAAAGTAGTTTTTCACAAAAAAAAAAGTGATTGACTACCAAGCGAAAAAGTGTTATTATTTGAAAGTCGCTAATTTAGTTAAAGCGAGATTTTGATCTTTGAAAACTGAACGAAACAAACGTCAAAAATTATTTTAAACAATGGTTTTAAACCATTGCCAGCTTATGAGCTAATCAACTACTTATATGAGAGTTTGATCCTGGCTCAGGACGAACGCTGGCGGCGTGCCTAATACATGCAAGTCGAGCGAATGGATGGGAGCTTGCTCCCTGAAGTTAGCGGCGGACGGGTGAGTAACACG
>NZ_JAGYPJ010000001.1:2134722-2137470 GCF_018343695.1 Lederbergia citrisecunda | reverse complement strand
ATGAGCTAATCAACTACTTATATGAGAGTTTGATCCTGGCTCAGGACGAACGCTGGCGGCGTGCCTAATACATGCAAGTCGAGCGAATGGATGGGAGCTTGCTCCCTGAAGTTAGCGGCGGACGGGTGAGTAACACGTGGGCAACCTGCCTGTAAGACTGGGATAACTTCGGGAAACCGGAGCTAATACCGGATAACTTCTTTCCCCGCATGGGGAAAGGTTAAAAGACGGTTTTGCTGTCACTTACAGATGGGCCCGCGGCGCATTAGCTAGTTGGTGAGGTAACGGCTCACCAAGGCGACGATGCGTAGCCGACCTGAGAGGGTGATCGGCCACACTGGGACTGAGACACGGCCCAGACTCCTACGGGAGGCAGCAGTAGGGAATCTTCCGCAATGGACGAAAGTCTGACGGAGCAACGCCGCGTGAGTGAAGAAGGTTTTCGGATCGTAAAACTCTGTTGTCAGGGAAGAATAAGTACCGTCTAACTAACGGTACCGTGACGGTACCTGACCAGAAAGCCACGGCTAACTACGTGCCAGCAGCCGCGGTAATACGTAGGTGGCAAGCGTTGTCCGGAATTATTGGGCGTAAAGCGCGCGCAGGCGGTTTCTTAAGTCTGATGTGAAATCTCGCGGCTCAACCGTGAGCGGTCATTGGAAACTGGGAAACTTGAGTGCAGAAGAGAAGAGCGGAATTCCACGTGTAGCGGTGAAATGCGTAGAGATGTGGAGGAACACCAGTGGCGAAGGCGGCTCTTTGGTCTGTAACTGACGCTGAGGCGCGAAAGCGTGGGGAGCGAACAGGATTAGATACCCTGGTAGTCCACGCCGTAAACGATGAGTGCTAAGTGTTAGAGGGTTTCCGCCCTTTAGTGCTGCAGCTAACGCATTAAGCACTCCGCCTGGGGAGTACGGCCGCAAGGCTGAAACTC
This sequence comes from Lederbergia citrisecunda, assembly GCF_018343695.1. Taxonomy (GTDB): domain Bacteria; phylum Bacillota; class Bacilli; order Bacillales; family Bacillaceae_C; genus Lederbergia; species Lederbergia citrisecunda. The sequence goes on along the minus strand of NZ_JAGYPJ010000001.1, from coordinate 2,136,536 downwards.
AAAGGAATTGACGGGGGCCCGCACAAGCGGTGGAGCATGTGGTTTAATTCGAAGCAACGCGAAGAACCTTACCAGGTCTTGACATCCTCTGACAACTCTAGAGATAGAGCGTTCCCCTTCGGGGGACAGAGTGACAGGTGGTGCATGGTTGTCGTCAGCTCGTGTCGTGAGATGTTGGGTTAAGTCCCGCAACGAGCGCAACCCTTGATCTTAGTTGCCAGCATTCAGTTGGGCACTCTAAGGTGACTGCCGGTGACAAACCGGAGGAAGGTGGGGATGACGTCAAATCATCATGCCCCTTATGACCTGGGCTACACACGTGCTACAATGGATGGTACAAAGGGCAGCAAAACCGCGAGGTCGAGCCAATCCCATAAAACCATTCTCAGTTCGGATTGCAGGCTGCAACTCGCCTGCATGAAGCCGGAATCGCTAGTAATCGCGGATCAGCATGCCGCGGTGAATACGTTCCCGGGCCTTGTACACACCGCCCGTCACACCACGAGAGTTTGTAACACCCGAAGTCGGTGGGGTAACCTTTTGGAGCCAGCCGCCGAAGGTGGGACAGATGATTGGGGTGAAGTCGTAACAAGGTAGCCGTATCGGAAGGTGCGGCTGGATCACCTCCTTTCTAAGGAATCTTGATCAGTCGAGTGCTGATCAGAAGACGTTTCGTTTCGTTCAGTTTTGAGAGGTTGAACTCTCAAAACATGGCTATCTTTTATAGAGGCCTGTTATTTGTTCCTTGAAAACCAGATAATAGAGAATAAACAAACCAAGAAACATCACCTTATGGAATCATCCATAAGAAACCTTTTTACTGATTAAGTTAGAAAGGGCGCACGGTGGATGCCTTGGCACTAGGAGCCGATGAAGGACGGGACTAACACCGATATGCTTCGGGGAGCTGTAAGCAAGCTTTGATCCGGAGATTTCCGAATGGGGAAACCCACTGCCCGTAATGGGGTAGTATCCATTTCTGAATACATAGGAAATGGAAGGCAGACCCGGGGAACTGAAACATCTAAGTACCCGGAGGAAGAGAAAGAAAAATCGATTTCCTGAGTAGCGGCGAGCGAAACGGAAAAAGCCCAAACCAAGAGGCTTGCCTCTTGGGGTTGTAGGACACTCAACATGGAGTTACAAAGGAACGGGGTAGTTGAAGCGATCTGGAAAGATCCGCCATAGAAGGTAACAGCCCTGTAGTCGAAACTTCGTTCCCTCCTGAGTGGATCCTGAGTACGGCGGGACACGTGAAATCCCGTCGGAAGCTGGGAGGACCATCTCCCAAGGCTAAATACTCCCTAGTGACCGATAGTGAACCAGTACCGTGAGGGAAAGGTGAAAAGCACCCCGGAAGGGGAGTGAAAAAGATCCTGAAACCGTGTGCCTACAAATAGTCAAAGCACATTCATGTGTGATGGCGTGCCTTTTGTAGAATGAACCGGCGAGTTACGATTTCATGCAAGGTTAAGTCGATGAGACGGAGCCGCAGCGAAAGCGAGTCTGAATAGGGCGTTTTGAGTATGAGGTCGTAGACCCGAAACCAGGTGATCTACCCATGTCCAGGGTGAAGGTAAGGTAACACTTACTGGAGGCCCGAACCCACGTACGTTGAAAAGTGCGGGGATGAGGTGTGGGTAGCGGTGAAATTCCAATCGAACCTGGAGATAGCTGGTTCTCTCCGAAATAGCTTTAGGGCTAGCCTCAAGGTAAAGAGTCTTGGAGGTAGAGCACTGTTTGGACTAGGGGCCCTCATCGGGTTACCGAATTCAGACAAACTCCGAATGCCAATGACTTGTCCTTGGGAGTCA
>NZ_JAGYPJ010000001.1:1882222-2132222 GCF_018343695.1 Lederbergia citrisecunda | reverse complement strand
TAGGATCTAGTGCCGCAAGGCGTGGGGGTTCGACTCCCTTCACCCGCATTTTAAAAAATTGTTAAAAAATGTTAATCGACGCGGAAGTAGTTCAGTGGTAGAACACCACCTTGCCAAGGTGGGGGTCGCGGGTTCGAATCCCGTCTTCCGCTCCAATATATGCCGGGGTGGCGGAACTGGCAGACGCACAGGACTTAAAATCCTGCGGTAGGTGACTACCGTACCGGTTCGATTCCGGTTCTCGGCATTAAGGTTTTTTGCTTCAGCAAAATAACCTTCCATATAAGGTAAAATAGCTTTGCGATATTACATCCAATACATGCGCCCGTAGCTCAATTGGATAGAGCGTCTGACTACGGATCAGAAGGTTATGGGTTCGACTCCTTTCGGGCGCGCCAATAGTATTTTGTATATGTTTTACGGGAAGTAGCTCAGCTTGGTAGAGCACTTGGTTTGGGACCAAGGGGTCGCAGGTTCGAATCCTGTCTTCCCGACCACTTTAAAACTTGTTTGGGGCCTTAGCTCAGCTGGGAGAGCGCCTGCTTTGCACGCAGGAGGTCAGCGGTTCGATCCCGCTAGGCTCCACCATTTTTATGTAGAATAACAATATGGCGGCGTAGCTCAGCTGGCTAGAGCGTACGGTTCATACCCGTGAGGTCGTGGGTTCGATCCCCTCCGCCGCTACCATATTTATTGGACCTTTAGCTCAGCTGGTTAGAGCAGACGGCTCATAACCGTCCGGTCGTAGGTTCGAGTCCTACAAGGTCCACCATTTAACTTTATTCGTGGAGGAATACCCAAGTCTGGCTGAAGGGATCGGTCTTGAAAACCGACAGGCGGGTTAAACCGCGCGGGGGTTCGAATCCCTCTTCCTCCGCCATATATACTTATTATCGTCGCGGGGTGGAGCAGTCCGGTAGCTCGTCGGGCTCATAACCCGAAGGTCGCAGGTTCAAATCCTGCCCCCGCAATAATAGTAAACTTAAAGATTTACTAGATTATATGGTCCCGTGGTGTAGCGGTTAACATGCCTGCCTGTCACGCAGGAGATCGCGGGTTCGATTCCCGTCGGGACCGCCATTATTTTGTACAAAGCTGTCTTAATACCTCAATCGGTCGAAAGACAATTTTGAAAAAAATACCGTTATTACTTAATTTGGCTCAGTAGCTCAGTCGGTAGAGCAAAGGACTGAAAATCCTTGTGTCGGCGGTTCGATTCCGTCCTGAGCCACCATTTATAAATCATACGATGCAAAAAGAATGGCGGCTATGGCGAAATGGTCAACGCATCGGATTGTGGCTCCGACATCGTGGGTTCGATTCCCACTAGTCGCCCCAAAATATTTTGTGTTATGATTAATATATGCGGGTGTAGTTTAGTGGTAAAACCACAGCCTTCCAAGCTGTTGATGAGGGTTCGATTCCCTTCACCCGCTCCATATTTTAATATGGGCCTGTAGCTCAGCTGGTTAGAGCACACGCCTGATAAGCGTGAGGTCGGTGGTTCGAGTCCACTCAGGCCCACCATTCCGCAGTAGCTCAGTGGTAGAGCTATCGGCTGTTAACCGATCGGTCGTAGGTTCGAATCCTACCTGCGGAGTTTCATGTATGGGGAAGTACTCAAGTGGCTGAAGAGGTGCCCCTGCTAAGGGCATAGGTCGCGTAAGCGGCGCGAGGGTTCAAATCCCTCCTTCTCCGCCATACATATTAAATCGGCCCCTTGGTCAAGCGGTTAAGACACCGCCCTTTCACGGCGGTAACACGGGTTCGAATCCCGTAGGGGTCATCCATAACAAAAAAACCATCTTACGAGATGGTTTTTTTGTTATATATCATTTGTACTAGAAAATCCTTTTATTTTTCATCATCTACATACCCATCCGTATATTTATATGGAACATCTCCAAACGGAGCTTCAATTCCTTCTTCATCCAATGTTTCTTCATATTCCATTTTTTCTTCTGAGGTATACGTTTTTATACCTTTTCCATCTATATTTGTCCCAGTGAAAGTTTCGTACTCCTCGACAAATCCATCTTTGATATCACTATCATACAATTCATCATAATCGTTAAAGTCCCCTTCAAAATCGGAGGGCGTTTCAGATGTACCGTATTTTGCAACTTCTTGAAAACTATCTTGATAATCTTTTACAGGACTTCTTTTGTCACGAAATGCAAAAGAATTATCTACTGCTGGTTTCAGCAATTGTTCTTCTACAGGGCGATCTCCATGTAGCATTTGTTCGGGGGAATGTTCTACACAAAATGTCGTATTTGGTATTACTTCCAGTCTTTCATAAGGTATGTCTTTTCCGCAAACCTCACATTTACCGTATGTTCCGGATTCCATTGCTTTAAGTGCTTGATCCACTTTCACAAGTTCTGATTCGGAATGAATAGCTAAGGCAAAATCTCTTTCCCGCTCGAAGAGCTCGGTTCCCATATCGGCGGGGTGATTATCGTACATAGATAATTCTCGCTCCCTTGCATTGGCACTTCCGACAACTCCTTCGTCTTCATGAATGTTTTGAGTAAGCTGCTTTTTTATATTTACAAGTTCATTTTTTAAAGTTGATAATTGTTGTTGAGTCAGCACTGTCATCACACCCTTTGTTAAAAGTAAAGAAAGCATACATTACTTGTTAGTATCTAGCTTAAGCATCCTTCTTATCCCCTTCTCTCAACATAGAGTAATCCTACAGGGATTGCTGTGTTTCCTATATCTTAGATAAGTGTCCTGATGTCCTTATTTAAAACTAAGTGCACCCACCTTTTCAAATCATTCCTACCTATTGTTTGTAAACAACCATTTCCTTATAGTTTCCTTTTTTTGCAAAAAGCTAAACATGCATTCAAAACTTTCTTCTTAATGTAGGAAGAGGAACTGGAGGATCAAAATAAAGCTTATATCCTGTTCTTCCTTCTTTAGTTTGCTCTATAGGTACTGACATTAGTATGAATAAAGACAAGTGGTTGAAAAAGTAGGGTAGAACAACAAAAAAAACACTTGTCGTTAAGACAAGTGTTGATTAAGAGAAATAGCTTATGAAAAGTCCAATTGCCATCAGAAAGCCAAATATTGTATTTGTTTGAGCTGTGGCTTTCATCGCGGGCATCATTTGTATAGGTTCTGTTTTTCCAATGAATCCTTTGACAGCTTTCAATGCTTTTGGAATGCTGATAAATGTAATCAATAGCCAAAAGGAGGTTTCTGTAAAAAATATTAAGAAGATAATCCAGCTGTATGAAAGGATAAACATACTAGCCAACAGACCGATTGCTTTTTCCCTTCCGATAATGATTGCCAAGGTTTTACGGCCATTTTCCTGATCTCCATCCAAATCCCGTATATTATTCGCTAGCATAATACTTCCAATCAATATAGACACTGGAATGGAAACAAGAATACTGATTTTTGAAATATTGCCAGTCTGAATGAAATAAGAAATTTGAATAATGACGACACCCATGAAAAAGCCAGACATTAACTCACCGAATGGGGTATAGGCAATCGGTTTTGGTCCACCTGTATAAAAATAACCTACAGCCATGGAAATTAGTCCGACCACTGCAATCCACCAGCTGCTGCTCATTGAAATATAAATACCTAATATGAGCGATATTCCAAAAAGAAGAAAACCAAGGCCTAGAACAGTTTTGGGTTTTACTCCGTTTCGAACAATCGCACCACCAATACCGACGGAGTTTTCGTTATCAAGCCCTCTAGCGTAATCAAAGTACTCATTAAACATATTTGTTGCAGTTTGAATAAGTAAGCTTGCGACGAGCATAGCAACAAATAATGAAATATGAATGGGTACACTTTTTATAGCTAATGCTGTTCCTAATAATACTGGAACAAATGCAGCGGTCAACGTATGTGGTCGACTAAGCTGCCACCATATTCTCCAGCCTGTTTCTTCCGGAACAACTGATTCTTTCTGTATAATCATTTTTTGTCTCTCCCTTTACATAATACAAATAAAGCTGAAAAATCTATATAAGAAACTTAACACCTATTAAAGTGTAGGAAATGCGTGCGCTTGTGTCAATCCATTTAATATGGGAATTGAGAGAAATCTTTTCCATAAGTATGATTGCTACATTTAGCATCCATATTCATATATAATATAGAAGTGAAAAAGTAAACAATGTCTACTTAACAAATCTTCATTCCTAATTTTTCGACGAACTCGTATTGAAACTCTACTGAAGGCTTTATCTAATTTAAGCTAAGGTCGGGACCACCTTATCGAGGCCATCGTTTACTTTGAATTTATTTTATCACTTATAGTATGAAAAAACTTACACTAAATGTAATTAAAGTTTTTGGCTTTTAGGAGAGATCATATTGACTAACTTATTATCACAGACGAGCATGGACGACATTTTTCATAAAGAATTGATTGATAGGAAAAACAAACTTTATAGTTATACCCTTCCTATAGACTTTTTTGACCCAGTGGAATTTTATAATTATCAGTCTTCCATTTTTTCCGGGAATAGATTTTTCTGGAAAAGCTCAGATGGATTATTGTGGACTGTCGGATTAGGAATTGCCGCTACTATTTCTAATGTTGATCCTGAAAACAGATTTCAAGCTTCGAATAATAAATGGAATCAAATCATTAAGGATGCTGAAATTGATAATCCATCTGGAGTTCCAGGAACAGGACCGCTTCTATTTGGTGGTTTTTCTTTTGATCCTTATAGTGAAGTTGAAGAAGAATGGGCAAGCTTTGGACATTCCATATTATACTTGCCATCATATATGCTAACCGTTGCTGGTGACCAATATTATTTAACCGTTAATGCAATCTCAAATGACCTTGTTCCTATTGAATCTTTACGTGAAAAAGCTAATCGGTTCGTACAGCATTTACAGAATGACGAAAATTTATTAAAGGAACATCCTTTAAACATAAAAAGCAGTATAGAGGTTGCCCCAGAGCAATGGATTCAATCTGTAGACGAGATCGTGAATATTTTAAAAACAACAGATGTAAAAAAGGTTGTTTTTGCGCGAAAGCTTTTGCTTGAGTTTGAAGAGAATGCCCAACCTTCTTATGTCATTAAACGATTACTTGAACAGCAGCCTGCTAGTTTTGTCTTTGCATTGGAAGTTGGGGATTATTGTTTCCTAGGAGCATCACCAGAAAGACTAATTAAAAAAATGGATGATCATGTTTTATCAACATGTTTGGCAGGATCAATCGGACGCAGCCAAAATATTCAAGAAGATCAAAAGCTTGGAGAAATCCTTTTAAAAGATCAAAAAAACTTATTTGAACATGAGTTAGTCGTTTCAATGATAGAGGATGCTTTAAGGCCATATAGTACTGAAATCAATATACCAGATGAACCAATCCTAATGAAAATGCCGGATATCCAGCATTTATATACTCCTGTAACAGGAAAAGCAAATGATGATTTTTCAATCTTTACCGTCGTTGAAAAATTACACCCGACACCGGCTTTAGGAGGAGTACCAACGAAAGCAGCCTTAGAGATTATTCGAGAGAAAGAAAATATGGATCGAGGATTTTATGCTGGTCCTATCGGCTGGACGGATTATCAAGGGAATGGAGAATTTGCTGTAGGAATTCGTTCTGGCTTGTTAAAAGAAAATAAAGCATTTTTATATGCTGGATGCGGATTAGTGTCAGATTCCGTTTCTGAAGAAGAATTAAAAGAAACAAGGATAAAGTTTCAACCTATGCTAAAAGCAACCGGAGGAGAGATTCTATGAGTCATCAGGAGGCACTCACAAAATATCTTGCTGCATTTATAACAGGTCTTGTCCAAGCTGGTATAAAGGATGTTGTCATAAGCCCTGGTTCACGCTCAACTCCTCTTGCATTAATGTTCTCGGAGCATCGTGATATAAAAGTATATATGAATGTGGATGAACGTTCAGCTGCATTTTTCGCTTTAGGACTTGCAAAGGCATCGGGAAATCCGGTTGGTTTACTTTGTACTTCGGGAACGGCTGCCGCCAATTATTATCCAGCTGTAGTAGAGGCAAGTCTTTCCGGGGTACCTCTTATTGTTATGACGGCGGATCGTCCTCATGAGCTTCGAGATATCGGTGCGCCACAAGCGATTGATCAGCTTCATTTATATGGGCGCCATGTAAAATGGTTTGCGGAAATGGCATTGCCTGAAGCAGGAGTAGAACAGCTTCGTTATGTCAAAACAACAGCGATTAGAGCAGTGAAAGAAGCGATAGGGCGAGATAAAGGCCCGGTTCATTTGAATTTTCCATTTCGAGAGCCACTGCTACCTATACTTGATCCTTATCCTTTTCATGAAGAAGAAAAGTCTATTAATATTGAAGGTGGCATCCATTTTCTTCCATACGATAAATTAAAGAAAATAGCTGATCAGTGGCAAGGAATTGAAAGAGGATTAATTATTTGTGGTCTGATAGAAGAACCCGATTTTACCGAAGCTGTTACGACATTAGCGAAAAAACTCGGTTACCCGATTTTAGCAGATCCACTCTCGCAACTTAGAAGTACTTCTATATCAGAAACGACTGTAGTTGATAGTTATGATGCAATCCTAAAAGGGAAAAATGTGGTCAATCTACTGAATCCAGAAATTATTATTCGCTTCGGGGGAGCACCGGTATCGAAGTCACTTTCCATTTATATGAAAAACTTGAATGATATCGAGCATATCGTTGTGGATAGTGGGTCCAAATGGAGAGACCCAAATTATGTAGGTACGACGATGGTCCAATGTAACGAAACAGTGTTTTGTAATGATTTAGCCACATTGATTCAGGAGCAAAAATCATCTAAATGGCTTTCCAAATGGTTGGAACTAGATGAAATAGCCAAAAAAACAATTGCAAACCATCTGCAAATAATCGATGAGCTTGAAGAAGGAAAGGTAGTCTATGAACTAGCAAATCTTCTTCCTGTTGACAGTACGATTTTTGTTGGAAACAGCATGCCAATTCGTGACGTGGATACGTTTTTCCATAAAAATAATAAAAATATTACGGTCATGGCAAACCGAGGAGCTAATGGAATAGATGGTGTTGTCTCCACAGCATTAGGAGCAGCTGTATATAAACGGCCTCTTTTTCTCGTCATTGGTGATCTTTCTTTTTTCCATGATTTAAATGGTTTACTGATGGCAAAATTACATAAATTGAACATTACAATTATCTTGCTTAATAATGACGGAGGGGGAATCTTCTCCTATTTACCACAGTACAGTGAGCCTAAGCATTTTGAAGTTTTATTTGGGACACCTACTGGGTTAAATTATGAACATGCTGTACAAATGTATCATGGTCAATATACAAAAATCTTTGACTGGGAAAGTTTAAAAATGGCCATTTTAGATTCTGTCAGTTATGAAGGTTTAAATGTCATTGAAATTCCGACAGATCGTGAAAGAAACTTGTTCTCTCATCGCGAAATGTGGGAAAAGGTTTCCCAGGAAATAAATTTATTCCTACAGGATGCTGAAAAATGAATGTAACCGTCGATAGCATTGATTATTATTATGAGATTTCGGGAAATGGAGAACCACTCATTCTTCTGCATGGGTTTACAGGTGATTGTTCAACATGGAATGCAATAAAACCATATTTAATTGACTCCTTTCAAGTCATTTCAATCGATATTATTGGCCATGGGAAAACTTCTTCACCGACAGATGTAAGCAAATATACAATGGAACAAGTCGCTTTTCAAATAAATAATATTATGAACCATCTTTCGTTAAATAAAGCTCATATGATTGGTTATTCGATGGGGGGAAGGCTTGCTTTAAGTTTTGCGCTTTTCTACCCTGAACGAGTAAATAGTCTAGTTCTTGAAAGTGCTTCGCCGGGACTAAGAACGAATGAAGAGCGTAGTTTACGTATGCAAGCAGATGAGCAGCTTTGCCAAATGATTTTACAGCAGGGAATAGAGGAGTTTGTTAATTATTGGGAAAATATACCTTTGTTTAAGACGCAAAATAGTATTTTGAAATCAGTACGAGAGCAAATCAGGAAACAAAGACTCTCAAACACCCCTATTGGATTGGTGAATAGTTTAAGAGGAATGGGAACAGGTATGCAGCCATCATGGTGGGATATACTTGCTTCTATCGAAATGCCTGTATTATTACTTAGTGGTGAACTTGATCCAAAGTTCTGCACGATATCAAAAGAAATGCAAATATTAATGTCCAATGCCAATCTTATCGAAGTGAGAGGGGTAGGACATGCAATTCACGTGGAGGATTCTAAAAAGTTTGGTACAATAGTGAAGGAGTTTTTGTGCCAAATTACATAAAAGGAGGAAATAAAATGGCATTTAATTGGACTAAAGAAAGAGAATACGAAGATATTTTATATGAAACATATAATGGGATAGCCAAAATTTCAATAAATCGCCCAGAAGTACATAATGCCTTTAGACCGAAAACGGTTATGGAGTTAATCGACGCTTTTGCATATGCACGTGACGATGAAAAAGTCGGCGTTATTGTTTTAACAGGTACTGGTGGAAAAGCATTCTGTTCAGGTGGAGATCAAAAAGTGCGTGGTCATGGAGGATATGTTGGTGAAGACAATATCCCGCGTTTAAACGTCCTTGATTTACAAAGACTTATAAGAGTTATTCCGAAACCAGTAGTTGCCATGGTAGCAGGGTATGCGATCGGAGGCGGTCACGTTCTCCATGTCGTTTGTGATTTAACGATCGCAGCCGATAACGCTATTTTCGGGCAAACAGGACCAAAAGTGGGAAGCTTCGATGCTGGATATGGTTCCGGATACTTGGCACGCATTGTTGGCCATAAAAAAGCAAAGGAAATTTGGTTCTTATGCCGTCAATATAACGCGCAAGAAGCACTTGATATGGGTCTAGTCAATACGGTAGTTCCTTTGGAACAATTGGAAGAAGAAACAGTTAAGTGGTGTGAAGAAATGCTTGAAAAAAGTCCTACGGCTTTGCGCTTCTTGAAGGCAGCTTTTAATGCAGATACTGATGGTCTTGCGGGACTTCAACAATTGGCTGGCGATGCGACGCTTCTTTACTATACAACAGATGAAGCGAAAGAAGGCCGAGATGCATTCAAAGAAAAACGTAAACCGGACTTCGGGCAATTCCCAAGATTTCCTTAATATATTATTTGCTAGCCTGATGGATTTTCCATTCAGGCTCTTATTTAATTTTTAGGAGGGTCTTCACATCATGGGAGAAATGATTCCAAATTGGCTATTGCAAAGAACTCATTTAACACCAACTCGAACCGCACTTGTGTTTAACGAACAAACATGGTCTTTTCAAGAACTAAAGGAAATAGTTCTTGATTACGCAATGAAACTATCCGGATATTCAATTTCTCATCATTCTAGAGTAGCAATCCTTATGAAAAATCGGCCAAAGACTGTATTTCTGGTACATGCTTTACAATTGGTAGGGGCAGAAATCGTATTTCTAAACAGTCGTCTTACGGCATCTGAGTTAAGTTATCAGATAAATGATAGTGAGACCACGGTTTTATTTTACGATCTAGATTTTTCTACAACTGCCGAGGACCTTGAACGATTATGTGCTGATCTTCAATCTTGTTCCATTGAAGATCTTATAACCTCTGCTAAACATATAGTAAACATTCATTCCGAGTTTGATCTTGATGATATCAGTTCTATTATGTACACTTCAGGCACTACCGGAAAGCCAAAAGGAGTTCAACAAACATATGGGAACCATTGGTGGAGTGCGATAGGATCCTCCTTAAATCTTGGGATACAAGAAAATGATGCATGGCTATGTACAGTTCCTATTTTTCATATTAGTGGACTCTCGATATTGATGAGAAGCGTAATATACGGTATTCCCATTTTCTTAATGGAAGAATTCAATGAAGAGTATGCTAATTCTTTATTGCAAAGTGGTAAAGTGACGATTATGTCCGTTGTAACTGCGATGCTAAATCGAATGCTGACTGCTTTAAAAGATGAATCTTATCACGAAAATTTCCGCTGCATGTTACTAGGTGGAGGTCCAGCACCACTCCCACTGTTAGAAAAATGCGCTAAGAAGCATATTCCCGTTTTTCAATCGTATGGGATGACGGAAACAGCCTCACAAATTGTTACTTTGTCACCGGAAGATAGTTTCAAAAAGCTTGGTTCTGCAGGAAAACCATTATTTCCAGCACAAATTAAAATCGTTCGAAATGATGGAAAAGATGCAAGTGCTCTAGAAACAGGAGAAATTGCATTAAAAGGACCGAACATCACACCTGGATATTTACATCATGATATGTCTGTTTGTGACGGTTGGTTTCTAACTGGGGATCTTGGCTATTTAGACGAAGATGGATTTTTATATGTGCAAGATCGACGCTCTGATTTGATTATATCGGGAGGAGAAAATGTATATCCCGCTGAAATCGAGGCAGTGCTTATGGCGCATGAGACAGTATATGAGGCTGGTGTGACTGGAATAAATGACACGACATGGGGTCAAGTGGCGTATGCTTTTATTGTGGGACAGAATGTTACAGAAGAGGAGCTGCTCCAATTTTGTAGGGAGAAGCTAGCTTCTTATAAAATTCCGAAACGGATTATTCAAGTGAAGGAATTGCCACGGAATGCAGCGAATAAACTAGTACGTGGAAAATTACGGCTTTTGATCGAAGGAAGGAACTAAATGTTACATATAGATCGTGTTCGCTTATCACTTATAGAAATGCCTTTAAAAAAGCCATTTTTTACTCACCTTGGTACGGTGCACAATAGACAATCGATCATTATCGAAGTGGTGGACCGAGATGGTGTTTCCGGATTTGGTGAAGCAGTTGCCTTTTCCTCCCCTTGGTATACTGAGGAAACAGTTCAAACTGAACTACATATGTTAAAGGATTTTCTAATTCCAAAGCTGTTTACTGAGGAAATAAACCATCCAAAAGAAATATCGAGTATATTTGGTTCAATAAGAAGAAATGAAATGGCCAAGTCCGGAATTGAGACAGCTATTTGGGATCTATACGCAAAAAAACAAGGTCAGCCGCTTTCTTATTTGCTTGGTGGAAATCGAAAGGAAGTTCCTGCAGGTGCTGTTGTTGCAGCACAAAATATAGAGAAAGCATTAAAACAAATAGGGGATTTTCAAGAGCAAGGCTATCAAAGAATAAAAGTAAAGATTAGTCCTGAAAATGATATCCATTTGTTGAGGGAGATTAGGAAGGAATACCCTTATGTTCCACTTATGGTTGATGCAAACTCTGCATATACACTGGATGATATAGATCGACTGAAAGCATTGGATGAATTCCGATTATTAATGATTGAACAACCTCTTTCTATAACAGATATGGTGGATCATGCCACATTGCAAAAGCAAATCTCAACTCCTATTTGTCTAGATGAGAGTATAACAAGTTTTCAAGATGCATATAGCGCCATCCAACTTGGCAGCTGCCAAATCATGAATATTAAAATGAGTCGTGTTGGCGGCTTGGAAAATGCAAAGCGTATCCACGATTTATGTGTCGAACATCATATTCAAGTATGGTGTGGGGGAATGATTGAATTTGGTATCTCAAGGGCACATAATATTGCGCTTGCTACACTGGAAGGATTTACGATACCTGGTGATATAGTATCATCAAATCATTATTGGGAAGAAGATATCATTGAGCCTTTAGTTGAAGTGAAAAATGGAATGATTTCTGTGTCGACTGAAGCGGGAATCGGTTTTACGATTAATCGCAAACGATTAAAGGAAGTTACGATATACAGTGAAGAATATGAAAAAGGGAAGGGAGTCTAATACTCGCCTTCCCTTCTTATATTGGATCATTTATGTTTAAAGGTTTGGCAGTCAGTTTCGCGCTCGGTTTCCGCTTTTTTTCCAGTGTGACTTACCACATAGATTTGATTTGCAGAACAAAGATTTCCCATCGCCCAATATTGACAGTTCTGTACTTCACATAACACATCTTTAGCCATCTGTACCACTCCTTTTCAGAATAAGATACATCACTAGTTTTGGCAAAGAGATAGATGTTATGAGAGGAAATGAAACGTTAAATAGCAACAACTTTTCCAATCTTACCAAATTTTATTGCTTTTTTTCAGGGACTGGATCGATGCCTCCGGGATGGAAAGGATGACATTTTAATATTCTTTTTATTGTCAGAAAGCCGCCACGCAAAGCACCAAAACGTTGAATTGCTTCGATTCCATATTGGGAACAAGTTGGATAGAATCGGCATGTTGGCGGTTTTAGAGGTGATATGATTTTTTGATAAAATCGAATGATCATGATTAATATTTTTTTCAACATCATCGCTTCTTTCAGGAAGGATAGTTCATTATCCTGTTATTTTAGCATATTTTCATCGAGGCAAGGGAAGAATACGTTTTGTTTGGAATAAGAGCATGTAGGGTAAAGTTATGATAAGAGGAGTGATAATAAGTGACTGATACGACAAATAATTTAATTCACATTATCAATAAGCAAGTAGCTAATTGGACGGTTCTTCATATGAAGCTACATAATTTCCATTGGTATGTTAAAGGTACAAATTTCTTTGCCCTCCATGAAAAATTCGAGGAATTGTATAATGAAGCTGCCATTCACATTGATGAACTTGCAGAAAGAATCCTTGCTCTTGGAAACAATCCTGTTGCAACATTAAGAGAAGCTCTTGAGATGGCTAGTATAGGCGAGGCAGAAGGTAAGAAAGATGCTAATCAAATGATTCAATCCCTAGTCGATGATTTTACAGTTTTAATAACTGAATTAAAAGATGGGATTGAGGTAGCCAATACTATGGGAGATGATTCAACAGGTGATATGTTAATCGCAATCCATCAAGGATTAGAAAAACATAATTGGATGTTAAAAGCATATTTAGAGAAATAAAAAACTTGGCATATTGCCAAGTTTTTTTGATGCTATTATGTATCATATCAGTGTAAATGTCTGGAGTTTGTATAGTCAGTTCCATCTAATTGAGCAAATTTCCCTTTAAGTGATTCCAGCAAATACAGACGAATAAAATATTGGAGTTCATGCTGATCCATTTCTTTTACAATCTCCAATAATTCATTACGGTCATAATGTTCTAGAACTGCAAATGTAATCATGTCTAAATCTTCTTCATCGTCTGTAATTTTATTACGATACATGGCGAATAATTCGTCCACCAATTTCATGCATTTCACCTCTTTTTATCATGAATATCATGCCATATCTACGTGATTTCATCAACTTATATTTTCTATACCCGAAATATTATCGATACAATCAAAAAAAAATTAGACAATCTCCATTAAGAATAAATTAGCTATATGTGCGACAAAATATGCATAGTAAAATTAGTAAATCAGGAGGTGTACTACCTTGGAAAATAGAAAGACCTACTACATATCAGTGGGTGCAGGCGAAATTATGACTGTCCCTAATGCTTCTCCATGGGAGTTTAAGATTCAAGCTACGGATGATGAAATCACACGTCTCCGTCAAATATTTGATTCAAGTCAAGACAATAGTGTTGATGATTTTTTACGTGCCCACATACCCTTTGTCGAATATCATAATGACTCAACAAATGATATACATGATGAGAATTTAATAAATGTTTATGAAATGATTCATCAACTTGGGGATGAAGAAGCAAGAAATCATATTGAGAGCATGGGCATTTTAAACAATTTTACAAGTGAATAAGAAATGCACAACAAATTTAAAGACATTAGACTTAAAGAGAAAATAATTTGCTAGTATCAGGCGGGGCTGAGCAAGATAAATTAGCATCTATATTAATATGCAACTTATGCTTAAAAGTGCACTCCTCTTTTCTCAATAGAAACTGTATCGTATAGTGGGAAAGAGGAGTGATTTTTTTGTTGCAATTTTACGATGCAAATGGAAATAAAGTCGTTTTTTCGTTTGAAAAAAATGTTTTTCCACTAGAAACTCGCCATGTATTAGTCATATCCCGTTATAAAAGGAAATGGCTCTTAACGGATCACCCTGTTCGTGGCTTGGAGTTTCCAGGAGGCAAATTGGAAACGGGAGAAAGTGTAGAAGAAGCGGCTATAAGGGAAGTATATGAAGAAACCGGCGGAGTTGTAAAAGCATTGGACTATATTGGTGAGTATTACGTTGAAGATAAACAAAACGGTTCTTTTGTAAAATCCGTTTTTTACGCAGATATTCATACTATGGAGAATAAGCATCATTTTATGGAAACAAATGGACCTGTATTAAAAGAAGGGGATCTTTTAAAAGAGTTAATGAATCCGGAGTATAGTTTTATTATGAAAGATAAGGTTGTTTCTCTTGCGTTAAGCAAAATAAAAGAGAAATATTGAGACTGTCTCACTTGAGACAGCCATCACTATTCTCCGGCGTCTTTTATTAATTTTTTCTCAAGCCACTCAACGACTTTATACATAATAGTGGCAAAAATAGCTATGAGTAGTAGCGATAGCATTACGAGTGTGAAATTAAATACTTGGAAACCATAAATAATCATATATCCAAGTCCCTTTTTTGATACAAGGAACTCCCCGACAATGACACCTACCCATGATAAACCCACATTTACTTTTAAAGTAGAAATGATAGTTGGGAAAGAGGCAGGTAAAATGGCTTCTTGGAAGAGTTGCCGTCTCGAGGCACCAAACGTACGTAAAACTTTTATATAATTACCATCTACTTCACGGAAGGAAGTATAAACAACAATCGTTGTGATGATGATTGAAATAAGGACTCCCATCGCGATAATGGATGTGAATCCTGGACCAAGCCCGACGATTAAGATTGGACCGAGAGCCACCTTTGGCATCGCATTTAATATGACGAGGTAGGGATCGAGAATTTTCGATAAAAAAGGAGACCACCATAAGAGAGCAGCTAGAATGGTGCCAAGTGCCGTTCCAAGAATAAATCCAAACAATGTTTCAAATACGGTAACACCAAGATGAGTGAATAAAGATGAATCTGCCACTTTTTCGATAAAGAGATTTACCACTTTTGAAGGATAACTAAAAATGAGAGGATCTACCCAGTGGAGTCTGCTTGCTATTTCCCATAAGGAAAAAAAGGCAATGAAGATTAATAACTGGTTAAATAACACCCATTTTTTTTCAGTGGCTAGTTTTTGTTTATATTTTGTATGAAGGAGATGCGGATCAGTTAAGTTCTTCAAGACTCTCAAGCTCCTTCCAGATTGTTTGAAAGATGTCATTGTAGGCTTCTTTACCGCGAACTTCAAACGGAGTAACATGACGTAGTTCTTCTGGAACATCAAATATTCTATGGATCCTGCCTGGTTTAGCGGAGAATAGCACGATCCGATCACTCATAGAGATTGCCTCACCTATATCATGAGTAACTAAGATGGCAGTTTTTTTATAAGCTCTTAACGTTTCAAACACTAAATCCTCAAGCTTCAGCTTAGTTTGATAGTCAAGGGCCGAGAAAGGTTCATCCAATAAGAGAAGCTTTGGATTTACAGCCATTGTCCTTGCTAATGCGGCACGCTGCCTCATTCCTCCTGAAAGCTGCCGTGGAAATTGTTTTTCAACACCTTCCAATCCAATTTGCTTTAAAAAGAGAAGCGCATTTTTTTTCGTTTCCTCATTCAGTCGACCATTGAGTTTTAGTCCTAAAAAAATATTTTCTTCAATCGTTTTCCACGGAAATAAATAATCCTGCTGGAGCATATAGCCGATTAAATTTGAATTAGTTTCAGGAGATTCGTGATCAATCATTATACTGCCGCTTGTTGGTGGGAAAAGACCTGCCAAAATGGATAACATTGTTGTCTTTCCACAACCACTAGGTCCTAATAATGAGATGAATTCTCCTTCTTCAATAGAGAAGGAGATGTCCTCTAATGCTTTCGTAGAAGTGGATGGAGTAAAATAAAAGTGGGCTACCTGCTTAACTTCTAGAAAACTCATCGTCAAAGCCCTCCTTTATTAGTGTCTAGCTAAATAAAATGCCTATCGACAAGCAAACTTTAAGTCCTTTTCCTTTCGTTTCTCGTCGTGTTTCCTTTATCTCAAGTCTTGAGCCCAAAGAAGAAGGTCGACTAAAACCGCCACGTCCTTATGTCTTCGTCGACTAATCCGCATCCATCTAGCCTCTACGTCAATGAGCAAGGGACTTGCACTTGTTTATTTCATTACTTTATCGACAATCTTTGTATTTACAAGCTTTTCATAATCAACTTTTTTAGGAAGTTCACCAGCTTCTTCCATAATTGCTTGTAAATTGTCCCAACCTTCTTTTGTAATTTTCATTTCTTTAGCAAAAGATCCTTGACTTTTGTAGCGGTCGACAACTACTTCCAATGTTGCAAGATCGGAATCCTCGAAAAACGGCTGTACGACTTTTGCAATATCTTTAGCGCTATTTTCATCTACCCATTTTTGGGCCTTGTAGAGGGCACGAACAAATTTTTCTACGATTTCTTCATTTTTTGCGATATAACTTTCTTTCGCCATAAAAGATGTGTAAGGTACTTCGCCTGACTCTTCACCAAAAGAAGCAACAATATGTCCTTTTCCTTCTTTTTCCATAATGGAGGCAGTTGGTTCAAAAAGCTGTACATAGTCACCAGTTCCGGAGCCGAAGGCACTTGCTATATTTGCGAATTCAATATTCTGGATGAGCTCCAAATCCGCATGCGGATCGATGCCATGTTTTTTTAATACAAACTCTCCGACCATTTGGGGCATTCCGCCTTTACGTTGACCTAAAAATGTAGATCCTTTCAACATATCCCAATCAAAGTTATCTATTTTTTCGCGTGAAACGAGGAAAGTGCCATCGGTTTTAGTCAATCCTGCGAAATTAATTACTGGATCGGATGCACCTTGCGCATAAACATATATGGATGTTTCCGACCCAACCAGAGCGATATCAGCCCCGTCTGCGAGTAGGGTCGTCATTGTTTTATCTCCGCCCCAAGCTGTAGTTAGTTCAACATTAAGACCTTCATCTTTAAAAAATCCTTTTTCAATGGCTACATATTGAGGTGTGTAAAATATAGATCTAGTTACTTCTGCAACTCTTACTTTACTTTCTTTTTGTGAGCAGGCGGTCATGGCAATGAGCAAAAATGTGGATATGAGGACTACAATTCCTGTTTTTAACCATGTCTTCATTGTTACAATCCTCCTTATGAAATTATCTGGGCTAACATATAGTATGAAATGGGCGAAAATGTGTGATAGCCTATAAGAAAAGTACATTGTCCATTGAAGTTCAAGTGGTCGTTAATGAAGTTGAGGAGGCAAGTGAACTCAGGATGCCGGACGGTAAAGTCACGGTGATAGCCAGTAAATGGTGCAGCCTGCTAGTAAAGTTGCGGTGATGGCTAGTAAATGGTGAAGTCTGCTGGTAAAGTCGCGATGATGGCCAGTAAATGCTGAATGTGGCTAGAAAAGTCGCAGTGATGGCCAGTAAATGGTGAAAAGGGCTAGTAAAGTCGCGATGATGGCCAGTAAATGCTGAAAACGGCCTGTAAATTCGCGAATCTGGCCAGTAAAATCACAAATACGGCTAGTAAAATGAAATAGTGGTCAACATAATCAAGATGACGTCATGTAAACCATGTAGTTCGCTATGTGATAAACACTGGAGCATAGCGGAAAAAGATTACATACTTCAATAAAGGGGAATTTTATGAATAAGAATGGAACAATAATCGATAAACAACATTTCCCATCCCCAAATCCGCTCGTACGATTATTTTTAGTCACTTATATATCTCAAGGATTAAAGGTAAAAGGTTTACTTGCCGAGCCTATACAGGAGGGTAAATATGAAGGATTTCTTTACTTGCGCGGTGGAATAAAGAATGTAGGAATGGTAAGAGCGGCACGAATTGCCCAATTTGCTTCGGAAGGATTTGTTGTATTCGCTCCTTTCTATAGGGGAAATCGTGGGGGCGAAGGCAATGAGGATTTTGCTGGTGAGGATCGAAACGACGCATTTTCCGCATTTGAATTAATAAAAAGCCTTCCAAATGTTGAAAAAAATCGGGTTCATATTTTTGGTTTTTCTAGAGGGGGAGTCATGGCTCTTTTTACGGCTATCCAATTTCCGGAAGCAGCATCAATTGTAACATGGGGAGGAGTGTCAGATATCTCACTCACATACGTGGAGCGAAAAGATATGAGGAGGATGATGAAACGTGTCATAGGCGGCTCTCCGAATACAGAGCCTGAGAAATATGAATATCGCACACCACTTTATGAATTGGAAAAACTTTTACCTCCCGTTCTCATTATCCACGGCGAACTTGATGATAATGTATCGATCGAACATGCGAGGCACTTAGAACAAAGACTTCAATCACTTGGAAAGCAAGTAGATACATGGTTTTTTAAAACATTTACTCATTATTTTCCACCCGCTATTAATCGAGAAGTCGTTCGGGACCTCTGCCTTTGGATGAAAAAGCAAAGATGTGATATATAATAAGTAACAAGGATAAGGGGGAATCCAGTATGGGAATGCCGTTGGAATTAAATACGATGATTGTGACAAAAGGAAAAGAAAAAAGGCAAAAGGATAATTTGTTCACGCTCGAAAAAAATGGTTACAGACTATACCCAATTGATATTCCTATAGAAGTCCGACATTCTAAAGAGAGCGATTATCATGCTACTGCCATCATTAAAAAGGTTGAATGGGAGAATGAAACGACCACAATCTTGTATCAGCTTGTGGCATTGCATTCAAGTAATTAGATAAGTCTAGGATAATGCGTTCATCCATCGAATCTGCATTAGAGCACGTAAGCAGTGAAAACTGCCCAAACCTGAGAACCTGTGAAAAAATAGGTAGTCGTTAGATTGTAGCTGTTGGTTGTAGAAAAAAGACTGTATTCAAACATTTTTATGAAAGAATACGCTAAACCGTCATTCATATCCGGTTTGGCGTTTTTTTTTCATATTTTAAGCTTGGTCTCGGACATGACAACGAAACTACATTCATTCTCCTGCTCTTGTATGTGTTTAATGAATTGAGAGACGTATTCTTCTTAAAATTGAAATTGTATTGCTTAAGAAAAGCCGTATCTGTTTGCGTTCTGAAAGGAATCCGCATAGCTGGCTTTTTACTTAGAAATAACGTTCAGATTAGTTTCAAATAAAGGAAATTTTAAAAAAGAAGCGAAACTATTATATAAATTGTTAGAAATATTTGTGCTAAGGTATCAAATAATCGAGCGTTAAAAAAGAAGGAGAAGAACAATATGAATCAAGAACACTTGGAGATTAAGGACTCTTGGAAAGTCATTAATGCTAAATATGCATGTTTTGATTATTCATAATTTGTGGCTACTGGTGCAGAACATATGACTTTGGAGGACGTGTCACTCGTTGGAACCAAAATTACAAATGCAAATTTGAGCAAACTTGAAATAAACGGAGCTCAAATGGGAGGAGCTTACATACATAACATTGGTATTCCTAAAGAAGGAGATCCTCACTATAATCCGGAAACTACAGGTCAGCCTGTAAGATTTGAGAATTGTGAACTTAGAGGTAGTCAGATTTCAAATTGTGACCTTAGCAATGTAAATATTCAAGATTGTGAACTAATGGGTATGAAAATTAATGGGATACTAGTTGAAGATCTTTTAAAGAATTATCAAATTTCTAACAATCGAACGAAATAAAATTACAGAACGATATTAATAAAATCAAGATTTAGGTCATTGCTTTTTAAAGTTTGATACTCGTTTTGTCGGATATCGTATCGTTTCAGCATAATAAAATGTAAGAAAAACTCCATGCCGTACAAGATTTAGGACTACTTTTTATCTTCATTAAAAGTATTGGCACGCCCCTATTATGTAGAAAAACAAAAATGAGGTTTATTTTAAAGCTATTAGGTTAGTAAAATATCAAAATTTTAAAAAGACCAATGCCCTTTGTAAAGTAAACGATTTTTCTTAATTGACAATGACTAGCACATTGCGCTATTATTTTAGATTGAACGGATACTCTTATCCTGAGATGGTGGAGGGGACAGGCCCTATGAAACCCAGCAACCTACTAACAATTTGTAAGCAAGGTGCTAACCTGTTGCAGGGCGTTTGCCTTGGGCGATAAGAGTGAAAGGCTCGGATGATAGCAAAACCTTTCCTCAATGTATATAATAGGAAAGGTTTTTCTTATTTTTAGGGTGACTTTCGTTTTTTAAATCCTTTTTATCATCATTATGGAGTCTTTAATCATGAAGGAATTGAGTACCGTTACTTATATATGGAAATCATACTGTTAAAAGGAGGAAACATCTTGTCCAAAACTCGCCATTTATTTACATCAGAATCTGTAACTGAAGGGCATCCTGATAAGATTTGTGACCAAATTTCGGATTCTATCTTGGATGCCATTTTATCAAAAGATCCAAATGCACGTGTAGCATGTGAAACATCTGTCACTACTGGTCTTGTACTTGTAGCAGGAGAAATTACGACAACCACTTATGTTGACATTCCAAAAATCGTAAGGGACACTATTAAGGAAGTAGGGTATACCCGCGCGAAATATGGGTTTGATGCTGAAACTTGTGCTGTAATCACTTCAATTGACGAACAATCTCCTGATATTGCTGCTGGAGTTAACCAAGCGCTTGAAGCAAGGGAAGGTTCAATGTCAGAGGAAGAAATCGAAGCTATCGGGGCCGGAGACCAAGGTTTGATGTTCGGATATGCATGTAATGAAACAAAGGAACTCATGCCGCTTCCAATCTCATTAGCACACAAATTATCTAGAAGATTGTCCGAAGTGCGTAAGGAAGAAATTTTAGCATATTTACGACCTGACGGAAAGACGCAAGTGACTGTAGAATATGATGAACATAATAATCCAGTTAGAATCGATACCATTGTTATTTCAACCCAACATAATCCAGAAATTACTTTAGAACAAATAAAAAGCAATATTAAAGAATTTGTCATAACACCTGTTGTTCCTGCAGAGCTGATTGATGATCAAACGAAATATTTTATTAATCCAACCGGTCGCTTTGTTATTGGAGGTCCACAAGGGGACGCTGGTTTAACGGGGCGTAAAATTATAGTTGATACGTACGGTGGTTATGCTCGACATGGTGGGGGGGCATTCTCCGGAAAAGACCCTACGAAAGTAGACCGTTCCGCTGCCTACGCTGCGCGTTATGTCGCAAAAAACATTGTTGCATCAGGTCTCGCAGATCGTTGTGAAGTTCAGCTTGCGTATGCAATTGGAGTCGCCCAACCTGTTTCTATTTCAGTCGATACATTTGGAACTGGAACTGTCTCAGAGGAAGTATTGGTTGAAGCGATTAGAAAGAACTTTGATTTAAGACCAGCTGGCATTATCCGGATGCTTGATCTTCGCCGTCCGATTTACAAACAGACAGCTGCCTACGGACATTTCGGACGTACCGATTTAGACTTACCTTGGGAAAGAACTGATAAAGCGGAAGCCATTCGAAATTCGGCACAATTGTAACAAAATAATGGTGAAAAATAGGGCTGTATGAAAAATACGGCTCTTTTTTTTGTAAATATTACTGCAAAAATTGATAAAATAATGATAGTATTAACAAGTATGCAACGCATTGATGTAACAAATATTGCGCTTGAAATATAACAGAGTAGGTGACAAGGAAATGTGTGGTTTTATCGGTTGCGTTCATGATCAGGCAATGGAATACCGTGAGTCTGATCAAGAATTATTTAAACAAATGAATCAAATTATCACTCATCGTGGTCCGGATGATGAAGGATATTTTACAGATGAGCATATACAATTCGGTTTTCGTAGACTTAGTATCATCGATATTGAAAGTGGTAAACAACCTTTATCATATGAAAATGAACGATATTGGATTATTTTTAATGGTGAAGTATATAACTTTGTGGAATTAAGAGAAGAACTTTTAAAAGAGGGATTCCATTTCGAAACAGCTTCAGATACAGAAGTTATCATTGCTCTTTTTAGTCAATTAAAAGAAAAAGCGGTTGAAAAGCTTCGTGGCATGTTTGCCTTTATGATTTGGGACAAAGAAAATCAGGAGCTTTTTGGTGCTCGTGATCCATTTGGTATTAAGCCATTCTTTTATTTTGAAGAAAATAATCGTACGTTCTTTGCTTCCGAGAAAAAGAGTATCTTGCTTGCGACTACACACAATGAGTTGAATCGTGACGCATTGCAACAATATATGACGTATCAATTCGTTCCAGAACCGGATTCAATGACAACAGGCATTAAAAAATTGGAGCCAGGTCACTATTTTATTAAAAAAATTGGTGAACCTTTACGAATTTCACGGTACTGGAAAGCGCAATTCCATCCAGTCTATAAATCTGAAAAAGAATTTATTAAAGAGATTCAAGACGTTTTATTTGATTCCGTTAATGTTCATATGCGTAGTGATGTTCCGGTTGGATCTTTCCTATCAGGTGGAATTGACTCATCGATCATTGCTTCGATCGCAAAACAATTCCATCCAAGTATTAAAACATTCTCCGTCGGATTTGAGCGGGATGGTTTTAGTGAAATTGATGTTGCCAAAGAAACGGCTGATAAGCTAGGTGTCGAAAATATTAGTTACGTTATCACTCCGGAAGAATACATGAAAGAACTTCCAAAAATAATGTGGTATATGGATGATCCACTTGCGGATCCTGCTTGTGTTCCTTTATATTTTGTCGCAAGGGAAGCACGGAAGCATGTAACAGTCGTTCTGTCTGGTGAGGGAGCGGATGAGTTATTCGGTGGATACAATATTTATCGCGAGCCACAATCATTAGAAATGTTTAATAAAATCCCTGCAATCGGAAAGTCACTTCTTCGCGGTTTAGCGAAAGTATTGCCAGAAGGAGTAAAAGGGAAAAGCTTCATAGAGCGTGGACTTACACCGATGGAAGAACGCTATATTGGAAATGCAAAAATGTTTTCGGAAACGGAAAAAAGGAACTTACTCAAAGTTTATAATGAAGGTATCGATTATCGGGATATAACAAGACCTTTATACGCTGATACAGTTGGGTATGATCCTGTCGATCAAATGCAATATATCGATATTCATACTTGGATGAGAGGGGATATCCTTCTTAAGGCCGATAAAATGACGATGGCTCATTCACTCGAGTTAAGAGTACCTTTTCTTGATAAAGAAGTATTTAATGTCGCATCCAATATCCCAACAAGTTTAAAAACGGCGGAAGGTACGACGAAATACATACTTCGGAAAGCAGCCGAAGGAATTGTACCGGACCATGTATTAAATCGTAAAAAACTTGGATTCCCTGTTCCAATCCGTCATTGGTTGAAGAACGAAATGCATGACTGGGTAAAAAATATCATTAAGGAAAGCGATACTGACCATATTATTAACAAACAATATGTTCTTAATTTGCTGGAAGATCATTGTCAAGGAAAAATGGATTATAGCCGCAAGATTTGGACGGTTATCGTCTTTATGGTTTGGCATTCTGTCTATATGGAAAACCAATATGACTTTCAAAACGAATATAAAAAAGCAGCCGCTCACTAATATGAATAAGTGAGCGCCTGGCTGCCCATTTGCACCCAAGATTTTTCAAAATCTTTAATGGGTGCTTTTTTATTTTTTATACCTGTTAATGGATCATTAAAATAAACAAATTGGTCGTCATAACCTGTTATTAGAACGGAATGTTCTTTCATCGTAACTCGAACTTTTCCTTCTTTTGTATGCCATATTTGAAAATATGAATCTTCTAATTCCCGGTATTGAGAATTGATGATAACCCATACTGGACGACCATCAGATAGCGGAATCTTTAGTTCATCAAAAGATTGTCCAGATAAATTCACCATTTTTTTAGGTAAATAAGATTCTGCAAGCTCCATAATGGGTTCATGGTAAACTCCAAGTCCTGGTTCATTAAAAGAGTACATATTACCCACGAATCCTTTATGCGGATTTCCAAAGTGGATTTCTCCATTTTTTACGGTACGAGGTGTCAGGTCTTTTTTGATTTCTTCAGCTAGGCTCATCTTATCCACATTAATACCCGCACTGCCTAAAAGCATTGCCAACGTTGTGACCTCGCAGCCACGTGGAAGCTCAGGAAATTGCTTAATAACGGGAGCATCAATCAGCACTTTATTCTCAATTCTAATAATCTCTAATTTTTCTTTTTGTTCATTAATTTTTACGGCTTGAACATTTTGTTTAGCTCCGTCAGTTTTTTCACTATATGTTCTAATGGATCCATATAAATAAATCGAAGCTCCAAAAATGACGATAGCCAAAAATGAAATGACTCCTGAAAAAAATACATGTTTTTTATATTTAATAAATAGTAAGATGAATACACCGACAGCACATGCTATCGATATGAACTGCAGTGTTTCCATATTAATCGATCACCTTTTTAATATAATGGCTGCTTGCAGGAAATAATACTTCGGGCTTATTTGAAGAAAAAAGCCCTCCTCTATTACATCGGAATTTAATCATGTCTTTTCAATCTTTTTGTAGTGATTTGTAATAATTTGCTTTTTCCACATATTCTCTTGAAATTCGTTCCATATCTTTTATATCTTCTGCAGTTAATTCTCGTACTACTTTCGCAGGTCGACCAAATGCCAGTGTATTAGGAGGAATGATTTTACCTTGTGGGACTAAGCTTCCTGCACCAATAAATGCACCTTCTCCAATTACAGCTCCGTCTAAAATAATGGAACCCATTCCAATTAATGCCTTTTTTCTAATTTTGCAGCTATGTAAAATAACTTGATGTCCAATTGTTACTTCATCCTCAATAATAAGTGGATTTCCAGGACTTTGATGTAAGACAGAGTTATCTTGAACATTTACTTTGTCGCCAATGATGGTAGGAGAGACATCTCCGCGGATGCTACAATTAAACCAAACACTTGAATCTGCACCAATTTTGACATCTCCGGTAATCGTTGAATAGTCGGCAATAAATACGGAGTGATGAATATCAGGAGTTTTTCCATGATAAGGGTAAATAGCCAAATGCAATCGCCTCTTCCAATATATTGTATCTATAGTGTAGCAAATTATCTTGATTTTTGCAGAAAGCCCAATATGTTTGTCGAAAAACTTTCATGAGAGAAAAAAAGGGGTAAAATATTTCTATCAGTATTAGAGGTGGTTATGTGCGAAAGTGGGAAGCATATGAAAATCCGAAGGCGGTTATGGTCATAGTCCATGGAGCAATGGAACATCACGGAAGATACGGTTGGTTGATTGAAAACTGGAGATTAAATGGTTTTCATGTCATTATGGGTGACTTGCCAGGACAAGGGTTAACAACTAGATCAAGCCGAGGGCATATTCATTCCTTTGATGAATATATAAAAGAAGTTTATAGTTGGATAAAGGAGGCTGAAACATTTGCTCTCCCTATTTTTCTTCTTGGACATAGTATGGGTGGTTTAACCGCTATTAGACTTTTGCAAAATATAAAAGTGGAGATAAAAGGTGTATTATTATCTTCCCCGTGTCTAGGGCTTGTAGAATATCCATCAGTTCCAATTAATGCTCTGAGCGTTGGATTAAATTGGATTCTCCCTGAATTAAAAGTTAATAGTCTTTTGGATATTGACCTTGTTACAAGAAATGATGATATAAAGGAAAGAGCTCTAAATGATAGCCTCTATGTTACAAAAGTTTCAGTTCGTTGGTATCGAGAACTTTTAAAGGCAATGAAAGCGGCCTTTACAAAACTTTCAAACTTTCCTAACGTGCCTCTATTGGTTCTGCAAGGCGGAGATGATAAAATTGTAAATAAGACGGATGTCAAGAATTGGTTTAATCAGTTGACGATATCGGAAAAGCTTTATAAAGAATGGAAAAATTGTTATCATGAAATTTTTAACGAGCCTGAAAGAGAACGCATTTTTGATTATGCAAAAAGCTTTGTTGAAATAAGGCTTCGCCAAATAGGTTATAATGATGATACCGAGTATTGATGATGAGGTGATTGGAAGATGTCTTTGCCATCGCATCCAATAGCATTAATGAATCAGGTTTATCGAAAAATAATGCCTGCCGTTCATACTGAATTAGCGTATTGGAAAGATCGAGCTGCTGCTATACCAGATATGGAATTACAGCAGCAAGCACTTGCTAGTATTGAACATAAAACTTTTCACTGTGAGGGTGGAGCCATTATGGCACTTACCGCGCATGATGAGAAGCAATCTGCAGTTAAATTTATAGTTGCTTATCAAACGATTAGCGACTATTTAGACAATCTTTGTGATCGGAGTACATCTCTTGACCCAAAAGATTTTGCAGCTTTGCATGAGTCTATGAAGGATGCGTTGACGGTAGGTGAGCAGCCTAAACAATATTATCGATTCCGAGCGGAGAGAGAAGATGGTGGGTATTTAACGGAACTTGTTCAAACGTGTCAGAACGTTTTGGCAGGTGTACCTCACTATGAGGCGGTAAAACCATTTCTTCTTGAACTATGTCAATTTTATTGTGATCTGCAAATACATAAACATGTTAGTTGGGAAGAACGGGAAGACCGTTTAAAAGAATGGTTTGACGAGTATAAGCACTTATTGCCGGAGATGGGCTGGTATGAGTTTTCAGCTTGTTCTGGATCAACTCTAGGGATTTTTTGCCTAATTTCATATGCATTAAGGAATGATTTTGAGAAACAACATGCGGAAATGATTCGAGAAGGATATTTCCCATATATTCAAGGATTGCACATCTTGCTCGATTACTTTATCGATCAAGATGAAGACCGAGCTGGTGGAGACTTAAATTTTTGCTTTTATTACGAGGATAAAGACCAAATGCTAAATCGATTTATTCACTTTTTAGACGAAGCAGACAAGCATACGAAAAATTTACCTGACAAGAATTTCCATAAGTTAATAAACCGTGGACTTCTCGGTGTTTATTTATCAGACAGAAAAGTGAATGAACAGAAGGATGTCAAAAATCTTGCTAAAAAGATCATGAAGCGTGGAGGCGTCACAAGCTATTTCTTTTATTGGAATGGAAGGCTTTATAGGCGGATACAGCAATTAGGTGGTTCGGTAAGATTTTTAACTCTGCAAAATAGATAAAAGTCATCAATTAAGCGCTTGGATCGTGAATTTAGCTACTATCCAAGCGCTTTTGTATTATATAAATTGGAAATCTTGTGATTTAGTTTTAATAAAATATTATGTAATGTTTCACCTTTAAAAAAACAACTTGAAATTAGCCCAAGTTGTTTTCCTTTAAGAATTGTGTGATTTGTCTTTTGTGGTGGTTGTCGTGGTCTATAAATTCCTTGACAATATATAAAAGAGAATAAGGTGTACCTGTAAATGGACAATGTGTTACACCGTTTGCTGTCAAAGGTTTATTAAGATTTTCATTTGGCATCTCGCCTAGTTCTTTTACAAGTAGTTTCCTTGTATCTTTTGCTTCTTTAAGTAGTTTTGTCTTTGATATGCCTGATTTTGCGTATTCAGAAGCATTTTTATTGAAGGCATCAAAATCAGGAAAATCCATCCCATTTTCGTTTCGTACTGATGGGAGAACTTCTGATAAAAGATGATTATCCCAATTAAGAATATGGGAAATTATCTCACTTATAGACCATTTATCTGTGGCTATTGGTTCAGTCCACAATGTTTCATCTATATTTTCTAATGTACTTAACCAAGATGAAAATTGGTTGAAATCATTAATAATTTCATATTGCTCCATTAATTTAAATCCTCCCATTCCTCAGATTAACTTATGCAAAGTATAACATATAAACTACATTTAGAGAACGTGAGTTCCTATTATTGTAATTAAATAATGGAAATATGGAAAAATGTAACATAACTATTTTTATGTATTTTTTTTACTAACGGCTTCTTTTTTCAATTGCAACGATAAACGGAGGATTGTTAATTTGGTTAATATAAGAGTATTGCAAAACGTGATACTGTTGTTGGTCTAAGCTTGACGTGTACCGAAGCAATGCATCACGCTCCAATTTCCCTCCATCGTGGCCATAATAGATCACGAGAACTATGATACCTCCGGGAGTAATGACATCTAAAAGCTGATGAACTGCAGAGATTGTCGTGTCAGGTTTTGTGGTGAGTGATTTGTCACCTTTAGGTAAATACCCTAAATTAAAAATGGCACTTTTTATATGGTGATGTTTTTCTATGGGAATACAGTCCAATACATGTTCATGTCCAGTATGAAAAAGAGTGGATCTATGGAACAACTTATGTGAGCTAAGTAATTTTTCTGTTTCGATCAATGCGTCGTTTTGTATATCGAATCCGTATACGTGTCCTGTATCTTCAACAAGCCTGGCTAAAAAAAGAGTATCATGTCCGTTTCCTATCGTTGCATCTACAACGACATCACCAGGCTTGACAATATTTTTTAGTATGGATCGTGCAAACGATAGTATATTTTCTAAAGCCAATTCATCCAGCTCCTAACTTAAAATAAACGGCAAAACATACAAAAAATTGTAACATAACCGTAAGCAGAAGAGAACAAACTAAACAAGACCCTTTGAGGACAATTCTCATGGGGATAGGTGAAAGGAGAGGATTGTTAGTGGCAACTCGCCAATCGATTGAAGACTGTATTAATCGTTGTGAGGCAGCAATTCTTTACGCGAACGATCAATTCACTGAAGCAAAAAAACAAGAGCACTACTATGATGTAGAATTCAGTGAAGCACAGCAAGGGTTGGAAAATGCGGTGTTGGAGCTCGAAAAACTAACCGATAGCTCAAATGCACAGCAACGAGAACAATTGCATCGGATTCGCTTAAAAGTACAGCAGTTGCAAAACAAACTGATTCTCCAAGACCATGATCATCCGTTGTATAGTACTTGGCATTAAAAAAGGAGAATCTGGCACTTCTTTGGCGGTGCCAGGTTTTTCTAATTTGATGTGATTGTGACATATACAATGTTTCCTTATTTACCGTTATTATTTTCAACAATAATCCAATATTCTCCTCATTCACATATACGTTACAGCCTCAATTAACTGAATTTATTTTTATTTATCCTTTGCTTGCCAGTACCCTCAAAAAAAGAATAAAATTGTTTTGGTACACGAAATATAAGCTTAGAAAGGGTGCTGGCAAACATGCCAAAAGCATTATGGCTGTTAGTCATCGGGATGCTTATTAATGTAACAGGATCTTCTTTTTTATGGCCGCTCAACGCGATTTATATCCATGATCATTTAGGAAAATCATTATCTGTTGCTGGATTAGTCTTAATGCTAAATGCGGCGACAAGTGTCGTAGGAAATTTATTCGGTGGTTTTCTTTATGATAAATTTGGCGGTTATCGTTCAATCATGCTTGGAATCATTATTTCTGTTGTTTCATTAACCGGGTTAACCTTCTGGCATGGCTGGCCACATTATGTTTTCTTTTTAGCCTTAATTGGTTTCGGAGGAGGAATTGTGTTTCCATCTATGTTCGCGATGGCCGGTGCTGTTTGGAAAGAAGGGGGCAGAAAAGCCTTTAACGCAGTGTACGTTGCTCAAAATGCAGGGGTGGCGATCGGATCTGCATTAGGAGGGTTTGTTGCGTATTATTCCTTCGATTATATTTTCTTAGCGAATTTATTCATGTATGTCATCTTTTTATTTTTAGCACTATTCGGTTATAAAAATTTGGCAGGAAATCAATTAGCACAAACGAATGTATTGCAAGAACGCAAGACATTAAAAAACAAAAATATGTTTTATGCACTGATAATTTTATGTTCTGCCTACTTATTAGGATGGGTCTGTTATGTGCAATGGCAGTCTACCATTGCTGCCTATACACAAGAGATCAACATCACTTTAAAACAATATAGCTTTTTATGGACCGTTAATGGAGCTTTAATCGTACTTGCCCAGCCTTTACTGCAAAGAGTTTTAAGAAAGCATGGAGAACAGTTAAAAGGACAAATGCTAGTAGGGTTTTTCATCTTTATACTTTCCTTTGTTTTAGCTAGTGCCGTAAATGAGTTTAAAGGCTTCCTTGTAGCGATGATTATTTTAACAGTAGGTGAAATGCTCGTTTGGCCAATTGTCCCGACGGTTGCGGATAGATTGGCACCAAAGGGCAGGGAAGGCTTTTACCAAGGTATTGTAAATAGTACTGCTACGGGCGGGAGGATGATTGGTCCCGTGCTCGGGGGAATGATTGTTGATTTAAATGGCATGAATTCTCTTTTTTACTTTATGATCGCTCTTTTATTAGTTGCATTTCTTCTTACTCTTTTTTATGATCGTCCTCTTAACCGCTTAAATAAAGAACAAGCTAAGGCAAATTATTAGTTAGGCAAAGATTTAATAAATCTTTGTCTCAGACTGTAGACAAACTATTTTTGGAGAGTTCAGATGCTAAAAAATAGTTTGTCTCTTGCTTTATGGCAAATTTATCCAACAACGTTTATACGTAGTGCTTTCTATGCGACAATTTACTATAAGTGAGGAAGGAAGGTGTCTTATGAAAATATCCGTTTATGTTGCAAGTGCATTTAGCAAGGATCATAAAGGCGGAAATAAAGCAGGAGTGGTATTTATTGAGAATACATTGACCACTACTCAAAAAATGGCAATAGCCAAACAACTGGGCTATGCGGAAACCGCATTTATATCAGAATCTGAAATAGCTGATTATAAATTTGAGTATTTTACACCAAAAGAAGAAGTTGATTTATGTGGTCATGCCACAATTGGCTCTTTCGCGATACTGATGCATTTAAATAAACTTTTCAGGAATCGCTATACGATTGAAACGAACAGCGGTGTTCTTACTATTACCATAAAAGATGACATCATATTCATGGAACAAAACAAACCGATATTCTATGATGTTGTATCTCCAAACGAGTTCATCGACTGTTTTGACATTAAAGCTATAGACAATAAATACCCCATTCAAATTGTCTCCACGGGCTTAAAAGATATTTTAATTCCTATAAAAAGCGAAACACGATTACATGCACTGCAACCTAATTTTGAAAAAATTAAAGAAATCAGCAAGTATTATAATGTTGTCGGGATGCATCTATATACTTTTAATGACAATCGAATTATATGCAGAAATTTTGCTCCACTTTACGACATCAATGAAGAAGCAGCGACTGGAACTTCAAACGGTGCATTAGCTTGCTACCTTTATGAAAAGCACTACTTGCAAAAAGAAGTCTATGTATTTGAACAAGGTTATTCTTTACACTCGCCTTCCGAAATATTAGTTAAATTAGCAACCAATAGCAAGAATGAAATAGAAAAAGTTTATGTTGGCGGCAAAGGCTATTACTGTGAAACTAAGTGTTTAAATGTAGAAAATATTGAGTGAAAATAAAAAAACACCGAATAAAAAGGTTGAGAAAATAATTTCTCAACCTCTTTGTCTTTTTTTGTTTGTTAGATTTTTCGAAAAGTAATGAATTGTCGAATGTTTGATATTATAATGAAAGCAATTGTGTAAACAGGTAGGGATTTTATATGAATAGAGGAAATATATTCACCAAAGTTGCAATACTAATTGTGTTCTTGTTAATACCAGTTTTAGTTTTGTACTTTTATTCAAATCATGTGAGTAATAATGTCGCTAGCACAGAAATTAAACGTTTAAATAGAGAACAACTGTCCTTTTTTGTCAATCAGGTTGAGATGAACATGGATAACTTAGCAATGAATACAATGACATTAGGTAGAATACAAAGTATTAGAGATTTTAAAACTGTTCATCTTGTTAAAGATCCAATGGATTATATTCAAATAAAAGATGCTGCCATTAAAACAATTGAGCAACAAAACATATCAAATAATTGGAAAAATGAAATTGTAGTTTATTCACCAAATTCTAAAGAGTTAATATCAACGACTGCCTCATCTTTTAATATAGAGAATTTATATAAGAGTGAAAAAAATAGATGGAATTATCATACGGTTAATATAAATGGAAAAGAACAACACTTTTTTTCATGGTACACAGTTGAGCCCTGGTCAAAAAGTTCAAAAATGAAGGAAGAAAATTTAGTAATTGGGATAAGTTTCTCAGAAAGTATTTTACATGAGATGTTAGATCAGTTTAAAAATAGTGGTCGCAATGATCCCTTTTTTTATAATTTTAAAGACGATGCTATTACTAGCAGAACTTCAAATAACGAAATGATAAGAGCTGTGACAAGTGAGATAAAAAAAGATATTCCATTAGATGATGATAATGAAAAGATCATAAAAATTAATAATAAAAACTATTTGATAAGTTACGTACGGTCCAAGAAAATGGGTTGGCTTTTAGTGGATTATGCCCCTTTAGATACCTTAATGTCGCCTATAAAATCAAGTAGTAATTTATTTTATATTTCAGTAGGACTTTTACTGATTACTGGTATATTTGCTGCTTTTATTTTATACCGACATGTCCATGTTCCTATTAATCAATTAATTCATGGAGTAAATAGTGTAAAGTTGGGGGATTATTCAGTGCGAATTCCTAATTTACCAAAGAATGAATTTGCTTTTTTAATCAAATCGTATAATGAAATGGCTCAACAAATTCAAATATTAATAGAAAAAGTGTATGAAGAAGAAGTAAGGTCTAAGGAAGCGGTATTAAAACAACTTCAATCCCAAATCAATCCTCATTTCCTTTATAATTGTTTATTTTTTATTAAAAATATGTCCAAATTGGGAAATCAAAAAGCTTTAGATGAAATGATACATAATTTAGCCGAGTATTACCGTTATACAACAAGAGTAGATAAGTCTTTAGTTTCCTTAAATGATGAGATCAATCTTATTGAAAATTATCTCAATATATACACATTACGAATGGATCGAATTAGTTTTATTATTTCAATTCCAGAAGCAATGAAAGAAGAAAAGATTTTACGCTTAATAATTCAGCCAATTGTTGAAAATGCTATTGTTCATGGTCTTGAACCCAAAATTGGTAAAGGGAACATAAGCATAATAGGGGAAATTATTGGCGATAAAAACATAATTGTGATTGAGGACGATGGTATTGGAATGGAACTAAAAGAATTAAATGCCCTAAAAGGCACAGTAAATTCTTCAATAAACACTAGAAACAATTACGGTATTTGGAATGTTCATCAACGGTTATTGCTTTATTTTGGAACAGGATCAGGAATAGAACTATTTGTTCCTGAGTCAGGAGGATTGAGAGTTGTTTTGTCTTGGAATAGGATACAACAATAAATGAATATTAAATCTCCTCTCTTGCAACAAAAAGAGGAGGTTTTTTTAAATAGTTTATAAAGTAACATGAATGTTAATATTCTATTATTTTTAGCGATGATGAAAGTATGTAAGATAATGAATAGATCAACTATTTCTATGTAAGGAGGATTCTTACTACTTTTACTAGCTTTTATCCTAATAATGAAAACGCTTAAAAAAACAAGGGGGATGAACATGAGAAAATGTATTTCAATAATTCTACTTCTTTTACTCACTTCAGTATTGATGCTCGGTTGTAATAAGCAAACAAATACGAAAGAAAATGAAGAAATTACCGAATCAAAATTGGTAAATGGAAAATATGATCCTCCAGTCACCATTACAACGGGTAGAGGACTTAATACAGGGGATGTAAAATTTAAGAACGATGAGGATATACATAACAACGTTCATAATAAATGGGCAAAGGAAGCATTAGGGATTGAAATAAAATATGACTGGATTGTTGCTGACGAAGGTGACCAATTCAATAATAAAATTCGCTTATCACTATCCGCTAATGAACCATTACCTGATGTAATGTTAATCGGTGATAGACAATTGGCCAGTGATCTAATCGAATCTGGTTTAGTTCAACCTATCGATGAAGCAATAGAAAAGTATGCGACTCCTAGAATAAAAAAACTTTTTGAAGATTTCCCACAAGGATTTGCTACTTCAACTGTTGATGGAAAAAGATATGGAATTCCAAGATATTCTGGTGGAAACGGTTCAGACTCAGTTTTATGGATTCGTCAAGACTGGCTAGATAAATTAAATCTAAAAGGACCTGAAACACTCGAGGATGTTGAAAAAATTATGGACGCTTTCGTTCATCAAGATCCAGACGGCAATGGTAAAGATGACACAATTGGTGTTACGCTTGCTATGAAATATAACTTAGCAACTTGGATGGCTGACGGAAGCTGGATATTTGGTGCATATGGGGATTATCTTCCTAAACATTGGTCGTTAGGGGATGATGGAAAATTAGTGTATGGATCCATTCAACCATCTATTAAACAAGGTTTAGCAAAATTAAATGAATGGTTTGAAAAAGGCTACTTGGACCGAGAAGTAGGTATTTTAGATGAAGAGAAAGCCATTGAGAGTTTTGTTGCTGGAAAGTCAGGGATTGCAGCAGCTCCACCATGGGCAGCTGATTGGCCATTACCTGACCTATTACAAAATAACCCTGAAGCTGTCATAAAAGCTTACCCTATGCCTAGTGGTCCAGATGGAAACATTGGCCGTAAGGGAGAAGGGTATTTGACAGGAGCTTTTCTCTTTAATAAAGACTTTAAACATTTAGATGCATTTTTTAAGTATTATGATGCTATTTATGGATACTTGTTAGGAGAATCTGAGTATTTTGAAAATGGAATGCACGAGGGGTATGACTATGTAATGAAAGATGGGAAACCAGTGTATGACAAGGATGAAATACCAGGTGGTTGGGTTAACCCTGGGAAATATAATCTACTTGGGGATATCCCTGACGCTCCATTTTTAATGTATGATCTTCTCAAACAATTTCACAGAAAAGAGAAAAAGCCGGAAACTGCCTATGAAAATATTCTAGTTGCCAGAGGCGATTTATGGTTAGAATCTGCGGCAATTATTACTGATCAAAATGAACATCGTATCGAAAATTTGTTTACTGGACCACCAACAAAAACACAACAATCAAAAGGTGAATTTTTAGACAAGATGCAAATGAAGGTTTTTAGTGAAATTGTTTATGGAAAAGCACCACTTAGTGATTTTGATAAGTTTGTTGAAGAGTGGAAAGCAGGTGGTGGCGACAAGATCACAGAAGAAGTAAACGAATGGTATAAGTCTGTAAATGGAGAATAAATGAAATTGATGGAGTGCGGATATTAACCATCCGCACTCCAAAAGATTTACTGATTTGTATTGAGGAGGGTTTTATTTGGATTTACGGACTGAAACGATAAGAAAACAAATCATTACTACTAAAACCCAAAAACAGAAATGGAATTTAAAGAAAAATTGGCCATTACATATTTTACTTCTACCTGGTGTTATAATCGCATTGATTTTTCAATATGGACCGATGGTTGGTCTTGTCATGGCGTTTCAAAATTATAAACCATGGTTAGGTTTTTTTAATTCTCCGTGGGTGGGATTGGAACATTTTCGTACAATGCTTGAATATCCAGATGCCAAGCAAGTAATATGGAATACACTCGTAATTTCCGTACTAAAGATTATTTTTCAATTGTTAGTTCCAATCACTTTTGCCCTTTTATTAAATGAAGTTTATAAAATGACTTTCAAACGGACGGTCCAAACAATTGTATACCTGCCTCACTTTCTGTCATGGGTTATTTTGGGTGGTATTTTGATAGATATGTTGTCACCAGAAGGTGGATTAATCAACAATATATTAGTTTCAGTACTACATATTGATCCTATCTTTTTCTTAGGAGACAATTCTTGGTTTCGATTTGTAGTGATTGTAAGTGATATTTGGAAAGAATTTGGCTTTAATACAATCGTATTTTTAGCGGCTATTGCATCTATAAATCCCAATATGTATGAAGCGGCATTGATGGACGGAGCTAATAGATGGAAACAAACAATTTACATTACAATTCCTTCCATGCTTCCGATTATTATCGTTGTAGGAACATTATCTTTGGGTGGTATTTTGAATGCTGGTTTCGATCAAATCTTTAATTTATATAATCCGTTAGTTTATCAAACCGGCGATATAATCGATACATACGTATATCGAGTAGGTCTTCAAAATGGTGACTTCAGTTACGCCACTGCTGTCGGATTATTTAGATCAGGCATTAGTCTTATTTTAGTGGTTTGTGGATATTGGCTAGCCTACAAGATAGCTAAGTATAGGATTTTTTGAGGGGGATATTAATGATATACAAGAGTAAATCATATCAGATTTTTAGCGTGTTCAACTATGTGTTTCTTACCATCATTACGTTTTTATGTATCCTGCCTCTTATACATGTTTTTGCTGTGTCTTTAAGTGGAAGTGCAGCGGCAACAGCCAATATCGTAGGTTTATTTCCAGTTGACTTTACGTTAGATGCCTATAAAAAGACAATAGGTAATGAAAACTTTATTAGAGCATTGGGGATAGGGATTTATAGGGTTTTCCTAGGAACGATTGTATCGATGACTTTAATGACATTTGCTGCTTACTCTTTATCAAAGGAAGATCATGATTTTAAAGGTAGAAAATATTACGTATGGTTTTTTGTTTTTACAATGTTATTTAGTGGAGGCTTGGTTCCATCTTATATAATAGTAACTAAAGTGGGACTGATAAACTCAATTTGGGCATTGATTTTACCTGTGGCAGTTAATGCGTTTAATTTAATATTATTATTAAATTTTTTCCGTACTGCGGTCCCTAAATCATTAGAAGAGGCAGCGTATATGGATGGTGCAGGACATTTTAGAATATTATTCAGTATTTATCTACCTGTTGCAATTCCTGCACTTGCAACCGTTTCACTCTTTACTATGGTGTTTCATTGGAACTCCTGGTTTGACGGTATGATTTATATGACGGATTCTAGAAAATATCCTTTATCCACTTTTTTACAAACAATTATTGTCCAACAAGATTATTCAAAAATGAGTGTTGATGCAGAAACGTTAAGGAATTTATCTCAGCGTACTGTCAAATCCGCACAAATATTTATCGGAGCTCTGCCAATGCTTATTGTTTATCCATTTCTACAAAGATATTTTGTGAAAGGGATTGTACTTGGCTCCGAAAAGGAATAATATTTTTTCATAACTCACTCAAGTAATACTTATATCAATTGAGGTGATGTTTAATGTATCAACTACTGATAGTTGATGATGAACATTCTATTGTTGATAGTCTATCATTAACCATTCCCTGGGATAAGGTCGGAGTAATAAATATATTTAAAGCATACTCCGCTTATGAGGCACTTGATATTTTGAGTGAAAACTCTATTGATATTGTCATTACAGATATTAAAATGCCCGGTATGTCAGGTATTGAATTGATTGAAAAAGTAAGATATCGCTGGAAACATATCAAATGCGTTCTACTCTCTGGATTTGATGATTTTGCATACGCTCAACAGGCTATTAAATTTGGCACATCGGACTACCTGCTTAAACCAGTTAAAGACGAAGAATTGATTGCTACAGTAAAAGAAATAATAAGAAGTCTTAATGAGGAACGGGATAGTATATCCTCAAACAAAAGTGTTATGTCCATAATAAAAAATAATTTACCTTTGTTGAAAAGGAATCTACTTGCAGAATTATTATTCGGCATTAATATTTCTCGGAATCTCTTAATGGAAAAATTGGATTTACTAGAGATACCTACTAAGTATGAAAATCTATTTTACATTCTACATATACACATAGAAGAAATATTTCACAATTGTACACTGAAAAGCAACGCGTTGATCCAATTCTCAATTGAAAATATTGCTGAACAAATACTTATTGATAATTTTCAATTTTGGGGATGTATAGATAACTATGATGATATAGTTTTTGTAATAAAACATGACAAGAACGAATCAGTAAATAGTAGAAAATTATTAAACGAGTGTAAAATTGCAATAACAGAAAGTGTGCAAAAATACTTAGGATGCAGGGTATCGGTTTTTCTAAGTAATCAAGGAATATTTCCTTATAATATAACCGATTTATATCAGGAAGTAGTTTCCAAAAAAATAGGAAATTCAACTAGAAAAACTGAAGTGAATGTAGAAACAGAAGAAACTAAAGTGCAGTCCAAAAAGGTATATTCCTTACAAGCTCTCTATCAATCTCCAAGCTTAAATCAATTGTTGGATAGTGGTCTATTTGATCGTGTTGAAGAGAAGCTTAACTCTATTTTTATTGAGTTGAATCAAGAACGTTATTTGTCTAAAGAATATTTATATGAGGTTTTTTATTCAATAACGAGTGCTTATATTTATATTGCTCATAAATGTGGAAGACACTTATCTTATATCATTGAAGACGATATTCAAAAAATAACAAATTCTAAAAATTTCACATCAGAGGAAATAAAGAAGTGGGCATTCGTTACTTTAGAAAAAATAAAAGATATACTTGAAAATGAGCAAAAGGGAGTTCACTTCCCTATAATGCAACAAGTTCATGCTTTTATAGAAGAAAACCTAGATAAAGACGTTTCATTACAAAAAATCGCGGACCATGTTTTCTTACATCCAGTTTATCTTTCAAAAATATATAAGATAGAAACTGGTGAAGGTCTAAGTGATTTTATTTATAAATCTCGGATGAAACAGGCTTCCAAATACCTCATAAATAGTAACAGAAAAATTAATGAAATTGGAATATCAGTAGGATATCAAAATACATCTTATTTTATTAAAGTTTTTAAAGACTTTTATGGAATGACACCTCATGAATATAGAAATGCAAGGTATAAAAATTTTTCTTAACAGTTAAAGGTGGGATAGTTAATGAAATTAGGGTTAATAGGGTCTCCAGTAGAAGAAAGTTTTATAAATGCTAAGGATAAGGGATTATCATTCTTAGAATTTTGTATCAATATAAATGATGACATAGATGGATTTCTTGAAAATACGTCTCTTATTTCTAATTGGAGTAAAACTTACGATATAGGAATTCAATCCATTGGTCGGTGGGGGACAGATAAGATAGATGCTAATGGTCAAGTTATTGAAGAAGAGTTGCAAAGGTCTCTTCAATTAATTGATGCTGCTAGTCTTTTAGGCTGCGATAACTTCGTTTGCGGTTGTAACTATGTAAAGGAACTTTCTTATTATGAAAATTGTCGTGCTGCGATAAAATTTTTAACAGAACTTATTAAATATGGAAATGAAAAAGGAGTAAAAATTTCTACATATAATTGCAGGTGGAACAATTTTATTTGCGATGACATGGCTTGGACTATTATTCATGGCTTTTTGACTGATTTAGGAATAAAATACGATCCATCCCATTCACGCTATGCAGGTTGTGATTACTTAAAAGAAATGCGGGATTGGGGAAGTCGCTTCTATCATGTTCACATTAAAGGTTCTATCATCGTAAATGGTGAGAGATTTGACGATCCTCCTGCAGGACTAGATCAAACCGATTGGCAATCGTTTATGGCTATTCTATATGCAAAACGCTATAATGCCGGGCTTAGCATTGAACCTCACTCTCATAATTGGGAAGGAGAACTAGGAGAAAAAGGACTTGATTTTACAGTTAATTTTATGAAAAAACTTTTAATATAGAGTACTAGTTTTAAGTAGGGTGTATTGGTGAATGCAAATCAGAAGGCATCTCTCCTTGCTATGGATAGACTCAATAAGAGTTAAGGATGCCTTTTTCTCATGCATTTGCAATTGGGAAAGGAATTGAATATATGCCTAGAGCAGTGTGGATATTAATAATAGGGCAGTTCGTATTGATGACAGGTTCTTCTTTTTTATGGCCACTAAATTCAATTTACATGAGCGAACATTTAGGAAAAACTTTATCGGTAGCTGGATTAGTCTTAATGCTAAATTCAGGCACGAATGTAGTGGGTAGCTTATTGGGTGGAGTCCTGTTTGATAAATTAGGCGGATATCGTTCTATTCTAATTGGATCAGTCATTTCAATTGCTGCCATATTTGGATTAGTGCTTTCGCCTACTTGGCCAAACTATGCAATTTGTTTAGGTATTTCGGGATTTGGTAGTGGAATCGTTTTTCCATCCATTTATGCGTTAGTAGGCTCCGCATGGAAAGAAGGAGGAAGAAAGCCATTTAATGCCATATACGTAGCGCACAATGCAGGTGTCGCCTTAGGCTCTGCTCTAGGAGGTCTCGTTGCATCATATTCCTTCGACTATGTATTTCTTGCAAACATGACGATGTATGTTGTCTTTTTCTTAATTGTTCTATTTGGCCATAAAAATATTATCGTGTCTGGGCAACTTAAAAAGAATGATGAAATGCATCAGAAAAAAAGGATGGAAATTAAAAAACTTTATATGCTGAGCATGTTATGTTCGATGTTTTTTCTCTGTTGGGCCGCTTATGTTCAGTGGTATACGACACTGGCAGCCTACACCCAAGAAATCAACATATCATTAAAGCAATACAGCATACTCTGGACGATAAATGGAATATTGGTAGTAGCTGGTCAGCCACTTTTACAATGGATCCTCCGTAAATACAATGACCGTTTAAAAGGACAGTTGTTGGTAGGCATTGGTATATTTGTGGTTGCCTTTAGTATGGCGGGTATATCAAATGGATTTAAGGGATTTGTGATAGCAATGATTATTTTGACCGCAGGTGAAATGTTAGTATGGCCTGTTGTGCCTACAATTGCTAATCATCTTGCACCTACCGGCCGTGAAGGATTTTATCAAGGAATTGTTAATAGTACAGCTACTGCCGGAAGAATGATTGGCCCTGTCCTTGGAGGTGTGTTAGCAGATTTGAGTGGAATGCATTCGCTTTTTTATTTTATGATCGCTCTTTTATTCGTAGCATTCCTTCTTACTCTTTTTTATGATCGTCCACTTAAATCGATTGGAAAAAGAAATAGAGCAACTACCTAAATTGTATGATCTTTTGATTTTTTGTTGAAAGTATGTATAATATTGATTACAATTGGTAATATCATGAATAACATAAATAAAGCGTTAACGAAGGATTAGTAATGATTAAAAGCCCGTTTAGAGAGTTGGCGGAAGGTGCAAGCCAATCGGGAGCAATCACGAACTCACCTTTCGAGTTGCGTGTGTAAACGGATTTTCTGGAAGCGGTTTGACCTCATGGCGA
Source organism: Lederbergia citrisecunda (assembly GCF_018343695.1). Lineage (GTDB taxonomy): Bacteria > Bacillota > Bacilli > Bacillales > Bacillaceae_C > Lederbergia > Lederbergia citrisecunda. The sequence goes on along the minus strand of NZ_JAGYPJ010000001.1, from coordinate 2,091,164 downwards.
ATGGCTTAAAAAATCCAAGTAATACATGCCGTTTTCCGCGTTAAGGATGAATGAAGTGAGTGTAAATGTACACTAATGTGGGTGGTACCGCGGGAGAATCAACCTCTCGTCCCAAGAAAAGCTATTTTCTGGGATGAGGGGTTTTTTGTTTTTTTATAGATTAAGGAGGCAATAACATGAGTTTCAACCACAAAGAAATAGAACAAAAATGGCAAAAATATTGGGAAGAACATAAAACATTTAAAACTGACGCACATGGGGAAGGAGAAAAATTTTACGCACTTGATATGTTCCCATACCCGTCTGGTGCTGGATTGCATGTCGGACACCCAGAAGGATATACAGCGACAGATATTATTTCAAGGATGAAAAGAATGCAAGGGTATAATGTTCTTCATCCGATGGGCTGGGATGCTTTCGGACTTCCAGCTGAGCAATATGCGCTTGATACCGGAAATAACCCTGCTGATTTTACACAGCATAATATTGATACATTTAAAAGACAAATTAAGGAACTTGGTTTTTCTTATGATTGGGATCGTGAAATCAACACGACTGATCCGAATTATTATAAATGGACACAATGGATTTTTACAAAGCTTTTTGAAAAAGGTCTTGCACATGTTGATGAAGTACCTGTGAACTGGTGCCCAGCTTTAGGAACCGTCCTTGCAAATGAAGAAGTTATCGATGGAAAAAGTGAGCGTGGGGGACATCCTGTAGAACGTCGTCCAATGAAGCAATGGATTTTAAAGATTACAAAATATGCGGATCGTCTACTTGAGGATCTAGAAGAGCTGGATTGGCCAGAAAGCATTAAAGATATGCAGAGAAACTGGATTGGCCGTTCAGAAGGTGCGGAAGTCATTTTTGGTATTGACGGTTTTGATGAAACGTTTACTGTATTTACGACTCGTCCAGATACATTATTCGGTGCTACTTATGCTGTGCTTGCACCTGAGCATCCATTCGTGGATAAAATTATGACGGTTGAGCAGAAGGATGCCGTTCAAGCGTATATCGATCAAATCAAATCAAAGAGTGATCTTGAAAGAACGGATCTTGCAAAAGATAAAACAGGTGTTTTTACAGGCGCCTATGCTGTAAATCCCGTGAATGGCAAAAAAATTCCGATTTGGATTGCTGATTATGTATTGATGTCATATGGAACGGGTGCCATCATGGCTGTTCCTGGGCATGATGATCGTGATTATGAGTTTGCTAAAAAATTCGGATTAGAAATCATCGAAGTTGTTGCTGGTGGAAATGTCGAAGAAGAAGCTTATACTGGCGATGGGGCACACGTGAATTCTGAATTCCTTGATGGGATGAACAAGGAAGAAGCAATTACTGCAATGATTGAATGGCTTGAAAAGGAAGGAAAGGGTACGAAGAAGGTCACTTATCGCCTAAGAGATTGGCTATTCAGCCGTCAACGATATTGGGGTGAACCGATTCCGGTTATCCATTGGGAAGATGGAACAATGACGACTGTTCCTGAAGAGCAGCTCCCTGTCATTCTACCTGTGACGGATCAAATTAAGCCATCAGGTACAGGTGAATCCCCATTAGCGAATATTGAAGACTGGCTTTATGTAGAAGACCCTGCTACAGGGAAAAAAGGTCGACGAGAAACGAATACAATGCCACAATGGGCAGGTAGCTGCTGGTATTATCTTCGCTTTATCGATCCTAAAAATGACGAGGCACTTGCAGATGAGGAACTATTAAAAAAATGGCTTCCGATTGATATTTATATTGGTGGTGCAGAGCACGCGGTTCTTCACTTGCTTTATGCACGATTCTGGCATAAAGTCTTATACGACATCGGTGTCGTACCAACGAAAGAGCCGTTTCAAAAGCTATTTAACCAAGGAATGATTCTTGGTGAGGGCAATGAAAAAATGAGTAAATCAAAAGGGAATGTTGTAAACCCGGATGATATTGTAGCAAGCCATGGTGCCGATACATTGCGTTTATATGAAATGTTCATGGGGCCTCTAGATGCTTCCATTGCTTGGTCTACTACCGGTCTTGATGGTTCTCGTCGTTTCCTTGATCGCGTTTGGAGACTTTTTGTAGATGAAAATGGAAATCTGACTGACAAAATTAAGGATGGCGCTGGATCAGTTCTTGAAAAAGTGTATCACCAAACTGTTAAGAAAGTAACGAATGATTATGAGGCTTTACATTTTAACACAGCCATCTCCCAGTTAATGGTATTTATCAATGAAGGATATAAAGCGGAAGTTCTTCCAAAAGATTATATTGAGGGCTTTGTAAAAATGCTTTCTCCAATCGCACCTCATATTTCAGAAGAATTATGGGAAAAGCTAGGTTATACAAACACACTTGCATATGAAGCATGGCCTGTCTATGATGAGGCAAAGCTTGTTGATGATGAAGTGGAAATTGTTGTTCAATTGAATGGCAAGGTTCGTTCTAAATTAATGATTTCACGTAATGTTACACGTGAAGAACTTGAAGAAGTTGCATTGAACGATGAAAAAATCAAAGAAATGATTGAAGGAAAAACAGTTAGAAAAGTGATTGCCGTTCCAGGTAAATTAGTAAATATCGTTGCCAATTAATTATAATCTTTGATAAAGCAGTAGAAAGGTGACAGGAAATGGAACATATTAAAACAATTACTCCTGAAGAGGTACAGAAGCAACTCGAGGAAGGGAAAACATTAAACCTCATTGATGTGAGAGAAGATGATGAAGTTGCAGAAGGAATGATTCCAACTGCAGTTCATATCAAAATGGGTGATATCCCAGAAAACCTTGCTAAACTAGATCCAAATAAGGAATATATTTTTATTTGCAGGTCTAGCGGTAGGAGCGGTAGAGTGTGCGATTATCTTTTTGACCAAGGTTATAAGGTATGTAATATGGTAGGCGGAATGTTGGAATGGGAAGGACCGCTTGAACAAAAAAATTAATGTTTTACAAAAAGGCTATCTAGAAATACGTAATGTATTTCTAGATAGCCTTTAATTATTAATAAATTACAATTATAATGAAAAATATATTAATTAAGGGGGGACTTTAGAATTACTACTTTTTTAGAAGCTTTAAAATCATTAACACTATACATAGTAGTCATTTTATTACTTATTTTAATTGCATTATTTCCACGCGAACCTGTTTACGAATATGATGGAAAGGCAATGAAGCCGATTCTTAAATATGAATTTCATTGGGATCAATATAAAGGGAATTTGCAGAATTTTTATCATTTACTAAAAGATGAACACTCATTAGGTATGACGAGATTTGAACTTACGGCAGAAGAAGAGATTAAGCGATATTTTCCGAAAAGTTTAAAGATCATTGTAATCGCTTTTAGCTTCAGTATTGTGTTTGGAATCTTAAAAGGTATTTTTGACTATAGAGTCAAGGACAGTAAGCTCAAAATATTTGGTAATGGAAGTACTTGGTTCATTCAGTCCATTCCTGATTTTTTCGTTATTCTTTGTGTCCACTGGCTGACTATTTTCATGGTTCCATCGTTGCGAATATTTAATAATTCGGTTTGGTATAATTTTTTGGCAATTGGATTTCTTGTTTCTCTATATCCAATGATGTATATCGCACGCATCACATTTGCTGCGATTGCTGCTGAAGAAGGGGAGTTATATATTCAAGTTGCAAAGTCTAAAGGGTTTAGCAAAAAGAAAGTTTTGTATAAACATATAATGCGTAATAGCATGCAAACTATTTTAACGCATATAACACCTCTAATGCTCTTTATCATATCAAGTCTTCTTATTACAGAATATTTAGTAGGTTATCAAGGAATTGCTTATCGAGTATATACTGCAATCGGAGTGGCTCAAACCATTGGAGGAGGCTGGCCAATTTATGAGCCTGGAATTATTATAGGAACAGGTCTTTGCTTTATTGTGCTTGTCATGCTCTCTCAACTTGTTGGTTTTATTATTAGAAAAAGTATAAAGCTAGAATGGGAGAGAGATTGATGATAAAAAACAAATATTTATTAACTGGATCTATTTTGCTCGCGTTTTTGTTATTTGTTATGTATGTCGGTCCTAAATTACCCATTGTAGATACTAAGTTAGAAGGTGAGCGACTTTATTTTCCCGAAAACGGAAAGTTTCAAAAAGCTCCTTATGCACCTTCTGAACGCCAGTGGTTTGGTTCAGATCGCGATGGAAGAGATATATTTAGCTTAATAGTAATGGGAACAAAAGAAACAATATTACTTATTTTTGGAATTACGATTCTTCGATATCTCATCGCAATCCCCCTCGGATTATCAGGATATAAAAACAAAGGGATCATGTCCAAATTGATTTATGGATGGCACAAACTTTTATCCAGTCTTCCAACTATTTTTGTTGCAATCATTATATTAAATATGCCTTTTCTCGTTTATGCAGAGCATCGAATGTATTGGGCTATTTTGGCGCTGGCACTTCTAGAAGTCGGAAGGGTAAGCTATATCATTCAACAGCAAGCGCATTTAATATCCAAAAAACCTTATATGGACGCTGGGATTACGATTGGTATGAAACCAGTAAATATACTAAAAAACTATTATTTACCTAATCTAGCACCGGATATTGCAACGAATTTTTGTCTTGATATTGGTAGGGTTGCATTATTAATGGGACAGTTGGCGATATTTGGAATTTTCATGAAAGTGGATTTTGTGCAAGTTGGTTATGGGGTAAGTGAAATTGTGAATACAAGTCTTGAATGGGGAACGATGATGAAAGAAGCAAGGAAGGACGTTGTTACAGCATTTTGGATTCCTTTCTATCCAGCACTTGCACTAGCCTATATCATTTTTACTTTCAATATTTTAGGAGAAGGACTAAGAAGATTTTTTAATCGACACTTAGAGTAAATTCTGAATTGTATAAAAAATATCCATTTCGGGTATAATAATTAAAAAATCCCGAAAAGGTGAGAGCGATGGTTCAAGTTAAATTATTCGATTGTGAACATGAACGAGATCTTGAAGACGAAATGAACGAATTTCTTGGAGACTTAGAGGAAAGAGACATTATTGACATTAAATATAACGTGGCTGCGATTGGAGAAGCTGGATCTGAGCAAGTGTATTGTTTTAGCGCTATGGTATTGTATGTAAAATGAAATGCGGAAGCGTGCTCGTTAACGGCTGGTCCCACGATATATTAAGAAGCTGTCTCATTGAATACGAGACAGCTTTCTTCTTTTATATGCTTGATTGTGCAGCGTTGATACCGGCTAACCGTCCGGTAACTAGAGCCGAAGTGATGTTGTAGCCTCCAGTGTATCCATAAATATCAAGTACTTCTCCACTAAAATAAAGCCCAGGCATTAGTTTGGAAGCCATTGTTTTCGGTTCGATTTCTTTGACAGATACTCCGCCCCCCGTGACGAATGCTTTTTCAAGAGACAATGTTCCGTTAACTTTAAAACGGAATTGTTTGCATATTTCTGCGAATGAACGTAACCTTTCACCGGATATTGAAGCACATAATTCCCCAGGTTCAATTCCACTTCGTTCTAATAAAAATAATAAGTAACGTTCAGGTAAAATCCCTTTAAATGCATTCTTCACAGCTTTTTTGGACTCTTCCTTCATTATTTTTAAAAGATCCCTATGTAAATCCTCTAGCTTTTGTTCAGGTAGTGCGTCCAGCGACATCGTAACCTCATCGAGTTTCCATTTTTTTTGCGCTTTAACAACGAATTGGCTGCATCTAAGAACAGCCGGTCCAGAAATGCCAAAGTGAGTGAAAATCATATCCATTTGATGGGTAATGAGCGGCTTTCCTTTCGGGTTTAGAACAGTTAAAGCGACATCACGCAACGATAATCCTTGCAATGTTTTTTCTTTAATAAAATCTTCTGATGAAGTAATAGGAACTTCCGTTGGAAATAGTTCTGATATTGTATGACCAGCAGCAATTGCCCAAGGAAAGCCATCTCCTGTTGAGCCCGTTTGAGGCACAGACTTTCCACCAGTTGCGACGACGACGGATGTACATGAAATTTTTTCGCCAGTCGCTAATACAACTCCTTGAACACGATGATCCGAAAATAATATTTCTTGAACAGAACTATTTACCTTAATTTTTACACCAAGATGGTCTAGTTGGTTTAATAGAGCGTCTACAACAGATTGGGCCCGGTTAGAAACAGGGAACATCCTGCCATGATCTTCTTCTTTTAATTCTATACCTAGATTTTCAAAAAAACGGATAATATCCTCATTATTGAAAACGGAAAATGCCCCGTATAGAAAGCGCCCATTTCCTGGGATATGACGAATAATTTCGTCGATTGGAAGTCGGTTCGTAACATTGCACCGCCCACCACCTGAAATCGCCAGCTTGCGTCCTAATTTGTTACCTTTATCAATAAGCAGAACCTTAGCATTATTTTCAGCTGCACCTATAGCAGCCATCAACCCCGAAGGTCCTCCACCAATTACTATGACATCATACATAATTCAATCAACACCTTGTTATTTGCTGTTTCAATTTTAAAATTAGATTCGATGAAAAGCAAACAGTTCATATACCGTTCATTGTCAAATGACATAGATAGCTGTACACTAACAATAGAGTTTTACTGAATACAATCGATAGAAAAGGGTGCTTAACCGGTAGTAAACCCTTCATATTCGGTAGAAAGCTGTCTGTAACCGTAGTAAACCGTGACACAATCAGTAATAAAATTTTGATGTTCGGTAGTAAAAAGGACCTATTCGGTAGTAAAATAAACTTATTATGATTTTTACATAAAAATAAATTACGGAGAGTTAGAGAATGTATGTCTTCTAAATTAATTCGCGGAACTTTTATTTTAACGCTAGGTACGATTTTATCGAAAGTATTGGGATTAATATACGTTATCCCTTTCTATGCCATAATCGGCGGGGAAGGCCCATATGCTTTATATAATTTAGGGTATGTACCTTATACCATTTTTATCAGTATTGCAACAGCAGGGGTGCCTCTAGCTGTTTCTAAATATATCGCTAAGTATAATGCAATGGAAGAATATGCAGTTGGTCGTAAATTATTTAAATCGGGTCTTATCGTTATGACTGCAACAGGAGTAATATCATTCCTGATTATGTATGCAACAGCTACACCATTGGCGGAAATCGTTTTGCGGGGAGCGGAAACTAAATATACTGTTTCTGATGTCACACAAGTCATCAAGGCTGTCAGCTTTGCTTTATTGGTTATACCGTTAATGAGTTTGATTCGAGGCTTTTTCCAAGGGCATCAATCGATGGGGCCTTCAGCAGTGTCAACGGTTCTCGAACAAATTGCTCGAATAATTTTTTTGTTAGCAGGAAGTTTTGTCGTGATATTTATCTTAAAAGGGAGTATCGTGACTGCTATCAGTGTAGCCACTTTTGCAGCATTTATTGGAGGAATCGCCAGTTTAATCGTTCTTTTAGTGTATTGGAAAAAACGAAAACCTGGCCTTGATGAACTTTTAAAGCATGATAAAGGAACATTACATATTTCTTTAAAAGATATGTATAAAGAAATTATCGTTTATGCGTTTCCGTTTGTTTTAGTAGGAATTGCTAACCCCCTATATCAATTTATCGATCAGGCTACTTTCATGAGTGCAATGGAGCAAGCTGGTAAAGCTGCAGGAAGTTTTGATGCACTTGGTACTTTAAATGGAACATCACATAAGTTGGTCATTATTCCAGTTTCATTAGCGACTGCTTTTGCGTTGACGCTTGTTCCGCTTATAACAGAGGCGTTCGTAAATAATGAGCGAAAAATCATGTTTCGTCAACTCGATCAAACGATACAAGTGTTGATGTTTATTACATTGCCTGCCGCTTTAGGAATGTCTCTACTTGCAGATCCGATCTATTCGGCCTTTTTCAGGTACAATCCTTTTGGTGGAGAGATCCTTCAAGCATATGCACCTGTAGCGATTCTTTTTGCGTTATATTCTGTAACGGCAGCCATTCTACAGGGGATTAACGAACAACGTTGGACAATATTAAGCTTGTTAACAGGTATACTACTAAAATTAACGTTAAACGTCCCTCTGATTAAAACATTTGGGACTGAGGGTGCCATATATGCAACATCGTTAGGGTACACAGTTTCTATCATCATTAATCTATTTGTCATTAGAAGCTTTGCTAGTTATCCATTTAAGTTGATTTTTAGGAGATCGCTTCTAATAGTTATATTTAACATTTTAATGATAGTGCCCGTTTATTTTGCATATAAAGGATTGTTACTTTTCTTAACTCCGGAATCAAGGTTTCAATCAATACTGATTGTCATTATCTGTGCGTCAATCGGTGGCGTGATTTATGCATATTTGGGACTAAAATCTGGACTTGCCGATCGATTATTTGGGGAAAAATTAAATAAGATAAAACGTAAATTGAGAATTACTAGCATTTAAATAGCTTAGTCACCTTTGAATGTTGATTTTGACTCGATTGTACTTAACCCCTAGGTGCATATGTGAAGGTTCTCTAATTATTTGTTTTCATTTAAGAGTGTAACCGATTCTCAAATCAATATAATGATAAAATCAACAATGAGCTGTAACAGAGCATAAAAAAGAACTGACCGTATAAATACATTCCAATACAGTCAGTTCTTCCTTTTAATCATTAATAATCTTGGTATTCGTAGCCTGGACGCCCCCCTGGAAACGTCATTTGTCCCGGAAATCCCATTCCTGGGGAAGTCATTTGCCCCGGGAATCCAGTTTGCCCCGGGAATCCAGTTTGTCCCGGGAACCCAGTCTGTCCTGGGAATCCAGTCTGTCCTGGAAAACCAGACTGTCCCGGAAAACCAGACTGTCCCGGAAATCCTGTCTGCCCTGGAAGACTTGTCATTCCACCGCCCATTCCACCACCCATGCCTTCTAGTCTTTGTAATCGTGAACTTAAACGCTCATGTTCGCGCTCTAAACGTTGCATACGTCTTTCGATTTGGCTTATTCTTTGGGTTACTCCCGTGCTCCCAGTAGTGCCAGGGAATTGTTGTGGAAGCATTTCTCCATGAAACTGGGGTTGCATTTGTTGTCGGAATTTCATGTTTGTAATCACTCCATTCATTAATCACCCGCATCATTAGCCTATGATTCTGTCAGGATAATGTTTGGGCCACAGCCTAGAAAACCTGTTTATAATTAATAATAAAAAGGAGGAGCTTTTTTGCGAATCGATAAGTTACTTTCAAATATAGGATATGGAAGCAGAAAAGAAGTAAAAAAGATTTTAAAAAATGGAAATGTTACGGTAAACGGAACCATTGTAAAAGATGCGAAATGTCATGTTGATCCGGTGGCGGATTCTGTTTTTCTTTTTGGAGAACAGGTCCATTATCGCGAGTTTATTTATCTTATGATGAACAAGCCTGCTGGTGTCATTTCCGCAACCGAAGATGAAAAAGATAAAACAGTGATTGATTTATTGAACGATGAAGAAGCTGTTTTTAACCCATTTCCAGTAGGCAGACTCGACAAAGATACGGAAGGCTTGTTGCTATTGACGAATGATGGTAAGCTTTCCCATCAGCTGTTATCCCCGAAAAAAAATGTTCCTAAAACATACTTTGCCGTTATCAATAGCAGTGTTACTGAGGATGATATTAATGCATTTGCAAGAGGCGTTACCCTTGATGATGGATATGAAACAAAACCGGGTAAATTAAAGATTTTAAAGTCAGATACGTATTCAGACATTGAACTTACGATTACTGAAGGGAAATTCCATCAAGTCAAAAGGATGTTTGAAGCAGTTGGTAAAAAAGTAGTGTACTTAAAACGGATTTCGATGGGGCCAATTGAACTGGATGAAACATTAGAGAATGGGCATTATAGGGAGCTTACGGAGGAAGAAGTGCAGCAGTTAAAACTATTTTCCCCTAACGATGATGAGTAATTTGGAAAAGGTAGCGAAAGTGTAGCTTTGTAACCAAGTTCGGTAAAGAATACAATTTTTGATAAAACTTTTAATGCAAATAGGAGTAAATATTAAGAAAAGAGGAATAGAAAGTGCTTGAAGTAAGAAAAGCAATTATTAGTGACGCATCACAGGTAGTTGCTGTAATAAAAAATGCAGAAGAATCAGGATTTATGTTATTCTCTCCAGGAGAAAGAAAAGTAAGTGCTGAAGCATTTGCCAAATATATTGATTCAATTAATAGACACGATAAATCGGGTATATTTGTAGCGTGTGAAAACGAGCAAATTTTAGGTTATATGATTGTTCAAAATGAGAAACCACAGCGAATTGCACATAGAGCATATGTTGTGATTGGTGTACATAGTAAAAGTCGCGGAAAAGGTGTAGGAAAAGCACTTTTTACCTATGTTATTGAATGGGCAAAACAAATTAGTTTACATCGCCTAGATTTAACAGTAATTGCAACAAATGAAGTTGCAATCAATCTATATAAAAAAATGGGTTTTGAAATTGAAGGGATAAAAAGAGATTCTTTATTCATTGATGGAGAATTTGTAGATGAATATTATATGTCGATTTTAATATAATCAAAGAGGTGAATTCTTTTATTATTCGACTTTCAAATAATCAAACTTATTTTATTAATGAGGTTTGTCCCATATAAAGCTTAACTTGGATAAATAAAAATTAAGTGTTTCAATCAAAACAAATAAAAAAGCCATCTATCATGTGACTCCTTCAAAAAGGAAATCGCACTAATAGATGGCTTTTTTGGTTAATCGTATCAATAAACAACTCTACAACGGTTATTATTATGTTCTATGATGTAATTTTTACTTTTTTCTTTGTTGTTGTCCATTTTCCCCGATGTGGGCTGCTGATCAGGTCATTGTATTCTAACACATTCAAATCCCTTTGAATGGTGCGAGGAGTGCTCCCAAATTCTTCCGCAAGCTCTCGTGTCGTTACGGTGCCATTTTCCTTAATGTATAAATAAATGGCTTTGATTCGGGTTAGCATTCTGTTAGTCGAAGGTTTCAAAAAACCACTCCCTCATCTTAAATTCCTTGGCAGATGGAACGGTCGGCTTAATGTCCCGGACTGAACGGGCAATTATTTTTTTCCGTATAGACAACTCCTTAAATATTTTTGACTTTTATAAAAAAGTCAATGAAGATTTGTCATAAAGTAACTAATCAGACAGTTCTATTTTAACGCATTTGTTCGAAAATTTAAAGGGTTTTTGCAAAATTGTATTTTGTTAATGAAAATTTAAGGGTTTCGAAACTTTCATAAAGCCATATTCGTATAAAAAAATGATCAAAATGTAAGGTGTGAGCAAAATGTCACTGTTAGAAGTAAAGATAAATCAAGCAGGTTATAAAACGAATATTGAAACGATTAGGGATATCCATTTTTCGATAAAGAGATCCGAATTAGTTGGTATGATAGGATCCAACGGAGCGGGAAAAAGTACAACGATAAAAGCTTTTCTCGATGAGCTTCCTTTTTTGAATGGGGAGATTAAGAGAGAGGAAGGAAGCAATTATTCATACATACCTGAAAGGCCGATTTTTTATCCGGAACTAACGTTATGGGAGCACTTTGAATTTATCACTGCAGTGGAAGAACTCGGTGAATCCTCTCTTTCGTATGCAAAAGAAATTTTGAAGAAATTTCGTTTAATTGATAGGATTCATGAATTTCCAGGAACTTTTTCAAAGGGGATGCAGCAAAAAGGAATGATTGCGCTTGCCTTATTTACGAAACCGGACTTATTAATAATAGATGAACCATTTATGGGGCTTGATCCAGGATCTACGAAACTATTATTGAATATGCTAGAGGAAGAACGTGCGAAAGGGACAGGAATTCTTATGTGCACACATATTTTAGATACTGCGCAACGAATTTGTGATTCTTTTATCATAATAGAAAAAGGAACGATGAAGGCGGCAGGATCTTTAGACGATGTGATAGAAAAATGTGGAGCAGAGGATAGAAGTCTTTATTCGTGCATTTCCATAGAGGATGAAGTCGATGAATAGCTGGCAGCTTCTGTTTAAAAGAATCAGTCAAAATTGGAAACAGCAATTTGCTGTTGTTAAAAGAGTTGTAGATTGGACAGTGCTCGTATATTTAGTGATACCTACAATCGTCATTTCGTTTTTTATCTATCAATCGTGGTGGATTCAAATTCCGGGTTGGATGAGGATTTTACCTTTATCAGCGATTTTCGTACTTTTTTTCTTGTTTTTATGGGGAGATCATTTTTTAACTTATGTTCGTGAAGCAGATCGAATCTTTTTAAGAAAAAAAGAAAAGCTTTTTCTCGGGATGAAACGAGGTGGCATTATTTATTCCTATGCTTTTCAATGGTGGTCTGCCGCAACACTCTGTTTATTTATTGCTCCTTTGTGGTTCATCCATTTTGATTTACAAGTGGGGCAGCTTATTTTATTTGCGGCTTTATGGGTTTCATTGAAATGGTTTATTATGGCAGTAAAAGGAAAGTTAGATGTAGAATTACGAGGATGGAGAAGTTTATTAAGAGGTATTCCCTTATTTATTGGAGCGGCAATTATTTGGACATGGTGCTATAAAGCATTCATAAACGATAATATTCTAATGATTGCTACGTTAATATTTATCAATACAATCGTATCTATCTGGCTCGTACGATCACGTTTCACTTCTGTACATACGTTCGAAAAAGATTTGGCGATAGACGAACTCGAAAAAAATAAATATATGGAAATCATTTTTGGGCTTTCTATGGACATGGAAAAGATGCCTAAGCCTGTCCCTGTACGAAACAGTCCACGTTTATATTCCAAATCCAATCGAATATTTAAAAATCGTACACCTAAAAATGGTTTTATTGAACTTTTTATTAAAGCCACAACTAGGAATATTGAATATATTATCGGGTATTTTCAAATAATGGGTGTGACATCTGCGGCAATGGTGATCCTTCCGCCTATATGGTTAAAAGTTACGATGGCCTCTTTAGGAACGATATTTCTACTCATTTGGCTTGGCTCTGTTTGGCATAAGGTAATAGGGAGCCATTCTTTTACAAAGAAATATGCTTCTGAGGAAGGATATTTTGAAGGGAAGAAAATGGTAACGACTGTACTTGCCATTCCTTTCATCATCATTATTTGCTGTTCTTTTATCATAAACATTTGGATTCGTAATCATTTTTTCTTTTTCTGAAAGAGTAAAAAGATGTACAATATATAACAGAGTGATGATTAGTTAAGGCAATTATAGAAAGGGCCTTTGAAAAGGAGTATGATCATGGGTTCAATTAATTGGATAAAAGAAGTTGAAAAAAGAAAAGACGACTTAATTTCTGATTTGCAAGGACTTTTAAAAATTGAAAGTGTATTGGATGAGGAAAATACTTCGAAAGAAGCGCCGCTTGGAGAAAATGTAAGAAAAGCATTAGATTACATGTTGGAATTAGGCGAAAAAGACGGTTTTGTTTCAAAAAATAGTGGAAATGTAGCCGGACATTTAGAAATGGGAACTGGCGAACAGTTAATAGGAGTACTAGGTCATGTTGATGTAGTGCCTGCTGGAGATGGCTGGTCCGTCAATCCGTTTGAAGGTGTCGTACAAGATGGTAAAATTTTCGCCAGGGGTGCAATTGATGATAAGGGACCAACTATGGCCGCTTATTATGCGATGAAAATTATTAAAGACTTAAAATTGCCTTTGGAAAAACGAGTCCGATTAATTATTGGAACGGACGAAGAAAGTAAATGGCGCTGTGTAGATCATTATTTTCAACATGAAGAAATGCCTGTAATGGGGTTCGCACCTGATGCAGATTTTCCGATTATAAATGCTGAAAAGGGAATTGCCGATTTCGATCTTGTTCAAAACGTGCAAGAGCAAAATGAGCAAGCTGCGACTATAACACTTTTATCATTTGTATCGGGATTGCGTTATAATATGGTCCCTGATAAAGCAAAAGCTGTTTTGGATGTTAAAGAGAATCATACGGAACTTATGCAAATGTTTAACGATTTTTTAAGTAGTCAAGATTTGCAAGGACAATATTATGTGGAAAGTGGTTATTCTATCATTGAACTTGAAGGAGTTTCCGCTCATGGTAGTGAACCAGATAAAGGAAGAAATGCTGGTTTGTTGTTAGCTAGTTTTTTATCAACTGTTGATCTTGATAATAAAGGGATGACATTTGTATCATCTGCAGTTGCTTTCTTTTTTGGGGATTCACGAGGACGGAATCTTGGGGTTCAATATAAAGATAAAATTTCCGGTGAACTTACAATTAATGTTGGTATTATGTCATACAATGAGCAAGAAGGCGGAAAATTTGGATTGACAATGCGTTACCCTGTCACCTTTAAATGGAAAGAGGGTTTAGAAACTCTTACTAAATCTGTGGAAGAAAAAGGGTTTTCTGTCGCCAATCATACAAACGCTGAGCCACATCATGTCTCAGAAGATAGCGAACTAATCCAAGTATTAAAAAATGTTTATGAAATGCAAACACATCAACCAGCATCATTAATGGCAATTGGCGGTGGGACATATGCAAGATCATTAAAATCGGGAGTCGCTTTTGGGGCTTTGTTTCCTGGTCGTCCAGATGTTGCCCATCAAAAAGATGAATACATGGAATTAGATGATTTAGTAAAAGCAACAGCAATATATGCACAAGCTATCTATGAGCTTGCACATGAAAAATAGGGAGATGAAAAACATGGTAAAAGTAATGGTGAACGATAAAATCATGGATAGATCAGAAGCGGTCATTGATATTGAGGACCGTGGTTACCAGTTCGGAGACGGTGTGTACGAAGTGATTCGGATTTATGATGGTGTCATGTTCACGGGTGATGAGCATTTAGAAAGATTTTATAGTAGTGCCGAAAAAATTCAAATTACTGTACCTTTTCAAAAAGAAGAGTTGCTTGATTTAATGAATCAACTTATCAAAGAAAATAACGTTAAAGACGGTTCCGTTTATATGCAGCTTACTCGAGGAGCATCTCCGAGAAACCATGTTTTCCCTAGCAAAGATATAAAACCCGTACTTACTGCGTATACAAAAGAAGTGGCAAGACCAGTAGAATCCTTGGAGAATGGTGTTGCCGCAATGATTGCTGACGA
The DNA here is from genome assembly GCF_018343695.1 of Lederbergia citrisecunda. GTDB lineage: Bacteria > Bacillota > Bacilli > Bacillales > Bacillaceae_C > Lederbergia > Lederbergia citrisecunda. The sequence continues at coordinate 2,076,083 of NZ_JAGYPJ010000001.1, read as the reverse complement.
TATTCGCTGGCTTCGCTGTGACATAAAAAGCTTAAATCTTCTCCCGAATTTATTAGCGAAGCAGGCTGCCACTGAACAAGGCTGTTATGAGGCAATTCTTCACCGTGATGGTCTTGTAACAGAAGGTTCTTCGTCTAATGCTTATATTGTAGTAGATGGAAAAATTAAAACACATCCTGCTACGAACTTGATTTTAAACGGTATTACTCGTCAAGTTCTTGCTCGCATATGTCAAAATAATAATATTCCATTTGTAGAAGAAGCATTTACATTAGATGAGTTGAGAAATGCGGATGAAATTTTTGTTACAAGTACAACTTCTGAAGTAATGCCTGTTGTAAAACTAGATGGAACAGAAGTAGGCGACGGCAATCCAGGTGAATTAACAAGAAAGCTCCAAACGTTGTTTGTTGAGGAATTTGAATCCGTAAAAAAAGCTCATTCATTATAAAACAATAAAAATTCGGCAATCTCTATTAAGAGTATATTGCCGAATTTTTTTGTTAGAATACAACTCAATATAAAGCGTTGTGCAGTCCCTTAGTTCTATTTTTCTGTTCTATTGACGTTAATGGAAGTTCAATTCCTGTTTCTAGACGTTCAATTGTCATTCGGGGATGTTCAATTACCGTTTAAGCTAGTTCTATTACTGTTCATCCGAGTTCTATTGCCGTTCAAGACGAATCAATTGCCGCATAGGCAAATTACTTCTATTTTAATCCCATTTTTTATCCTTAAATGATCATAATAAATATTAAAAGGAATTGAGCTTATGACTGGACATTACTTTTTTGCTTTAGCACTTCCAGATGAAGTAAAGCAGTTGTTATTAGAAGAATGTAATCAAATCAAAGAAAAATATCCATTTAAAAAATGGGTTCATCACGAAGATTACCATATTACACTTGCTTTTCTGGGCCATGCAGAAGAAACGAAATTGGCAGAATCCGTACGGATAGTTAAAAAAGAAATAAATGATTTTCGATCATTTCAGTTGCTTATAAACAATACAGGTATTTTCGGAAATTCGAAAGCACCAAGAATTTTATGGGCTGGAGTCAATCATTCGGAATCCCTCCACACTCTTAGAGGAAAAGTTTACGACAGCTGTGTTCACGCTGGTTTTCAACTAGAAACCAGACCTTTTAATCCGCATATTACATTAGCAAGGAAATGGAATAGCGAAGATCCATTTTTATATGCGAGTTTTCAACAATATACAGCTCAGATCATGAATGAATTTATATTTATCGCAGACGAGGTTGTTCTTTATCATACACATCCCGAGAAGACACCTAAATATGAAAAGATAGAGTCATTTCGGCTTAAATAATTTGATAAATAAAAGTCTGAAAATATATATAGACAAGGCACCTAATATCAATCATGGAAGGTGCTTTTTGATTGTTCAGAAACCTGTTTTCGAAACATACTCGGATTTATTCCAAAAAAAGAGGTGAATTGTTTCGTAAAATAAAAGGGACTAGAAAAGCCTACATCTCTTGAAATTTCTGCAATCGGCGCATTTGTATGCTCAAGTAAGCGAGCGGCATGTCTCAAACGCATAGATAAAAGTGTGGCCATAATTGAACTACCTACTTGTTCACGAAATAAATGGGACAATCTCGAAGGAGATAGATTTACTCGCTTAGATAAAGATTGAATCGTATGTGGCTCTTTTAAGTTTTGGCTAAAAATTTGTAAAATTTCTTGTACACGCATATCATGCATAGGTCGGTTATTGTTATTTACTATTTGATTGACTAATAATAGAATTTCTTCCAACGCGTTCATGCTCAATTCCTTAGATAATGAATGGATGCCATGATTATCACGAATCATTCGTTTAAAACAATCTAAAATCCGATCATTTACATGATTTTGTTCAATTTTATAAAATAATAAGCCTTTTAACGGTTCGTGAAATTGAAGTAAATCAATCCATGTTTCCCTTGGAAGAAAATGTACCCAAACAAACTCCCAATGAGAGGTACGAGTCTCATACAGATGATATGTTTTAGGTTTAAGAATGGTGATATCACCTTTTTCAACGATTTGTATGTCATCTCCAATTTTAAATTGACCGTGACCGGATATTGTATAGGTCATTAGCCAATCCTTCGTCCCTTCAAATCTAGTAACTTTATAGCCTTTCTTTTGATTAAAATGGTCACATATAAGGACACCAGGAGAAGGGGCTGGAGTAATAATAGCAGGATTGTTAAGGTTATTCGTCATATCATTCATTCCTTTTTTTATTAAACCTATTTATTATTTAATTATAGATAATTTTCCGATAATAGGGAGTGAAATATCTGTGATAACTGAAAATACTGCTATGAATCAAAAGGAAATGTTCGATAAAGAAGGCTATTTAATTGTGAAATCCCTTTTTACAAAAGAGGAGATAGAACGATTAAAAGAACATTTCATGAATATCCATAAAAATGGACCGATACCGGGACATTTTTCACCTAAATCAAAGGAAGACGCAAATGGTGATGTGCTAAAAATGTATCCAAGAATCATGCATCCGCATAAAGTTGATCAACTATCGATGGATTATATGTTAGATGCAAGAGTTTTTGAAGTACTCACGAATCTTCTTGGCGAGGAGCCACTTGCAGCACAAAGCATGTTTTATTTTAAACCGCCGGGAGCGAAGGGGCAGGCACTTCATCAAGATAATTTTTATCTAAAGGTGGAGCCTGGCACCTGTATCGCTGCATGGGCGGCTGTTGATCCTTCAAGTATAGAGAATGGTGGACTCTACGTAGTTCCTTATTCACAATATTCCGAGCTGCAGTGTCCTCATGAGGCAGATCCTGAAAAATCATTTACTCGTGAAGAGGTGACTGTTCCAGAAGGATTAGAACCAATTCCTGCTATTCTTGAACCGGGAGATGTCTTGTTTTTTAACGGAAACGTTATACATGGATCATACCCGAATGTTTCTAAAGATAACTTTAGAAGATCGTTTATTTGCCATTATACTGGAATATCAGCGACTAAAATAGGTAATTTTTACAAACCTCTTTATCATCAAGATGGTACAGAAGAAGTTGAAATGGAAATAAGTGAATCCACACCATGTGGTAATGAATTTGAAGAAGTAAAAATGGGATAATGTCCATGTATTAAAAAGATGCATTTCATCTAGAAATGCATCTTTTTTTGATTTATATCTGGGAGCTTAATGTAAAGTGACAATAAAGTTATTTCATTTTTAAACGATAAACACGCATCACCACGTTCTGATTTTTGGACGGGGTAAAAATAAAGTTGGTTGAACTGCAATTATTCATATAACAATAAAGTCTTTTAAAATCTAAGTGTTATGCAACAAACGCGCCCGTTTGCTGAGAAACGAATATAAAACTTTGGTACCAAATGGGCTTTGTCATTTATTTATGATACGGTTCACCATGGTAATTTAATAGGCAAAAAAATAGCATTGGATTTTACCGATCAATGCCGCTTTTTTATTATTTTATTAACGTTAGACATTAATGTACCTAGTACAGTAGGCTTTTATTATCATATGTATAACCTTATAACAGCTCTAAATGTCCAGATCGTGTTATGTTTAACTTCTCCTAGCGTAAAACTGACGATGGAGTTGACGAACTTCCTCTGCTAGATTAGGAACAGGGCCATCTACTGTAGTATCACTGATAACATCTTGAATGGGTAGATTCCGAACACGCGATGGAGCAACGTCCAATTCAACTAACCATTGTACCAACTGTTCAGATGAACTTGCATAAACGACCCGACCTAAACCAACCCAACCGTGAGCCGCAGCGCACATAGGGCAGTGCTCCCCAGACGTATATACTGTCGCAATGCTTCTTTCTTCAGGTACCATGTTATTAGCTGCCCATCGCGCTATAGCAAATTCCGGGTGTTGGGTATGGTCACCGCCTGCCACGTGGTTATGATCTTCAAAAAGCACCTCTCCATCGGCTGAAACAAGTACTGAACCAAATGGCTCGTCACCTTTCTCCAGAGCAATTTTTGCTAATTCAACACAACGTCGCAAGTGCTTCAGATCTGTATCACTTATCATATTTGAATCCTCCTAGTCCTTTTTTTATTTTTCCATCAACATTTTTAAAAGAGTCCTATTTCATACTATAAAGCAAAACATAAATGGCTGTGTCTTTTTAATCTAATTTAACTAAACTGCTTACGTCTAGTATAATTAGATACCTTTATAATCTTAATTTTGACATAAATTTCTAATTCCCTCCTTGAATTTTATTCAAGAATATGGCCCTTTAATGAAAAACATGACTTACGTTTTTAAAAATCTTTATTGTAAATGAAACGATTTAAATTGTCATTAAACAACTTTATTGTCACTTACACCTAATAGTAAGTAATGGATGGTTCAAAATACCTATAAAATGCGTTTTTTTCAAAATCAATGATAAAACGATTACACTATCGTTAGTAAACGTCCTTTCTAATCGGTATACTACATATTATAATAGAGTTTACTTCAAGTTTTGTTAGCGATCGAGTAAAGGATGATTTACGATGGCTCAGCTCATCAAATTACAAGATTATGTATCTAGATATGAAACGGATATGACCCGGTATCCTGCTCAATATGTACGCTTGAAAAAGCAACAGTGGGAAAAATTAAAGGAAGCATGGGAATCCGGGACAACCCAATTCGAGAATGAATGGTTAAAACAAGAAATCTCTGCCGAAAAACAAGGTATCTTCAACAAGCTGAAGCAGTTCTTTCGGAGAGAAGAAGAAACATTTGTTGAAGAATTTGATGTTCAGCAGGAGAAAACAGATGAAGATTTCGCTATTCCAAATATTTTACATGCAGCTACTGAAAGCGAATTAAAACAACAATTTCTTGATCATCTTCTTCGTTTCCAAATAAAATGGGCGAGTTCTACAATTCACGAAAAATCATTTGTGAATGAAGAATATAACTATAGTGAAAGGCTGCAACATTTTTTACAAAGACTGCCTGATAACTTCCTTCTGTTATATGAACCTATTTTTCTATTGAAAAAAGCCCCAGTTGAGGTTGAGGTAATACTCCTTACACCAACTGAGATATGGTGTCTTGCTTTTATAGAAGATGAAGAGGATGCAGCCTATTTAGGCTCGAATGAGCATTTTTGGACAAAAAAATTACAGAGCCATGAAGGGAAAGTATTGAATCCCGCCATGTCCGCAAATCGTATGGGGAAAATAATAAAGCAGCTTTTTCAATTATACGAAGTGGAATTGCCGATTCGTAAAGCAATCGTGTCGAGAAATGGATTCATTGATTTTCCTGATGTGCCAGGTGATTTAATATTGTTGGATAAGCGCACCTATGAAGAATGGTTCCAAAGAATGAGAAACTTGGCTTCTCCACTAAAAATGATGCAAATTAAAGGCGCGAAAGCTCTTCTGGATTATTGTCAGACCACATCCTTTCGCAGGCCAGATTGGGACAAAGTAAATGACACTGAATGATAAAAGGAAACTTATTTTTATTATTAATCCCGCTGCAAAAAACGGGTACAGCTTACGAATTTGGAAGAAACTAAGTAGACAATTACAAGATATTCCTTATGAAGTATTTTTTACTGAAAAAACAAACGATGGGGCTAATATTGCTAAAAAGTTGGCGATGAAAGATTCTCATCCGCTCCTTATCGTCGCTGTCGGAGGAGATGGAACGATCCATGAGGTGATCAATGGGATTATGCAATTTCCTCATGTTACAATCGCCTATATCCCTGCCGGTTCTGGAAATGACTTTGCGAGAGGGTTCAGTTTGCCAACCGATCCTATGAAAAGCATTGAATTTATTGAAGAACTAATGGATTTTCCCGCAACTTTATTTGATGCAGGTACATATACAACAAATCAAGGTGAACGTGGATTTTTTGTAAATAGTATTGGGGCGGGATTTGATGCACTGATTTCTATGAGGGGAAATCGATCAAAAGCAAAAAAATGGCTAAATTCCATCTCACTAGGAAAGCTCGTTTATTCCTACTATGTTATTAAGGAACTTTTTTGTTATCGACCTACTACGTTAACGCTAGAGGTGGATGGGAAAAAAAGAATATATGATAAAACTTGGTTCGTCACTATATCTAATCAGCAATATTTCGGTGGTGGAATGAAAATCGCCCCACATGCGGATCCACGGGACGGAGAATTTAATATTACAGTAGTCCATCGTTTATCTAAGATTAAATTACTCTTTATCTTTATGTCGGTATTTTGGGGCGGCCATTTAAAATATAAAGAGGTAGATTCATATAATGGACGAGAGATTTCTATTTATTTTGAACAACCCGTACGAGTTCATGCTGATGGGGAGGATATTTCAGAAACTCCTTTTTATGTAAAAATCTTACCCAAAAGCTGGGGACTCATCCAAAAATGAGAATAATGGTAAATAAATTATTCTGATATTTAATGTTTTCCTTAAAAACGTCTTGACGAAAAATGAGGATTAGATATAAAATTTAATAACTGATAGCTATTGTAGTCGAATAATATCCGATAGCTGTCTTTTTTTGTTGAAATAGGGTTACGCGCTTTTATTACGATAATTCGGGGTAATCGCTCCGTTGGTATAAACGAAGGTGAACATAAAGTGGATTTTTCATTAGGGCAGGACTGGGAAATCACTCCTGCTGGCGGGGCAACAGGAGAAGCTTTTTTTGCAAAAAAAGATAATAAAAAGCTGTTTCTTAAACGAAATTCTTCACCATTTCTTGCCGTACTATCAGCAGAGGGGATTGTTCCGAAGTTGATTTGGACAAAAAGAATGGAAAATGGTGATGTGATTACCGCCCAGCAATATTTAATTGGCAGGGAATTTAAACCGAATGAAATGGCTGATAAACGGGTTGCGAAACAATTAAAAAAGATTCATGAATCGCAGCCTCTTTTAACGATGCTTACGCGTATGGGGAAAATACCATTTGGGCCTGCCCAGATGCTTGAAGAGGTGGATTCAACCCTCGATCAAGCATTACGAAATGTAAAATTGGTAAAAGATGCTCATGAATATCTAAGAAAAGAAATAACATATTTAGATTTCGAAGAATGGGCTGTATGTCATGGCGATGTGAACCATAATAATTGGTTGATTTCAGATAAAAATAAAATTTATCTAATTGATTGGGATGGAGCGATGATCGCGGATCCCGCTCTGGATCTTGGATTGCTTCTACATTGGTATATTCCAAAAAACAATTGGGAAACTTGGTTAGAACAATATGGTAAACCATTGACTTCCGAACTTGAATTACGAATGAAATGGTATACGGTTGCCCATACATTACTCTCAGTCCAATGGCATAAAAATAAAAATCGATTTAGAGAAATGGAATATTGGATAAATTATTTAGATCATTTTCATTATGAATAAGTGTTAATTTGACCTACCCACTGGGAGAGTTCTTCCTGGTGGGCATTTATATGACTCTCGAGATCGGGGGAATTTTTCCCTGATTGACAATATGTATATATTTCTTTTAAGAGTGGTTGAATTTCCGGGGATACGGAATTATTGGCGAGCAAGGATTTGACAAGTCTTCCTAATTGTTCACATTCCGAAACGGAACCGCAGCAATCTTCAAGGTGATTAACCAAGATATCTTGAAGTAACATAACTTGATCTTGATGGCTAAGTGACATTTTGAAAACTCCTTTTTACACTAATCGTATTGTAGCTAGTGTACGGATATTAGCCTGTTTTTATTCATATAAACATAACACGAGGTGTAATATACATGCGTTTAAGACATAAGCCTTGGGCAAAAGAAAAAATTGAAAATTACCCACAATACGTGATCCCGAATCCTGAGCAATATCGTGGAAACTGGAATGCATTGTTTGGTAATAATCAACCTGTTCATGTTGAAGTTGGTACTGGTAAAGGTCGTTTTGTGACCGGAATGGCAAAAGCAAATCCTGGAATTAATTATATAGGAATCGAACTTCAAGAAAGTGTAATTGTAGCAGCACTTGATAGATTGATAGATGCAGAGCTTCCAAATGTAAAACTGTTGAATACAAATGGTGAGGATTTGCAAAAGTTTTTTGCAAAAGGTGATGTAGGACGAATTTATTTGAATTTTTCCGATCCATGGCCGAAAAATCGTCACGAAAAACGACGATTGACACACGAATCATTTTTACGTATTTATGAAGATATTTTAATTGATCAAGGAGAAATTCATTTTAAAACTGATAATCGTGGTCTGTTTGAGTATTCGTTGGTAAGCTTTACACAATATGACCTAGCATTAAAATATATAAGCCTTGATTTGCATAATAGCGATTTTGAGGGAAATATCATGACCGAATATGAAGAGAAATTCTCATCGAAAGGTCATCCAATTTATCGATGTGAAGTAAAATACGAATAGGCTTGAATCCACTAACCGTGTTTAGTGGATTTTTTTTATTGGTCATCAATGTTAAAATCAACGTAATGAATGGAAGGATGTGGATTTCGTGGAAGTTTTTAAACTAGGAGCAATCACTTTAACTTGGTTGAATGGTGGAGTCACTCATATGGATGGTGGAGCAATGTTTGGGGTTGTTCCAAAGCCATTATGGACGAAAAAATATCCTGTTAATGAAAATAATCAAATTGAATTAAGGACTGATCCTATTTTTTTACAAGTAAATGATAAAAACATATTGATTGAATCTGGCATTGGGAACGGAAAGTTGACCGAAAAGCAAAAACGAAATTTTGGCGTGACGGAGGAATCAAAAATATCTGAGTCCCTCGCCGAATTAGGATTAACACCAGAGGATATAGATATTATTTGTATGACACATCTTCATTTTGATCATGCATGTGGCTTAACAAAGCCTGACATAAATGGTTTTGCTTCTGTTTTTCCAAATGCAGTTATTTACACATCTGAAGTTGAGTGGAATGAAATGCGAAATCCTAATATTCGTTCCCAGAATACATATTGGAAAGAAAATTGGGCGCCGATTAAAGATCAAGTTGTGACGTTTAAAGATGAACTGGAAATTGAAGGAGCAATCACAATGATCCACACAGGTGGACATAGTGAAGGTCATTCAATTATTGTGATTGAAAGCGCTGGGGAGCGTCTTGTCCATATGGGAGATCTTATGCCGACTCATGCCCATCAAAACGTTCTGTGGCTGCTTGCTTATGACGATTATCCAATGGATTCGATTCGAGCAAAGCAGACGTGGATTCCATCTATGATGAAAGAGGAAAATTGGTTCACTTTTTACCACGATGGACATTATCGTGCATTGAAGTGGGATGAAGAAGGCAAGATTTTGGATTCGGTGAAAAGAAATAGGGAAAAGAACTAGTAAAAAATCAGAGGAAGGATCACCTCTGATTTTCTATAATGGGTAAATATCTATAACACTTCCTGTATAAGCGTCAGCGATGAATTCATATTGCTGGCGTTCTCCGTTTTGTCTCGTCGTAATACCGCCTCGGTACACTTTCGTTTGAATAGCATATTTTTTATAATCCTCAGGCTTCATTTGCATCCAAGAGCCATCGATTTTTCCTTCTTTTTTAAAAGCGTGCTTTACATCTGCAAGAACTTCTTCTCCAGACAAAGGCATCGTTTCTCTTATTTTTTTACTTAAACAATAACCTCCGACTATACCGGCAACCGCCCCAGCAATAAAAGATTTCCAGTTCAAACGTGTGCACCTCCGAATATGATAAGTAATTTTAGTATACAGGAAACATATTAATTCTTCGACAATTAGCATTATCAAATATTTATATACAGATTGATGGCAAGAGCTATTCAACTTCTGTAAAATAAAAAATGTACATATATTGGAATGATCAGGAGGTCTAAATATGAATCAAGAAACACTCGAATTATTTAAAACACTTACTGAACTCCCGGGAATTGCTGGAAATGAGCATGCTGTACGCAGCTTTATGCGGGAGCAATTGAAAAAATATGCGGACGAAGTTGTTCAAGACCGTTTAGGCGGAATCTTTGGGGTAAAACGTGGAGATGAGAATGGACCGACTGTCATGGTAGCAGGTCATATGGATGAAGTTGGTTTCATGGTTACAAATATTACCGAAAATGGCATGATTCGTTTTCAAACGATAGGTGGTTGGTGGAGCCAAGTACTATTAGCTCAACGTGTTCAAATTATCACAGAAAATGGACCTGTAGACGGAGTTATTGGTTCCATTCCGCCACATTTGCTTAGTGACGAGCAACGGAAAAAACCGATGGATATTAAAAACATGATGATTGATATAGGTGCAGATGACAGGGAGGATGCCAAAAAAATCGGCATCAAACCTGGTCAACAAATCGTTCCAGTTTGCCCGTTTACTCCTATGGCGAATCCAAAGAAAATTATGGCAAAATCATGGGATAACCGTTACGGATGTGGATTGTCGATTGAGCTATTGAAGGAACTAAAAGATGAAAAAATTCCAAATATCCTTTATTCAGGAGCAAATGTCCAAGAGGAAGTAGGTTTAAGAGGGGCAACAGTTGCAGCGAATATGATTAAACCTGATATTTTCTTTGCACTTGACGCTAGTCCTGCAAACGATATGTCAGGAGACAAAAATGAATTTGGACAGCTAGGAAAAGGGGCATTACTGCGAATTTATGATCGTTCCATGGTTACCCATAAAGGAATGAGGGAATTTATTTTAGATACAGCAGAATCAAATGATATTCCGTATCAATATTTTGTTTCTCAAGGTGGAACGGATGCAGGTAAAGTTCATCTTTCTAACGAAGGGGTTCCTAGTGGTGTTATTGGCATCTGCTCTCGTTACATTCACACACATGCCTCGATTATTCATATTGATGATTATGCGGCTGCGAAAGAGCTTATTGTGAAGCTGGTGAAGGCGAGCGATCGTGCTATGATTGAATCTATAAAACAAAAATAAGAAGTGGTAAGAGGCGAAGGAAACTTTGCCTCTTATGTATGAGTATTTTTTAAAGGAGCGACAGCATGAAAATAGCAGTTGGATCGAAAAACCCAGCAAAAATCAAGGCAGCTGAAACGGTATTACGTAAGATCGGTTATATAAACGAACTTATTCCTTTAGATGCTCCATCGAATGTAAGTGGGATGCCGTTTTCTGATGAAGAGACGATAAGAGGGGCAATGAATCGTGCTGAATATTGCTTAACTCAAGGGGATGTAGATATTGCAATAGGACTTGAAGGTGGGGTGACAGAAACACCTCATGGTCTTTTTTTAATCAACTATGGTGCTTTAGCCGAAAAAGGCAAGAAGACGATTGTTGCAGGTGGAGCCCGAATTAAGCTTCCAGAAGAGATTGCTGCGCGCTTGAGAGCAGGGGAGGAGTTAGGACCTGTAATGGAGGATTATAGTAAGATTAAAAATGTACGTACCAAAGAAGGGGCGGTAGGTATTTTTACCCATGGGATGGTTAACCGAGATGAAATGTTTATGCATATAATGAAATTACTGGTTGGTCAAAGAGGAGACTGGCATGATTAAACCAGTCTCCACAATATTTTATTCAAATATATAAGCGAGAGCTTTAATCGCTTGGTTGACTGTTTCAACGGTTGCATTGGACTTTCTAGATAATTCTTTTAGCGGATGATGTAATTCTTCAGGGCGTATAAGAATCAATGGTTTTCCGAGAGTTACAGCAGCACTTGCATCCATTGCAGTATTCCACTGTTTATACTTTTCACCAAATAAAGCAATGATTAGATCAGCTTTTTGCATAAGTACTTGAGTACGTAAATTGTTAAAACTAGAAGCAGCAGCATCGCGGAAAATGGCATTAGGTTGTTCACCGAGTATTTCTTCTCCAATCGCATCTGAACGATCGTGATCTTCCATCGGCCCTACAAAATCTACAGGAAGCTGCAATGCCTTTGACTTTTCTTTAATTTCTTCACGCCAATTACTATGAATTTCACCAGCTAAATAGACGGTTAACCTCATGAATCATCCCTCCTATATGTAATACACAACATTGTATCATTAATTTCCATTACTTTCTTTGTACGGGTATGGGGTTGTCAATCTCTTTTTACGAGTAGTATGATAGACATATGAGTTTTGTAATATAGGGGGAAACTATAAAATGAAAAAAATGGTAGTAAGCGCTTTGATTATTTTAAGTGTTTTTATCATTGCAGCTTGCGGAAAATCAATAGATAAGGAAAAAATAAAAGCCGAGGAAAATGTTGAAAAGGCTTTTCAAGAAAAACCAGCAGACACAAATGAAGAGATTCAGTCCATTACATTTAATCTTCCAGCAGGATTTACAATAAAAGATGAATCTCCTAATAATATTATTTTGGAAAAAGGAGATCAGACATATATCCTTTTTTATAATCCTAATGAAGAAAGTAATAGCAAAGCACTTTATGATGGTGTCGTGGACCACGCAAATAAAGTAATTGTTAATAAAACATTTTCAGATAAAGAACGTTTTGGTTATTTAGTAATTAATGAAATGGATAAAAATATGTATGAAGTGACTGTCGGAATTGGTGGGATCAAAGCAACTTCTGAATCAGACTTAAAATCTCTCGCAACTGACGCAGAAGCTTTAATGAATATTGTTAATTCCACATCTCTTCAAGAATAAAGTATATTGAAAAGACGGAGGAAATCCGTCTTTTTTTTCAAGCTGTACAGTTGAAGAGCTTATCGACTAGCAATTTTGCATGTGCAAGAATGGGAACGAGTGAATTCGTTGGAAAAATAGACATATCAACAATGGGCTTTTCAACAACTGTTGTTTTCAAGTCATTTTACTCCATATTATTGGCCCTGCTGTGATAAGCTTAATCATATCGGAATTTATGAGAAAGCGCTGGATCAAACCGGGCCAAATGTTAATCAACATAGGAGGGAAATAAGATGGAAAAATTGCAATCCGTGGAACAATTTGAAACATTAAAAAATGAAGAGCGTACAATCTTTATGTTTTCTGCCGACTGGTGTGGAGACTGCAAATTTATCGAGCCATTTTTACCTAGACTCGAAGCAGATTATCCTGAATACACTTTTATCGAAGTAGATCGTGATCAATTTATTGATTTATGTGGGGATCTCAATATTTTTGGCATTCCAAGTTTTATCGCTTATCATAGCGGTGAAGAAGCAGGTCGCTTCGTCAGCAAAGACCGTAAGACGTTGGAAGAGATTGAAGAGTTTATTAATGGATTATAAAATGAATTAATTGAATAAATAGGAAAACCTCTACACAAAATTGTAGAGGTTTTTTAAACGAAAATATTTGGGTCCTTTCTTTGAGACTGAAGACATTTTCATGTAAAATGAAGGATAGTTTATGGCGCCCAAGGAGGGTTGAATGTATGAAAATGGATGAAAAGAAACTAAGGAGAGAGCTTGAGAAGAGGCTGGAAAAACACGGCCGTTCTTTTACATATGATCGTGAAAAGGAAACACTTCGGATTGAAAACGAGGAAACTGGAAAAGGGATTGAGGTCGCTCTTCCGGGGATTGTGGCAAAATGGCATGAGCATAAAGAGAATGCGATTGACGAAGTTATTTATTATGTAGAAGAAGCGCTCGAGGTTATGGGGAAAGAACAAACCTTGACAGGAAGTGAAAAGAAAATATATCCAGTAATTCGGTCTACTTCTTTTCCACTTGAAACAAATGATGGTATCCAGTTTATGACGGATGACCATACAGCCGAAACAAGAATTTATTATGCTCTCGATCTCGGAAATACATATCGAATGTTAGATGAGAAATTAATTGAAAAAGAGGGGTTAGATCCGCAAAAAATTCGTGAAATAGCCCGTTTTAATGTCAGGTCATTATCTACTCAAATGAAAAAAGATGCGCTTGCAGGTAATGATTTTTATTTCTTGAATACGAACGATGGCTATGATGCGAGCAGGATTTTGAATGAAAAGTTCCTTCAAGAAACAGCCGAAACAATTGAAGGTGATATGGTGGTTGCTGTTCCTCACCAGGATGTTCTAATTATTGGAGATATCCGCAATGGGACAGGCTACGATATTCTAGCCGAATTAACGATGAGTTTTTTTACTTCCGGAAATGTTCCAATTACGGCACTTTCATTTGTTTATGAAGATGGAAAATTAGAACCAATCTTTATCTTAGCAAAAGACCAAAAAAAAGAAGACTGAAAGGGGATTACAACATGAATGTATTTTATAATTTAGAAGGCGTAGGAGATGTTCTACTTATCAATTTAAGTGATATTGAACATAGAACATTTGAGAGAAAAGGGGACGTTGCCCGTATTTATGATGAACAAACGAATAAAACGGGTGGATTCAATTTATTTAATGCTTCTCAGTACATTCAAATGGATGCAAATGGTCAGGTGGAATTAAATAAAGAATTAGTCGATAAAATTAATGAAGCGCTTGAGAAAAACGGTTTTGCAGATAAGCTTGAGGCTGATTTCTCACCTAAATTTGTTGTAGGCTTTGTAAATGAAAAAGAAAAACATCCAAATGCAGACAAATTAAGTGTTTGTAAAGTAGATGTGGGAACGGAAGAATTGCAAATTGTCTGCGGTGCACCAAACGTCGATGCAGGCCAAAAAGTCGTTGTCGCAAAAGTAGGCGCGGTGATGCCAAGCGGAATGATTATTAAAGATGCAGAGCTTCGCGGAGTACCTTCAAGTGGGATGATTTGTTCTGCGAGAGAATTAGAACTTCCTAACGCACCGCAGGAAAAAGGGATTTTAGTTTTGGAAGATGAAAAATATAAAGTTGGACAGGAATTTAAGTTTTAATCATTGTTACAGTATCAGTTTGCGATTTTGTTGATTGAAGCAGAAATCACTGTATAAGATTAATTAAAATAAAAATGCGTTGAGAAACAATACATTTTCTCAACGCATTTTTATTTTTTGTCCGTGCTTAACCTTATAAAGCTCCTGTAATGGAGGAATATTTTCAAACATACCATCTTCAAGCATGTCACATATCCCAAATGATTCCGCATGTGGTTTAATTGTATTCAAAAAAAAGCACTTGATCATTAATTCATTGAATCTATTAGAAATTGGGGAAATTAGTATGTTGCGGTAAATGATAAAGTTGTATTAATATAAAGTGATAAAAATGAAGCTATAATCATTTTGAAAAAACGTACAAAATGGTAGCTAAATCTTTTTATAGAAGGCGGGGAACAGAATGTACAAAAGAATATTACTGGCAGCAGATGGATCTGAAAACTCTATTCGCGCAGCTAAAGAAGCGGTGAAAATTGCTTCCTTTACAGAAGACTCAGTCGTAGAAATTGTATTTGTTATCGACTATTCAAAAAGATCAAGTGAGATACTCCAAAGTAAAGATGCTGAAACGTTGGATTTTGAACGTCGAAAAAAGCTCCTGCCTGTTGAGGAAATGTTTAACCAAGCAAAGATTACATATAAAGTAACATTGCTTCACGGGGAGCCAGGTCCACTCATTGTTGAATACGTTAATAAACAAACATGCGATATGGTTGTCATGGGAAGTCGCGGTTTGAATGCGTTGCAAGAAGTGGTACTCGGAAGCGTTAGTCATAAAGTGGCGAAAGATGCGAAATGTCCAGTTTTGATAGTAAAGTGAACGGATTTAAAGTCAATACAAGCAGGGTATGAAATCGTATACGATTCATACCCTGTTTGTTTTATTCTATAAAAGGTTTGGAATAAAAAAGGAATTTTATTAATGATAAAGAATTTAAATATGTTATATGGTAATCTTTAGGAGAGTATTATATTGAAACTAGGTCAGTATTAAACTTATTGTAAGTTTTTTTTGCTATAAACCTTATGATATTTATGTTTGGAGGTGGAAAGTATTAATATAGGTGATGTATTATTTCAATTATTTAGTTTTGGATTTCTTGTATTCACAATTGTATTAATTGTATTACTATATCATTCTTATTCAAAACGAAGAAATCAGCTTGATAGAATTGAGAAGAAGCTCGATGCTTTAAACGAACAAATAACATCCGCGAATGAATAACGGATTTTGATTAGTCATTCTTATTTTTAGAAAAAAACAAACTATTTAGAGGAGATACTATGAAAAAGATAGTCATAGTTTCTTTGTATATCATGATGTTGTTATCTGGATGCCGAACTTCAGATCCTAACATGGTTGATTTGGAGGAAGTTCTATCTGCTTTTAAAGAACAAAACTTATTGCTTGAAGTCACGAAAGTTCCAACTAAAAACATATTTGGAATGAAACTTAATAGAGTAAGACCTGATTCGTATAAATTAGATGACAAATTGTTATTGATCTATATGTATACTTCAATTAAAGAACGAGAAAAAGCTTTACAAGATTTTCGGAATAAAACTGCGACTTTCAATCTAGTATCTTTCACTTATTATGAAGTTAAAAACGTGTTAATTTTCTATGTGCACGGACTTGATCTGAGTAAAAAAGTTGCAATAGACGAAAAGATTCAAAAAGTTGTAGGTGAGTTAAATGAACAAAGGTAGAGAATTCACCTCAATAAAAAGGAAACCACATTTAAAATGAGGTTTCCCATAAATGTAAGCTTATATTTTTTATAAACAAGATTATTTAACAACCTGAAAATGTTTAAATGGCCAGTATTTTATTTTTGCTGAGCCGTACACTTCTTCTATTGGAATAGCACCAATATGTCGACTATCTGTACTATGTCCTCTATTATCACCCATTACAAACAAATGACCTTCTGGCACAATATCATTACCAATTGGAGTATCCTTTAATGTAAACGAATATGTAAAAGGAACATCGAGTACATTCTGTTTTTTATATTCATCTAGGTAAGGTTCTTTATATGCTTTTCCATTAATATATAAAACATCGTCTTTATACTCGATCCGGTCACCGGGTAATCCAATTATGCGTTTTATTAAATTTTTATTGTCATTGGTATGGAAAACAATAATATCAAATCTCTTTGGTTCTTTTAAAGAGTATTGCAATTTATTTACAATCATTCGGTCTCGGTCATGCAATGTCGGCATCATTGATGATCCATCAACTACAATTGGTGTTAATATAAAGTGCCGAACAACAACTGCTAACACAATAGCAATGAGGAACGCTTTTAGCCATTCCAAAAGTTCATTCTTCTCTTCTCTCATAAAAAATCCTCCTTTTTAATTCACTTTTCATGTGCAAGCGTAAATGTTTTCTAGTACTTTAAACTTAGAAAAATTAATGTGTTAGAACAATTTACTCAATGAAATAGTTAATCAAATGTTTTTTGAATATGTCCAATGGAAGAAACGTATCGTTGAAAAGTTCACTAGTGAATACCATAACAAATTCAAAAGCTGGGTTAATAATAATAAAATTACCACCATAACCCATTGCGAAGTAAATAGGAAATCTAAGTCGATCATCCTCTAAAATCCACCAATGATAGGCATATGATCCAATCCAATTGTAACCTTCAACTTTTTTTGAGGTAGATGCTTTAATCCAATCTTTAGAAACGATTTGTTTATTTTTCCAAACCCCATCCTGTAACATTAAGAGGCCAATTTTCAATAAGTCTTCCGATTTTAAGGAAAGACCAAAACCGCCAATTCCAATTCCTTTCGAATCTTGATGTAGTCTGAACTCTTTAATTTCCAATGGTTTGAAAAGCTTTTCGAATAAATATCTTTCCAAAGTCATACTAGAAGTCTTTTGAATAATAGCACTTAATAAATGAGAACATCCTGAATTATACGACATGTTTACTCCAGGAGCTGTGACCATTTTTTTGTCCAATACAAAACCAACCCAATCTTTACTGTTGATCATTGGGAAAGGACGACCACCCCAAGCACCAAATTCCTCCCATTCAAATCCAGGAGTCATTGTTAGTAAATGCTCTACTGTAATTTTTTTCTTATCACCTTCTAATTGGGGAAAATAATTGACAATCGGGGTATGAAGATCATGAATTAGTCCCTCATCAATGGCTATTCCAACTAAGATTGAAACAATACTTTTAGTGACGGAATTGATTTTATGCAATTTGTTTTTCATTTTATTATTTTTATAGTATTGAAATACGTTTTTTCCATTATGGTGAATGATACATGAACTTATTTTTTCCTTCTTTATCTCTTTTTCTAGTAAATTTAAAGTTTTTATTGTAAGTTCCATAATTCCTCCAATTTCTTTCAAAAACTATTACCAATTTTTAGAATTTATCAATTATAATTATATTAACAAATTCTGTCTCATATGTGAAAGGTGGATTGGTTTTGGACGGTAATGGATACTTTGTTGGTTGGGGGACGCTCACTTTAATTAATGCAGGATTAGCGCAAGCAAAGAATAGAAGTGGATTAAATTGGTTTTTACTTTCCATCATACTTGGACCAGTTGCTACTTTTTTACTTGTGATAATGGAAAAAAAATAAACTTATTAAGGGAGATTTGAGAGATGACAATCAATCAAAAAAATAATGCCGTATTAACTTCTAAAGAGGCTTTCCACGCAATTGGATTAAAGTGGGAAGGAACATTTGCTGAAGCAGGTGCGGGAGCGATTCGTGAAATTCAAACTGAGCTGAAAGAGAGATTAAAAGAGATTCCTCATATCATAAATCCGGATATTATGCTCGGTCTTTCCTATCATGCTACACCTGGTGGCGATGGTTTTACCCATTATGCTGCTATTGAAGTAGAGAAGGTGGACAACATTCCTTCTGGTATGGTAAGCATTTTTGTTCCTACGTTGACGTATGCAACATGTGAGCATCATAAAGATCAAAGTATTGAACGTTCATATGATAATATTTACGATTGGATTAGGTCCGAGGGGTTGAATGAAAATAATGTAGACCATTTAACTCATTTTGAAAAATATCCGATGAATCAAGATCCTTATTCGACTGATCCTGAATTTACGATTATGATTCCTGTTACTAGGTGATCCAAATGAATTCTATATATGTTAACTGGAATGGAAAGGTTAAATTAACATGGTTTTTTAGTTCTGTTCTTCCAGATCAGAAATTAATTACTAGTGTTCACGGGTTTTGCTTCTATAAAAATCAATTATTAATGATCGATTTAGATGATAGAGGTTGTGATTTCCCAGGAGGGCATATTGAAGCAGAAGAAACTCCAGAAGAATGTTTTAAGCGCGAGGCGATGGAAGAAGGATATGTTGAAGGTGATTGTCACCTTTTAGGCTATATTGAGGTCAATCATCAGGAAAACATGAATTGGAATGAAAATAGCCCTTATCCATTAATAGGTTATCAAGTTTTTTATCGTATGGATATTCAAAAAGTCCATCCTTTTAAAGGAGAATATGAATCTTCAAAGAGAATATTCATTACACCTAGTAAGGTATCCGATTATTACGATGGGTGGAATAAGGTTTTTAACGAAATTTTGAAAGAAGCAATGCGAGGTACGGTCATTAATGAAAATTAGAACTGAAACATATGAAGACTATAAAGCTGTTTATGATATAAATGTTGAGGCGTTTGGTAATCGAGAAGATGAATCGAATTTGGTAGAGAGAATTCGAGAATCTGATGGTTTTATTCCAGAACTGTCCATTGTCGCAGAAAAAGACGGTAAAGTCATTGGACATATATTATTAAGCAAGGCAAACATATGGAAAAGTGATAAAACTACAGAAGTAATTGTTCTAGCGCCTATTGCTGTTAAGCCAGAATATCAGAAAAAAGGTATTGGAAGCAGTTTGATTCACGAAGGATTAGAAAGAGTAACGGAATTAGGATATGGACTCGTTTTATTAATAGGGCATCCTTCTTATTATCCGAGATTTGGATTTAAGCCTGCACGCTCATTTGGGCTAGAATTACGGCAGTTTGACGTTCCTGATGATGTATTTATGATTTGTGAACTTAGAACAGGTGAACTTGAACGGATTCAAGGGGAACTTCGATACCCAACAGCATTTTTTGAAGAGGGAATGTAAAGTGAATGTAGAAGAAATGAATAACATATTAAAAAGTGTAATAAATAGTGAAATTTATGAAATTAACCTTCAGTCAGAAGGATTTCAGAATATAGTAGCAACGTTTAAAATAGATGAAAGTCAATATGTTGCTCGGTTTAGTGATAAGAAGAAAAAATGGATCGAAGCTGAAATTTTATGGTTGGATTATTTGCATAATAAAGGAATTCGTCTTGCAGCTCCTGTTCAATTCGAAGGATTGGAAAAAATAATTGAAATCACCATGAATCAAGAAAGATATTGGCTAACTTTTTTTCACCATACGGGTGGTCATCCTGTTAATGTATTGGAGAGTACTGAATGGAATGGTGAATTTTTTTATCGATGGGGCAGGCTGCTGGCAACTTTGCATAATATTTCTGGTGCTTCTTTTGATCGACCAGAAGGTAATGCAAACATAAGATCTGATGAAAAATGGGTGAATGATTATTACAAGCATTTAAATAAAAAGCTTATTAACTTTCTTAAGACTCCAAACAATTTTGGACTTATCCATAAAGACCTTCATCAAGGTAATTTCCATATGGTGGACGGTGAGATTGTTCTCTTTGACTTCGATGATTGTGCATATTATTTTTTTGCTCAAGATTTAGCTGTGTCCATCTATCATGCTTTATGGACAGGAACTTCTTTTCATCCAGAATGGGACGATTTCCCTCACTATTTTCTTACATATTTTTTAAAAGGGTATCTTTCCATGCGACAACTTTCAGAAGAGATGTATGGACAGCTTATTATCCTTTTGCAATTGAGAGAGTTGTTTTTATACACATTATTCAAAGAACAGTGGAATCCGGAAAATATGGAAGACTGGCAGTTTGAAAAGTTAAGGGAATTAGAAAGTAATATAATAGAAAAGCGGATTCCGTATGAAAAGGAGCTAGAGAAAGTAAAGCATTATTTTATTAGGTCAGTATAATATTAAAAGTGGTGGATCATATGATCGTCATGTTTTTATCAATATTATTAATTGTAACTTCCCTTGCAGTTTTGATTGAAAGAAAAAATACAAAAAAAGGGGAAAAGTTTCTCTTCTACTTAATAATATTTATCGGTATTTATATTTTAGCTTCTAACAACAATTGAGAATACAATAACTTCTAATTTTCTATTTTCTCAAGCTGAAAAACCTTTCCTCAAACTGGCTATAATTGAAAGGGAATTGGATAAGCTTTTGATCGAAAAGAATAACGTTATCAGGTAATGGTGATAACCCAATACTTATTATTTTCCAAAACTCAACAAAAATCCCCTTTCGCTACGAATGAAGTGAGAGGGGATATTTCAACTATGATACTGCGTTACCAATAGCTTTTATGTTTCCAGCATGTACACCTTCATGCCATATAACAAATTGGAGTAGTGCTTCCACAGTGTCCATCGTATGAGGGGCAATTTCAAATGATTCATCAGCAATATTATCCAATTTTCCTGCAAAAAATTCATCAATATATCGGCTTTGCTTTTTTAATGCCTCTATTAATTCTTCCGCTGAAGGAGGTGGGCTCGACCACTTAGATGGGCGTGTTCCAGGGGCAAAAAAGGTTACCCATTCAGGATTTTTCACTTCATATTGTTGATCGGCTTTATTTAATAAAATTTCTGCCGTTACATATATATGGCCAATATTCCAGCGAATTGAATTGGAGTATCCATTTGGAATGATGTCCCATTTATCCGGGTTTATCTGGTTCATAGCACGTATCGTGTATGTACGGGCAAATTGAAACTGCTTTAATGTAACCATTTTCATTTCCTCCTTTTTATATGATAATACCATTATATACCATATTCAGTGCTCGTTGTTCTGTCAGAAAAATGCTAAAATAATAGTGTTGATAACTTAAATTTAATAATAGAAAGGGTGTTTTCTTTTGCAACAAGCTGTAGCTATTTCTCATAATGGACTTACTCTTCGTGGGATGGAACATATTCCTTCCGGAGAAAAATTACCTGCGGTCATCTTATTCCATGGATTTACAGGAAATAAGCTTGAGCCTCATCGTTTATTTTTAAAAGTATCAAGAGCTTTGGAAAAGCAAGGCTTTGCCAGTTTTCGCTTTGATTTCCTTGGCAGTGGTGAAAGTGATGGAGATTTCGAGGACATGACAGTCACAAAAGAGTTCGAAGAGGCAGGTACGATATTTGAGTACGTAAAATCTCATCCAAAGATTGATGAAAATAGAATCATATTATTAGGTCTCAGTATGGGAGGACTCGTTGCTAGTTTGCTAGCGGGAAAATTAAATAACGAGATCGAGAAATTGGTGTTACTTGCTCCAGCAGGGACTATGCATCAAATAGTAGAGCCAATGGAAGCAACCGTTCCTTTTATTGCTAGCCACAATGCATATGATCATGGTGGAAATCTTGTTGGCAAAGCTTTCGGTGAAGATTTAAAAACCTTAAATGTTTGGGAGCGTGCTGCTGAATATGAAGGTAAAGTTCTTTTAATTCACGGTACAAAAGATGAAGCTGTTCCGTATGACGTTTCCAAATTATACATTGAAAAATGTTATGGCGACCAAGCAACTCTACATACGATTGAAGAAGGGGACCACACATTCAATTCCTATCAATGGGAGAATGAAGTAATTGTTTCTATTTTAGATTTTGTAAGGTAAGGTATTCTAAAATATTAATAAGAATGCCGATTCCATTAAACTATAGCGGAATCGGCTTTATGTAATCATTACATTAATTTTTACCATCACAAGCAAAGCAGTCAACTTTGGAAATTCCAATACTAGCAGCTTACAGTTACTTTATTACTCAAACGTTCCTTTTACAATTGCTTCTCCATTTTCAACCATCATTTTTCCCATTGCATAAACGGTATTAATTGTTAAGTCATCTTTATTCAATAAAACCAAATCAGCATCTTTTCCTTCCAAGATTTGACCTTTTTCTTCAAATTTTAAAATGGCAGCTGGGTTTTGCGTAATTACTTTAAAAGCAACCTCAGGTGAAAGGCCTTCATTCAAAATAGCATCTCGTACTTCTGCAAAAAGGGAAGAGACCTTTCCAATTCCTAGTCCTGTAAAATTTCCATACTCATCAAATTTTGGTAGACTTCCTTGAGCATCGGATGTGAAGGTGATTTGCTCAATATCAATCCCTTCATCTAGGAATCTTTTTAAAGCTTTACTTGATTTTATGTTCCAATCATCCTTCATATTTGGTATAGAGCTTGTTGTAAAATCTACATACCCTCCTTGCCTAGCGTATTCAATCGCTGCTTCAAGTAAATGTGGGTTACGATTTATATGGGTAGGATAAAATTGCTGGATTGGTAATTCAGTCGTTTTCACTACTTCTTCAATTAAGCGTAAATGTTCGTAACTGTCGCCAACATGTATATTCACAATTCCAGCTTTACCAGATAACATACCACCAATTCTTGCTGCGGATGCTATTTTGGCTAATTCTTCTGCAGTTGGCTGTGAGGAACGATGATCTGAAATCGCAATTTCTCCAACCCCGATAATTTTATCAACAAGAATGATATCATCTTCTATTTTAGCCATTAATGTTTTGACAGGAACTTGATAAGAACCAGTTTGAACGTAACAAGTAATTCCTTCTTCCTCTAATCCCCGTGCTTTGGCAATTAAATTAGTCATTGTTCTAGTTGTTCCGTCCGTGCCAATCACTCCGATAATCGTTGTTACTCCAGCGAGGGTAGCATCAGTTAATTGTAATTCAGGAGTCCTTGTTTTATAGCTTCCTTCACCGCCACCTCCTGTGATATGTACATGAGCATCTATAAATCCGGGAACAATTATTTTACCTGTTGCATCGACAACATTAATATGGACAAAATCTTTAGG
The DNA here is from genome assembly GCF_018343695.1 of Lederbergia citrisecunda. Taxonomy (GTDB): domain Bacteria; phylum Bacillota; class Bacilli; order Bacillales; family Bacillaceae_C; genus Lederbergia; species Lederbergia citrisecunda. Next base: position 2,052,267 of record NZ_JAGYPJ010000001.1, on the reverse strand, counting down.
TGCATCAATTGTATCTTGAATAAAGCCAATTTTGTGATCGACAACTAAGATATCTTTTTTTCCAATATAATCCGGGGTATATACCTCGCCATTTTTAATAAGAGTTAACAATAAGGCCCATTCCTTTCAGAAAATCTAATAAAGCTATTGTACACCTTTTTCTGAAGTGGAGTTTTATTCAATAAATAATTTTTGAACTATTGACTCTGATGAGTATTTTGGTGAAACTAAATATATGTATATTCGTATAAAAGGAAAGTGATGAGGGGAAGGAGAGAGAGTAATGAGTGAGCAAAATCAAGAGCAATTATTAAATGAGATCAATGAATTAAAAGAAATGGTTAAGAAGCTAGAATCGGATATAGAAGATATTAAATTTTTTACAAAAAGGCCGATTCTTGATTCTGGAACAATTGGAACTGTTGGAGGTCTCATTTTAGGAGCCCTTGCTATTATAGGAATCTTTTGGTAAAAAACAAGAACATGCTTCCTATTATCATAAGGGCATGTTCCTGTTTTAACCATTATCTAGCGTTAGGAAATACTCTTCGAACAGTATCACTAAATTCGTTAAAGAAACCACTTACTGGTTGCCCAGCGTTAATATCATTTCGATAACCTGTCATCCGATTATAAAAATCAGGATTTTCTGAAACGTAGACATTATCTATATTATTGTCGACATCCCTAACTTGTTTAGCGATTTTTCTTTGTACGGTATTACTCATTTCATTATTTCCTTTATTGCTTAATTTAACTGCTACATAAGCGTTACGATTAGTAACAAGCACATTCGCAGTATCAACCTCTTTAAGGTCTGCAACTTTATCCGCAATATTATCTGCTACGTCTATTCGATTGTCATTGAAATCACGATTATTATTTACACCTAAACCATTGCCATTACCATTTCCATTATTCATACCATATCTGGTGGTTCCAGTATTATTAACACCGTAACCATCTCTTGTTGTCACATTTCGATTATCATTAGCCCAATTTCTGTTAGTATCAACATTTGGGTTATATCTGACTCCAAGAGGTGTATTATCATTATTTGCAATTCGATCATTCGTTTTATTATTAGTTGCGCATCCTCCCATAAGCATGACAGAAGCCAAACCTACATAAACAATGGATTTTGCAAATTTCATTCAATAATCTCCTCCTTTTAATCGTGATTCTTTTATAATGTTCCATTTGCCTCAATTTTTATCCTCGGTTTTTGTTATAATGAATAAATGACAGCTATGACGGTATCTGGTAAAAAGACCGTATTTATACAGAATGAAAGAATAGAGGGATAAAATGTCCTGGTTGAAAAAATTAATGTCTAAATTAACAATGGATGAAACGGAAAGAGAACATGTTCCTGAATCAAAACCAAAAGTTCAACTTAGTGAAATAGATACTCGGATGATGTATCAATATCCAAAAGGAACGTTTCGCTTTCCATTAATAGAAGATCCTCCACGGAGAAGAGATAAAAATCATGAACGTACTCATGTAGAAAAAAATCCTCAAAATCAAGAAAAGATAAAAGAACCAACACGTGTCCGGCGAAGCCAGCGTGAGCCCCAAGTTCAAGCAATTGTAAAAGAGGAAAGGTTTAACAAACAGAGAGAGAGCAGAGAAGTTTATCCGAATAAATCCGAAAGTAGAAAAGTCGAGCCGATAAATAAACAACCTTTTCGTGCGACAGAGATTGCATCTCCAGTATTTGGTTTCGATCGACCTGAGAAAAAGAAATTAGAATACGAACTAAATGATTCTTTTTTTATTCCAAAAGATGGGGAAGAAGAGCTTAGAAATGATAATCAAGAAGAATTATTTGAAGAGATAGTGATTGACGTAAAAGAAGATCATGTTCGTGAATCAGAGATTCCATCTCCAATATTTGGTTTCGGTCTCCCTGAAAAAAAGGAATTAGAATACGAACTAAATAATTCTTTTCTTATAACAAAAAATGAAGAAAAAGAGCTTGAACTTAATTTTGAAGAAAATCTAGAAGGACCAATGAGTGAGGAAACGGATTTTGAGGAATTTGAAGAATCTAATACATTTGAAGAGCCTGAGGAAATATTATTTGATGTAAAAGAAGATCATGTTTCTAATGAAAATGTGGAAATAAATCAATCCGAATTAATTGAAAAACTTTTTCCAGAAAACGCCCCTCCTCAAATAGCACATGAACAAAATAAGCAACACTTGATTGAGGGAATAAAGGAATATAAAGATCCTGAGAAAACATTGGGTGACGTAGAAGATGATCGCATGTCTAATGAAATTGAGGAAACACATCAATCGGAAATGACTGAAAAACCTATTTTAGAAAGTGAACCTTCTCAAAAAGCAAATGAAAATCATAAGCAACGATCGCATTTACCTTTTAATGTGTTAATGCTGAAAAAAGACAAAGAAAAATGGCAACAAAGATCATTGAATTCACCAACAAATTCACATACAAACAGAGAGATGCCGAAACCAACTCAAATGGCAATGGCTGAAACGGCGTCCACTATTCAAGAAAATAGTTCAGTGGAAACTGAATACAATTTTCCAGCCTTTAGGCTGCTTCAGCCACCTATCATAAAGTCGGAAAACATACAATGGCTGGAAGAACAAAAGGAATTACTTGATGAGACGCTTAAGAACTTCAATGTCAATGCTCATGTTGTCCATGTAAGTCAAGGGCCGTCTGTTACACGGTTTGAAGTTCAGCCTGATCCGGGAGTAAAAGTAAGTAAGATTACGAATCTTAGCGATGATATTAAATTAAGCATGGCAGCTAAAGACATACGGATTGAGGCTCCTATACCTGGAAAACGCTCGATCGGAATTGAGATCCCAAATCATGAAAGTCGCCCTGTACAAATCAGTGAAATTATCGGAAGTAAAGCCTTTTTACAAAACGAATCACCGCTTACTGCTGTACTCGGTCTTGATATTTCGGGGGGGCCAATCGTAACAGATTTAAGAAGGATGCCACATGGATTGATTGCTGGAGCAACAGGGTCGGGGAAAAGTGTTTGTATTAATTCAATATTGGTCAGCTTGTTATATAAAGCAAAACCGGATGAACTTAAGCTTTTACTAATCGATCCTAAAATGGTTGAACTTGCTCCTTATAATCATATTCCACATTTAGTAAGTCCTGTCATAACGGATGTAAAAGCAGCAACAGCCTCGTTAAAATGGGCAGTTGATGAGATGGAACGTCGTTATGAATTGTTTTCTCATGCAAGTGTTCGAGATATTGGCCGCTTTAATGAATTGGCGACTGAACACGGGAGATATAGCGATAAACTTCCATATATTGTTGTTGTTATTGACGAGCTTGCTGATTTAATGATGATGGCACCAGCAGATGTCGAGGAATCTATCTGTCGAATCGCTCAAAAAGCCAGAGCTTGTGGAATTCATTTAATTATTGCGACACAGAGACCTTCCGTTGATGTAATTACCGGCTTAATCAAAGCAAATGTCCCGACGAGAATTGCATTTTCCGTTTCGTCCCAAGTCGATTCTCGTACCATTATTGATATAAGTGGAGCAGAAAAATTACTTGGCCGGGGAGATATGCTATTTTTAGGAAGTGGTTCATCAAAGCCTGTCAGACTTCAAGGTACTTTTGTGTCTGATCAAGAAATTGATCGTGTAGTTGAGTTCGTCCGAACTCAAGGAAAACCAAATTATATGTTTGAACAAGAAGAATTATTGAAGAGAGCACAAGTACAAGAAGATGAAGATGAGTTGTTTTTAGAATCATGTGATTTTGTCGTTAATCAAGGCAGCGCCTCAACTTCGCTGCTACAAAGACAGTTTAGAATCGGTTATAACCGTGCTGCTCGTTTAATATTGATGATGGAACAACAAGGGATCATCTCTGAAGCAAAAGGAAGCAAGCCTAGAGATGTTTTGATTAATGAGCGTGAACTACAAGCATTAAAAGATTCTCTAGAATAATGTTGTTTTAAATGTTATTCTTATTTTTGGATATTGTATGTTAATCTTGGTTGACAAATGGTCAATAAACATAATCAGTGTTATAATGACTAAATAGAAAAAACATTATATTCAAGGTTTAGCTTTTACATACTAATCTTTTTGCCGTTAATAATAATAACAAGGTTATAAAAGCGACTTGAGCAAAATGTTATTATTCATCATATGATGCAAATAGACAGACGATTGTTGGAGGTTCAAATATGACTGTATACCATTTCGTAGGTATTAAGGGCTCAGGAATGAGCGCACTTGCACAAATCCTGCACGACATGGGATATAATGTGCAAGGTTCAGATGTGGGAAAATACTTTTTCACTCAAGCAGCTCTTGAGGACTCAAAAATAAAAATATTACCATTTCAACGCGAAAATATTAAACAAGGCATGACGGTTATTGCCGGAAATGCTTTTCCAGATACACATGAAGAAATTGATGAAGCAACGAGACAAGGAATTCCTGTTGTTAGATACCACGCATTTCTAGGAGAATTTATGAAGAGGTTCACTAGTATTGCTGTAACTGGATCTCATGGGAAGACTTCGACGACTGGTTTACTCTCTCACGTTATGGGCGGCGCAAAACCAACCTCATTTCTTATTGGGGATGGAACGGGAAGTGGAGTGAAAGACTCGGAATACTTTGTATTTGAAGCTTGTGAATATCGTAGACATTTTCTTTCCTACTTTCCAGATTACGCCATTATGACTAATATTGATTTTGATCATCCGGATTATTTTTCAAATATTGACGATGTGTATTCAGCTTTTCAGCAACTGGCGATGCAAGTAAATAAAGCCATTGTCGCTTTCGGGGATGACGACCAACTACAAAAAATACAAGCTGAAGTACCAGTAATATTTTATGGTTTTGGAAATGGAAACGACTTCCAAGCACGAAATCTGCAAAAATCCACTAGTGGTACAAAATTTGACGTTTTTGTTCGTAATCATTTTTATGCATCGTTCGAAATTCCTACATTTGGAGACCATAATGTATTAAATGCCTTATCGGTTATTGCATTATGTCATTATGAGGAAATAAATGTAGAAGTACTTCAAAGTTATTTGAAGACATTTGGTGGGGTTAAACGCCGTTTTACAGAAAAAGTTGTGGGTAATCAAGTTTTGGTTGATGATTATGCCCATCATCCTGTTGAAATAAAAGCGACGATTAATGCAGCTCGCCAAAAATACCCTAATAGCCAAATTGTTGCTGTATTTCAGCCACATACTTTTACAAGAACTCAAACGTTTTTGCAGGAGTTTGGTGAAAGTCTAGGGGAAGCGGATAAGGTATATTTATGTGAAATTTTCGGATCTGCCCGTGAGAATCATGGCAAATTATCCATTAATGATTTAAAAGAGAAAATCGATGGAGCAGAAATTTTACATGAAGAAGATACCTCTCCACTTTTAAGGTTAAACAATTCCATCCTACTCTTTATGGGTGCTGGAGATATTCAAAAATTTCAGTCAGCCTATGAAGGGCTTTTACAACAGCAATTAAAAAAAGCTCAGTAACACGATAAGCGTAAGCGCCTTGCAGGAGAATGGTAGGATAAGGACGTAATGTCCTGTTGTCAACCGATAAGCAATGTTCAGAGGCAAGAAAAGTCCATATTTTCCTTTTTAGCGAGACCTCGAGGGGCTAGGCGTTGAGCCAGTATGAAGAAAATGCACTTATTTGAAGTCGCCTTTTTATCAAAACTCATTATCAAGAAAAACATAATAGGGGTTGCCCCTCTGTCCTTGTTTTTGCAAGACTTTGGGTCAACCCCTACCTTTTTATTGAATAGTATCTAACAAAAAAGTAAACCATAATATTGCATATTTTACATAACAGAAGGAAAATCACACTTTTATCACGAAGTATAAATTTATCAGTTTATGAGTAGATGAACAAGGGTAATGTGAAATGTATATTAGGAGGTGCTGCATATATGCAGATTATTTTATATTTAAGTGTGGCATTAATTGCGATTGCATTTTTTATTTTGGTGATCAGCTTAACGAAAACGTTAAAGGCGATGAAAGAAACGTTAGAAAGTGTTTCTAATACACTTGATGGACTGGAAGGGCAGCTTAAAGGGGTAACTGGTGAAACGACGATGCTTCTACATAAAACAAATGTACTTGCTGATGATATTCAAGGTAAGGTGGAGAAGCTGGATACGGTTGTTCATGCTGTTCAGGATGTAGGTAATACGATACAAGATATGAATGACTCACTAAGAAAAGTTACGACATCCGTATCATCAGTAATGGTTAGGAATCAAGATAAAGTTGCACAAGTCGTACAATGGGGTGCAGTAGTTAAGGAGTTAAAAGATAAATGGTTCGGTGAAAAAAATAAACAACATGATAAAAAGCCATTTGACTCTGAAGTGAAGATCCAAACACATCAGCTTGAACGCAGTAATAGCTAAATATGATCACGATGGAGGTTGGTAAAATGGGTAAAAATCAAAATACTACTGGTAATTTCATGACCGGGATCATAGTAGGAAGCATCGTAGGAGCTGTTACCGCTTTAATGGTCGCTCCTAAGTCTGGGAAAGAGCTGCGGAGTGATATTAATAACCAAATGGGGACTTTAAAAGAAAAGTCGAGTGAATGGAAAGAAACTGTTATGGAAAAGGGATCGGATATCTCTTCGACAGCAATGGAAAAAACAAGTCAGATTCGTCAAGCTGCGATGGAAAAAGGCAGTAATGTAGTAGAAGTTGTAAAAGAAAAAGCGGATCAATTCCGAAACACAGCAAATGGTGCGGTGGAAGAAATTGCAGAAGCAACAAAAGACATGACAGATGGATGGAGAGAAACCATTCATGATACAACGGAAGACATGGCGGATCAGGCACAAGAAAGCATAGATCAAGTAGAAGCCCAGACAATGGATTCAACAGATACTGTAGCTGAAAAAACGAAAGAAATGGCAGATAAAATCAATAACTCTATGAATGAATAAGAAATAACAGGCAGCCAAGCGCTGCCTGTTATTTGTTTTCTAATACCGTTGGCCAAACAATTTCTAAATAATCACCACTTTGGATTGGTGAATAAAAAGTAGCCTCTTCATTATTTAATAAAATCGAAAAATTTCCTGATGCATTTTCTGGTTTATTTACTTCAACAAAATTAAATATATCTTGGAAAATAAAGGCCGATTCACTTGCTTCATTCCATTCAATATGATCCCCTGTAAACAATTCATCGTCTTGTTTTAAAATCTCACCATCACGTTTGTATTCACTGACTGTTTTCGTTACGGTTATTTGTTCATGATTAAAAAATACTGTGATGGATCTTTTTAATAAATGCCCCATGGATGAAGCGAGATTTCGAGTAGTGGGCGCTATTTTTCTTCCAATGCTTAGTTCAATTATCGCCGGAAGGGGTTCAGCTTCATTCACTTTTCTTCCATTAAGCCAAATTTCACTTGTAAAACTTGGGATAACAGATTCTTTACCATTAATGAATAATCTAAAAGGGAGTAGAACATTCGATAATTCTTTAATATTTAAGGCAGAAAGTAGTTCGGATATCGTTGCTGGAATATGAACGGTTATTTCATCTCGATCACTTATATTGTCATTAAGTGACGCTCTTTTTCTATTTTTAGTAATGGTAATCGGAATATGATAGGATTTACCATTAATGATCGCGTTTTTTGCAGGAATTTCATCAATTAAATCTTTTATTCTAATTTGTGATTGATCACCATCTGCACCTTTTTTAGCTACAATGATATCACCGTTTTTTACAGGATCTTCTAAACTACATTCCTCTCCATTTTTTAATAGAATAGGAGGTTCACCGAAAGAGCCTGGGATCGTGACTTGTTGACCATTCATTGTCACAAAAATGGCCATCCCTGGTTTTCCATAAAGCTTATTTATGATAATTCCAGAAGAAAGAATGCAGTCTGCAACTGTTAATTCCTTCACTTCAAACATGCGAGTGGATTGGTCATTCACTGTGACGGTAACATATTGTATCGGCGATTTTCTAGCAGAGATCGCTATCCCTATAGGTGTAATGTTTTCTGGACCTCCAGGAATATGTTCTGCAAAAGTTAACCCCTGAATTGCTTCCGCTCCTCTTATAGCTACTCTATTTTCAGGTAACTGCAACATCTCAGCTAGTCTTTTTGGTAGTTCAGGAGTTTTGCTGCCTCCTCCAACAAGCATTACGGCTTTTGGCGGCTGTCCGTTATTTAGTTCTCTAATTTCCATACTAATCTCTCTTGAAAGCTTATCAACGGCAGGAGATATTTGCGCCACAACATCTGTTTTTGATATTTCATTTTCGAATCCGAGAATATCATGGACAATAATGGAGTCTTTTTCCCAAAGTTCCCTTTTTGCTTGCTCGGCTTCTGGAAAATCAAGTAAAAGCTGATCGCTTATAGCTTCTGTAATTTCATCGCCAGCCGTGGGAACCATTCCATATGCGACAACTGTCCCCGTATTTGTAATGGCTATATCAGACGTTCCCGCACCAATATCGACAAGAGCCACATTAAGCCTTCGCATCGAAACAGGTACAAGCACATTAATGGCCGCGATTGGCTCTAATGTAAGTGCATCAAGTTCCAAATCAGCTCTCTGTAAAGCTTTGATAAGGGAATCTACTACAACTCGAGGCAAGAATGTTGCAATAATATCAACTGATGCTTCATCACCTTGTTGATCGATTAAATTTCCTATTAGCTGATTATCTATAAAATAATGGAGAACAGAGTATCCTACACAATAATAGGAATTCATTTTTTCAGCTAATTGCCGTTCAGCAGCAGCTGCTTGGGCATTTTGGACTGCTGTTAGCTCAAGATAGAGGATATCCTCTTGATTAATCATAGGCTTGCCTTTTATATTAACGACCGCTTTTGCACGCTCTGTTTTCAGCGATCTTCCCGCAGCAGCTACACAAACCTTTGAAAGCTTTCCATGCGTATTTTCCAAATGCTCTTTAATTTCTTTGATTACATGCGCAACAGCTTGTATGTCATGAATCTGTCCGTCAACCATCGCTCTCGCTTTATGCTCTTTTACAAATAGATCTAAAACTTTATATTGTTCTCCGTTCTCTTCAAGAATAAGGCCGACAACAGAACGGGTACCAATATCTAATGCAAATATTTTGTCGCTTTGCATCGAATTTCACCTTCCAGAAAATATGCGATTATGTATTAGCTATTTTAAAATGTATCATAACTTTTAGTTAAAAAGAAGGAAAGGAATTACAATTTACATACTTATATAAAGAAAAACTCATAAATTTTATCGAAAAAGGGTATATTTTGGAAAAAGGTATAATAAAATATGAAAATTTCTTCACAAACAAGGGATATGATTTGCAGGTAAGAGGCTCTGTGTCGTATGATTATTGAAGAATTAATAAACGGTTGTTGATCGTTTTGTCGAAAGAAGTAATAGAGGAGTGTGAGTTGTTAATGAATGTAACAATATATGATGTTGCAAGAGAAGCAAATGTTTCCATGGCTACAGTTTCTAGGGTAGTTAATGGTAATCCAAATGTAAAGCCAACTACTAGAAAAAAGGTATTAGAAGTAATCGACCGATTAGAATATAGACCAAATGCGGTGGCAAGAGGTCTTGCTAGTAAAAAAACAACAACAGTTGGTGTAATCATTCCGGATATCTCTAGTATTTTCTACGGGGAACTGGCGCGTGGAATTGAAGACATCGCAACTATGTATAAATACAATATAATTTTAAGTAATTCCGATCAAAATTTAAATAAAGAATTGCATCTACTGAATACGATGCTCGGAAAACAAGTGGACGGAATTGTTTTTATGGGTGGTAATATTAACGAAGAATTACGTAATGAATTTAAACGTTCTCCAGTTCCGATCGTACTTGCAGGCTCTATCGAAGATGCAGGGACGGTACCTTCTGTCAATATCGATTACCGTCAAGCTTCATATGATGCTGTTACTGCTCTGATTAATAAAGGGCATAAAAATATTGCATATGCAATTGGTTCGTTGAATGATTCAATTAATCGCAATCAAAAATTAGTTGGTTATAAAGAAGCCCTTGAAAAAGCTGGATTGGAATATAATGAGGACTATGTGGTAGAAGGCGATGACTCCTATGATTCGGGGCTTGAAGCTTGGACAAAACTCAGTCAAGCGAACGAAAAACCAACAGCTGTCGTTGCAGGTCATGATGAATTGGCATTAGGGATTATGCATGGTGCACAGGACGAAGGATTAACGATCCCTAATGATTTAGAAGTTATTTCTTCTGATGATACAAGACTAACTCTTATGGTGCGTCCACAGCTGACATCTATTGTTCAGCCTCTATATGATATTGGTGCTGTTGCTATGAGATTGTTGACAAAATTAATGAATAAGGAAAAAGTAGACGAGCAAATCGTTGTACTTCCTCATCGAATTGAATACAGAGGGACGACGAAATAAGAGCAATTACACAAGAACCAGTCGTTTAAAGTGCGGACCCACATCAAGTGGGTCCGTTTCTGTTTGTCGACCCTAATACAATGAGATTGAAAATTGTAGGCATCTGCAGCAATCCAAGATGAATTTATCGAAGGAAAAACTATAGATTCTATTTGATAGTGGAAGGGACTATTAGATTTTAACTAGGATATATTTTTAATGAATTAATGCTTACTTCGCGACCAAAATGGATTTTCGAGCAGTTTCATCTCGAATCAGAGTGGGATTCCCTACTATACTTATTTTGCCCTAAAAAAGCTAAAAATGGATATTTATGTTAAATTAGTATTGTAATACTAAGCAGTAATGTTTAATAAGTCGACTAAAAATAAATGGATTTGTCTGTGGAATAGGGGGATGTACATGGTCAAAAATCTATTAGTTTTTTTTGTTTTGATTATTGTTCTTAGTGCTTGCCAACAAGATACAAGTGACAATCAAACACAAGAAGGAGAAGGTAGATTACATCTTAATGGTAAAAGTGAAAATTGGGTAGTTGAAGCTAATATAACTACAAAAGTACTTGTTACTTCAAGAACGAATTCTGTTACTGTAAAGCCATTAGACTCTAAGGGAGAAATAGATTTAAAATCCAGTTCTTTGTATGAGGATGATATAGAAGTTGAATATTTTTTAGAGCAATTTGAGGCAGAGGGGAAAGAAATACTTACTAAAGGAGAAGCAAAACTTACATTTCTATTTGAAGGTGGTGTTCCTTACTCAGATGATGAAAGTGAATACGAATTGACTATAAAATGGATAATCGATGGAAAGGAAAAGGAAGAGATTATTATTTTGAACTAAAGGGAGCTTATCTTTAAGAAGGAGATTGCTCCTTATTTATTGAGATAAGTGCGCTTTAGTTGAATAAGAGGTCGTTACAAATCATTCTAAAGGAGCTTAAGTATTCAAGCTCCTTTTTGTGCTGTTAATTATGGTGTTAATTGTAGCACCGACGGTGCGGAAAAAGTTGTGTAAATAGGTTTCAAATCAATCCTCCTTGGCGAGAATTAGGATAACTAATTTTGCCAAGGAGGATTTTTCGTCATGAAATTACCAAAGGAATTAATCAAAGAAATGGTAAAGGAACAAAAGTTCACTAGTACCGATCAAATTATGGAAACGATCAAGGAGATGTTTTCCAATGTCTTGGAGGAAGTGCTCAAATGCGAAATTGATGAGCAGTTGGGTTATGAAAAGCACCAACGTCGGAGTGATGGACCTAATAACTATCGAAATGGTTCAACAAAACGGAAACTAAAAACGCAATTTGGCGAAGTTGAAATAAACGTTCCTAGAGATAGAAATGGCTCGTATGAGCCACAAATTTTGGATAAATACCAAAGAAATGTGGACGGGCTGGAAGAGAAAATTCTTTCTCTTTACGCACATGGTATGTCTACCAGAGATATCAAGGAACAAGTCAAGGATCTCTATAATATTGAGATTTCCTCAGAGCTAGTTAGTAAGATTAGCGAAAAGATTATGCCACAAGTAAATGAGTGGCAAAGCCGTCCACTTGAAGCCTATTATCCTTTTATTTTCATGGATGCCATTCATTATAAAATTCGGGATAATCACCAAATTGTCTCGAAGGCGGCCTATGTGGTATTGGGTATTAACAATGAAGGTTATAAAGAAATATTAGGCATCTGGGTTGGGGGAAATGAAAGTAGTAAGTTTTGGTTAGGTGTGTTGAACGATTTGAAAACGAGAGGCGTTAAAACGGTTAATCTTTTCTGTGTAGATGGGCTTACAGGATTCAGAGAAGCCATACAAGCCGTGTATCCTTTCGCTGGAATTCAACGTTGTATCATTCACCAGATACGTTCAAGTACTAAATATGTTTCTTATAAACACTTAAAGGAATTTGTCGCTGATTTAAAGCTAATCTATACTTCAATTAACGAAGAATCGGGTATGGAAAGGCTCAAAGAATTTAAAGAAAAATGGGGTAAAGAGTATCCAACTGCAGTTAAATCATGGGAAGAAAATTGGGATATTTTAGCTACCTTTTTTGCATATCCGCCCGAAATTAGGAAAATAATATATACTACGAATGTAATAGAAGGGTTACATCGTCAATTTAGAAAAGTGACCAAAACAAAATCCATTTTCCCTAATGATGATAGCTTAAGGAAAATGCTCTATTTGGCATCTCAAAATATTACAAAAAAATGGAAGATGCGTTATCGTAATTGGGATATAATCTTGAGCCAACTTGAGATTTTAAATCAAACATCATAATTGGGGACTCTGTCCCCAAACCCCTGAAGTTTAACGCATTTGTTTTCCCTAAAACGGATGAAAAAACGGACAGATCAAGTCCGTCCGTTTTAGTGTAAAAACCATAAAATCGCTCGGGTTGCACTTCTGCATTGCCCTATCCTGTTTTATGGTAAAAGGCAATAATAGTTTTGCCAGATTGTATTTTTTCATACCTATTATTTCTTGCCTTGCGAAGATTATAGAATACTACTTACACAAGATTTTACGCAGATCCTGTTAATTCCATAAAAATAAGGCTGTTATTTTTTCAGTTTTCTTGTATTTTGTACACCAAAACCGAACCCGTTATTATTATTCTTACCCGTTTTTTTGATTGGTTCTTTGTAATTGCTGCCTTACAAAATAAAGTGCACGTTCAACCGTTTGTTTATTTTTTTCTTCAATGTCTTTTTTCCTTGGAATAGGTTCGTACATATCAATTGGATCTTCCCATTGATTGATTAATGTAACTGGTGCTTTAGACTGCCAACGCTTTAACCAATTTTCCGGTAGAGAACCCGTAATACTAGGAAACCCAATCATCTCAAGCCAAATGAGAGACCATGCTCTAGGAACGACACGCCAAATATCATAACCTCCGCCTCCAACTGCAATCCATTTACCATCGCAATATTTATGGGCAATTTCATGGGCTAATTTTGGGATTGCCTGATATGTTTTCATGGAAGCAGAGAGATGAGTTAAAGGATCAAAATAATGTGCATCTGCACCGTTTTGTGTCAAGATAACATCTGGTTTAAAATATTCCGCAATATCCATTAAAGCGCTTTTATACGATTCTAAAAATGAACCATCTTCAGTAAAGGCATCGAGTGGAATATTAAAGGAATATCCGTACCCTGGTCCTTGTCCCCATTCATTAACACTTCCAGTACCTGGAAATAAGTATCTACCAGTCTCATGAATGGAAAGTGTGCAGACCATGTCTTCATCATAAAATGAACTTTGAACTCCATCCCCATGGTGAGCATCCGTATCAACGTATAATACTCGCGCCTTGTATTTTTCTAAAATGTATTTAATCGCAACCGCGCTGTCGTTATAGACACAAAATCCTGAAGCCTTACCTGGAAAACCATGATGCAGGCCACCGCCAAGGTGAAGAGCATGATTAGCCTTCCCTTGTAAAACATAATCAACAGCAGTTAATGTACCTCCGACAAGTTGAGCGCTCGCTTCGTGCATCCCTTTGAAAATAGGAGTATCCTCAGTGCCTAAGCCAAAGCTTTCGGCCTTCTCTTTTGGAAGATAGCCATTGCTCGCAAGCTTAACAGCCTCAATATAAGACTGTTCATGATTTAAAAGAAGTTCTTCGTCGGATGCAATTCGCGGAGCTATAATTTCATCTGTTTTGATGGCACCTAATTCTTTTAATAAATCTAAAGTTAACGTTAATCGATGCTGGTTAAATGGATGATGATCAGAAAAACGATAAGACAATAAAGAATCGGAGTAAATAAAAACTGAATCTTTCATCATGCTTCCATCCCTGGCAAATTAGGCCACATCACTTGAAGTCCTTCTTTTTTTAGATTTTCAATTAGTAAAAGTGGATTAATCGTGGCCACTCGAAAAACAAGGATTTTATCTTTTTCATTGTCTTGTGAGGGATAGACAAGAACACTATGAACATTAACTTTAAACTTTTGAAAAATCCCTGTTACTTCATGGAGTGCACCTGGGCGATTTTCAACTTTTACTTCTATTTGTGAACCAGGCTTATTCGCTCCTGTCAATTCCACTAATGTATGTAGTAAATCTGTCCCTGTAATGATTCCGACTAATTGTCCATTGTTTAAAATCGGTAGACATCCGATTTTATGATCATAAAAAATGGCAGCCACTTCCTCTACGAAATCAAGAGGATGACCAGTTATGATATTTGTCGTCATAATAGAAGAGAGAGGCATTTCTAATTGTTCATGCCTTTTTTCATTCTTTGTAAATATTGGAGTAGCACTTTTAATATCCCGATCCGTAACAAGTCCTACCATTTTCTTTTCACTGTTTAGTAGAGGCACATGCCTTATGTTTTTTTCATTCATTAGATGGATGGCAGTTCTAATAGAATCGTTGGGCGATAACGTAATGACATCCTTCGCCATAATTCGTTCTACTATCAATCTATTCACTCCTTTTCAATCGGCTATTAATACATAAAGCGGTTTACAAAACGAATACTATCAAATTGCTGGATTGATTCTGTGTCAACTCTTTTGCCGATACGAACCATTAAACAGTTAGCGGGATGGGATGTTATTTCTGGGTCGTCGGTTGCATACCATTCTAACCCACCCGAGTTCATCATTTTCTCCATCACTTTCCTATATTCCCACACATCTAGTCCTGTACCTTTTAAATCCCAATGCCAATAATATTCAGTCGTAATGATAATATAATCTTCCATTGCATCATCCATCATGGATACGTGTAAAAGTCCTTTGCCTACTCCAGATCCACGATACTTAGGAATGACTTCTATCGCACCTAACTCAATTAAGTTCACTATATTCCCCTGAGACCATCTTTCCAAAGGATCAGGATATAAGTATGTTACGTAGCCTACTACTTCATTTTCATATCTTGCGATGATGATTCTTCCTTCAGGGAGATCTGCTATACCTATTAGAGCCTCATGTTGTTGTTTTGCTGGACGAAAAGCAACAAGATCTTCATGAAATTCGAGCCTACTGAGCTGTTCTGCAGATATTGGCCCTTCAATAAGCAAGATGCCATTTCTTGTCTTTAACTCCATCGCATTATACGTTTTTAGATGCTCCACTAAACGCCCTCCTTCAGTCTTGTAACTTTATTATAACTGGTAAAGATATTAAAAAAATATGTTCAATAAATTGTAAAAAAAATTGAGAATAATTGTACTTTATATTATAATATAAAAGGTAATTCTAGACACTAAAGGGGAGTTGTGCACATGAAGTTGGAAGCGTTACCAGTCATCGAGGGTAAATATAATTTACAGAATTACGATGAAATGTATGCTAATTTTAATTGGTCAGAAGCAGAGAAAAGCTTTTCATGGTATGAAACTGGCCGCGTTAATATGGCCTATGAAGCAATAGATCGTCATACGGAGACGTTTCGCAAAAATAAAGTTGCGCTATATTACCGTGATGGTGTAAGAGATGAAAAATATACGTTTTATGATATGAAAAAAGGGTCTAACAAAGCAGGAAACGTGCTTAAGACGTTTGGAAATGTTGAAAAAGGCGATAGAGTATTTATTTTTATGCCAAGATCGCCTGAACTATATTTTGCTATCCTCGGAGCGATTAAACTTGGAGCAATTGTAGGTCCACTTTTTGAAGCTTTCATGGAGGCTGCAGTAAAAGATAGATTAGAAGATAGTGAAGCGAAGGTTCTAGTAACAACTCCAGAATTATTAAAAAGGGTTCCTGTTGATGAATTACCTGCATTGAAGCATATTTTTCTAGTAGGCGATGATATCGAAGAAGAAGGCCCATTTATTGATTTTAATAAAAGATTAAAAGATGCAGATAAAAATCTTGAAATAGAGTGGGTTGACCGAAATGACGGAATGATCCTTCATTATACGTCTGGATCTACAGGTCGTCCAAAAGGAGTTCTGCATGTTCATAATGCCATGATTCAGCAGTACCAAACGGCTCGCTGGATCTTAGATTTACAAGAAGAAGATATTTATTGGTGTACAGCCGATCCAGGGTGGGTAACAGGGACATCATATGGCATCTTCGGCCCATGGCTCACAGGAACAACGAACGTAATTGTTGGAGGACGCTTTAAGCCAGAAAATTGGTATCAAACATTGGAGGATTACGGAGTAACAGTATGGTACAGTGCTCCAACAGCTTTTAGGATGTTGATGAGCGCCGGAGATGAACTTGTAAAGCAGTTTGATCTATCGGAATTACGCCATATTCTAAGTGTAGGGGAGCCATTGAATCCAGAAGTCATCCGTTGGGGTATGAAAGTGTTCAATAAACGCATTCACGATACATGGTGGATGACAGAAACAGGTGCAATGTTAATTGCAAACTACCCTTGCCTAGATATCAAGCCAGGTTCCATGGGAAAACCAATTCCAGGCGTAGAAGCTGCAATTGTCGACGATCAAGGTAACGTGTTACCAGCAAATAGAATGGGGAATCTCGCTATTAAAAAAGGCTGGCCGTCCATGATGTATGAAATTTGGAATAATAAAGAAAAATATAATTCATATTTCTTACCTGGTGATTGGTATGTTTCTGGAGATTCAGCGTACATGGATGAAGATGGGTATTTCTTCTTCCAAGGTAGAGTAGATGATGTCATTATGACTTCCGGAGAACGTGTGGGACCATTTGAAGTAGAAAGTAAACTACTCGAACATCCTGCAGTAGCAGAAGCGGGTGTCATCGGAAAACCTGACCCAGTTCGCGGCGAAATCATTAAAGCATTTATTGCGTTGCTTGAAGGGAATGAGCCTTCAGAAGAATTAGCAGAAGATATTAAGCAATTCGTGAAGAAAGGTCTTGCTGCTCATGCCGCACCTCGCGAAATAGAATTCCGTGATAAACTGCCAAAAACTCGTAGCGGAAAAATTATGCGCCGAGTACTAAAAGCTTGGGAATTGAACTTGCCAACAGGCGACTTATCGACAATGGAAGACTAATAAAAAGCCCTGTATCAATTTAATTGGCACGGGGCTTTTTTGTATATAACGATACATCCTTAAGAGACGGAATAGGGGAGGGAGTTTCGACTTTTCGTGAATCTGACAAAACCTCTGATTTATTTGAAATTCTGTCTCAATCGGACGTGACGCAGCACAAAATTCCCGCTTTTAAAATATCTAGTCTCGATAGAATATGAATCTCGCATAATTTGGTAATCCCTAATAGACTTACGTTAATAACTGATTGGAACTTACGACAGCTAAAAAAAAGACCGGGCATAGCCCGGTTTCTCTTATGGATTTTCTTCTCCAGAGTTGTTACCACCATTATTTTTTTTACTTTCTTCGTCCTTCTTTTTCTGTTCTTCTTCTTTCTTTTTCTGTTCTTCTTCTTTCTTTTTTTGCTCTTCAGCTTTTTTCTTTTCTTCCTCTTTTTTCTTTTTCTCTTCTTCTTTATTCTTTTGTTCTTCCTCTTTCTTCTTCTGCTCTTCAGCTTTCTTTTGCTCTTCCTCTAATTTCTTTTTCTCTTCTTCTTCTTTTTTCTTCAGTTCCTCACCATTTCCAATTGGTTCGGCTTGTTTTGATTCTCTACCAGCAATATCGACTGCCACTACGTAAAACATTCCGTCCCCGACTTTATGTGCAAGATCTCCATCAGACATGATGGACGCAATCTTTTTACCTTTATCTGTATAAATACGGTAACCAATTACATCCTTACTCGAGGAGGCACTCCATTTTAACGTTCCATCAGAGAAGGAAGCCTTAACTGCAGCAGGAGCCTTTCCATCATCTGCAAGCTTGTCATCGGCAACTAAGAGATCTTTCCATTTAGGATTATCCTTCGGAATAAGTTGTGAAAAGTCTTTAACATATCCCATGGTAATACGTTTCAGGAAATCCGGATTAATTACTAAGCCTTGCTGAGTAAATTCTTCAGGAGTCGATGGCAATGCAGCATATTTTTTTCCTCCTGCTAAAACATACCTTCCACCTGCACCTAAGCTATCATCTGTTTTAGATGGAACATATTTAGCATTAAAAATATCTGCTTGAATGAGCCCAGCTTTAGAACATGCTTCAGAAGGTAGCATACCGGATACCGCACAATAAGAGCGATTGACGATTCCGCCAGGCATTTCGAAACGTTTATTATCTTTTGGTTTTACGACGTCTGGAGCAACATCATATGCAGCGTTCATTAAATTGGCCCAGATGCGATAATTTCTTAAGTCATATCCTTGACTCTGAGGTTTATTTGAATTGTATCCCATCCACGTTCCCATTGTCACATTCGGATTTGAAACTACGAGCCAAGAATCTTTAGACTCGTTGGAAGTTCCTGTTTTACCTGCCCAATCAGCTGAAAATTTCAGCATTCCAGGTAAAGCCTGAGCTGTACCGTAATTCAACACGCCCCTCATTACATCTGTCATTAGATAAGCGGTTTGTGGACTAAATACTTCAACTGGTTTCGATTTATGTTTGAAAACGATATTTCCTTTTTGATCGGTAATCTTTTCAATCATATAAGCATCTTTAAATTTACCACCATTAGCAAAAGTCGTATAAGCATTCGTATTTTCTTCAACAGTAACACCAACTGTTAATCCACCTAAAGCGAGGGAAGGGTTGGCATACTCATTTGGCTGTAAGCTTGTAAAGCCCATTTTTTCCAAATACTTCGTCGGCTTTTGATCGATGATTTTCATATAAGTTGCAACCGCGGTGGCGTTATATGATTTTGCTAGAGCATATCTCGTTGAAACGAGTCCATAAAATTTCCCTCTTGTAAAGTTATAAGGTGTATACGTCTTTCCTCCAGCAGGAATATTATATGGAAGGTCTGCAACAATTGCCCCTGGCGCACTTACTCCAAGCTCATAGGCTGGAGCATAAACAAGAAGTGGTTTCATGGTTGACCCATTTTGACGTTTAGTATGAGTTGCATGATTGTTTTGATTTAGTTCATAATCACGTCCAGCGACAAAACTTAAAATTTTTCCAGATTTATTTTCAATTAAAATAGAACCGATCTGAACAGGATCATCTACTGTTTCCATTTCACCTGTTTCTTCATTTTTTCTTTCTACCTTATAAGTCGGACCATAGTTTTGATACTCATCTTTTGTTTTTTGCTGTACATCGTATATGTCTTTATTGATTGTAGAATAAATATTATATCCATTTTGGCGTATATCTCGATTAGCTAGCGTCCAATATTTATCGAATAACTTCTTATCCTTTTTTAAATCACCTTTCGAATAGCCATCTTTTTTCGCTAATATCTCAGTTAGGACATTGACTGCTCTTTCCTCAAGTTCGAACGTAAGTGCAGGGTATTCCTCAAACGTTCTTGGCTGCCTAGGAATAAAATCAGCCGTAATATCGTAATTAATCGCCTTTTTATATTCTTTTTCTGTAATATAATTTTCTTTTTTCATCCTATTTAAAACGGTCTTCATTCGATTCAGGCCAGGTTCAAGTCCTTCTGGGCTCTTGAGTTCACCTTGATTCGTAAAAGGTGTATATCCGAATGGACTTTGTGGTAATCCTGCTATAAAAGCAGCTTGCGCTAAATTCAAATCTTTGGCTTCGACTCCAAATATTCCTTTAGCTGCGGCTTGTACTCCGCCAATGTTTTGTCCGGACGAATTTCGTCCAAAGGTGGATACATTTAAATATGCTTCTAAAATATGATCCTTATCTAGGAATCTTTCAATCCTTAAGGCAAGGAGGACTTCTTTTGCTTTACGATCAAAGGAAACTTCATTTGTTAAAATTTGGTTTTTGATAAGCTGCTGTGTTAAAGTACTACCACCAGATTGTACAGAAGAATTTGTAAACTCCTGAAAGACTGCGCGGAATAATGCTTTCGGAACAACACCTTTATGCTCATAAAAATATTGGTCTTCTGTCGCAATAACAGCTTTCTTTAAATATTTGGAGACGTCCTTAATACTAACTTCTTCCCGATCAATGTCTGAACGTAGTTTCCCAAGTGGAATATTATTATCAAAATACAAAGTTGACGTTTCTTCATATTGATGAATATCTTTTACCATAGAAGCTTCGGCACGTACTTTTTCATCCTTGACGAGGGCTGCAAAGTATCCAGCTCCAACTCCACCGGCAAAAGCACCGCCAATCATGATGACGATAAAAAGCAGAAGCAATAAATTCCAAACGACACCGTATGTTATGCGGACTCCCTTACCGATATTTTTAAAATTAAAAGCGGAAGCGAGCTTGTTTATTCGTTCTTTGCCTCTATTTTCACGATTTGTCATAAGTTTTAATCCCCCCAAAATCATTCCTATTATAGCATAATTGAATGGATTGGTATGTAAAATTAGAGTAATTTCCGAGTCAAGATTGACATTATTATTAAATTGTGGGTAAAATACGATATATTAAGTATTAATTATTATAATGATAAGCGTTGATAGGAATAAGTAGTCAACTGTCCCTGTTTTAAGAGAGCCAGTGGGAGGTGAAAACTGGCACAAACAGTATGATGAAGTACCTCCTTGAGCTTTTGCCGTGAAAAATAGCAGTAGCGGCAAACGGTGACCAGCATCGTTAATGGAATTGAGTGAGGAGTATGAAAAGTTTCATAATCCTAAGTTGGGTGGTAACACGGTAAATAGTCGTCCCTTCGTTTTTACGAAGGGGCGTTTTTAATTTTTATGGAAAGTGGTGAATAGTTGATGAGTCAATTATTAGAAGATTTAAGATGGCGTGGAATTATTTATCAAGAAACTGATGCTGAAGGAATGGAAGATACACTTAACAAAGAGAAAATATCATTGTATTGCGGAGTAGACCCTACTGCTGACAGCATGCATATTGGGCATTTGTTGCCATTTTTAACACTGAGACGTTTTCAACAACATGGACATCGACCAATCGTACTAGTTGGTGGTGCGACAGGATTAATTGGTGATCCAAGCGGTAAAAAGGAAGAGCGCCAATTGCAAACGATTGAACAAGTTGAGAAAAACGTTCAAGGAATTAAGAAACAGCTAGAGCAAATATTCGATTTTGATGGGGAAAATGCGGCCGTTTTGACGAATAATTTCGATTGGGCCGGTTCCATGGATCTCATTACCTTTTTGAGGGATTTTGGTAAAAACATTGGTGTAAACTACATGCTTGCAAAAGATACAATCGCTTCACGTTTAGATACGGGAATATCTTTTACAGAGTTCTCATACACGATTCTTCAGGCAATTGATTTCTTTAAGCTATATGAAAATTTACATTGTAAAATGCAAATTGGTGGTAGTGACCAATGGGGAAATATTACAACCGGTCTTGAAATGATTCGAAAAATGGCGGGTGAAGGTGCAAAAGCATACGGTATGACCATTCCTCTCGTGACGAAAGCGGATGGTACGAAATTTGGTAAAACTGAAGGTGGAGCAATATGGCTTGATCCTAAAAAGACGACTCCATACGAATTTTATCAATTCTGGATTAATACGGCAGATGCGGATGTTGTGAAATATTTGAAGTTCTTTACGTTCTTGAATAAGGAAGTAATTGATGAATTAGAAACTTCTGTTAAGGAAGAACCGCATTTAAGAAAAGCGCAGCGAGCACTTGCTGAAGAGATGACCCGTCTTATCCATGGGGAATCTGCATTACAACAAGCTATAAGAATTACGGAAGCTCTTTTTAGCGGTGATGTTAAAAAATTAAATGTGGAAGAAATTGAGCAAGGATTTAAGGATGTGCCATCTCATGAGCACCAAACAGGAGACGATTTGAATTTAGTTGAAATTCTAGTCGCAGCAAAAATTTCTCCTTCTAAACGTCAGGCAAGAGAAGACATTCAATCTGGCGCTATTTCCATTAATGGCGAAAGAGTAACGGATATTCAATATAGTTTAAGTGAAGAAGACCGCCTTGGAAACCAATTTACCATTATCCGCCGCGGAAAGAAAAAATATCATTTAATTCGATTTAAGTAAAAGTACACTACACCGATTGATGTGAATAAACAAGTAATTTTAGCAGAGCCCAATAATCAGAAGCCAGCCTCTTAATAGAGCTGGCTTCATTTTGTTTCATCTATAGGAAAAGAAAACTCGAATGTCGTTCCTTTCCCAACCTCACTTTTAACATTTATTGTCCCATTTAATGCTCTAATAATATTATATGAGACCATAATTCCGAGACCAGTGCCGCTTTCTCCTTTTGTTGAATAATATGGCTCGCCTAAACGTTCGACTTGCTCTTGTGTCATTCCTTTTCCCGTATCGTGTATCCGGATGAATGCGTTTGTTTGTGTAGATTCAACCTCAACTTTTAATGGTCCACCAGTCTCCATCGCTTCAATTGAATTTTTTATAATATTAACAAAGCATTGATGAAAGCTTTGTCGATTTCCATTAATCCAGAATATACTTGAAAACTTAGATTCGATGGTGACCGAATTTCTTTTTGCAAGGGGCTGCATTATGTTAGTGACGATATCCAATTCATCATTTACATTAAGTGATTCGACTCTTTCAATTTGAGGGTTAGTATAGTTTAAAAAATTTTGAATAACTTTTTCAGCACTATTAAGTTCACTTTTTAGGATGGAAAGATACTGATCTCTTTTATCATTTGAAATAGTTTCATCTTGCATAAGTTGAACAAAGCCAATTGCGGCAGTTAATGGATTCCGAATTTCATGAGAAATCGCCGCAGCCATTTTCTCTACTACTTCTAATCTCTTTGTTTTCACAAGATGATGACGAAGGTAGATGGTTTTAAAAAGAATTTCAATAATAATGGCTATCATTGCTGATCCAATAGGTTGTATGATTAAATAGCCGAAATATACATCATAAATAGAGAATGGTTTTTGACTTATTTCCATTAATATAACTGGAAATAAGTTGACAATAAAGGTCATGATAGTTGCAATTATTACTCTTTGCCGTGAAGATGTTTTTAAAAACCACGGGGACATTCTCCAAAATATTAAAGAAGTGAATGCGATAATGATGGCAGTAGAGAAAAAGCCAAAATTAATACCATACATACCTCTAACAACAATGATAAACAGTCCTATTATCGGACCTATACCTAAATAGAGACCGCCAATTGTAAAAGGGATAGTCCGCAAATCTAGTAAAATATCTTCTTGGAAACGAAATTTAAAAGCGAAGCAAATAATTAAGGAAGCAAAACAAAATAAGATAGCTATTGTTTTTAATGAGCGTAGATTGTCTGAAAACCCTATCCATAATATCCCTAAAAACAGCAATATGATTAATAAAGATAGGTTAAAAAAGAAGTGTAAAGTAATGTCCAATCAGTAATCTCTCCTAGTTTCGAATTTAGAGTGATCTTTTATCGGAAAATCGTGTTTGAGAGTATCTTTTATGTAAACCTCTTGAATGAAAATCGGAATGTTGTACCAATCCCAATTTCACTATGTACATCAACCGTACCATTCATCGCTCGTACTATACTGTAGGCGACCATAATACTAAGTCCTGTTCCTTTTTTTCCGTTTGTTACGTAATATGGTTCTCCAAGACGCTCAATATTAGTTTTACTCATCCCGAATCCCGAATCTTTAATATAAATGATGATATTTTTTTTAGTCGTTTCTGTTTCTATCAAAATATCTCCGCCATTTGGCAATGATTCAATAGCATTTCGTATGATATAAATAAAACATTGCTGAAACTTCTGACGCTCTCCTTCTATGTATCCTATTGAAGAGAAGTTGCAAGATATTTTGATAGAAGCCGAATTTGCTAAAGGTTCCATTAGTTTTAAAATATGAAAGAGTTCATTATTTATATTAAGTTTTTCCAGTGATTCAATCTGTGGTTTTGAAAAAGTTAAATAGTCTTTTATGACTCGTTCAGCCGCCTCTAACTCTCCTTTTATGATAGAAAGATACTGCATTCTCTTCCCATTTTCCAATGAGTCCTCGTCTAGCAACTGGGCGAAACCGATTGCAGATGTTAATGGGTTTCGAATTTCATGGGAGATGGCAGCCCCCATTTGTTCAACTGCTTCCAGCTTTTCAGCTGTTAATAATTGTTGGTATAGTTGCTGATTTTTTTCAATCATTTCTATAATATATGAAAGCATGGCAACACCAATAGGAGGGACAACTATAAAAGCAATCCAAATATCGAGAAGCTGAAAAGGATGGATAAAAAGTACAATAAAAGTACTTAAGCAGATACTACATAACAACGTGACGCTCGTTGAAAACAAAATTCTTTGAGATGAACGAAGTTTTAAAAACCAAGGTGAAATAAACCAAAAAATAATTGTTAAAACGCTATAGAAACCGAAGACTAAATAGAATCCGTAATCGATACCATGAAGGGATCGTAATGCAATAATGAGGATCCCAAGTAATGGGCTAAGCCTCATATATAGAGCTCCAATGATAAAAGGAACAATACGTAGATCCATTACAATAGAATCATTTAATCTGTAAGAAAACAGAAAACATACAATAATTGAAGCTATACAATATAAGAGAGCAGTCTTTTTATAATATTGAGAAGTTACGAATTGTTTTGGAAGCATAAAGCAAAGAAAAAGCAGGACAATTAATAAGGATAAATTGAATAATAAATGTGTCGTTAAATATTCCAAGTGTCCACCTATTTTCCTTGTAATTTAGCTAAATATTACTATGGAGACTATAAATGTACAACAACTTTTTAATAGATTTCACTAAATTTTTAGAGTATATTGAAATTAGTTAGTATCAATAATGGGGGTTGTTATGTTGGCAAACGCTACGAATATTGCACCTTGGCTATCGGTTAGTAATGGAGCTAAGGCTGTAGACTTTTACAAAAAAGGGTTTAGTGCTGAAGAGGTTTATCGACTTGGCGAAGGAGATGCTGTGATTATTTCTCAACTTTCAGTTGATGGGGCTATGTTTTGGATTCAAGAAGATCCTAGCTCAAGTCCTGAGGCGTTGGGCAAAGGATCAGTCCGGGTGATTTTATCGGTAGATAATCCAGATGCAGTGTTTGAGAAAGCCGTTTCTGCCGGAGCTAAAGAAATTGCACCTATATATGAAGAACATGGTTGGAGAATTGGCCGTATCGAAGATCCGTTCGGTCATCATTGGGAAATTGGAAAACAAATTGGGGGATAATGATCATAAAAGAAAAAACCTAGAATTTGATCTAGGTTTTTTTCTCATAAAAATGTAAGTAGAGATTACTATGATTCCTTTTATAACCCAACCGTCAAGAACATTCCAAGAAGAAACATATTTCCAGTCAACAATTAATTTCCTGATATTCCTTTTTTCCATACCTAATCCAATTATACGGTAAAATTGCTTGTTATCCGTCATCATCTTTTCCTTGGCAAATTTTCAACAGCCTTGTAAATTCGTGTGGAGCCCACAAAAGTAGAGGATGGATCATTTGCAAAAAATCGGTTGCATAAATTGTATCGGAGACAAAGGAGGGTTTTGTTCAATGTGGAAACCAATTATAAAGTTCATATCATGGTGGGATGAGGCAAAGAACAATTCAAAATTGAAGCATCCTAGTGCAGTATGTGTATCAACAATTGATGAGCATGGCTTTCCATCTGGACGCTTTGTAGATTTAAAGTCTGTTGACGAGAGTGGGTTTATTTTTTGCACCAGTCTGGATTCTCAAAAAGGTCGGGATATTCAGCGTAATCCTAAGGTCGCGCTAACATTTTGGTGGGAAACAATCGGTTATCAAGTAAGAGTTAATGGCCTTGCCTCACAGATCTCTTCTTCCCTAGCGGAAAAATACTGGAAAACAAGGTCAAGAGACGCACAAATAACTACATTAAGTTGTAAACAGAGTCAGTATTTTTTCTCTGAACAAGATTTATATAAACAATTTGAGGAAGTCAAAAAGAATATTGAGGAAAAGCAAATACCCAAGCCGGAGAACTGGGGAGGTTTTGTCGTTAAACCCATCACTATTGAATTTCTGACATTTAAAGAAAGTCGGCTACATATAAGAGAACAATATACTATAAATGGTGATGAGTGGCAAAAAAGACTTTTACAACCTTAATGGCAAAGTGTTTTTGTGAATTTATTTATTATCGTATTATTGGGTTGTAGTTCAATGTCTAATGGTTCAGAAGTAAATATAGATTTAAGTGAATACAAACCTATGCCACCTAATGAAAATATAAAAATAGTTGGAGATGAGGCTAAGCGGAATAAAAGGTAGTGTGCTCTAAGTCAAGGATCTGCGTAAAATCTTGTGTAAGTAGTATTCTATAATCTTCGCAAGGCAAGAAATAATAGGTATGAAAAAATACAATCTGGCAAAACTATTATTGCCTTTTACCATAAAACAGGATAGGGCAATGCAGAAGTGCAACCCGAGCGATTTTATGGTTTTTACACTAAAACGGACGGACTTGATCTGTCCGTTTTTTCATCCGTTTTAGGGAAAACAAATGCGTTAAACTTCAGGGGTTTGGGGACAGAGTCCCCAATTATGATGTTTGATTTAAAATCTCAAGTTGGCTCAAGATTATATCCCAATTACGATAACGCATCTTCCATTTTTTTGTAATATTTTGAGATGCCAAATAGAGCATTTTCCTTAAGCTATCATCATTAGGGAAAATGGATTTTGTTTTGGTCACTTTTCTAAATTGACGATGTAACCCTTCTATTACATTCGTAGTATATATTATTTTCCTAATTTCGGGCGGATATGCAAAAAAGGTAGCTAAAATATCCCAATTTTCTTCCCATGATTTAACTGCAGTTGGATACTCTTTACCCCATTTTTCTTTAAATTCTTTGAGCCTTTCCATACCCGATTCTTCGTTAATTGAAGTATAGATTAGCTTTAAATCAGCGACAAATTCCTTTAAGTGTTTATAAGAAACATATTTAGTACTTGAACGTATCTGGTGAATGATACAACGTTGAATTCCAGCGAAAGGATACACGGCTTGTATGGCTTCTCTGAATCCTGTAAGCCCATCTACACAGAAAAGATTAACCGTTTTAACGCCTCTCGTTTTCAAATCGTTCAACACACCTAACCAAAACTTACTACTTTCATTTCCCCCAACCCAGATGCCTAATATTTCTTTATAACCTTCATTGTTAATACCCAATACCACATAGGCCGCCTTCGAGACAATTTGGTGATTATCCCGAATTTTATAATGAATGGCATCCATGAAAATAAAAGGATAATAGGCTTCAAGTGGACGGCTTTGCCACTCATTTACTTGTGGCATAATCTTTTCGCTAATCTTACTAACTAGCTCTGAGGAAATCTCAATATTATAGAGATCCTTGACTTGTTCCTTGATATCTCTGGTAGACATACCATGTGCGTAAAGAGAAAGAATTTTCTCTTCCAGCCCGTCCACATTTCTTTGGTATTTATCCAAAATTTGTGGCTCATACGAGCCATTTCTATCTCTAGGAACGTTTATTTCAACTTCGCCAAATTGCGTTTTTAGTTTCCGTTTTGTTGAACCATTTCGATAGTTATTAGGTCCATCACTCCGACGTTGGTGCTTTTCATAACCCAACTGCTCATCAATTTCGCATTTGAGCACTTCCTCCAAGACATTGGAAAACATCTCCTTGATCGTTTCCATAATTTGATCGGTACTAGTGAACTTTTGTTCCTTTACCATTTCTTTGATTAATTCCTTTGGTAATTTCATGACGAAAAATCCTCCTTGGCAAAATTAGTTATCCTAATTCTCGCCAAGGAGGATTGATTTGAAACCTATTTACACAACTTTTTCCGCACCGTCTAAGTCAATGTAATATTTTCACTTTTGACTTCTATGTATCTTACTTTTACATTTTATCACTAGCTTCCACACCATTTCTTCTAATGGTGCATTTTTTTTAACAGAGACAATTATAATCCGTTCAACGAATCGAACAAATAACTTTATGTTCTTGTTCTAAAGGGTAGTGTGAGTTCAAGGAAATCAAGGCTGTTAATGTAGCCTTTTCTTATTCGACGACCGTGCAGGTTACTGCAATTAGGAGGAGTATAGGATGAAGATATCCAATAAACTAATTGTATTTATATTAAGTTTCATTATCTCTTTTTTTTCTTGTTATGCTCTTTATAAACTGTACTTTTCAATTGTTATGGTAATCGGAGAAAGAAATCCTGAAATTGACAACGTTGCAGCAGCTGCTCTCTCTATGTTTATTGCTCC
Source organism: Lederbergia citrisecunda (assembly GCF_018343695.1). GTDB lineage: Bacteria > Bacillota > Bacilli > Bacillales > Bacillaceae_C > Lederbergia > Lederbergia citrisecunda. The sequence continues at coordinate 2,023,631 of NZ_JAGYPJ010000001.1, read as the reverse complement.
TTTATTATTATTTATATTTAATATCATGTTTTATTTATCTTTATACTTTATTTCAATTAGGAAGTTTCCTAGGCAATTATCTTCATGGAAACTACTCATACTTGATAAAAAATCTTTATGGTTAAATTTTCTTAGAATAACGTTATATTTAATATGTATATGGACAGTGATTGATACAGTAAAAGAAGAGGTAGTTCCTATATGGGTTATTATTACTGTAACCATTAATATTATTGTATACGGTTATTGGATCTTACAAATGATTGAGGAAGGATCTATTTTTAAAAAAATTAGTGATTAAATCTGATAAGGTTACGTTACATTGTTCTGCACTGTAAATACCTAAAGTAACGACAACATGCAAATTTAATTGTTTGTAATACAAAAAAAGAATAGATAATCATTTTTAATCCCACCTTTAACTGACGAAGCAGTAAGTAAAATAAATTAAAAACCGCTTCATATAATTAGATTTAGAACGTTCACTTTTTTAGGGATGAAAAACAGGGGGCGATAGTGTGAGAAAAATGGTATTTTTTTTGTCATTCATACTTATTGTCGTGACGGTTTTGCTGCTTTCTTCCAAACAACCAAAACAGGTAAGCTCTCCTCAATCAAATCAAACTGATTTAAAGGAGACAAGGTATATTGTTGAAAAGAATAGTACAATTGATCATTTAGAAGCAGAAGAAATGCCACCTAATGAAAGATGGCATTATATTAAAGATTTGAGAAATGCCACTTCTATAATCGTTCTGTGTCATCCAGCGTCTTATGAGATCGATAAGCCAAACTTGGTAGAGGAAATCACTGACTCGTTTCAAAAATCGAAGTACATTGAGAAAAGTGAGTATCCAAGTCACGAACCAGATGTAAAGTTATATTTCAAGAAAAGGGATGACTTTATTATGGCCGGGAGATTTTATCTGCAGGAAGGTGTGATCATTTCTCCTGAAGGACCTATCATAAAAATTGATTTGGAAACCGTACAAAAAATAATGAAACACGCTGATTGTAAATAAGTTGTATAAATTCGATTGTTGTTAGTATTCTTCTAAGTTCTTTATATATTTTTTTATCGTTTCTAGAGAGTGGAGTGGTAATAGTGGAAATTAACGAAATTACTCATATAACAAAAGCATCAATTCAACGAATTGTATCTGCTATAAATACCCGGCTGAAAGGACGAACCATTCCATTAGTGGTGTCCATCGACGGAGGAAGTGGTGCAGGGAAATCTACAATAGCAACTGAAGTAGCAATGCATTTTGGAGCAACAGTCATTCAATGTGATGACTTTTTTGCAGCCACTGTTACTCCTGAAGAATGGGATGCATGCTCACCTGAGGAAAAGGTTATGAGATGTATTGACTGGAAGCGAATGCGAAATGAGGTATTGTCTCCTTTGATGACTGGAGAAACCGTTCAATATCACCCATTTTCATTTTCTTCGAGGAACGGTTTGTCATCTTCAATAGTCACAAAAGAGCCTTCAAAGGTTATTTTACTGGATGGTATTTATTCTTCATTGCCTATCTTATCTGATGTAGTCGATGTTAAAGTTCTAGTGGATGTGTCACCCGATGTTCGACGCCATAGACATAATCTACGGGAGGGAAGTGAGGATCAAGAATGGCATGACATTTGGGACTGTGCCGAGGATTATTACTTCTCAGTTGTATGTCCACCATCTACATTTGATTTGATTGTTGGCAATGCGTAGCAAAAAATATTCCAATTCAGCATCTGTCCGCTCTTTTTCTATTAAAAACTAGTCCCGAATAAAAAAAGCCCCAAATCCTTTATATACCAAGGGCGTGGGGCTTTTTTAATACTGTGTTCTACAAAGCGATTTTATTATATATAGTTTTTCTAATCATTTTTTTTCTGACAAATAAAGAAAGGTTCCTGTAGATTATCAATAAAGTTATTAAATTATTTTTTGGTTGAGCATCATTCATTTTTTAAAAGAGAAAAAACCTTAGAAATTAAGCTATTGTACCGTAGGGTTCTACACCAAATGCCAGTGTAAAAAAAATTGAAAAAATCATAAATGCTTCATTTCACTCTATGCATCGTTTTCTTTTTTGTTTCTGCCATACGTTTCATTAATTTTTCTTTTTCGGCTTCAAATCAGTATTTTCCGTGTAATGCAAACATGTTTGTGTTATATGCTTCTACACCAGGTTAACAAATGGAGTAACACCCATCAACAGCCCACATCATTAGTATCTCCTTCATTTTATAAAATGTGTTTAACATTATTAATCCTTTTCAACAGCATGACCGCCAAATTCGTTGCGAAGTGCCACTACTACTTTTCCTGTAATGACGAGAAGATTTTGGCAATCGGGATATCTTAAGATATTAGCGAGCAAAAGAGTACAAGTTACAATTAGAACACTTAGTCAATCACGAACTGTTAGCAGGATTGAGAAATAGAAGTTTATAGACATGGAAAATTTTCAGGCAATAAATGATACTAACTTGGGATTTTTGAGCAAACTATTTGGACAATCAATAGAGGAGGATAAAACTTGGAAGAAAACAAATTAACAATCGCTACAATTTGCGGAAGTTTACGTAAAGATTCATTCAATCGCAAAGTATTAAACGCCATTGAACGAATCGCACCCGAACATTGGGAGTTTGATCACACAAATATATCGACAATCCCTCTTTATAATGCGGATATCCTCTATCAGTGGTTGAGTTTAAAGAAAGCATTCGAAAAGCTGACGGTGTTTTGATTGTTACCCCTGAATATAATACAGGGATCCCTGGGGGATTAAAAAACGCCCTGGATTGGGCCTCGCGTCCACCAAAAGATTCCGTTTTAATTCACAAGCCTTTTGCGATTGCAGGTGCTACACCGGGAAACGGAGGGACAGCGCAATCTCAGGCACAGGTGAGGCAAACCCTTCTGGCGATGGATGCATATACCTTGCCCGGACCTAAAATTCTAATTGGAAGGGTTCATGAAAAACTCAATGAGACGACCGGACTGTTTGATGATGACCGCACGTTACACTATCTTGACAGGTTTCTTATGACCTTTGAAAGTTGGATCCGAACCTTCCGTAATGGTGATTGATTGCATAGAGGTTCATAGATAAGAGGATAGGGGAATGAACGTAATAGAGATATTTTGCTAAAATCTTAAAAGGAGGGATCGAGGTTGGAGAACGATTATAAGTTGTATAGTGGAAAAGACATTGAGGTTAAATTTTATGCTAAACGTTGCCTTCATGCGGCTCAGTGTGTCAAAGGGCTTTCCGAAGTATTTGATGTGAAGAAGCGACCGTGGGTCAATCCGGATCAGGCATCAGCTGATGATGTGGCTAGAGTAATTGAACGTTGTCCTAGTGGCGCTTTGGAATATGTGAGAAAAGATGGAGAAGATCAAGAACAACCTCAAGCTGAAACAACCCTTGATTTACAACCTGGTCATGTAATGTATATCAGGGGGAACGTGACAATCAAGAACGGGAATGAAACGATTCAATGTAACCGAGCAGCGCTTTGCGGTTGCGGTCATTCCAACAACAAGCCGTTTTGTGACAACAGCCATGAATGCCGACCATAAAAAAATTTGAGAGGAGACTGAAGGATGATAGATATTAAGCAAGGGGAAAACAAATTTTATGTTGGGGACAATCAAGAGGAGCCTTTGGCAGAAATTCATTTTGTTCCAACAGGCGCAACGAAATTAATTGTCGATCACACGTATGTTTCCGACGGGCTTCGCGGGCAGGGCTTCGGTGAGGCATTAGTGGAACGAATCGTAACGTTCGCGCGTGAAGAACAGAAACAGATTATCCCTTTATGTCCATTTGCTAAAAGTCAGATTGATCGGCATGAGGAATACCAAGATGTTCTTAAGGATCGTCAAAACTAACCAAGTGGGAACCAATACCACACGTCTTTGTTCGCTATATTGAAAAATCGGTGATCTCGCTTTTGGGTCCTAAGGATCATCCTTTGGTAAAGGAGTGCGGAGAACATCGCGTTCTTCGCACTTTTTAAGTCGATTGTCGAAATCCGAATAACTTTGGGAATGGGGTGTAATTTATGAAATATGTGATTATCGGTGGAGATGCAGCGGGGATGAGTGCAGCCATGCAAATTATAAAATATGATCAGGATGCGGAAGTTGTTACATTGGAGAAAGGTGCCATTTATTCTTACGGACAGTGCGGACTTCCCTATACTATCAGCGGTTTGGTTCCTTCAACTGATGATCTTATTGCAAGAAGAATCGAAACCTTCCGAAATAAATTTGGAATCGACGCGAGGACTTATCATGAAGTACAAACCATTGACCCCAAAACAAAAACCGTTGTTGGCCAGGATACACAATCTGGGAAGAGGTTTCACCTTTCATATGACAAATTATTGATTGCTAGTGGCGCAAGTCCTATAATTCCCGACTGGAAAGGGATTGGTCTCAGCGGCGTACATACTTTGAAAACTATTCCAGACGCCAATCAAATCATTCGTAATCTTAGTGAAGAAATTCAAAATGTGACAGTCATTGGTGGGGGGGATATCGGCCTTGAAATGGCGGAAAGTTTCAGAACCCTTGGAAAAAGCGTTCGGCTGATTCATCGCGGAACGTACGTCGGCAAAATGTTTGATCCAGATATGGCACAATACATCCATGAAGAAGCTAAAAAACATCAAATTGAATTGATTGTAAACGAGAATGTGATAGCCATTGAGGGTCTTCGGTCTGTTGAGTCAATACGAACGGATCAAAAGGTTTATAAAACCGATCTTGTTTTAATTTCTACCGGAATTAAGCCGAATACATCTTTTATTCAAGGGACTGGGATTACTACGGGGATGAAAGGAGCCATTCAAACGAATCGTTACATGGAAACCAATGTGAAGGATATTTATGCAGCCGGGGATTGTACGCTACAATATCATATGGTAAAAGAGCAGGATGATTATGTTCCCCTTGGGACTACGGCCAACAAACAGGGACGTATTGCCGGGCTGAATATGGCGAGACAACCTCGGAGATTTAAAGGAATTACTGGCTCTTCTATTTTAAAATTCATGGATTTGACATTGGGAAAGACGGGTTTATCTGAATGGGAGGCCATGAAATTAAACATCCCCTATGAAGTCGTAAAGATTGAGGCGAAGGACATTGCTAATTATTATCCGGGATCTCGACCGATTCATATCAAGCTCACATACAGAAGTGACAATTATCAATTGCTTGGTGGGCAAATTATCGGGGAAAAGGGTGTCGATAAACGAGTGGATGTATTGGCCACTGCTCTTTTTAATCGAATGACTATCCTTGAACTTGAGGATCTCGACTTGAGTTATGCCCCCCCTTATAATGGCAGCTGGGATCCAATTCAACGAGCCGCGAGACAGGCTATGAGAGGTTTGTCAGAAAAGGTTAAACACGATTAACCTCTTATTTACGGTTTTTTGATGCCAGCAGGGCTCCCGTTTTGTGGCTTCTTTTTGATATTGTAATGTAATGTGTATGGAGGAGTAGATACGCTCATGGACGAGAAAAACCTAACTTGGTTAGAGGCTCTTTTTGATTTAATTTTTGTGGCTGCCATTGCGAAAGCTACACAGCTGCTATTACATATAGAGCGGGGGATTATTCCGACTGAATATCTATTGAAATTTGTTTTAATTTTTGTTCCAATTTGGTGGGCTTGGGTAGGTCAAACTTTATTTATTAACCGCTTTGGTAAGGATTGTGTCACCCAACGTTTATTTATGATCATTCAAATGATCTTTATCATCCTAATGACGGCCAGCTTGTCCGTTCATTTTGACCCATATTATATTCCATTCCTTATTGGCTATGTAGGAATTAGATTGTTAACATCCCTGCAATATTTATGGATTAGTAGACAAGAAAATGGTTCTCGCCAGCAAGCAGCTAATTATTTAGGCTATGGCTTTTTAATTGGCATCGGGGTCTCTTTATGTTCTATTTTCTTTGATTACTGGGTGCGATATCTTATTTTATACCTTGGTATTTTGATAGATATTATGGTCCCCATTTTGGGCCGTAAACATTTGGCGAAAGCTCCAACTGATACCCCGCATCTGTTAGCCCGGTTTTGGTCTTTTCACTATTATTTTGCTCGGAGAGTCCATAGTCAGTTTAATTGCAGTCTTGCATCCGGAACGAGGTGATTGGAATGCGATTGGTTTTGCCCTTTTATCTTTTGTCATCGTCATTTCCATGTGGTGGCAGTACTTCGATAATATTGAGAAAAAGGTTGATAAAGGGATAAAAAGCACCGGGCAAGCGGTTATTTATGGACATTTATTCATTTATATGTCTTTGAGTATTATTGCATCGTCCATTCAATTAGCATTTTTACATGATATTCGATATTGGTTTTTACTAACCTTGGTTTTTGTAGCTACTTTGATATATTTTCTTTCAAACACGCTTGTTTTCCATCAATATCGCTTTGTTAAACATCGTTTGAGCATTTATCATTTTGGTTCATTTGTGGGTATTTTAGCCGTGTTTCTTTTGGTTGATGGAGTGTTCATCGTTCCAACCATTGTTATTTTTGTTCAGTTAGCTGTTTTTTTTATAATCTACGCGAAAGTAACAGCATAGAGTTTTTTTATCTACGTGACCTTATGGATTATGTTGACAAAGAATACGCGAATACGAATCAGGACAATATGTCCAGAACAAACGAGACTATTTCTTTCTGCTTATGGAAAATATGTTCGTTGTTAAAATCCTTAAAGTCTGTTTGCCATTTTCTATATCAAAGATTTCGTTTCATGTGTATTGTTTGTCACTATTGCTTGATAGCCTAATCCTCATTCTGTTATTGTCTCGATAACTGGTCTGAGCGTAATACCCAAATTACTAGGTGGAACATCAGCGTATGCCTATGATTCCATCTTCCTCCATAGCCCGTAGATTCTGTGTAAGTACCTTTTGGCTACCATCAGGTATTCCATTTCTAAGATCACCAAATCGTTTCGTACCAGTCAATAACTCACGAAAATAATAATAAAGGTGTTTAAAAAAGGGTAAATCCTTGCTGCACGATAGTGATTGTCCTAAGTTAGTCCTGATAATATAATAGTTAAATAACAATTAATGAGGTGGCTTATGAAAAGGCAATGGAACTTAATATTAGCACTGATTTTGGTCTTAATTATCGCGGTTTTTTCAGTTATCAATGTTGACATTGTAACGGTTAATTACTTATTTGGAAAAGCTGAGTGGCCATTGATCCTCGTCATTATTGGCTCAGTCCTATTGGGAGCACTATTAGTTGGATTAATTGGTATGATGAAAATTTATCAGCTTCAAAGAGCTTTGAAAAAGGCAGGAGGCGAAATAGATCAAAATTCGTAAATGTTGATCTATTTCACTAAGAGCACTATTGTAGAACAACACTCAGAATAAAACGACTTGATTATTTTATATTTTAAAAGTAGTGAATTATTTTTCATCAAAAATTAAGCAACTTTATTATAATCCCGTCCTAAAAATCAGGACGGGTTATAAGTATTTGAGGTTATAAAAATAAATAACTTTATTGTCACTCTACGTATATATTTTTAGATATTTATGGTTTGGAAAATAGATAGCCCCATTTGCCCCAAAATAATACCTAATTTTACGTTGTTTTACATACCTTAAATAAATGAAAAAGCCCCAAACCCATTATATATAGTGGGTTTGGGGCTTTTTAAATACTGCAATCTACTAAGCGATTTTATTAACGTGAGTAGAACTCAACGATAAACGCTTCGTTAATTTCAGAAGGAAGTTCAGAACGCTCAGGTATGCGAGTGAATGTTCCTTCAAGTTTGTCTGCATCGAAAGATACAAATTCTGGTACGAAGTTTGTAGCTTCAACAGATTCTTTAATGATGTCAAGGTTGCGTGATTTTTCACGAACACTGATTGTTTGGCCAGGAACAACTTTGTAAGATGGAATATCAACGCGACTTCCATCAACTAAAATATGGCCATGGTTTACTAATTGGCGAGCTTGACGACGTGTACGTGCAAGACCAAGACGGTAAACAATGTTATCAAGGCGTTGTTCAAGTAGGATCATGAAGTTTTCGCCGTGCTTACCTTTCATTTTACCAGCTTTTACGAACGTATTATGGAATTGACGTTCGTTTACTCCATACATATGACGAAGTTTTTGTTTTTCTTGAAGCTGTAAACCATATTCTGAAAGTTTTTTACGTTGGTTTGGACCATGTTGTCCAGGTGCATAAGGGCGACGATCTAATTCTTTTCCTGTACCGCTTAGAGAAATTCCAAGGCGACGGGAAAGTTTCCAGCTTGGGCCGGTGTAACGAGACATAGTAGTCTCCTCCTTTGTTTTTATTTTGTTGTAAAATAAAAACCGATTATGAGACAGCAAATATGTGTATTTTGTTTTCATGCACCTTCGCCCTAGCAGCAGCGGGTTACGAGATGCACCTCGAATCTTTTAATTCTGAGGAACAAAATACGATCATAATGTGTTCATCTAGGCTGCATTATTTTACACAACGACCATTATAATATTTTTACATTTTAAAGTCAACATTGGAAAAATGAAATATAAAATATATATGTAGGTAAAAAGTTCTATGTATGATATAATTATTCTAAAGTAGCTTACTAGATCCAATCTTGTGAAATTAAGGATATATAGGCGAATAGTCTTATTTATAACTATTATTTATTTGATAGGTGGGTTGATATCGAATGCCAAATCGGACAAATCCCATAGAAGAAAATCAAACATTAGAAGAAATAAGATATAGAGAATTATTTAGAGTTACTGAAAAATTCCATTCCAGCATGGATATTAATATTGTGTTAGCGGAAATTATCCAAACTCTAAAAAGAGTTTTTCCTACATATGACTATTTTTTGCTTCTATCAAACGATCACGACGCGAGCGAAGATCTACCTATCAAAAACTTAGAATACAATTCTGAAAACGTTTCAGCGATCGCATCCTATGTTAATGCGGCGGTCGAACTGGAAGAAAGTGAATATCCAGTTATGTATGCACCTTTAAAAGGAAAACAAGGTGTTTATGGAGTGCTTCAGGTCAAATCACATTTAACCTTTCCGCTTGAAAATAGTCAAATCGATTTTATTCGTTTGTTGGCTAATACAGCTGGAAATGCGCTAGAAAACGCTAAGTTATACCAGCAATCCCAAAAGTTAGTAGAGGATTTGCGATTAATAGATGAAGTATCTCAAAAATTAAACTCTACCTCAAGTTTAAGTAAAACAATGAATTATTTACATAATCAAATTAAAAAGTCATTTCATGCCTCTGCCATTGGATTTATCATTCTTGGAGGAGAAGAACCAAGGGTTTTGGAGGGCAGTTCAAACTACTTTGAAGGTGAAGACGGTAAGAAACTAATCCAGGCTGTTTTAGAGAGAATCGAAAATAATAATGATTCCCTTTTTATGGGCGAAATTAAACAAATGCCGGTATGTGTTCAGTCGAAGTACGGTTCATTAATGGCAGTGCCAATGATTCATAGTAATGCAGTGAACGGAATCGCCATTGTACTTGGTGACAAACCTTATAGCTTCTCTTTTGAAAAATTTAAGCTTCTTCAATCTCTAATTCAACGATCTTCATTAGCCGTTGCAAATCTTATGCTTAGAGAAAAGTTGGAGAAAATGGTGATTACAGATCAACTTACCCAACTTTATGCAAGAAATTATTTAAATGATATGATAGAAAAATCAATGCAAACCGATCGTGGAGGAACTTTCATCCTCATTGATTTGGATGATTTTAAAGAAATCAACGATACATACGGCCACCAAACTGGTGATCTAGTTCTTATTCAAGTAGCTAATCTTATTAAAGGTTGTCTGCGACCAACTGATATTGGTGCACGGTGGGGAGGGGAAGAGCTAGCGGTTTATTTACCGGGAGTCCCTATAGACAAAGGAGCAAGTATTGCGGAGCGACTCCTGAACCATGTATCACAACAAACAAGACCAGCAGTTACCATGTCTTGCGGTGTGTCTAATTGGGATTCTAGGCAACCTGATGAAGTTACCCAATTATTTAGTCGAGCTGACGCGGCCCTTTATGAAGCGAAAAATGCTGGGAAGAACCAAGTGGCAGTAAAAGAAATTTGATTATTAATGCTACCTATATTGTATTTTCAGAATGTTGAAAAATACCATATGGGTAGCATTTTTGTGTTCTTGAATTATTTTGGTATTTTTCATACAATTAAGATAATTACTTAGAAAGGAGATGATAAATATTAAACCGCGAATTGAAAGCAACGAATTAAGAATGTATAGGCTGTTAAATAGTAGAAAAATATTGTTGAATGAAGAAGCGACACACCTAGCTAGACTTGAAAAAGGTTATGAAGGTGAGCTGTTGTTTGATGAACGAGTCGAACGACTTTCGAAAGAATGGCTTGTTCTCAATGATATGCTGTTTGAAAGTAACAATACGGAATTTCAAATCGATTCCGTAATAATCGCTCAAAAACCGATATTATTGTTTGAGATTAAGAATTACGAAGGAGATTATTATATTGTAGATGATGATTGGTACTACATAAATGGAACTCAAATACAGAATCCTGTGTCTCAGCTGGAGAGAAAAGAAGTGCTTTTTCGAAGGCTACTTCGTGAACTCGGATACAATATCCCCATCGAATCATACCTACTGTTCGTTAATCCTGATTTCCACTTATATAACGCCCCAAGAAATCAATCAATTATTTTTTCAACTCAACTCAACCGTTTTTTTGAACAGTTAAATAAAATACCGACAAATATAAATGAACATTATAATAAATTTGCGCACAAACTAATTTCCCTGCACAAGACTGAATCACGTTTTACGAAAACACCAAAGTATACCTATGGAGAACTAAGGAAAGGGATTACTTGTGCTAGTTGTGATTCATTTAATCAAAAAATAGTAGGATCCATTTTAGAATGCGCATGTGGAAATACAGAAAATGTAACTTCCGCTATTTTTCGAAGTATCGAGGAATATAACCTTCTATTTCCGGCTAGAAAAATTACTACTAGTAACATTTATGAATGGTGTAATGGTATAAAATCTAAAAGAACCATTCAAAGGCTTCTTTCTAATAACTACAAACATATACGTCATGGAAAGTCTTCATATTTTATTGTAAAAAATCATATTGGGTAGCTTTAACATTCATAAATTGGTTTTATGAAAGTGTAAATGATAGACAAACTCTTGCAGAAAAAGGATCTTTGTTTATAAAAGTGTGTATAATGGACAAAATCCGGGTTTGGAAAGAAGAACTGTCCAATATAATGCGTATGATTGACAAAATCCGAGCTTGGAAAGGAAAACTGTCCGATATAATGCGTACGATGGACAAAATCTGAGCAGGGAAAGGAAATTTGTCCGATGTAATGCGTACGATGGACAAAATCCGAGCAGGAAAAGGAAGTTTGTCCAATATAATGAGTATGATTGACAAAGTTCGTACTAAAAAATGAAATCTATCCAACGCCGTAGCTATATTAAAAAAATCGGAGTAAACAAAGAAAACTCTCTAATATCTATAGAACTGATGGGTCTTGAAAAAAAACAACAAAACTACAGATAGGAAGATTCAATAGCAAAGGTCGTCTTGTTATCAAGACGACCTTCTACAGCTTTTTTACAATAAAATTAGTTGTAACTTCTATATATAAAGTAGTAGCTTCTCAACAAACTTTTCTAAGTATTCTTTGTCAAGTTCATCAAAACGGTTTTTTTCGGGACTATCGATATCGAGGACTCCTAGCAAAGCGCCATCTTTGATCAAAGGGATAACAATTTCCGATTGGGATGCTGCATCACATGCTATATGTCCAGGGAATAAGTGTACATCAGGAACAACGATCGTTTCTTTATTGGCTGCTGATGTTCCACAGACTCCTCTTCCTACAGGAATCCTTACACATGCAGGCAATCCTTGAAATGGACCAAGTACAAGTTCGTTATCTTCCATTAAATAAAATCCTATCCAATTGATACGATCAAGGAATTGGTTCAGTAATGCAGATGCATTGCTGAGGTTAGCAATCTGGTTTGTCTCTCCGTCTAAAAGAGCCATCATTTGCTTCGTTACTAGTTCATAATTCTTAATGCGATCTCCACTATATTCTTTTACTTCAAACATTATTACCCACCCTTTCCACAACAAATTTTTACATAAATCTTCAACACGACTTTATTCCTGCACAAACTGTCGATAAGTCTTCAAAGGAGTTCGTGTTTTTCTCTCGAAGTGTACATATATATTTAATAGAATGTACGATTAGACTGTTGAACTATTTTTGCATATTTTTTCATAATATTCAAGACTTTGAAAGCGGGGATCCTATGAATACTCAGGAAGCTATAATAGAAGCGGCCATTGCTTTGTTCAATATTAAAGGCTATCAAGGTACTTCGATTCGAGATATAGCTAGAAGGGCAAATGTGAATCCAGCTAATATTTCATATTATTTTAAAAATAAACAAGGGTTACTGGAAGAATGTCTAATCTATTTTTTTGAACCGTATTTATCTTTTTTGGAGGAAGAGACAGAAAAACTCGCAAGTGATTCAGCTCAGCTATGCTTGATTAGAGCCATTAAAAAAGCACTTTATTTTCAAAGCAAACATTATCAACTGGCTCGATTTGTCTGGAGAGAAGTAACGATTGATACCCAAACATCGCGCGAAATGATTTCATTATATTTAATGAAAGAGCAGTATTTTTATTCGACCATGATACAAGCTGCTTTAAAAGAAAACAAAACACCTTTTCCGATTAGTATGATCGTCATTCAATTAAAAGGGATGCTCATGATGCCTTACCTAAATAATCTATACGTCCGAGAAGTTTGGGGTATGATTCCGCAAGAGCCCTATTTTGCGGAAAAATACTTTAATACAATCAAAAACTGGCTGCTTGTATTACTAGGTACTGAAGAGCAGAATACATCTCCAACGATAAATAAATTACCGGTGTAAAAAAAAGATTTCGCCTATTTTTAGGCGTTTTTTTATTTTGTCATTTATAACAAAACTATTTTTAGTAAAAATTTCTATTTTTTTGGCGTAAAAATTGCTTTTATTAGTCAAAAATTGTCGCCTTCATGGTATTATAGAAGAACATAATCTCAAATTCATTTTTAAAGAACGAATTATACATAGATGATCGGTAGAAGAAGGAAGGAATAGGGGGCTTACTATGAAATACGGTATGGAAGTCGTGATTGCTTCGATAATTTTAGTCCTTATTTTATTTATCGTAGGATATTTTATGAGAAAAACATATTATAAAGCAATTGACAGGCTTGAATCAAAAAAATTGGAATTGATGAATCGTCCTGTTATGGAAGAAATGGCCAAAGTAAAAAAATTAAACATGACTGGCCAAACGGAGGAAATGTTCGAGCGTTGGCGCGGAATGTGGGATGAAATTATTGCGGTTGAACTTCCTAACATTGATGAAATGCTTTTCTATGCTGAAGAATATTCGGATAAATATCGATTTAAAAAAGCGAAGGAAATTCATATAAAAATTGAAAAAATGCTTGAAGACATTGATGATCAAATTAATCAAATTCTTGCAGAGTTAGATGAACTGATTGGTAGCGAAGAGAAAAATAGGGAAGAGATTGAAGGCCTACTTAATCAATACCGTAATTCCAAAAAAAATGTACTTGCACACCGCCATATTTATGGAGTTGCTGCTGAGAAGCTCGAAGAATTACTGGATAACGTAGGAGAAAAAATCGCAAATTACGAAGAGTTGACAAATAATGGAAATTATTTAGATGCTCGTAAAGTTGTCATCACTCTTGCTTCTGAATTAGAACAATTAATCATGAAAATGGACAAGCTTCCTGATTTGCTTACTGAATGTCAAACAGTGATACCTTCCCAAAAGAGTGAGCTAAAAGATGGTTTTCATGAAATGATACAGCAAGGTTTTGTCCTAGAGCATTTGAACATTGATGCTCAATTTGAACAGATCGATAAAGAACTCGAAACTTATATCGAGTATCTTAAAGCAACTGAAACAGAAGAAGTAGAGAATGGCCTACAAGAAATTAAAGAAAAGATGGAAACACTATATGACTTGCTTGAAAATGAAGTATTTGCCAAACATCATATTTTACAAGAAAATGAAAATGTTGACTCGACTTTACAACAACTAAAAGAAGTTAATGATGACATTAGCCAAGAAACAAAAATTGTTCAACATAGTTATCAATTATTAAAAGATGATCTTGAGGCACCAACTAAGTTTGAAAAAAACTTAAGCCAGCTTTCAAAACAATATGAAATTTTAAAAGCAAAAATAGTAGATGAAAAAACTGCTTTTACACTTTTGAGTGAAGAACTAAAAGAAATTGATACACAAATCAAAGCTTTGCAACAAGAGCAAAATGATTTTATTGAAAAACTTCAAAACTTAAGAAAAGATGAATTAGAAGTTAGAAAAAATATAGAAATTCTGCAAAAGAAAATTAAGGAAATCATTTGGTTAGTTAAGAAAAGTCGTATGCCTGGGCTGCCAGGAGATTTTGAATCGCTTTATGAACAGGCGGAAGAGCAAATTGAAGATGTGATCAAAAGTTTAGATGAAAAACCACTCAACATAATATCAGTACAAAAGTTCTTATATGATGCAACAGATACTGTCGATTATTTATTTTCAAGAACGGAAGAACATATTGAAAATGCTCGTCTCGCTGAAAAAGTAATTCAATATGGAAACAGATACAGAGGACGTGATCCGCAGTTACGATCCAACCTGGAGAAAGCCGAGCAAGCATTTAGAAATTACGAATATAAGTCTGCTCTTGAACAGGCTGCTACTGCAGTTGAAGAAATCGAACCTGGAGCATTAAAACGAATCGAAGAAATGTTTAAAGATGATTTAGTCAATCAATAATGGATTCCAAGTCTAAGCTTGTAGAAACTCTACAAGCTTTTTTGGATGATTCTTTGTAAAACCACAAATTATAAGACAAGTCCTTTTTCTTTTTTCTATTCAGTGTTATGATAAAAAAATTGCAATAACGATTTTTTCGAAGGTGTGTTGACAATGATTTATTTTGATAATAGTGCGACCACAAAACCTTATGAAGAAGTATTGGATACATTTATAAAAGTAAATCGGGATTTTTACGGAAATGCATCTTCGCTTCACAATTTTGGCGGAAGAGCAGAAGGTTTAATTAGTAAAGCACGCGAGCAAATTGCGAGCCTTATTGGTGTGAAAACTTCCGAAATTATTTTTACTTCAGGGGGAACGGAAGGGAATAATTTAGCCATTAAGGGAGTTGCTCTAAAATATAGAAGTCGAGGAAACCATATTATTACGACTTCAATCGAACATCCATCTGTAATGGAACCCTGCAGACAGTTGGAAGAAATGGGTTTTGAAGTGACTTACTTGCCTGTAAACGAGGACGGTATAGTTTCCGTAGATGATGTTGAAGCGGCTATAACTAAAAATACAATTATGGTCTCCATCATACACGTAAATAACGAAATAGGTTCAGTCCAGCCTATTAAAGAGATAGGTCAAATGTTAACCCATTATTCTAAAGTGATTTATCATATTGACCATGTTCAAGGAATAGGAAAAATACCACTTGATTTATATGGCTCTTCCGTTGATCTTTGTACATTTTCTGCTCATAAATTTCACGGTCTTAAAGGGAGCGGTTTTTTATATAAAAGACAAAATGTACGGCTTGATCCACAAGTAACTGGCGGGAATCAAGAGCAAAAAATACGTAGTGGTACGGAAAATACAGGTGGCATTGTCGCAATGGCAAAAGCTTTGCGAATGGAGTTAATGGACCAAAAAGAAAAAGGGGATACGTTCCAGCGAATTCGTGAATTTTTATTCTCCGAGTTACAGAAGTTCCCGCAAATTGTAATCAATTCACCTCGTAATGGAGCACCACATATTGTGAATTTTTCCATTGTTGGACATAAAGGGGAAGTCGTTGTCCATGCGTTGGAAGAAGAGGGGATAATCGTTTCAACAACGAGTGCATGTTCCTCCAAGGAAAATACTCCTAGCAGTACGATATTAGCGCTTGGTGTTAATGAGGATATTGCAAGAGCTGCGGTCCGAATCAGTCTTTCTTATGAAAATACAATGGATGAAGCAAAACAATTTATAAAAACATTAAATGGCGTTTTAGAGAGATTAAATAAAGTGATGAGGCGAAATAGATGAATTATGACAGAATTTTAATACGTTACGGTGAGATGTCATTAAAAGGGCGAAATCGAAAGCATTTTGTTCAAAAGTTGAAAAAAAACATTAAATTTATTCTTCGCGAGTTTAAAAATATTCGCATTGAGTCCGAATGGGATCGCATGTATGTTCAATTAAATGGTGAACCTGTAGAACCAATCATTAAAGGATTAAAAAGAGTATTTGGTATACAATCTTTTAGCCCTGCAATAAAAACAGAAAAAAATATCGAAGCTATTAGAGCTGTTGCATTACACATCATTAATCAGGCACATCAACCAGGAAATACGTTTAAAGTAAGTGCACGCCGTTCGGATAAAACGTTTGAATATGATACGAATGGATTGAATCATGCGGTTGGAGCGCATATTCTAATTAATGTAGAAGATATTAAAGTAGATGTGAAAAAACCAGATATTAATTTAATTGTAGAAATTAGGCATGATGCAGCATATATATCCGGAGAAGTTTTTCAAGGAGCTGGGGGTTTTCCTGTTGCTTCATCAGGGAAGGCGATGCTTATGCTTTCAGGTGGAATCGATAGCCCTGTAGCTGGGTTTTTGACGATGAAACGTGGAGTAGGGATCGAAGCAGTTCATTTCCATAGTCCTCCTTTTACGAGTGAAAGAGCAAAACAAAAAGTAATTGATTTGGCACATAAGCTTGCGGAGTATTCAGGAAGTGTCAAAATCCATATCGTTCCTTTTACGAAAATACAGGAAACGATTCATAAAGAAATTCCTGAAGGATACACAATGACATCGACAAGAAGAATGATGCTCACTATTACCGATGAAATCCGTAAAAAGAATGAAGGGTTAGCAATTGTAACTGGGGAAAGCTTGGGACAGGTAGCAAGTCAAACGATGGATAGTATGTATGCTATCAATAATGTAACGAGTACGCCTATTTTGCGCCCTCTTATTACAATGGATAAAATCGAAATTATTAAAATTGCAGAAGAAATTGACACGTTAGAAATATCGAATCGACCTTATGAAGATTGTTGTACTATTTTTACTCCGCCATCTCCTAAAACCCGGCCAAGATTGGAAAAAGTTATGGCCTTCGAGCAAAAATTGGACTGGCAGCCTTTATTAAGTGAAGCAATCGAAAATACGGAAACCATAATCGTTAGTGAAAGAAGGAACCAAGAGGAAACCGACGTTGAAGATCTCTTCTAATGGTAGAAAGTAGATAACAAGATTAGACAGTGAAAGGAACAATTACCAGTTAAAGATTGAATGAACGCAAGTGTTTTCGCACATTCTATGATTACAAGGAGGTGAAAACACATGCCAAACAACAATCAGCTTTTAGTTAATGGTGCTCAACAGGCTATTGATCAAATGAAGTATGAAATCGCAACAGAATTTGGTGTTAATCTCAGTGCAGATTCAACTTCACGTGCCAACGGTTCTGTAGGTGGTGAAATCACTAAACGTCTTGTACAAATGGCTCAACAACAACTTGGTGGCGGTGCTCACTAACAAATAAATATAAATGGCTAGAAGCGGGAATTTATTTTCCCGCTTCTTTTTGAGTTTACTGGAAATTATCTCTTCTTTTATATATCATTTTTATATTAATGCTTGAAGGAGAAAAAAATGAAGACGATTTGGTATAACGGGAGAATATATACGCTTGAAAATGAAGGTGAAACAGTAGAAGCAGTTGTGACGGATGAAGACCAAATTATCGAAACTGGTTTCTTATCGGGATTACAACAGAAGTACAATATCGAGCGCTCAATTGATTTAAATGGGGCAATGATGATCCCGGGACTAGTAGATAGTCATATGCATCTCATTGGATTCGGAGAAACATTTTTAAAGCTAAATGTTTCCGGGATGACTTCAAAGCGTGAAATCTTAAATGCAATTGCGGAAAAAGTTAAAACGTCTTCTTCCGGCGATTGGATTATTGGTGAAGGCTGGGATGAAAACCTTTGGTATGATAAAACTCCTTTATGTAAACGAGATCTGGATGAGGCGGCACCGCAGAACCCTGTCGTTATGAAAAGAGTATGCAGACATGTTATTGCTGTTAATACCTTGGCTTTAGATGCGGCTAATATTAATAAACAAGTACAAGCTCCAGTAGGTGGGGTCATAGAACGAGAAAAAAACGGGGACTTATCTGGAATTTTTAAGGATGAAGCACAAAACTTAATTTTTTCAAAAATGCCAAGCATCACAGATGATTATGTAGAAAAAGCTTTGAGATTAGGGATTGAAAACTGCTGGAAATTTGGATTGACAGGTGTACATACGGAGGATTTAAGCTACTACGAAACATATGATAGAGCGATGACTGCCTTTTTAAGAGTTTTAGGGGATAGATCACTGCCATTTAAAGCCCATTTACTTGTACATCATAAAGTTGTTGACGAATGGAAGAAGGATGGACACCGCTATATGTCAACCATTGGCAATATTGAATTTGGAGCCATGAAAATATTTGTTGATGGTTCGCTAGGAGGCAGAACCGCTCTTTTGAGTAGGCCATACGCCGACGATTTGACTACTCAGGGAATGGCTATCCATACATTATCAGAATTAAAGGAACTAGTAACAAAAGCAAGGAAATATAAAATGCCAATTGCTACTCATGTGATAGGCGATCTTGCTTTTGAGTACGTACTGGACTTGATTGAAGTGCTTCCTCCACCTAATGGAATGAGGGATAGACTGATTCATGCACAAATTTTACGGCAAGATTTAATTGAGCGCGCTAAAAAACTACCAGTTGAAATCGATATTCAACCTGGTTTTATGGCATCAGATTTCCCGTGGGTAATGGATCGAGTTGGAGAAAATAATATGGCATTTAATTATGCGTGGAAGACACTGCTTGAAAGTGGTTTACACTGTTCAGGAGGGTCAGACGCACCAATAGAGTCAGCGAATCCTTTACTAGGCATTCATGCAGCTGTTACTCGTGAAAAGCCTAATGATAGCGACCATAATATGTATATGCCTGAACAAAGATTGTCTATGTTTGAAACTATTTCTCTTTATACAAAAGGAAGCGCCTTTGCTTGCGGGCATGAGTATAATCGGGGAATGATAAAATCAGGCTTTGCAGCTGATTTTACGATTTTTAATCAAGATTTATTTACAGTAAATAAAGACGATATTTTAAAAACAAGTGTTGAGATGACAGTAGTTGACGGGAAAATCGTTTACCAAAGTAAAAAAGCTAAAGCTTTATTTAAATAAATCGTATATAATAAATGTTATTTCGTAAATCTAAATAACAGGGGAAAAATACGATGGCAAATCATAATCGTGAGGGAATTATATATGCAGTAGCCGCTTATTCTATATGGGGGATTTTGCCGATATTCTGGAAACATATCGTTGATGTAGCGGCCGATGAAGTATTAGCGAACCGAATTTTTTGGTCTTTTTGGTTCATGATAGTACTGTTAATTTTCAGCAAAAAGTTCCCATTATTAATAAAAAGTTTGAAGCAGTTTCAGGAGAAGCCTAAAAAGTTAGTGGCACTTGCAGCCGCATCTATTTTGGTTAGTGGAAATTGGTTTTTATTTATATGGGCAGTGAATAACGATAAAGTGGTGGAGTCTAGCCTTGGATACTATATCAATCCATTAGTAAGCATTATCCTTGGAATTATATTTTTAAAAGAATCCTTATCAAAAATTCAAATTATATCGTTCTTCCTCGCCTTAATGGGAGTGCTAATTTTAACATTTTCATATGGAAAATTCCCATGGGTTTCTTTTGGTCTCGCCATATCTTTTGGAGTTTATGGCTTAGTTAAAAAAATGATTAAAGTCGATTCATCCATCGGCTTAGCTTTGGAAACTCTTGTTATAATGCCAATTGCATTTATCTATCTTTGTATCCAAATGATCAATGGCAGCAGTGCGTTATTTTCAGGATCTTTCCTAACGGATATCTTACTTATTGCTTCTGGAGCGATAACCGCAATACCTTTGCTCTTTTTTGCGAAAGGCGTACAGAAGATACCACTCTATTTAATGGGCTTCATTCAATATATTGCACCAACGATGATGCTCATTTTGGGAGTATTCTTATACGGAGAACCATTTGGTGCGACTCGTCTGATTGCTTTTGCTTTTATTTGGGGTGCTCTAGCTTTGGTAACTCTATCTTCCTTAAATTGGAGTTACGTTAAAGGGCGTAATAGA
The DNA here is from genome assembly GCF_018343695.1 of Lederbergia citrisecunda. Classification (GTDB taxonomy): domain Bacteria; phylum Bacillota; class Bacilli; order Bacillales; family Bacillaceae_C; genus Lederbergia; species Lederbergia citrisecunda. The sequence continues at coordinate 2,003,176 of NZ_JAGYPJ010000001.1, read as the reverse complement.
AAAAAAGTTGCATAAATGATAATGAAAAGCGAGAATCCACGCTAATTAGGTCGGATCTCGCTTTATTTTTTGAACATAGTCTAAAGAAATTCACATAATTGCTCAGAATTGGAAGTGTCCATGCTTTTTTGAAGAGTCCAGTCTCAATCGATTCAGAATCGAGACAAATCTAGCATATTTTATAGATTTCAGTCTCAATCCAACCTGAAGCAAGACAGAATCCACTTAGTTCATTCTCAATTCAGCGGTATTTAAACAATATCCACTTTTTTGATATTATAAAAACGTCCGTTTTACTTTTTCCCAAAATGAATTGTTTTTTAGCTTTACGGTTTTAATTCGTTTATCAGATAATATGATTTCGACCTGCTCGACTTGTTGGCTGCTCAATGCTTCATTATCCATTCCCATTGTTGGATAATCATTCCCATCTTGGACAACCTTTAATACAAGTTTTCTTCCCTCACTTAATATGAATGGGGAACCAAGTGTTCGATAACGGTTATTATTCAATGATGCCATTTCACTCACTTGGAGACAAGGAAGAAGTGGGTCTACTACAGCACCTTTGACTGATTTATTATAAGCCGTACTTCCTGTTGGAGTTGCAATTACCATTCCATCACCGCGGAATGTTTCAAAATGTAAGCCATCGATAAAAACATCCATTACAAGTGTTTTAATGATACCTGATCGAATTGTAAATTCATTTAAACAAAAGAATGAGCCTTCCTTATCTACATCAACTTTTATAAGTGGGTAGCGTCTAACTTCTATTTGTTCCGTTGTCATTGCATCAATCATTGCGTGTAAGTTATCTATATGAAAATCGCAATATAGTCCCTGCATTCCATCGTCTTGGATTCCTGCATAAAGGCAATCCTGTCTGAAGCCGGTTTTTCGAACTGCCTGTAAAAACATGCCGTCTCCGCCGATACTAGCAATGAGATTTGCTTCTTGTGAATTCTTTACAATATTAAATCCGTATCTTTCCGCAAGTTCTTTAAGAACTGAAATCTTTTCAATACTTTCTGGACTATTTTTATGGAAAAAGAAAATATTGTTACGTTGTCCCATTTAAATATCCCCCTTGGAGTTATTGCCATTATTTGGTCGTATGTAGAGAAATTAATGTGTGAAGTAAGTCTTATGTATTTATTTTATCATTAGTTTGAAACTATTTAAAAGAAAGAGACGTATATAAAAGAGGGAACGCACTAAAAGGAGGAAAACAGATGAATGGAAAACGTTGGGCGGCCCTAGGAATCGCTGCCGCAGTCTTTTTTGTATCAAGTATGATCAACATGGCAAGCGCCTTTATTACTTCAGATTTTTCTAAGGTGTTTGGAGAAAATTTTTCTGCGAATAAAGCTTTCACAGAAGAGATTGTCGAAACGGGCAATCCTGCTAAAAAAATTGCCATACTCGAAGTGGACGGTGTAATCCAAGATACAGGGGAGGCTACGTCCATATTTTCAACAAATGGCTACTTACATAGGGATTTTATGAAGAAATTAAATACGGTAAAGGATGATAAAAACATAAAAGCGATCGTTCTACGCGTTAATTCACCGGGCGGTGGAACCAATGAGTCAGCTGAAATCCACCATAAGCTCGTAGAAATTAAAGAAGAAACTAAAAAACCAATCTACGTTTCGATGGGGGCGATGGCGGCATCAGGCGGCTATTATATTTCCGCTCCAGCCGATAAAATTTTTGCTAGTCCCGAAACTTTGACCGGTTCCCTCGGGGTTATTATGCAAGGTGTGAATATCAGCGATCTTGCTGAAAAATATGGAGTCGACTTTATGACGATTAAGAGCGGTCCATACAAAGATATTATGAGCTCATATCGCCACATGACGAAGGAAGAAGAAGATATATTACAATCGATGTTAACAAATTCCTATGACCAATTTGTAAAAATTATAGCAGAGGGTCGAGGAATGACAGAAGATCAAGTTCGCAAACTTGCTGATGGAAGAATATATGACGGAAGACAAGCGAAAGAAGTTGGGTTGATCGATGATTTTGGGTATCAGGAAGATGTAATCGAGCAACTGAAAAAAGATCAAAAATTAGCGGGTGCTCAAGTAGTCCGCTATACATCCAATGCAGGACTTGGCTCGTTGTTTGGGGTAGCAGCACAAAAAATAGGTGGGAAACAGGCGGAAATGACTGGAATTGTAAATCTCTTATCTAAACCAAATTCTCCAAGACTTATGTATTTATACTCTGAATAATGAGGGGGAGAAAACAAGAATGGAAAATCAAAGTCAACTTGTTGAAAAAGTTCAAACCCCAATAGTGTCATATCATTATGCAGGGTTTTGGATGCGGTTTTGGGCATATTTGCTCGACGGCATTATTATATTCAGTATAAACGGAATTCTAGTAAAACCTCTTTTTCGAGCTATTGGAATTTCCCTGTCGGATTCGGGCATTTTCACCCCTTATGGAATAACAGCAGGGCTTATCTTTTATTTGTACTTTATTTTAATGACAAAATTATTTGGGCAAACTCTCGGAAAAATGGTTTTTGGTTTGAAAGTAATTCCATTAAAGGGCGATAGAATAACTTGGAGTACTGTTATTTTTAGGGAAGGGATTGGCCGTTATATCTCGGCTACTTTTCAATTTTTATATGCAGTAGTAGCCTTCACTCCGAAAAAACAAGGTTTACACGATATTTTTGCTGATACGACCGTTATTCATGAACGAACGAAAATGGTAGAACCCGCTTATTCGTAAGCGGGTTTATTTTGTTTTTTGATGGAAATAATGAAGGCCGGAGGGATAATATGAATCTTCCTGTTATAGGTGGTCTTTTGTTACTATTGTTATTTCTATTGACTTTATTCATGAAAATAAAAATAGAATTGTTTTTTTTACTAAGCCGATCTGAAAGTTACATAACAATCCTTGTAACTACTTTGTTTGGATTAGTTCGCATAAGAAAGAAATTATCATTAGAGGATATTTTTTCGAGTGAAGCTTCTGAAGATTTAAAGGAACAGTTTCAGGGCTTTTCGTGGGAATCGACTAATCATTTTCTAGAAGATCTGAAACCTGCATTACAATTTTTGAAAATGATTTTGCGGAAAGTAAGAATTGTAAAACTAGAATGGCACTCGAAGATTGGAACTGGTGATGCGGCATCTTCTAGTATAGCAGCAGGGGTGGTTTGGGCGATAAAAGGAGCGTTAATATCTTTTATGAGATGTTTTCTTTTCTTTAAAAATCGACCGCAAATATCCGTGCAGCCTATTTTTCAAGGGTTTTCCGCTGAGACTAACATAAGATGTATGGTTGAAATGAAAACAGGAAAAGCTATGGTAGCTGGATATAAATTGTATAAAGAATGGAAAAAGTACCAAAGATCCTCTCAGTTCGAGGGACAAAATCAAAAGATAGACAGGAGGACCATTAATGGATGAGCATCCAATTCAAGGCGTCATGACAACAGCTATGGAAAACCTAAAAGAAATGATCGATGTCAATACAATTATTGGTGATCCAGTAGAAACACCTGATGGAGGAGTCATTTTAACCGTATCTAAAGTAGGGTTTGGTTTTGCAATGGGCGGCAGTGAGTTTAAAACAAGTGGAGGCTCATCAGACGGTAGCAGTTCTTCAAATGACAGTTCGGAAGACGAGAACGGACAAAGCTCATATTTACCGTTCGGAGGAGGAAGTGGTGGAGGCGTTTCTATTACGCCAATTGCATTTTTAGTCGTCAATAAACACGGTGTCAACATGCTTCATTTGGAACAAAACACTCATCTGTTTGAAAAAATGATTGACTTGGCTCCGGCCGCTTTCGAGAAAATACAGAAAATGACGAGTAATTATTCTAATAAAAAACAGCAACAGCAGCAAGGACAATCGGAAAAGAAGGAAAGCTTAGATTTTGATTTGTAATAAGAAAAGTGCAAGGCTCCCGTTCAGCGATGTACAGACCCACACGATGTGGGTCCGTCGACGTCGCCACAGGACGTGGCGACGTCGACGTTTCTTTTTTGTCCTCTGTGGAGATAAAAGAAACATTGTCAGCCTATAAGGTGAGCCAATGCTGACTTACGCAAACAGAAACCGGAAGTTTGCTAGTCGCTGGGCTCTGGAGCAAGAAGGAAACAGTTTCCTAGAAAGTGATTTATGATTTCTTAAGTGATTCCAAAACTCGCTAAAAAAATAGCGAGTTATTTTTTTCATATCGTTAGGCTTTTTTCTTGCAGTAGTGGAAATTATAGGCAATGATATAAGTGTACATATCTTTTTAAGGAGGAATGATGTATGGTAGCAGTTACGTTTAAAGGTAATCCAATAACACTTGTTGGGAACGAGGTAAAAGCTGGCGATAAAGCACCTGATTTCAGTGTGTTGGCAAATGATTTATCTGAAGTTAAACTAAGTGATTACAAAGGTTCTGTTCGACTCATTAGTGTTGTCCCTTCAGTTGATACTGGAGTTTGTGCACTTCAAACAAAACGATTTAATGATGAAATAGCCAATTTAGGTAATGTTCAAGTACTAACCATTTCCGCTGATCTACCATTTGCACAAGCGCGTTGGGCAAATGAAAATAGCCTAAATGATGCGAAAATCTTCTCTGATTATCGTGATCTTTCCTTTGGTGAAGCGTATGGTGTTGTAATGAAAGAACTACGGCTTTTAGCTCGAAGTGTATTTGTGATTGATAGCGAAGACAATGTTGTGTATGTAGAATATGTGAGTGAAGGGACGAACCACCCTGACTACGATGCAGCTTTGGCAGCAGCGAAACAAGCAAAATAAGAAAAGCTAAAAAGTACTAAACAAAAAGCACCAAAAAAAGAGATTGGAAATTTATCCGATCTCTTTACTTTTTTAGCCTATGATTTATTATTTTTCAAACTAATGTACAAACATATAGCAAAATTTATAAAAAGCTGTTCATAATTTTTTGTAATCGATTTGCTACCCATTCAATATCATATCCTGCTTCGTTAAGTATAACGGTGTTATAGATTTCTTCTAGGCCAATGCGAAGCATGTAACAATATATTTTTTCCTTTGATTCAGGAGAATCAATATATTTATTAGTGATCCGCTGTATAAGTGGTTGAAGCTTATCTTCATTCCAAAACAGGATATTTGCTTTGTCATATAAATGATCTCCATTTAAGGAAAGGCTCCAATCGATGATACCTGTAATTCGTCCACCCTTAGCCAATAAATTAAATGATCCTAAATCTCCGTGTATTATATTTATTTTGCTTAAAGAAACACTGTTTATATGAGATTTTAACTCTTGTAAAGCATTTTTTACTACACTTGAATCCAAACCATTTTGTTCAAGGTCCGACCAATTATAAATCTTCTCGTTATAGACTGCCTTAATAAAATCCTCCCATGTTGGATAAGCTCCCTGTCCTGTATTGTCATATCTACCATATCCATTTTGTTCAGGTATTTCTATTGATTCTAATACTTCGAGAGTTTTCATTACGTCAGGACAGATATCAAGTAACTCCTGGCTATTTAAATCGAACAATTTTCTTCCTTCTATATAATTCGAAATAGAATAAGTAAAACTATCTTCCGCCACCACTTCCAATACCTTTCGTAAAGGAAGTAGGTGATTAAAATGGTTGTAAACCCATCTCTCTTTTTCATATACTTCGGGACGATTACCTACTTGAAAAACATATCGATACTCACCTGAATTAAATGAGTATGTTTGAGAAACTAGCCCACCATTAAGCTCCTTAACATTTTCTGCGAAAGGATAATGGGTTTTTATCAGTTGTTGAATCTCCACATCCGTTAATTTTTTAGCCATGGGTAGCGCTCCTTTAAAATAAATTTTTCCTAGCAACAATTCATCTAAGGAGAGTTGATATATATGGCTTAACGCAATAATGGAATCTATATCTGGGTAATTTTTACCGACTTCCCAATTGGAAAGAGTTTGTCTAGTAATATTTAACTTTTCTGCTACTTGTTCTTGAGTAAATCCTGCTTTTTTTCTCCGAAGCCTAAGTTTTTCACCAATATTCATACCATCCCCTCCCTTACATAAATTTTCCCACAATATTTGGAAAAAGCTAGCAAGCCTTCCTTGCTTTTTATTTTTTTATACACAAATGAAGTCTAATTTTAGAGATTTATACTTATTTCTTGTTTGCTGAGGTAACGAAAGCTAAACTATAAGTATATAAGGTTGACGGGGGGAAGGAATTTGAAAGTGACTCCAGTAGAAAAGCTGTTTATGTTGTTTGATGAAACAGCAGAAATTTTACAAGAAGAACTAGATTGTACATATTTAGAGGCGCTTGCCGAATCAGGCGAAAACCTTTTTCATGATGATATTTTGCAGGAATCATTGAGCGAGGTTACAAGAAAAAGACTGAAACGAAAATATGCAGATATTATTATTGCATCATATGCTGCTGAAGATATCAGAAAGGCGTTTCAATTATCTATTTTAAAAGGGATGAAGGGACATATACAACCCAACCACCAAATGACTCCCGATACAATCGGTTTTATTATAAGCTACTTTACAGATAAATTCCTAGGCGCAAAGACAGATTTATCCATATTGGATCCCGCTGTAGGGACAGGTAATTTGCTTTCCACGATTATCAATCGTCAAGGAAATGCCAGTCAAACTCGGGCTTTTGGAGTAGAGGTAGATGAACTTTTAATTAACCTGGCTTATGTAGGGGCGAATCTTCAAAAGCAACAAACTGAGTTTTTTCAACAAGATGCATTGGAACCGTTATTCATAGACCCAGTTGATTTAGTTGTTTGTGATTTACCGATCGGTTATTATCCAAATGATATTCAAGCAAGTCAATTTGAACTTAACGCTTCAAAAGGTCATGCTTATGCTCATCATTTATTTATAGAACAAAGCATTAAACATACAAAGCCCGGCGGCTATTTATTTTTCCTAATTCCGAACGGATTATTTGAATCGGAAGAAGCTTCTAAGCTCCACACCTATTTAAAACGTACCGTTTATATACAAGGTGTGTTACAACTTCCGCTTTCGTTGTTTAAAGATAATAATGCTGGAAAAAGCATTCTTATTCTTCAAAAGAAAAAACCTGGGATTGAAGCCCCTAAGGAAGTTTTGCTTGCAACATTGCCTAAGCTCTCGAATAAAGAAGCGCTTGATAAAATGATGCTGGGGATGGAAAAATGGTTCAAAGAAAATAAATAAGGATTGCTAGCGATAATAATTATACTACAGAGAAAGGTGATTCTTATGGCGAAAATATTTGCTGTAAATGCAGGAAGTTCATCATTAAAATTTCAACTTTTCAATATGCCTGAAGAAAAGGTCATCTCTAAAGGAATGATTGAACGAATCGGATTGAAAGATTCTGTTTTCACAATGAGCGTTGAGGGAAAGGAATTGAAGGAAACAATCGACATTCCAAACCATGAAAGTGCCGTAGCTTTATTGCTTGATCGAATTATTAAAAACGGTGTAATATCATCCCTTGGAGAAATTGAAGGTGTAGGTCACCGAGTAGTTCACGGAGGAGAAGTATTTAATGATTCAGTCCTGATTACTCCTGAAGTTTTAGAAAAAATTGAAGAACTTTCAGAATTGGCCCCCCTTCATAACCCTGCCAATGTAACGGGAATAAGAGAATTTCAGAAAGCATTGCCAGGAGTAACGTCGGTGGCTGTTTTTGATACAGCGTTCCATCAAACTATGCCTGAAAGTTCATATTTATATAGTCTTCCATATGATTATTATACAAATTACGGGATAAGGAAATATGGATTCCATGGAACTTCCCATAAGTATGTATCCCAAAGAGCGGCACAATTACTGGATCGACCTTTATCACAGTTAAGACTAATTTCTTGTCATTTAGGGAATGGTGCAAGCATAGCAGCTATTAAAGGTGGCAAGTCAATTGATACTTCTATGGGCTTTACTCCTCTTGCAGGAGTGACGATGGGAACTAGATCGGGTAATATTGATCCCGCACTTATTCCTTTTTTAATGGAAAAAACTGGAAAAACAGCTGAAGAAGTAATAGAAGTGTTAAATAAAAGATCAGGTATGCTAGGCGTATCCGGTTTTTCAAGTGATTTGCGTGATATTGAACTTGAGGCAAACACAGGGAATCATCGAGCTGAATTGGCTCTTGATATTTTTGCAGATCGAATTCATAAATACTTAGGCTCATATGCAGCAAGAATGTCAGGTGTAGACGCCATTATCTTTACAGCGGGAATTGGTGAGAATAGCAGTACGATTCGTGCGAAAGTATTGAATGGACTTAAATTTATGGGTGTATACTGGGATGAGGATTTAAATAAAATTCGTGGTCAAGAAATTTTTCTCAATTATCCACATTCACCTGTAAAAGTAATTGTGATTCCGACTAATGAGGAAATTATGATTGCCAGAGATGTTGTTAAACTTTCTAAAAATGAATAGGATGATTATTAAACTTAATGAATAAAGGGAGTGGAATCAATGACCTTAACGCAAAGAGAAGAAGTACTTTTGGAGGAACTCCACAAGTGGCGACAATCCTTTTTTGAGTACGAAGCAACTGATTTAGAAAACTCTTATGATAAATGGGTAGATCAAGCATTTTCACTTCTCCCTCATTCGTTGCAAATTCAATTTTTTGAGAAGTTGGATGATTGGCTTTTTCAACTTAATTCACTTTTGCGGGGAACGAAGCTTCAAAAAGAAGCTAGTGAAAGGATATTAAACGCTGCAAAATCATTAAATGAAGAAGTAGAATCCTTTTCAGATATGAGAAAAAAGATGCCTGTAGCTCAATTGACTTTCTTAGCCGAACAACAAGCCTCCAGACATAGGATTTATTCTTTAGTTCAGGGAAGTATGGCTGGATCGGCACAACCTTTATTTATTACAAGTGATTTTATCGCAATGTTAGTCATTAATTTACGCGCAGTTCAACTTACAGCCATGTCCTTTGGTTATGATGTTCAATCTCCAGCAGGCTTGCTCGAAACATTAAAAGTATTTAATGTAGCAACAATGCCGGAGCGGATGAAAATGTTTGGCTGGGAAGATTTAATGGAAGATTTGCAAAAAGAAGACGAACAATTTTATTTTGATATTCATGAACGGATAACTGACCATACTTGGGTTGATGAACCATTAAAAGAGCTCCTTAAAATCAGCCTAATTATTTTATTTTCCAGAAAATCAATTTCGGGCATTCCTCTTATTTCAGTGGCAATTGGGGCAGGAATGAATTATCGGAGTACAAGAAAGGTGACTCATTTCGCAATTAAATATTATCAATATAAATACTTGCTCGAAAAAAATGGAGAACTAAAATGAGTGTTGTAGAGCATAAAAAAGAATCACCTCATCGGGTGAACTGTGCCGTTATTACTGTTAGCGATACAAGAACGGTTAATAATGATAAAAGCGGCAACCTCATTACACAACTTTTAGAGGAAAACGGACATCATGTTTCCTTTTATAAAATTGTAAAAGATGATAAAACATCTATCAAAGCAATGACTGAAGAGGCAGCTGGAAAAGATGATGTTAACGTAATTTTAATAACAGGTGGTACAGGGATTGCAAAACGCGATGTTACAATCGAAACGGTTTCCGACTTATTTGAAAAAGAGATCAAAGGGTTTGGAGAAATCTTCCGAATGCTAAGTTATCTGGAGGACATTGGATCGGCTGCGATGATGTCTAGAGCGTGTGCTGGAACATATCGCGATAAAGCGATTTTTGTAATGCCAGGTTCATCTGGAGCAGTAAAGCTTGCAATGGAGAAATTGATTTTGAAAGAATTGGGACATGTTGTCAGGGAATTAATTAAATGAAACAAAGAGAAGGCTAACTATGAAACGCCATTTAACGGCTTTTTGGTTACCTTCTTTTTTTTGTGTGAAATATTTGGAACTTTTAAACGTCTAATCTATTAAATAATGTTTTCTGAAAAGGGGATGGAGATGGGGAATCATGTGAAGGTGGAGGAGTGGTTTTTAGAATATGGGGATGATGTATATAACTTTCTCGTTTACTATACTCGATCGCATGATGTTGAGGATATTGTACATGAAGTTTTTCTTAAAGCAATAAAATCAGCGGATAAGTTCGAAGGACGTGCTAACCCTAAAACATGGCTACTCTCAATTGCTAGAAGGCTTGTAATCGACCAGTACCGAAAAGAAAAACGACAAAAATTACTTCCAGTAGACCTGCTAAGAAACAATGCCATATCCAATCAATCTACTGAAGACCTTGTAATTGGCGATGAAACACTTAATGAAATTTATAGTTGTGTAAATTCGATGAAGGAATCTTATCGAAATGTGTTAATTTGCCGATTAATTTTAGAATACTCGGTGCAAGAAACATCTGAAATTCTTGGCTGGTCAAAATCAAAAGTAAGTATAACATGTCATCGTGCTTTAAGTAGTTTAAAACAAATGATGGTGAATGTTTTTGATGGAGGGATTGTAAATGAGTAACCAATTATTAAATGGAAAAAAGTATCCACGGTTTGAACTGAACCATGAGCAGCGAAATAAAATATTGAAGCAATTGAATTCTTATACATCAAAAAGAAAATATCCCTCATTTACAAAGCGTTTTATGCCAGTTATTAGTGTCATCGCTTTACTCATAATATTTAGTGTAATAACTGCTTATTCTTATTCACTTATTACAGGGGAGAACCTATTTCGTTTTGGTGCAGGTAACGATCCGTATAAAAATTTTACGATAGACCTCCCTTCAAATGTTCAGATAGAGAAAAAAGAGGATGGGTCAATTTGGTTTATGCGAAATGGGGAATATGTAGGAGGACTTGAGGTAGTCACTGAGCAAGAAATGAATAGTGGTAATTATGCAGTATTTGAAACCGAAGAGATGAAGGGTCTTCACCACCCAACCATACGAAAATTACATCACGTGAAAATGAATAATGTGATACAAACTAATCACTTTTATGTACCAATCGATGAAGAAAAGAATCAGATATATGATGTTTATTTTCACTTGCCTGCTTTTGAATTGCATGAAGCAATAGAAATTATGAAGACATTTAAAATTCTTGAATAATTACCAGGAAATTTATTCACCTTATTTATATTCATTTTTATGAATAACTATTGAAAATATAAGTCTATTATGTTAATATCCTATATATTAAATGATTAAAAATAAGGTTCTTTGTATAAGTATACATTAGGCGTTCAGGAGGAATTTACATGAGTAAGAAAGTTGTGCTTGCCTATTCAGGTGGTTTGGACACATCTGTTGCGATAAAGTGGTTTATTGATCAAGGCTATGAGGTAGTAGCTTGCTGCCTAGATGTAGGTGAAGGAAAAGACCTTGCATTTATACAATCAAAAGCATTGGATATGGGAGCATCAAAAAGTTTTGTTATCGATGCGAAGGAAGAATTTGCTAATGAATATGCATTAATATCATTACAGGCACACACAATGTATGAAAATAAATATCCACTTGTATCTGCATTATCAAGACCGTTGATTTCAAAAAAACTAGTTGAGATTGCAGTGCAAGAAAATGCAGATGCTGTTGCACATGGTTGCACAGGAAAAGGAAATGACCAAGTGCGTTTTGAAGTATCGATCAAAGCATTAAATCCTGATCTTGAGGTGCTAGCACCTGTACGCGAATGGAGCTGGTCCCGTGAAGAAGAGATCGCTTATGCAAAAGAAAAAGGAATTCCAATTCCGATTGATTTAGATAGTCCATTCTCCGTTGACCAAAACCTATGGGGTAGAGCGAATGAATGTGGAATTTTAGAAGATCCTTGGGCTGCTCCACCTGAAAACGCCTATGAATTAACTTCTGCATTGGAAGTTACGCCGAATACGCCTGATGTAATTGAAATTGAATTTGTTAAAGGCGTTCCCGTATCAATTGACGGTAAACATTATCCTTTAAGTGAACTAATCTTACAATTAAATGCACTTGCAGGTAAGCATGGGGTTGGAAGAATTGATCATGTTGAAAATAGATTAGTTGGAATCAAATCACGTGAAGTATACGAGTGCCCAGGTGCAATAACACTTTTAACTGCACATAAAGAGCTAGAAGATTTAACTTTGGTTAAGGAATTAGCTCATTTTAAGCCAGTTATATCAAAAAAATTGACTGAATTGATATATGATGGGCTCTGGTTCTCACCATTAAGACCAGCTTTAATTGCATTTCTAAAAGAAACACAACAGTACGTGAATGGAACTGTTAGAGTGAAACTATTTAAAGGTCATGCGATCGTTGAAGGCAGAAAATCACCAAATTCTTTATATGATGAAAAACTTGCAACATATACAGCGGATGATGAATTCGATCAATCAGCATCTGTTGGGTTTATTAAACTTTGGGGTCTTCCAACTGAAGTTCACAGCATGATTCATAAAAAGGACGGGGTTAAAGCATGAAAAAAGCATGGGGAGGGCGCTTTTCGAAGTCATCCGAACAATGGATTGAAGAATTCGGCGCCTCCATCTCCTTTGATCAGGAGCTAGTATTGGAAGATATTGATGGCAGTATTGCTCATGTGAAAATGCTCGGAAAATCGAATATCATCTCACTTGATGAAAGTGAACAAATCGTGGCTGGCTTGCTGAAGCTGAAACAAAAAGCTGAAGCTGGAGAATTACAATACTCGATTTCAGAGGAAGATATTCATTTAAACCTTGAAAAAATGCTTACCAACGAAATTGGTCCTGTCGGAGGGAAACTTCATACAGGGAGAAGCAGGAATGACCAAGTTGCAACAGATATGCATTTGTATTTAAAAAAACAAGTTAAAACCATCATGGAGCACATTAAGGAATTGCAATCAGCACTTGTAGAACAAGCAGAGAAAAACGTTGAAACAGTTTTTCCAGGCTACACCCATTTACAGCGTGCGCAGCCAGTTTCTTTTGCCCATCACATGCTTGCTTATTTTTGGATGCTAAAACGCGACTATGAACGCTTTGAGGATAGCTTGAAACGGATTGATATTTCTCCTCTTGGAGCAAGTGCCCTTGCCGGAACAACTTTCCCAATCGATCGTTTTTTTACTGCTGAGCAATTAGGTTTTTCAAATGTTTACGAAAATAGTATGGATGCTGTAAGTGATCGCGACTTTGTTGTTGAGTTTCTAAGTAATTCAGCCCTCACCATTACACATTTGTCCAGACTAGCTGAAGAAATTATTCTTTGGACAAGCAAAGAGTTCGGTTTCATTGAACTGGATGATGCGTATGCGACTGGAAGCAGTATCATGCCACAAAAGAAAAATCCAGATATGGCAGAGTTAATTAGAGGGAAAAGTGGTCGAGTCATCGGTAATCTAGTGGGAATGTTGACGGTGTTAAAAGGTTTGCCACTTACCTACAATAAAGACATGCAAGAAGACAAAGAAGGCATGTTCGATACTGTCCATACAATGATTGGCTCTTTAAAGATTTTTACTGGTATGATTCAAACTATGACAGTGAAAAACGAAGAAATGGAATCGGCAGTAAACCAAGACTTTTCTAACGCGACAGAATTAGCCGACTATTTAGCTGCAAAAGGTATTCCATTCCGAGAAGCACATGAAATCGTTGGAAAGCTCGTATTAACATGTATTAATCAAAATTGTTATTTACTGGATTTGCCATTGGACCAACTTCAAGAAGCTTGTGCAAAAATCGAAGAAGATGTGTTTGTTATTCTTTCACCAAGAGAAGCGGTTAAACGGAGAAATTCATACGGCGGCACAGGATTTGATCAAGTAAGGGTACAATTGGAAAAAGCGAAACACAATTTATTGGAGGCTGGCCTTTAAATTCGAAAGAACGGCTAGTAAATCGACAAGCATGGCCAGTGAATTCATGGCGAGGCCAGTAATTTGAATAGACGGCGAGTGAGCTGAATAGAATGGCCAGTAAAAATGTGGCAACGGCTAGTAAAATCGGAATAATGGCTAGTACATTCAGCATGACCTCCAGTAAATTAAAAGGACGGTCAGTAAAAAAGAGCACATCCCTGTAATAACAGGAATGATGCTCTTTATTTGTACTAATTTACATCATCATCAGTTCTTACAATTAAAACATCACATTCAGCGGAGCGCATAATATGTTCAGATACGCTTCCGATAAGTAATCTTTCAACTGCATTTAGTCCTGTTGCACCGCAAATGATTAAATCAGCATTTATTTTTTGTGCTATTTGTTTTGGGATGACCGTTTTAGGTGATCCATAATCTATTAAAGTGTCGAAATTGGTAAGCTGCTCAGCTTCAGCTTCTTTTTTGTATTCATCCAGCAGTTCTTTAGCATACGTTTCGGCCCTTTCCGACATTGTTCCGTTATAGGCGTCAATGGTCGTAAAGGATCTTGTGTCTATGACGTGAATAAGAGTTAGCTTGGCATTATTGCGTTTGGCAATTTGCACGGCCTTTTTGAAGGCGAATTCTGCAGATTTAGAACCATCGACTGCGACTAAAATGTTTTGATACATAAGTGTCATTTTTACCAGCCTCCTATTCCTCTTTCCACTATTTTAACATAATTAGGTAGGAATTTCTGTTTTTAAATATCGAATAATATGTAAAAACGGAAAAGGAGCTGTGTTAGGTGAAAAAGAAGGATACTCCATTTCAATATAATGAGGAAAATAATGATGAAACGATAGATCAAATACGAGATGTTTATATAAGTGGGGCAATTGAACAAAGTGAAATAAATGATGAAAAAGAGCAAAAAAGAACAGATGAATAATTACCGAGGCCTTTATTTGCAAAAAGCCTCGTATTTTAACATCAAATCTTTTGAATTTTTCACTAAAAGGGAAAAAAGTTGCTGTCATGATTCTGCCATAATGTTATGATGGATTGTGTAGAATCATCGAACAGGAGGACATGGTAATGAGAATTGGGATTCCAAAAGAGATAATTAATAACGAAAATCGAGTTGCGATGACCCCTGCGGGAGTTGTCACATTATCAACGGCTGGGCACAACGTATATATTGAAACCGGTGCTGGTCTCGGTTCGGGATTCACGGACGAAGATTACATACAGTCAGGAGCCCAAATTGTTAATACAGCTGAAGAAGCCTGGGCTCAAGAAATGGTTATGAAGGTTAAGGAACCACTTGAAGATGAATATCGATTTTTACGAGAAGAATTAATACTGTTCACTTATTTGCATTTAGCAAATGAGCAAAAACTAGTGGATGCCTTGACCCGCAATAAAGTAACGGCAATCGCATATGAAACAGTTCAACTACCAAATAAAACTTTGCCGCTACTAACCCCAATGAGTGAGGTTGCTGGCCGAATGGCTGTCCAAATAGGTGCCCAATACCTTCAGAAAAAAAATGGAGGGCAAGGGATTCTTCTTTCAGGAGTACCTGGTGTGCCGAGAGGAAAAGTGACGATAATTGGAGGCGGCGTCGCCGGTACGAATGCGGCAAAAATCGCAATTGGTATTGGTGCAGATGTAACAATTATTGATTTAGTTCCAGATCGATTACGTCAGCTTGATGACTTATTTGGACACGATGTTACGACATTAATATCAAATCCATTTAACATCGCACAGGCAGTCAAGGATTCTGATCTTGTCATTGGTGCAGTATTAATTCCGGGTGCCAAAGCACCGAAGCTTGTAACGTCTGATATGATTAAATCGATGAAACCTGGATCAGTTGTCGTTGATATTGCGATCGATCAAGGAGGAATTTTTGAAACGAGTGATCGCATTACGACTCACGACAATCCAACATATGAAAAATTCGGTGTCGTTCACTATGCCGTTGCTAATATGCCTGGAGCTGTTCCACGTACATCTACCATCGCATTAACAAATGTGACGGTTCCTTACGCACTGCAAATCGCAAATAAGGGGTATAAACGAGCATGTCTTGAAAATGAGTCATTGCTAAAAGGTGTTAACACCCTTGAAGGGCATATTACGTATAAAGCGGTAGCAGAAGCATTCCAATATCCTTATCATGATGTAAGAGTGTTATTGGGATAAAGATATCAAACTACCTTACAAATAGACGCTTGGATGTAAATCCAAGCGTCTATTAATATTATCCTATTTGTTTTCTTTCAAGCTATTTCCAAATATCAACAACTGGTTCGCCTTTTTCAATTCTTTCTTTACTTTCAGTTAAATAATCTTTTGACCACTGATTCAGATTAGTCATATCCCAACTACGGTTACAGCCTATGTAGACAATGATTTCTCTTAATTTAAGAAATAAAGGGATCTGTTTTAACCAATATTCATCTATTGAATGTTCTCGTTCATATCCTTTTAAGAAATATTCCATAAATCGATAGGCTTGAGCTTCCCTATTATTTTTACCTTCTTCTCCTCCGTAGACGTAAACCAAATAATATAATTGAACTGCAATATCTTCAACGAACCAACTGTATTGGGCTTCATCAAAATCAAAAAGTGTGATGATTCCTTCCTCATTTACAAGAAAGTTTCCTACTCCAATATCTCCATGAATAAGACCATATGATGTTTCATCTTTAGGTAACGAATCTTTAATCGTTTTCATTAAGTTGAAGCAGGATTCATGCACTAGTTTCTGATTGATTGGAACAAACTTACCGATGTTTTGAAGGTAATAATTTTGATGCCAATCATGCCTCTGAATAGTTTTGTCGCTCGGTTTATATTTTTGGGATAACGAATGAATTCTTCCAGTAATACGTCCGAGTTTATAATATAATTCGTTGTCATTTAGGCACTCTGGATATCCAATTTTCCTACCTAGTGCTTTTGTAAAAGAGGTTACAATAAAACCAGTATTATTTGTTTCTATCACTTCAACAAAATGACCATTTTTAGACTCAATAGGATTAGATACAGAAACTCCATTCTTAGATAAATAAAGCAACCAATCAATTTCTCCCTTTACTTTGTTAACTGGGCGGTGGGGAGAAGGGGTGAATCTTAATATATATGATTGTCCATTTATTTTGTATTCATAAATAAAGTTTTGCCAATTTCCTATATGTATTAGATTCTCAGGTGCAACACCAAAACTTTTAGCTCCTAATTCAAGAATTTCATAACTAAATTCATCTATCATTTCTTTTTCCATATGTACCTCACATAATATTTTTTATATAGTAAATTAGTGATAATGCTCGAAATTCCTTCTTCTAATAACTAGAATTAATTAAATTAGTTATGAGGACTGGAGAACAATGTATAAGAGGTGATGGAATGATCGTTATATCCGAAACTAATAGATTGATATTAAAAGTTTTTGATGCCGAGGATATGGATGCTGCTAAGAGATTCTGGGGGGATCGAGAGGTCATGGCTTATTGTGGAGGACCTACTCCTTATGAGAATTTAGGAATAGTATTAGACTCCTACATACGCTGTTACAAGGCAACTGGACTTTCCGTCTATGCAGTTGTTGAAAAAGAAACCGGAAAGATTATTGGTGCTGCTGGGTTTAACATAAGGGGTTCTTTAGAAAACGTAGAACTTCTCTACCACTTTTCCAAAGAATCTTGGGGTAAAGGTTTTGCTACTGAGGCAGCTGCTGCATGTGTAAAAATTGCAAAAGAAAATGGCAATGTAAAAAGTATTTTTGCTTCAGCAGACCCAAAACATGCCCAGTCTTTAAAAATATTAGAGAAAGTTGGTTTTGAATATCAAGGTATGAAGTGGTTCGAAGATACTGAACAGGAAGAACCTTATTATGAGATGATAATAGATAAAAATAACGGGATTGTCCGATAAGTCCCTAAAATAAAGCAGATGGAGAAAAATCATTCGTTTTTCTCCACATGCTTTTGTATTTTTAGGATCATTTTCTGAAAGTCCCTGCTACTTTTAATATTGTGAGCAAAAGCCACAATTCCTAACTCGAGATGGTAATTGTCGAAACCCCGCAAAGTAAGTCTCCGGAACGACCGCGGAAAACGAGGCGCCTGGATCGCAAAGAAACCGGTACATTAACATAGCCCTCAAAAAAAGAAGGGGCTACCAAAGTTCAATTGCCTGACTTTTTTGGACAGCCACTTCTCATGAAAATTATAGAACTAGCGTTTTTGGAAACTTCGTCAAAACTTCAACTCCACTTTCCGTTACTAAAACATCGTCTTCAATCCTTACTCCTGCAACTCCAGGTACATAAATTCCTGGTTCAATGGTGAAAACCATCCCTGGCTTTAATTCCAGTTCATTCGTAGCTGTCATGGAAGGATATTCGTGAACACTGATTCCAAGTCCATGGCCAAGTCGATGTGGGAAATAGTCTCCATATCCAGCCTGATGAATTATTTCCCGTGCAATAGAATCGAGGTCTTTTGCAAGCACTCCTGGCTTTGTTGCATTGACCGCTGTTTCTTCAGCTTTCAGAACTGTCTGATAGATCTTTTCTTGCACATCATTAATATCACCGTAAGCAATTGTTCTCGTAATATCAGAACAATATCCTTCATAAATGACCCCAAGATCGAACAGTACGAAATCGCCTTTTCGAATTTTCGTTTCTCCTGGTGTTCCATGAGGAGAAGCAGCATTTGCACCAGTAAGTACCATTGTGTCAAAAGACATTCCGGAAACACCTTTTTTCTTCACTTCGTATTCGATGGCAGCAATGATATCAAGTTCAGTTTTACCTTCCTTAATCTCATTGACTCCTACTTGAACAGCAAAATCAGCAAGTTCACATGCTTTTCGAAGTATGGAAATTTCATTGTTATCCTTAATCATACGTAGCTGATGAAGGATGGCTTCAGCGCTATGAAAAGATGCTCCATTAAAACGAGATAAAAGTTCCTCATATCTTTCTACGTTTAAATGCTCTTTTTCTACTGCCCATCTTTGGACTTTATTTATTCGGGCTTTTACTCGATCCTCAACAAAATCCCATGGCCTTTCTGTATCACTATAACCAATAATTTCGAAGTTCCAGCCTGATTTTTTAGCGTCATTTACTTCCATTTTTGGACAAATTAAAAAGGGTTCTTTTTCTTGAAATACAGCAAGTCCTAAAAGTCGCTCATGGGGATCACTTTGAAAACCAGATAAGTAAAAAACATTATCGGGCGATGTTATAAAAACCGCATCGATTTCTTCTTTTTTCAGCCAATTTGCAAGTTTTGTTAGCCTTTCATTCATAAGTATTCACTCCTTTAACATTCTCAATTTCCAGTTCCAGCGCCTTCCGCTTTTCGAGGCCCAATGTATTTCATTTATCTCAGTCAAAGATCGAAAAAGGATCGTCGACAGAGCGACATCCTATAGCCTGTACGACGATAAGTAAGGTGCTTTCGCTTTTTTTCTTATGATAAAAGAGTATCAGTTTTTTTAGATTAAGAAAAGGAATAGAAGGGAATTAACAATAAAGACTCGAAGAGATATAAAGAACAATCTAATAAAGGAGTGTTGCATGATGAAAGTTTCTTTTCATGGTCATTCAGTCGTAAAAATTCAAACAGAAGGAAAAACAATTTTGTTTGATCCTTTTATTTCGGGTAATGGTCTTACCGATTTACAGGCAGAAAAAGAAAAAGCAGATGCCATTATTTTAACCCATGGACATGGGGATCATGTAGGTGACACAGAAGCAATTGCAAAACGAAGCAATTCTCTTGTCGTTGCCCCGAACGAGCTAGCTGTCTATTTAGGTTGGAAAGGTTTAAAAACACACGGAATGAACATTGGCGGTTCGTACGATTTTAGTTTCGGAACGGTAAAATATACTCAAGCTTTTCATAGCTCTGCAGTAGTGACGGAGGATCAACAAATTATTTATATGGGTATGCCATCTGGAGTTCTATTCACAGCTGAAGGAAAAACAATTTATCATGCAGGGGACACTGCCCTATTTTCAGATATGAAATTAATCGGAGAACGACACCCAATTGATCTAGCATTCTTACCAATTGGTGATAATTTTACGATGGGCCCAGAAGATGCAGCCATAGCGGCTAAGTTAATTGGTGCAAAGTTAGTCGTTCCGGTTCATTACAATACATTTCCTCCTATAAGACAGAACCCACAAAACTTTATTGATTTGCTAGAGGATCATATTTCCGGGAAAATTATGGAAGTAGGAGAAACATTGGAACTTTAAATACAAAGTTGGTTTTTTACAACGGCCCCCTTGCATACAATAACAAAAAGTATACAGGGAGGCTTTTCTGTGAAAAATCGCTATTTACTTTGTTTACTTCTTTGCGGAGTTTTATTGTACATTGCTGTACCACGTCTAACTGTTAGTTCATCAGGATTAGAAGGGATCTTTGTAATTTCGTGGTTAGTTTTTGCTTTTATTGTCATAGCAGGTAATTTATCAGCCCTCCTATTTATACCAAAAAGAAGAGATTCGGTAGGAGAAAAACACGTTTCTCGTTCTGAAATCAAGCGGTTACGGGCACGATAATTTCCATAAATTGCTGATAGTGCCTTTTCTCGCTATAATAATGATACATTGAATGGTATGAGAAAAGGGTGAAAAGCTTGTCAACAAAGCATGAACAAATTATTCGCCATATTGATAGTCTTCCAATAGGCGAAAAAATATCCGTAAGGCAAATTGCGAAAGTACTAAAAGTAAGTGAAGGAACAGCATATAGAGCAATTAAAGACGCAGAAAATAAAGGATATGTCAGTACAATTGAACGAGTTGGTACGATTCGTATAGAGCGGAAGAAAAAAGATAATATTGAAAAATTAACGTTTGCTGAAATTGTTAATATTATCGATGGTCAAGTGCTCGGAGGAAAAGCAGGTCTCCACAAGACACTCACGAAATTTGTCATTGGTGCAATGAAAATTGACGCGATGATGAGATATACAGGCGCTGGAAATTTGTTGATTGTTGGGAATCGAACAGAAGTGCATGAGCATGCATTACGAGCGGGGGCAGCGGTTCTCATTACAGGCGGGTTTGATACGAGTGATGCCGTTAAAAGGCTAGCTGATGAGCTGGAGCTCCCTATTATATCTACGAGCTACGACACGTTTACAGTAGCGACGATGATTAATAGAGCCATCTATGACCAACTTATTAAAAAAGAAATCATTTTAGTCGAAGATATTTTAACCCCACCGGATAAATCTGCATGTATGACAGTTAAAGATACGGTAAGAGATTGGTATAACAAAAAGAAAGAAACGAACCATAGTCGTTTTCCAGTCATTGACTCCAATCAAAAAGTACTTGGGATGGTAACAGGAAAAGATGTAATTGGACAAGATGAATTACTATCGATTGATAAAGTGATGACCAAAAATCCTTTAACCGTTGGAGTAAAAACAAGTGTGGCATCAGTAGCACATATGATGATCTGGGAAGGGATCGAAGTATTACCGGTAGTAAATGAACAACATCGTTTTGAAGGAATTATTAGTAGGCAGGATGTATTGAAAGCCCTGCAAATGATTCAGCGTCAGCCTCATGTAGGAGAGACGATTGATGACACGGTTTCAAAACAACTTTCAGCATGGGAAAACACAGGGGATACGTCGTTTTTGTTCGAAGTTACTCCACAAATGACAAACCAAATTGGAACCATTTCCTATGGAGTGTTTACTTCTATTGTAGTAGAGGCGGCGAACCGTATTTTTAGGCAACAGAAAAAAGGGGAACTAGCTGTCGAAAATATGACGATTTATTTCCTAAAACCTGCCCAAATGGAAAGTGTTCTTACCGTTCAGCCTAAAATTCTCGAGGCAGGGAGGAAATTTGGAAAAGTAGATGTAGAAGTACTTAATGGGACAGAATTAATTGGAAAAGCTCTGTTAATGTGCAAGTTAATTGATAAATAATATGAACAATGCAAGCACCTTTCTTTTCGACGTATAGGCCTACAGGATGTGGGTTCGTCTAGTGCTTTGATAAAGATAAAGGAAACACGTCGATATGCGCTGGAGCTATGCATAAAAAGGCTATTTCATTTATGAAATAGCCTCTCCAACATTATTATTTAGACATTTCTTCTGCTTCTCTAATTACGTATGGTACGTGATGGCGATATGCTCTAAAACCAACCCAAGTACTAAAACCACCCATTAAAATAAATACAACGGCAATGATATACGTGAGTGTCGTATCATATAGGAATAGCTGGTTTACACCAAATAATAAAACAAAAAGTCCTAGTGCCACACTAGATTTACCGTTGAGCATTTTTTTCTCCATTGGTCTTCTACTGCGTACATATTTTATTTTGTAAAAGATATAAAAAGAAAATGAT
This sequence comes from Lederbergia citrisecunda, assembly GCF_018343695.1. Lineage (GTDB taxonomy): Bacteria > Bacillota > Bacilli > Bacillales > Bacillaceae_C > Lederbergia > Lederbergia citrisecunda. The sequence goes on along the minus strand of NZ_JAGYPJ010000001.1, from coordinate 1,980,951 downwards.
AATATAATAAAGAAAACCAAAAATGGCATTGAATAAATGGCCTCCATTTCATCTATGTCATGATTCTTTTATTGTAACGATAAAAAAGCTAAAATTCTACTTAAGAGAAATGAATATTGAATGACAAATGAAGATTGAAGAAAAGAGGCACAATATGAAACAACAAATTTTAGAAGCAATTCAACGGTTCGATACAATCATTATTCACAGGCATGTTAGGCCAGACCCTGATGCTTATGGTTCTCAAGGTGGACTTGCAGAAATATTAAAAGCTTCTTTTCCAAATAAAAAGATATGTGTGGTTGGTAAACGTGATGAATCTCTTGATTATTTGTTTGTACCTGATAAGATAGCGAATCAACAATATGAAGGGGCTTTAGTGATTGTTTGTGACACGGCAAATCAGGAACGAATTTGTGATGATCGCTATACATTGGGAGATATGTTAATAAAAATTGACCATCACCCAAATGAAGATCGATATGGCGATTTATTATGGGTCGATACTTCTGCATCATCTACGAGCGAAATGATATACGAATTTTATCTTTATGGTAAGAACGATGGGCTAAAAATGACGGATGAAGCAGCAAGACTGATTTTCTCTGGAATCGTGGGGGATACGGGTCGGTTTATTTATCCAAGTACGACACAAAAGACTTTTGACTACGCAGGTGAATTAATTGGCTACCAGTTTGATCGAACTTCATTATTCAATGAAATGTACGAGATGGAGCCAAAACTAATCAGACTTCAGGGATATGTTTATGATCATTTTACAATGAATGAGAATGGCGCAGCTACGATTGTGCTAAACAAAGAAATACTTAATGATTATGATGTAACTGCGTCCGAAGCCTCGATTCTCGTAAGTTCACTAGGGAGCATAAAAGGAATTAAAGCATGGTGCTTTTTTATAGAGGAAGAAGCGGAAATACGGGTTCGGCTGCGCTCGAAAGGGCCAATCGTCAATACGATTGCGATGAAATACAATGGTGGAGGTCATCCACTTGCTGCTGGCGCTTCTGTAAATTCATGGGGCGAAGTAGAAAAAGTGAAGCGGGAAATTGAAGAAATATGTAAATAGGTGAAACTCTTAGTGCCTTGTTACTCTAACTAAAATGGCCGGTATATTATCCGGCCAATTTCAGTTCAACTGTAATGTTAATGGTAGTATAAAAGTACATTTCCTGCACGATGAATTTATATCTTTTCCCATTGATATTAATGATCTTGTTTTCAATAGTTTTTTTGACAATATCTTTATTTTTATGAACGGTACTTAAATCTTTTGCCAACAAGGATTTTAAATCTTCTCGAATCGCCTCCTCAACATTGAAAATACTTTGCCTATCTTTAATTTGATATTTTTCATATCCGACTAGTCTTATATCAATTTTTTGAATCGTAAGCATTTCTTCATTTTTCTTATTTAGTTCCCGATAATCTTCTTGCCATATTTTTATGTCGTCTTGCAACTGTTTTATTTTATTGGATTGTTCCTCTATTAAGTATCCATTTTTTTCTTGCATGACCCCAAACATATATAAAAATATTACCCAACTAATACAACCACCAACAGCAGCTCCTGCAAAGAAGCGCTGCCACGACGGTTTTCGGTATAGCGGTGGAATCCTCATGATATATATTCCTGCGTCAACCAACTAATGATAAGAGCTGCAGATTTAGCGCCACCCATGGCCGATAAAATTAATAAAAATTGCTTGAATATATCTTTTGTGCCTCCATCCAAGAACCCTCTTTCAAAGCTATAAACTGTGTCAAATGTTCCACCTATTGCAGCAATTATGGCCCAAATTCTAATTCTATCACCTATTTTGGTTATCTCTGTAAAAAGCGGTTCGCCCGTAATAAAAGCAGCTAGACCCCCAATTAAAGAACCTCCCAACATGACACCGAAAGCTGTAAAAAAGCAGTAAAAAAACGTCGGAAAGAAAGCCTCATTCATTACACCATCTCCAATTTCTTAAGATTACCGTTATTATTGAATATATGGGACAAAGGGTCATTGTATGAAAAAGAGAAATCGAACATATTTTCTTTTTTCACAAGCTGGTTCATAATAGAAGAAGGTTCAAGAATGTCATGTTTTTTTTCTAAAGGTTCTTTTAACCTTATATGTTGATTTCCGCTCCAGGCGCTCGCTGGGGGTTGCACCGAAAAGCGGAGACGACTGTTTAGTGGCGTATGAGTTTTCTAGGTCACAGACTGAGATAAAGGAATTACGAAGAGGGACGAGTCGATGATGACTTATCGTAGGTAAGTGGCTGGAGATTCAGTAGCAACTAGGAGCCGAAGCTAGAGAAGTTTCCGAGCAGACTCGGCGCTTGACGCGCCTGCGGGGCCACGCGCTTACGTTTTCCCTCCAGAAGTCTTGTGCCTTCCACTGCAATCAACGTGTGTTAACAAAAGACGTTAATAATTACTTTTTAATAAAAAATCGGGAAAGGGTGTGGACAATGATTTTTTCCCATTTACAAATATCAACTTCATATAGCTTGTTGTCTAGTACGATTTCTATTTCATCCCTTATAGAAAAGGCGAAGGAATTTAACTATTCTGCATTAGCTATTACAGATCACAATGCATTATACGGAGTCTTACCCTTTTATAATGCATGTGTAAAAGCGAATGTAAAGCCAATTATCGGATTGACTGCAGAAGTATTATTAGCGGAAAAGGATGAAACTCATTCAATTGTATTGTTAGCGAAAAATAATATAGGCTATCAAAACTTAGTTAAAATATCAAGCTATATAAAAACATGCCGTGAAGGGCATATTCCTTGGGATGAACTCTTAGCTTTGACGAGTGGAATAATTGGTTTAGTCTCAGCTCGTGATGGGAAAATTGGAAAGCTAATATCCGAAGGACATATGAACGAAGCAGCAGCTTTAGTTAAGTCGTTTAAAGATTCATTTGAAGGCGAATCCCTGTATATAAGCATGCAAAACTTTGGAACACATTTTGATCAATCCATGAATGCATCAATCCGTTCATTAGCAAATCATTTAGATATTCCTATCGTAGCAACGAATAATGTTCGCTTTTTAGAAAAAAAAGATTCATTTGCTTACACATGTTTAAAAGCTATTCGTGACGGTGAAAAACTGTCCAATTTTGATGAGCTAACAGGAGAAGAAAGTGAATATTACTTTAAGAGTCAGCAAGAAATGGCTGAATTATTCTCTGATATGCCGGAGGCTTTAGAAAACACATTAAAAATTGTAGACGACTGTAATGTGATGATTAAAACTCATCAAGAGCTTTTGCCGAAGTATCCTATCCCAGATGGCGAAACTGCAGAAGAACTTCTAAAAAGCTTATGTTTTGCAGGGTTGAAAGATAGAGTAGCCCGTTCGGACAAACGTTATATCGATAGACTGAATTATGAATTACAAATTATTGGAAAAATGGGCTTTGATGATTATTTCTTAATTGTTTGGGATTTTATGAAGTTTTCAAGGGAACAAGCCATTTTAACAGGACCAGGACGTGGTTCTGCTGCGGGATCATTAGTCTCATATGTACTTGGCATAACAGATGTTGATCCAATTGAACATGGTTTGTTATTTGAAAGGTTTCTTAATCCTGAGCGAGTTAGTATGCCAGATATCGATATTGATTTTCCCGATCATAGACGGGATGAAGTAATTGAATATGTAATGAATAAATATGGAAAATTGCACGTAGCGCAAATCCTAACATTTGGAACGTTCGCTACAAGAGCAGCCATTCGGGATACAGCAAGAGTTTTTGGAATGAATACGAAAGAATTGGATCAGCTATCTAGACTGATTCCTTCAAGATTTGGATCGAACCTTGCACAAGCATATAAAGAGTCGGATGGCCTAAAGGCATTCGTAAATGAGTCAGATTTGAATCGAAAACTTTACGAAACAGCTTTGAAAATAGAAGGTCTTCCCCGCCATACTTCTACTCATGCCGCGGGAGTGATCATTTCAGAAAAACCACTAACTGACATCATTCCGATTCAAGGTGACGAATCAAGTACGTTTTTGACTCAGTTCCCGATGGAGGATTTAGAGGAAATCGGTCTATTAAAAATGGATTTTTTAGGCCTTCGCAATTTGTCCTTGCTTGAAAGAATTGTCAAAAGTATTGAAATCAGGATAGGGAAAAAAATTAACCCGAAAGAAATTCCTTTCTACGATGAAAAAACATTCGCCATGCTTAGAAAAGGGGATACAACTGGAATATTTCAATTAGAATCGGAAGGAATGCGAAAAGTTCTTCGTGAATTAGGTCCAACAGAGTTTGAAGATATTGTTGCGGTCAATGCATTATATCGCCCAGGTCCAATGGAAAATATTCCTGAATATATTGCTCGCAAACATGGAAAAAAAGAAGTACATTTTCTCCATTCTGATTTAAAACATATTTTAGAGCTAACTTATGGAGTGATCGTTTATCAAGAGCAAATTATGCAAATAGCTTCTGTCATGGCAGGATTTACTCTTGGTGAAGCTGATTTATTGCGGAGAGCGGTAAGCAAAAAAAAGAAAGAAGTATTGGACCAGGAACGTAAGCATTTTGTGTCTGGGGCATTAAAAAAAGGCTATAGTGAAAAAATCGCAAACGAGACTTACGATTTGATTGTTCGTTTTGCCAATTACGGATTTAACAGAAGCCATGCAGTTGCATATAGTATCATTTCATGGCAGCTTAGTTTTTTAAAAGCAAATTATCCAGAAGATTTTATGGCAGCATTACTCACTTCTGTTGTTGGAAATGAAGACAAAATTGCCGAATACATTTCTGAAGTAAGGCATATGGGGATTAAAGTGCTGCCTCCATCCGTTAACCAAAGTCACTATCCATTTATTGCTGAAAAAAATGGAATTCGTTTTAGTCTTGCAGCTATTAAAGGGATCGGTGCTACTACACTAAAAGAAATTATTAAAGCCCGCAGCGTAAAGCCATATAAGGACCTTTTTGATTTTTGTTTAAGGGTGCCACAAAGAGCTGTTAATAGAAAAATAATGGAAGGACTTATTTCTTCAGGGGCATTTGATGAATTTGGCTATGATCGAGCAGTGTTATTAGCCACTTTAGATGTTGCCATGGAACATGCTGAGTTGATGCGACCGGCTGAAGAAAGCCCGGATTTATTTGAAAACGATGAGATGTTTCGGATTCAGCCAAAATATATTGATGTTGAGCCAATTAGTTCGACAGATAAATTATTGCTAGAAAAGCTTGCCCTCGGTTTATATATTTCTGACCACCCTGTTTCAATGTACGCGGATCGATTCCAATATGCTAGTGCGATCCCTCTCATCGATTTACAACCAAATCAAAGGCGCGTTTCTGTAGGAGTTTATTTAACTAGCGTTAAATCAATTAGAACAAAAAAAGGAGATTTGATGGCATTTATTAAGATGAGCGATCCGACAGGCGATATGGAGGGAGTCGTTTTTCCGGAAACATATAAACGGTTCAACTTAATTTGCAAAGAAGGAGAAATTGTTCTCGTTTCGGGGAATATTGAAAGTAGAGATGGAGAACTTCAATTCATCGTACAACATATACAACTTGCAAAAGAGCTAGATAATCCAGCGGTGTTATATGTAAAAATTCGAACCGAATTACATAAGAAGGAAACTCTCCATTCTTTACATGAAATCATTCGGAATCATAAAGGGAATACTGCGATCGTACTCCATTATGAATCAACAAAACAAACCATGAAATTATCATCGAAAGATTGGATTAATCCATCAATTGAAACGCTGAGTGAAATAAGGTCACTACTTGGTAAGGATTGCGTAATATTAAAATAGTTTTTTCAAACAGACTAAAATATGTTATATTGTTTTAGAAGCTTTTTGTGGTCAGACCACTTTTTACTTAAGATTTATAACGGCTGTTTTGGTATAAGGCACTTTCAGTGGATTCAGTAATAGAAGGAGTGAAACTCTTTGACTTTGCGTGAAGAAGCACTGCATATGCACAAGATACACATAGGAAAACTGGAATCAAAATCAAAAGTTGAAGTGAAAAACGCTAAAGATTTAAGTCTTGCGTATTCACCTGGTGTAGCAGAGCCTTGTAAAGAAATTTATGAAAAACCAGAGACAGTTTACGATTATACAATGAAAGGTAATATGGTAGCAGTTGTTTCTGACGGTACTGCCGTTTTAGGGCTTGGAAATATAGGACCTGAAGCAGCCTTGCCTGTAATGGAAGGAAAAGCAGTTCTCTTCAAAAGCTTTGCCGGTGTTGACGCTTTTCCCATTTGTTTGAATACAAATAATATCGAAGAAATCATTCAGACTGTTAAATTTCTAGAGCCGAATTTCGGGGGAGTAAATCTGGAAGATATCGCCGCTCCGAATTGTTTCGTTATTGAGGAAAGATTAAAGAAAGAAACTAATATTCCTATATTTCATGATGATCAGCATGGTACTGCGATTGTAACTGTCGCCGGGTTGGTGAACGCGCTCAAATTAACAGAGCGAAGAATGTCCAGTATAAGGGTCGTGGCGAATGGTGCTGGAGCTGCAGGTATTGCTATTATTAAACTTTTATATAGTTATGGCGTTCGAGATATAATCATGTGTGATACAAAGGGTGCGATATACGAAGGGCGTCCTGAAGGCATGAATGATGTAAAAGCAGCTGTTGCTAAATATACGAATCGAGATAAACTAAGTGGAAGCCTAAAAGATGTTATTAAAGGTGCAGATGTTTTTATCGGTGTATCCGTTGCAGGAGCTTTAACGAAAGATATGATTCAATCCATGAACCCCGAGCCGATTATTTTTGCAATGGCGAACCCAGTACCGGAAATAATGCCAGAAGATGCTATGGAAGCGGGAGCAAAAGTAATCGGAACAGGACGTTCAGATTTCCCGAATCAAGTAAATAACGTCCTAGCATTCCCTGGGATTTTTAGAGGCGCACTCGATGTTAGAGCCACTCATATTAATGAAAAAATGAAACAGGCAGCCGTTTCAGCCATTGCGGACCTGATTTCTGAGGAAGAACTGTCTCCTCATTATGTTATTCCAGGTCCATTTGATCCTAGAGTCGCTCCTCAAGTTGCAGCAGCAGTCGCGAAAGCTGCGATGGAAACAGGAGTTGCTCGGATAAAAGTAGATCCGGAAGAGGTTAGGGAAAGGACGATGCGGCTCGCAGTGATAGGAAAAGGCGAGTGAAAGAAGTGAGCCAATCAAAAGTTTATCTTAGTATCGTAAAAGATATTCGGCAAATGATATCAGATGATGGTTTAAAGCAGGGTGACAAGATTCCATCTGAACGTGAATTAACAGAGCGACTTAAAGTGGGTCGCTCCTCAGTCCGTGAAGCTCTCAGGTCACTTGAACTTTTAGGATTGATTGAGACACGTAGAGGAGAAGGGACCTTTTTAGCAGATTTTAAAAACAATCAGCTGATTAAATTGCTTGGTATGTTTATTTTAGAAGATCCAAATGTTAAAAACGATATAACGAAAACGAGAGAAATTCTTGAAAAAGATATCATCAGAAATATTTGCTCATTAACAGATAAAGAGCAGCTTCTTACCCTTCGAAAGAATGCATATAAAGAATGTTCAAACCTTTTTGATAAGATTATGGGGCTAGAGAGTAATCGCCTCCTATTTAGGATTTGGGAAGTATTAAAAAGTTACTCCGCAGAAATAATGGACAACCAAGGCCAACATATGTCAAATGGTGCTATACCTTTTTTAGACGCACTCATAGAAGGAAATTTTGATAAAGCTATAGCTATTTATGAGAGAAAGGACACTAGTCAATTTCTCATTTAGAAGATTAAAATACTAACTAGTTAATAAAAGTCGTTTTAGGGGGACTCAGATTGTTAAAGGACCTTTTTTCTAAACCTAAAAAGAAAAAATATGCTGCCATTCCTTCGGAAGCATCAAAACAAGATGTTCCAGAAGGAATTATGACTAAATGTCCAGAATGTAGAAAAATCATGTATACAAAGGATTTGCAAAAAAACTTAAAGGTGTGTCTGCATTGTGACCATCATATGAGAATGACTGCATATGAGCGAGTGGAAAGTCTGATTGATGAAGGATCATTCGTTGCATTTGAAGAGAAAATTGCATCTGCAAATCCACTCGAATTCCCAGGATATTTAGAAAAGCTTGAAAAAGATAAGAAAAATACGAATTTGGATGAGGCCATATTAACAGGAACTGGTTCCATTAATGGCTTCAACGTTGTTATTGCGATTATGGATTCACATTTTAGAATGGGAAGCATGGGCTCAGTTGTAGGTGAAAAAATAGCAAGGGCAATTGAGGAAGCCGCTAAGCTCGACGTGCCTTTTTTAATTTTTACAGCATCGGGTGGAGCAAGGATGCAAGAAGGCGTTTTATCGCTAATGCAAATGGCTAAAACTAGCGCAGCGTTAAAAATGTTTAGCGATAAGGGTGGGTTAATCATTTCATTTATGACACATCCTACCACTGGTGGAGTTTCAGCAAGCTTTGCTTCATTGGGAGATTTTAATTTTGCTGAACCGGGAGCATTAATTGGATTTGCTGGCCGTCGAGTCATTGAGCAAACAATAAGAGAAGAGCTTCCTGACGATTTTCAAACAGCTGAGTTTCTTCTTGATCATGGTCAGCTTGATGCCGTTATCCACCGCCAAGATATTAAAGAAAAACTAACAACTGTACTAGAAATCCATCAGCAAGAAGGTGAGCTCATATGGTAAGTGGATTGGAATTTGAAAAACCTGTACTTGAACTGCGAAATAAAATTGCGGAACTCAGGGAGTTCACTAAAAACTCCGAAGTGGATTTGTCTGAGGAAATAGATAAACTAGAAGCACGTTTAGAAAAACTTGAAAAAGATATATATGATAATATGGCTCCATGGGATCGTGTACAAGTTGCAAGACATGCTAATAGACCAACAACACTGGACTATGTAGATTTACTTTTTACAGATTTTCTTGAACTTCATGGAGATAGAGTGTTCGGTGATGATACTGCCCTAGTTGGTGGAATCGCAAAGTATAAAGGTATTCCAGTGACTATTGTTGGTCACCAACGTGGAAGGGATACGAAAGAAAATATCCGCCGTAATTTCGGAATGCCTCATCCAGAAGGATATAGGAAGGCGTTGCGTCTCATGAAGCAAGCGGAGAAATTTAACCGTCCAATTATATGCTTCATTGATACGAAAGGTGCTTATCCTGGAAAAGCTGCTGAAGAACGAGGACAAAGTGAAGCGATAGCAAGAAATCTGTTTGAAATGGCCGGGCTTAAGGTTCCGATAGTTTGTATTGTAACTGGAGAAGGTGGCAGTGGTGGTGCCCTTGCCTTAGGGGTTGGCGATCGTATTTTCATGCTTGAGAATTCTACTTATTCCGTCATTACTCCAGAGGGAGCAGCATCTATTTTATGGAAGGATGCTTCTCAAGCTAAAAAGGCTGCGGAAGCGATGAGAATTACAGCGCCTGATTTAAAAGAACTAGGAATTATTGATGAAATCATTCCAGAAATAAAAGGTGGGGCCCATAAAGATGTTGAAGGCCAAGCGCAGGCAATTGATAAAGTTTTATTAAAAGCTCTTCAACAGCTTCAATCGGTCCCGGTCGAAAAGCTTATTGAAGACCGATATCAAAAATATAAACGTATGGGTAAATATACAGAAATAAATCGATATGAAAATATTCACTCTTAAGGTATTGCCTATTGCGCAATGCCTTCTTTAATGCTTATATAGCGATTCTATGAAAAATTTGAGAAACTGTCGATAAAATGGTATTTTTAAATTAATTAAAATATATTTTTACATATTATAAAAACTAAGTATATTTAGTTAATATGAACATCGAGGTGGAAAAATTGAAGAGAATAGGTGTTTTAACAAGTGGTGGAGATGCACCGGGTATGAACGCTGCCATTAGAGCCGTAGTAAGAAAGTCTATTTATAATGGACTTGAGGCATATGGTATTTATCAAGGATACAGCGGTTTAATCAATGGAAATATTAAACAGCTTGAACTTGGATCTGTAGGGGATATTATTCATCGTGGCGGTACGATGCTTCGCTCAGCGCGTTGTGATGAATTTAAAACTAAAGAAGGTCAGCAAAAAGGAATAGAACAACTGAAAAAATTTGGAATTGATGCTTTGGTTGTCATTGGTGGAGATGGTTCATTTATGGGCGCAAAAGCATTGACAGAGCAAGGATTTCCATGCATCGGTGTTCCAGCTACAATTGACAATGATATTTCTGGAACTCAATTTACGATTGGGTTTGATACAGCATTGAACACAGTTCTAGATTCCATTGATAGAATTCGTGACACAGCAACTTCTCACGAGCGGACTTTTATTATTGAAGTAATGGGACGGGATGCAGGTGATATAGCACTATGGGCAGGACTTGCAGGTGGTGCCGAAACGATTCTTGTTCCAGAAGAGAAATACGATATGGACAATATTGTTGAGCGCCTGCAAAGTGGACAAAAACGTGGTAAAAAGCATAGTATTATCATTGTTGCTGAAGGTGTAATGAGTGCTACTGATTTTGCTAAGGAACTAAAAAATTCAATCGATATTGAAACGAGAGTATCTGTATTAGGACATATTCAGAGAGGAGGCACTCCAACTGGTTTTGACCGCGTTTTGGCGAGTCGTCTTGGAGCAAGGGCGGTTGAATTGCTCATGGATGGAAAAGGCGGAAGAACAGTTGGAATTGAAAAAGATAAAATCATTGATAATGATATAATAAGTGTGATTGGACAGCCAAGAACATTCTCAGCAGACATGTACGATTTGTCACAAATTTTATCTATTTAACATCCAGCGTTAGGGAATTACCATTAGATAATAGATTTAGGGGAAACTTTCTTATAGATAACGACGGCGGATGTTATCTTACAGATATAATAGAAAAATAAATCGATACCGCCAAATAGTCATTGATGTGATCAACTCTTACATATGTAGCAAGCGTCTGAGATCTTAGGAGGAAATAAACATGAAGAAGACAAAAATAGTTTGTACGATAGGACCGGCAAGTGAAAATCCAGAAACACTTCTTAATTTAATTAATGCAGGAATGAATGTAGCCCGTTTAAATTTTTCACATGGTGATCATCAAGAACATTTAAATAGAATCATTAATATTCGAGAAGCTGCAAAAAAAACCGGAAAAAATATTGGAATTTTATTAGATACAAAAGGTCCTGAAATTAGAACACACGACATGAAAGATGGATCCATTGAACTTAAAGAAGGTACGAGCGTCATCGTTGCCATGGAAGAAGTAGAGGGAACGGAAGAAAAATTCTCAATTTCTTATCCAGGATTAATCAATGATGTTCATAAAGGTTCAAAAATCCTATTGGATGACGGCTTAATTGGTCTTGAAGTGGTAGAAATTAAGAGAGAATCAAGTGAAATTGTAACGAAAGTATTAAATAGCGGTATTTTGAAAAATAAAAAGGGTGTAAATGTTCCTGGTGTATCTGTCAATCTTCCGGGAATGACGGAGAAAGATGCGAAAGATATTTTATTTGGAATTGAGCAAGGTGTTGATTTCATCGCAGCTTCGTTCGTAAGAAGGGCAACGGATGTTTTAGAAATTAGACAACTTCTCGAAGAAAATGGCGGTTCCTATATCAATATTATTCCTAAGATTGAAAATCAGGAAGGCGTAGACAATATCGATGAGATTTTAGCCGTTTCTGACGGATTAATGGTAGCACGTGGAGATTTAGGTGTAGAAATTCCTACAGAGGCAGTTCCTCTAGTTCAAAAGCAATTGATCCGAAAATGTAATGAAGTAGGAAAGCCAGTTATCACAGCTACACAAATGCTTGACTCTATGCAACGCAACCCTAGACCTACTAGAGCCGAAGCAAGTGACGTTGCAAATGCTATTTTTGATGGAACTGATGCAGTCATGCTTTCTGGCGAAACAGCTGCTGGTTCTTACCCTGTGGAAGCTGTTCAAACGATGCATAATATTGCAGTTTCTACTGAAAAAGCACTCAATTATCAAGAAATTTTGACTTATTTAAGAAAAAACAGCGAGCCAAATATGACAGATGCGATTTGTCAATCTGTTGCACATACTGCAATTAATTTAGAAGTTAGTGCGATTGTAGCGCCGACTGAAAGCGGCCATACAGCTCGTATGATTTCAAAATATCGCCCTAAAGCTCCAATTATCGCCGTTACATATAATGAGGCGATCGTACGTAGGCTTTCCTTAAAATGGGGTGTATACCCTCAAATGGGGCAAAAAGTTTCAACTACGGATGAAATGCTTGAGCGCGCAGTAGAGGAAAGCTTAAATACAGGCTTAGTCCAACATGGAGATCTTATCATTATTACAGGTGGCGTTCCGGTAGGCGAAAAAGGGACAACTAATTTAATGAAGGTCCATGTTGTCGGTGATGTTTTGGCGAAAGGACAAGGCATTGGAAGAAAATCAGCATTCGGTAAGGCTGTAATTGTGAAGGATGCGATGGAAGCAAAAGAAAAGATCGTTCCAGGTTCTGTCATGGTTGCAATCGGAACGGATAGAGAAATGGTATCTCTTTTAGAAAATTGTTCTGCTTTAATCACAGAAGAAGGTGGATTAACAAGTCATGCAGCAGTAGTAGGTATAAACTTGGGAATTCCTGTGATCGTTGGTGTTGAAGATGCAACCAAGATCATTAAAGATGGTCAAGACATCACAGTCGATGCTACACGTGGAATTATATACAACGGACATGCAAGTGTACTTTAAAAATTCGCTTTGTAAATGCTCATTGTTTATTTCACGCTAAGTTAATGGTAGTGGAAAACAACATACCAGTTTAACAAAGCCTAAAAATGTAAAAATGCCGGACTCAGACTCAGTCCGGCATTTTTATTTTTCTTGCAAGAAAATGTTATAATGTAAAAAAATCGACGAGAGAAGTGAAACAAATTGAGATTCATTATTTTACTTTTCATTGTTATTCCAGCAATAGAAATTGGTTTGTTTATTCTTTCTGGAAAAACGATTGGTGTACTTCCAACAGTAGGGTTAATTATCCTTACGGGGATCGTGGGAGCCTATTTTGCCAAAAAGCAAGGATTAGAAGCTTTAAGAAGAGTACAAAACGAATTGCGCTCTGGAATTCCCCCGGGAAATGCTATGCTAGATGGGGTCTGTATTCTAGCAGGTGGTTTACTATTGTTAACACCTGGATTCTTAACTGACATCATGGGATTGTTACTTCTACTTCCCGTTTCAAGATATGCCATGAGACCATTTTTATTAAAATTGATAAAGAAATGGATTAGTCGAAAACAAATTTATATTTATAGATAAGAGTTTACTATGGTGGCTCTCAGTTTGTAGACTACGTTCAAACAAGTTAAAACGCTTGTCTTTCGAGGTGCAAGCCTTCTGTGTAGCGGAGTTGCCATACATGGCATGAACACCACAAGAAGGTGAGCAATGAAGAAAGCAAGCGTTTTTTTACAGTCTGAAATTCTACAATATAGTCTCTTTTACTTTATGATTGGTGGTGTTCCATTAATATAATTCCAAACATCTTTGAAGACATTTGCTCTATGAAGGGTAGTGATTAAAACGAGTGTTACAGGACCTAGGATAAGACCTAAAAATCCAATAAGCTTAAAACCAACAAATAAGGCAACAAGGGTTGCTAAAGGATTCAAACCAATATTTGAAGATAGGATTTTAGGTTCCATTACTTGTCGTTGAACGACGACGACCGTGTACAGAATACCGAGACCTAGTGCCAGCCCATAATTCCCAGTTAAAATCTCGTAAATAATCCATGGGATAAAAACAGTTCCCGTACCTAAATAAGGAAGTAAATCCACGATCCCTGTAATAAGTGCAATCGTGATGGCATAATTCACACGTAATATTAGAAGTCCAATTAATACGATTACAAGCGTAATCGAAATTAGCGTCAATTGGGCTTTAATAAATCCAACAAGTGCTTTTTTTAAATCTGCAAAAACAGTTTTTCCACTCGATTTTGCCTTCTCGGGAATAAAGCGACTAAACCAAATTGTAAGTTTTTCCCAATCTTTGCTTATGAAAAATGTTGCAAGTAAAGAAAAGACAAGCACAGTCGCGGCATTCGGAATCCATGACACGAGTGCAGGAAGCTTTAAAAAGAAATTTTGCAAAAAAACTGTCGCGCTTTCCGTTATTTTGTTGCCAGTGTTTTTTATACTTTCCATTATGGTTTCTTGCTGGCCACTATCAAGCCCCTTAAACATACTTGCGATTTTGTTATAAAATGGAATGACTTGTCCAGCAAAAAGATCTTCAAAGTAATTGATTAATGTTTTCACATGTTCTGGTACAACGTTGGAGAAATAAGTTGCTCCCGACACAATTTCCGCAATCAGTAGCGTGATTAGGCCGGTAAATATCGCGATTAACAGAAGTAATGAAGTTAGAACAGCTAAGACTCTAGGAAACTTCCAGCTTTTTTCTAAGAAGTGAACAGCAGGATTGATGATCATAGCAATCACGATTGCTATGATGAAGGGATATGTTACTTTTGAAATATAATAAAGTAACATTAGGGAAATAACTACGACTCCTACCACAAGTAAAAATCGAATTATTTTATCAATATTCTCACGCTTCACATAGCCACCTCACTTTGTAATCACTTTAATATTTTCCATTATTATATCATTTTTTTAATCCCGTTGGCTTCGTTAAACTATGTTGATTTCTTTTCAAACAACATAGGGAATTTCAACTATGATTTTAATTAAGTTATCCAAATAAATAAATGCTCATAAGCGTTTTCATTTCCAAAGACAAAAGATTTGGTTATAATGTCTAAGGAAGAAGAATACATGGAATGAATTTATAGACAAGATAAATGAATTGTCTATAATAGAATATGTATGCATCCACACTATCTTTTTATCAAGATTTTAACAGCATATATTTACAATGCTAAATTTTATTTATGTTAGAAAAGAAAGATAAAGGAGAGATTTTTTTTATGACAGCAACAAGTGGTTTAGAAGGAATAGTTGCAACTACGTCCTCTATAAGTTCAATCATAGACGACACTCTTACATATGTTGGTTATAATATCGATGACTTAGCCGAAAAAGCCAGCTTTGAAGAAATCATTTACTTACTATGGCACTTGGAATTGCCAAATAGTGAACAGCTACAAGAGCTTAAACAACAATTAGCGGATAATATGGACCTTCCTCAAGAAATAATTGATAGCTTTAAAACATATCCAATCGATAAGGTTCATCCAATGGCTGCCCTGCGTACAGCAGTTTCTGCTCTTGGCCTTTACGATGAAGAAGCAGATGTGATGGATAAAGAAGCAAATTATAGAAAAGCTATTCGTCTACAAGCAAAAATGCCTACTATCGTAGCAGCTTTTGCTCGAGTTAGAAAAGGGCTAACTCCAATTGCTCCGCGTAAGGACCTCAGTTTTGCAGAAAACTTCCTTTACATGCTAAAAGGGAAAGAGCCTGAACAAATTGAAGTCGAGGCTTTTAATAAAGCGTTGGTTCTTCATGCAGACCATGAGCTAAATGCTTCTACTTTTACTGCGCGTGTTTGTGTAGCTACTCTTTCCGATGTTTACTCAGGAATTACTGCTGCTATCGGAGCATTAAAAGGACCACTACACGGTGGAGCTAATGAACAAGTTATGAAAATGTTGTCTGAAATTGGCAGCCCAGAAAATGCTGAAAAATATGTTTTGGACAAGCTAAGTAATAAAGAAAAAATTATGGGCTTCGGACATCGCGTTTACCGTAAAGGTGATCCTCGTGCTAAACATTTACAAGAAATGTCGAAGAAACTTACAGAAGTTACAGGCGAGCCTCAGTGGTATGAAATTTCTGCAAAAGTCCATGAAGTATTTACTTCTCAAAAGCCATTGCCACCAAATGTAGATTTCTATTCAGCTTCTGTTTATCATAGCTTAGGAATTGATCATGATTTATTTACACCAATCTTTGCTGTATCGCGTGTATCAGGTTGGCTTGCGCATATTCTTGAACAATATGAGAATAACCGCTTGATCCGTCCACGTGCCGAATATACAGGCCCAGGATTAAGAAACTATGTACCAGTCGATGAGAGAAATTGACTTATATAGAAAATAGTCAGTTTTTCTGATAATATTAGTAGTTGAGATTGTAACAGGAGGGAAAATTTATGTCACAAGGTGAAAAAATTACTGTAGAAAATGGTGTTTTACATACACCTAATAACCCAATCATCCCTTTTATTGAAGGAGACGGGATCGGTCCTGACATTTGGGCTGCAGCTCAAAGAGTAATGGATGCAGCAGTTGAAAAAGCTTATGCAGGCGAAAAGAAAATCGAATGGAAAGAAGTGTATGCAGGAGAAAAAGCATTCAATAAATTTGGCGAATGGCTTCCTGAAGAAACACTTGATACAATTCGTGAATACTTTATTGCGATTAAAGGACCACTTACAACACCTATCGGCGGTGGAATCCGTTCATTAAACGTTGCTCTACGTCAAGAGCTTGATTTATTTGTATGCTTACGTCCGGTTCGCTATTTCCAAGGTGTTCCTTCACCAATTAAGCGTCCTGAAGATACAGACATGGTTATTTTCCGTGAAAATACAGAAGATATCTATGCAGGTATTGAGTATAAAGAAGGCTCTGACGAAGTTAAAAAAGTAATTAAATTCCTTCAAGAAGAAATGGGAGTTAACAAAATTCGTTTCCCTGAAACTTCTGGAATTGGAATCAAACCTGTATCTGCTGAAGGTACTAAACGTCTAGTTCGTGCGGCAATCAATTATGCCATTAAAGAAGGACGCAAATCCGTAACACTTGTTCATAAAGGTAACATCATGAAATTTACGGAAGGTGCGTTTAAAAATTGGGGATATGAGCTTGCCGAAGAAGAATTCGGTGACAAAGTATTCACTTGGGATCAATATGACAGAATTAAAGCGGAGCAAGGAACTGATGCAGCAAATAAAGCTCAGTCCGATGCAGAAGCTGCTGGAAAAATTATCATTAAAGACTCCATCGCTGATATTTTCCTACAACAAATTTTAACTCGTCCGAAAGAGTTTGATGTAGTGGCTACAATGAACTTGAACGGAGACTATATTTCCGATGCACTTGCTGCTCAAGTAGGTGGAATTGGAATTGCACCTGGTGCAAACATCAACTATGAAACAGGTCACGCGATTTTTGAAGCAACTCATGGTACAGCTCCAAAATACGCAGGACTTGATAAAGTAAATCCATCTTCAGTCCTTCTTTCAGGTGTCCTCATGCTTGAGCATCTTGGATGGAATGAAGCAGCTGACTTAATCATTAAATCAGTTGAAAAAACTATCGAATCAAAAGTTGTTACTTACGACTTTGCACGCCTCATGGAAGGTGCAACAGAAGTTAAAACTTCTGAGTTCGCAACAGCATTGATCGAAAATATGGCTTAATTTGCGTAAGTGCCTTCCATCGACATTAGGATCTCTTTGACTGAGGTGAAAAAACAGAGTGAGCTGAAAGGCAATCAATGTTAACTTATCATAGTAAAATGGTCTAAAGATCTCTAATCGATAGGGCCTGCGTCATATAATATGCAATATACACGAGCGCAAACCGCCAAAGCGGATGCGCTCGCTTTTCTACCTAATCCTAATTTTATGAAAGAAGGGAATTTCTCATGGCAATGAAGCGGAAAAAGATTTCAGTAATTGGCGGCGGTTTTACTGGAGCCACCACTGCATTTTTACTCGCACAAAAAGAACTTGGTGACGTTGTTTTAGTAGATATCCCTCAAATGGAAAATCCGACAAAAGGAAAAGCACTTGATATGCTTGAAGCTGGTCCTGTTCAAGGATTCGATGCAAACATTACAGGTACTTCAAATTATGAAGATACGAAGGATTCTGATGTCGTTGTAATCACTGCAGGAATCGCGCGTAAACCAGGAATGAGCCGTGACGATTTGGTACAAATAAACCAAAAAGTTATGAAGAGTGTAACGAAGGAAATCGTGAAGAATTCCCCGAACTGCTATATTATTGTTCTCACTAATCCTGTAGATGCGATGACCTATACAGTATTCAAAGAATCAGGTTTTCCTAAAAATCGTGTAATTGGTCAATCCGGAGTTCTCGATACTGCGCGTTTCCGTACATTCGTTGCTCAAGAATTAAATCTATCTGTTAAAGACGTAACAGGATTCGTTTTAGGAGGACATGGAGATGATATGGTTCCTCTTGTCCGTTATTCTTATGCAGGTGGAATTCCACTTGAGAAATTAATTCCTCAAGAACGACTTGACGCCATTGTTGAAAGAACAAGAAAAGGTGGCGGCGAAATCGTCAACTTATTAGGTAATGGTAGTGCATATTACGCTCCAGCTGCTTCTTTAGTAGAAATGGTTGAAGCGATTGTAAAAGATCAACGTCGTGTTCTTCCATCAATTGCTTACCTTGAAGGTGAGTATGGATTTGAAGGCATCTATCTAGGTGTTCCAACAATCCTTGGAAAAGACGGTATAGAAAAAATTATTGAACTTGATCTTACTGAAGATGAAAAAGCAGCTCTAGAGAAATCTGCAAATTCAGTTCGTGAAGTTATGAAAGTTCTTGCATAGTATTGTTTTTAGAGCTGTTCCAAGGAATATGAATTGGAACAGCTTTTTTGCTTCTATAACGTTTCATTTCATGGTATTATAATGCCAAACCAATGAAAGCGCTAACTAAAATCAGCGGATGCTTTTCAATATGATAACTGGTGGTCTAGCTTGATTATGTTAGCCTTCGATAGGTGTTTTAGATTTTTACGTAATTAAGTAAAAATCAGAGCGCAATCCCATATAGGTGTCAAATAAACGGATGAGGTGATGTGTTGTTATTGGGGAAAAAACGTAAGCTTGGCAGAAAGCTGGAGGAAATATCGACTGGGGAAAAATTGTCGCTAACTGAGAAGATTGAAGATAAGGATTTGTTGCTTTTTTTAGGTTTGACGAATGATGCAAACCCATTATACATTCAACACGATTACGCTTCACAGACAGACTATAAAAAGCCAATTGTACCATCCATTATGCTTACTGGCATAATTACCTCCGCTATTTCCAAATACATGCCAGGGCCAGGCTCACATATTTTAAAACAGGAAATTGAATTCGTTAAGCCTGTTTACCACTATGACACTATCCAATTTTTATTTGAAGTCGTTAAAATCAACCGAGATCGTCGAATAATTACCATCCATGTCCAAGCAACCGATGAACAGGAAGATACGGTCATTAAAGGCACTCTCGAAGTTTGCCCTCCGCAACATATTGAATCGGCTGAAGAGGATGAACAACATACAAAAATATAATATTTAAAATCACGGTCCAGGTTCAAATGAATCTGGACTTATTTTAATGTGCTTTATATTTATAAAGTATAGAATTATTTAAGAACCAATTGGGAGAGATCTTTCGCTTTTTTCGAATCCTTTTAACAAATCTATCACTTTTTTCGTATTTCAGTCTCGATCCGTAATGATTCGGGACAGCCCCTCCATTTTTTTGAATATTCGATGCCGATCATTCGATTTTTGAATTCTATTCGTGATCCACACGCAAGCGGCTCAAGTGATATTTTCCTCATCTTATCTTAATTAAAGCAAATCCCCTTCTTCTCATTTCACGTTAACAAAGTCATCTTTCGTCTCAGAAAATACTCACTTTTGGAAAGTACCATTCTATTTCTTTTACAATCTTTGATTTTTATGAAACCAATTATATTGTTGAACGTATACAATAACTGAGTGAATAGGAGAAAGGAAAGTGAAATATGAGCTTAAAGAGAATATACACAGTTACGGGACTTGTCATCGCGGTCATTGTACTTTCTATCGTTGTATTTACATCTTGGTATACGGTAGATGAATCCGATCAGGCTGTAATTATGACATTTGGAAAAGCGAATGAGACGATTACGGAACCTGGGCTTCATTTCAAATTACCGTGGCCAGTTCAAAATGTGAAAAAGCTAGCTCGTGAAACATTGAAGCTAGACTTTGGTTTTAAAGAAGCTAATGGAAAGTCCAGTGAAACAAAAATGATTACTGGTGATGAAAACATTGTTCTTGCCGATTTAGTAGTCCAATGGAAAATCACTGACCCCAAAAAATACTTATTTAATTCTGAGAAGCCTCAAGAAATTTTATATGATGCAACATCAGCATCGCTAAGAAGCATCATTGGAAGTTCTAAGATTGATGATGCTTTGACATCAGGAAAAGCTGAAATTGAAGCAGAGGTCAGAGACTTGCTTACGACCTTATTAGAAAAATATGATATTGGCATCTCAATTTTAGCGGTTAACTTGAAAGATGTTGAGCTTCCAAACCAAGAAGTACGTAGCGCCTTTACAGCAGTTACAGATGCTCGTGAAACAATGAATACGAAGATTAATGAAGCTCAAAAATATGAAAATAAGCGTATGAATGAAGCAGAAGGTGAAAAAGCAGCTATCATTTCCAAGGCTGAAGGAGAAAAATCAGCAAGAATTGAATTAGCCCGTGGTGATGTTGCTGTTTTTAATAAATTGTATGAACAATACAAGACAAACCCTGAAATAACTCGTGAACGTTTGACCCTTGAAACACTTGAACAAGTTTTACCTAGTGCGGAAATATATATTATGAACGATGATGGAAACACATTAAAATACTTCCCAATTCGTCCATTGGACAAAGAACAGGCAAAACCATCCAAGGAAGAAGGAGGGAATGAGTAATGGATAAAAAAGTAGTCGATTTAGAATCCCGTAAAAGTTCTGATCTTCAGTGGAGAAAATACGTGAAAATGGGATTGTTTTTTCTCATATTGATTGTTTTATTTATACTACTCATGGCAAGTGCTTTTATTGTAAAAGAAGGTGAATATAAGGTTATTCGTCAGTTTGGAGAAGTAGTTGGTATTAAAAGTGAGCCAGGGCTTGCATTTAAAGTCCCATTTATTCAAAGTGTTTCTTCATTACCAAAATATCAAATGACGTATAATGTATCACAAGCCGAAATAAATACTAAAGATAAGAAACGAATGATTATTGATAATTACGCCATTTGGAAAATCGATGATCCAAGAAAAATGATTTCAAATGCTAGAACAGTAGCAAATGCTGAATCTCGTATGGAAGAATTCATTTACTCTGTTGTTCGCGCCGAGCTAGGGCAAATAAATTACAATGAAATAATAAACGACGAAAAATCCTCACGTGGTAGCTTAAATGATAGAGTAACAGAAAAGGTGAATGAATTACTAACGAGGGATCAATACGGTATAACCGTTACAGATGTCCGTACGAAACGTACAGACCTACCTGAGGAAAATGAAAAATCTGTTTATACGAGAATGGTTTCAGAACGTGAATCAAAAGCACAAGAATACTTATCAATTGGTGATGCAAAGAAGAACAAAATCACTGCAGAAACAGATCGTAAAGTGCGCGAGATGCTTTCTAAGGCCCAATCGGAGGCGGAGGTCATTCGTTCTGAAGGTGAAGGAGAAGCCGCAAAAATATACAATAACGCTTTTTCAAAGGATAAGGAATTTTACAACCTATACCGTACATTAGAATCGTATAAGAAAACAATTGGCGAGGATACAGTCATTGTCATTCCTTCCAATTCACCTTATGCCCGTGTACTAATGGGATATACAAAATAACATGATTCCGCATGGTTAAACCCTTGCGGGATTTTTTTATACGATAAGTTTAACGAATGACATCCAATCAACCGATCGATTGCCAGAAGGCTAGTAAATCAAATGCCCCACCATTAAAGTAAATGCTGGCCAGTAAAAGGAAGCGAGCTGCCGGTAATTTCATGAATCCCGCCCGTAAACAGAGAATATCCGTCAGTAAAGTCGAGAAAATCGCCATTGAAGCAAGTGCTGGCCAGTAAATTGAAGCGAGTGGCCAGTAATCTTATGAAGCCGGCCAGTAAACATATAATATCCGTCAGTAAAGTTGAGAAAATCGCGTGTAAAACAAATAATGGTCAGTAAACAGAAGTGAGCGGCCAGTAATCATATGAAGCCGGCTAGTAAACAGATAACATCCGCCAATAAAGTCGAGAAAATCGCGCGTAAAACAAATAATTGCCACTAGTAAGCCTAAAAGATAGCTAGAAAACTTATTGTAATGCCAAATAATTTAACAGATTCACTGGTAAAATGATTGAATAAACCTGAAAGCCATCCTGCTATGCATAACATCATCAGTTTTTAGTATTGTTACTCAAAGATATTCCCAGGAGTATGTCAAAAAAGGAGGGATTTTGAAAAATCTGTCGAAAAGATAAAGAAACATTAAAATATATAAAAAACATAAAAATAGAGGTGATATTATGTTTAAGAAGTTAAGAGAAATACCTATTAAAATTCTTATATTGGAAGCATTGTTAAGACGTCTCTCTTTTACCCATCCTAAAAGGAATCTCTTACAGGAAGAACTAAGCAAAGGTTATGCGGGGTATCGTGGAGAACAGTCAATGGATTATTTCTTAGCACAGTTACCGCAAGATAACCTCCTCATTTTTCAAGACCTCCGTTTACCGCTCGCAGGTAATACTTATTTCCAAATTGATATTCTCTTGATAACTCCATCTTTTTTCATTATTTACGAAGGGAAAAATATATTGGGCCACTTGTATTTTGATTTTAATCAACTTATTCGAACACTTGATGACCAGGAAGAAATGTTTTTGGATCCCATTGTTCAAGTTCAAAATCAACAATATCACTTCGAAAATTTGATAAAGAAATACTTCAATAAACAACTTCCAAATACTTCTTTTGTCGTTGTAACTAATTCTTCCTCAAAAATTGAAATAAATCCCGACTACCGTCTTGCTTTTGAAAAAGTTATTCGTACTCCCGCTATTTTACAAAAAACCTTGCATTATAGCAGGAAAAATAATAAAGAAATATTTGATAAAAAAGATATGCAGAAATTATCTAGAATCCTATTGAAACTACACACCCCAGCCTTTCCTAATGTTCTTGAACAATTTCAAATAACGGATGATGAAATATTATCAGGCATCTATTGTGAGAGTTGTCAAAGTTTAACCATCGTCAAATCTTATAGAAAGTGGCTATGTACAAATTGTGGTCAAGAGAATAATACTGCGTTTATTCATGCTTTGATAGATTTTTATTTGTTAAAAGGTAAAACAATTACTAATCAACAATGTAAGGATTTCCTTCAACTTTCTTCAAGTTCAATTTCCTCAAAACTACTTCGCACATTAAATCTATCATTCATAGGCACCTATAGAAATAGAGCATATAACCTATCATTAAGTGACTTACAGAGGAAGTTAGTTTCAAATAATAAAGATGGGCAAGTAACCAAGTGCCCCAGGAAGTAACATGATATGATTGGCTAGTAAAAAAAGAAGCCGGTCAGTAAGATAGTATGGAAAGCCAGTAAAAAGAAGACAATGGCTATTACAATTGAGGAACAACTGTTTGTTTTCACATTCCTATTCCTACATGCTAAAATAAGAAATAAATCAAATGGACGAGCCTGCTCCAGTGGGAGGAAAATATGAAGAAGAAATTAATGTTAATCGACGGGAATAGCATTGCATACCGAGCTTTTTTTGCACTACCACTTCTCAATAACGACAAAGGGATCCATACGAACGCTGTTTACGGATTTACTACAATGTTGATGAAGGTATTGGAAGAAGAAAAACCTACACATATTCTTGTTGCGTTTGATGCGGGAAAAACAACGTTCCGCCATTCCACATTTAAAGAATATAAAGGTGGACGCCAAAAAACACCGCCAGAACTATCAGAGCAGTTTCCTTTTTTGAGGGAACTTCTAGATTCATATGGCATTAAGCGTTATGAACTTGAGAATTATGAAGCGGATGATATTATTGGAACTCTTGCTACACAAGCAGGAAAAGAAGGGTATGATGTTCAAGTTATTTCTGGAGATAAAGACTTAACGCAACTCAGTACTGATAAAATTACGGTCAACATTACAAGAAAGGGTATAACTGAGATAGAAAGTTATACACCTGAATATATAAAAGAAAAGTACGGACTTACAGCTGACCAGATTATTGATATGAAAGGCTTAATGGGCGACCAGTCTGATAATATCCCTGGTGTCCCAGGTGTTGGTGAGAAAACTGCCATTAAGTTACTTGTGCAATTTGATACGTTGGAAAACTTGCTAAATAATATCGACAAAGTGAGTGGCAACAAATTAAAGGAAAGACTAGAAGAATTTAAAGACCAGGCTATTATGAGTAAAGAGCTTGCCACAATTACGAAGGAAGCTCCTGTGAGCATTTCAGTCGATGATCTTTTATATGAAGGCTATGATCCATCTAAGCTCAGTACTATTTTTAAAGAGTTGGGCTTTAATTCGTTGCTTGAAAAATTAGAAATTGTAGATGAAGATGCATCAAACGAAGTGAATGAGATTACGTATGAAACGGTAGAATCGATTACGGACGATATATTTGCCAATGAAAACTCATTTTATGTTGAGGTTTTAGATGATAATTATTTTACAGGTGAAATAATTGGCTTTGCGCTTTCCAATGAAAATGGCCATTTTTATTTACCAGTTGAAAAAGCACTAGCTTCAGAAGCCTTTAAAAAATGGGCGGAAGATGAAGAAAAGAAAAAACGTGTGTATGATGCCAAGCTTTCCATTGTGGCATTAAAAAGAAAAGGGATTGATTTAAAAGGAATCGATTTTGATTTATTGCTAGGGTCTTATTTACTTAATCCTACAGAGTCAACTGATGATTTTGCGGGTGTTGCTAAGCTTCATAATTATACAGATGTAAAAACGGACGAATCCGTCTATGGAAAAGGTGCGAAGAAAAAAGCCGCAGAAGGCGATACATTAGCTGAACATCTCGTTCGAAAGGCGATAGGTATTGAGCTATTAACGCAGCCTTGTCTAAAAAAACTCGATGAAAATGAACAAACAGAATTATTTTATGATCTGGAACTTCCTCTTTCACTTGTGCTTGCGGATATGGAATATACCGGAGTGAGGGTAGATGTCGACAGGCTGGAAACCATGAAAACAGAGCTTGCCGAAAGATTAGTAGAAATTGAATCTAAAATTCATGAACTTGCAGGTGAAAACTTTAATATTAACTCACCTAAGCAGTTGGGGGTCATTTTATTTGAAAAATTAGGACTTCCGGCTATTAAGAAAACTAAAACGGGCTTTTCAACCTCTGCTGATGTATTAGAAAAGTTGGAAAATGAACATGAAATCATTAAGGAAATATTAACTTATAGACAGCTCGGGAAATTACAATCCACTTATATCGAAGGGTTATTAAAGGTTGTACAGAAGGATTCAAATAAAGTTCATACTCGCTTTAATCAGGTCCTTGCCGCGACAGGAAGACTGAGCTCGATTGATCCCAATCTACAAAATATCCCGATTCGCCTTGAAGAAGGACGGAAAATTAGACAAGCATTTATTCCTTCGGAGGAAGATTGGGTAATATTTGCGTCGGACTACTCTCAAATTGAACTAAGAGTACTCGCCGAAATAGCAAATGATGAAAATCTAAAAGAAGCATTCACGCATAATATGGACATTCACACAAAAACAGCAATGGATGTATTCCATGTTTCTGCAGAAGAAGTCGACAGTAATATGCGCAGGCAAGCAAAAGCGGTTAATTTCGGAATTGTATATGGGATTAGCGATTATGGATTATCGCAAAATCTTGGTATTACTAGAAAAGAAGCTGGAAAATTTATCGAGCGCTATTTGGAAAGTTTCCCTGGCGTAAAAAATTATATGGATGACATCATCATGAAAGCAAGGGAAACAGGGTATGTATCAACACTTTTGCATAGAAGAAGATATATTCCTGAAATTGTAAGCCGTAATTTTAATTTGCGTAGTTTTGCTGAAAGAACAGCTATGAATACGCCAATCCAAGGTAGTGCAGCGGATATTATAAAAAAAGCCATGATTGATATGGCTGAACGATTAAAGGCTGAAGGATTAAAAACGCGTTTGTTGCTTCAAGTACATGACGAATTAATTTTCGAAGCTCCAAAAGATGAAATTGAAACATTAAAACAAATTGTTCCTGATGTAATGGAGAATGCTCTTCCATTATCAGTCCCGTTAAAAGTCGAATATTCTTATGGGGCGACTTGGTTTGATGCGAAGTAATCATCATAGAATCGAGCAAGAAGAGAGAGGATATTATGCCAGAATTACCTGAAGTAGAAGTAGTACGAAGATCACTTGTAGAACTAGTAGCAGGGAAAAAAATTATAGATGTTAATGTTGGATGGCCGAAAATAATAAAAAGACCTGAACAATATGAACAATTTCAAGATGCTTTAAAAGGGCAAACAATCCATGACGTGGATAGAAAAGGAAAGTTTTTAGTTTTTTTATTAGACGATTATTCTCTTGTATCCCATTTAAGAATGGAAGGAAACTATCGTCTGCAAAAAACGGAAGATCCAGTTGATAAGCATACACATGTAATCTTCCGTTTTTCAGACGGGAAAGAATTAAGGTATCGTGACGTTCGCAAATTCGGAACGATGCACCTATTCAGCAAAGGATCGGAATGGACAGTTCCTCCGTTATCGAACCTAGGACCGGAGCCTTTTTCGGATGAATTTACATTTGAATATTTTAAAGGTAAATTAATGAAAACAGAAAGGTCCATCAAAGGCGTTTTACTTGATCAGACGGTTATAACTGGACTTGGAAATATTTATGTAGATGAAGTATTGTTTAGATCTCGCATACATCCACTACGAATAGCAAACACATTAACGGATCAGGAAATATTGGAACTGCGGGAACAAGCTTCAACTACATTAAAGGAATCTATCGATGCAGGTGGGAGCTCTGTCAACACCTATATGAATTCCCATGGGCTAAGTGGGACATATCAAAATGAATTGAAGGTGTACGGCAGAAAAGATCAAGAGTGTTACCGCTGTGGGGCAGCTGTACAAAAAATTAAGGTGGCGGGTAGAGGTACTCATTTCTGTCCAACATGCCAGGCAAATACTTGATTTTTTTACACGACCAGCATTTTTAGCTTTTAACAAATAACTAGCCTTCCTCATATACTGGGTTATCGACTTAAGGTGGGGAAGGGGTTTGAAGATGGACTTTTCGTTTTCACTTATTTTACTAGCAATGGCAATTAGTCTGGATAGTTTTAGTACTGGTCTTGCCTATGGACTGAGAAAAATGAAGATTCCACTTAAATCAATCTTAATTATTGCATCATGTACGGCAGTTTCTCTAGGGCTTGCGATGTTTGGCGGTCAGTTGATTGTAAATATGCTTTCGCCTATGATGGCAAGCCGTATTGGAGGAGCTATATTGATCCTGATTGGTGCTTGGGTTGTGTATCAATTTTTTAAAACTGAAAAAGAACATGTTTTGACACATGAAAAAATTGTCCTTAATTGGGAAATCAAATCATTAGGTATTGTGATCAATATTTTAAAGAAACCGACAAGAGCTGACTTTGATGGTTCAGGAACCATTACTGGGGTTGAAGCGCTTATACTTGGAACAGCTTTATCATTAGATGCCTTTGGGGCAGGTATTGGTGCTGCGATGCTTGGATTTTCCCCTTTACTACTTTCGGGATTAGCAGCTTTAATGAGTTCTATATTCCTTTTATGCGGTTTACAGTTGGGGCGGGTTTTTTCTCATTTAAACTGGATGCAAAAGTTTGCTTTTATCCCAGGGATACTGTTAATACTAATAGGAATATTAAAATTATGAAAGAGGTTGCTTATGCCAAAAATGATCGGACTCACTGGAAGTATCGCGAGTGGAAAAAGCACTGTTTCTAATATGTTAAAAGATCGGGGATTTACCATTCTAGATGCTGACATCGCTGCTCGTGTCGTCGTTGAACCGGGCCAGAAAGCATATCATCAAATTATTGAAACATTTGGCCATGAAATAGTAAATAGCGATGACACAATTAATCGTTCAAAATTGGGATCGATTATTTTTAACGATGAAGAAAAACGGAAAATGTTAAATAGCATCGTACATCCTACTGTAAGAGAATGCTTGAATGATTGGAAAATACAGGCGCTAGAAGAAGGAAAAAAGACCATTATTTATGATATCCCGCTTTTATATGAGAGTAATCTTACTTATTTAGTGGAAAAAGTAGTAGTCGTTTTTGTCGATGAGGACGTACAACTTAAAAGATTACTTAATCGAAATGGTTTAACAGAAGAAGAAGCTTTGGCAAGAATTCGTTCCCAGCTTCCTCTCCGGGAAAAAAAAGAGAGAGCTGACGCTGTTATTGATAATAATGGAACGATTGATGAAACGGAAAGACAAGTAAATGAATTGATTACTAACTGGAAATTAGAACCATAATTTAAATCCTAAAAGGAATCTCTTTTAGGATTTTTCTGCATTTACTTAGAAATTATCTATTTGAGTTAACGTGTTGAATATTCCCTAGATTAACTTTATACTATACGTCGTAAGTAAAATATAAATTGTTTTATGATTTTACATTTTTCTCGCATACTGTTTAAAGGTGTAGGATTTTATTGGACTAATTTCCCAACCGTAAGATGATAATGCAAGTATCAATGTATATACTTACGGGGATTTACTTCCCAATATAGCTACAGATTAAATGCTGTAACAAGAGAAACCATTGAAATGCCACGTGATATAAGACCAGTAAAAATGAAACATAATAAAGTTTTAATATTATGGTGTGTATGGAAACATACACTCCTTTTTAATTACGACAAAAAACGGTATAATAGAGGAAAAGCGAAAGCGCCTTGCCCATCGACGTACAAACTTCAGGGCCATTGACTGAGATAAAGGAAACACAATGAGCCTGATAAGGCGAATTGATGTTGACTTATCGTAGGGAGAAGGCAAGAAGTTTGCAAGTAGATAGTCGCTGGAAAGAACAATAATAAATGAGATATAAATTTATTCATAGAATATGTTTATCCTGATTTAAGTATTTAAAAGCACTTTGATCGGAGTTGATAGTATGAAATGCCCTTCTTGCCATCATAATGGCACACGAGTTGTCGATTCAAGACCTGCTGATGAAGTACGATCGATCCGAAGAAGAAGAGAATGTGAGAAATGCTCGTATCGCTTTACAACATTTGAAAGAGTGGAAGAAACTCCACTTATTGTTGTCAAAAAAGAAGGAATTCGTGAAGAATTTAGCAGAGAGAAAATTTTACGCGGCTTAATACGTGCTTGTGAAAAACGTCCTGTCGCTTTAGAGCAGCTTGAAAAGATTACTCATGATATAGAAAGAGATTTGCGAAATCTTGGACAACCTGAAGTGAAATCAGAAATAATTGGTGAAATGGTTATGGATAAATTGGCGAAAATTGATGAAGTTGCATATGTAAGGTTTGCCTCTGTTTACCGCCAATTTAAAGATCTTAATGTATTTTTAGATGAACTGAAAGAATTAATTAAGAAAGATTGAAAGTGTGTTTACTATGAAGCAGTATTGGAACGAGGTTCAGCCAATTGATGCATTTACCGTAGTTATGAACGGTATTTTACATCAACACGATAAAAAAATCATTGCATTATTATATCAGCCTCTCATTGGGCCCATTTCCACAACTTTATATAATACGCTTTTGTATATGGTTGAGGAAGGTAGAACGTTATCGGAGGAATGGACTCATTATCATTTAATGAATGCATTTGATCTAAATTTGGAAGAGATTTATCATGCGAGACTTAAGTTAGAAGGAATCGGCTTATTAAAAACATATACACAAACAAATAACGATAGGCGCTCCTTTATATACGAACTTCAGCCGCCGCTTTCCGCAGAGCAATTTTTTACGGATGGGATGTTAAATATATATTTATACCAAAAATTAGGACAAACGCATTTTTTAAAATTAAAAAAATCCTTCACTGAAAAGAAATTAGATATGAAAGATTTTAGTGAAGTAACTCGTAGCTTTCAAGATGTATTTACATCAATGGGTGCGAATACTTTAGCACATAGTGAAGGACATACAGCTAGTATTCCAGAACATGAGGAAGAGTATTTTCATAGACAAAAATCTCATCCCATATCCATAGATGGAAGTCATTTTGATTTTGATCTACTATTTGTCGGCTTATCTGAGGTTATGGTTCCGAGAAAGTTATTCACTTCTGCTATTAAGGACGCTATTGCCAAACTTTCATATTTATATTCTATCAATGCGATAGACATGAAAAACATCGTTTTGCAAAGTCTTACGCCTGATCAAAAGATAAGTATAGATGACCTTAGGAAAAACGCTCGAGATTGGTATCAGATGGAAAATGAAACCCGTTTGCCTCAATTAGTTGATCGAATTCAGCCAGTTATCCATCGTGAAAATGAGACAAGATTAGAAACAAAAGAGGATAAACTTATTTCCTACTTGGAAACTGTTTCTCCAAGACAGCTTTTAATCGATCTCTCTGATGGAGGAGAGCCTTCGAAATCTGATCTTCAAGCTGTCGAAGATATTATGTTTCAACAAAAGCTACCTCCAGGAGTAACGAATGTCTTGGTTCATTATGTCATGTTGAAAACCGATATGAAGCTGTCGAAAAATTATTTGGAAAAAATTGCGTCTCATTGGTCGCGTAAAAAAATTAAGACTGTGAAATCGGCCATGGACTTAGCGAAAAGTGAACATAGGCAATACCAAGAATGGGCAAGCTCAAAGAAGGATTCAACACAGAAGCGAAAAAAACCTATTCGTACAGAAAAACTTCCTGATTGGTTTGTTTCCCAAGAAGATTCTTCTCATAATGATGCCGAAATGCAAACAGAAGAATTGGAAGATAAACTCCGTAGGCTAGAAGCCATTCAAAGAAAATATCAAAAAAATGGAGGTGATAAAGGTGGAAAGAATTGATAATACAATAAAAAAACTTTCGCAATCATCGAGCTTTAGACAAAGATATGCTGATATGAAAACAGAAGTTTTACAAAATCCCGAGGTTCTAGCATTTTTAGAAAAAAACCGCGACAATCTTACAGATGAAATCATCGAAAAAAACATGATGAAGCTATATGAGTACGTTTCGCAAACAAAAAAATGTGCGAATTGTACAAGTTTAGAAAAGTGCTGCAATCTTATGCCTGGATACGAACCAGAGATTGTCATAGAACGGGAATCTATCGGACTATATTATAGCCCGTGTCCAACTAAAGTGATTCAAGATGAACGAAGAAAAACTGAAAGATTAATAAGTAGTATTTATGTTCCGAAAGAAATTCTTCAAGCATCCTTTGCTGAATTCTCATTAAATAGCCCAGGCCGAATTGATGCATTTGAATATGCCGAGAAGTTTGCTTCTTCCTATAATCCTGAAAAGGGAATGATGAAAGGCTTATATTTACATGGCAGCTTTGGTGTCGGTAAATCCTATTTATTGGGGGCGATTGCCAATCAATTAGCAGAAAAAGAAATCTCAACATTGATTGTATATGTTCCTGAATTTTTGCGTGAGATGAAGCAATCATTAAGTGATCAGTCATTAAATGAAAAAATGGAAGCTGTAAAAAATGCAAAGGTTCTTATGCTTGATGATATAGGAGCGGAAGCAATGTCAAGTTGGACAAGAGATGAAGTACTCGGTTCTATTTTGCAATTTAGAATGCACGAACAGCTTCCCACCTTTTTCTCTTCCAATTTTGATTATGTTGGACTCGAGCATCATCTAACATATTCCCAAAGGGGAGAAGAAGAAAAGATGAAAGCTGCTCGGATTATGGAGCGAATCAAATATCTTTCCATACCAGTAAGAGTGGATGGACCCAATAGAAGACATTTTTAAACACCTACACCGTATTGTAGGTGTTTTTTTATTGTTTGATCATATTATCTGGTCTAGTCCAAGCGTGTTCTCATATATATGTAACAATGCAGGAAAAAAGGGGGAGCAGGCTTGGAGTTAATGTTTAAATCCATTCACGATGCTGTACGTTTTAAAGCTTTTTTATCTGCCAATGGCTTGCAAGACTCCTTTACGGAAAGGCAAAGCCAATTTATATATTCCTTTCACTATCTTTTTGTCAAAAAAGAGCGGTATATGCAAGCTTTAATCCAATTTATTCATGAAATAAAAAGAAATGAATGGGTGGACAATGCATTACGTGATACGTATAAGTATGAAATTGAAGATGAACGCATTGAAATCATAACTATCTTAAATCAAATGTTTATTGGAGAACGAGTTGAATTAGTTTCATTAGCTGGGAAAATGGATGAAGAAGAATTAATTCAGGAAGCTGTAGTGGACTTACTTAATTTTAAGGGTGCGGTTTTATTTGATTCATTTTTACGCTTCCGTCTAAAAAAATATTTTGAATGTGTTACGGAGTATTTAAAAGTTGCAATAGATGAATATAAAATGGAACAAGAATATCAAATGTTTGTAAATATGTTGAGGGATTATTTGAAAAATCGTAGCCCCCAAAAAAATGTCGTACATGTGTTACTTGAAAAACCAATTTTGTTTTTTAACGAAAAACTTAAAGAAATGGGAAAGGAAGAAATCAAGGAGATAATGGATCGACGTTTGCTCTCTAACCATCCAGTATATGTGGATTCATCCGTCATCGCACCTCTATTATCAATGGCTCCGATTAAAATTTTTTTATACTCTGTCGAAGAGGACCAGCCACTTATTAGGACGTTAAAAAATATTTTTGAAGAACGTTTATCTATCCTGCCGACAACCCATTTAAATACTTTATTAAAAGCTTATTCTGATACTTGATTTTCATTTTCAAAACGACTATAATAGCGTACATAATCTAAAAATCTAAAAGTTTTGATAAGGACATGAGTATTTTGTTACGGTTTACAGAGAGGAAAGAATAGCTGCGAACTTTCCAACACGAACTTAATGCTTACCACCTTTGAACTCCAATCATGAATCCGTATAAGCGTGTAGTATTGATTGGCGGAAGATCTCCGTTATGAATAATCCAAAGTCATTATGTTATTAACATGATGAAAATTAGGGTGGAACCACGTGTATAAAACTCGTCCCTTTCCAGGGGCGGGTTTTTTATATTTAAAATAGGCTATGTTAAAGTTCATTGTTGATTGAAGAGAAAGGGAACGCCTGGACCGGAAATCAACATTAAAGTTTAACTAAACCTAAAACAATAAAAAGGAGTGTAGTGTCATGTCAGATCAAGTAAAAATTACTTTCCCAGACGGAACAATAAAGGAGTTTTCAAATACAACGACAACAGAAGACATTGCAGCTTCCATTAGTCCGGGCTTACGAAAAAAAGCATTGGCTGGAAAAGTGAATGGTCATTTAATAGATTTGAAAACACCAATTCATCAAGATGGTTCAATTGAAATTATCACACCTGAAAGTAATGAAGCACTTGAAATTTTGCGCCATAGTACAGCCCATTTAATGGCACAAGCTGTAAGAAGATTGTTTCCTAATGTAAAATTGGGAGTAGGCCCTGTCATTGAAAATGGTTTTTATTATGATATGGATCTTGAGCATTCCATTACACCGGAAGATCTACCTCTCATCGAAAAGGAAATGAAAAAAATCATAAATGAGAACATTGAAGTTATCCGGAAGGAAGTATCTCGCGAAGAAGCGAAGCAAATGTTTGCTCATGATGAATATAAACAGGAGTTAATTGATGCCATACCTGCCGACGAAAAAGTAACAATTTATGAACAAGGTGATTTCGCTGATCTCTGTCGCGGTGTTCATGTCCCTTCAACTGGGAAGATTAAAGAATTTAAACTTTTAAGCATTGCTGGTGCCTATTGGCGTGGCGATAGCGATAATAAAATGCTGCAACGTATTTATGGAACAGCCTTTTTCAAAAAAGAAGATCTTGAGCAGCATTTAAAAATGTTAGAAGAAGCGAAGGAAAGAGATCATCGTAAGCTTGGAAAAGAACTTAGCTTATTTACGAACTCGCAAAAGGTTGGTCAAGGCTTACCTCTTTGGCTGCCAAAAGGGGCAACAATTCGTAGAATTATCGAACGTTATATTGTTGATAAAGAAGTGGCGCTTGGTTACGACCATGTGTATACTCCAATAATGGGAAGTGTGGAGCTTTATAAAACAAGTGGACACTGGGATCATTATCGTGAAGATATGTTTCCTGTCATGGATATGGATAATGAGCAGCTTGTATTACGCCCAATGAACTGTCCACATCATATGATGGTGTATAAAAATGACATTCATAGTTATCGTGAACTACCAATTCGAATTGCTGAGTTAGGTACAATGCATCGTTATGAAATGTCTGGTGCTCTATCAGGATTACAACGTGTTCGCGGAATGACATTAAATGATGCTCATATCTTTGTTCGTCCTGACCAAATTAAGGAAGAGTTCATCCGCGTTGTTCAGCTAATTAATGAGGTATATAAAGACTTTGACATTAACGATTATTCATTCCGACTTTCTTATCGCGACCCTGAGGATAAAGAAAAGTATTTTGATGACGATGAAATGTGGAATAAAGCACAGGCGATGTTAAAAGAAGCGATGGAGACCCTAGGTGTTAATTATTTCGAGGCTGAAGGAGAAGCTGCTTTTTATGGTCCTAAGCTTGATGTGCAAGTGAAAACAGCTTTAGGGAAGGAAGAAACTCTCTCAACTGTTCAACTTGATTTCCTTCTTCCAGAAAAATTTGATTTAACATATGTAGGAGAAGATGGAAAACAACATCGCCCGGTTGTTATACACCGCGGGGTTGTATCTACAATGGAACGTTTCGTAGCCTTCTTAATTGAAGAATATAAAGGAGCGTTTCCAACATGGCTTGCTCCAGTTCAAGTACAGGTCATTCCAGTTTCACCTGACGCGCATTTTGACTATGCAAAACAAGTCGTGGATCAATTAAAAGCATCCGGCTTCCGTGTTGAACTCGATAAGCGTGATGAAAAAATCGGCTACAAAATCAGGGAAGCGCAAATGCAAAAGATTCCTTACATGCTCGTTGTTGGGGACAATGAAATTGAAAGTAAGTCTGTTAATGTAAGAAAATATGGTGAGCAAAAATCAGAAACAATTCCATTTGACGATTTTATAGTGAACTTAAAAAATGAAGTAAAATGATGCTAATGCATTTGCCTGTAGGGAAAATTTTTCTCTGCTGGCTTTTTTTAATGAGTTTGATATTAGATTATTTGCTGAATAGATGGCCCGATGAATTGGTGGTCACCAACTGAAGAATTGAAAACTGGGAAAAATTTTCCGAAAAAGGCACCTCCTAAATTTGAATGAGGTGCCTTACTTTTTATTTATTATCTTTTATTTCCATTTTTGTTCCATCTTTAAAAGTGTATTCTAATTCTAATGTACGATAATTGTCACTTAGATTGAATCGTTGAAGTACTTTTTGAATAACATCGGCTTTTGGAGTATTTGCATCTATGGCTAGGTCCTTTAATTGTGTATAAATTGTATTGAATGCTTCCATACCTTTTAACTTTCTATCATTTATG
Organism: Lederbergia citrisecunda; assembly: GCF_018343695.1. GTDB lineage: Bacteria > Bacillota > Bacilli > Bacillales > Bacillaceae_C > Lederbergia > Lederbergia citrisecunda. The sequence goes on along the minus strand of NZ_JAGYPJ010000001.1, from coordinate 1,945,382 downwards.
GTATCTTCCATCTTGGCCTCGTAATCACCATTATTACTTCCTTGCTCGTATTCAATATCAAAGTCTTGATCATTGGCATATTGAACTTCCAAGTCAAACTTACTAAAATTGAGCTCCTGCATTTTATTTGTTGCATTATTATCGTCTGTTACAGTTCCAACCGATTTATTCCCGCTATTATCTTTACTATTGTCGTCGGGAGTATTTGCATTTTCTGATTGTTGAGTAGGGACTACTTGCTCCTTCGGATTATTGTCTACAGAAGGATCGTTTGAACAAGCGGATAAGCTAAAAATGAGTGTGATTCCCAATAAGGGGAGATATACTTTTTTCATAATGATGCCTCCATTAAATGTGTTACCAAAAGTTTTTCCTGTTAAAGCCTTTTTAAACATTTTCAAAAAAAACATTGCTTTATGTGGGTGCTTTTGTTATGATGAAAGACGTTGATTAGATGGATTCATCATTGACTCAGCAATCTGTTTATGATAAAGTAACTAAGGTGAACTGAATACTCGTTTGTAGAAGAAGGAGCTGCCCGCTTCTCGCCTGATTGACGCATACATAAGCTGTTGACAGGTTAATGGAATTATTGTGATTCATTTTATTTGTGCGTGAATACAGTGCGGGTTGCTTGTGCCCGTGCTTTTTTAATGCTCATTTTTGGGCAGCATTTTAGAAACAAACATCGTATTCTTTTAAAAAACCTTGGAGGTGGCTAATTATTAGCAAAGATATGTTGGTAAATGACGGCATCCGTGCCCGTGAACTTCGTCTCGTTGACCATAATGGTGAACAGCTGGGAGTGAAATCCCGCAATGAAGCGCTTGAAATTGCTGCTCGTGTAAATCTTGATCTTGTTCTTGTTGCTCCTAACGCAAAGCCTCCTGTTGCCCGTATTATGGACTATGGGAAATTCCGTTTTGAACAACAGAAAAAAGACAAAGAAGCACGTAAAAATCAAAAAGTGATCAACGTGAAGGAAGTTCGTTTGAGTCCTACAATTGATGAACATGATTTTAATACGAAGCTTCGTAATGGTCGCAAATTCTTGGAAAAAGGCGATAAAGTAAAAGCCTCTATCCGCTTCAGAGGACGTGCGATTACTCACAAAGAAATCGGACAACGCGTATTAAATCGTTTTGCTGAAGAGTGCAACGATGTAGCAACGGTTGAATCGGTTCCGAAAATGGACGGTCGAAGCATGTTCTTAGTTTTAGCACCAAAAAATGAAAAGTAATGTTTTGAGGAGGAATACTCTATGCCAAAAATGAAGACACACCGTGGCTCAGCAAAACGCTTCAAAAGAACAGGTTCTGGTAAATTGAAACGTTCACAAGCTTATACAAGCCACTTGTTTGCAAATAAATCGACAAAACAAAAACGTAAATTACGTAAAGCAGCATTGGTTTCTAAAGGTGATTTCCGCCGTATTCGCCACATGCTAGACAACCTGAAATAGGATCCAATTAGGAGGGAATTATTATGCCACGTGTAAAAGGCGGTACAGTTACCCGCAGACGTCGTAAAAAAGTTTTAAAATTAGCTAAAGGTTATTTTGGTTCGAAACATAGATTATTTAGAGTAGCAAACCAGCAAGTAATGAAATCATATATGTACGCTTATCGCGATCGCCGCAACAAAAAGCGTGACTTCCGTAAATTATGGATTACACGTATTAACGCTGCTGCTCGTATGAACGGTTTATCTTACAGCCGTTTAATGCACGGCTTAAAAGTAGCTGGCATCGAAGTGAACCGCAAAATGCTTGCTGACCTTGCAGTATCTGATGCACAAGCATTTGCAGAATTAGCAAACAAAGCGAAAGCTTCTCTTTAATTCTTTATAAAAACCATTCTCCAATATATTTGGGGAATGGTTTTTTTGCTTTTAATAAGGAAAAGGATTATTGGATCTCGATTCGTCTCCAATCGAGACAGAAAACGGAAAAAAGAGTGGGTAAAGTCTCGATTCCTCTCAAATCGAAATAAATAATTGGAAAAAGTGGCAGAGAGTCTAAATTCTTTTCATTCAGATAATAATTCGAAAAATTAAGATTTAAGTACAGAAATTGTTATGGCTGTCACTATATCTATTTACAAAGTTTTTTAAGAAAATCAAAAAAGACTGGATATTGTCTCAAATCCTATGTAAATTCAATATAGTAATGTTTATTAGGGGTGTAACTATGAGATTTTTATTAATTTGGTATTTTATCATTATTAATGTTTTCGGAATGCAAATCATGAAAAACGATAAAAAAAGAGCTATACATCATCAAAGAAGAATCAGTGAGAAAAACCTATGGATGGTAGCGTTGATCGGAGGGGCGCCGGGAACTTTTATTGGGATGAAGATGTACCGTCATAAAACAAAGCATTTTCAATTCAAATATGGCTTTCCGATACTGGCAATCATTGATTTGTTGATTTATTTTTATCTGTTTACCCTCGTGTCATAACAGACGAGCAGGAAAAATAAAATAGTGGTAAGAAAGCAGGTGATCAAGATGGATGACCAGTTACTGATCATGCTTGCATTTATGGAAGGAACGGGGATACTAGCTCCTTTCATCTTTATCTTTTTTCACGTTCTAAGGCAATTTTTATTTATCCCTGTCGTGATCCTCTGTATGGCAGGAGGGATCCTTTTCGGAAGTTTCCTAGGGACCGTGTACTCTATGGCAGGATTACTTCTTCTTTCTGCGTTATTCTATTTTTTTATTAGAAAAATGCCAGGAACGCATGCAAAATTAATGAAGATTAAATATAAATGGTTCGGACGCTATACTAAAATGACAGTCGGACAAATTGCGGTCTTACGTCTTATACCTTTTTTTCACTATCATTTACTTAATTTGTGTTTGCTTGAAAGAAGACCAGATTTTCGAGGTTTTATGAAAGGGGCGTTTGCGACTAATTTACCGCTAGCTTTCTTTTATACCGTATTTGGTGAATTTATTACACATTTTACTCCTACTATAGCAATTGTAATTATTAGTTCACTTTTATTGCTGTTTTATATATTGCGAGAAAAAATTGTTATTATGGCTTGGGATGACTTTTTCAGACATTCAAACCAAGAGAAAAACCCCTGCTGAAACAGGGGTTTAATTGTTACTTTTTCTTGCCATAAGTTCCTTAATCGGACTTTTCCAGTCGATTTCACTATCTGGATACCTAAGTTTAACCTCATTTTCAATATATACAAAATCATCATAGGACAAACCTTTGAGAAGATCGGCATTATGCGGCCATATGAAGATTGATACAACTTCAAATGAACGATCAGTTGTTCCTAAGTATTTTTCGCCCTCAAACATGATACCATTATACGTAATAAGGAAATTTTTCCTTATATTATCAGGAATATCATAGAAAAAATATTTTTTTTGTTCATGGGCACTTTCAAGTTTTCTCTTCGGGTCGAGTATAAACTTGACTATTTTATAAATGAGGTAAATAATAAATGCAAAAATTGCGAGTCTCAGCACGTAAATCATGAAGAGGCCTCCATTCAAGTAATCTTATCCACCTATACGTTTAAAGAGTGAAAAGGTTTCAATTTCTGTTATAATTTTTTTGGAGGGATTAACCAATGAAATTAGAAGAAATGTTTTCCATGCAAGCCAAGTTAGATCAGTACATAGAAAACGAGCATGGGCTAGAGCATCATCAGTTGTTGGAAGAAAAAATATTAGCCTTGCTCGTTGAAATTGGTGAACTGGCGAATGAAACAAGATGTTTTAAATTTTGGAGTAAAAAGCCTGCATCAGAAAGTCATGTTATATTAGAAGAATTTGTTGATGGGATTCATTTTATTCTTTCAATAGGGCTAGAACTCGGTTTTACTAACGAACCTATATCAATTGTATCTGCATATGGAAATGAGGATTTAGTTCGGAGCTTTTTAACAGTATTTTCCCTAGTGGATGATCTAAGACAAAAAAGATCGTTTGATATTTATGAAGAATTGATGCGTCAATATTTTATCCTTGGACAATCTTTAGGTTTTACGATTGATGATGTTCATAATGCTTATAAGGCTAAAAATGAAGTAAACTACAAAAGGCAACAAGAGGGGTATTAATTAATTTCGGCTATTTTTTTTAAGTTTGTTGTTTTTGTAAAAGCCTAAAAAGGAAGTTTAGCGGTTCTTATGAAGTTTTTAACTCTTTTCTCATTTACATATTAGTTTTAAGGACAAAATCTATTTTTCATTATTTAGATTTACGCCAAATAGCATCAATGTTTGAGAAAAGAGCCTTAATATTAAATATATGGAGGTTACAAGATGCAAAAATTGGATGAAACATTAATAATGCTTAAAGAATTAACGGATGCAAAGGGGATCCCAGGAAACGAGCGTGAACCTAGAGAAGTGATGAAAAAATATATCACCCCTTACGCGGATGAAATCGAAATGGATGGTCTAGGAAGTATCATCGCCAAGAAAATTGGTGATGTGAATGGACCGAAAATTATGATTGCCGGCCATTTGGATGAGGTCGGATTTATGATTACTCAAATTGACAAGAATGGATTCTTACGTTTCCAAACAGTTGGTGGCTGGTGGTCCCAAGTTATGCTTGCGCAGCGAGTGACGATTGTAACAGAAAAAGGTGATATTACAGGTGTGATTGGTTCAAAACCCCCGCATATTTTATCAGCTGAAGTACGTAAAAAACCAGTCGACATCAAGGATATGTTCATTGATATCGGTGCTTCAAGCCGTGAAGAAGCAATGGAGTGGGGAGTTCGCCCAGGAGACATGGCGGTTCCATATTTTGACTTTACTGTCATGAATAATGAAAAACACTTACTTGCAAAAGCTTGGGATAACCGAATTGGTTGTGCGATAGCGATTGACGTGTTAAAGAATTTAAAAAATGACAATCATCCGAATGTCGTATATGGAGTTGGAACGGTACAAGAAGAAGTTGGTCTTAGAGGAGCAAAAACGGCAGGAAATAAAGTACAGCCTGACATTTCCATCGCGGTTGACGTTGGTATTGCCGGCGATACACCAGGAGTTAGCGAAAAAGAAGCGATGGGTAAAATGGGAGACGGACCACAAATTATTTTATATGACGCATCTATGGTTTCTCATAAAGGACTTCGCGACCTAGTAACGAAGACTGCAGATGAACTTGGAATTCCATATCAGTTTGATGCGATTCCTGGTGGTGGAACAGATGCAGGTTCCACTCACTTAGTTCATGAGGGTGCACCGTCCCTAGCCATTACCATTGCAACGCGCTATATCCATACACATGCTGGAATTCTCCATCGTGATGACTTTGAAAATGCGGTTAAGCTTATTACAGAAGTTGTAAAGCGTTTAGATCGGAAAACCGTCGACGAAATTACTTTTGAATAAGGAGAGTGCCATGAAAAAGCGATTTTGCATGTTATAACGTTGGCCACAAGCTCGTTCTCCTCCTCACTACCAAATAAATAATAAAAAATATAAAATAGAGGGGAAATTTATGCGAACTGAGCAGGAAATGATGTCTCTGATACTTTCAATTGCTAAAAATGATGAACGAATTAGAGCGGTATTGATGAATGGTTCTAGAGTAAATCCAAATGTAAAGAAAGATCGTTATCAAGATTTTGATATCGTTTATTACGTACATGAAATAAGCTCTTTTTTAGCCGATCATTCCTGGGTAAATGCATTCGGAGAACGAATCATTATGCAAATGCCGGATGCAATGTCCCTTTTTCCATCAGATTGGCCAGGCTTTAGTTATTTAATGCAATTTGCTGACGGGAACCGTATTGATTTAACGTTGCTTCCTATCGAAGAGATAGAAAAGCATTCAAATTTTGATAGTTTAAGTGTGATACTCTTAGATAAAGATAAGCTTTTTCCCCCTTTGCCGAAACCAAACGAATCTGACTATATGACGAAAAAGCCAACAACAGAAGAATTTTTGGATTGCCAAAATGAATTTTGGTGGGTGGCGACATATGTTGCGAAAGGATTAAAGCGCTCTGAGCTTCCTTATGCCAAATCGATGATGGAAGGTCCCGTACGTAAAATGCTTGTGCTCATGCTTAATTGGTATATAGGAAGTAATCATTCATTTATGATTAACACTGGCAAAGAAGGAAAATGGCTTGAAAGGTATTTAGATAAGAAGGTATGGGAAAAATTTGTTTCCACATATTCAAACGGAGATTACGAAGATATTTGGAGAGGTATTCACACGATGTGCTCACTATTTGAAGAAATAAGTGAAGCTGTCGCTAAAAAATTAGGATACCCCATTTTTTCTGATCACGCAAAAGCCAGGGAGTATATAAATTGGCTTGAAAAACAATAAATGCAAAGAAAGTTATTTTAATTATACAAATAAAAAATCAACTTTTTTTCTTCAAAAAAAGGCGCATGAACAGTCATGCGCCTGGCTTTATTTCAAACCTTGTTCCAATGTTTCCAGCATCATATTTTGTTCTTGATTATCCGCGTTTTGCCATATGACTTCAAATAATACTCCTAACCCAGGTAGTAATTTCTCCTCGCCACGTTGGATTGCATCTACAATTGTATCTCTTAACTGAGATTGTGAATTTCCTGAAACATTGTGAATTACAGCGTTTCGTAAGTTAATGTCCATAATTTAAACTCCTTTCTATGTAAGTTCAACTTAGTTTTTCGCAATTTCACAATAATATGTATAATGGTATAAGAATGAATTTGAAAGGACTTGACGGATGGAACATATTCAATCAACGAAAAATTCTCGAGTGAAAGAATGGAAAAAACTTCTCGCGAAAAAGGATCGTGATATCACGGGGAGATACATAATTGAAGGGGAACATCTCATTGAAGAAGCATTGGAAACCAATGATGTGATCGAATTGATTCTTCAGGAAAACATAAAGCTTCCAGACTCATGGCTTACTTCGGATATCCCTCCTGTTACAACAATATCCGCTGATATTAGCAAAATTATTTCAGACACGAAGACACCTCAAGGAGTATTTGCCGTTTGCCGTAAAAAAGAGCATACTATCGATTTAACAAAGCATAAACGATTTTTGTTATTTGATGGCGTCCAAGATCCCGGTAACATTGGTACAATGATTCGTACTGCAGATGCCGCAGGGATTGATGTGGTTATACTTGGAGAAGGTTCTGGAGATGTATATAATCCTAAAGTTATCCGATCTGCACAAGGAAGCCATTTTCATTTGCCAATCATATTAGGAAATTTGCATACATGGATAGAAACATTAAAGAAATCTGGCATACCAGTTTATGGTACGGCACTAGAAGGAGCAGTTTCTTATAAAGAAGTTTCACCGAGCGATTCTTTCGCTTTAATCGTTGGAAACGAAGGTGCAGGGGTAGCCTCAGACATTCTTAACAAAACGGATAGAAATCTTTATATTCCGATCTATGGTAAGAGCGAATCACTAAATGTCGCTGTTGCAGCAGGCATACTTTTATATTACTTGCGAAAATAGATTTGAAATTGCTGGCTATACCATCTATAATGTTTTGTATATCTAAATAAAGATAATGACTGTGACGGAGAAAAGTAACCGAGAGGAAGCTATCAGGAAGAAGATGCCTTGACTGTGAGCATTTTCAGTGGAATCTAGGTGAAGTTCACCTCCTGAGTCGGTATCGGGACCGTATTATACGTAAAGATACCCCGGCAATTGCCGTTATGACAATGAAGTGAACATGAATTGTAAAGCAAATGCGCTTGGTGCAGGAGCTAGACAATATGTTTATAAGGGTGGTACCGCGACCTAAGCCTCGTCCCTTTTTGGGATTGGGGCTTTTTTGTATTCAAATATATCGAAGGAGGAATTTGTAGTGGAAGCAAAGCTTAAACAATTAGAAGCTGAAGCACTAGCTAAAATCACTGAAGCTAATGATTTAAAATTATTGAATGAAGTTCGGGTTGCCTACTTAGGAAAAAAAGGTCCGATTACGGAAGTTCTGCGTGGAATGGGTAAATTATCTGCGGAAGAGCGTCCGAAAATGGGGGCACTAGTCAATGTTGTAAGAGAAAAAATTACTGAGGAAATTGGAAAAAAACAACAAGAATTAGAAGAAGCATCTGTTCGCAAACAGCTTGAATCTGAAACAATCGATATTACTCTGCCAGGAAGACCTATTAAAACTGGAAACCGTCATCCACTTACAAAGATTATTGAGGAAATTGAAGATCTTTTCATTGGCATGGGCTACAAAGTGGCGGAAGGTCCCGAGGTTGAAAAAGACTACTACAACTTTGAAGCCTTAAACTTGCCAAAAGGGCACCCTGCACGCGATATGCAAGATTCATTTTACATTACGGAAGAAATCTTGCTTCGTACACATACATCACCTGTTCAAGCAAGAACTATGGAAAAACATGAAGGAATCGGCCCTGTGAAAATCATTTGTCCTGGAAAAGTATATCGTCGTGACAATGATGACGCGACTCATTCGCACCAGTTTACTCAAATTGAAGGTTTGGTCGTGGATGAAAATATTACGATGGGTGATTTGAAAGGAACTCTAGAAGTATTTGCGAAAAAAATGTTCGGAGAAGATCGTGAAATTCGTTTACGCCCTAGTTTCTTCCCGTTTACAGAACCTTCTGTTGAAATGGACATCTCTTGTAAAATTTGTGGTGGAGATGGCTGTCGCGTTTGTAAACAAACAGGCTGGATAGAAATTTTAGGAGCCGGTATGGTTCATCCAAACGTACTTGAAATGGCGGGATTTGATTCAAAGAAATACACTGGCTTTGCATTTGGAATGGGTCCAGAAAGAATTGCGATGTTGAAATATGGTGTAGATGATATTCGCCATTTTTACACGAATGACGTTCGCTTTTTACAACAATTTGCAGGGCAAGAATAATAACGGGAGGGTAAAACATGCTTGTTTCATATAAATGGCTTCAAGAATACGTTGATCTTGGCAGCGTAACAGCTAAAGAGCTAGCTGAAAAAATTACGAGAAGTGGTATAGAAGTAGATGGAGTAGAGCAATTAAGTGCAGGGATGAAAGATATAGTTGTAGGACACGTGCTTGAATGTGAAAAGCATCCGGAGGCCGATAAATTAAATAAGTGCCTCGTTGATATTGGCGAGGATGCACCTGTTCAGATTATTTGCGGTGCACCGAATGTGGCAAAAGGACAAAAAGTAGCTGTAGCAAAGGTAGGAGCTATTCTGCCGGGTAACTTTAAAATTAAAAAAGCGAAGCTCCGTGGCGAAGAATCAAACGGTATGATCTGCTCCCTTCAAGAATTAGGCATTGAAGGAAAACTAGTAGCAAAAGAATTTGCTGATGGGATTTTTGTATTCCCGGAAAATACAGAAGTGGGTGCAGATGCTCTACAACTTTTAAATTTAGATGACGAAGTTTTGGAGCTTGATTTAACCCCGAATCGTGCTGACGCCCTTAGTATGATAGGTGTAGCGTATGAAACGGCAGCCATTTTAAATAAAGAAGTAAAATTGCCAAATATCACAATAAAATCAACGCCGGAAAAGGCAGAAGACTACATTTCTGTTAAGGTTGATGCAAAAGAGGAAAACCCGTTATATACAGCTAAAATAATTAAAAATGTTAAAATTGGTCCATCGCCACTTTGGTTGCAAACTCGACTAATGTCAGCAGGAATCAGACCGCATAATAATGTCGTTGATGTTACGAATTTTATTTTACTTGAATATGGACAGCCGCTCCATGCATTCGATTACGATCGTTTTGGTTCAAAAGAAGTAGTCGTTCGACTGGCTAATGAAGGTGAAAAAATTGTTACGCTAGATGATACAGAGCGTACTCTAACTTCTGACCAGCTTGTCATTACGAATGGAACAGAGCCTGTAGCACTTGCTGGTGTTATGGGGGGAGCAAATTCTGAGGTCAGCAATGATACGACAACGATTCTCCTTGAATCTGCTTATTTTGCAGGTCAATCCATTCGCAATACATCTAAACATCAAGGATTGCGCAGTGAAGCAAGCAGCCGTTATGAAAAAGGCGTAGATCCAGAAAGAGTACACCCAGCAGCTGAAAGAGCAGCACAATTGATTGCAGAGCTTGCGGATGGTGAAGTTCTTGAAGGTATTGTAGAGGCGAATTATTTACAAGTCGAACCGGCTGTTGTATCCATTACGTTGGAAAAAATAAATCGTGTGCTTGGAACGGATCTTAACAAAGAAACGATTAATGATATTTTCAATCGCTTAAACTTCGAGGTGGCAGTTGAGGATGGAACATTTATCGTTACAGTCCCAACTCGTCGTGGGGATATTACGATTGAAGAAGATTTAGTAGAAGAAGTGGCTAGACTTTACGGATACGATCATATCCCTAAAACATTGCCGAAAGGCGCTTCTTTACCTGGTGGATTAAGCAAAATTCAATCAAGAAGGAGAGCGGCAAAAGCTTTTCTGGAAGGAGCTGGACTCTATCAGGCTATTACGTATTCATTAACAAGTGTGGAAAAGGCGGCTAGTTTTGCTATTGAAGCACGCGAACCTGTTAAATTAGCCATGCCTATGAGTGAAGAAAGAAGCAGACTAAGACTAAGCATTATCCCACAGCTTTTGGAATCTGTCTCTTATAACTTAGCTCGTCAACATGATTCGATAGCATTATATGAAATTGGATCCGTCTTTTTAAGCAATGGCCAAAATGAACAGCCGGAGGAACGTGAACATATCGCAGGCGCAATCACTGGCCTTTGGGTGGAAAATGAATGGCAAGGTGAAAAAAGACCAGTTGATTTCTTCGTTGCTAAAGGTATCTTAGAAGGCCTTTTAACTAAACTTGGAGTATCATCAAGTGTAGAATGGCGAAGAGCGGAACTTGACGGTATGCATCCAGGAAGAACAGCAGAAATTCTTCTATCTGGAGAAGTCATCGGCTTTGTTGGTCAAGTACATCCACATGTACAAAAAGCACTAGATTTAAAAAATACGTATGTTTTTGAAATTATGGCAGGTCCATTATTCAATTTTGAATTACCGCCACTCGTATACGTGCCGATTCCACGTTTTCCATCCATTACAAGGGATATTGCATTAGTTGTAGATAAAGAAGTAAGTGCTGGTACATTATCTTCAATTATTAAGGAAGCGGGTAAAAAGTTATTAAAGTCTGTCCATGTGTTCGACTTATATGAAGGAGAACATATGGAAGAAGGAAAGAAATCAATCGCCTTCTCCCTAACTTATTCTGATCCTGAAAGAACTCTTACGGACGAAGAGGTTGTAAAAGCCCATAATAAAGTTCTTACTGAAATAAAAGAAAAAGCAGGAGCAGAATTAAGAGGGTAAATAGAAAAGCGGAAGCGCCTGTCCATCGACGTACGAACTTCAGGGCCTTGGACTGAGATAAAGGAAACACGGCGAGTCTGATAAGACGAGCCGCTGTTGACTTATCGTAGGGAAAAGGGCAAGAAGTTCGCTAGTCGATAGGCGTTGGAGCTAGACAGAGAAAAGCGAAAGCGCCTTGCTCATCGACGTACAGGCCCACAGGATGTGGGTCCGTCGACGTTGGCACAGGAAGTGACGATTTTAGTCGACGTTCCTTGTTTGGCCTTGGACTGAGATAAAGGAAACACGACGAGGGACGAGTCGTTGTGACTTATCGTAGGGGAAGGGCAAGAAGTTTGCTGTCGATAGGCGCTAGAGCTAGACAAGAAAAGCAGAAGCCCTAGACATTATAGTAACCAACGCGAGCAATATAGCTCGCGTTTTTGCATTTTCACTTAACAAAGGATAATAAATTCTATACAATCATAATTATAATAACAACAAGAGGGCGGAAAACATGAAGAAAAAACGTTTATTAATATATTTATTTTTATTTTTAGCTATCGTTGCAGTCATGACTGTTTATGGGAAATCAACCAGTCAGGAATATTCTCCCGATAAAGTTACAAGTTATATAAATGGACTTCGAATGGGGATACAAGATTTATATAAGAAAGTTCCAATTAATCAAATAAGGGAGAACAACACTGTCTCAGAGTCGCAGCTTGATCATCTAATTGGCGGAGTAGAACGCGTGTATTCAAGCTATTCAGAATTAAAAGCCATGGGCGTCAATTTTAAATTTATTAAGGAATCGCAAGTAAATAAAACAGACGTCGTTTTGGAGCATATCCTTTCTTCACTCTATGAGTTAAAAACATCAACTAAAGGTGATATTAACCTTTCCAAAAAACAAATGGATGCAATTGAAGAGCTTTACGTTTATTTATGGGACATGTATCAACTTGATTTGTTTGATAAAGAGTTAAATGAAATTTTACTTAACTTAGAGGACGTGAGTAGAAAGCATGAAGCCTTGGAGAAAGTCTCTTTCCAGCCATAGTTTGTTGTTGTTTTTCGTCATTCTTTTTCTTACCGCTTGTTCAGAAAAAGATCATGACAATCAATCTTTTCCTGAAGGAGAAGAACAACCAACGATTGGAAATAAAAGCGATCTCGTACTTGCGGAAAATCTAGAAGTGCCGTGGACCATAACGCATAAGAATGATACGTTTTATATAAGTGAGAGACATGGAACGATCACTTCTATTCATGAACCTTCAGGTGAGACGCAAAAATTTCCAGTAAATCTGCAGAAGAAGCTGTTTACAGGGGGGGAAGGTGGATTTTTAGGAATAGAGTTAATTCCCGATACAAATATAGAAGCCTTTGCTTATCATACATATGAAGAAAACGGAAGTATTTATAATCGTGTTATCCGCATCGTAAAAGAAAAAGATGCTTGGCGGGAAACAGAGGTGCTTATTGAAAATATACCAGGTGCCAAAATTCATAATGGAGGCAGAATCAAAATTGGTCCCGATAATAAGCTTTACATAACGACTGGTGATGCTGCGGTTCCTGAGTCAAGCCAAAATGCTGAAATCTTATCAGGAAAAATATTACGATTAGAATTTGATGGTTCGATTCCAATTGATAATCTGATTAAAGGCTCACCAACTTATTCTTATGGTCATCGAAATCCACAAGGACTTGCATGGACAGAGAACGGGCAATTATACGAAACAGAACATGGGCAAAGCGCTCATGATGAGATTAATATGATTAGTCCTGGGAAAAATTACGGATGGCCACTTATCCAAGGTGATGAGCAAAAAGAGGGAATGGAATCACCTATTTACCATACAAATGAAAACACATGGGCACCTAGTGGAGTAGCTTATCAAAACGGAAAATTATATATTTCTTCTTTAAGGGGAGAGGCTGTTAGAGTCTTTGATTTAGAACTAAAAGAAGCAAGTGTTTTAATTGAAGGATACGGCCGGATACGAGATGTTTATATAGATGGTAAATCCTTGTATTTTATAACAAATAATACAGATGGTAGAGGAACATCTGCAGAAAACGATGATCGAATAATTAAAATAGAGATGAAGTAAGGTTGAGCTTTTAAGCACAACCTTATTTTAGTCCCGCAATTTTCTTCGCTTTATCTGTGTTAGCAAAGTGAAGTTTTGTAAATTGATTTAACGCGGAAAGTCCTTTCTCTTTGATTAATCTAGCAGCATTTTGATCTACTTTTGGACCTGCACCTTTAGTTAAAGGAAAGCCTGCTTTTTCGCTTAGTTTATCGAAAGCATTCAAAAACGCATAGCGTGCTAATATCGATGCTGCGGCAACCGATAAATGAATGCTTTCTGCCTTTGTACTAAAATAAACATTCTCACGCAAGATCTCTTTCTGTTTTTGAAGGTGGCGGAAATATATAGATGCCTCTGCAAACTGATCAATAAGGATGGCTTCGGGCTTTTCGGGTTCTATCTTTTTCAATAAATGATTTAAAGCTTGATTATGTAGGATAGCTGTAATTTTACCTTGCGTCATTCCTGATGCCTGTAGTTGATTATATTTTTCATTGGATAATGTTAATAGACTGTAAGGAAGAAAGGTAAGTAAATCTTTGGCGATTTTAATGATTTGTGAGTCCGTTAAATTCTTCGAGTCTTTTACGCCAAGCTCTTTTAAAAGTAACAATTGATCGTTTTTTACATATGCTGCAACAACCGTCATCGGCCCGAAATAGTCACCTTTTCCTACTTCATCCGATCCGAGTACAGACATGGATGAAATATTAGGTGGAAGTAATGGCCCCGATGTTTTTCTTGAAACAGGTTTGTTTAATTGTTCGTGAGAATTACTCCATCGTTTTGCTTCTTCTTCATTCCCTACTCCTTGAAACATAACCTTTCCAGAGCGGTAGGCGGTGATGGTGCATCCATTTTTTTTCGCAATAAAAATAGCACCGGGAGGAGTTTTGTTTATTTTATCATTTTCGTAATATGAGTCGATTTTTTCTAAATTAGCCGGGGTTAATTGAATGACGATATTCGCCAAAAGAACACTTCCTTTCTAAATCAAAACATTTTTCTAAATTATAATGCTCTAAAGCTATGTAAATTGATTCCCGCTTCAGGCGCTCGCTTTCCTTAAGGCTGAAAAGAAGGGGTACTCCAGCCATACAAGACACATCTAGTTTCCTTTGTCTCAGTCAAAGACAGAAAGGGATATCGATTAAAACCGCCTTGTCTTGTACCAAAGTCGAAGGAACAACATCCTGTGGTCCAGTAAGTCGCTTTTACTTTTCTTATCGCTGGAGTTTCGCACCTTCACTCCATTCAACATAGTAACAGAAAGAACAATGAGCTTTACCATAGCCAATTGTTTAAATTCAATTATCTTTTTATAACGTTTGTGCCACATATTTAGACAATATATTCCCATCTTTTTTTATTCGTGATATGATATTGAATAGGATTCTAGCGATTGGAGGCTAATGGTTTGACGGAAAATGAAAAGATTCGGGCCATGGTCATGATTTATGGACAACAGTATACCATTTCCGGAACTGAAACGACAGAGCATATGCAACAAGTTGCAGCGATAGTCGATAAAAAAATGCGAGAAATACATTCTGTAAATCCTAATCTTAATACGAGTGCACTTGCCGTATTGACAGCCGTTAATACTATCCATGAATATATTAAACTACAAGAAAAATATGAAACACTTGAAGAGGAATTTAAACAATTAAAGGACTGAATTTTTTATGCTTGACCTTATTTTAGTAGGTATTCTTATTTTTGGCTTCTTAATAGGATTAAGAAGGGGGTTTATCCTCCAATTAATACACATGGTAGGGTTCATTATTTCATTAATTATTGCTTACAAGTATTATGAAGATCTTGCTCCATTGCTTAAGCTTTGGATTCCATATCCAGATTTAAGTAGTAATGCCACATTTAAAATGGTATTGGATGGAATAAGTTTCGATGACGCCTTTTATCGTGTGATCGCCTTTGCTATCATCTTCTTTGCTGTCCGAATCATTCTTGGAATCATTGGATCTGCACTTGATATTGTTGCTAGCCTCCCAGTTATTAAGTTCGTTAATATATGGGCAGGAGGCATTCTCGGTTTAATTGAAATGTATTTACTTATTTTCATTCTTTTATACATTGCTGCTTTAATACCGATGGGAATGATTCAGACTGCCTTAAATGATTCAACTATCGCCGAAGTAATATTAAAAAATACACCATATTTTTCGGCAGAAGTAAAAAAATGGTGGCTAGATTATATTCAACAATAAGTGGCTGTCCCTATTAAAATGCGGAAACCCTAAAAGGAACCGCAAGCTTTAATAGGGCAGCCTCTTTTGTTAATATGATAAGAAAGAATAGATTATTATCCATTGTTAAAATAAATATTATCTTTGTCTAGCGCAAGAAGCCGTCGACTAAGACCGGCATGTCCCGTGCCAACGTCGACGGATCCACATTCTGTGGGTCTGTACGTCGATGGGACACGGAGCTTTCATTTTTCTTTGTCTAGTTTCAGCGCCTATCGACTAGCAAACTTCTTGTCCTTCTCCTAACGATAAGTCAACATCGACTCGTGCCTCGTCGTGTTTCCTTTATCTCATTCGAAGTACCTGAAGTTTGTACGTCGATGGTCAAGGCGCTTCCACTTTTCTATCAAGGAGATATTTTGAACGGCTGGTGATAAAATATGAAAATAAATAAAAAAGACATTATACGTTTACTTGAACAAATTGCGATATATATGGAGCTAAAAGGGGAAAACCCATTTAAAATTGCGGCTTTCCGAAAGGCAGCGAATGCATTGGAAGTAGATGATCGCAGCCTATCTGAAATCACTGTGTTTACAGATATTCCTGGCATCGGGAAAGGGACAGCCGCTGTCATAGAGGAATTTATTAAAGAAGGATCCTCTTCCGTGTTGGAAGAACTAAAGGAAGAAGTTCCAAAAGGGCTAATCCCATTATTACAGTTACCTGGACTTGGTGGTAAGAAAATCTCAAGGCTATATCAAGAACTTGGTGTGGTAGATGTGAACTCATTAAAAGAAGCGTGTGCTCATGATCTCGTTGCAGGATTAAAAGGATTTGGGAGAAAAACACAAGATAATATTCTGGCATCCATTTCCCAATTCGGTGCTCAACCAAATCGTCTGCCAATTGCTTACATGTTGCCATTTTCTAATCATATCGAGTCTTATCTAGAGCAGATTAAAGAAATAAGTGCTTTTTCAAAAGCAGGAAGTTTGCGAAGAACTAGAGAAACAATAAAAGATCTTGATTTTATTATTGCAACAAAATCTCCTGCAGTTGTGAAGGAAAAACTCCTTACGATTGATGGAATAAAGGAAGCAACTGCAAGTGGTGAAACGAAAGTGACAATCGTAATGAATGGAAAATACGAGGTTTCCGTTGATTTTAGATTAGTTGCTCCAGAACAATATGCAACAGCTTTACATCATTTTACAGGCTCAAAAGATCATAATGTTCGCATGCGTCAGTTGGCAAAAGAAAGAGGAGAAAAAATTAGTGAGTATGGTGTGGAAAATGTTGAAACTGGTGAAGTTTTAACATTCAAAACTGAAGAAGACTTTTTCAACCACTTCGGCTTGCCTTTTATTCCACCTGAAATTAGAGATGATGGAAAAGAAATCGAGATTTACAACTCTAATACTCGCTTGATCACTTTGGAAGACATTAAAGGTGATCTCCATATGCATACGACATGGTCTGATGGTGCTTATTCTTTAGAGGAAATGGTAGAAGCTTGTAGGAGAAAGGGCTATAAATATATGGCCATTACGGACCATTCTGAGTTTTTGCGCGTTGCCAATGGTCTGTCAGTAGAGCGAATCAGACTTCAAAATGAAGAGATTCGAGCTTTAAACGAAAAATATGATGATATATTAATCTTATCTGGCATTGAAATGGATATTTTACCAGATGGAAGTTTGAATTACTCAGACGATGTCTTAGCAGAACTTGATTTTGTCATCGCGTCCATTCATTCCAGTTTTTCGCAACCGAGGGAAAAAATTATGGAGCGTCTTTACAATGCTTTAAAAAATCCTCATGTTGATATGTTTGCGCATCCAACAGGCAGATTAATCGGAAGAAGAGACGGATACGATGTTGATATCGACTTATTAATCAAACTCGCAAAGGAAACAAATACAGCGCTTGAATTGAATGCAAACCCAGAAAGACTGGATTTAAGTGCTGAACATATGAAAAAAGCTGTTGACGCTGGTGTAATGGTGGCTATTAATACGGATGCTCACAATATTCGTAGCTTAGATTTTATGGATATTGGTGTTTCAGCCGCTAAAAAAGGTTGGGTGAAAAAAACATCAGTCATTAATGCCATGAAACCGGATGAATTACTTCAATTTTTAAAGAGAAACGATTAGGGATGGAGTTTTTAACGATGAACATAAAAATACTAAAAACCCTTGAATATAATAAAATCCTTGCTCAGTTGGAGGAATTTGCGTCATCCGTGTTAGGAGTAGACAAAATAAAAAACTTGACGCCTTCTACGTCATTAGATGAAGTCGTGGAGATGCAAAACGAAACGGATGAAGCTGCTCATGTGCTTAGATTAAAAGGACATGCTCCACTAAGTGGAATTCATAATATTAAACCTCATGTGAAAAGAGCGGAAATTGGCGGGGTATTAAACGCCATTGAGCTAACGCAAACAGCTAGCACAATTTATGCAGGACGTACGATGAAACGTTTTATTGAGGGATTATTGGAGAATGAGGTAGCTATTCCAATACTAGAAGACAAAGCAAACCAAATTGTGATTTTAACTGATCTTGAAAAACAAATAAAGAATGCAATCGATGAGAACGGTGAGGTTCTTGATTCTGCCAGTGAAACGCTGAGAAGTATTAGACAACAATCAAGACGAAGTGAAGGGAAAATTAGAGAAAAGCTGGAAAGTTTAATCAGAAATCGAAATGCTCAAAAAATGTTATCCGACTCGATTATTACAATTAGAAATGAACGTTATGTTATCCCAGTTAAACAAGAATATCGAGCTCATTATGGTGGGATTGTCCATGATCAATCCTCCTCTGGACAAACATTATTTATTGAGCCGCAAGCCATTGTTGAATTAAATAACGCTTTAAGAGAATTACAGTTAAAGGAAAAGCAGGAAATTGAGAGGATTCTTTCAGAACTTTCGGCTAAAGTTGCTGAATCAGCTGAAGATTTAAATCATCTTGTTGTAGTCTTGGCGGAGCTTGATTTTATATTTGCAAAAGCTCGTTTTGGAAAAGAAATGAAAGCGACGAAACCTAAAATCAATCAAGATGGAATCATCCGCTTGTTTAAAGCTCGTCATCCTCTATTGCCTATTGAAGAGGCTGTAGCCAATGATATTACACTAGGTGATGAGTATACTTCAATGGTTATTACTGGACCGAATACAGGTGGAAAAACAATCACATTAAAAACGGTCGGATTATTGACGCTAATGGGACAGGCTGGCCTGCAAATACCCGCATTAGAAGGATCGGAAATTGCAGTATTCAAAGAAGTATTCGCTGATATTGGAGACGAACAATCGATTGAACAATCATTGAGTACATTTTCATCCCATATGGTCAATATAGTTGACATATTAAAGAAAGTGGACCATGAAAGTCTTGTGCTTTTTGACGAGCTTGGAGCAGGTACAGATCCACAAGAGGGTGCTGCTCTTGCCATTTCCATTTTGGACGAAGTGTACCAGCGAGGATCACATGTTATCGCAACAACGCATTATCCGGAACTAAAAGCGTATGGCTACAATCGTCCAGGTGTAATAAATGCAAGTGTAGAATTTGATGTAGAGACCCTACGCCCTACCTATAAATTATTAATAGGCATTCCTGGTAGAAGTAATGCCTTCGAAATATCAAAAAGGCTTGGACTTTCAGACTCTGTCATTTCATCTGCAAGATCGATGATTGATACAGAAAGTAACGAAGTGGAAAATATGATTGCCTCGTTAGAAAAAAGCCGGAAGGAAGCGGAGGATGAGTATAAGGAAGCTCACGACTATCTAAAAAATGCAGAAAAACTGTTTCACGATTTACAACAGCAAATGATCGAATTTCATGAACGGAAGCAGAAAATGTATGACGATGCAGAAGCAAAAGCTGCGAAGGTGATTGAAAAAGCAAAGGCAGAATCGGAAGAAGTGATGGCAGAGCTTCGTCAAATGAGGCTTGAGGGCGGTACACAAGTTAAAGAACATGAATTGATAGAAGCAAGACGGAAACTTGATGCTGCACTACCGAACCTAGATAAAGTTACGGATCCAACGAAAATAAATAAACAAAAGCGAGAGTTTCAGCCTGGTGATGAAGTAACCGTTACAACCTTTGGGCAAAAAGGTCATCTCATTGAGAAAGTTGGATCTGTTGAGTGGCAAGTACAAATAGGAATTATGAAAATGAAAGTACACGAGAAAAATTTAGTTTTTATAAAAGCGGAAGAGAAAAAAGAAACAAAACCAATGGCAACAATTAAGGGAAGAGACTTTCATGTGAAATTGGAGTTAGACTTGCGTGGAGAACGTTATGAAGATGCACTTCAAAAAGTAGAAAAATACATTGATGATGCCTTGTTAGCAAATTACCCACGTGTTTCAATTATTCATGGGAAAGGAACCGGTGCACTTCGGACAGGAGTTACGGAATATTTGAAACATCATCGCTCTGTCAAACGTATAAGGTTAGGTGAAGCGGGTGAAGGTGGAAGTGGAGTAACGATCGTAGAATTTAAGTAACTATATTTCACCTCCCAAAAACAAAGGGGGAAAATGAATGGACTCTTTTTGGGAAAATTCTTTTGTTCAAACAGCAGGCTATTATAGTGTAACGGTCCTATGCATTATCTTGTTTTTATTTATTTTTGAATTAGTAACAAAATACAAAAACTGGGAGGAAATAAAAAAAGGAAATATCTCAGTTGCAATGGCGACGGGAGGAAAAATTTTTGGAATCGCAAATGTTTTTAGGCATTCAATCCTTAACCATGACACGCTTTTTGTCATGATTGGGTGGGGAATTTTTGGCTTCTTCCTTTTATTGACTGGATATTTTATTTTTGAATTTTTAACCCCAAAATTTAAAATTGATGAAGAAATTGAAAAGGATAACCGCGCCGTAGGCTTTATTTCCCTCGTTATTTCAGTTGGACTTTCCTACGTTATTGGTGCGGGAATCCCGTAAGAAAAGCAAAAGCGCCTGTTCATCTACGTACGAACTTCAGGTCCTAAGCCTTGCGATAAAGGAAACACAATGAATTAGGCAGGACGAATTGATGTTGACTTATCGTGAGGAGGACAAGAAGTTAGCTAGTCGATAGGCGCTGTAGCTAGACAAGGAGTAGAAGGTTGTGGAAAAACTTGCAAAAGTGCTGCTCATATTATGTGGCATTTTTCTTATTTTAGGTATAATTTATTTAATAACTGCTTAAAAATTTAAGCTAACTTGTTTCCTTTTGGTAAAAAAATCCCATATTCTTGCATCGAGATTAACCAAAAACTACAAAAGGAGCTTGGGAAATTCACCAAGCTCTTTATCGTTATATTTCTTTTTCAACTAAAGCATCAGTATCATACTGATATTTTTCTTTATTAAGTTCTTCTTTTAGATAAAAACACTTCTCTAAATCAATACCATAAACATTGGCTATTCCAATCACATAATAAAGGACATCGTATAGTTCTTCTTCAATTGTTCCTTTTATTGTGTCGTGATGTTCCAATCTCCTATCTTTTCTCAAAACTTCAGCAAGTTCTCCCACTTCTTCAATTAATTTTAGGAAATAAGCATGTTTCAGTTCTGGTTTATAGTCCTTTTGCTTAATATAATTCTGTAATTCTTTAATAGTAATATTCTTTTCCATTTATTCTCCCTGAATTAAATAGGTCTTATATATTTTTTCTAGGTAAAGTAATACTTCTTCAACTCTGCTTCGTTCAGCTAATGGCTATCGCAATATTATGAACATATAAATCTATTCTATCTTCCTATGGTCTCTATTTTTTTAAGTGCTGAACAATTTTTTCTGCAAGTAAGTGTGTTTCCAAATCTCTATCATATCCAGTGTATGGTAAAGACTTGTTTCGAATTAAATCTAGAAATTGAGAAATGATATCGTAAAATCCTCTTTTTTCAAGTGTTGGCTGCCAGTCATCACTACCGAAATCGAGGATTTGTTTATTTAGGTGTGAAGTAATATTACTTACATTCACTACTTTGCGTGTCTCGTCTGGACTTTTAACTTCGACTATTTCTTCAGTTGTGCCTGCATCACGGTTCATGATACCGATAGCCGTTCCTTCACTCGCTTCTAGTTGTAAAGTCACATGATACAGTTCTCCGTTTTTCACTTTTCCACGTATAATCACTTCTTCAATCGTATACGGAAATAAATAAAGTAATGTATCAATGACATGAATAAAATCGTCGAAAATAAATGTTCTTGTATCAGCAGGATGGTGACCTCGATTTTTCTGCATAATGACCATATTCGGATTGGCGACTTCAGTTAATTGCCTGTAAGGGGGAGCGAAACGGCGATTAAATCCGACCATTAATATAAGCCCTTTTTCTTTTGCTTTTTCAATTAGCCTAGTGGAAGAAACACCAAAGTATGTAATGGGCTTATCGACATACACATGGATACCATGATCTAATAGCTTATCAATAATTTCCTCGTGTGAACTTGTTGAAGAATGAACGAATGCTGCCTCAATCCCACTCGCTAACAATTCTTCAAAATTATGATAAATATGCTCTATATGATATGTAGCTGCAACGTCGTTAAGAGTTTCTTTATTTCTAGTAAAAATATGTAGTTCAATACCCTTTGTTTGTGATAATACAGGTAAATATGCTTTCCACGCTATATCCCCTATCCCTATCATCCCTATTTTCATTATGATCACCTTAATATTCAAATTTTTTACTAACTTCATTATATATGAAAATATGCTTTTAAAATAAAGTATTGTATGTTGATTTCCTCGATGTGCCTTTGACCGCTCAAAAATGGAGTGCGGGGTAACGATGGAGCATTCAATGTGCCCTTCACCACTATAAAATCGATTCCAAGGTAACAATGGAATATTCAAAGTGCGATGATCACCAAAAAATCACCCATTCCGCTCCAAACAATGGAGTGGGAAAATCAAAAATTAATATAGACTTAATAAAAGTTTAAATGCTGATTTCTTTTATTCCGAATCATTGTATGAAGTAAATGATTGGCATATAATATAGGAGAGAAGTGCTAATTTTCGAACTGTTCATTAAAACGAGGGGGGATTGTATGGAAAAGAAACCATGGCTGAAGCTCTATCCAGAATCAATACCAACAACGTTAGAATATGAACCGAAAACGGTCCAATCTTATTTGACAGAGGCAGCAAAAGAATTTCCAAATAAATCAGCTGTCCATTTTATGGGTAAGGAAATGACGTATAAGGAAATGTACTCCTGTGCTTTAAAGCTCTCTAGTTATCTTCGTGGAATTGGCATTGAAAAAGGTGACCGCGTTGCCATTATGCTTCCAAATTGTCCACAAGCTGTCATAAGTTATTATGGAATATTATATGCAGGAGGAGTGGTTGTACAAACAAATCCTCTTTATACGGAACGCGAAATTGAGTATCAGATGAAGGATTGTAGAGCGAAAGCGATTATTTCACTAGATATTTTATACCCTCGTATATCCAAAGTCATTAAACACACCAAACTAGAACACATCATTGTAACCGCTATCAAAGATTACTTACCTTTCCCAAAGAACATCATTTACCCTTTCATCCAAAAAAGAGACACTGGGATTGTTGTCGATGTAAAGCATGAAGGGAATCAGCACCTTTTCAAAAATATCATGCTAAAATCAAAACCACTTACGTATGAATATGATATCGACTTTGAAAATGATTTAGCTCTTCTTCAGTATACTGGTGGTACAACTGGTTATCCGAAAGGTGTCATGCTTACTCATAAGAACTTAATTGCCAATGCTACTGCATGTGGGGCATGGCTCTATGAGGCAAAAAAAGGGGAAGAAGTCATTCTCGGCCTTTTACCTTTTTTCCATGTTTATGGAATGACGACTGTATTAATTTTAGCTGTCATGCAAGGGTACAAAATGATTCTTTTGCCAAAGTTCGATGTGGAAACGACATTGAAAACTATTCATAAACAAAGACCAACTATATTTCCTGGAGCTCCAACTATTTATATAGGAATTTTAAACCACCCAGATTTAAAAAAATACGATCTTTCTTCAATTGAAGCGTGTTTGAGCGGATCGGCTCCACTTCCTGTCGAGGTCCAAGAAAAATTTGAAGATGTAACAGGAGGAAAACTTGTTGAAGGCTATGGCTTAACAGAGTCTTCTCCTGTCACACATGCGAATTTTGTATATGGCCAGAAAAGGGTGAAAGGTAGTATCGGAGTTCCATGGCCTGATACGGAAGCGGCAATTTTTTCTGCTGAAATTGGAGAGCACTCTCCACCACGTGAGATAGGCGAAATTGCTGTAAAAGGTCCTCAAATTATGAAAGGATATTGGAATAGACCTGAAGATACCGCAGCTACTCTAAGGGATGGATGGTTACTAACCGGAGACATGGGTTATATGGATGAGGACGGTTATTTCTATGTAGTCGATAGAAAAAAAGACATGATTATCGCTGGAGGGTTCAACATATACCCTCGAGAAATTGAGGAAGTGCTTTATGAACATCCTGCCATTCAAGAATTGGTTGTCGCTGGTGTTCCAGATGCTTATCGTGGTGAAACAGTGAAGGCATATATTGTATTGAAAAAAGGAGCAACCGTTACTGAAGAAGAACTTGATGCATACGCTCGTAAATATTTAGCTGCTTACAAAATACCTAGGATATATGAATTTCGTAATGAACTTCCCAAAACCGCTGTTGGAAAAATACTTCGCCGTGTATTAGTTGATGAAGAAAGAAATAAGCTACAGCATGATGAAAAACTCGGTTAATTTAATGAAAAAAAAGAGCCGATACGGCTCTTTTTTTTAGCGTACTTGACATAGAAATGGGGACTATTTATGATTAAGATATGAATGAATAGTCATTCATTTTTATAATGTAGCTCAAGTGTTCTGTTACTAGCAGTCACATATGAGCGTTTTGGAGCAGGTGAAATGATTGAAAAGAAATAAACCAAAATACAAACAAATTATTGATGCAGCAGTAGTTGTCATCGCTGAAAATGGTTACCATCAAGCACAAGTTTCGAAAATAGCTAAGCAGGCTGGAGTAGCTGATGGAACAATCTATCTTTACTTTGAAAATAAAGAAGATATATTAATATCGGTTTTCCATGAAAGAATGGGATATTTCGTTGAAAAAATGAAAGAAGTTATTGCAGGAAAAGAAACGGCTGCAGAGAAATTATTAGTAATGATTGAAAATCATTTTACAATCCTTTCAAACGATCGATATTTAGCCATTGTCACACAACTGGAGTTAAGGCAATCGAATAAAGAGCTAAGAATGAAGATTAATGATGTGTTGAAAGATTATTTACATGTTGTGGATGATATTTTGCGCTTTGGTCAAGAGCAAGGTGAATTTGATAAAAATATGGATATACGGCTTGCAAGACAAATGATATTTGGAACAATCGATGAAACAGTAACGACGTGGGTAATCAATGATCAAAAGTATGATTTAGTATCTTTAGCACCAGCTGTCCATAAGCTGCTGTTACATGGATGTGCTGTAAGATAATACTGTTAGGGAGGTTGAAGTGAATGGCATACTTATCTCATTATCGGGAAGGGAATGCAGCTATTATTACAATGAATCGACCACCTGCAAATGCCCTATCTTTCGAATTGATACAAGACATTGGAAATATTCTTGATCAGCTGGAGAATGATGATGAAATACGAGCGATTTTAATTCATGGAGAAGGTCGATTTTTTTCTGCAGGAGCGGATATAAAGGAATTTACTGGAATTAACAACGGAGAGGAATTTTCAAAACTTGCAGTAAACGGGCAAGTAGTCTTTGAAAAAATTGAAAATTTCCCCAAACCAATTATCGCGGCAATTCATGGAGCAGCCCTAGGGGGAGGCCTTGAGCTTGCGATGTCATGTCATATTAGGCTTGTTAGTGAAAATGCTAAATTAGGTCTTCCTGAATTACAGTTGGGATTAATACCTGGATTTGCAGGCACACAAAGACTTCCTCGGTTAGTCGGAACGGCTAAAGCGGCGGAGATGCTATTTACAAGTGATCCTTTATCAGGTATTGATGCAGTTAAGTGGGGATTAGCCAATCATGCTTTTCCTGAGGAGCAACTATTAGAAAAAGCAAAGGAAATGGTGCATAAAATTGCAGCAAAAAGTCCACTTGCTTTAAGAGCAACGATTGAATTGCTTCAGTTTAGTAAAACACCTCAATTTTATGAAGGAGTTAGACACGAAGCAAAAAAATTCGGATTCGTTTTTGATTCTGAAGATGGCAAGGAAGGCATAAGAGCGTTTCTTGAAAAGCGTAATCCTATTTTTACAGGTAATTAAAGAAAGTATAAGTTTTCTAAAGGAACGTCGACAAACCACCACGTCCTGTGCCAACGTCCACTGACCCACATCCTGTGGGGCCTGTACGTCGATGAGCAAGGCGGTTCGCTTTTCTTATTAGTAAAAGTCTTAATCCAAATAGATTCCTATATTAGGAGGGGCATTGAATGAATATTTTTGTAATCATGAAAAGAACCTTTGATACAGAAGAAAGAATCTCCATTTCAGACGGGAAAATTAATGATGATGGAGCGGAATTTATTATTAATCCATACGACGAATACGCTATTGAAGAAGCCATAAGGCTACGCGATGAATACGACGGTGAGGTAACTGTTTTGACAGTAGATGGAGAAGAAGCGGAGAAGCAGCTGAGAACGGCATTGGCAATGGGCGCAGATAAAGCTGTATTAATCAATATAGAAGATGATATAGAAGAAAGTGACCAATTTACGATTTCTACTATTATTGGAGAATATTTAAAAAATAAAGATGTAGATTTAATTCTTGCAGGAAATGTTGCCATTGACGGAGGTTCTGGACAAATAGGACCAAGGGTTGCAGATATTTTGGAAATTCCTTATGTTACAACCATTACAAAACTGGAAATAATGGGCGAAAAAGTAGTATTGACTAGGGACGTAGAAGGGGATTCAGAAATAATCGAAACGTCTTTGCCGCTCTTAGTAACAGCTCAACAAGGTTTAAATGATCCTCGTTATCCATCACTGCCAGGAATAATGAAAGCTCGAAAAAAACCTTTGGAAGAACTTGAATTAGATGATTTAGATTTAGATGAAGATGATGTAATGGCCAAAACTGAAACCATTGAGATTTTTCTTCCTCCTGCTAAAGATGCTGGCAGAAAATTGGAAGGCGATATTGAAGAGCAAGTAAAAGAACTTGCCGGTTTGTTAAATAAGTTAGTTTGAGGAGGGGTAGGGCATGACAAAAAAAGTACTTGTACTTGGCGAAATGCGTGAGGGTTCTTTAAGAAACGTTTCGTTTGAAGCAATTTCAGCAGGAAAACAAATTGCTAATGGTGGAGAAGTTATTGCGGTTTTAGTCGGAGAAAAAATTGACGGTCAAGGTAAAGAAATGATTCAATTTGGGGCAGATCGTGTTCTGACTGTCGAAGCTGAGAAACTAAAACATTATACTTCGGATGGCTACTCTCAGGCTCTCCTTAAAATTATTGAACAAGAAAATCCGGAAGGTATCGTTTTTGGTCATACAGCACTTGGAAAAGATCTATCCCCAAAAATAGCAAGTAAACTAAATATAGGTCTTATTTCTGATATCACCGCGATTGAAGAAAAAGATGGAGATATTGTTTTTACAAGACCCATCTTCTCTGGAAAAGCGTTTGAAAAGAAAAAAATGGTAGAAAGTACTATATTTGTTACAATTCGACCAAATAATATCGAGCCATTAAGTAAAGATGAAACTAAAACGGGTGAAATACAATCAGTATCCGTTGAAATAAAAGATTTACGAACTATCATTAAAGAAGTTGTCAAGAAGGCTAGTGAAGGTGTTGATTTATCAGAAGCGAAAGTAATCATTGCTGGAGGCCGAGGGGTTAAGAGTACGGAAGGATTTGAACCTCTTCAAGAATTGGCGGATGTATTAGGTGGAGCGGTTGGCGCTTCTCGTGGGGCGTGTGATGCGGACTATTGTGATTATTCCTTACAAATAGGGCAAACTGGAAAAGTAGTAACCCCTGATTTATATATTGCTTGTGGTATATCAGGTGCTATTCAACATTTGGCCGGCATGTCCAATTCTAAAGTGATAGTGGCGATCAATAAGGATCCAGAGGCAAACATATTTAATGTAGCGGATTATGGTATAGTCGGTGATCTTTTCGAGGTGGTACCGCTCTTAACAGAGGAATTTCGCAGGATAAAAGCCGGATCTCAAAGTTGAGCAAAAAGTTAGCACGTTTTGGTTGATGATGGTATACTTGCGCTATGTTCGGAATGTAAATTAAGGAGGTTAGACATATGGCAATCACTCATGCAACAGATGAGAATTTTTCAGCTGAAACAAGCGAAGGTGTCGTATTAGTAGATTTTTGGGCACCATGGTGTGGTCCTTGTAAAATGATTGCTCCTGTATTGGAGGAATTAGATGGAGATCTTGATGGAAAAGCGAAAATTGTTAAAGTTGACGTAGATGATAATCAAGAAACTGCAAGTAAATTCGGTATTATGAGTATTCCAACATTGGTAGTCCTTAAAAACGGTGAACTTGTCGATAAAACTGTCGGCTTTCAACCGAAAGAGGCACTAGCTGAATTGTTAAATAAACATCTATAAAATAGTAGAAAATCCGGGCTTTATTGCTCGGATTTTTTTCAATATAATGGTTATATGTTGTGGTCTTAGATAGAGGTGATTTTATGAACGAAAGAATAAAGCATAAACTAGAGATTTTGCCTGATCAACCAGGCTGTTATGTAATGAAGGATCGGCAAGATACTATCATTTATATAGGTAAAGCAAAAATTTTAAAAAATCGGGTACGCTCTTATTTTACCGGTTCCCATGATACGAAAACACAAAGACTTGTGAATGAAATAGAGGATTTTGAATATATTGTCACGGCATCCGATATTGAAGCACTTATTTTGGAAATGAATTTAATAAAAAAGCATAGCCCAAAATATAACATCATGCTCAAAGATGATAAGAGCTTTCCCTACATTAAATTAACGAACGAAAGGCATCCAAGACTAATCATTACACGGAAAGTAAAAAAAGATAAAAGCAAATATTTTGGTCCGTATCCAAATGCACATTCTGCAAATGAAACAAAAAAACTTCTTGATCGCCTCTATCCTCTAAGAAAATGTCAAACGCTTCCTGATCGTGTTTGTCTTTATTATCATCTTGGTCAATGCTTAGCTCCTTGCGTAAACGAAGTTGCTTCTGAGACATACAAACAAATGACGGACGAAATATCAAAGTTTTTGAACGGTGGCTTTACGTCCATAAAAAAAGATTTGGAAAAAAAGATGTATGAAGCTGCTGAAAATCTTGAGTTTGAAAGAGCAAAAGAATTTCGAGACCAAATTACCCATATCGAGACAACAATGGAAAAGCAAACAATGATGTCTTCCGATTTTACAGATCGAGATGTGTTTGGATTTGCATTAGATAAGGGCTGGATGTGTGTACAAGTATTTTTTATACGGCAAGGTAAGTTGATTGAAAGGGATGTTTCCCTCTTTCCTATTTATAGTGAACATGAGGAAGAATTCTTAACCTTTCTTGGTCAATTTTACTCTCAAACAAATCATCTTAAACCGAAAGAAATTCTCATTCCTGAATCCGCCAATCAACAGTTAGCGGAACAATTATTAGGTGTAAAAGTCATACAGCCAAAAAAAGGGCAAAAAAAAGAGCTAGTGAACTTGGCAACAAAAAATGCCCAGATTGCTTTGAAAGAAAAATTTGCATTAATTGAAAAGGATGAAGAACGAACAATCCATGCAATTGATAAGCTCGGAGGAGCTATGCAAATATATACTCCACATCGAATCGAGGCTTTCGATAACTCAAATATACAAGGAGCAGATCCAGTATCAGCACTTGTAGTGTTTATAGATGGAAAACCCTATAAAAAAGAGTATCGTAAATATAAAATCAAGACCGTTAAAGGCCCGGATGATTATGAATCCATGCGTGAGGTAATTAGAAGGAGATACGCAAGAGTTCTCAAAGAAAATCTTCCATTACCTGATTTAATCATAATTGATGGTGGAAAAGGCCAAATTGAGGCAGCAAAAGATATATTGGAAAATGAATTCAATTTAAATATTCCAGTTGCAGGACTGGCAAAGGATGAAAAACATCGGACATCCCAATTATTATTCGGTAACCCGCTTGAAATTGTGCCATTGGAGCGAAATAGTCAAGAATTTTATTTATTACAAAGAATTCAAGATGAAGTTCATAGATTTGCCATAACTTTTCATAGACAATTACGAGGAAAATCTGCATTTCAATCCACCTTGGATGATATTGAAGGGATCGGTCCCGTCAGGAAAAAGGCTCTACTACGCCATTTTGGATCTTTGAAAAAAATGAAGGAAGCAACGGTTGAAGATATTATACAGTTGGGGATTCCCAAAAACATCGCTGAAAATATTAAAAATCATTTGGACAAATAGCTATTGAGTATTTATGACCTCAATGTTATAATTATTCCAATTTCATAATTTCGATAGAGGTTGCAAGCAATCAATAGTAAAAACCATGAGAAGAAGGGCTTCCATGACTGGTTTTGAAAGGGATCGTTTGCCGAAGTGGAAAAGTAACTCTTAATTCTTTTCTGCTGGTCCTGCGTTTAAGAAATGTAGGATTGTCAAAATGGATTAGATCCTTTTGGAGAGCTATCTCATGTTGTGATTATTTTTATGTACGTTTCACAAGCAATGAGTATTATGCTCATTGCTTTTTTATTTAGGCTATTTTCGCTTTTATTGTCGCTTTTAGGATTAAGTTATTAAGCTTGAATGATTATAGGTTTAGTGGCATCTTTTCTTTTTGAATTCACAAAATCTAAATAACCATTATTGAAAGTCAATATATTTTATCCAAAAGCAAAACAGTTTAAGAAAAGAGTCTTATATTACTTTTAGAAGGAAGGCAGGATCATGGGTTTAATTGTCATCAAGTTTGGAGGCTCATCATTAAGCACTACAGAAAAAATTAAAAATGCGGCAAAACGTATTATTTTACTGAAAAAAGAAGGGAAGGAAGTAGTGGTTGTTGTTTCCGCTATGGGAAAAACAACTGACCAGCTTCTGGAGTTAACAGGTCAAATAACAGATAGCCCTGCAAAACGTGAAATGGATATGCTTCTAGCTACAGGAGAACAAGTATCTATATCCCTTTTATCTATGGCTTTATCAGAAATGGGGGCTCCTGCAGTATCTTTTACTGGTTGGCAAGCAGGAATCGTCACTGAAAAAATCCATTCCAATGCTCGTATTGTTGATGTAAAGACAGAATATATTAAAGAAAAATTAAGTGAAGGCAAAATAATAGTAGCAGCAGGCTTTCAAGGAGTTACTGAGGAGAGAGAAATTACAACGTTGGGAAGAGGGGGCTCTGATACGACGGCTGTAGCTTTAGCGGCAGCACTAGGAGCTGAGCGTTGTCTCATTTGTACTGATGTGACAGGGGTGTTTACATCCGATCCTCGTTACGTACAACAAGCAAGGAAACTCTCATCCATTTCATACGACGAAATGCTTGAACTTGCAAATCTCGGTGCAGGAGTTCTACATCCTCGCGCTGTTGAATTTGCTAAAAATTATCGTGTGCCATTGGAAGTAAGATCAAGTACAGAAAATGAAGAAGGAACTGTCATTGAGGAGGAAGCATCAATGGAGAAAAACCTCGTAGTTAGAGGAGTAGCATTTGAAAAAGATATGACAAGATTAACGATTTTTGGCTTGAAAAATGAAATGACTGGTTTATCTGCTGTGTTTTCAGAACTAGCCAATAATCAAATTGACGTTGATATTATTATTCAAAGTCAAACAGATGGAAATAAGACAAATTTATCGTTTTCCATAAAAAATAAAGACCGCCAGGCAGCTGTAAACGTGCTTGAAAATCAAAAAGAGAAGATTGGATTTGACAGTATTGAATATGAAGCTGGATTGGCAAAAGTTTCTATCGTTGGATCAGGAATGATTTCAAATCCTGGAGTTGCAGCGCAAATGTTCCAAGTTCTTGCAGATGAAGATGTTCAAGTAAAAATGGTAAGCACATCAGAAATTAAAGTATCAGTCGTCATCAATGAAGAAAAAATGACTGAGGCAGCTCAGGTTCTTCATGAAGCGTTCAATTTAGGCGCAGTCGTAGGAAAAGCTCAATAATTAAATGAGCATATGTGCCATGTTTATCAACATACAGGCGCACAGGATGTTGGTCCTGCGACAATCCACTATGGCTTCTAACTGAGATAAAATAAACGGTAAGTTCCTGAAGAGAGGTTGGATTCAGGAACAGGACAAAATCTACGAATCGATGTTGACTGATGGTAGGAAAGAGATAAGAAGTTTGCTAGCCGATAGACGCTGGAGATAGACAGAGAAAACCTTACTTTTCAAAAAAAAAAATGGGGCAGTTTAATCTACAATGATTGAACAGCCCCAATGTTTTTCTTACTTTATTGGGTCTTTCCGGTCCCAACGAGCAGTAAAGATGACGTGATTCTTTTTTTTATTTAATTCTGCGAAGGCCTCAGTAATAAATTGCTTTTGATTTTGAATTTGTTCCGCTATAAATCCAGCTTCGAGGGTGAAGCAAGGATCTGAGTTCATTTGAATTCTTCTTTCCACTATATTTCCTTTGAGTTCAAATTTCATCTCGTTTTTTGTTTCCTCTATGAGATGCAGCTCTCCCCAAGAAGATTCTTGGAAGAAGGAAGTAATTTCATTACTAGAGAGAAGTGGAAATTTGCGGGCAAGGTGTTTTCCAGCCCAATATGAAATTTCGGGAGTATCTTTGCCAAGAATTCCAGGCATTAATATATCGCGAAGCAATTCATATCCGAAAACAGGAATATTCATTTGGCTGTTAGTTTCGGGTGAATTTTGAAGTCCTTGTTTCAATGATGAGTACACAACAATCCCCTCTTTCTTCATAAGCTATTATATACAAAAACGAGTTGTTTTTGGAAAAATATTTATGATTTGGACAGAACTAATATATGAAGATCATTCATTTTGTAGAACTGAAGGTGAAACCGTTGCCTTGACGCGTCAGAAAGTCGGGAGTAGAATGTATATGTCACATAATTGTTATAATCATTTTGTGTTGTTTGACATGCGATCGTTTCGAACACACATTGTCTACAACACAGAGGCTTAACTACTAAGGGGGGTAAATTGTGGCAGGTAAAAACGAGTTTTATTGGCGTAGGCTGCATTCCTTGTTGGGTGTCATCCCGGTGGGTATTTTTGTAGTGCAGC
Source organism: Lederbergia citrisecunda (assembly GCF_018343695.1). Classification (GTDB taxonomy): domain Bacteria; phylum Bacillota; class Bacilli; order Bacillales; family Bacillaceae_C; genus Lederbergia; species Lederbergia citrisecunda. The sequence continues at coordinate 1,912,459 of NZ_JAGYPJ010000001.1, read as the reverse complement.
ATTTAATTGTCAACCATTTCGCTACACGTGGTGAAGAAGCATTTAATAAAGCTTCAGGCTTTATGGGAAATCTTCCATTTGTCATTTTCCTTGAATTCGCAGTTATTTACATACCAATTCTTTTTCATGGAATTCTAGGGCTTTACATTGCGTTTGCGGCAAATAATAATACGACAAGATTGAGCTTTTTCCGTAATTGGATGTTCACTATTCAGCGTATCACCGGTGTTATTTTATTGGCTTTTATTGCTTGGCATGTTTGGGAAACACGGATTCAGAAAGCCTTTTTTGACGTTGAAGTGGACTATGATATGATGGCGAATATTTTATCCAATCCAGTTGCACTTGTTCTTTACATTATTGGAATTCTTTCAGCTTCGTTCCATCTATCAAATGGTTTATGGTCATTTCTTGTTAGATGGGGGATTACGCAATCACCGTCATCCCAACGAATTTCTTCATGGGTTATGGCTGTGTTTTTCGTAGTTATTTCGATAATCGGTATTCGTGCGGCATTAGCATTTGTTTATCCAGAATTATTTGTGGGTTAAGGTGCTAAAGGATTGAACAACTGTGAAAAGGAGTGAGTCATACGATGAGTAATGGAAAAATCATCGTGGTCGGTGGAGGATTAGCCGGCTTGATGGCAACAATAAAAATAGCAGAAGAAGGAAGTCAAGTAGACCTCTTCTCGCTAGTACCGGTAAAACGTTCGCACTCTGTATGTGCACAGGGTGGAATTAATGGTGCTGTAAATACGAAGGGAGAAGGGGACTCTCCTTTAATCCATTTTGATGATACAGTTTATGGTGGGGACTTTTTAGCAAACCAACCACCCGTTAAAGCAATGTGTGAAGCGGCTCCTGGCATTATTAACTTATTCGATAGAATGGGTGTTATGTTTAATAGGACACCAGAAGGCTTACTTGATTTCCGTCGTTTTGGTGGTACTCAGCATCATCGTACTGCATTTGCTGGGGCAACAACTGGACAACAATTATTATATGCATTGGACGAGCAGGTTCGTCGCCATGAAGTCGCAGGCCTCGTTAATAAATACGAAGGTTGGGACTTTCTAGGTATTATTCAGGATGATGCAGGTGTTTGTCGTGGGGTTGTCGCACAAAACATGACCTCTATGGAAATTAAGTCATTTCCTGCAGATGCTGTTATTATGGCAACTGGAGGACCTGGAATTATCTTTGGTAAATCTACAAACTCTGTAATCAATACAGGCTCTGCTGCCTCTATCGTGTACCAGCAAGGTGCAGCATATGCGAACGGTGAATTTATCCAAATTCATCCAACGGCTATCCCTGGGGATGATAAACTTCGTTTAATGAGTGAATCTGCTCGCGGGGAAGGCGGAAGAATTTGGACGTATAAAGATGGAAAACCATGGTATTTCCTTGAAGAAAAATATCCTGCATACGGTAACCTTGTTCCTCGTGATATTGCGACACGGGAAATTTTCGATGTTTGCGTAAATATGAAACTTGGTATTAATGGTGAAAACATGGTTTACCTGGATCTTTCACATAAAGATCCACATGAGCTTGATGTAAAACTTGGTGGTATCATTGAAATATATGAGAAATTTACAGGAGAAGATCCTCACAAAGTTCCTATGAAAATTTTCCCAGCTGTCCACTATTCAATGGGTGGTCTATGGGTTGATTATAATCAACATACGAATATTGAAGGTTTATTTGCGGCAGGTGAATGTGATTATTCACAACATGGTGCGAACCGTCTTGGCGCGAACTCCTTATTATCAGCAGTTTATGGTGGAATGGTAGCAGGGCCGGAAGCTGTTAAATATATTAAAGGTCTAGAAAAAAGTTCTGATTCCTTCTCTTCTTCTTTATTTGAAGGTGCGGCTAAACATGAACAAGAAAAGTATGCAAATATTATGTCCATGGATGGCACTGAAAATGCTTATGTACTACATAAGGAACTGGGAGAATGGATGACTAACAATGTAACAGTTGTTCGTTACAATGATAAATTACAAGAAACAGACAATAAGATCCAGGAATTATTGGAACGCTGGAAAAACATTAATATTAACGATACAACAAATTGGAGCAATCAAGGATCTTTATTTACAAGACAATTGTATAATATGCTTCAACTTTCCCGTGTCATTACAATTGGTGCATTGAACCGTAACGAAAGCCGCGGGGCACATTATAAACCTGATTTTCCAGATCGTAATGATGATGAATGGTTAAAAACGACGATTGCAAATTACAATTCTAGTACGAACAATCCTGAGTTTAGCTACGAGGATATCGATGTATCTCTTATCAAACCTCGTAAACGCGACTATTCAAAACAGAAAGAAGTGAAATGAGGATGAGTGAAAATAAAAAGGTTACCTTTATCATAACTCGTCAAGATAATCCTGAATCTCAGCCTTATGAAGAAAAATTCGTATTGGATTATCGACCAAATATGAATGTTATCTCTGCATTGATGGAGATACGACGAAATCCGGTAAATGCTGAAGGTAAAAAGACAATTCCTATTGCTTGGGACATGAACTGTTTAGAAGAAGTTTGTGGAGCATGTTCAATGGTCATAAACGGAACGCCTCGTCAGTCATGTACGGCGCTTATTGATAAATTAGAACAACCAATTCGCTTAGCTCCAATGAATACATTTCCGGTTGTTCGTGACCTTGTTGTTGATAGAAGTAGGATGTTTGATTCATTAAAGAAAATTAAAGCTTGGATTCCGATTGATGGAACTTATGATCTTGGACCAGGTCCAAGAATGCCGGAGCGTAGACGTCAGTGGGCATATGAATTATCGAAATGTATGACTTGCGGTGTCTGCTTAGAAGCATGTCCAAATGTTAATAGCAAAACGAACTTTATTGGACCGGCATTCCTTTCACTTGTTCGCCTATATAACGCACATCCAACTGGAGCGATGAATAAGGATGAACGTCTTGAGGCGTTAATGGATGAAGGTGGAATTTCTCAATGTGGAAACTCACAAAACTGTGTTGAGGTATGTCCAAAAGGAATTCCTCTAACTACGTCCATTGCTGCCATGAACCGAGCGACAAACATTCAAATGTTCAAAAACTTCTTCGGAAGCGACCATATGGTAGAATAAAAATTGGGGATTATCCTTTTTGGGATAATCCCTATTTTTTGGCTTTGTTAAAGCTTGGATGTTGATCTTCTCACCACTATTCACTTTCCGAGGGTGGTCCGCGACTACTTGATTCTTTAAGTGCTTCCGGATCTACCTTAACCTGTTTTTCCTTTAGCATAAAGTATAAAATTTGATTTGATTTTCTTTGTAAAAAAGATGCGTTTCTAGACGCTATTGACTTGATAAATCAAATTCGCTTATCACGCTTATTGGGTTCCCTTTCCTCAGTCAACTACCTAATTGGGGAAGTATGTTTGTAACGTCAACTGACCGCATCCTTTGGGCATATACGTCGTTGAGAAAGGTACCTATACTTTTTTACTCTCAGAAGCTCGCGACTTCAGCTTCAATCAACTTAGCGGCAAATATTAGTATAGACATTATCAAGACCGTTTTTTCATAAAAGCTTTTCAAAATATAAAAGGTGGAACATCTATCGGGCATTTGCATTATATAGAGTAAAGCGGTATTTGATGAAGAGCAGCTATGAGACCATACACAGTTAACAATACAATAAACATCCATTATGATTTATCATAAAAATGGGTGTTTTTTTCGCCTATTTCGCGATTTCTTGCCTTCATGATGTCACTCACATTATTTCCCTCACATATGATATGGTGACAATCAAAAAATACCCATCCCCGCGGTTTAAAGCTGGCGAAGGCAAGGAGGGTTACAATAGTTGAAGGAGAATGAATTCACACACAAACCGCTGCTGACAAAAAGAGAAAGAGAAGTCTTCGAACTGTTAGTTCAAGATAAAACAACTAAAGAGATAGCAAAAGAGCTATTTATCAGTGAAAAAACGGTTCGAAACCATATATCCAACGCCATGCAAAAGCTCGGAGTAAAGGGCCGATCCCAAGCTGTCGTGGAACTCTTGCGTATGGGAGAACTAAAGTTATAAAAGCAAAACCGGCTATCCATTTGGGAGCCGGTTTTGTTGGTTATTATTAATTAATGAATAAACTTCCCATAATCGGGAATAGCTAAGCTGTCGAATTTACGGACAAGCCTAGACAATCCAGCTGTTAAGAAATCTCCTGATACAGGGTTGCCATGCCCAGTTAATGCTACATTAGGATTTAATGATTCCAATTTTTTAACAGATTCCCACGCTTCACGCCAATCGGTAGTCAAATATCTTGGCGGGCCATTAATCTCTTCTTTTTGAATTAATACTTTAAATAAAGAATCTTGCCTTACTGTAATAAACGCATCTCCAGCAATGAGAGTCCGATCCTTATCTTTAAATAAAGATATATGGCCAGGGGAATGTCCGGGAGTATGCAGCCAGCGCCAATCAGTAAGACCTGGGATACTCGCGTCATTTGGTAATGGATGTATTCTTTGACCTAAATGAACTGGTTCATTTGGGAAAATGGAAGATATTTTAGCGACTAATCCACCTTCAACTGTACGATCTGGTTCAGGGTAAGCTTTTTTTCCAGTTAAATAAGGGATCTCTAATTCATGTGCGTACACTGGAATATTCCAATGCTCCACAAGATCGACGACAGCCCCGACATGATCAAAATGACCATGTGTAAGAATAATCGCCTTAGGGATTCTAGTAGCCCCATATCTCTTTTCTGCTTCTGATATAATATCGTTTGCTGATTTAGGCATCCCGGTGTCAATAATAAACCATTCTTCATTTTTTTCAGGATTCCCAATAAAATAAAGATTTACCACCTGAATTGTATAGCAATAAATATCTTTGCCGATTTCTTGCCCTAACCGACTATTAATGGATGTAACAGGTATATATTTTTGGTCTTCACCATACTCCATATTCATATCATACCTCCGGCTAACAAGTATTCTTCAGAAATTAGTATTTCTAATCGAATGTTGAATATTCAAACAAAAATTAATATGTCTATAAAGTCAATAGCATAAAGGTTTTGAAGTATATTCACCGTTCAAGTATTAATATTTAATGACAGCTGTTACCAAACTGTAAAGTTACCTCGAGAATTCAGTAGGCACTAGGTCTCAGGTCATCTTGACCATGCTGTTGTAAGGTTTTTCCACTAGTTGGAGTCGTTTATTATGATAGAATTCTTTTTGCAAGAGCTAATATAAAACAGCAGGAGGTCACTTATGAAAAAAGTATTGATTTCAACCACACTAACATTCACATTAGGATTCGGCGCATTGGCAGTACCGACTTTACAGCCAACTACTGTTTCAGCTGCTACAGTAAACCCTTATAATAATCAACAGGCAGTTAACGCAAAAGCAGATCAATTAATTAAAATAGCTAAAGGCTTAATAGGAAAAGCTACTTATAGTCAACAAGAATATAAAACTAGTTACCCTTATAAATTTGCATGTGCAAGTTTTATAGATTTTGTGTTTAAACAAGGTGGGGTTGATCTTGCCACTTATAACGAAGATTATATGGTACAGCAAGGATATTATGTCCCAAGAAGTCAATTGCAAAAAGGGGATCTAGTTTTCTTTAAAAATAAAACGACTGGAACGGATCCTGATCATGTAGGAATGTATATTGGTGATAATAAAATTATTCATATGGCAGATTCCAAACAAAACATTGTTATTACGGATATGAGCAGCAAACCATATTATACTGATAAATATTTTTCAGCTAGAAGAGTACTACCTAGCTTATTATCAGCCAATCCAGCAACTAAAGGGGATAAAGTTGTTTCACAAGCGTATACTTTAATGAATAAAGTGACGATGGGAAATACGAACAATGAATCAGCCTTAAAGTTTACTGGAACAGGTTTTGTAAATTATGTTTATAAAAAAAATGGTATAACTCTTGGAACAACAGATATTAAACAACTTATGAGTAAAGGAACGACCGTATCAAAAGCGAATTTAAAGAAAGGCGATATAGTTTTCTTTAATAGTGTAACGGGATCTAAGACTCCAAATATGGTGGCAATTTATGCAGGTGATCATCGAATTATTATTCCGAGTTCTAGCGGTATTAATACGAGAGTCCTATTTGTAGATTACTATACTCAGCACTATATTACGGCTAAACGCTTTTTTTGAAATAGTAACACCTTCAAAAAGTGATAATATCATAAATTTACTTCCAGTCTGATTGGTAAGGCTAAATTTGGATATTCATACGACGAATCTTCCTTAACCTTTACTGGTGCCGGATTTACGTTTTATGTATTTAAACAATATGGAATTGATTTAAAAAGTAAACTAGCAAGTCAACAGGCACAAGTCGGTAAAGCAGTATCAAAATCTCACCTCCATAAAGGCGATCTTGTCTTTTTCTCAACAGATAACAATGGGAAAAATATAAATCAAGCTGGAATTTACATCGGTGGTAATCAATATATCGCGTTATCAACGAATGGACAAGTTGTAAAAGATAGTCTGAGTACTGATTGGGCAGTTAAAAATTTCGTTACCGCACGTCAAGTACTCTAAAATAACGAAGACAACCAAATAAATGTAACGAGTTCAAATTGACGAGGAGGAATCGTCATTTTGAACTCGTTTTAACAATGTATAGCAAAGCAACTAGGATGCCGGCTGTAGTAGTTGTATCTACATTTTGCGGATAAACTATTACAATGAAAATTTATTACTTTTTGTAAGTTTAGTTGGCAAATAAAGGCGAAACTAAAATAAATCAACTACACGGTTGACACATGTTACTACATAAGAGAGGCTCTAAAAATGAAAAAACACAGACATATTTTACTCGCAGCAGGATTAGTACTAAGTTCATTACCATTATATTCAATCCAAGTTGACGCAAAAACAGAACAGCATAATAATCAATCAGAAGTAGAGCAAAAAGCAGACCAATTAATTGAGACAGCCATAAATCTAATTGATAAAGCAACTTATGTTGACCTTGGTCAGGTTGACTATAAAGAATTAAAATTCCGTTGTGCTTCTTTTATCGATTATGTTTTCGGGCAAAATGGATTAGAGTTGCACAATGCGGATGAAAAACAGATGATAAAGCAAGGTGTACATGTTGATCGAAAGGATTTAAAAAAGGGTGACTTGCTATTCTTTACAACTCGAAAAGATGGACTTCCTAATCATGTAGCCATGTATATCGGAGAAAACAAGATTGTTCACGCAGCAAATAAGGACCTGGGCATCACAGTTACAGATATGACAAATAAATCTTATTACACGGACAGTTATATCGAAGCGAGAAGAGTTGTCCCTAGTTTAATAAAAGCAAATAAAAATGGCATTGTTAAGACGAGTTATGAGTTGATGAATAGTAATTTGCGAAATTTGGAATTAATCAATGAAATATACAAACAAAATGGTGTTGATTTAAACATTACTAACAGTACGGACTACCTTACAAAAGGTGATAAAGTAACGAGAGATAAATTACAAGAAGGCGATCTTGTCCTATTCAAGACCAGCGGAACACGACTTATTCCCGCAATTTACACTGGAGAACATAGAATAATTGTTGCTGATACAGGAAAAACAACGAAAAGAATGTTGTTTGACCAATATTACGCAGAAGAAGCAGGTAATTTTGTAACCGCTAGAAGATTTACTTCCAATTCTAAAGAAGATAAACCAGATACGGTGGATGATACTAATATCAAAGTTCCAACAACAGAAGATTCAGTTTTAACAGTTAATAAATATAATAATCAATCTGCTGTAGAAAAAAAGGCTGATGAAATTATTGCAACTGCAAAAAGTTTAATTGGTAAAGCAAAATATGTTGATATAGGGAATGTCGATTATTCCAAATTACAATTCCGAACAGCTGATTTTATTGATTACATCTTTTTGCAAAACAGCGTGTACTTAGGCGCGGCACCGACTCCCCAGATGGTCGTAATGGGGGAATCTGTTGCTCGTGATAAGGTACAAAAAGGGGATTTGATGTTTTTTGACAGCAGCAATGGTTCTGGAAAAGAAGCGCACCATATGGCTTTGTACATTGGTGATAATAAAGTTATCTCCTTGGCGAATAAAGAGTCCAATGTTGTCATTTCAGACTTAGATTCATCGTACTATCAAAATAGATTTGTTGAAGCGAAACGAGTGTTACCCTCTTTGATGCAGTACAACCCAAATGCCAAAACGGAACAATTAGTGAAAAGGGCTTTTGATGAGTTAGGGGTACAAACACCGAAAGTGGACTATATCAAGAACATATACAGTGACTACGGTGTGACATTGAAGGGTAACAAAATAAGCGAATTGATGGAAAATGGAAAAGAAATCAGCAAAAATGAACTAAAAAAAGGTGATTTATTATTCTTTAGTAGCATAGACACTAATGTTCCGCTAATTATGGCAATTTACGCGGGAGAACATAGACTTATTGTTCCGTCTGATACAGGTTCTCACATAAGACTTATGTTTCAGGATTATTTTAGGGACAACTATATAGTAGCAAAACGCCTTTTAGATACCGAGGAATCCGGTACAGGTGCTGTAGGTGAACAACCAACAAAAGCTGATAAGATAGTAGACTATGCTTTAAATATTGCCGACAAAACTAAGTTTGGATACGCTTATGATAAAGATGCTTTGACGTTCACCGGCGCCGGATTTGTACTTTACCTGTACAAAAACGAGGGAGTTGACCTAAAATCAACACTTGCAAGTGGTCAATTAAGCGTTGGTAAAGAAGTTAATAAGAATAACATGCAAAAAGGTGACTTGCTATACTTCACAAACGGCGGCAAAACAGTGGTGGAAGTTGGTATTTATTTAGGAAACAATGAATTTATTTATTTATCCTCTAGGGAAAGAGCTGTATTGAAGGATAACTTAAATTCTGATTGGACAAAGAAAAATTATGTTACAGCAAGAAGAGTATTTTAGTTCTAAATACGAAAGAAATATAAACAAATAAAAAGTATAGGGCAACTGAAACCAATTAAGAGCAATAGTTGATTGTTAGTCATAACAAGCAACTATTGCTCTTTTATACTTTGGCAAATTCAATTCAAAAATACTTTAAAAGATTATTTCACGCATCTTCACTATAATGTTGAAGTAAAAATTCTACTGTTTCAAATAGATTCTGTTTGCTGGATCCTTTTACGAGGATGGTTGTTCCAGGTTCAATTGCTTCTAAAAGATCCTGATGAAGATTTTTGCGATATAATCCTGTATAGTGTTTTGCCTTATTCAATGCCATCCCTGCAGACAAAGCACCTTCTGTAATATTTCTCGAATAGTTTCCATACGTAAATAAATGATTAACTCCATTATTTGCCACGTATCTGCCAACATCCAAATGATCCGCGTCATTTCGTTCGCCGAGCTCACTCATACTCCCCAGCACAGCAATCCTTTTCTTTCGTCCTGCCTGCTTCAAAACATCAATGGCAGCCTTCATTGCAGGGGGATGGGCATGAACAGTATCATCAATTACAGTGATGCCATCTTTTAAATGGAAAAAGTATAATCGATGTTCTGGTTTACTTATGAAATTGAGACCATTCTGCATCTCTTTAGGTGTAAAACCTAATAAATCCGTTACGGCAATTGCAAATAAAGCATTGTAAACGTTGTGTTGTCCGTATACTGGAATTTTAAATGTATATTTTTTTCCTTTTAATTGTACAGTAAATTCCATTCCTTCTTTTCCAAAGCGAATATTTTGAGCTCTATATTGACCAGGTTTTTCAATTCCGATTGTAACAATCTTACCTTTAAATTTTGATGTGTGAAGCATCTTAGAATTATGATCATCCCTATTTAAGAACAACACACCGTTCTGATTCATTCCTTTAATAATCTCAGATTTTGCAGCAACCAAGTTTTCTAACTTACTATCAAAATTTCCGATATGTGCCAACCCAACATTCGTAATAACCGCAATATCGGGCCTAAGGATTGAGCAATGTTCTGTTATTTGTCCAGCGAAACCCATTCCATATTCTAAAACAGCAGCTCGATGGATAGGTCCTATCTTTTCTTTATGTTTAATTGTGTTTTCGGTTGTATTATCATAATCACTCGATTCATAAGTAATCCATTTTTCTCTTAAGATTGAACTTATCATCGTCTTAACAGTGGTTTTTCCCGCGCTACCAGTTACAGCAATGGTCGGTTTTACTTTCTTAAAATCAACAGTCATTTAAGCCCCTCCTTTCTTCTTAGCAAAGAGAGAGCATCTTTAAGATTTCTTTTTACTATATCGACTTCCTCTATATTCCATTTAATTTCATCTACCCAAATCTTCTGAAGATCATCTATTTTTAAATACAGAGAAAGCTCATTTGTCTCCTTGTGTACTCTCTCTAGTCTTTCGACAAAATCTATGGAGAAATCCTGGATGTTCCGGTAAAGCATGGTAGATTTATAAGGAGATTGGGACTTTAGAAAAGAGTTTATATCCTTATAACCTTTAAACTTCTGAACATTTCTTAAATAAAATCTTGGAACAACTTTATTAATTGTCCATTTTTTACCTTCATCTTTTTTTAGATTTACTTCAATGTTAAAAGTTTCTCCATCTTTTGTTCGAAAAAGCAAATGTGGCTGAACGATGTTTTCTTCATGTTTTTGTAATTCTTTAATAAAACTCCTTAGTTCTTCTTGGCTTTTCTCTGTTGTTTCACCTCTGCCGGTAACAATATAATGACTTCCTATTTGTTCGATTAAGTACTGATAAGTATCAAAAGTAGGTTTTATCACTACTTTCCTATATTCCTTAAGAATTCTAAGAAATTGTCCTGATGATCTAATTTTATTCAAAGGTATCAAGTCAGTTTGAAATTCACCGTTTTGAAGCTTCTCATAGATTGTCCATTTATATTTTCCTAAATAACCTAGTGTAGGGAATGGCACCATTAATTCTCTCAATCGTGAATCCTCTTCATTCATAAGATTTTCATTCGCTACAATTAGTATATTAGGCAAAGAAGAGTTTTTCTTTTTCCATCCTCCATCATGGTAAATATGACCTTTTACTGTCTTAGTGCTCCAATTGACTGCCTCCTTCGTAAAGAATACTAGTTCTAATCCAAGATTACCGGCCTCAATGCCATACAATTGATAAAGATCTTCTTTTAAAAGTTTTCCTTTCGGGTATAACAACCCAATTACACTCATCAGGTTCACCTCTTGAAGTAATAATGTCTAGCTATTCGTATACTTTATGCATTCGTTTCCACTTCGCTTGTATCTTTGTCTGAATGGAGTAAGAATTACCCCGATTGCAAATTTCATGAACGTATCTCATTTTTTTTAGATTTATAAATATTTTGATACATTGTTTTATCCTCTAACCTGTAAAACATAGCTAGATCAGGTGCGAAATTTGCTTCAATAATCCGTATGTCGCCTTGATTTGTTAAACCTATATCAAATCCAATAATCTTAATGTTCTTGTTGTCTTTATTTAGTTGTCTTGCGGAGGAAATACAAATATCACTCATTTGACTTTCAAGAAAATGAGTATTTAGATGAGATATACTTGAAACAGACATAGCCTCATCTAGTGTCAATACCTTTTCAGCTACATTAGTAATAAAGAATTCTTTGCTAGCTACTTTTACTACTATTCCGCTTACTTTCCATGAGGCATGATTTTTTTGTACTATAACCCTGACATCAAATGGACAATCGTTAATTGTTGCGAGTTGTAATGTTTCTTGGATCAGATAATATTTTTTATTAAAAAAATGACTCTGAAGATAGTTGTATGTTTCTTCCATGGATGTTTTTATTATTTTTTTTCTGCCAGTATGGATTTCAGTCGTTACATCATCTATAGCAGTGAGTTTGACTATCCCTTTTCCTTCCTGACCATTCGTAGGTTTCAAGATTACTTGATTGTATTTTTTTATATAATCGTAAAACGTAACCTTCGTTAATAGATCTGTTTTTGGGATTAAAGGCACAAGTGTATCGACTTTTGATAATGTATTTTTCTGGTTCCATTTGCTTATAGAATAATGAAAAATCACATCACGAATCCATATACCACCTTTCAAATCGTATAAAATCTCGATCACCATCGTATTGCAATCAGGAAAGGATTCACCTAGCTTCTTAGCAGTTAATAACGACAATTGTTCAATCTTTCGTAGAAAATACATATAAAAAAAACGACCAAATACTGAACTATACTTTTCCGTTTTTGATATATAATTCCAATCCGAGTCTACTGATTCTCTATTGACTGTTACATAATACTGAAAAGGGCTTTGAAAGAAACGTGAAGGGAGTTTTTTTGGTCGAATAATGAAATGTTTTTGATTAATTGTAAAGGATTTTAAGTCTTGGTAGATTTCATCTTTTGTTGATTCTTTAAGAAAATTGGACTGTGAATGGAGTGTAAATGTATTTTCTTCGTTTAAAATCGTTATTTCTCCTGGTCCAAAGGAAGGTCTAATTTCCACAGATTTATATTTTTTTAAGAATTCGTACAAAGATTTTTCCGATAAAAGATCAGTTTCTAACAGATGCTTACGTAAAGACTTTTCAGAGTTTAATATTTTGTATTGACCAAACCTCCCTCTACTAACATTCATATGTTCCCCCCCCTTAATAATCCGTAATTTAGGTTATTCGACCTTAGAAATAATTGCTTGTATATTTTGGCAAATAGAGTGAGAGCATAAAAAAACTCTTAGCATTTCGCTAAGAGTTTGAAGGATTGGAGCTTTATTGACACCCTACTGCAACAATGGATCCCTGTGGCACAGGTGCTGCACCATTTTGGTCAAAGAAACCTGTGATGACAAAGCTTTGTACATTGTCTTTAGCCGCTGTGGCAACTTGATCTCTAAATACAGCTTTGAAGGAAAATTGTGTACCATTGACTAACCCTGTTCCAACTACGGTAACTACACAGTTTTGGCCTTCTTTCTTACATGTCACAGATGTAATGGCATTTGCTGTAAATGTAAAAGTGTTTGCTCCAGTTTCTGTATCTTGAAAGTGTAATGATAGTGTTGAAGTTTCAAGGGAGTTTACGCACACATCAGCCAAGTAGGTTAAATCTCCTTTTGTTGTTCCTGTTTGCCCAGTAAATTTAACATTGTTACTCGCTGAGAATGCATTAACCTCAACACCGCAAGTACAAGCTACACCCATAATCGATACCCCCTTTCTAATAGGATACTATAATATATTAAAGGGGATCGTTATTCGGCAATGTGTTTGTCCTTGGTTGATTGTACATTTTCAGCTTTCTTATTTACCTTAATTCTTGCTGCTAGCTCAATGATGGCTTCACTATACATATCACTTTTAATCAATATAATCGTATTTTTATCTACAATTTCACTTAATAGATTATAAACTAGAATGTTATTGTTAAATGAATAAACCAAGGACTGAAAACCACATTTTACTGCTTGGTCTGCGATGATTTTTGCATGCATACCGATTGTAATAAGTACATCAACATCATGATTATTTACGATTTCTCCTGCCTTCTCGTGAATATAATATCCCCATGATCCGACATCAGTAATTGTTCCAATTATGGCTATCTTTTTTTTCCCTTTTCCAATTTCATCTAATACTTTAAGGGCTGCTTCCAATGAAGTTGTTGTGCTACTCCAGGTATCGTCTAAAATTGTAGAGCCATTTAAACCATCTAGAACTTGTAATTGTTTGTTGAATTTACGGAATGTTTTTAGGCGCTGAGCTGCTTCTGTAGGATTAATTCCAATTTCGTTGACTGCTGCAATAGCGGAAAGGGCGTTATATACTTGGTGTTCTCCAAATCCAGGAACATATAATGGATACTCTTTTTGGTTAAACTGCAATATGAATTCCATTCCATCATTACTATATTGAATATTTTTAGCGACAAAATGGCTAGAATCTGATTTTCCAACTTCGATTATTCGGCCATGATAATGTTTTAAATCTATTTTTTTAATATTTTCATCTTCCGAGTTGATTATGAGTACTCCCTCATTATTGAGCGCAGCAACCATTTCGCCTTTTGCTTTAATATATTCCTCAGGTGATTTACATCTATTTAAATGATGTTCACCAATATTTGTAATGATTCCTATGGTAGGTTTGTAATATTCACATGCCCGTAAAACATCTCCAGGAGAACCGACAGCTGTTTCAAAAACACCAGCTTCCGTATCATCATCAATACTTAATAAATATTGTAAATGCGCAGTACGTGAGTTACTCGTTATCCATGTAGCGGTAATATTTTTATCAAAAGATAAAATATGTTTGATCATTTCTTTCGTCGTTGTTTTTCCAGAGGTCCCGGTAATTGCAACAACTGGCAAGTTAAAAAGACCACGATAATAATGTACAAATTCCCAATAAGCTTTATCAGTATCGTCTACCTGTATAATCGTCACTCCTTCAGTTCGCATACTCTTATTAATATTCTGGTGAGTTACAATCACTAAAGGAAAAAATTCTTTAAAACGATTGAAATTGGCTATTCTCTTTTTTGAAAAAAAAATGGTATTCTTCTTACTTATATGTTTTAAACGGTATGCACCATGATGAACAGTGGTCTCATCGGATCCGTGAAGTAATGTCCCAGAAAGGATATTTCTAATTTGTCTAACCAGTAAGGGTTTCATATGGCAATGCGCTCCTTTCACGTTAGACATAATATGATACATTTAACATCTCGTTTGTACGAATATCCTAATTAATTTTCTACTACACTTACATTTATCATTGCTTAAAAAGACTAATTTTCGTAATAATCGGTCCTGCATGATAGGTAACTATACATAAAACGGTTTATTTCATAAATATATATCGAGTTGTTTTATTGAAGTTTATTAGGGAGTGGGCCATTTGAAAACGATAATCTTTATAGGTACAAATAAATCTGGATCGAGCAGGGAGGCAATTAAGGCCGCGGAACAATTAGGTTATTTTAACGTCCTTTTCACGAAAAATGAAAGACAGATTCAGCAAAGAGAAGAATATAAAGATGTTCATGAAATGATTTTAGTAGACACAAATAATTATACTGAAATGAAAAACGAAATAATGAATTTGAAGCAAAAAGGGTATGAAATTCTAACGGTTGTTAGTTTTCTAGATTCCTATGTTCATATTGCTTCGCTGCTTTGTGGTGAGTATTGTAAAAATTATACATCATCAAGAGCAATAGAAATGATGGAAAATAAAGAAGAAACTCGATCATTCTTAAAGGATCAAAGTTACACGCCAAAATTTTCTATCATTAAGCCAGGTGACTCTTTTGATTCCGTTAGTGAAAAAATGGCTTTTCCGGTAATTGTTAAGTTTCCAAAATCAACAGGATCAAAAGATGTGTTATATGCTGCGAATAACGATGAATTAATAAGACATACTAAAAGTTTGCAGGAAAAAAACCCTTATGAAGTGATGATTGTTGAGGAATACATTGAAGGAAAACAATACTTAGTAGAGGCAATGGTTCATAATAGTAAGGTTATGATTGCAGGAATTATTGAGCAGGAAATTATTAGAGGTCGAAGATTTATCATAACAGGATATGGGGTACTAGTAGATCCTCCAGTATATTTAATGTCTAGTATTGAAAAGGTATTGAATTCGGTTGTCTCAAAATTCAACATTAAGAATGGAACCCTCCATCTCGAACTAAGAAGTACAGGTCGTGGATTAAAAATAATTGAAATCAACCCTAGAATTTCTGGTGGGGCTATGAACAACATGCTAAAGGCGGCATTTGGTTTTAGTCTAGTTGAGGAAACACTAAAGTTATTTCTAGGAGAAACACCTTCATTAGAACCTAAACATATAAATCATATATATACACAATATGTAATTGTGACAAGAAAAGGTATATTGGAAAGGGTAACAGGGAGAGGAAGAGCAAAAAAATCACCTGGGGTGGTTGAAGTATTCATTAAGCCAAAAAAAGGGACTCGACTTACACCTCCATTATCTTTAGGCCATCGATACGCGTATGTAATTGCTACGGGGGACAGTATTGATGAAGCAAAAAGAAATGCCAAAAAAGCTGCAAGAGAAATTACATTTCATTTAAACGAGGACACCCAATAACCTGGTGTCCTTAAACTGTTGACTATTGGCAGTCTGATACTTGAGAATTAATCTAACAACACATTAAAAGGACACCATTTGATTAAACTGTACCCTATAGAGTAGACACTAAAAAAGGTCTGCCCTATAGGGTACTTTTTTGTATAATGAACAAAATGGGGAATCGGAGAACAATAAAATGACAAAAAAACACTTTTCAGAGAAAGAAATAAAATTACTTTCTAATAATCCATATGCTAAATCTGTTAGTTCAAAGGGTATTACTTATTCAGATGAATTTAAAAGAATATTGATAGCTGAAACAGAGAATGGCAAGACACCTAGACAGGTTTTTGAAGATCATGGTTTTGACGTTGAACTGATTGGAATAGTCAGAGTTCATAAGGCTGCCTATAGATGGAGAAAAGCATTTAAAGAATCTGGGGTATTTGGTCTTCAGGATGCACGTACAACGAATTCTGGGAGACCGTCTGAAAAGGAACTTTCACTAGAAGAAAAAAATGCAAAGTTAGAGGCTCAGATTCACCTTCTTCGTGCGGAGAACGAGTTGTTAAAAAAGCTAGACATGATGGAAAGGGGAGTGAAGATAAACAAGTAAAGGTTTCTGCTGAACAGAAGTTTCTTTTAATTCACTCAGTGATTGAAGAGTACGAACTTAAAAATATGGTTGGTTATTTGTGCGAGCTTTCACAGGTTTCACGATCAGGTTACTATAAATATTTCTCTGTAGAATCAAAGGAAATAAGAAATCGACGAGAGAAGAAAGATTTAGTACTAAAAGATATTATTTTAAAGGCTTTTCATTATAAACGCCGTACTAAAGGCGCCCGACAGATTAAAATGACCTTAGAAAAGCAGTTTAATATTACATACAACTTAAAGCTAATACGAAGAATCATGAGGAAATATAATATTGTATGTCCTATTAGAAGAGCTAATCCTTATAAGAAAATGTTAAAGGCTACCCAGGAACACTCCATATTGCCCAATTTACTAAATAGAGAGTTCAAACAAGATATTCCAGGTAAAGTGCTGCTTACAGACATCACTTATCTTTATTATGGAAAGAATCAAAAGGCTTATTTATCCACTATTTTAGACGGGTCAACGAATGAAATAGTGGCCTATAACGTATCCGATAAACTTACATTGGATCTAGCTACGGATACATTAGTAAAGTTAAAAAATAATAGAAAAATAGAGTTTGCTGAAGGAGCTTTTATTCATTCGGATCAGGGCGGACATTACACTAGTCCTACTTTTCAAAAACAAGTTAAGCAACTGGGGCTAAAGCAATCGATGTCAAGAAGGGGAAACTGTTGGGATAATGCACCACAAGAATCTTTTTTTGGACATCTTAAGGATGAAGCTACTATAAAGACATGTAGTTCTTTAGATGAACTTAAAAAGGAAATAAGAAGTTATATGACTTATCACAATAATTTTAGGTATCAATGGAATTTAAAGAAGATGACTCCTGTTGAATACAGAAATCATCTTCTCCAAGTTGCATAACCTTTTTTTAATGTCCTTTACAAAGGGTACAGTTTAGATTAAGTGGTGTCCTTTTAAAAATTAACCATATTTTTCATCTAAAAACTTCACGGTTTCAAACATGTTTGTTTTACTTGCACCTTTAACTAAGATCGTATCATTACTTCTAATGATTTGTGACAGTAAATCATGTAATTTATCTTTATCTGTAAAATGATACACTCTTTGTGAAGGAAATCCTTTTGCTTTTGCATGATTACTAATTTCATCTGTTCTAAAGCCATATGTGATTAAGTAGTCAATCTTTTTGCTCAATAGATACTCGCCAAGTTTTCGATATTCCGCTTCTCTTAAATCACCTAATTCCCTCATTTGTCCAATAATAGCAATTGTCCGGTCCTTACTGATATTGGAGAGAACATCAATCGCTGCACGGACCCCTTGTGGGTGAGAGTGAACGGTATCATCAATGACCGTAATATTATTTTTGCAATTGTAGATTGTTAATCTTCTTGGTGGCTTTTTAAAGATTAGTCCTGCTTTAATATCCATAGGAGAAAATCCTAGCTGGTCTGCAACTGCAATGGCATTAAGAGCATTATAAACATGATGTTCACCTAAAATAGGGATATATAGTTGGATAACTTTACCTTGCAATCTTATTTTAAATTCCATGCCTTCTTTCGCATATTTTACGTCATAGGCTCTGTAGTCTGCTGCTGATTTTATACCGACTGTTAGGATTTTTCCTTTAAATTTCTGAGTCTCCAAAAATCTCGAATTAGCATCATCTTTATTCACGACTAGCAAACCATGTTGATCCATTCCGTGGATTAGCTCTGACTTTGCATGTGCTACTCCTCTAATATCACTATTAAAATTACCAACATGAGCAAGACCGATATTCGTTACGATACTGATATTTGGCGTAATGATTTTACAATGCTCTGTAATAACACCTGGATAGGCCATTCCGTATTCCAATACAACCGCTTCATGTGAAGGTTCTATTAGCTCTTTATGTTTTTTCGTATGCTCCGTAGTATTCCAATAATCTTTAGATTCAAAAACATTCCACTTTTTCGCTAAAATAGATGCAAGGAAGGCTTTTGAAGTTGTTTTACCAGCACTTCCGGTTATCGCAATAATTGGGATTTCTCTTTTTTTCTGATTCCTTTTTCTCTTTAGTTGTCTTATTTGTGCTTTAATCCTTTGTTGATTATTCGCTAAGTAAATGGCGTATCGTATCGTATTCGTCACTACGTCTAACTCTAAGTAAAAAGCAGGAGGACAACCTGGTCGCCAATTCACCTCATAAATCCATATTTTATGATTTTGGTCTAACCCAACATCTATGCCAATTTCGTCAATAACTTCATCAAAAAGTAACATTTGAATCTCATCTAAATGTTTTGCAAGTGATAGGGAAAAGTACTCTAGCATTCTCTTAATATTAAATGCCTTTTCTTGAAATTCTTGTTCTAAAAATGGTTCTAAGTAATTTGTATTTCCTCCGTTATTAATATTTGCAATAATAGATCCCGATGGGGCAATCCTTGGGTAGATGGTGGTGATCACCCATTTTCCTTCTCCATTTTTTTGGACATGAAGTCTAAAGTCAAATACTTGCCCCGACTTTGTTACCGATGTTATATATGGTTGCAAAATATGGGTGCCCGTTTTAATTTTTGACTTGATAAGGACTGCTAGCTGTTGAGTTGTATAGAATTTACTATCTGAGTCAGTCTGTACATGGAAGCCATTCGATTTTTTGGTAATGAATAATATCCCTTTCCCTTTTCTTCCATCTATTGGTTTAAACACCACTTTTTCAAATACATCCATATATTTGAAAAAGCTATCAGAAGACTTAATGATTTCAGTTGGGATAAGATAATTTGAGAACTCATTTGCTTCTTTCAATCTCTTTTGGACGTTCCATTTATTCCCGATTGAGTGAGTGGTAAAAGGAATTTTATCCTTTAACTTTTGTATAACCTCTTTTGATTTCGCTAGCTTTTCTGGACTCCCGGCATTATATATAACATCCGGGAAAGGCATAATCTTTTCTACCCATTTCCCATTTTCGTAAACCTGTCCTCTAATTGTACTGTTCGCGAAATTGACTTTACCGGGGGAAAAGTAGAAAAATGTTGCACCTTCTGCCTTGGCCACAGCAGCATAAGCATATGACTTAATGACCGTATTTGGATCTTTCCGATGATGTAACATTCCTATCGATGTCATTGAATAATCTCCTCTTTCATTTCTAAAGAAAGTATAAAAAGTATTTAGAAAAGCATTTTTTTGTCCAGTCCAGCTCCTTTCGAACAACAAACTTCTCACCTTGTGTGTTGTCGGACTTACCTATAGCAAGTCTTCGGTCCAGAAGTTTGTATATTGATAAGCAATGGCTTGCGCTTTTCCATATAGATACCTTGTATATTAGATTCATTTCCTTTTTCTTTTGTAACTGACAGACGTTTAGTTTTGTGGAGTTTGAAAGTTGAAATAAAAAAACCACTCTAAGTATGATATGCTCCCCTTATGGTAGACAGATTAAAAAATAAAAATCTGACTACCAAAAGGGGAGCATTTTTTGTGTCTAAAAGAGCTTTCACAGCAGAGTATAAGTATAAAGTAATAAAAGCATGCGAAGATGGAAAATGGACATTAACCGAAATCTCTAAGAAGTACCAGGTAAATATATCCACAATTAATGAGTGGAAATATAAATTTGATAAATATGGTACCGAAGGTCTTAAAGAGTCATCATCTTGGAAAAGGTACAGTAAAGAATTAAAACTAGCTGCTGTCAGGGATTATCATTCAGGCGAATACTCTCTTCGAGAGATTGTGAGAAAGTACAATATCTCGGATAACTCTGTCCTCAGAGAATGGATTAACAAGTATAATAGTCATAGAGAATTAAAGGATACGTCGAAAGGAAGAACGATCTCTATGACTAAAGGGAGAAAAACTACTTGGGATGAACGGATACAAATAGTGCTGGATTTCTTGGGGAACGGTAAAGATTATCAAAAAACAGCTGAGAAGTTTGAAGTTTCTTATCAACAAGTGTATCAGTGGGTTAAGAAGTATGAAGATGGCGGAGATGAGGCACTTAAAGATAAACGTGGAAGAAAGAAGGAAGAAGCTGAGCTAACGCCAGAAGAGAAAATCAAACTTCAGATGAAAAAGTTAGAAAGAGAAAATGAACGTTTACGTGCGGAGAACTTATTCTTAAAAAAGTTAGAGGAGATCGAAAGGAGGCGAAAGTAAGCCGAATCCGATTTGAAACTATTTATATCGCTATTCATGAGGTTCATGTGAAGGAAGATTTGAGTCTTTTCTTGCTTTGTAAAATCGCTGGTATTTCAAGAGCTGCTTACTATAAGTGGCTTAAACGTACACCATCTGCAAGAGAACTTCAGAATGATGAAATTATAAAAGAGATGAAGGCTCTCCATGAAAAAGTGGGGGGCATTTATGGCTATCGTAGAATGATGTTGAACATAAATCGAAAATTCGAGCAGAACTTCAACCACAAACGTTATTATAGGCTGATGAGGGTTGCTGGTTTACAATCCATCATACGGAAAAAGAAGAAACGTTATAAGCGTTCTATCCCCCAACATGTTGCGGAGAATGTATTAAATCGTGACTTCAAAGCTGAAAAGCCCAATGAAAAATGGGTAACTGATGTCACAGAATTTAAATATGGTCCATCAAAGAAAGCTTATTTAAGCGCTATTCTTGACCTGTATGATGGCTCAATTGTTAGCTATGTTTTAGGACATTCCAATAATAATAACCTTGTGTTTAAAACACTTGATCAAGCTACAAAACAATTGGACGAGAATCATCCACTTATTCATAGTGATCGTGGATTCCAATATACCTCTCATGGCTTTAAACGTAGAATTGATAAAGCAGAGATGACACAGAGTATGTCACGAGTTGGTAGGTGTATCGATAATGGACCGATGGAATCTTTTTGGGGTACACTCAAATGCGAGAAGTATTATCTAGATAAGTACGAGACATTTGAAGACCTCTCTAAAGCGATAAATGAATACATTCGTTTTTATAATCATGAAAGATATCAAAAACGACTAAACGGCCTTAGCCCTATGGAATTTAGAGCTAACGCCGCTTAGATTAGTTTTTATTATTTCCACTGTCTACTTGACAGGGGGCAGTTCAGTATGCCTAGAGTGAAATTTGTCGATTTACCATTTTTGTTCAATAATATTCTTTCTTTTCATATAATCTATGTCTAATGGCTGGATTCCATTTATATGTGATAAATCAATGCTCATGGATGAGGATGTTTTTTTCAATACGATTAGCTCGTCAATTGAAAGTGTATTTTTCCCATGGATATCGAATGGGCGAAGCAAAGAAATAGTTGCTCTGCCACTTTCTTTATTGATTGATTCAATGCGAAAATAATTAGTTACAAACGTTTCATCATTCGTTGTTGTTTCCCGTCCAATTCGATTGAATAAACCATCATTTGTATACATAATGAAAGGGATTGTATCTGCACCTACTAAATCTGAAAGCATTTTACCTAAATATTTGTATGAGGATTCTGTTAATAAGTCCTGCATCGTTTTTAACTCATTTAGTGCATGACATATAGTATGCTTTTTGTTATGTTTATTAGGCATTTAGATGTCAGCCCCTTCGTTGATTATTATTATCTATAGTATTGTCGGGGCGTGGGAAGGTGTAAATAATATTAGAATATGGACTTGGTTACAACACCCATTTTCATTGGGGATTTTTCATAAGGCTTCTAAATAAAACTTTATTTCACTTAAAGCATTCAGCGCATTTGTTTTTGCTACTTGCCTTGACTCTCCAACAGCAATTACACATCCATATCGATTGCCCATAGAATACGGTACTGTTACAAGATCTCCTTCTTTTGCTTTAATGTCGATCAATTTTACCCCGTCATGTTTAAAAGCATCGTCTTTACCTATTACTTTAAGAAGGGTGCCATTTGACTTTACGGTTAAATAATGTGCATATACATATTCAGTCCTAGAAGGTATTAAAGATGGCTGTTCTCCTATATTCATTTTAATAATTTCTTTAATAAGATTAATTCCTGTCCCTTCTTCAATGATTTGATTCATATGTCCTCCAGACATTCTTGGATTTATTTCTATTAGTTTCCAGCTGCCTTGTATTTTTTTCATTTCTAAATGGCATGAACTGTTTGTGACTCCAAGTAGATTTACAATGCCCTCTATAGACTCTGTTAAGCTTTCGTACTCATTCTTTGTTAATTCAGCAGGATAATTGTACCCAACAACAATAAAAGCTCCATTATATACAACCTCTTGTTCAATGACCGCCACGATGCATGGTTGTTTATTGAATATAATCAATTCGATTAAGTATTGAGGGCCTGTAATATATTCCTCCAGTAGTATGGGGGCTGCATGTTTGTTTTGCAATAAACGAATTCCTTTAATGTATGATTCCGGATTATTAACAAGAATAACGTCTCTGGATCCATTTGATGTAGGGCTTTTAAGAATGAATGGAAGAGAGAGATGATATTTTTTTAGCAGTTCCTCCAGTGTACTATTCCCATCTATGGTCGTATAGAGAAGAGAGGTAGGATGATTAAGAAGCGTATTTCGTACCCTTATTTTATTTTCCATTAGATACAGAGATTCTACTGATAATTTCATTAATCCAAGCTTATTTGAAAGTTTAGCAGCATACGAGACAAAGGGATCAATAAAGCTTAAACATGCTCGAATCTGCTTTCCTTGTTCTTTTAATAAATTTACTTCATATAGTACCATCTCTTCATTAAATATATTTTTCATATGAATTAATTTATCAACATTGGGGAGGCAAGGAATTATTCTGTTTGTAAATAGTACAATAAAGTAGTCCATTTCTTTTGCTATCATTAACGCTTCCATACTCGATCCAGTATTATTACAACCTATAAAAATGATTGTTTCCAATTGTTCTTCATTCCTTTTGTAAATCCCTTTTTTTATATTATGCAAATCGAATCATGAAGGGGAAATTAATAAAATAATCATGGACAAGTTAAGAGTAAAATTGCTCGATTAATAGGTACCATGATAAAATCCATCTTAATAAGAAATTTATTCTGAAGAGGAGCGATGGTATGGAAAAGGGAGTTATTGGGATTGATATTGGGGGAACGAATACGGTTATTGGAATCTTTAATCATGAATTAGAATTGCTAGATAAAGTAAGCATTCCTACGTTGAAGCCCTATTTTCCTAAAAAAACGAGTAATCCGGAAGAATTTTTCGATTTAATTGAAGTAGAAGTAAGCGCACTTGCTGAAAAAAATGACTATAAAAATAAAATAAAATGTGTAGGAATAGGCGTTCCTGGTAAAGTTAACCCGAACAAAGGTATCGTCATTAGGGCAGTAAATTTAGGTTACGAAGAGGTCCCATTTGCATCCGAAATGGAAAAAAGATTAGGTGTACCGGTTTTTATTGATAACGATGTCCGAAACTATGCAAGGGGAGAAGCGTTGGCAGGGAGTGGCAAAGGTGCCGATAATTTGATCTGTATAACGTTAGGGACAGGAATGGCAGCAGCAGTCATGATAAATGGCCAAATGGTAACAGGATCAGACTATTATGCAGGAGAATTAGGACATGATCCAGTACCTGGAGCAAATTATCTATGTAACTGTGGTAAAATTGGATGTCTAGAAACAATTGCTTCTGCTAGTGGAATTAGTAGATTGGCACAAGAAGCCATTCAATCTGGAGATCAAACCATTTTAAAGTCTAACGATGGTACGATTACTTCAAAAGATGTATATTTGGCTTGTTTACAAAATGATCAAGTGGCATTAGGGATATTTGATTATGTTGGTAAGACATTGGCTGAGAAACTTTTAACCGCTACGTTTTTATTGAATCCTGAAGCCATAATCATTGGAGGCGGAGCAGCTTCAGCGGGTAAGTTTATTTTAGAGCCTATTCAAGATATATTTGTACAACATTATGATAATAGTGAGCTGCCAAAATTAGTGATTGGTAGTCTTGGAGACTCTGCGGGACTTATAGGTTCTGCCCATTTAGCGGTAGCAGAATTCGAACAAAATAACAATTAAAAAGAGAACTAGCACCGTTTTACTTTTTTGAATTGAGTGAATTTTATTGCGGTGCTATTCAGCTTGTACTATAATGAAAGCGCAAACATTAAAGAGGGGTGAAGAAATGGAGTTAAGTTTTAATCAAAGGAAAGAGTTGTATGATAATGGTTTTGTAGTGATTCCAGGAGTTATCCCGCAAGTTATGTTGGATGAAGTGAAAAAAGCCATCAACCATTCACTTGGTGAAGAAGGTATGAACAAGGAAAAGCTGCCAATTCTACGTTCCCAATCGTATTGTCCTGAGATTCAATATACTTCTGTCATCTCGGATCTTTTTAATAAAACACCGGTATTTGATCTTGTTAATTCAGTCATTGACTTAGATAAGACGTATCCTATTACAGGAGCTCAGATTGCATTGCGTTTTCCAAGAATGGAGGACCCTATACCTCCAGCTAGCCCACATATTGATGGAATGTACTCACCTAACAACGGGGTTCCCGAAGGTACAATTCAGAATTTTACCGCATTAGTCGGGATCTTATTAAGCGATTTACCAGAGGAGGACGCAGGTAATTTTACAGTATGGCCTGGGACTCACCTTCAATATGAACAATATTTTAGAGAACATGGCCCAGAGGCATTATTGGAAGGTATGCCGCCTATAGATATGCCCGAACCAATTCAAATAAAGGGAAAAGCTGGTGATATCATTTTTTGCCATTACCAACTAGCCCATGGTATAGGCCCTAATATTTCACCGAATATTCGTTATGCTACATTTTTCCGAATTAATCATGTAGATGTGAGAAAAGATTGGAAAGCACCAATGACAGATATTTGGATGCATTATAGGGAAAATATGCAGCAATTTACAAAGGAAGAAAAAGTGGCGGTTGATTAATAGTTAAGTAATAGCTAAAGAGGAAGAGATAGTGGCGTTGACCATCATCTCTTCTTTTACACTTTGAGATGGAAAAGGTGGAAATAATATGAAGATTACTAGTTTTGAACTATTTCAAGTTCCCCCTAGATGGCTTTTTTTGAAAGTGGAAACAGATGAAGGAATTGTTGGGTGGGGGGAACCGATTGTTGAGGGAAGAGCGGCAACGGTTAAAACGTGTGTTGAAGAATTAATGAGTTATTTGATTGGGAAGGATCCTTTACGCATTGAAGATCATTGGAACGTCATGTACAGATCCGGATTTTACCGCGGTGGACCAATTATCATGAGTGCAATTTCCGGAATTGACCAGGCACTCTGGGATATAAAGGGAAAGTTTTTGCAAACCCCAGTATATCAATTATTAGGAGGGGCTTGTCGCGAATCGATTCGCGTTTATTCGTGGATAGGAGGGGACAGGCCAGTTGATGTCGGTTTAGCAGCTAAAGCAGCAGTAGAAAATGGTTTTACTGCTGTGAAAATGAATGGGACAGAGGAGTTGCAATATATTGATTCCTATAAAAAGATTGACGAAGCCGTCGAGAGAATTGCAGCTGTCCGTGATGCTGCAGGTGACTATTTAGGAATTGGAATTGATTTTCATGGTCGTGTACATAAACCGATGGCAAAAATATTGGCGAAGGAATTGGAGCCTTTTCGTCCGATGTTTATTGAAGAGCCTGTCCTCCCTGAAAACAATGAAGCACTAAAAGAAATTGCAAGTTCAACGAATATTCCAATTGCTACAGGTGAAAGAATGTTTTCACGTTGGGATTTCAAACATTTATTACATGATGGATATGTAGATATTATTCAGCCGGATCTTTCGCACGCAGGAGGAATTACAGAATGCAAGAAAATCTTTTCAATGGCAGAAGCATATGATGTGGCAGTCGCACCTCATTGTCCTCTTGGTCCGATTGCATTAGCTGCATGTTTGCAAGTTGATGCAACCGCACATAATGCCTTTATTCAAGAACAAAGTTTAGGCATTCATTACAATAAGGGAAATGACTTGCTTGATTATATAAAAGATCCAGCTGTATTTTCGTATAATGAAGGGCATGTTGCTATTCCGCAAGGTCCAGGTCTGGGAATTGAAGTGGATGAAGAATATGTCCGTAAGATGGCTGAAATTGGACACGATTGGAAAAATCCTGTTTGGCGTCATCGTGATGGAAGTGTAGCAGAATGGTAAAGTATGAGAGTGATCTAATAAAAAGGATAGAAAAAGAGAAAATAATTGTCATTGTTAGAGGAATTAAACAAAAGGACTGTATTCCTGTTGCTGAAGCATTGGTTGCAGGCGGCATCCGTTTTATAGAAGTGACAATGAATACAGAAGGCGCAACTGAGATTATTAGCGAGTGGCGTGAATATTTTAAACATGATGATGTTTGTATTGGAGCGGGAACCGTATTGGATACGGAAATGGCATTCGAGGCGATTCAGGCTGGAGCTCAATATATCGTGACACCAAATCTCGATGAGGATGTAGTTGATTTGGCATGCAAACAAGGAATTGAAATTTTCCCTGGAGTAGTGACGCCAACAGAAATTATGAAGGCAATAAAGGCAGGAGCAAATGCAGTTAAGTTATTTCCAATGGGTTCACTTGGATTGAATTATTTAAAAGAAATTAGAGCACCTTTATCTAACGTAAAAATAATCGCGACTGGAGGAGTAAACCTATACAATATTCAAGACTATTTCAAACTTGGAGTAATAGGGGTAGGGATAGGAAGTAATATTGTGAATAAGACTATGATTGATAGTAGAAATTTTAGAGGATTGACCGAACTGGCAAAACAATATATAGAATTAGCCAAAATGGAAGAGTAATGGAGTATGATGGACAAGGTCAATACACGTCACCCTGTCCATCTTTTTAGTCTAATATTTCATTATTTACGTTTTTTACAGATTCCCCTTCGACGAGCGAAACTTGTATCATTTCATTTGAAACTTGTTTGTTATCTAGTAATTTTAATAAATTTTTAGCAGCAATAGTACCCCATTGTCGTTTCGAATAATCGATAGTAGCTAGTTTCGGTGTAACGTATTGAGAAAGCTCAGTATGATCGAATCCTATTATGTGGAAATGTTCACCAATACGATAATGTGTATTTGAGATGTAATCATACATCCCGATGGCCATATTATCATTTAAACAAAAAATAGCAGCTGGTTCACTGTATTCTTTGACGATTTTTTCCGCAGCTAGTTCCCCTGATTGTTTATCAAAAGAACCCTCAATCTCATAGTATTCAATATTTTTATATTGCTGTACCGTCTCTCTTACAGCAAGAAGTCGTTCATTAGCATCATAGGCATCAGCATGGCCTTTTACGATGTAAAGCTTTCTATGACCTTTTTCAAGTAAATAGTCAATAGCTATTTTGGATCCACCTCTATTATCAAGTAAAATCTGATTAATATTCGGGTGATTAATCTCTCTATCTAAGACGACCATTTTATGCCCATGATCAGCATACCTTGTCAATTCTTCAGTAGAAAATCCTGCATCCAGTATAATGGCGCCATCAATAACTTGTTCGGGTAAAAATCGATGTGAGTTTTCTCCATAACAAACAATCACTTCATATCCCGTATCGGCAAGTGATTCATAAATACCTTGCAAAATCGGTCCGAAAAAACTACCACTGTAATCAAGAATGAAAAATATACCAATTATTTTTGTTTCCTGCTTTTTTAATGAACGTGCCATTGCATTCGGAACGTAATACATCTCATTTGCAATATCTTTTATCTTTTTTCGAGTCGCCTCTGGAATTTTTGAGCTTCCATTCAATGCATAAGAAACAGTTGCAATAGAGACACCAGCTCTTTTCGCAATATCTTTCATACTTACCATGTCTCCACCTCCCAATAGTTGTAATGATATCGCTTTCATATCTTTTGCTATTTTACTATAATAACAGAAATAAGTTAATCGTTTAAGAAAAAAATATTACGAAATAGGAAATCTATGTAATCATAATACATATTATATGCGAGATTTGACAAAAAAGATCATAAAATGTAAAAATGTATTGAAAGATTAAAAAAGTTGATATACAATTACATCAGTTGAAACGATTAACTCCCGTTAAACTATTAAATTTTGTAAACGGTTAACAGGAAAAATTTTCAACAAGCTTTGTTACAGATCTACATATAGAAGGAGATGTTATGCATCTATAAATATTTTAAGATAGTAAATCTTCTTCTTTGTTAATCAACTCTACCCTTCCTTCATTAAATGGAAAGGCTGCATTTTCACAAAAAGTAGAAATGGAGAGGTTATTATGAGAACGATTCCAGTAGCAGTTCAAATGTACACATTGCGTGATGAAAGTGCTCAAGATTTTGCTGGTACACTGAAAAAAGTTGCAGATCTAGGATTTGATGGTGTTGAATTTGCTGGGTACGGCGGCCTAGATGTGAAAGAAGTAAGAGCCCTACTTGATGAGTATGGACTTAAAGCAGCTTCAAGTCACGTAGGATTAGATGATTTAAAAAGCAATCTAGCAAAAGTTATCGAAGAACAAAAAATATTAGGCAGTAACTTTATAGTTTGTCCTTATTTAATGCCAGATCAAAGAAGTGAACAAGACTATAAAGAACTTATTCCGTTTTTAGAAAAAGCAGGTGAAGAATGTCGCAAGGAAGGCATCACACTTTGCTACCATAACCACGATTTTGAACTTGATCGTTTATCAGATGGTAGAACAGCACTCGAAAGCATTTTTGATGATGTAAGTTCTGAAAATTTGGAAACAGAATTTGATATTTATTGGTTAACGAAAGCTGGAGAAAATCCAGTTGAGTGGATTAAAAAATATCAAAATAGAACACCATTAGTTCATTTAAAAGATATGACGACAGATGATGAAAAGTTCTTTGCTGAACTAGGTACAGGTGGCGTCGATATTGAGGCGGTATTAAATATTGGTGACGAAGCAAATGTACAATGGTATGTAGTTGAACAAGACGTAAGCCGTAAAACACCTTTTGAAAGTATAGAAATTAGCATTAACTATTTAAAAGAAAAGTTGCCTTATCTAGCTAAATAAAGTGTTTCAGGAGAGAGACTTCTCTCTCCTGAATATAAAAATATTTTTGATAACGCTTAATAAGGGAGAAATTGGTGCAGCTTGAATGATTTGGATGATTTTTTAGAAATGGTTAAGGAAAAGTGAAATATTCCTAAAAAACTGATTTTTAAATATTTGTGTGCTGGCCATTTTCAGAAAAATTTTAATACATGCGAAAGAGTAAATGGGGGGGCATATGGAAAAAGCAGTTGCAAATAAAAATGTCGTAATCGTTCCAAAGAAGAAATCAGTCTTCTTTAGACTTATGAGTCAGTGGGAACTCCAATTGATGGTAATTCCTGCCATTATATTCGTCTTTATCTTTAGTTATATTCCGATGTACGGAATCATCATGGCGTTTAAGGATTACAACATATTCAAGGGGATTGCGGAAAGTCCTTGGGCGGGTTGGAAACATTTTAATATGTTCTTTACCG
>NZ_JAGYPJ010000001.1:445000-1882212 GCF_018343695.1 Lederbergia citrisecunda | reverse complement strand
TGCCATTATATTCGTCTTTATCTTTAGTTATATTCCGATGTACGGAATCATCATGGCGTTTAAGGATTACAACATATTCAAGGGGATTGCGGAAAGTCCTTGGGCGGGTTGGAAACATTTTAATATGTTCTTTACCGCACCAGAATTTTCACAAGTTATGAGAAATACGCTTGTGATCAGTTTTCTTAAATTCTTCATTGGATTTCCGGCACCAATTATTTTGGCCTTAATGCTGAATGAAGTAAGGCATATGTTCTTTAAACGAGTTGTACAAACCGTGAGCTATCTACCTCACTTCTTGTCTTGGGTAATCGTGTCTGGATTTGTCATGTCACTATTGTCTACAGATAATGGAAGTTTAAATATCGCTTTGGAAAAAATCGGAGCGGTTGACGAACCAATCAGCTTCCTAAGCGTTCCGAAATATTTTTGGGCGATCTTAGTGACAACGAATGTTTGGAAAGAAATCGGGTTTGGATCGATTGTTTATTTAGCTGCTATTGCGGGTGTTGATCAACAGCTTTATGAAGCAGCCGCTCTTGACGGTGCTAGTAGATTCAAACAAATTTATTTGATTACCATTCCTTCCATCTTGCCAGTTATCTTAATTTTCATGATTTTGGCAATTGGAAACTTATTGAACGCTGGTTTTGAGGATATTCTCCTTTTAGGCTCTAACCCTGTTGTAAGGGATGTATCGGATGTCTTGGATACTTACGTGTATCGAAGAGGGATTCAGCACTCGTTATTCTCCTATGCAACCGCTGTCGGTTTGTTTAAAGCCATCATCAGTGTAGCCTTGCTCACATTGGCAAACTTCTTGTCAAGAAGAGCAGGAAGCAGCTTGTGGTAAAAAGAAAAGCGTAGGCGCCTGTCCATCGACGTACAAACTTCAGGGCCTGTGACTGAGATAAAGGAAACACGACGAGGGACGAGTCGATGTTGACTTATCGTAGGGAAAAGGACAAGAAGTTTGCTAGTCGATAGGCGCCGGAGCTGGACAGAGAAAAGCGTAGGCGCTACACCCTATACAGAGAAAAATGTTAGCGCCTGTCGATGGCGAAAAGCACTCAAATGAGACTACAAAGGAGGATTCCACATGTTAAAAATGACAACTGGTGATCGAGTCATGTCGATTACCATCTATATCATACTTACAATATTAGCGTTTGTTACCTTTTATCCGTTCTGGAATGCGTTGGTTATCTCGTTTAACAGCGGAATCGATACGATGAAAGGTGGAGTCACTTTTTGGCCAAGGGAATTTTCTTTGGACAACTATGACATCGTTTTCCAAGATTCTCGTATCCTGAATGGATTCTTCATCTCCATTCTCCGTACGGTGATCGGTACAGCATCAGCTGTTCTCTTTACCGCCATCTTTGCGTACGGGATGTCGAGAAAAGAATTAATTGGTAAAAACTACTATATGATTTTCTGTGTCGTCACGATGTTCTTCAGTGGTGGTTTAATCCCTACCTTCTTATTGATCAGAGGATTGGGACTTTTCAATACATTTTGGGTCATGGTCATTCCAGGCTTAGTCAGCGTATGGAATATGATTATCTTCCGTACCTTCTTCCAAGGCTTGCCAGCAGGGCTGGAAGAATCCGCGAAAGTTGATGGATGTGGATATTGGGGAACATTCTTCCGAATCATCCTTCCGCTATCGGGTCCAGTTATCGCAACATTATCGTTATTTACAGCTGTTTATCATTGGAATGATTGGTTTTCTCCGAGCATCTATATTTCGGAACAAAAACTATTGCCAATCCAAACAATGTTACAGCAAATTCTTAGCTCCAACATCATGACGGAGCAAATGGCACAGGCAGATTCAACGGCTGCAGCACATATGCAGAAACTAAAATCTGTTTCAACCAAATCTCTCTCGATGGCGACGATGATGGTTGCAACCATTCCGATCATCTGTGTGTACCCATTCGTTCAAAAGTATTTCGTTAAAGGGGTATTGGTCGGCTCTTTGAAAGGGTAATGAAATTGGTTTAAAGCGCAAGCTTTAAATAGATAGTAAAGAGATATTTAAGGGGGAAATAAAATGAGAAACAAGATGAAGTTATTGACTTTATCCCTAGTTGCTCTGCTGATGGTCTTCAGTATATTGTCCGGCTGTTCAAAAGGTAGCTCTGGCGACAGTAATGGCAATGATAAAGGCAATTCCGGCAACGGAAATAAGAGTGATGGCTTTGTTCTAGGAGAAGACGAGCTTGAGTATACAATGTACGGTCACTATGACTGGTACACAATGCCACCTTGGGGCGAAGACGTAGCAACAAAGTGGATTAAAGAAAACAAAAAAGTAACGGTAAAACCTATTAGCTCAGGTGGTAACGCTGCACAAAAATTCAATACGATGATCGTTGGTAACGAGCTTCCAGACGTTATGTGGTTAGATCGTAATGCCGATTTGGATAGACTTCGTGAAGCAGATATGCTTGTTCCACTTGATGAGTATATTGAAAAATATCCTAACATCAAGGAATGGGTTGGAGAGTCTACTCTTAACATGCTTCGCGCTGAAGATGGACATATTTACAGTATTCCTAACTGGTATACAACACAACCAAATGGTAACTCTGGTTATGTCGTAAATGAAAAAATTTATAAAGAATTAGGCTCACCAAAATTAGAAACAACTGACGATCTTTATGCTTATTTGAAACAAGTGAAAGAAAAATATCCGGATGTCGTTCCTTTTGAAGCTGGACAAGGTGGCGGACTTGACATTCTTTACTCAGCATTTGGAGAAGAACATCCAAACATGTTTATGAATGGTCATTTTGTGCCAAATGGCGATAAACTATCTTCTATCTTTACAGATCCAGTATTTAGAGAAGCAATGGTTTATATGAATAAACTTTACAGTGAAAGATTAATTTCACAAGATACATTGACTCAAACGGCAGACCAAGTGAAAGAAAAAATTGTTTCTGGTAGATTTGCGGTATTCGCAGATAGCTCTCCTACAGAGCATGGAAGCCTTGCCCATACAGAATTAAGAGCACAGGATCCAGATGCGGGTATGAAAATGATTTGGCCAATTCATAAAGAAGGATTGGATAAAGAAAAAATCACTCCTGGAACATGGAGTCAGCTTGGCTGGAACGTAAGTGTTATTACAAAAGCGGCTAAAAACCCAGAAGGCATCTTTGCTTTCCTTGATTGGATGGTAGGTCCAGAAGGTCAGCGTACTATTTTCTGGGGACCTGAAGGTTTATATTGGGAAGGAACACAAGCTGTTGAAGGCATTGCAGAAGCACCAATATTCACAGATAAATATTTAACAGATGTTGAAAACCTATCTAAATTAATGAATACAACAAATAGCTTCCAATGGGTTGGAAACGTGGTTTATATCGACAAATCCAAAACAGCATTTGAAATGACATTGCCAGAAGAACAACAAAACTGGGATACAAAATATCAAATGAGTATCACTTGGAAGACTCAAAAGAATTCAACAGAGTTCCAAAATCTATCGCCACTTCCTGAAACAGAAGAAGGTATGGCAGAACAACGTGTGAATGAAATCTATGACGAAGCAAGAGCAAAAGCCCTTCATGCGAAGAGCGAAGCAGATGTTCTAAAAATCCTCGATCAAGCTGAAAAAGATGCTACAGCAGTTGGATATGACAAATTGCTAGAGTTCAAAACTAAAAAATGGCAAGATAACAAAGCGAAAATAGCTGGTAACTAATTAGCCATTCAAAAAGGTCTCATCCACTATATTTAAAGTGGATGAGACCTTTCATATTATATATAAGACTCTACTACCTTCCTAACTCTTTCAATTCCCTCCCACATATCTCCAGGCCCATCATAGATTAAATTTATCGGTCCATTGTAGTTTGTTGCAACTAAAAGCTCTAAACTATTTCGAAATTCGTCTTCGTCAGGGATTCCTTCTGAATCCATTTCGGGTTTTGCATGAACGGATTGACTATAAGGAAGTAGTTTTTCGATCTCCTTATATTTAGTCTCACCTTTAAAATTACCAAAGTCGGCAATTAGCCCTAATTCTTCATTTGTATTTTTCACTAACTGAATACAGTTATCAGCAGTTGAAGTAAGCGAATGGAAATTTTCAGTAATAATTCGTACGTCAAGCTTGTTGGCGTACTCTATAAGATTATTTAATATTTCAGATGAACGTTCAAGGGCTACATCATTGTCTGGAGAGGCGTCACCAGCAATAATTCGAATTTGTCTTGCTCCTGCTACACTTGCAATGTCAATCCATTTTTTTATTAAATGGATATCTGCATTCCTACGGATCTCATCATCAGATGTAATATCACCATAATCCAATAAAAGAGTGTTGAACGTTATTCCCGCCTCATTACAAGCCATTTTTAGTTCTTGTAAATAGTCCGGGTCTGTCCTTGGAAAATTGAAATGGCATATTTCAATAGCTTCAAATCCTTTGGAAGCCAAAATAGCCGGTAATTCAAGTAGAGTAGTAGTTTCAGGTTGAGGTTCTACCTGAACCATATGACTTTTTTTCTCATCGTCCCAGACCGTCCAATTGAGGGGGCCGAGATTTCGATGCAAACTCCAAGTACTTATTGATAAATATGACATAAAAAAACAACTCCTTAAAGAAAAAAGTAGACGAGATGAATAATCTCTATGTATCATAATTCGATTATTTATTAAAAATTCCTCTAAAAGTTAAAATATAGATCGTAATCCAATATAATAATAATAAAAGGCTGTTTTCGTAAAGCTTGTTGTATTGTAAAAGCCCAAAAGCGGGCTTTTACACCTACGCAATGAAGTATAGCTGTTCTTATGAAGTTGGCAGCTCTTTTCTCAGAAGAATAATTCATTTTGAGGTTCAAACCAATCTCTTATTATAAAAATTTATATGAAATAGCAACAATGTTGAGAAAAGAGCCTAATAAAATCGTTGTTATTTCTAGGAGGCTTTATGAACAAAAATAGAATTGTATTCACCGGTGGGGGTTCTGCTGGACATGTAACACCTAATCTGGCAATGATCAGAGAGCTAAATCAAGAAGAATGGGATATTGTTTACATTGGTTCGAAAAAAGGAATCGAAAAGGAATTAATAGAAAAAGTAAATATTCCTTACTACTCCATAAGCAGCGGAAAGTTAAGAAGATATATAGACTTTGAAAATATTATTGATTTATTTAGAGTACTTAAAGGATGTATGGATGCAAGAAAAGTTTTACGAAAGATAAAACCAAATATTGTGTTTTCAAAAGGTGGTTTTGTCTCAGTACCCGTTATCATTGCGGCTAAAATGTTGAAAATCCCCATCTTCATTCACGAAAGTGATTTAACACCGGGGCTTGCAAATAAAATATCACAGAGATTCGCAACAAGAATTTTTACATCCTTTGAAGAGACAATAAAATATTTCCCGAAAAATAAGACTACATATATTGGTTCGCCTATAAGGAGAGAAATTTTACAAGGATCAGCTGCGAAAGGAAGAAAGTATCTAAATTTTCATAGTAAACTTCCAATCTTGACCATTATGGGTGGCAGCTTAGGAGCAAAAAAGATAAATGAAACGATACGAAGTGCCATAGAACAACTGACGACGAAATATCAAATTGTTCATATATGTGGAAAAAATAATACTGATCACAGTATGGCTGATATAGAAGGATATAAACAATTTGAATACGTACATGAAGAACTTGCCGACATATTAGCAGCGACCGATATTGTCATTACTCGTGGGGGGTCAAACTCTATTTTTGAATTTCTCGCACTAAAAATACCGATGATCATCATCCCGCTAACGTTACAACAAAGTAGAGGCGATCAAATATTAAATGCGAAAGTATTTGAAAAAAAAGGATATTCTATTATGTTGGAAGAAGAAGAACTTACAACAAAAACATTAATCACTTATCTAGATAATGTTTATGAAAAAAGACATGAGATGCAAATGGCGATGAATCTTTACCCAAATAAAAACGCTCTATCATACTTAGTTAACGAGATTAGAAATATACGATAAAAGGAGGTTCTATTAATGGAGGAAAATAAAATCTGGTCAGCAAAATGGATTTGGCCAAGAAATTCTTTCTTAGATAAACATGAGATTGTTTATTTTAGAAGGTCATTCTTTGTTGAAAATGATCAGTGTCAGTTAAATATTAATGTTTCTGCAGATAGTAGATATCGTCTATTTTTAAACGGAAAATCTGTTTGTGTTGGTCCTCTTAAAGGTGATAATCATACTCACTATTACGAAACAGTAGATCTCTCTCCTTACTTGAAAAAGGGAAAAAATGTATTGGCGGCGAAAGTACTTCATTACTCACCGCTTAGTTCTGAACCAAGTCCAGAATCGATTTGGCATTCCACAAAAGGAGGGTTTCTTTTAGAAGGAAGCCTACAATCATCTAGTGGCGAGACGATCGAAATACTTGATTCTAATCAAGATTGGAAATGCCTTATTGATCATGCTATTCATTATGAAGCTGAATCATGGCTATCATCGATTTGGTTAGGCGGCGTAGAAAGAGTAAATGGGGCTAAGCTTCCACATGGTTGGCAGTCAATTGAACATAATGATAGTAAATGGGACCATGCTGTTCCTTTTCTTGATCCTCAACTAGACCATGGACTCCTAACTCCGTGGCAATTAACAAAACGTAGTATTCCATTCCTTTACGAAAAAGAAAAGGCAT
This sequence comes from Lederbergia citrisecunda, assembly GCF_018343695.1. GTDB lineage: Bacteria > Bacillota > Bacilli > Bacillales > Bacillaceae_C > Lederbergia > Lederbergia citrisecunda. Next base: position 1,875,517 of record NZ_JAGYPJ010000001.1, on the reverse strand, counting down.
TTTCTAGGGTCATGCGATCTGATGAAGAAAATCTCCCTTTAACCAATGTATTTATTAATAACACTGGACCGTTACATCTATTAAAAGGAAAACAATTCATCGTCGAACTTGATGCTGGAGAGCTTACGACTGGATACTTGAACATAAAAGTATCATGAGGAAGCGGTACGAAAATCTCTATATTACCTTCTGAATGTTATGAAATAGAAGACCCATATACAGGTAATAGACTTAAGGGTGTAAGAGACGAAATATTAGAAGGAAGCAAACTATTGGGTGATTCAGATATATATATGGTTAGTGGTATAGATGATAAAGAATCTCTAGAAGAATATGAACCATTTTGGTGGAGGACATTTCGATTTGTGAGATTACATATTGAAGTAGGAGATGAACCGATTACCATCCATTCTTTTTCATACAGAGAGACAGGTTATCCACTAGAAGTGAAAGCCCAATTTCAAAGTTCCGAACCTTCAATGACCCCACTATGGGATGTTAGTTTACGTACATTAAGGCGTTGTATGCATGAAACATATGAAGATTGCCCTTATTACGAGCAACTACAATATACAATGGATACTAGATTGCAAATTTTATTTACATACATTATTAGTGGTGATGATAGCCTAGCTAGAAAAGCCATATTTGACTACCATAGTTCCTTATTGCCTTCAGGAATGTTACAAAGCAGATATCCTTCAGTTTTGCCTCAAGTTATTCCTGGCTTCTCAATTTTTTGGATACTAATGGTACATGATCATTATATGTATTTCAAGGATGTTGATTTAGTTAAACGATACCGTCCAACAATCGACGCGGTGTTAAATTGGTTTGATCGAAAGATAGGCGCTGAAGGACTTGTAGGAAATCTCACTAGTTCATATTGGAATTTTGTTGATTGGGTAGCAGAGTGGAAAAACGGGATTCCAACGGCTGTCTCAAAAGGTCCGTTGACTATCTACAATTTAATGTATGCGGTTGCTCTGCATAAGGGGGCTGATTTAAATGAATGGACAGGGCGGACGGATGTGGCTAAGGAATACAGAGAAAAAGCTGAAAATTTGAAAAAGGTTATTCTTTCATCCTGCTGGTCCAATGAAAAAGGATTATTCAGAGACGGACCTCAAGTCGAAGAATATAGCCAACATGTGCAAATTTGGAGCGTTCTTTCAGGAATTATCGAAGGAGAAAATGCTGTAAAAGTGATGGGAAAAGTGCTTAATGATAAAACACTATCCCAAGTATCCTATGCTATGGCGTTCTTCCTTTTTAGAGCACTATCCAATTCAGGATTATACGATCGATCCTTTGTTTTATGGGATACATGGCGTGATATGTTGAAGCTAAATTTAACGACGTGGGTGGAAGACCCGGTAGGTCAAAGAAGTGATTGCCATGCTTGGGGTGCTGCACCGTTATATGAATTTACTTCAGAAATTTTAGGTGTAAAACCAGATTTACCAGGATTTGAAAGATTCTTAGTGAAGCCTCAAATCGGAAATCTTTCTTGGGCAAAAGGATCAGTAGCCACTCCGCATGGGCTTATATATGTAGAATGGAAAGTTGAGGATAATGAATTTAGCATTGTGATTGATGGGCCAGAACATATACCTTTGTTACTGAGTTTGCCAAATGAAACTGTCATCTCGTATGCTAGTGCAAGTAAAATTGTGTATAAATGTATGTTAAAAAATAATTGATAAGGCGGAGAATGAGCGTGGGGAAAAAAGTTAATATTGTAGTAGTTGGTATTGGTGGATATGGAAATTTATATGTTCAACAGCTCCTTGATTTTGGAAATGAAATGAATGCCAGTATTGCAGGCATTGTAGATCCAAATCCAGAATTGAGTGGGAATTATGGCAGAATTATTGAAAATAATATTCCAGTTTTTTCTACAATTGAAGAATTTTATATAAATCATAATGCTGATCTTGCCATTCTATCAACACCTATTCATCTTCATGCATCCCAAACATGCTACGCTCTTCTAAAAGGAAGTAACGTACTATGTGAAAAACCGATGTGTGCATCTCTTCAAGAGGTAAAAAAAATAATAGAGACACGAAATCAAACAGGCAAGTTCGTTGCCATTGGTTTTAACTGGTCTTTCAGTCCGTCTGTTCACGACCTAAAACGAGACGTATTAAATGGAGTATTTGGAAAACCGAAGCGACTAAAAACGATAGTAAATTGGCCGCGAGATGCTGCCTATTATAACCGAAATAATTGGGCTGGTCGCTTGTACAGTGAAGATGGCGCACCGATTTTGGACAGTGTTGCCAATAATGCAACTTCACATTATCTTCATCATATGTTTTATTTACTGGGCTCCAAAGAAGATGAAAGCGTTCCAATAAAAGATGTCAGCGCAGAATTGTATCATGCAAACCCAATCGACAGTTTTGATACTTGTGCTGTAAAAATAACTACACAAGCAGCCGTAAAGATCTATTATTACGCAACTCATGCAGTTAAGGACTCATTTGGGCCACATTTTTTGTATGAATTTGAACACGCGACCATCTCTAGATCAGATGGTCAGAGAGAAAATCATGTGATTGCACGATTTAAGGATGGCACGGAAAAAGTATACCCTGACCCGGAAAAGGACCATCTACAAAAATTATTAACTTGTATCAACGCAGTAGAAAATGGTAATCACGATATTCTTTGCGGCCCAGAAGCAGCAACTCCACATGTACAAGCCATTACCGCAATGCATGAATCTGTTCCAACTATTACTTTATTTCCCGAAAACTTAATCAACCTAGATCAAGAAGCGAATGTAACATGCGTGGAAGGATTAAGTGAAACACTTTTCCAATGTTATGAACAGTGGACTCTGCCAAGTGAAGTAAATGTACCTTGGGCAAAAAGAGGGGGAATGATAGAAATAAAAAATAGTTTAGTAAAGTGAAATAATCATTTTCTTTCATAAATATATGATCTATGGATATCTTTAAAAGAATGGCTTTGTTAAAGCTTGTTATTGGATATGTCACTCAGTTCAGGATCTAAATCAACGTATTATATAGAGGGAGGAATCATTTTATGCAAGCACCCGTAAAGGAAAATCGGTTAGCACCACTTACAGAAGCTCAGATTTCACAATATGAGAAGGATGGTTATTTAGTATTAAAAGGTGGCTGTAGTCATGATTTAATCGATGCATATAACTCCTATATTTACACAGTACGCTCAGCTGAAAAAATAGAGGACTGGGCAAATCCTCATATTGGAAAAATTTTGTCCGAAAAAGATCGTTTTTCTCTTCGGCTCTTTAATCCGCATCTTCATGATGGGTTTTCTTTGCAATTGATGAAGCTTCCAATTGTCCGGGGGGGTTTGGCACAATTGCTTGGTGATGAAGCAGTAGGGATACAAAGTATGTATTTCTACAAATCTCCAGGTTCACCTGGACAGGCAGCTCATCAAGATTATTATTATATTGATAATGAACCAAACACCTTAACAGCGGCCTGGATTGCCATGGAGGATGTAGATGAAGAAAATGGATGTTTATGGGTGATCCCCGGAGGTCATAAAGAAGGGCTTCTTCCACATGGAAAAGTAAAAGATACGAGTGAACATGAATCATGGACGGATGAGACAGAAGGAGCAGATTTATCAAAGCAAATTCCTGTCACAATGGAAAAAGGGGATATCGTGTTCTTTCATAACCTTCTTATCCACTCTTCTGGAAAGAATCGGACGAGCAACAGATGGCGACGCTCTTATGTGTGCCACTATATTCGCCATGATTCTACGATACAGAGAGAGGATTTAAAAAAGAAAATTTCATTAGAATAAGCTATAGATAAAGTGTAAGCTGGCGGATTAAGTCCGCTTTTTTTGTTATTAGTTTTTTGAGAGAAAAGGAGAAAAAAGATTCATATCGAATATATAAAGTGGTGATTGTTCCAAAAATTTTAGGCAGGAGATACACTAATGTTCAAATACAGTCTAACCCAATGGATTTTCGGAAATGAAAGCTTGGAGGAAAGTCTAAAAAGATTAGTGAAATATGGATATCAAGGAGTTGAACTAGCGGGGGAGCCAGATTTCATAGATATAAATAAAACTAGGGAGCTTTTAGATAAATATAATGTAGAATGCAGCTCCATCTGTGGAATTTATAACGAGGAGAGAGATCTTTCCTCAGAAAATAAAGAAATTAGGAAAAATGCAATTAAGTACGTAAAAAAATGTATAAATATGGCAAATGCATTAGGTGCCCGGATTGTTATTGTTGTTCCTACGTATGTTGGAAAAGTAGAGGCGAAAAATAGAGAAGAATGGAATAACGCGGTAGCAAGTGTTCGAGAGTTGGGAGATTATGCTAAACAGCATAATATTATTCTTGCAATCGAAGCTATAAATCGGTATGAAACCTACTTAGTTACGAATCTATATAATGCAAAACGATTTATTGAAGAAGTGAACTCAGAGAATGTAAAAATGATGGCGGATTTTTTTCATATGAATCTCGAAGAGCAAGATATGATCAATGCATTGACAATCACTTCGGATCATCTCGTTCACGTTCATATCGCGGATAATACAAGGGAGGCAGCTGGATTAGGCCAAACCGATTTCACCCCAATTATGTCCTTTCTGAAGAAACTTAATTATTCAGGATACGTCTGTATGGAATTTCTGCCTTCAGTGTCAAATCCTTACTTAGTTTCAGAGTATCGTACTGAATCTAGTTTATACGAAGACTATACGAGGCAATCAATCGAACATATTAAAGGCATTGTTAATCATTTATAAGAGTTTGGAGGAAATTGAAATGAAATGGGCATTTATGACTGCTAACTTTGTAGCAAAGGAATTAAATTATCAAAATAGTGATGATTGGGGTAAGTGCCATCAAGCAACATTTGAGGCTTTTCATGGACCACAATTTTCATCTAAGTTTGAAGAATTAATCTCGATGACGAAAGATATGGGATTTGATGCAATTGAATTATGGATTGCTCATCTAGATCCTCTACACGCTACACCTGACATGATTGAACAAGCGCTGCATATTTTAAAACAATATGAAATGACTGTCGCTTCCTACACAGCAGGCTTTGGCTCTCCGGGTATTACTGTCGAGGAAGCTACGAAAGTATTTGAAACTTCGAAGGCAATTGGCACCCCTGTATTAGCACAAGGTTTCCATCCGGCAAACGGCCCAATTGTCATGCCATTAGCCGAAAAGTATGGAATTCGAGTAGGTTTGGAAAATCATCCAGAAAAAACACCGCAAGAGGTGATAGATAAAGTAGGTCCGTTTTCACCGTGGATTGGTGCAGCTGTTGATACAGGTTGGTTTGGTACACATGGTTATGATAACGTAAAAGCATTTCGTGAATTAAAAGACTATCTCGTCCATGTTCACCTAAAAGACATTAAAGAGGTTGGCGGTCATGAATCATGTACATTAGGTGATGGGATTGTTGATATTAAAGGGGTTTTATCAGTCTTAAAAGATATTAAATATGAAGGTACGATTACGATAGAACATGAACCACACCACCATGACCCTACTGAAGATGTAAAAGAAAGTTTAAATAGAGTAAAAGCTTGGTGGGAAGAGTTGCAATAAATGTTCTTTTGACAGAGGTGAAGAAGTATGGACAAACAATTTCCTGAAGTCGTTACATTTGGAGAATCCATGGTTTTGATGACTCCTGCGAATACGAAAGGAATAGAATATAACAATCAGTTTTTCAAATCATTTGGAGGTGCGGAAAGTAACTTTGCGATAGCATTGGCACGTCTAGGACACCAGGTTGGTTGGTTTAGTCGTTTAGGAAAGGATCCATTCGGCAAATTCATTTTAAAAGCAATCAGAGGTGAGGGAGTTGATGTGTCGAGGGCAGAGTTGACCGATCAAGCTCCGACGGGTTTTATGCTACGTGAATCGGTCGCTGGGAAAACCTCTGTTTATTATTATAGAAATGGGTCAGCTGCAAGCAAATTAAGTCCAGAACACTTAGATGAGGAATATGTAAAGAATGCGACGATACTTCATATAACAGGAATCACATGTGCCATAAGCGAATCTGCTAGAAATGCTGTTTATAAAGCAATCCAAATTGCAAAAAACAACGGAGTTAAAATATGTTTTGATCCTAACATTAGATTAAAGCTGTGGACAATTGCTGAGGCGAGGGAAGTGTTACTCCCTATAGCTGAGCAAGCAGACTATTTTTTGCCTGGGCTAGATGAATTAAAGTTACTATATGATACTAATGACGAAGATGAGGTTTTTTCTAGGTTAAAAGAGTTAAAAGCGGTCTCAATTGTAAAAGGTGGTAATGATAAAACATTTTTAGTTGATACTGGATCAGTAACCTCTTTTCCTTACATATCTGTCGAGAAAGTCGTTGATCCTGTTGGGGCAGGAGATGGTTTTTGCGCAGGATTCGTAGCGGGATTATTGAAAGGGTTTAGTCATCAAAAATCGGTACAGCTAGCAAATTTGGTAGGAGCCTTAGTTATACAAACTGAAGGTGATTGGGAAGGACTGCCTACTTTGGATGAGGTTCAAGCCATCATGAATAAAGAAATTCATATTGAAAGATGATTTTTTCACTTAAAAAGAGGATTTAAAGGATTATTAATCGAATGAGTATTCGAAAAATATTTTAAGAGGAGTTGCAAGGAGTTGCTAAAGGGCTTACATAGTACAACAGTATTACATAATGGTGTTGAAATGCCTTGGTTTGGGCTAGGTGTTTGGAGAGTCGAAAATGGAGAAGAAGCTGTCAATGCAGTGAAGGCTGCTATAAAAAATGGCTATAGAAGCATTGATACAGCTGCTGTATACCAAAATGAAGAAGGGGTTGGACAAGGAATTAGAGAGTCCGGCGTTCCTCGTGAAGACATTTTTGTCACTTCTAAGGTTTGGAATAGTGATCAAGGCTATGAATCAACATTGGAAGCATTTGAAGCAAGCTTAAAACGTTTAGGGCTCGATTATCTTGATCTTTACTTAATCCATTGGCCAGTAAAGGGAAAATATAAGGATACATGGCGAGCACTTGAAAAGATTTATAAAGATGGTAGGGTTCGCGCGATTGGTGTAAGTAATTTTCATGTACATCATCTTGAGGATTTAATGCAGGATGCTGAAATTAAACCAATGGTGAACCAAGTGGAATTCCATCCGAGACTTACTCAATTGGACTTAAGGTCGTACTGTAAAGAATATGGAATTCAATTTGAAGCTTGGTCTCCTTTAATGCAGGGTGGACTTTTAGAAAATGAGGTCCTTGCGGAAATTGGAAAAAAATATAATAAAACAGCGGCTCAAGTCATTCTTCGTTGGGATCTTCAAAGTGGAGTTGTAACAATTCCAAAATCTGTGAAGGAACATAGGATTATCGAAAATGCGGATATTTTCGATTTTGAATTATCGAATGAAGAGATGGAAAAAATCGATGAGTTAAACGAAAACAAACGAGTAGGGGCAGATCCAGATAATTTTAATTTTTAAGATTTTTGATGTATCTTTCGGGCAAAAAATTTGAATTATTGGGAGGATTTTTCGTGAATGATTCAAATTTTATTAAAAAAACCGCTTTGGTCACCGGTGCAAGCCGTGGAATTGGAAAGGGGATCGCATTAGAGTTGGCTTCTATTGGATACGATCTAGTCATTACGTATCGAACAGGGAAGGAAGAAGCGGAAGAGACAGCCGATAGTATTGAGAAAAATTATGGAAGAAAGTGCTATCCCATTCATGCAGAATTGGCAGATGAGTCTACAGCCAGTATCATTGTGCAGAAATCGATTGATGTTTTAGGCAAACTTGATGTGCTCATTAATAATGCAGGAGTCACAATTAAAAGCCCACTTGCTGAAATGGGGCATAAAGATATTATCCATTTGCTTAGCCTTAATCTAAAAACACCATTACTAACGATGAAAGCGGCTGTAAAACATATGATTGACGAACGAATAAAAGGAAATATCATCAATATCTCCTCAACTAGAGGGAAGCGTGCCTATCCGGATGATGCTGTTTATGGTGGGACTAAGGCAGCCTTAATACGAGCCACAGAATCTGTTGCTTTGGAATGTGCCCCCTTCGGAATTCGAGTTAATTGTATCGCACCAGGTGCAACAAAGGTTCGCGAAGGAAATAATGAGCATCTAAAAAAATTAGGCGATAAAATTCCTTTAAACCGAGTTGGAACCCCGAGAGATATTGGTCAAGCTGTAGCGTGGCTCATATCTGATCAAGCGTCCTATATAACAGGAGAGACGATCAAAATTGACGGAGGGCTAATCTTACCTGGAATGCCTGAAGACATTAGACCAGAAGCTGGATACGGTTGGGGTGAGATAAGGTAATGGAAAATAATATGCTTTTATTTGTAGGCTCGTATACAAATAAACATCCATCAGGAATTAATATTTTTACGTTTAATGAGAAAGATGGATCCGTGATCCATATAAATGCTGTTGATGGAATTAAAAATCCATCCTTTATCAGTATTGACGAAAAAAATAACCACTTATTTGCAGTAAGTGAAACAGCTATGACTGATGATAAAGAAGGTGGCCAAGTTTTTTCGTATGAAGTTTGTAAAGAAACTGGAAAATTAACATACTTAAGTGCAGAGCATACAAATGGAGGTGCGCCTTGCCACTTAAGTGTAGATAATAATGGGAAAAATATATACGTAGTTAATTATAGCGGAGGAAATCTTTGTCGGTTTTCCGTAGATGAAACAGGTCATATAAGACCTTTCGATGATTTAGTTCAACATTCCGGAAAAAGCGTTCGAACTGACCGACAGGAAGGCCCACATCCTCATTCCATTATATTGGATAAGCTTAATAGATTTGCTTACGTACCTGATCTTGGCTTGGATAAAATATTTATCTATCAATTGGATCAAGAACGTCATTCATTTATTGCATTCAAAGAAATCAATGTACATTTAGGTGCAGGACCAAGACATCTAGTTTTTCATCCGAATCTTCCTTATGCCTATGTCATTAATGAACTAGATTGTACGATTTGTGCTTTTTCAGTGGAAATGGATGGAACATTAAAGATGCTACAAACCATTCCAAGTTTAATCGAATTTAACGTAATAGAAGATAGTGGCGCCGATATACACATTGCTCCGAATGGGAAGTTTCTGTATGCCTCTAATAGAGGTGCCGATAGTATCACTATTTTCAAAATCAATCAAGAGGACGGTTCGTTAACACGTATAGGAATTTGTTCAACATACGGAAAAACACCACGGAATTTTGCGATAACACCGAATGGAAAATTCTTATTTGCTGCAAATCAAAACTCTGATTCTATCGTTATATTTAAAATTGACGAAGAAACTGGTCTATTAACAAAACCAATCAATACGATAAATGTATCAGAACCAGTATGTATTAAATTCTTCATATGAACATATTCATTTAGTATTTGTGTAAAAGATTCTATGAAAAGGATGCGATAATAATGGGAAAAATTCGAGTTGGGATGATTGGGACTGGCGGCATTGCACATTGGCATGCAAGACAGCTTAAAGAACTAGAGGAGGCAGAAATTGTCGCTATTACAGATCCAAGTGCTCAAAACAGGGAAAGAATCATTTCGGAGCACCAATTAGAAGGTGTTATAGAATTTACGGATTATAAGGAGATGCTTGAGAATTCAGAACTTGATGCAGTAGTGATTTGTTCACCTCATACCCTTCATTTCCAGCAAGCGATGGATGTTATGAATAGCGGTTGCCACGTGTTAATTGAAAAACCGATGGCTTGTTCACAAAAAGAAGCAGATGAGATGATTGAAACAGCTGAAAAACTTGGAAAAGTACTGCAAGTATCGTACCAACGACATTTTCAACCAGAGTTTTTGTTTATTCGTGATGCAATCGCTAAAGGTGAAATCGGAAAATTAACATCTGTAACAGCTTCTCTTTATCAAGAGTGGGGTCAAGGTACTGTCGGCAGCTGGAGGCAAGATCCAGCCCTTTCAGGTGGAGGAATGTTGATGGATTCTGGAAGTCATATCGTCGATGTCCTTCTTTGGACGACAGGTTTATCACCATTAGAAGTTTCAACACAGATGCAAAAGCATCAGTCACCTGTAGAATTAGATTCATTTACGTCTATTCGTTTTGAAAATGGGGTAGTTGCTGGTTTAAATATCGTTGGTTATGCTCCATGTTGGCATGAAACATACGTTTTCTGTGGAGATAATGGTGGGATTTTCTACGATAATGGAAAAATTACAATCCGTCGTTTGAGAGAAGAGCCGATTACTCCAAGACTTCCGGAACAAACAACGAATCAGGATAAAAGCTTCATCGACGCCATTCTAGGCAAACATGAAGTGTTGGTTCCTGGTCAGTTTGCGAAAGAAGTAGTAAAGCTTACAGAAATGATTTATACAGCAGCAGGTTACAATCCTCTAGGAGAGAATGACAAAGTAATTTCCTAAAACGATGAAAGACCTGACATTGTTTCTCCTTGTCGGGTCTTTTTTAGCAGACTTACTTGAAAATAATCTGTATTAAAATAAACGAGAAAGATTATTAAACAAACTGATTATTTTCATGATTTCTTTGTTAAAGTTCATTGTTGATTTTACGAAAATGTTTAGTGGAGCGAAATGTACGATACTTTAGCGGGGAAAATGGTATAAGGAGACTACATAGGAGGTTCATGCGCCGAAGAGATTCCATAACCTCTCACGCAAAGCGAGCACCTATAACGGAAATCAACAAATAAGTTTATAGAGCTTTTCAGTGAAACAAGAATCGTTAATTTGACAAAATATTGGTATAATCTAGTAAAGATTAATAGAGGGGGAATTTGGCAATGATTAAGGGGTTAAGTACAGCTGGTTTAGGACATGTGAAAAATTTAGAGGAACTTATCATTCTAGCATCTGAAAATGGATTTGGGTCCGTTGATACATCTGGACAAGAATTAAGAGATTTTGCAGAGGAAAAAGGTTTGGAAAATGCGAAAGCGTTTTTAAATGAGCACGAAGTGACAATTGGTTCTATCGGATTACCTTTAGAATGGAGACATTCGGAGGAACAATTTAAGGAAGGATTAAGCACTTTACTAGAAGATGCAAAAATTGCTTCTGAATTTGGCTGCACTAGCTGCTGTACATATGTTCTACCTGCAACTGATTACAACGCTGCACATTTTATGGCTTTAGTAACAAAACGTTTAAGACTATGTGCACAAATTTTAAATGAATATGGAATAAGTCTTGGCTTGGAATTTGTTGGTCCACATCATCTAAGAACAGCTTGGAAAAATCCATTTATTTGGGAAATGAAAGATACACTGGACTGGATTGATGCTATTGGCGAGCCTAATGTTGGTCTATTGCTGGATAGTTATCATTGGTACACAATTGGCGGCACAATTGAAGAGTTAGCCGCTTTACGTCCTGAGCAAATTACTCATGTTCATTTAAATGATGCAAAAGATGTCCCGCTGGAAGAAGTTCTAGATAATGATCGTCTATATCCAGGTGAAGGAATCATTGATTTAGTAGGATTCTTAAAAACATTAGATCAAATTGGATATAAAGGTTCAGTTGCCCAGGAAATATTAACTAAAGAGCCGTTAACAGAAGCTGCAAATTCATTAGCAGAAAAGTCTGGCAAAGCTTATGCAAAAGTATATGCTGCCGCAGAATTACAATAATAGTATGATAGAAGAGGCTGCACACCATTTTGGGAGCAGCCTCTTTGTATTATAATAAATCATTATTCACAATTTATATTATTCAATCATTGAAATATGTTGAAATTTTGCTAAAAAAAAGAGACAATGCAATAAAAGGATATAGGGAGTTGCTGATAATGATGGATGAAAAACAGCTCCTGCAGCATAATGAGAAAGTTGTTGCTGAGTTAGAAAAAGATCTCCGATATATTTCGGCTATCATTAAACAAAAAGGCAGAGAGTTACTAACAGATTTTTCAATCACTCCTCCACAGTTTGTTGCCCTTCAATGGCTTTTTGAAGAAGGCGACATGACGATTGGAGATTTATCCAATAAAATGTATCTTGCCTGTAGCACGACAACTGATTTAATTGATAGAATGGAAAAAAAAGAATTAGTCATGCGTATAAGGGATCCAAAAGATCGCAGGGTTGTTAGAATACATTTATTAGATAAGGGCGAAAAAATAATTGATGAAGTGATTAAGAAACGACAAGGTTATTTGCAAGATGTATTGAATGATTTTACAGCAGAAGAAGTATTGATGTTAAAGGACAACTTATCTAGATTACACAAGGTAATGCGCCAGGAATAATGTATCATTTCTTTTTATAGTAAAAGATACTGAAAAAATGTAATGGTCAAGGTTAGGCGCAAAAGCGACACGATACTAAATTGGAAGGCGCCGGCTGTATCAGAAACTAGCTATGTTTTAAAGCTAGGGCTTATGGCTTTTATACATTCGGCGTCGACTACTAGAAGAGGCGGAAAAATTGGAACAGGCAATAGGAGTTATAGATTCGGGAGTAGGCGGCCTGACAGTCGCAAAAGAAATCATGAGGCAAATGCCAAATGAGATTATATATTATGTAGGAGATACAGCTCGCTGTCCTTATGGACCACGTCCAGTTGAGGAAGTTAGAAGATTCACCCTACAAATGGCAGGTTTTTTAATAAAACGTGATATCAAAATGCTCGTTATTGCCTGCAACACAGCTACTGCAGTTGTTTTAGAAGAATTAAAATCTATCCTAAATATTCCCGTAGTCGGTGTAATTTCACCTGGATCGAGAGCGGCATTAAAAGTGACCGAAAATAAAAAAATTGGGATACTTGGAACAATCGGAACAATTAAAAGTGAGGCGTATGCCCGGGAACTCAAATTGATTAACAATCAAGTAGAGGTACTCCAACTCGCTTGTCCTAAATTTGTTCCAATTGTAGAAAGTTTTGAATATCAAAGCAATGTAGCGAAGAAAGTAGTAGCAGAAACATTGACACCTCTAATAGGCAGTGGGATTGATACTCTTGTTCTTGGTTGTACACATTATCCACTTCTTGGTCCCATCATAGAAAATGTAATGGGACCGAATGTAAAAGTAATTAGTTCAGGTGAGGAAACTGCGCAAGAAGTGAGTACAATATTAGATTATAAAAATCTATTGAATGAATCACCGGAAAAGCCAGAACATATTTTTTTCACTACAGGTTCTAGGAAAATCTTTAAGCGCATTGCTTGTGATTGGTTAAATGAAAATGATTTACATATTGAGTTTGCCAATCTTGCAAATCAAGAAAAAGAATTATTTTTATGATTGAATGCAGCCCACAAGTTGAGCTGCTTTTCTTTATCTATTTTCATTTGTTAATTTCTTTTTATACCCGTTTTATTTACTTTTGCAGGAGGTGAAGTGAAATGGAAGATATAAATAAAGATACATATGGCCATGTTGATAGTGATCTAACTGAAGACATTGATGATGAGGAAATGTACGAGCTAGTTAAAGAAGCCCAGCGTGAGGCACTAGAAAAAGCAGCTAGAGAAAGAGAAACTCCACAATCTAAACGTATGATGCCGAAATGGATGTTTTGGCTTATGGCGACAATATTTCTATTTAGCTCATTTTCATTTTTCTTTGAAATCTATTCAATCCCAGCAATTGAATTTTTAAAAACATCTACTAAATTATCAGTAGATAGAGATATTCAATTATATAAAAAATCAGTCGTTACGATTGTGACAGGAGACAGTAAAGGTACAGGCTTTTCTATATCTAGCGATGGAAAGATATTAACCAATTTCCATGTCATAGATGGAAATGAACGAGTTACTGTGGCATTTCCGGATGATGGAATGTTTATAGCAGATGTTGTTGATATATATCCGGACGTTGATCTCGCATTACTAGAAATAAACGAGGAAAACTTGCCATATTTACAACTTGCTGACCGACCGAATATCGTTGGAGATCAACGAATTTTGTTTATTGGGAATCCTCTTCGTTTTCAAGGAATTGTAAATGAAGGTACGATTATTGACTATATAAAGTTAACAGATTGGGAAGATGAGGTTGTCATGATCAAAGCACCTGTTTATAGAGGGAATAGCGGTAGCCCGGTTCTTAATGAAGAGGGTCAGGTCATTGGAGTCGTTTTTGCGACGATGAAACATGAGGAATATGGAAAAGTTGGTCTAATTATACCAATTCAAGAGTTTTTCGCAAAAAAAAGGAATAAATCATTAGAAGAGGGGTGATTGTTAAAGGATTCAGATATTTTTTTGCAAAGTATACAATCTCTCCTCACGTGTCACCCCATGCCATTTTGTCCTCAATTCACCACTACATAGACAAGTTAAATAGATGTAAAAGGGTGTTAGAAGGATATATACCTCCGTCTTTTTACGTAATCAAAACTTGTCAACTATGATCTTTGTCCCATACTTTCTTAAATTGAAAAGGAGAACTAACGTTCCTTTTGTAATCAAATTGAAACAATATTGGAAGATGATTGTAAAGTCTGATTGGCGAAAAATGATGTTATAATTTATCTAGAAATAAGAGATTATAGTGTTTTTCTATTGAAATTATATATTACATAAAGAAATATAGCATATTTCTTTTACGTTTTAATTACACAAGAAGTTCAATTTATAATGGGAGTTTAAGACTAGTAAGGGGATTCGTCTATTTTGGACTTAAAATGAAGATGAGACATTTTTCATATAACATTATTCCACAAATATACTACATCTCCACATTACGTTTAAATCACAATCAACTCTGTAAAGACAACTCCTCATATACTAAAATTTCAGCATAATACAGTTCTATCTTATATTAGAAAATTTTTTATAAAAAACAGGGGGAAACTAACAGTGAAAAATAGATTTATGGCTTCAAGCTTTGCAGTTCTACTTGGAGCTAGTGTATTATTTACCTCTTTTCCAAGTGTTACAGTTTTTGCCGATGAAAATATAGATCAAGAGATTCAGATGAAACAGCAAGAAATCAACGACATTCAACAACAAGAGCAAGAAATGAAAGAAACGCTGGGACAATTAGATTCTCAGGTTACTCAAACGAACGAGAAAATAGCATCAACAAAAAATGATATATCAAAAACACAAAAAGAAGCTAAGCAATTAGAAAATAATATTATTGAATTGGAGAAACGGATGGAAGCGCGCCTAGAACTTTTAAAAAAGCGTGCTCGTAGCATCCAGACAAGTGGTGGAGCAACGAGTTATTTGGATATTCTGTTAGGTGCCGAAAGTTTTAGTGACTTTGTAGATCGCGCATTTGTCATAAACACTATTTTTTCTGCTGATAAAAGTATTTTGCAAGAACAGGAAGAGGATAAAGCTGCACTTAAAAAGTCAGAGTCAGATTTGAAAAAGAAGCTAGATAAAGTTCAAAATGAATTAAAAGAAGTGGAAGAACTAAAAGTACAACTAACATATCAAATCAATGACAAAAATAGCATGCTTGCATCTATGGAAGAACAACGAAAAGAAGCAAGCAGGCAATTAAACGATTTGCAAAATCAAAAAGCCATTTTAGTTGAAAAAGCAAAAGAAGCAGAAAGAAGAAATTCAATTGTAGCGGATGAGAACAACGAAAGAATTGCTACAGATAAAACTAATACAGCTGAGCCAATCAAACATAATGGAAAATCAGAGAAACACGAAGACGTAGTTACTCCATCTAAAGACAACAAAGTTGAAAAGGAAGAACCTGCCGCTCCTTCCAAGCCAACTGTCAGTCATAATTCATCAGCCATCGAAAAGGCAATACAAGTTGGTTCTACTATGGTCGGGAGATCGTCTTATAGTTGGGGAGCTATAGATGTCAAAAATAGAAGATTTGACTGTTCGGGTTTTGTTCATTGGGCATATGCTTCAGCGGGTGTGAATATTGGTCGTTCAACAAGTGCATTGGCCACTCAAGGAAAAAAAGTCAGTACGTCTGAGATGAAGAGGGGAGATTTAATCTTCTTCAATACGTATAAAACAAATGGTCATGTTGGTATATATTTAGGAAATGGAACATTTTTAAATAGTAATAGTTCTCACGGAGTATCGATTGACTCATTAAGTAATACGTATTGGAAAAATGCTTTTAAAGGACATGTTCGTAGAGTTGTAGAGTAATAGATTTTGAAAGTAGAAGGTGGGATTCTCCCCACCTTCTTTTTTATATTATCTGGATCTTCATATTTCCTTTATCGTAACTCTTTGCCTGAAAAAAGAGCTTTAGATTCTTAATGCGGTGTCAGCTGCTTCTATATCAGGGATGAATAAAAACAATTAGAAGAAAGTTAAGTTGATTAATTTTATTGTAGTGGAAGGGGGAGTTAGTTAAATTTTAAATATTAAAAAATGAATATACCTGCTATTATTATTCTAGGCTCTTTTCTCAAACATTGTTGCTATTTCATATAAATTTTAATAATAAGAGATTGATTTGAACCTGCTGAGAAAAGAGCTTCCAATTTTATAAGAACAGCTATACTTCATTGTTTAGGTGTAAAAGCCGGCTTTTGGGATTTTACAAAACAACAAACTTTACGACAACAGCCTTATTCTAAAAGGGGAGTAATTAGGTGAAATTTTATATTGTTGATGTTTTTGCAGAAAACAAATATGAGGGAAATCAATTAGCGGTTTGTCTTCCTGATGGAAATATAGGCCAAGAGGAAATGCAAGCTATTGCTAAAGAAATTAATTTTTCTGAGACGACTTTCATTAAGTCAGGATTACAAAGGAACGGTGGGTATGATGTGAAAATCTTTACGCCCGATTCAGAAATACCGTTTGCAGGACATCCTACAATTGGTACTGCTTATATCATTCAACGTTTCTTAGAAGATAAAGAAGCGACTGAAATTAAACTAAACCTTAACGTTGGCCAAGTTCCTGTAGTATTTGAAGAACAATATGCTTGGATGACACAAAACCAACCTGTTTTTGGCACTGAAATTGATATTGAAACGATTGCTAAAACTCTGCAAATTGGTATAGAGGATATAAATAGCGACTACCCAGTTCAAGTAGTTTCGACGGGTTTACCGAGCATTATTGTGAATGTGAATACATTAGATGCGATTAATCGATGTAAAATAAATCATAATGTATATGATGAAATTTTAGAGAAAATAGGAAATGCTAATCTTCTTATTTTTACAGAGGAAACGATACATCCTGAAAACGATTTACACGCAAGAGTTTTTATGTTTACATCAGGTCATTTAGAAGACCCTGCAACTGGTAGTGCTAATGGGAACTTAGCAGGGTATTTATTAGAACACAACTTTTTGGGTAAAAATAATATTAATTATAGAGTCGAACAAGGCTATTCCATAGGGAGAAAGTCACTATTGAAAGTACAAGCTAAAAAGATTGCTAACAACTTTCTAATACAAGTTGGTGGTAGAATTTTTGTTGTAGCAGAAGGAAAATGGTTATAATTTCCTATTTACTCAACGAGGTTAATATAAATAAAAAGAATATGTTAAAACACCATTTAAATCTATTGGATGGTGTTTTAAGTGTCTATAAGGTAAATTAATCAACTTTAATGCACTTTTCACCATGACTCTTTTAGTAGATGATCAAGGCGCCAACACTTTTCTAATAAACTTTTGGCCAAGCGGTCTATTCCTGGGACATAGCTCGTATACATGTAGTACAAACTGTCTTAGGAGGGGTACTTAATGTCAATAAGGGCGAAAATAGCCTTAACAACAGCTGCAGTAATGGCGACGAGCATATTTTTATCGGGCTGCGGTCTCTTCGGTAAAGAGAAGGAAAGTCTGGATCCGCCAAAAGAAGTGTCGTATTTAAAAGAAGGTGAGGCTCTTGATGCTTCTCCTGATGCAGAGACGGCAGCGGAAGAAAAGAAAGACGTCGTAATGAGGGATATTTATTTAATCGACAAAAATGGTTTTGTAGTAGCTCAATCATTGCCACTACCGCAAACGGAAAGTGTTGCAAAACAAGCGTTATCGTATCTCGTTACTGATGGCCCGGTAGCGGATATTTTACCAAATGGTTTTCGAACCGTCCTTCCTGCTGGAACTGAATTGGATGTAGACGTACATGAAGGAAAGGCAACCGTTGATTTTTCCGAAGAATTTACTACGTACGATCCTAAAGATGAAAAAAGAATATTGCAAGCAGTTACTTGGACTTTAACTCAATTTGATTCAATTGATAAGGTGGAGCTTAGAGTAAATGGTTATCCTCTAACAGAAATGCCTGCTAATGGTACGCCAATTAGCAATGAAGGATTGAGTCGTGCAGATGGTATTAATACGGAGTTTACAAACGTAGCGGATATTACAAACACTCGCCCGGTTACTGTTTATTATTTAACACAAATAGGCGAAGATTTTAACTATGTACCTGTTACTCGGAGAGTGTCAAATACGGTGAAAGATGACGTAGTAGCCGTAATAAATGAACTTGTTGAAGGTCCAGGAATGTTGACAGCTCTCGTAACAGGTTTAGTTGATGAGGTTAAACTTGTTGAAGATCCGAAGATTGAAGATCATGTAGTAACACTTAATTTTAATGAAGCGATACTTGGAAATAGTGAAAATAAAGTGATATCAGATGAAACATTACGTTCGCTTGTCTTGTCCTTAACCGAACAAACTGGCATTGAAAGTGTTAAAGTCATGGTTAACGGAAGTAGTGAAGTGGTGAATGAAAAAGGCGAAGCCCTAACAGAGCCAGTAACAAGACCAGAAAAAGTTAATAGTGGTAGGTTTTAAAAGAAAAAATTTGATATACTATATAATAAAAAGTAGAGGTTGGCCAATTAGCCACCTCTTTTGTTATTTTTTAAATATCGTACACAGCATTTAATTTGTTCGATATTAAAGGAGGAAGTTTTTTTGCGAGTAGATGGACGTAGTTCTAACCAATTAAGAAATGTAAAAATTGAAACTGATTATCTATTACATCCTGAAGGGTCCGTATTAATATCGGTTGGAGATACAAAGGTCATATGTACAGCAAGTATTGAAGAGCGAGTACCTCCATTTATGCGAGGTGAAGGAAAAGGGTGGATTACAGCAGAATATTCGATGCTTCCGCGTGCAACAGGAACAAGGAATATCCGGGAGTCTTCAAAAGGAAAAGTATCAGGTCGGACAATGGAAATACAACGCCTTATTGGAAGGGCTCTTCGATCTGTTGTCAATTTAGATGCGATTGGAGAAAGAACTGTTTGGGTCGATTGTGATGTCATTCAGGCAGATGGTGGTACTCGTACAGCATCCATTACAGGGGCTTTCGTTGCAGTAGCCATCGCATTAAATAAATTAAAGGTTGAAAAAAACCTTCCAGAACTTCCTATATTGGATTTTCTTGCAGCAACAAGTGTAGGTATCCTTGAGAATGAAGGAGTTATTTTAGACTTGAATTATGCTGAAGATAGTACCGCGATGGTTGATATGAATATTGTCATGACAGGTGCGGGAGAGTTTGTAGAGCTTCAGGGAACAGGAGAGGAAGCAACTTTCACTGTCTCTCAGCTTCAGGAAATGTTAGCAGTTTCTGATGAAGGCTTAAAGAAGCTTATGGATATTCAAAGAGCAGCACTTGGTGAAATTGCAACATTCATTAAAAGTGAAGCAGGGAGTAATATTCAATGAGACATGTGATAATAGCAACGAAAAATAAGGGGAAAGCAAAGGAATTTGAAGCATTATTTTCAGCTTTAGATGTAGAAATCTTAACTTTGCTTGATTTAGATGATGCGCCAGACATAGAGGAAACGGGTACTAGCTTTGAGGAAAATGCCACGCTTAAGTCAGAGGCGATTGCTAACATGACGGGAAAAATCGTTATTGCAGACGATTCCGGGTTAGTTATTGATGAATTAGATGGTAGGCCAGGTATTTTTTCGGCAAGATATGCCGGGGAAGATAAAAGTGATGAAGCGAATATTGATAAAGTGTTATTCGAAATGAAGGATGTACCTGATGAGAAAAGAACCGCACGTTTCTTTTGCTCACTTGCCATATCAGGTCCAAGCATGAAGACAATAGTTGTAAATGGAACATGTGAAGGAAAAATTTTAACTGAACGAAAGGGCACAAACGGGTTTGGCTACGATCCGATTTTTTATGCGCTAGATGCTCGTAAGTCAATGGCAGAGATGTCATCAAACGAAAAAAACAAGATTAGCCATCGAGCAGAAGCTTTACATAATTTAAAGCCTGTGATTGAAGAGATTTTTTAAAGGGGTGAACCGTGGTGAAGTTACTCGTTGTCAGTGATAGCCATGGAAATAAGGTGGTTTTGGAAGAGTTGAAGGGTACATATCAAGATCGAGTGGATGCAATGATTCATTGTGGAGATTCAGAATTATCCGCTGATAATCCCGCTCTTATAGGTTTTGCGGCAGTACGAGGTAATTGTGATTTAGATTCAAAGTTGCCGAATGAACTCATATTAAAAATGGACGATTCCGTTATTTACGTGGCACACGGACATTTACATCAAATTAAGTCTTCATTACTAACAATCTCTTATCGTGCAAAAGAAGTTGGAGCGGATTTTGTATTTTTTGGGCACTCTCATTTACTCGGAGTTGAAATGATTGATGGAACAATCTACTTGAATCCTGGAAGCATTTTGCTTCCTCGTGGTGGCAACGAAAAAACGTATGCAATCATTACAAAAGAAAATTCCGTTATAACTGTACAATATTTTAATGAACATCATGAGGAGTTAACGGAACTTAAATCGGTTTTTCAATAAACAATGAAAAGGAGATATGCAATTATATCTCCTTTTGTTATTATTGAACATCCGCTGCACAGCGAAAGCCCATATTTCCTGTAGAACTGTCGGGAGTATTCGAACTTCTTGCGGCCACTCTATATCTATTGCAATAAGATTTATGGCAAAGATATGAGCCGCCTCTTACGGATTTATTCGTTCCTGTTTTAGGTCCACTTGGATTGATCAGATCACTTTTGTCGTAATCGACACTAAACCAATCTTCACACCATTCCCATACATTTCCTGCAACATTATATAAGCCATACCCATTTGGATGAAACGCATCAACTGGGCATGTCCCAATATATCCGTCACGTTTCGTATTTTTGATTGGGAATTCACCTTGCCAAATATTGCATTGATACTTTCCGTTGATGATTAAATCGTCACCCCATGGGTATTTCTTTTGTTCCAAACCACCTCGAGCCGAGTATTCCCATTCTGCCTCTGTCGGAAGGCGTTTTCCGCTCCATTTACAGAAGGAAATTGCATCATTCCAACTGATATGGATAACAGGATGATTTAATCGATCTTCAATCGCCGAGCCAGGCCCTTCTGGTTGTTTCCAATAAGCACCTTTAACAGCGACCCACCACGGAACTGCAGCTACACGCTGTGGATTATTTTTTAACGTTTCCTTTGAACAGAAGAGATGAAATACAAAGGACCAACCAAATTGTTCCGCTTCCGTAATATAATTCGTTTCATGTACAAACTGCATAAATTGTTCATTTGTCACTGCATATTTATCAATATAAAAAGAATCGATTTTTACTTTTCTAACGGGACCTTCTCCATCAGCTGGAAAGCCTTCTGAATCATTCGTTCCCATCAGATATTCTCCACCTTGAATCAGGACCATATCATTTTTTGAAAAAGTTGATTTTTGCTTTTCTATAGCATTTTTTAGCTTTTCTATTTCATTTGATTCCCTCGATACGGAACAACAGGAGTTCATGCGCTCTTTCCTCCAATTTATAGATTGATCAAGTAAAAAATGTGTTTAAGAGGAGTGCAGCTGCCCCAATTGGAACAGCATCCTCCTTTAAGGCCCCCTTATTAAATAGAACTGCATTTTCGTACGTATTAAACATATACTTTTGCGCAGTTTGTACTATTTTTTCATAATAGGGCGGATATTCGTATATAAGCGGTCCATTTAATAGGACTTGATCTAGTTGCATGAAATTGATCATATTGGCTATACCAATCCCATAGTAATGAGCAGAATTAAGTATAACATTCTCGACTATTTCATCTCCTGCTTTTGCTGCTTGGATCAAAAGTTCGAATGTTAACGTTTGTTCAGTTGAAATTAACGATTTTCCTCCGGCTGCAATTTGTTCATATATTTGAGTCTTCATAGAATCAAGGGACGTATAAGAAAGTAGACAGCCTTTTCTGCCACAAATACATTCTCTTCCATCAATATCCACAATCATATGACCGAAAGCACTAGCAACACCTGTTTTATTTTGTACTACTTGTCCATTTACAAGCATTCCACAACGTAATCCAACACCGTTTATACAATATAAAATATCTTGTCCAATTGCAGATGAATGGAGATATTCAGCAAACGCTGCTGTATTTGCACCGTTTTCGAGCAGAACCTTAACGGGAAATACTTTTTCTAATGAAGAGACGATAGGTACATGATTCCAACCAATACAAGGAAAAGAATCAGGGTCTAGTATCAAACCAAGTTTTCGATCTAAAGGTCCTACAGAACCAACGCCGATACCAATCAAATCCTCTTCCGTTACATTATGACGTTGCATGAAAAGCTTAATTGTATCAATAATGTTCTCTATAACTATTTCTGGTGTATGAACATGAGTCATAGGGAATGTATATTTTTCAATTATCGATAATTTTAGACCTAGTAATGCGATAGTAGTATGGGTTCTCGAAATATCAATTCCAATGATATACCCACGATTTTGTACGATTTCATATAAAACAGGTGGTCTTCCTCCACTGGAATTTCCTAAACCACTTTCAAAAATAAATTGTTGTATTAAGAGTTCATCAATAATCCTAACTAAAGTTGTATGTTTTATATTTGTCATCGTTTGTAAATCTGCTTTAGACAACGGACCATGTTCATAAATCAATCGATATACCTTTTTTAAGGTGTGATACTTTGTAGAATCTTCAATAAGAAATTCTTTCATTTTCAAAAGACTCACCTATTTTTTTTATTTTGAAAAGAAAATAATACCCGCGATCCCTGAAATAAAAATCACGAGAATAGGGTTCATTTTCAGACGAATCAATGCAAATAAAGAGACGCAGAATATTGTAAAAAGAATGATTGTTTGTTTTGAAAGTGTTCCAATAACATTATTTGATAGTGCAAAACTAATTGCTGCATAGATGATGAGCCCCGTTATGATGGGACGTAGTCCGTAAAAAGCAGATTTAACTAGCTTATGTTCATGCATCTTATAAAAAAACATCGCGATCATTAAGATGATGATTAAAGAAGGTAAAACGGATCCAATAGTAGAAAAAATAGCTCCCGGCAAACCCGCAGTATTAAATCCAATGAAAATGGCGCTATTTGTTGCAATTGGTCCTGGGGACATACTAGCGACTGCAATGACATCAGTGAATTCCTGCGTCGTCATCCAGCCGTGTTTATTGACAACTTCCGCCTCTATCACTGGAATCATCGCATAACCTCCACCAAAGGAGACTAAACCAATCTTTAAGAATGTCAAAAATAAATCAATTAGTATCAAAGAGGTCACCGCCTGATGCTATTTACGTTAAAAAAGTCTTTCTTATGTTTTATATCACTTTCTTTTTCAAGTTTTGTTGCAATTCCCAATGAATTTTTTACTTTAACGAGGACAATCCCTGTTACGATCCCAATTAATATAATTAGTACAGGATGGATATTTAAATAAAATAAGGCAGCGATCGTTAAGATTGAAGTAACTATAGTGGTCTTATCATAAAGGGCTGTTCGACCAATCTTGTATCCTGCAAAAGCGATTAATGCAACAACAGCGGGACGAATTCCTTGAAATGCTGCCTCTATGATAGGATTCCCTTTTACATATATAAAGGTAATACTTAATAGAATAACGATCAAAAATGTAGGTAAAAGCACTCCGAAAAGTGCGGCAAAAGCACCCTTTATCTTTGCGATGCGATATCCGATGAATACAGCAGAATTAATGGCAATTGCTCCTGGCGCTGAGCCCGCAATCGCAAATATATCAGCAACTTCCCTATTTTGAAGCCACTTTCTTTTAATGACTACTTCCCTTTCAATCATAGGGATCATTGCGTATCCACCACCGAAAGTAATTGGACCTATTTTTAAAAATGTCAAAAAGATTTGCAAGATTAACTTCCAGTTTGGACTCATGTGTCTATCACCTTATGTTTAGTTTCAATAATTTAATATTAACATACTTTTGTCCATTTTGGTGAAAAGTATTATAATAATAGAAAACAAGATAAGGAGTTAACATGAAACCAAATATTGTCATGATTATGGTAGATCAGATGCGATTTGATTGTTTAAGTTCTGCGGGTCACCCAATTGTTGAAACACCTAATATGGACCAGCTAGTGCATGATGGTGTTCGCTTTACAAATGCCTATTCAGCTACACCAACATGCATTCCTGCACGGGCAGCAGTCTTAACTGGTATGTCTCAAAAATCTCATGGGAGAGTAGGTTATCAAGATCGAATACCTTGGGATTATCCTCATATGCTTCCGGAAGAAATGAGTAAAGCAGGCTACCACACGCAATGTGTCGGAAAAATGCATGTATATCCTTCGAGAAATTTATGTGGGTTTCATAATGTTGTGCTGCATGATGGATACTTACATCATAATCGTTTTAAAAATACTCCTTATCAAGAGTCGTTTGAACAGACAGATGACTATTTGCCATGGTTGAGAGAACGCCTTGGAGGACATAGGGATTTAACAGATTTGGGATTGGATTGTAATGCATCTGCGATGAGTCGCCCATGGCATTTGCCTGAGGAATATCATCCAACGAATTGGGTTGTAACACAGTCCATCGATTTTTTAAGACGTCGTGATCCAAGGAAACCATTTTTCTTAAAAATGTCTTTTGTAAGACCGCATCCACCGTTTGATCCACCAAAAGACTACTTTGACTATTATATGAGTATGGAGCTGGACGAGCCAGTAATTGGAAAATGGGCAAAAAACGAAGATAACGGAGATGGGCTGCTCCCGACTACGAGGAGTGGAATTGTGCCTAAGCAACGGCTTAAAAGAGCAAGAGCTGCGTATTATGCACTTATTGCACATATTGATGACCAAATTGGTAGATTTATACAGACTTTAATCGAATACCAACTATATTATAATACTGTTATTTTATTTGTGTCAGATCACGGGGAGCTACTAGGTGATCATAACTTTTTAGCCAAATCTCTTGCATATGAAGGCAGTGCCAAAGTTCCATTTATACTCTCCGATCCTGGTAACCTTCTTGGCATCAAAAAAGGGACAACATGCAATAAGCTTGTCGAACTTAGAGATATCATGCCAACCTTACTTGATGCTGCAAAAACAGAAATTCCAGAAACTGTAGAAGGAAAAAGTGTTATCCCTTTAGCGAAAGGTTTAGAAAGCAATTGGAGAGAATACATTCATGGAGAACATACATACGGTGATTTATCACATCATTTTATCGTGAATGAAAAAGAAAAATATATTTGGTACTCTCAAACAGGAGAAGAACAATATTTTAATCTTAAAGCAGATCCAAACGAAATAAATAATATTATACAAGACGATGAAAAAGCTTCCTTATTAAGAAGCATTTTGATAAAAGAACTCGAAGGCAGAGAAGAAGGGTATTCCGATGGAACGAGGCTGATTACTGATTGTAAACCAAAAGCCGTTTTAGAAACTGCCTTGAATTGAGAAAGTAGGAGCCGATAAATGTAGAATTTATCGGCTTTTACTAGTGATAGGCTATTGCTTACTTTGTTGTTCGCCTTTTTTGGTGCATATTGCAAGGGATGTCAACT
The DNA here is from genome assembly GCF_018343695.1 of Lederbergia citrisecunda. Taxonomy (GTDB): domain Bacteria; phylum Bacillota; class Bacilli; order Bacillales; family Bacillaceae_C; genus Lederbergia; species Lederbergia citrisecunda. The sequence continues at coordinate 1,849,689 of NZ_JAGYPJ010000001.1, read as the reverse complement.
TTCCACGCAAGCATATCTGAAAAAATAGGAATTAATCTTTGTATAAACTTAATATTTTACGGAAAATTCCACCGATTAAATATGTCAGTATTTGTCGAAAAACCCTTTAATATATTGTTTTTATACCGATAATAGGTACGGAAGCGAAAACTTAAGGGGATTACATCATGGAACTGTATGAGTTATTTGAAAAAATTAATCAATTTGTTGATGAACTTGATTTAGTATACGCAAGAAAGTTAATCGAAGAAAATATGGAAATCGTAAAGGGGAAAAAACATCACTTAAGTCGCAATGCTAGGGAATTAGTAGAAGTTTTAATGGATGCCAATTTATCCACTCTCAATAGAAAAGAAATGCTTATTTTACAAACGATCAACACATACGCCTCTAATTTTGACTTAGGTGGTCTAAAAATCACATTAAAAAATAACACTGATTTGTTAGTCAAAAATGAAATTTATCAGTATTTAAATTCCGATGCAAGAATAGTATTAGAGGGCATGGGAGCAATTACGAAACAATAAATAAACTATAAAGAGGGCCATCGGCTCTTTTTTTGATTACTCGAAATTAACCGATACACTGTGCCATTCAATCGGAATATTATTTACTTGGAATGCTTTTATCAATTATTGGTGATCAACTCATACAATGACATATTCACTGTTCCCTTGCAAAATATATCCTTATATTAGACAATGAGTCTACAGAAATTGTTAGGGGATATAACGTATGAAAAAAATATTTATTATGTTGTTATCAGTTTTAGTGGTGTTAGTCGGATGTGCTAGTAAGCCGAAGGAAACTATTAATGAAGAAGTTCCAGCAGTTCAAGATGAAGGAACAGATAAAATAGAGCCTGAAGTTTCAGATGAAGAATCAAAAGTAGCAACTCAAATCGAACTTTCTGTAGTTGAAGAAGCCATAACATATGCCGGTATGGGTGAAGATGATAAATTAGAAAGTGTATATATTGAAAATGGTGACATAGAAATAGTAATCGAGTTGGCACCTAACGACTTGCTTGATCCAAAAGATTTGGCAGTAACTTCTTATAGCCAAGCATCTGATGAATTATTAGAACATGAAGGATGGAAAACTTTAACGATAAAATATGTTGAAATTGGAACTATTAGTATGAATCGATCAGAGAAAGAAACAAATGATCTTGGTATGGACTATTTTCCAACTCGGGTTATTACTGAAAGGTTAAAGTAGCATATTGAAATAGTTGGCAAAAGTCTATTCAATCCACTGGAAATGTCATGATGGATGCCGTTGTTTAGTAACTATAAAATACAATCCGATACTAAGAATTCTCATGAAATAAATGAGAAAGATAGCATCCAAATTAAAGGGGTGCTATTTTTGATTTATTGATCATGCTCTTTGTTATAATTTAAGTAGTTTCTTTTCCATTATTGGAGAATAGAATAGATTGTAGTAGGAAAATTTCTCCTTTTGTCGAATGTAGTTATAAGGAGGAGAGTATATGAACAGAATGGATTATCCCGAATTCAAAAAATATGCGACCGAGTGGGAAAATAGACGTAAATATCAAAAGTTAATTACGTCAATTGAAAAATTTGTAAACAAAGAAAATGAAGTCGTATTTTATCCAAAAAACCTTTTTCTTGAAGATTATTATCTCGAACTTTACTTTTTTGGACGCAACAAGATCGTTATTTTAAATGAGAGAGAAGATGACGTATTAGTCAAAGTTCTTAGGTGCGATCAGATTCAGAGTGTGGAGCTGACGTATGTAGATATGGATGAACCAGTAAATTTATGTATTGAGTTTAATAACGATGAAACAATAGAGCTTAATGATAAAACAGATACAGATACGTCTTGGAGCGGTCAGTTTACTACAAAAATCGAAGAGATATTTAAACTTTTAAATTGAAATAGATAGGCACTCTTTACAGGGTGCTTTTACTTTAATCTAAAACAACACAAATAACCAGTTGTAGATAGCTTAAGTACGAATTCAAGTAGAAAAAGATTATGTCCACGGACAATGACTTCACCTATGTTTTCCTCCAAAGTCTTATTTCTTTTATTCTACTGCTTAGCTTGTATGTGAGCCTTTCTTAGTCCTTGTTAATCATTATCAAAAATAATTAAACCCTAGTTTCATCACAACTAGGGTTATTCTATATTCCAAATTTTATTTAGTAAAAGTATATTAGCCCTCATTCTGCTGTTTTCTAATATTAACAATTCTCTTCCAGATTGCTTTCTTTTCAACTTCGGCAAAACTTCGTATACTTGGAGTTGTATTCACTTCAAATATTACAGGATTGTCTTGTTCATTAAGTCCAACATCAATTCCATATTCCCTATGTTGATATTGAGAAGAGATTACTCTAGCTGCTGATACAGCTAAACTATTTAATCTTCCTTTAGTTTCAGTATACTTTTCTTGATCCATATTCAAATGTATTGTTAATAATTCGTTTATTGATAACACGTAGGCACCTCGATGCGAATTTACATTCCCATTAGCTTCCGCTTCTGTCAATCCAATTTTTCCATACATGCCACCTAGGACAATATCTATAATAAATGCTATGTAAGTCATTAATGATGATCGTAGGTTAATTGAACTAACGTAACCGTTTTGATAATTATTAATATCCTCTAAATTTTGGTAGAGCCAAATCAGGATAACTGTTTATTTCTAATTGGTGACCATCAGGGTCACACAAAATAAACTCTTTATAAGGTCCATTTTTTCCATCACCATACTTAACTATCCCACCTACTGGTATATTTTTGCTTAATAACTCTTTATGCAATGCCTCAATATCGGATGTTTTGAAACTTAGCACAGGATAATTTTCGTTATTGCTTGTAAACCTTATTGGTTGATTCGTTGATGTTTTCTTCAAGAATAATAACGGACCTGCTGATAGCTTTAAATTAGCTGACTCCGCATCCTCCCAAATGACTTGGTAGCCTAATGTATATACATACCAATGCACAGACCTTCGAATATCAGCAACAGGTAAATAAATTTGCACTATTTCAGTCGAGATTCTTGACTCCATACGACTATCAACTCCTAAGTACACTATCACATAGCGAAAATAATAGAAAAGAAAAACGCCAACCCTTTGTGTATCACAAGGTTGGCGTTTTTCTTAGTTACGTCCCAGGAGAGATTCGAACTCCCGACCCACAGCTTAGAAGGCTGTTGCTCTATCCTGCTGAGCTACTGGGACATGTTGTTATTTAAGACATTTTTTATTATATGGTCTTTAAAGTACAAAGTCAATACCTTTTTTTAATTAATTTTTCTTGATGTTTTTATCTCATGTAAATGGATATTACACCTATTAATCATAAAAAACAATACTTTCATTACTTAAGATGTTCGTACAATATTCAATGTTTATAGGTAAAGTACTTGAATAACTAAAGGGTGCCAAATTGGGCACCTTTAAATTATTTATCTATATACTATAAATATACGACTCTACTTATTGCACATTATCTTATCGCAACAATTTAGTTTACATATGGATAATCATATGTAGCTTGACTAGTTATTAGTCTTTTTAAAGAGGGACATCATCTAGATTTGTTTTCTTAATCTGCTTTTGTTAAACTAATTATCATTATTTATGATGGGCGGTTCTATCATGAAAAGAGACCAAGATGATCGTGAAACAGGTAAAATCATTCCATTCCCAGGATTAAAGCAAAGATATTATGAAAAAGGGGTCGCTTGTTTAGAGGCTCACAATTTTCATGAGGCTGTACAATTACTACGTCAAGCGAAGGAAATGGATGAAACGAACCCAAATGTTAATTCAGCTTATCTTGCAGCATTATATGAAAACGGCGATTATGAGGAAGCAAAAATACTAGCAGAGGAAATCTTGCGTGAAGGCATCGGTCATTATTTTGAAATCATCGATATTTATTTAATGATCCTTATTCAATTAAATGAGCATCAATACGTTATTGATACGATAGAAGCTTTATTTGATGAAAGAGAGGTTCCTGCGCATAAGGCAGAACATTTTTTAACTCTATTGCAATTAAGTAAAAAGGTTGTTGAAAACCGTACATATGATTACTCAAACGAATATTCAATCGATCAAGCGGTTTTCGATAGTCAGGATTTACATGAGCAAACAATCCAATTGGGGAGTCTTATTGATAAAAATATACATCCTTATTTAGATTCCTTATTAAAAATGCTTGCAGACAAGAGTACCCATCCGTTTCTAAAAACAATTGTTCTGAATGTCTTACGAGAAAATAAGATCGAAAAAAAAGTAAATGTTAATAAATTGGATTTTGATGGTTATTTCATTCCAGCACATCTATTACAAGTCCAAGATATGCCATTATTTATGGCTATTAATAAAAATCTGGAGTACCATTTAGGTGACCATAATCCAATATTATTAGAACAATTAAAAGAAATGAATGGCCGGCATGCTTTTATTCTTTATCCATTTGAAGTACACCCAGAAGATCCTTTATTATGGGCTGCTGCCTATCGCTGTATGGGATATGAAATGTATGGAGAAAAATGGGATAAGGAAAAAATAGCAACAATGTTTGGCGTGAATTGCGAAAAAATGGTAGATGCTTTTTCATATTTATTAAGCTTGGAGGAAATTTCTTCACCTATTCTATAACTACAATTGTTGAAAGGAACTGAAGCTGTGGTATAATATAATGGTTATGCCGAACTGCAGATGCCAAAAGGAATTTACATACAGCAGTTCCTATAAATAGGAGAATAAGCAGCGATTATATATTTGTTGGAGGTAATGATTATGACTGCAAAATGGGAAAAACTAGAGGGGAATAAAGGGGTCTTAACGGTTGAGGTTGATGTAGAAACTGTAACTAAGGGCCTTGACGATGCGTTTAAAAAGGTTTCCAAGCAAGTGAATATTCCAGGATTCCGTAAAGGAAGAATTCCAAGATCAATGTTTGAACAGCGTTTTGGTGTGGAAAGCTTATACCAAGATGCATTGGATATAATTTTACCGGATGCGTACATGTCCGCAATTGAAGAAACAGGCATTGAGCCAATTGATCGCCCGGACATCGATATTGAGCAAATGGAAAAAGGAAAAGAACTTATTTTTAAGGCGACTGTTCAAGTGAAGCCTGAGGTTAAACTTGGTGAATATAAAGGCCTTGAAGTAGAAAAAATGGATACTGAAGTTACAGATGAAGATGTTGACGCTGAATTAAAACAACTACAAGAGCGCCAAGCAGAACTTGTTGTAAAAGAAGAAGGTGAAGTTGTCGAAGGAGATACTGTTGTTATTGACTTCGAAGGCTTTGTTGATGGCGAACCATTCGAAGGCGGCAAATCTGAAAATTACACCCTAGAAATTGGATCAGGTTCATTTATCCCAGGATTTGAAGATCAATTGGTTGGTGTGAAAGCTGGGGAAGAAAAAGATGTAGAAGTCACATTCCCTGAAGAGTATCATGCTGAGGAATTGGCAGGTAAACCAGCTGTATTTAAAGTAAAGCTTCATGAAATTAAATCAAAAGAGCTGCCAGAGCTTGATGATGAATTTGCGAAAGATGTAAGTGAAGATTCGGAAACTCTTGAAGATTTGAAAGCATCTATTAAAAATCGTTTAGTTGAAAGTAAGAAAAATGAAGCAGAGCAAACTCTTCGCAATGAGCTTGTAGATAAAGCAACTGAAAATGCTGAAGTTGACATTCCAGAAGTCATGGTGGAAACTGAAGTTGACAGAATGATGAAGGAATTTGAACAACGTTTACAAATGCAAGGAATGACGATGGATCTTTATTTCCAATTCTCTGGTCAAGATGCAGATGCGCTACGCGGGCAAATGAAAGAAGATGCTGATAAGCGTGTAAAAACAAACTTAACATTAGAAGCTATTGTTCAAGCAGAAAATATTGAAATTGACGATGAAGCAGCTAATGAAGAAATGAAAAAAATGGCTGAAACTTACCAAATGGATCTTGAAGAAATTAAAAGACTCCTAGGTGGAAACTTAGAAAACTTAAAAGCGGACTTAAAAATTCAAAAAGCAGTTGAATTTCTTGTTGAAAACAGCAAAACTGGTGCATAATAGTAAATAACACTGACATAAGATATAAGACTTAAGATAAAACAAGGCGCGGGATAGTACGTGCCTTGTTTTATCCAACAATGAATACATAATTGGAATAAATGGATGTTTATTGAACGTTTTTATTGGTTATTAATCGGTATAATATGTTACAATGCAATACATAACTATTGGCATTTAGCCGAATGTAATAGTTGTAGCTTTTAAAAGGGGTGAGATTCAATGTTTAAGTTTAACGAGGAAAAAGGGCAACTTAAATGTTCTTTTTGTGGAAAAACACAAGAACAGGTCCGCAAATTAGTTGCCGGCCCTGGTGTATATATATGTGACGAGTGTATTGAACTTTGTACTGAAATAGTTGAGGAAGAACTTGGAACTGAAGAAGAAGTAGAATTCAAAGATGTACCAAAGCCTCTTGAGATACGTGAAATATTAAAAGAATATGTGATTGGCCAAGATCAAGCAAAAAAATCTCTCGCCGTAGCTGTATATAACCATTATAAAAGGATTAATTCCAATAGCAAAATCGATGATGTAGAGCTTGCAAAGAGTAATATTTGTTTAATTGGTCCAACTGGAAGTGGGAAAACACTTCTTGCTCAAACACTTGCACGTATTCTTAATGTGCCGTTTGCGATTGCAGATGCGACTTCCTTAACCGAAGCAGGGTATGTTGGTGAGGACGTAGAAAATATACTACTTAAATTAATCCAAGCTGCCGACTATGACGTAGAAAAGGCAGAACGAGGAATTATATATATCGATGAAATCGATAAGATTGCCCGTAAATCTGAAAATCCTTCAATTACACGTGATGTGTCAGGAGAAGGGGTTCAGCAAGCGTTATTAAAAATATTAGAAGGAACTGTGGCCAGTGTTCCACCACAAGGAGGCCGCAAACATCCTCATCAGGAATTTATCCAAATCGATACGACCAATATTTTGTTCATTTGTGGAGGTGCCTTCGACGGCGTAGAGCAAATCATTAAGCGCCGATTAGGTCAAAAAGTAATTGGTTTTGGATCCGATGTTAAGGAAGAAGAAATCGATGCAAAAGGCATTCTTACGAAAGTCCTTCCAGAAGATTTGCTTCGCTTTGGGTTAATTCCAGAATTTATCGGACGTTTACCAGTTATCGCAAGCTTGGAACAATTAGATGAAGAAGCATTGATTGAAATTTTAACAAAGCCTAAAAATGCGCTTGTTAAACAATATCAAAAAATGCTTGAACTCGATAATGTTCAGTTAGAATTTGAAGATGAGGCCCTTCATGAAATTGCCAAAAAAGCAATTGAAAGAAAAACCGGCGCTCGTGGTCTTCGATCAATAATTGAAACCATTATGCTAGATGTAATGTTTGAACTACCATCACGTGATGATATTACAAAATGTATTATTACGAAAGATTCAGTGTTACACAATAAGCCACCAAAATTAGTTCTTGAAGACGGAACAATTGTAAAAGGAACTGAAAAAACATCAGCATAATTTAAAAGACTGTATGAACTATTTGAACACCTAGACCATCACTCTTGAGTGAAGGTCTAGGTGTTCTTTATTTTGTGTAATGAGGTAGCGTGTTGGACAAGTTTAGAGATAATGATCTGAATTTGGATATTTTTAGAACCGCTAAAAAAACTGTTTATTCCCATAAAGTGACGGAAATACTAAGCATTATGTGAAGTAGTGTTTCTAGGAGGGAATGCGATGAATTGGACAGTCCTTGTTTTGATGATACAGCTTTTTTTTGGAATCGTAATCGGGATGTATTTTTTTAATCTACTTAAAAATCAGCGCTCCCAAAAAGTGACCATTGATAAGGAATCTAAAAAAGAAATGGAACAATTAAGGAAGATGCGAGGAATAAGATTGTCAGAACCTTTGGCAGAAAGAGTTCGCCCGGCAAGTTTTTCAGATATTGTAGGACAGGAAGACGGCATAAAAGCATTGAAGGCTGCGTTGTGCGGTCCTAACCCCCAACATGTCATAATTTATGGACCTCCTGGAATTGGAAAAACGGCAGCAGCGAGGTTAGTCTTGGAAGAAGCGAAGAGAAATCAACGTTCTCCTTTTCGCCATGACTCGGTATTTGTAGAATTAGATGCTACAACTGCAAGATTTGATGAACGTGGAATCGCAGATCCGTTAATTGGCTCCGTCCATGACCCTATTTATCAAGGAGCTGGGGCGATGGGGCAGGCTGGGATCCCTCAGCCGAAGCAAGGAGCAGTGACAAACGCACATGGAGGAGTCCTTTTTATCGATGAAATTGGAGAATTACATCCAATTCAAATGAATAAATTATTAAAGGTTTTAGAAGATCGGAAAGTTTTTTTGGAAAGTGCTTATTATAGTGAAGAAAATACTCAAATCCCTACGCATATACATGATATTTTTAAAAGGGGGCTGCCCGCAGATTTTCGTTTAATTGGCGCCACAACTAGGACTCCGAATGAAATCCCGCCAGCTATAAGATCTCGCTGTATGGAAGTTTTCTTCAAAGAATTGGAACAGCATGAGATTATAGAAATCGCTAAAAAAGCTACGAATAAAATTAAGTTGGATATTAAAGATTCTGGCCTTTCTATTTTGTCTTCATATGCTAGAAATGGACGTGAAGCTGTAAATATGATGCAAATATCGGCTGGACTGGCTATTACGGAAGACCGAGAATATATACGTGATGAAGATATTGAGTGGGTGATTCGTTCTAGTCAACTTACTCCACGGTACGAAAAAAGTATTTCTCCAAATCCACAGGTTGGTATTGTTAATGGGCTCGCTGTAGCTGGGCCGAATAGTGGAATGCTCCTTGACATTGAAGTGACTGTAATTCCAGCTGATAATGGATCCATTAATATAACAGGAATAATTGAAGAAGAAAGCATTAATGGACAAGGCAAATCTGTAAAGAGAAAAAGTATGGCAAGAGGTTCTGTAGAAAATGTTATCACGTTTCTAAAAACAATGGGAGTTCCTGCAAATCAATATGATATACATATTAATTTTCCAGGCGGTATTCCTATTGACGGTCCTTCAGCTGGTATTGCCATGGCTGTAGGTATCTACTCTGCTATATATAAAATACCAGTAAATAATAAGGTAGCTATGACAGGTGAACTCGGTTTACATGGTGACGTAAAAGCAGTGGGCGGTGTTTTCTCCAAGGTAAAGGCAGCAAAAAATGCGGGTGCAAAGATCGCACTAATTCCTGCAGACAATTACCAATCTAGCTTGAAAGAAATTGAAGATATAAAGGTTATACCAGTAAAAAAATTGGAAACTGTGTTGGAAGAAGCGTTATTAAAGCATCCCAATCAAGAATTGTTATCACCGAATATACTAGGTTCACACAATAAAAAAAGCGTTTAATTTTCCATAATGCTCCTTTCTCGACATCATCCCCTACTTAGGCTAAAATTGAAAAAAGACTCTGGGGGAAAGTATTTGTTTATTTCGCTTGAGCGCTTCTAGTATTACTTCTTATATCTCTCACATCGAAGAGTCGATGTATCCAACGAAAGATTGAAGTAAGCTGCTTCGCTTAAGCTTTTCTATTATGGAGGTGTTGATTTGAAGAAGCAAACAGAGCCACTCGTTCCTCTTTTGCCATTACGGGGAATGCTTGTGTACCCGACGATGGTGCTACATTTAGATGTTGGTCGAGCACAGTCGGTTCAAGCTTTAGAGCAGGCCATGATGAATGACCATTTAATTTTTTTAGCAACACAAAAGGATGTTGCAATAGATGAACCTGTAGAAGATGATTTATATAAAATGGGAACTTTAACAAAGGTTAAGCAAATGTTAAAGCTTCCAAACGGCACCATTCGTGTACTTGTTGAAGGGTTGACTCGTGCGAGGTTCACTTCTTTAAGTAATCAAGGAACGTATTTATCCGCTAAACTTGAACTTTTTGAAGACGAAAATGAAAAAGATATAGAAGTTCAAGCCTTAATGAGAACAATGCTTGAGTATTTTGAGCAATATATCAAGCTTTCCAAAAAAATAACTACGGAAACATTTGCAACTGTTTCTGATATAGAAGAACCAGGGAGAATGGCGGATATTATCGCTTCCCATCTCCCATTAAAACTTCACGATAAACAACAAATTCTTGAAACCATTGATGTAAAAGAACGACTCGGAAACATTATTAAAATAATTCATAATGAAAGGGAAGTTCTTAACCTAGAAAAGAAAATTGGACAACGGGTTAAGCAATCCATGGAGAGAACCCAAAAAGAATATTATTTGCGTGAGCAAATGAAAGCCATTCAAAAAGAACTTGGAGATAAAGAAGGGAAAACCGGAGAAGTTGCTGATTTAACCGAAAAAATTGAAGCAGCGGATATGCCGGAACATGTTAAAAAAACGGCCTATAAAGAACTTGACCGTTACGAAAAAATCCCTTCCACTTCCGCTGAAAGTTCTGTTATCCGAACGTATATAGATTGGCTCGTTTCTTTGCCGTGGAAAAAAGCAACGAAAGACGATTTAAGTATTCAAAAAGCGGAAAAAATACTTGAACGGGATCATTTTGGTCTTGAAAAAGTAAAAGAGCGGGTGCTTGAATATTTAGCTGTTCAACAATTGACGAAATCTTTAAGAAGTCCCATTCTTTGCTTAGTAGGTCCCCCAGGAGTCGGTAAAACAAGTCTTGCTAGATCCATTGCCGAGTCAATGGGACGTAATTTTGTTCGAATATCTCTTGGTGGTGTCAGAGATGAATCCGAAATTCGTGGACATAGACGAACATACGTAGGAGCAATGCCAGGTAGAATCATTCAAGGAATGAAGAAGGCAGGAACAATTAATCCTGTATTCTTATTAGATGAAATTGATAAAATGTCAAATGACTTTCGCGGCGACCCTTCTTCAGCCATGCTTGAGGTTCTTGATCCCGCGCAAAACAGCTCATTTAGCGATCATTATATTGAAGAAACGTATGATCTATCAAAAGTAATGTTTTTAGCGACTGCCAATGATTTGGCGACTATTCCTGGCCCACTTAGAGATCGAATGGAAATCATTACGATTGCAGGTTATACGGAATTGGAAAAAATTCATATTGCTAAGGATCATTTACTTCCTAGACAAACTCGTGAACATGGCTTAAATAAAACTCAACTGCAATTAAGGGATTGCGCGATTCAACAATTAGTTCGATTTTATACCCGTGAGGCTGGAGTTCGTGAATTAGAGAGGCAACTTGCATCTATTTGCCGAAAAGCTGCCAAAATTATCGTATCAGGTGATCGGAAAAGAGTGATTGTCACTGGTGCCAACTTAGAAGAGATCATTGGGAAGAAGAAATACTCTTATGGGCAAGCAGAGATAGAGGACCAAGTTGGAGTGGCGACGGGACTGGCTTATACCGCGGTTGGTGGAGACACTTTACAAATTGAAGTATCTATCACGCCTGGAAAAGGAAAACTCGTCCTTACTGGAAAATTGGGAGACGTTATGAAGGAATCAGCTCAAGCAGCGTTTAGCTATGTACGCTCAAAAGCAGAGGAATTAAAATTAGAAAAGGATTTTCACGAAACTTGTGATATTCATATCCATGTTCCAGAAGGTGCCGTTCCAAAGGATGGTCCGTCTGCAGGTATTACGATTGCTACAGCTTTAGTTTCTGCACTAACAGGACGTCCAATTAGAAAAGAAGTCGGGATGACTGGAGAAATTACGCTGCGCGGAAGAGTATTGCCGATTGGTGGGTTAAAAGAAAAATCATTAAGTGCCCATAGAGCAGGACTAAAGACGATCATTTTGCCGAAAGAAAACGAAAAGGATATTGATGATATTCCAGAAAGTGTTCGAAGTGATTTGAAATTTGTTCCTGTTTCACATATGGATGAAGTGCTTGAAACAGCGTTGACAGGAGAATTAAAATGAAAGTAAATCAAGTAGAACTTGTAATTAGTGCAGTAAAACCTGAGCAATATCCTAGTGAGGGCTTCCCAGAGTTTGCCCTCGCTGGAAGATCAAATGTTGGCAAGTCCTCATTTATAAATAAGATGATTAATAGAAAGAGTATGGCAAGGACATCATCAAAACCTGGTAAAACACAAACACTTAACTTTTATAAAATAGAAGAATCCATATATTTTGTTGACGTTCCGGGTTATGGATATGCTAAAGTATCAAAAACAGAGCGAGAAGCATGGGGGAAGATGATTGAAAAGTATTTTACAACGAGAGAAGGGTTATTGGCTGTTCTCTTAATTGTTGATCTTCGCCACCCTCCTACTGCCGATGATGTGATGATGTATGATTTTTTAAAACATTACGATCTTCCGTGTATTGTCATTGCTACAAAGGCAGATAAAATTCCACGTGGAAAGTGGGATAAACATAAAAAAGTTGTAAAAGAAACCCTTAATCTTGATGCAAGAGATGAGGTTGTTGTGTTTTCCTCAGAAACAGGTCTAGGCAAAGATCATGTTTGGAATATATTACTGAATTTTAGTAAAAGGTAATTGGCTTGTAGCGGAAGGCTCGAGACTCCTGTGAGAAGCGAATGCCTGAAGTGGTTATCAACATATTAGTTTTAATAGCCAATATGAAGAAATATTTAGGGCATCCCAAAAATATAGGATGCCCCTTTACATGTTTCACTTAGCCCTTTTTACAAATAAAAAATACGCTCCTAAAATAATAAAGATGTAAGGCCAAAATTGGCTTATACTTGTAAGATTATGACCTTGATTGTTTGCCCAAACTAGTAATCTATCGAAAAACAATAATAAAGTTGCCATTGCAAGAAATATTAACCCTTGGAAAAGATTAGTGCCGGTTTTTACATATGTTAGTAAAATACCTATGGCTATCAATAAAAGGAAAATCCCCGAATGATCCGGCCACTCATCAAGTTTATTTGCAATATGGAAATGAAGTCCTAAACCTGTCAAAACGACTCCGGGCAGAATCGATTCATAATCTTTTCCTACATAACCATTAGCTAGAAAGCCAAGTCCAACGATAACGAGCAACGTTGGCCATGTGTAAAATCCTTCAAAAAGGGAAAAATGATATTGTTGAAATAGAAAATATATACCGAATCCTATAAGGATGACACCTGATAAATAAGATTTTTTTTTCATCCGCACACCATTCCTGTAAACTTGTTTTTCTTCTACCTATTTGATATGTTACATAGGGATTAATTATCTTTAATATAACACACGTTTCAAGATCTGTTCACATCTTTTTAGAATTCTTCTAATCTGTCGTGGTATAATAAATGATAGTAGCAATAAATCTGGAGGTGCTAGAATTTTTATGCACATCATTGTTGTAGGACTAAATTATAAAACGGCTCCAGTTGAGATAAGGGAAAGGCTTGCTTTTGCTGAAACGGACTTGCCTTTTGCCATGACAACTTTAAAAAATAAAAAGAGTATATTGGAAAACATGATTGTTTCCACATGTAATCGTACCGAAGTATACGCAGTTGTAGACCAATTGCATACTGGACGCTATTTTATAAAACAATTTTTATCAGAATGGTTCAATATAGATCAAGAAGAATTTGCGAACCATTTATATATACAAGAACATGAATCTGCAGTAGAACATCTTTTAAAGGTGACTTGCGGTTTAAATTCAATGGTTCTAGGTGAAACACAAATACTTGGTCAAATAAGGGATAGCTTCTTAATGGCTCAAGAAAAAGGTGCTACAGGAACTATTTTTAATCATTTAGTGAAGCAGGCGATCACGGTTTCAAAGCGTGGTCATTCTGAAACGGACATTGGAGCAAATGCCGTTTCTGTTAGTTACGCGGCCGTGGAATTAGCTAAAAAAATATTTGGCGATTTAAAAGATAAGCATGTCCTTGTTATTGGTGCAGGTAAAATGGGCGAACTTGCGATTAAGAATCTTTATTCAAACGGTGCCACTAAGGTAACTGTCGTGAATAGGACATTTGAAAAGGCGCAGTCGTTGGCTGAGCAATTTTCCGGAAATGCAAAGATGCTTAACGAGCTTCAATGCGCCATGGTAGAAGCGGATATCGTCATAAGCTCTACTGGTGCAAACGGGTATGTTATTGATAAAAATATGGTAGCCAATATGGAGAAAATTCGTAGAGGACGTCCTCTTTTCCTAATGGATATCGCTGTACCAAGGGATATTGATCCAGCCGTTTCCGAATTGGAGAGCGCATTTCTATATGATATAGATGATCTAGAGGGAATCGTTGAAGCTAATATGGCAGAACGACAAAAAGCTGCTGAAAAGATTTCTACGATGATTGAACTAGAAATCGGCTCTTTTAATGAGTGGGTTAATACACTGGGTGTAGTGCCAGTCATTTCAGCGCTTCGGGAAAAAGCGAATACGATTCAAATGAATACAATGGAAAGTATTGACCGAAAATTACCTAATTTGAGTGAGCGCGAACGAAAAATTATTAATAAGCATACGAAAAGCATTATTAATCAGCTGTTAAAAGATCCAATTTTACAAGTGAAGGAATTTTCAGGACAGCCTCATGCAGCTGAAAAGATTGAACTTTTCAAACAAATATTTGATTTAGAAGAGCATAATGGTGGACAAGTAAAACAACCTAAAGAAGATACACAACATGAGAATCACATAAGATTGTCTACTCCGCTTCCTACTTTCCAATCATAAGAGGACGTGTGTAATGATTGAGCTGATGATGGTTAGATTGCCAGAAATTGTTATTGTCATATATGCTTTATCGATATTATTGTATTTTATTGATTTTCTAGAACACAATCGGAAGGCAAACCGACTTGCCTTCCTGCTCCTTTCGATTGTTTGGATCCTTCAAACAATTTTTTTATGTCTATATATGTTGAGAACAGGAAGATTTCCTGTCCTAACTTTATTTGAAGGTCTATATTTTTATTCTTGGATACTCATTACGCTTTCACTCATGATTCATCGAATTTTAAAGGTGGATTTTACTGTATTTTTTACGAATCTCCTTGGATTTACCATAATGGCGATTCATGTATTTGCTCCGATACAAAGGCCTGCGATGGCAGAGCAACTTATTTCAGAATTATTATTTATTCATATTACAATGGCCATATTGTCTTACGGGGCTTTTACGTTGTCTTTCGTTTTTTCCATACTTTATTTACTGCAGTATAAACTGTTAAAAGGAAAGAGATGGATTCAACGTCTTTGGCGCTTGAGTGATTTGGCTAATTTAGAGAAAATATCTTATGTATTGAACTTGATTGGAGTACCCATGCTACTTTTAAGTCTCATTCTTGGATTACAATGGGCTTTTATGAAACTTTCATTCTTTCAATGGTATGATCCAAAAATCATTGGTTCTTTTTTTGTGTTATTGATTTATAGCCTAGTCCTATATTTGCATAGAAAAAAAGAAGTGTTCGGAAAAACGCTTGCTCTATGGAATGTAGCGGCATTTTTAATAGTACTAATTAACTTCATTTTTATAAGTCGATTATCAAACTTTCATATCTGGTATGAGTAAATTATTTTAAGGCAGGAGATTATTTCATGCGAAAAATCGTCATTGGTTCAAGAAGAAGTAAACTAGCGTTAACACAGACAAATTGGGTTCGAGAACAATTAGAAAAGCTTGGTGCACCTTTTGAATTTGAAATAAAAGAAATTGTGACAAAAGGAGATCGGATTCTTGACGTTACCCTTTCAAAAGTAGGGGGAAAAGGTCTTTTTGTTAAAGAAATAGAGCAGGCGATGCTGGACGGTGAAATTGATATGGCGGTACATAGCATGAAGGATATGCCTGCTGTTCTTCCAGATGGTCTTGTTATTGGATGTGTCCCTGAGCGGGAAGATCCACGAGATGTATTGATTTCAAAAAATCATGTGAAGCTGAGAGATCTTCCGATTGGTGCGAAAGTAGGGACGAGCAGCTTACGAAGAAGTGCTCAAATATTAGCAATGCGACCTGATTTAGAAATAAAATGGATACGAGGCAATATTGAAACCCGTATTAATAAATTGGAAACCGAAGATTACGATGCAATCATTCTTGCTGCTGCTGGACTTTCTCGGATGGGATGGAAAGAGGATATTGCGACTGAATTTCTAGATCCTACAAACTGCCTGCCTGCGATTGGACAAGGGGCGCTTGGGATAGAATGCCGGGCCGATGATGTAGAGTTGCTAGAGCATTTGTCAGAACTTACTTCTAATGTTACAGCGCGTGCTGTTGAAGCAGAACGTGTTTTTCTACATGAAATGGAAGGAAGTTGCCAAGTGCCGATTGCTGGTTTCGGAAAGATACTGGATGATAATCAAATCGAGCTCACAGCACTTGTTGCATCTCCTGACGGAAAGATCGTTTACAAAGAAACAGTTACAGGATGGGAACCGCGATTAGTAGGTGAAGAAGCGGCAAAACTTTTAATTGATCAAGGAGCAAAAGAATTGATTGATCAAGTAAAGGATGAATTGGAGAAATGAGGAGCAGAGAGCTTCCTTTAAAAGGTAAGCATGTGCTCATTACACGTGGTGGGGAACAAGGGGAAAAGTTTTGTATGGATGTAGCTTCATCTGGCGGGGTGCCACATATGGTTCCTCTCATCGATTTTCGAGCGCATCATGATCAAAATGCATCTTATTTTGTTAAAACTTTGAATCATTACGAATGGATTATTTTCACAAGTAAAAATGGTGTTCATTATTTTTTTCAACAAATAAAAGGTTTAGTGGATGAGCATCTCTTTCATGATGGGAACATTCAATTTGCGGTTGTCGGTGAAAAAACAAAGGAAGCATTACATAGATACAGGCTTCCTTCTCGCTTCATGCCGAATGTGTATACAGCTGAAGATTTTGCCCGTGAATTTTTTGATCAAGGATTGACAGGGAAGAAGGTATTGATTCCAAAAGGAAATCTTGCAAGCACTACAATAGCGGATAGTTTTCGTGTAAGAGGCTTTACAGCAGATGAATGGATAGTATATGAAACGTATTATCCTTCGAAAGAAACAGATAAGTTAGTCCAGATGTTGGAAGAGGATTTGCTTGATGTTGCTGCTTTCACAAGCCCCTCCACCTTTAATCATTTTATGAAAATTGTCAATCAGCACCATCTTACTAAGCATGCAAAACAGCTCTTATATGCTGCAATTGGGACTGTTACAAAAAGAACGATTGAACAATCAGGTTATACTACACATATTTGTCCTAAAACATTTACAATTGATGATATGTTCAACGAGATATGCTTATATGTCAAAAAGCAAGTAGATGAAGGGAAAGATTAACCAATGGAAAATGCTCAATTTAAACGCCACCGAAGATTACGTCATTCCGCAAATATTAGGTCAATGGTTCGTGAAACTCATTTACACGTAGATGATTTTATTTACCCACTTTTTATTGTTGAAGGGGAAAATGAAAGAAATGAAGTTTCTTCAATGCCTGGAGTTTTCCAAATTTCCTTGGATCTATTAAAAGAAGAACTGGATGAAATCGTAAGTCTCGGTATTAAGTCCATTATTTTATTTGGAGTGCCGAATGAAAAGGATGACTGTGGTTCTGGTGCATACCATGATCATGGAATCGTACAGGAAGCGACGAGGGAAGTGAAAAAGCACTATCCTGAACTTATTGTAGTAGCGGATACATGCCTTTGTGAATATACCGACCATGGACATTGTGGAATCGTAGAAAACGGTTATGTATTAAATGACGAAAGTTTAGAGTTGTTAGTAAGAACTGCTGTAAGCCAAGCGAATGCAGGAGCTGATATCATTGCCCCTTCCAATATGATGGATGGTTTTGTAGCGGCGATTAGACAAGGCTTAGATGAGGCTGGTTTTGAACATATTCCAATTATGTCATATGCGGTTAAATATTCCTCTGCTTTTTATGGTCCATTTAGGGATGCTGCTAATAGTGCCCCACAATTTGGCGATCGGAAAACATATCAAATGGACCCAGCTAACCGAATGGAAGCATTAAGAGAGGCGCAGTCTGATATGGAGGAAGGTGCAGATTTCCTTATCGTAAAGCCGGCGCTTGCCTATATGGACATTATTAGAGATGTGAAGAATAGCTTCAATGCGCCAATCGTTGCTTATAACGTAAGCGGTGAATACTCCATGATTAAAGCAGCTGCTGCGAATGGATGGATCGATGAAGAGGCTGTTACGATGGAAATGCTCACTGGCTTAAAACGTGCAGGTGCAGATATCATTATTACTTACTTTGCAAAAGATGCTGCAAGATGGCTGCAAAGAACAAAAGCGTAACGCCTGTCCATCGACTTCGCTACAGGACGTGGCGGCTTTTAGTCAACATTCCTTCTTCGACCTTAAGCATTGCGATAAAGGAAACATGGCGAGTAACGAGCTGATGTTGATTTACGCAAAAGAGAAGGACAAGAAGTTTGCTAGTCGATAGGCGCTGCAGCTAGACGGGAACTACTTCCTTTAAAATTATCTACAAAGTTCCTAAAATATATATTCCTAAGAAAGAACTAAATAAGGTGGAGGTTTTTTTCGATGCGTTCTTATGAGAAATCAAAGCAGGCTTTTACTGAAGCGAAAAGTCTAATGCCTGGTGGAGTTAATAGTCCAGTCCGTGCTTTTAAATCGGTTGATATGGATCCGATTTTTATGGATAGAGGAAAAGGTTCTCGAATCTATGATATTGATGGCAACGAGTATATTGATTATGTTTTATCTTGGGGACCACTGATTTTAGGACATGCAAATGATCAAGTAGTGGAATCCATAAAAAAGGTAGCAGAAAATGGTACGAGCTTTGGAGCGCCATCCCTTATAGAAAATAAACTTGCCAAGCTTGTCACTGAAAGGGTACCATCTATCGAAATTATCCGCATGGTTTCTTCTGGTACGGAAGCAACGATGAGTGCCTTGCGTCTTGCAAGAGGCTATACAGGTCGTAATAAAATATTGAAATTTGAAGGCTGTTATCACGGTCATGGAGATTCACTATTAATTAAGGCTGGTTCAGGCGTGGCCACACTTGGTTTACCAGATAGTCCTGGGGTCCCTGAAAGTGTCGCAAAAAATACGATTACCGTTCCTTACAATGATTTGGAAAGTGTTAAGTATGCCTTTCAAGAGTTTGGAAATGACATTGCTTGCATCATAGTTGAGCCTGTAGCTGGTAATATGGGAGTTGTTCCTCCTCTACCTGGATTTCTTGAAGGTCTTCGTGAGGTTACAAATGAGTATGGTGCTTTATTAATATTTGATGAAGTTATGACGGGATTCCGTGTAGGATATAATTGTGCCCAAGGGTATTTCGGTATAACTCCGGACTTAACATGTTTAGGGAAAGTAATTGGAGGAGGTCTACCTGTTGGTGCTTATGGTGGAAAGGCAGAAATAATGGAAAGAATAGCACCAAGTGGACCTATCTATCAGGCTGGTACATTATCTGGAAATCCATTGGCAATGACAGCAGGATATGAGACACTCAGTCAATTAAGTCCTGAAACATATACTGAATTCAATCGAAAAGCGGGTAAATTGGAAGTAGGTTTGAAAGAAGCAGCGGAAATGTATGATATTCCTCATACAATCAATCGTGCCGGATCTATGGTTGGAATTTTCTTTACGAATGAAAAAGTAATTAATTATGAAACAGCAAAAACATCAGATTTAGCATTATTTGCAAGATATTATAAGGAAATGGCTAATAACGGAGTGTTTTTACCACCTTCACAATTTGAAGGGTTATTTCTATCCACTGCTCACACTGACGAAGATATTGAAAAAACGATTGATGCAGTAAAAACTGCATTTAATAACATTAGGAAATAATGATAAAAGGAGTGATGGCTTTAGCGCCATTACTTCTTTTTTTTTACAATGCTAAGGCTCATTGCCAATTTGTAATAATAATAATTGTAGTGTAAGGTGCGAGACTACTACCTTGCCCGAATTTTTAACGCTGTTGATTAGAGCGGAAAGCGCGTAGACTCTTGTGGGAAAACGGGGTAGGGGAGACCCCGCAGTGTAGGCGCCAAGGAGGCTCTCCGTACCGCCCGCGGAAAAGCGAAGCGCCTGGAGCGCAAATCAATAACTACGTTAAAAACGTATTTTTCAGCACTCCTGATGAATGGGGTAACAGGAGACCTTACTTGTGCATAATACCGAGAAGGTCGCCCAACCGCTAGTGGAAAGCGAAGCCCCTTGAGTGGAAATCAACCTAGAAGTTTATGTGAGCAATCATAAAAGTTACATTTCCCTCATAGGCTGTAAGTGACCGATATTATTTGCATTGGAAATGAAAGGAGGAATCAATCTTGCCTGAACGCCAACAAACATCGCTCAAATTCCCATTGGAAGAAACTGTTTGGTTTCAAAAAGGACAGGAAGTAGATGAACTTATTTCTATATCATTAGATCCTAATATATCGATATTTAATGAAGATGATTACGTGGTACTAAAAGGAACGCTTCAATTAACAGGGGAATTTAATCACAGCATTGAAAGTGATGTGGTTGAGGATATTCCTATAACTGGGAGGACCTACATCCAAGCTGTAGATACTCGAAATGAAGATGAAAGTATTTTTTCTCATCAATTTCCAGTTGATATTACAATACCTAAGAGAAGAATTATTAATGTGGATGAAATGGAAGTGGAAATCCATTCGTTTGATTATGAATTAGAAGATAGTTGCAGATTAAAGCTATTTGCAGATATTTATGTACATGGGATTTATGAGGATTCATTGGAAAATCACGATTCTTTACAGGAGGATGTAGAGAAAGAGCCAATCTATGAGAGTATAGAGCTTGAAGAAGAAATTGATGAATTTCCAGTAGTAGAAGAGGATGGTCCTGTTGAGATAGAGTTATTAGCCCGTTCATCAAAAGATGAAGAGAATCAAGATGAAAACGATCAAAATGATGATGATGATTATGAAGAATTGTTTGAACCTTTTACGGTAGAGGCAAGAATTCTTCCTCAAGAAGGAGAGGAAAGTGGCGAGAAGGTCCATTTTCAGCCTTCTATACCGAAAATACCGGAGCTTTCTTTAGAAACATTGGATGAACGTACTCTAGATTTTTTTCCGTTCAAAAAAAAGAAAGTTGAACCAACTGAACATTACAATGAAGAATCCCCCACAGAATATTACGAATCTTCATATGAATCTTCGAGCATTGAATCGAGTCCAAAAAAAGAAGAAGAGACAGTTGTTAAGAAAAAGAAAGATAAATATAAATCGATGTCATTTGCGGACTTCTTTGCTCGAAAAGAAGAAGAGTCCCATACAAAAATGAGAGTCCGTCTCGTTCAGCACGGAGATTCGATTCAACAACTTGCTGAGAAGTACGATGTAAGTGTTCAGCAAATATTACGAGCAAATAAGTTAGAAGCAAGTCATGAAGTATATGAAGGCCAAGTGTTATATATTCCAGCGAAATCTCATTCGTCGTTTCATAATAAACAATAATGTTTGAAGGAGGACTCCTGCGTGGCAGTTTGTCCTCTTTTTACTAATCTAGTATTTTCTATATACTTTAACATCCGGACGGTCAGTAGGAATTCGTGCTTTTTATTGACGAACATATTAAACAATTGCCATTATGTGATCACACACCTAACCTGCCGACGACACATTGGACCATTCCCTACTGCGAATGATAAGAATTTTACAAGTGCGCGTAAATCTAATACATTTTCGCCAAGCGCCACTGTAAGTAAGTAGGTGATCGTATGACTAGCTTAACAAGTGAAGATATAAGCAGCTTAATCTACAATTATGGTTTATCTTTAAATTTTGTTGAAAAACAAGGACGTGTATACAAAGTATATACAAATAAAGGAGAATATGCCTTAAAGCAAATGGAGGCAAACAAGGGCCTTGATTTTCTTCGTTATGTTCAGCAATTGTATCAACGTGGGTACAATAGGATTGTTCCTATTTATCCTACTTTAGATGGAAGATATGCTATTTTGGAAGGGAATTCTCTTTTTTATTTGATGCCTTGGCTAGAAAACAAAGAAAGAGAAGGAAGACTTCAAAAGCATAAAGAACTATTTCGAGAGTTAGCTCGTCTTCACACCCTATCCGTACGTGAAGTGTCAGTTACAAAAGAAATGAGAGAAGAACATTATGAGCAAACAACCTCGAGATGGGAAAATGAACAAGAGGCTTTGGCAGACTTTGTGGAACGAAGTGAAAAGACGGTGTATATGTCTCCTTTTCAGCTTCTTTTTTGTACGTTTTACACTGAAATTAATGGAGCTGAGCGTTTTGCATTAAATAAATTAAAGGAATGGCAAGAGGCGACAAATGAAGAAACAAAAGCAAGAAGTGTGATTATTCACGGGAAATTGTCCAATGAGCATTTTCTGTATAATGAAAACGGGATTGGTTATTTTACAAACTTCGAACAAGCACAAATAGCCTCCCCTATACACGATTTGCTGCCATTTTTGGATCGGACCTTGAGTACTCACCCAAAGAGGTTTGATGAAAGTTTAGAGTGGCTTGACACATATTTTCGGCATTTTCCTTTTAAAAAGGAGGAAATGTTATTGTTTTTAAGCTATCTAGCTCATCCTGGAGCGATTTTTAGAGTAGTGGAAAGATATTTTTCAACCGGAAAAGAAAAAAATGAAATGAAATTAGTAAACCAGTTACAGCATCAATATTGGCGAATGAAAAATACGGAATACGTGGTAGTAAAATTAGAGGAAAAAGAAAGAATGAAAAATGAACAGCAAACTCCCCCCTCCAACTAACCTCTGGAAGGGGTTATTCATATCCACTCAAAATGATATGCTAATGAGAGGGTAATAAAAATCGCTAACAATAATACATCGATAGTAGTAGGAAAAATAAAAGTCCGGATTGCCTGGAAAATGGTAAAAGGGATGATAAGTTGCTTACAAATTGCTTTAAAACTCCTCAACCAATTTTGAAATGTGCTCTGATTGAATTTTCTTTTCACTTATTTTTACCTCCTCCCTATAGCCCCTACTTATAAAATATGTGTATTTTGGGTATTCTGTGAATAGAAAAGCGAAAGCGCCTTGTCCATCGACGTAAAAACTTCGGGTCCTCTGACTGAGATAAAGGAAACACGATGAGACAGTTATGTCGAATCGATGTTGACTTATCGTAGGGAAGAGGACGAGAAGTTTGCTAGTCGATTGGCGCTGTAGCTAGACAAAGAAAAGCGAAAGCGCCTTGTCCATCGACGTAAAAACTTCGGGTCCTCTGACTGAGATAAAGGAAATACGATGATTTCGTCAGGCAATCGTAGGGAAGAGGACAAGAAGCTAGCAAGTCGACGGCTGCTTTTCCCAGACATGGAAAAAGCCCAAATTTTAAAATTAGACGAGAAAATATTGCTTTATGTATAAAAATTCGCTACTATAATGAATAATAGTGAGAACGAATAAATGCATTGACAGGGAAGAGTACATGAGAGGATTGTTTTTCAGAGAGGGAATCATTGGTGAAAGATTCCTAAACAATTTCCATGGAAGGTCGCCCTCGAGCAGCTTCTGTGAAAATATAGTAATAGAAGCCGGTTAGAAGCCGTTATTGTTTTTAAGTGCCAAGTCACAAGATTTCTGTGATTTGTGAAAAAAGGTGGTACCGCGAACCAGCTCCCTTCGTCCTTTTAACGAAGGGGGCTTTTTGTATTTTCGTAAAGAAATGTACAGCGAAAGCGCCTTGCTTATTGATGTGCGAATTTCAGGACCTAGGCTTTGAATAAAGGTAACACGATGAATCAATGGACGAGTTGATGTTAACTTACGCTAAAGAAGAGGTAGAAAATTTGCAAGTCGATTAGGCGCTATAGCTAGAGAAGGAGGAAAAAAGATGGAACAAAAAGAATTAACAATGCCTACCAAATATGAGCCGCAAAGCATTGAAAAAGGCAGATATGAATGGTGGCTTAAGGGTAAGTTTTTTGAAGCGGAAAGTGACTTGGAAAAGGAACCATACACAATCGTTATTCCACCACCCAATGTTACGGGGAAGCTGCATCTTGGCCATGCCTGGGATACAACACTTCAAGACATTTTGACTCGGATGAAAAGAATGCAAGGGTACGATGTTTTATGGCTGCCTGGTATGGACCATGCTGGAATCGCAACTCAAGCAAAGGTGGAAGAAAAATTAAGAGAAGAAGGCAAGACACGCTACGATTTAGGTCGAGAAAAATTTCTTGAAGAAACTTGGAAATGGAAAGCAGAATATGCAGATTTTATTCGTCAACAATGGTCTAAGCTTGGACTAGGGCTCGATTATTCAAGGGAACGCTTTACACTGGATGAAGGACTTTCAAATGCAGTACGTGAAGTTTTTGTTTCCTTATACAATGAAGGCTTGATATATCGTGGCGAGTATATCATTAATTGGGACCCAGCTACGAAAACCGCACTTTCCGATATCGAAGTTATTTATAAAGATGTTCAAGGTGCCTTCTATCATATGAATTACCCATTAGCGGATGGCAGTGGCAGCATTGAGGTTGCAACGACACGTCCTGAAACGATGCTTGGTGATACAGGAGTTGCTGTACATCCGGATGATGAACGTTATAAACATTTAATTGGTAAAACGGTTATCCTTCCAATCATCGGTCGTGAAATTCCAATAGTTGCAGATGATTATGTTGATATGGAATTTGGTTCTGGTGCTGTAAAAATCACTCCTGCACATGATCCAAATGATTTTGAAATCGGAAATCGCCATAATCTTGAACGAGTTCTTGTTATGAATGAAGATGGCACGATGAATGAAAAGGCAGGAAAATATAACGGCCTTGATCGTTTTGAATGTCGAAAACAAATCGTAAAGGATTTACAAGATGCTGGTGTTCTTTTCAAAATTGAAGAGCATTTACATTCTGTTGGTCACTCAGAGCGAAGTGGAGCGGTTGTAGAACCATATTTATCAACTCAATGGTTTGTAAAAATGCAGCCTCTTGCCGATAAAGCAATCGAATTACAAAAGGGTGAAGAAAAAGTTAATTTCGTACCTGACCGTTTTGAAAAAATCTACATGCATTGGATTGAAAATATTCGTGATTGGTGTATTTCTCGTCAACTTTGGTGGGGACATCGAATCCCTGCTTGGTACCATAAAGAAACTGGGGAAATTTATGTAGGCCATGAAGCTCCAGGAGACGAAGAAAACTGGGAACAGGATAAAGATGTTTTAGATACGTGGTTCAGCTCAGCACTATGGCCATTTTCAACAATGGGTTGGCCAAACACAGAAGAAAATGATTTTAAACGTTATTATCCAAACAATTGTCTCGTAACAGGTTATGATATTATTACGTTCTGGGTTTCAAGAATGATTTTCCAAGGTCTAAAATTTACTGATGACCGCCCGTTTCGCGATGTATTAATTCATGGACTTGTTCGTGATGCAGAAGGACGGAAAATGAGTAAATCGCTTGGAAATGGTGTCGATCCTATGGAAGTTATTGATAAGTATGGTGCCGACTCTCTACGCTACTTTTTATCGACAGGAAGCTCGCCAGGCCAGGATTTACGCTTCAGCATGGAAAAGATTGAAGCAGTTTGGAACTTTGCCAATAAGATTTGGAATGCATCGAGATTTGCATTGATGAACATGGATGGGCTCACATATGAGGAAATTGATTTGTCAGGTGAGAAATCAGTTGCAGATAAATGGATTTTAACACGTTTAAACGACACGATTGATACAGTAACGAAGCTCGCAGAAAAATACGAGTTTGGGGAAGTAGGACGTGCGCTATACAACTTCATCTGGGACGATCTTTGTGACTGGTATATTGAGATGGCGAAGTTGCCATTATATGGTGAGGATGAAAAGGCAAAACTGACAACGCGCTCCGTACTTGCGTATGTTTTAGATAACACAATGCGCTTGCTACATCCATTTATGCCATTTATTACTGAAGAAATTTGGCAAAATCTCCCTCATCAAGGAGAGTCTATTACAATTGCTGCTTGGCCACAAGTTGATTTAAGTCTTTCAGATCAATCGGCAGCCGGAGAAATGAAACTTTTGATGGATATTATCCATTCTGTTCGTACCATTAGGGCAGAAGTTAATACACCGATGAGCAAAAAAATAAAAATGTTGCTTAAGGCAAGGGATGAAGAGGTTCTTGCAGCATTAGAAAAGAACAAACATTTCATCGAAAGATTTTGTAATCCTGAGGAACTCGAGATTGCCATTAACATTACACCACCTGAAAAATCAATGTCTGCCGTTGTAACAGGTGCTGAACTCTTCCTACCGCTAGCGGGACTCATAAATATTGACGAGGAAATCGCTCGCTTGGAAAAAGAATGGGATAAGTGGAATAAAGAAGTAGAGCGTGTTCAGAAAAAATTGTCAAACGAAAAATTCATTAGTAAAGCACCGCAATCAATCGTTGATGAAGAACGTGCGAAAGAAAAGGATTATTTGGAGAAGAGCTTAACAGTAGAACAAAGAATTAAGGAATTAAAAGAAAGTTAACTATATGTGAGGGATTGCTCATTTGGGCAATCCCGTTATCATGGTTTGAGGTGACAATATGTTTAATACATATCAAGAAGCAATAGATTGGATTCATTCTCGTCTCCGTTTCGGAATTAAACCGGGATTGAAACGGATGGAATGGATGTTAGATAAACTTGGGAACCCCGAAAAAGAGCTAAAAGCAATCCATGTTGGCGGAACAAACGGAAAAGGTTCAACCGTTTCGTATATAAGATCTATGTTAATTGAAGCAGGGTATGAAGTAGGAACGTTTACCTCTCCATATATTGAACAATTTAATGAGAGAATAAGTTTAAATGGTAAACCGATTAAGGATGAAGAAATAACTCTGATTACGAATGTAATAAAACCACTAGCGGATGAACTTGAACATACAGAGCTCGGAGCTCCTACAGAATTCGAAATTATTACAGCTATGGCATTTTATTATTTTGCCAGAGTACATCCGGTTGATTTTGCAGTTATAGAAGTTGGTTTAGGAGGACGGTTTGATTCGACAAATGTGATAGAACCACTCGTTTCTATCATTACTAATATAGGGATGGACCATACTCAGATTCTCGGTAATACGGTAAAAGACATTGCCTTTGAAAAAGCAGGAATCATAAAAAAGAATAAGCCATTGATTACTTGTGTAAAGGATCATGATGCTCTTGATGTAATAAAGCAAGCTGCCATTGAAAAACACTCGGAAATGATGCAAATAGATCATGAGTTTTTTGTAACAAATTATTGCTCAATAGAAAGTGGAGAACGATTCACATACGTGTCTGAATACGAAACCTTTAATGATCTTGAGTTGTCACTTGTGGGTAAGCATCAAACAGAAAATGCTGCAGGCGCAGTAGCGGCTGTATCATATTTAATGAGGGCAGGCTATGCAAAATTGGATGAGGAAGAGATTAGAAGAGGGTTAAAGAAAGCATATTGGCCAGGTAGATTTGAAATTTTGCAAGCGAGTCCTGCAATACTTATTGATGGAGCACATAATCCAGAGGGGTTGCGCGCATTTGCTTCAGCATTAACTAACCGTTATAAAGAGAAAAAAATAAAAATCGTTTTTGCTGCTCTTAAAGACAAAGATTTGACGGAGATGTTCACCATTTTAGAGGGGATTGACGCGGAACTCTATTTCACTGAATTCGACTTCCCGCGTGCAGCAAAAGCTGACGAACTAAAAGCAATAAGTGGTGTTTCTGGAGTAAAAACTGAATCAGATTGGCAAAAACTGATTGAAGAGTTGACGATTTCATTGAAAAGCAATGAAGTATTAGCGATTACAGGTTCACTTTATTTTATTTCTGCAATCAAGTCTTTTCTCGTACATATTATTAAAAAGTAAATTCATTGTGAAGAATGATGAAAAAGCCGTCTCAAGAATAAGAATTTGAGACGGCTACTATTTATATTTAATTTCTTCATCTGGAAGTTTAATTAAAACAAAAGGATTATTGCCGATTACAGGTTTTCCTAATTCATATATTGTACCGTCTGGTTGGTTTTTTGGGCAACTATTTGCACGAGTAACCGTTTGTTTACTAACTAAAAATGCTTTTCCTTCCACACAAATTTTACCATTTACAGTAAGCCATTTCGAACTAAAAAAATTCCCTTTGACGTGTAAGGTGGATCCAGCTCCTATTGTTATAGTAGTACAACTAGCGCTCTTCCCAATCGTAATTTGAACATTTTTACCTTGGATATTGGCATCGTTGGTCATCAAAAAGTTCCCATCGATGTTTAATGTTGAATTATCAAAAAAAGTAGCGGTTGGAATCCTAACATCTCCTCCAATTTTTGTGGTGGAATATTTATAGAATTTCAGATCGTTTGCTGAATATAGTTCACCTGCTATTTTTAATTCTGAACGTTCACCAATACTAATAGCGTTATTAAATAAGGCGTTGCCACCAATGGAAATATTTGTAGAAGAACCAAAATCAGCATTTTGATTAAAAATTGCATTATTTCCAATTATTAGGGAGGAGCTAGGTTTAAATTCAACACTCCCTTTAAAAATAGCATTTTTCCCTACATCAAGCTTATTTCCGTTGAAAGTAAGGAAATTAGCAAATTGGATGTTTCTACTAACGGAAAGATTCGTATTGGGATTAACCGCGACAGATCCATTAAATTTCATACTTCCATTGGATAGGTGATTGCATGAATTTGTCAGTTCAGAGTATTGATTGAACTCAGCGTAGAGAGGATAATTACAGTTTCCTCCTACTATAGATGACGTATGTACTTTATCTTCATCGGGATAAGTAAACATAAGTCTTGAAGGATTATTTATTTTTGAAAATTCCTCCTTAGTTTCGAAGGCACTGTTTCCTCCCACTCCCTCTCCAACTAATTCATATCTTGCTGTCAAAGCTCTTTCAGAGGAATGTCCAATTTTTTTTCCTGTACTTTTAACGGTTACCACTATCGTATTTGTATTAGGAAGTAGTTCTACGAGGGGGACGGTTAGTGTGTACATAAGTTTATTATCTACTACCTGTACAGATTTTTGATCAAGTGTACGTATTGAAGTAGCTAATTTATTTGCGAGGTCGGCAAGTTTCACATTTTGATCATTCCGTATATCCTCATTAATTTTTGAAATGCTCTGCATTAATTTCTCTTTGAAAAAAACAATTCCCATTTCTGCTACTTCTGTTTCTTGGACATATGTTTCGCTCTTCTTTACTAGAGTTCGACTATTTAATGTTAATGCTAGTAGCGTTGTGGAAAAAAGTAAGATGATGACAATGATAATCAATGTAAAAACTAGTGCTTGTCCTTTTTCATTCTTAACCATCTCAGGCACCTCTTATAATCTACTAATAATCGTATTCATTTCTATTTTTTTTCCGTATTTCCGTTCCTTAATCGTCAATTTAACCGCTATATTTTTTTTATTTCCTGCAATCGGGGTATAAGTTAAAGAGTAACGATAATTTTTTTTGAATACATATTCTTGTCGGTCTGTTTTAATGATTAATGAACGTTCGGATGTTTCAATTGTATACTGTTCATTTTTCTCATGTACTGAAGTTAACGTAAGTAAGATTAAATTTGCTTCCTGTTGAAGTTCTGATTGAGCTTGCGTTATTTTCATAGAATTGACAGCAAAGTGAAATATACCAAAGAGGAGGGAGAAAATAATAACGGAAATGACTCCGGCAAGTAATACTTCAATAAGAGTAATTCCTCGATTATTGTTGATGATGTAATCGTATTTTTTCATTCCCATATACCCTTTACATTTATATATCCATTTAAATATGTCAACGGTCTCTTCCTCTCCACATCTTTTGTGGCATATACGATAATAGACACTTTACGCAAATGCATTTCCTTTTCTTCCGAGGTGGGTGGTAATATTTGGGCAATTGGTGTAAAGGTTCCGTATTTGTCTTGATCTTGCAAGTCTAATTTTATAGTACTATTTGCTTGTGATATTTTAATTAATTTTTCGTTGTACTCACCATTCTCAAGATGAAAAAGAGCTGCTCTCGAAATTTGTTGTGCTTCTAATTTGCTTTGATTTTGAAAAGTGAAATGTTTAAAGTTACTAAATACGGTTAATAGACTTGTTAATATAATGGAAACAATAGCAAAAGAGATTAAAATCTCTAATAATGTCATACCCTTTTCACTTTTAAAAAGTTTTTTCCCGCACATTACGACACCATCTTTCAAAATCATTACTACTATTATACAATATTAGTAAAAATGAGTCTGTATTACCTTATGATTACATTATTAGTTTTTTTTAGCATAAATAGATCATTCGTAAAGTGGTGATGTAAATGAATGTAATGAGAAAGAGGCTTGGGGATTTACTAATAGAAACAGGTATCATCACTGAATTACAACTTGAAACGGCGTTAAAGGAAAAATCTTCAAGACAAAGACTTGGTGATATTCTAGTAGAAAAAGGTTTTATTACAGAGCAACAATTGATTGAAGTATTGGAATTTCAACTTGGTATTCCACATATTAGTCTGTATCACTACCCATTTGACACCACTCTATTTTCCATCATCAGTAAAGAAACAGCCAAAAGAAATTTAATTATTCCGCTTAAAAAAGAAGAAGATAAATTGTTTGTCGCCATGGCAGATCCGATGGACTTCTATACAATTGAAGACTTACGACTTGCTACGGGTTTTCGCATCGAGACGGCGATAGCAGCTAAAGATGAAATTATTCGTTCTATCAATAAATACTATGATATGGATGATGGTTTCATCGATTTGGAAAGGAAAAACTCCCAGGTTGAGTTAATAGAAGAAGAGGATCTAACGGATCAAGATTCTCCAATTGTAAAACTAGTGAATCAAATTTTTACGAATGCGTTCGTTCAAAGGGCAAGTGATATCCATATTGATCCCCAAGAAACGAAAGTGGTGATCCGTTATCGAGTTGATGGCTTATTAAAAACCGAACGACTATTGCCGAAGCATATGCAAAACATGTTGATTGCCAGGATCAAAATTATGGCGAATCTTGATATTACAGAATATCGGATTCCTCAAGATGGCAGAATTAAAAGGAACTTGGATCAACGCCATGTAGATCTGCGTGTTTCTACATTACCGACTGTTTTTGGTGAAAAAATTGTCCTTAGAATTATGGATTTAAGCAATACGATTAATAGCATCAATCAATTAGGTTTCAACAGTTTGAATTTACAGCGATTTATGAGGATGATTGAAAAGCCTCACGGTATCATTTTAATATCGGGTCCTACTGGTTCAGGAAAATCTTCAACCTTATATGCAGCACTCAATCATTTAAATACAGAAGAAGTAAATATCATTACGATTGAGGACCCTGTTGAATATCAAGTGGAAGGAATTAATCAAATTCAAATCAATCCGAATGTCGGATTAACGTTTGCAACAGGATTACGCTCTGTTCTCCGCCAAGACCCGAACATCATTATGGTAGGGGAAATTCGTGATAAAGAAACAGTAGATATTGCGATACGTGCATCGCTAACAGGTCATTTAGTTTTCTCTACCATTCATACGAATGATTCATTGAGTACCGTGACCCGCTTACTTGATATGGGGGTTGAGCCATTTTTAGTGGCGAATTCGATTAGTGGAATCGTGGCACAAAGACTTGTAAGGAAAATATGTAGGGATTGTATAGTAGAATACGAACCAACTAAGCGTGAGATTGAGATTTTTCAAAAAAACAAAATTGATATTAAAAAAGTTTATCGGGGACATGGCTGTTCATCTTGTAATATGACTGGCTATAGAGGCAGAGTTGCAGTTCATGAAGTTTTAGCTATAAACGATGAAATGCGGAAATTAATGATGAACGATGAACCATTTTCAAAGCTTCAAGATTTATCCGTTCAAAATGAAACTATTTTTCTACTTGGTGATGGATTAATGAAGGTGAAAGAAGGAATCACAACGACGGAAGAAGTGCTAAGAATTGTGACAATGGAGTAGATACATTCATGGAAAACAAAGATGAGTTATTATTAAAATCTGCTTATGAAAATGGCGCCTCCGATCTTCATATTACTGTAGGTGTACCACCAGTTATGAGAATTAACGGTCTGTTAAAAAGATTTGGAGATGAGCCACTTTTACCTATTGATACAGAAAGAATGGCTAAATCACTTATTCCACAGCATCTATGGGAAACGTATAAAGATAAAGGTGAGCTGGATTTTTCTTACGGTATTCCTGGAATCTCGCGTTTTCGAATCAATGCCTATCATCAACGTTCATGTGCAGCTTTGGCCATTAGGGTTATTCCTACACATATTCCTACCATCGATGAATTAAAACTGCCACCTATATTAAAAAAGCTTTGTGAAAAACCACAAGGATTAATTTTAGTTACTGGGTCTACAGGTAGCGGTAAGTCAACAACACTTGCTGCGATGATCGATTATATGAATAAGAATATGCGTAAACATGTTATTACATTGGAGGATCCAATCGAGTATTTGCACAAGCATGGATTGTCGATTATAGATCAAAGAGAGGTTGGTTTCGATACTCGCAGTTTTAAACATGGATTACGAAGTGCACTTAGACAAGATCCAGATGTTATTCTTGTAGGGGAGATGCGTGATTTAGAAACAATCCAAACGGCGATTACAGCTGCTGAAACAGGTCATCTCGTTTTAGGTACTTTGCATACTTCAAGTGCACCTACAACAATTGATCGAATTATAGATGTTTTCCCGCATGAACAACAAACACAAATAAGAATTCAGCTTGCTTCCGTATTAATAGGCATTATTTCACAGCGTTTATTTCCAACTGCTGATCGTAAAGGTAGAAGAGCAGCAACGGAAATACTCATTAATAATGCCGCAATCGCGAATTTAATCCGTAATGAAAAAATCCATCAAATCCCAAATGTTTTACAAACATCGCGGCATGAAGGGATGCACTTATTAGCAACGAGTATTAAAGAATTACTAGCTTCCGAGCAAATAGCGAGAGAAGCGACAATCCCATTTTTTGAAGGAAATGATTCTAATGGCACGTTTTAAATACAAGGGAAGGGATAAAGTAGGAATACATATAGGAAAAGTTACAGCCGATTCAAGACGCGATGCGATGCTCAAGTTAAAAAATGAAGGACTACGAATTATAGAAATAGAAGAAATAAAGGAATCGATATTCACTAAAGAGATCTCAATTGGTCAACGAGTGAAGCTTCAACAAATGATCGTTTTCTTAAAACAGTTTTCCACGCTTTTAAAAGCAGGAGTTTCCGTTGTTGATGCAACAAGAATTCTATCGGCACAAACGGATAATAAAATATTAAGTAAGGCACTTAATATAGTAGAAGGAAATTTAAGAGAAGGAATTCAGTTGTCTGAAGCACTATCACACCACCGTAAAATCTTTGATCCTCTATTGATCAATATGGTGAAAGCAGGGGAACTATCCGGAACATTAGATGAAACTCTAGAGCGTTTATGTGAGCATTATGAAAAACAACATAAAACGAGACAGAACGTGATTTCGGCACTTGTGTATCCGTTTGTCGTAGGGTTCATTGCGGTCGGTGTTGTCATTTTTCTATTAATAGGCGTCGTCCCAACTTTCGTTAGTATGTTTGAAAGTGTAGACAGTGATTTACCTAGTATTACAAAATTCGTGTTAGGCATGAGCCATTTTATTCAACATTTTTGGCTATTGATCCTTCTATTTGTGATTCTATTAGGAATTGGTTTCGTAGTGCTTCGGGGAAATCGAAAGACGAAGTATTATTTGGATTTGGTACTATTAAAGACACCTTTTTTTGGAGCAGTTGAACAAAAAGCTGTTATTGCCCAGATGACAAGGACCCTTAGTTCCATGCTTGCGAGTTCAGTTCCGATTTTACAAGCATTAGCAATGGTTGAGCAAGTCATACAAAATGAAGTAGTAGCAAAAGTGATAAATCGTTCACGGCATTCACTTGAAGGTGGACAATCATTGGCTAACCCTATTAAAGAGCATTGGGTCTTTCCACCACTTGTCTCCCAAATGATTGTAATTGGGGAACAGACGGGACAGCTAGATTCATTGCTTGATAAGGTGGCGGATTTTTATGAGAAGGAAGTTGAATTGGCAACGGAACGCATGAAGTCATTAATAGAACCTATATTAATCGTTGCACTCGCCTTGATGGTTGGAACAATTGTAGCAGCAATAATCGTACCGATGTATAGCATTTTTGACAATCTCCAAAACTATTAAATACAGCTTGTCAAAAAATGCATAATATGAGATGTTTTAGGTAGAAAGAACTAGATTAGTTTTTTCGTATAAAGGAGGATTTAAAATGTTAAAAAAACTGAATCATGTATTGAAAAATCAACGTGGATTAACTCTTGTAGAACTACTTGCTGTCGTCGTCATCCTTGGAATTATTTCTGCCATTGCTATTCCAAGTATTGGCGGATTGATTAATAACTCGAAAAAAGATGCTCATATTGGTAATGCACAAATGATGGTAAATGCTGCAAAAATGGCATTATCTGCAGATGGAAATACTGAAGGAACTTTTACTTTAGATACCCTTGTGAAAGATGGTTATTTGGAAGAAGTTAAGAATCCATCCAATAAGGATGGAGGATATGATAAAACAAATAGTGTTGTAAATATTGGTAAAGGTTCAAATAAAGTTACTCTTATAGGTGGACAAACTACCTATATAAATGGTGAAGATCCTTTTGAAATAGCTAGAAAAGATGTTAAGTTACCTTAAATCCATCATGACTCTTATCATCTTCATCTATTCCCTTCTCCTCGGCTCTTTTTTCAATGTCGTTGGGCTACGGGTGCCATTAAAACAATCTATCGTTAAGCCACGGTCTGCCTGTCCCGGTTGTCAGAATACGTTACAGGCATATGAGTTGATTCCAGTTTTATCATATATCATACAAAAGGGGAAATGCCGTCATTGTCAAAGGCGGATTTCTCCTCTTTATCCACTAATGGAGCTTACGACAGCTCTATTATTTGTTTTTGCTTATAATCAAATTGGCTGGTCCGTCGAATTGTTTATTGTATGGACATTAATGTCATTGTTTGTCATTATTTTTATTACGGATATTACTTATATGCTTATCCCCGATAAAATCCTACTTGTGTTTGCAGTATTTTTTCTTATAGAACGTTTCTTCTTGCCATTAGATCCATGGTGGGATTCAATGCTTGGGGCTGCGATTGGATTCTCATTGCTTTTATTCATTGCTGTGATTAGTAAAGGTGGCATGGGTGGAGGCGATATTAAGCTATATGCTGTCATCGGATTTGCCCTTGGAACGAAGCTCGTCTTACTTTCACTTCTAGCAGCTACAATGATTGGTGGCGTCATTGGCATTATCGGGATGTTTTTTGGATTTTTCAAGAAAAAAGAACCAATTCCATTTGGGCCTTTTATCGGTATAGGTACATTGATTATGTATTTCTATCATCAATACATTTTGGATTGGTATTTATCATTTCTGTAATTAGTAAAGGGAGTTTTCGTTATGGCCTTTAAACTATTTAAGCGTAGTCTAAAAACTGCAAATTTAGTTTTTACTGATCAAGTAATTCGCTTTATGGAAACGAACCACGGAGGAAAAAGAGTAATTTTACAAGTGAAAGAACATCCTCTTCATCCTGGTACGATTAAAGAAGGCAAGATCATGAACCCTAAATTGCTCCACTCAGCATTGGAAAAATGTATTAATAAATGGAAAATTAAAAGAAGAGACATTCGCTTTTTAATTCCGGATCCTTTTATTATCGTTCGTCAAGTAAAAGTACCACTTGATATTCAAAAGGATGAAATAAATGGCTATTTATTTATGGAAACTGGGACAAGTATCCATCTCCCATTTGAAGATCCAGTTATTGATTCCGTTATCCTAGATCTTGAGGAGGATCATTATAATATTTTGCTTGTTGCCGCCCCAAGAGAAATCGTTCATTCCTATATCAATATTCTTGATCAAGTAAAATTAAGACCAATCGTCGCTGATATTGCTCCACTTTCCTTATATCGTTTATACCATGCTTATGATATGACCAATCCAGAAGATCATTTATTACTTTTGAATTTTGACAATTCCTTATTAACAATAGCTATTTTTCATCAGCATGTTCCGATTTTCGTCCGTCCGATTACATCTGATATTTTGTTGGAAAGTTCATTAAGTATAGTTGATAATGCTAATTCCTCTGCTTATTTAGAAGAAGCCATTTCTGAGATTGTAAAGGTGATGGATTTTTATCAATATTCATTAAATCATGGAGAAGTACAAATTAATAGAGTTATATTAAGTGGTGATCACGGAGAACTTTCGAAGTTCGAAGAAATGTTGCGGACAGGACTGGAAATGGAAATAGAGCATTTGACTGTTAATAACGATGGGAAAATGGTTCCTACTGCCCATCTTCCAGCATTGGGCTTATCTTTAAAAGAGGTGAGTTCATTATGATGATTGAAATAAATCTTATACAACAAAAGAAAAAAGAGCCACCAATAGCCTTATTTACCGTTATCATTCTCACCATTATTACAGTGTGCAGCTCTATATTTCTTTGGTTATTAATGCAAAATGATATTGCTAGAATAGATTCGTTAGAAAAAAGAATCGAGCAAACACGAGAATTAATAGCAAGCAATAAAGCGAATCAACCATTTTCAAGTAGTTCTCTAGAAAGTTTACATAATGCGATTGACTGGACAGAACAGGAGCGTATCGCCATCGTTCCACTTTTACATCATCTTTCCTCTCTATTGCCCGAAAAAGGTTTCTTTCAATCATTTTCATACAATGGCGATAATAAAGTAGAGTTGAATGTACAATTTACTTCTAGTAATGAAGCGGCATACTATTTACATGAATTAATATCTTCTCAATGGTTTACAGATGCAAAACTTATTAGCATGATTAAAAACGACAATCAACCAACTCTGTACTATACCGCCTATTATGTATTAACAATAAATAAGGAGCATGTGAAAGCAGACTCGGAAAATGAAGGGGGCAGTGAATAATGCCACTTCAATGGTTGAAAAATAAATGGACGCTCATATCAATTTTTACCATAGCTTTATTATGTTTTATTGCTTTTTTCTATATCAGCCAATATAAACCGATTGCGAAGCATACTTCTCTACTTGAAAGCGAGTTGAAAATGGAGCAAAATGTGTTACATAAACTGAATGAAACACAAACTGAAGAAAATCCTCTTCATCTCGTAAAAAAAATACCTGTAAATCCTTTCATTGATCAATTTATTTTAGATGTAGAAAAACTAGAAAAGTCATCTGGTGTTATCATTAATGAAATGAACTTTACAGATGGTACTTTCGTTACTATTGATTCAAATGATGAACAAGAGGCTCAAAATTCAACTTTGCCTAATGGTTTGGAGAAAATCACCGTAAACCTTTTGATTAAAGCCAAGAGTTATGTTGAAATTGAAGCTTTTTTGCGCGATCTCGAATCTCAAACGAGGATTGTTCATATAGAACAAATTTCTGTGACTGGACCTGATATCATTGTGTCTGAAAAAGAAAAAGACAATGGTTATTCAGTTCAGATTACTTTATCGGTTTTTTACATGCCAGAATTAAATGAGTTAAAAGCCGAAGTGCCAAAAATGGATGTACCAAAACCTGCTAATAAGAAAAATCCATTTAAAAGGTAAAATATGACTAAAAAATTGACGAAAACCTTTTTGTAGTAGACGACAAAAGTTTCGTCTTTTTTTTATGCTTGTATGATAGGATGAAACAAAATTTATGTGCGGGAGGCTCTAAGATGAATGGAAAGGAAAAAGGGGATCGCCATTCTACAATAAAAATAAAATTGAATGGAAAGGAGCAAACATTTTCAGAGGAAACGGCTATTCATGATTGGCAATCAGCCACAAACGAGGCTTCTGCAGCCTCCTCAGAAGAAATAGTTGAAGACGAATTTGAATGGATATTGCCTAATGATGAAAAAAATGAGGTACCTGAGTATAAGATTATTAACGCAACAAATGACAATATAAGAAAGCTTCCTGTTCGAACGTGGAATAGAAATATAAAATCTAGTTTTTCAGGCTTGTTTTTATCTGTTTTTCTAGCAATTGCAGTCGGACTCATTCTTGGATTTATAATTTATAAAATGGTAATCCAAACCGAAGAAAGTCACGTAGGTTTAAAAGAAGGTGATTCTCCTCCGGTTGTTGAAAAGGAAAGTCAAGCTGCTAAAAATGAAAAATACTCTATGACCTTACCAGAAATAACTATATCTGTACTTCAAGGCGGCTTTTATTCTTCTAATGAAAATGCTGTTTCTGCAGGAGAGCAATTAGCGGCAAACAATGTTGCGACGACTGTTATTGAAATGGAAGGAAAATATTATGTATTTATCGGTGTTGCTGGAGAGCTGTCAACTGCTAAATCGTTGGCGAGTCAATTAAAGGAACAAGGGCTAGAGGATGTCTGGGCAAAGGAGCTTTCATTTGGAGGAAAATCGATTGAATTATCTTCAAAAGAAGAAGCAGATCAATTAACTAAAGAGGTTGAGGCAATTCATAAGCTAGCGGAACAATCTGCTGTAGGTTATCTAAATGGATCCTTGGATGGAAATGTTCTAAAAGACGTGGAAAATACACTGAATGGCAACTTCCACGAGGAAATCGCTAAGGAACTTCATGGAAGTCTCAAATCAGCTGAAACACATCTTAAAGGTTTTCAAACATCGCAATCGAAAAGTGAACTATTACAAGCCCAACAAGTTTTACTGGAATTTATTAAGTTATATAAAGGTGAAATTGGTTCGTAAATAATTCAAAAGGGGCTCTTGGCCTCTTTTTCTTGTTTCTTTTTTAACTCTTTGATAGGATAGAATCATGTATCTCCCTATTCAGGAAAATCGTCTATAGAGACCATTTTCCTAACTCAAGAAAGGATGGCCATGCCTATGGATCACCTCGTACTAGCTTCTGCTTCACCTCGAAGAAAAGAAATCCTTCAGAAATTAAACATTCCTTTTACTACTTTTTCATCAAATGCCGATGAAACTCTACCATCTAATCTTTCACCATCAGAATTTGTCAAAACACTTGCTTTACGAAAAGTAAAAGTAGCAATAGAGCATTATCCACATGCCGTTATTATTGGAGCTGATACTGTCGTTGTAAGTGATGATATCATTCTCGGTAAGCCCAAAAATATGACTGAAGCTAAACATATGCTGAAACAACTATCAGGACGAATACATTCAGTATATACAGGAGTAGCTATTAAAGATAAAAACAAGACAGAAGCATTTTATGAAAAAACAGATGTAGAATTTTGGGAGTTAACAGAAACTGATATTGATCAGTATATTATGAGTGGGGAGCCCTTTGATAAAGCAGGTGCATATGGCATTCAGGGGCTGGGAGCTCTCCTTGTAAAATCAATAAATGGAGATTATTATTCTGTAGTTGGTCTCCCAATCTCCCGTTTATACCGTGCCTTGTTAAATATAGGGCTTATCATTCCTCCCAACTAGATTCAAAAGGAGGAAAAC
Source organism: Lederbergia citrisecunda (assembly GCF_018343695.1). GTDB lineage: Bacteria > Bacillota > Bacilli > Bacillales > Bacillaceae_C > Lederbergia > Lederbergia citrisecunda. The sequence goes on along the minus strand of NZ_JAGYPJ010000001.1, from coordinate 1,810,091 downwards.
ATATTTGAAAACGGAAACCCTAATGATTCGTGATTTTCCTATAGATCAGCGTCCGCGTGAACGACTTATTAACAATGGAGCTGAAAGCTTATCAAACCATGAGTTACTAGCAATATTATTAAGGACGGGCACTAAATCAGAATCTGTCATACAATTGTCAAATCGTCTGTTAACACAATTTGGTGGTCTCATGTGGCTTAAAGATGCAGTACTGGAAGAAATGACAAATTTGAAAGGAATTGGACAAGCGAAAGCGGTTCAGATTGCAGCTGCAGTTGAACTTGGTAGGAGAATCAGCAATCTTTCGTATGATGAAAGATATGTTATACGAAGTCCTGAAGATGGTGCTAACTACGTAATGAACGATATGCGTTTTCTTACACAGGAGCATTTCGTGGCACTTTATTTAAATACAAAAAATCAAGTCATCCATCGTCAAACAATCTTCATAGGTAGTTTAAATGCAAGTATTGTACATCCTCGTGAGGTATTTAAAGAAGCCATTCGTCGTTCGGCGGCTTCAATTATTTGCCTCCATAATCATCCATCCGGAGATCCATCACCTTCAAGAGAAGATATCGAAGTGACAAAACGATTAGTAGAATGTGGAAAAATGATAGGGATAGAACTTCTGGATCATTTAATCATCGGTGATAAAAAATATGTCAGTATGAAAGAAAAAGGATATATGTGACACTAGGATTTTAAAAAATGATACTATATAATTAGAGTTATGGATTTTATTGGGCGTGTTGTTGTTTGCTCAAACTAATGGGAAAAATAGTATAAATGTTATGCACTGACGAGGTAACAATAAATTAATGTATTGGACAGGCTATAGAATTTATCGTTATTGTTTTTGAAAGTATAGGGAGCAGATGCATATATAAAGCATTCGGCATGAGAAAGGGAGATACATACATGTTTGGATTTGGAACGAAAGATCTTGGAATAGATTTAGGAACTGCCAATACACTTGTTTTTGTAAAAGGAAAAGGAATCGTGTTACGTGAACCATCAGTAGTTGCGTTACAAACTGATACCAAAAAAATTGTAGCAGTAGGAAACGACGCAAAAAATATGATTGGTCGAACTCCAGGAAATATTGTTGCACTTAGACCGATGAAAGACGGAGTCATTGCGGATTATGAGACGACTGCCGCAATGATGAAATACTATATTCGCCAATCTACGAAAAGAAAAGGTTTATTTGGCGGAAAGCCTCATATAATGGTCTGTGTTCCGTCTGGTATTACCGCAGTTGAACAAAGAGCGGTTCTTGATGCGACTAGAGAGGCAGGAGCAAAGGAAGCATATCCAATTGAAGAACCATTTGCTGCGGCGATTGGAGCTAACTTACCTGTTTGGGAACCGACTGGAAGCATGGTTGTAGATATCGGCGGTGGTACTACAGAAGTTGCTGTGATATCTCTCGGAGGAATTGTAACGAGCATGTCGATTCGTATTGCTGGTGATAATATGGACGACTCAATTGTTGCTTATATCCGAAAAACATACAATTTATTAATTGGTGATCGAACTGCTGAAGCGATTAAACTTGAAATTGGATCGGCCGGAGAGGCGGAAGGATTACCTACTATGGAGATACGGGGCCGAGACTTACTAACTGGACTCCCAAAAACCATTGAAATAACAGCAGAAGAAATATCATGGGCATTACGAGATACTGTAAATTCTATCATCGATGCCGTAAGAAATACGCTTGAAAAAACTCCACCTGAACTTGCAGCCGACATTATGGATAGAGGAATCGTACTTACTGGTGGAGGAGCATTGCTGCATAATTTGGATAAGGTAATGAGTCAAGAAACGGATATGCCGGTTTTAATCGCGGATGAACCGCTGGATTGCGTTGCAAAAGGTACCGGAATTGCATTAGAACATATTCATCTTTTTAAAAATAAAGTAAAAGATATGCGTTAAGAGTCACTTGCGCCGTTTTTACGGCGCTTGCTCTTTTCTTATTGTATAGGAAATCTTTAAAAAAATTGATAAAATATATTTAGTCATAGTACCGCGAAATAAGGCGCTTGTGCATTCATAAGAGATAAAAGTAAAAAAAATTTTCATGTCTAGCGCAAGTAGCCGTCGAATAGCAAACTTCTAGCCCTTTTCATTACGATAAATCAACAGCGATTTCTCCTGTCTAACTGCAGGCGCCAACCACCCGCAGTCCAGTAACCTGAGACATAAAAGTCAAAATACGTACTTTTTTGCCTTAGAACAATTACATGACGGAGGTCCGAAGTATACATGTAGGAAGACGCTGGATCCGGATGTTGCGCTTTTAGCCTTTCTTCTTCTTCAGACGCCTTTCGTTTTTTGGATTTTATCGTGTTCCCTTTATCGCAAGTCTTGAGCCTGGAGTTTGTAATTCGATAAGCTAGGTGCTTGTTCTTTTCTACGAGGTGTAAATCATGTCACACTTTTTTCTAAATAAACGTCTGATAATCCTTCTTATTAGCATTATTATTCTCGTATCTTTAATTGGATTTTCTTTACGAGATAGAGAGAATATTACCCGTCCAGAGCAGTTTGTTAAAGATGTTGTTGGTTTTGGTCAATCACTTATTTCAAAGCCAGCACAGGGAGTTGCAAACTTTTTTGGAAATATTCATGATCTAACAAATACATATACAGAAAATAAAAAATTAAAAGCCCGGTTGGAAGGGTTGGCAAAACTTGAAAAGGAAATAGCGGATATAAAAAAAGATAATGAAGAACTGCGAAGTGTACTAAATAAAACTGAAAATCTCCGTGATTATAGTGCCATTCAAGCAACAGTCATCAGCCGAGCACCCGATCGTTGGTTTGAAGAAATTACGATTAGTAAAGGGAGTAAAAGTGGTGTAAAGACAGATATGGCTGTCATGACAGCTAAAGGGCTGATCGGTAAAGTAGTTAGTACTTCCCCGATGACAGCTACAGTGGAACTTCTTAGCTCTAATAATAAGAAAAATAGAGTTGCTGCTGAAATACAAGGAGATGAGCATGTTTTTGGTCTTATCGACGGCTACGATAAAGAGAAGAAAATGCTAATTATGAAGGATATCGTGATTGATCAAAAGATTAAGAAAGGGCAGAATGTCGTCACATCTGGTCTTGGTGGTGTCTTTCCAAAAGCACTTGATATCGGAAAAGTTAAAGAAGTGGAAGTTGATCGTTTTGGATTGACACAAACGGCATATGTAGAACCTTCTGCGGATTTTTACGGATTTGAGCATGTGTTGGTCATTGTTCGTACGATGGATACTGAAAATGTTACGGAGGCGGGGGAATGATGAAACGCTTAATACTTCCCTTCCTTTTAACTTTTTGTTTTTATTGTGAAAGTATTTTTGTGGACTTTCTTCCACCTGGATCCTTCGGAGTAGATTGGATCCTTGTTCCGCACTTTTTATTAATATTATTTATCATGATGGGGATTAATTATTTTAGAAATCGTACGCTTATATATGCGGCGGTATTCGGATTATTATTTGATATTTACTTTACTGGGGTTATAGGTATATATTTAGTTTTATTTCCAATTGCTGTATATGTATCGGCAAAATTAACTAAATTACTTTTTTCTAATATTTTTACGGCCTTAATCATTACAATAATGTGTATATCGTTGGTAGAAACAATTGTATACGGAATGAATATATTTGTTTTACGAAAAAGTATGGATTTGAACGAGTTTGCAATGATTCGACTAGTACCTACTCTTATTTTGAATGCCGTATTTTTTATCATCGTTTATTTCCCGTTCAACAAATTATTACTAAATAGAAAAAAAGAAGAGCTGAATGAATAATTTTTTTTTTGAATAGAGGAAAATCGAAGTAGTTTGTCGAATTCAGCAATGTATAACGGGAATAAAATAATAAGATAAACTATAGGTATTTTGATGTAGTAGTGAAAGGAGATATGAGGGCACTATTTGCAAGTTGAGTCTCCTTGCCCGGAACACATGAAAAACAGACAAAATGTTATGATTAAAGGAACGAAGAACGGTCTTTCTTTACAATTAAATGATCGCTGCTCATATGAGGATTTATTGGTAGAGTTGGAAGATAAGCTTGCTGATTTGCAGGGGGTAGATACAGACAGCCCTCTTATTTCTGTACGTATTTTTTCTGGAAATCGATACTTAAATGCTGATCAGGAAGAACAATTAAAAGAAATGATTCGTACGAAACAAAATTTAATAGTCGAAGAGATTGAAAGTAATATTATCACAAAAACAGAGGCAAAACGCATTATGGATGAACAGGAAGTGACTTCAGTTGCTACTGTCGTTCGATCTGGTCAAATATTAGAGGTTCCCGGTGACTTATTGCTTATTGGCGATGTAAACCCTGGAGGAACTGTCAGAGCAGCTGGTAATATTTTTATTATGGGTGCTTTAAAAGGCATAGCCCATGCGGGTTATACAGGTAGAAATGAAGCAGTAATTGTAGCATCCTTTATGACTCCTTCACAGCTTAGAATTTCCGATTGCATTAGCCGCGCACCTGACCATTATGATAAAGAAGAACATCATCAAATGGAATGTGCTTATATCGATGGAAGACATCAAATCGTTATAGATCGCTTGCAAGTGTTAAAACATATAAGACCAAATATTACTAGATTAAAAGGGGGACTATACAATGGGTGAGGCAATTGTAATAACTTCGGGTAAAGGAGGAGTCGGAAAAACTACAACTTCGGCCAACCTGGGGACAGCTCTTGCCCTACAGGGTAAAAAAGTATGTCTCATAGATACAGATATTGGTCTAAGAAATCTTGATGTTGTACTAGGTCTTGAAAATCGCATTATTTATGATTTAGTAGATGTTGTTCAAGGTAGATGTAAGCTGCAACAGGCAATTGTGAAAGATAAAAGGTTTGAGGACAAATTGTTTTTACTTCCAGCAGCTCAAACTAGCGATAAAACGGCTGTATCACCTGAACAAATGAAAAAACTCGTTAACGAAATGAAACATGAGTATGATTACATAATAATTGATTGCCCAGCAGGGATTGAACAAGGTTATAAAAATGCGGTAGCCGGGGCTGATCGAGCAATTGTAGTAACAACACCAGAAATTTCTGCAGTTCGAGACGCTGACCGTATCATTGGTTTATTGGAAAAGGAAGAAAATGTTGAACCTCCAAAATTAATCATTAATCGCATCCGCAGCCAAATGATGAGAGATGGCGATGTACTAGATGTTGATGAAATTGCTCAACATTTATCTATTGATTTGATTGGAATTGTCCAGGATGATGTGGATGTGATTAGATCTTCTAACCAAGGTGAGCCAATTGCGCTTGATCCGAATAGCAAGGCTTCCATTGCATATCGAAATATTGCGAGAAGAATATTAGGTGAGTCTGTCCCTCTACAATCTTTGGATGATGAGAAACAAGGAGTAATTGCAAGATTGAAAAAGCTATTGGGTGTCGGAGCTAAATAAGTTTGTAAAGAACCATACGTTCAATTTAATTTGAATGTATGGTTCTTTTTTTTATATAAGAATATATATTTTTTAAAATGATTGTAATTTTGGTAAGGTTGTTCAGTTGTAGCGCATATCGATTAGCAAACTTCTTTTCCTTCTCTTATGCGTAAGTCAATATCGACTCGTTCCTCATCGTGTTTTCTTTATCTTAGTAGAATGCCGAAATAGGAAGAGCTGACATGTCCTGTTGTAACTTTGACTGGCCCATACCGTGTGGTCCTGTACGTCGATGAGCAAATTCCCTTGCCGTATTCTAATCTAAAACGAATATTCTTAAAGGACAAGTCATAGTGTAATACAAAATAATAAAGGGAGATGGGGGAGAATGAGCAGAAGAGCTGATGATATTCGGAAGCGAATCAGTAAAAGGCGTAAGCAATATAATTCGAACAAGGAGAGGGTTAGACCTACTCCTTTTATTGAAGATGAATTTGAGTCTCCTGTCTTCGAAGCCGACCCGAAAGACTCCCTTCATCCACTTTTTAATCGTGACATCTTTTTATTTAAAGTCTTTGCATCTGCTGTCCTAGTTTTAGTAATGGCAATAATATTTCAATCAACCTCTTCAAAACTGGATCAGATTAAATTAGGGGTAAAAAAAACGATGGAGAAGGAGTTTCAATTTGCGGCTGTATCTCAATGGTATGAAAATCAATTTGGAAAACCTTTGGCACTGCTTCCTCCTTTAGGAAATGATGGTAAGATAGCTAATACAGGAAAAGAAACGGATTACGCGATTCCGGTATCTGGAAGGATACTAGAGGATTTCTCGATAAATGGTAGAGGGATCATTATGGAAACGGGAACAAATGCCGAGGTTGAAGCAATCACGGGAGGAATCGTCGTATTTGCTGGTCCAAAGGAAGATATTGGCCAAACCGTAATCATTCAACATCCTGACCATTCCGAGACATGGTACGGGATGTTAGAAAAAATTACTGTAAAACCAAAAGAAAAAATAGAGGCAGGGAAAAATGTAGGAATAGTGTCTACAGGAAAAGCAGGGAAGACGGGAGAATTTTATTTTGCTATCAAACAAAACGATAAGTTTATTGATCCTATTCAGGTGATAAAATTTGAATAAATATGGATTGCTCCTAAAAAAAATACAGATTCATCCTCTCTTTTGGGTAGTGGCAGGAATAGCAATTCTTACGGGTTATTTTTGGCAATTGCTTTTCTTGTTTATGATCGTTTTTATTCATGAAATTGGACATGCAGCGGCAGCGGCACATTTTGAGTGGAAAATTAAACGGATTGTAATTTTGCCTTTCGGTGGTATGTGTGAGGTTGACGAACATGGAAATCGTGAAATTGTTGAGGATCTAATTGTCATTTGTGCAGGGCCTGTTCAACATTTAATTATCGCGGCGTTAATACCCGTCCTAGTTATGCTTTCTTTATTGCCAGCTGATGTGGCTACCCAACTATCCTTATATAATTTTATGATACTTATGTTTAATCTTATTCCTGTATGGCCACTGGACGGAGGGAAATTGGTTCAACTCTATCTTTCCACTCGCCATCCATATATAAAAGCTTGTCGTTTATCATTAATGAGTTCTTTTGCTGTATTAATCGCGTTACATGCAATGCTTCTTCTTTTTTATCCATTAAATATTAATATATGGATGATTTTACTTTATTTAGACATCACTTTATGGACTGAATGGAAACAGCAAAGGTATGTTTTTATAAGATTTTTATTAGAAAGACATTATGGGAAAAACATTACCTTTTCTCAACTGCACCCCATCGATGCAAAGGGAGAAGAGTATTTGCATGAAGTTTTAGAAAAGTTTAAACGTGGTTGTAAACATTTAATCTATGTTGGAGAAAATAATAGAAATCTTGGCAAGCTGGATGAAAACGAAATTCTTCATGCGTATTTTACAGAAAAAAGGGTGAGTGCAAAGCTTAAGGACCTGGTATACGATGATTGACTACTCATAAATAGACGGATAAAGTATAAGTAGTGAGAACGACTGGCATTAAGCCAGTTTTATTTTTTTCTTAGCAGGTGAACGAATGTGAAAGTGAATGCTATTTTTATTGATACAAAAACTGCTGAAAAAAGATTTGCGGTAAAAGAAGCAGGGATCGTTACTAGATTTTTTGTTGAACAACCGAGTGATATTTCAGAAGTAGGAAATATATATTTAGGAAAAGTAGAAAGTGTAAAAAAGGGAATGAATGCGGCTTTCGTTAACATCGGTAAGGATAAGAATGGTTTCCTACAGAAGGATCAGCTTCCAGCTTATATTCATTCTACGGATCCGCGTAAAAAAGATATGCCTATTTCGAACTTTATTACAGAGGGTGAAAAGCTCCTTGTTCAAGTTAAAAAGGATGAAACTGGCATAAAAGGCGCTTTATTAACCGCGATTATTGAAATACCTGGTGAAAAGTCCATCTATATGCCTGAAGGTAAATATATTGCAGTATCTAAAAAAGCTGATGAATCATTAAGAAATAAGTGGAGGAAGATTGCCCACAGCCTTAAAGCCGAAAGGGAAGGTTTTATCATCCGCACAGAAGCATTGTCGGGAAGTAAAGAGGATTGGGAGCAAGAGGTTAATCAGCTTAAAGATACATATGCATCCATTAAAAAAATGAAAAATAACGTCAAGGCACCGGCATTACTAATGAAGAAATCGTTGTTTGATGATGAGATCACTCGTGAAATAATGCGTCTTAAAAGTGGTGAGCTTTATTACAATGATAAGGAAGCGTTGGAACGATTAAAAAAATCGCTTCAGAGTATTGATACATTGAATTGGGTCCTTTATTTTCATCAAGATAAGGAAGGGATTTTTTCAAAATACAACCTTGAAAGTGAATTGGAAAAAGCACTAAAGCCGATAGTCTGGTTAAGCAATGGAGCGTATATTGTAATCAATGAAACAGAAGCAGCAGTCGTAATTGATGTAAATACGGGAAAATTTACAGGGAAACAAGCTGTTTCAGAGACGGTTGTTCAAACGAATTTGACTGCTGCAAAGGAAATTGCAAAGCAATTGCGTCTGCGTGATTATAGCGGGATGATTCTAATTGATTTTATTGATATGCAGGCAAATGAAGATAAAAGAAAAGTACAGAATTTATTAGAGGACCTATTAAAAAAAGATCCAAAGCAAACACGTGCTATTGGTTTTACACCACTTGGTATTTTTGAAGTAACTCGAAAGCGGACAAGGAAACCTCTTTCCCAAACATTGAAGACAAAATGCCCTGCCTGTAATGGGACTGGACTTATTGAAAGTCCTGAAACTATTTGCTTTCGATTGGAACGGGAACTTTTCGAAACTCCCGCAGATGGTCATGAGGCTGTTTTGATAGAAATAGATAATAAAACAATGGAAACATTTAAAGGAGAAGGAAATCGTCATCTTATAAGAATAGAGGAGTTTTTACATATGAAAATCTTTTTTAAGGTGATAAAATCTGATATATTCACATATCATATCCGCCAATTTGGAACAGTAGGTGAGATTAAAGCGAAAGCTGTTGACATGCATACTGGCATATGATAGTATTTTCATGTTAGTTTGTAGCACCCGTGCTACAACCGCACAGCTCAGGTATATAAGATTTTGAATCATTCAAAACACATAGTGTTTTAGATTTTAAAACACCTGAATCTGGCGAGTCTTAGTCTATTAAGGAGGTGCAGTTCATGTACGCAATCATTGAAACTGGTGGAAAACAATTAAAAGTTGAAGAAGGCCAAGCAATCTACATTGAAAAGTTGGATGTAACTGAAGGTGAAACATTCACTTTTGACAAAGTTCTTTTTGTTGGTGGCGAAAATGTTAAAGTAGGTAGCCCGTTTGTAGAAGGTGCAACAGTTACAGCTAAAGTTGAAAAACAAGGCCGTGCGAAAAAAATTGTTGTATTCAAATACAAATCAAAGAAAAACTACCACAAGAAACAAGGTCATCGTCAGCCATACACAAAAGTTGTAGTTGAAAAAATCAACGCATAAGGCGGCTGTCTTATGATTTTCGTAAACGTCGAAAAAACGTATGATGGTAAGATCAGATCCTTCACGATGGACGGACACGCTGATTTCGCCGATAAAGGGAAGGATATCGTTTGTGCAGGAGCATCTGCTGTTGCTTTTGGCAGTGTGAATGCCATTATTGCTTTAACTGGTATTGAACCAGAGATTGAGCAGTCAGAGACTGGTTTTTTGAAATGTTCATTTCATACCGAATCGACTGACGAATCCTTTAATCAAGTCCAACTTTTACTTGAAGGTATGATTATTTCTCTTCAAACGATTGAAAGAGATTATCAAGATTATATAAAAATAACCTTTTCATAAACAGGAGGTGGAACAAATGCTAAGATTGGATCTTCAGTTTTTTGCATCCAAAAAAGGGGTAGGTTCTACTAAAAACGGACGTGACTCAGAAGCAAAACGTCTAGGCGCTAAGCGTGCAGACGGTCAATTTGTTTCTGGCGGATCTATTTTATACCGTCAACGTGGAACAAAAATTCACCCAGGTGAAAACGTTGGCCGCGGTAACGATGATACTCTTTTTGCTAAAATCGACGGTGTCGTTCGTTTCGAACGTCTAGGTCGTGACAAGAAAAAAGTAAGTGTTTATCCTAAGGCTCAATAATTAATGAAAAAAGCTCTAACCTTACTACGGGTTAGGGCTTTTCTTTTTTTACATGCCTATTACTAAAAATACTACCTCACATGGCAATATCTGTTATACTATAATAACGATTGAAGTTGGACAGAGAGGAAATAATGATGAATGAATTATTGAATGTAATGAATGTAATGAATGTAATTCAGAATACACGCCATGATTGGTTGAATAAGATTCAGTTAATTAAAGCATATATTTCGTTAGGCAAGCTTGATCAGGCAGAGAGAGTAATAAATGAAATTATTTTGGATACACAAAATGAAGCGAGATTGTCTAACATGAAACTACCCCAATTTGCTGTGATGTTATTAACCCATAATTGGGGAAAATATGCTTTTAAAATTGAATACGAGATTGTGGATAATGTTCGGACGGATTTAGTTGATGATGCGGTATTGACAAATTGGACTCGTAGTTTTTTTGATGAGCTGAATCGTTGCGCAAACCCTCTCTTTGAAAATCATTTGTATATTACATTAGAGCAATTTGATGACCATATTCATTTTCAGTTTCATTACAATGGATTATTAGAAAATTCATCCCAATTAATAGAATGGTTAGCAAATGAAAAAAGTTTTCCCAATGCCATTAAGATTCCAGAAATAACGGATTCAGAAATGGTTATAGATGTTTTTTTCTAATTGGGTCTTTTAGATTGGAGTGTTAAATTTATGTTTGTAGATCAGGTGAAAATATACGTTAAAGGTGGAGACGGTGGAAATGGAATGGTTGCTTTCCGCCGCGAAAAATATGTTCCGATGGGTGGACCCGCAGGAGGAGATGGAGGTAAAGGGGCAAGTGTTATATTTGAAGTCGACGAAGGCTTAAGAACCTTGATGGATTTTAGATATCAACGGCATTTCAAAGCTCCACGCGGTGAACATGGAATGTCTAAAAGCCAGCATGGGAAAGGGGCAGCCGATTTAATTGTAAAGGTGCCTCCAGGAACAGTAGTGACAGATGAAGATACGAAAGAAACAATTGCTGATTTAGTAAATCATGGGCAGAGAGCCGTTATTGCAAAAGGCGGTAGAGGAGGACGTGGGAATATTCGTTTCGCTACTCCAGCAAATCCCGCACCCGAAGTTGCTGAAAACGGTGAGCCGGGACAAGAAAAAAATATTGTACTTGAGCTAAAAGTTTTAGCTGATGTTGGACTTGTAGGCTTTCCGAGCGTCGGTAAATCAACTCTCCTATCTGTAGTTTCCGCCGCAAAACCTAAAATAGCTGAATATCATTTTACAACTATTGTTCCAAACCTCGGGGTCGTTGAAACAGGAGACGGAAGAAGCTTCGTTATGGCCGATCTCCCTGGCTTAATAGAAGGGGCTCACGAAGGAGTTGGCCTTGGACATCAATTTTTGCGTCATATTGAAAGGACAAGGGTCATCGTTCACGTCATCGACATGTCGGCTATCGAAGGCAGGGACCCTTATGAGGATTATTGCACAATTAATCAAGAACTTAAGGAATATAACCTTCGTTTATTAGAAAGACCACAAATTATCGTTGCCAATAAAATGGATATGCCGGAAGCAGAGGCTAATTTGGATGCTTTTAAGGAAAAGCTGGAAGAGGATTACCCGATTTTTCCGATTTCTGCCATTACTAGACAAGGTCTTCGAGAGTTATTATTTGAAATTGCAAACCAACTTGAAAATACTCCTGAATTTCCTCTTCATGAAATAGTAGAAGAAGATGATACAATCAATCGAGTTATGTATAAACATGAAAAACCTCATGATGAATTTTCCATTTCACGGGATCCGGATGGTGGCTTTGTAATTAGCGGAGCCCAAATCGAACGTTTATTTAAAATGACTGATTTTTCACGGGATGAGTCAGTTAGACGATTTGCTCGCCAATTAAGGGCTATGGGGGTAGACGATGCACTGCGTGAAAGAGGAGCAAAAGATGGCGATACGATTCGCTTGTTAGAATTCGAATTTGAGTTTGTCGATTAGTCTTCATTTGAAAGGAAGTAAGTAAAAATGTAATAATTATGCATTTTTATAAAAAGGTTTATTTGTGTCTAGCTCCAACGCCTATGGACTAGCAAACTTCATGTCCTTTGAGTTTGCGAAAGTCAACATCGACTCGTACTTCGTCGAATTTTCTTTATCTCAGTTAATGGCCAAAAAAGGAACGTTGACAGACCCACAAATTGTGGGTCTGTGCGTCGATGTGCAAGGCGTTTACACTTTTCTATTAGGGGGATAGGTAGTGGGGAAAAAAGAATACGATCAAAAGTTTTTTTTAGTGCGAGAGGATGTACTTCCAGAAGCTATGAAAAAAACCTTGGAAGCAAAAGAACTAATTGAACGTGGGAAATCTGATTCTGTTTGGGATGCTGTCCAGCAAGTGGATTTAAGCCGTAGTGCTTTTTATAAATATAGAGATACTGTTTTTCCATTTCATTTAGTCGTAAAAGAAAAAATTATCTCTTTATTTTTTTTCCTTGAGGATAAACCGGGCGCACTTTCCAAACTACTCAGTACGGTGGCTGCCAATTCCTGCAATGTATTAACAATCCACCAAACAATTCCCTTGCAAGGACGTGCAAACGTTACATTGTCACTGGATATAACGAATATGTCTAGGGATATTGAGGAGTTACTAGTAAGCTTAAGGAGACTGGAGTTTGTCGATAAAGTAGAAGTTCTAAGCTCTGGCGGTTGAAAAAGAGACCTGGTATTGGAGGGCACTGAAAAACTTGTTTTTCAGGAGAATTAAGTACTTGTACAAAAAAAAGACTTTTAAATTCAAATCATGAATCTAAACGTCTTTTTTTTGTTAATTGGGAATCGTTATTTCCCAAAAAAAATAGAATATGTTTGTTTGATGGGCTAGACGGACACCCTCCGGTTTTCTAAGAATCCATCAATATCCCAGCGGCTTTTAAAGCTGCTTCTGCTTTTTTTATTGCCTCTTCACTTGATGCCGTTAATGTATGCAAATGGATGCCTAAAGTTAATTCTGCCAATAAGGACGCATTTGTTTCTTTTATTTTTTCAAGAAACGTTTGTACCTCCTGTCTATTTGCTACCATAATAGATGCAGTAAGATCCCCATAAACAGGATGTTCTACTTTCACGTCTTTTACCGTTACCCCATGATCTACAATAATATTTAACTCTTCTTCTGCTTGTTCACGAGTATGGAGACAAGCGATTGTTTTTTCGAATATTTGATTGACAGGATTCATATTCATATACATATATCCTTGACTTGTCGCAATAATTGGCTCGTCCTTAGCCTTCAGTAAAGTAATATCTCCCACGATGACTTGTCTACTCACATTCGCAATTTGCGATAGCTTACTTCCAGTTATAGGTGTCTGGCTATTTTTTAAAATGGAAAGCAGCATTTCTCTCCGCGCATCACCATGTAATTTTTTTGTTTCTTCTTCCATTACTCTTCCTCCGTTCCAACATCTATATGTAAATAATACCATAATTTGAAAATCATTATTAAAGATACGATCTTTCTGTTTTACTAGTTACTCGAGCATAAAATAGGTTAAATTATCATAAGTTTTTGTGAAGATTATTAGCAAATTGCCTATACATTCATACACTATATGGACTTATGTCTGAGGAGGGGAAATGTGTGAAAATCCATATTGCGCAAAAAGGAGAAACTCTTTGGAAAATTGCAAAAAAATATGGAGTGAATTTTGAAGAGTTAAAAAAGATGAATGCCCAATTATCAAATCCAGATATGATCATGCCTGGCATGAAAATAAAAGTGCCTGGTGGAGCTGCAGTTAAAGAACACCATGTGCCGCCCAATATTCCTCCTAATATTCCGCACCATGTACCGAAGGAAATGCCAAAAGTAGAAAATATTCAAAAGAAGGAGGTTCCGGTTCCAATCGTGCAACCCAAAAAAGAGATTCCGGTTCCAATCGTCCAGCCAACAAAGGAGATTATTAAAGAGGTTCCAAAAGAAAAGCCATACCCAATTTATCAACCTGTAATGCCACAGCCACTGCCTGAAATCGACATTAGTAATTACTATATGATGAATATGCAACAAATGCAGACTCAAGTACAAGAAATGCCAAAAGAGGAAATTCCGGTACAAATGCCAGTCATGCCGGTTCAGCAACCAGTCATGCCTGTCCAACAGCCAGTATACAATTACTGTTATCCTGTCATGCCAGTTTGTGATCCTTGCTATAATCCGTATATCTATGGGTATCAACCACAAATGATGCCACAAGTTCAAGGAGCGATGGTGCAGCCGATGGCGGTTCAACCTGCTGCAATGCCTGGAGTTCCAACTACTGGATATATAGCAGGAGTTCCACATTGGCATGATGAATCATCTAGTCATCCAGGAATGTATGGAAAAATGGATAGCTCGGACCATTATGGCCATGCGCCTGGAGCAGTGATGCCAGCAGCCCAACCAGCTGTACCTTATCCAAGTTATCAAATGCCTTACTCTCAAGTACCCGTAACAGGAGGATATCCGGTCATGCCTGGCGTAGCTCCTGCTTATACAAGCGCAGGAGTACCGGGAGATTGTGGATGTGGAGGTGGAGGGACCCCATACTATGCGTCATATCCGTACATGAGGCAAGCAATTGCACCTCCAATGCAACCATTTGGTTCAGTAATGCCATCAGATCAAGCTAATGCATATGCGATGCCAGTCCGTCATGATGAAGGAAATGCAGATGAATAAACGCTATTTAAAGGATCGAGACGGATTGAATGACCGTCTCCTTCTTTTTATGAAAAAAAACACTGGCCTTCCGTTTAATCACATACAACAAATAAAACATGGAGTTTGGCTATTATCCACAAGCCATGACATTTGGGTACTTAAAGAGTTTCCTTCCAAATATAAATTATCCGTTCAAATTGCCTTTACGAAAGAATTAAAGGAAATAGGATTTACCAAAACCTATTCTTTTTTTCCTAAGATATTTAACATGGAGGATCGCATTTACGGACTTTTGCAGTATATTGAGTCAAGTGATAAAAGCTCTTTTCAATATGACAGCGATGAAAATATAGAAACTGCCCTTGACACAATCACTTACTTTCACACAGCGACAAGTAAGTTCGTTCCTTCTTTCATAGAATATATACCAATCTTTAAGCAACTTTCAAAATGGGAAAAGAGACTAGTTGATTATTATACATGTATCAATTTACATAGATTTAATCCTGCGTACTCACATTTGAAAAGGCTTGCGCAATATGGATCATGGGCACTACAGCAAATGAATGAGCATATGTCTTATTTTGAAAAAAAACCTTACTGTATTATTCATGGAGACGTGGCAAGTCATAACTTTATAAAAAATAAAAATGGAGTATTATACATGATTGATTTTGACTTAATCAGTATTGCTCCACCTCATATTGACATCTTGCAATTTTGTAATCGGATATTACCTTCCTTGGAGTGGAATGAAGAGCGTTTATTTCATTTTGAAAAATTAAGACATCTGCAACATGTTCGACCTTTTTTAGCCGCACTCGTTTATCCAACAGATATTTTTAGAGAATGGATTTTTTACTCTAATGTCAATATAGAAGAACAATCAAAAAAGTGGAACTATATACAAAAACTGACATTCAAGCAATATAAAGAAAGGCAGGCATTTTATGAAAGAATTATGAAAAAAATAGAAAAGTAGGAGTCATTATGATATTGCAGCTATGCTAATTGGAGTGGAAATCAACTTACAACAATCTTAACAATCATAATGAATACTAAAAATATCGGATATTCTTGTTAAAAAATGGGTACTCTAAGCTTAGAAAGGAAATCAATCTAAAGCTATAGAGGTGATCCGTATGAAGTTTATCGCCATGCTGCTTATGCTTTATACGATGTTTATTGGCGGAAATAGTCCTTACAAGAATGCAATGGGACAAATAGTTAAAACAGATGACGGGTCAAAAGCGGAAAATCACATAAATCATAACTTAGTTGGCGAAGACCCACTTTTATTAAATGTTGTATTAAAACGAAAATATTTGGATGGCGAGGTTAGTGAAGAAACTGTTCATGAGACCATCTGGGCACTTGAGGATTTTTGGGCAAAATATGAAACTTGGCAGCTTGTAGATATGGATGAAGACAAATTAGTATTTGAAACGATGGTTGATGATATTTCACCACTCCTAAAAATTAATGGCTTTTTTGGTCTAACACAGGATGGGACATTATCCATCTTTAATGGGAATCCCGATCAGGCAGATATTATCCAATCTTTTTTTCAAATAGATATCAAGAAATTAGAAGGAAAGAAGCATTTACAGCTCAAGCAAGGGATACCGGTAAAGACTAAAGAAATATATACAGAAGTATTGGAAACGATGAAACAATATTCATTAGAAAAACAAAAAGAGAAGAAGCCAAATTAATGGCTTTTTCTCTTTGAACATTGATAAATTGGATAAGTTGTAGATATCTTTAGGGAGGTAGTCCCCGTTTAGCGCAAGAGGCTATTAACTAGTAAACTTCTTGTTCTATCCCGCATGTTAATTCAACATCGACTAAAATCTGTCGCGTCTTGTGAAAACATCGATGAACAGCCACGTCCGCCTTTAATCATAATTAACGATTATAAAATGGATTTTCATCTTCTTCATATTCTTTCTCGAGCATCTTTTTCGAGCCAAACATAGAATTTCTTAAATCATTTTGTTCCAAATTGGTTTGTTCTTCATCAAGCAACCCTTCTTCAGAATGGTCCAACAAGTTATAGTCAGGGGGGAAATGACGTTCAACGGCATGTTTTCTTTCAGAAATATTTTCTGAAGTTAAAACCCCTGTTCTTCCTTCATCATATTCACTATCTACAAGAACAAGAATTTTTCCACCTTCTACTTCCTTAGCATATTGTTCGACATCGTAACGAGTCATCCCAATTCCGAGCAGATAATCTGAATAAGCAGAGTATTCACTAGAGTTTCCTGTAAAAAACGATTTTAATTCATTCCAAAAACTACGATTTTCTTCTTCCGTTATGTTATGATCGACTGCCACTCCTGACTTTTCCTCAATCAATCTTGTTTCATAATCATCATGGGCAATAACGTAAAGGTGGCTTTTATCAATTCCATCTTGCTTCATAGAATCAATCGTACGAAGAGCCTCGAAACTCGATGCGAAAACACCAACAACATTTTTTTTCAGCATGTCGAATTCCTCCTAAAAAGAAGTATGGACTTTTTTTGATAGGATAAGGGACATAAAGTGGTAGTCATTGTTGAATTAATAATACCCAAAAAAATGATTCACGAAACATGAATCATAAAGAACATATGTTTTTTTATATAAGTAGAGATGAATTTTATGGTACAATGATGGATAGCATGAAAGAGGAGAGAAGGCATTGTACGAATACATAAAAGGCACTGTAGAGTATACAGGCCCTGAATTTGTCGTCATTGAGAATAATGACATTGGTTATCAGATTCTGACTCCTAATCCGTATGTTTTTTCCAGCAAGAAAGGAATTCAGACGATTATTTATACATACCAACATGTACGTGAAGACATTATCGCGTTATATGGTTTCCCCACAGTAGAAGAAAAGTTACTGTTTCGTAAATTAATCGGCGTATCAGGTATTGGACCAAAAGGCGCATTAGCTATCCTTGCTTTTGGTGAACCATCGCAAGTTATTCGTGCCATTGAAAACGAAGATGAGAAATTCCTAGTCAAATTCCCAGGAGTCGGAAAAAAAACGGCTAGACAAATGATTCTTGATTTAAAAGGAAAATTACATGATGTATTAGGTGACGAGGAACAACATCTTCCAAAGGAAAATATTAAATCAATTTCTTCCGATAAAGTAATAGGCGAGTCGTTAGAGGAAGCGCTCCTTGCCCTTTCTGCCCTTGGCTACTCGGATCGTGAACTGAAGAAAATTGCTCCGAAATTACAAGATAAAGAAATGACAACGGATCAATATATTAAACAAGCATTGCAGATGCTAATGATGTAATAGAAGGGATGTAGAAAGAATGGAAGAAAGAGTTCTGTCAAGCGAAGTGATTAGTAATGATCTTTCTTTCGAGCAAAGTCTCCGCCCGCAAAGATTGTCTCAATATATTGGTCAAGATAAAGTGAAGAGTAACTTGGCTGTATTTATTGAAGCTGCAAAAATGAGAAAGGAAACACTGGACCATGTCTTATTGTATGGTCCTCCAGGCCTCGGAAAAACTACATTAGCTGTTGTTATTGCGAATGAAATGGGTGTAAATGTTAGAACTACTTCAGGCCCAGCGATCGAACGACCTGGAGATCTTGCTGCTATTTTGACATCACTTGAGCCAGGTGAAGTATTGTTCATAGATGAAATTCATCGATTGCCACGGGCGATTGAAGAAGTATTATATCCTGCAATGGAGGATTACTGCCTTGATATTGTAATCGGCAAAGGACCAGAATCTAGGTCAGTAAGACTGGATTTACCACCGTTTACTTTAGTAGGCGCCACAACTCGTGCAGGGGCTGTTTCAGCGCCACTTCGAGATCGTTTTGGTGTTTTGAGTAGACTAGAATATTATAATCAGGAGCAATTAACAGATATCGTAGTAAGGACCGCACAAATTCTAGATACTGATATTGATTGGAACGCTGCAGTTGAAATTGCAAGAAGATCTCGGGGTACTCCTAGAATCGCCAATCGACTTCTTAGACGTGTACGGGATTTTGCACAAGTAAGAGCAAACGGTATTATTACACTTACTCTTGCGGATGAAGCGCTTGAACTTTTACAAGTGGACCGACTTGGATTGGATAATATAGATCATAAACTCCTAAAGGGTATGATTGAAAGATTTAGAGGTGGTCCGGTTGGTATTGATACAATTGCTGCCAGTATTGGCGAGGAACCCTCTACTATAGAGGATGTTTATGAACCGTACTTGTTGCAAATAGGCTTTTTGCAAAGGACGCCTAGGGGAAGAGTCGTAACACCTTCAGTGTACGCTCATTTTAAGTTGGAGGCCCCTAATCAATGAATGGTGTGTCCAAGCTGCTAATGTTTATTGGTGGAGCTATTTTTCTAATTGGTTTTGTTATTCAATTTATAAAAATAGGGAAACTACCTGGTGATATCGTTATTAAAAAGGGAAATACAACATTTTTCTTTCCAGTAATGACCTCCATCATAATCAGTATTCTTTTAACACTAGTTTTGTACATCGTAGGGAGGCTTGGAAAATGAAAGTTGAGATGTTTGATTTTGAATTGCCTGAAGAATTAATTGCTCAAGTTCCACTTGAAAATCGAGCATCTAGCCGTTTGATGGTTCTTGATAAAAAAACAGGTGAAACGAAACATGATAATTTTAATCATATCTTGAAATACTTACAGAAGGGTGACTGTCTCGTATTGAATGATACGAAAGTGCTACCTGCCAGATTGCTTGGCTCTAAGCCTGATACAGGGGCAAAAATTGAAGTTCTATTGCTTAAACAAGTCGACGGCGATAAGTGGGAAACGCTTGTCAAACCCGCGAAGAGAGTAAAAAAAGGAACAACTATTTCATTTGGAGATGGAAAACTAGAAGCAATTTGTATCGATGAACAAGAACACGGAGGAAGAATTCTCGAATTTCACTACGATGGCATATTTTATGAAATTCTTGATTCACTTGGAAAAATGCCTTTGCCCCCTTATATTAAAGAACAGCTAGAAGATCAGGATCGCTATCAAACGGTTTTTGCAAAAGAACGAGGCTCGGCTGCTGCACCTACAGCAGGGCTACATTTTACAAAAAAATTGTTAGAAGAAATTGAGAATCGAGGAATTAACATCGCCTTTATCACACTACATGTTGGTCTTGGTACATTTAGGCCCGTAAGTGTTGAAAACATTGAAGAACATGATATGCATTCGGAGTACTATAGTATTTCGGAAGAAACGGCCTCTCTGCTAAACGAGGTAAAAGAACAAGGTGGTCGCATCATTTCAGTTGGTACGACTTCAACAAGAACTTTAGAAACGATTGTAGAAAGTAATGGGCATTTTAAAGCTGGCAGTGGTTGGACAGATATTTTTATTTATCCCGGCTATACATTTAAGGCGATTGATGGAATGATCACAAATTTTCATTTGCCGATGTCCACATTAATAATGCTTGTCAGTGCTTTAGCTGGACGAGATCACGTAATAAATGCATATAATGAAGCTGTTACAGAGCGATATCGTTTCTTTAGTTTTGGAGATGCAATGTTAATTATATAGGATATATAGAAAGGGAATGAATTGCTTGACTGCGATAACATACGAATTGATAAAAACATGTAAGCAAACTGGCGCTCGCCTCGGGATCATTCATACACCCCATGGATCATATGAAACGCCAATGTTTATGCCTGTAGGAACGCTCGCTACTGTTAAAACGATGTCTCCGGAAGAATTAAAGGAAATGGGAGCTGGTGTAATCCTTAGCAATACATATCATCTATGGCTTCGTCCTGGGCATGATATTGTCAAAGAAGCGGGTGGTCTCCATTCATTTATGAACTGGGACCAGGCGATCCTAACAGATTCAGGCGGCTTTCAAGTGTTTTCATTAAGTGATTTTAGAAAAATTGAAGAAGAGGGTGTGCATTTTCGCAATCATTTAAACGGAGATAAGTTATTTTTATCACCTGAAAAAGCGATGGAAATTCAAAACGCCCTTGGTTCAGATATTATGATGGCTTTTGATGAATGTCCGCCATTTCCTGCTACACATGAATATATGAAAAAATCAGTGGAGCGTACGTCACGCTGGGCGGAAAGATGCTTAAAAGCTCATAAGCGACCTGAGGATCAAGGACTGTTTGGCATTGTCCAAGGTGGGGAATACGAAGATTTAAGAACACAAAGTGCAAAAGATTTAGTTTCATTAGATTTTCCAGGCTATGCGATTGGTGGATTGTCGGTCGGTGAACCAAAAGATGTAATGAATAGAGTGTTGGAATTTACTACACCACTTTTACCAAGTGATAAACCAAGATACTTAATGGGTGTCGGTTCTCCGGATTCGTTAATTGATGGAGCTATTCGTGGAGTCGATATGTTCGATTGTGTATTACCAACGAGAATAGCTAGAAACGGAACATGTATGACAAGTAATGGCAGATTGGTTATTAAAAACGCTGCATTTGCAAAGGATTTTGGACCTCTTGATGAAAATTGTGATTGTTATACTTGTAGAAATTACTCTCGTGCTTATATAAGGCATTTAATAAAATGTGACGAAACGTTCGGAATTAGACTTACGACTTACCATAATTTATATTTTCTGTTAAAATTGATGAAGCAAGTCAGGAATGCGATTAAAGAAGATCGTCTTGGTGACTTCAAAGAAGAATTTTTTGAGCGATATGGATTCAATCTTCCAGACGCGAAAAATTTCTAATAACTTTAGACATAAAGGAGGGAATGATAAAGTGGAAACGTTAATAGGATTATCGCCGTTTATTTTGATGTTTGTATTGTTTTATTTCTTACTAATAAGACCAAACCAAAAGAGACAAAAAGCGGTTCAAAACATGCAAAGTAGTTTGCAAAAAGGGGACAAGATCGTTACAATTGGCGGGCTTCATGGTATTGTTGATGCAATAGATGATGGAAAAGTCGTCATTAAATGTGGCGATGGAAGTAGGCTTACATATGATCGTGCTGCTGTTCGTGATGTTGTAGAGTCTGTAGGCGGAAATTAATAATTAATAAAAGAAGCTGTCAGTGTTGGCAGCTTCTTTTTATTATTTAGTGAAATGTTTAAAGGGGAAGTCATCGCACTTTCAATTGAGTCTCGCTCAGGAAAGTAGTTGTTGTATTGATGCTCTTACAGGAATGAAAGTCACCCATGGTTGTATTGAAGCCCTAAGGAGTACTAATTTCGTTGTTAAAGGTTATCAATCTTTAGGATGGAATTCCTAAGTCCGATGATCTCAAAGACAAAAGGTCTTCCATCCTTTTAGTGCTTACTTATTCAATGTCAAGGTAAGAATGCCAGTCCCTTTAGTAATAACAAAGAAACAACAAAGATCATCCATTAGCTAATGGTTTGCTCTTTTTTAATTATGAACAGGACCGGATAATATATTTACGCCTAGCACTCCTCCCATCATTGCCGTTAAAATATAGCAAATATGGTATATTAGCTGTTCGAATGTAAAAACAGTACTGTGACCTAAATATTGGTACAAAAAAATAAGTAGACTGTAAACGAGTCCCGTTGTACCTCCTATTAACCAACCTTTTTGTTTACCTTTTCCCCCACAAACGAAACCACCTGCAAATACCGAGAAAAAAGAAATAATTGTGATAAGCAAGTTAATTGATTTTTCCTGGGTATCAGTAAATTGTAGGATGAGGGAAAATATCATACTTGTCATAACACCTAAAAGTAAAATAGCAATAACCCCAGATAATATAGATATTCCGAATTTTTTTGCTTCTATACGTATACACTCCTTCCATTTTCCACTACTGACCTATCTCTGTACATGCTTATTCATTTACTTCGTTTTTAGAATGTTTTTTCCACAATTTTTCTCATTTAATAGGACATACTAAAAATTGTGTAATGAAGAGGAGGAAAAAGAATGGAAAAATTCATTATCATTATTTTACGAACAATTCTCTTGTATGGGGTCATCCTTGTTATTTTCAGGATAATGGGTAAGCGAGAAATTGGTGAGCTAAGCGTATTGGATTTAGTTGTATTCATCATGCTTGGTGAAATGGCAGTTATCGCAATTGAACAACATACAGATCCTATATTTAATACGATCGTTCCGATGGCAGTACTTTTAGTCATCCAATTGTGTATGGCCTTTTTATCTTTAAAAAGTAGAAAGTTTAGACGTATCATTGATGGAAAGCCATCTCTAATCATCAGTAAAGGCGAAATTGATGAAAAAATGATGAAGAAGCTTCGTTATAATTTTGACGATTTGCTCATGCAGCTTAGAACGAAAGATATAACGAACATTGCCGATGTTGAATTCGCAATACTTGAAACCTCTGGAGAGTTATCGATTATAAAAAAATCAAATAAAAAGAAACCGGCTACTTATACGCTTCCTATTATATTAAATGGAAAAATACAACAAGAACATTTAGGAGAAATACAAAAAGATGAGGCTTGGCTTAGAAAAGAACTATCTGACCGTGGTCATCATGAAATTAACCAAATATCTTTTTGTAGCTTTCAAGATGGAAAGTTTTTTATAGATTATTTCGATGATCCGAAATAACCAATCTATCGAATAAAACGATTTATGAAAGGAATCCTTAATAAATCACTTTTTGTTAATAAATTAAACAAAATAGAGAAAAAAAGATACGTTATAGTGGTGATGCTGATTCCTAACAGAAGACGAACTAATTCTGGACTTTCTATTAATGTAGTTTTATAACAAATTGTTCCGGCTATCCCTGCAAACAAAGTGGCGATAATAAATTTTCCATAGTCCCAAAAGTATATGGAAAATTGTATTTTTTTCAGGACTGTTGCGAAATGAAGCATCGTAACTAGAACGGTTCCGGCGGCAATTCCAAGAGCAGCCCCATTGATTCCGAATTGCGGCTGAGAAGCAAGTGCAAAAATAACTGCAATTTTTAATACTGCGCCAATAAGACTATTGATCATAGCAGCCTTTGCTAAATCCAATGCTTGTAGAATGGCTTGAAGGGGTCCTTGATAATAATGGAATATAAAAAAAGGAGCCATTAATTTAATAAATCCATAGCCATTTGGTGAGCCATACATTAAAGTCATGAGGGGTTCGGCAAATATATACAGCACAACAACAGCTAGTCCACCTGTAAGAAGAGCAAACCTTAATGCTTGCTGTAGTCGGTGCTCGACAAGCTTATAATTTCGATATGCATTTGCTTCACTAATGGCCGGAACAAGTGATGTTGAAAGCGAATGGGTAATAAAGGAAGGCAGCATAAGTAAAGGTAATGCAAATCCGGTCAACAACCCATATTGCTTCGTTGCAACCCCAGCAGCAATTCCAGCAATAAGTAAACTATGAGAGACAACAATTGGCTCAAAAAACCATGCAAGTGATCCAATCATTCTGCTTCCGGTAGCAGGCAAAGCTACTTCCATTAATTCACTTAACGTTTTTCTACCAGCTTTTACAGATTTAAAAAAGTTTTTTCGTATAGGGAATTTCTTCTTTACTTTAAACATCATAAATAAATAGGCGAGGGATGCCAATTCCCCAAGTACGGATGCACCCATGGCGGCAGCAGCGGCGTATTCAATCCCCATTGGTAGAAATTTTTTGGCGAAAAATGCAATTAATGCAATCCGCACAACTTGCTCGATTACTTGGGAATTGGCGGCAGGCTTCATGTTTTGTTTTCCTTGGAAATATCCCCGAATAACAGATGAAACAGCCACTATTGGTATTATTGGGGATATTGCTACTAATGGATAATACGTTCTAGGATCTGTAAAAAGAGCTTTGGATAAATAAGGAGCCATTAAAATTAGAGCTGGTGTAAAAATAATGGATAAGCTACCTGTTACAGCTAGGGAAACAGCAAGTATTTTTTTTATTTTTTTTCTATCTCCTCTTGCTTCTGCTTCCGCGACTGCCTTTGATATGGCGACAGGCAATCCCATTTGCGTTAAAGTAATGACAAGAATAAGGGTAGGAAAAGACATCATAAATAAACCTACACCTTCTGCACCAATCATTCTTGCAATTACAATTCTATTGATGAATCCAAGAAGTCTTGTTATTAATCCAGCAGCCATTAAAATAATGGTTCCTCTTAGAAACTTAGTCATTTTTGTCCCTGCCTTCTCAAATCACTATCAATCGATTACAATGAAGTATATGCAGGGATGTGGACAAAGCATGACAAGTTGTCAGAGATCGTTTAGAAAATATTTGAAAGGCGGTTAAATCATGGACTCTTCTCATCATCCTTATGATTCATATTTACATATGTTATCACCTGTACTTACTAGTAAAGCAGAAGAATTTGCCGTACTAGGATATGGTGAAGTAAAAATGGAAGACATTTGGACTTTTTTGACGAAAAAAAAGTGGAGAAAACCTAAAGAGGGGATTAGGATTTACGAATTAGTTTCAGATGTTTTATCGATGAAGGTTGGAGAGTTTATGAATTTTGCCACGGTCGAAGCTTTTAAATCTCCAGATTGGTTTTCGGAATTAGATAGTGAGGAATTGCAAGAGTTATTAGTGCCGAAAGATAAATAGTGATGCATTGACACTGCTTTTTAACTGATTCATAATGAGAAAAGGTTAACTTACATTTGGGAAAAAACGTAATACTTAATGCATACGTTCAATGTTCAACATTGGCAAGGGGGAACTATAGTTAATGGTTAAAAGAAGCAGAATTGTCGCCTTTTTTCTTATCATTATATTAATGGCAAGTTTAATTGGGACTACAACAAATCCTATTATTAAAAAAATTAAGCTAGGACTGGACCTTCAAGGTGGTTTTGAAGTTCTTTATGATGTAACGGCAGTTAATAAAAATCAAAAAATCGATAGAGATACTCTTGTACATACAACGGAAGCTCTAAATAATCGTATCAACGTCATTGGTGTAAGTGAACCAAGTATCCAGATAGAAGGTACTAATCGTATAAGGGTTCAGTTACCAGGAGTCGAAGACCAAAATCAGGCTCGTGAAACGCTTGGAACTACAGCAACTCTTTCATTTCGAGATGTCAATGACAATCTTATGCTTTCTGGTACGGATTTAAAGCAGGGCGGGGCAAAAGCAACCATTTCTTCTAGAAATAATCAACCTATTGTATTAGTTGAAATAAAAGATAGAAAGAAATTTCGAGATGTAACGAAGAAGATTGTTGATATGGCTCCAAATAACCAGTTAGTTATTTGGTTGGATTTTGAAGAAGGCGTAGATTCTTACAAAGATGCCGTAGCCAATGGAAATACAAAAATGCTTTCGGCACCAAATGTTAATGAAGTATTTAATACAACAGAAGTTTCAATAGAGGGACATTTTACACAAAAAGAAGCCGAGAACCTTGCAAATCTTTTA
This sequence comes from Lederbergia citrisecunda, assembly GCF_018343695.1. GTDB lineage: Bacteria > Bacillota > Bacilli > Bacillales > Bacillaceae_C > Lederbergia > Lederbergia citrisecunda. Next base: position 1,783,870 of record NZ_JAGYPJ010000001.1, on the reverse strand, counting down.
AATGCTGGTGCACTTCCAGTTAAGTTAACTGAAGTGTATTCAACATCAGTTGGTGCTCAGTTTGGTGAACAAGCACTTAATAAAACAATAGAAGCAGGGATTTTAGGAATTGCGATTATTTTTCTATTCATGCTTGCTTATTATCGTTTCCCTGGGGTTATAGCAGTAATTACTCTTTCCATTTACATTTACTTAATTCTGCTAATTTTTGATTTAATGAATGGTGTATTGACCTTGCCAGGTATTGCCGCCTTAATTTTAGGGGTCGGTATGGCGGTGGATGCTAATATTTTAACCTACGAGCGGATTAAGGAAGAAATTAAGGTAGGACGATCGATTAAGTCTGCTTTTGAAGCTGGGAATAAATCGTCCTTTGTTGCGATTTTAGATGCAAACATTACAACACTACTGGCCGGGGTTGTTTTATTCTATTTTGGGACAAGCTCTGTCAAAGGGTTTGCAACAATGCTCATCATTAGTATATTAATGAGCTTTTTAACAGCTGTATATGGTTCTAGACTTTTACTTGGTTTATGGGTGAACAGCCGTTTCCTTAAAGATAAGCCAGGTTGGTTTGGGGTAAAACGTTCTAGTATTTTTGCCCTATCGGACAACATGACAACTCATGATCTTCCGACACGTTTTGATAAGTTTGATTTTGTAAAACATCGAAAAAAATTCTATGTATTCTCTACAATTTTAATATTGAGTGGAGCAATCATATTAGGAATTTTTAGATTGAATTTAGGAATAGATTTTTCAGCTGGAACAAGAGTAGATATTAATGCTGGAAAGACTTTAACGTCGGAAGAGGTAAAATCTGAACTCACTGAAATAGGGTTCCCAACAGATGATATCGTACTAGCTGGAGCTAATAATGAAATTGGTATTGCACGTTATAAAGGTGTTTTCAACAAGACAGAAATTGCTAAATTGAAAACACATTTTACCGATAAATATGGTTCAGAACCTAACGTAAGCACCGTGTCTTCAACGGTTGGGAAAGAACTAGTGAAAAATGCTTTGTATGCTTTGTTATTTGCAGCAATCGGAATTATTATTTACGTGTCTTTCCGATTTGAATATGCTATGGGACTAACTTCTGTACTTGGTCTATTACATGATGCATTTTTTATCCTCGCTTTCTTTAGTTTAACAAGGCTAGAAGTAGACTTGACCTTTATCGCTGCAGTATTAACCATTGTTGGTTATTCCATAAACGATACAATCGTTACCTTTGACCGGATTCGAGAAAACATGACGGCCAAAAAACGTTTAAAAACGGAACAAGATATTGCTGACGTTGTAAATAAGGGCTTACGTCAAACATTAACCCGTTCTATCAACACTGTATTGACAGTCATCATTACTGTAGTTGCATTGCTAATACTAGGAAGTGAATCGATTCGAAATTTTGCAATTGCATTATTAGTGGGGCTTCTAGCCGGAACGTATTCTTCCATCTTCATTTCCGCGCAGTGGTGGTACGATTTAAAAGTGAAAGAGCTTAGGAAAAAGGGACCGATCAACACTGTGAAAGAGAAAAAGAAATGGTCCGATGAGCCACAAGTATAAAGAAAAGCGCAAGCGCCTCGTTTATCGACGTACAAACTTCTAGGCCTTTGAATGAGATAAAGGAAACACAATAAGCCTACAGGGCGAATTGATGTTGACTTATCGTAGGGAAAAGGACAGGAAGTTTGCTAGTCGATAGGCGCTGGAGCTGGACAAAGAAATAACCAAACCGCAGAACATTCTGCGGTTTTTTTTGCCGGTAAAGTCGAATACTAATTTATGCAAAGATATATGGAAAAAAGGAGTACAACAATGAAGCAGGATGATCGTTTTAAACAAGCGGAATTTGCAGCATGGTTAGGGATCATTGTTAATATTATTTTAACGATCGTAAAAGGATTCATCGGTTTGAAAGCTAATAGTAAGGCACTAATCGCGGACGCTGTCCATTCTGCATCTGATATAGCAGGATCGCTAGCGGTTTATATAGGACTTCGTGCTGCAAAAAGGCCACCAGATGAAGATCATCCTTACGGGCATGGAAAAGCTGAATCCATTGCTGCAATTATCGTTGCTGTCATCCTTTTCTTGGCAGGGTTGCAAATTGGAAAATCGTCCATTACTGCTTTATTTACAAAAATCGAAGTACCAGGTGGTATTGCTATATATGCCGTTATTTTTTCTATAGTTGTGAAAGAGGCACTCTTTCAATATAAATATCGTTTAGGGAAAAAATTAAACAGTGCTGCGTTAATTGTTAATGCATACGAACATAGGTCAGATGTATATTCTTCAATCGCCGCTTTAATAGGAATTGGGGCGTCCATTATTGGGAAAAAAATCGATGTTCACTGGCTAGAGTTTGGTGATCCAATAGCGGGTGTGATTGTTTCCATCCTTGTATTAAAGATGGCTTGGAAACTTGGATCAGATTCGATTCATAATACTTTGGATCATGTTCTTCACGAAGAAGATACGACTGACTTTAGGGAGTTGGTGGCATCTGTACATGAAGTAAGAGAAATTGGTGAACTTCATGCGAGAGAACACGGATATTATGTTATCATAGACTTAAAAATATCAGTTGATCCTAACATAACGGTGAAGGAAGGACATGAAATTGGTAAAAAGGTAAAATCCAAACTTATGGAGCATCCAAACGTCCATGATGTTTTTGTTCATATTAATCCTGATCATCCGGATGAAAGAAGGAATGAAAGTTTTTAACTTTAAGTTATGTTAGTTAGAGAGGTGTACCAATGTTATATCCTAAAACGAGATGGATTGTTCAAGATAAGAATGATCAAATCGCTAAAGAGCTTGCAGAGCAATTAAATATCGCCCCACTTTTAGCTTCGTTGCTTATAAATCGTGGGTTAAATGACGTTAACAAGGCAAAAAGTTTTTTATATACAGATAATGTCGAATTTCATAATCCTTTTTTATTCGAAGATATGGAGAAAAGTGTTAATCGAATTAAGTATGCTATTGAAACAAATGAGCCGATATTGATTTTCGGTGATTACGATGCTGATGGCGTTACTAGTACTTCAGTTATGATGGATATTCTTACAAAAATGAATGCCAATGTTTCATATTACATACCTAATCGTTTTACTGAAGGATATGGGCCTAATGAAAATGCCTTCAGGGAGGCATGGGATCGTGGTATAAAACTAATCATTACTGTGGATACCGGGATTTCCGCTGTAAACGAAATAAAGCTTGCAAATGATCTTGGTATGGATGTGATCATCACGGATCACCATGAACCTGGAAATATACTTCCTGAAGCATTTTCCATTATCCATCCCAAACTTCCTCATTCTAATTATCCATTTTCAGAACTTGCTGGTGTTGGAGTTGCGTTTAAGCTTGCTCACGCTATTTATGGTGAACTTCCTGAAGAATTGCTTGATCTTGTTGCCATGGGAACAATCGCTGATCTTGTGCCATTGCATGGAGAAAATCGTCTTCTAGTGAAGTCTGGATTGGAAAAATTGACCCATACTACTCGTCTTGGTCTTCAAGCATTGTGTAAGATATCTGGAACAAAATTATCGGAAATTAATGAAGAGACAGTTGGATTTGCAATTGGACCAAGATTAAATGCCGCGGGGCGAATGAATCATGCTGCTCCAGCGGTGGAATTATTAAGGACTACAGATATTGACATGGCCGAGCAACTTGCTGAAGAAATAGATCTCATGAACAAAGACCGGCAACAATATGTTACCGAAATAACGAATGAAGCAGTTGCGATGGTTGAAAGAGATTTTCATCCTAATGAAAATAACGTTATTGTTATTGGAAAAGAAGGATGGAGCGCAGGTGTAATTGGAATAGTTGCTTCTAGACTAGTAGATCGCTTTTATAGACCAGTCATCGTTTTAAGCTATGATAACAATACTGGGTTAGCAAAAGGCTCTGCTCGCAGTATTCTTGGATTTGACCTATATAAAAATTTGTCTGCCATGTCCCACTTACTTCCTCACTTTGGAGGACATCCTATGGCTGCTGGTATGACATTAAATATTGAGGATGTTGATCTTTTACGTCAAAAATTAAATGAAGCTTGTGGAAATCAGCTATCAGCAGAAGATTTTATCCCTGTTACTGAATTGGATGCATCATTAGACATAGATGAAATTAATATTGAAGCAATCGCCCAATTAGACTTACTCGCTCCATACGGAATGGGAAATCCAAAGCCAAAAGTAATAATCCAAAGTATTGTTGCTAACGATGTAAGAAAAATTGGTGCAAATAAGAACCATTTAAAAGTTACTTTAGAAAAGGATGGAAATAAGCTTGATGGAGTTGGATTTAATATTGGCCATTTAGCAGATGACATTTCACCGGATGCAAAGGTATCCGTTATTGGAGAACTTTCCATTAATGAATGGAATAATATGAGAAAGCCACAAATTATGATGAAAGATTTAGCCATTCATGAATGGCAGTTGTTTGATATTCGTGGCAATAAGCAATTAGATATAGCTGACCCTATGAAGCTGTTCATTATTTTTTCTGAGAAAAATATGAATAACTTTAACGACAGCCACAATATTTTAGTGGTTAGAAATAAAGAGGATGCTAGCAAATTAGATATTAATGGGAGACAAATTATATTGTTTGATTTGCCTCAAGAATTAGACATATTAGATTGCCTCATTCGAGGGAAGTCACCGGATCGTATTTATGCGCATTTTTATCATGAAGAATCACAATTTTTTTCTATTTTACCAACAAGAGATCATTTTAAATGGTATTACGCATTTCTTTTAAAACGCCAAACGTTCGATGTAAACAAATTTGGACAAGGTCTAGCAAATCATCGTGGTTGGTCAATAGAAACAGTTAAGTTTATGTCACAAGTGTTTTTTGAATTAAATTTTGTTACAATAGAGGATGGATTAATTCATATCAATCCAGAAAAGCAGAAAAAAGATTTATCAGATTCACCAATATACCGACAAAAACAAGAACAAATAATGGTGGAAAAATTACTATTGTTTTCATCGAATGAAGAATTAAAATCGTGGTTCGATGAAAGGGTGGCACATACAGTGTCAAATGAGGAGGAAGCAAGCGCATGGATTTAAAACAATTTATTACAATCGTTCCTGACTGGCCGAAGGAAGGGATCATTTTTAAGGATATAACGACTTTGATGGACCACGGTGAGGCATATCATTATGCTACTGACCAAATCGTAGAATATGCAAAGGAAAAGAAAATCGATCTTGTTGTCGGTCCTGAAGCTAGAGGATTTATTATTGGATGTCCGGTGGCGTATGCATTAGGCCTTGGGTTTGCACCTGTACGAAAAGAAGGGAAGCTACCGCGAGAAACAATAAAAGCGGTATATGGGAAGGAATATGGGAAAGATGCCCTTACTATACATAAGGATGCAATCAAACCTGGACAGAGAGTGTTGATCACAGATGATTTATTAGCGACCGGTGGAACAATTCAAGCTACAATAGAGCTAGTTGAAAAACTTGGCGGTGTTGTTGCAGGAATTGCATTTCTTATTGAATTATCTTACCTAAATGGAAGAGAAAATTTAGAAGGCTATGACATTTTATCACTAATGACTTTCTAATTTTTTCATTACGCGAAATTTACAATAATGTATGCTCAATATAGTAAGGCTGTCCCAAAACCTGTAATTAAACGGTTTGTCGAGGGCAGCTTTGCTATTTGTTTTATTTTGTCAATTTATCTCATACTATGTCTAGCTCCAGCGCATATCGACTAGGAATCTTCTTGTCCTTGTTCCTACGATAAGTCAACATCGATTCGCCTTTAAGGCTCATCGTGTTTCCTTTATCTCAGTCAAAGGCCATGAAGTTTATACGTCGATAAGCAAGGCGCTAACGCTTTTCCTTGTCTAGCTCTAGGCGCCATCGGCTCGAGGTCAAATAACCTGATACGCTAAAATTCAAAGATCGACTTTTGCGTATTAGAACATTTGCTTGTCGACGATTAGCAGGCGCCTTTCGCTTTTCCATGTCTAGCTCCAGGCGCCTATCGACTAGTAAACTTCTTGTCCTTTTCCCTACGATAAGTCAACATCGATTCGCCTTTAAGGCTCATCGTGTTTCCTTTATCTCAGTCAAAGGACCTGAAGTTTATACGTCGATAAGCAAGGCGCTTACGCTTTTCCAATAAAAAATATTGTCAAAACCTTTACAAGTGTGACTCTTTTCTCGATAATAGATATCATATTCAATAATTATATATAATACTTATTTTTCATAAAAAGGTGATCCTCATGGCTAAATCTGAAAAAATATTAGCGGAAGAAGTGATAATTCGTACAAAAAAATACTTAAATGATGAAAATGTTGCATTAGTACAAAAAGCGTACGAGTTTGCAAGTTCTGCTCATAAAGATCAATTTCGTAAATCAGGAGAGCCCTATATTATTCATCCGATACAAGTCGCAGGGATCCTTGCTGATTTAGAGATGGATCCTGCAACATTGATGGGTGGTTTTCTTCATGATGTAGTGGAAGATACGTCGGTTACTATTGCTGAAATTCAGGCGGAATTTGGCAGTGAAGTAGCAATGCTTGTCGATGGTGTCACGAAGTTAGGGAAAATTAAATACAAATCGCATGAGGAACAACAAGCGGAAAATCACCGGAAAATGTTTATCGCCATGGCGCAAGATATTAGGGTTATCTTGATAAAATTGGCAGATAGACTTCATAATATGCGCACTCTTAAACATTTACCTCCTGAAAAGCAAAGAAGAATAGCAAATGAAACATTAGAAATTTTTGCTCCATTAGCGCACCGTCTCGGGATATCTAAAATCAAATGGGAGCTTGAAGATACTGCTCTCCGGTATTTAAATCCACAGCAATATTATCGTATTGTAAATCTTATGAAAAGAAAAAGGGAAGAACGGGAGCAATATCTTGAAGATGTCATGTCCGAGGTTAATGACCGCCTAGAGGAGATGGAAATTAAAGCTGAAGTCTATGGAAGGCCAAAGCACATCTACTCAATATATCGCAAAATGGTCCTGCAGCATAAGCAGTTTAACGAAATATACGATCTGCTTGCAGTTAGGATCATTGTTAATAGTATAAAAGATTGTTATGCCGTTCTAGGAATCATCCATACATGTTGGAAACCGATGCCTGGCCGATTTAAAGACTATATTGCAATGCCAAAAGTGAATATGTATCAATCTCTCCACACGACTGTTATAGGGCCAAAAGGAGATCCTTTAGAAGTGCAAATCAGAACAATAGAAATGCACCGCATTTCTGAATTTGGGGTAGCTGCCCACTGGGCATATAAAGAAGGCAAAAAAATGATTCTTCAAGCGTCTTTTGAGAAAAAGCTTTCTTGGTTTAGAGAAATCCTCGAGTTCCAAAACGAATCCGAGAATGCAGAAGAATTTATGGAATCATTAAAAATCGATCTCTTTTCTGATATGGTGTTTGTTTTTACTCCTAAAGGTGATGTTATTGAACTTGCTGCTGGATCCGTTCCGATTGATTTTGCTTATCGGATTCACTCAGAAATAGGGAATAAGACGATAGGCGCTAAAGTGAATGGTAAAATCGTTACTTTAGACTATAAATTAAAAACTGGGGATATTATTGAAATTCTTACTTCTAAGCATTCATATGGACCAAGTCAGGATTGGTTAAAGCTTGTACAAACTTCACAAGCAAAAAATAAGATTCGACAATTTTTCAAAAGACAACGTAAAGAGGAAAATATACTTAAAGGTAGAGAACTTGTTGAAAAAGAAATTAGGGAAATGGATTTTGATCTTAAAAAGGTCATGACTGCTGAAAATCTAAAAAAAGTTGCAGATAAATTCAACTTTGGTAATGAAGATGATATGTTTGCAAGTGTTGGATATAATGGGATCTCAGCATTACAAGTCGCTAACCGTCTTACAGAAAAATTAAGAAAATTAAGAGACCAAGAAGAAGCTGAGAAAGAAATTTTGGCTGAAGTTAAAACTAATCCCGCTCCAAAACGTCATGACGCCGGTGTAAAAGTGACAGGTGCCGACAATTTGCTAATCCGCTTATCGAGATGCTGTAATCCAGTTCCTGGAGATGAGATTATCGGTTTTGTTACGAAAGGTCGAGGTGTATCTGTTCATCGAGCCGACTGTCCAAATATAGATACAAATGAAATGGAAACTAGATTAATTCCTGTAGAGTGGGAGAACGATTGTACAAATCGAAAAGAGTATAATGTTGATATTGAAATCTCAGGATTTGATCGCAGTGGCATATTAAATGAAGTTCTACAAACAGTAAGTGGAACAAAAACAAATATTACAGCAGTAACGGGAAGAACCGATCGCAATAAAATGGCAACAATACTGATGTCAATTTCCATACAAAATATCGGCCATCTTCATAAGGTTGTAGATAAAATCAAACAAATTCCGGATATATATGCAGTAAGACGGATCATGAATTAAGGGAGTTTAATAATGAGAGTTGTGTTACAAAGAAGCAAAGAAGCAAGTGTAACAGTTGATGGTAATATTACAGGAGCCATTAACAATGGCTTCGTACTATTAGTAGGAATTACCCATGAAGATACTGAAAAAGAATGTGAATGGCTAGCAGATAAAATTGTCAATTTACGAATTTTTGAAGATGAAGAAGGTAAAATGAATCGTTCTCTCCTTGATGTTGGTGGAGCCATTTTATCCATTTCACAATTTACTCTTTATGGAGACTGTAGTAAAGGTCGCAGACCCAACTTTATGAATGCTGCAAAACCGGAACACGCTGAAGGATTATATCTTCATTTCAATAACCTATTAAAAGAAAAAGGGATTCAGGTAGAAACGGGTGTTTTCGGGGCAATGATGGATGTTAAATTAATAAATGATGGCCCGGTTACACTTGTCTTAGAGAGATAATAAATGGCGTTAACCTTAATTATATAGGTTAACGCCATTTTTATTTGAGTTATTGATTGGAAAAGTATTGTACGATTCCTTTTTCAATCGCATCTGTTATTTTCTCCATATAAGAATTTGTCTTTATAACTTCTTCCTCGGCAGGATTGCTTAAATATCCCAGTTCTAGCAATACCGATGGTTGCCGATTATCTCTAAGTACATAATAGTCACCATACCGGACTCCACGATCTGATAATGAAATCGTATTTGATATTTGATTGTGGATTGTTTCAGCTATTTCTACTTCGTTATCGTAATAATAATAAGTCGTATGTCCATGGACTGTACTGTCTTCGATACTATCAAAGTGTAAACTAATAAAAATATCTGCATTTTTAATATAAGCAAGTTCCGCTCGATCTTGTAAACTAATGTATTCATCAGAAGATCTAGTTAATACAACATTAAAACCGGCGTTTTTCAATTTTTCACTAAGAAGTAGACCTGCATTCATCGTTAAATCTTTTTCTATTGTCCCATTCGCACCTGCGGCTCCTTCATCACGTCCCCCATGACCAGGATCTATAACGATTGTTTTTGCGTTACCGCCATTATTTGATACTTCATTCGTCCTTGTGACAATCCAACTTGCTATATATCCCGTTTTACCTGAAGCGTATTCAATCTTATACCAATCTCCTTCTTTATCCAATACTTTATATACATCCTTTGTAGACGCTTGTCCTACGATCTTGGATTTCAATGTTGGCTTTTTTCTAATATTTGTACCTTCGTATAATGCATATACATAATTTTCATCTTGGATTACTGAAGTAGGCAGATTGGCCTCGATTTTTTCTACATAATTGCTACTAACCCAGGCACGCTCTGATGAATATTCTATTTCAAACCAATCATCAACTGTATCTAAAATTATTATCTCGTCACCCATTTGGAGATTTCCAAGTACGGAACTGGAAAGATTCGGCTCAGATCTAATATTTAAATGGTCAGCTGTCACCATACCCTTATTTGTAGTTGTTGGTGACTTTTGTTCTTGTGCCAACCAATTTGCAATCCAACCTCTTTTTCCGGATGGAAGCTTAATTTCATACCAGCCGTCTTTTTGATTTTTTACTTCATACGTTTCCCCTTTTCGTATTTGGGTAATGATTGTATAAGTTGCACCCGGTTTTTCGCGAACATTTACCATATCACCAGTAATAACAATCGTATCTGAATCAGCTAAACTAGGCGAAAATCGAACGAAAAGTGTAACGAGCAATGCTGGAATAACTATAAATAAAAATAGTTTTTTCGCCAAGAAATGAAACCGCCTTTCTTATATTCGAAATAAAGATAATATTTTCAATGATTTATTATTTCTAGTCCAAGCAACTATCAAAATTTATTGTCTTTGTACCTACTATTAATCAACATCGATAGAGCCAATTAAACCCATCATGTTCTTTTATCTTTTCAGAAAAAATAAAAGGTACGTCGACTTATATGCCCACGTCTGTTGTCAACGACCACGGAACAGCATCCTGTACAAAGTATGTCGAAAAGTAAGGCACTTACATTATTATTTTTAACTCAAATACTTATTTTACCAATCTTTCTTTATTCTAATCAAATTTTTATTCGAGAAAAAGTAGGGAAAATCCTTTTAATATTTTTAAAATGGGCAAAACTAACTAAAAATGGCAAGGAGGCAGTAAGTTGAGAGTAAATGATCAAAATCAAATAGCTTCTTTAAGTGCATCTCAACTATTTCATTTGAATGATAAAAATAGTATAGAAAAAGAAAGCTATATCATGATGGAGGAATCTTTTTCGGAATACGGGTTTTCGATGAAGGGGATTAGAGGATTTAAAAAAAGAATGGAGAAATCATAGGTCTTAAACTCGAATCAAAAAACAATTATGGTATGTATTGACAAAGTTTTATGATATTCGTATTATAAATTAATAATTATGTGTATAGTAAAAGTAGCTATAGCTAACATATTGAGCCAATGATGGAAAAAGTAATTGAGCGCCGGATGGAAAGAGAGGAGATGCCCAGGCTGAAAGCATTTCTCCAAATCAACTCAATGAAGCACATTCCGTAGGCTTCCATTTCGAACAGATTTATCCCAGTAGGAATGGACGTATTCAGGCGATAACTGTTTAAGTGGGAGCTGTTCATTCAGCTTCAAAAAGGGTGGCACCGCGGGAATCAAACTCTCGTCCCTTGTTTTTCGGAACAAGAGACGAGAGTTTTTTATTATATGGACGCATGCCTTTATAGTTATTGCTACTAGTTTGTTATGTAAAAAAGGAGGAATTATTATGGCCATACAAATACCGAGAGGGACGCAAGACATCCTTCCTGGCGTGGTGGAAAAGTGGCAATTCATCGAGGAAAAAGCAAGAGAGATATGTGTAAAATACCAATACAATGAAATTCGAACTCCTATTTTTGAAAATACAGAACTTTTTTTGCGTGGAGTAGGAGATACGACTGATATTGTTCAGAAGGAAATGTACTCATTTGACGATCGTGGTGGAAGGAACATAACACTTAGGCCGGAAGGGACGGCTTCAGTTGTTCGATCTTTTGCTGAAAATAAGATGTTTGGAAATGCCACACAACCAGTAAAACTTTATTACTTGGGGCCAATGTTTCGTTATGAGCGCCCACAGGCGGGAAGATACCGTCAATTTGTTCAGTTTGGGGTAGAGGCACTAGGAAGCATGGATCCTGCAATAGATGCAGAAGTTATTTCTCTAGCGATGGAATTGTATAAATCACTTGGATTAAAGAAATTACGTCTTGTTCTAAATAGTCTTGGTGATAATGAGAGCAGAATTGCTCATAGAAAGGCATTGATCAATCATTTTCAACCAAGAATTGGAGAATTTTGCAGTGATTGTCAAAAAAGACTTGAGAAAAATCCGCTAAGAATTCTTGATTGTAAAAAAGATCGTGATCATGAATTAATGAAGTCAGCTCCATCTATTCTTGAATATTTAAATGAGGATTCAAAGCAATATTTTGAAAAAGTTAAGCAATACTTATCAGCCATTGGCATTGATTACATAGTGGACCCAACTCTTGTAAGGGGATTGGATTACTATAATCACACTGCTTTTGAAATTATGAGTGAAGCTGAAGGTTTCGGAGCGATCACCACTTTATGCGGTGGCGGAAGATATAATGGTCTAGTGCAAGAAATGGGTGGTCCGGATACTCCAGGAATCGGATTTGCCTTAAGTATGGAAAGACTATTAAGTGCTTTGGAAGCAGAAGGTATAAATATTGAAGCAGAACATACTGCGGATTGCTATATCATTTCTCTTGGTGAAAAAGCAAAAGATTATTCCGTTACATTATTGCAGAAATTACGTCAAGCGGGATTCTCTTCTGATCGAGATTATTTAGATCGAAAACTAAAAGCACAATTTAAAGCTGCAGAACGACTAGGAGCTAAATTCGCGATTATATTAGGCGATGATGAATTGGAAACTGGTAAAATAGCTGTAAAGAATTTAGTTTCAGGAGAACAAATTGAAATTTCGTTAGAGAATTTTATTAATGACTTTAGCAAGCTATGCCGATGAGGAGGATTTTGAATGTTTGGGAGAACACATTACTGCGGTGAGATTACTGAAAAATCGATCGGAGAGTCCGTGATTTTAAAAGGATGGGTCCAGAGACGTCGTGATTTAGGTGGATTGATATTTATTGATCTTAGAGATAGAACAGGTGTTGTACAAATAGTATTTAATCCTGAGGTTTCGAAGGCTGCCTTAGAGGTTGCTGAAAAAGTTAGAAATGAGTACGTTGTGGACGTACGTGGAACAGTTGTGGCAAGAGCAGATGGAACAATTAATGAAAATTTGAAAACAGGGAAAATTGAAATAGTCGTTTCCGAAGTGACGATTATTAACGAAGCGAAAACTCCTCCGTTTATGATTGAAAACAATACAGAAGCTGCAGAAGACATTCGCTTAAAATATCGATATTTAGATCTTCGTAGACAGGAAATGTTCGATGTTTTTAAAATGCGTTCCATTGTTACTAAAACGATTCGCAATTTTTTAGATGAAGAGGGTTATCTAGATATAGAAACTCCTATATTAACGAAAAGTACTCCGGAAGGGGCGAGGGATTATTTAGTTCCTAGTAGGGTACATCCAGGAGAATTTTTTGCTTTACCGCAATCACCACAATTATTTAAACAATTACTGATGGTAAGTGGATTTGATAAATATTATCAGATTGCTAGATGTTTTCGCGACGAAGATTTACGTGCAGACCGCCAACCAGAATTTACACAAATTGATATTGAAGCTAGTTTTATGAGCCAGGATGATATTAGGGAAATGGTTGAGCGCATGATGAAGCAAGTAATGCTGGCAACAAAGGGGCTTGAAATTCAGACTCCATTCCCAATTATGCCTTATGATGAAGCGATGGAAAGATACGGATCCGATAAGCCGGACACTCGTTTTGGATTGGAACTACAAAATATTTCAAAGCTTGTCGAAAACTCAAGTTTCAAAGTATTTTCAAATGCCATTGCTGCTGGAGGTCAAGTAAAAGCATTAGTCGTAAAAGGTAGTGCCGACCAATATTCTAGAAAGGATATTGACGGTTTAGGTGAATTTGCAGCTCGTTATGGTGCTAAAGGTCTTGCTTGGCTCAAAGTTGAATCTGAAGGATTAAAAGGTCCAATCGGAAAATTCTTTACTGAAACTGATCAAAGTGAGCTTTGTGAATTCCTTTCGGCGGAAGAAGGAGACTTGCTATTGTTTGCTGCTGATTCTAAAAAAGTAGTTGCAGATTCATTAGGAGCTTTACGTTTAAAACTAGGTAAAGATCTAGGTTTAATCAATCAAAACCAATATAATTTCCTTTGGGTAACAGAATGGCCATTGTTGGAATATGGCGAGGAAGAAAATCGATATTATGCAGCTCATCATCCATTTACTATGCCTGCACGCGAAGATTTGGATAAGCTTGAATCGGATCCAGGCGCGGTAAAAGCACAAGCATATGACATAGTATTAAATGGATATGAATTAGGTGGAGGCTCACTTCGTATATTTGAGCGTGACATACAAGAAAAAATGTTTAACGTTCTTGGATTTTCAAAGGAAGAAGCGAAAGAACAATTCGGATTTTTGTTGGAAGCATTTGAATATGGTACACCTCCTCACGGTGGTATCGCACTAGGACTAGATAGAATTGTCATGCTTTTAGCGGGCAGAAATAGTCTTCGTGATACAATTGCTTTCCCTAAAACAGCCAGTGCTAGTGATTTGTTAATGAAAGCTCCTGATGAAGTGAGTGAAGCACAACTAAAAGAACTGCATCTTACTGTGAATGCAAAGGCCGAAAAGGTTTTGTAATGGATTTGTAACAGTGAAATTAGTGATAAATTCCCATGTATTTACGTTTGAAAAATGAATTTTCCTATGATAGTATTTAATCAATAAAGAAAGTCCTGATGTGTTCGTCTATATACCTTTTCGTTTTGACCGACATCTCATACCTACGGGAGTTTGGAGTTTCCAGACTAAATGCACGCCTCCACGAGAGGACACGTAAGGCCTGGAGCAGGACACCCACCTGCCAAGAGCGGGTTCAAAACAAAGGATTTTTAAAGGACGGCACGATTGGGACTTTTTCCATTTGTACGAAACAGCCTTTTTAAAGAAGGCTGTTTTTATTTTGGAGATTTTGGGGATATATGGGCTCTTTGGAAGACAATGAACCTTTTTTCTATTGAAAAACCGAATTTTTTCATTTATCCTAAATCAGAATATAAAAGATTGAACATACTTGGAGCTGATATATATGTTGCATCAATTTTCGAGAAATGAATTGGCAATTGGAAAAGAAGGTTTGGAATTATTGAAAAATAGTACAGTTGCCATACTTGGTATAGGCGGAGTAGGGACATTTGCTGCTGAAGCTTTAGCTCGAACAAATATTGGAAAAATCATTCTAGTTGATAAAGATGATGTGGATATTACGAATGTAAACAGACAACTTATTGCGTTACTGTCAACAGTAGGGCAGCCTAAAGCTGACTTAATGAAAAAAAGAATTGAAGATATTAATCCTGAATGTGAAGTTGTTGCTTTAAAAATGTTTTATACAGAAGAAACGTACGAAACGTTCTTTGAACATAAGCCTGATTTTGTCGTTGATGCTTCAGATACAATTTCTTACAAAATTCATCTAATTAAAGAATGTTTAAAGCGGGAAATCCCGATCATCTCTTCAATGGGAGCAGCCAATAAAATGGATCCAACACGTTTAATGATTAAAGATATATTCAAAACGCATACAGATCCAATTGCAAAAGTGATTAGAACAAGGTTAAGAAAAGAAGGCATCAAAAAAGGAATTCCTGTTGTTTTCTCAGATGAGAGTCCTATTGTTATTCGGGAGGACGTACGAAAAACGGTTGGGAAGGATGAATCTGAGATTAGAAAAGCCCAGATGCCACCATCTTCTAACGCATTTGTTCCATCATCGGTTGGCCTTATCATGGCAAGTTACGTCGTCCGTGAAATTTTGAAAGACATTCATATCCATAGAGTTAATGAAGGCTAAATAAGCAAAAGGCAGCTAAGAAGATTTTTCCTTAGCTGCCTTTTTTATTCCTCAGATAAACAATAAAATTGGTAACCTTTGATAATATTACTGGAAATAGCTGTTTTCCATAGCTCAAACACCTATGACTAGCAATAATCTTGACCTTTTCGTTTGCGTAAGTGAACATCGCCTCGTCACTTGTCGTGTTCATTTATCCCAAACTTTAGACGCTGAAGTTTTTATATAGATGAAAAAGCACATCCGATTTGTTTTAGCTTTTATTTATTTTTTCATATACTGTAGCCAGTGCTTGCTCAAATTTTCCAGTAAATTTTGGTTTGTAATATTGTCTATGTTTCAATTTATCTGGGAGATACTGCTGCTTCACCCAGCCGTTTTCATAATCATGGGGATACTTATAATCGATCCCTCTTCCGAGCTCCTTAGCACCTTTGTAATGCGCATCTTTTAAGTGAAGTGGAACTTCACCACTTAATCCAGCTCGAATATCAGCAAGTGCTTCATCAATTGCACAGATGGCAGAATTGGATTTTGGTGATAAACAAAGTTCTATTACTGCATTCGCTAATGGGATTCGAGCTTCTGGAAATCCTATCTTTTCAGCGGTTTGAATTGCTGCTAGTGTACGCGGTCCAGCTTGTGGATTGGCAAGACCAATATCTTCATATGCAATGACTAGTAGCCGTCTTGATATACTCGGCAAATCACCAGCTTCTATTAATCGTCCTAAATAATGGAGGGCTGCATTTGCATCGCTTCCCCTAATTGATTTTTGAAACCCGCTTAGTACATCATAATGTGCATCTCCATCTTTATCATGCGCCAAGCTCTTTTTTTGGAGGCATTCTTCTGCAATAGATTCCGTTATATGAATCACGCCGTCTTCGTCTGGTTCAGTTGATAAGACAGCAAGTTCTAATGCGTTTAATGAACTTCTAGCATCTCCATTGCTTGCAGTTCCCAGATGATATAAAGCTTTTTCCTCAAGTTTAATGGAGTATGATCCAAGTCCTCTTTCAGGGTTCTCAAGTGCTCTTAGTAAAGTTTCTTTTATTTCTGTATCTGTTAAAGGAAAAAGCTCGAAAATTTGACAACGGCTCCTAATGGCAGGATTTATGGCGTGATACGGATTACTTGTTGTCGCCCCTATTAATATAATCGTTCCATTTTCTAAATAAGGAAGCAGAAAATCCTGCTTTCCTTTATCAAGTCTATGGACCTCATCCAATAATAATATGACTTTTCCACTCATCTTTCCTTCTGCAGCAACAATTTCCATATCTTTTTTATTATTCGTTACAGCATTTAATGTTCTGAAGGCATATTTTGTACTTCCGGCAATTGCACTGGCAATCGATGTTTTTCCGATTCCAGGAGGGCCATACAAGATCATAGAAGACAGTTGTTTTGCTTTCACCATTCTTGCAATAATTTTCCCTTCTCCAACTAAATGCTGTTGCCCAGACACTTCTTCAATTGATTGGGGACGCATTCTAAAGGCTAAAGGTTGATTTTTCAAAATGATCTCTCCAAACTTATGTTCTATATTATTCATTCTATCATATCAAAACTGCAGTAGATATGCATATAAGAATATGTGTGTGTTATAATGGAGCAATGCAAAGGAGTATACCAGAATGCAAAAAAACGACCAATTATTATTAAGACTTATCATATTTACGATAGGTTTACTTATTATGTCTCTTGGAATTGTTTTGATGATAGTATCAGAGTTTGGGGTTTCACCCTGGGATGTATTGCATGTTGGGTTATATTATCAATTAGGATTATCGATTGGGACTTGGTCGATTCTCGTTGGGATAACGATCTTAGGTAGTTCTGCATTATTGATAAAAAAGTGGCCGCAATTCGGTGCGTATTTAAATATGCTACTCATTGGTATTTTTATAGATATGTTCATGCTTCTGCCATTTCTAACTGAACCAATCACTCTTTTAGGTAAAATAGGAATGTTTCTTTTTGGTATGATACTTTATTCATATGGTATGGGCATTTATTTATCAGCGAAACTTGGAGCGGGACCAAGAGACAGTTTTATGCTTGCTATGCAGGCAAAAACAGGCTGGAAAGTGTCTACGGTTCGCAGGATAATGGAAATTGTCGTTCTATTCATAGGCTGGCTATTAGGGGGTCCTGTTTTTGTCGGAACGCTCATATTTAGTGTAGCCATAGGAACGTTTATTGGGTTTGCTTTACCACAATGTCAAGGATTAACTGATAAAATATTATTAAGAAAAAGGATAAATAATAACGTAGGGAAAGAATTAGAACGGGGTGCAAGTTAATGAAAATTTCAACTAAAGGAAGATATGGATTAACGATAATGATTGAATTGGCAAAAAGACATGGAGAAGGGCCAATCTCTTTAAAATCAATTGCGCAAAACCACGATCTATCTGAACATTATTTAGAGCAATTGGCTGGTCCACTACGGAATGCTGGTCTTGTTAGAAGTATTAGAGGGG
The DNA here is from genome assembly GCF_018343695.1 of Lederbergia citrisecunda. Taxonomy (GTDB): domain Bacteria; phylum Bacillota; class Bacilli; order Bacillales; family Bacillaceae_C; genus Lederbergia; species Lederbergia citrisecunda. Next base: position 1,765,851 of record NZ_JAGYPJ010000001.1, on the reverse strand, counting down.
CTTATGGCGGTTACGTATTGGCAGATGAACCATCAAAAATAACTGCTGGAGATATCATTCGTGTTTTGGAAGGTCCTATCAGCCCAGTAGAAGGAATTGAAGAAGAAGAACCAGCAAAACGTGAATTATGGATGAGAATTCGTGATGCTGTGAAAGAAGTTTTGGATAATACGACTGTTGAGGATCTGGCTAATCATTCCGACGACAATACGCCTGATGCGTATATGTTCTATATTTAATTTAGAAACAGGTGGAAAACATGAATAGAATTTATCTAGATCATGCTGCAACGACTCCGATTCATCCGCTTGTTGCAGAGAAAATCGCAATTACTATGTCTAATACGTTTGGAAACCCATCTAGCATCCATTCATTTGGTCGGGAAGCAAGAAAGGTTTTGGATGAATCAAGAACTATTTTAGCAAAAAGTATAAACGCTTCTTTTTCTGAAATTGTGTTTACTAGCGGGGGGACGGAAGCTGATAATTTAGCTATTATAGGAGCTGCTCAAGCAAATAAACATAAAGGCAATCATATTATTACGACAAAAATGGAGCACCATGCTGTTCTCCATACATGTCAATATCTTGAAAAAGAAGGCTTTGATGTCACATATCTTTCTCCTGACGAAAACGGTTTGATATCTGTTGATTCAGTTCAAGAAGCTTTGCGTCCTGAAACGATACTTGTTTCGATTATGTTTGGCAATAATGAAATAGGTGTCATTCAACCGATAAAAGAAATCGCTGAACTTTTAAGTATCCATCAGGCGTTCTTCCATACGGATGCAGTTCAAGCTTATGGAACAATTAAGATAGATGTAAAAGAATTAAACATAGATTTATTGTCCGTTTCAGCACATAAAATAAATGGACCAAAAGGGATTGGATTTTTATATATAAAGTCAGGAACAAAGCTCAATCCAAGTACTTTCGGTGGAGAACAAGAATTAAAAAGACGTGCTGGGACAGAAAGCCTACCGTTAATTGCCGGATTCGCGGAGGCTTCAGCTATTATATTGGAAACAATTGAAGAAAAAAACAAGGAATATAAGCAATTAAAAGAAGTTTTTATAGAAACGTTGAAATCAGAACAAGTTGATTTTTACGTCAATGGATCTAATGATCGCTCTCTCCCACATATTGTAAATATAAGTTTCCCTGGAGCGGATGTAGAGGCCATGCTAGTAAATCTAGACATGGCGGGAATTTCTGCCTCAAGTGGATCTGCTTGTACAGCTGGTTCAATCGAGCCTTCGCATGTGCTTGTAGCCATGTATGGATCAGAATCAGAACGAATAAGAAACTCTATTCGCTTTAGCTTCGGATTTGGAAATAAAATAGAGGGAGTAAAAGAAGCTGCAAAAGAGACAGCAAGGATTGTTCGCAGGTTTCAAAAATGAAAGGAAGATGCAAGATGATTAAAGCGCCGAAAGATACGCGTGTCGTTGTCGGTATGTCTGGCGGTGTTGATTCATCAGTAGCTGCTTTATTGTTAAAAGAGCAAGGATACGATGTAATTGGCATTTTTATGAAAAATTGGGATGATACAGACGAGAATGGTGTATGTACAGCTACAGAGGATTATAATGACGTAATCCAAGTGTGCAACCAAATTGGAATACCTTATTATGCCGTTAATTTTGAAAAACAATATTGGGATAAGGTGTTTACGTATTTTCTTGATGAATACAAAGCTGGCCGTACTCCTAATCCGGATGTAATGTGTAATAAAGAAATAAAATTTAAAGCATTTCTTGAGCATGCCATGAAGCTTGGTGCCGATTATTTGGCAACCGGCCACTATGCACAGGTTGAACATCGTGATGGTGAAGTAAAAATGCTCCGTGGAGTAGATGAGAATAAAGATCAAACGTATTTTTTGAATCAATTAGGTCAGCAACAACTACAAAAAGTAATGTTTCCGATTGGTTCTATTGATAAAAAGAGAGTAAGGGAAATTGCTAAAGAAGCGGGACTTGCAACGGCCACCAAAAAGGACAGTACGGGAATATGTTTCATAGGTGAGAGAAATTTCAAGGAATTTCTAGGTGGATATTTACCAGCTCAAAAAGGGTCAATGGAGACTCTTGGTGGGAAAAAACTTGGAGAGCACGATGGACTAATGTATTATACGATAGGTCAACGCCATGGCTTAGGAATAGGTGGAGCAGGGGAACCATGGTTTGCGGTTGGAAAAGATTTAAAGCGGAATGTTCTTTATGTGGAACAAGGATTCGACCATCCTTCTCTCTATTCAGATTCGATCAATGCAGTCAACGTAAATTGGGTTACAGATAGAAAAATGCCAAATGAATTTACTTGTACAGCAAAGTTTCGATATCGTCAGCCTGACGAAGCAGTGACAGTACAAATACAAGAAAATGGGGATGTAAATGTGTTATTTGACAGACCTGTTCGAGCCGTTACTCCTGGACAAGCGGTCGTGTTTTACAATGGGGAAGAATGTTTAGGCGGCGCTACAATCGATACTATTTACAAAAATAATCAAAAACTTACTTATGTTGGTTAACTGCTTATCATCTTTATGATAAGCAGTTTTTTAAAGAGATTGGTTGAACAGATTCAATGAAAATCTAGTTGAAATTATGCCAAGCCGTTATTGATAATATGTTATAATCCAATTAATTGAAGTTTCGGAGTGAATAGAATGGATAAAAATTTATTAGGAATTGAATTTTTACAAGAAGGAAATGTTGAAAAAGCGATTCAAAAGTTTACAGAAGCTATAGAAGAAAATCCGCATGATGCGGTTGGTTATGTGAATTTCGCTAATGTGCTAATATCAGTAGGTGAGTTTCAGCGTGCTGAACAATTTTTAAAAAGAGCTCTTGATATTGACGATAAAGCATCAGCAGCTTATTACAGCTATGGTAACCTATTTTTTAATAAAGAACTTTATGATAAAGCTGCAGGGATGTTCGAGAAGGCTCTCGCGATTGGTCCTGAATCAAATGATCTTCAATATATGCTAGGGATGTGCTTTGTAAATCTAGGAAGAAACGAATTATCGCTTCCTTATTTGCAAAGGAGCGTAGAACTAAATAACGATGATACAGAAGCTAGATTTCAATATGCGCTTTCATTAGCGCGAAGTGGTGTTTTTGAAGAGGCAATAAAACAATTGGAAACTGTGATTAAAGCGGACACTGAACATGCAGACGCTTATTATAATCTTGGGGTCGCGCATATTGCCTATCATAATGATGTAAATAAAGCGCAATTTTATTTTCAAAAAGCGTTGGATATTCAACCAAATCATCTTCTTGCAGGGAATGGTATGAAGCTAGCGGAGCAATTGTCAGAAGAAAATGGACAGTAGCCGCTAGAAATGGGGGAATCAAGTATGGAAGTTCAGGATTCTCTTGATTTATTTCAAGAAAACGAAAAATATATTAAAGGCCGCCATCTTGTGACGATTTTCCACAACGAGCAAAACTTTTATTCCGTCATCCGAATAAGAGTAGACGGTACAAATTTGGATTATCAGGAAAAAGAAGCGATCGTCACAGGGTATTTTCCTAAACTTCACGAGCAGGAAACGTATCTTTTTTACGGTCTTTTTAAGGAGCATCCGAAATTCGGGCTCCAGTTTAATGCTGAGCATTTTAAAAAAGATATGCCGAAGACGAAGCAAGGGGTCGTTACATATTTATCAAGCGATTTATTTAAAGGTGTTGGAAAAAAAACAGCTGAACGAATTGTAGAATCACTTGGTGAAAATGCCATTTCTCGTATTCTTGAACGGCCATCCATACTTGATGAAGTCCCCAAACTAGGAGCTGAAACGGCAAAGCAGCTTTACGATACTTTACTTGAACATCAAGGTCTTGAGCAAGTGATGATCGGTTTAAATCAATATGGGTTCGGTCCGCAAATATCGATGAAAATCTACCAAGTATACAAAGACGAAACGCTCACAATAATGCAACAAAATCCATATCGATTGATTGAAGATGTGGAAGGTATCGGTTTTGTAAGAGCGGATGAATTAGGTAGTCAGCTGGGAATCACAGGTAGTCACCCGGATCGAATAAAAGCAGGCTGTTTATATGTTTTAGAGCAAGAGTGTTTAAAAAATGGCCATGTTTATTTAGAGAGTGAAGAAATCCTTGAAAAAGTAAAATTGCTGCTGGAAGAAAGTCAGAGAATTGAAATTCCATTTCAAGATATAGCGACAGAATTAATTAAGCTTGAAGAAGAAGGAAAAATTATTGGTGAAGAAAAGCGTGTATACATGCCTTCCCTATATTTTTCCGAAAAAGGAATCATAACGAATATTGAGCGGATTATGGAACAAAAGGAATATACCGATCAATTTCCTGAATCTGAATTTTTGCTTGCTCTAGGGAGTTTAGAGGAGCGATTACATGTTGAATATGCCACTTCACAAAAAGAGGCTATTAAAACTGCTTTAACGAGCCCGATGATGATTTTAACTGGTGGACCTGGAACAGGTAAAACAACTGTCATTAAAGGGATTGTAGAGTTGTACGCCGAATTACACGGCTTATCCCTTGACCCTTATTCTTATAAAAAAGAAGAACCCTTCCCTATTCTTTTAACGGCACCGACAGGAAGGGCTGCAAAAAGAATGGCAGAATCCACGGGACTACCTGCTATGACGATTCATCGATTACTAGGAATGACAGGTCAAGAACAACTTGATTCCGATGAAGTTCGAGAAATTGAAGGCAGGCTCATCATTGTAGACGAAATGTCAATGGTTGATACATGGCTTGCCCATCAATTATTAAAAGCATTGCCAAAATCGATTCAAGTAATTTTGGTTGGGGATGAAGATCAACTTCCATCTGTAGGACCTGGACAAGTGTTGAAAGATTTAATTACATCCAATATGATCCCTACCGTCCAACTGACTGATATATATCGACAAGAGGAAGGATCTTCCATCATTGAATTAGCTCATGAAATAAAAAATGGCAGAACTCCTCATGATCTCGTCAAACAGCAAAAAGATCGATCCTTTATTCAATGTCAGGCTAGTCAAATAAGTGAAGTGATAAAAAAAGTCGTCTTAAATGCTAAACAAAAGGGCTATGCGGCAAAAGACATTCAAGTTCTTGCCCCAATGTATCGTGGTCCAGCTGGAATTGATAATTTAAATAAAATAATTCAAGAAATATTTAATCCTAACAATGATGGGAAAAGAAAAGAGCTATCTTTCGGAGATGTGAAATATAGAATAGGGGATAAAGTATTACAGCTCGTAAATCAACCTGAAAACCATGTATTTAATGGTGATATGGGTGAAATTATCTCGATTTTCTATGCAAAGGAAAACACGGAAAATCAAGATATGGTGATTGTCTCTTTTGAAGGAACAGAAGTAACCTATACTAGAGGAGACTTAAACCAAATTACACATGCATACTGTTGTTCCATCCACAAATCACAAGGAAGCGAATTTCCAATTGTCATTCTTCCTCTCGTACGCAGTTATTACAGAATGCTAAGAAGAAATTTACTCTATACTGCCATAACGAGAAGTAAGCAATTTCTCATTTTATGTGGAGAAGAAAGTGCTTTTCGTATAGGTGTAGAACGCAAGGATGATTTAATAAGACAGACATCCTTATATGAGAAATTGGCTTCTGAATCAAGCCCATTACAAAATCAACAAGAGGAAGTTTTGACCGAGGAAACCTTAAAACTGATCGATCCAATGATCGGGATGGAAAATGTTTCGCCTTATGATTTTTTGGATTAGGAGGAAAATAAAAATGTTCGGAAAGGCGGGGATGCTTTGCGGACATTTTCTCTTTTAAAGGGAATGCCTGTTTATGAAAAAAACGGAAACTTACTTGGTGAAGTTTGTGACATTGTAATTCAAGAAAGTGGAAAAGTATCACATCTTTTACTTTTATGTAAAGGTTTGATAAGTAAAAAGCTAAAGATTCCAATCAATAGTATCAGTTCATTTGGTAAAGATGGAATTCTGCTTGAAAACAAGGAGCTTCTCACGAAATATACGGGGGAGGCTACCGAATATACAATGTTTCATGATAAGGCACTGATAAAGAAAAATGCATTATCCCAAATCGGAGACCAACTTGGACTTTTGGATGATGTATATTTTCTTGAAGAAGTGGGCACAATCATAGGGTATGAACTGACGGATGGTTTCTTTACTGATATTACTCAAGGAAAACGAGTGATCAGAACTCCCCACCCACCTAAGATTGGAAAAGATGCCATCATCGTGTCGGTAACTAAGTTGCGAGGTGGCAAATCCTATGATGAAGTGTCCGAATTGCCAAAGTAAGGATCTTGGTAAAATAGGCATCAATCAATATTATTGTTGGAACTGTTTTATTGAACTTACGGTCGGAAATTGTTTAATACACACACATCAAGTTGAGGAAGATGGGTCTTTGAGTTCGTTAGATGACTTGTTTAACGAACATGAACGAAAACTGAGCTGATTGACTAAAGGAACTGTCGAGTAAAAGGCAGTTCCTTTAGTTCTTTTTGGAGTTGCAAAGGGTGGAAGGAGCTTCATTATTGTGTTTATATCTTTTTTCAGTTTCAAAAGGCGTGTTGATCCGTTCAAATCTCCGAGAAAGTAAAGCAATTCTTAACTTGGGTTGTTGATTTGCGCTCTAGGCACTCGCTTTCCGCGGTCGGTACGGGAAGCCTCCTCGGCGCTATGCGTGTTGTCTAGCTCCTGCTCCTAGCGTCTAGCGAACGAGCCTTTCCCTCCCTACGATAAGTCAACATCGGCTCGTACCTCGCCGTGTTTCCTTTATCTCAGTGCGGGAAAGTCTCCCGTTCGTACGCCGCTGAACAGTCGCCTCCGCTTTTCTAATCTGTGGGGTCTTCCCTGTCACTTATTCCCGCAGGAGTCTACGCACCTTTCGCTCCAATCAACAGTGCTAAAAACAGTAATGACCTTTAACAAGATTACACCACTACCACTTTTTGTTTTTGGAGGCTATAATTAAACAAACTGAGTGCCTATATTGCGTTCAATATGCCTTAAAGCGTTATTTGCCTTTCAAGGTAACGATAAAGCAATCATTGTTCCCTTCCGAGCATTAACTTCCTTTCCAAGGTCACGATGGAGTGTTCATCGTGACCTTCTATGCGCTAATTTCCCTTCCAGGGTCACGATAAAGCGTTCAACTTTCCCTTATGTGCGCTAATTTCCTTTCCAAAGTAACTATAGAGTGTTCATCGCCCTTCCAAGTATTATTTCCCTGCCAAGCCTAGGTCACGATTGATGTATTCATCGTTCCAGTCCAATAATTTTTTTGCAATTTAGAAGGTTTATTAGTATCCACGTCAACCGCATTTCAATGGATAAAAAATTCTCAAAATCGGAAAACTAATTTGGAGGGGGAATCTTTGTGAATCAGCACCATCTCCGAGTTATTTACCGATTAATCATCGTTTTATTAATATTTATTACTCTATATTGTTTTTTATTGTTAAAGCCCATTTGGAAGCCTATTTTTACAACGGCTATGATTGGTCTCTTGCCATTTTTATTAAGTGGGCTGATCGCTTATTTATTGCATCCGCTTGTTGGGAAATTAGAAAGCTTAGGAATGAAAAGATATGTTGCCATTTTACTTATATATCTTCTTTTTTTTGGTAGTACTGGATATGCCATATATCTAGGGGTTCCCATGGTCATCAAACAGATGAAGGAGTTTTCCGAACAACTTCCGATATTTACTGGGCATTACCGAGAATGGATTCATCAAGTTGAAGCCTCGACCTCAAGTTTCCCAGAAGGAATCCAGATGCAAATTGATGAGCGAATTAATGATGTGGAGGAATGGTTTAACAAACTTATTGAAAAAACATCGAAGGCCATTATGGATTTGTTTGATTTTCTTTTCATTTTATTAGTTGTCCCATTCCTTTCTTTTTACATGCTAAAGGATTTAGATGTCATCAAAAGAGCATGTTGGTATATGACACCGAAGAAGTGGCGACGAAATGGAGTCTTATTTTTAGATGCCGTCAATGAGTCGCTCGGTGGTTATATTCGGGGCCAAATTCTTGTGTGTGCTATTATTGGGGTGGCCGCAGCCATAACGTTTGGTATAATCGGAATTCGATATCCAATTTTATTAGGAATCATCATTGCCATTACAAATGTTATCCCTTATTTTGGTCCACTCATTGGTGCTTTCCCTGTTGTGGCAATAGCATTGATGTCTTCTGTTAAATTGGCGATTATTGCGGGTGTGATTGTATTTGTTCTTCAATTTATTGAAGGAAATATATTATCACCTTACATTGTCGGAAAATCATTACATATGCATCCTTTATTTATTATTGCCGCCCTTATTATTGGAGGGGAGGCATTTGGAATTATTGGAATGATTGTTTCCGTCCCTATATTAGCGATTATTAAAATTGCTATTATTCATTCAAGAGACCATTTGATTAGAACGAGGCAATCATAACGTTGACAAAGAATCCTTGTTTCTCTATAATCTCAATATACAAATAAAATAATGGTAAATTGAAGACGGATCTAATTGTTATAGTCCATCTTAAGAGAGGAATTTCCTAGGCTGCAAGAAATTCTAGATGAAGAATAACATATGCCAATCCTGAGAGTAGCTAATCCCTGCCGTTAACCGCGTTAAGGTACTGAGATAAAAGCATATTCCTCAATGGAAATTCGCTTTTGAATCAGGGTGGTACCGCGTACAATAAGCTTCGCCCCTGTTTAAGGGGTGGAGCTTTTTTATTTTGTTTTGTTTCACCACAATAAAACCGACGATTCGAAACCACTTAAATCCGTTCGTCGAATTAAGATTAACTAAAAATAGGAGGTATTCATAATGAAGAAGCTATCAGGTGCACAAATTAGACAAATGTATTTAGATTTTTTCAAGGAAAAGGGTCACAAAGTAGAACCGAGTGCTTCCCTTGTTCCCCACGATGATCCAACATTATTGTGGATCAATAGTGGTGTAGCAACATTGAAAAAATACTTCGATGGAAGAGTTATTCCCGAAAATCCACGAATCGTAAATGCACAAAAATCCATTCGCACGAATGACATTGAAAATGTTGGAAAAACTGCAAGACACCATACATTCTTTGAAATGTTAGGGAATTTTTCAATCGGAGATTATTTTAAAAAGGAAGCCATTGAATGGGCGTGGGAATTTTTAACGAGTCCGAAATGGATTGGGTTTGAAGAGGATAAATTATCCGTTACGATTCATCCAGAAGACGATGAAGCATATGACTTATGGCACAATGTTATCGGCATTCCAAAGGAAAGAATCATCCGTTTAGAGGGGAATTTCTGGGATATAGGTGAAGGTCCAAGTGGTCCTAACACAGAAATTTTTTATGATAGAGGTCCAGAATTTGGAGATGATCCTGAAGATCCAGAATTGTATCCTGGTGGAGAAAATGAACGTTATTTAGAAATTTGGAATCTTGTATTTTCACAATTTAACCACAACCCTGACGGCACATACACACCTCTACCTAAGAAAAACATTGATACAGGTATGGGACTAGAACGAATGGCGTCTGTTATCCAAAATGTACCAACGAACTTTGATACAGATTTATTTATGCCTATTATTCGTGATACAGAAAAAATATCAGGCTCATCTTATGGGACTAAAACGGAAGCGGATGTTGCTTTTAAAGTGATTGCCGATCATATACGAACAGTTGCTTTTGCAATAGCTGATGGCGCATTACCTTCCAATGAAGGACGCGGCTATGTGTTGCGCAGACTTTTAAGAAGAGCAGTAAGATATGCAAAACAAATTAATATCGATAAACCTTTTATGTACAAACTAGTGCCTGTTGTAGGCGAAATTATGAAAGATTATTACCCAAATGTAGTAGAAAAAACCGATTTTGTACAAAAAGTAATTAAAAATGAAGAGGAACGTTTCCATGAAACATTGCATGACGGATTGGAAATCCTTTCATCTATCATTCAAAAAGCTAAACAGGAAGGGAAAGATGTCATCAGTGGGTCAGATGTATTTAAGCTTTATGACACATATGGATTCCCAATTGAACTGACAGAAGAATATGCTGAAGAAGAAAAGATGAAAGTTGACTATGAAGGCTTTGACAAAGCAATGGAGGAACAACGTGAAAGGGCTAGATCAGCAAGACAAGATACTGAATCAATGCATGTTCAAGGCGGAATTCTTGGCGATTTACATGTAAGTAGTACTTTTATTGGGTACGAAAACATGCAAACTGATACGAAGGTTCAAGCGATTATAAAAAATGGTGAACTCGTTCAATCTGCCGAGGCAGGAGAAAAAGTAGAATTAATTTTAGAGAATACTCCTTTTTATGCTGAAAGCGGTGGACAAATTGCTGATCAAGGCTACATTACTGCTGAAGGACTAAGAATACTTGTAACAGATGTTCAAAAAGCACCGAATGGACAAAATCTTCAATCTGCTGTTATCGAAGCTGGAGTATTAAAAGAGGGAATGCTTGTACATGCTCAAGTTAATGAAGTGAACCGAAGAAAAATAGAAAAAAATCATACAGCGACACATTTACTTCATCAAGCATTAAAGGACGTCCTTGGCAACCATGTAAACCAAGCTGGTTCTTATGTTGGTGCAGAAAGGATGCGATTTGATTTTTCACATTTTGGTCAAGTAAAACAAGAAGAACTTGAAAAAATTGAACAAATTGTAAACGAAAAAATTTGGGCAAACATCCCAGTAGCTATCTCTAATAAAAATCTTGAAGAGGCAAAAGCAATGGGAGCTATGGCATTGTTTGGAGAAAAATATGGCGATATTGTACGCGTAGTTTCTGTTGGTGACTACAGTTTAGAGCTTTGTGGTGGATGCCATGTTCCAAATAGTTCATCTATTGGTTTATTCAAAATTGTTTCAGAAAGTGGTATAGGTGCAGGTACACGCAGAATTGAAGGTGTAACAGGGCAAGGTGCGTACCATTTGATGAATGAAGAAATCATGAGACTTCACCAAGCAGCTGATATTTTAAAAACAAAACCAAAGGATTTAGTCCATCGTGCAGAAACTCTTCTTGCTGATATGAAAGAACTTCAGCGAGAAAATGAATCATTATCCTCCAAACTCGCTAATATTGAAGCAGGAGACATGCTCCAATATGTCGAAGAAGTTAATGGAATAAAAGTTTTGGCAAGAAAAGTTCATGCTTCTGATATGAACACACTTCGTAATATGGCAGATGATTTGAAGCAGAAAATAGGAACAGGAATTATTGTCCTTGGATCAAGTCAAAACGAAAAGGTTAATATTATTGCTGCTGTAACTAAGGATTTAATTGAAAAAGGCTATCACGCTGGAAAACTAGTTAAAGAAGTCGCTGAACGTTGTGGAGGCGGCGGCGGGGGGCGTCCTGATATGGCCCAAGCTGGTGGAAAAAACCCAGAACAATTAGATTCTGCATTAAGCTTTGTCACTGAGTGGATAAAATCCGTTTGATTATAAATCGAAATCATGTACAATGAAGATAATATTGAACAATCAGGCCTATCTGTAAATGGTATGTCATAAGAGAGGTGTTGTAAATGAGCTCTTTTGATAAAACGATGCGTTTTGATTATCAGGAAGATCCATTGGAGCATGACGTCAAAGAAGTATTGCTTCACGTATACGGAGCTCTTCAAGAGAAAGGCTATCATCCAATTAATCAAATTGTTGGATATTTGCTTTCAGGAGATCCCGCATATATTCCGAGGCATCATGACGCACGGAATATCATGAGAAAGCTGGAACGTGACGAAATCATCGAAGAATTGGTGAAATCGTATTTAAAACAACATCGTGAGGGATAATATATGAGAGTTATGGGCCTTGATGTTGGATCTAAGACGGTCGGAGTGGCTATTAGTGATGAAATGGGTTGGACTGCGCAGGCCATTGAAACAATAGCCATAGATGAAAAGATAAAAAAGTTTGGATTCGAACGAATAGGTGAAATAATAAAAGAATATGATGTGAAGGAAATAATTGTTGGTCTACCTAAAAATATGAATAATAGTATTGGACCACGAGGAGAGGCTTCACAACATTATGCCAATCAGTTAGAATCCCTTTTCAACATTCCTGTCAAACTTTGGGACGAGCGCCTAAGTACAATGGCTGCAGAGCGTATTTTATTACAAGCCGATGTCAGTAGAAAAAAACGGAAAAAAGTAATTGATAAGATGGCAGCCGCGATGATTTTGCAAGGTTATCTCGACAGTCAACTATAATGAGGTGAATTTGATGGAAAACGGTGAAAAACACATTACAGTTATTGATGAAAATGGAAATGAGCAACTATACGAAGTATTATTTACATTCGATTCCGAAGAATTTAATAAATCCTATGTATTATATTTCCCAATTGGTGCAGAAGAAGACGAAAATGAAGAAATTGAAATCCACGCTTCTGCCTATTCTCCTAATGAAGAAGGAGAAGAGGGCAGTCTACAACCGATTGAAACGGATGAAGAGTGGGATATGATTGAAGAAATGCTAAATACCTTTTTGGACGAAGAAGAGGAAGAATAAATATTTATGCCAATCCAGAATCATGGATTGGCATTTTATTTTCATAAGAAATTTATTCTAGATTGTAATGTATAGCGAAAGCAGCAAAACCCCTAGGAACCTTCTATTCATTTCCCTATGATTACTCAATATCGACTTGTCTTCTCTAAATGCAGAGCGCTAGGTAATCAAGGCGAACTATTTCCAACTTGGGAGATTAATAAGTATCTTTCCATGTTGGAGAACATTTGCTTGTCCCCTCTGTTTAAACGCTATCCCTTTTCCAACCTTCGTCATACTTCTTTATCACAAGTCCTAAACCTTAAAAATTGTACGTTGATGATTAAGAAAAGGCGCCTTTTCTATTAATTCTTCATTTTTCGATTAAAAATTATACAATATGTAGTATAATGAACAAGGTAAAATGGAGATTCATCTATCTAGCGGTGTTTAAAGGGGGATTGCCAAAGTGGCAGATAAAGAAAGCCGTGGCACTAGCAAACTTGATTTTAAAACAAAAATGAGAAATAACCTGTTAGAAAGGCGAAACGAGGCGAGAATCATACGAAGAATTGTTGCCATTATTACATTAATTGTATTACTTGTCGCTGGTGGAGTTGCTTTTTTTGGGTACAATTATATTAAATCATCTTTAGAGCCAGTTGATCCTAATAGCAATAAAACTACTGAAGTGGACATTCCAATCGGATCCTCAACGACATCAATTGGAAAGCTTCTAGAGAAAAATGGGATCATTAAAAATGGAACCATCTTTAAATATTATGTTAAATTAAACAATATTTCAGGGTTTCAGGCAGGGAACTATAAGTTTTCTCCATCTATGTCGCTTAATGAGATTGCAGCTACATTGAAAACTGGTAAGCTTGTCAGGGAAGCTATTTTTAAAATGACCGTCCCAGAAGGGCTCCAACTCGATCAAATTGCTAAAATAATTGCCAAACATACAGGAATGTCATCAGATGAAATCTTAAAAAAGCTAGATGATCGTGATATGGTTAAGCAACTTATGAAAAAATACCCTGAAATTCTGACGGATGATATTATGAATGACAATATTAAACATCCATTAGAAGGATACTTATTTCCTGCGACCTATTCTTTTTATGAAGAAAAACCATCACTAGAATCTATCGTCGGTGAAATGCTTACACAAACTAAAAATGTGATTGTAAAATATTCAGGGACGATGGAAGAAAAGGAAATGAGTGTTCACGAGCTTATTACAATGGCTTCATTAATAGAAAAGGAAGCAACTCAAAAAACTGATAGGCACAATATTTCAAGTGTTTTTTATAATCGTATGACGGCTGATATGCCACTTCAAACTGATCCAACTGTATTGTACGCACTAGGAAAACATAAAGACAGAACGCTTTTAGAGGATTTAAAAGTGGATTCGCCTTTTAATACGTATATCCATAAGGGACTTCCACCGGGGCCAATAGCAAATGCAGGTGAAACTTCCATAGAAGCTGCATTAAATCCTGCTAATACGGAATATTTATATTTCCTTGCTGAATATGGGACAGGCGAGGTTCATTATTCTAAAACACTTCAAGAACATAATGCTTTGAAGGAAAAATATATTACGAATAAAAGAGATTAGGCTATAGGGGGTTCATTTTTTGAACGATTCCATCAAAAAGTATCTCGAATCATATATACAAGAGAGAAACTCATTTTTTACAGAGTTGGAGCAATTCGCATTAGATCATCGTGTTCCAATTATGGAACCAACAGGGATTGAAACGATGTTGCAAATAATGAAAATCCAAAATGCTAAAAGCATTTTGGAAATTGGCACGGCTATTGGTTACTCTGCCCTCAGAATGGCCGATGCGATTCAATGTGCACAAATTGTCACATTAGAAATGGATGAAGAGAGAATTTCTCTAGCTAAGGAAAATATAAAAAGGTCTAACATGGGAAATCGAGTTACAGTCATACAAGGGAATGCGTTGGATCTATATGATCAAGTAGCTGTACACGGACCTTTTGATGCTATTTTCATTGACGCTGCCAAAGGACAATATGGGAAATTTTTTACAATGTACAAAGAACTTTTAACAGATAATGGCTGTATTTACACAGATAATGTACTGTTTAAAGGTCTGGTAGCGGATGAAAATTCATCTGAAAATAAAAGATTATCGAGTGTTGCTTCAAAAATTAAGCAATTTAATAATTGGTTATACGAGCAAAAAGATTTTACTACTGTTATAATTCCAGTTGGTGATGGCCTAGCCGTCAGTAAAAAAATATAATGTTGGGGGTCTGAAAGATGGACCAAAAACCAGTAATCATTGGAGTGGCTGGAGGCTCTGGCTCCGGGAAAACAAGTGTGACCAATTCGATTTACGAAACATTTAAAGGTCACTCCATACTGGTCATTGAACAAGATTTTTATTATAAAGATCAAGGACATCTTCCTATGGAAGAACGTCTGAAAACAAATTATGACCATCCACTTGCTTTTGACAATGACCTACTATATAACCATCTTGAAAAACTTTTACGTATTGAAGCAATCGAAAAGCCTGTTTATGATTATACACGGTATACTAGATCGAATAAGACCATTCATGTCGAACCGAAAGATGTCATCATAATTGAAGGAATATTTGTATTAGAAGACGAAAGATTGCGCAATTTAATGGATATAAAAATATTCGTGGATACAGATGCTGATCTACGCATTATCCGCCGTTTAATAAGAGATATGGAAGAGCGTGGCCGATCTTTTGATTCGGTCATCACTCAATATTTAAATGTTGTACGTCCAATGCACAATCAATTTATAGAACCAACAAAAAGATATGCTGATATTATTATTCCTGAAGGAGGGCAAAATCACGTCGCTATCGATCTGCTGGCAACAAAGATTAAAACTATTCTTGAACAAAAGTCATTTTTGTAATACGATAGCATAGATACTATTATATGTACTGTGACGCGCCTGAGAGAGGCGCGTCATCATGTATTACATACACAAAATATTGAAGAAATGTATCTGATAAGGAGTGAAGGGATTTGGCTACGGAAAAAGTCTTTCCTATGACGGAAGCTGGAAAAGAAAAACTTGAACAGGAATTAGAATATTTAAAAACAGTTAAAAGAAAAGAAGTGGTTGAGAGAATAAAAATTGCTCGCAGCTTTGGTGATTTATCGGAGAACTCCGAATACGATTCAGCTAAAGAAGAGCAAGCATTTGTAGAAGGTCGAATCACTACAATCGAAAATATGATAAGAAATGCAAAAATCATAAAAGACGATGAAGCGAATGCAGATATCGTAACACTTGGAAAAACTGTCACTTTCCTTGAGTTGCCAGACGGTGACGAGGAAACATATACGATTGTAGGTAGTGCAGAGGCAGACCCATTTGAAGGGAAAATCTCAAATGATTCGCCAATTGCCAAAAGTTTATTAGGCCATAAAGTGGGTCAAGAAGTAACTGTGCAAACGCCTGGTGGCGAAATGAGGGTTCGTCTAGTTTCAATTAATTAAGATTTTGAACACGATTCCATTTTTGTATGAGAATCGTGTTTTTTATATGTTGCTAAAACCACCTCCTGTTGTTATCCGATATGAAAAATTCGGCAACAATGGTCTTGAGGTGGTTTTTATGAGGAGACGACGGATTAAACTACTATCTGTAAGTATCATACTCATGATATTAGTTTTGTTTTCAAGGCTCATGCAAGTTCAACTATTTTATTCTGAAAATTTTTCAAAACATCATGTTAATCTTTTAAAAGAAAGTGTGAAGCAAAGGACTCAAGAGGTTTTAATCGATGATGGACGGGGTCATTTTTTAGATAACGAAGGTAAACCTCTATCTTATGATGAAAAAACCGTACTTGTTTTATTTCCATTTCTTAAAGATATTCAATGGAATCGAGAACAGCTTGCAAATATTTTGAATATCTCAAAGGAAGAGATAGATAGCGTGTTAATTCACGCGAAAAAACCGTTAATCTATGAGGAAATCACATCAGTCCAAGCGAAGGAAGTAAGCAAAATGAATATTCCTGGTTTATATGCTATCCAGAAAAAATATTCACCCGAAAACACTCCAGCAAGTCAGCTAATTGGTTTAATAGGTGAGAATAGGGATGAATTTTGGAAAAGATATCCAGATAAAAAAGACATGGATTCTTTAAAGATTGGCATATCGGGTATGCAGAAAAACTTTGATGAATTTTTAGTGGCTGAAAACTCTTCAAAGCTTATTTTTCATGTAGACGGGACAGGAGCTCCTTTATTTGGAATTGACGTCAAATACACTGGACAAAGCAACCCTTATTATCCTTTGATGGTTAAGACAACAATTAATAGGAAATTTCAAAATGAAATAGATAACCTATTGGATAAATATAAAATTGCAAAAGGCGGTGCGTTGCTTCTAGATATTGAAACAGGGAATATTTTAGCATCGGCTTCAAGACCGTTATTAAATCGCGATCATCCCTTTTCAGACGAAGGTTCAGTAAATATGATGTTCGAACAGCATATTCCGGGTTCTGTATTTAAAACCGTGGTAGCGGCAGCTGCTATTAGTGAAGGTCTAATCAAGAATAATGAGGAATTTAACTGTTCTCTAAATATTAGAGGAGAACTAGCAGAAAGAGAATTAGGAAATTTGCCTATTAAAGAAAGTTTTTCCAGAAGCTGCAATAAAACATTCGCTGAATTGGCTGTAAGAGTGCAGCAGGATAACCCGAAGTTATTGGAAAAATATGCAGAAAAACTTGGCTTAACAGGATTTTCCGGGTGGGAAGGGGATGTATTTTATTTAAAAAATTTTAAGCAGTTTACTCAAGCGACCGGGAGAATTTTTACAACAGATGAAAGTAGAAAAGATCAAAATTATATAGGACAAACTGGTATTGGCCAGCATGAGGTGCGAGTTTCGCCACTTGGAATCGCTAATATGATGGCTACTATCGCAAGAGGAGGGGAAAAGAAAACAATACGAGCGGCGACAGATATTCAGTATGCAGATGGAGGGGTCCTTTTTCATTTTCCTGAACAAAAAGTGAAGGGAGATCATATTTCGACCTCAACAGCTATGAACCTGCAATCATTGCTCAGAAGCGTTGTAACTGACGATGAAGGAACGGGGAGTTTTTTTCAGCATTTGCCTTATGAAGTTGCTGGAAAAAGCGGTACAGCTGAGACGGGGATAGAGAAAGAGGGAGTCCAACTTCACAACAAATGGTTTGCTGGATATTTTCCATTCCAACATCCACAGTATGCGCTTGTCGTAGTAAATTTAGAAGTACCTGGCGAACAAGGAGGAATCAATCCTCTTTTTGCTGATATAGTAAATATGATTTATAATGAAAACCACATAGAAGATGATGATATGCGAATCAATACTCAAGAGTAATTAATTAATTTATTTATCTATCTACTTTAAGGGTCCAACACTTAAGGATCGCATGAAGCGGAGCATTGTGTTTAGCGTAATAGGATTTGAAGCATAGTAGGTTACTTTTTTATATTTAATAGATGCCCAAAATCATGAGGAACTCAATGATAGAGTAATACCATTCGAAGATGTCCCCCTAAATCCTAAAGAAAACACTGGTAAAGTAACAATTCGTCGGATTGGCGCTCTAAATCCTGCAGAAATGGATGATAAAGGTCGCCAATCCCTAGAATGCCCCATATATCCCTAAGAAAACGATGAAAAAGTTATTCAATGCAGTAAATGATACTTCAGAAATCAACGACACTCCCATAATAAAGTGATTCGACATTAATACTCGATTATTTGCTAACCATGGTTAAAAAGACCAAAGTGGGAAATCCACTATTAGTTCCCCTATATTTTGCTTTTTTATTCACGTTTTTCTTCATCCGTGTTATGATAATGTCAATCGAAATGGAGGGGATTTTGTGTCCATTGATTTTAACAATACAGGATCACGTTCAGAAAAGCGGTCTAAACGGAGAAAGACCAACATTATTTTAAATACATTGATTGCTATTGTTATTATTTTAATCATTATTGTTGGTAAGAATATTTTTTTTGGTGCGCCGAAGCCACAACAGTCAGATGTTCAAGAAACACCAATTAAAGATGTGAATCACGAGCAAAAACAACAGGAACAAGCTACTAATGGAAATTCTCAAGAACAAACAAAAGATGAAAATCAACCAAGCACAGAAGAAGAAACGGACAATTCAGGTAGTATTGAAAATGAAAGCAGTGAGCCCAACGTAGAAAAAGTCATAGTAAATCCTGATTGGAAACCAATTGGAACAGAGCAAACGAATGGCCACCAATCATCGTATGATATGAGTTCTGTGGATTGGAAAGAAAAGGAAAAAGCTGCTGCCTACGCAATTAATACACAAATTGATAATATGACTACGTGGTGGCTCAGACGCGGAGAAGATCCAGTAAATCAGTCGATTTTGACTGTTTCAGCAAAAGGAAGCTCAGATACATATGAAGTTTATGTTGAGTGGGTGGAAGGTCAAGGCTGGAAGCCAACTGAAGTAAAAAAATTGATTAAAAATGATCGAAGATAATTTAGCAGACTTGAAATGAGGTTATCATCTTGAAAATTGCCATCATTGGCGCAATGGAGGAAGAAGTTTCTCTTTTGCGTAGCAATATAACTAATAAAGAAATAATTGAAGTGGCAAGTTGTGAGTTTACTTCAGGGCAAATAGGAGAAAAACAAGTAGTTCTATTGAAATCAGGAATTGGGAAAGTAAATGCTGCAATGTCTACTGCAATCTTATTGGAAAAGTTTAAACCGAATTTGATCATAAATACGGGTTCTGCAGGAGGATATAATCCAGATCTAAACATTGGTGATTTAGTCATTTCTACTGAAGTCCGCCATCATGATGTGGATGTAACAATTTTTGATTATGAATATGGTCAAGTTCCACAAATGCCGTCCGCTTTTATAGCAGATCCTTCTCTCATTACAACTGCTAAAAATGCTGTTGGAAAAATAGAAGGGATTCAAGCTGTAACAGGATTGATTGCAACAGGGGATTCATTTATGAATGATCCCGATAGAGTTGAATTTGTCCGTAATAAGTTTCCGAAACTTCAAGCAGTTGAAATGGAAGCTGCAGCGATTGCTCAAGTTGCTTATCAATTTAACGTTCCGTTTGTTATTATTCGGTCATTATCAGATATTGCAGGTCAAGAATCGCACATATCGTTTGATGAGTTTTTAGAAAAAGCTGCAGTTAATTCTGCTAATTTAGTATTAGAAATGGTTAGATCTTTATAAAGGAAGGACTCTCCTGCTAAATAGGAGAGTCCTTCTATCTTTTGTATTATCCACATTCTTCAATATAAAACACCTAAGATTTATTATTTATTCTTAGTCATTTCCATAAATTCTTCTACATCTTTAATGCAAAGCTTTATTCCTTCTTCCCAGAACTCTCGCTTCGTTAAATCGACACCTAAATGTTTTTCAGCCAAATCTTCAACCATCATTGAACCTGTGTCTTCCAACATAGCCATGTATTTACGCTCATAGCCTTTTCCTTCTTTTACAGCTTGTGCATAGATGCCAAGTGAGAATAAGAAACCAAATGTGTATGGGAAATTATAAAAAGGAACACCAGTAATAAAGAAATGAAGTTTAGATCCCCAGAATAATGGATGATATTCTTTCAATGAGTCGAGGTAAGCTTCTTTTTGTGCTTCTTCCATTATCACATTTAAACGTTTTTTACTAACTAGACCATTTTTACGCTCTTCGTAAAAACGTGTTTCAAAAAGGAATCTCGCATGAATATTCATTAGTAACGCAACGGAACGTTGGATTTTATCTTCAAGAAGTGCAAGTTTTACGTCATCATTTTCTGCATTATTCACAGCTGCATCAGAAACAATCATTTCGGCAAAAGTAGAAGCTGTTTCTGCAACATTCATCGCATATCCTCTATTTAATGGATGGGTATCTTTTAGTGCATATGAATGAAAAGCATGTCCTAATTCGTGGGCTAATGTTGACACATTTGATGGAGTTCCAGAATATGTCATAAAAATCCTTGATTGCTCGTCTGCGGGGAACGATGTGCAAAATCCACCGGGTTGTTTTCCAGGACGATCTTCAGCTTCAATCCAGCGGTCTTCAAAAGCTTTTTTAGTAAATGCAGTTAACTCATCTCCAAAGTTGTTGAAGTGTTTTAAAATGAATTCTGCACCTTCCTGATAGCTAAATGTAGTGTTAACTTCTCCGACAGGAGCATCAAGATCGCACCAACTTAATTTATCTACACCAAGCAGTTCTGCTTTCCTTTGTAAGAAATCAGCAAATGGCTGTTTATGATCGGAAATGACCTCCCACATTACATCTAACGTTTCTTTTTTCATTCTGTTGTATGTTAAAGCTTCTTTTAATATGTGGTCCCAACCTCTTTGCTTGTAAACGGATAGACGGAATCCTGAGAGATGATTTAACGTACCTGCTAAAAGATCAGACTGTTGATTCCAAGCCTTTTCCCATTCTTCAAAAACTTGTTTCCTAACATTTGAATCTGCACTGGAAAATTTATTAGCTGCCTGACCAACTGATAACTCCACTTTTTTTCCATTCTCTTCAAATGGAATTTTTACATGATTGACAATGGTATCATACATTTCTCCCCATCCATGATATCCATCAATACTTAACGCATTAATAATTGCTTCTTGTTCTTTAGGTAATTTTTCAGTTGCTTTTCTACGACGCTCATTAAGTACAAATGACACTACTTGAAGTGAATGTTGATTTAAAAGACCATTCCAAGTGTCATTATCAATTTTTGATAACTTCTCATCAAAATTCGTTAAAATCGTACTAAATTTTGAACTTAAGGTTGTAACCATCCCTCTCAGTTCATTTGCTCTCGTATCTTCAGTATTTTGAGCTTGAAGACAACTAACGAAAGCTCCAGCCTGCCTAATATTTTTCGAAACACTTTGAAGTTTTTCGAGTAAATCTATCAATGAAATATCGTTTGAATCAGTAGGTATTATCCATAAATCAACGGTTTCCTCAAATTCTTGTAAGTCATTTTTTAGGTGTTCTAAATGTTTCAAGAATTGAGGGGAATCACTCCCGCCATTAAAAAAGACATCTAAATCCCAAGTTAAATCATATGTAATTGTTGACATAATGATATCCTCCTTTAGCCCATTTCTTTTATTATAGGCGCTTTTCATTAATTTTGTTGTTTTTTTTTTAGTGAAAACAAAAATCTTTTCCAATGTTTAAGGAGAAAGTTGTAATTTCTGTAAGACAAGCAAATGTAGCACAATCTGTACATATATATGAATACATAAGCTCGATAGAAGTTGGAGGTGAGGAATTGTCCGGTATCCTAACGGCGATTGGTTATGTAATAAAAGAATTGGTTTTTCTTGTATCGTATGTTAAGAATAACGCATTTCCGCATCCTCTTTCTCAGGAAGAGGAGCAACTGAATTTAAAGAAAATGGCTGATGGAGACGAACAAGCCCGTAATCTCCTCATTGAACATAACTTAAGGCTTGTGGCTCACATCGTAAAAAAATTCGAAAATACGGGTGAAGATTCGGAAGACTTAATTTCGATTGGAACAATTGGACTTATTAAAGCGATTGAAAGCTATTCATTCGGAAAAGGCACAAAGCTTGCCACATATGCTGCTAGATGTATAGAAAACGAGATCCTTATGCATTTACGTGCATTGAAAAAGACGAAAAAAGATGTTTCACTCCATGATCCAATCGGCCATGATAAAGAAGGGAATGAAATATCATTAATTGATGTATTAAAATCTGAGGCAGAAGATATTTTTGACACGATTCAGTTAAATATGGAATTGGAAAGAGTGAAGGAATATATTGATGTGTTGGATGATCGAGAAAAAGAAGTAATCATTGGTCGGTTTGGTCTTAATTTAGAAAAAGAAAGGACACAGCGTGAAATAGCAAAAGAACTTGGTATTTCTAGAAGCTATGTTTCTAGAATTGAAAAAAGAGCCTTAATGAAAATGTTTCACGAATTTTATCGTGCTGAAAAGGAAAAATTAAAAAGGTCAAAAGAATAATATACCGAAAAAACACAAGCTCCTGTCCATCAAACGTACTGATCAGTCTTTTTACATTGCTACATTACGTCCTGAGACTTGGAATATTGGAAATATGAAGAGGAACGAGTGGACGCTGACTTATCGTAGGGAAAAAGCTATAACATGTTTGCTTGCGCTTACAGACTGTTATCGATTTTTCATTTTATGAGCACAAAAAAGCCATCTTCTACTTGCGGGAAGATGGCTGTTTCATTAGATTTTTTTAAATGTAAAAGTACTGATCATTAAAATTGATAAGATAAAAATAATAAATAAAAATGAGTTCGGTGGAAAATATGGGATAGCTAAGTAGCTAAGTGTTAATACACAACCAGCGGATGTAATCGGCAAACCCATAAAATATCCATTACTTTCTGTAATGTTAAATCTGGCAAGCCGGAAAGCACCGCAGGCGATAAAAAAAATAGTAAGAAATATACCTGGAAAACCAAACAAATTAAGAATTCCTTGGTATAATAACAAGGCGGGAGCAACTCCAAATGATATGATATCGCTCATCGAGTCAAGTTGTTTTCCCATTTCCGATTCAATTTGTAGTTTTCTTGCAACAATTCCATCAAAACGATCAGCAAGTGCAGCAACAAAAATAAGTAAAAGACTAAGATGCAACTGGCCGTTGATCCCTACAAGTATAGCGCATCCGCCTAAACCGAGATTGGCCAAAGTGAGGACGTTTGCCGTTTGTGATTTCAATTTCCTAATTGTTTGATCAAAGGCATCGACTAGGAACACTTTTCTTCCTCCTTCCTTCATCTTGTATCTAATCATACTAAATTATATTCCTTTTAGACATAAAAGTTAAGAAATTTTTGCTAGGGGGTTAACGGATTGAAACAAAAGTTATACCGAACTTTGATTGAGTTAACAAATGGTCCATTCACAGCTAATTTAATTAAAAAATTTACCCATTCAAAATTGAGCAGACGTCTTATTAAGTCTTATGCAACATTTTATCGAATCAATCTGGATGAAATGTTAGATGATATTAATAGTTATGAAAATTTACATACATTTTTCACAAGAAAATTAAAGGAAAATATAAGAGTGATTGATCAAAACGAAGACTCCATTGTAAGTCCAGTAGATGGTGTTTTAGAGGATATAGGAAAAATCGATGGAAATAGTGTAATATATGTAAAAAATAAAACTTATTCCATTTCCGAAATGCTTGGCAGCAGTGATCGTGCGAGAAAATACGCTGAAGGCACATATATGATTCTTTATTTAAGCCCAGCACATTATCATCGTATACATAGTCCAATCAATGCTAAAATAATGAATCGATATTCACTAGGGTCAAAGTCATATCCTGTCAACCGTTTAGGAATTAAATATGGCGATTCGACTTTAAGCAAAAATTTTCGAACCATTACTGAATTGGAGCATGATTGGAAATCGATTGCAATGGTCAAGGTTGGTGCGATGTTTATCAATTCTGTGGAAATTATAAATCATGATCTTGAATGGAAAAAGGGTGAAGAGGTCGCTTATTTTTCATTTGGTTCTACGGTCGTCCTACTTTTTGAAAAAAATTCTTTCCAACTTAATGAAGATTTTTCAGTGCCTAGCGAGGTAAGAGTGGGACAAGCACTAGGTAAAATAATATAAATAAAAACAAAAAGCGCCCAGCTATCAGGCGCTATTTTAATGACAAGTTTTTATTTTTTTAAGAAGTCTTTTTTACTAGCGATCGCCGGAAAAGTTCAGATTCTATAAGCTGAATAAAATCAGAACCTAGGTTAAGATTCTTAGCCTTATAATATGATTCGAGTAAAAGTTCATCAGATAACTTTTTCATCAGCTTCACCTCCAACAATCAATGATTAGTTCTAAAAAGGATAGTTAATGAATAGATTATTAAGTTATCCCTTTTATTACCCTCACTTTACCAGAATAAACTTTGTGGAACAAGCGTTCCATTATCCACAAAGGAAAGTGGATAACTTGTGGGTAAATTGTTGGTAATTATATTAATGGTTGTCATATTGGCTCTTATTTTGTGTATAAACTTATCCACAGTTTTTGGTAAAGTAGATTATTGTCGAAAACTCTTTTGAATATAGTCAATAATAAACGAGAATATATCCTTCAAATATGAAAAAAGATGCGATTACGTTAAAAATTAGATAAGATAAATTTAGTTAACAGAACAAGTAATGAGGTGTAGAAGATTGTTGAAAAAGTTTTTGCCTAGTGAATATGTTAAAAGCATTTATCATATAAAGGCTGAAGAGTTAAAAGCAAAAGGAATAAAAGGGATTATTACCGATCTAGATAATACTCTAGTAGAATGGGATCGTCCAAATGCCACACCAATGCTAATTGATTGGCTGGAAGAATTGGAACAACATAACATTAAAGTTACAATTGTGTCCAATAATAATGAACAAAGAGTACGTATATTTTCAGATCCTTTACGTATCCCATTTATTTATAAGGCAAGAAAACCACTCGGTTTCGCTTTTAGAAAGGCAATACAAATGATGGGAACAACGAAAGACGAAACGGTCATAATTGGAGATCAATTATTAACTGATGTATTTGGAGGAAATCGTTCTGGTATTTATACGATCCTGGTTATTCCGGTAGCAAACTCGGACGGTTTTTTCACTCGTTTTAATCGAAAAATTGAACGAAGAATTATGGCCAATTTTAAACGAAAAGGATTAATTGATTGGGAGGATGAACAGTGAGTAAAAATGAAATAAGCTGTATTGGCTGCGGTGCCTTAATACAGACCGAGCATCCAGAAGAAATTGGCTATGCCCCTCCTTCATCTCTAGAAAAAGAAGAGATTATTTGTCAAAGATGCTTTCGATTAAAGCATTATAATGAAGTGCAAGATGTATCACTAACGGATGAAGATTTTTTAAATATATTAAACAAGCTTAGTCTTACGGATAGTTTAATTGTAAAGGTCATCGACATTTTTGATTTTAATGGCAGCTGGCTACCAGGATTGCACCGCTTTGTAGGTAAAAATCCGATATTATTAATCGGAAATAAAGTCGATCTGCTTCCGAAATCTGCAAAAAGAAATAAATTGATCCAATGGATGAAAAGTGCATCAAAGGAACTTGGTTTAAAGCCTCTTGATGTACTTCTTGTCAGTGCGTCGAAGGGAATCCATATTAGGGAAGCTCTTGAGCAAATAGAATATTACCGAAAAGGAAAAGATGTTTATATTGTAGGTTGTACCAATGTTGGAAAATCAACCTTTATTAATCGAATCATTAAAGAAGTAGCGGGTGGACAAGACGTAATTACAACCTCTCATTTCCCTGGAACAACTTTGGATATGATTGAAATACCTCTTGATGATGGTAAGGCGCTTATTGATACACCAGGAATCATTAATCATCATCAAATGGCACACTTTGTTCATAAAAATGATTTGAAAATCATTACACCTAAGAAAGAAATTAAGCCTAAAGTATTTCAATTGAATGAAGAACAAACGTTATTTTTTGGAGGATTAGCTAGGTTCGATTATTTAAAAGGTGGACGTCGTTCCTTTACTTGTTATTTGTCAAATGAGTTAATGATTCATCGAACAAAATTGGAAAATGCCGATTCATTATATCAAAATCATGTAGGAGAAATGCTACAGCCGCCACGGAAAAATGAACTAGATCAGTTTCCGGAACTTGTGAGACATGAATTCATGATTAAAGACGGGAAAACAGATGTAGTGTTTTCAGGTTTAGGATGGGTGACAGTTAATGAACCTGGGGCAAAAGTGGCCGCCTATGTTCCAAAGGGTGTAAATGTGACGGTAAGAAGATCATTAATATAAAGGTATTGATTTTTCTACTATGCTTGGAGTATAAAGCGCGAGACTCCTGCTGAAAAAACTGGTTATAGGAGACCTCCTAGGTGCGTAGTGCCAAAGAGGCACCCGTTTTTCAGCTGAGGGAAACGAGCGCCTATAGCGGAAACTTACCAGCTTATCGGAGTCAATATAAAAAGCACTATCATTGGGGGAATATGATTGATTAAATTGTATGGAGTTATTGGCGATCCAATTGTTCAATCCATGTCGCCAATCATGCAAAGCCAGGAATTTAACGAATTGGGAATTGATGCACACTATCACCCTTTTCATATTTTGGATAAAGACTTACAGGATGCAGTAAAGGGTATGAAAGCAATAGGGGTTGAGGGATTTAATGTAACAAGCCCCCATAAAACGATGATTATGCCGTTTTTAGATTATATTGACCCACTCGCTAAGGCAATTGGGGCAGTGAATACTGTCGTGAGAATCAATGATGAGTTCCATGGATATAACACAGACGGAATGGGATATATAAAAGCATTACAGGCAGATTGGAAAGAGGATTTCACGAATGACAAAGCTTTGATCATTGGAGCAGGCGGCGCATCTAAGGCAATATTTTACACATTATTATCTAGAGGAATGAAAAATATTGATATAGCAAATCGCTCCGTGGATAAAGCAAACCAATTAATAGTTGATTGCCCATTTGAAGGGAATTCTAATGCAATCACTCTTAAAGAGGCGGAGGCAAAAATAGGAGAATATCAGCTAATTATACAAACAACTTCTATTGGGATGTACCCTAATGTTTCAGAAAGTCCATTGTCCTTTGAAAATTTACATAAGGATGCTTTTGTTTCTGATATCATCTATAATCCATTTGAAACTGCTTTGTTGAAAGAAGCAAATGAAAAAGGAGCAAAAACGCAAAATGGACTCGGTATGTTTGTTTACCAAGGTGCACTTGCATTTGAAAAATGGACAGGTCTAACCCCGGATGTTAGCCGAATGACAGACATTGTAATAAAACACTTAGGAGGAAAAACATGTTGACTGGAAAGCAAAAACGATACTTAAGATCATTGGCCCATCATATTAATCCGATTTTTCAAGTTGGGAAAGGCGGAGTGAATGAAAATATGATCAAGCAAATTGATGAAGCTTTAGAAAAAAGAGAATTACTAAAAATAAGTATTCTTCAAAATTGTGATGAAGATAAAGAAACAGTGGCATCCGAAATTGTAGAAGGAACAAAAGCAGAACTTGTTCAAATTATCGGTAACATGATCATTCTTTATAAAGAG
This sequence comes from Lederbergia citrisecunda, assembly GCF_018343695.1. Lineage (GTDB taxonomy): Bacteria > Bacillota > Bacilli > Bacillales > Bacillaceae_C > Lederbergia > Lederbergia citrisecunda. The sequence goes on along the minus strand of NZ_JAGYPJ010000001.1, from coordinate 1,738,109 downwards.
TCCAAAGAGCATAAAGAAATAAAATTGCCAGTTTAAATGGTGAACAAGATGAGAAAAAAAATTGGCATTTTAGGTGGAACATTTGATCCACCTCATCTAGGTCATTTAATTATCGCCAACGAAGTATATCATCATTTACAGCTAGATGAGATTCAATTCATGCCCAATCAGGAGCCTCCACATAAAGAAAGAGAAAGTCATACTACGAATAGAGATCGAATCAGAATGTTGGAACTAGCCATTCAAGGAAATCCTTTTTTTTCGATTGAAAAAATAGAATTGGAGAGAAAAGGTAGATCTTATACTTACGATACGATGAAAATGCTAATGGAACGGAATCCCGAAAATGATTATTATTTCATCATTGGATCAGATATGGTGGAGTATTTGCCTCATTGGTATCAAGTGGATGAATTATTTAAGATGATCAAGTTTGTTGGAGTTAATCGGCCAAATTACCAGCTTGAAAGTCCTTATCCCATTATCCAAATTGAAGTCCCGTTTATTGAAATATCATCATCCATGATTAGAAAAAGAAGTAAAAATGGTGAATCGATCAATTATTTATTGCCTTATGGGGTCATTAACTATATTGAGGAGAATCAACTGTATGGATCGTGAAAAAGCAATAGAAATCGTTGGAAAAAAAATAAAAGGACCTAGATTCCAACATACATTGGGAGTAGTTGATACAGCTATAAAGCTTGCAGAAAAATACGGTGCTAATAGAGAACAGGCTGAGATTGCTGCAATTTTTCACGATTATGCGAAGCTTTTACCCATTAGTGAATTGAAAAATATCCTTAAAGAAGGGCAAGAAGACGATAGCTTGCTCCTGTACCATCCAGAACTTTGGCATGGACCTGCAGCTGCTTATATACTAAAAAAAGAATTTTCTATAGAAGATGAAGAAATATTAAATTCGATTCGTTTCCATACAACGGGTAGATCCAATATGAGTCTGCTAGAAAAAGTCATCTACCTTGCTGATTATATTGAACCAGGACGAAGTTTTCCTGGTGTTAACGAAACGAGAGAATTAGCCGAAAAAGATTTGGATCAAGCCGTTTTTAAAGCCATCAGTAATACGATTTCGTTTCTGGTTGAGAAAAAGGCAGCGATTTATCCAGATACATTTGAGGCTTATAATAGTTTCGTTTTCAATACGGATAGTTAAAACTCATTATTGACTTTGATATTAATTTGATTGAAGCGGAAGGTGTGAGACTCCTGCGGGAACAACGGGTAATGGGAGACCCCACAGGCGCGCCAAGCGCCGAGGAGTCTCCCGAGCAGCCCGCGGAAAGCGAACACCTGAAGCAGAAATCAACGGATTTAACACAGATCCCAAAAATAAGGAGGAATTCCAGTTTGGATACAAAAGAGTTATTAAAAACGGTAGTAAAAGCGGCTGATGATAAAAGGGCGGAAGAGATAGTTGTATTAAATATGCAAGGGATATCCTTAATTGCGGATTATTTTCTCATTTGCCATGGAAACTCAGAAAAACAAGTACAAGCCATTGCAAGGGAAATAAAAGATGAAGCGAGCAAAGTAGGATATGTTGTAAATAAGATGGAAGGTATTGATGAAGCGAAATGGGTGTTGGTTGATATGGGGAATATCATAGCACACGTCTTCCATCGAGATGAACGCAGCTATTATAATTTGGAGAGACTTTGGGGAGATGCTCCAATTGAAGATGTTTTAGGAGAATTGGAATCGTGACGTATGAACGGTTAGCATATGTGTATGATTTTTTAATGATGGAAGTGCCTTACTCAAACTGGCTTGAGTATTTAAATAACGAAAAGAAAAGGTATTCTGTAGAAGGAAATCGTATACTCGATTTGGCATGTGGGACAGGTGAATTATCTGTTTTATTGGCTGAAGCAGAATTTGACGTAACCGGAGTTGATATTTCGGACGATATGTTAATGGTTGCAAGGGAAAAAGCGGAGAGGAAAGGACTTAATATTCATTTATATGAGCAAGATATGACCCAATTAGAGGGACTTGGGACATTTGATATTATTTCTATATTTTGTGATTCTTTAAATTATCTACATACACAGGAAGATGTTCAAAAGACATTCAGTAATGTGTATGCTCATTTAAATGATAACAGTATATTTTTATTCGATGTTCACTCACCATATAAAATCAATCAGTTTATAAATGAATCATATTCTCTTGCTGAGGATGAAGTGTCTTATATTTGGACAAGCTTTCCAGGTGAGCATCCTCTATCAATAGAACATGAATTAACCTTTTTTGTATTGGATGAAAAATCAGGGAAATATGATCGGTTTGACGAAATTCATAAACAGCGAACATATACAACGGATCAATATATTAAGTGGCTTACGGAAGCAGGGTTTGCTATAAAGTCCATCACCGCAGATTTTACAGATCATCCACCTACTGAAACATCAGAAAGAATATTTTTTACTTGTCAAAAAAAATAAGACATATGTCTTAGAATCTTGATGATAGTCAGGACGGCGAAAAGCCGTCCTTTTCTAATAAAACATCTTGAACAATAAACTAAAACACGTATAATAGTTTATAATGGAAAGTCTTTTTTCAAAATTTCCACTTCTTCGTTAAATTTTGCATGAGTTGCTCGAAGCACTTCTTCAAAAACCCCATCCAGTTCCTTTTCCAATACCTTTATTCCTTCACCAGTAATACCACCCTTAACACAAACTTTTTCCTCTAATGTAGGAAGAGAATAATATCCTTTATTTAATAATTCGCCAAGACCTATTAACATTTCCTCAGCAAGTTTAGTAGCAGTATCCCTATCAATCAATGTTTCCGAAACTGCCGCTTCGATAAATCTTCTAGTAATATAACTAAAAAAAGCTGGACCACAGCTAACAATATCTGATGAAATGCGGGTGATTTCCTCCTTTATTTGGATTGGAACCGAAATATGTGTAAACAAGTCTATCAGCTGTTTTTGCCATTTTTGGTCGCTTAATTCTCCAAATGTAAAGAGTGTCACACCGGCAAGTGCTCTATTTGTTATGCTTGGTATTATTCTTACACAAGAGCAAGGTAATAATTTTTCAAGCCAAGACGTTTGTATTGGGCTCGTAATGGTTACGAGACATTGGTCTTTGCGAAAATATTGCTCATTCTCCTTAATAAGTGAGAAATATTCATTCGGTTTTACACAAAGAAAAATAAGGTTAGAATTTTGTATTACTTCGCGAGCATGATTAGCAACTATAATTTCACTATATTTATGTTTAAGCATTTCTGCTTTTGCTTTCGTCCTGTTAACAACTATTACTTCTGAAGGAGTTATTGCACGACTATCAATCAATGCCTCAGAAAGTATTGTACCCATATTACCTGTCCCAATTACCCCGACCTTCATTCCTGTCCCTCCTTCGCCTATCTCTCCTAACATATGTATGCCTGCAAAAATAAAATATTCATTTCTAGTGAGGTGGTATTGAAATTGATATGGCTTGAAAAATATAAATCTTTATTGGTTGGAGCCATTGTAATTGGACTCGCTCTTTTTCTGTTTATGAGTCAGCCTAAAGAGAATCCAGTGGTCGTTAATGCAAATCTGCCTTTAGCGGAAAACGAAATACCCAGAATGGATGAAAATGAAACAAATGAATTGTTAGCAGTAAAGATTTTTGTAGATGTAAAAGGTGCTGTGAAAATTCCTGGGCTTTATGAAGCAAGTGAAACTGATCGTGTTTTTGATATTATCGAGAAAGCAGGGGGATTACTCGATAAGGCTGATGAGGGACAAATAAATTTTGCTCAGAAAGTGCATGATGAAATGGTTATATACATTCCTAAAGTTGGTGAGGAAATCGAAAATCCTTTCTTAAACAATTCATCCCCATCAAACCAAAATGATAATGTAAATATAAATAAGGCAGATTCGAGTGAATTAGAAACATTACCAGGAATTGGTCCTGCAAAAGCAGCCGCCATTATAGAATTTAGGGAACAGAATGGGCCATTTAAACAAATCGATGATCTCCAAAAAATATCAGGAATTGGCCCAAAGACATTTGAAAGATTGCAGGATTTAATAACTGTTAAGTAATTGACTATTTTCTACAAAAGTCGATAAACTTAAGAAAACGGAAAAGGGAGACTTTTATGGAGAGAATATCTTGGAATCAATATTTTATGGCGCAAAGCCATCTATTATCATATCGTAGTACTTGTACAAGGCTTACAGTCGGGGCAACGATAGTAAGGGACAAGCGAATTATTGCCGGAGGGTATAACGGGTCTATTGCTGGTGGAGTTCATTGTATTGATGAAGGCTGCTATGTTATTGATAATCATTGTGTAAGAACGATTCATGCAGAAATGAACGCAATTTTACAATGTGCGAAGTTTGGGGTGCCTACAGAAAATGCTGAAATATATGTTACTCATTTTCCGTGTTTACAATGTTGTAAGGCGATCATCCAAGCAGGAATAACAACTGTTTACTATGCTGAAGATTATAAAAATCATCCACATGCAATAGAGTTATTTGAACAATCAGGTGTCGTAGTGGAACAAGTTCCATTTAACAAAGAAATATTTCAAACATTTGCAATTAATTAGTAGCGTATGATTTGGAGCGGCTGTGATACAGCCCTCCAAACTATTCAGAAAGGAGTTGCAATGGCTACAGGAAGTTGGTTTTTTGCAGCAATAGCTGCAATCTCCGGTGTGATGATCATTTTCGAATTTCACATATTAACGCTTATACTTATTTCAATGGGAATGATACGAATCATTTTCGAGAGGCGAAAAAATTTGTTTTTATTTTTCTGTACGTTTTTTATTTTTTTTATGTGCCTTGCTTTCTTAACGAAACAACATAACATTTCAATATTTGAACATGGAAAGACCAATATGCATGTTACCTTCAATGAATTTCCTCAAATTGACGGAGACCGTTTAAAAGCCGTAGTCGTATCCGATCAAGAAAAGCTCCTACTATCCTATAAAATCCAAAGTGAATTAGAAAAATCTTTATTGGAATCAAATATTCGTTCAGGTGCAACATGCTTTATCTCGGGTGATTTAATTCAACCAGAGCCAAACCGCAACGAATATACTTTTAACTATGAACAATTTTTGTATAGACAAAATATCCATTGGTTACTTGATACAGATCGTATTGATGGGAATGAATGCTATTACTCTAAACAATCCATTAAGCATCACTTGCAAAACATTCGGGAAAAAGGGGTTCGGTTCGTGGACAAGAGTTTTCCGGATATATTAATCCCGTATGCAAATGCACTAATATTCGGAGATCGCACGTCATTTTCAGAGGATACATATCGTTCCTACCAGCAAATAGGAGTAGTCCATTTATTAGCCATCTCTGGTTTACACATCGCTTTTTTTGTTGGGTTAATTTATATCATCTTCCTACGCTTAGGAATTACAAAAGAAACCATTTATTGGATTTTAATGATTATCTTGCCAATATATACGATTATAAGTGGATTAAATCCCCCTGTCATAAGAGCTGTCTTGATGACACTGCTTTTATTATCATCAAAAAAATGGCGACTTCCTATTACAACGCTTGACGCTTTATCCATTACCTTTATCTTATTCTTGCTTTTTGATCCTTTTTTGATTTATCACGCTGGATTTCAACTTTCTTTTTGTGTCACCTTTTGTTTGATCATCTCATCAAAAGCCATTTTTCTTAATAATCATACTTATATTAGGAAGATGGTGGATATCTCCATTGTCTCTACACTTGCATCTTTTCCTATTCTTATTTTCCATTTCTTTGAGTTTTCTGTAATCGGTATTTTGGCCAATGTTATTTTTGTACCTTTTTATACAACTATTATATTGCCATCAATGCTTAGTCTTTTTATCATCAAGTTTTTCAGTGATGGACTATTTTCTCTTTTTGCCGAATTAATAGCCGTTATCGTTTCGTATTCGGAACAATTTGCACTAATAATTAGTTCGTTTAAATTTTCGACGATCATAACAGGAAAACCTAACACAATAAGTTTAATTTTTATGGTAGTTGGTGCATATTTGTACGTTTTTTTAACGGAACATAAAAGGCCGAGAATTGTAGCGATTTTACCATTAATGACTATTTTGTTAATTCATATGGCAGTTATCCAATTTTCACCAAAAGGAGAAGTCTTCTTTATCGATATTGGACAGGGGGATAGTACATTAATTAAATTGCCATATAACCGTGGAACATACTTAATTGATACAGGAGGACAGCTTGAATTCCCTATTCCGGATTGGCGAGAACGAAAGAAACCTTTTCAAGTTGGGAAGCAAATGTTATTGCCTGTATTAAAAAGTAAAGGAATTCATACAATTGATAAATTGATTTTGACTCATAGCGATGCAGATCACATTGGTGCTGCGAAGGACTTATTTGGCGAAATAGCGATAAAAGAAATATATATTTCACCAAATTCATGGGACATTTCATTAATGGAAATTATACTTAACCTTGCTAAAAAGTATAGAGTACCAATTTACGAAGTAAAAGCCGGAACAGGATGGGAAAATAAATCTGGGACATTTCATATTATTTTTCCTCTTGATGATCATTATGAAGGAAATAATAGTTCACTCGTATTATTTGCTTCATTTGGAAAATTGGTTTGGCTTTTTATGGGGGATGTAGAAAAAGAAGGGGAAAAAGAAATCATAGAAGCGTACCAAAAGTTGAATGCAGATGTAATAAAAGTAGGTCATCACGGCAGTAAAACATCTTCTACAATAGAATTTATTAAATTTATTAATCCTGATTATGCAGTTATTTCGGCGGGGTATAATAATCGTTATGGTCACCCTCATCAGGAAGTACTTGATGTTTTGAAGGAAAATAAAGTTCACGTATATAGAACTGACGAACACGGTGGTATTCATTATGTATTTACAAAAAGAGGAGGAACCTTTCACACCATTATGCAATAAAATAACAATATAGAAGGACTTTATCTTGGAGTAAATGGTTCGGGTCAAATGAAAACATTAAATCATGTGCTGAGGAAGCTTCTGAAAAGGAGTGTAACATAAACGCTTAACTCAATAAAAAAAGAAGTTTGTTATACAAACTTCCTTTTGTGAGGTGCGAGCCTTATCTTATTTTCCAATAAGTTCTATGACTGTTCCAATTACGAAAATAGCTGTAAAAAATACAAATGAGACCCCAAAACCTACACCAGAATCTACTGCATCATTTCGTTTCGATTGGACATTTTGTTCAAATTTATTCACGACTACCCCTCCTAATTCCACTATAGTATAGACTAATTTCAAAAAAAAATCCACATTTCCATTACCACTGCTGACAAGAGTTGACACCCATACTTTTAAAACGGAAGGCAACAATACAAATACAAGTTTCTTCTATCGAAACTTTTGCTTACGGAACTCCGGGGCCAATTTAAGTTTATCCGCTTCAATTTAAGTATCCTAGGCCTTATTTTGAAGCGTTTATCATAGATCGGGGGGCAATTTTCACAAAGGTAAGTTATGGACTTACATTTTGTGGATTGTCCCCTTTGCCTCTTGTAAAATGTGCCTAGCTTTCATACGATATAAGTATACATTAGAACAAGGCAGGGCAAAGACATGAAACTTTGGGAAAAAATAGATAGAAAACAGTTTTCACCACTGTATTTATTATATGGAACGGAAGCCTTTATTATCAACGAGACGAAGCAAAAATTAGTGACAAATGTGTTAACGGAAGAAGAGATGGATTTTAATTTATCCGTTTACGATATGGAGGAAACTGCAATTGAAGTAGCGCTAGAAGATGCAGAAACCTTTCCTTTTTTTGGAGAAAGAAAATTAGTATTTATTAACAATCCGTTATTTTTAACTTCTGAAAAATCAAAGGAAAAAGTTGAACATAATATTAAAAAACTGGAATCTTATATTGAATCACCTTCTCCTTATTCTATATTGGTTTTTGCAGGAAATTATGAAAAATTGGACGAAAGAAAGAAAATTACGAAATTACTTAAAAAAAATGCAGAAATCATTGAAGCGAAAAAATTAACGGAAGCAGAGTTGCGGAATTGGATAAAAGGGCAGATTGAAGCAAAAAATCGGCAAATAGAAGAAACTGCGATTGATTTACTGTTGTCACTAGTTGGCCCCGATTTAATGAAACTTCATTCAGAACTAGAGAAACTTTCATTATACATAGAGGAATCAAACATAATTACTTCTGAAATAGTAGTAAGGCTCACATCAAGATCATTGGAGCAAAATATATTTGATTTAGTAGATAAAGTTGTACATAGAAAAATGGAGGAAGTATTTAGAATTTATTACGACTTGAGGAAGCAGAATGAAGAACCAATTAAAATTTTAGCGCTACTGGCAAGCCAATTTCGACTAATCTATCAAGTGAAAGAACTACTGAAGAGGGGATATGGCCAACCACAAATTGCAAGCACTCTTAAAACCCATCCTTTTCGTGTGAAACTTGCTTCTGGACAAGCTCGTTCGTTTACTGATAAAGAACTTGGAGAGATTATTCACCTTCTTGCACAAACTGATGAACAGCTTAAAACAGGTGGAACAGGTAGAGAAGTATCTCTTGAATTATTCTTACTTAAATTAGGCAATTTAAAAATATCATAAGCATTAAAAAGTCTGTCTGTCGGTACATTAGATCGATAGACCTTTTTGTTTAGAAATACCGCGCTCTAGTATTGCGTATTCTTTATTATCGGTTTTGTTTAAACATATGTTGATTGGATCGGAAGATGCGGTGACTCTTGAGGGATTACGGGGTAGGGACCTTACAGGCGCTAGGGAATCGAGGTTAATAAACAGCAACTAAAGAACAACTTCCTAGGTTGGAGAACATTTGCTTGTCGCTCTTTTTCAAGTGCCTTCTGCTTTTCAGTCCAAAGGAAAGAGAAGCACCTGTAGCGGAGATTAACATCCAATGGTCCAATACCAATAATTATAAAAACGCTCCAATCTCATGATTGGAGCGTTTTTTACATTAAGCCATTTTGCTTAATTTTTTTGCTAGACGTGCTTTTTGGCGATTAGCTGTATTTTTATGGATCAAGCCTTTTGTGGCAGCTTTATCAAGATGCTTAACGGCATTTTTAAAAAGATCTGTAGCACTTTCTTCGTTTACTTCAACAGCTGCCTCAAATTTCTTTACAGCAGTACGCATTGCAGATTTTGCAGCAGTGTTTTGAGCGTTTTTTGCTTCGTTGATTTGTACTCTTTTAATAGCAGATTTAATGTTTGGCATTCCATTCACCTCCTGACAATGATCGAGGTTGTATATCACTCGACTTTCACTAATATACCATTATTCATTAACAATCAGAACAAGAGATATTTTATCAGACGAATAATAGGAATGCAATACTTCTGAATGAAAAATGGTATGAAAGGAAATGATGGTCAATAAGTAGTTTCCTTTTTTGGAGGTCAAAATAATGATAAATGATGAACTTGATTTAAGCCGTTATTCAGTAAGAACCGACTTGGCAAAAGAAGCTTTTGAAATGGCTTTAGCCCAATTAACAGGTAAAAAGAAAGACAAGGCTGAGCAGAAAGAGATAAACGGAGTCGTCATAAAAGAGAGGATGGAAGGAGATATTAAAATTTCTTTGGCCACCATTACCCCTGAAGGAGAAGAAAAGTTAGGGAAAAAAGCTGGCCATTATTTAACCATTGAAGTCCAAGGAATCAGATCTCAAGATTCTGTTTTACAGCAACAGGTGGGAGAAACGTTTGCAAAAGAATTCAGTGGATTTTTAGAAATGTTAAATATTCCAAAAACCGCTAGTTGTTTAGTAGTTGGATTAGGAAATTGGAATGTCACTCCAGATGCACTAGGGCCACAAGTTTGTGAACATCTAATCATTACTAGACATTTATTTCAGCTTGAATCTCATCAAGTTGAAAAGGGGTATCGCCCCGTAAGTGCCATAGCTCCAGGTGTAATGGGACTGACAGGAATTGAGACAAGTGACATTATTTTTGGGGTTTCTGAAAAATCGAAACCGGATTTTATTATTGCCATTGACGCTCTCGCATCACGTTCAATCGAAAGGGTTAATTCAACAATCCAAATATCGGATACTGGTATTCATCCTGGCTCAGGAGTAGGGAATAAAAGGAAAGAATTAAGTAAAGAAACTTTAGGAGTTCCTGTTATTTCTATTGGAGTACCGACAGTAGTTGACGCAGTTACAATTACAAGTGACACCATTGATTTTTTACTTAAGCATTTTGGAAAAGAGATAAAGGAGTCTTCTAGACCATCAAGATCTCTTGCTCCAGCGGGTTTGACATTTGGAGAAAAAAGAAAGTTAAGTGAAGAAGATATGCCCGAAGAAAGACAAAGGCAAACGTTTTTGGGCATGGTAGGTACGCTTGAAGATGATGAAAAAAGAAAGCTGATTCACGAGGTATTAGCTCCTCTAGGACATAATTTAATGGTTACACCTAAAGAAGTAGATGTATTCATAGAGGATATGGCCAATCTTATAGCGTCAGGGTTGAATGCAGCACTTCATACTGCTGTAGATCAAACGGATGCAGGATTTAAAACAAGATAAAATAGTTCTATCATTTTTTTACTGTGCATAAAATCTAGTAGAGGATTTGATAGAGGAGGTGGAATGATGAGAAACTTTTTCGTTAAATGCGTTTTATTATTTGGTGTTCTTTTTATCGGCGTAATGATCGGCATGAACAAAGCCAATGAGGGAATGCTTAATATGAAAGGTTACTCAGACGAATCATTCCAAACTCCAGTGACTATTCAACAAAATGATGATGGTAAAGTAGAAACTACTTTTATGGGCAGAGATCTGCCAACTTTCAATCTTGATGAGAAAAAAGAGAAATTAGAAGAAGTAAAAGCATATAATTTTTTTTCGGAAGCAGGAAAATTTTTGGCGAATATCGTTACAACTATAGCTCAAAAAATCTTTGAGTTTATTTCAAGTTTATTATAAAGCCTTGTGAAGCGCATACTTGTTTTTTTCGCGCTGATTGGAGCGGAAGGCACAAAAAACGAGTAACAGGAGGCCCCACAGTCGCGATAAGCGCTGAGGAGGCTCCCGAGCCTTGACTAGCTGAAGGCGCTAGTGCTCGAGAGGTCAAATAACCTCCATCCCTGTAAGTTAGAGAACAACCTACCGGATTGGAGAACATTTGCTTGCGCCACTAACGAAGCGCCTTCGCTTTTCAATCCCCGAGTGCATGAAGCGAAAATCAGCATACTTGGTTTGTAATTATAAAAAAGCGGGCTACTTATCATGATAAGTAGCCTATTTAATTTCTTATTTGCTCATTGAATGCTCTGCTGTTATAATTTACGCTAGCATACTTGTGTCGATTAACAGGAGTGAACACGATGAATATAGAGGAAAGAAAAAAAAGACAAGAGAAAATCCGTAACTTTTCAATTATTGCCCATATCGATCATGGAAAATCTACTTTAGCTGACCGTATTCTTGAACAAACGAAAGCTCTCACTTCTCGAGAAATGAAAAATCAATTGCTAGATTCAATGGATTTAGAGAGAGAGAGAGGCATTACGATAAAATTAAATGCCGTTCAAATAAAATATCAAGCTAAAAATGGTGAAGATTATACATTGCATCTTATAGATACACCTGGTCACGTCGATTTCACTTATGAAGTTTCCAGAAGTCTTGCCGCTTGTGAAGGTGCAATATTGGTCGTTGATGCTGCTCAAGGCATCGAAGCGCAAACACTCGCAAATGTTTATTTAGCTTTAGATAACAACCTTGAAATTTTACCTGTTATCAATAAAATTGATTTACCTGCGGCTGATCCGGAAAGAGTAAGAAAAGAAATTGAAGATGTGATTGGGCTTGATGCTTCTGAAGCCGTCTTGGCTTCCGCAAAAGCAGGAATTGGGATAGAAGACATTCTCGAACAAATCGTGGAAAAAGTCCCTGCACCTGCTGGAGACCCGGAAGGGCCATTAAAAGCACTTATTTTTGATTCTTTGTATGATCCTTATCGCGGTGTCATTACGTATATTCGTATAATGGAAGGTACTGTAAAAGCAGGCGATAAAATAAGAATGATGGCAACAGGCAAAGAGTTTGAAGTGTTGGAAGTCGGTGTACATGCACCAAAGCCGATATTAGTAGAGGAACTAACAGTTGGAGATGTAGGCTTTTTAACAGCTTCGATTAAAAATGTTGGGGACACCCGTGTGGGGGATACCATTACAAGTGTGAAGAACCCTGCTTCTGAGCCACTTTCAGGGTATCGTAAGTTGAATCCTATGGTATTTTGTGGCCTTTATCCAATTGATTCAGCTAAATTCAATGATCTAAGAGAGGCCCTTGAAAAATTGGAGTTGAATGATTCCTCGCTTCAATACGAACCAGAATCTTCACAAGCTCTCGGATTTGGATTCCGCTGTGGATTTTTAGGGCTGCTTCATATGGAGATCATTCAAGAACGAATTGAAAGAGAATTCAATATTGATTTGATCACAACCGCACCAAGCGTTATTTATAAGGTGTACATGACGGATGGATCGGTATTAAATGTTGATAACCCATCTAATATGCCGGATCCACAGAAAATTGATCATGTTGAAGAACCATATGTGAAAGCGTCCATGATGGTTCCAAACGATTATGTCGGTGCTGTCATGGAATTATCTCAACAGAAGCGTGGCAACTTTGTCGACATGCAATACTTGGATGACATTAGGGTAAGCGTCATTTATGAAATTCCGCTTTCGGAAATTGTTTATGATTTCTTTGATCAATTAAAATCAAATACGAAGGGCTATGCTTCATTTGATTATGAAATGATTGGTTATAAGCCATCAAAACTAGTGAAAATGGACATTTTATTGAATGGAGAACAAGTAGATGCCCTTAGCTTTATTGTCCATCGCGATTTTGCTTATGACAGAGGAAAAGTCATTGTAGAAAAGTTAAAGGAATTAATTCCAAGACAACAATTTGAAGTTCCTGTTCAAGCAGCTATTGGGCAAAAAATCGTCGCACGCTCTACCATTAAATCAATGGGTAAAAACGTATTGGCTAAATGTTACGGCGGCGATATATCCAGGAAACGAAAGCTATTAGAAAAGCAAAAGGAAGGAAAGAAACGGATGAAGCAAGTAGGTTCCGTTGAAGTTCCTCAAGAAGCATTTATGGCAGTGTTAAAAAGAGACGATCAAGGGAAGTCAAAATAATAATTTTATGGAAGGGAAGGTTAAGTATGACAGTGCTCATACCACACTTCCCTTTCGTTTTTGATTTTATATAAGGTGTGATAGAGATGAAAGCCGCATACATCCATATTCCATTTTGTGAACATATTTGTCATTACTGTGATTTTAATAAAGTATTTTTAAAAGGTCAGCCTGTGGATGAATATGTTCAATCACTCATTAAGGAATTTCAGATTACAAATCATGAAACACCCATTCAATCGTTAAATACTATTTTTGTTGGAGGCGGAACTCCTACTGCTCTTAACGAACAACAGTTGGAAATGCTTTGTAGAGGGATAAGGACGTATTTGCCTTTTTCAGAAGGTGAGTTTACTTTTGAAGCAAATCCAGGGGACTTATCTATAGAAAAGCTAAAAATTTTAGCGGAATACGGAGTTAATAGGATTAGCTTTGGCGTACAATCCTTCAATAATGAGCTGCTTGCTAAAATAGGTCGGACTCACAGAGTGGAAGATGTGTATTCCTCACTAGAAAAAGCATCTCAATGCGGGTTTACTAATATAAGTATTGATTTGATTTATGCATTGCCTGGTCAAACATTGGATGATTTTCAAGCTACATTAAAAGAAGCGCTCGCACTAAAACTTCCCCATTATTCTAGTTACTCATTAATTGTCGAACCTAAAACCGTATTTTATAACTTGATGAGAAAAGGGAAATTATTTTTACCTAGCGAAGATATAGAAGCCGAAATGTACAAAATGTTGATGGATGAAATGGGGAAAAGTGGTTTGAACCAGTATGAAATCAGCAACTTTGCACAGCCGGGATATGAAAGTAAACATAATTTGGTTTATTGGAATAACGAAGAGTATTTTGGTTTTGGTGCTGGGGCACATGGTTATATAAATGGCATCCGTTATTCCAACGCGGGTCCATTAAAAAAATATATGCAACCGATCAGTGAGGGCAAAAGACCAATATTTGATCAAAACAAAATTACTAAGAAAGAAAAAATGGAAGAGGAAATGTTTCTTGGGTTGCGTAAGATTAATGGAGTACAAATAAGCCTCTTTCATCAAAAATATAATGAAAATGTAATGGACGTTTTTAAAGAACCTATTCATGAAATGATTGAGCGAGGGCTATTAACAAGGAATGACGATTTTCTATTTTTAACTAACAGAGGAAAATTGTTAGGGAACGAAGTGTTTCAAGCCTTTCTTCTTTAATTGAATTTGCTATGTTCTGAGTGTAAAATCGTTGACATCAATTAAGCATTTTGATACTTTAATTATAGATTTAGCACTCATTAGAATAGAGTGCTAACAGAGGTGATAAATGTTGCTAACAGATCGTCAGCTTCTCATATTGCAAGTGATTATTGATGATTTTATTCGATCTGCACAACCTGTCGGCTCACGCAGTCTTTCCAAGAGAATAACTATTCCACTTAGTTCTGCAACGATCAGAAATGAGATGGCCGATTTGGAAGAATGGGGATTTATTGAAAAAACGCATACATCCTCTGGAAGGGTACCTTCGGAAAAAGGATATCGTTATTACGTCGATCATTTGATTGCTCCTCAAGTTTTACATTCAAATGATATACAAAAACTTCATTCTATTTTTGCTGAACGAATATTTGAATTGGAAAATATCGCACAAAAATCCGCGAAAATTCTTTCGGAATTAACAAATTATACAGCGATATTACTAGGACCTGCAGTTAAGGAAAATAAATTAAAAAAATTACAAATAGTGCCATTAAATATGGATACAGCAGTTGCCATTATGATTACGGATACCGGGCATGTGGAAAATCGAGTTTTTACACTTCCTGAAAATATGGCTCCTGATGAGATTGAAAAGCTAGTCAATATATTAAACGATAAGTTAATTGGTGTTTCTATTGCTGATCTAAGGGAAACAATTTTTAAAGAAGTCGCTGCCTTACTGCAAAGGAATATCCAACAATATGATTTATTATTAACTTCCATCCTAGACACAATTGACCTGCCTGCAACTGAAAGACTTTATTTTGGCGGGAAAATGAATATACTCAATCAGCCAGAATTTAAAAATATTGAAAAAATCCGCTCGATTATGGACATGATTGAACAGGAACATGGAATATACGAGTTGTTCAAGCACACACCACGGGGAATTAATGTAAAAATAGGCAAAGAAAATGAGAATTCTAAAATGGAAGATTGCAGTTTTATCACTGCAACATATGCCATCGGGGAAGAAGATGTTGGGACGATTGCTATATTAGGACCAACTAGAATGGAATATTCGCGTGTCATCAGCTTATTAGATTTTTTAAGAAAAGATTTGAGCTTAGCATTAACAAAATTGTATCATCAATAAGAAAAGAAGTTTAAGGAGGTGAAGTTGTTATGAATAATCAAACAAGAGAAACAGAAGATCAACTAAAAGAAAATGATGTAGTAAATGAAACCGTCGATTCTTTACAAGAAGAAACAGATGAAATTGTTAATGAAAATGAAGATAATGGACAAGTTGATTCAAAAGAAGTAGAAGAAGATTCTAGTAGAGAAGATGCAGGTGCAGATGAGGCTACCTTAAAGATTTCTGAACTCGAGAAAAAGGTAGAGGAATCGGAAAATCGTTACTTGCGTTTGTATGCTGATTTTGATAATTTCCGCAGGCGCACCCAGCTTGACAGGGAGGCGAGCGAAAAATATAGATCTCAAAGCATCATTACGAACCTCTTGCCGGCGATCGATAATTTTGAAAGAGCTTTGCAAATTGAGCCGACTGATGAACAGGCGAAAGCATTACTTGAAGGTGTACAAATGGTTTATCGAAACATTATCGATGCGTTGAAAGAAGAAGGTGCAGAACAGATTGAGGCTGTTGGTCAAGAATTTGATCCGAATTTTCATCAGGCTGTTATGCAAACGAATGAAGCAGAATATGGTTCAAATATTGTAGTTGAAGAATTTCAAAAAGGCTACAAGCTTAAAGACCGCGTAATCAGACCATCAATGGTTAAAGTAAATCAATAGTATCTACATATTTTGGGAGGTAAAATATATGAGTAAAATCATTGGTATTGACTTAGGAACCACAAACTCATGTGTTGCGGTACTAGAAGGTGGCGAACCAAAGGTAATCCCAAATCCTGAGGGAAATCGAACAACACCATCAGTAATCGCATTTAAAAATGGAGAAAGACAAGTTGGTGAAGTAGCAAAGCGTCAAGCTATTACAAATCCAAATACTGTCATGTCCATTAAACGTCATATGGGTACACAGTATAAACAAGAAATTGAAGGAAAAGAGTATACTCCTCAAGAGCTATCTGCGGCTATTCTTCAGTACTTAAAATCGTATGCAGAAGATTATCTTGGAGAAAAAGTAGATAAAGCAGTTATTACAGTACCTGCTTATTTTAACGATGCTGAGCGTCAAGCAACAAAAGATGCTGGAACAATTGCTGGTTTAGAAGTAGAAAGGATCATTAACGAACCTACTGCTGCTGCACTTGCATATGGTCTCGATAAAACGGACGAAGATCAAACAATCTTAGTTTATGATCTTGGTGGGGGAACATTTGACGTTTCCATTATGGAATTAGGTGACGGAGTATTTGAAGTGTTAGCTACAGCGGGAGATAATCGTCTTGGTGGGGATGATTTCGACCAAGTCGTCATTGATTACCTCGTACAGGAATTCCGTAAAGAAAACGGAATTGATCTTTCTAAAGATAAAATGGCATTACAACGATTGAAAGATGCAGCAGAAAAAGCGAAAAAGGATCTTTCTGGTGTAACTTCAACTCAAATTTCATTGCCATTTATTACTGCTGGTGAAGCTGGTCCACTTCATATGGAAATTACGCTAACACGTGCTAAATTTGACGAAATAACTTCTCATTTAGTAGAAAGAACAATGGGACCTACTCGCCAAGCATTAAAAGATGCTGGTAAATCTGCTTCAGAGATTGATAAAGTTATTCTTGTAGGTGGATCTACTAGAATTCCTGCTGTACAAGAAGCAATCCGCAAGGAAACAGGTCAAGATCCTCATAGAGGGGTTAACCCAGACGAAGTTGTTGCAATGGGTGCAGCTATTCAAGGTGGAGTGTTGACAGGAGATGTAAAAGATGTTGTTCTTCTTGACGTAACACCACTATCCCTTGGTATTGAAACAATGGGTGGCGTATTTACGAAATTGATTGATCGAAATACTACTATTCCTACTTCAAAGGCGCAAGTGTTCTCAACTGCTGCTGATAGTCAAACTGCAGTAGATATTCACGTACTTCAAGGTGAACGTCCGATGGCTGCAGATAATAAAACGCTTGGACGTTTCCAATTGTCAGATATTCCACCTGCACCACGTGGAATTCCGCAAATTGAAGTAAAATTCGATATCGATAAAAACGGAATTGTGAATGTTAGTGCAAAAGATTTAGGAACAGGGAAAGAACAAAATATTACTATTAAATCTTCATCTGGACTTTCAGAAGAAGAAGTTGATCGTATGGTGCGCGAGGCGGAAGATAATGCAGAAGCCGATAAACAGCGTAAAGAAGAAGTAGAACTTCGCAACGAAGCTGACCAACTGATTTTTACAACTGAAAAGACATTGAAAGATCTAGAAGGTAAAGTAGATGCAGCTGAAGTGAAAAAAGCAGAAGAAGCAAAAGATGCGTTAAAAGCTGCCGTTGAGAAAAACGAATTAGACGATATCCGTCAAAAGAAAGACGCTCTACAAGAAATTGTACAAAATCTTTCCATGAAGCTATATGAAGAAGCGGCAAAACAAGCACAGGAACAACAAGGAGCAGCAGGAAGCCAGAACACAGATAATGGCGACGACAATATTGTTGATGCTGAATATGAAGAAGTTAAAGATGACGATAACAAATAATTCTTGTTCGAAAAAGCCAAAGCCAATATAAACGGCTTTGGCTTTTCTAATCCGTTTTATTTGTCAGATTAATCTTCACTTTTAATCACTATACGATTTGTGATAAAATATACTTTATGTGAAAAGGACTCGGGAGTGTGTTTTTATGAGTAAAAGGGATTATTATGAGGTGCTCGGGGTATCGAAAAGCGCCACAAAAGATGAGATAAAAAAAGCATATAGACGTTTGTCGAAACAATATCATCCAGATATTAATAAAGAACCTGGATCTGATGAGAAGTTCAAAGAAATAACAGAAGCGTATGAAGTAATAAGCGATGACCAAAAACGCGCTCAATATGACCAGTTTGGCCATGAAGGACCTCAAGGGTTTGGCGGAGGCGGTTTTGGGGGAGCAGATTTCGGCGGTTTCGGTGGGTTTGAAGATATTTTTAATACGTTCTTTGGGGGCGGCGGACGCAGAGATCCTAACGCTCCAAGACAAGGTTCTGATCTTCAATATACGATGACATTAACTTTTGAAGAAGCTGCGTTTGGTAAAGAGACAATTATTGAAATACCGAAAGAAGAAACATGTGACACTTGTAATGGAAGTGGAGCAAAACCGGGAACTACACCGGATACATGTCCGCATTGCCACGGAAGCGGTCAGCTTAATGTAGAACAAAATACTCCATTCGGTCGGATTGTCAATCGTCGAGTATGTAATCATTGTGATGGAACCGGTAAATTGATTAAAGATAAATGCCGGACATGCGGCGGAGATGGAAAAGTAAGAAAACGCAGGAAAATTAATGTTAAAATTCCTCAAGGGATTGACGATGGCCAGCAAATGCGCGTATCAGGCGAAGGAGAACCAGGTATTAACGGAGGACCTCCTGGAGATCTTTATGTTGTTTTCAATGTAAAGACTCATGAATTTTTCGAGCGTGAAGGTGACGATATTTATTGTGAAATGCCGATTACATTTGCACAAGCGGCTCTTGGAGATGAAATAGAAGTACCTACTTTATACGGCAAAGTAAAATTAAAGATTCCTGCAGGTACACAAACAGGAACACGTTTCCGACTTCGTGGAAAAGGTGTGCATAATGTTAGAGGATATGGAACAGGTGACCAGCATATTCATGTTAAGGTTATAACACCTACGAAACTTACTGAACAACAAAAGCAGATGCTACGAGATTTTGCTGATATAAGTGGAGACACTCCTGATGAACACCATGAAAGTTTCTTTGATAAAGTAAAACGTGCTTTTAAAAGTTGATGATTTGAATGAGATTGGAGCGGTTTTTTTATGAAGTGGAGTGAAATCAGTATCCATACTACTAATGAGGCAATCGAACCTATTTCCAATATTCTTCATGAAGCAGGAGCAAGCGGTGTTGTGATTGAAGATCCGTCAGAATTGACAAAGGAAAGAGAAGATTGGTTTGGTGAAATATACGATTTGAATCCTGAGGATTATCCAGAAGTAGGAGTCATCATTAAAGCTTATTTACCTGTAAATAGTTTTATTAGTGAAACCGTCGATTCAATCAAACAGGAAATCACTGATCTCGTAAAGTACAATATTGATATTGGTATGAATCAGGTTACGACTACTGAAGTTAAAGAGGAGGATTGGGCATCGGCGTGGAAAAAATATTACCACCCTGTGAAAATATCCGAGACTTTTACCATTGTACCAACATGGGAAGACTATCAACGTGTAAACAGTGACGAACTTATTATTGAACTTGATCCAGGAATGGCCTTTGGTACAGGGACGCACCCTACTACAGTCATGTGTATTCAAGCATTGGAAAAAACTGTTCAAAAAGGCCAAAACGTAATTGATGTAGGAACAGGTTCGGGAGTTCTTAGTATTGCTTCAGCTTTATTGGGTGCAAAGCACGTATTAGCTTTAGACTTAGATGAAGTGGCCATTGAAGCTGCAAAACAAAATATTGAAATAAATCATGTTTCGGAACTAATTGAAGTTCGTCAAGGAAACTTGCTTGAAGGGATAGAGAGTAAGACTGATATTATTGTAGCCAATATTTTAGCTGACGTTATTATTCGTTTTACAGACGATGCCGCATCTATTGTAAAACAAGGTGGCTACTTCATAACATCGGGAATCATTCAACCTAAAAAAATTGAAGTAAAAGAAGCCATTATGGCTGCTGGTTTTGAAATTGTAGAAACATTAATGATGGAAGACTGGGTTGCTTTCATTGCAAAGCGTTTATAAGAGGTGGCAGAATGCAACGCTATTTTTTAAAGGAAGCTTTTAACAACCAAAAATCTGTCCGAATATCGGGTGAAGATTTTCATCACATTACTAGAGTAATGAGGATGAAAGAAAAGGATATGTTTTGGGTTGTTTTTAACGATCGAAACGCAGCATCAGTAAAAATTAGCCAAATATCAGATTCCTTTTTAGAAGCAGATATACATGAATTAGAAAAAGAGGACAAAGAGCTTCCTGTTTATGTAGCAATTGCGAGCGGCCTGCCTAAAGGGGATAAATTAGAATGGATTATCCAAAAAGGGACTGAATTAGGAGCATCAGAATTTATCCCTTTTATTGCAACTCGCTCAGTAGTAAAATGGGAAAGTAGGAAAGAGGCTAAAAAGCTTGAAAGATGGAAAAAGATTGCGAAAGAAGCAGCAGAGCAATCACATCGCCAATTTTTACCAGTCGTTCATAGTCCGTACACATTTAACGAGCTTATCCATTATAGCTCTACATTTGATTGGAAAATCGTTGCATATGAGGAATCGGCAAAGGAAGGCGAGAATAGCAACTTTGTAAAAATCATTCAATCTGCAAAGCCTAATGATAAAATATTGATCATTTTTGGTCCTGAAGGTGGTATTACAGTTCCTGAGAAAGATGAACTTACATCTCATGGTTTTGAAACGTGCGGACTTGGACCTAGAATATTACGAACAGAAACCGCACCACTATACGCATTAACCGCTATTTCTTATCAATTTGAATTAATGAGGTGATTTTATGTCTCTTGTAGCATTTCATACACTGGGCTGTAAAGTAAACCATTATGAAACCGAAGCTATATGGCAACTATTTAAAAATCAAGGGTATGAACGCGTTGATTATGAAAGCAATGCCGATGTATACGTTATTAATACTTGCACCGTTACAAATACAGGTGATAAAAAAAGCCGTCAAGTCATACGTCGTGCCATCAGACAAAACCCTGATGCCGTTATTTGTGTTACTGGATGTTATGCTCAAACTTCTCCAGCAGAAATCATGGCAATACCAGGCGTTGACGTAGTCGTTGGAACTCAGGACCGTGCTAAAATGCTTGATTATATAGAACAGTACAAAGAAGAGCGTCAGCCGATTAATGGCGTCGGCAATATCATGAAAAATCGTGTGTATGAAGAGCTTGATGTTCCTTTCTTTACAGATCGGACACGTGCTTCATTAAAAATTCAAGAGGGCTGTAATAATTTTTGTACGTTTTGTATTATTCCTTGGGCTCGTGGCTTAATGCGCTCACGTGATCCAAAAGAAGTCATTCGCCAAGCACAACAGCTTGTTGATGCCGGATATAAGGAAATTGTCTTAACTGGAATCCATACAGGCGGTTATGGAGAAGATATGAAAGATTATAATCTTGCTGCCTTACTACGTGATTTGGAATCTCAAGTAAAAGGTTTAAAACGTATTCGAATCTCCTCTATTGAAGCAAGTCAATTAACAGATGAAGTGATCGATGTAATTGATAAATCAAAATTAGTCGTAAGGCATTTGCATATTCCGCTTCAGTCTGGTTCAAATACAGTTTTAAAAAGAATGCGCAGAAAATACACGATGGAATTTTTTGCTGAACGTTTGGAATTACTTAAAAAGGCGCTTCCTGGATTGGCCGTCACCTCAGATGTCATTGTAGGATTCCCAGGAGAAACGGAAGAAGAATTTATGGAAACATATGAATTTATTAAGAAGCATAAATTCTCAGAATTACACGTATTCCCTTATTCCAAACGTACTGGTACACCTGCTGCCAGAATGCTGGATCAAATCGATGAAAATATTAAAAATGATCGAGTTCACAGATTAATTACATTATCTGACCAGTTAGCAAAAGAATACGCATCAAATTTTGAAAATGATGTGTTAGAGGTAATTCCAGAAGAAAAGTATAAAGAAAATCCTGAAAGTGGGCTATACGAAGGGTATACCGATAATTATTTGAAAGTAGTATTCCCTGCTTCAGAAGATATGGTCGGTAAGCTTGTAAAAGTAAAAATTACTAAAGCTGGCTACCCTTATAACGAAGGTCAGTTCGTAAGAGTAATGGAAGATGTATCTGAAGAAAACTCAAGGGCGATTTAAGAAAAAAGATTAGGCTTAGAGGGAAAGTAGAGAAAATTTTAATGACTTTTTACTTTCTATTGGTTTTTTAAATCTAAATTTTGTTTTTGCCGATAAGTTGATAGAAGAGGAATGCGAGAAACTCCTCTGGAAAAGCTGTTAACAGGAGGACCCGAAAGCGCGTATGCGTCGAGATGTCTCCAGTGCATTGTCTACCTTGCTCTTAGTGGCAAGTGAATTTCCGGCGGAAAGCGAGCGCCTCAGAAGAAATCAACATTCCTAAAAGGCTATCCCTTATTATTTTGGGGTAGCCTATATTCATGATAATATAAATAAAAAATATATCACATCTAAGTAAAGGAGCTTGTTAATTATGGTAAATAATATTGCTCGATATATTGATCACACTCTTTTAAAGGCTGACGCAACAAAAGAAAATATTACTACATTATGTGAAGAAGCAAAAAAATACAATTTTGCCTCTGTTTGTGTGAATCCTACATGGGTTGAGTACGCTTCAAGCTTATTAAAAGAAACACCTGTAAAAGTATGTACGGTCATTGGCTTTCCTTTAGGGGCAACAACTCCTGAAGTAAAAGCATTTGAAACTAAAAATGCAATTGATAACGGAGCCGGTGAAATAGATATGGTTCTGAATATTGGTGCTCTAAAAGATGAAAACTTTGATCTTGTTGAGCGAGATATAGCAGCAGTTTGTGCAGCAGCAAAAGGAAAAGCATTAGTAAAAGTGATTATTGAAACATCCCTCTTAACAGATCAAGAGAAGGAAAACGCATGTAAGATTTCTAAACAGGCAGGTGCAGATTTCGTAAAAACGTCAACAGGTTTTTCAACAGGCGGTGCCACTGTAAAAGACGTCGAACTCATGAGAAAAGCGGTAGGTCTAGAACTAGGAGTAAAAGCATCAGGTGGAGTTCGAACAATCGATGATGTTCATAACCTGATTCATGCAGGTGCTACACGTATTGGGGCAAGTTCAGGAGTTGCCATTATGGAAGGATTATCTGGAGACGGAAATTACTAAGTCTACGTTTTCTTTCCATGCAATGTCATAATAAAATGTGCAAATTCCTTTGCAAAAGGTAAAACAACAAGTGAGCATACAACATTATAGATGACACTTGCATGAGCTAGCTGAGTATGAGGATCAACCGCAAGAAGACGACTGAAATTCGCCAAAAATGAAATGAAGGGGAAAAATAATATCGCACCCCCAACATTTAACCAAATATGGGCAAAGGCCGTCAGTCTTGCTTCTCGTCCAGTACCAATGGATGCAAATAAAGCTGTCGCACAAGTCCCTATATTAGCACCAATCATAATGGCAATTCCGGTTTCTAATGGCAATGTTCCAACAGTTAGAAAGCTCATCGCTATACCTGTCATGACTGTGCTCGATTGGATAATAGCCGTCAGTATAGTTCCGATCAGAAAAGAAATAACAGAATGATCCTTCATAACATATATTAACTTATCTATGTATTCAATGTTTGCTAGTGGGCCAGATAACCATTCAAACCCATTCATTGATGCGAAAATAATACCGATCCCAAGTAAAATAAAGCTGCTGCTTTTTACTTTTATATTTCTAAAAAATTGGAGAACCAATCCGATACCTAGGAGTGGTAAAATAATTTTTGATAAATCAAATGTAAAAAACTCCAATGTAATCGTTGTACCAATATTCGTTCCTAAAATAATTCCAATGGTCTGTGGAAAAGAGAGGATTCGAGCAGACACGAGGCCCACGGCAATAACTGTTACGGCCGAACTGCTTTGGAGGACAATAGTCATACCTATGCCTGCAAGAAACCCTAAAAAGGGAGTTCTCGTCATTTTTTGAAGCCAGTTTTCCATAGTACTTCCGGATAAATTAAAAAGACCGATTCTCATCATCGTCATCCCAAGTAAAAAGCACCCAGCAAGAATGATAAATAAAAGAATATAGAGCATGTCCTTCACCTCTAAAATAAATATATGATTGTAATTGTTAGACATGCTCGAAGTCTCACTTATGCAAAGTTAAAAATTGTATATATTTTTTATGAATCAAGAGCCACAGGTTTAAGATTTTTGACATACGCATAAGTCTAAAAGCGGACTTACAGCGTTTAAAATTGCTTACTTGTCCATTAACGTCGCGATACTTGCGCTTTTCATTAAATTAGATTGTTGACCTGTCAAAAACCTTATATTATAATTGCAAAGTACATGGTTTCCATGTATGAACATGTTATTGCTATGTTCGGAGGGAGGGAAAGAGAGATGTCAAAAACAGTAGTTCGTAAAAACGAATCGCTTGAAGATGCTCTTCGCCGCTTCAAACGTACAGTTTCTAAAACAGGGACTTTACAAGAATACAGAAAGCGCGAATTTTATGAAAAGCCAAGCGTAAGACGTAAGAAAAAATCAGAAGCTGCCAGAAAGCGTAAGTTCTAAAGAGGGTGTAAATATGAGTCTTCTTGAGCGTTTAAACGAAGATATGAAACAAGCGATGAAGAATAAAGAAAAAGAAAAACTCTCCGTCATCCGTTTGATGAAAGCAGCCTTGCAAAATGAAGCCATAAAGCTTGGCCAACAACAATTATCGGAAGAAGAAGAATTGACAGTCCTTTCTCGCGAAGTAAAGCAACGCAAAGACTCCCTCCTTGAATTTCAAAAAGCTGATCGTGATGATCTAGTCGAAAAAGTTCAACAGGAACTAGCTTTTGTGGAAAAATATATGCCACCTCAATTATCAGAAGAAGAAGTAGAATCACTTGTGAAAGAGGCAATCTCCCAATCAGGTGCAACTTCAAAAACTGATATGGGCAAAGTAATGGGTATTCTTATGCCAAAAGTAAAAGGAAAGGCAGACGGATCACTCGTAAGTAAGCTTGTCCAACGGCATTTATCGTAATAAACAGTCAAGAAAAGTCGATGAGCTGTAATGCTTGTCGGCTTTTTTACATTTTTCAGGTATAATAAAAAGAGAATCCATAATCTTTTTGAATCTTTATCTGATTTTATTCGTATTACTGTTATAAACGCTTCGGAAGGGGGGATTGGATGAGAAGAGTGTTAATTGCTATTTGTATGTTAGCAGCGGTTATACTATCTGTACTGCCTGCACAAGCAGATGGCAAAGGAGCGAACGTTTATGTAATACCAATTGATGAAACAGTAGAACAAGGATTATATGCGTATTTGAACAGAGCAATTAATACAGCAGAAGAAAATAATGCAGATTTAATTATTTTTGACATGGATACTCTTGGAGGAAGTGTTGACGCTGCCCTTAAAATAGGAAATTTAATTTCCAATACGAATACTGATACTGTAGCATTTGTGAATCCTTTGGCTATTTCTGCAGGGGCATATATTGCGTTTCACTCAGATGAGATTTATATGACACCAACTGCTACTATGGGAGCATCTGCTCCTATTGACGGGTCTGGTAATACTGCGGGAGAAAAAGCGGAGAGTATGTGGCTAGCTGCAATGGCTGGTGTGGCGGAAGATCATGGACGTGATCCTGAAATTGCAAAAGCGATGGTGACTAAAAGTATCGACTTACCTGATTTAAAAGAAAATGGAAAGCTATTGACACTTACTGCTGAACAAGCTGTACAAGTGCACTACTCAGAAGGAACCGTAAAAAATTTAGATGCACTTCTCATTAAACTAGGTTTTGAAGATGCCAATGTTCACACAGTTAAATTGACCTTTGCTGAAAAAATTGCAAGATTTATTACGCACCCTGTTGTTGTTCCCATTCTTCTATCAATAGCTAGTTTGGGACTTGTGCTTGAATTATATTCACCTGGGTTTGGGGTGCCAGGAGCGATGGGCTTGAGTGCACTGCTGCTTTTCTTCTTCGGACATTATGTTGCAGGACTGGCTGGATATGAATCCATCATACTATTTGTATTAGGGATTATTTTGATCGCAGCGGAATTTTTTCTAGCGGGTGGAATCGCCGGGCTACTTGGAACGGTAGCTGTAATCGGCAGTATCATCATGGCAGGTGGGAATCTATTACACATGGCCATTTCCATCGTCATTGCTTTATTTTTATCCATTTTAGCAATTATTATAATGTTAAAGGTGTTTGGTAAACGGATGAATATATTTAAGAAGCTTATCCTAACTGATTCAACAAACACAGAAAGTGGCTACGTTTCAAATGTGAATCGTCTTGAACTGATTGGGCGTGAAGGGGTTACGGTTACACCTTTAAGACCTTCAGGCACAGTAAAAGTTGACGAAGAACGTCTTGATGTAGTTGCTGAAGGAAGTTTTATCGAAAATAATACAAAAGTGAAAGTCGTGAAAGTAGAAGGTTCACGCATCGTAGTAAGGGAATTATAAGCGACTTTTTTTGAGAACTAGGAGGTAACGGAATGGCATTAGGTATGGTAATAGGTCCAGAAATGATTTTTGCAATTGTAGCAATCGTAATCGGAATCATTGTACTATCAGTATTATTTACTTTTGTACCAATCGGGCTGTGGATTTCCGCCCTTGCGGCAGGAGTTAAAATTGGAATTTTCACGTTAATTGGGATGAGATTAAGAAGGGTTATTCCCGGTCGAGTTGTCAACCCATTGATTAAAGCGCATAAAGCAGGAATTAAAGTAACTACAAACCAGCTTGAAAGTCATTATCTTGCAGGGGGTAATGTTGATAGGGTAGTCAATGCGTTAATTGCGGCTCAACGTGCAAACATCGAATTGACTTTCGAACGTGCAGCAGCGATCGATCTTGCTGGTCGTAACGTGTTAGAAGCTGTCCAAATGAGTGTTAACCCTAAAGTTATCGAAACACCATTTATCGCGGGTGTTGCGATGGACGGTATTGAAGTAAAAGCGAAAGCCCGTATTACAGTACGAGCTAACATTGAACGCCTTGTAGGGGGTGCTGGGGAAGATACAGTTATCGCCCGTGTAGGTGAAGGTGTTGTTTCCACTATTGGTTCCAGTGATAATCATAAGAAGGTCCTTGAAAATCCTGATATGATTTCCCGTACAGTTCTATCAAAAGGTTTAGATTCCGGTACAGCTTTTGAAATTCTATCGATTGATATTGCTGACGTTGATATCGGTAAAAATATTGGAGCGCAACTACAGACTGACCAAGCTGAAGCTGATAAAAAAATTGCTCAAGCGAAAGCAGAAGAAAGAAGAGCGATGGCTGTTGCAAATGAGCAAGAGATGAAGGCTCGCGTTGAAGAAATGAGAGCGAAGGTTGTTGAGGCTGAAGCGGAAGTTCCTCAAGCGATGGCAGAAGCGTTGAAATCAGGAAACTTAGGTGTTATGGACTACTTCTCATTGAAAAATATTGGAGCCGATACTGATATGCGCGACTCCATTGGGAAAATGACAAAACCAGTAGATAAAAATAAGCCAGAATAATATGTATCGTGAATTGAAAGGGGGTAACTCCTTTGGAAACATTTTTATTGTTTATACTAGTAGCTGCAATCAGTTTTATTTTTAAACGTAAAAGCGGCACGAATCAACAAGAGGAGCGGGAGCATCGTATGCCCCCGCCAGTTGCAAGGCCGATACAAACATACTTTGAACAAGAGGAAGAACCTGTTAAGCCAATGCAGCAAGTATTTCCTGAGCTTACGAAAGCTCGTAATTTAAAAGAGGTAGCTGATATTCTTATTACAAAGACTCAACCAACTGTTAATGATAAGCAAGAAGAGCTAAAGAAAAAATTGGAAGAGTTGAAGGTAGAAGAAGAAAAGCACCGGATGCGAGCGAAAACAATTAAACAGGTCGACCAACATAATAAACATGAACAAGTCCCAGAATTTCAATTTCAAGCGAATGATATTCTAAAAGGGATTGTTATGTCGGAGGTACTCGGACCTCCTCGATCATTAAAACCTTATGAAAAGATAAAACGTTTATAAGGGAATAAATTATTATATATAAAGGCACTAATCATTAGGCTTTCGGTGTTTAGCGTAATCAGCCGTCGACTAAGACTGCAACGTCCCACGCCAACTTCGACAGCCCAGCATCCAGTGAGGATGTACTTCGATGATAAGAGCTCAGGCGCTTTTCTGATAAGAAAGTGTGATGAAACCCTCTTTCCACTCATACATATGAGAGGAAAGGGGGTTCTTTTTTATGGCCAAAAAATGGACCAACAAATTACGAAAATGGATGGCATTCAAAACGGAACTTCCTGCAGACGTAGTCATGGATTTGCCAAGAGTAACGATTGTTGGACAATTGCACATTTATATTGAAAATCATAAAGGACTTCTCGTTTTTACAGATAAGGAATTGCGTCTATTGTTAAAACAAGGGCAACTGCTTATAAAAGGAAATTCTTTTGTCATCAAGACAATTTTACCAGATGAACTATTACTTGAAGGAAAAATAGAAGAAGTCCATTATTTAGACGAATAGGAGTGGCATAGTTGAAGAATCAGTGGTTGTCGTTTATTACTGGAAGAGTGTTAGTAAAAGTAGACGGTAGAGGGATTGAGCGGTTGATCAATCGACTTGCTCAATCAGGTCTTATCATGTGGAAAGTGAGAAAAAGGAAAAATGGAGCTGTCCTTTTTTATATCGCTCTTCCGGATTTACATAAATTTCGAAATGCTGCTCGTAAAGTGGATTGCTCGATTACATTTATTCGAGGTGAAGGTTTACCATTTTTATGGAGAAGAGCGATTAAAAATAGTGGTTTTCTAATAGGAATCGTATTATTTTTCCTTATTGCCTTTATTCTATCAAATATTACATGGGGAATTGAGATTAAGGGGGCAGACCCTGAAACTGAACATAAAATGAGAAAAGAATTGACACATCTAGGCATTAAGGTTGGTTCTCTCCATTTGCTAAACGATAAACCAGATGTCATTCAGCAAAAGTTAACCGAAAAAATTGATAACATTACATGGATAGGTGTGGAATTAAAAGGGACAACCTTCCATTTCAATGTAGTACAAAAAAATGAACCTAAAAAACCAGAGTTAAAAAGTCCGAGCCATTTAGTTGCTAAGAAAAAAGCTATTATTGCTGATGTGTTCGTTGAAAAAGGAAAATCCATGGTGAAAATTAATCAGTACGTAGAAAAAGGACAACTTCTCGTATCAGGCGTAATTGGCAATGAAGCAAAGCCAAAACTTGTATCGGCTACTGGGGAAGTTTGGGGTATTACTTGGTATAATACGAAAGTTGAATTCCCTTTAAAATCAAATTTTAAAGTATATAGTGGAGAAGAAATTAGAAGACATTATGTTGTTATAGGTAAATTAAAGTTACCTTTTTGGGGGTTTAAAAAGGTGGATTTTAAACAATATGAGATAGATACCATTGATCATGATCTATATTTTTTAGGATGGAAGCTTCCGATAGTTTATTCCGAGAGAACAATAAGAGAAAATGAAAATTTGCCACGTTCTTTGACGAAGGAGGAAGCGATTGAGGCAGCAAAAGAATTAGCAAGAAGGGATTTGGAGAATAATATACCTGCTGAAGCACGTGTTGATGGAGAATATATTTTGCAACAAGAAGTTGACAATGGTAAAGTTAAAATATCAATAAATTTTCAAGTTATTGAAAATATTGCGGAGGAAAGACCAATCATTCAAGGAGACTAGCGAATGTCAACAGAAATTACTACAGCAAAAATTGAAATAGAAAATCAAGATGAGGCATTTGTATTATTTGGAAACGCAGATGTCAATTTGAAATTGCTAGAAGAACAATTTAACGTAACAATTGTAACGAGAGGGGAAACAGTAAATTTATCTGGTGAACCATCAGCAATCGAGCAAGCAGAAGATACAATAAAGCAGCTTCTAAACGTCATTCGGAGAGGTATTCATATTAGCGAGAGAGATGTTGCTTATGCTGCAAAAATGGCTAAACAAAATCGAATCGAGTATTTTACCGAACTTTTTGAAGAAGAAATTGCCCGGAATACGAAAGGGAAAGCTATTCGTGTAAAAACATTGGGACAACGTCAGTATATTGATGCCATACGTAAGCAAGATCTCGTATTTGGGATTGGACCAGCTGGAACAGGAAAAACGTATCTTGCAGTGGTAATGGCTGTGAATGCATTGAAAAATAATAAAGTGAATAAAATCATTCTTACACGACCTGCCATTGAAGCAGGGGAAAGCCTAGGTTTTTTACCTGGCGATTTAAAAGAAAAAGTAGATCCTTACTTACGTCCATTATACGACTCATTACATGATGTTTTAGGAGCAGAACATACACAGCGACTAATTGATCGTGAAACAATCGAAATTGCACCACTCGCTTATATGAGAGGAAGGACATTAGACGATGCTTTCGTTATTTTGGACGAGGCTCAGAACACAACTCAGGCACAAATGAAAATGTTTTTGACACGCCTAGGACTTGGATCAAAAATGGTCATTACAGGGGATTCTACTCAAGTAGACCTACCTAAAGGAGCAAAATCTGGATTAATGGCTGCAGAAATTATTTTAAATGGAGTACCTGGAATCTCGTTTATTCACCTTAGTCAAAGTGATGTTGTCAGACATCCGTTAGTTGGCAAAATCATTGAAGCATTTGAGGGACATGATTCCTTACCTGGATAATCTATTCATACCCCGTTATATAGCGGGGTTTTCATTTTTTCTCAATCTGTTATATATGATCTCGCTCCAAAAATAGTATCAAATTAAAAATGAGATTTAAAAATAGCAGTATCTAATTTATTGTCCAATTCGAACTCCTTTCGTCTTTTCTAAGGAACTTTTTTTGATTCATTTCGTCTTAATATATAGAAGAGTGCTTATTTTAATAGCAATTACAAAATTCGAGTGTTTTCGCTTTATAAAACTGTTATTATTTTAATATAATGCTGAATTTAGTCAGCAATAATGGGGTATGGAGGATTTTATGGACTTTCAAGCATATATAAGCAAAATCCGAACGTTCCTTAGCTTTAAGGTATTTACAACTCTTATTTACTGCATACTTGGATTATTACTATTCACCATTCTATATCACAATGTAAAGCCGGAAACGTATGATATCGAACTTTTTTCAGTAGCGGATAAAACCATCCGATCCCCAAAGACAGTAGAGGATGAAATAAGGACTGCTGAAGCTAGAGAAAATGCCGCTGATCAAATCGACAAAGTTTATGTATTTAAAAAGGAAATGGCTCAAAATCGTGTTTCTTTAATCACATCTATTTTTGATTTTGTTAAGGATACAAATTATGAATCCAATAAAATAATAGATGAGAATACATCAGATAAGAAGAACGAAGAGTCAGTTGCAATAACATTACAAACTAGGTTGAAGCAGCTTAAAACAAAGCTTACTGAAAATGTTTCAGAAGACATCACAAGTTCAATTTCTGACCAAATTTTTATTGCATTATTGGAAACAGATGGGGCAGAACTGCAAAAAACAAGAGAAATTGTTGTCCAGAATGTGGAATCAGTCATGAATGAAAAGATTCGTGAAGACGGAGTCGAAGCAGCTAGAAAAGCAGTAGCTGATCATCTTAAAACGTCTGGATTAACGGATGAACTGAAAAGCGCTGCTATAGAGTTAGGTAAGTATGCTATCGTTCCTAATGATTTATACGACCCTGTTCTAACGGAAGAAAGAAAAAAACATGCTAAAGAAGATGTCGAACCAGTAAAAATATTGCAAGGGCAAATCATTGTACAGGAAGGTCATTTAATTGACAGAGAGACATATAGGCAGTTGGAAATGCTAGGATTGTTAAAAAGTAATCCTACTATAAAACCGATTATCGGATTAGGGATTTTTGTTCTTTTGACAATTGGATCGATTTATATTTATTTTTCTCGGATGTCTATATCCGATGAAAAAAAACAAAATTATTTGCTTTTGTCCAGTTTAATTTTCATTTGTTCAATCATTATTATGAAAATTATTGGTTTAATGGAAGGCGATAATTTAAATAAAATCGCCTATATTTTCCCAGCGGCGATGGCCCCGATGTTAATTAAAACAATGATCAATGAGAGATTAGCTCTTATGATGACGATTATTATAGCATCTTGTGGCAGTATTGTTTTCCATGATGGAATTTCGGATACAATAGATATCGAAATTGCTGTTTATATTCTATTTAGTGGGTTGGCTGGTGTATTATTCGTTTCATCAAGAAATGAGAGAAGCCATATATTACGAGCGGGTTTATTAGTATCATGTATTAATCTACTGCTTATCTTTTTCTTATTGTTAATTGGAGGTGGACAGTTCACTCTTACAGAATATCTTTATTTTGGATTGTTTTCGGTTGTTTCCGGAATCTTATCATCTGTACTTACAATCGGCCTCCTGCCGTTCTTTGAAGCAGGATTTGGAATATTGTCGACAATGAGATTGATCGAGTTATCCAATCCAAATCATCCTTTATTGAAAAAACTGTTAACTGAAACACCTGGAACGTATCATCATAGTGTAATGGTGGCAAATCTAGCGGAAGCTGCATGTGAAGCGATAGGAGCAAATGGTTTACTAGCTAGAGTCGGCTGTTATTATCACGATGTAGGTAAGACAAAGCGACCTCCATTTTTTATTGAAAATCAGATGAATATAGAGAATCCTCACGATCGTCTTCCGCCTGAAACGAGTAAGGATATTATTATTTCTCATGCTGCAGACGGAGCGAAGGAATTACGGAAACATAAATTGCCGAAAGAGATTGTCGATATTGCAGAGCAACATCATGGAACAAGTTTGCTTAAGTATTTTTATTACAAAGCGAAAAAAATAAATGAAGATATACCGGAAAGTGACTATCGTTATCCAGGACCAAAGCCACAAACAAGGGAAGCAGCTGTAATAAGTTTAGCGGATAGTGTAGAAGCGGCTGTTCGATCCATGGCAAACCCAACTCCAGGGGAGATTCGATCACTTGTTCATCATATTGCACAAGATAGAATCATGGATGGGCAGTTTAATGAATGTGATCTTACGTTGAAGGAAATTGAACTTGTAAAGATAAGATTTTGTGAAACATTAAATGGCATATTTCACTCAAGAATTGAGTACCCTGATTTAAAACAACAGAAGGTGATTAGCAGTGACACTGCAAATTGATTTAATTGATGAAACTAACGAATTGACTGAATCAGATAGCAATCTGATAAAAAATTTATTGAACTATGCAGCAAAAGAAGAGAAAGTTGAGGATGGTACTGAGTTATCGATAATGATTGTGTCTAACGACGAAATTCAAAAAATAAATAAGGAATATAGGGGAAAGGATTATGCTACAGATGTTATTTCCTTTGCAATGGAAGAACTAGGTGAAGATGAACTGGAAATTAAGGGAAGTGATATGCCTCGTATGTTAGGTGACATTATCATTTCTATTGATAAAGCAAAGGAACAATCAATAGAATATGGTCATTCCTTCACTCGAGAACTTGGATTTTTAACAATTCACGGTTTTCTACATTTACTTGGCTATGACCATATTGAAGAAGCTGATGAAAAAAAGATGTTTAAGAGACAAAACGAACTCCTTGAAGGTTATGGCCTTGAGAGATAGAGGGGGATTTTCAATCGATCGTATTGCATGCGCCTTTAAATATGCAATTGAAGGAATTATCCATGCATCCAAAGTTGAAAAAAACTTTCAAGTTCATATCATCTGTGCCATCATTGTTAGTGCTCTATCTTTTATTTTAAAAATCGACAAAATGGAATGGCTGTTTATTATTATTTCTATATTTGGCGTATTATCACTAGAGCTCATAAACTCAGCACTCGAACGGGCTGTTGACATTGCTACTAAAGAAATCAAACCTTTAGCAAAGCAAGCGAAGGATCTTGCTGCCGCCGCGGTACTCGTGTATGCCATTATGTCGGTTATTATTGGTATAGTCATATTGGGACCAAAAATGATTAAGCTATTCTTTTGATTAATCTTTGATTAGAGCGGAAAGCACGTGACTACTAAGGAAAAATGGTTAGCAGGAGACCATACAAATAGGATAAGCGGATGCTAAGATTTAGCGGTGTACGAACGTTTGACTCTAGGAGCTGAAGATGGACAACAAGTCAAGAGCCAATGAGGCTTCTGAACTGCCAGCGAAAGTGAGCGCTTAGAGCTGAAATCTAAATACAGGTTAAAACTAGCCTTTATAAAAGCTGCCCAGAGGTAGCTTTTATTTTTTGACGTTCACTAATTTGAACTTGTTCGATTGGTAAGTTAAAATAATTGCACAGTCATTGTTACATGATGATTAAAAATTATAATTTTGAAAAAATTTATGCTGAACTTCACTTTTTTATGGGAAAATGTAGTAAAATAAATGTAAGAAAGTTGGGAAAAAAATGAATCAAGAGCAACTAGTGCAGGAAGCAATAAAAGCGAAAGAAAGAGCGTATGTTCCTTATTCTCATTTTCCTGTTGGGGCTGCATTGCTAACAAATGATGGGAAAGTTTA
This sequence comes from Lederbergia citrisecunda, assembly GCF_018343695.1. Taxonomy (GTDB): domain Bacteria; phylum Bacillota; class Bacilli; order Bacillales; family Bacillaceae_C; genus Lederbergia; species Lederbergia citrisecunda. Next base: position 1,703,207 of record NZ_JAGYPJ010000001.1, on the reverse strand, counting down.
TCATGGATGTAACATTGAAAACGCAGCTTATAGTGTTGTAAACTGTGCAGAGAGGACTGCTATCTTTAAAGCCGTTTCAGAAGGCGATCGGGATTTTACAATGCTTGCTGTAATAGCAGATACTGAAAGACCTGTTCCCCCATGCGGTGCATGTCGTCAAGTAATTGCAGAATTGTGCCCAAAAGACATGAAAGTGGTTTTAGCTAACAAAAAAGGGGATATTAGAGAATTAACCGTCGAAGAATTATTGCCCTTTGCATTTTCACCGGAGGATTTACATGAATAATCAATTGCAAAAGAATAATCAGTACAAATCTGGTTTTATATCCATTATTGGTAGGCCAAATGTTGGAAAGTCTACATTTTTAAATCACGTAATTGGACAAAAAATTGCCATAATGAGTGATAAACCGCAAACAACAAGAAACAAAGTTCAAGGAGTATTATCGACAAATGATTCTCAAATGATCTTTATTGATACTCCAGGAATCCATAAGCCAAAGCATAAATTAGGCGATTTTATGATGAAAATTGCCATTAACACTTTAAAAGAAGTAGATCTAGTTTTATGTATGATCAATGCTGATGAAGGCTTTGGCCGTGGCGATGAATTTATTATTGAAAAATTGAAGGGTGTCCGTACTCCAGTATTTCTGGTCATTAATAAGATTGATCTCATTCAACCTGATACACTTTTATCTATTATCGATCAATATAAGGAAATGTACGATTTTAAAGAAATCATTCCCATTTCTGCACTCGAAGGAAATAATATTGATAGACTGTTGATGCAAATTAAACATTATTTACCAGAAGGGCCTCAATATTATCCGGAAGATCAAGTTACGGATCATCCAGAAAGATTTATCGTCTCTGAATTAATTAGGGAGAAAGCGCTTCATTTAACAAGAGAGGAAGTACCTCATTCATTAGCAGTATTGATTGATAAAATGGAGCATAAACAAAGCCAGGATGTCATTCATATAATGGCAACTATTATTGTAGAACGCGATTCTCAAAAAGGAATTGTTATTGGAAAGCAAGGTAAGATGCTAAAGGAAATAGGGCAACGAGCTCGATTAGATATTGAAAATTTACTTGGATCAAAAGTATTTTTGGAATTATGGGTAAAGGTTCAAAAGGATTGGAGAAATAAAGCATTCCACCTAAGAGATTATGGATTTAAAGAAGATGATTATTAAGGTCATATTCTAAAAAATATGATTGGTTACTTTAACAAATTTTATTTAGTATTACCTCAAGTTTTAGTGAAAAAATATGAGTAAGATTTAACTACTTTGAAAGGCGGGATTTACATGTATGAGTTCACGTGGAAAGTTTTTAAAGAGACAGGTAATGTTGATACGTACTTGCTTCTAAAGGAACTTGAAAAAGAAGAGCATATAAATATTCTGCCGCATATGGAAAATTCGGATGAAATAGATTACCCAGTAACATAAGATCTTATTTTTCTGCCCCAGATTCGAAAGGGGAAATGAATATATGGTGGAAAAATACGAAGGAATAGTCATTAGAACGATTGATTATGGTGAATCCAATAAAATAGTGACAATTTATACACGAGAAGCTGGGAAAATTGCAGGAATGGCAAGGGGCGCAAAGAAAACCAATAGCCGCCTTGCTGGTCCTACCCAGCTTTTTACATATGGATATTTTATGATTTATGGAAATCGTGGGATTGGAGCGATGCAGCAGGCAGAATTAATTTCTTCACTTAGAGCGATTAGGGAGGATATTTTTAAAACAGCTTATGCAACTTATATCGTTGATTTAATCGATAAAGCAACGGGTGAGAAAGAGCGTAATCCTTTTTTATTTGAATTATTGCAGCAAACTCTGCAATACATTAATGATGATAATGATCCTGATATTGTAACGAATATTTTTGAGATGAAAATGCTCAATGTCTTAGGTTTTTATCCAGAAATGAATCAATGTGCCGTGTGTGGAAATACAGAGGCTCAATTTGGTTTCTCCATCAAAGAAAATGGATTGATCTGTCATCATTGTTTCGAAAAGGATCCTCATTTCTTTCCATTATCACAAACTACCGTAAAGCTGCTCCGTATATTTTACTTTTTTGATATCCATCGACTCGGCTCCATTTCTGTTAAGCCTGAAACAAAAAAAGAATTAAAAGATGTCATTTCACTTTATTATGATGAGTATTCTGGACTAAATTTGAAATCAAAACGATTTCTTGATCAACTTGATAAGTTAAAAGATCAATTATAAATGAAAAGGCATTTGACAATTTGACTAATATCAGCTATTTTTTGTATAAGAATAATTTAATATTTTGTTGCAGAGAAAGAAAGAAGTAATTAATGACACTCCTTAATTAAGCGAATCCGGGACAGTGTGAGCCGGGTTATGGACATTAATGAAGGCATTCTGGAGCAACTTTATTGAAAGATGGCCGTTTAGTTGCGGCAAATAGGGTGGAACCGCGGGTTAACTCTCGTCCCTATGCTTATTATGAGGCATAGGGACGAGAGTTTTTTATTTTGATGAGAAAGGAAGAGTAATATGAATATACAGGAAATGATTTTAGCATTACAAAAGCACTGGTCTGAATATGGTTGTATATTAATGCAGGCATATGATGTGGAAAAAGGTGCTGGTACTATGAGCCCTTATACTTTTTTACGAGCAATTGGACCGGAGCCTTGGAATGTAGCTTACGTAGAACCATCTAGACGACCAGCAGATGGTCGATACGGAGAAAATCCAAATCGATTATACCAACACCACCAATTTCAAGTCATTATGAAGCCTTCTCCAGACAATATTCAAGAAATCTATTTGGATTCCTTAAAAGCGCTTGGTATTGATCCTTTAGAGCATGATATTCGTTTCGTTGAGGATAACTGGGAGAATCCGTCACTTGGATGTGCTGGGCTTGGCTGGGAAGTTTGGTTGGACGGGATGGAGGTTACACAATTTACGTACTTCCAGCAAGTAGGCGGGCTTGAATGTAAACCAGTTTCAGTTGAATTAACATATGGAATTGAGAGGCTCGCATCTTATATCCAAGAAAAAGAAAACGTATTTGATTTGGAATGGACAAATGGGTTTACAGTAAGAGATATTTTTTATCAACCAGAATATGAACATTCAAAATATGCTTTTGAAACTTCAAATCAAGAAATGCTTTTCAACCTTTTTCATACGTACGAAGAAGAGGCAAAAAAACAAATGGATTTAGGTCTTGTTCACCCTGCGTATGATTATATTTTAAAATGCTCACATGTATTTAATCTTTTAGATGCTAAAGGTGCGATCTCAGTCACAGAGCGAACAGCTTATATTGGCAAAATGAGAAGTATGGCTAGACAAGTGGCTAAAACATTTTACGAGGAACGGGAAAAACTTGGATTCCCAATATTAAATCATACAAAAAAGGAGGAGACCTCCGAAAATGAGTAATCGAGATTTATTATTAGAGATCGGTATAGAAGAGATGCCAGCACGATTTGTTAATAATGCTATTCGTGAATTAAGTGAAAAACTTGAAAGTTGGTTTCAAGACAATAAGCTTAGTTTTACTGAAATGAAATTATTTTCAACTCCTAGAAGATTGGCTATCGTGGTGAAGGAAGTAGCAACTTCACAAAGCGATACAGAAGAAGAAGTGAAGGGGCCAGCAAAAAAAATTCTCTTTGACAATGAGGGGAATTGGTCAAAGTCGGCTTTAGGATTTACGAAGTCCAATGGAATAACAGTAGATGATATTTACTTTAAGGAAATAAAAGGCGTGGAATATGCACACGCAAATAAATTTATTAAAGGTGAAGCAACGATTAAATTGCTTCCACAGCTTTCAAGCGTAATTTCTTCCCTCCATTTTCCAAATAGTATGCGCTGGGGCAGTCAAAGTTTACGTTTCTTAAGACCGATAAGATGGCTTGTAGCATTATTTGGTAATGAAACAGTTTCAATTGAAATCGCTGGAGTCCAAGCAAGCAATGTTACTCAAGGACATCGATTTCTAGGTGAACCAATCCCGTTGCTTGCCCCGATTGATTACGAAAAAGTGCTGCTTGGCCAGTATGTACTTGTCGATTATGACGAAAGGAAAGAAGCCATCCTAGAGCAGATCAAAAGACTTGAGGAAGAACAAGATTGGATCATCCCTGTAGACGAAGATCTCTTAGAGGAAGTAACCAATCTAGTTGAATACCCGACGGTATTTTTCGGGACTTTTAACAGAGAGTTTTTAAAACTTCCAGAAGAAGTTCTTATTACTTCGATGAAATCACATCAGCGCTATTTTCCGGTGAAAAATAAAAACGGAAATTTACTTCCATATTTCGTGGCTGTAAGAAATGGGGACCATCGTCATATTGAAACAGTGGCGAAGGGAAATGAAAAAGTGTTAAGGGCAAGGTTATCTGATGCTGATTTCTTTTATCAAGAAGATCAGAAAGTTCCGATGGAGCATAATTTGAAAAAATTAGAATCGATCATATACCATGAGAAAATTGGAACATTGGCTGAAAAAGTAAAAAGAATAAGAAATATTACTGAAGAGATTGGGCGAATGGTGAGCTTAACGGATCAAGAATTGAAACTGGCAGATCGCGCAGCTGAAATTTGTAAATTTGATCTCGTTAGTAATATGGTTAATGAATTTCCAGAATTACAAGGTGTAATGGGAGAAAAATATGCTCTGCAACAAGGAGAGCTTCCAGGAGTAGCTAAAGCGATTTACGAGCATTACAAGCCAAGACATGCTGAAGATAGTGTTCCGCAAACAACTATTGGATCCATTATAAGCATGGCTGATAAGCTAGATTCCATCGTCTCATCCTTTGCTATAGGATTAATTCCAACTGGTTCACAAGACCCTTATGCATTGAGAAGACAAGCTGCAGGTATTATTCAAATATTACTTGAAAATGAATGGAACATCTCACTTAGTGAATTATTGAAAAAAGTAATTGTTGTTGAAAAAGGTGATCATAATGATGAGCTTTATCAGCAACTAAAAGCCTTTTTCAAATTAAGGATCCAACACTTACTTGAAGAAAAAGAAATCCGCTATGATCTTATCGAGGCGGTATTAGGTGGGGACTTTAATAGTGTGAAGGATATTGTTGATCGTGCTGAAACATTGCAGGAAAGAAAAGATCAACCTTCATTTAAAGGAACGATTGAGTCACTTTCACGAGTATTGAATATTGCTGGAAAAGCAGAATTAGGCGTCCAAGTCAATCCAGATTTATTTGAAAATGATTATGAAGTAAATCTAAATGAACAGTGGAAACAGTTAAAAGAGATTTTTGAATCAACTATATCAAGTAGCGAACGTTTTGATGCAATCTCATCATTGGAAACTGCCATTTCAGCTTATTTTGATCATACAATGGTAATGGCTGACCAAGAAGAGATAAAACGGAATCGCCTAGCTCTAATGAGTGAACTGGCAAAAATAATTGGAGCATACGCATCCGTGAATGTAATTGTTGTAAAGTAGAAAGAAAAGCGGAAGCGCCTCGTTCATCAACGTACCAACTTCACGTCCTTTGACTGAGATAAAGGAAACACGACGAGAGACGAGTCGATGTTGACTTATCGTAGGGAAAAGGACAGGAAGTTTGCTAGTTGATAGGCGCTGGAGCTAGACAATTAAGAAAAGGACTTGTGCTTCTTGATAAGCCCAAGTCCGGTTCCATATTGGTGGTGAGTACAATCGAATTAAGTCATAGACAGGATAAAATATTACAAATTGTCAAAGATTTCGGACCGATTACTGGTGAAAGCATTGCAGAAAAACTTGATTTAACCCGAGCTACCTTAAGACCTGACTTGGCCATTTTAACGATGACGGGTTTTCTTGATGCCAGACCTAGAGTGGGTTATTTTTACACAGGAAAAACGAGCAATCAGTTACTCGCAGAAAAGTTAAAAAAAATGCTAGTTGACGGTCATGAATCGACACCTGTTGTTATAAATGAAAATGTGTCTGTTTATGATGCCATCGTTACAGTTTTTTCTGAGGATGTTGGGACACTCTTTGTCACTGATGCGAAGGCTCATCTGGTTGGAGTTTTGTCACGTAAAGATTTATTAAGGGCTAGTATTGGTCAACAGAAGCTGACAACGATTCCGGTGAATATTATTATGACAAGAATGCCGAATATAACGATGTGTCAAAAAAGTGATTTACTTATTGAGGTTGCAGAAAAATTAATAAAAACACAAATTGATGCTATTCCAGTCGTGAATAAAACTATTAATGGATTTGAAGTAGTTGGAAGAATTACAAAAACAAATATTACAAGAGTCCTTGTGGAATTAGCTGAGACGGGCGTATAAATTAGAGAAAGGATATAATGATGGCAGAACCTATAATTTATGTAGTCTCTGACTCCGTTGGAGAGACCGCCGAGCTTGTAACGAAAGCGGCCATTAGCCAATTTAATGGATCTAATGCCGTTATAAAGCGTATTCCGTACGTGGAAGAGTGGAGTCATATTGACGAAATTATTACGTCAGCTAAGAAAGATCACGGAATGATTGTTTATACATTAGTAAAACCTGAAATAAGAGACTATATGAAAACCATGACTGAATTGCATAATATTAACGGCATAGACATCATGGGCCCTCTTATGGATACCTTTGAGAAGACGTTTGAAAATGCACCGCTAAATAAACCAGGGTTAGTAAGAAAGCTAGATGAAGATTATTTTAAACGGGTTGAGGCTATTGAATTTGCAGTAAAATACGATGACGGCCGTGATCCTAGAGGACTTCTTAGAGCAGACATTATTTTAATAGGAGTTTCACGAACTTCGAAAACGCCTTTATCACAATATCTTGCCTTAAAAAGTTATAAAGTTGCGAACGTCCCGGTAGTTCCGGAAATTGATCCGCCAGAAGAATTATTCAAAGTAGATCCTAAAAGATGTATCGGTCTAAAAATCAGCCCTGAAAAATTAAATCATATTCGAAGAGAAAGACTCATATCTTTAGGGCTGGATGACAAGGCAAGCTATGCCAATATCGAACGAATAAAACGAGAAATTGAATATTTTGATACGATAGCCAATAAATTGAATTGCAAAGTTATTGATGTGACGAATAAAGCAGTGGAGGAAACTGCCAATATTATCATTAATTGCATGCAAAGGACTAAAGCGTAAGAGCCTGTCCATCAACGAACAGACTTATAAGATATGGGTACGTCCGTATTGCAATAGTACGTGGTAGTAGACGTATCTTATCTGGACTTTTACTGAGATAAAGGAAACACGGCGAGATACGAGCAGATGCTGGCTTTTCGCAAGGGAAAAGGACAACAAGTTTGTAGTTGAATGGCGCTGAAAGCAGAAGACAAAGGTAAAGGCACAACTTTTTGTTGTGTTTTTACTATTTTATAATGGAAAAAAACGCAAAGATAAGATATAATAAAAAATTGTGTTTGAAAAATATAAAAAAAGGTTTAGACTTGTTATTTCAGGAATAAACTAATTATTGTGTTCAGCATAAAAATGAGATACGAGAAAAAACGACATGATTCCTTAAAGACTTTCCAAAGTAAGAAGGAATCACAGGAGTGATGTAGAATTATTAATAATAACCGCATGACGACCACTATTTACGTAGATGCGGATGCATGTCCTGTAAAATCCGAAATTGCTTTAATTGCCAAAGAGTTTGAGTTGCACGTGTATTTCATCGCTTCTTATGATCATATATCGAATCAGGAGGGGAAAAGCGGTGAATGGATTTTTGTAGATCCTGGAAAGGATTCTGCGGATATGTATATCCTGAATCACATTAAGCGTGAAGATGTACTCATAACTCAAGATATCGGTCTTGCTAGTCTAGCCTTAGCAAAAGGAGTTTATGCCCTTTCGCATAGGGGATCTGAATATAAGGAAGAATCCATTCAGACAGCACTTGATTTTCGTTATCTTGCCGCTAAGGAAAGAGAGCGCGGACATTATGGTAAAGGTCCGAAACGATTTACTTCACAAGACCGTTGCAACTTTGAAAAAAATTTACGAAGATTATTGTCGAAATTTGAAGGAGTTTAAATATTAGTGTCGAATATTATATAAGTTAGATTTAATAAATGGGGATGTTTTTTTTGGCAATTAGAATTCCTGAAGAGAAAATCAATGAAATCAAGCAAGCAGTTGATATTGTTGATGTTATCAGTGACTACGTCCAGTTGAAAAAACAAGGACGAAATTACTTTGGTTTATGTCCCTTTCACGGAGAGAACACACCATCGTTTTCTGTATCAACTGATAAACAGATCTTCCATTGTTTTGGCTGTGGGGCAGGAGGTAATGTTTTTACCTTTGTAACGGATATTGAAGGAATTTCTTTTCAGGAAGCAGCTGAGAAAATAGCAAAAAGAGGAAATATAGAACTCGATATCGAAGTATCTAGAGACAATATCCATCATCATCTTCCAAAAGAACACTCCTTAATCATAGAAGCCCATGAATTGCTAGCAAAATTTTATCATCATTTGCTTATGAATACGAATGAAGGGGCTAGAGCTCTCGACTACTTATTAAAAAGAGGTTTTACAAAAGAAAGTATTCAAAAATTTAAAGTTGGCTATTCTTTGCCTGAATGGGATTTTGCCGTCAAATTTTTAGAAAACCGTGGTTTTACGCATGATTTAATGGAAAAAGCCGGGTTATTAAGTATTCGTGAAAAGGATGGGTCTTATTTTGACCGTTTTCGCGATAGGTTAATGTTTCCACTTCATGATTCAAAAGGAAGAATCGTAGCCTTTTCTGCTCGTGCATTGACTGAAGAAAACCAACCTAAATACTTAAATACTCCTGAAACAGTCCTTTTTAATAAAAGCTCATTATTATATAACTACTACAATGCTAGAGCCCATATTCGAAGACAAGGAAATGTCGTTTTATTTGAAGGTTTTGCTGACGTTATTTCTGCAGATTCTGCTGAAGTAAAAAATTGCGTTGCCGTCATGGGGACAGCTTTAACTGAAAAACATATTCAGCTGCTAAATAGATTGACCAATTCAGTTACACTTTGTTTCGATTCTGATTCTGCAGGTGCCGAAGCGGCATATCGCTCCGGTCAAATGCTTGCAAACTATGGGATCGAAATTAACGTAGTTATATTGCCGGACAAACTAGATCCCGATGACTACATTCGTAAATACGGACCAGAGAAATTCCGTGAACATGTAATAGGGAATGCGCAAACTTGGATGGCATATAAGCTCCACTATTTTCGCAAAGGGAAAAATCTCCAAAATGAAGGAGAAAAGCTCTGGTTTATCGAAAAGGCATTGGTAGAAATAGGTAAGCTAGAAAACGCCGTAGAACGTGAATTATACTTACGGCAGTTATCGGATGAATTTTCTTTGTCACTTGAAGCTCTCGTTGAACAGCAATCACAGATGAATGTAACGAGGGAAAAAAAGCAACAGAAAAACATCGATCAAAAAAACATCAATCAACAAAATATTCCTCAACCAAAGACGGCCCATAAGCCGTTAGCAGCTCATTTAGTAGCAGAGCGACAATTACTAGCCAGAATGCTCCGCGACGAAGATCTGGCATATCGTATTATGGAGATGTTAGGTGACACCACCTTCCATATAGATGAACATCAAGCAATACTAACATATTTATTTGGGTATTACGAAGAGGGGAAAAGTCCTGATCCAAGTCTTTTCTTAAATTATTTACCGGATAAAAAACTTCGGGCCATTGTATCCGAAATTGAAATGTTGGCAATAAATCATGAATATAGTGAAAAAGAATTAAATGATTACGTTAGTCACGTGTTGAAACACCCTAAGTTGTTAATGATAAAGGAAAAGCAAGCTGAACAAAAGGCAGCTGAACGAAAAAACGATTTCGCAAAAGCAGTTGAAATAGCAAAAGAAATCATTGAACTTCGTAAATCTTTGTAATTAATACTTTTTATTAATTTGAATAGCTTTGTAATTGTGTAAATGTCGGAAGGAGGAGGACGCATGGCTGAAAAATCAGCACGTTCCAATGATACAGATATTGAGTTAACCCTCGATCAATCGAAAGAGCAATTAATTGAGCAAGGAAAAAAACGCGGTACTCTAACATATGAAAGAATTGCAGAAAAGTTATCCCATTTTGACTTAGATTCCCACCAAATGGATGAGTTTTATGAACAATTAACTGATCAAGGTATTGAATTACTTGAAGAAGAAGACGAAGATGGAGATAATCCAATTCCTAATCCATCCCAGAAAGATGAAGAGGAATTTGATTTAAATGATCTAAGCGTGCCTCCAGGGGTGAAAATTAATGACCCTGTTAGAATGTATTTAAAAGAAATAGGACGAGTGGATCTATTATCAGCAGAAGAAGAAATTGAATTGGCTAAGCGGATTGAAAAAGGTGACGAAGAAGCAAAAAAACGGCTTGCAGAAGCGAATTTAAGGCTTGTAGTCAGCATAGCAAAACGCTATGTTGGTCGTGGGATGCTATTCTTGGACTTAATTCAAGAAGGTAACATGGGGCTGATTAAAGCCGTTGAAAAATTTGACTACGATAAAGGGTTTAAATTTAGTACGTACGCTACTTGGTGGATTCGTCAGGCTATTACCCGTGCCATCGCGGATCAAGCTCGTACGATTCGTATTCCTGTTCACATGGTTGAAACAATAAATAAATTGATTCGAGTCCAAAGGCAATTACTTCAAGATTTAGGTCGGGAACCATCACCTGAAGAAATTGCAGAGGAAATGGATTTAACACCAGAAAAAGTTCGTGAAATCTTAAAAATCGCCCAAGAACCTGTTTCATTGGAAACGCCAATTGGGGAAGAGGACGATTCCCATTTAGGAGATTTCATCGAAGACCAGGAAGCTACATCACCATCCGAACATGCCGCATATGAGTTGCTAAAAGAACAGCTTGAAGATGTCCTCGATACTTTGACAGACAGAGAAGAAAATGTACTTCGCCTCCGTTTTGGACTTGACGATGGACGTACTCGCACCCTTGAAGAAGTCGGCAAAGTTTTTGGCGTTACAAGAGAAAGAATTAGACAAATAGAAGCAAAAGCACTTAGAAAACTTCGACATCCAAGTAGAAGTAAGCGACTTAAAGACTTCTTAGAATAATGAATAAAGATTTTCACAAAAGTAGAAAGCACTATAAGTTTACTTCTGTTTTCGGAAGTAAACTTTTTTTCTTATTGACTATGTTAAGCTTTGAAAAGTTGCTATTTTGTTGATTGCTGGCCAAGGGAGACCCAGTTGGCTTCTATATCGCTTTTCTGAAGTGATAAATCATATCAAGAGTCTTCTTACAATAAATACAGCTCCTATATAGGATGTGTCCCCTATGGATGATAAAAGGAAAAAAATAATATTAAAAGAAATTACTTTTTGGAAACAAAATAACATGCTACCCGAACACTATTGCAATTACTTAATTGCTTTATATACGGAAGGGGAAGAGCAATTACAAGACAAAGTGATCAAAAGAAAATTTCATCTAAACATAGACATCTTTTTTAGTATGTTATTTTTATTTATGATTGGAATAGCGATTGTAATTACTTATATTACAGATGTTTCTTTCGGAATGCAAACGCTTTTTTTGACATTTTTTGTTTTCGTGTTAATTCTTTCCATATTCATTTTTCGAAAAATGAAAAAAAGCAAATTGCTTATTTTTATTACGGGAGCTTTTATATTCCTTCTTTATACCGTTCAAATAAATGACACTTACTTTTCTTCAAATAGAAAGAGCCTATATATTATGATTTTAATAAATTGTATTGTATGGATTATAGGCGGTGTATGGCGAAAGCAACTTTTTTTTATTATCGCTGGTACTTTAGCTGTTGGAACTTTGATTATTTTTATGTTCATATAGGGAATCGTTCTTATTTCTACATACTAAGAATATGTTTAGGGTAGGAAAACTCACCTTACTTCAGAACGCATTACAAATGCGGTATTCACCATGAAGGAGGAAAGGCAAATGAATTTTGATTTATCCCCAGAACAAATGATGATCAAAAAAACGATTCATGAATTTGCTCAAGAGGAAGTTGCTCCGGGCGCAGTCGAACGAGATCGAAACAAAAAGTTTCCAATTGACATTATTGCTCAGCTTTCTAGTTTAGGAATAATGGGCTTGCCCTTTCCTGAGAAATATGGTGGAGCTGGTGCCGATACAATTAGCTTCGCAATTGTTACGGAAGAATTAAGTAGGGCATGTGGTTCAACAGGTATCACATATTCTGCTCATATTTCCCTGGGCGCAGCTCCAATTTACTTATTTGGAACTGAAGAGCAGAGGGAAAAATATTTAGTACCTCTATGCATAGGAAAATCTATTGGAGCGTTTGGGCTTACGGAGCCAAATGCAGGCTCGGATGCAGGAGGCACAAATACAACAGCAATAAAGAGGGACAATGAGTATATTATTAATGGTAATAAATGTTTTATCACAAATGCCAGTTTTGCAAAATTTCTTTCCTTAACTGCTGTAACAGGGCAAAAAAATGGAAGAAAAGAGATCAGTGCCATCATTGTACCAACGGATGCTAATGGGTTTACCATCATTGATTCATACGACAAGATGGGGCTAAACGCGTCTAATACGACGGAATTGGTCTTGGAAGATGTAATGGTTCCACAAGATAATCTCCTTGGAAAAGAAGGGGAGGGCTTTAAACAGTTCTTACAAACATTGGATGGCGGTCGAATTGGTATTGGTGCTATGGCTGTAGGGATTGCACAGGCAGCCTTTGATAAAGCATTGGCATATTCTAAAGAAAGAAAGCAGTTTGGGAAATCATTGGCTCAATTTCAAATTACACAATTTAAACTAGCAGATATGGCTTTGAAGATTGAATTAGCAAGAAATATGGTATATAAAGCGGCATGGCTTAAAGATCAAGGAAGGATATTTTCTAAAGAAGCGTCTATTTGCAAATTATATGCATCGGAAATATGCATGGAAATTACTAGCCAATCCGTTCAAATCCTTGGTGGTTATGGGTATATGAGAGAATACGAAGTTGAACGAATGATGAGAGATGCAAAACTATTAGAAATTGGTGAAGGTACATCAGAAATACAAAGAATGGTTATTGCTCGAGAAGTAGGTTGCACATAAGACAATGTTTGTCTAAAAATCGAAAAAACAATGAAAATTAAGAGCAAAGGCTTTCCCTTCTGACTTATTTCGAGTAAAATATAGATGTTTGTTGCATAATTGATATTATACGTAGTTCATACATAAGGAGGGTAAGTCATGAAACGTAATCCAATTGTTCCATATATTTTAATTATGGTAATGGGACTTGTTCTCGTATTTTTCCTTGGAATAAAAGGAATTGGCGACGCTAAAGAAATTGCGAAAGAAGCTGAAGGCGGAGAAGAAGTAGCCGCAGAATTTAATCCTGAAGCTGCAAGTAAAACATGTATCGGATGTCATGGTGAAAACCTAGAAGGCGGCGGAGCAGCACCATCACTCCATGGAACAGGTCTTTCTAAAGAAGAAGTTGCTGACATATTGACAAATGGTAAAGGCATAATGCCAGCAGGATTGATTCCAGCCGATAACATTGATCAAATGGCAGAATGGGTATCGAATTTAAAATAATTACTTTCTTTTTAAAGAGTTCTTTGCATTTTGCAGAGAACTCTTTTATCGTAATAATTGAGGTGTATTCTTATGAACATAGAAAAGCTATCAACAAGGCTGGAAACGGTAACTTCATTTATACAAACAGGGATGAGGATTGCTGATATTGGTTCTGACCATGCTTACTTGCCGTGTTACGCTGTAAATAAAGGGATCGCACAATCCGCGATCGCAGGTGAAGTGGTAGATGGACCTTATCAATCCGCATTACAACAAGTGAAAAAGTCCGGTTTAACAAATCAAATTAATGTTAGAAAAGGAGATGGCCTTGAGGTTATTAGTCCTTTCGAAGTCGACTGCATTATTATTGCAGGGATGGGCGGAGCGTTGATAACTGATATTTTAGAGAGAGGCATGAACAAGCTAGAAGGTGTAAAAAGATTGATACTCCAACCTAATATTGGAGCTGAAAATATTCGTAAGTGGCTATATGACCATAATTGGCAGCTAGTAGATGAAAAGTTAGTGGAAGAGGATGGGAAGTTTTATGAAATCCTTGTTGCAGATATAGGTGATCCCACTATACCATATAAAGATTTCAAAAAAGAATTCTTGCTTGGACCATTTTTATTAAAAAATAAAAATGAAGCTTTTATTAAAAAGTGGCAGTTGGAGCTAAACCAGTGGATTAATATTTTAAAAGAACTTGAAAAAGCGGGTGACAACTATAAAGTTTCCGCAAGAAAAGATGAAATAAGTAAAAAAATTGCAATCGTCATGGAGGAACTGGGATGAAAAAAATAAATGGTTATGAATTCATCCAATTATTTGAGGAATTCTCACCAAAAGAATATGCTCTAGAAGGTGATCCGATTGGGCTGCAAATCGGTACATTGAATAAACCTATTCATAATGTCATGATTGCACTAGATGTATTGGAAGAGGTTGTACATGAAGCTATTGAAAAAAAAGTAGATTTGATTATTGCTCATCATCCGCTCATTTATCGTCCTTTGAAAAACATTAATACAAGTAACGCTAATGGGAAAATCATTGAGATGCTAATCAAGCATGATATTACCGTTTATGCAGCCCATACAAATTTAGATGTCGCACCTGGTGGCGTTAATGATATGCTTGCCGAAGCATTGGGGCTAAAAAACATTACTGTATTAGTGCCCACATATCAAGAAACGTTAAAAAAGCTTGCGGTATATGTACCTAAGGAAAATGAAGCAGACCTTCTTACTGCATTAGGCGATGCGGGGGCTGGAGCTATCGGTGCATATAGTCATTGTACTTTCTCTTCAGAAGGAACGGGAAGATTTTTACCAGGAGAAAATACAAATCCATACATAGGCGAAATGGGAAAAATGGAAACAGTCCATGAAGTAAAAATAGAAACCGTTTTTCCTTCGAACAAGGAGAAAAAAATAGTTTCCGCAATGCTAAAAGCTCATCCATATGAAGAGCCTGCCTACGATATATACGAATTATCTCAAAAAGGAAAAGTGCTAGGATTAGGGAAAATTGGAGAATTAGACAATCCAATGAATTTGAAGGAGTTTGCAGCAATTGTAAAAGAAGCACTAGACTCACCAGGAGTTAGGATAATTGGAAATTTGAATGATAAAATTAAAAAGGTAGCTGTCCTTGGTGGAGATGGAAATAAATACTATTCTTCTGCTAAATTTAGTGGGGCCGATGTTTATGTAACTGGAGATATCTATTATCATACAGCGCATGATGCTATGAATTTAGGAATTAATTTGATTGATCCAGGCCATAATGTTGAAAAAATCATGAAAAAAGGTACAGTGAAAGTGCTAAAGAAATTAATTGAGAAAAAGAATTTTGACGTAACCATTTTTCCTTCTGAAATCGATACTAATCCATTCCATTTCATTTAATAAAATGTTATGAAAACGAGCCATACAATACGAGGCTCATAAATGATTTTGGCACAATGTTAATTATAGCGAAAGGCGTGAGACTCCTGCGGGAAAAAGGATTATCGAACCGAATCCCAGCCGAATGCGAGCGCTTGTAACGGAAATCAACGATCCAGGTCAGTAGAGCATAAACAAAAAAAGAAAGGTGCATCCCAAAAGTCAAATACTACAACTTTTGGGATAGCACCTTTTCGTTTTATATTTGATTATTTTACCGATAATTTTGGATTTCTTACTTTAGGTAAGATCTTGCTGAGAGGTACATTGTTTTCCCTTACCCAAGTGGATTCATCCAGTGGATTGAATTGTTCAATAAAATGAATGACTTCTCTAACGATTGGAGTTGGGGTTGAAGCACCTGCAGTAACTGCCACTGTGCTTGCATCTTTTATCCAATCTATTTTAATTTCTGAGACGTCTCCAACTCGGTATGCTTTTGTCCCGGCAATTTCTTTCGAGACTTGAGCAAGGCGGTTTGAATTATTACTCATAGGATCGCCTACTACAATAAGTACATCAGCTTGACCTGCTTGCTCTGCAACAGCTTCTTGGCGAACTTGAGTAGCAAGACATATTTCTTTATGTTTTTCAGCATGAGGATATTTTTCTTTTACTCTTTCCATTATCGCTTGGACATCCCATTGACTCATCGTCGTTTGGTTAGTGACGATAATATTATCATTATTAACTTGTAATTCTTCAACATCATCCATTGTTTCAACAAGATGAACAGCATGTGGGGCTACTCCTACCGCACCTTCAGGCTCAGGATGTCCCTTCTTACCAATATATATTACATCATAGCCTTCTGCTTCTTTTTCTCTTATAAGATCATGCGTCCTTGTAACATCAGGACATGTGGCGTCGATCGTAACAAGACCTTTTTTCTTGGCAAGTTCCCTAACTTCAGGTGATACGCCATGGGCTGTAAAAATAACCGTCCCACTATCAACCTTTTCTAAAATCTCTTTACGATTTGGACCATCTAATGTAATGATGCCATCTTCCTCGAAGGCATCTGTAACATGCTTATTATGAACAATCATGCCCAATATATATATGGGGCGCGGCAACGTTTTATCTAAAGCGGCATTGCGCGCAATAACCATTGCATCGACTACTCCGTAACAATAACCTCTTGGTGATATTTTAATAAGTTTCATTTAAAATCCTCCTGACTAGAGGCAACAGCCTTAATCTATTGAACTCTTAGCTTTATTATATAGGACATCTGTAAAAAAGCCAATGAGCGGAGGATTTTATCAAGATGATGGTATATATAACTTCGGAACGGATTCACCTTTTTTCCTTTTTTTTGTTGATTGATTTACAATTTTTCTTTGTTCACTCACCGTTTTAGATGCACTTACATTTACTTTTTTCACTGATTCATTTTTAGGTTTTGGTAGGTCTTTTTTAGTTTCCTCTGACGTTGTATTTGTATTGTCTGAATCTGTAGAAGGTAAATTTTTAAAACCTTTGTAAAGCCTCCACATTGCTGGAAGATTTCTAATCATTGGACCGTATTGTTGGACGAGTGGACCAAATTGCCTAGCAGTATTTAAAACTTGTTGTGTATTGGTCAAGAAACCACTGATATTCCGAGTATTTGTTAAGCCTTGTAGAAATGAAGTTTGGCCGGCTCCTCGAGCAAACATGTTAGCCGCCTGTGGAGCTTGGGAAGCCATTGTTCCTCCTTGTCTTTGAAATAGCCTAGCAAGTATATTACCTCCACCAGCATTTGCACCAACCGGAGGCCGCCCACCAAATCCTCTACCGAAAGGATTTCCTCCCATAGAAGGACCACGGAACGTAGGCATCCCTCTTCCGGGAGGCATTCGATTACCCAACATAATAAATTTCACTCCCTTCCTCTTAATATAATATGCAGGAATAAAGTAAAAGTTTGGTTATTAGCCGTGATTCGATTGGAAAGACAAGGCTAATGTCTAAAAATACTCATTCAGGATTACTTACATAAATTGTACATGTTAACTTTATAGTTTATAATTGTGCGGAGGGATTTCCCTCTATGAAGGAGTGAAAGAAATGAATAAAAATAATTTTACTCAATATAATTTCAAAACATTTATTAATAATGCCATTGAGGAACTCGGTTTTCATAACCCGACTGAAATACAGAGAAAAATTATACCTGTAGTGTTAAAAGGCGAAAGCGCAATCGGACAATCTCAAACAGGGACAGGGAAGACTCACTCGTATTTATTGCCATTGCTGGAATCCATCAATCCGAGTCTTCAGCAAGTGCAAGCTGTTATTACAGCCCCTACAAGAGAACTGGCCAATCAAATTTATCAAGAAATATTAAAAATCGTAAAACACGATGAAGAAAATAAAATATCGGCAAAGTGTTATATTGGTGGGACAGATAAAAAAAGGGATATAGAGAAGTTAAAACAACAGCCACATGTCGTTGTAGGAACCCCTGGACGAATTAATGATCTTATTAAGGAGCAAGCTTTGTTTGTTCATACAGCATCCTTGTTAGTAGTAGACGAAGCTGATTTGATGCTTGATATGGGATTTCTTCACGACGTTGACCAAATTGCAGGAAAAATGCCAAAGGATTTACAAATCCTCGTCTTTTCAGCGACAATTCCTGAGAAATTAAAACCTTTTCTAAAAAAATATATGGAAAACCCTATTTTTGAACAAGTAGAACCTCAACAATTATCCGCTAAAAATATTGAGCATATTTTAGTGCCATTAAAAAGTAGAGGGAAAATAGAGTTATTATCTGAGATATTACGTTCGTATAATCCGTATTTAGCGATTGTGTTTGTTAATACGAAAGAAATGGCGGACAACATCGCTGATCAGCTGCTTGAACGCGGTTTGAAAGTCGGAAGACTGCATGGGGATATTAGTCCACGCGAACGTAAAAGAGTAATGAAACAAATTAGAAATTTAGATTTTCAATATATTGTTGCTACCGATCTGGCTGCAAGAGGGATCGATATAGAAGGCGTTAGCCATATCATCAATTATGAACTGCCACGCGATCTAGACTTTTATATCCATCGAACTGGACGGACTGCTAGGGCAGGAAATAAAGGGTTAGCCATTACAATTTATGAACCATCTGATGAGGAAGCACTTGTTCGTTTAGACAAAATGGGTATTGAGTTTTCCTATATGGATCTTCATAAAGGAAACTGGGTTGAAATAACTGAACGTAATCGTAGGAAAAATCGAACCAAAACAATAACAGAAGGAGAATTGAAGGCTAGGCAACTTGTTAGAAAACCAGAAAAAGTAAAGCCGGGTTATAAAAAGAAAATGCAAGCTCAACGAGAGCAAATCAAAAGAAGAGAAAGAAAAATGAAAAATAGAAATAAATAATAAGAAAAGCGAAAGCGCCTTGCTCATCGACGTACAGGCCCACAGGATGAGGGTCCGTCGACGTTGGCACAGGACGTGCCGGTTTTTAGTCGACGTTCCTTGTTTGGCCTTCTACTGAGATAAAGGAAACACGGCGAGGAACGAGCCGATGTTGACTTACGCAAAAGAGAAGGACAAGAAGTTTGCTAGTCGATAGGCGCTGGAACCTGACAGCAAAAGCCTAAATTCAAAAATATAGACTATAAAAAACTTATACTTTCTTTACTTTAAATAAGAGGAATGGAGAGGGAAATATGTTAAAAATAGGTTCGCACGTATCGATGAGTGGGAAAAAAATGCTTTTAGCAGCGAGTGAAGAAGCAATTTCATATGGTGCTAACACTTTCATGGTATACACAGGAGCTCCTCAAAATACTCGGAGAAAAAAAATTGAAGAATTGAATATTGATGCAGGGCAACTTCATATGAAAGAAAATGGGATTGATGAAATTATTGTCCATGCCCCATATATTATAAATATCGGAAATGCGGTTAATCCTGCCACTTTTGCATTAGGAGTCGATTTTCTACGCTCTGAAATTGAAAGAACTGCTGCAATTGGAGCAAAACAAATTGTGCTACATCCTGGTGCCCATGTAGGGGAAGGTGCCGAAAAAGGGATAAAGAAAATCATTGAAGGATTAAACGAGGTATTAACAGGGGAAGAAGATGTCCAAATTGCGCTTGAGACTATGGCTGGAAAAGGATCGGAATGTGGAAGATCCTTCGAAGAGTTAGCTGCAATTATAGATGGAGTCCATCATAACGATAAACTATCAATTTGTTTTGATACTTGCCATACACATGATGCTGGTTATGATATTGTAAATGACTTCGATGGAGTTCTTGAGGAATTTGATAAAAACATTGGTATTGATCGTATTAAAGTACTTCATATTAATGATAGTAAAAATGAACGTGGCGCAAAAAAGGATAGGCATGAAAATATCGGTTTCGGCCATATTGGTTTTACTGCTTTAACTTATATTATTAACCATCCTCAATTAATGAACGTACCAAAAATATTGGAAACACCATTTGTAGGTGAAGACAAAAATAATAAAAAAGCACCATATAAGCATGAAATTGATATGATTAAAAACGGTATTTTCAAAGAGCAGTTACGTGAGGAAATTATGGGAACTTTTGTAAAATAAGAGTCATAAATAAAAGGCTGTCTATAATGTTTTGTCTATACATATGTATAAGAGACAAATAGACAGCCTTTATTTTAAGAAGAGTATAAATTTATTATAGGTCTTTTTTTTTGAGTGTTTGTGCTCCTATACACCTCCCGCGCTTGCCGTTTTTATAATATCTAACGTGTAAACTGTATAAAAAGTTTATTAATCTCTTTAGCTGTTTTCGGTCCTGCTATTTTTGCAACTTCCCTAATAATTTGTGACCTCGTTTGATCATTAAAAATATCAAAATTTTTTCCTCTTAAAAATGCTGCAACCTTTTCTGCTTGAGATCGAGAAATATTAATATTATACTGTCCAGCGTATTTCAACAGCTCATCGGCAGTGATAACATTTACTTTCATATTGATCATATTTTGGATTAATTTCATTATTATTCACCCCTATTCAAAAATGTATGTAGGATGGTCGTCACAAGTGACCTTTAATTTACAAAGAAATTGTTATTGTGTATAATTTCTATGGGAACAAATCGTAATGATTCTTATTTTGGAAAATCAAGAATTATAACTATTGAAAGTAAATTGCAATTATAAAAAAGGATGTTTTAAATGAATAATGAACCTATTATCCAACTAACAGATGTGAATTTTCGATATGAGAGAGAAAATGTATTAGAACAAATTAATCTTGATGTACCAAAAGGAGCTTTTCTAGGGCTGGTAGGTCCAAATGGGTCTGGTAAATCCACGCTTTTAAAAATTATTCTTGGACTAGTTAAACCCCAGACTGGCGATGTGTTTTTATTTGGTCATCCTCAAGCTAAATTCAAAGATTGGGACCGAATCGGCTTTGTTTCTCAAAAAGCAAACTCATTTAACAGTGGTTTCCCTGCATCCGTTTTTGAAGTCGTAGCGAGCGGTTTAACCGGCAAGTTAGGACTCTTCCGATTTATTGGGAAAGAACAGCAAAAAGAAATAAAGGAAGCCATTGCTGCAGTCGGTATGAGCAGATTTTCGAAAAAAAATATTGGAGAACTTTCCGGAGGGCAGCAGCAAAGAGTGTTTATTGCCCGAGCTATTGTCTCGAAGCCGGATGTACTAATTCTTGACGAGCCTACAGTTGGTGTGGATGAAGAAAACGTCAAATCGTTTTATTATATGCTGGAGAAGTTGAATAAAGAACGTGGGATTACATTAATACTCGTTACTCATGATATTGGGACAATTACAAATAAAGTTACTCATGTAGCATGCTTGAATAAATCATTGCACTTCCATGGTGCAGTAGAGGATTTTGAAAAACTAAGTAATGAAGATGTATCATCTATTTACCAACACGATGTCCATCTACTTTCACATGACCATGAGCATGTCCATATTGAAGAAGGTGGTACGGCTAGATGATTTCTGCTATTTTCCATTATGAATTTTTACAAAATACATTTTTGACAGGGTTGATTATTGGTCTAATTGCTCCTTTATTAGGGACATTTATCGTTGTAAGAAGATTATCATTAATTGCTGATGCATTAAGTCATGTAACATTGGCCGGGATTGCAGCAAGCTTATTTTTAAGCAAAAAAACTATGTTGTTCGCTGGAATGAATCCTCTCTATTTTGGGATGGGCTTTTCAGTTCTTGGCTCTATCCTGATTGAAAGACTAAGAATGGTATATAAACATTATCAAGAATTGGCGATTCCCATTATCTTATCAGGCGGAATTGGAGTAGGGGTCATTTTTATTTCACTTGCGGATGGATTTAATACGGACTTATTAAATTATTTATTCGGAAGCGTAAGTGCTGTAAGCAGGGTAGATTTATATGTGATAATCGGAATTAGCGTCTTTGTTGGATTGGTCATATTATTTTTATATAAAGAACTTTTCCTCTTATCCTTTGACGAGGAACATGCCAAGGTTTCTGGGATTCCTGCCAAAAGTATACATTTATTATTTATGGTCTTGATTGCATTAGTAATTGCTGCATCCATGCGTATTGTCGGTATTTTACTTGTTTCTGCACTCATGACGCTGCCAGTAGCTGCTAGTATGCGGATAGCGAGAGGATTTAAACAAACAATCTTTTTATCAATATTTTTTGGTGAAATTGCTGTAATAGGTGGATTAATCAGTGCATATTATTTAGATCTTGCACCTGGCGGGACCATTGTGGTCATTTCGATTCTTATTCTTTTAGCGGTTATTTTTTATAAACGTAATCAAGGTCAAAGACCCATAAAGTTGAGGTGAGAAAATGAACATTAATGAAGCGATGCAAATCGTTAAAAATAAAGGATATAAAGTGACTGGAAAACGTGAGCGTATACTTGAAATCTTTGCAAGAAGTGATAAATATTTAACAGCTAAAGAATTATTGGAAATTATGAATGATGATTATCCTGGTCTTAGCTTTGATACCATTTATCGAAACCTCTCACTATTTAATCAGTTAGGCATTCTTGAATCAACAGAACTATCAGGCGAAAAAAAATTTCGTTACACATGTTCACTTCACGATCACCATCACCATTTTATTTGCCTCGATTGTGGAAGTACGAAAGCAATTGAGGCATGTCCAATGGATTTTGTTACCGAAGATTTAAAAGACTATGATGTGGCGGACCACAAATTTGAAATTTATGGGAAATGCCCAAATTGTAGGAAAATCAAAAGTGCATAGAAAAGTAATGTGACTAATATGCTCAAATAGCACTCATTATTCTCCGAACTTATTACAACTTTTGTTTTGTAACTAAATCAAATGGCGTAATGGAAACTTCTGCTCAACATTTAGGAATTACAAACAAAAAATATAATCTATATGCAGTAGGAATTAGGAAAGACCGAATGCTTAATCGGTCTTTCCTAATTCAAATATTGTAATTTTAAACTAACGTTCACCAAACGTATTTGAGTAACCCTTTTAATATTTATTCCACTCGATAATAGCCTCTGCAAAAAACTGAGTTCTTTGGTTTAATTGCAATTAAAAATGAATTAATGATATCTGAGGAAGAAATCAATGAGTTTATCCAACTGATAAATAATATGATTGGTTTGATATTTCCTGATACATAGAACGACATAATGGCAGGCACTACTGATAATACAATAAAGGGCAAGCTCATAAAGACCCATAATCTCGTTTTGGATAGGATTGCATTTGTATGTAGCCAAAAAAATATCCCGCTAAATGTTAAGCTAATATCACCTTTTTTCTTTATGACAATAATGTGAAGATATTCATGAATGATGAAGATAAAGATACCTATTAAGATGAGAGAGAATTTAGTGATATGAGTGAACAATGTCCCATAGAAATAGGGTATCAGAAAAATGGTGATCTGAAGTAGATATACAAACTTCATATAGTGCTTTCGAATCCAATTATTCCCCATGAAAGGAGTCCATTCTGATAAATCCATACTTATCTGTGGTAAGTGTCGAAACCAAATTATCATGAGCGTTCCCACCTTCATTAAACTAATACATATCTTAAAACATTTATTCCACTAACATTGAACTGCTAAATTAAGCGTAAAACTTCACAAATTCCTTAGGTTTAGTTTAACATTAATCCCATATAAAATATTCGAAAAATTCAATTAAAAAACTAATATAGATTTTATTTTATCAAAACCATTTAATATTGCCCCCATTATTTATGTATAAAATGAAAAGTTGAGCCAATACAACCGCCACTCATTCCTCATATCAGTCGACAAAAATGTCAAAAATGATAAATTCCGCTTTTTTTATTTATGCGATTAAGTATGGAATTAATGGAGAATATAAGTTTTTTTCGATACAAATATAGTAGAAAATTAAATTAATTTTCTACTAACAAGTAAAATAAAATGCTTCTCGTGAGAATATCATGACTTGAAAAGGAGGTTATAAAATGACAAATAGATTCTCGGCAATGAATTTTGAAATAATAACTGAACGGCTTTACTTGAGTATGTGGGAGGAATCAGATGCATCCTAGTATAGGGAACTTGTTGGGGAAAGGGGCGTTGCCAAGCCAACTCTTGAAGCTGCTCAAAAGTTATCAGTTTTCGCGAAAGAGCACTGGAAAGTGGTATAAGTCTACTCACGATCCGACGCAAAGATGAAGGAGATTTTATTGGATATTGCGGGTTAATTATCGGTCGTTCTACTATAGAAGAGCCGGAAATTGCTTATGAACTGTTCCAAAGAGTCCACGGAAACGGCTATGCAACTGAAGCCGCTTCAGCAATTATAGAAACTGCGGTCGATACTGGACGACGACGTCTGTGGTCTACTGTGCGTTCTTGGAATAGTGCTTCCTTTCGAGTTCTTGAAAAGATTGGTTTCATTCGCCACCATAGTATATGGGACGAGAATGGAGAAATTGTTTGGAACATGCGTGATCTTTAGATATCAAAGGTCGCTTTTTCACTGAAGGGCAGGATAGTTGAAGAAGGATAACTAATTATTTTCTAGAATAAATATTCAGAAACGAATTTGTAAACTAGAGGTTGAAAGGTGGATGCTATGCAAAGTTGTTTGGACTTTTAATAATTAGTTTATCGTTGCTTACAGCCTCAATTGTAGCAGCAGGGCAAGGGCTGCATACTATTTCTGTTTTGCTAATTTTAATTGTTTTAATCTTGGGCATTTTATTACTAATTCCTAAAAGTAAGATCCAAAACATTGAAGAGGTATTTGTTTCAGACGAAGAAATAGAGGCAGAATTACTGAATTCTAATAATGAAAATAAATGATATCAAAGAATGTGCTGTTCTGGTAAGGTCAATGCATTTTTTCAAGCATTAAGCAAACGCCGCCGCATTCCTGTAATAAGTTTGTGAACAAATGTACTTAATCTAAAGGGTGCGTTTCAGCAATAAGTGGAGAGGCTTTTTACCAACGGTCAGTTTATTTGAAGAACAAGGATTGATCAGGTAACGCTGTATTTATATAAAGTAATAAAGTAGTAAAGTGAAAAATGAAGGGAGAAGGTATTATAGTAGAGCTAAAATATTTTGAGCGGTCTGATTTCAAACAACTTATCAATTGGATTGATTCCCCTGCTTTCTTACTTCAATGGGGAGGTCCAGGGTTTGATTACCCCTTGAATGATACTCAATTAGAAAAGTACATTGAGAATGCCAATAATGAAAACGCAGAAACTATGGTTTATAAAGTAATTGATAATGAGACTGGTGAAACTATTGGTCATATCTCTTTGGGTAAAATTGATAGAAAAAACAAATCTGCAAGAGTTGGAAAAGTATTAGTCGGTGATAAAAACTCAAGAGGTAAAGGAATAGGTCAGCAAATGATTAAGGAAATCCTTAAAATCGCATTTGATGAACTTCAACTACATAGAGTTAGTCTTGGGGTATTTGACTTTAATGTTTCTGCCATAATCTGTTACGAAAAAGCAGGATTTATAAAAGACGGTTTACTTCGAGATTCAAGAAAAAACGGTGATGCATACTGGAGTTTATGGGAAATGAGTATTTTAGAAAACGAATGGTTGAAAATCAAAAACTTTTAGTCTTATTCAATGAACAAATGAAGTAGCTGCGTCACCTCTGTTATTCTAAAGTTAGTTTGTGAAGGATTGTACTTCATCGAAAGGGTGCTTTCGTTGAAGAAGGAAACCAGTAAAGAACTTTCTTTTTAAAACAATTTTCTATTAGCGGTGTAAGAATGGTTATTGCGTTTATCAGTAAACGACTTTTTTATCACATAACAGATATTTCATAAAGAAAATATGTGAAAAAATGTAGATCAAACTGATCTACATTTTTGCTATTTATATGACTCAACAACTTGTTTCAGGCATAATATTGATACAATCTTTTTCAAGTAAAAAGATGTATGCTGACATTTTAATACTTTAAGTAACACTAATAAACATAGAAAACGCACAGTAGACCATTTACTGTGCGTTTTCTGATGTGGATTTACTTAAATTTGATTGCAAACTAAGGTGTGAATTGGTAATTTTCACCATACAACCGAACCCAATATTAGTAAATCTTGGCTTCTTTTTTTATTTCATTTTCCTCTTTAATCCAGTTTTCTACCCATCGTTCCGCTTCCTCCCAACTATAGACACGTATAACATTTTTGGGAGTAGGCTTTCTGTTATATGGAGTATCAAATAATATTACCGGAATGTTCAGTTCCTCTGCTATATCTACAGCATTATCGTGTTTATCTTCGAAAAATAAATCGATATTATATTTTTTCGCTGTACCGACTTTATCATGAGATCCAACCAGTTCTATATGGTGATATTGGATGTCATGTGTATGGAACCATGTTGTTGTTACATCAAGGAGGGTCTGGCTTCTTGCACTAATGAAGAACAATTCATGCTCGTGTATCCATTTGGATAAGATAGGCTTTGCTCCATCAGCTAGAGGAGATTCGGCATACATCATTGGTTCAGATTTAACAAACCATTTATAAAATTCATCCTTTTCAACTTGTATACATTCAGTTATCTCGTATTCAATAAGATCATCTAAGGTAATATTTAAATTAAACTGTTTATTAATATGAGGAATGAGTGAAGTAGGGCAGGTCACTGTTCCATCAATATCAATTCCAAATCTCTTTTTCATTTAAAAAATCATTCTCCTTTTTGGTAGGACTAAGTTGAAATAAAGGAGCTGTCCTAGGACAGCTCCATTTATTTTTCTAGCGTAAGAAGCCGTCGCTTAGCAATCCTCTTGTCCTTTTTCCACACGATAAGTCAAAGGCATTAAAGTTTTTACTTAAACGGCTAGGCATTTACGCTTTTTGTATTAATTTACGTTTTGTTTTTCTTCTTCTTGTTTTTTATAGTATTCTGCAGCCATTAAGTCGATTTCCTTCTTTAACTCTTCGACCATTAAAGCTTCAGGAACTTTTCTTACAGTTTTTCCTTTTTTAAATAGAAGTCCTTCTCCGCGTGCACCTGCAATACCAATATCTGCTTCACGGGCTTCACCAGGTCCGTTAACCGCACATCCTAATACAGATACTTTAATAGGTGCTTTAATATTTTGGATATATTCTTCTACTTCATTTGCTATTTTAATCAAATCAATTTCGATTCTTCCGCAAGTAGGGCAAGAGACAAGTGTAGCAGCATTTGAAATTAGTCCAAAAGACTTCAATAATTCGCGTGCTACTTTTACTTCCTCAACTGGATCGGCACTAAGAGATATTCTTAACGTATTACCAATTCCCATGCTTAGTATAGCACCGAGGCCTGCTGCACTTTTGACCGTACCTGCAAATAATGTTCCACTTTCTGTAATACCTAAATGAAGTGGATAATCAAACGCTCTTGATGCTTTTTCATATGCTTCAATCGCAAGGCGAACGTCAGATGCCTTCATGGATACGATAATATCATGAAAATCCAAATCCTCGAGAATTTGAATATGGTGTAGCGCACTCTCAACCATACCTTCTGCCGTCGGATAACCGTATTTCTGCAGAATATGTCTTTCAAGGCTTCCCGCATTGACACCAATCCGAATTGGAATGCCTTTTGCTTTTGCAGCTTTTACGACTTCTTCTACTTTCTCACGTTTACCAATATTTCCAGGGTTGATTCTGATTTTATCTGCCCCGCCTTCAATTGCTTTCAAGGCAAGACGATAATCGAAATGTATGTCAACTACAAGTGGAATATTGATTCTTTTTTTGATTTCTGAAATCGCATTTGCAGCTCTTTCATCTGGACAGGCAACCCTTACGATTTGACAGCCCGCTTCTTCTAACCGCTCTATTTCACGTACAGTCGCATCAACATCATGAGTCTTTGTTGTCGTCATACTTTGGATAATAACTTGATCGCTTCCCCCGATTGTTAAGTTACCGACTTTCACCGGGCGCGTTTTAGAACGATGTGTAATTTCACCCAACGGTAATTCTCTCCTTTTGAAAAGATAGAGATTTACTATCTCTATTGATTATAAAATACATTTATATTGTAACAATCTTTATGTGAAATTGACAACAGATTGGCTATATTTAACGATTTTGTTCGTGATAAAGAGGAAATTGATACGTTTTACCGATTTGAATTTGCTCTGGTTTCGTTCCTTCGTTTAATTCCTCGAAATCTGAAACTATTTGACTTATTGGAACAGGCAACGGACCTTGTTGTAGCTCCTCCATAATAGAAATAACTGTATCGCCAGGTTTAATTTCAATATTAGTAAAAGGTTCTTGTTCTTGTTCGACAGGGATCGGATTAATATCAACGAGTTTAGCTGTTTCGGCAGAACTTCTTGGAATCACTCCTATTGTCAAATCATAATACACACTATATAAAAGAATAGATGTTGCGATGAATGCTGCGAATTTTTTCATATTTATCCCGCCTCTTCATAAGATGTATGAAGTATATGAAGAGGGTGGGAAAATTATGAAAGCTTTTTTGGACGAGGTATTTTATTAATACTAAAAAATATAAAAATGATGCTAATCAAGACATCGAAAAATGTACCATATGGGATGGGTTTACTTAATAATGGTTCTAAACCGAAAAGTAAAGTAGGCAAAGTAATACTAAAGGCAGTCAATCTCCAGCTTTGCCGATATGGAAGTTTTCTTTTTAACATATTGGCCAGTAATAAAGCAACACCCGCTAATATCGATATTTTTAAATAGATAATTCCTGTATTGAAAATGTACATAAAAATAATAAAGATTGGGAGCATAATGGCGATACTGCCGGTGTCAAAGTCAGGCAATAAGCTTGAAGATTCCCCTCTTAATATTAAAGTGTTATAAAGACTAGGTAAAAAATACAGTAAGACAAGAAAAAAAGTATACTTAATGGTTTTCCCGATACCAAGAAATCTAAATTTGGCAATGTCTTTAAATGAATATAAGCTTTTTAAAAAAATAGTGAAAATAGATTTGTTTTGCACCTTGTCACGCCCTTCGTAGTCATTCCTATTTAGTTTAGATGTGAATGGGAGTTCGTTTCAAGTGACAAGTTAGTCACAGTGCAAAATTTATATATGACTTTTCGAGCAAATTATTTGTATGCGATTACTAATTTTGGTAATCTATTAATGTGATCGTGAATCGTTAGACGATTCAAAATAATTACATAGGAGGAATTATCATGGCATATGAATTACCACAATTACCTTACGGATATGATGCACTTGAGCCACATATCGATAAGGAAACAATGAATATTCACCACACAAAGCATCACAACACATATGTGACAAATTTAAATAATGCGCTTGAAGGACATGCAGATCTTGCAAGCAAATCTGTAGAAGATTTAATTGCAGATCTGGATTCTGTTCCAGAATCCATCCGCACAGCTGTAAGAAATAATGGTGGAGGACATGCAAACCACTCATTATTCTGGAAGCTTCTTTCTCCAAATGGCGGTGGCGAACCAACTGGCTCCATCGCGGAAGCAATCAACAGCAAATTTGGCAGCTTTGATAAATTTAAAGAGCAATTCCAAGCTGCTGGAGCTGGACGCTTCGGATCAGGCTGGGCTTGGCTTGCATTGAATAATGGTGAAGTTGAAATTATGAGCACACCTAATCAAGATAGCCCTGTAATGGAAGGTAAAACACCTTTACTTGGACTTGATGTATGGGAGCATGCATACTATTTGAAATATCAAAACCGCCGTCCTGATTATATGAGCGCATTCTGGAATGTTGTAAATTGGGATGAAGTTCAAAAATTATACGACGCTGCAAAATAAGAAGACAAAAAACGAATTGCGTTACAAGCAATTCGTTTTTTTGTTGCCCTTTTTACTGTAAAACCCTTCTGTTGATCTCATCTTCGGGAAGGAATCTCTGATTTTTTGCTCTAAAATATGAGCCTAATTAATGAATTCTTTTTAATACGACTTTTGAATTTTAAATCGTTATTTCCTAAAATCGCCTAATTTTATAGTATAAAACTTCTCTGTTCACTAAAGATAGAAAGGAGGAAAAAGGGGAGTTTTATTATGCTGAAAATAAAGAGGCTATTTAATGATATTGACGTAACGAGAGATTTATTGCTTTTATTACTAATAGGTGGGCTATATTCTTTAAGTATTTCATTATCTAATACATTTGTTAACGTCTATTTATGGAAGCAGTCACAAAGTTTTATCGATCTTGCTATTTATAACTTAACCATTGTCGTCATCCAACCCATTATTTTCATCATTGCTGGAAGATGGGCTAAAAAAGTCGATCGGGTTATTGTGCTACGTCTAGGAGTGATCTTTCTCGCTATTTTTTTTATTGTCGTATTGCTTTTTGGAGAAAAATCCTCTCATCATCTAGTCCTTCTTGGTGCATTGCTCGGTGTCGGATATGGTTTTTATTGGCTCGCATTCAATGTTTTAACATTTGAAATAACAGAACCCGATACGAGGGATTTTTTCAACGGATTTATGGGGGCACTTTCATCAACGGGAGGAGTAATTGGGCCGATTTCGGCAGGGTTTATCATTACACGGTTTGTTTCGAATGTTGGTTATACCATTATTTTTGCAATATCGTTAGGTTTATTTTCTGCTGCAGTCTTAACAAGTTTTTATTTAAATCGAAGGCCATCCTCAGGGCAATATTTATTTACAAGAATTTATAAGGAAAGAAAACATAATCATAATTGGCGAATAATTACAAATGCACATCTTCTTCAAGGTTTAAGAGAAGGGACGTTTGTATTTGTCATTTCTGTTTTTGTTTTTATTGCAACGAACAGCGAGCTGGCACTTGGTACCTTCGGATTAATACATGCAGGCGTCTCGTTTATGATCTATACGCTTGCAACGAAGCTCATTAAAAAAGATATGAGAAAGAAAATCATGGTTGTTGGTGGCTTGCTTTTATATGGTGCCATTTTTATTATTGTTTTTGATCCAACATACACACGACTCCTCATTTACGCCGCTTGCATTGGAATTGCCTATCCACTTATGCTTGTTCCTTATTCCTCTATGACGTACGATGCGATTGGTAAGAGCTGGAACGCTGCTGAAATGAGAATTGAATATATCGTTGTTAGAGAGTTGTTCTTGAATATGGGAAGAGTTATTTCCATTTTGGCATTCATTGCAGCCATTTATTATTTTACTCCAAATACTAGCATTCCAATTTTGCTCATTTTTCTTGGGGCAGGTAATACATTAGCAGCATTTATGCTTTTAAAATTAAAAACGGATTAAGTTCAACGTGCTGTCAATAATTTAAGGTGGAATTGTCTTCTTTTTTCTTTTACAATGGGGATAAGGTGAAAAGAAGGGGACGGGGTAAATTGGAAAAAAAGAAAAAGAAAAAAACTCATGTTCCTTTAAGAATGAACATGTTGTTTTTTGTTGTGTTTATTATGTTTTCGATGCTCATTCTTCGATTAGGATATGTTCAGATCGTAAGTGGAGAGGATGCTAAAAGAGAAATTGACCGTACGGAAGATGTAACGGTTAAAACATCTGTTCCTCGTGGAATAATTTATGATCGCAACTATAAACCAGTTGTTGAAAATGAACCGCAGAAAGCCATTACCTATACAGCTCCGAAACAATTTGATGCAAAGAAAACGTTGGAAACCGCTCGAACACTCGCAAAAATTATCCATAAAGATACCGATAAAATTACACATAGGGATAAAGTAGACTTTTGGCTTATGCTCAATCCTGAAGAAGCGAAAGCAAAAGTAACTAGTAAAGAAATTGAGACGTACAAAGGTAAGGAAAAAGAGTTATATAAACTCCAAAGAGATCGAGTGACTGATGAAGAACTCGCGACCCTTACTAATGATGATTTGGAAGTTCTTGCTATTTACCGAGAGTTTACGGGAGGATATGCACTTGATCCTCAATTTGTTAAAAATAAAGATGTAACATTGAAGGAATACGCAGAAGTTAATGAACATCTTGGAATTTTACCTGGTGTAGATACAACTACTGATTGGGAACGTGTATATTTATATGGAGATACATTAAGATCAATTTTAGGGAATGTTACCCCTGGTTTGCCAGTAGAAAAGTTGGACTACTATGAATCAAGAGGTTATAGCAGAAACGACAGAGTCGGAAAAAGCTACATAGAACTTCAATATGAAGATGTACTTCGTGGGCAAAAAGAAAAAGTAAAAAATATAACGAAATCAGGCGAGATTATTGAAAGTGTTCCTGTTCATGAAGGAGAACGTGGCAAAGATCTTATCCTCACAATTGATATGGAGCTGCAGCAAGAAATTGATAAAATTCTAGAAGAAGAAATCCGCAAAACGAAAGCAAAATCAGGAACACGTCTTTTAGACCGAGCTTTCGTGACAATGATGGATCCATACACTGGTGAAATTTTAGCTTTATCGGGCAAACAATATACTTATGATGAAGAAGAAGGAAAATATACATTTAAGGATTTTGCTTCAGGGAATTTCACTACAGCTTATGTTCCAGGATCTGCTGTAAAAGGGGCTACGGTTTTAACGGGGTATATGTCGGGAGTAATTAGACCTTACAGCCCACTTAGGGATGAAGTTATTTATCTTAAAGATACGCCGCCTAAAAAATCTTGGTTTAGTTATAAAGGTCCTATGACGTTATCGGATTATGATGCAATCGTTCGTTCATCAAACGCTTATATGTTTAAAGTTGCTATGATGATGGGTGGCATGACTTATACTCAACCTTATCAAAAATTAAATATAGATAAATACCAAGTTTTTAATGATTTACGCTATTATTTTAGCCAATTTGGACTAGGTGTTCGTACGGGTCTTGATTTACCGGGAGAACAAATTGGATTTAAAGGAAATGTAGATACTTCACCCGCTGGTACAACGTTAGACTTTGCGATTGGACAATTCGATTCCTTTACTCCACTTCAGCTTGCCCAATATGTGTCAACGATTGCAAATGGCGGTTATCGAATGCAAGCCCATATCGTAAAAGAAATTCGCGACCCTGGTGATGCGAAAGGGAATATCGGTCCGGTTGTCCAAGAAATGAAGCCAAAAGTATTAAATCGAATTGATGCGAGTGATAATGAAATCCAACATGTTCAAAATGCTTTCTATGGCGTTTTCCATAGATCATATGGGACTGGCGTAGTATTTAACGGTCCTGATTATCGATCTTTTAATGCAGCAGGTAAAACTGGAACTGCCGAAACGGTCGATCAAGGAACGGGAGTATGGAATTTATCACTCGTAGGATATGCTCCATTTGATAAGCCTCAAGT
Organism: Lederbergia citrisecunda; assembly: GCF_018343695.1. GTDB lineage: Bacteria > Bacillota > Bacilli > Bacillales > Bacillaceae_C > Lederbergia > Lederbergia citrisecunda. The sequence goes on along the minus strand of NZ_JAGYPJ010000001.1, from coordinate 1,669,880 downwards.
AGCTATGTCCGTTGTTGTTCCTTCCGCATATGTAAAAGGGGGGGCAGAGAATAACGTCAATATGGAGATTGGTACTAGGGTTATGAAGGCTTATTTTGATCTTCAAGAAAAGAGAGCTAAACAAGGTAATTCTAAAGAAGAAGAGGATGTACAAGAATAAAAAAGAAAGCAGTAATCTGCTTTCTTTTTTTACGGTTTTTTTGCAATGATATGACATATTTCTTCATAAGACATTGTATCATTTAATTCGAACGTTCCGAATTGGATGTATCGCTGCAATTTCTTTTTTGCTAAATATTTATTAAAGTTTTCCGCATTATCAATAATGCCGGCATCTTCAAGCTCAATACTAATGTCTTTTGAAGACATGCCTTCTGGAATAACAATTTCATAGTGATTAACCGTTTTTTCTGTAACGATTGGTGTTTGTTTTTCTACTTTCTTTTGAGCGAGTGTTTCATATTTAGTTTGCCATTTTTCCGTATCTTGTTTTAACTGATCATAATCACTTTGTTTCATTTCGATATAACCTTCTTTGATAGCATGAACAGGCTCAGGTTTTTTTTGAAAAAAATGAACATACACATAAAGAATCAAAGCAGAAATCAGTAATCCAGAAGCGAAGGCCCTAGTTGTTTGTTTATTCATCCTCAAATACCTCCAAAAACATCCTGCCGCCTATTTATAATGTTTTGAACTGTTTCAACAGACAAAGACGACTGTTTGGAAATTTGTTTGATTTCGAGACCTTGATTATATAAGGCTAATACGTGATTTTTTAATATTTCATTTGGTTCTCGATCGAACTCACGCTTAGGTACATCATCAATTATACTTTGCCCCATCAATAATTCCTCTTCAAGCACTTTAAGTCTTTTTTTCAAAAGGTAATGGTCTTGCAAAACATTCATTGATAATTGCTCAATCTCTTTTTCTAACACCTTTACCTTATCCGTTTGGAAAAATGAAATGATGAATAATACGATTGATAAACCTAATAAAATAACGATAATAGTTTCCATATGCCACCCCGGATGTATTGTACTTATTCTATTTATACCATAATTTTCAAATATCCTCTATTCATAAAAAAATAATTGGCACAATAAATAGATACTAGCATTTCGGAATAAATAGTGCTATTATAAAAAAGTCGTATGTACAGTGAAGAATGCATTGAAGTTTGGAGGGAAAGACATGCGCGTTAACATTACATTAGCTTGCACGGATTGCAGTGAGCGTAATTATATTTCTACAAAAAATAAACGTAATAACCCTGACCGTCTTGAGCTTAAAAAATATTGCCCTAGAGAAAAACGAGTTACTTTGCACCGCGAAACAAAGTAACATTAAAAGCTTAATTCAAGAAGCCAGAAACACTTCAATTTACAGTGTTTCTGGCTTTTTTGATATGATGAAGCAAGGAGTTGAATGAATATGGATAAAACATCAATTCGTAAAAAGTATAAAGAAAAGTTAAAATCACTCGATCGAATTACATATGAACACCAATCGTATACGATAGCAAATAAGCTTTTTCAAACCAATGAATGGAAAAATGCTGAAATGATTGGCATTACCGTTTCTCATTTTCCTGAAGTCGATACGTGGCAGCTTATTAGGAGAGGATGGGAAGAGGGAAAAAAGATTGTCATACCGAAGTGCTATCCATCTGATAAGAAAATGGAATTCAGACAAATTACTGCATTTGATCAAATGGTAACTGTATTCTTCGGCTTATTTGAACCAATTGAAACGAAAACAATGATGGCTGAGAAGAAGGAAATTGATTTATTACTTGTCCCAGGTTTAGTCTTCAATCGACAGGGTTATCGTATAGGGTTTGGCGGAGGGTATTATGATCGGTTTTTAACCGAATTTAATGGAAATACGATCTCACTTTGTTTTTCCATGCAAATTTCTGAAAATATTCCTATCGAAAATCACGATATCCCTGTAAATAAAATTATTACGGAGAATGAGATGATCACAGTAGAATTTTAGTAGGAGAAAGTTCGCATAAAAATAAGCTGATAAGTAAACATAAGACAAGGAGGGATAGTATATGATTAGGTTAATGATAAAAATGCTCTCAGTACTTGCTGTCTTAGGAACTGCTTATTGCTTTAGATATAAACTTTTGAATACTTTTTTTGGCAATCGATTTTTACGAAGTGTAAGTGTAAATGCGATGATGAATATTCCAGGTGTACGTTCAAAACTTATAGGTACAGCTTTCGAAAATAGAAAATAAAAATCACATTGCTGGATCTATTATAGACCAGCTTTTTTTATATTTTTTCTCGTCCGCCGTAACCAGCTATCGGCTAGTAAACTTCTTGACCTTTTCGTTTGTTAATTCAAGTCAGGAACTGTCGGACTCATTATGTTTTCTATATCGCTTATCCCGAAAAGAATATTGATTAAATATCCACACCTATTTTTGACGTCAAGGGCAAGGCGGTTGACTTTTGTACTTATTTTTGCAACAGTCAGTTTTTTTCGCTATAGTAATTTGTATGGAGATGGAGATCCTGAGGGGGATTAGGAATTGTGGGAAGGGAAACTTTTTTATTTTGGCGTCTTGCGTATTTTTTAATAGACGAATGCGGATATCGATTAATCAATTTAAATGATGCACAAACTGGAATGTGGCTAGAAAATAGGGAAAATAAAAATGCCACGTACATTCGTTTGATTAGAACGGATTTAGCTTGGGCTAATCCTTTCATAAGAGATCAACAAAGAGCGGCTAGTCAGGCTGAAGAATTAAGAAAACAGTTATTTCGTAGATCATTGAACGCCTTAAACATTTACGTTACGGCAAACGCTCCGATTGATGCAGAACAAATTTCACATGAAGAAAATGTTTCAGTAGTGGGAAAGACAAATGTTTCAACTATTTTATTAACTCGTGAAAATTATAATAGTTCCATTAAGAAAGTAGCTGAAACCTTAAATACAAACATTGATTTTTTACTAAAAGATGAATACGAAGAAGCAGAAATTTTTGTCATTCGTCAAGGTGCAATAAAGAAAGCAGCCTCCAAAGATGGAGAAGACGAACGTAAGCTATTTGAGTTTACTAAACCACGTTTCACTTATTTCTTTATGGTTTTTCAGGTGCTAATTTTTTTGATGATGGAAGCGAGTGGAGGTACCACAAATACGGAAACACTGATAAAATATGGAGCGAAATACAATCCACTTATTTTAAATGGTGAATGGTGGCGTTTCGTTACACCTATGTTTATCCATATTGGATTTATTCATCTTGCAATGAATACGCTTGCCCTATATTATTTAGGTACGGCAGTAGAAAAAATGTTTGGTCACTCGCGTTTTGTTTTTATTTATCTTTTTTCCGGATTTATGGGGACGCTTGCAAGCTTTGTTTTTAGCCCTTCTTTATCTGCCGGTGCAAGCGGTGCCATTTTTGGTTGCTTCGGTGCTCTTTTGTATCTCGGGTTTTCTTATCCGCAAATATTTTTTCGAACAATGGGTATGGATGTAATCACTGTCATTATTATTAATCTAATATTCGGATTTACCACTACAGGCATTGATAATGCTGGGCATATTGGAGGATTAATCGGGGGATTTTTAGCAACAGGTTCAGTCCATTTTCCACGAAAACAAAAACATAAAAACCAATTAGTATTTTTGTTGTCAGCTATCATGATCGTAGGCGGATTATTTTACACAGGGTATCATCATAATTAGTCTTGCTCTATTATGTGGAAGAAGATATTCTTATATCTAGAGAGTTAACTTGCTATCTACTTTTTTAATGTGGTGAAAAAATGAACACGATATACGATGTACAACAATTACTAAAAAGATTTGGGATATTTGTTTATTTAGGTAATAGATTGTTGGATTTGGAACTAATGGAAGCTGAAGTGAAAGATTTATATTTTTCAAATCTTATTGATAAGAATGATTTGCATAATGCACTCTACATCATAAGAAATGAAATGAATATAGAAAAAAATAGAAAGAAAAGTGGGGAATAACATGGCTAATGAAAAGTTTTTATTAGGTATTGATATTGGAGGTACGTCAGTTAAATTGGCATTTTTAACTGAAGAAGGTGATATCGTACATAATTGGGAAATTCCAACGAATATTGAAAACAATGGAAGTAGCATTATACCAGATATTGGAGAAGCTGTTCATAAAAAATTAGCGGAATTAAATATCCCGCATGAAAACCTAAAAGCAGCAGGTGTTGGCGCACCAGGACCGATTGATACAGAAAAAGGTGTAATGTTTGAAGCTGTTAATCTTGGCTGGCCAGATAACTTCCCGCTTAGGGATTTAGTGCAAGAAGCTGTAGGTGTTCCTGTTGCCATCGAAAATGATGCGAATTCAGCAGCACTTGGTGAAATGTGGAAAGGTGCTGGAAAAGGAGCAAAAGATTTAATTGCCATTACACTTGGAACTGGCGTTGGTGGCGGAGTTATTGTTAGCGGAGATATCGTCCACGGTGCAAAGGGCGCAGCTGGTGAGATTGGCCACATTACAGCGGTTCCTCAAGGCGGTTATATGTGTAATTGTGGAAAGGCTGGCTGCTTAGAAACTGTTGCATCTGCAACAGGTATCGTACGTACAGCGAAAGAATTGCTTGCAGACTACACAGGAGATTCTCCATTAAAGGGACTTAATGATATTACAGCAAAAGATATTTTTGATTCTGCTCAAGCTGGTGATGAACTTGCGTTAAGCACTGTAGACACGTTGGCTGATCATCTTGGACTCGCTCTTGCTAATATCGGAAGTGTATTTAATCCTGAGAGAATTGTTATTGGTGGTGGAGTATCAAAAGCCGGTGACTTTTTACTAGGTAAAATTGAACAAGCCTTCAAGAAATACGCTTTTAAACCAGTAGGAGAGTCTACTGAAATTGTTTTAGCACAATTAGGAAATGATGCTGGTATAGCCGGTGCTGCATGGCTAGCAGCAAATAAAAATTAATGAAGGAAAAAGGTGAGAACAAGTTTCTCACCTTTTTTTATATGTGTCAAAAGTATGAAATTTCCGTTTCTGGACAACAAATGAAACTTTTTTATGTTTTAGACGTCTATATATAAGGAATAAAGAATAAAATTCTTTTGTGGTTGCATTACAGGTGCTAATAAATTGAAATTATTGTAGATATCTTTAATAGGTAGTTCACGTCTAGCGCTATTAAGATTGTAGACTAAATCCACTTCGTTCTGACACAGAACCTGATCGATGGACAGGCGCTTTCGCTTTTGTTCATATTTACTGAAAAGTAGGGCATTTGATTTTTTGCAAGAAACATATTATTATAGTCGGTAGTTATTAAGGACCTTTCCAATTAAATGGAAATATCAATTAATTTAATGTATAGCTATGGCGCCTATCCCTTCGAGTTCAAAAACGCGGCAATAGAAGTCAAAAAAGAGATCATTTTGCCCTAGAATTTTTACATATCGAGGTTGACTAAGGCGCTTCAGCTTTTCTATTTGTAAGGAGGTTAATATAAGTGAATAGGCTTAAGAAAGCCAATATAGTTCTTCCAGTAATAGCCGTCGTCATGCTCTGGATTAAAACTTATATTGTCTACAAAACAAGCTTTAACATCAAAATTGAAAACTTCATGCAAGAGCTTATTTTATTTATTAACCCATTGAGCTTTTTGCTGTTTATTTTTGGATTATCACTATTTTTTAAATCAAGAAAAGCACGAAATCGGTATATATTAATCATAAGTTTTCTAGTAAGTTTCGTTTTATATGCAAATGTTGTTTTCTATCGTTTTTTTACTGATTTCTTGACTCTACCTGTTTTATTCCAAACTAGTAATTTTGGAGATTTAGGAGATAGTGCTGCTACAGAAATCAAATGGTTCGATTTCGTTTATTTTATTGATGTCGTTTTATTATTCCTGATAATGAAGCTTAAAGAAAGAAATGTAGAAATGAAACCGATCAATAAGGTTAATCGCCGTGCCTATTTTCTTGTTGCTGCGGCCATTCTATTTTTAAATATCGGTCTAGCGGAAACTGAACGGCCTCAATTATTGACTCGCACATTTGATAGAGAAATGCTCGTTAAAAACATTGGAACGTATAATTATCATCTGTACGATATTTTTCTACAGTCTAAATCTTCTGCTCAAAGAGCGATGGCAGATGGCAGTGAATTAATCGATATTGATAACTATATTAAAGCGAATTATGTTAAACCAAATAAGAATATGTTTGGGATTGCAGAAAATAAAAACTTGATCGTTGTTTCGATGGAGTCGCTACAAAATTTTGTTATTAATAATGATGTGTACGGTCAAGAAGTTACACCGTTTCTTAATGATTTAATAAAGGATAGTTATTACTTTGATGAGTTTTACCATCAAACAGGACAAGGGAAGACTTCAGATTCCGAATTTATACTTGAAAATTCCCTATATCCGTTAAGTCGTGGAGCCGTCTTTTTTACCCATTCTGGAAATGAATATGATGCAATGGCCGAAAAGCTTAGTGAAAAGGGTTATTACTCATCTACGATGCATGCAAACAATAAAAGTTTCTGGAATCGGGATATTATGTACCAAGCATTAGGCTATGACTATTTCTATTCGGCAACAGATTATGAGATTACCCCAGAAATTTCTGTTGGCTGGGGAATGAAAGACATTCCATTTTTTGATCAGTCAGTAGAGATCATGAAGACAATGAATAAGCCTTTTTATACAAAAATGATTACGTTGACGAACCACCATCCATTTAAATTGGACGAAGAGGATAAATTCATACAAGAGTATGATTCAAAAAGCGGTACATTAAACAGGTACTTTACAACCGTACGCTATATGGATGAAGCCATAAAGGAGTTTTTCCAAAAGCTGAAAGATGAAGGTTTATATGAGAATTCCATCATCGTCATGTATGGAGACCACTACGGGATTTCTGAAAATCATAATGAAGCTATGGCCCAATATTTAGGAAAAGAGGTCACGCCATTTGTGAGTACACAGCTGCAAAGAGTCCCTTTAATCATTCATATCCCAGGCGTAACGGACAATGGAAAAGGAAAGACGATTTCAAAAGTTAGTGGTCAAATTGACTTGAAACCAACGTTACTTCACCTCCTTGGAGTAAACACTAAAAATGATATACAATTTGGTGAAGACTTATTTTCAAAAAATCATCATGACTTTGCCGTTTTCAGAGATGGAAGTTTTATTACAAAAGACTATGTATACACAGATAATACTTGCTACTCAAAAGAAACTGAGGAACCCGTCGAAGAATCATTTTGTGAGCCATATAAAGAAAAATCAAAAGTTGAACTTGATTATTCTGATAAAATCATTTACGGAGACCTACTTCGTTTCTATGAAAATAGAGAGGAACAAATTCAATAAAAAAACCAACAACGAAAGTTGTGGTTTTTTTTTGTCAAGGAAATGAATACTTCCGTAAAAAATCTGTAATTTTTGTTAAGAAAATGAAACATTTAAGTAAAAAAAACGTATAATTGTATGTGTGTTAATATTTGAAAGGAGGGTGCAAATGCGTAAGTTTGTTATTTTTCATATTGTGATAGGATTAGTTTTTACTTTACTAGTTTCAGGTTGCTCCATAACCGTTACAGATGCACCCCCTTCTAATACGCCTAAAGTAGAGCATCCTTTTGAAGAAAATAAAAAGCAAGAGAAAGCAAGCACCAAACACCCGGAGCCGCTCCAAATACAAAATGGATCTTTTGAAAAAGTATATGGTTGGTTAGATAATGAAACGATACTTTATTCCTATATAAATGAAGGAAAGTACGTCTTAGAATCAGATCAACTCTATTCTAAACACCATGAAGTAATTTTTACTTCAGAAGCTCCAATTATGAATGTTTTAATCCACAAACATTCGAAGAAACTTTTTATTCATACCTCTCCATATTCTCACTCTGCTAACGTATATTTTACAGATTTTAAAGGGAACATTGAGTTTTCTACAGAAATAGATTCGTATGAGCTTGTCTATGAATGGAATGAAACGGACCCTTCATTAATGCTTGTCACTGCCTTTTTTGAAGATTGGTCTTATAAAGTACATCTGATTAATGTTAACACTGGTAAGGTTGAAGAAGTAGAAGACGTTCAGCCATTCTTAAAGTGGTATAATGATAAGCAAATTTTAGAACAAGATTGGAAAGTAGATGATTTAGCTTTTTTTGCTCCAGTATTAAAAAAATCTTTATATGAAACAACAGACCCTGTGAAAGTTTTCGAAGACGTATTCAGATTCGATATTTTTGCCAATAACATAATGACGATTAAAGTGGAAGAAGATAATATTGAGGCATTAAAATACACATTTTTTGATTTGCAACAGCAGAAAATCTTTGATATTACACTCCCCAACATAACACAATACTCAGATTGGCTCATTCCATATTATACATTTAATGAAAAGTCAAAAACTTTTCTTACTTTTGCACCGAAAAAGCATGACAGTATAGAACTTTACAACGAAGATTACGAATTAATAAGTGTGGATTTAAACGAACATAAAAAAACAGTACTTTTCAATAATATTGAGAATAAGCCAATTTTATGTTCCAAAGAAGGAGATTTATGTTTGTATGGATACCAATATGAACAACTTCTGGATTTAAATACTGGGAAGATATTACCCTTAACTAATTCATGAACATAAAAAAGAGGTTATACCGCATTGGTATAACCTCTTTTTTATTGCATTTTTATTGAGGAAGCGATTTTGGAAGATGTATTAGTGTCATAATGGCAAAGAAGCCAAATACACCAATAGCACCCCCTCCAAATAGGATTCCGAGAACGTTTTTGTTTTTTAATGCACTAAAAGTACTAAAGACTGCAAGTATAGCAACTAAAAGGAAAATAATAGCTGTACCCATATTTACTGTAAGCTCCCTTCTGAAAAAATTATTCAGCAAATACTATGTACTTGAATATGTTGTGCTCTTTCATATTTTATTACTTTTAACTGCCTTTGTCGAGTTTCAAAAGTGACACTTCTATGAATGTGAAGAATGTGTATAGTTATATTGTCCGTTTTTGTGAAAAAAAAACAACAGCTCATGTATAATGAAATAGAATTTGTAAAATCTGTATGTTGGTTTCAACACTTGGCGCTTTCTATCCTCGGGTAGTGAAGTAGCTTCCTTAGCAATTTATATGTGTGGGGTCTGCCATGACCCGTTTTTCCTTAAGGAATTGCGTGTCCAACCATTATGGCAAAAATAACAATCGGTTTTAACATATCAAAAATAGAGCGAGGGTGAAAAAATGAAATGGGTGAAAATACCACTTGGGCCGTTGCAAACAAATTGTTATATTCTTTATAATGCGGATAAGGAATGTATCGTATTCGATCCAGGCGATCAAGGTAAGGATTTAAATAATTATATTCAGGATGAAGGCTTTAGTCCACTTGCTATTTTGATGACGCATGCTCATTTCGATCATATTGGGGCGATTGATGAGGTAAGAGATAGATGGGAAATCCCGGTATATATTCACGAAAAAGAGGCTGAATGGTTAACCAATTCAACCTTAAACGGATCAGCACGCTACGGTGCCAATATCACTGCAAGATCAGCAGATCATCTTATTTTAAAAGAAGAATCACTTAAAATTGGTCCATTTTTATTGCAAGTTCTCCATACTCCTGGTCATTCTCCAGGCAGTATTTCATATTACTCAAAAGAGGCGAATGCTTTATTCGGAGGAGATACTCTCTTTGCGGGAAGTATAGGAAGAACCGATCTACCAGGCGGAAATCATGAACAATTGCTTACGAGTATTAAAGCAAAGATATTTAATTGTCCCGAACCGACTAAAGTACTTTCAGGTCATGGTCCCGTTACGACTATTAAAGAAGAAAAAGATAGCAATCCGTTTTTACAATAGCTGAAAAAGTAAAAAGGCTATACCTTTAAAAATAAGGTACAGCCTTTTTACTTTGTGATTAACCTAATCCACCGCCTGGAGGCATTAGGAACAATGTATAGTATGTAAATCCAGCAAAAAATACTGTTAAATATGCGGCAAACACATACATATACATACGTTCAGATAATCTTAAATAACTAAGAAGAACAAAGAATCCCGTTTGTCCTAGGAAAAGCAAAGCGGTTTTCTCCATGCCGCCAAGATAGAACATAATTGTAAAAATACCAGTCCAAAAACCCAAAACTCTGTACATACGATCCATATGTATCCCTCCTTTGCAGTCTTAAGTCCATCAATACATTATTATAAAGGAATAAGCTTAATAATGTAAATATATGTGCCGCTAATGATTGTGACGATTGAGTGATATTATCATATTTCTTCACCTTATTATTATACCTCATAACAGATAAAAATAATAATATGTAATATTTAAGTTTTTTGCAGGAGAATGGAAAGTTATGTCGAATGTAACTCATAACGAAAATATAAAGGTGGTGTTTTATGAAGTATGAACATTAAAAGTAAGGCAGATCTTCTTCTTTCAGAGGCATTACACGATTATGCAACGGATATCCATATCACACCCAACTCTGAAAAGTACCTCGTTCAATTTCGGATTTATGGAAAGTTGAGTCCTATTAAACACTTTTCATTAGATGTTGGGGAAAGACTAATATCTCATTTTAAATTTATGGCCTCGATGGATATTGGTGAAACAAGAAAACCACAAAGTGGTTCCCTTCAAACCCTTATCACCGGATTAGAAACTTCTCTCAGAATTTCGACTTTACCTTCCGCTCACTCAAAAGAAAGCATGGCAATACGCATATTACCTCAACAAATATTATCCCTTAAAAATTTATCTTTATTTCCTTATAGTATTGACCTTTTGACATCTTTGATGGTTCAAGCTTTTGGCATGATTATTTTCACTGGGCCGACCGGCGGAGGGAAATCAACAAGTATGTATGCACTGGCTCAGTATTGTACCGAATATTTGGATCGTCACGTTATATCGCTTGAAGATCCAGTTGAAAAACTTCATGATCAACTTCTTCAAGTCCAAGTGAACGAGAAAGCTGGAATTAGCTTCAGCACCGGTCTAAAGGCTATTTTACGACATGACCCAGATGTAATTCTTGTTGGTGAAATACGTGATGCTGAAACAGCTATGATTGCAGCAAGGGCAGCTATGACTGGCCATCTTGTTTTGACAAGTCTGCATTCGAGAGATGCGAAGGGAGCGATCTATCGACTCCTTGAATTTGGAATAGGAAGGCAAGTATTAGAGCAAATATTATTAGCCATTACTGCCCAAAGGCTAGTGACAATAAATTGCCCATTTTGTGGAATGAATTGCTCTAAATACTGCAAGAGCCAATATCGTCCAAAACGAACGGGGGTATACGAGATTCTTCACGGAAAAACTCTATTGCATTCACTTAAAGAAACGAGAGAAGAAGAGGATGAGTACCATTATGAAACACTTCAAAAATTAATAAGAAAGGGGATTGCACTGGGCTATTTGCCACAAGAAGAATATGACCGTTGGATTTTTGAAGAAAATAAAAAAGTTAACATTTAAAGAGCAAGGGATCTTTTTAACTAGAGCGAGCGATATGCTCAGTAATGGTTTTACCTTATTAGAAGTACTGCAGTTTTTCAGTAAGCTTGATAACAAGAACTACCATTTAATGGCTTCTATGATAGATGATTTGAAAAGTGGTCACAAAATCCATGAAGTATTTTTAAAGCATCATTTCGATCAAGGTGCCTGTATTCAATTGTATTTTTCTGAAAAACATGGATATTTAGCTGAAGCACTTCTTGAGTCCGGAGAGTATTTACAGAGAAAAGACGAAGAACGAAAAAAGTTTATTAAGCTTATGCAGTATCCACTCATTTTAATCTTTATCCTCTTATTTGTAGCTATTTTACTTAACACGTTGTTGTTGCCTCGATTTCAATATCTTTATCAGTCAATGGGTTATGAACCTACTGTTGGGATAAAGCTAGTCCTTCATCTAATGCAGAACATTCCATCATATCTACTACTATTATTCATATTGTGTTCAGTGCTTTATTTTATAGTAAAACAAATATTTCAAAAAAAATCTGCATTGGAAATTGCATCCACTCTTTCATCCCTACCTGTTATCAGTTCTTTTTATAAGCTATACCAAACCATTTTTATATCAAGGGAATGGGGCTATTTGCTTAGAAGCGGTTTTTCCATTAATGAAATTATTAATATTATGGAGAGCCAAATGTATAAACCTCTATTGCATGAATCAGCTCAACAATTGAAAAAAATGCTTCTCATAGGGCATTCATTTGCTGATGCTTTATCTAATTTAAGTTTCATTGAAAGAGAAATGATCTTTATTGTAAATCACGGTGATAAAAACGGTCGAATGGATAAGGAACTACTTTATTACAGTAACCACTGTCTACAAAAACTAGAGGAGAAAACGGAAAATATCTTTTTAATCATCCAGCCTGTCATATTTTCTATCATTGGGATTGTCATTGTCGTTATATACATGTCTATATTTTTCCCAATGTTCCAGATGATGGATGCCATTTAATTAGTTCTTTTTAACAAGGAAGTTTATTATCATTTCTGCTAGCGATTAGGGAGCCTCCTTGGCGCTTGACGCGCATGTAGGTCTCCCTAACCGTATTTCCCGAAGGAGTCTCGCGGCCTACTACTGCAATCAACTTTAACGGCAAAATCAATAAGATCAGCTTTAACTGAGCCATATAATAATAAGGGAGATGTGTAAAAATGAATAAATTTTTTAATCAAAATGAAAAAGGATTCACTCTAATAGAAATGATGATTGTACTATTAGTCATTACAATCATTCTTCTTGTTGCGCTTCCAAATGTGACAAAGCATAGCTCAAGCATTAACGAAAAAGGATGTGAAGCGATGACACAAATGGTCCAAGGACAAGTTCAGGCGTATTATATGGAAAAGAAAAAATACCCTGAAACTTTAGAGGAGCTAAAAGGTGATTATGTAAATCAGGATTTTGAATTTAAATGTCCCAATGGAGTGACTCTATCGATTGATGAAAATGGAATCGTTAACTAAAGAACAAAATGGGTTTACACTGTTGGAAATATTAATTGTCCTTTCTGTATTGACCATCATTCTTTCTATTAGCTTTTTCTCGTTGAAATCCTTTTGGGCAACGATGCAGAAAAATATGTTTTTGAATCAAGTACAATCCGATATATATTTTGCACATTCTTATGCCATCAATCGTGAAGATACCATTCTTTTTCGATTCTCACGGATTAGCCATCAATACGAGGCAGTATCTAGAGATACGAATAAAGTGCTCATAAATAAAAAACTCCCAGCTGCTATAAGGATAGAAGAAACGAATCTTCCAAGCTTTTATATTACCCCAGATGGGAATGTTTCTAATTTTGGTACGATGATGTTAAATGTCAATGGAAAAACAGTGAAAATAACGTTTTATATAGGGAGGGGGCGGTTCTTAGTTGAGGAGCAATGAGGGGGGTTTTACGATGGTGGAAGGACTGTTGTCACTAAGTATCGCTATATTAATTTGTGTATTATTATTTCCATTGCTCTTTAAGATGCTTTTTATTTTGAGTGAAGGAAAAAGAGATTTAATCGGAAGTAGACTGCTATTTGAACATGTTGAACAACATTTTCACATCAATGGTCCGTTAAGTGAAATAAGAACAATTCGGAATATCCAATATGAATTAACAATTGAAAAAAATGGAGATGATCTTTGGAAGGCTTGTGTGAAGTATGCTAAACGTCAAAAATGTTATGAATGATCAAAAGGGATTTACACTGCTGGATTCAATATTTTGTATGCTCATTCTAACTATTATCATGTCTTTAATGCCATTACTTTTTCACTCGTTTGCAGTAATTGATCGAACGATAAAAGTTGATGAAGATTTTGAATGGAATTTATTTTTGATTCAGCTTCGGAATGAATTAGAGGATGCGGAAAAAGTTTATGTTAATACCCATCCTAATAGAATCCTAATAGAAAAAAATCTTATGATCATATATGAAACACACGGAAATAGGATTAGGAGGACTGTAAATGAAAAGGGACATGAAATTGTACTACAACATGTTTCTTCAGTCAGTTTTACTAAAATAGATCACATGTTATTGGTAAATGTCAGCTTTACGAATGGTGTAAAAGAAGAAGCACGTTTTATCATTCCAGCCGAAAAGGAGGAATTACAATTATTAGAAATGAAAGAGGAGCCACTTATCCAGTAGTTATCATGGTGGCAACCCTCTCTCTATTTGTCATATATGAAATCACGCAAATCTATATTACAGAAATAGGGTATATAACAGAAATGAAAGATTATTACGAGAAAAAGATTGTCCAATTGCTTATTAACGATTATATAGAAAATTAGGATGTTATGAAGGTCCACCTATAATATAATGGAAGGAGACGATAAAGAGGTGGACAAAAGTGGAAAGAAAAACAATCTACTTAATAGGATTTATGGGGGCTGGAAAAACGTCAATTGGACAAGTTTTAGGTGAAAAAACGGGGCTTCCAGTCATTGATACGGATGAGCGATTTGAAGAATATACAGGAATTGCGATAAGGGACTTCTTTGAGCAATATGGGGAAGAACGGTTTCGGGAAAAGGAAACAGAAATATTGCTTAGCCTCCCTAATCGTCCATCCATCATTACAACTGGTGGAGGGATCATTTTAAAGGAGAAAAACCGCCAATTCCTAAAGGAAACCGGAAGAGTTGTGTTTTTACAATGTAGACCAGACGTATTTTTAGATAGACTGAAAGATGATCAAACAAGGCCACTTATTATGAATAAAACAGTAGCGGAAATTAGTGAGATGTACGAAAAAAGATTGCCTTTATACTTGGAGAGTGCCGCCATTTCAATTGATACTTCAGATTTTTCTATAGAAGAAGCGGCAGATTACATTATGAAAAGAATGAATCTATAAAAATTGGCTATACTCTCTAATACATAAGTATTGGAGAGAAGGAATGTATCCATGTCTACAAATGATTACGTTAAATATATAACGGAAGCATTTATAAAGCATTTTGAAATGCCTAAAGACGAACGAAAACAACTAAAACTCAATAGGAAAATGGCGAGACCTCCTGTTTTGACAAATTGGTTTGGATTACTTCCAATTTCTATAAGCATGCTAATGAAAAGAAGAGGCTGATTAATAGCAGCCTCTTACATTCGTTATTGGATATTTACTTTCACTCCTGTAATCCTAGTCTAGTTGCTGTATGGATGGGTGGCCAAATAATAGAGCCCGCCATTAATGATCTCCATATGAACTACAGGCTCATATTGATCCTTTAAAGCTTCTTTTTCAACCTCATATGTTTCTGGTTTCTCGCTATGATCCTCATAGAAATGATCTAAAAGTTGTAAATCCTCGCTCCATCTTTTTATTGCTTCATCAGCCCAATGATGTTCTTCTCTTGTTACTTCATTGCTTAAATGATTTTCAATTCGTTTTAGTCCACTTATCGGTTTAATAATCGGTGAAATGGTAAAACAATAGTCCGGTATTGTTGGTTGAAGCTGTATGGCTTCTACTTTTTCATAAAAATCTTCAAACAGAGAGCCGTTGATCAAATTTAGACCGATTGATTTGATTAAGTCCTTCTTCCTGTCACAGCGATAAGAGAGCTTTATATTTAGCATGAGCCAAGGATGAAGAGGGATTTGTCGCGTACTATCTGCCTTACTTGGGATTTCATATAATCGAATATAGGCTGATAATTTTTTTGTTGCATTAAAAATTTGGTGAAGTCTAGGAGCCCCGAAATGGATGATTTCTCCCTTTAGATGTTCTGGTGTTTTTTCTTGATCTGTAATAAAGGTAATTTTCATAGGATTAGGAATACCACCAGTCTTCTCTAAATACGTCCAATAAAAGGGGCGATTCATCAATTCTTTATCCATATCAATGGTTAATTGTATAGTTAGATGTCCTGGACCGTTATCTTCAATTAAACAATCATTTTCCGTAAAAAACGTTTCAAGATATTGATGAATTTCCTTTTGCAACATTGGTTGTTTCCTCCGTTCGCAGGCTGTCAGCAAATTGAATCAATGAGGATAGATTACCCATTTTTACTTTCATTTCACCTTCAGATTTCGATTGCTCAAATATATCACGTAAATACTCATCGAAATTCTTAAAATCGAGACTTGCTAATATTTCATCCAATTCTCCGACAACACGTTCAAATAGTTGGATTTTACCATAAAGTAGTTTAACAATATGCTCTTCAATGGTGTCTAAAACCGTAAAATTATATATATGAACATTATTCTCTTGGCCTAGTCTATGAATTCGTCCGATTCTTTGTTCAAGTCTCATCGGGTTCCAAGGTAAATCATAGTTGATGATATGGGAACAAAATTGCAAGTTAATGCCTTCTCCACCAGCTTCTGTAGCAATCAAAACCTGTGCATGATTTTTAAATAGCTCTCTCATCCAATCTTTTTTCCCCCGCTTAAAGCCACCTCTAAAAGGGACTGAACGAATCCCTTTTTGTCCTAAAAACCATTGTAAATACATTTGTGTTGCTCGATATTCAGTAAAAATAATGACTTTGTCATCAATCGAATTAATTAATTCCAATGCTTTATTTGCCTTTGAATTTAGCGAAATGGCATCAATTTTTTGTTGAATGAATTGAAGAGATTCAATAAACTGTGCAGAAGGATTTTCATATTTTGCAAGCATATTTTTTAATGTAAAATAGACAGCTTCTCTGCTGCTACAAGCCTCACGTTTCAAGGTCATTAACGAAAATCCGTGAACTGGAAAATTTGTTCCTTTTAACATTTCGATGGCGTCATATAGTTCTCGTTCTTCTTTTGTAAACTCAATAGGTATTGTTTCTACATGACGTTCTGGCCACTCAATACCTGTGTCTCCACGCCTGTTTCTTATCATCACTTTACTCACTAGTTCTTTTAAAAAAGCATCTTCCTGAACGGACAAATTTTTATCCTTATATTTATCTGAAAAGCCGCTTTGACTTCCTAAATGTCCAGGTTTTAAGAGGGATACAAGGTAAAAAATTTCCTCAATTTTATTTTGGATCGGTGTAGCAGTTAATAATAAGCAAAATTTCTTTTTAAGTGCTTGAACAAATTCATAGTTTTTGGTCTTATGATTTTTTAGTTTATGTGCTTCATCGATAATGATAAGATCATAATCTTGCTCGGCGATAAGTTCCCTATGTGGACTTCTTTTAGCCGTATCAATGGATGATACAACACAATCATATTGTTCCCAAACATAGCTTTTTCTTTGAGCTACAGCAGGGATAAAAAATTTATTATTGAGCTCAAAAACCCATTGAGAGACGAGTGATGCAGGAACAAGAATTAATACTTTTTTTACTAATCCACGTATCATATATTCTTTAATGATCAAGCCAGCTTCAATTGTTTTTCCGAGTCCTACTTCATCAGCCAAAATTGCTTTTCCGTTCATGTTTTCAACAACCTGACGTGCGGTTTCAAGCTGATGTGGCAATGGCGTTAAATTTGGAAGAAATTTTGGTGCCACTAATCCTTCAAACGAGGGTACATTTAGATATTTCTCCGCTTGTATCGCTAATTTAAATAATTCTCGATTTGCCCATGGCCCATCTTTATCTATCTTTTGCAAAAAGTTTTTTTGCCAGTCTTGTTGAAAGACTACCCGTATTGACATATTTACCTCCCAAATAACGAAAAGCATTGAGAATTAAGTGAAATGGTGATACGATGTTGTTGTTGACTCGGTGTAAGGTAAGAAAAACTATCTTTAGTATGCCCATAAAATGTACATAATATTGGCGAATGATGACACGGGGAGAGACTGCATAATGCAGCGCCGAAGGAGCAAGCAACAAAGTTGTGAATCTCTCAGGCAAAAAGACCCTTGTTTGACGCAACTCTGGAGAGTGTTCTTATTTATTCAGAACCACCAAAGGGGTAAGCCGTAAGGTGAAACTCTCAGGTGCCAGGACAGAGAATCCTAGACTACGGGATTTCTCTGTCCTTTTTTGCATTTTTCTACATAATTACCTAAATATAAGGAGGTTTTATACGTGACGGAATTAAAGAAAACTCCGCTGTATCCGCTTTATAAGGAATTGGGTGCCAAAACCATTGATTTTGGAGGATGGGATCTCCCAGTCCAATTTTCTAGCATTAAAGAAGAACATGAAGCTGTAAGAACGAAGGCTGGAATTTTTGATGTTTCACATATGGGTGAGGTATCGGTAAAAGGAAAGGACAGCCTAGCTTTTTTACAAAAAATGATGACTAACGATGTTTCTAAACTACAGATCGGAAGTGCGCAATATACAGCAATGTGTTATGAAGATGGAGGAGTTGTAGATGATTTACTCATTTATAAATTAGCCGAAGAGGATTTCCTCCTTGTAGTAAATGCTGCAAATACCGAGACAGATGTTAAATGGTTAAATGATCATAATGAGGGCGATGTTGAGATACAAGATGTATCAAATGATTATGGGCTCATCGCCATTCAAGGACCAAAAGCAGAGAGTATCTTACAGAAATTAGTAAATGGTATAGATTTAAAAGAAATTAAATTATTTAAGTTTAAAGAAAATGTTGATGTGAATGGTTCAAGCACTCTTATCTCTCGAACAGGTTATACGGGTGAGGATGGATTTGAAATTTATTGCAGTGCCTCAAATGCAGAAAAGATTTGGAATGATCTCCTTCAAGCAGGAGCGGGAGAAGGGTTGTTGCCTTGTGGTCTAGGTGCAAGGGATACACTTCGATTTGAAGCAAACTTGGCATTATACGGACAGGAACTATCTGAGCATATTACCCCTCTGGAGGCAGGGATAGGCTTTGCTGTAAAACTGAATAAGGAAGAAGATTTTATCGGTAAAAAAGCATTGCAAAAACAAAAAGATGCCGGTATACCTCGATCCATTGTTGGGATTGAAATGATTGATAGAGGGATTCCAAGAAATGGGTATAAAGTGTTTGTCGATGATGAGGAAATTGGCTTTATTACATCGGGAACTCAGTCTCCCACTTTGAAGAAAAATATCGGCCTCGCACTTATAAAATCTGCCTATAAAGAACTTGGAAATGAGCTTACAGTGGAGATTCGGGGAAAACGACTGAAAGCCGTAGTCGTATCGACTCCTTTTTATAAAAGAGACAAAAATTAAGCTGGGGGAGAAAAATATGATTAAACATCGCTATTTGCCGATGACCGAGCAAGATCAAAATGAAATGCTTGCAGCGATAGGTGTAAAGTCAATTGAAGACTTATTTTCAGATATACCGGAAAAAGTTCGTTTTAAAGGCGAGTACAATATTAAAAAGGCAAAATCGGAACCAGCATTATTAAAGGAACTTGCTAGCCTTGCAGGGAAAAACGCCGATTTAAAACAAAATGTTTCTTTTCTAGGGGCAGGTGTATATGACCACTATATCCCGACGATTGTTGATCATGTCATATCTAGATCTGAATTTTATACAGCGTACACCCCATATCAGCCGGAAATCTCGCAAGGAGAACTGCAAGCTATTTTCCAGTTTCAAACGATGATTTGTGAACTAACCGGAATGGATGTGGCGAATTCTTCCATGTACGATGGGGGAACTTCTCTTGCAGAAGCTGCCATGCTAAGTGCAGGTCAAACAAAGCGTAAAAAGATCCTTGTATCTAAAACAGTCAACCCTGAATCAAGAGATGTGTTAAAAACATATGCAAAAGGTCAGTATATCGATGTTATAGAAATTCCTTATCAAAATGGTGTAACGGATGTAGCTGCTCTTAAAAATGAACTTGGCGATGATGTAGCAGCTGTCATCGTTCAATATCCGAACTTTTTTGGCCAAATTGAGCCTTTAAATGAAATAGAACTACTGATTCACGAGCAAAAAGGATTGTTTATTGTTTCCAGTAATCCTCTTGCACTTGGAGCACTAACACCTCCTGGCGATTTTGGTGCTGATATCGTTGTTGGCGATGTCCAAGCGTTTGGGATACCAGCCGCTTTTGGAGGACCGCATTGCGGATATTTTGCAGTAACATCAAAATTAATGCGAAAAGTTCCCGGTCGTTTAGTTGGACAAACGACTGATGAAAACGGGAAAAGAGGATTTGTTTTGACGCTTCAAGCTAGGGAGCAGCATATTCGTCGTGACAAAGCTACATCGAATATTTGTTCAAACCAAGCGTTAAATGCATTAGCATCTTCTGTCGCTATGACTGCTATAGGTAAAAAGGGTGTAAAAGAAATGGCAGTCCAAAATATTCAAAAGGCTCATTATGCAAAAACCATTTTTAAAGAAAATGGATTCGAAATTCCGTTCGATGGCTACCAATTTAATGAATTTGTCGTGAAACTTTCTAAACCTGTCAATGAAGTTAATGAAAAATTACTTCAAAAAGGAATGATTGGCGGCTATGATTTAGGTCGAGATTATCCAGAACTAGATAGCCATATGCTTGTTGCGGTTACAGAGCTTAGAACGAAGGATGAGATTGATAGCTTTGTTAAGGAAGTGGGGGAGTGCTGTGAGTAATCAAGATTTAAAATTAATTTTCGAAATGTCCACACCAGGGAGAATTGGTTATAGTTTGCCTGAAATGGATGTACCGGAAATCAATATCACTGAATGTTTGCCTGAAGGATATGTAAGAGAAACAGAACCTGAGCTTCCTGAAGTATCAGAGCTTGATATTATGCGTCATTTCACGGAACTCTCTACTCATAATCACGGTGTTGATTCAGGTTTTTATCCACTTGGATCCTGCACGATGAAATATAATCCAAAAATCAATGAACAAGTTGCACGTTTCCCAGGCTTTGCCCATATTCACCCACTACAGCCAGAATCATCTGTTCAAGGAGCTCTTGAATTAATGTATGATTTGCAGCAGCATTTAATTGAAATTACGGGGATGAATGAAGTAACTTTGCAACCTGCAGCAGGTGCCCATGGCGAATGGACTGGACTCATGATGATACGTGCTTTCCACGAAGCGAATGGTAATACTGAAAGAACGAAAGTCATCGTTCCTGACTCTGCTCACGGAACTAATCCTGCATCCGCAACTGTAGCTGGTTTGGAAACGATAACGGTAAGATCTGGCGAGGACGGCTTAGTCGATTTGGATCACTTAAGAGAACTTGTTGGACCAGACACAGCGGCATTAATGCTGACAAACCCGAATACACTTGGTTTATTTGAAGAACAAATACTTGAAATGGCAGAAATAGTCCATAGTGCTGGTGGTAAACTATACTACGATGGTGCAAATTTAAATGCTGTTATGTCAAAAGCACGCCCTGGAGATATGGGCTTTGATGTTGTCCATTTAAATCTCCATAAAACTTTTACAGGACCACACGGCGGTGGCGGACCGGGTTCGGGACCTGTAGGCGTGAAAGAAGACTTAATTCCATTTTTGCCAAAGCCCGTCATTACGAAAAAAGACGGAAAATTTGTGATTGATTATGATCGTCCTCAATCAATCGGCCGAGTAAAACCTTTTTATGGAAACTTCGGCATTAACGTACGTGCCTATACGTATATACGTTCAATGGGACCTGATGGCTTAAAAGCTGTTACAGAATATGCGGTACTTAATGCTAACTATATGATGAGAAAGCTTGCTCCATATTTTGATCTTCCATATGACCGCCATTGTAAACATGAATTTGTTTTAAGCGGTAAGCGTCAGAAGAAGCTTGGAGTACGAACACTAGATATGGCGAAAAGATTGCTTGACTTTGGCTATCATCCGCCAACAATCTATTTCCCACTTAACGTGGAAGAATGTATGATGTTTGAACCGACAGAAACTGAGTCAAAGGAAACACTTGATGCATTTATCGATGCAATGATTCAAATTGCGAAGGAAGCAGAAGAAAATCCTGAACTCGTTCAAGAAGCTCCGCACACGACCACAGTCAAACGACTTGACGAAACGAAAGCGGCTAGAAAACCAATATTAAGGTATATAAAAGAATAACGAAAAATAGGCAGGCTTAATCAATGAGCCTGTCTCTTTTTTATAGGAATGTGTTAAAGTTATTTCCGTATTTGAAATTATTGATTGGGGTGGAAGGTGGAACCCAAAAAGATAAGGAAAGCGCCTCAGCGAATAGCAAACTTTGGGATCTATGACTTATTTAATGTAAAGGACAAGAATTTTGCTAGTCAATTGACACTGGAACTAGACGCAAAAAACAATTTTTTACAATATGATTTTTAAAAGAGGTTTTTTATAAATGCCTTAAAAAAGACTGAGGTGAATCAAGGAAATTTTTCGTAATCTGTACATGTTCAATTTCTTCGTATTGAATTAATTGAGGAGGATGAACATCAAAACTATATATATCTGCATCTGGAAGAGCCATGATAATCGGTGAATGCGTAATAATGATAAATTGTGAACCTTGTTTGACAGCATCTAAGATGATGCTTATTAAACTTAATTGTCTCATAGGAGATAAGGGCGTTTCCGGCTCATCTAGTAAATAAAGGCCATTTGGTCTAACACGTGCTTGGAAATAATCAAGATAGCTCTCACCATGAGAACGAACATCCAACCCTTCATCGTATAAATGTTTTAGTTCTGCAATAGTTCGTGCATGAGGCATAGAAGCTAATCCTTTTGCAAATGCCGATTTATTTTTGTATTCTTCCTCTATATTTCTTAATTCTTCTTCGGCCTCTTGTTTCATTTGCTTGATTCTTCTCACAAAGGAAATAAAATCTTCCGCTCTTAAGAAAAAACCATTTTTTGTTTTTTGCATCCATGTTAATTTAAGTGCTTTAGCTAATGTTTGAGCATGATCCATTTCTTTATCTTGTGATAACTCAACACCACCTGCGACTGGTAAATCAGATGATGCCGCAATGCCTTCAAGAAAGGTAGATTTACCACTGCCGTTTTCACCTACTAAAATAGTAATAGGCTTCTTGAATGAAAGCTTATGAAAATCTCTTAATATTGGAAGTGTGAAAGGAAATTGTCGATCATTTTGATTTTGTATTAGCTTTACTTCTTTTAAAAGCATCTTTCCACCACCTTTTTAGATTGCAAAAAACCGCGGAGTTAATCCGCGGCATCCTGTTAGCTATTATACGTTTTCTTTTTTTTGATTCTTCCAGACCATTTTTTAAATCCACCTTCTAAATGATACAACTCTCTGTAACCTTTTCTATAAAGGGTTTGAGCGGCTCTTCCGCTACGCAACCCAGATTGACAATATAGATAGACAGGTTGATCAGGGCGAATTTCTTTCATACGTGTTTTTAATTGAGAGATTGGAATATTACGCGCTCCGAGTATATGTCCACCTTCAAATTCATTTGGCTCACGAACATCGATCAGTTGTGCCTTCCGATAACCAGCGCGAAACTCATCTTCTTTCAAAGTCTTTAAGATTTTTTTCTGATGGAAGTAATTATATAGGGAAAAAGCGATGATTGCTCCCAGTAAAATTAGTAATGTGTATAAAGCCTCCAATATTCTTCCTTCCCCTTTCTAGTAAATAGCCCTAATTTCTATTATATTCATCATGATGTCATGAATCAAAATCTTTTTTACGGAATTTTAGAATTAGATATAAATCGCGAAAAAATTTTTTTGATTACTTTATCTACTAAACCTTATCATATAAACAATGAAAGAGGAAATAAAAAGAGCAAATGCAAATTTTGTTCAAAAATCGTGTTATTTGTTGGAATTTCGTATAAAATCTTTAAAATTCTATTTTTTACTGCCTATTTTAAATTTGACAAAATCAAACAAAGCCCGACTGCATCACAACATGTAGTAGGGGAGTTGAAAAATAAAATACAATATATAGTGTTTAAGCATTGATTTCGTGGCTAAACATATGGTAACGTAACTAATAGAATGATTTTGTATAAGGAGTTGACGCAATGTCTGTAGTATTTTCGCAGAAACTAAGCCTCAATATAGAAAGACTTAATCAAGATATCCGTTTATTTAAGCCGGTGCATCCAATTACGCCTGACATGAAGATAACCCATAAAGGGGTATCAAGGCTTGTTATGATTGACCGTTATGCTTTTAAGGATACAGAAAAGATTACTTTAACAGAAGGCGATTTTGTCGTTTTGACCATTAAAGAAGATCCAAAGTTTCCAGCAAGAGGGCTAGGTTTTATAAAGTCAATTGACTGGGAAGAGAAGACGGCAGAAGTTATCGTCGAAGAAGAATTCCGTAGTGTCCTTGATAGTGATAAAGAAAGAGAGACAGGATTAATCGTTCGCCCTCTTGATATTATCGAAAAGCCACTGGAAATCTTCTACGAACAAATAGCAAAGCGTAATGCAGCGGGACTTGCAGCTGTTGAAAAGACAGAAGAAAAAAGACAAGAATGGTTCGAGAAATTTTACAAAGAACTATCAAGTCTCAACTTTATTCCAGCAGGTCGGGTTTTATACGGTGCAGGTGCAGATACGGATGTAACATATTTTAACTGCTATGTTATGCCATTTGTTGCCGATTCACGTGAAGGAATATCTGAACATCGCAAGCAAGTGATGGAAATTATGAGCCGCGGTGGTGGAGTAGGAACGAATGGGTCTACATTAAGACCTCGCAATACACTTGCAAGAGGGGTAAATGGTAAATCATCAGGTTCCGTATCTTGGTTAGATGATATTGCGAAACTAACACACCTTGTTGAGCAAGGTGGATCTAGACGTGGTGCGCAGATGATAATGCTCGCGGACTGGCATCCTGATATTATTGAATTTATTATTTCTAAAATGCAAAACCCGCGTATTTTAAGATTCTTAATTGACAATACAACGGATCCTGTCATTAAGAAACATGCGAAAGATAAGTTGAAGTTCACACCATTAACAGAAACAGAAGATTCGATGTATCAAGGAGTACTCAACTATCGAAACATACCAGGTCTTGGTGGCTTTAACGAAAGAATATTCCGCGAAGCTGAGGAAAAATTGTCTGAGGGCGGTACATATTCAGTCCATAATCCTGAGTTTCTAACAGGGGCTAATATTTCTGTCTGTCTTACAAAAGAATTTATGGAAGCAGTTGAGAACGATGGAGACTACGAACTACGCTTCCCAGATGTAGAAACTTACAGTCCTGAAGAAATGAATGCATATAATACTGAGTGGCAAAAGGTTGGAGATGTGCGCGAATGGGAAAAGCTCGGTTACAAAGTACGCACATATCGTAAAATCAAGGCGAAAGAGCTTTGGAACCTCATTAATATTTGTGCAACTTATTCTGCTGAGCCAGGTATTTTCTTCATTGATAATGCAAATGAGATGACGAATGCGAAAGCGTATGGTCAAAAAGTAGTTGCAACAAATCCGTGTGGAGAGCAGCCACTTGCACCATTTTCAGTATGTAATCTTGCTGCCGTTAACTTAGCTGAAATGGCTGATAAAGAAAACAAAATCGTTAACTTCGAAAAGTTAAAAGAAACCGTACGTATCGGTGTACGTATGCAAGATAATGTAATCGATGCTACACCATATTTTCTTGAAGAAAATAAAAAGCAAGCCCTTGGAGAGCGTCGTGTCGGACTTGGTGTAATGGGTCTATCGGATCTATTAATCTACTGTGAAAAAGAATACGGATCTACTGAAGGTAATGAATTAGTAGACAAGGTATTCGAGACAATTGCTACGACAGCTTATGAAGCTTCAGTAGAGCTAGCGAAAGAAAAAGGAAGCTTCCCATTCCTTGAAGGCGAAACGACAGAAGATATTAATCGTCTTCGTAAAGCTTTCACAGAAACAGGCTTCATGAAAAAAATGCCTGAGGAAATTAATGAATCAATCCTAAAATATGGAATCCGTAATTCCCATTTACTCACTGTTGCCCCAACAGGATCAACAGGAACAATGGTTGGTGTATCCACTGGATTGGAGCCGTATTTCTCCTTCACGTATTATCGCAGTGGCCGTTTAGGTAAATTTATTGAAGTAAAAGCAGATATTGTTGAAGAATATTTGAGCCGTCATCCAGAAGCAGATCCGGATAATTTGCCGCATTGGTTTGTAACAGCAATGAGCCTATCTCCTGAAGCACATGCTGATGTTCAATGTGTAATCCAACGCTGGATCGATAGTTCCATATCTAAAACAGTTAATGCACCTAAAGGCTATTCCGTTGAACAAGTAGAAAAAGTGTATGAACGTTTATATAAAGGTGGCGCTAAAGGCGGAACAGTTTACGTTGATGGTAGCCGTGATTCTCAAGTTCTCACATTAAAAGCCGAAGAAAATAATTTGGATACGAGCGAACAACTTTCCTTTAATGAGCCAGTTGTTTTAGTCGATACAATCCAAGATTTACGTTCAACAAGCGTTACAATTGGTTCTGAAATTGGCAACACTTGTCCTGTATGTAGAAAAGGCCAAGTAAAAGAAATTGGCGGCTGTAATACATGCGACAACTGTAATGCGCAATTGAAATGTGGTCTATAATACATTTTTTTAAAAAAACAGGCTATCCCAGTTATGGGAGCCTGTTTTTTGTTCTAATTTCCCCCACTTTTTCCTAAAGATAAATAAGGACCTTTGAAGGGGTGGGTGCAGATGAACATCGATGGTGTGTTTTCTGGAGGAGGCATTAAGGGACTTGCTTTAATAGGCGCTTATGAAGTATTAGAAGAGAAAGGATTTACCTTTAAAAGATTAGCCGGAACAAGCGCAGGAGCGATAATGGCCGCGCTTATTGCCGCGGGATACACAAGCAAGGAAATAAAAGTACTTATAACGGAAACAGATATGAAAAAGTTTTTAGACCAGCGGACAACAATTCTTCCATTTGCGCTTGCAAAGTGGCTTTTGCTTTATTGGAGAATGGGTATGTATGTGGGAAATGAGTTAGAAGAATGGCTTGGTAAAAAAATGGCTGATAAAGGTATTTATACGTTTAAGGATTTACCTAAAGGAAGACTAAGACTAATTGCTTCAGATCTTTCTACTGGAAGACTAATCGTGTTACCAGATGATTTAGATAATTACGGTATTCCTAAAGAGACTTTTCCAGTAGCACGAGCCATACGAATGAGCTGTGGAGTGCCATATTTTTTCGAGCCGGTCAAATTAAGATCACTTTCCGGTGAAAATATTATAGTAGATGGAGGTATCCTAAGTAATTTTCCTATGTGGCTATTTCAAAATGACTACTCAAAAAAGGAACGGCCAGTATTAGGTATAAAACTTAGCTACAATTTGGAGGAGCAGCCGAAAAGAGTAATAAAGAATGGTTTATCATTATTTGAAGCCTTATTTAGTACTATGAAGGATGCACATGATGCAAGATATATATCTCGAAAACTTGAGAAGGATATTATTTTTATCCCAATTGATGAAAGTTTTTCGTCTGAATTTTTTTTATCTGAAGAAAAAAAACACGCCCTTATCGAAAAAGGACGTATACGCACGAAACAATTTTTAGAGAAATGGTCCTACTAGCATCTCAAAAAATAGCCCGGTCTTTTTTCTTATTTTTTTTACCTTCGATTACAGTCAAATGCGATGCCGTTCTTTTTCGAAGCGGTTTTTTACGCATCTGACTATTAGTCTGTTGGGATACTCGTTTCCGCTTTTTTGAAAGTTTTGCAGCCCTTGCGTATGATCTACTTTCACTTCGCTCGGGTTTTCTTCCTACCAATACCCGATAAATAATATAAATAGCAACAGCGACTATCCCGATGACAAAGAGTTGTTTAATTAGACCGAGTGGATTATGAATAAGAGACGATCCCAGTCCAATTAATGCAATTACCGTTATGACTCCGACCAACCAATTACGTATTTTCAAGAGCGCCACCTCCTCGGGAGTAATGTGCATTTTTCCCAAAAAGAACTAGATATATACTCTTTTAGATAATTTTCTCTATTTTTATATCTTCTTCACTTTGCTTTTCCACTTTTAGCAATTCATTAAACGAAGCGAGCGCGACTTCCACTTGATCATCGGTCGGTTCTTTTGTTGTTATAAGCTGAAGCCAAAGCCCAGGATAACCTAGCCACTTAAGGACTGGGATGTTTCGCATTTTATTAGTCAATTGTAAAACTTCAAATGAAACACCTAGTACAACAGGAATGAGTGCCAATCTATTCAATATACGGACCCAAAGTGGATCTACAGATACAAACATATATATGAATACACCGACAACAACTGTAAAGAGAATAAAACTGCTTCCACATCGGTAATGAAGTCTTGACATGGATTGAACATTTTCAACGGTTAAATCAAGATTATGTTCATATGCATTGATAACTTTATGCTCAGCTCCATGATATTGAAACACTCGCTTAATGAGTGGTGTCATAGAGATAAAATAAATATAGGATAGCAAAAGAATTAGCTTAAAAAGTCCTTCAAGCAATATTTGCGCCATATCGCCTGAAATAATCGGTTTAAAAAGAGCTGCTAGGAAAACGGGAACTAGAGTGAAAATAAACTTAGAAAAAATAAACGATAGAACGCCAAGTACCGCGACACTCAAAACTAATGTCGTTTTAGACATCTTCTCTTCTTGGATCTTACCGTCATCACTAGGGTCTACATCGTATCGGTCGGTCGAAAATGTCAGATGCTGGGCTCCATTTGCACTTGCTTCAATAATGGCAACAATTCCACGAAGAAACGGAATTTTTTTTAATGTTTGAAGAATAGGCTTCGTTTTTCTTGGCAAATAAAAATATTCAATCGATTGATCTTTACGGCGAATTGCGGTAACGGTTTGATGTTTACCGCCAAACATGACTCCTTCAACTACAGCCTGCCCACCATAAGCAGGTTTATTTGTGTTTTTCATAGCTTGTCACCAACTTATAGATTTTAAATGTCTCTATTTATCTTACTAAAATAATAGGAAATTCACCAGATAAAATAATTTATGCACAAATGAGGCCGTCCATGGACATGATAATGATGGAGGTGGAAATGATGGAAAAAGAAAAAGAAAAAGAAGCAATAAAAAAATATCAAATGTCTGTTTTACAATTAGCTTGTGTAACAGGTTTTATAGCTGGTGTTCTAGGTACACTATTTGCCTTTTTTGTACATTACTTTAATTTTACAGAAATGAGCCCTAAAGTCATTTTAATACCATTCACTGGAAAATGGACGGATGGCTGGCTCGGATTTGTCGTTACGGCAATATTGAATGGATTAATATCTATTGTGGTGGCTTTGTTATACTATATGGCATTAAGAAAGCAAAAGTCCCTAATATGGGGGGCGGTTTATGGCATATTGATTTTTATCATCATTTTTCTCGTTTTGTACCCAATGATTCCAGGTGTGGAATGGTTGTTCCGTTATAATCTTAATACTATCGTCACGGAGATTTGCTTTTTTCTTCTTTATGGGCTTTTTATCGGCTATTCTATCTCATATGAATATGAAGAACAATTAATGTGGAGCAAGGTAGAGAAAAGCAATGAAACTGAAAAAGTATAGCTAGTTGAATTTATTCATTTTATGGTAGAATGTTCTAGTAATCATTCTTTACTAGGGCGTGATTCATTCGTGAAAATTCTCGTATTAAATGGTCCGAATTTAAATATGCTTGGAAAGCGTGAACCGGGAATATATGGCAGCCATTCCTTAGCAGATCTTGAAAAAGGTATTATGGATGCAAGTGAAAAATTGGGGATAGAAATAAAATGTTTCCAATCCAACTACGAAGGAGCTTTACTGGATGAGATTCATCAAGCCGCTGATAATGGATTTGTAGGGATTATAATAAATCCAGGTGCTTTTACCCATTACAGCATAGCTCTAAGGGATGCGATCGCATCAATTGATCTTCCAGTCATTGAAGTCCACATTTCTAATGTTCATGCCAGAGAGGAGTTTAGGAAGCATTCTGTTACCGCTCCTGTTTCAATCGGGCAAATTGCAGGATTTGGATTTTATGGCTATGAAATGGCGTTAAATGCGATGAAAGAATATGTGAAAGGGAGAGAGGCATAGTGGGGAAACTGGAGAAACTTCGGGAACAATTTAAACAATCTAACATTGATGGTTTTTTGATTACTAGTACATATAATCGCCGCTATATGAGTAATTTCACGGGTACAGCGGGTGTGGCTCTAATATCTTTTGATCGAGCACTATTTATTACTGATTTCCGTTATACAGAGCAAGCTGTTAAGCAAGCTGAAGGATATGAGATTGTAAAGCATACCGGTCCAATTACTCAAGAAGTAGCTGAAAAAGTTAAAGAGCTTGGAATTAAAAAGCTTGGATTTGAGCAGGATCATATGCCTTTTTCTGCATGGAAGCAATATGAGGAAGCCATAGAAGCAGAGCTTATCCCTATTTCAAATGTCATTGAAAATCTTCGTATGATTAAAGATTCTCATGAAATTAGTATTTTAAAAGAAGCTGCAGATATAGCTGATGCGGCATTTAAACATATTCTTGATTTTATCAAGCCAGGTAAAACAGAATTGGAAGTCACAAATGAGCTCGAATTTTTTATGCGTAAATGTGGTGCTACTTCGTCATCCTTTGATATTATTGTTGCATCAGGCTGGAGAGCAGCCTTACCGCATGGGGTAGCAAGCGACAAGATCATAGAAAAAGGTGATTTCGTTACGATGGATTACGGTGCCCTTCATAAGGGGTACGTATCTGATATAACCCGAACTGTAGCGATTGGAGAGCCTTCAGATAAATTAAAGGAAATATATAATATTACTCTTGAAGCGCAACTAAGAGCTATGGAGCAAATCAAACCTGGGATGAGTGGAATTGAAGCAGATGCCATTGCAAGGGATTATATTACGGAAAAAGGATATGGCGAACATTTTGGTCATTCTTTAGGTCATGGAATAGGTCTTGAGGTGCATGAAGGACCTGGGCTTTCATACCGTTCTGAAGGAAAGCTTGTACCGGGAATGGTTGTTACAGTTGAACCTGGTATTTATTTACCTGGTATTGGTGGCGTTCGGATTGAGGATGATACGTTAATAACGGCATCAGGCAATGAAACATTGACTCATTCGACAAAAGAATTAATTATTTTATAAGGTACTTTTTAGGAGGAATATAGATGATTTCAGTAAACGAATTTAGAACAGGACTAACGATTGAAACTGACGGAGGGATTTGGCGCGTTATTGATTTCCAACACGTTAAGCCGGGAAAAGGTGCTGCATTCGTTAGATCTAAATTAAGAAACTTACGTACTGGTGCAATTCAAGAAAAAACATTTAGAGCTGGAGAAAAAGTAGAAAGAGCTCAAATTGATAATAAAACAATGCAATATTTATATGCTAATGCAAATATGCATGTATTTATGGATAATGAAACATATGAACAAATCGAATTACCAGCTACTCAAATTGAATATGAATTAAAATTTTTACAAGAAAATATGATCGTTCATATCATTATGTATAATGGTGAAACACTAGGCGTAGAATTGCCGAATACAGTGGAACTAGAAGTCGTTGAAACTGACCCAGGCATTAAAGGTGACACAGCTTCTGGTGGTTCAAAACCAGCAAAAATGGAAACTGGCCTAATCGTACAAGTACCATTCTTTGTAAATGCAGGAGACAAGTTAGTCATTAATACGTCAGAAGGATCATATGTATCAAGAGCATAATGAATAAAAAACCAAGGATAACTTTCCTTGGTTTTTTTTATTGGTTATTTATCTAACTTTCATATTTAGAGACAAGCTGAATACATATTAGATAGTGAAGGTGTAGGGAGGAGTGCACGTTGAAATCAGTGCTTCGAATGTTGCCTGCTCGAATTAATGAATTAATAATGAAGATTCCTACTAAGAAATTGGATGAAGTCGAAGAAATTAGATTAAGGGTTAATCGGCAAGTGGAGGTGGCATCCAATGGTAATCCTTATTTTCTCCCTTATCTTTTTACGAAAGAGGATGCAGATCAATTCATCAGTAAGCTAGCCAACCATTCTTTCTACACTTTAGACGAGGAATTGAGAAAAGGCTACATTACGATTGAAGGAGGACATCGAGTTGGTCTAGCAGGGAAAGTTATTCTTGAAAATGGATTTGTTAAAGCTATCAGACATTTATCTTCATTCAATATTAGAATTGCAAGAGAAAAGGTCGGCGCAGCCGAAAAGTATATTCCGTATTTGTTTCATCAAGATTGGAAAAATACGATGATTATTGGCCCGCCACAAACGGGGAAAACAACCTTGTTAAGGGATATTGCGAGGCTCATTTCGAGCGGAGTTCATGACCGGAATATTCCTTCATTAAAAACTGGAATTGTAGATGAGCGGTCAGAGATTGCTGGATGTGTACATGGAGTGCCTCAGCTCCATTTTGGACCAAGGATAGATGTTTTGGACGCTTGCCCGAAAGCAGAAGGAATGATGATGATGATTCGTTCAATGAGTCCGAATGTTCTTATTGTAGATGAAATCGGAAGAGCAGAAGACAGCTTGGCTATTATGGAGGCTGTAAATGCAGGGATTATATTGATGATGACAACACATGGGAAAAATTATGAGGAAGTTAGTAAAAGACCTCTTCTAAAGCCAATTATTGAACAAAGAGTGTTTGCGAGATTTATTGAATTATCCCGGAGTGATGGCCCGGGAACAATCATGTCGATAAAGGATGCAAGTGGGATTCCAGTAGTTATGAGTAGAAGGGCAGCTGGCCTACATGATTAAAATAATCGGAGCTATTTTTATTGTTGGGACTACTACGTGGGCAGGCTTTGAGTTTTCAAAACAATTAAGTGAGAGACCAAAGAATTTACGATTATTTCGACATTCTCTTGAAACATTGGAAGCGGAAATTATGTATAGTCATACCCCTCTTGGAGAAGCAGCCGAAAAAATATCTAAACAAATTCCTAACCCTATTTCGACACACTACAAAAAATTTTCAAATTACTTGAAAAAAGAAGATGCCATTGTTAAATCTGCATGGGAGAAAAGTTTAAAGGATATATGGGAATCTACTTCTCTGAAACAAAGTGAATATGAAGTGTTGCTACAATTTGGTGAGAATTTAGGAAGACATGACCGCGAAACGCAGCAGAAACAAATATTGTTGACCCTTACTAACTTAGAAAGGGAAGAAGAGGTTGCTCGCGAAAAGCAAAAAAAGTATGAAAAAATGGTGAAAAGCCTTGGAGTCCTAACCGGTTTGCTTATCATCATTTTGCTTTTGTAGTGATAGGAGGAAATGATATGGGCATAGAAGTGGATGTCATCTTCAAAATAGCCGGAGTAGGGATTGTTGTTGCTTTTCTCCATACAATACTGGATCAGGTCGGAAAAAAAGAGTATGCACAATGGGTTACATTGTTCGGGTTTATTTATATTTTATTTATGGTCGTGTCGATTGTAGATGGATTATTTCAGAAAATCAAGTCTGTTTTTCTATTCCAATAGATAGGGGGAAATCGCTATTGCAATCTTACAAATTGCGGGGATTGCCCTAATAACCACTTTTCTTGTACTGGCCATCAAGGAACAGACTCCGAATTTTGCCTTTTTGCTTGTGTTATTTGCAGGAGCGGGCATCTTTCTATTTCTCGTAGATCAAGTGCATAAAGTCATTTTAATGATTGAGGAGCTTGCAGGCATTGCGAATGTGAACACTCTATACGTAAAAACAATTCTTAAAATAATCGGTATTGCTTATATTGCTGAATTTACGGCACAAATTAGCAAGGATGCGGGACTTGGGTCGATGGCAGCGAAAGTTGAATTAGCAGGAAAAATTTTAATACTGGCAATAGCAGTGCCCATTATGACAGCGTTGGTTGAGACGATCGTCAATATTATGCCAGTCCATTAGACTAAGCATTTGAACGGAGTGGAATACATGTCACAAAAGCTGCTGATTCTTTTTATTTGTATCATTCCATTTTTCGTAAATACATCGGTTGCAGCGGAAGAATTAGAAAATGATAATAATGAAACAAATACTTTAGTAATGGACCGGTATATAGAAGATCTTGGTCTAGATGAGTTATCCGGACATTGGGAGAAAATTTTACATGAATATGGTGGATATTTACCTGAAAGTAAAAGAGGTACATTGCTTGATTTTGTAAAAGGAGACAAGTCCTTTTCTTTTTCAAATTGGTTCAATGGAATTGTTTCATTCATTTTGCAAGAAATCATCCTGAATATTAAATTGCTAGGTTCACTTTTATTATTGACGATACTTAGTGTGTTTCTACAGTCGCTACATCAAGCTTTTGAGCAAGGTGCAGTCAGTAAAGTCGCGTATTCCATCATTTTTATGGTGTTAATCATGATTGCATTAAATAGCTTTAGAGTGGCAGCTGATTATGCAATTGAAGCCATTGATGCAATGAGTCAATTTATTCTTGCCCTTTTGCCATTATTGCTGGCATTAATCGCTTCCTCCGGGGGAGTGGCGACATCTGCATTCTTCCACCCAGTTCTCGTATTTTTGGTAAATATTAGTAGCATTATAATTAAAAGTACTGTCTTGCCCTTACTATTTCTAGCAACCTTATTGAGTATTGCCAATACATTAAACGCTCAATTTAAAGTATCCCAGCTTTCAAATTTATTGAAAAAGATTAGTATTGGAATCCTTGGCGCATTAATCACCATTATACTCGGTGTTATTTCTATTCAAGGGGCAGCTTCTGCTGTTGCAGACGGTGTTGCGATTAGAACTGCGAAATATGTTGCAGGTAATTTTGTACCTGTAGTTGGACGAATGTTTACCGATGCTGCAGATACTGTTTTAAATGCATCCCTTCTATTAAAAAATACTGTAGGAATAGCTGGTGTGGCGATAATCTTATTAATTGCGGCATTCCCAGCATTAAAAATATTAGTCATTTCTTTTATATATAAGCTGGCTGCAGCACTCATGCAGCCTTTAGGAGATGGACCTGTCATTGCATGTTTGGATGCAGTAAGTAAAAGTGTGATGTATATTTTCGCATCCCTTGCAATCATTTCTTTTATGTTCTTTATTAGCGTAACTATCATCATTACTTCTGGAAATATAACGATGATGGTTAGATAGATAGAGGGGGGGAGCTTTCTTGGAGTATTTGAACGAGTGGGTTTTCAACATCATTATTTTTTTAATTCTTGCCATGATTGTTGACATGCTTCTTCCTGATTCAAGTATGAAAAAATACACAAAACTCGCAACCGGGCTGCTTCTAATGGCTATTATTTTAACTCCAATCTTAAAATTAGTTTCTACCGATTTTGAAAAAGTGCTTGCATCCTTTAGTACAAATATGGATATAGAAGATTCATCCACTGAAAATTTATTGAAAACGAAAAAAAAAGAGATACAAGCTTCACAGCATGCATATATATTAGAGCAAATGGCTGTCCAAATGAAAAAAATGGTAGAAAAGGAGTTGAGTGAGAAGTATAGCTTAGATATTAATAAAATCCAGATTTTCGCCAAACCAAATAGTGATGGAACAATCAACGAATTAGATAATGTGGTCGTTTATCTAACGCCTTCAGAAAAGTCGATCAAAGCCATTCAGCCAGTAAATGTTACTTTTCAAGAAACAGATGCAAAAGTGGATACAACCGACTACGAAACAATCAAATCAATGTTCTCTTCCAACTGGGAAATACAAGAATCATTGATTGAACTTGTTTCGAGGGAGGAACTAGGAAATGAAGAATAAACATTCAAATCCGATTGATTGGTTAAAAGAAAAATTATTCGTTAATAAAACTCCTAACGAAAAAAACAAAGTAAAGCCATATTATCTGCTTTTTCTACTTATTTTAGGCGCTCTATTTATGATGTTGGGTACGATTTGGAAAGAGACAGGTGATCGTCCTAATGAAGCTGTTTTTAACGAAAACAACGGAGATCAGAATAGTTCAGAAACATTTGGAGTAAAGAAATCAGACAATAACGATGGCATGAAGGTTTTTGAAGAGCAATATGAAAACCAGCTTAAAGAAGCGCTCGAGGAGATTGTAGGTGTTCATAGTGTAACCGTCATCGTAAATGTTCAAGCAACAGAAAGAAAGGTGTATGAAAAAAACACCATTTTAAAAAATCAAACGACACATGAAGAAGATGAAAAAGGTGGACAGCGTCAAATAGAGGATCAATCAAAAGAAGATCAACTCGTCATAATCCGGGAAGGCGAAAAGGATATCCCTCTCGTTATGGAAACGAGGAAACCTGAAATAAAGGGAGTTCTAGTAGTTGCCGGTGGTGCCGAAAACATACAGGTAAAAAAATGGATTATTGAAGCGGTAACACGGGTTTTAGATGTTCCAAGCCATAAAGTTGCAGTCATGCCTAAAAAATCAAAGGGGGATTCTTAATGCTTTTAAAAAAGCAAACTGTTTGGCTCTTAACAATGCTTAGTCTCGTTGTCGTCTTGTCCGTTTACTACGTTACATCCGAACCAGCTGTAAAGGATATAGCAACAAACGGGGAAAATGCTTCTGATACGAGCGGAAAGATGAATGATGAAGATATGAAAGTAATTACAGAGGCTTCAGGCGACGAAGCATACGAAGCAGTCCGTCTAAATCTAATGGACAAACGAAGTAAAGAGAAGGATGAATTAACGACACAAGTAGCAGCACCTGACTTAACAGCTGATGAAAAAAATAAATTATATGACCAGATGAAAGATATTGATACAATGGGAGTAAAGGAAAGAACGCTAGAAAGTTATATTAAAACATTAGGGTATAGCGACTCTCTTGTCAGAATTGAAGATAATCAAGTATACGTTACTGTTAAAGCAGACGAGCATTCGAAAGCTAATGCAGTCGAAATCCTTAGACTTGTCAGAGATGAAATGGGAACTCAATTTATTCCAACGGTTGAATTTGATACGAAATAAGTGTATGGCGGACGGGAATATACCCATCCGTCGTTTTCTTTTTATATTTTAGGCTACCCTAAAAATAACCTGTAAGTTAATATATCTCGCTATGTCTTAGCTGCATACTCCAGTCTCTAGACGTCATTAACGAGAAGCAACAAGAGCCCAAAAAGCGATTTATTCGTCAAAACATTTACTCATCGGAGGCTTCGTTGAGCCTTCTTACTCCCTCATTCGTCTAAGCTTATCGGCGATGAGAAAAGAGAATGATGGGAGCGGAAATCAAAGGTATAATTTCCCAGACATTACCACGAAATGATAAAAAAATATTACATTCCGTCTTCATCATTGAATTTTTATAAGGTATTATATTATGATGTTAGGAGCTACTCATTATTTTGAAGGAGTGTCACTTATGTTAAAAATTCAAGAAATTCGTGAAATCATAAAATTAATTGATCAATCTGATATTGAGGAATTCAGTTTCGAGCATGAAGGTTCAAAAATTAACTTAAAGAAACGTACAGGTTTTGTACCTGTTGCACAGCAACAACCTATTGTTCAACAGCCAGTAACAGTTCAACCACCAGTACAAGCTGTAGTTGAAACGCCAGCTGCTGCTCCTGAGAAGGTTGAAGCAAAAATAGAAGGTACTACGAATAACGAAAACTATCTTCAAGTTGTTTCTCCAATGGTTGGAACGTTCTATCAATCACCAACTCCAGATAGTCCAGCTTATGTGCAAATCGGATCTCAAGTTAAAGCAGATACGGTTGTTTGCATTGTTGAAGCGATGAAGTTATTTAATGAAATTGAGGCAGAAGTAGATGGAGAGATTGTGGAAGTCCTTGTAAAAAATGGCGAACTTGTTGAGTATGGACAACCATTATACTTAGTAAAGCCAAGATAAGGAGCGTTTCCTATGATAAAAAAAGTATTAATCGCAAATAGAGGAGAAATAGCTGTTCGAATTATTCGAGCTTGTAAAGAATTAGATATTGAGACTGTTGCAGTCTATTCAGAAGCAGATCGTGAAGCACTGCATGTTCAATTAGCTGATGAAGCGTATTGCATTGGTCCAAAATTGTCTAGAGACAGCTATTTAAATACGGCAAATGTGATAAGTGTTGCAAAGCTAACGAATTGTGATGCGATACATCCGGGGTATGGATTTTTAGCTGAGAACGCAGACTTCGCTGATCTTTGCCGTTTATGCAATATTATTTTCATTGGACCGAGTCCTGAAGCTATTTCAAAAATGGGTACTAAAGATGTCGCCCGCGAAACGATGAAAGCTGCCGGTGTACCAATTGTTCCTGGTTCAAATGGAATTATTAATGACTCTGATGAGGCCCTTGAAATTTCTGAAAAAATTGGGTATCCAGTCATTATCAAAGCTACGGCAGGAGGCGGAGGGAAAGGAATCCGCGTTGCTAAGGACAAAGAAGAATTGATTAAAGGGATTAATATTACCCAGCAGGAAGCGTTAACTGCATTCGGCAATCCAGGTGTATACATAGAAAAGTATATTGAAGACTTTAGGCATGTTGAAATCCAAGTAATTGGTGATAATTTTGGCAATGTTATACATCTGGGTGAACGTGATTGTTCAATTCAAAGAAGACTACAAAAATTACTTGAAGAAACGCCATCACCAGCACTAGACTCTGAAACACGGGAATTGATGGGGGAAGCAGCAGTTAAAGCTGCCAAGGCTGTTGAATATTCAGGTGCTGGAACGATTGAATTTATTTACGACCATAGGAATCGTAAGTTTTATTTCATGGAGATGAATACGCGTATTCAAGTTGAACATCCCGTTACTGAAATGGTGACAGGAGTCGATCTTATAAAAGAAATGATTCGTGTAGCATCAGGTGAGAAATTATCTCTAACACAAGAACAGGTTGAATTCAGTGGCTGGTCAATTGAATGCAGAATTAACGCAGAAAACCCTGAGAAAAACTTTCTCCCTTCAGCTGGAAAAATTGAAATGTACTTGCCGCCAGGTGGGTATGGAGTTCGCGTAGATTCTGGAGCATATCCTGGCTATACAATTCCGCCATATTATGATTCAATGATAGCAAAGGTTATATCATATGGGGCTACGCGTGAAGAAGCTATTGCTAGAATGAAAAGAGCCCTTTCAGAGTTTGTGATCGAAGGAATCAAAACAACGATTCCATTCCATTTGAATTTGCTTGAAAATGAAACATTTGTAGGTGGAGATTTCAATACAAAGTTTCTTGAAATTCATGATGTAATGCATCAAAAATAAGCGGAGGTGTTTTAAATGGAGGAGAATTTGAACATGCTTGAAATGACACAGGAAAATGGTCATAATCATGGGAAAATCGAAATTGCTCCGGAAGTAATTGAAGTAATCGCAGGAATAGCAGCTTCAGAAGTTGAGGGTGTCGCTCAAATGCGTGGAAATTTTGCGACAGGAGTTGTTGAAAGACTCGGCAAAAAAAACCACGGTAAAGGGATCAGAGTAGAGCTATCAGATGAAGGAATCAAAGTAGATGTGTATTGCTTAATGAATTTTGGTGTTTCCATTCCTACAGTTGCTCAAAAGGTTCAAGACAATATCCGTCAAACGCTATATAATATGACAGCACTTGAAGCTGAAGAAGTCAATGTCCATATTGTAGGTGTAGCTTTTGAGACTCAAAAGCAGGAAAGCCAAGAATTTGAGGAGCAATAATTAGACAGCGGAATAGCTTGCCAATCGACGTTCCATTCTTGTCCAAAGCCTTGCGATTTAAGGCAGGGGAAGCCAAGAAGTGTGCTAGTCGATAGGGTGCTTTCGCTGGTCGGGACCTATTTCTTGAAAAATGATCGACAAGGTTCCCATTTTATAGTTTCGTAAGTAAGAATAAAAGCCAGAGGAGATTCCTTTGGCTTTTTCAATCATTAAAAGGAGTACAACATACATGAAAAGAAGAATGGCTCGTGAAAAAGCTTTGCAAGCCTTGTATCAAATTGATATTAGTGGAGCTGAAACTTCTCACGCAATCGAATTTGTCTTAGAAGACCAAAAAGCGGATTTATTTTTACAAGATTTAGTAGAAGGAACATTGAAGCATCTTCATGAGATTGATCAGGAGATTAGCAAGCATTTAGAAAATTGGTCATTCGATCGACTATCTAAAGTAGATGCAAATATTTTAAGGCTTGCCATTTATGAAATGAAATATAACGAAGATGTCCCTGATAACGTAGCGATCAATGAAGCTGTTGAGATTGCAAAAACATTTGGTGATGACAAATCTGGAAAGTTTATTAATGGAATATTATCGAAGGTAAAGGGAGAATAGACAGGGGGAATCGTGATGCCAGCAACAATTATTGATGGAAGAGAAATATCAAATCATATCCGAACAGGGCTAGAACAAGAAGTTACCAAGCTAACTGCAGATGGAATTAAGCCGGGACTAGCTGTTATTTTAGTTGGAAACAATCAAGCATCAAGAACTTATGTCACTTCGAAACAAAAGAGTTGTAAAGCAATTGGTATGCATTCAGAGCTAATTGAGCTTTCTGAAGATGTTGAAGAGCAAGTATTATTGAATGAGATTGAGACATTAAATAATCGAGATGACATCCATGGAATATTAGTTCAACTACCACTTCCAGCTCACATTTCGGAAACCAAAGTGATCGAAACTATTTCTCCGAATAAAGATGTTGATGGATTCCATCCCGTTAATATTGGAAAAATGATGACGGGAC
This sequence comes from Lederbergia citrisecunda, assembly GCF_018343695.1. Taxonomy (GTDB): domain Bacteria; phylum Bacillota; class Bacilli; order Bacillales; family Bacillaceae_C; genus Lederbergia; species Lederbergia citrisecunda. The sequence continues at coordinate 1,629,279 of NZ_JAGYPJ010000001.1, read as the reverse complement.
AGGATACTTTCCTGCCTTGCACTCCTTTCGGTGTATTAGAAATGTTAAAATACATGGAACTTCCAATCGAAGGGAAAAATGCTGTCATTGTCGGAAGAAGCAATATCGTTGGAAAGCCTGCGGGCCAATTATTATTAAATGAAAATGCGACTGTTACGTATTGCCATTCAAAAACGGCGAATCTTGCCTCTGTTACGAAGGAAGCAGACATTTTGGTAGCTGCTATCGGACGAGCCAAAATGCTAACCGCAGATTATGTAAAAGAAGGTGCCGTAGTCATCGATGTAGGAATGAATCGTGACGATCATGGTAAATTATGCGGTGACGTTGATTACAATGATGTTTTTGAAAAGGCAGGCTACATTACTCCTGTTCCAGGTGGGGTTGGGCCAATGACCATTACGATGTTATTATACAATACTGTAAAATCAGCTCAAAATGTACTTTCCAATCGTAATTCAGGTAAATAAATAGTAACATAAAGATAACTTACAAAAGAAGCTGACATCCTAAAGAGATTGGATGCAGCTTTTCTTTCTGAGGTGTTGAATATGACTGAACGGCAATATTTATCCGTAAAAGCTTTAACAAAATATGTAAAACGAAAATTTGATGTAGATCCACATTTATCAAATGTATATGTAAAAGGTGAAATTTCGAATTTTAAAAGACATTCAAGTGGGCACCTTTATTTTACTTTAAAGGATGAATCAGCAAGAATAATGGCTGTTATGTTTTCATCTTCCTCGCAGTCTATGAAATTTACTCCTGAAAACGGGATGAATGTATTAATTCGTGGAAGCATAACGGTATACGAGTCGAGCGGACAATACCAAATATACGTTCAAGAAATGCTGCCAGATGGTATTGGAGAACTATTCCTTGCATATGAGCAGTTAAAAAACAAACTGGAACTAGAAGGTTTATTTCATCCCGATAGAAAAAAACCGATCCCTATGTATCCAAAAAAGATTGGCATCATCACATCACCAACTGGAGCTGCGATTAGAGATATCATTACGACCATTAACCGAAGATATCCAATCGGGAAACTTATTATTCTTCCTGTACTAGTACAAGGTAAACAGGCATCTGCATCGATTGCCGATGCAATAAAAAAAGCTAATGATCTATCAGTGGCAGATGTCCTAATCGTAGGGAGGGGCGGAGGCTCCATTGAAGAATTATGGGCATTTAACGAAGAAAACGTAGCAAGAGCAATATATAAATCACGTATTCCCATTATTTCGGCTGTAGGTCATGAAACAGATTTTACAATTGCTGATTTCGTTGCCGATGTAAGAGCTGCTACGCCAACAGGAGCTGCGGAGCTTGCTGTGCCACATATTGAGGAGCTAATGGAACGACTTCTTAATCGAAAAAATCGACTTTATCGTGGGATGGCTGAAATTACGAAAGAAAAAAGAGGTAAACTAAACCTATTAGAAAATTCCTATATATTACGAAATCCAAGAAAGTTATATGAGCAAAAATGGGAATCTGTTGACAGAATGACCGATAGATTGCAAAGAGGTCAAGAAAAAATTCTGTTTCAAAAGATGGATCAATTTCAACGACTACATAAAATTTTGGCCACTCATCACCCTGCAATGAAACTGCAAATGCATAAAGAAAAGTTTATTAGAATCAAGCAGCAACTATTGCAACAAGCAAAAATGGTTTTGCATCAAAAATCAAGTGAGTTTTCTACAAAAGTTGCTACATTGGAAGCGTTAAGTCCATTAAATATATTAAAAAGAGGCTATAGTGTTGCCTATACAGAGTCTGGAAATATTGTGAATAAGACCGATAAAGCCAATATAGGTGAAAAGATTACTTTACAAGTTACAGATGGGGAGTTTTTTTGTACAATTGATCATATAGAAAAAGGTGAAAATGATGGCTGAAAAATTAACATTTGAAGAAGCGATGAACAAGCTAGAAAAAATTGTCGTGCGCCTTGAAGAAGGAGATATTCCATTAGAGGAAGCGTTAGAAATATATAAAAAAGGGATCAAGTATTCAAAGCTTTGTCACGATAAACTGAAGAAAGCTGAACAGCAGCTTACGAAAATATTGACCGATGATGGAGAGGAAGATTTTCTTCTTCAAGAGGAGGATTAAGCTTGACAGTCCAACACGAGACATTCATATCCAAGTATAAAGATATACTTGAAAAGGAGCTATCTGCATCCATTCATAAGCTAAACGCTCCACAGGCATTAAAAGGTGCAATGTTGTATTCATTAACTGCAGGAGGAAAAAGGATTCGGCCGATTCTCCTTTTTGCTGCAATCGATGCTTATGAAAAAAATCCTGAAAAGGGCTTATCAACGGCCTGTGCATTGGAAATGATCCATACATATTCTTTAATCCATGATGATCTCCCATGTATGGACGATGATGATTTAAGGCGTGGTAAACCTACCAATCATAAAATATTTGGGGAAGCCCTTGCTATATTAGCTGGAGACGGACTTTTGACATATAGCTTTCAACTTATTGCGGAAGATGAGCATTTAGATCATCACCAAAAAATATGGCTGATGAAAATGTTATCAACTTGTGCTGGTCCAGAAGGAATGGTTGGAGGTCAGGTTGCAGATATCCAAGCGGAAAATCAAGAATTGCATTTGAAGGAATTAGAATACATCCATAATCATAAAACAGGGCGCCTTCTCACTTACAGCATTATTGCAGGAGCGAAAATAGCCGGCGCAACAGAAGATGAACTGGATCTATTCGAGAAATTTTCTCGCCATCTTGGACTCGCTTTTCAAATTAGTGACGACATCCTAGATGTGATCGGTGACGAAAAAATCACAGGGAAACGGATCGGCAGTGATATTGAAAAAAAGAAAAGCACATACCCATCTTTACTTTCTCTTGAAGGAGCAAAAGAACATTTAGCTCATCATATTCACGAAGCAAAAGAGACGCTTTCTAAAACAAACCTAAAAACAGACTTACTACAATACCTTACGGATGTTGTAGCGGGGAGAGATCGATAATTTCGATTCATTCCAATTTTCTTATAGTAATATTTTCTAATTGGTTTCCCCTAAAATTCACCCAATATCATAACTAAGTGGATTTTAGGGGATTTTATTCTTGATAAAAGAAGTTTTCATGGCAGTTTAGTCCATATTCATTCTCCCGTATTTAATCTTCAATTTGCTCAGGAGAAGGGATTGGAAAATTAAATTCTATTTTTTCATTGTTTATAAAAAGTGGGATGTAACATTCTAAATCCTCAAATAGCTTGATGTCTTTTAAAAAGTATGTTGCTTCAAAAGTGGATTCCTTTCCAGCTGAAAAAGAGAAAATAACCGTTTCATCTTCATTTTTTCCTACATCATCATTCAAACCATATCCTGACAAGGGAAAGTGCTCTTTCGGATTCCTCAATTGGAGAACATTTTCCGATGTATCTTCATTTTTCCTTAGTGTTAGTATAGCAGGAGAGTTCTCTTGATTTTCAAGTTTGAAGTACACTGTAAGTAGTTGTGAATTCCATTCATAGCTGTAATTGACTTGATATAATATCAATCTAACACCGTTGGTTTCTTGAGTTTCATTTAGCCCAACCGACAAATTATATTCCTTTTCATTTTTATTATACCAAAAGTGATTGAAAAGAAGGGAGCATCCAGCTAATAGTACTGCGTAAAAGAATATAATTAACCATAATTCTTTTTTCATCATTTACTGCCTTTCTGTACCTCAGATACCATTTGTTTAAAAATCTTATAAACACCTTCTTGCTTGATAACATCTAAATCAGCATATTTTCCGCCAGCTAATAATGAGATGACCTTAGGCTGCGATCCATACAAAAACGAAAGCACATGAATATAGTCCTCATCTTGCTGGATTAATAATGGTCCTATTTCCGGGTCAGTTATCTGCTGAAGGTCCACTCCGTCCCGGGCAGCAGAGTCACGCATCCTCTTTAGCCAGGACTCTAGATTATCGGACTGTTTATAATGTTCTAGTTGCATTATCATATTTCCTGTCTCTCTCTCTAGTTCTTTATAATTCCCAACAGTTATGTTCAACGGTCCATATTCGCCGCTCTGTTCTTTCGGGACATAAATCATTTCAGCTTCTGCTTGTTGAAAAACCTCCCATCCAGCAGGGATGCTCACTGTAACAGATTTGGAAAATATTTTTGCGTTTGATAACGATACAGCTGATACTATCGCCACAAGGAAAATACCAACTATAAACCATCTACGATTTTCTTTACGAAATGAACGTATCATCTTCATTCTCCTCATCATTTGAGATTTGGTGGAAATAAAATTTGCTACTCTCGGAAATTGCGGTAAATCCATATTACTTTGAATTACTTTTAATATGGTGTATCCATACACCACTGGGTCATCACTCCCAATTTTTGATAGGGCAAAGGCATCGCTCGAAAGCTCCTGATCTTCACGCATGCGAGAGTAACAATACCAAAGTAAAGGATTGAACCAGTGAAGCAGCAACATAATCATCATTAACCAATTGATACCAATATCGCGATGCTTAAAATGTGCCAACTCATGATAAAAAATACAGGTTAAATCTTTCTTACTATACTCCTGCAACTGTTCGGAAGGCAGAATTAACTTTGGCCTCCACAAACCGTATAATGCAGGAGAAAATATTGCGGGGCTTGCCATAAGTTGAATGTCATAATTAGTTTTTGATTTCTGTTTACAAATATTAAATAGTTCTAGAACAGAAGTATCCGAAATTGATATAGCGGAATGTAGACATTTGCTGAATTGACGATTAGAGCGATAAAGCTGAATGATTCCAATTACCATGCCAGCCAGCCATATAAAAGCGGCAATTATAATTATAGGATGAAGATTACTTGAAGTGGGATTCCCGGAAGTTGTATTTGTATCTAGTTCTGTTCTTGGTTGAAGGGTTACAAATGATGGCTCAGAATAAAGGGTATGATTTAATTGAAAGGGTATAGATACATCGGATTTACTCGGCGTAAATAAGTTAAATAAACTGAAGGAGCTCTCAGGTATCCAAGGTAGCATTAGCCGTATGACAAGGATGAGCCAAAGCGAGACGAACCATCTAGGTTGAAGTTTTTTCTTGAATAAAGTACGGATCATTAAAATAAATATAGCGATTATACTCGATAGTAAGGAAGTAACAAGCGTCCATTTAAAACAATGAACGAGTATGGTAAGAAACTGTTCCATCTCAATCCCTCCTTTCGTCAAGTAAACGCTTTAATTCTTCGACATCATCTTGGGACAGTTTATTGGTCTTAACTAAATGAACAAGCATAGGTTGAAGCGATCCACCGAAAATTCTATGCAAAAAAGATTCAGATTCGTTTTTTATACTCTCTTCTTCTGAAACAAGTGCAAAGTATCGATGTTTTCTTCCTTCTTGCTGATAACCAACTACTTTTTTATTCACTAAACGGGTGACAAGCGTTTGAATCGTTTTCGGTTTCCAGTCCGTGCTTTGCGTGAGCTCATAAATAATTTCACTCATCGTTAAAGAATCGGATTTCCAAAACACCTGCATAACAAACCATTCTGCTTCAGTAATTTTTGGAGCTTCTTCCTTCACTTTTTCACCTCCAAGGGATTACAACTGTAAGTTTAATTTTAATTTACTTAAAATTCTAAAAAATGTCAACAGATTTAGCAAAAGAATTTATAGTATTTTTTAAAAAAAAGTCTTTCTATATATGGATAATTGAATATTACCTTTATTTACTCGGTGTAAATGATGTAAGCAAGGCAAAGTCACATACAACAGTTTGTCCGTAAGCTGAAGAGATGTTTTATTCGTTTGTCCAAATATAAATAAAATTGTCTACCACAATTACTGGTTCAATCTTATGATGGGGGAGAAATATCTTCTTACAAAACCTGCAAAACATAATTTACATGAAATGTAATAATCTTACGTATGCTCTTTTCTTCTCAAAAAGTTAATATCTTCTTGAGTATTTATTGTTTTAGCTTAATAAAACTGACCGCATGTCAAATTGAAGATAAATTGAAAATATGATATAATTTGAGCAGAATGTTGGATGGTGCAGTATTCTAGTCAATCTACCGGTTCTGAAGGTGGGCCTAAAAATTCACTAAAGGGCACATCGATGAAGTTCCTTGTTCCGGCTTGAGCCGCCCAGGCTTGGGTCGGAGCTGGGAGTAAAGGTGTAAGGGCGATCCACAAAGGCATGTGGGCGTAGACCCTTTACCGCGGAGGCTTCGTCCATTTCAGCTAGCTAAAATGCATATGCATGAAAAACGAAGTATAGACCTGCGACGTGATGAGGGCATCACAAGCAGCGTAGCCTGCCTTGAGTGAAGCTTGAGGGGATTATGGTTATAGGAATTCGGAACGGTTGGCCATCGTCCTGATTTCTTTCGTCCATATGAAATCGGTTTTGCAAAAGAGGCTAGGAATCAGGTTAAAGATTGTTGAGGAAATCTCCTAGACTGTTCCTTACGGACATAATATGAGGATTATAGTGCGGACTAAGTGGCAATCCAGTCTGACAGCTGGTGACACTGTCAAGATGAGTTTAATGGGAAACCACCAAGATGGCGACATCTGGTACTTGTCTGGGAAAACCTACTGGACCTAAGCCGTAATTTTTACTCTTATTATGGCCATCTAACCTATACTTACTGAAAATGGTGAAAAATTCTTTTATGAAAGAAATGGTAAATAAATCAATTAAATGGAGTATTAGTATAGCCGTTATCACATTTGTGCTAGCGGCTATTTTTTCAATCGCTTCTACTGGGGCCTTACATGGTGTATCATGGACCTTTGGACTTCTTGTTGTTCTTTTCATTGTCCTTATAGGAATTATTTTTGATATGATAGGAATAGCTTCCACAGCTGCTGATGAAACACCTTTTCACTCCATGGCTGCAAGGAAGGTCTATGGAGCGAAACATTCCATAAGGATTGTAAGGAATGCTGACAAATTCTCCAACTTCTGTAATGATGTCATTGGAGATATTTCAGGAATCATCAGTGGAACAGCAGCAGCACTCGTTATTATTCAACTTTCTAGTAGTATGGAAATAGCCAATAATTCGCCTTTAGAATATGGAATCAACGTTGGTTTGACGAGTTTGATTGCAGCTGTTACAGTAGGTGGGAAAGCATTCGGTAAATCATTTGCGATTAAATATTCCCGGGATATAATATTTCGTGTAGGGAAATTATTACAATTTCTAGAAGAAAAATTTCATATCACAATCATAAAGGACAATAAGAGAAAAAAAACAAAGAATAATTCCAAAAAACGAAAGTGAGTGGTCCTTTTGGATCTTTTATCAATTAAAGACCCTTCATTTCTCAAAAAAATGAATAATGCAGAACTTGAGGAATTAAGCTCAGAAATTAGGAAATTCCTCATAGAAAAATTATCAAAAACTGGTGGACATATTGGCCCCAACTTAGGTGTTGTCGAATTGACACTTGCCCTTCATAAATGCTTTAGCAGCCCACAAGATAAAATATTATGGGATGTTGGTCATCAATCGTATGTCCATAAAATATTAACAGGAAGAGCAGCTCAATTTGATAGCCTTAGACAATATAAAGGTCTATGCGGATTTCCTAAGATGTCTGAAAGTATTCATGATGTGTGGGAAACGGGTCATAGCTCTACATCGCTCTCCGCTGCTATGGGAATGGCGATTTCACGCGATATTAAAGGCGAATCCAATTTCGTGATCCCAGTAATTGGAGATGGAGCGCTTACTGGTGGTATGGCGCTTGAAGCTTTAAATCATATAGGGGATAGTCAAAAAAATATTACAGTTATACTGAATGATAATGAAATGTCCATCGCTCCTAATGTTGGTGCCCTTCATAACGTATTATCGAAATTAAGAACAGCAGGAAAATATAAATGGGCAAAAGATGAACTTGAGTATTTATTAAAGAAAATTCCTGCGGTTGGAGGAAAGCTAGCTTCTACTGCTGAAAAAGTGAAAGACAGCTTAAAGTACCTACTTACTTCAGGCGTATTTTTTGAGGAAATGGGATTTACGTATTTTGGTCCTATTGACGGTCATAATTTTAACGATTTGTTTGAAAACTTCCAGTACGCTAAGAAAACGGATGGACCTGTCCTTCTTCATGTCATCACGAAAAAAGGAAAAGGTTATAGTCCGGCGGAAGATGATCGAATTGGTACATGGCATGGAATTGGCCAATATAAAATTGAAACAGGCGATATAATAAAGTCCGTTAATTCAGCACCTTCTTGGAGTTCGCTTGTTAGTGAAACGGTTCGAAAGTTAGCTCGTAAAGATAAGAGGATTGTAGCAGTCACACCAGCTATGCCTGTTGGATCAAAACTTGAGAAATTTGCAGAAGAATTTCCAGATCGTTTTTTTGATGTTGGTATTGCCGAACAACATGCGGCCACAATGGCAGCGGGACTTGCTACGCAAAAAATGAAACCATTCCTTGCTATATATTCTACTTTCCTGCAAAGAGCTTATGATCAAGTCTTACACGATATATGCAGACAAAATTTGAATGTGTTTATCGGAGTTGATCGAGCTGGTCTTGTTGGTGCGGATGGAGAAACCCATCAAGGTGTATTTGACATTTCATTTTTAAGGCATTTACCTAATATGGTGTTAATGATGCCAAAGGATGAAAATGAGGGCCAACATATGGTGTATACCGCTTTGAAATACGACGACGGTCCTATTTCCTTAAGATTTCCTCGAGGAAATGGCTATGGGGTTCCGATGGATAGCGAGTTAAAACAAATTCCAATTGGGACGTGGGAAATTCTTAGAAAAGGAACGGATGCCACAATCCTGACTTTCGGAACTACAATCCCAATGGCAATGGAAGCAGCTTTAATATTGGAAAAGCAGGGAGTATCTGTCCAAGTAGTTAATGCTAGATTTATTAAGCCGCTTGATGAAGCGATGCTTTATAATATTTTTAAAAAAGGAATGCCAGTATTAACGATTGAAGAGGCGATTTTACAAGGTGGATTCGGAAGCGCCATATTGGAATATGCCCACGATCAAGGATTCCATAACGCAATGATTGAACGTGTTGGTATACCAGACAAATTCATCGAGCATGGCAACGTTAATGAACTTTTGAATGAGATTGGCATGACCACTGATAAAATTGCTTTAAAGCTTCATTCTATGTTGCCAGAGAAGAAAAAAAGGGCGTAACGTATGAAAATTAAAAAACAAAGACTTGATATTTTATTAGTCGAAAGAGGCTTAAGCGAGACTCGTGAAAAGGCTAAAAGGGCTATTATGGCCGGAATTGTTTTTTCTAATGAAACAAGACTTGATAAGCCCGGTGAAAAGGTAAATGAAGATATTCCCTTACAAATTAAAGGGAATATCTTACCTTATGTAAGTAGAGGCGGACTAAAGCTTGAAAAAGCATTAAAAGAATTTAATGTTAATGTTCAAAACAAGATTTTGCTTGATATAGGAGCTTCTACAGGCGGCTTTACAGACTGTGCATTACAAAATGGAGCTAAGTCGTCATATGCGCTTGATGTTGGCTATAATCAGCTCGCTTGGAAGTTAAGAAACGATCCACGTGTTGTTGTTATGGAAAGAACAAACTTCCGATATGTAAAGCCTTCCGATTTTATTAAAGAAATGCCGAACTTAGCTACCATTGATGTATCATTTATATCCTTAAAGCTAATTCTTCCAGTATTAAAACAACTACTCTGTAACGAAAGTGATATCATTGCTTTAATTAAACCACAATTTGAAGCAGGGAAAGATCAAGTTGGAAAAAAAGGAATTGTAAGAGACCCTAAAATACATGAAGAAGTGATTAGTAAGATTAAGGATTTTTCTCTTCAAGAAGGTTACGATGTCCTCAATCTTTCGTATTCTCCGATAACGGGTGGAGAAGGAAATATCGAATTTTTAATGCATTTACTATGGTCTGAAAACGATCAAATTGAAAAGCAAGGAACAGATCGTTTATCTGTAAGTATTCATGATATTGTCCAAGAAGCACATTTACAATTAAAAAACTAGCATAAAAAGGGCACTCCACAAGGATTGCCCTTTTTAATCTTATTTTTTATAATGAATAAATAAGTATAAAAATGCACGTGATTATTTTAAGGATGGGATGAATGATGACTAAAGGGCAACGTCATATTAAAATTCGTGAATTGATTGGAACTAAAGAAATTGAAACACAGGATGAGTTAGTCGAAAACTTAAAAAATGATGGCTATAACGTCACTCAAGCAACCGTTTCTAGAGATATAAAAGAACTTCACCTTGTCAAAGTTCCATTACCTGATGGTAGATACAAATATAGTTTACCTGCGGATCAACGCTTCAATCCACTTCAAAAATTAAAGCGTGCACTTACTGATTCTTTTGTTGGTATCGATTGTGCACAAAACCTACTCGTTATGAAAACTCTCCCTGGAAATGCTCAAGCAATTGGGGCATTGATTGATCATCTTGATTGGAATGAGATTATGGGAAGCATTTGTGGAGACGATACATGTCTGATTATTTGTCGAACAAATGAAGATGCGATTTCGATAAACAAGAAGTTTATAGAGATGCTGTAGGAAGTGAGGGGAAACACTCTTGTTACAAGAGCTATCTATCAAGAATTTTGCCATTATTGACCAAGTCACCGTCTCCTTTGAAAAAGGGTTAACCGTCCTTACAGGTGAAACCGGTGCAGGAAAATCTATTATTATTGACGCATTGCATTTACTAGTTGGTGGTCGTGGTTCAGCCGAATTTGTCCGACACGGTGAACATAAAGCAGATATTGAAGGGCTATTTTTCCTTGACAAAGACCACCCTTGTAATAAAAAGGCAGCTGAATTTGGGATTGAAATTGAAGAAGGCATGATGATTTTAAGGCGTGAAATCTCAAGTAGTGGAAAAAGTGTATGTAGGGTAAATGGTAAACTTATCACTATTTCAACTTTACGAGAAATAGGAAGTTCTTTAATTGATATTCATGGTCAGCACGAGCATCAGGAATTAATGGACGAGTCTTCCCATCTATCGTTATTGGATCAATATGGAAGTACTGAAATAGGACAAGCATTGAAAAATTATAGAGAAATTTATAGACAATATGATACAACGTTAAAAAAGATAAAACAGCTTAAGCTCAATGAACAAGAGATGGCACACCGGCTTGATTTATTACAATTTCAACTTCAAGAAATTCGTCAAGCTGATTTGAAAATGAATGAAGATGAAAGTTTACACGATGAAAGAAGACAACTAGCTAATTTTGAGAAAATATTTGCTGCGATAAAAGCTGGTTACGAAGGGCTCCAAGGGGAACAGCATGGACTTGATTTCATTAGTCATACAATGAGTCATTTGGAGACAGCAGCTGACATAGACAAGCAATATGAAGATGTTTTGGAATCAGTCGCTAATAGTTATTATTTATTGGAGGATGCAGCAGACAAACTAAGAAGTGAGCTAGAACGTTTAGAATTTGATCCAGAACGACTAAATGTGATCGAAGGAAGATTAAACGAAATTAACCAGTTGAAAAGAAAATACGGATCCTCTGTTTCAGAAATTCTTGAATATAGTTCAAAAATAGAAGAAGAAATAGAAATGCTAGTAAATCGAGATGCTCGAATTGGAGAACTTGAATCAAAACTTTCATCGCTTGAAGATGATTTGGCACTTGAAGGAAAACAGTTAAGTGATATAAGGAAAAAGTGGGCTGATAAATTAACAGCTGCAATCCATATGGAGTTAAAAGAGCTGTATATGGATAAAACCATTTTTGAACCAATTTTTATTAAGGATGCGGTAAATAATTCGGAATTTGGCAAAGATGGAATGGATGATGTCATCTTCTACATTTCCACTAATCCTGGAGAACCGTTAAAACCTTTATCAAAGGTAGCTTCAGGTGGGGAATTATCTCGAATGATGCTTGCATTAAAAACCATTTTTTCTAAACATCAAGGTATTACATCCATCATTTTTGATGAAGTTGACACAGGAGTAAGTGGAAGGGTTGCACAGGCAATTGCTGAGAAAATTTATCAAGTATCAAAACATTCTCAAGTACTTTGTATTTCACATCTCCCTCAAGTAGCTGCAATGGCAGATACTCATCTATTAATTTCAAAAGAAGCCATTTCAGGAAGAACAAGAACATCTTTGACGATTTTAGGAAAGAATGAAAAAATCTCAGAAATTGCTCGAATGATTTCAGGGGTCGAAATAACGGATTTAACAAAAAAACATGCAAAAGAATTACTAGATATTGCCTATACTATAAAGTTAACTTGAAAAGCTATCCTTCATTGGACAGCTTTTTTCCTTGCTTCCACTTATAAATGAACCTAAAGCAGGCTAAATTATAATTGTGGGCTAGAAAGCGAGGAGAGTGATCAAAAGGATGTTTGAAAATATTAGAAAAATAACAGGTGGAATTCTCCTTGTTTCACTTTTATTGCTAATTGTTTATAAGCCATTTCAACAATATCTGCAAATTCCAAGTCAAATTACCTTGTTTGAAGGACAGAAATATCATATTTCAAAAACAAAGGCAGTAAATGTTTCTGCACCTTCAACAAGTGAACATATTGATTTTGAAGAAAGTAAGCAAGCTGTTGCACTTCAAGGGAAACAAGCTGGTAAAGATAAAATATTTTTAGAAATGGCTGGGTTTCCTGTCAAGCAAGTCAACGTAAATGTCTTAAAGGACTTTAAAGTTTATGCCGGCGGTCAATCAATCGGAGTAAAATTAAATACTCTAGGTGTACTCGTAGTCGGACACCATTTAGTATCTGCGAATAATGAAAAACTATCTCCTGGTGAAGCAGCAGGGGTTAAAGTGGGAGACATAATAACGAAAATAAACGGGACAAAGATTAATCATATGGCTGAAATAGCTTCATTTGTGAATGAGGCTGGGAAACAAGGGAAAAAGCTCGAAATAACAATTCAAAGAGGTAAAGAAACGTTTGATGCATCTCTTGATCCTTTACTGGATGAAAAAGAAAAAACGTATAAATTAGGTTTGTATATACGTGATTCAGCTGCTGGTATAGGGACGATGACCTTTTATGATCCGAAAACGAAAAAGTATGGAGCTTTGGGACATGTCATTTCCGATATGGATACGAAAAAACCAATCGTTGTGGACGATGGACAAATTGTCAATTCAACCGTTACATCAATTGAAAAAGGAAAAAATGGAGCACCTGGGGAGAAGTTAGCTCGTTTTTCTTCAAATAAAAATGTAATCGGAAATATTAAGACGAATAGTCCATTTGGGATTTTTGGAGAACTAAAACAAAATATAAAAAATGGCATCATCGATAAGCCACTGCCGATCGCATTATCGAATCAAGTTCAAGAAGGTCCTGCAAAAATATTAACGGTAGTGGATGGAAATAAGGTGGAGCAATACGACATTGAGGTTGTTAGCACAATCCCACAAAAGTTTCCTGCTACAAAAGGCATGGTTATAAAAGTAGTGGATCCAAAATTACTAAGCAAAACTGGGGGCATCGTCCAAGGGATGAGTGGCAGTCCGATCATTCAAAATGGAAAAATCATTGGAGCGGTTACACATGTATTTGTAAATGACCCAACTTCTGGTTACGGTGTTCACATTGAATGGATGCTTCATGAAGCAGGGATCAATATTTACGATAAAAAATCTGAAAAAGCAAGTTGAGGGTGCTCACCCTCTTTTTTTTATTGTTTAAATGAGCCATAATGAGGTAAATAAAGATTATTCGACAATTCTATATCTTTTTATCAAAAGCTGTCGAAAAACGGAGCAAATGGAAGGAAATTTAAGATATTATAATACTTTGTATTTATTTTGAAAAATTTTAAAGGAATTTCATCATCTTTGGCGTATTTAACTATTAATGACATTATTTTGAATTATTTTTGGATTTGAGGAGGAAATGGATTGTGAAAAAAATCAAAGTTTGTATTGTAGATGATAATCGTGAACTAGTTGGATTATTAGATGATTACATTTCATCTCAGGAAGATATGGAAGTTGTAGGTACAGCCCACAACGGACAAGATTGCTTGCAACTAGTAGAAGATACGAATCCTGATGTGTTAATTTTAGATATTATTATGCCTCATTTGGATGGGCTTGGTGTATTAGAACAACTACGTGAATCTAACGTAACGTTTCCAAATGTAATTATGCTTACGGCTTTTGGCCAAGAAGATGTAACTACAAAAGCTGTGGAACTTGGCGCTTCTTACTTTATTCTAAAACCTTTTGATATGGAGCACTTAGCAAATCATATTCGCCAAGTAAGTGGAAAAGCAACACAAGTTAAAAGAAAAACTTCAACTTCTGCGAAAGGCCATTCAGAGTCAAAGCCAAGAAACTTAGAGGCAAGTATTACATCCGTCATCCACGAAATCGGTGTACCGGCTCACATTAAAGGGTATTTATATTTAAGAGAAGCGATTTCAATGGTTTATAATGATATTGAACTGCTCGGCTCTATAACTAAAGTCCTTTATCCAGATATCGCAAAAAAATTCAATACAACAGCTAGCAGAGTTGAAAGGGCGATTAGACACGCAATTGAAGTGGCATGGAGTAGAGGAAATGTTGATTCCATATCTTCCTTATTTGGCTATACAGTAAGTATGTCGAAGGCGAAGCCTACTAATAGTGAATTCATTGCGATGGTTGCTGATAAACTAAGATTAGAACATAAAGCTTCGTAAACGTTTCCAACATAAAAAACCTGTCCTTTATACACTTGGACAGGTTTTTTTATTTCTATTGAAAAACTGTTATCAACTTTTGCGAATGCAGGGTATGATGGTAATATACACAATTAGGCGGTGACAAAGATGACGATTATATTAGCACACCGAGGATCTGCTGGAACACATCCAGAAAACACAATGGAATCATTTATTGCAGCTGAAGCTTTTGGCGCTGATGGAATAGAACTCGATGTTCATTTAACTCTAGATGGGGATATTGCGGTTATTCACGATACTACTGTCGATCGGACGACTGATGGAACCGGAAGAGTAGTTGATTTTACAATGGAAGAATTAAAAAAATTAAAAGCGAATTATCACTATAAGCATTTTTTCAAAAAAACAGCTAGAATCCCATCATTAAGGGAAGTATTTCAATGGATGGATGGAAATCATTTAATTTGTAACATCGAGCTGAAAAATAATGATCTACCGTATGAAGGATTGGAAGAAAAAGTAATCGCGTTAATTAAAGAGTTTAATTATGAAGACCGAATTATCATTTCTTCATTTAATCATTATTCACTTGTCTATATCGTTAATAATTGGCCTGAAATTGAGACGGCCCCTCTTTATAGCGATCTTTTATATAAGCCTTGGGAGTACGCAAAATGCTTAGGTTCTAGAGGGATTCATCCAAAGTATAAATCTGTCTCAGATTCCATTATAAAAGCAACAATGGATGAAGGAATTGCGGTTCGCCCGTACACAGTTAATAAAGAACGTGATATCAAACGACTATTGCAAATAAATTGTTCAGCCATTATTACTGACTATCCTGAAAGGGCAGTAAAGCTAAGAGGAAAATAATTAAGAGGAGCTTGGCCATTGCCAATGCTCCTCTGTAAAATTAGCGTTTTTTCAGTTTAAATCGTTCCTGAACTTGATTTCTTTTTCGGTCACGATGCAAAATAAAACCTGCAATAAAACCTAAACCTAATACAAAAAAAATAAGTCCCGCGAGAAACTGCATCCATAAATATGGAAAAGGGGCTTGTAATTTCCCAAAAAGCATATCTCGCATTAATTTTATACCGTAGCCCGCAAAAATACCGGGAATTAATAGTAGTAGTAATGCAATAACTCTTCCCATTCGGATATATCGACTCCTTATAACTCATACTAAAAAAATCATATAACAACAGTAAGATTTGTCAAGGAACTGCCTTTTCGTTACAATATAATTATGATTAGGTATCATGATAAGGTCATAAGAAATTAGTGGAGGTAAAAAATGAAAATCTTTGAATATATGGTGAAGTATGATTATGAACAATTATTATTTTGCCAAGATGAAAAGTCTGGTTTGAAGGCAATTATTGCCATCCACGATACAACTCTAGGCCCTGCACTCGGTGGCACTCGGATGTGGACATATGAAAATGAAGAAGCAGCCATTGAAGATGCCCTTCGATTGGCAAGAGGGATGACATATAAAAATGCTGCCGCAGGATTAAACCTCGGCGGCGGAAAAACCGTTATTATTGGTGATCCAAAGAAAGATAAGAATGAAGAAATGTTTCGTGCTTTCGGCCGTTATATCCAAGGGTTAAATGGTCGATATATTACGGCAGAAGACGTCGGAACGACTGTTCAAGATATGGATATCATTCATGAAGAAACAAACTTTGTTACAGGGATTTCGCCAGCATTTGGCTCATCCGGCAATCCGTCTCCAGTAACAGCTTATGGTTGTTATGTTGGAATGAAGGCAGCTGCAAAAGAAGCGTTTGGATCTGATTCTCTAGAAGGTAAAACTGTTGCCGTTCAAGGCGTAGGAAATGTTGCATTTGAGCTTTGCCGTTATTTACATGAAGAAGGAGCGCGCCTTTATGTTACTGATATTAATAAAGATGCCGTCAATCGTGCTGTAGAAGCATTCCAAGCAAAAGCAGTAGACCCTAATGATATTTATGGAGTCGAAGCCGATATTTTTTCACCATGTGCGCTTGGTGCCATTATTAATGATCAAACCATTCCACAATTAAAGGTGAAGGTCATTGCGGGATCTGCTAATAACCAGCTAAAAGATACAAAGCACGGTGACCAAATACATGAAATGGGCATTGTATATGCTCCCGACTATGTTATTAATGCGGGTGGAGTTATTAATGTAGCTGATGAATTATATGGATATAACAAAGAGCGTGCACTTAAAAAGGTTGAAACCATCTATAATAATGTCGCAAAAGTAATTGAAATATCAAAGCGGGATAGTATTCCCACATATGTTGCTGCTGACAGAATGGCAGAAGAAAGAATTGAAAAAATTAGAAGTTCAAGAAGTCAATTCCTTCTAAATAATAAGCATATATTGGCTAATCGAATGAATGTTTGATGATTGATTAAAGAGCTGTCCCGAAAGCTGGATAATTCCCCGTTGACATTGGTGGAGAAAAGCAAAATGCTTAAGGACAGCTTCTTCTATGGAGAAAAACATTTTAAGCATTAGCTAGTCTTAAGTAATTGGAGGGATAAATATTGGCACAAGAGTATGATCTAGTCATCCTAGGTGGGGGAACTGGTGGTTATGTAGCCGCTATTCGTGCAGCACAGCTTGGGTTGAAAACAGCTATTGTAGAGAAGGAAAAAATAGGTGGTACATGCTTACATAAAGGATGCATTCCAAGTAAAGCTTTGCTTAGAAGTGCAGAAGTTTTCTCTTTAACGAAAAAGAGTGAGGAATTTGGAGTATTCACAACTGGTATTGAACTTAACTTTAAAAAGGTTCAAGAAAGAAAATCGAGTATTATTAATCAGCTATACAAAGGCGTTCAATACTTGATGAAGCAAGGAAAAATAGATACGTATAATGGGTTTGGAAGAATATTAGGTCCATCTATTTTTTCTCCCATTCCTGGTACAATCTCTGTCGAAATGGCAGATGGGTCGGAAAATGAAATGTTAATTCCAAAAAATATTATAATTGCGACGGGCTCTCGACCAAGTTCTTTACCGGGTTTGGAGATTGACGGGACCTACGTGTTAACTTCAGATGAGGCAATCGAAATGGAGAAGCTACCTCAATCTATCACGATTATAGGTGGGGGAGTTATAGGTATAGAGTGGGCGTCAATGCTTGCTGATTTTGGAGTAAATGTAACGGTTATTGAATATGCCGAGCAAATTATCCCTAATGAAGATGAGGAAATAATCAAGGAACTTACCCGTCTTTTACAAAAAAAGGGTATAAATATAGTGACAAATGCGAAAGTATTATCGGAATCCATTGAAATAAAAGAAGAGCAAGTACAAATCAATGCTGAAATAAAAGGACAAATTCAAACATTTTCAGCAGAAAAAATTCTAGTTTCAGTTGGCAGGAAACCGAATAGTGATAATATCGGGCTTCAAAATACTGATATTGAACTGAATAAAAATGGGTCCATTAAAGTGAATCCTTCTTTCCAAACAAAGGAATCCCATATATATGCCATTGGTGACGTAATCGGTGGTCTGCAATTAGCCCATGTTGCTTCACAAGAAGGAATAAAAGCAGTGGAACATATAGCTGGCTTGAATCCAGATTCTATTGTTTATGAAAACATCCCTAAATGTATATATAGTTCACCGGAAGTTGCCAGTGTCGGGATTACTGAGAAAGAAGCGAAGGAAAAAGGCTATAAAGTGAAAATAGGAAAATTTCCTTTTAAAGCTGTAGGTAAAGCACTAGTCGTTGGAAATGCAGAAGGTTTCGTAAAAATTGTAGCCGATGATCGTACGAATGATATTTTAGGAATTCAGATGATTGGACCACATGTAACGGATATGATTTCTGAAGCGGGACTTGCCCGTGTACTGGACGCAACTCCATGGGAAGTAGGTAACACCATCCACCCACATCCAACATTAAGTGAAGCTATTGGGGAAGCAGCATTGGCAGTAGATGGATTGTCCATTCATAATTAAGTTATTTTTTGTTTGTAATGTGTACAAGGAGGGATCATGATGGCAATAAATCGACAAATAAATCGACACACTGAACTAGGCCTTAGCGATCAGCAAGTTTTAGATATGTATGAAATGATGTTACTAGCCCGTCGGATAGACGAGAGAATGTGGCTTTTAAACCGTTCCGGAAAAATACCTTTTGTCATTTCATGTCAAGGGCAAGAAGCAGCCCAAATCGGAGCAGCATTCGCTCTTGATAAGGAAAAAGATTACATACTCCCATATTATAGGGATTTAGGTGTTGTTTTATCATTTGGGATGACTCCTACTGAGATTATGCTTTCGGGATTTGCAAAAGCAGAGGATCCAAATTCAGGTGGACGTCAAATGCCCGGACATTTTGGCCAAAGAAAAAATAGAATCGTAACGGGCTCTTCACCTGTAACAACTCAAGTTCCACACGCAGTTGGTATTGCGTTGGCTGCACGAATGGAAAATAGTGATCTTGTGTCGTTTGTATCATTTGGTGAAGGTTCTTCCAACCAAGGGGACTTTCATGAAGGATTAAATTTTGCAGGAGTTCATAAACTACCTGTAATCTTTTTATGTGAAAATAATCAGTATGCTATCTCCGTGCCTGTACATAAACAGCTTGCATGTGAAAAAGTATCTGATCGTGCAATCGGATATGGCATGCCTGGAGTAACAGTTGATGGGAACGACCCTCTAGAGGTTTATAAGGTTATGAAAGAAGCCGTAGAGAGAGCAAGACGTGGTGAAGGTCCTAGTCTTATCGAAACGATAAGCCATCGCTTAACCTCCCACTCCTCAGATGATGACGATCGTAGCTATCGAACTGAAGATGAATTGGCGAAGGCTAAATCAGAGGATCCGATTTTACTTTTTGAAGCGTACCTTCGTGATAACGGATTATTAGATGAGCAAGGCAAAAAAGAAATTAATGATCGTATCATGAAACAAGTAAACGAAGCGACGGACTATGCGGAGAAAGCTCCATATCCAAATCCAGAGGATGCTTTACCATTCGTATACGCTGCGGAGTAATAGGGGGAATAAATAATGGCTGTTATATCATATATTGAAGCTGTCACTGCGGCAATCCGTGAAGAAATGGAAAGAGATGAAAAAGTTTTTATTCTCGGTGAAGACGTAGGCAAAAAAGGCGGGGTTTTTAAAGCGACCCAAGGGCTTTATGAACAGTTTGGCGAACAAAGGGTCTTAGACACTCCACTGGCAGAATCAGCAATTGCGGGTGTGGGAATTGGTGCAGCTATGTATGGTTATCGTCCCATTGCAGAAATGCAATTTGCCGATTTTATCATGCCTGCGGTCAACCAAATAATTTCGGAGGCTGCCAGAATTAGATATCGTTCAAATAACGATTGGAGCTGCCCTATGGTCATTAGAGCACCTTATGGTGGCGGAATTCATGGAGCTTTATATCATTCTCAATCAGTGGAAGCTATTTTTGCCAATCAACCAGGGCTTAAAATAGTAATGCCATCCACTCCTTATGATGTAAAAGGCTTATTAAAAGCTGCCATTCGTGATAATGATCCAGTGCTATTCTTGGAGCATAAAAAGGCATATCGACTAATAAAAGGTGAAGTACCTGATGGGGATTATGTACTCCCAATTGGGAAAGCGGATGTAAAACGTGAAGGAGATGATATCACAGTCATCACCTACGGGCTTTGTGTTCATTTTGCTTTACAAGCTGCTGAGCGCCTTGCTCAAGATGGAATCGAAACACACATTTTGGATTTACGGACTGTCTATCCACTAGATCAAGAAGCGATTATAGAAGCAGCGTCAAAAACAGGGAAAGTATTGCTATTAACAGAGGATAATAAAGAAGGTAGCATCATGGGTGAAGTTTCTGCCATCATTGCAGAACATTGCCTGTTCGATCTCGATGCCCCTATCATGAGATTAGCTGGTCCGAATATTCCTGCCATGCCGTATTCTCCACCATTAGAAAAGTTTTTCATGGTCAATCCTGAAAAAGTTGAAAATGCCATGCGGGAGTTAGCTGAATATTGAGCCGTACATTGGAGGCGAAAAGGAGGAAATCATATTGTCAATAAAAAACATTACTATGCCCCAGCTCGGTGAGAGTGTTACGGAAGGAACTATCAGCAGATGGCTCGTTCAATCTGGTGATCATGTGAATAAATATGATCCATTAGCAGAAGTAATGACAGACAAGGTCAATGCAGAAATACCGTCCTCTTTTACGGGAACGATTGATCAGTTGTTAGTCGAAGAAGGGACCACTCTTGCTGTTGGAGAAACAATTTGTACAATTCAAACAGATGAAGCGGATGAAGATGCTACAAATGAAAAGACGGTTGAAAATAAAGAAGCTAATGTTGATCATTCCACGATTACCGCTATAAATGGTCAGCAGTCTATAGGTAAAACTAGGTATTCACCAGCCGTTTTAAGTATGTCTCAAGAACATGGCATCGATTTATCTTTAGTCAAAGGAACAGGCAAAGAAGGTCGTATTACGAGAAAAGATTTGCAAAGACTTATTGATGCGAACGAGATTCCAAAAGTAGAGGAAAGCGCGGTACCTATTGCCCCAGCCAAGAAACCAGAACCTGTTCATACGATGGCTGGAGATATTGAAATTCCTGTATCAGGTGTTAGAAGAGCGATTGCAACAAAAATGCTACGCAGTAAGTCGGAAATTCCTCATGCGTGGATGATGATGGAAGTGGACGTAACAAATTTAGTCAAGTACCGAGATGAATTAAAAACAGAATTTAAAGAGCGTGAAGGTTTCAGTTTGACTTATTTTGCATTCTTCGTAAAAGCTGTTGCCCAAGCTTTAAAGGAATTTCCAATGATCAACTCGATGTGGGCAGGGGATAAAATCATCCAGAAGAAAGATATCAATATTTCTATCGCAGTTGCAAAAGAAGAAGAATTATTCGTTCCTGTCATTAAACACGCAGATGAAAAATCAATAAAAGGAATTGCAAGAGATATAACAGATCTTGCAAAAAAAGTTCGGAATGGAACATTGAAAAGTGAAGAGATGCAAGGAGGAACCTTCACGATTAATAACACCGGATCATTCGGTTCGGTTCAGTCAATCGGGATAATTAATTATCCGCAAGCAGCGATTTTACAAGTTGAATCCATTATTAAGCGCCCAGTCGTCGTCAACGATGGAATCGCGATACGGGATATGGTGAATCTATGTCTTTCACTCGACCACAGAGTCCTAGATGGTCTCATTTGCGGTCGTTTCTTGCAACGTGTAAAAGAAATACTGGAAAATATTCCGAAAGAAAATACATCTGTATATTAAAAGAGGGTTTGTTGCTCCAGGGGCTTCGCTTTCCGCGGGCGTGCCGGGGAACCTCCTCAGCGCCGAAGCGCCTGTGGAGTCTCCCTTAGCCCATTTTCTTCGCTATACAGAGTTGACTTATCATAGCTAAACAATTAGAAGCTTGTTACCTGGTAACAGCTTCTTTTTAATTTGTTTTTGCTCAGAATTAGTTATTGTACTAAAATAAAGATATCGGCGAAATTGATTGGGGGTTGGTTAGTTCCATGTCCATTCATGATATTAAAAATGCAGTTTTTCCAAAAGCTAGCTATGAAGCATGGGAACAAGCTGCTTTAAAGACATTAAAGAGCAATTCTTTGGAAGCGCTTTATAAAGAAACGTATGAAGAGATTAAGCTGTCTCCCATTTACACAAAAAATGATATAGATAATAGAGTAGAAGATTCGTGTTTTAGAGGAGTTTTTGAAAACAACAATTGGAAAATTGCTCAAAAATTATGTAGCCATAATTGGGATGATCTTAAACGTCTCATGTTGGAAGCAAAAGAACTCGGCCAAGAAACAGTTTCTTTTGATGCTGATCATTTAAACGATATTCATAAAGTGGATTTTGCCGAAATAAATAAGATTTTTAATTTAAGTAGCACTCCAATAATGATTTTTACGAATTACCACTATCAATCAATTGCACATCAACTTTTACAAATGAATGCTGATCATGTTTCTGGAGCTGTAGCTTTTGATATTATTTCATCACAGCTGGAGCAAGGATATTTATATAAACAAGAGGGTCAATCATGGGAAGCGTGGAAACAAATGATTTCCAAGCTTGAAGCTAAATTTCCTAGTTTGCGGACCATATTAATCGATAGCACTCCTTATCATAATAGTGGGGCAAATGCTGTTCAGGAACTAGCTGCTTCATTGTCAGAAGCAGTATTGGTTATTGAAGAACTGCGAAAGATAGGCTGGGAACCTCGTAAAGCAATGCAAAAAATGATTTTCCATTTTTCGATAGGAAGCAACTTTTTTATGGAAATTGCTAAACTAAGAGCATTCCGAATATTATGGAAAACCATTACCTCTGCTTATAATGTTCCTTTTGAACTATGCTTTCCTTTGATCAGTGCAGAAACGTCCAATTTTACAAAATCTGTATTAGACGCATATACGAATATTCTTCGATCAGGCAATGAAGCTTTTGCTGCCGTGATTGGTGGAGTTAACTTCTTACATGTAAAGCCATTTAAGAGTGTTTCCTATCCTACAGATGAATTTGCGATGCGAATTGCCCGAAACACTCAATTACTGCTTCGTGAAGAAGCATATCTAGATAAAGTAATCGATCCTTCCGGAGGCTCATTTTATACTGAAGTGCTAACGACTAATCTTGTTGATAAGGCTTGGGAGCTTTTTCAGATGATTGATAAAAAAGGCGGAATATATTCCGTTTTACAAAGTGGATGGTTTCAGAACATAGTAAAAGAGGTTTTGACGAAAAGATTGGAAGATATTCAAACAAGAAAAAAAGTAATGATTGGTGTTAATGCGTTTAAGCAAGATTCGAGTTTACCATCTTGGCAAAAATCTAAACCTGTATATGATAATCCGGAAGATACAGTGAAGATTGAACCATTAGTTCAGGTTAGACTTGCAGAAAAAAGTGAAAGCGGGGGATTTTAATGGAAAATAAACCCGATTTTCAAATGATTCATCCATTTGATTTTAAAGATCATTTTAAAAAAAATCAGCCGCAGCATTTATCATTCTTTGAAACAAATGAAAAAATACGTGTTAAATCTTTATATACTAAAATTGATGTAGAAAAATTGGATCATCTTAATGATATGCCTGGGCTCCCGCCATTTACTCGAGGTCCGTATGCCACTATGTATGTAAGTAGACCGTGGACAATCCGCCAATATGCAGGATATTCTACTGCTGAAGAAAGCAATGCTTTTTATAGACGCAACCTTGCAAATGGGCAAAAAGGATTATCCGTCGCATTTGATTTGGCTACGCATAGAGGTTACGATTCTGATCATCCAAGAGTTGATGGAGATGTTGGAAAAGCTGGTGTTGCGATTGATTCAGTATTGGATATGAAAATATTATTTGAAGGAATTCCCCTTGATCAAATGTCTGTTTCTATGACGATGAATGGTGCTGTAATCCCAATTATGGCTTTTTTTATCGTAGCTGCAGAAGAGCAAGGTGTAAAACAAGCTCAGCTATCAGGAACGATACAAAATGATATTTTAAAAGAATATATGGTACGTAATACGTATATTTATCCTCCGGATATGTCGATGCGAATAATAAAAGATATTTTTCAATATACGTCCACTTATATGCCGAAATTTAACAGCATTTCAATTTCCGGCTACCATATGCAAGAAGCTGGGGCACCGGCTGACTTGGAGCTTGCGTATACACTAGCGAACGGTTTGGAATACGTCAGAACAGGTTTAAAGGCTGGTATTAAAATTGATGATTTTGCGCCGAGGCTCTCTTTCTTTTGGGGAATTGGAATGAATTATTTTATGGAAGTGGCGAAGCTTCGTGCTGCTAGAAAAATGTGGGCAAGTCTATTAAGTAAGTTCGGACCCAATAATCCTAAGTCACTTGCATTACGAACGCATAGTCAAACATCTGGATGGAGCTTGACGGAACAAGATCCATACAACAATATCGTGCGAACCTTAATAGAAGCACATGCAGCGGCAATGGGACATACACAATCCTTGCATACGAATGCACTTGATGAAGCCATTGCTTTGCCAACGGATTTTTCTGCACGTATCGCTAGAAACACGCAAATTTTTTTGCAAGAGGAAACGGGGATTACAGATGTAATTGATCCATGGGGCGGTTCATATTATGTAGAGTCATTGACCAACGATATAATGGACCGTGCTTGGAAACATATCAAGGAAATTGAAGAGATTGGTGGTATGGCTAAAGCAATTGAAACAGGGTTACCTAAGCTGCGGATTGAAGAAGCCGCTGCGCGAAAACAAGCACATATTGATTCTAATAAAGAGACGATTATTGGAGTTAATCGTTATAAAATTAATGAAGACGCACAAATTGAAATATTAGATATCGACAATGAAGCGGTTCGTCAAAAACAAATTGAGCGTATAAAAATGCTTAAAGCAAACCGCAACGAAAGCGAAGTACGTACTGCACTTGATGCATTGACCGTGGGAGCTGCAAGTCCCGAAAAAAATTTATTAGAACTTGCAATAAAAGCAGCGAAATGTCGTGCGACGCTTGGAGAAATATCTGAAGCAATTGAGAAAATAAGCGGCAGGCATAAAGCGCTTACTCGCACTGTAAATGGAGTGTATAGCTCTAATTTTACGGATGATAAAGAAATTTTGATTGTAAAAGAAATGACAAATGAATTTTTAGAAAATGAAGGAAGACGTCCAAGGATTCTCATTGCGAAAATGGGGCAGGATGGTCATGATCGAGGTGCAAAAGTAATTGCGACCGCTTTTGCCGATTTAGGCTTTGACGTAGATATCGGCCCCCTTTTTCAAAAGCCTGAAGAAACGGCAAAACAAGCCGCTGAAAATGATGTCCACGTAATTGGTGTAAGTTCACTGGCGGCGGGGCATAAAAAGCTTGTCCCAAAATTATTGAACGCACTAAATGCTATTAATCGAGATGATATTATCGTTGTTGTTGGTGGAGTCATTCCTGCTCAAGATTATGAATTTCTAAAGGAAAAAGGTGTTTCTGCGATTTTTGGTCCAGGTACAGTTATTCCATTAGCTGCTCAAAAAGTAATAGAAGAAATATATGATCGACTCGGATATGAAGAAGAGGCCATAACCGATGGATAAAAAGAAGCGGAAGTTTGTCAAACGGGTAAGGAATGAAGGAATCTCTGAAGAAATGATTCAAGGAGTATTGAACAAAGATAGGTCAGTATTAGCTAAAGTGATAACATTACTTGAGAGTAGTGCTATACGCCATCAAGAACAATCACGGACCATTTTACAAGAACTTTTACCTCTTTCCGGAAAGTCTATTAGAATCGGTGTGACAGGTGTGCCTGGAGCAGGGAAAAGCACATTCATAGAAACATTTGGACATTTATTGTGTGAGCAAGGTTACCGAGTCGCGGTCCTAGCAGTGGATCCTAGTTCGACAATTAATGGTGGAAGTATTCTCGGGGATAAAACAAGGATGGAAAAACTAGCTAAACATCCAAATGCGTTTATCCGTCCTTCTCCTTCAGGAGGTGTGCCCGGTGGCGTTCATTCGAAAACAAGGGAAGTGATCTTGGCTTGTGAAGCGGCAGGATTTAATGTCATCATCGTTGAAACTGTAGGTGTTGGACAAAGTGAATCCTTTGTTAGAGACATGGTCGATTTCTATTTATTGCTTGTATTAACCGGTGCGGGAGACGAATTGCAAGGAATGAAGAAAGGAATATTGGAGCTCGTAGATTTGATTGTAGTTCATAAAGCGGATGGTGAGAATCTTAACGAAGCGAAAAAAACGATGCGTGAATACAATCAAATTTTACATTTTATTCAACCTGCAACGATTGGGTGGAAGACAAAAGCCATTATGTGTTCATCAATAACCAGTCATGGTATTGATCAAGTATGGAGGAAGATTCAGGAGTTTATTGAAGAGACACAATCTTCTTCAGTGTTTAAAGAGCGCAGGCAAATGCAAATAAGAGATTGGCTATTTTCTTTAATAAGAGAACGATTAGAAATTAACTTTTTTTCAAATAAAATTGTTCAAGAGATGTTACCTGAGATTGAATATAATGTGATGAATGATCTTGAGACAGTACCAGATGCTGTGGATTCACTCTTTTTAAAATATAAAAAAAAGGACAGCTAAGCTTGCTGTCCAAAAACATCTAGGGAGTTTAGGGGTATGGATCTAGATGTAGTCTCATTTTACCCAGTTCTCAAAAAATTAAACCATTAATTTTTAAAAATATATTATTTGAAATACAGTATGAAATATTGCTATGATATCGGTAGCTATAAAAAAGGAGTGGAAAAAATGAATATCGATTTTAATTTATATATGAATGATATTGTAAAGCAAGCACGCGAGGATATGGAAAGAGCTGGCTATACGCAATTGACTACACCGGAAGAAGTGGAAGCAGCTTTTGATAAAAAAGGAACAACCCTCGTTATGATTAATTCTGTTTGTGGTTGTGCAGGAGGTATCGCACGACCTGCTGCTGCACATTCGGTCCATTATGACAAGCGTCCGGATAATCTTGTCACAGTTTTTGCAGGTCAAGATAAGGAAGCTACTGCAAAGGCGCGCGGCTTTTTTACTGATTATCCACCTTCATCCCCATCGTTTGCTCTATTAAAGGATGGGAAAATTTGTACGATGATTGAGCGTCATGAAATTGAAGGACATGATCCAATGTCAGTTGTCAATAAGCTTCAGCAATACTTTGAGCAATATTGTGAAGAAGTATAAAACCTTTTACCCTATAAGAAGTCATTCGACTCTTATAGGGTATTTTTGTATGAAACTCATCCTTTTTCATAAAATAAAGGAAAAGGAAGATGCAAATGCAGCTATTTTTAACCCTTCTTCTTATTGTTGGTTCACCATTTTGGCCATTTGATAGAGAAGTGTTGCCAGGAGATACTCTTGTTATCATTAACAAGAGTACAAATGAGCTTGCATGGATCAATGATGGGAAAGTTCAACTAGTTACAAAAGTGGCAACTGGAAAAACGAATGAAATGACGCCTGAAGGCTTATTCACCGTAAAAGTGAAGGCGAAAAATCCATACTATCGTAAAGCGAATATACCTGGTGGGGAACCGCAAAATCCGTTAGGAACAAGATGGATTGGATTTGACGCTTTTGGGACGGATGGAAGAATTTATGGATTGCATGGAACCAATAATCCTTTCTCCATTGGAAAATATATTTCTGAGGGCTGTATACGACTACCGAAAAATCAACTAGAAGTTTTATATGATTACATTCCAGTCGGAACAAAGATTCTTATTGTTAATTCCGGCCAATCCTTTAAAAGCTTGGCATATGAAATAGGAGTTATGTAAAAAAGGTGAGGCTTCCTCCAATAATTTGAGGAACCTCACCTTTGTATTATATTTTAACTTTAATAGTTTACTGTTGATCTTTCATCAATTCCTAAGGATTGCGATTTTTTACTTATAAAAAAGATAGTCCGGCCAAAATAGTAGTGACAATCATGGAGAAGAGCATAACATAAACGATAATTCGTTGAATTTTTTTATTGGACAATTAAATACACCCCTAGATCAAACGTATTTACTATTATTTTATCTCGAAATCGCTCCTGATACAATCCTTGTATTGTTAGAAAAGGATAAGCAGGATTGGTGGGGGGAAATGTCGAAGATAATATAGACTTTCAAAACTGTAAACTTTGGAGGTTTTTATGAAAAAAGTAGATCACATTGGTATAGCTGTTCGGTCATTAAAAGAAACTCTTCCCTTCTATGAGAATATACTTGGCTTTACATGTACAGCAATTGAAAACGTCCCATCCGAACATGTTAATGTTGCCTTTTTAGATGCATCTAATGTTAGGATAGAATTATTAGAAGCGACCAGTTCAAATAGCTCCATAGCAAAATTTATTGAAAAACGCGGTGAAGGTATTCATCATCTAGCATTAAAAGTAGATTCTATTGAGAAACGAATTTCCGATCTTAAAAAAAATGGCATTCAAATGCTAAATGATGTACCAAAAGAAGGAGCAGCCGGTGCCATGATCGCTTTTATCCATCCAAAATCTACACACGGTGTATTGTACGAGATTTGTGAAAAAAAGCCACTGAAGGAGAATGACAGTGACTGATATTTACGAAAAACTCAATGACCTATACGATCGAAAAAGAAAAGCAGAGCTTGGTGGTGGGGATGACAGGATTCGTAAACAACATGAAAAAGGGAAGCTGACTGCAAGGGAACGGATAGATCTTCTGTTAGATCCCGGCTCGTTCGTCGAACTTAATCCATTTATTGAACATCGCTCAACAGATTTCGGTTTAGAAAATGTGAAGCATCCGGGAGATGGGGTGGTAACCGGTTATGGTAAAATAAATGGTAGGCTCATTTTTTTATTTTCACAAGATTTTACCGTATTTGGCGGTGCATTAGGTGAAATGCATGCAGAAAAAATTGCAAAAACGATGGATCTTGCTGTAAAAAACGGTGCTCCTTTTATCGGTCTTAATGATTCTGGTGGTGCAAGAATACAAGAAGGCGTTGTGTCCTTAGATGGATATGGGCATGTTTTTTATCGTAATGCTATTTATTCTGGAGTCATTCCTCAAATTTCGGTTATTATGGGACCTTGTGCTGGAGGTGCCGTCTATTCGCCTGCGATTACAGATTTTGTATTTATGGTAGATCATACTAGCCAAATGTTTATTACCGGACCTAAAGTGATTGAAACGGTAACCGGTGAAAAAATTTCGTCTGAGAATTTAGGTGGGTCAAAAGTACATAATACGATAAGTGGGAATGCCCATTTTAGGGGGAGTAGTGAACAAGAGGTGTTAACAATGGTTCGTACTCTTTTGGACTATCTACCGCAAAATTATCGGGAAAAACCAGCTATTGGAGACTGGGATGGCGAAGATGACTTACGGCCAGAAATATTGGATCTAATCCCTTTTGATCCTGTAAGACCGTATGACGTAAGAATCGTTATTAACCAAATAGTAGATGAGCATTCTTTTATGGAAATACATAAGGAGTTTGCCAGAAATATTGTTGTTGGATTTGCTAGAATTCGCGGTGAATCAGTTGGACTCGTTTGTAATCAGCCAAAATTTATAGCTGGGAGTCTTGACATTGATTCATCGGATAAAGCTTCCCGATTCATCCGCTTTTGTGACGCTTTTAATATCCCGATTATTACGTTTGAAGATGTTACAGGTTTTTTCCCTGGTATTAAACAGGAGCATGGCGGTATCATAAGGCATGGAGCCAAAATTTTATATGCTTATTCAGAAGCAACCGTTCCTAAAATCACGGTCATTTTACGGAAAGCATACGGAGGTGCTTATGTAGCACTTAATAGTAAAGCAATTGGTGCAGATCTTGTATTCGCTTGGCCAAATGCAGAGATTGCTGTCATGGGACCTCATGGAGCAGCAAATATTATCTTCGCTCGTGATATTTCAAATAGTGACGATCCTGAAAAAACAAGAGTGGAGAAAATGGAAGAATATCGAGAAACGGTTGCAAATCCATATGTTGCGGCTGCTCGGGGAATGGTAGATGATATTATTGATCCGCGCGAAACAAGAATAAAATTAATCCAAGCTCTCGATATGCTTCGTACTAAAACGGAAGAAAGACCTCATAAAAAACACGGTAATATTCCTTTATAGAGAGTGTTCAGAAAGGAGGATAAATTTTTCCCGGACTTTTCGAACACCCTCTTATTAAACAACAATGAAAAATTGGAGGACACTTAGATGATTAACGACCAAAGACTATTAGATGAATTTCTTGAATTAGTACAAATCGACTCAGAGACAAAGAATGAATCCGAAATTGCAAAAGTATTGAAGGAAAAGTTTCAACAATTAGAAGTGGAAGTTATTGAAGATGATACGAAGGAAAAAACGGGGCATGGAGCGGGTAACCTTATTTGTACTTTAAAAGGTAATAAGCGCGCAACACCTATTTATTTTACTTGTCACATGGATACAGTTGTTCCTGGTAAAGGAATTAAGCCCTCTATTAAGGACGGGTATGTCGTAACTGATGGCACAACGATTCTTGGAGCTGACGATAAAGCGGGAATTGCAGCGTTATTAGAATCCATTAAAGTTTTAAAGGAACAAAACATAGACCACGGCGATATTCAATTTATCATTACAGTCGGTGAAGAATCCGGCCTCGTTGGTGCAAAAGCTCTTGATTCTGCTCTCGTTAAGGCAAAATATGGCTTTGCTCTTGATAGCGATGGAAAAGTTGGCAATATTATCGTTGCTGCACCAACACAGGCGAGAATTAAAGCAGTTGTTCATGGAAAAACCGCACATGCAGGTGTTGCACCTGAAAAAGGGATTTCCGCTATTACCATTGCTGCAAAGGCTGTAGCTAGAATGCCACTTGGCCGTATTGATGATGAAACGACTGCAAATATTGGACGTTTTGAAGGTGGCCAAGCGACAAACATCGTAGCGGACCAAGCGATCGTATTGGCAGAAGCAAGATCACTTGTGAACGAGAAAATGCAATCCCAAGCTGCAAAAATGAAGGAAGCATTTGAAGAAGCAGCTAAAGAAATGGGCGGTTCTGCCGATGTAGATATTGAAGTTATGTATCCCGGATTTAAATATTCTGATGGTGACGAAGTAGTCGAAATAGCGAAAAAGGCAGCGCTGAAAATCGGCCGTACACCAGAATTGCTAAAGAGTGGGGGAGGTAGCGATGCGAATGTCATTGCCGGCTTTAATATCCCTACTGTCAATCTTGCAGTTGGATATGAAGAAATTCATACAACTAATGAGCGGATGCCGATAGAAGAGCTCGTGAAATTAGCAGAAATGGTAGTAGCTATCGTTGAGGAAGTATCAAACAGCTAAGTCAGATTACATTTATTATAGGTGAGGTGAGATGAAATGGCAGTTACTGCAATCGTATTTAATGCAGGTCAAGAGGAGTATGCGATTCCTGTCCCTTTTATTATTTCAATTGAGAAATATGAAGATGTGAATCCAGTACCACATTTACCGGCTTACATTAGAGGCGTTGTAAAATCTAGAGGGGAATTAATTCCTGTACTTGACCTTGGTCATATTTTATATAATCGACATATTGAAAATGATGCTGAAGTCAGAATGATTGTCATCCAAACAGAGGAACTATCTTTTTCTTTACTCGTAAACGAAGCAAAGGAAATCTTGGAAATTCCTGAAAACGCGTTGCAGCAAATGGGACTTGTTGCTTATCAAAAAACAAAATACTTTTCTTCAATCGCCAATCTCGAGGATAGAATCATTACGATGATTGACCCGGTTAGTATGCTTGAAGTCCTTGAGGGAGTTAAAGAAATTAAAGATTATTTAAATGAGCAAAAACAAGAAGCATAAAAATTAACTGAGTAAGATAAACAACTTTTTTTAATAATTCTTATGAAATGGATAGATAAACAGAGGAGACTCCCTGTTTATCTATCTTTTTTTTGTCCTTTGTTTTTACGAGTATTACATCGTTGACAGGCCAATTTTACCACAAATAAGTTTTAAGCTTTCGATAAAAAATAAAATAAAAAAGTTGTATAAAAGGGAGGTGCAGTAGTGATGAGAAGTTACCTCATTTCAATTTGGAGTTTTCTGGATCCTGTTTACTATCATTTTACGCGCCTCACATACGTGGCTTATGAAGAGTCAACTCAGAATATTTTTAGGATCAGGCTGACAAAATATAAAGGGCGAAAAATTGTCCTATCAGATGGGACGGAAATCCAAAAAAACGATATCTTGGTAAAAATTCATCTGCATAATGTAAGACTCTTGAAAGAATTAAAAGACATTGAGAGTGAATTAAAAAAAGCGAAAATCATTTATCGGTATGTTCAAAAGTCTTTATCAGGGGTTGAATTTTACATTCAGGACCATTATTGTTCTGAAAAGATAAAAGGGATTGTCGGTATCACCTTACTACATAAAGGCTGTGAACGCCTTGGTTTTGAGGTGGTTGATATTACTCATCCTATGTACCGATTGTTTAAGTTTGTATCTTTTTTTCCAATTGCGCTTCTCTCGCAACAAAATATGTCGCTTAAGAATATTTTTATGAAACAAGCGCCTAAATATTTATTCATGTCGAAAAATAGATTATCTACATTGTATAAGAACTCTATACGATAGCCTTATATGCCAATAAAAAAAAGCTGTTATATAAACAGCTCTTTCCATCAGATTGCAGCAGCTGGTTCAGACTTACTAGCTGCGGCCAATGATAATTCATGAATGGTGATTTCAGGACGGCTTCCTATCCGAATATTTACTCCGGTTTGACCAAGACCTTCATTAATATAGAAAGGTTTTCCATCATGCATATGAAGTCCTTTAACAATATTCATTCTTGGGAGCTTACCCATTTTGGCTAGGTGATATGCTTTAGGGTAGCAGATTTGACCTCCATGAAAATGCCCGGCAAGCAAATAATCAAAATGATATTTTTCCATATGCAAAACAATATTGGGATCATGGGTTAATACGAGGTTTGTTCCTTGTTTAATTCCTTCGTATGAAGATCCCAAATTGCTTCGTTTTGTACTAAAATCATCGATTCCAATTATATTGACTGGTCTACCTAGTACAAAAATTAGCTCATTTTCGTTTCGCATTACTTTGCAGTTATATTGTTCGAGTGTCTTAATTAATGTTTGTAAGTTTTGTTGCTGTAGAACATAGTCGTGGTTTCCAAGTACGGCATATATTCCATATTTGGCGTTTAATTTGTTCAAGACTTCCAAATATGGGACAAGCTTTGGAATGGTCCGTTTTCGATCAAGGAAATCTCCAGTAAGTGCAATTAAATCAATAGGCTTATCTTTGAGTATTGCATATAGTTCAGCAGGCGAAATTGAAATATTTTCAAGATGCAAATCGGATAGTTGAAGTATCGTTAATTTTGGATTTATTTGTCCGTTAGATTGATCTTGATTGATGTTAACTTTATTTATCACGATTTCTTTCGTGTTGGTATAGGCTTTTTTAAAGAAATAAAAAAGAAGTATAGCGAATGCAGTATAGAATAAAAAGTTCAATTGTAATCACTCCTTCCATAAGAAAGATTATACTAGAAAAATGCTGCCATTTTTACAAGCAATTGATGGGAGGAATCCCATGGCAGTGAATTCCAAACGCGTTTCAAGAAAAGAATGTTTAGAAGAGGTGTATATGAAAAAACTAAATAAATCTGTGCTATTCTTACCTTTTTTACAAATCCCTTCTGGACACCATCAAACAGCAAATGCCTTAATTGATGGACTTCAGACCTTACATCCACAAATTACATGTGATAAAGTAGATGTTCTTTCTTACAGTTATGGAAAAGTTGAATCACTTGTTTCGAACATATATCTCAAATGGATTGATGCTTTCCCCGGAATGTATCATTTTATATATAAAAATACCGTCTATAAAAATATCGAAAAAAACAAGCGCTATTGGCTATATGAATGGTTATTTATTTCCAATATGAAAAAGCTCATAAAAGAAAAGCAACCAGACCTTATTGTATGCACACATGCCTTACCTGCGTACATGATGAGTTACTTGAAAGAGAAGGGCGGACTGACGATTCCGGTCATCAATGTGTACACAGATTATTTCATCCACCGTTTTTGGGGTGTGAAGTATATAGACTTTCATTTTGTACCATCTTATCAAATGAAAAAATATTTAATTCAAAAAGGAATCAAGGATGAACATATTTACATTACAGGAATTCCAATTCATTCGAAAATAATAAAACAAAAAAAAGCAGTTGCACCGGCGAGCCTTTTCAAACTATCGGTTTTAATAGCAGGTGGGAACCTTGGGGTTGGCGCTATTGAAGAGTTAATTCGGCATATCGGGGAAGGCGGGCCTAATCGGCAAATCAAATTTTATGTATTATGCGGAAAAAACAAGAAGTTGTATCAAAAACTCAATAGTATGCAAAAAAGCCATATTATTCCGTTTCCGTATATCCATAGTAGGGAGGAAATGAACAGTCTTTACGATCAAATGGATGCCATTTTAACAAAGCCCGGTGGAGTAACGATAAGTGAATGCCTTTTTAAACGCAAGACCATTTTCATTTACGATGCTCTGCCTGGCCAAGAGGAAATTAATTTGAAGTATCTAAAGGAATTAGGAGTCGTTTACCATCTCAACAAGGGTGATATTTACGAACAAATACATTCCATATTTTCTGATGGTAATGAATGGGAAAAATATCAAATTCATGTAGAAAATTATCATGTGAATATTTATTCAACAGAACCTGCAAAAATTATTGGTGATTTATTGATCGGACAACCTAATTAAAAAGTCTCACATTGATGGGGCTCAATATTTTATCCTACCATGGTCTATAATACTGTGGTATTTTTATTTTATAGGAATTATCGATAAATTTTGAGCAGCAAAAAAGGTGATTGAAATGAAGGCATTCTATCCTAAAAATGGTCGTGTCATACTGCATGTTGATATGAATAGTTTTTTTGCATCTGTTGAAATGGCCTATGATCCTTCATTAAAAGATAAGCCACTCGCGGTTGCAGGGGATGAAGAAGCACGCAAAGGGATTGTTGTCACATGCAGCTATGAAGCACGTAAATATGGTGTGAAAACAACCATGCCTGTTTGGGAAGCAAAAAAGCTTTGTCCTCATCTAATTATAAAAAGACCTAATTTCGACCGATATCGGAATGCTTCACAAGCGATGTTTGAGATATTGGGTCAATACTCCGATTTAGTAGAGCCAGTTTCAATTGATGAAGGTTACCTCGATATTACAGATAGCTTTGAATTGGGCTCCCCTTTGGAGATTGCTAAAGACATTCAAAAAAGTTTACTTAATCAACTTGATTTGCCGTGCAGTATTGGGATTGCCCCTAATAAATTTTTAGCTAAAATGGCATCAGATATGAAAAAACCACTTGGTATTACGGTTTTGAGAAAAAGAGATATTGCTAAAGTTATATGGCCATTGCCTACAGTTGAAATGCACGGGATTGGCGATAAAACGGCAGCTAAGCTGTCAACGCTCCACATTCATTCGATTGGTGATTTGGCAAAAGCAAGTGATTTTCAGCTCAAGGCTCATTTAGGAATTCGTGGGTTACAATTAAAGGAGAGGGCTAATGGAATTGATACTCGACATGTTGACCCAGATGCAGCAGGGGAAAACAAAAGCGTTGGAAATTCTGTTACATTGCCAAAAGATATTTCCAATCAATCCAAATTATTAGAAACTCTCGAATCCCTTGCTGAAAGTGTATCAACAAGGCTAAAGAAAAAAGGGTATGTAACGAAAAATATTGCGATTACGATTCGCTATCATGATCGAAAAACCATTTCAAGAGGGAAAAAAATAATCAATCCGATTGTAGAAGCTAAAGATATTTTTCTAGCAGCAAAGACCTTATTTTTGAATAACTGGAAGGGAGATCCAGTAAGGCTGTTAGGTATAACAGGTCAAGATTTATTAGATGAAGATTATGCTTATGAGCAGCTTAATTTATTTTCATATGAAAAAGCAGCTCAAAAAGAGCCGCTTTATAACGCCATTGATAAAATAAAAAGTAAATATGGCACATCTATACTTCAAAAAGGCAGCGATCTTCAGAAGGAAATGAAACAAAAGAAACTGTGATCTATTTCTTTAGAAAACTAAAAAGGCTAGCGAACGGCTTCTTTTTTTTCTTAGAAATGGTTACAGTTTTTTCTTTATTTTTTTGAATATAGATTTCCTCTTTATCAATTGCATGATCGTACGTTAGGACGAGCCCGATATTCGTATCATAATTTTTATTCGCAACAATAGAAAATTGAATATGGTTTGATCTTGCTTTATGAATGTATTCTGATAAATAGGAGTAGTCAAGATCTCCATTTAGAAGCAATGTTGCTCTCGGATGCTCTTTCATCAATTGTATTACTTCTGGATAAACACCTTTTTCCATTACTTGGCTTTTCGTTAATGCTACTACAATTCTTTCTCTAATCGTCCCTAAAAATTTCCTTCGTTCTTCGGGCTTTATTTCTTTTACCCCGTACATTCCCTTTTGTAAGTAATCATCCACATTGGAGCTTTTCACGGCAAACACCTCCGCGGTAATATATTCTGTATGTTGTATATTTGTTAAAAATGATTTATGTATATAGATTTAGTATAGCAGTTATCATTAGGTATCTGTATTAAAAAAAGGCAAAAAAAAAGGCAAAAAAAAGGCTGTTCGACAGGTTTCCTGTTTTCGAACAGCCGATAGGTCTTTCTTTTTGTCTTGCGCAAGCAGCCGACGACTAGCAATCTTCTTGTCCTTCTCCCTAAGAAAAGTCAACATCGTCTCGTCTTGTTTAGCTGCAGTCTCTAGTCCCTCAGGTTATTTGCTTGTCGGAAGCCCGCAGGATGAGGGTCAAGAAGGCGTTGCAACAAGACGTTGCGCTCTTAGCCTTCCTTCTGCTTCAGGAGCCTGCCGCTTTTCTTATTAACAATCCTTTACATCAAGATCTGTAACCGGCCACCATGAAAATCCTTCCTTTTTAAGCAGTTCATCTGCTTCCTTAGGACCCATTGTCCCAGCGCTATAATTTGGAAATTCCGCTTTTTTGCTTTCCCAGTAATGGCTAATCTTATCAACAAAGCTCCAAGAGAGGGCGACTTCATCCCAGTGCGTAAAGTTTGTTGCATCACCTCTGAGGCAATCAAACAAAAGTTTTTCATACGCTTCAGGAGTATTAAGACCTGGAGTATGATTATTGGAAAAATTAAGCTTCACTGGTGTTGTTTCCATCATTTGTCCAGTGTCTTTCGCATTCAAATGAAGGGTAATTCCTTCTTCTGGTTGGATATGAATGACAAGAAGATTCGGATCGAGATCCTTTTCCGATTTATAATAAAGGTTCATCGGAATATCCTTAAATTGAATTACAATCTTCGTTGACTTAGCTGTCATTCTTTTACCAGTTCGAATATAAAATGGCACGCCCGCCCAACGGAAATTATCAATCATTAATTTGCCCGCTACATAAGTATCAGTATTGGATTCCTTATTTACGTTTTGCTCATCACGATATCCTATTACTTTTTCTCCGTTAATCTCACCAGAACCATATTGTCCTCTTACGAAGTAATTCGGGATTTCATCATGCTCAATAGTGCGAAGGGCACCTAACACTTTTACTTTTTCGCTACGAATTTCTTTTGGTGTGAGACGGATAGGCGGCTCCATAGCAAGCAGAGCTACCATTTGCAGCATATGATTTTGAACCATATCGCGAAGAGCACCACTCGTTTCGTAATACCCGCCACGTTCTTCTACACCCAACATTTCACTTGAGGTAATTTGAATATTTGAGATGAATCGATTGTTCCATAAAGGTTCAAAAATAGCATTGGCAAAACGGATTACTTCAATATTTTGAACCATTTCTTTTCCAAGATAATGATCAATACGGTAAATATCATTTTCAGAAAAGACATTTCTAATTCTTTTATTTAATTCAATTGCGGATTCAAGATCATGCCCAAATGGTTTTTCTATGACAAGTCTATGGAAGCCTTCCGTATCTGTTAATCCGTCAATTTTTAAATGCTCAGCAATGGTACCAAAAAATTCTGGAGCCATAGCTAGATAAAAGATTCGGTTACCGTCTAGACCATACTTTTGATCGAGCTCATTTGCAAGATTTTTTAATTGTATGTATGATTGTGAGTCGCTGACATCATGAGGTTTATAATAAAAATGAGAAACAAATTCCTCAACATTCTCCGCATCTTTAATAGATGTTAAAACAGAGTCTTTAACATGCTCTCTCAATATTTCATTGGTCCATGGGCGTCTCGCCACACCAATAACCGCAAAATGCTCTGCTAATTTCCCTTTTCTAAAAAGATGATAAAGGGAAGGATATAGCTTCCTCTTGGCTAAATCTCCAGTAGCTCCGAATATCATTATAAGCGATGCGGGTGTTTCTGATTGAATCATAATGAAAAACCTCTCTTTTCCTTCGTAAACTTTTCCAACATTGATTATACTCTATCTTACCAATTATTCTGAAAAAACACGACTAGTCAAGTATCTATTTTTAAATCGTTTACTGGTAATTATGATAAAATAAATATTATTTATATGGAGGGTTAATATGAAACTACTCTTTCTCGGAACTGGTGCGGGAGTACCGGCAAAGCCTAGAAATGTTTCTTCCTTAGCTTTAATGCTATTGGAAGAGAGAAATTCCATATGGCTTTTTGATTGTGGTGAAGCAACCCAGCACCAAATTTTACATACTTCATTAAAACCTAGGAAAATTGAAAAAATATTTATAACTCATCTTCATGGAGATCATATTTTTGGCCTCCCGGGATTATTAGGTAGTCGTTCTTTCCAAGGTGGAGAAACAGAGCTTACCATTTACGGTCCGAAAGGTATTCGAGAATATGTCGATGTTTCTCTTAAAATAAGTCAAACCCATGTAAAATATCCTTTAAATATTATCGAAATTGAGAATGGGATCATTTTCGAAGATGAGCAATTTATGATTGAAACTTTATTACTTGATCACGGGATTGCAAGCTACGGATTCCGTATTACCGAAAAGGATAAAAAAGGAACTCTCGATGCCGAACGACTTCGCTCTGATGGCATATTACCAGGTCCGGTTTATAAGCGCCTAAAAAAGGGTGAAACGGTCACACTGGAAAATGGAAAAGTGTTAAATGGAAACAATTATTTAGGCCCTGAAATAAAAGGTAGAGTCATTTGTATTCTTGGCGATACACGTCCGTGCGAAAATGCAGCTATTCTCGCTTCAGAAGCAGATGTTGTAGTTCATGAAGCTACATTTGCCGCGGATAGTGAAGAAATGGCAAATAATTATTTTCATTCAACGACTGCCCAAGCAGCGAGACTTGCTTTACATGCACGAGCACATAGCCTGTGTTTGAATCATATTAGTTCACGCTATCTTAATGAACATTGGAATCAGCTAACAGAAGAAGCTAAAGTAATATTTCCTAACACGAAAATGGCATATGATTTCCTAGAAATGACAATCGATCCACATAAAAATTAGATCATCCAGCCTCGTCGGTATTGCTCTGGAGCCTCTAGTTCATATTTCAGTTCTTTTGCTGCAGTTCGTGACCAGTATGGATCGCGTAATAGCGCGCGGGCGATAAAAACTAAGTCAGCGCGACCATTTTGTAAAATTTCCTCCGCTTGAGTTCCATTTGTGATCAAACCTACTGCTCCAGTCGGGATATTTGCTTCATTTCTAATTTGATCTGCAAGTGGAACTTGATAGCCTGGAAAAGTAGGAATATTCGCAGGTACCACAGCACCTGAACTAACATCTACTAAATCGACTCCTTGTTCTTTCATCCAATTTGTTATCCTTACATAATCTGCGGGGACAAGACCTCCAACACTATAATCATTCGCTGAAACACGGACGAATAAAGGACCTTCCCAAACCGATTTAACTTCCTCTATGACTTCTCTTAAGAAGCGATAACGATTTTCTGGAGTACCTCCGTATTCATCGCTGCGCTTATTTGTGAGCGGTGAAAGAAATTCATTGATTAGATACCCGTGGGCTCCATGAATTTCGATTATTTTAAATCCAGCTTTTTTTGCTCTTTCCGCAGCTTTTCCAAATGCTATAATCGTTTCTTTAATTTCATCAATGCTCATTTCTTTTGGCGTCTTCATACTTTCGTTAAAAGGAATTGCACTTGGCGCAATGATTTCTCCATCGAGCACTGCTTTTCGACCGGCATGAGCAATTTGAATTCCACTGACAGTACCGTGCTCTTCCATCATTTTAGTAAGTCTCGAAAGCCCCTCAATATGGTCATCACTCCATATTCCTAAATCACGAGGGCTGATTCTTCCTTGCGGTGTCACAGCTGTTGCTTCAACGATAATTAATCCGACTTGCCCAACCGCACGACTTGTATAATGGGTATAGTGCCAGTCTCCAACCATTCCATCCTCATTGAAGCAAGAATACATACACATTGGCGACATAACAATCCGATTTTTCATCGTAATATTTTTAACCGTAAAGGGTGTAAAAAGTTTTACAGTCATTCTTTTGCCTCCTAATTTGCTTTCGCTCTATTATAGCAAGGTGGAGGCGTTTTTTGCATTTGTGAGAACTTATGAATTATGTGATTTTGGATTCATACATGATTCCCAACTGCTTTGATTGCTCATAGGCGGCCTGGATACAAGCCACGAACGCTTCCTGCATTTCTGTTTGTTGAAGGACGGAAATTCCCGCTTCTGTTGTTCCACCAGGGCTTGTCACTTCTTGCCTAAGATCTGCAGCTTTTTTTCCCGATACAGAAAGCATTTCGGCAGCACCTAGTAAAGTTTGGATAATGAGTTTATTGGATGTGTCTTTTTCCAAGCCAAATTGTTCTGCCGCTCGTTCCATCGCTTCCACCATATAATAAAAATACGCTGGGCCGCTGCCTGAAAGTGCTGTAATGGCATCCATTTGGCGTTCTTCCACTTCCTCTGTAATTCCAATGGCAGAAAAAATAGAGAGCGCCATTTCCTTTTGTCGATTAGAAGCAAAAGGATTAAATGTAATGGCAGTTGCAGATTTTCCGACACTTGCAGAAGTGTTTGGCATTGCTCTAGCAATGGCGCAATTGGTTTTTAGCTTATCCGTTATAAATTCGATAGATATCCCTGCCATAACGGAAACAAAGAAAGTATTTTCACTTATATATGGTCTGATCTTATCCAATGCCTCGTTTGCATCTTTTGGCTTTACGGCAAAAATAACCATATCCGCATTATGAATAAGCTCATTCATATCATAAGTGGTACTTATTCCGAACTTTTCTTCGAGTTCCGTCATTTTTAATTTATTATTCCGATTCGTTATGCAGATGTTTTCACGATTACATATATTTTTTTCAATTAACCCTGCAATCATGGCTTCTGCGATGGAGCCAGCTCCAATAAACGATATTTTCATCGGTATTCCTCCTGTTCTCGTACTCCATAAATGGCCTTGTTAAACTTGTATGTTGACTTTCGTTTTAATCAACAAAGTGCCTTGATCAACAACAAAAAACCCTCTCATCCTGTAAAAAAGGACGAAAGGGAATAGCTTCCGTGGTACCACCTTCATTGATTGCCTATTTGCTGCAATCATCTCTGGCCCTTAACGCAGGAATACGGTCAGTTTTGCTGACAGCTCGCTAGGCAGGTTCAAACAAAAAGGGGATGTCGGAGCCTTCCAGCCTTTGGGCTCCAATCTCTTGCATCATTTCTGTTTTACTATTCCCAGTTCATCGCGGTTCAATCAGTGTTTAGTTAAAATATTATATATGATTATGATTATCGAATGGATAAATGTCAAGAAAAAGTTTTTTCAATACTCTGAGTATAATATGAATATAATGACTTTTTTGTCATTACTCGATACACTGTAATTACTTATCTTTTTGAAGTTGAGGGATTATAATGGTTAGTTTTGATGAAAAAATAATAAAACTTGAATTGCCAACTCCATTTGCAGTAGGCGATGTGAATGTTTATGTTGTAAAAGGGGATGCCCTTACTCTAATCGATGCCGGAGTGAAGACAGAAGCAGCTTGGGAGGCATTTACCTTTCAACTGGCCAAGTACGGATTGATTCCTGAAGATATTGAACAAGTTGTACTTACACACCACCACCCCGATCATGTTGGACTTTTAGAATGGTTACCGGAAGTGCCAATTTACGGACATAAATATGTACGCCCGTGGATTGAAGAGGATTCCGTTTTTTTCTCCGCCCATGATAATTTTTATAGAAGATTATTTAAAGAATTTGGTTTAAAGGGCAATGTGGAAAAAATGTTACATGTTTTGAAATCTCCTCTTCAGTATTCTAGTTCGGCGCCGCTTGCGAAAGAAATTGCCGAAGGGGATACCATCCCTGGATTAGAAAAATGGTCGATTCTAGAAACTCCCGGGCATGCTCAAAGCCATATATCGTTTTTTCGAGAAAATGATGGTGTCATGTTATCAGGAGATCATTTACTTGCAACGATCTCTTCCAATCCATTTCTTGAGCCTGCATTAGAACCATCTTCTGAGCGCCCAAAACCGCAACTGCAATATAATGAATCTCTCGAAAAGCTTTTAAAGTTGGATATTCGCATTGCATACACAGGGCACGGAGCGGATATTCAGAGAGTTCATGAACTTGTGAAACGTCGTCTGCAGCGCCAGCATGAGCGGGCATTACAAGTACTGGAATTATTGAAAAACCGTCAATTAACAACCTTTTCGATTACGAAAGAACTTTTTCCAGCTGTGTATCAAAAGGAACTAGGATTAACATTATCTGAATCAACGGCTCAGTTGGATTATTTACTCTCACTTGGTCTTATTAAGAAGCAAATGGATGATAATGGTGTTGCATTCTTTTCTGCCGTTGAGGGTATGTCATGATGATAAATGAAC
The DNA here is from genome assembly GCF_018343695.1 of Lederbergia citrisecunda. Lineage (GTDB taxonomy): Bacteria > Bacillota > Bacilli > Bacillales > Bacillaceae_C > Lederbergia > Lederbergia citrisecunda. The sequence continues at coordinate 1,586,061 of NZ_JAGYPJ010000001.1, read as the reverse complement.
GCATTAAAGGGAAAACAGTTGCCATAACGGGAGCTTCTGGAGGACTCGGGGAGCAGATTGCTTACTTGTGTGCACAAAATGGAGCTGACTTAATTTTACTTGCACGTAATATCGAAAAGCTGAATCAATTATCTACCCGAATTCGCGACCAATATGGAGTGAAATGCAAAGGCTTTGAGCTAGATGTATCCAAGCCGGAACAAATATCTCAAGTATTCAAACGCATCTATGAAACAGAAGGAGAGATTGATGTTTTAGTGAATAATGCCGGTTACGGGATTTTTTCTAATGCGATTGATATCAATTTTGCTGATTTGGAAGGAATGTTTGCCGTCAACGTAATCGGTTTAATTACGTGTACAAGGGAAGTCATTCCGTATATGTGTAAAAGAAAATCCGGTCATATTATAAATATTGCCTCCCAAGCCGGAAAGCTTGCAACTCCTAAATCAAGTGTATATGCTGCTACGAAACATGCAGTACTTGGATTTTCGAACAGCTTGAGGATGGAATTATCTGAGCACGGTGTATTTGTAACGGCTGTTAATCCCGGACCCATACATACTGATTTTTTTCAAAAAGCCGATCCAGAAGGATCATATTTGAAAAAACTAGGTCAATTTATTCTGGATCCCAAAAAGGTTGCCAGAAATATAGTTAGCGTCATGCTTAAAAATCACCGGGAAATCAATATGCCACGCTGGATGAATTGGACAGCGACTTTGCATACAATAGCACCAAGGACGGTTGAATCTTTGGGGAGAAAAGCGTTTTTTAAAAAATAAACTCATACCTAAATCTCTAAAATCGAGGTTTAGGTATGAGTTTTTTCTTATTGGTAGCAGTTTTTTTAAAATTTTTCTTCGCTAAAGCTCATTCTTGATTTTCCTATTTTGTTAGGAGTGAAGCGGAAATCACCATACACGTTTAACAGGACCCTTAATTTAGAAAAAAGTACCATTTGAAAAAATAGGTACTTTCGGCTAATATATTGCATATAATAGAACAAACGTTCGTAAAATATAACTAAAAGCGATAAAAATTAAAAGGTGAACTGTTTGCCTCAGAACATTTGCTTGTCGGAGGCCCGCAGGACGCGGGTCAGAAAGGCGTTGCGACGTACACGGATGTACAAGTGCAGGCGAGGCGACAGAACGTCGCTGCTTGAGCCTGCAACAGGATGTTGCGCTTTTAGCCTTTCTTCCATTTCCGAGGCGCTTACGCATTTCTTTGTCCAGCTTCAGCGCCTAGCCCCTCGAGGTCAAATAACCTGAGGCATAAAAGTCAAAGAACGACTTTTTCGCCCCAGAACATTTGCTTGTCGGGGCTGAACGAGGCGCTTACGCATTTCTAATAGGAGGCATAAATATGGGTGTTGATTACAGTAAGCTTCCACACGACAAAATATTATGTGTTGATATGAAGAGCTTTTATGCGAGCTGTTCGGCGGTGATGCTTGGATGTGATCCATTAGAATGCCATCTTGCAGTTGTTGGAAATTTGAAGCAACCCGGGAGTGTCGTGCTCGCCGCATCCCCACGTTTGAAAAAAGATTTTGGAATCAAAACGGGTTCTAGGCTTTTTGAAATTCCGAATGATAAAAGAATTCTGCTTGAAGAGGCAAAGATGAGCACGTATTTAAGGATTGCTACTGAAATTACACATCTTTTTCATCGTTACGTTCCGAAAGAAGCGATTCACGTGTATAGCGTGGATGAGAGCTTTATCAAAATCGATGGAACGAGTGACCTATGGGGGGATGCTCGTTTAGTTGCCGAGAAAATTAAAGATGAGTTGTTTCGAGAGTTCCAGCTAACATGTTCTATCGGTATCGGACCGAATATGCTTCTTTCCAAACTTTGCCTTGATCTTGAAGCAAAAAAAACCGGTATAGCGGAATGGACTTATGAAGATGTTCCGGAAAAACTATGGTCTGTGGCTCCACTTAGCGAGATGTGGGGAATCGGAAGAAGGGTAGAAAGAACGCTAAATGGTATGGGAATTTTTAATGTAGGACAGCTTGCCCATTCGGAGTTGCACTTGCTGGAGAAAAAATTTGGAGTGATGGGGAACCAACTTTACTACCATGCGTGGGGAGTAGATTTGTCCGAATTAGGGGCCCCGATTATAGAAGGGCAAATCAGCTTTGGAAAAAGTCAAATCTTGCTTCGTGATTATAAGGATAAAGAGGAGATTATTTGTGTCATTCTCGAAATGTGTGAAGAGGTGGCGCGAAGGGCAAGAGAGCGTAAAAAGGCTGGAAGGACCATCAGCCTCGGTATTGGCTATAGCGATAAAGAATTTGGCGGTGGATTTTTACGTTCGTACTCAGTAGAGGAACCAACTAATACAACAATGGATTTGTATCGTATCTGTTTGCGATTGTTTCAAACACATTATACAGGCAAGACAGTACGGCAAATTTCCATTGCATTATCGAATGTGATGGATGATAAGTATGTTCAGTTAAATTTATTTGAGCCTAGAAAAATAAGTGAGAAAAAGCTAGGCTACACCGTAGATCGAATTCGTAGGCGGCATGGAGGAGTGTCCTTATTACGGGCAATTTCCTATACGAAGGCAGGAACGGCAAGAAAGAGGGCAGCTCTTGTAGGAGGACATAAAGCATAAACCAATAATATTGCAGATTTGTGCAAAGGAAAGGGTGTGTGAAATGATTCGGGATCGTGGTCGTATCAAATGGAGTTCGCTTATGCTTCCAGAGCATGTCACAATGCTCCGGAAATGGGCGGAAGAAGACACGCATGAAAAATTAAAGCAATTGGATGAACAAAAATTGGAAATGCTAAATGAAATAGCGGGTATGGCAATGGAATTTGGGAAAGAAGTGATGATCACACGTTTTAACGATCATCATTATGAAGAAGTATTAGGAAAGATTCATTATTTTGATCCAATAAATAAAGAATTTCGTGTAGTGGATAAAAACGAACGTGTTATAAAGATTTCAGTCGAAAAAATTGATCAAATGATCATCATAGAATAGAAAAAGCCCGCAGAGCTGCGGGCGTTCCAAATTAATCATTTAATACTTTTTCTGCACGGACGCATGATTCAAAGTTCCCTTTATGTGTGCCGTCACAAAACGGTTTGCGACTTGAAAGGCCACAGCGGCATAAAGAAAATACTTGTTTTGTTTCAAATACATTACCATCAACATCAATTAATTCAACGTCTCCCGTTACTCGATAAGAGCCGTTATCCATTACTTTAATTTGTACTTTTTCCAAATTCATATCCCCCTTGTAAAAAGACTGTTCCTATTAATAGTAGAAGGAACGAAGAGGAAATGCAACCTTACTTCGAAAGCTATGTGTTAAAATGAAAGGAAGGAAGGGGAGAACATGATGAAAATATCAATTTCCGAAGCGGCTTCACGACAAATCAAACAGAAAATGGGCGAAAAAAATCTAATCTTAAAATTGAAATATGAAACGGACGGCTGCGGCTGTGTTGTCAGCGGTGTTCCAACATTGCAATTAATAAACAAGCAGGATTTGGATTCGAACGATATGTTAATTGAGACGGATAAACTGGACATTTATATAGAAAAATCAAAGGCTATTTTTTTTGATGAAGAAATGAAAATCGATTACTCCCAAGAAACCCAATCATTTCGCTTAACAAGTCCAGGGCAAATATTAAATGGACGAATGAGCTGCAATATCGTATTGAGTTGAGAGGCGTTCAATGCCTCTTGATTCGATTAACGCACTATGTTGGGTTGATTCCAATGATGAAGGTAACCAATCTAAGTATTGATGCCCTAAGCTGGTCTGATTTTAATGGTGGAGGTAACTAATCCGCGTAATTCGCGATGAAAATAGAAAATCGGTAAGGTTCATCTCGAATCAATGCGTTATTCACGATGAAAATGGAAAATAAGTGAATTTCATCGTGAATCAAAGGGTTATTCGGGATGAAATTGGAACATCAGTGACATTTGTCTCGAATAAAAGAAGGGGCGTCAATCAACTACCTAAAGCTTAACCTTTGAGAGTCGATAATAGCCTGAGTCAATTTCTCTCGAAAGGTGAGGGGCGATTACATCAATCGCATCAACAAGTTTATCAAGGTCAATTCCGGTTTCAATTCCCATTCGTTCGAGCATATAAACTACATCTTCAGTAGCAACATTGCCGCTCGATCCTGGCGCGAAAGGGCAACCGCCTATCCCTCCGGCGGAAGAATCAAAACGGTCGATCCCCGCTTGAAGGGAAGCATAAATATTAGCAAGCGCCATTTTGCGCGTATCGTGAAAATGGGCTGCAATCATAACAAAGGGCAGCTCTTTCTTTAGTTCGGAAAAAAGTATAAAAGACTCTACGGGAGTCGCCATTCCAATTGTATCTGCGACACTTAGTTCATCGACTCCGACTGCAGCGAATTCACTGCAAAGCTTTACTGTGTCTACTATCGAAACTTTCCCTTCATACGGACAGTAGAAAGCAGTGGATATACAGGCGCGGACAAAAAATCCTTTAGCTTTTAATCCAGCAATCATTGGGATTAATTCCTCCATACTATTCCGTGTTGATTTATTTATATTTTTCCGGTTAAAACTATCACTCACACCCACGAAAACCGCAATATTTTTACAATCGGTTTCCAATAGTTTTTCCATTCCTTTACGATTTGGAACTAAAGCAATGCTGCGAATCCCTTTAGGGCGAGAAGTCACAATCGAAACAGCATCCCTCATTTGTGGAACCCATTTTGGTGAAACGAAAGAAGTGATTTCCATTTCCAGAATTCCCGCTAGTTCCAATTTTCCAATGAATTCTTTCTTAGTCTCAGTATCGACAAAGTTGTCTTCATTTTGCAATCCATCTCGTGGCCCTACTTCAATGATTGTCACCTTTTCTGGTAAAACCAACCTAACTCCTCCTAAAAGAAGATTTAGAAAAAATGCGATTACTTTAAAATATGAAAAGTAGGGTAGCTTATGTCCTAAAGGTGAAAACTAATGAAACCAAGAGGATTATTATTTTGTCTATTAAATAAAACTGAGTATAAAGGGATGGTGTTCATGAAAAAGTTAATAATATGTACATTCATTTCTACGTTAAGCATTACTTTATTTGCTTGTAGCAACACGGAAGTAGCACAGGAAACAAAAAGTAAACAGTATAAACAAAAAATCATCATCATGGATTCTGTTTATATCCCTCTTCCGCCAGAAGCTAAGAATATTGAATATATGCCAAATGGTTTGAAACCACAACAAATTCCCAACACTCATTTAAAGGATCCAATTGTCATTACAAGAATGCCTTACGCTGACAAGAAAACAACTAGTTACACTTCACCAGCAAAAAATAAAGAAAAAAAATAGACCTGTTCCTTTCAAATAATAATGGAACAAGTCTATTTTTTTAGGCATTGTCATTTTTATTAAGTCCTAGTGCATTACGTAAGCTTCAATAATTTTTGTTTTAGTTCGTTTTCCATTGAAACAAGTTCTTGCTCCGCCTGGGCGCGTTTTGCCCGGCCTTCTTGTTGAATTTTGATTGTCTCCTCTAGTGTTGTAATTAAATTAGATTGTGTCTTTTTCAATGTTTCAATATCAACAAGTCCACGTTCATTTTCTCTTGCTGTTTCAATTGTATTTGTTTTTAACATCTCAGCATTTTTGAGTAGTAAATCATTCGTTGTTTTAGAAACTTGCTTTTGTGCTTCTACAGCCTGGCGTTGACGAATAAGTGTTAATGCTATAGCAATTTGATTTTTCCAAAGCGGAATGGCCGTCATAATCGAAGTTTGAATTTTCTCAGCGAGTGCCTGATTCGTATTTTGAATCATTCTGATTTGCGGCGCACTTTGGATCGTAATTTGTCTGCTTAGTTTTAAATCATAAAGCCTCTTTTCAAGACGATCTGCAAATTGAACCATATCATTAACTTCCTGATACGTCATTTGATCGCCGGAGGCTTCAGCTCTTTTCTTTAGCTCTGGAATCGTCTTAGTCGTTAACTCTTCAATTTTTAACTCTCCTGCTGCAATATAAATATTCAAAGCATGAAAGTATTCCTTGTTTTTCTCATATAATTGTTCAAGCATCTTTAAATCATCTATCAACGTTTGCTTAGATTGATTCAATTTCACAGTAATTCGGTCAATTTGCGCTCCCGTTTTTTGGTATTTGGACATTACCTCTTGAATGGAATTGGAAATCTTGCCGAACATCTTTGAGAAAAAGTTCTTTTTTTCAGGTGAAAGCTCATCGGGATTAACATCCCGGAGCTTACCCATTAACTCACTTAAAATATCACCAATTGGACCAATGTCTTTACTTTGAACATGATCCAACATTGAACTTGAAAAATTTAATAATTGAGACTGTGCGTGCGTGCCATAAGCAATTACAGCTTGATGATTAGCAGGATCAATCTGTTTGGCAAGCTCGAGTGCTCGCTTTCGATTCTCATCAGGCAAGCTGTCCACGAGTCTGACAGGTTTAACCTCTTGTTGTAATGGTTCCTGCTTTATTGGCACGATCTCTTGTTCACCAAATGGATTAGCTAGAAGATCATCAAGGCTTGAAAAATCTGTTTTTAATACTGTTTCAGTTTCTTTATTTTGTGAACTCATTATTTCGTTCTCCTTTCATCCTCGAGGGGGTTATACTCCAATTTTTTCAGAGAATGTTTTGCAACATCTAATTCAAAGTTCAAGTCGTCAATATCTGATGAAAGTACGTGATAAATATCTTTTTTGATCGATTCACTTAGGTCTCCCAACGTACTCTGAGTTTCCTTAAGGGAAATATACATTTTTTCATTTTTTACAGGCTGGGCGGCGAGCAACGCATACTTTTCGGAGAGCTCCACAACAGAATCAAGATGATAGAAGAAGAAACGCTCAGATTGGTAAAAACGTCTTGGTTCTTTATTGATGATGGCGTACATCCGCTTTGATAATTTGCTTAATTCATATAACTGTTTAAAAGCACCCATCGTTCTAACAGAAAAAAAAGCTTTTTGCAGTCTGCTGATTTTTTTCTTTGCTTCCACCAAGTTTTTTTGTATATACACATATTCTTTTCTTGTCAATTTATTTTTTTTCAAAAATTTATGATCAGAATATAGTTTTATTCCAAAAAATGTAAGCCCCCCTGCAAGGAATGCGGAGACGGTAGAAGGTAAAAATCCTAAGATGGAACCATTAAATAAAATGACCCATAGTAAAATGATTTCCGCGGCTGCAAACATGCCGAGAAAAAATGTAAAAACAGGTTTCATGCCCGCATCTACTCCTTATCGCTTCTTTTCTATATAAATGATTTACGTTGATGGTTAAATAAAGGTTTCATTCATATCTATTATAAGGAAAAATGCAATTTAATGAAAGACGAAAACGTTTGATAAAAACAGAAGGATAATAAAGGAGGATGGAAATTTGAAAAAAGTATATACATCCTTTCAAGAGGTCATAGGTGATATTCAAGATGGCTCTACTCTAATGATAGGCGGTTTTGGTCTCTGTGGGATACCAGAAAATCTGATATTGGCGCTACGAGATAAGAGTGTTAAAGATTTAACCATTATTTCGAATAATTGCGGAGTGGATGATTGGGGACTTGGTTTATTGCTAAAAAACAAACAGATTAAAAAAATGATTGGATCATATGTTGGTGAAAATAAAGAGTTTGAAAGACAGGTTCTTTCGGGAGAAATAGAAGTAGAATTAATTCCGCAAGGAACCTTGGCTGAGAAAATCCGTGCTGGAGGTGCAGGGATTCCTGCTTTTTATACTCCAGCAGGTGTTGGGACGTTGGTGGCGGAACAAAAAGAAATACGGGAATTCAATGGGAGAAAATATGTACTCGAAGAGGCGTTTGTTGCTGATTTTAGTATTGTGAGAGCTTGGAAAGGGGACGAAATAGGGAATCTCCTGTATCGTAAAACAGCACGTAATTTTAACCCCATTATAGCTACAGCAGGTAAAGTGACGATTGCTGAGGTGGAAATACTGTGTAGAGCAGGAGAAATAGACCCAAATACAATTCATACACCAAATGTTTATGTACAGAGAATCATTCAGGGCGATCAGGAAAAAAGGATTGAGAGGAAAACGGTTAATGGATGAGGGGGACTGAATGTGGAACGATCAAATAATCGAAAGAAAATGGCAAGGCGTGTTGAAAAAGAAATTAAAAATGGGTTTTATGTTAATTTAGGTATTGGGATGCCAACTTTAGTAGCCAATTATATATCATCCGAAAAACAAGTTGTTCTTCAATCTGAAAATGGTTTGCTTGGCATTGGTCCTTATCCAGAAGAATCCGAACTAGATGCTGATTTAATTAATGCTGGAAAAGAAACTGTCACAGCTATCCAAGGTGCAGCCTATTTTGATAGTGCAGAATCGTTTGCTATGATTCGAGGAGGGCATATTGACCTTGCTATATTAGGTGGTATGGAAGTTTCGAAGAATGGGGACCTAGCGAATTGGATGATTCCCGGAAAAATGATCAAGGGGATGGGGGGAGCGATGGATCTCGTTCACGGTGCTGGAAAAATAATCGTCATGATGGAACATGTAAACAAGAGCGGCAAACCAAAAATATTGAATTCCTGTAGTCTACCTCTAACTGGCAAGCAGGTTGTAGATCGGATTATTACAGATCAAGCTGTCATTGATGTAACGGAATCCGGTCTCGTATTAAAAGAAGTCGCAATCGGCTACACGATTGAAGAGATACTTTCCTCTACAGAACCAGATTTACAACTGGATGAAAATATAATGATGGAAGCCTATTAAAAAAAACGCTGAGCTAGAGATACAACCTAAATGAGTAATGATAAATCATTGTTATAGTATCTTTTGAAATGAATGAACCATGGCTTGAGACAATCGAGCCATGGCTTTTTATTTTCACTTATTGTCTAATTTCCATTTATTAAACTCTAGAAACTCCCGAAATTCTTCTTTCGATACACCTGATGTCATCGCTTCACGAACAAGATCTTCCCAATCTGGATCCAAACCGATGGCTCCTTCTTGGTCATCATGAAGTAAAGCGTTAACGGAAATTCCTAACACTTCGGATACTTTCTCTAAGAAATGAATAGAAGGGTTGGATTGGATATTTCGTTCAATAGAACTTAAATATGATTTTGCAACCCCTGCTTTTTCCGCTAATTCTGATAGAGACATTTTTTTCTGTTTTCGATAATCACGTAATCGTTCGCCAATCATGTAAATCTTCACCTTCCTTACAGTAAATTATACCATATAACGAAGGTTTGTTTCATATTTAGAACACCACAGTAATAAAAAAATTTTGTCCTTTTGTGAAAAATAGTCCAAAAGAAAGATAAACTAGTGCTTTATTCGTTTATGAATATTCAAAAAATCTCTGATGGTTTCTGTACTAATCCCCGCATTTAATGCAGCTAGAATTAACTCCACCCATTCTTCATCGAGTCGTTCAGGTTTTACAATTGCTTTCTGCATAATGACCTCCTAAAATACATAGAGTATTTAGGTAACCCAGCTGCCATAGTTGATTAAACCTTAGGCCTGTGGCTTTGCGTATCTGTCTTTCGTTCAGACTTGCCTTTATCTAATATCATTTCATTTATATTCATCCATCATTATAGACATTACAAAAGTCACAGTCGTACAAATTTTGTCGATGTCGAAATGAATGAAGCAGATAGAAAAACAGTCATTTATGAGTAGGTTTTTGTCGTAGTATAGAAATCTAAGTTATAAATAGTTGGAAAAGGCAAAAAAGTTATACTGCTTTAACGTGGAAAAGGAAATATCTTTGTTGAAATATAAAAATAAATGGCGAACGAAAATTTTAAAAATTATATATGTTCTGTATAATTACTTTTCTTTGTAATCATTTCTAAATATCCAAGTTCCTCCTTAGAAAGAGGTGTTGAATTTACGGCTCTTACATTATCAAGTAATTGTTCGACAGAACTAGCCCCAGTCACAACGGATGCAACCGTCTCGTGGGCTAAATTAAATTGAAGAGAGACCTCGTTTAAAGAACGTGAGAATAAAAGTTTCGCTTTTATGCTTTCAATTAATTCCTTTATTTCTTCAGATGAATAATCAAGAAAATTAGCATTAAAATCATCTGCTTCAATTAATTCAAGTGTTTTATCACTTAATATGCCTTTTGCCACGGAACCCCTAGTTACGATACTAATTTTATGTTCTTGTAATAGCGGCATTATGGCTTCTGGACGCCTGTCTAATAAATTGTATTGCATCATATTGCTAATAATGGAAGAATCCTTAACATATTTGCGAATAACATTTGGGCGAATAGAAGAAATACCATAGTATCGAATGAATCCTTCTTCCTTTAACTCCTCAAACGCTTGAATTGTTTCTTCGATAGGATCATCGATCGTTCCACCATGAAGTTGATATAAATCAATATAATCGGTCTTTAGTCTATGAAGACTGTTCTTTACAGCTTCTTTTATGTAGACCTTAGATGGATCCCACCTCCAACCATCCTTATTTTCATTCCAACGATTTCCCACTTTAGTCGCGATGATGACATCTTCTCTTTTACTTGATAGAGTCCTACCGATAATTTCTTCGTTTACTCCGTAGTCATATAAGTCTGCTGTATCAAAGTAATTAATTCCAGAATCAAGGGCCGCTTCAATAATTTTTTGCGCCTTATTAGCATCTGTCCCAATTGACATACAGCCAAGACCAATCATAGAAACACGTAAATTAGAACTGCCTAGTTGTCTTTTTTCCATCTCCTCATCACCTTTCAAGTTCTTTTCTTCATTTTAATAGAAAGTCATCCATGATAACAAAATTAATGTTCCAACTGCTTTATGTTATGATTGGAAAAGCGAAAAAGAAGGAGCGAAATATGATGAAGAAGTTTGAAGAAAAAACAATCCATAGTAAAGAAATATATAATGGAAAAATAATTCGTCTACAAATTGATGATGTAGTCCTTCCTGATGGAAATATGGCGAAACGTGAAATTGTGAAGCATCCGGGAGCCGTAGCAGTGATCGCCATTAATGATGAAAATAAAATAATTATGGTCGAGCAGTATCGAAAACCGTTGGAACGTTCTTTACTTGAGATTCCTGCTGGGAAGCTAGAGTATGGAGAAGAACCTCTAGTGACTGCAGAGCGTGAACTTGAAGAAGAAACGGGCTATGCAGCTGGAAAAATGGAGCATTTAATATCGTTTTACACTTCTCCAGGATTTGCGGATGAATTGATCCATCTTTATATAGCAACTGATTTAAAAAAGATCGATAATCCGAAAATTGGCGATGAAGACGAGTTTGTAGAGCTTTACGAAATAACGCTAGAAGAAGCAGTTCAATATGTTGAAGAAAAGCGGATATATGACGCAAAAACTGCATACGCAGTCCTTTATTTACAACTAAAAATGGCGATGACACCTAATGAATGATTTTTTTTCTGATTTACATATTCATATTGGCAGAACAATAACAGGAAAACCTGTAAAAATAACAGCAAGTAGAAATCTCACTTTAAACAATATATTAAAAAAGGCTAAATTTCCGAAGGGCTTAGATATTGTAGGTGTTATTGATTGCCATTCACCTGACGTAATTTTTGAAATGGAACATTTAATCGAAACAGGTAAACTTGTAGAACTGAAAGACGGGGGTTTCCAATATGAAAATGGTGTGGTTCTTATTCCAGGATCGGAAATAGAGATAAATGATCACCATTGCAAAGGACCAATCCACGTCCTTACATACTTTCCAACTATGCTTTCGCTTAAAGAATTTTCAAAATGGCTTTCGGAAAAAGTGACCAATATTCAGCTTAGTACGCAAAGAATATATGAAGAAGCAAAAGTCGTACAGGAAAAAGTCAAAGCAGTTAATGGTTTGTTTATTCCTGCCCATGTGTTTACACCTTTTAAAAGTCTATATGGAAAAGGTGTTGGAAAATCATTAACAGAAGTTTTCAATCCAGCTTTGATTGATGCAGTCGAGTTAGGTTTAAGTTCGGATACAAACATGGCTGATCAGCTTTCCGAACTACACAGCTATAGTTTTTTAACGAATTCTGATGCTCACTCTCTCGGGAAAATGGCAAGAGAATATCAGGTCCTTAAACTAGAAGAGCCAACTTTTAAGGCATTGGAATGTTCTTTGAAATATAAGGATGAAAACAGGATTGTGGCTAATTATGGGTTGAATCCATTTTTAGGAAAATATTATCGAACAACTTGTGCAAATTGTTTAATTCCAAAGCAAGAGGAAGTTTGTCCAAATTGCGGTTCGAAAAAATTTACAATGGGTGTTTTTGAGCGAATCACTCAACTGGCGGATGCGGACGATAAACCTAATAGGCCGCCTTATATACACCAAGTACCATTGGAATTCATTCCGGGCTTAGGGCCAAAAACGATGGAAAACTTATTAAATCATTTCGGAACTGAAATGAATATTTTGCACCGTGTCCATATATCAGAATTAAAGAAGGTTGTGAAAGAGGACCTTGCCGAATTGATCATCCAAGCTCGGGAGGGTAGTTTGGCATTTGATGCGGGCGGAGGCGGAAAGTATGGAAGGATTCAAAAATTAGATTAGTGATTTGTGAGGTTGTTGTTGGCATACTTATGGCTAGTCCATCATAAAATGTACCAATCGCGGGACAGGAGGAGCAAAAGATGCGCAACAGACTTTCCACTAATATTATCAGTCGTCATTTTCAAGAGCATTCATCCATCTACACATTCATCATGGTACTTTTTTTAATGGGAGTTATTTTTGGTTCCATTTTTGTTAACAGTTTATCACTTCACCAAAAAGAAGATCTCTTTTATTACTTAAACCAGTTTTTTGGACAAGTTGGCGAAGGAAAGATGGTTCCTTCGGAGGAATTATTAAAATTAAGTTTTTGGCATAATGTAAAATTTGCTGGTCTTATCTGGATTTTAGGAATATCGATTATTGGTTTTCCGCTCATCTTTATTTTAATTTTTATAAAAGGAATCGTTGTAGGATTTTCTGTAGGTTTTCTTGTAAATCAAATGGGATGGAACGGTCTATTATTGGCGTTTGTTTCATTGCTTCCACAAAACTTATTGATTATCCCCATTCTTATATTTATTTCAGTTTGTTCCATTGCACTTTCAATGAAATTAATAAAGAAAATTTTTATTCGCCAATCACTTTCCTTTCATCTTGTTCCTGTTTTTACGAGATACTTTTTATCCTATATTGGCGCAATTGCCTTTATTACAATCGCTGCAAGTTTGGAAGCATATGTTTCGCCAATGCTAATGAAGTCCATTATTCACTCGATTACAAATTAACTAAATTGTAAGGGCAATCACGCAAGAACACAGTCGTTAAGTAGGCTCCCGAATCGTCAGCGGAAAGTCAGTGCTTAGAGCTCCAATAAGCATTTTTTTACAGAGACCTCATGCAAAAAATTGCGCCATCGCTATAAAAATAAAGAGTTTTGTTTGTATTGAATCCTCAGTTGTTTAACACGGCTTATTTTCAAGGTAGCTTTTCTAAATAATAATCATTTTAGTTTGATTATGACTTCCCTTCTGCTATAATAAAGTGGATAGTGGCGAGGGAGGATACATAGTATGGAAAGTCGCATTGATCGCATAAAGAAACAACTGCATTCTGCAAGCTATAAGCTTACTCCCCAGCGTGAGGCCACGGTTCGGGTGTTGCTTGAACATGAAGAAGACCATTTAAGTGCAGAAGATGTTTATCTGCTCGTTAAAGAAAAGGCGCCAGAAATTGGGCTTGCTACAGTTTATCGAACATTGGAACTTTTAACAGAATTAAAAGTTGTAGATAAGATCAATTTTGGTGACGGTGTTTCTCGCTATGACTTGCGGAAAGAAGGGGCAGCCCATTTTCATCACCATTTAGTTTGCATCGAATGTGGGGCAGTGGATGAAATTCAAGAAGACCTTTTAGGGGATGTTGAAAAAATCGTAGAGCGTGATTGGAATTTTAAAATAAAAGATCACCGACTCACCTTCCACGGAATTTGCTGGCGCTGCCATAAAAAGACTGATGAAGAAAACAAAACTAAAAATGAAGAAGAAAAATAATGGAGCCTTTTCTTTCGGGAAAAGGCTTTTACTATTTTTTAATGACGTATGTCTTGTTTTCCAGAGCAAACAGTCATCGACAAACATAGTTCTTATCCACACCTACGATAGGTTACATCGATTCATTCCACACGGTGTTTTCTTTATCGCAAAAAGAGATACGTTTACTAAAGCCGACCACGTCCTTATGTCTTCGTCGAAGGACCTTCATACCGTGGGCCTGTACGTCGATGAGCAAGCATTTGTACTTTTCTTAAGTAACCATGAATAATTTTAGACAAGCTGGGCATATGCTTGTAGTAAGAAAAGCGAGAGGCGCTCGATCAGCCCCGACAGCATATGTTCTGAGGAAAAGAAGTTTGATTTTTGACCTCGAGGGGCTGGGGCCAGGAGCTAGACAAAAGTATAGCAGACTAAAAGGAATGGTTTTATGAAAAATATGCTCAAAGTTTTTTTCGGAACATTAAGATTGCTTTTATTATTTGCAGGGTGCACCATCCTCTTTTATTATGGTATTATGTGGGTAAATCAAGAATATGAAAATTATCGGCGTTATGACGAGCCGGAAGGAACAGCGGTAAAGGCTTTTCAGTCGTTTGGAAATGAAGATAACGGCTGGTTTTCACGTCTTCTGCTGTTTTATCAGAATGGAGAGTAGGGTACAATGCAAGATCGGCTGCAGGATTTTATTCATTTTATGATCGTAGAAAAAGGACTGGCTCAAAATACGATTATTTCTTATGAACGTGATCTTAAGCGATATCTAAAATATTTACTGCAAGTTGAACAATTGAAATCACTGAACGATGTTTCAAGAATCCATATCGTTCAGTTTTTGTCTTTTTTAAAAGGTGAAGGAAAATCGGCGAAAACACTTGCAAGGCATATTGCGTCTATAAGAGCATTTCACCAATTTTTACTACGGGAAAAAGCAGTTGAACAAGATCCTTCCGTCCATATTGAAACACCACAAATGGAAAGAACACTTCCGAAGGTGTTAAGTTTTGGGGAAGTAGAATCATTATTGAATACTCCTGACCCATCCTCGTCTTTTGGATTAAGGGACAAAGCGATGATAGAGCTATTATATGCTACAGGAATTCGTGTGAGTGAGCTAATTAATCTTAATATGGATAATGTCCATTTAACAATGGGTTTTGTACGATGTGTTGGGAAAGGAAATAAGGAAAGGATTATTCCTATTGGAAAAATGGCTCAAAATGTCATCGAACAATACATAATGGAGTCCCGACCTAAACTGAATAACCCTAAAAATCGAACAGAGGCATTGTTCCTCAATCATCACGGTAACCGTCTTACAAGACAGGGATTTTGGAAGATCATTAAAAGACTTGCATCCGAAGCGAAAATAGAAAAAGAATTAACTCCTCATACGCTTCGTCATTCATTTGCAACTCATTTGCTGGAAAATGGTGCTGATTTAAGAGCTGTGCAAGAAATGCTCGGCCATGCCGATATTTCAACAACACAAATTTATACCCATGTAACGAAAACAAGATTAAAAGACGTCTATACAAAATTTCATCCACGAGCATAGAAAAGTGCTAGAACAGAAATTAAAACATTAAATAGATTCAACCGCAAAATGCGGTTTTTTTCTTTTACGAATAAGGGTAAGATACAAGTATATTCGAATATCAACATAAGAGGTGGCAACTATATGAACGCAAATTTTAAAAGAATTCATTTAATTGTACTTGACTCGGTCGGAATCGGTGAGGCTCCTGATGCAGCAGCTTTCAATGACGAAGGCGCGGATACATTAGGGCATATCGCAGAAAAAATGAATGGTTTAAAGATGCCGAATATGGAAAAGTTTGGGCTTTCCAATATAAAAAAAATAAAAGGGATAAGCGAGACGGAACATCCACTAGCTTATTACACTAAAATGCAAGAAGCTTCAAAAGGTAAAGATACAATGACAGGTCATTGGGAAATAATGGGGTTGATCACCAGCCATCCTTTCAAAGTATTTCCTAATGGTTTTCCCGAATTACTCATTTCTCAACTTGAGCAAGCATCAGGAAGAAGTGTTATAGGAAATATACCGGCTAGTGGAACTGAAATTCTCGAACGTCTCGGTGAGGAGCATATGAAAACGGGAGCGCTGATCGTCTACACTTCAGCAGATTCCGTCTTGCAAATTGCAGCCCATGAGGAAATTGTTCCCATTGATGAATTATACGAAATATGTGAGAAAGCTCGTAAGATGACATTAGTAGATGAATATAAAGTTGGACGGGTTATAGCACGCCCATTTGTTGGTGAACCAGGGAACTTTAAGAGAACAGCCAATCGTCATGATTACGCACTTAAGCCTTTTGATAAAACAGTCATGAATGAATTAAAAGACGCTGGTCTAGATGTGATTGCTATAGGAAAAATTAATGACATATATGATGGCGAAGGAATAACAAAAGCGTTACGAACGATTTCTAATATGGATGGTGTTGACAAACTGCTTGACGTGATAGAGCAGGATTTCACTGGACTAAGCTTTGTCAATCTAGTTGACTTTGATGCATTATATGGACATAGGAGAGATCCAGATGGATATGGAAAAGCCCTTGAAGAATTCGACGACCGGATACCGGAAATAATCGAAAGGCTGAAAGAGGATGATTTGCTAATCATTACAGCTGATCATGGGAATGATCCGATTCACCACGGAACGGACCATACAAGGGAATTTGTACCGCTAATTGTTTATTCAAAACAATTTAATGGCGGTGGGGAACTTCCACTACGGAAAACATTTGCAGATTTAGGTGCGACGGTGGCAAATAACTTCCACATTAAATGGCAAGGAGAAGGAGAGAGCTTTTTAGAAAGATTAGTTTGATTAATGCTGTAAATGATAATGTCCAATGACTAAATTTTTTCTATGTTGATTGGAACGGAAGGCACGAGACTTCAGTAGGAAAACCACTTAACGGGAGACTCAGTTGGCGCTTTAAGCGAAGAGGAGGATACCGAACTGCCCGCGGAAGGCGTGTGTCTGAAGCGGAAATCAACAAACAAGTAAAAAATTCGACAAAATCAAAGCTTGTTGGGAATACTCGTGATTCCCAGCAAGCTTTTTTCTTTTTACTTTGTATAAATCAATTCCACATAGGCGACAATGAAAAATATGGAAATCATTTCCGTTTATACATTTATGAAAGTTGGAGGGACTAGTATGAAGAAATGGATTAGTTCATGCATTGGTATATTTATGTTTTTTTCACTACTATCTCAAACTGTAATGGCAGAAGAGAAGCAAGCTGAGCTTTCAAATGAATCAAAATCCGCTATCTTAATAGAACGAGATACTGGAACAGTTCTTTACGAAAAAAATATGCACGAAAAATACTCACCTGCCTCCATGACTAAAATTATGACGATGCTTCTCGTTATGGAAGCGATCGATAATCGTAAACTTTCATTCGAAGATAAAGTGGCTACGAGTGAACATGCTGCTTCAATGGGGGGCTCACAAATCTTTTTAGAACCCGGTGAAGAAATGAAAGTAGATGAGCTACTTCTAGCTGTTTCCATTGGTTCAGCAAATGATGCTTCCGTCGCCTTAGCTGAAAAAGTAGCAGGCAGTGAAGAAAACTTCGTAAGTATGATGAACAAAAAAGTTGAGGAACTAGGATTAAAAAATACAAAATTTCAAAATACGACGGGCTTACCAGTCGATGATCATTACAGCACAGCGCATGATATGGCTATTATGGCAAAAGAGTTATTAAAGTATGAAGAAATCACCGATTTTACAAAAATGTATGAGTCCTATTTACGAGAAGGAACGGACAAAAAGTTTTGGTTAGTGAATACAAATAAACTAGTAAAATTTTATCCAGGTGTTGACGGGTTAAAAACGGGTTTTACGAGAGAGGCCATGTATTGTTTAACGGCAACTGCAAAAAAAGATGGCATGCGTGTTATTGCAGTGGTATTCGGTGCACCGACTTCTAAAAGTAGAAATGCCCAAATAACGAAAATGCTTGACTTTGCTTTCGCAAATTACGCTTCGCATTCTGTCTATAAAAAAGGTGAATCACTTGGGAAAGTAAAGATCAGCAAAGGAAATGTAAAAGAAATTAAAGCAGTAACAGGCGAACCTGTTTCGGTTTTGACGAAAAAAGGGGAGCAGCTAACAAAAATTACAAAAGATATAAAATTAAACAATCATTTAAAGGCACCCATCAATAAAGGTGATGAAGTTGGAACGTTAACCATCACGGAAAACGGGAAAACGCTCGCGCAAACAAAACTGATAGCTGAGAAAAATGTAAAGAAGGCTACTTGGTGGGAGCTTTATAAACGTACGTTCGGCATGTTTACTAAATCAAATTAAGTACAAAAGTGGTAGCGACTGTCTATCGACTTACAAACTTCAGGCCAAAGTCTTGCTAGAAAAGCAACATGACAAGGAACAAGTTGGTATGGAAAGGACAGGACGTTTGCTAGCCGATGGCTGTTTGCACTAGACAGAAATGAAAAAATGTTGGCGAATCTCTTCTAGTTTTGTCATGAAGAAGGAATCTAGAGATAAAAAGTAGAATTGACTCACTATACTCTTAAGCGAGGAGGCAAAAGATAAGTGAGTCTATCAATTGATTTAGAAGTAAGACAAGAAGTTTTATGCATTAGACTATCAGGTGAACTGGACCATCATGCGGCTGAGGAGCTGAAAAATAAAGTAACCAATGCCATTGAAAAACACCAAATCCTCCATATCGTCATGAATCTTGAAAAATTAACGTTTATGGATAGCTCTGGTCTTGGAGTCGTGTTAGGAAGGTATAAACAAATAAAATTAAGAAATGGTGAAATGGTAGTTTGTGCGATTACACCCCCAGTGAAAAGATTGTTTGAAATGTCCGGTTTATTTAAAATCATAAGACTGGAACCATCTGAACAATTTGCACTTGAAAGATTGGGGGTAGCCTAACAGATGAGAAATGAAATGCAAATTCAGTTTAGTGCATTAAGCCAAAACGAATCATTTGCTAGAGTTACAGTTGCTGCATTCATTGCTCAATTAGATCCAACCTTGGACGAGTTGACAGAAATTAAAACCGTCGTTTCTGAAGCTGTAACAAATGCGATCATTCATGGATATGAACAAAATCCGGCAGGAATTGTATACATTTCAGTAGCAATTGAGGACGATATGATTGATTTGGTCATTCGAGATAATGGCGTCGGGATTGAAGACATAGAAGAAGCAAGGCAGCCGCTGTTTACGACAAAGCCTGAATTAGAAAGATCAGGAATGGGTTTTACAATCATGGAAAATTTTATGGATCAAATAGAAATCGAATCACACCCAGGTACAGGCACAACCATTCGCTTAATCAAAAATGTAACCAAAAACAAAGCGTTATGCAATTAAGGAGCCGCGCCTATGGATGTGGAACTGAAGAAAGAGGCAAATAAAGGCTTTTTGAAGGATGCTGAAGTCAAAGAGTATATTAGAAGAAGCCAAGAAGGAGATCAAGAGGCAAGGGACATCCTTGTAGAAAAAAACGTCCGTCTCGTTTGGTCTGTCGTCCAGCGCTTTTTGAACAGAGGCTATGAACCGGATGATCTATTTCAAATAGGCAGCATTGGTTTATTAAAATCTGTTGATAAATTTGATCTTTCGTACGATGTTAAATTTTCAACTTATGCTGTACCTATGATTATCGGAGAAATCCAACGATTTATTCGTGATGATGGGACAGTTAAGGTAAGCAGATCATTAAAAGAATTGGCGAATCGGATAAGAAAAGCGAGAGATGAGCTAGCAAAAAGAAATGAAAAAGTTCCTACAGTAGGGGAAATTGCTGATTATTTAGGTGTCTCTCGTGAAGAAGTCATTATGGCCCAAGACGCTGGGCGTTCTCCGACTTCGATTCATGAAACGGTTTATGAAAATGACGGTGATCCCATTACTCTTATTGATCAAATTGCAGACCATAACGATCATAAATGGTTTGATAAAATCGCGTTGGAAGAAGCGATTCGTGGACTGGATGAGCGAGAAAGACTAATCGTTTATCTTAGATATTATAAAGATCAAACTCAATCGGAAGTTGCTAACCGCCTCGGAATTTCACAAGTTCAAGTTTCACGTCTTGAAAAGAAAATATTAGAGCAAATGAAAGAACACATGGATGCCTGAAAGGCGTCGATGTGTTCTTTCGGATTTACCCGTTTTCCTGCATGAAACAATATAGGTTTTCACATACTAATAAAGCTGAATAGCTGAATAGCTAATTAGGGATAGGGACGCATTTGCAGGATTGGTCTTCAATGGTTGAAAATCGCGATGTAAAGGTATTGACTCCCTCATGTTCAAAAAAGCATTAAGTAGGTAGACAATCGTGTGATTACGCTCTTCGCTACTGAAAAATATATAGCAAAGGTCGCCACTTACTTTCAATAGTTCCCCTTAATGAAGGTCGGTTGTTAGCCAAACCACAAAATCATTGCCACATTAATCGGCGGACTTACAATGTAAAATAACTGAATCTTAAAGAGCCTATTGAAAATCAAGAAATGCAGGAAGTGAAAATGATGGTAAGCACCATTTATATTCGTATGCGTAGTCGTGTTGAAACAAAGGAGTGTCAAAAAATCACCCTTTCACAAACTGCACAAATTATAGCACCGGATCAATATTTCCCAGATTTGCACAAGCTTGTTGTATACGAACTTAAGAAAGTTGATAATCAGCTCGTTGTCCTTGATGTGATGCGAATTATTAACATCATATCTGTACAATTTCCCAATAGTGAAGTTCAAACGATCGGTCCTACTCAAACTATCATTGAAATCATCAAGGATAAGAAAATAACATCATGGCCATTATTTCTTTTTGTATGGATATTGCTTTTCATCGGATCTGGTTTAGCGATTCTAAACTTTCATGAAGAAGTGAGTATGCAGATCGTTCATCAAAAATTATATTGGATCATCACAGGAAAAGAAGTTGCAAAACCATTACTTCTTCAGATCCCATATTCATTTGGTATTGGAATGGGAATGATTTTGTTTTTTAATCATATTTTCAAAAAAAGATTCAACGAAGAACCAAGTCCGCTTGAAATTGAAATGTTTAATTATCAACAGGACATTGATCATTATGTATCTATAAAAGAAAACAACGAAAGTGTTAAACATTTGGATGTTGATTGAAATCGTAATCGTCATATTGATTGGCTTGGCAGGTGGTTTAGCTGTAGGCAGTGGTTTTGTAGCTTTTTTAACTGTTCTTGGAATTATACCTCGTCTTACACAGTTATCGAAAACAAATAGTATGATTCAAATGTATGAGTGGGCGGTGATCCTCGGGGCTGTTTGTTCTGGTTGGGTGGATCTCCGAGATCATACTTTACATATTCATCTTTCTTTCCTAATAGTGATAATCGGTCTTATGTGCGGTCTGTTTATAGGAATGCTTGCAGCAGCATTAACAGAAGTTCTTAATGTTATTCCAATCTTATCCAAACGGATTGGGCTTGAAAAACAATTATTGACGTTGTTGATGGCAATTGTTCTCGGTAAGATTATCGGTTCATTATTCCAATGGCTTTACTTTAATAATATTTAAAGGAATCTATAAAGAGGAGCAGATTGAATGTCAACTCGGTATCGAACATCAAAGGATGCAATCGACAAAAATCTTGATGACCTTGAAAGGTATTTTAAAGAAAGGATTGGATTAGGGACTAGCTTTGATATTGGAGTTAGGAAATTCGTTGTTTTAAAGAAACAAGTCCAGATTTATTATGTTAATGGCTTAGTCGAAACATTATTTATTACAAATATTATAAAAGAATTAGTCAATCTTAATGATCATGAAAAACCGACAGCAAAAATTTATGAGCTTATTGAAAATCGGATTGTCCATGAGTCTGTTGAAAAAGTAAAGACCAAAGATGAGATGGTCGATCAAGTGCTATCAGGTCTTATAGCGCTAGTAGTAGAAGGAGAACAAGAAGCATTAATTATTGACGTTCGCTCGTACCCTGGTAGGCAGCCAGAAGAGCCTGATACTGAAAAGGTTATTCGTGGTTCGAGGGATGGATATGTGGAAAATATTATTGTTAATACTGCCTTAACCCGCAGGCGGATTCGTGATGAACGTTTAAGGTTTGAAATGATAAAAATCGGTGAAAGGTCAAAAACAGATGTGGCAATTGGGTATATAAAGGGGATTGCTAATCCTGAATTAATAGATACGATAAAAAAAGAACTATCCAATATTAAAATTGATGGCATCACGATGGCAGATAAAACAATTGAAGAATATTTAATGAAACAAGGCTATAATCCGTATCCACTTGTAAGGTATACAGAACGAGCAGATGTTGGAGCTATTCATTTGCTGGAAGGTCATGTACTTATCTATATTGATACGTCTCCAAGTGTAATAATAACACCGGCTACCTTTTTTCATCACGTTCAACATGTTGAGGAATATCGTCAATCTCCTTCAGTGGGGACTTTCGTTCGCTGGACAAGATTTCTAGGGATTTGGGCATCCATTTTTCTACTGCCATTATGGTTTTTATTCGCAATTGAGCCATCAATGCTCCCAGATAGATTGTCATTTATTGGTCCTAATGAGCAATCCGATATACCTTTAATCATCCAATTGCTGATCGCTGATCTAGGGGTGGAGTTTTTAAGGATAGCAGCCATACATACACCAACCCCTTTAGCAACTGCAATGGGATTAATAGCTGCTGTACTTATTGGTCAAATAGCAGTTGATGTAGGATTATTTCAATCAGAAGTTATTTTATATGTTGCCATAGCCGCAGTTGGTACATTTTCAACTCCAAGTTATGAGTTGAGTGTTGCAAATAAAATGATTAGAATGACTCTGCTGATATTTGTGGCCATATTTAAAGCGCCAGGATTTATGATCGGAGCTACAGTATATATCATTTTTTTAGCACAACTCAGGCCTTTAAACGCTCCATATTTATGGCCACTTTTACCCTTTAATCCTGCAGCTTTTGTTCATATTTTAATTAGGCGCACTATTCCTGGTGCGTTATTAAGACCAAGCATTGTGCATCCTAGGGACCGTTTTCGCCAGCCGCCTAAATAGAAAAGGGTCCATTGCAGAATTAATTATTGTATGGTAAAGTTTATGCTACTTATTAGGAAGAGATTTTAGATATATTCCGGTACGAGAACAGAAAAAAGTTGAGTCATAGCGGCTTGTCAGTTAGTGGAGGGAGAAACATGCATTTATTTGGAACGGCTAAAATCGATGAAAATGGTCACTTGGAAATAGGGGGAAAAGATACGGTGGAGCTAGCCACAAAATATGGTACTCCACTATATGTATATGATGTTGAGTTAATTCGAAAGCGTGCAAGAGCTTTTAAAAATACATTTGATAAATTAGGTGTTACAGCACAGGTAGCATATGCAAGTAAGGCGTTTTCCACAATTGCGATACTCCAGCTCATTAAGGAGGAAGGTCTTTCTCTTGATGTAGTATCTGGAGGAGAGCTATATACGGCCATTAAGGCTGACTTTCCGGTAGAAAAAATTCACTTTCATGGAAATAATAAAAGTGATGAAGAACTTAAGATGGCATTGGATTACCATATTGGTTGTATCGTAGTCGATAATTTTCACGAACTTCATACACTTCATCATCTATGTTCTGAAAAAAATCAAAATGTAAATATTTTATTACGGGTTACACCAGGAATAGAAGCTCATACACATGATTATATATTAACTGGCCAAGAGGATTCCAAGTTTGGATTTGATTTGCAAAATGGTCAAGCAGAAACAGCTTTACTTATTGCAATGGAAAGCAAATATTTGAATGTATTAGGGTTGCATTGCCATATTGGCTCCCAAATTTTTGAAACAACTGGTTTTATTTTGGCAGCGCAAAAAATCCTTGAGAAAATGTCGACATGGCAAGAAAAATATAATTTTACACCAAGTGTATTAAATCTTGGTGGAGGATTCGGGATTCGCTATACGGATGAAGATCAACCATTGGAACCTTCTTTATACGTTGAAGAAATGATAAATGAGGTTAAAAAAGAAACTGAGCGCCTATCGCTCCCAATGCCAGAAATTTGGATTGAACCTGGTAGATCGCTTGTAGGAGATGCGGGCACAACGTTATATTCCATTGGATCAAGTAAAGATGTTCCAAACATTAGGAAATATATTGCTGTAGATGGCGGAATGACTGATAATATTAGGCCAGCACTATATGATGCGAAATATGAAGCAGTACTAGCGAATAGAGCAAATGAACAACCTAAAGAAAAAGTATCCATCGCTGGAAAATGCTGTGAATCTGGTGATATGCTAATTTGGGACTTGCCACTACCTGATGTAGGAACAAATGATATACTAGCGGTATTTTGTACGGGTGCTTATGGATATTCAATGGCAAATAATTATAATCGTATTCCTAGACCGCCAGTTGTATTTGTGGAAAATGGATATGATCAACTCGTGGTTAAACGTGAATCATATGAAGATTTATTAAGGTTAGATCTTCCTTTTAAAGAAAAAACAAAGATTTAATTGAAAATAGGACGTTTACGGCTCTATTAAGTTGCAGATAAATGAAATAGACTGTACAATTAATTTTATGGTCACACCTTTTGTACGTGTGCTTAAGATGGTGTAAGGGAGTAAGTTCTTTGCGTAACAAGAATAGTATCGTATTCGTCTTGATCTTCATCATAGCCATTTTGTGGGGAGTTAGTTATTGGCTTTTTATTGTGCCAAATCGTTAAACACCTCTTCTTGATCCGTTAACAGCTTTTAGCTGTAATAAAGTTAAACGAGGGGTCTGAAATGTTAATTCGATATAAGAAAGCCTATGAAAAGATCGCCATGGGTCTTCTCTCATTTATGCCGAATGAGAAAGATTTAAAGAAGCTTCAACAGACGATGAAAAATTATGAATCTGAAGATAATTGGCAGCTTTTTTTATGGAAGGAAGAAGATATTACAGGTTTAATTGGAGTACTTCTTTCTGACGAAAAGGCTGAAGTCCAGCATATATCCGTCAATCCTTCGCATCGATATGAGGGAATTGGTAAAAATATGCTTAAATCTGTAATGCGGATTTACCAAGATAAGGATGTTGTTCCTACGGAGCATACAGCAGCTTTTTTTGATAAATGTGATATGGAATATTAGACAATGAAAAACCGGGCTAAGTTGCCCGGTTTTAGTTTGTAGAAAACTATTTCTCAAGTACTTTTATACTAATTGGTCTTTCGATTCACGGTGCCTTCTGTAAAAAAGGTTTTTGCTAAGTGGGCAATGATCAACACAAGTAGACGAGCAACGAAGAAAGATAGAGTTTTTCAACTATCTGAAACCGTGATAAATTGTCTGGTTTGTTATACAAGAACATACTTCCGATTTGGGACCACCTTTGAACGATCACGTAATGTATGTTTGTGTACGATGTATTCAGGAGCTTCGTCAAAAAGATTTCCCCATTCATACCCTTTGGCTGCGTAATGATTTTTACAAATAGCTAGTAACAGTTGATTTTCAATTGGAATGTTAATCGCCTCATACGGTTTGTGATCAATCATCTTTGCCCTACTTTTATTTAGTCTTCTTATTAAAAGGTCATAATCGACACCGAGTGCTAGTACTTCATCTTTCTTATATGATAAAAGGTGGAGCGCTTTATCCATCATTTTCAGCGAGCCTTTCACATTTCCTCGCCGATAATGATAATAACTGACAGCTACTTGAATGAACCCCACCCAGATTGAGTCTCTGGTCATACCGTTCTTTTTCCAATGTTCCTCTAAAACTTCATGGCATTCAAAATAATCCCGATCTGCATGAAAGTGGATTAAAAACGCTATATATGCTTCTGAAAACGACAATCATCCTACTCCCTTCCTAAATGAATATCTTCTATTATATCACGATATTTGTAAGAGAATCATGTGCTAAAAACGAATTTTTCTTCATTTTCCTTGCGTCGTATTATATGATAATAAGGCATATTCATTAATATTGGATGTTTTCGTAAAGTTATTGTTTTTGTAAAAGCATTAAAAGCCGCTTTTACAGCTAATAAGCAACAATGTTTGAGAAAAGAGCCTTAATATTCGTGTGAAATTGGTGATGAAATGGAATATCATGTCAAAATAGATGCTTTTGAAGGACCGTTAGA
Source organism: Lederbergia citrisecunda (assembly GCF_018343695.1). GTDB lineage: Bacteria > Bacillota > Bacilli > Bacillales > Bacillaceae_C > Lederbergia > Lederbergia citrisecunda. Next base: position 1,559,773 of record NZ_JAGYPJ010000001.1, on the reverse strand, counting down.
CTTACTGCTTCATTTAATCAATCGTTTAGAAATTGATATATATGATATACCAATGGCGGAAATATCGGAACAATATTTGTTCTATATAAATACAATGACTGAACTGCAACTTGATGTTGCGAGTGAGTATTTAGTAATGGCTGCCACACTGCTCGCTATAAAAAGCAAAATGCTGTTACCGAAATATGAAGAAGAGATGGATGATGAGTATTTTTATGAAGAGGAAGATCCTCGTGATGAGTTAGTAGAGCAACTCATCGAATATAAACGATTTAAAGAAGCAGCTGATACGTTAAAGCAAAAAGAATTTGAAAGAGGTCAAATGTATACGAAGCCCCCAATCGATTTATCGGCATATGCAGATAAAAGCCAGCATGAGCTAATCGAATATGGATTCTCAATCTACGATATGCTCGGTGCTTATCATAAGTTATTAAGGAGGAAAAAACTCCAAAAACCATTATCTACGAAAATTACACATCAAGATATTTCGATAGATGATAGAATGACAGAAATTTTACATGAACTTAGAAGTCAGAGTACTCGTATTAGTTTTTTTCATATGTTCCCGCATGATGATAGACAACATATTGTCATTACGTTTCTTGCAATGCTGGAATTAATGAAGCGTAATGAAATTATTGTCGAACAAGATGGTATATTTGGCGAAATTTACTTGACAGCAAGAAAGGAGAATGGAGCTATTGGAGAATTCTAAACTACTAGGTATTCTCGAATGCCTTTTATTCGCAGCAGGCGATGAAGGGTTATCAATAAAACAAATTTGTTCCACTATGGATATTAATGATGAACAAGCAATATCATTAATAAATGAACTTCAAACGTATTATAATCAGGATCCTGCGCGTGGTATTACGGTAACGGCCCTAGCTGAAACTTACCAGCTTGCTACAAAGAGGGAATTTGCTGAGTATTTAACCAGACTTGTGGAAAGTCCTGGGACATCAACACTTTCCCAAGCAGGTCTTGAAACTCTCGCTATTGTCGCATATAAACAACCGATAACGAGAATGGAAATAGAGGATATAAGAGGAGTTAAGACGGAACGTCCATTGCAAACATTAATTGCCAAAGGCTTAATTATGGAAGTTGGAAGAGCCGAGGGAAGTGGAAGGGCGAAATTATACGGAACGACGAGGGAATTTCTTGATTATTTTGGACTCAATCATTTAAAGGAACTTCCTGAACTTCCGAAACAAACGGATGAAGATGAACTTCAGGAGGACGCTGAATTATTTTTCTCCACATTTAAAGACCAAATAGAGTAAAAGTAAAAACTGTCGGAAACATATTTTCAGATGAATTAAGTACTAGTAAAAAACGACTCATGAATTCAGAAGGTGAATTTATGAGTCGTTTTTTTGTTAATTGAGAATTACAATTCACCTTATTTTATGTCAATCAGCTTCAATATTCTTTTTAGATTTACTGTAGCTGTATTGACTGAAAATCATTGATTGTTGATTTTGAATAAAGTACCTACCCTTTAAGAATGTTACTATTATTCCTTTTTGTATTTGCTGTGTAAACACTGTGGATTGGAGCGGAAGGGGCGAGACTCCTGCCTGGGCCTGTACCGATAAGCAAGGTGCTTATGCTTTTCTAGTCATATCATCGGTCAAACAGCATAGACTTGTACAAATAAAACAATGGCATATTTGTGGGGAGCGAACGAATGAAAGCACGAAGAGTAATGGGCATCTTTTTTACGAGTTTACTACTGATGCAATTGATTTACTTTCCTAGTGAAATAAGTGCAGTTGGCACTATACCTGTGAGTGCCTCAGGTGCAATCTTAATGGAAAAAGATTCCGGGAGAGTGCTTTTTGAAAAAAACGCCAATGAGATACACAACATTGCATCCATTACTAAAATAATGACTGCCATTCTTGCAATTGAATCAGGAGAGATGAATGATATTGTCACTATAAAAAAAGAGGCTGTCTATGCCGAAGGATCGTCCATCTATCTTCAAATTGGAGAAAAGATTAGGCTAGAAGATCTTATTTATGGATTAATGCTTAGGTCTGGAAATGACGCTGCTAATGCAATCGCCGAATATGTGGGTGGGAGTATCGAAGGATTTGTTTTTTTAATGAACCGGAAAGCAGAGGAATTGGGAATGACGAATACAAAATTTGCAAATCCTCATGGGTTGGATAACAAGGAAAATCATTATTCAACTGCCTATGATATGGCATTGTTAACAAGGTATGCGATGAATAATAAACTATATCAAAAAATATCGGGAACGAAGGTATATAAATTTAAAAGGGAAAATGGACCGCAAAGCTGGATTAATAAAAATCGTCTGCTAACCGAAAAGTATAAATATTGTACAGGAGGGAAAACAGGCTTTACAAAAAAAGCAGGTAGGACGCTTGTTACCACTGCAGAAAAAAACGGGACTGAGCTAATTGCGGTGACATTGAAAGCATCGGATGACTGGAACGACCACATTACTATGTATGAGCGAGGTTTTAAAGAATACCCAGTGAAAACGATTGTTCCAAAAGGGATTCTTTCCATTGATGCCAAAGGGACAAAGAATAAGGAATTATATGTGAAAAATTCTATTAAATACCCAATATCAAATAATGAAACTAGTGATATTCGATTAGAGTATCAACTTCTAAACCCTAAGATTTTGGCTAAAACAAATAAAGGAATAGTAGGAACAGCGATATTTCATTTACAAGAGAAGCCTTTAGAAAAAGTCCCTATTTATATAAGGCAAATTCACAAAGATAATGAAGAAAGCTGGTGGGAGAAATTAAAAAATCTTTTATTTAGCCAGATGGGTGTGATTTATTATGATTAATTATATATGGGTCGGTATGACATTAATTGGCTTAGTATTTGCAAGCCTAAATGGAAAAATGAAAGATGTAAATGAGGCTATATTTCAATCTGCGAATGAAGCGGTAACACTATGTATTGGATTAATAAGCATTCTTGTTTTTTGGCTAGGAATGATGCGAATTGCCCAAGAATCTGGACTATTAGGCAAGCTTTCAAATCTCTTCAAACCCATCATATTAAAACTATTTCCCGAAGTCCCTGCAGATCACCCAGCAGTAGGATATATTTTATCTAACATTATTGCCAATATGTTTGGGCTAGGCAATGCTGCAACTCCATTAGGAATAAAAGCAATGGAACAACTAAAAGAACTGAATGGAGGGAAAAATGTTGCCTCTAGGTCAATGATCACCTTTCTTGCATTAAATACTTCTGGATTAACCCTTATTCCAACAACCGTGATTGCTATTCGAATGAATTACCAATCTGCTTCTCCGACAGAAATCGTCGGACCGACCTTATTGGCTACGACAGTCGCTACCATTGCAGCAATTGTAATTGATCGATTCTTTTATTTGCGCCGAAGTAGAAAGGGCGTGAAGTAAGCGTGCAAATGATATCTCTCATATCATTATGGATTATACCAGTAATCATTGGTTTGATTTTGATATATAGTACATTAAAAAAAGTACCTACTTATGAACACTTTGTCGAAGGTGGAAAAGAAGGTATCAAAATTGCCGTTTCTATTATTCCTTTTTTGGTCGGAATGCTTGTCGCTATTACAGTTTTTAGAACGTCTGGAGCACTCGATTTCTTTATTCAGCTGTTAAGACCAGTAATAAATATATTAGGAGTACCTGCAGAAGTAGTACCACTTGCATTAATTAGACCTATATCGGGGAATGCGGCGCTCGGATTAATGAGTGACTTAATCTCACAGCACGGTCCTGATTCGTTTATTGGAAGGCTTGCATCAACAATTCAAGGAAGTACTGATACGACCTTTTACGTATTGACTGTCTATTTTGGTGCAGTTGGAATAAAAAAAATGGGAGATGCCTTAAAAGTAGGACTGTTAGCAGACCTTGTAGGCATTTCGGCTGCCATTATAATCATAACAATAATGTTCAGTTCTTAATCTGGACATTTTTTTATTTTTTTATCTCTAAAAAAGGTGTCTTTTTTTGATTTTCACTATACTTAGTGTAATAATTCATAAAGTGAAAGCTTGATAAGTCTCGTTTAGCATTATTAATTATGAGGTGGTCTATAAATGGAACGTTTACAAAAAGTGATAGCTTATGCTGGGGTAGCATCTCGGAGAAAGGCAGAAGAATTGATTCTTCAAGGAAAAGTGAAGGTAAACGGTCAAATCGTTAAGGAACTTGGAACAAAAGTGTCTCCTTCAGATAAAATTGAAGTGAATGAAATCCCTCTCGTTCAGGAAGAAAAAAAGTATTTTTTATTCTATAAACCTCGCGGAGTCATTTCTGCAGTAAAAGATGATAAAGGCAGAAAAGTAGTCACAGATTTTTTTCCGCATATCGAAGAAAGAATCTACCCAATTGGAAGATTGGATTATGATACTTCTGGACTGTTAATCCTATCTAATGACGGAGAATTTACGAATTTACTTGCACATCCTCGTTATGGAGTTCCAAAGGTATACATTGCAAAAGTAAAAGAAATTCCTTTAAAAGAATCATTAAAAAAGTTAGAGCGAGGAATTCATTTGGAAGATGGAAAAACGGCACCGGCAAAAGTGAAATTATTATCTTTGGATAAGAGAAAGGGAACCTCAATTATTGAGATTATCATTCACGAAGGCAAAAATCGCCAGGTTAGAAGAATGATGGAAGCGATTGGTCATCCTGTGCTCAAACTAAAACGTGAGCAATATGGTACTTTATCTTTACGTGGATTAAACGCAGGAGAGTCCAGAGAATTGACTCCACATGAAGTGAAACAACTAAGAACGCTTGCTGAGACAGGAAAAGGATGGCATCGAATCCATTGAAAATTTCACATAACCTTCAAAACATGGCCATATACGCTCAATTGTTAATGATATAATGAATGATAAGTCTGGCAATTTGCTAGGAGGTAAGATGAAGAAATATGTCGGAAAAGAAAAAAAGACGGCACTTGTTAAGAACCATTATACTAACGATTCTAACGGCCGCAGTCGTATATACATTGTATGCAAATTTTACGAAAGATAAGCATGAAAAAATTGCTGTCGGCGATCAGGCTCCTGATTTCGTTCTCATGGATATGGAGGGTAATAAGCATAAGCTCTCTGATTATAAAGGAAAAGGTGTATTTTTAAATTTTTGGGCTACGTGGTGTAAGCCATGTGAGCGAGAAATGCCTTATATGGATAATCAATATCAAGCATTTCAAAAACAAGGCGTTGAAATTCTTGCCGTTAACGTCGGACAACCGGAATTTTCAATCAAAAAGTTTGTGGAGAAATATGATTTAACTTTTCCAATCTTGAAAGATTCAAATAAAGATGTCATGGGAGTATATGATATTTACAATTTACCGGCTACGATTTTAATTAATCCGGAAGGGAAAATCGTCGAAATAATTGAAGGAGAACTTCCAGAGGAAAAAATAATAGCTATGATGGAAAGCATCAAGCCTTAAGTAGGAGAGCTTAATCATGAAAGAAGTAAAATGTGAATGTGGGCATGTGAATCCACCAGGTACCATTTTATGTGAAGCTTGCGGACGTGCTCTTACAGAAGAGGCGCAAAAAGAGACTTTGCATGATATGCGTTATGAGGGAAGTGCCCGCAGATCTCAAACATATAACAAAAGTGTTATTGATAAGATTTGGAACTTTTTTTCATCTGTTAAAGTAGGTATTTGGCTAATTGTTATCACGTTGATTGCTTCATCTCTAGGAACTCTGTTGCCTCAGGTCATGTATATACCGAGAAATGTTGATCCTGCTACATACTATAACGAACAATATGGAATATTTGGAACTTTATATTATGTTCTCGGATTTCATGATTTATATAGTTCATGGTGGTATTTACTCCTAATTGCATCAATTGGAGTATCACTTGTAATTTGTAGTATAGATAGATTCGTTCCACTATATCGAGCTTTGAAAAATCAGCGAGTCAGTCGACATGAAGGATTTTTAAAGCGGCAAAGATTATATAATCGTGTAGATGCATCTAATCAAACAGAACAAGATTTCGATCTAATCAAACAACGCTTAAAAGAAAAAAGGTATCGCATTCGAGAAGAAGAGGGAAATATATTAGCCGAAAAAGGTAGATTTTCACGATGGGGTCCTTACGTAAATCATATTGGTCTTATTATTTTTCTTATTGGTGGAATGCTTAGATTTGTACCCGGAATGTATGTAGATGAAGAACTATGGTTGCGAGACGGCGAAATTAAAACGATTCCAGGTACGCACAAGCAATATGTGTTGGAAAATAAAAAGTTTTCAATGGAATTATATGATAAGGAAAAGGATAAACAAGTATATGGGGCAGCCCTTGATCGAGTAGGGACTGTTGTTAAAAGTTTTGAATCTGAAGTCGTTCTCTATGAACGTAGCCCCGATAGCACTATTGGAGATAACGATAATCTTCTCAAAAGAAAAGAACAAGTCATTCGAGTGAATGAACCTTTGAAATTTGATCACTATGCTATATACCAAATTGATTATAAACTCAATGAATTTAAAACAATGACCTTTAATTTTTTGAAAAAAGCTAATGAAGACATTAAAGGTGAGGTTACAATCGACTTATTTGATCCTAAGGAAGAATATGATTTAGGTAATGGTTACAAAGTAGAGTTGCTTGGCTTTTATCCTGACTTTTCCGGATTTGCGAAGAATGGAGAGCCGCAAACCGATTCACCGACTCCGAATAATCCAGCGTTTTTATTTAATATGATTTCACCAGAACATCCTGATGGGGAAAAAAGTTTTGCAGCTATTAGGCAAACATTAGAACCTCTTGGTGAAACAGAATATAAAATGGCCTTTAAAGGGATTACGACACAAAATGCTACTGCTTTAATCGTCAGGAAAGATTTAACTTTATGGATTCTTGGAATAGGCGGAGCTATATTTATGCTAGGTGTCATCCAAGGCTCTTATTGGAACCACCGCCGTATTTGGTTACAACGGATAAAAGGAGACGTCTTGATTGCTGCTCATACAAATAAGAATTGGTTTGGCTTGAAAAGAGAGATCGAGATGATTGTTAAAGATACTACAGTACCGGAACCTATTGATCAGAACGACAAAAAAGCATAAACTCCTGTTTAACGACATCCAGACCTAACTAGTTAAATGAAACAAGACGGATGCATGTCGTTAGTCACTGAAATTAGGCGGTAAAAAGAAATATATAAATGAGCAGCTTTTTCAAACAACCCACATCCTGTACGAGGGGCTATATAGTGGGAATTATGGCAAAGAAAGTAGGAAAACAAATGAAGGATCTCGTACAATTAAGCAGTAACCTTTTAGAAACTGCATTTATTTTGTATTTAATTGCAACACTATTTTTTGGTGGTGGAATTAGAGAAAATAGAGGTCGAGATAAAAATGCAGGACCAAACAGATGGTCTAAAATTGCAATTTTTATAACGATCCTTGGCTTTATTTCACAGCTAGGATATTTCATTTTACGTTGGATTGCAGGTGGACACGCTCCTGTCAGTAACATGTTTGAATTTACGACATTTTTTGGCATGATGTTAGTAGGAGCATTTATCATTATTTATTTTATTTATAAATTAAACACATTAGGTATTTTTGCACTTGTCGTTGCTATGCTCTTAATTGCATACGCAAGTATGTTTCCTAGTGATATCAGTCCACTAATTCCTTCGTTAAATAGCCATTGGCTTTATATCCATGTGACGACAGCGGCTATTGGACAGTCAATACTTATTTTAAGCTTCGTCGCGGGAGTTATTTATTTACTTAAAGCAGTAGATACAGAAGCAAAAGGGAAAAGATCATTTTGGTTGGAAGCGATTATGTACACAATGATTCTAGCAATCGGATTCATGATTGTTTCGACTGCTTTTTCAATGACACATTATAAAGCAGACTTTAATTGGATTAATAAAGAAGGGCAAGAAAAAGTTGCTTCATACGCTATGCCCGCTCTAGTGGGGCCACATGAGGGTGAACTTTTAACTGAAAATAAACTAAATCCTGCGATACACATGCCGGCTATTATCGATGCCAAACGCTTGAATTCCGTAATATGGACTCTTATCACAGGAACCATTCTATATTGGGTTATTAGGCTTATTTGCAGAAAACGCATTAGTACATTATTAAAGCCACTCGTTAAAAAAGTGAATTTAGATTTAATAGATGAAGTAGGATATCGCTCAGTATTAATTGGGTTTCCAGTGTTTACGTTAGGGGGCCTCATATTTGCGATGATTTGGGCTCAAATAGCCTGGACGCGCTTTTGGGGATGGGATCCTAAGGAAGTATGGGCGCTTATTACTTTCTTATTCTACGCTGCATTCTTACACTTGCGCCTTTCTAGAGGATGGCATGGTGAAAAGTCAGCATGGTTAGCCGTCATTGGCTTTGCCATTATTATGTTTAACCTTATAGCAGTTAATCTAGTTCTTGCAGGCTTACATTCATATGCTGCATAAAACCAATAAGTGGCCTCACTCTTTAAGTGAGGTCTCTTTTATAATATGATAATAATATAATCTGTTTATTTGCCTAGGGGGATTGTAAATGGAACAAAAAGTTAGAGTTCTTGTTGTGGACGATGAAGATCGTATTCGTAGATTACTTAGAATGTATCTAGAACGGGAAAATTATGAAATTGATGAAGCAGCAAATGGTGATGAGGCGTTGGAAATGGCATTACAAAATGATTATAGCTGCATTCTTCTTGATTTAATGATGCCGGGAAAAGATGGAATTGAAGTATGTAATGAGCTGCGTGAGATAAAAGCTACACCTGTGATCATGTTGACGGCAAAAGGTGAGGAAACGAATCGCATACAAGGATTTGAAGCTGGGACAGACGATTATATCGTAAAACCTTTCAGCCCACGGGAAGTCGTATTAAGAGTAAAAGCTTTATTAAGAAGAACGGCACATACTGAATTTTCACAATCAGGTGCTTCGGCAAGGGATATTATTGTCTATCCGCATTTATCCATTGACCATGATGCCCATCGTGTTATGGCAGATGGAAATGAAGTAAATCTAACTCCTAAAGAATATGAATTGCTACACTTTTTGGCAAAATCACCTGATAAAGTCTTTGACCGTGAGCATTTATTAAAAGAAGTTTGGCAATATGAGTTTTTCGGAGATTTAAGAACTGTAGATACACATGTAAAAAGACTTCGTGAAAAATTAAATCGAGTATCGGAAAAAGCAGCAGGGATGATTGTAACGGTCTGGGGAGTAGGTTATAAATTCGAGGCAGGTAATGAATGAGACTATGGCGTAGTGTTGTAGGAAAACTATGGATGACGATCCTACTCTTAGTTTCCTTTGTACTTATCATCTTAACGATGCTTCTTCTCGAATTTTTTCAAAAATATCATGTAAATCAAATTGAACAAGGATTGACCGAACAGGCAACTAAAATATCACGTATTATTGAAGCGCATGCTCATGATGGTCTCGGTGAAGAAATCGTATTAGAAGTATTGGATGAGCCATTAGGTGTGGCGATTGCCTATAACAAAGATGATTTCTTGTTTTCTCCTTATGGTTCATACAAAGGAATCATTCCAGTTGATACATTTTTAAAGGATAAAGATTTAGTTAAAGTATTTACAGAACGAAAAAAAGTAATGAAGGAAATAGCACCTTCTGATATGGATTTAAAAGGGAACAGGTATGATAACCTAATCGTTGCAGGTGTACCGCTTAATATTGACGGACAAAAAGGAGCTATTTATATATACCGCTCCCTAGCTGTTTTAAAAGAAACAACGCAAGAAACGACGAAGCTTATTTTGTTGGCTGCAGGAATTGCAATTATGTTAACAACATTCTTTGCCTTTTTCTTATCTACAAGAATCACCTCGCCATTAAGAAAAATGAAGGAAGCGGCTTTTGAAGTGTCAAAAGGAAAATTTGATACGAAAGTACCTTTCTTAAGTCATGATGAAATTGGTGAATTAGCGATTGCCTTTAACCAGATGGGGAAAAGGCTAAAAATTAATATGAGTGTTTTGAGTCAGGAAAAAGAGCAGTTAAAAAGTATATTAAGTAGTATGGCTGATGGTGTCATGACCTTTAGCCAAGGGGGCTCGATTTTAATTACAAACCCTCCTGCGGAACGATTTTTGCAGCAATGGCATTTTGAAAGCGATAATGAAGCTAATCAGATGCCTCCTGAATTGGCCAATTTATTGTCACAAGCAATAAAGACGGAAACAGAACAAACGGGAGAACTTATTTTACAAGGTCGTTATTATGTCATTATTGTAAGTCCTTTATACACACAAAATCAGGAAAGTGTCAGAGGAGCGGTTGCCGTCATTCGCGATATGACGGAAGAAAGACGACTTGATAAACTGCGAATCGATTTCGTTGCAAACGTATCGCATGAGCTAAGAACACCGATATCGATGCTTCAAGGTTATAGTGAAGCCATTATTGATGATGTGGCTGAATCTGAGGAAGAGAAGAAAGAATTGGCAAAAATTATTTATGACGAATCACTTCGTATTGGTCGACTTGTCAATGAACTGTTGGATTTGGCAAGAATGGAAGCAGGACATATCGCACTTAATTATGAAGATGTCGATATTGAAAGATTCATTCATCGCATCATGAATAAATTTGGTGGGGTTGCCAAAGAAAATAAGGTAGATCTCCATAGTAAAATTGATTCATATGGAGAGTCGTTCCATATGGATCCAGATAGAATTGAACAAGTATTAACGAACTTAATCGACAATGCGATTCGACATACACAAGAAGATGGCTCAATATTAATTACTCAAACAAGAAATGCAAAAGGAATCACCATTTCAGTCCAAGATAATGGATCCGGCATTCCAGAAGAAGATCTTCCTTTTGTTTTTGAACGATTTTACAAAGCAGATAAAGCACGGACAAGAGGAAGGGCAGGAACTGGTTTAGGATTAGCGATTGCGAAAAACATTATTGATGCACATAGTGGACACATATCCGTCCAGAGTAAGTTAGGAAATGGAACAACCTTTACTTTCTTTATTCCAGAAATTTAGATGAATATGTAGAAAGTTGCAACAAAATCTTGTTTCATGAGAAACAGACAAAACGGATTGGATAATCTATACAAGGTTGTTCAATCCGTTTTTTTATGGGAAAATTAAGTTGTTTAAAAAACAATTTTAATATATTTGTAATATTTTAGTGTGTAACTATTTTCTTTAAATAACGACTAATTCATTAACGGGGAGGGCAAGGTATGAACTCCGTGTTTCACGACTTATATACGAAATATCATCAAGATCTTTTTCAATTTCTTTATTATATGGTGAAAAATCGAGTAGAAGCTGAAGATTTAGTACAGGAAGTATATATCCGTGTATTAAAATCGTACGACAAGTTTGAAGGGAAAAGCTCTGAGAAAACTTGGCTTTTTTCCATTGCCAAAAATGTAGCCATTGATCACTTTCGAAAGCAAAGGGGCTGGAAGGATCGTTTATTTGATAAATTCGATTGGGAGCGTAGAGAAATTAAAGATTCAAAAACACTTCCTGAAGATACAGTTATTCAAAATGAGGAAGTAAAGATTTTAAAGGAATGTCTAGATACGTGTGCGACAAATCATCGCATCGTATTGATTATGCGTTTTTTAAATGGCTTATCGATTGCAGAAACAGCCGAGGCTTTAAATTGGAGTGAAAGCAAAGTAAAAACGACTCAACATAGAGCATTAAAATCAATAAAGGAAAAAATGGAAAATGAACGTAGAAAGGAGGACGATCATCATGCGTCAATCTGATCGCGAAAATGATGATGTTATACAATTATTAAAAAAGCTGCCAACCGTAGAAGATAAACGCTCAATGGATGAAATATATCGAAATATAAAACTTGGCATGAATAAAAAACAAAAGAGACCTATTTTTGTTCCTGTCTTGACAAGTGTTGCTGGTCTTTTAATTTTCTTACTCGTCTTTCCGTTCATTTTTCAAACATCGCCGATTGATTATCTTAGCTCTCAATCAAAAGTAAAAGAGTCTGCCGATTCAGGCGGTATGATGAATCAGGCTGCTGAATCAAGGAAATTAGATAAAGATATGAATCAAGAAGATGAAAAAATTACAATGTATACGGAAAAAGCAATGGATGTTAAGTCTACTCTGAAAACAGCTGTTTATGAAGAAGAAACATTAGGAAATGAAGTGTATACTTTTGGTGTAGTTACTAAAGATGCTATTGCTATACCTATTACATTATTAGTACAAGAAAGTCCAAATGAAGATTGGTTAATTCAAAGCAAGAAAGAGGCAGAATCGCTGAATGCTACAGCTTACGGTTTCCGAGATGTTTCACCATTATTGGATGCAATGAAACTTAATGTAGAATCACGTGAAGCCAAAGTCACCATAATTCCTGAAAATCGTCCGTTTTTTGAAACAAATGAGCAACAATTAGAGTATATGATTCAATATTTACTGCGGCCTCACAATATTGAAGTTGTTAAATTTGTAAATGAAAATGATGAGCCTGTTGAACTTTCTCATTTTGGAGTCGTTCCAGACGTTCATATTGAAAAAAACTTGAGAAAAGCGTATTTCCTATATTCAGTTACTCAAGACTCACAGTATCTAGTCCCGGCTGATCTTCCTTCAGACAGTCTTGCAGATGCTTTAAAAGACATGAAAACAAAGCCTAACAGCGATTATAAATCCGTCATTCCTAATGCCGTTTCTGCAGAAGTTGTAAAAGAAGATACGTCAGATGTAACCATAAAATTTGATAAACGAATTGAATTGGATCAAGGCGACCAGCTCAAAAATATGCAGCTCATTGAAGGAATTTTATTGACGGCAAAAGAATTCGGAAAAACGGAAGTCCAATTTGAAAATATCGAACCGTCGCATTGGGAAAGTTTTCAATTTGATCAACCAATAACGGTACCAATTGCACCTAATCTAATAAAGCGATAATTAAAAGCTTGTATCTATCTTCACATACAAAAGAAAATAGTGTATAATTACAAATGATAATAATAAAATATGATTCATCTTCGGGGCGGGGCGAAATTCCCCACCGGCGGTAATGAGGCATTGCCTACAAGCCCGCGAGCCTTTAATGAGGCAGGATTTTGGTGTGATTCCAAAGCCGACAGTATAGTCTGGATGGGAGAAGATGAAGGATGCCTTGTGTTCAAAAATGCAGGTTTTGGACGCTTATTAAAGCATGCCTGATCGATCTCCCTCAAAGATATTTTCTTTGAGGGTTTTTCATTGGTGCATACATAGGCTCCTTTCTTCAACTAGGGATGAATCTCTAAGGAGAGAGGATTATGAAAAAGTTAAGTGTCAAATCATTTGTAACGATTGGAATGCTCAGCAGTTTATCATTTATTTTAATGCTGATCAAATTTCCGATACCACCATTTCCACCATACTTAACAGTAGATTTTAGCGATATCCCTGCAATAATCGCTGCGCTAATGTTTGGACCGATTGCCGCTATTCTTGTGGAATTATTTAAGAACATCTTGGATTATTTCATTTCAAGCAGTGCAACGGGAATTCCGATTGGACATATGGCCAATTTTCTAGCTGGAATATTGTTCGTCTTGCCTACGTACTATGTTTTTAAAGTCGTAAAAGCGAAATGGGGATTGTTGATTTCCCTTATTGTGGGCACACTGTTTATGGCGATTTTTATGAGCATTCTAAATTATTTTGTTCTATTGCCAGCTTATATTGTATTGCTTGGCTGGGATCCAATGAGCAATGAGGCACTTCGTAAAATGGTTGTTGCATCTATACTTCCTTTCAATGTAGTAAAGGGAATTATAATCACAATTGTATTTCTTCTACTTTACAGCCGTCTAGGTAGTAGATTAAATAAGAATATGACAGTAAAAAATGTGTAAAACAAAAGGAGATGCTATTTTAGCATCTCCTTTTATTCATACTTTAGCGGATCGCCATCGAATGAGGCATCTGCTACTTTAATGGAATCAGTTGGGCAACCTTCGAATGCATCCATTAAATCATCCTCTAAAATTTCTGGAACTTCTGCTGTTCCTTGATTATTATCAAGAACAACATATGCAAGACCCTCATCATCATAATCATATATATCAGGCGCTGATGCTCCGCAAGCTCCACATGCTATACAAGTATCTTTATCGACAATCGTATATTTTGGCACGAGTTGAACCTCCTAATCCTCATCTACAATCAATAACAACACTTATCATATAAGCTTTACCACATCTTATTTTAAGTCTCCTAAGATGACTTTTCAACAAATATGAAGGGAATAGCACAAGTACGGTATGTCGAATTAAATCAAATAGCCGTAAACATAGTCGAAATATCGATTACATGGTAAAATATAGAGACTAAAAAGTTTTTAGGAGAAGCGTTATTATGACTTTTTTGCATGCTTTGATATTAAGATGTTTGGACCTGATAAATGCTGAACGAACGGTTTACTCTGTGTATCATTTACTTGCAGGAAAGAAATCCTCTCAGACAATACAGGATGCTCATTTATATCGTTTATCCCATCTATTTAAAACGTTGCCCGGATTAAAAAGACAGCAGTTTGACAGCTATATTAAAGAGCTTTACAAGAAATCATATATAAATCTCCAAGAAGATACATCAAAGTGTATAGTAACCATAGAAGGGAAAAAAGCGTATTCTCTTTACTTTGATGAGCGTGAAAAATTTGACTATATTCACGGGTGGAAATTTCAAGATACGTCGATTCAATTTTGGAAGAGGTTTACATTACTTGTACAAGCATTATCCCATATAAATCATTCCGTAAATCGTTATTTTCCTATTCAGCGAGATGAAGAAGTCTTTGCATGGATAAGAAAATTTATTGGAACATATCGTGGTAATCGTGCGCATATTTCTAAAGAACTATACGCCGAGTTATACAAAATGTTTTCTACGGACTTTCCGGAAGATCCTTATTATATTGTTTCCAGACTTAGCGGTTTTGAAATGATCGGTTTAACCCAAAAACAAGTATCCGAATTTTTTGGTTTAGAAGAAATAGAATCATATTTCCGTTTTTTAAATGGGTTGCATTTTATGATTCAAACGGTCATTAAAGAAAAAAGTCATTTTCCTATCTTATTTACGTTAACGTCAGATATTTATAGACACTTGCCGCTTACAAATTCAACAATCCGTACATACAACTTACTTCAACAAGAGTATACAATTCCGCAAATTGCTAAAATGAGAAATATTAAAGAAGGTACAGTAGAAGATCATATTATCGAAATTGCATTAATGGATTCACAATTTTCCATTGAGCCTTTTGTTGAACGTAAGCAGGCAGTGGCAATATTGGAAACAGCAAAAGAACTTGGTCAAAAAAAGCTAAAACCAATTAGAGAAAAAGTGAAGGATAGCTCCTATTTTCAAATTCGCCTAGTACTCGCGAAGGCAGGTGAAAAGATGTGAAGAAAAATGAGGCATTAAAAAAGATATTTGGATTTACATCGTTTAGAAATGGGCAAGAAGAGATTATCGATGCCGTTTTAAATCAGTCCGATGTATTAGCAATGCTTCCGACCGGAACAGGAAAATCCCTTTGCTATCAGTTGCCAGGGTATGTATTAAAAGGAGCAGTTCTAATCGTTTCTCCTTTAATATCATTGATGCAGGATCAAGTTGAACAACTTAGAATGATAGGGGAAAAGAGAGCAGTTGCACTAAATTCTTTTTTAAGCATAAAAGAGAAAAATAGAGTTTTACAAAATCTTTCTCTTTACCGATTCATTTATATTTCACCTGAAATGCTAGGTTCAGAATATATTATAGAAAAGCTTCAAACAATTAATATATCTTTATTCGTAATTGATGAGGCGCACTGTATTTCACAATGGGGACATGATTTTCGTCCGGATTATTTAAATCTTGGAACCATTAGATATAAGTTGGGGGATGCTCCTGTTCTAGCATTAACGGCAACCGCAACAAAAGAAGTACGTAATGATATTAAACAATACTTGCATTTATATAAACCAAAGGAATTTATTTATTCTGTTGATAGGCCGAATATTAGTTTAGTTGTTGAGAAATTAGAAAATCACTTAGAGAAAAAACAAAGATTGGTTGAATTAATTAGTTTTTTAAAGAAGCCAGGGGTGATTTACTTTTCCAGTAAACGTCTCGCTGAGGAAACAGCCGATTTTTTACGTCAAAATGGTTTTCATGATACGGCAGCATATCATGGAGGTATGGAGCAAGAACAACGGATTTTAATTCAACAGCAGTTTCTATACGGCCAAATGAATATTATTTGTGCAACAAGTGCATTTGGAATGGGAATTAATAAGAATAATATTCGCTTTATTATTCATTATCATGTACCTGGACAAATAGAATCGTATTTACAGGAAATAGGAAGAGCTGGAAGGGATTCTGAACAAAGCATTGCAATCATGTTGTATTGTAGTGGAGACGAAGCATTGCAGATTCAACTAATTGAAAATGAGCTCCCAACTAATTCGCAAATTGATTCATTTTATGCTTTGCCTACTGGGAATTATGAACAAATCCAAGAAGAACTTAATTTGACCGAAACTCAGTTCCGGTTCTTACAGTCTTATCATTCATCCAATATGAATGTAGATCAAGTTAAAGCCATAAAGCAAGAAAGATATTCAATTAAAATAAATAAACTTCAACAGCTGATGAAGTGGGTACATTCCAACGGTTGTAGAAGAAAGCGTGTCATGACTTATTTTAATGAGATTCTACTAGATTCTCCAGTGAAATGCTGTGATATATGTAAAATCAACCTTGACGATTTTCAAGAAAAAAAGAAAGTCGATCATAACACGGTCGATTCTTCTTGGGAAAAAAGACTACAACAATTATTGCTTTTAGAAAGCGGATTACAATGAAAAAAAATAGGCAGGCAGAAATCGCAAAAAATTTAACAGGGAAGCAACTTGTTTTTCATTTACTTTTGACTCAATTGTTTATCATATTATTGTCTATTATTTGCAGTTGGATATTTTTTTCGGATATACCGGCTTTTTTACATTTATTTCAATGGGATAACATTTGGGTTATTTTCGGAGTTTGCAGCGGTCTAGCAATTGTTGGACTTGATTTGTTATTAATGAAAAAAGTTCCACCCGAATATTATGATGATGGTGGTATAAATGAAAAGCTTTTTTCTAATATGCCTATTTGGAAAATTGGGTTACTTTCATTAATAATCGCATTTGCGGAAGAATGGCTTTTTCGTGGAGTAATCCAAACAAATTTTGGTTTTTGGGTTGCTAGTATCATATTTGCACTCGTCCATATTCGATATTTAGCGAATTGGTACTTATTACTGAATGTTTGTTTATTAAGCCTTTGGATTGGCCTTGTATATGAATGGTCTGGTCAACAAATTTTCCCGGTAATACTCATGCATTTTACAATTGACTTTTTGTTAGGAATAAAAATAAGTCGCAGTTCCACCTATATTGATTAAAGAAGGGAACAAAATATGTCTAATTATGAAAAAGAAAAGCAGCGGGATTTAGACGAGTTGCTAAGAAAGCTTCCATCTAGGACGGAGGTTCACGGTCATAAAAATCGAAAAAGAAAAAGTAAAAACAGTGGAGATGATGAACAGCCCACAAAAAAGAAATTTAACATTACAATTCCGCTTGTTTTATTAGTCATTCTTCTAGCACTTCCTGGAGCATACGCCATTTATTTATTTAATAAAGAAAAAGCGCCTGCTTCTTCTGAAAACGGAGTTGGTGAAGAAATTTCCTTTGTTGAAGATAATAGTATCGAAACTTCTATCGACAATAAAGACTCCTCGAATACTCCTGTTGAAGTAGTAGATGATGAAAAAGAAGATGAGGAAAAGACAAGGGATCAGGAATCTGAAAAAGTAAACAAAGAGCAAAAAGAGGCAGAAAAGAAAACTGAGGAGCCAAAACAAACAGAAACTCAGCCCAATAACAATAAGGATCAAGAAGAACAAGTAGAACAAGTAGAACAAGAAGAGAAGATTGAAGAATCACCGGCGCAACAAGAAGAAGGAAAAGTCGTTTACCATACTGTTAAAAAAGGGGAAACACTTTTTAGAATTTCAATGAACTACTATAAAAACCAAAGTGGGATTGAAAAAATAAAAGAGGCTAATGGAATTACAGGGAACGAAATCAAAGTAGGTCAATCATTAAAAATACCACTCCCTTAAGGTCATACTCCGATTATCTAGTTCATATTATCTAATATGGACTAGATGTCGGAAGGTGAAAAGATGGAACAATTTTTAGTAGATTTAGGTGAACATACCGATCAGACGACTAAACAAATGCTGCAAAACTTAATTGACAAAAGAATGAAATACAATCGATATAAATATATTCATTTTCTCTTGCTCACGACTGCCTTTGTTTTTGGATTTTTTGTTTTTACCTTTTTTTATAAAATATCGATTCAAACAAGTAGTTCTAATATGCTTGATATGTTTTCTTTATTTGTAAGGAAAAATCATTTATTAACACTCTTCTTTATAGCCTTTGCTTTATTTGGCTCCGTTAAAGTCATTTTTGAAAAAAAAGAGAAGTCCGAGAAGGAGTATCACGCTTTAAGATGTGAAATCATTGAAAAAAGCAAAAACTTATGGAAAGGTGATAAATGGATTCAACGTCATATGGTATTCGAGCAAATGAAGAAAAAATACGATATTAATCTGTATCACGAGAGCAAATGATTCGATTTTGGAACTTTGCTTTTTTTGTGTAAAAATCAGAGAAGAAGTATCTCCTACTTGTATTGGTGTTCCAAGTAATCTACAAAGCAACATCATGGGGTGGTTGATTTGGAACGAGATGGTTAGGATTATATGTCCCTTGGGGCATGTATGGAATCCATGGTACGAATAAATCAAGATTATTGGACAAAAAGTAAGCAGTGGTTGTATTAGATTGCGGAATAAAGATGTTGAAAAACTGCTTTTGCTATATTACAGAAGAACATAAAACACCGTATGGAGCATTTCTCAGACGGTGTTTTTCAATATTTATTTGATTAAGTATTATACCAAAACCTGAACGGATCAGATATATATCATTTAATCAAATGACTTAAATAAAGATTTCTAAAAAATACATAAATAGAAAGGTGTTTGCTCAAGTCCAATAATCAAAATATTTTCTTTTGGTCTCTTTCCTCTTTCAATATTTCCACTGCTTCTCTAAACCTTTGTGAATGGATAATTTCTCTTTCTCTTAAAAAACGAAGACCATCATTTAAATCAGGATCGTCACTCATATTAATAATCCATTGATATGTTGCCCTTGCTTTTTCTTCTGCAGCAATATCTTCATATAAATCAGCAATAGGGTCTCCTTTAGCTTGAATATAAGTGACAGTAAATGGAGAGCCACCTGCATTTTCGTAATAGAGTGCTTTTTCATGATTCGCATAATGGGCACCTAATCCAGCTTCTTTCATCTGTTCGGGTGTGGCATCTTTTGTTAGTTTATAAACCATTGTGGCAATCATTTCAAGATGTGCAAACTCTTCGGTTCCAATATCAGTCAATAATCCTATCACTTTATCAGGAATGGAATACCGTTGATTTAAATAACGGAGGGCTGCCGCAAGTTCTCCGTCTGCTCCGCCATATTGCTCAATTAAAAATTTTGCTAGCATCGGGTTACATTGGCTGACTCTTACTGGGTATTGCAATTTTTTCTCGTACACCCACATGTAGACTACACCCTCCTACCGTTGATTTGAAGGAGCTCCAACCAATACTTACTATACTTGCCATGGCCACGGAGCTTCTTCCCAATCCCATGGATATTTTGAATAGCTACTCCCAAAGCTTGTTAACGAGCCAAATTCTTGTTCAAATTGCTTTTTCAATGTTTTTCTCATTTGGACATAAGCATTATACTGTTGGATTGCGTCATGGTCGTTTGGGTGTGTGTCCAAATAGAGTGCCAATTCAAGAATAACGAAGTCCACGGCTTGTAATTCTTCCAATAGTTCATAATATTTTTGAGGCAACTGTTTCATGTTTCTGCCTCCTCCAGCGCCCTTTCATATGGACTAAAATAAGGATCATAAAAAGCTTTCCACAGTGTCCCTTTTTTTAACGCTTCCTTTGGAGTAAATTGTGGTAAATTTGGCGGTTGGAAACCCATGTATAAATTAGGCGGTGTTGAAAAAGTTTTTACGGTCATTGGGGGGCAAGGGTCAAATGGACTTATATAGGGCATGTAAGATTTATAAAAGCTTGGCATACAATACCTCCCTAAACTGTCATCATTTCATTGTATGAGTTAATGCTCGTCTTAATTCGAAACCGTCAGAATAGAATAAAGATATTAAAATGGGGTTCATGATATAATTTTTATATTCTATGGAAAAAAATAAGGTGATGTTATGGAACTTTTTATGATCGTTTTTGTTTTATTGGCGTTAATGCTTCTCATTTATATGTATCGTGAAGCATTTACAGATGAGGTTAAAATGGAAACATTACAATTTCCAAACTTCCCTAAGGAAATAGGTGAATTCCATATTTTTTTTATTTCCGATATCCATAGACGTGAGATAAGTGATCGTATTTTAGAACAAATTAAAGGAAAAACCGATATCGTCATTATCGGTGGTGACTTGACGGAAAAGGGAGTTCCTATTTCACGGGTAACCGAAAATTTAAAAAAACTTAAAAGGATTGCTCCGGTTTTTTTTGTATGGGGAAACAATGATTATGAAATTGACCAAGGTCATTTAAGAGAGGCTTTTCACTCAATAGGAGTGAACGAGCTATTAAATGCTGTTTATTATATAAATAGAAATGGTAAAAAAATTGCTTTAATTGGTTTAGACGACTTTTCACAAGAATTACCTGCACTTGACCTTTTTATGGATCAAGTAGAAGAAAGTTCTTTTAAAATTTTAATTTGCCATAACCCTGATACTATGCATATGGTTCCAAATATCCAAAACATTGCGTTTGTGTTAAGCGGGCATACCCATGGTGGCCAAATTCGCATATTTGGAATTGGGCCATACAGCAAAGGTGGAATTAGGAAGGTGAAAGAAACAACACTTCTTATTAGCAATGGATATGGAACAACCTTAGTCCCACTTAGACTTGGGGCTAAAGCGGAAACTCATTTGATTTCGATTAAAAGTGGATATTTTGTATAACCATTATCATGAACCATCCACTACCTCTTTCATACAATGGGATAAGAGCAACATTCAGGGGGCGGTTTCATGAAGCTAGAGCGCATATCAACAAATCAAATAAAGTATTCCATTTCATTCGAAGAGTTATCATGCAAAGGATTCCTACAAGAGGAAATGGTTAAAGATACATTTATTTGGGATTCCTTATTTGATGAAATGCTTGATGAGGCGAGCCGTATGTATGAACTTGACACATACGGGGCCGTATCTATTGATATATATTCTTTGACATCAAAAGAGTTAGTATTGATATTAACATTGGATGAAGAAGACATGAAGGATACGTCAACTGATAGCAAAAAAAAGCATCATATTGTTGATGGCCATATGATTGTCGTAGCGTTTGATGATATTGAATATTGCATTTTATTGGCAAAAAGTCTTTCACAGCGAAACGGTAAGTCGCTGCAAAGCTCTTTATTTTCCTTTAAATCTAAATACTATTTGTCAATTATAAAAGAAGGAATTAGACATGACACTCTTTATGCTATTTGTGAGGAATTTGGGGATCTGGCAAACATGCCAATTGAATTTTTGGAGGATTATGGAAGAATCATTATAAAGGATACTGCGTTGCAAACATTGCATCATTACTTTTGATTCATAATCTTTGCACCATATATAGAAATCTCCTATCATGATAGATGGGAGATTTTTTATTCGTTACATAATTTAAGCGCAATATAGCCAAGAGCGTCATTGATTTGTAGAAGGAGAGTCGTCATATGCAACGTGAAGATTGTATTATTGTCGGGGGAGGGCCTTGTGGATTAGCTGCGGCCATTGCATTGAAAGAGATTGGTATGAACCCTTTGATTATTGAAAAAGGGAATATTGTGAACGCACTATATCATTATCCAACTCATCAAACATTTTTCAGTTCAAGTGAAAAGTTATCTATTGGAAATGTTCCATTTATTACGGTTGAGAGGAAGCCAAAAAGAAATCAGGCTCTTACATATTACAGGGAAGTTGTAAAGATTAAGGATTTAAGAATTAATAGATTTGAAACTGTTAAAAGTGTCGTGAAGGAAAATAATATTTTTAAAATAAATACAAGTGTACGCGACTATGAAGCAGCATATGTCATCATTGCAACGGGATATTATGATCATCCTAACTATATGGGAATTCCCGGTGAAAACCTGAGCAAGGTTTTACATTATTTTAAAGAAGGTCATCCATATTTTGATACAGATGTAGTCGTTATCGGTGGAAAAAATTCAGCTGTAGACGCAGCTTTGGAATTACACAAAGCAGGGGCAAATGTAACTTGTTTATATAGAGGTAATGATTATTCTTCAAGTGTAAAACCATGGATTATCCCTGAATTTCAGGCATTAGTCAGAAGCAATGAGATCAATATGATTTTTAATGCGAATGCTGTGGAAATTAAGCCAGATTCTGTAATATATGAAGTTGATTTCGTAAAACAAGAAATAAAAAATGATTTTGTATTTGCCATGACGGGCTATCATCCAGACCACGATTTTATCCGAAAAATGGGTGTTGAGATTGAACCTGATACTGGGAAACCATTGCTCGACATAGAATCAATGGAAACGAATATAGAAAACTTATATATTGCTGGAGTCATTGCAGCTGGAAATGATGCAAATGAAATCTTTATTGAAAATGGACGCCATCATGGCAGCCTTATTGCAAAATCTATTCAATCTAAATAGGTATGAACATTTTCTAACTGTAGAAGGGCACAGAAAAAGTCCTCTAAAAATGAAAGATAATATTAAACATGATTGTTGATTTGCGCTATAGGCGCTTCGCTTTTCTAATCTCTTGGGTCTCCAAAGCCCTGTAGTCCCGTTGGAGTCTGCATGCCTTCCGCTCCAATAAACAGTGTTAATAATAGTAATTACTTCTAAAAAGACGACTTGAGAAATAAAAAAATGGATACTCAGGTCGTCTTTTTTGATGCTGTTATTTAATCATTTGAAAAACGAAACAATTTATATGCCTTCAATTGAAGGGATGTTTTTACTATTAATTATCATTTAATTATTATTATTTCCGTGTTACCATTAAGGAAAGAATAAGAAAAGAGGACTATATTATGCTAGGCGTTTTATCTGCTGGTATTGCTCCGGGATTAGCTCTTATCAGCTATTTTTATTTGCGCGATCAATACGAGCAAGAACCGGTACTAAATGTATTTAAGGTTTTTTTATTTGGTGCCTTTTTAACTTTTCCCATCATGTTTCTTCAGTATGTCCTCGCAAAAGAAGGGGTAGTTGGGAACGTTTTTTTACAATCTTTTATTTCCGCCTCTTTGCTGGAAGAGTTTTTTAAGTGGTTTATTATTTTCTTTGCGGTTTATGAACATGCAGACTTTAATGAGCCTTATGATGGAATTGTTTATGCGGCAAGCTTATCACTTGGATTTGCCACAGTGGAAAATATATTATATTTAATTGCAAATGGGATTGAATATGCCTTTGGGCGTGCCTTGTTTCCTGTTTCAAGCCACGCTTTGTTCGGCGTCTTTATGGGTTATTATTTAGGAAAAGCGAAATTTCATATTAACGGGAAAAGCAAACAATGGTTATTTGCCTCTTTTTTTGTGCCATTTGTTTTACACGGTTTGTATGACTATATTCTGGTGTCAGGGAAACAATGGCTATATTATATTCTTCCTTTTATGCTAATGCTTTGGTTTTTCGGATTAAGAAAAGTGAAGCACGCCCACGTGCTTACAAAAAAATATCATTACGAAAACAAAAAAGACAAAAGCGCTGTAATCTGAAAATGATTACAGTATTTTTTTCTTTTTTTTTTTTGCATCGCTCTCATAGGTATTGAAAAAATAATTTCTTTGAAAGATAAGGCAACATTATTGAACATATGCTTCTACCTTCTAGCTTCATTACCTATCGACTAGCAAACTTCTTATCCTTTGTTCCCTATATCTAAGTTAATAATCCTTGTAGTTTGTACGTCGATAAACAAGGCGGTTACACTTTTCTTATCAAAAAGAATTTTGTGCATAAAAACCTCCTATTTTCGGAAACTAATCCTATGAAATTTATTGTTGGAGGAAATGAAAATGAGATATTACAAAATGGTAAGACTTATTTTCCTTTTATTTTTATGTACATTAATGATATCAACCACAAATGTAAATCAATCAAGCGCCTTTACGAATCAAGTGATTCAAAGAGGTGCCGTTGGGGAGGATGTGATTGAGCTTCAATCGAGGCTCCAATATATTGGATTCTATAACGGGAAAATTGATGGAGTTTTTGGATGGGGTACTTATTGGGCATTAAGGAATTTTCAATATGAATTTGGGATGAAAGTAGATGGCCTGGCAGGTCCTGGGACAAAAGCAAAATTAGTAAAGGCTACCCAATATAATAAACAATTTGTAAAGGAACAAATTAATAAAGGGAAATCATTTTCCCATTATGGAGGAACTAATTTAGGAAAACAAACAGGACCCGGAAAAAAAACAACTACAACTAAAGCGCCAACTAAAGCACCAAAGCCTACAGCCGCTAACACTCCTACAGGGTTTTCTCAAAATGATATTAATTTAATGGCAAATGCAGTCCACGGAGAAGCAAGAGGGGAACCATATGAAGGCCAGGTTGCAGTAGCTGCTGTCATTTTAAACCGTGTGAATAGCTCCACATTTCCGAATACAGTAGCTGGAGTAATCTTTGAGCCGGGTGCCTTTACTGCTGTTTCAGATGGTCAAATATATTTAACTCCAAATGAAACTTCTAAACGGGCTGTTCTTGATGCGATAAACGGTTGGGATCCATCGACTGGTGCATTGTATTACTTTAATCCCAACACAGCGACAAGCGCCTGGATATGGACAAGACCACAAATCAAACAAATCGGAGAACATATATTTTGTAATTAATATAGGAGGTGACTCTTTATGATAAGGAATATATTGATCGTAGTTCTAATTATAGGAATCGCTGGCACCACCTATTGGGGATATCAGGAACATCAAGAGAAAAATGCAATATTAATAAACACGGAAAATAATTATCAAAGGGCCTTTCATGACCTATCTTATCAGATGGATGTTCTTCATGAGAAAATTGGTACTGCATTAGCAATGAACTCAAAAAAATCTCTATCACCAGCGCTTGCTGATGTTTGGAGAATAACTTCTGATGCACGTGGCCAGGTAGGGCAGCTCCCTCTTACATTAATGCCATTTAATAAAACGGAAGACTTTTTAACAAATATCGGTAATTTCAGTTATAGAACCGCAGTAAGAGACTTAGACAAAGAACCGCTTTCAAATAATGAATACACGCTATTAAAGAAAATGTATAGTCAAAGTGATGAGATTCGCAATGAACTGCGAAAAGTCCAACATTTAGTGTTGAAAAATAATTTGCGCTGGATGGACGTTGAAATGGCTCTCGCTACTGGAAAGGAAAATGCAGATAATACAATCATAGATGGGTTTAAAACAGTAGATATGAGAGCGAAAGGATTTGACGAAGAAAATCTGCAAGACCCTACCGTTGTAGCTTTCCAAAAAAAGGAGCAAAATTATGATCATTTAAAAGGAAACACCATTTCAAAAGATGAAGCGATTGCTCTTGCTAAAAAGTATTCAGGAATTAAGTCTGTAAACGAATCAAGAGTTGTTGAAAACGGAAAAGGATCTCCGTTCGATTTTTACAGTGTGAACCTTGATGATGGAAAAGGGGACGGTGCAAGTTTAGATATTACAAAAAAAGGTGGGTATCCTATTTGGCTTATTAATCATCGGGATATCGGAAGTCAAAAATTAAGTTTGAATGATGCTATGGTAAAAGCAAGTGATTTCTTAAAAAATCATGGCTTTGAAAAGCTTGACGCTGCTGAAAGCATGCAGTATGATACGATCGGTTTATTTACTTACGTGACAAATCAAAACGGAGTAAGAATTTATCCTGAATCAATTAAAGTGAAGGTTGCGCTAGACAATGGGCAAATTATCGGTTTTGCAGCTAATGATTATTTAAAAGGAAGAAAAGATAGGAAAATTTCAAAGCCAAAGTTATCACTCAATGATGCCAAAGGCTATTTAAATACAAATGTAAAAGTAATGGAGGATCGCCTCGCAGTTATAATAAATGAACTTGGTAAGGAAGTTCTTTGTTATGAGTTTATCGGTACGATGGATCAAGACACATACCGAATTTATATAAATGCTGAAAATGGTATTGAGGAAAAGGTAGAAAAACTAAAAAATGCTGAACCAATATATGAAGAAACAATATAACTATTCAAAATGGCAGAAACTATACGTTTCTGCCTATATTTTTTTCCATTTCCATGAGATAATGGTATTAATTGCTTATTAATACTACGGGGTGTGGCATTCATGTTAAAGGTTGGAATGGATCTTATTTTGGAGACAGATAATCAAAATGAAGAAAAGTATAAAGCAAAAATTGCAGATTTTGATGGAAACAAAATATATATTTCTTATCCTTTAGGAGTAAAGAGTAATAAAACAATTTTTTTACGTACAGATACAAATTTGTATGCTACCTTTGTTGATGAGGAATCAGGAGCTTATTTATTTAAAACCAAAATCATCGATCGGGTTAAAAATCATATTCCAATGCTTGTACTAAGCTTTCCCGATGAGGAAAACTTATTGAAAATTCAAAGAAGGGAATTTGTACGAATTGATGTTGCAATTGATGTTTCATTACATCTGCTAGAATCAGAGGAGACATTTCCAACCATTACGGATGATTTTAGCGCGGGAGGTTGTGCCGTAATTTTACCTCAAAATGTAAATATACATAGAGGTGCATTAGGTAAGATTTGTATTGTATTGCCGATGCAGTCTGGAGAGTATGTCTATTTAAACCTCGATTGTAGAATCATTCGATCATTTGATAAAAATAAACGTCAACTCGTATCTATTCAATTTTTAAACGTAAATAATAAAGAACAACAGCAACTAATGCGATTTTGTTTTGAAAAGCAACTAGAATTTCGAAAAAGAGGAATAACAAATTAATCCATCTTTACGTATAGATCTCGTTTTTTTTACCGATGATAGGAAAAGCGGAAGCGCCTTGCTTATCGACGTACAGGCCCTCAGGATGAGGGTCCGTCGACGATGCCACAGGAACGTGGCGGTTTTAGTCGACGTACCTCTTTCGGCCTTTGACTTATCGTAGGGAAGAGGAAAAGAAGTTTGCTAGTCGATAGGCGCTGGAGCTGGAGAGCATGAGAAAAAACGGGGTGATCACATGAATACCATGGAACGCATTTTACTAAAACTCGTATTGATTCATCTTATTATCTTAATCGTTGTTCAAGGTTTCCATGGAATGGGATTTCTCAAATATACGAATAAATTAGTTTTATACGAAGGGACAGCAGGAATAGAAAAACAGCCGAAAATAAATGTTTTTAAAAATGAGGACTCATGAATGTCTTCATTTTTTTATTTATTATTTGGCTTGTCCCAATGTTTAATATGGTAATATAGATTTTGAAAAAGATGAAGCAGGTGAAAAAGAAATGAAGAAAATTAGTATAGCTATTGATGGCCCGGCAGCAGCGGGAAAAAGCACAGTTGCAAAAATGATTGCTGAAAAACTATCCTATATTTACGTAGATACTGGAGCTATGTATAGGTCATTAACGTATAAAGCTATTGTAGAAGAAGTTGATATAAATGACGAAATGGAAATGGAACGTTTATTATTACACACCATTATTGAATTAAAACCGTCTATCAATGGTCAGCTTATTTTTTTAGATGGCAAAGATGTAACAAACCAAATTCGAGGAGAAGAAGTCACGAATAAAGTATCTAAAGTTGCTGCCATAAAAGCTGTACGTGAAGAAATGGTTATACGTCAGCAGAAGTTTGGTATAGACGGCGGAGTTGTAATGGACGGACGAGACATAGGTACAAAAGTAATGCCTAATGCTGAGTTAAAAATATTTTTACTTGCAAGCGTGGATATAAGAGCAGAGAGACGTCACCGCGAAAATTTACAAAAAGGATTTCCTTCAAATTTGGATACATTAAAAGAAGAAATCATGCTCCGTGATAAACAAGATTCAGAGAGAGAGATTTCACCCTTAAGAAAAGCGGAAGATGCGATAGAAATTGATACATCTTCATTATCGATAAAAGAAGTAGCTGAAAAAATATTGGACATGGCGCTGGAAAGGATTGAAGCTAAATGAATTTTTATTCATTTGCAAGGGCAGTAGCAAATACCATCCTTAAAACATTTTATAGAATTGAAGTGAGGGGTACTGAACATTTTCCGAAAGAAGGAAGTGTTTTGCTTTGTGCGAACCATATTGATAATTTGGATCCTCCCGTTGTTGGCATAACGGCTCCGAGGCCAGTTTATTTTATGGCCAAGGCAGAATTATTTAAATATTATTTAAGTAAGAAACTAATGGAAAATATAAATGCATTTCCAGTAAAACGTGGATTGAGTGATAGAGAGGCACTAAGAACTGGTTTGAAATATTTAAAAGAGGGGAAAGTAGTGGGACTTTTCCCTGAAGGAACTAGGAATCTTACTGGAGAAGTTGGTAAAGGACTTGCTGGTGCAGGATTTTTTGCCCTTAGATCAAACGCACTGGTAGTTCCTTGTGCGGTAGTTGGCCCATATAAGCCGTTTAAAAAATTATATGTAATATATGGCCGACCAATCGATTTTACAGAAATGAGAGAAAATAAAATATCTGCAGAAGCTGCCACTGACGTTATTATGTCAGAGATTAGTAAATTAGTAGAGGAACATAGAAGAAAAGCGTAAGCGCCTTGCTTATCGACGTACCAACTTCAGGGCCTTTGACTGAGATAAAGGAAACACAATGAGTCCGATAGGACGAATTGATGTTGACTTACGCAAAAGAAAAGGACAAGAAGTTTGCTAGTCGATAGGTCTTAGACAGAATAAAATAATATTAGTTAGAAAGTATAAATGCTATTGCTTGACAAAATACAGCATTTATAAGAAGTTTATTACAAGACGATTTTTTAGAATAATGTGAGGATTTATCAAAGCTAACCTTGCATTTTTGAAAAGTAGGATAGGAGGAGTACATATGACGGAGGATATGAATAATATTGAAGTGAAAAGTTTCTCTGAAGGAGACCGAGTAAAAGGAACGGTGACTAAGATTGAAGAAAAGCAGGTCTTAGTTGATCTGGAAGGGAGCAAACTTGATGGCATTATTCCAATAAGCGAACTGTCAAGCCTTCATGTAGAAAAAGCATCTGACGTGGTCCACGAAGGTGAAACATTAGATTTGATTGTTACTAAAGTGGAAGAAGAGCTCCTCGTACTTTCAAAGCGTAAAGTCGATGCAGAGAATGCTTGGGAAACACTTGAAAAGCGTTTCCAAAATAATGAAGTATTCGATGCAGAGGTAAATGAAATTGTTAAAGGCGGTCTAGTAGTAGATTTAGGTGTTCGAGGATTTGTTCCAGCATCTATGGTAGAGGATCATTTTGTGGAGGATTTTTCTGATTATCAAGGAAAAACCTTATCTTTTAAAATTGTCGAGTTAGACAAAGAAAAAAATCGTTTAATTCTTTCTCACCGCATCGTAGTCGAAGAAGAAAAAGGACGAGAGAAACAAGCGCTTCTTGAAAAATTAGAACCTGGAAAAGTTATTGAAGGCACTATACAAAGACTTACAGATTTTGGTGCATTTGTAGATATTGGCGGTGTTGATGGTCTCGTCCACATTTCCCAACTTTCACATGAACATATTGATAAGCCATCCGATGTTGTAAAAGAAGGCGAGAAAGTCAAAGTTAAAGTTCTGTCAGTAGATCGTGATAATGAAAGAATTTCTTTATCGATCAAAGAAACACTTCCGGGACCGTGGACAAATATTGCAGAAAAGGCCCCACGAGGTACAATATTAGAAGGAACAGTAAAACGTTTAGTATCTTTTGGAGCGTTTGTTGAGGTTTACCCAGGAGTAGAAGGACTTATCCATATTTCCCAAATCTCTCACAAACATATCGGTACACCTCACGAGGTTTTACAAGAAGGTCAAACTGTTAAAGTCAAAGTGTTGGATGTAAATGAAGGTGATCAACGACTTTCTTTAAGCATGAAAGAGCTTGAAGATCAAGATGATCAAGTAAAAGATTACGAACTACCGGAAGAAACTAAAGGATTCCAATTAAGTGATATGATTGGTGATAAATTAAAAGGGTTTAAATAATTAAGACCTCCCGACTTTCGGGAGGTTTTTTAGTTTCAGATTATAGACATATATCGCACTCAGACTAGTTTGACGCCTGTGGGGTTTCCTTTTTCCATCAATAGAACATGATCAATAGCTTATTATTTGCTTCTTTATGATTAAATTTTCATCACCTTCCCTATACTGATAGCGGAGGTGATGATATGGCTGGGATGATATTTTTACTTACAGCTTGGGTCACTTGGATATATTCAACATTTATCATGGATAAAAAATCAATGTACAGATGGCCAATTGCAATGTTCTCTTTAATTTTTATCATAATAAAAGATTTTTCATTTAGTTCTTATTCTCTTCATTTAACGGTTCCATCCATATTAATGTTAGCTATCTGTTATTATTTGGCATCGAGACTTCCGTTGAAAAAGCAGCTACATTTATTATTTACTGTATTTACATTAATGATAGGATATACGGGATTTCTTTTATTTGAAATGTATGATCCTATATGGATGTTCATCGATAGAGTTGTCCTTATTTCATTTTTTTTATTTATATTTAGTTATTTTGTATATTCCTCTTCAGTTATTACGAGAATTCTTTTGGTATGTCTCGGTACACTACAAGGAGATATTATTTTTGCGTTGTTTTTAAGCAAATGGAATATGCCTTATATCATCGGTTCGAAAGAATATTTAGACATTATATCAATTACGATCTTTTCTATTATATTTATTAATTATATATCTAATATAACTGCCATTACGAGAATGAAGGGAAGTAAGAAAATGTACCACTAAATGATTTTCATTACCTTTTCTTCAAATAATATGGTACGATTTCTCAGTAGAACTTAAGATTAACTTAAAGTGAGTGGATTTGAAATGAATAAACCGACTGTGGCAATCGTAGGTCGTCCTAACGTAGGAAAATCAACAATTTTTAATCGTATTGTAGGAGAACGTATATCAATAGTTGAAGATACACCAGGAGTAACAAGAGATCGGATTTATGGTACAGGTGAATGGCTTTCACACGAATTTCATATAATCGATACTGGTGGAATTGAAATTGGTGATGCTCCATTTTTAGAAGAGATCCGATTACAAGCAGAAATTGCAATTGAGGAAGCAGATGTCATTATTTTTATCGTTAATAGTAGAGAAGGGGTTACTTCCGCTGATGAAGAAGTGGCGAAAATATTGTTTCGTTCCAAGAAACCTGTCGTTTTAGCTGTAAATAAAGTGGATAATCCCGAAATGCGTGCTGATATTTATGATTTCTATGCCCTTGGATTCAATGAACCTTTTCCGATTTCGGGTTCACATGGTCTTGGACTAGGAGATTTGCTTGATGAGGTTGTTAATCATTTTCCTGAAAGCAAGGAGGAAAATGAGGAAGAAGATGTCATAAAGTTTAGTTTAATTGGAAGACCAAATGTTGGGAAATCCTCTATCGTTAATGCTTTACTAGGTGAGGAAAGAGTAATTGTCAGCGATATAGCAGGAACAACTCGGGATGCAATAGACTCTACTTATGAATTTGATGAACAAAAATACACGATTATTGATACGGCTGGAATGAGGAAAAAGGGGAAAGTTTATGAAAACACCGAAAAATATAGTGTGTTAAGGGCTCTAAAGGCGATTGATCGTTCAGATGTCGTTCTTGTTGTATTAAATGGAGAAGAAGGAATACAAGAACAGGACAAAAAAATCGCAGGTTATGCTCATGAAGCAGGAAGAGCTGTTATCATCGTTGTAAATAAATGGGATGCAGTTGAAAAAGATGAGAAAACAATGAAGGAATTTGAAGAAAAAATAAGAGCCCATTTTTTATTCTTAGATTATGCACCGATAGTATTTGTTTCTGCAAAAACAAAAAAACGTTTAACAAATCTGTTTCCAGCAATAAAAATGGCAAGTGAAAACCATGAGATGCGTGTGCAGTCGAGTGTTTTGAACGACGTGATAGCAGACGCGATAGCTATGAATCCAACTCCTTCAGATAAAGGCCGGAAATTAAAAATCTTCTATGTCACACAAGTAGGGATTAAACCGCCTACTTTTGTTGTATTCGTAAATGATCCAGAAATCATGCATTTTTCTTATGAAAGATTTTTACAAAATCGAATCAGGGAAGCTTTTGGTTTCGAAGGGACGCCTATTCATATTATTACAAGACAAAGAAAATAAGTTGAAGGAATGAAAGTGGTGATCAACTTGAATAATGAAAAAGAAACGGTTGCCGTTATCGGAGCAGGAAGCTGGGGTACCGCATTAGCTCTCGTGTTAGCGGATAATGAACATTCTATTCAATTGTGGACTCGAAATGAAGAGCAAAAAGACGAAATTAATCACGACCATACGAATCAAAAATACTTGCCTGGGATTAATCTCCCGGAACTAATCACTGCGTACACATCACTGGAGGACGCATTAAATGGGATTGAAACGGTCGTCCTGGCTGTGCCTACGAAGGCGATAAGGCAAACGTTAAGGGAAATCATTAAATTTCAAATGCAGCCCCTTACCTTCGTTCACGTAAGCAAAGGGATTGAACCAGATAGTTTGCTGCGTATTTCTGAAATGATCGATGAGGAAATCCCAAAACGAATCCTCAAAGACATCGTTGTACTTTCAGGACCAAGCCATGCTGAAGAAGTAAGCTTGAGACACCCTACAACAGTTGCTGTATCATCGAAAAACATGGAGGCGGCTGAAAAAATACAAGATTTGTTTATGAATCAAAATTTCCGCGTCTATACGAACCCGGATTTAATTGGGGTCGAGATAGGAGGCGCTCTTAAAAACATCATTGCATTGGCAGCGGGTATTTCTGACGGCTTGGGCTATGGTGATAATGCGAAAGCTGCACTTATCACAAGAGGGTTAGCAGAAATCTCCCGGTTAGGGACAAAAATGGGTGCAAATCCATTAACGTTTTCAGGCTTAGCAGGAATTGGTGACTTAATTGTAACGTGTACAAGTGTGCATTCTCGAAATTGGCGTGCGGGAAATATGCTTGGCAAAGGCCAAAAATTAGAAGATGTTCTAAACAACATGGGAATGGTAGTAGAAGGTGTAAGAACAACTAAGGCAGCGTATCAGCTTGCTCATAAATATAATTGCAGAATGCCGATTACTGAAATTCTTCATCATATATTATTTAATGACGTGAATGCCAAAGAAGCCGGTGAACAATTAATGGCAAGATTAAAGACGAATGAAATGGAAGATCTTGTCGATATATTAAGCGAACAAATGGAACAACTATAAGCAGCTCTAGGCAAAAGAGGATGCGTTCTTTTTTTAAGTGCATATAATGCTTTGAAGTAAATTGCTTAAACAGGCGGAATGGGTATTAGTTTGTCATCTTTGAAGCAAGGGTCATCCATTGCTTCATCTTTTTTTTTTGCTATTTTAAGAAAAGAATAAAATATGTTTATATTATTTTGCGATACTTTATTTAATGTCTAGCTCTAGCGCCTAGCAAACTTTCGGTTTCTTCTTACGATAAAGTCAACATCGGTTCGCCAAGGTCCAAATACAGGCGCTAGGGGCTTGAGATCAATTAACCTCCCGACAAGGAAGTTAAAGAACAACTTCCCGGTCGGGAGAACATTACTTGTCGCCCCAAATCAAGCGCCTTCCGCTTTTCGAGGCTTACCGTGTTTCCTTATCTCGTCAGATCTGTAAAAAAGGAACGTCTACTAATACCGCCACGTCCCTGTGGCAACGTCGACGGACCCACATCCTGTGGGCCTATACGTCGCTTAACAAGCGCTTGCGCATTTGTTCTTAATCACTATTTTGTAAAGGAATAACATCTTTTTATTAGACAAAACATGATATAATGATTTTTAATGCGTCATTATAGTAGTGGAGGAAAATATATGTCACCATCAATGCAAAAAATGTGGATTTCTATCATAGGGATGTTGTTGCTGGCTCTGGCGATGTTTACAATATACCTCAGTCGTTATAAGTTGAATAATAAAATATTAAAAATAGTTACCGCCATCTCAGCTTGGCTATTTATGATTATTGGTGGGCTTATAATGCTATTCGTTGTCTTGACAGGCCCAACCAGCTGAATTTCACTATCATCTTGGAAGATGCTGAAGGGAAGAAGTAATTAATGAAATTATATTTGAATATAGCGATATTATTGCTAACCTCTTTTTTATTAAGTGGTTGTTTGTACCCTCAAGAAAAAAGAGTTGAGAATCAAATACCTTATGAAGATCAGATTAAGTCTGTTCAGACAGCTGTCGATCAATATAGAGAATTGAACGATGGACTCATACCAATTAAAACTCGTGAAAATGATACACCTATATACATAAAATATCCGATAGAGTTTTCAAAACTAGCTCCTCGATTTCTGGCGGCACCTCCAGGAAATGCGTATGAAAGTGGAGGCGTATTTCAATATGTTTTAATAGACGTAGAAACGAACCCGACGGTAAAGGTGTTTGATTTACGTATTGCCGAAAAGATTAGAGAAGTTAAATTGAGAATTAAAACGCAGGGCTATCCACCATTTAAAGAGGCAATTTCTAATAATATTTATAGTTTGGATTATAAAAGACTAGGATATAAGAGTGAGCCTTATATCATTTCACCTTTTACAAAAAATAATTTACCTCTTGTCATTAATATAGATGGCGAAGTTTTCGTAGATTATATTAGTGACCTTTACCTGACATTAAAAGAAACTGGGAAAACCTATAAGCAAGGTGAGGATATTACAAGCGTTCTTACAGAACATTCGTTATTTGTTCCTGCTTATTCACTTTCTTATACTGTCGATAAAAACAACGAGCCGATTTACATGGAAAAATAGGAATAATCCTTCTTTCACTCAATATAATGTGGAAGAAGGATTTTTTATTTACTTCTTAATATGGTCATATAAGAATCGGACAACATCATAAACAGCTATTGTCCAATCGTTTATGGAGTGTTTTGTCCCTTGAACTCAATGATAGGAGGGAACCTCTTGGAAAAGGTGGATATTTTCAAAGATATTGCTGAAAGAACAGGCGGAGATATTTATTTGGGTGTAGTTGGAGCTGTTCGAACAGGTAAATCCACATTTATTAAAAAGTTTATGGAACTCGCTGTATTACCGAACATCAAGAATGAAGCAGATAGAGCTCGTGCGCAAGATGAATTACCTCAAAGCGCGGCAGGAAGAACGATCATGACGACTGAGCCGAAATTTGTACCGAATCAAGCTGTTGCAGTACAAGTCGATGAAGGACTTGAAGTGAATGTAAGGCTTGTTGATTGTGTAGGCTACACAGTGCCAGGTGCGAAGGGATATGAAGATGAAAATGGGCCGAGAATGATTCATACGCCATGGTATGAAGAACCTATTTCCTTTCATGAAGCTGCAGAAATTGGAACTCGTAAGGTTATCCAAGAGCATTCAGTGCTTGGCGTGGTCATTACTACGGATGGAACGATAGGAGAAATACCACGTTCAGACTATGTAAATGCGGAAGAACGCGTAATAGAAGAATTAAAAGAGGTTGGCAAACCATTTATTATGGTCATTAACTCCTCGCGTCCACATCATGCTGAAACAGATAACTTACGCAAGCAGCTTGAAGCGAAATACGATATTCCTGTACTTACGATGTCAGTTGAGAGTATGCGGGAAGCAGATGTAATGAATGTACTTCGGGAGGCATTATATGAATTCCCTGTGCTAGAGGTGAATGTAAATCTCCCTAGCTGGGTCATGGTGTTAAAAGAGAATCACTGGCTCCGTACAAACTACCAAGAGGCTGTGAAGGAAACTGTTAAAGATATAAAGAGATTAAGAGATGTGGATAGAGTCGTACAGCAATTTTATGAGTTTGACTTTATTGAAAATGCAGGTCTGGCAGGCGTGGATATGGGGCAAGGAATTGCGGAAATTGATTTATTTGCTCCAGATGATTTATATGATAATGTCCTTAAGGAAGTTGTTGGGGTCGAAGTAAGAGGAAAAGACCACTTGCTTGAATTGATGCAGGATTTTGCTGATGCTAAACGGGAATATGATCAAGTAGCTGACGCACTCGCAATGGTCAGGCAAACAGGCTACGGAATTGCAGCCCCATCTTTAGCTGATATGAGTCTTGATGAGCCAGAAATTATTAGGCAAGGCGCACGTTTCGGCGTAAGACTGAAAGCAATGGCTCCTTCCATTCATATGATAAAAGTGGATGTCGAATCTGAATTTTCTCCGATTATTGGAACTGAAAAACAAAGCGAAGAGCTAGTACGCTATCTCATGCAAGATTTTGAAGATGATCCATTATCAATCTGGAATTCAGATATATTTGGTAGAAGCTTAAGCTCATTAGTTAGGGAAGGAATACAAGCAAAAATCGCAATGATGCCTGAAAATGCAAGATATAAATTAAAAGAGACGCTTGAAAGAATTATTAATGAAGGTTCAGGTGGATTAATAGCTATAATTCTTTAATAAAAGGCTTTGTTGATAAACATAGTTGATTTTGCTAGGTATTTTATCGGAGCTGTAGGAGTGTAAATCACCATACAAGTTTAACAAATCGAATAAAAAGATGCCGAATACGACGATATTCGGCATCTTTTCCATTTTTTACGCCTTTTATTCTTGCTATCATAAAATTTATATGATAATCTTTTAAACAGAATTGCTGTTAAATCCCTTATTTACCAGTAATTTATCCGGATTCTAACATTTTTATGTTTAGAAATCTTAAAAATTGTTCACAAATGTAATAGCACTTGCGGAACAAGATCTCTCTATTTTGGGAGGAGGTGAATGGTATGAACAAAACTGAACTAATCAATTCTGTAGCTGAAACAGCTGAGCTTTCTAAAAAAGACGCTACTAAAGCTGTTGATGCTGTTTTCCAATCCATCCAAAATGCTTTGGCTAACGGTGATAAAGTAGCTTTAATCGGTTTTGGTAACTTTGAAGTGCGTGAGCGTGCTGCTCGTAAAGGACGTAACCCTCAAACTGGTCAAGAAATCGAGATCGCTGCAAGCAAAGTACCAGCGTTCAAACCAGGTAAAGCGCTTAAAGATGCTGTGAAATAATTACATACATTCTTTAGCGTGACGAAAAGAACTGCCGAAAACATCGGCAGTTCTTTTTTATTTATTTTGTTAATTATGCTAATATGGGAATACAAAAGATGTCTTGTTGCAACTAGTAGGAGGAAGAAGAATGATAGAAGTAAATCGCTCACAAATAGAAGAAGCGGTTCGAATGATATTAGAGGCGATTGGAGAAGACCCGAATAGGGAAGGTTTAATAGATACTCCAAAACGAGTCGCCAAAATGTATGAAGAAGTTTTTTCTGGTTTAGGGAAAAATCCCGGAGAGTATTTTGACACAATATTCGGAGAAGATCACGAGGAACTTGTTCTTGTTAAAGATATCCCGTTTTTTTCCATGTGTGAACATCATTTAGTGCCTTTCTTCGGAAAAGCACATGTTGCATACATTCCACAAAATGGAAAGGTTGCAGGTTTAAGTAAACTTGCAAGAGCTGTTGAAACAGTAGCAGCACGACCGCAGTTACAAGAACGAATAACATCTACAATAGCTGATGTAATGATGAAAAAACTCGAACCTCATGGAGTAATGGTAATATTAGAAGCAGAACATATGTGTATGACCATGAGAGGTGTAAAAAAACCAGGTTCAAAAACCGTAACTTCTGCTGTTAGAGGAATACTTGCTACCGATGGTCAAGCACGAGCAGAAGTGCTTTCCTTAATAAAAGATTAAAATTTTTCATGAGGTGAAGAAATGAGCAACGGTCGCGGACAATCAGATTTCATTATCATTAAGGCATTAGAAGATGGAGTAAATGTTATTGGATTAACAAGGGGTTCAGATACTAGATTTCATCATGCGGAAAAGTTAGATGCCGGCGAAGTGATGGTTGCCCAATTTACTGAACATACTTCAGCAATCAAAATTAGAGGCAATGCAAACATTAAAACTTCATTTGGAGAAGTAGAGAGTGAAAATAACAAATAGCATTAAGGAAATCTCGCTCCTAATGAAACCATCAGAATCGCCATTCGTTAATTGTATATGTTATAATTAAACTTGTATGTATTCTATGATTTTTATTAGTAATAGAAACGAGGATTTTGTTATGGCGGTTTGTAATTTTGAACAGCAAGTGGATTCTATAAAAAGAAAGTTGCAGCAAACATGCTCTCATCATTTTTTATATAAACATATTGAACCGCCTGAGCTCGATGTTGACCAAATTCATCTCATGGCATACTCACTGCGGGATTCCAGCTTGTCTGCGGAAGAATGTGAAATATACATCATTGCCACTATGCTTGCGAACTTGGCATTAGAAACACATGAAAATGTGTCTAATCCAAATATATCAATGAAGGCTCGTCAGCTGACGGTGTTGGCTGGAGATTATTATAGTGGAATGTACTATAACTTATTATCTGAATTACAAAATATTGAACTGATAAAAGCTTTAGCTTCAGCAATCAAAACAATTAACGAACATAAAATAAACATCATCCATTTTACAAGTGAAAATTTGAATTCTTACCTTAATAGTGTGAAAAAAGTTGAGTCAGGGCTTTTGGAACAATTTTGCGTTCATTTTCAGACACCTTCCAAATATATTAACTTTTTTACAGAGTTTTTATTTTTTAAAAGGGTTGCCAAGGAACTGAAATGGTTAATTAATGGGAAATTCTCGCTTATTATGGATGGATTAAAAAATCTTTATAGACAAAACAGCACAGAGCTATCATTGGAAGAAGAGAAAAAAATATTATTTGATATATTGAACGAATCAAAGAAAAAGCTAGATGACATGATGAAGGACATGAAATTCTTACCATCATTTGTGCACATGCGTATCGATGAGTTGGCTGGCTCTTTAAATGGAGGTTGTTGAAAAACGATGCAATCAAAAGAGGAACGTGTACATAGTGTGTTTGAAAAAATACATGATAATTATGATAAAATGAACTCGATTATCAGCTTTCAACAACATATAAAGTGGCGTAAAGAGACTATGAAAAAGATGAATGTTCCATTGGGGGCACATGCTCTTGATTTGTGCTGTGGCACGGGAGATTGGACTATTGCCCTTGCGCAAACTGTCGGCAGTGAGGGCAAAGTGACAGGGTTAGACTTTAGTTCCAATATGCTGCAAGTAGCAAAAGAAAAAAAAGAAAAAGAGCAATTGCATCAAATAGAGTTAATACAAGGGAACGCAATGGAGCTTCCATTTGAGGACGATTCATTTGATTACGTTACAATCGGTTTTGGATTACGCAATGTTCCGGATTATATGCAAGTATTAAAAGAAATGAATAGAGTGTTAAAACCAGGTGGAATGGCTGTATGCTTGGAAACATCTCAACCAACCCTCCCCGTTTATAAGCAAATTTATTATTTGTATTTCCGCTATATCATGCCGCTATTCGGAAAATTTTTTGCTAAAAGTTTCAAAGAATATTCATGGCTACAAGAATCTGCTCGGGATTTTCCGGGATCAGAAGAATTGGCGCAAATGTTCTGGAAAGCCGGATTTGTCGATGTCATTTACAAATCTTTTAACGGTGGTGTTGCAGCAGCCCATATTGGAAACAAAAAGAAATAATGCCTAGGTGGAAATGAAATGAAACTAACATTACTAAGTTCGACCTTAAAAGCTGACTTCGACATCATCGAAAAAGAGATGGAATTAGCCATTCAATCTGAGATGGGGCTGCTTCAAAAGGCGTCGGTTCAGCTGCTAAAAGCAGGGGGAAAAAGAATCCGTCCTGTTTTTGTCCTACTATCAGCCAAATTTGGCACCTATAACATACAATCAATTAAAAATACTGCCGTTGCTTTAGAACTCATACATATGGCTTCCCTAGTACATGATGATGTAATTGATGATGCCCAGCTTAGAAGAGGGCAGCCAACGATTAATTATATATGGGATGAGCGAATTGCCATGTATACAGGAGATTATATTTTGGCACGTTCTCTTGAATATATGACCAATATTCATAATGCATTGGCTCATCAAATTCTTTCGAACGCTATTATTGAAGTTTGTATGGGGGAAATTGATCAGATAAAAGATAAATATCGTTTTAATCAAAATTTAAGAGATTATTTTAGAAGGATTAAACGAAAAACGGCCTTACTTATCGCGGTAAGCTGCCAATTAGGGGCGGTATCGGCTGGTGCTGATGAAAAGATCCACCGAAAACTATATAAATTCGGTTATTTCATTGGAATGTCTTATCAAATCATAGATGACATATTAGATTTTACCGGTTCAGAAAAAGAACTTGGAAAACCTGCAGGTGAAGATTTAAGGCAAGGAAATATCACTTTGCCGGTCCTTTATGCAATGAAAAATGAAACGTTAAGACCTAGTATATTAAAAGTCAACGAGCATACTACAAACGAAGAGATGGTTGACATTATTTCCGCGATAAAAAACTCAGGAGCGATAGAAAAGGCATATTCGGTAAGCAGGATGTATTTAAAAAAAGCGATTACTGTTTTAGACGAACTACCTCCTATTAAAGCAAAAAAAATACTTCGAGATATCGCATTTTATATCGGAAAACGAAAATATTAAAATGGCGGTTTTCTTGTGAGTTTATTATTGATGTGCCAATCCTGATGTCAATTTGCTATCGTTGGAAATCAATGTTATTATTTTCATGGGATTTCGAACTTTTTCCCGAGATAATTGCAGGAGTGATAACAATGGAAAAGACTTTTCTAATGGTAAAACCAGATGGAGTACAAAGAGGATTAATTGGCGAAATCGTATCACGCTTTGAAAAAAAAGGATTCCAGCTTGTTGGAGCGAAATTAATGACGATTTCGAAAGAACTTGCTGAACAACATTATGGTGAACATAAAGAGCGTCCTTTTTTTGGTGATTTAGTTGAATTCATTACATCTGGACCAGTTTTTGCTATGGTATGGCAAGGTGAGAATGTTATACATACAGCGCGTCAAATGATGGGTTCTACGAATCCAAAAGACGCGGTACAAGGAACGATTCGAGGAGATTTTGGCTTAACAGTCGGAAAAAATATCATACACGGATCTGATTCAACTGAAAGTGCTGAGAGAGAAATATCACTGTTTTTTAAAGATGCTGAGCTTGAAGAGTATTCTAAGCTAATCAACAGCTGGATATATTAACATATATAAGACCACCTGGAACTATTTCTAGGTGGTTTTTCCATCTTAATTACTAAACTAGAATACGATATAATAATAATAGTACATAGAGAAAGTAGTGGGGGATTATGGGTCAAGATTATCATCATTTTATTGTTCAAATAAAACAAAAAACAGGGATTGATCTTTCTTTATATAAAGAAGCGCAAATGAAAAGAAGACTAACGTCTCTTTATCAAAAAAAAGGATTTTCTTCTTTTAAAGAATTTTATGCTGGTATATTATCAGATCAACAAAATATGTATGACTTTCTTGATAAAATGACAATTAATGTAACGGAATTTTTTCGTAATAGTAAACGTTGGGAAGTATTGGAAAACAAA
Source organism: Lederbergia citrisecunda (assembly GCF_018343695.1). GTDB lineage: Bacteria > Bacillota > Bacilli > Bacillales > Bacillaceae_C > Lederbergia > Lederbergia citrisecunda. The sequence continues at coordinate 1,517,762 of NZ_JAGYPJ010000001.1, read as the reverse complement.
ATTTTGCCACGCCTTTTATCGAAAAAGAAGAAACTGAAAGTATGGAGCGCTGCATCATCTACAGGTGAAGAGCCATATACCATTTCCATGATATTATCGAGATATATGCCACTTGATCAAATTTCCATTTTGGCGACTGATATTGATGACCAAGCATTAGCGGCAGCAAAGGCAGGGATATATTCTGAACGTTCGCTTGCGGAAATTCCTTCTTCCTTGCTAACAACATTTTTTAAAAAGGAAGGTAGCGTTTTTAAGATCGACGAAACGATAAAAAAGACTGTTGATTTTCGAAAATTAAATTTGCTAGGGGATCCCTTTCAAAAAGATTTTGATTTAATCATTTGCCGAAATGTATTAATCTATTTTACAGAAGAAGCAAAAGATGATCTGTATAAAAAATTCTCCAATTCATTAGCTGATGATGGAGTGCTATTCGTTGGGAGTACAGAACAAATTTTTAATCCAGGACAATATGATTTAGAGGTTGAAGATACATTTTTTTATCGAAAAGTCAAATCGTAGGGGGAGAAATGGTGAAAATCGATATTAAGACACCATCAAAATCTTATTCTGTTTACATAGGAAACAATGTTTTAGATTCATTAAGCTTGCATTTGCAATCGACTCACTATACGAAACTTCTTATTATTACAGATGAAACGGTTGGTAAACTGCATTTGGAAGAATTGCAATCAGCTATTCCACAATCGTATGAGACTTTTATATACGTAGTCCCTCCCGGAGAAAAGGCAAAACAATTTGCAATATATGAAGCGAGTTTATCGTTTGCGCTGGAAAAAGGTTTAGACCGGAAATCTTGCATTATTGCATTGGGTGGGGGGAGTGTTGGTGATTTAGCAGGATTCGTTGCTGCAACATATATGAGAGGAATTCCTTTCATCCAAGTTCCGACTACAATATTAGCTCATGATAGTGCGGTTGGAGGCAAAACCGGAATCAATCATCCATTAGGAAAAAATATGATCGGTTCCTTCCATCAACCGGAAGCAGTCATTTATCAAACCGAATTTCTTAAAACGTTACCACAATCAGAAATTCGATCTGGCTTTGCAGAAGCTGTCAAGCATGCTTTAATTGCGGACGTATCATTACTCGAATTTTTAATGTCGAATGTAATCGATTTACACTCCATTAAGGATGAACACCTCATCTATTTTTTACAAAGAGGAATTGAAATAAAAGCAAATATCGTCTCACAAGACGAGAGAGAATCGGGAATTCGCGCATTCTTAAATTTTGGACATACTCTAGGACATGTAATAGAATCCTCGGCTGGATACGGAAAAGTATCTCATGGCGAGGCGGTTATGACGGGTATGATATATGCTTTGTATTTAAGCAAGGAAGTTTTAGATTTGGAATTTAATATTACTGAATTTGAGTTGTGGATTAAAAAACTTGGATATAGTTTAGAAATTCCAGACGGATTTGATTTTAATAATGCCTTTACTAGTATGACTAGGGATAAAAAGTCATACTCTAATCAACCGAGATTCGTTCTATTAGACAAAGTAGGTGAACCTCTCGTAAAAGAGCTGGACAAGGAACTATTGGAAAAGGTTTATACAACCTTTCTTTCATCTACCGAACTTAAGAAATAAAAAGAGTTTAGCTAAAGAAACATTTCATGATTCCTACCTTTTTGACATAGATTGTTTTAAAAGGATTAGAAAGGTAGGAAAACATGAATTATATTATTGAAAATGCATTGTCAATAGAAGACGGGCAAAGATCAAAAGTATCGATACTAGTCAGGAATCAGGAAATTCGTTATTTTGGTTCAAAAACTCTAAACCATTCTCTAATTAAAATGGATGCCCGCTCTTTTGTCATTTCACCGTCTTCTATCTATTTCGCTCCTAATATTCCAGATTTACCATTCGAAGAATTTAAAGTGTATTTTTCCAATCGTTTCGTTAAGAAAGGCTGCGGAACAATTATTTCTAATTTTTATATTTCTCGACTGATGGATTTTGATAAAATGCTTACACTTAGACGTAAATCCCTTCTTAGTAGCCCTATTGATTATTTACTTGGTGTAACGGTTCCGGCGGCAATTCTGAACACCTCGCTCATTATAAAATGTAAATCGCAAAAAATACCAATTATATTTGTAGAATTAAGTCGTATCAATGAACTAGAAAGTATCCCATGGGGATGGATAAAAGATGTATCATTTCCGTACAATCCTATTTTCATTCCAGTTTTTCCTTCATCAATCAAAACTTATCGCCAAAAACTACTATTACGGAAGTGGAACAGTATTCTTAAAAGTGTAAAACTTCCACATCTATCACAACCACTGCAAGCAGATCTACCTTTGAATTTGGAAATAATAAAGAAAATTGGTTTGTATCCTAAAAAAGGGATTTTGAAAGTTGGCGGCGAATTAAGTTATAATCTATTTTTACAATATGAGGGTGGGAATGATTTTAAGGCAATTAATGGTCAAGAAAGCCCTTCTATATGTGTTCAAAAAGGAAAATTTGTTTGTATTAATGAAAATCCAATTTTTCGTCCGGGATATGGTGATGAAATTACGATTAAAAAGACATCATTATTTATTTAAAGAGGAGTGTAGGCTAAGATTAAGAAGTACTAATGTAATGCGATAGAGACAGACATATCATATTGTCTTCGAGAAGCTGTATGCTGGAGCTAGACATATAAGAAAGGATTTTGGTAATGAACAACGCGGAACTTATGCTTAAATACATCGAAGAACAAAATCTTTCGAAAGCGGAAAAACAATTTAAAAAAGTTAAGATCAGTGGAACAGACGATGAAAAGTACATGCTTGCTACAAGTTTGGCACAGTATGGATATTTGGATGAAGCGAAAGAATTATATGAAATTTTACTCCGTTTTTACCCCGATGAAGGCGAATTGAAATTAAATCTTGCCGAACTTTTGGTTGAAATGGATCAAGATGATGAAGCACTCCAATACTTAGAATCAATCTCCAAAGATGATCCCAATTATCCTGCATCCTTACTCGTTGAAGCTGATTTATACGAGATGCAAGGTTTATTTGAGGTTAGCGAAAACAAGCTTCTAAAAGCGAAAGAGATTGTACCAGATGAATCAGTTGTTGACTATGCACTCGGAGAACTTTATATGACACAAGGTCGATTTCTGGAGGCTGCGAGATCCTTTAGTATTTTACTTACGGAAGAAAGTAATGTAATTGAAGGTGTAGACATAAATAGTAGAATGGCTGAAGCGTTAAGTGCAGGTGGAGCGTTTGAAGATGCCTTAGCATATTATAAGAAATCATTAAAAAATAAAACGGATATTGATCTGTTATTCGCCTACGGGTTAACTGCTTATCAATCCGCTCAATACAAGGTGGCTATAAGAGCATTTAAACAACTGCGTGATATAGACCCACATTATCATTCATTATATTTATATTTAGCCCGGAGTTTAGAGCATGAAGAAAAATTGGACGAGGCTTTGGAAGTCGCTGAAGCCGGTCTTAAGGAAGATGAGTTTAATAAGGATTTACATTATTTTGCAGGTAAGCTTGCTCTTAAAATAGGGGATGAAAATAAAGCGGAACATTTTTTTAGGCAAGCGCTTGTATTGGATCCTGAATATACGGAGTCTGCCATCTCTTTAAATAGGCTTTTAATTCATCAAGAAAGATACGAATCCGTTTTGGAAATAACAGAAATGTTTTTTGAAGGAGGAGGCGCTGATCCTCAGTTTCATTGGGACGCAGCCGTTAGTTATCAACATACAGAGCAATACGCGCAGGCATTAAATGAATATGAGCATGCATATAATGATTTAAAAAATAATCAAGATTTTTTAGTTGATTATGGATATTTCTTAATGGAAGAAGGGAATGGAAGGGCGGCTGCTGAAATTTTCAAGATGCTAGCTGAGAAAGATCCTGCTAATGAGGAGTGGATTTCCTTATTAGAAAGACTTGAAGAATATTGATTATTAATTTGCAGAGGAGGGAAATAAAATGGCGACCCCTGTTTCTGTCAACGAGAAGAAAGAGTTTATTCGCTGGTTTTTAAATCGGTATCAATTAAAAAGAAGAGAATCAGTTTGGATACTCAACTATTTAATGAGTCACGACCAACTAATGGAAAAGGTTCATTTTGTAGAAGATGCTCAATGCTGTCCGAGAGGTCTAATTATGTCCACGCATTGTACGAGAGAAGTTCCATTCCGTTTTTATAAAGAAAATATTATGACAACGGATGCTGAAAAGTCATTCCATGATATTAGACTAAATCGGGACGAGGACATATATATACAAATTAACTTTAGAGCCTCAAATCTTTCGCATCAATACGCAGCTGTGCTGGAAGAAAATCCATTCGTTAAAAATAAAGTATACTTAACGGAAAAAGATAAAATGGTTGCAGAGAAAATATTGGAAGAAAGTATTAAAATGTTTCACGAAGGAAAATTATTAAAGGCCATTGATGAAGCGCTTGAAAAACGAGATCATGGAGCCTTTACTAAACTAGCAAAGCAATTAAATGAATTACGGAAAACATAAATCCTCCCACAAAATGAAATGGGAGGACTTTTTCTTTTTAGCAATAAGATCTTGCACTATGTTTAATGGAGAGGGTATTAGTATAGAAGTTAGAAAAAGTCTTTTGTTTTAAAAGCATTTTCTACACGTTTATTTAAAATGAATGATAGAATACCATTTAGAACATATTAGATAAAGAGGTGTACACTTTGAATTGGAACACGAAGGATATCAACATTTTCATGACAGAGAGAGAGTACATTGATACAGCCGTTATTCCGCTAGTGCCAGTTGTTCTCGGAGACGGAATAAAGCGTGCGGCAGAGCAAGGTGAATTCATTCAACTTTTATCGTTACATTTAGAGAGACAGTTTAAAGGAAGGACCCTTATATTGCCTTCTTTTTCATACATGAAGGAGCCAAATGAAAATATAGAAGCATTAGAAAGTTGGACAATGCATGCGAAAGAGGCTGGCTTTTCTTATGTGTTTTATTTAACTTCAGATCCGAGATGGCAGTCTATTCAGGACGAATGTAAGGGTACGTTAATTCATATTCCGTCTATTCCATTTGAACATATGGATGAACAACATAAGCATACTGTCATGGAAAATCAGCTTAAAACTCTGATTGAGAAAATCGTCCAGGCATGGCAAGGGAGAAATGATTAACTAATTTTGCCACATTGTTGACAATGTTTAGCTTTCAATATTATTGACCTTGTCGTTGTATTGATATATCATAATTATGTCCTAGTTTGTATTAATGTGCATAAATGTCCGATGGACTTACCTTACTGACAGAGGGGGGAAAAGGATGAGCAAAAATCCTGTAACAAGACGTCAATTTTTAAGCTACACACTCACTGGAGTAGGTGGGTTTATGGCTGCTGGAATGTTGATGCCAATGCTTCGTTTCGCTGTAGATCCAATGTTAAAAGCACATGCGGCAGGCGATTTTAAAATGACGGATAAGAAAATTGCTGACATTACGTCAGATCCAGTCCGCGTCGATTTTAAATACGAACAGCAAGATGCGTGGTACACTTCTGAAGTAACACAAACAGCTTGGGTTTACAAAAATGAAGGAGGCGAAATTGTCGCTCTTTCACCAGTTTGTAAGCATTTAGGCTGTACTGTAGCTTGGGAAGGAAGCGAAAAACATCCAAATATGTTCTTTTGTCCTTGCCATATGGGTCTTTATCATAAGAATGGCGAAAATGTACCAGGTACTCCGCCAAGGGGACCATTGGATGCTTATCCAACGCAAGAAAAAGACGGCTTTTTAATGCTAGGATCACCTGGAACAAATCCATTCGTAAGGAAGTAAAGGAGGCACAAATCTTGCTTAACAAAATGTACGACTGGATTGACGAGCGTATGGATATTACGCCAATATGGAGAGACATTGCAGACCATGAAGTGCCTGAGCATGTTAACCCTGCGCACCACTTTTCTGCGTTTGTATACTGTTTTGGTGGATTGACATTTTTTATTACTGTTATCCAAATACTTTCAGGTATGTTTTTGACGATGTATTATGTACCTGATATTAAAAACGCTTGGGAATCCGTATATTATCTGCAAAATCAAGTTGCTTTCGGACAAATTGTCCGTGGTATGCACCATTGGGGTGCAAGTCTTGTCATCGTAATGATGTTTTTACATACACTTCGCGTGTTCTTTCAAGGAGCATACAAGAAGCCTCGTGAGCTAAACTGGGTTGTTGGAGTACTTATCTTTTTTGTTATGCTAGCTCTTGGGCTTACTGGATATCTTCTTCCTTGGGATATGAAAGCATTATTCGCAACAAAGGTAACACTTGAAATCGTTGAATCTGTTCCGCTCATCGGTGTTTATGCGAAAACATTAATAGCGGGTGATCCAACGATTGTAGGAGCACAAACATTAACTCGTTTCTTTGCGATTCATGTGTTTTTCTTGCCAGCTGCATTATTGGCATTAATGGGTGCTCACTTTGTAATGATCCGGAGACAAGGAATTTCTGGACCATTGTAAAATTAGTTTACGCAAAAAGGAGGGGACACAATGCATCGTGGAAAAGGAATGAAGTTCGTCGGCGATTCACGTGTATCTGCTGAACGCAAGCCGAATATTCCAAAAGATTATTCCGAATATCCTGGAAAAACAGAAGCATTTTGGCCTGACTTTCTTTTAAAAGAATGGCTTGTCGGTGCTGTTTTCTTAATTGGCTATTTATGTTTAACTATCGCACATCCAAGTCCGCTTGAACGTATTGCGGATCCAACTGACACTGGATATATTCCGTTACCGGACTGGTATTTCTTATTTTTATATCAATTATTGAAATACACGTATGCTTCAGGACCTTATAATATTCTTGGAACAGTTGTAATTCCTGGACTTGCATTTGGTGGATTATTGCTCGCGCCATTTATTGATCGTGGACCTGAGCGTCGTCCATCTAAGCGTCCATTTGCTACTGGATTTATGCTTCTAGCCTTTGCAGGTATTTTCTATTTGACTTGGCAAGCTGTTGACATGCACGATTGGGCTGCTGCTGAGCAACAAGGGAAAATTACAAAAACTGTTGAAGTTGATAAGGAAGCAGAAGGGTATAAAATTTATTCTCAAAGCTGTATCGGCTGTCACGGTGAAAATCTAGAGGGTAAGTCTGGGGTAGGTCCTGCTTTAGTAGGAACTGGACATACAGCGGATGAAGTTAAAGATATCGCCCGTAATGGTTTCAAAAAAATGCCTGCAGGTATATTCAAAGGAACTGACGATGAATTGGATAAGCTTGCAGACTATGTAGCAGAAGTTGCAAAAAAATAATAATTTTTTATTCAAGCCGGCAATTTGCCGGCTTTTTCCACATTTTATGGAAGGCTGAGAGCGATGAATTTTATTTATACATATTTGGCAGACCGCCGTTTTTTATGGCTCTTATTAATCATTAATACAGCAGGAACATTGTACGGATATTACTGGTATGAACCGCAGATTGCCGTGACCCCTACTATATTCATACCTTTTGTACCGGATAGTCCAACAGCAAGTTTATTTTTCGTATTTGTCCTTGCCGCTTTTTTATTGCGGACGAATTGGCCATTATTTGAAGCGTTGGCCATTATTACATTATTTAAGTATGGTATTTGGGCGGTAGTGATGAATTTCCTTTCTCTTGCGGTAATGGGAGATATAGGATGGCAAGGCTATATGTTAATTTGTTCACACGCAGCAATGGCGATTCAAGGAATATTATATGCACGATTTTATAAAATGAAATTTTGGCATGTTCTCGTTGCCGCAGTATGGACGTTGCACAACGATGTAATTGATTATGTATTTATGCAATATCCAAAATATCCAGGACTAGAGATCTATGTAAGGGAAATCGGTTATTTTACATTTTGGCTCAGTATTATCGGTACGGGAATCGCATTATATTATGCACGAAGATGTAAACAAGGAAATCAACTTCAGATATATTGACCTAGAAATATGTAATTGCTAGGTCTATTCTTGTCCCATTTTACATACATATTATCAGTAGTATGGGGAGGGACAAGTATGAGGGGAAAATTGATCATCCTTCTAGTGCTGAACGTATTGTTTTCTGGCTTTTCTGTACAAGCCGACTCAAAATCCTCTATGACCGAATTAGATCAGCTTGCTGATGAAGCTTTACAGTTGACACGGTTTGGCCGCTTTGAAGAAGCAAAAAATATCATGGAAAGATTCGGAGAATTATTTTCAGAAAAAGGGGTAATCGAACGGCAATTTACGATGGATGAACTAAGAATTGTCACTGCAGCTCATCATGAGGCTTTAAAAGCATTAGCAAGCGTTGGATTAAATACAAATGAGAGAGTGAAAAAAGTAACTGCATTTCGATTAGCAACAGATGCGATTATTTCAAAGTATCAGCCATTATGGTCAGAGATGGAAAGACCGATTATGAATGCCTTTGAAGATGTTAAAAGTGCCGCATTAGAAGGAGATGAAAATTTATATAATACTGAATTAAATGAATTTTTATCCACCTATTCCGTCATCCAACCTAGTATCAAAATTTCTGTGCCTGTAGAGAAAGTTCAAAGGCTAGATTCTAGAATTGCCTATATAGATCGATATCGCTCCACATTTTCTGAACAAAAATGGATGCAAGAACTGGAGGGGCTTGAGGCCGATTTAAAAAAATTGTTTTCGGAAATAAATAAAGATGATACAGATCCTTCTATTTGGTGGGTGATGTTCATGACGGGTGGCATTATCGTTTCAACCTTATCATATGTAAGTTGGCGAAAGTATAGGGGGCAAAAGCTTCAAAAGCAGAAGCGAAAAGATCTAAATGATTGACCAAAACCCTACCATCAAATAAAATAGAAGTTAAACAACTAGAAATGGGGGTTTAAAATGGGAGGATATTTAATTTATTTGGCGATCATTATCATTATCCCAATTTGGGCACAAATGAAAGTGAAAAGCGCATACACAAAATATTCAAAAATCCCAACTTCAGCAAGTATGAGTGGTGCAGAAGTTGCTCGTAGAATATTAGACGCAAACGGATTGGAAAACGTAGCAGTTCGAGAGACGCAAGGAGTTTTAAGTGATCATTACAATCCAATGAATAAAACCGTATACCTTTCTTCGTCTAATTATCACCATCATTCAGTAGCTGGTGCAGCCGTTGCGGCACATGAAGTTGGTCATGCCATACAGGATAAAGAACGGTATGCTGCATTACGTTTTCGTCATGCACTTGTTCCAGTTGCAAATATAAGCTCAAAACTGGCTTGGATTTTTATTATGGTTGGGATCATTTTTTCTACTGTGTTTTCAAACTTACTATTAATTGGTATTGTTTTAATGGCAGCTGGAGTATTATTTCAAATTGTTACATTGCCAGTTGAGTTTAATGCATCATCGAGAGCGATGGATCAAATTGTTTCACTTGGACTTATCAGCAACACTGAAGAGCGAGATGCAAGAAAAGTATTAAATGCAGCAGCAATGACATATGTAGCTGCAGCAGCAGTTGCAGTCCTCGAATTGGTAAGGTTAATATTGATTTTCACTAACATTACTAGAAATGATTAATGAATGTATAACCCGGTCATTTACGCCGGGTTTTTATTTATTTTTTTGCAAATTTTGCAGAAAAAAAGTAAAATAGCTAAAAACATTTAAAGAGGGACGTATGGATGACAAATATAGAATTATATCATCATTTTCGTGAACAAAATAAAGATCGAGCAAGACTACTTATTAAATGTCCTGACCAACCTGGAATTGTATCCGCTGTGTCAACCTTTCTAATGAATAATGGAGCTAACATTATAGAGTCGAGCCAGTATTCTGCAGATCCTGAAGGTGGGAATTTTTTTATAAGAATGGAATTTAGTTGCCTGGATTTACATAATAGACGAATAGAGATTGAGCAATCTTTTCACGAAGTATCTACAAAATTTAATATGGAATTTCAATTTCTTTATGTAAGTGACGTTAAAAAAACAGCTATTTTTGTCTCAAAAGAACAACATTGTTTAATGGAGCTGCTTTGGGAGTGGCAAAATGGGGACTTGATGATGGATATCGGCTGTATTATTAGTAATAACGAGAATGCAGAGCAATTAGCGAAATCGTTAAATATTCCATTTTATTATATACCTGCGAATAAAGATATTCGAGCGCAAGTAGAAGAACGTCAGTTGGAAATTTTAAAAGAGCATGATATTGAACTCATTATACTAGCACGATATATGCAAATTTTGACACCAAATTTTGTTTCCCATTATCCGAATCAAATTATTAATATTCACCATTCCTTTTTACCTGCATTTATCGGAGCTAGGCCTTACGAGCGGGCATATGCGAGAGGTGTTAAATTAATTGGAGCGACATCGCATTATGTAACGAATGACCTTGATGAGGGACCGATCATTGAACAAGGCGTGGAAAGAGTGAGCCATCATGATAAAGTGGATGATTTAAAAAGAATTGGAAGAAATATTGAAAGAAGCGTGTTAGCACGTGCAGTAAAATGGCATCTTCAAGATCGTGTTATTGTTGATGGGAATAAAACAATCGTTTTTTAATAACTTTTGTGATAGTAAATTAAAATAGTCTTTTTTTATTGTTGATTGGAGCGGAGGGCGCGAGACTCCTGCGGGAAAAACAGTAAACGTGAGACCCCACAGGCGCGTTAAGCGCTGAGGAGGCTCACGAACTGCCCGCGGAAAGCGAGTGCCAGTAGCGGAAATCAACATACAAGTTTAGTAGTGCTAAACAAGAAAAAAGCCTTTCCTCAAGTTAATTTAGAGGAAAGGCGATTTATACGTCATAAGGTCTTTTATTTTCGTCTAATGTAAAGCCTTCTCCCATTACATCATGAACAATGGTTACTGAGACGAACGCATGGGGATCAATGGCATTGATGATTCTTTTTAAATTGACGATTTCATTCTTGGCTACGACGCAATATAAGATTTCTTTATTTTGTTTAGTAAACGATCCGTAGCCACGTAAAACCGTGACACCTCTTCCCATTTGCATTAATATTTCATCAGCTATTTTTTCATGCTGCATTTCGGAAATAATCATAGCACCTCTTGCGGCATATGATCCTTCCTGCATGAAATCAATGACTCTTGCACCAACAAAAACGGCAACGAGAGTGTACATAGCTTGCACATGATTTAAATACGTCAAAAGGGACGCAGTGATGACAATCGCATCAAACATAAACATTGTTCTTCCCATACTGAATCCTTTATATTTAAGGAATAGGCGAGCAATAATATCGACTCCTCCTGTTGTTCCTCCGTATCGAAACGTGATGCCTAGACCAATGCCGATAAACACTCCGGCAAATAAGGCAGCTAAAAATAAGTCGCCGTTCAAAGGAATGCTAAGTTGATATTTTTGAAAAATAAATAAAAATAATGATACCGATAGCGTTCCAATGATTGTATAAATAAAAGATTTGCTGCCTAGTAACTTCCATCCAACAAAAAATAAGGGAACGTTCAATATTAGGTTGGAAATAGAAGGATCAATATGAAAAACAAAATAGAGCAATAATGTTATACCTGTAAATCCACCTTCTGCTAAATTATTTTGCATATTAAAGTGAACTATACCAAATGAAAAGATGGCAGCGCCTAGAAGAATGAAGAAAACATTTTTCAACTTTATTCCAGCTAGCATATTATCGCCTCCGGGTATGAAGAAATATTATGTACTATTTGTGTAGAAGCTAATTCATTATAACCAATCTTTGACAAAGTGTACAAAAATACTACACTAAAGCAATATTATTTGAATATAAAAATAGTATTAGCTAACATAATGGTGAAAGGTGATACATTATGACTGAACAGAAGACAATTAAGCAAATACAAGAAGAAGTAGACTCATACATTAGTCAGTTTAAAGAGGGTTATTTTAGTCCACTTGCAATGCTTGCTAGGCTGACTGAAGAACTAGGAGAATTAGCTAGAGAGCTTAATCATCATTATGGTGAAAAACCTAAAAAATCAACAGAAGAAGAAAAGGCAATTGAGGAAGAAATAGGAGATTTGTTATTTGTGTTAGTTTGCTTGGCAAATTCCTTAAATATTGATTTGCAGTCTTCTCACGATATAGTGATGAATAAATTTAACACTCGTGATAAAGACAGATGGACAAGAAAAAGTGAGGGTGAATAAAATGGGGAAACCAATAAAAATTGTAGTGGCTGGACCGCGTGGAAGAATGGGGAAAGAGGCAGTAAATTTAGTAAATGAGACTCCGGAATTTGAATTGGTTGCAGTACTAGATAGGAAACATAACGGAATGCTGCTCTCCGAGATAGATGGATTTTCTAATCTTGATGTAAGAATCTATACAGATGTGGAAGAATGCTTTCAAAATGTCGATGCTGATGTATTAATAGACTTGACCGTACCTGAAACCGGCTATTTACATACTAAAACCGCATTATTACACGGTGTCCGACCTGTAGTAGGGACAACAGGATTTACAGAAGAAGAGATATCTGAATTGAGAAAATTGGCAGAAGAAAGAGACATCGGCTGCATCATCGCACCGAATTTCGCTATTGGTGCAATCTTAATGATGAAGTTTTCTCAAATGGCAGCTAAATATTTCAATAACGTTGAAATCATTGAACTGCATCATGATCAAAAACTTGACGCACCATCTGGTACAGCCCTTAAAACGGCACAAATGATGTCTAATAATCGAGAAAAAAAGAAACAGGGCCATCCAAATGAAAAAGAAACGATTCGTGGTGCTAGAGGTGCCAACTTTGAAGGGATGCGTATTCATAGTGTAAGATTACCTGGACTTGTTGCACATCAACAAGTAATATTTGGGGCACCAGGCGAAACATTAACAATCCGCCACGATTCATATAATCGTGCTTCCTTTATGACAGGAGTTAAAATGTCCGTAGAAACAGTCATGAAATTGAATACACTCGTTTACGGTTTGGAGCATATTTTGGAATAAGGTTTCTAACAGACTGTTCTCGTATTGAATATTATTTATAAAAAGGCTTTTTAAAGCTATTTGTTGATTGGAGTGAAAGGCGTAGCTAATACGGGTAAGTGGAAACTCACAGTCGTGTCAAGCAAGTCCTTGGAGCGGAAATCAACATTCAGGATTATCAAAGCTTTTTTTTAAAAGGTTAATCAATTATTCATATGAGAACAGTCTTACATGTGAATTGTACTAATCATTAAGGGGCGGCTTTTATGAACCATCACACGGTAGATATTCTAGCTTTTGGAGCACATGCAGACGATGTAGAAATTGGAATGGCCGGTTCATTGGCAAAGTGGTCAGCGGAAGGAAAGAAAATTGTTATTTGTGATTTAACAGAAGCTGAATTGTCATCAAATGGCAATGTGGAAACAAGAAAAAAGGAAGCGAAAACAGCAGCTGATATAATGGGTGCAGTTGATCGAGTAAATTTATGTTTAGCTGATCGAGGGTTATTTTTAACAGATGATCATATTAGAAAAATTGCAAATGTCATTCGAAAATACAAGCCTAAAGTCATTTTTGCACCGTACCACAACGATCGTCACCCGGATCATGGAAATTGTTTTCGTCTTGTGCAAGAAGCTTTTTTTTCTGCTGGAATTAGAAAGTTTGAAGTAGAGGGTGATTATCCACCTCATAAGGCATCATATTTATACCAATATATGATTAATGGATTTGCTTCACCTCATTTTGTAGTTGATACTTCAGACTTTATTGACAAAAAAGTGAATGCACTGCAATCATACGAATCGCAATTTTACATTCCTGATGGTGGAGTACAAACACCTTTAACAGAAGGATATATTGAAACTGTGACAGCAAGGGATAAACTGTTTGGAAAAGAAGTCGGTGTAAAGTATGCGGAAGGATTTCTTTCTAGTAAACCATTATTACTAAATCATAATTTGTTTGGAGAAGGCTTATGAAATTAAAGATAGGAATTACATGTTATCCTACTGTCGGAGGCTCTGGAGTAATAGCAACAGAGCTCGGAAAAATGTTAGCTGAAAAAGGTCATGAAATCCATTTTATCACATCGAATGTTCCTTTTAGACTGGATGTATTGCACCATAATATATTTTTTCATCAAGTTAGTGTAAATCAATATTCCGTTTTTCAATATCCTCCATATGATATCGCTTTAGCTAGTAAAATGGCCGAAGTAATAAAACGTGAACAGCTTGATATTTTACACGTTCATTATGCTATACCACATGCAGTTTGTGCTATTTTGGCAAAACAAATGGCGGGCACTGATGTAAAGATTGTTACTACTTTGCACGGTACGGATATTACAGTACTAGGTTATGATGAAACCCTTGCAGAAGCAATTAAATTTGGTATTGAAAAATCCGATTCTGTTACAGCTGTTTCGAATGCACTAAAATTGCAAACAAATGAAGTGGTTAATGCTGATAAAGAAATTAATGTCATTCATAATTTTATTGACGAACGAATTTATAGGAAAGTTGAGGCAGATCATTTAAAGCAAGCTTACGGAATACAGGATGATGAAAAAGTAATCATTCATGTGTCCAACTTCCGAAAAGTAAAAAGAGTAAGTGATGTAGTCGCAGCCTTTGCAAAAATAGCAACTGCTATTCCTGCTAAACTGTTATTAGTTGGGGATGGCCCAGAAATTTCAAGACTTTGCAAGCTCGTAAAGGAATTAAATATTGAAGATAAAGTTTTATTTTTAGGAAGACAAGATCATTTGGAGGAATTGTATTCCATCAGTGATTTAATGTTATTATTGTCTGAAAAAGAAAGCTTTGGTCTTGTTGCGTTAGAAGCGATGGCTTGTGGTGTCCCATGTATCGGTACGAATGTTGGCGGAATTCCTGAAGTGATTACAGATGGATACAATGGATTTATTTGCAAATTAGGAGATCTAGGAGAAATAAGTAAGAAGGCACTTAGTCTTTTGCAAAATGATTCCCTGCTCCAAGAATTTTCTTATAACGCAAGTATAACTCCTTTGGAACGTTTTCAATCCAGTATGATTGTAGATGAATATGAAAAGCTTTATGAATCTTTAATGCAAAGTGTTGGACAAGGATGGTAGCCATGAATAAAAGCTTTCTAGCTGCAATTCCCATACTTGAAAAAATAGAAAAGGCAGGCTATGAAGCATACTTTGTTGGAGGTGCAGTTAGAGATCATCTTCTCAATAGAGATATTCATGACGTTGACATTGCCACTTCAGCCACACCTCAAGAAATTAAAGATATTTTTCCATCAACTGTCGACGTTGGAATCGAACACGGGACCATCCTAGTCCTATATAAAGGACAAGGATTTGAAGTCACTACATTTAGATCGGAAGCAGATTATGAAGATTTTCGAAGGCCGAAGTCTGTTACATTTATAAGGTCCCTACAGGAAGATTTACGTCGTAGAGACTTTACGATGAATGCAATGGCTATGGATAGAGAGGGAAGATTAATCGATCCATATAACGGAAAGAGCGCGATCAATCATCAAGTAATAGAAACAGTCGGAGAGGCCTCCGAAAGATTTAAGGAAGATGCATTGCGCATCATGAGGGCAATCCGGTTCGTCAGTCAATTAGGTTTCAGCTTAGATGAGAACACCGAAAGAGAAATGGCCAATTCATCCTATTTACTACAACGTATTTCTATTGAAAGAATAACGGCAGAAATGACGAAACTACTTAACGGGATATATAGAGAAAAAGCTTTAAAAATAGCGATAGAAACAAAACTATATTCCTACTGGCCGACTTTATTTAATGATAAAAACATCATACAGTCCATTTTGGCTTTGAAGACAAAGTCATTAAATGAATTGGAATTATGGATTCTTTGTACATATATAGTTAACCAACCTCTTTCAAATGAATTATTAAAAAAATGGAAGCTACCTAGTAAAAAAATCCAGTTTATTTTACGTGCTCTCTCCTATTTGAAATGGCGTAGGGAATACGAATGGACTCATTATGATTATTACCGGGCTGGAAAGGAAATTTCTACTGTAGTAGAGAGGGTCTATCAAACAAGTCTCAATCAAGATATTTCAAAGATTGAAACCAATATTGAAAAGATTTTTATGCGAATGCCTATTTTATCGCGTAGTGACCTAAACATCTCGGGAGAAGACTTATTGAAATGGTGTAATAAACAAGCAGGTCCTTGGGTGAAAGAGGTAATTGAAAGTGTAGAAAAAGCGGTAATTAATAAAGAGATTATCAATGAAGCGGCTGAAATTAAAAGGTGGGTTAAGTCTTGTCATCTTCCGTAAAAAAACAATTATACGAAGCACTCGCAAATGCTGATGGAGAGTATCTATCGGGACAAGCTCTAGCTGACATTATTGGGTGTTCTAGAACTGCAATATGGAAGCACATTGAAGAATTACGAAAATCGGGTTTCGAATTAGAGGCAGTAAGGAAAAAAGGATATCGGTTGATCAGTAAACCAGACAAACTTTCAGATCATGAAATATTAATCGGTTTGGAAACGAAAACAATTGGTCGCCATGTTCACTATTATGAATCTGTGGAATCGACACAACTTATTGCTCATAAGGTTGCTCGAGAAGAAGCACCGGAAGGAACTCTTGTTATTGCAGGAGAGCAAACAGGTGGGAAGGGGAGAATGGCTCGTCCTTGGCATTCTTCCAAACAGCAAGGGATTTGGATGAGCTTAATTATTAGACCGAAGCTCCCACCTGAAAAAGCCCCACAATTTACACTTATTACCGCAATTGCTTGTGCACGTGCAATCGAAGAAGTCACTGGATTAGAAACTAATATAAAATGGCCGAACGATATACTTTATAAAGGAAAAAAACTGACGGGAATACTCACAGAACTTCAAGGTGAAGCAGATAAAGTAAATTTTCTTGTAATTGGAATTGGCATGAATGTTAACCAGAAGAAAGAGGATTTTCCTGAGCACGTTAAAGAAATAGCTTCTTCCTTAGAGATTGAAGCTGGCCATAAAGTGTCGAAAATCGAGATGATTCAAAAAATCCTGAAATACTTTGAAAAATACTATGAACTATATATGGAAAAAGGTTTTGCTCCATTGAAAATATTGTGGGAAAGCTATGCAGCTGGGATTGGGAAACCAATCATCGCAAGAACGATTACCGGAGAAATTTCAGGGATAGCACTTGGTATTTCAAATGAGGGCATTCTGAAAGTAGAAGATGATGAAGGTACTATTCACCATATTTATTCAGCGGATATTGAGTTTCCTACATAGTCATCTTTAAAAAATTTTGTTATAATGCTCTTGATGAATAATTTGTGGCAAATGGGCGGTATCTTTTTTCAGAACTGCACCTTTCATCACTTATTAAATATTTGATTTCTGCCTTGATCCAAAGGGACGGGGACAGAGGACCGAAACGAGTGAAGAATTACAGGAGTCCTTCTGCCTATTTGGAGAGGACTCTTTTTTTACGTAAAAGAAACCACTCGAAATAATTCGTTTCCTCTGAAAGTAAAGGAGGAGAATAAAGAATGAAGCAAACAACGGATTTTTCAAAAATGAAAAAATCTGGAGAAAAAATTGCCATGGTAACGGCATACGATTTTCCACAAGCTAAGCTTGCTGAACATTCAGGAGTAGATATGCTCCTAGTAGGCGATTCATTAGGGATGGTTGTATTGGGATATGAATCTACGATACCTGTCACACTACAAGATATGATTCATCATACGAAGGCTGTAAAAAGAGGAGCAAAAGATACATTTATTGTTTCTGATCTGCCATTTATGACTTATCACGTTAGCAAAGAAGATGCTTTAAGATCTGCAGCTGCACTTATGCAAGAAGGCGGTGCACATGCAGTAAAAGTTGAAGGCGGCGGTGAAGTTATTCAAACAATTAAAACACTTACTTCAGCAGGCGTACCCGTTATGGCGCATTTAGGACTGACACCACAGGCAGTTGGCGTTTTAGGAGGGTACAAAGTCCAAGGTAAAAGTGCAGAAGCAGCAAATGAACTAGTAAATGAATCAATCAAATGTCAGGAAGCTGGTGCATTTGCGATTGTACTTGAATGCATCCCAAAGCAGCTTGCGAGTCTTGTTTCTTCTAGACTGGATATTCCGACAATAGGTATTGGTGCTGGAAATGAAACGGATGGCCAAGTTCTTGTCTATCATGATTTATTGACATTCGGGGTTGATCGTGTGCCGAAATTTGTAAAACAATATGGTGATATTAATACATTAACGAAGGAAAGTATCCAGCAATACGTTGCCGAAGTGAAGAATTCTTCTTTTCCTGAGGAAAAACATTCATTTACGATGAATGATACTGAATTAGAGTTGTTGTATGGAGGAAAGTAATATGGAAATTATCACTTCAACAAAAGCTATGCAAGAACGAGCTATAGAACTGAAAAAACAAGGACATTCTATTGGCTTTACCCCGACAATGGGATTTTTGCACGAAGGTCATTTAAAATTAGTCAAACATTCTTCGCAACAGAATGATATAACGGTTATGAGTATATTTGTAAATCCCCTTCAATTTGGACCAAACGAAGACTTTGATGCTTATCCTCGAGATGTTGAAAGAGATAAAAAGCTAGCGGATAATGCAGGAGTGAGTATTTTATTTTTACCTGAGCGCTCTGATATGTATCCAAACGAACCATCGTTTGAAATAAATGTGGCGAAAAGAACGGATGTCCTTTGTGGCAGAAGCCGGCCAGGACATTTTAACGGTGTTGCGACCATTTTAATCAAGCTTTTTAATATCATAATGCCTGAAAAAGTTTACTTCGGCATGAAAGATGCTCAACAAGTAGCAGTAGTCGATTCTTTAATCAAAGATTTTAATTTTCCAATCCATCTCATACCTGTTGAAACGGAAAGAGAAGAAGACGGCCTAGCAAGAAGCTCAAGAAATGTTTATTTGTCGGATGAAGAACGCAATCAGGCACCACATCTTTACAAAGGATTACAAAAAGGTGCCGAAGCGATACGAAATGGTGAGATAAATCCAGCAACTGTTATTCATATCGTGGAAGAGTATATAAAGACTAATACAAATGGTAAAATAGATTATATTGAATTATTAAGTTTTCCAGATCTAGAAGCATTAAACAAAGTGCATGGAAAAATTATTATTGCACTTGCAGTAAAGTTTTCTAAAGCAAGATTAATTGACAATATCATTCTAGAGACACAATCATAAGGAGGTCCAACATCATGTTTCGTACGATGATGAATGGAAAAATCCATAGAGCTACAGTTACAGAAGCTAATTTAAACTATGTAGGCAGTATTACAATAGATGGAGACATTCTAGAAAAAGTTGGGATGTTGCCAAATGAAAAAGTGCAAATTGTAAATAATAATAATGGAGCAAGATTTGAAACATATATTATTGAAGGGGAAAAAGGGTCGGGTGTCATTTGTGTGAACGGGGCTGCTGCAAGGCTAGTTCAACCGGGTGATATCGTCATTATTATTTCATATGCTTTAGTTCCTGAAGAAAAAGCACATTCACATCGACCTAAAATTGCTCTTATGACGAAAGATAATAAAATTAAAGATATGATTCATTACGAACCAGAAATGACAATTTATCAGTAATAGGCGGAAGGTAATATTGTTAATTAAACCAGTCCAATTATGTAATAAATGGGCTGGTTTTTTTCCTGAATAGCTTATATATGATACAATTGGTCAAGAGTAAATAAAGTACAATAGCAAGCTCAGTACCATTATATTCGTGGTACTTACGCTTTTTTATTAGGGTGTGGTATGTATATGTCGCGTAAATATGTTGTTGTCGATTTGGAAACGACAGGAAATACCCATGATCGTGGAGATCGTATTATTCAATTTTCTGCAGTTGTGATTGAAAATTTACAAATCGTGGATCAGTATACAACTTTTATTAACCCTGGAATTCCCATACCTCCATTTATAGAGGAACTAACGGGTATTCATGATGGGATGGTTCAAGATGCACCGGAATTTAAAGATGTTGCCACAAAAATAAACACTCTGCTTCAAGATGCTATTTTTGTTGCACATAATGTTATATTCGATCTTCGTTTTTTACGAAATGAGTTAGAAAAAGAAGGATATGAAAATATTGGCTTGGATTCAATCGATACAGTAGAATTTGCTAAAATTCTTTTCCCTACTGCATCAAGTTATAAGCTTTCTGAACTGGCCGAATTGCTTCAATTAGAGCATGAAAATCCTCACCAAGCTGATAGTGATGCTTTAGTTACTGCAGAATTGTTGTTAATTTTAATAGAACGTACAAGGTCTTTACCGCTTATTACATTGGAAAAGCTATCAGATATGGCTTATTCGTTAAAAAGCGACTTATACATCATTTTCCAAAGTATTTTAAAAGAAAAACGAAAAAACATTGAAAACTTACAAGAGGATCTAGAAGTTTTTCGAGGAATTGCTCTAAAGAAAAAAATGATCCCACAAAAAATCCATGATGAGAGATCATTATCTTATCCAATAAGTATAGAAGATAAGATGGATCTATTATCGCACACAAAGAATTTTAAGCTTCGTACTGGACAAATGGAAATGATGGATATCGTGTATCAATCTTTCTTAAACAACAAAATAGCTGTTATTGAAGCTGGGACGGGTACGGGAAAAACATTAGGGTATTTACTGCCATCCTTGTATTTTGCAATTACCCAAAAACAACCATTGATCATTAGTACATACACAATTCAAATGCAAGATCAAATTTTCAATGAAATAGTCCGTTTGAAAGAAATGATACCATTTCCTTTTCAAACCTCAACGTTAAAAGGGCGCAGCAACTACATAAACATGTTGAAATTCGAACAATCTTTATATGATAAAGATCTCCATTATGATACTGTCATTACTAAAATGCAATTGCTTGTTTGGTTAGTGCACACAGAAACTGGAGACATGGATGAACTAAATGTGTCAAGTGGTGGAAAATTATATAAACAAAGAGTTAAACATGATGGCTGGTTTTTTCAAAAAGAAAAAGACCCATGGTTATCGCATGATTTTTATATGTATGCTCGAAATCTTGCTTCATGTGCTGATCTTGTCATAACGAATCATTCGATGTTACTCGTTGATACGGAAAAAGATCAAAACATACTTCCTGATTATCATTATGTTGTCATTGATGAGGCGCATAATTTAGAGAAGGCAGCTAGTAATTGTTTTGGAAAAAAGCTTGAGTACAATGGTCTGAAATTTTGGATTGGACGTCTAGGAACATTAGATAAAAATCATATATTTAACAAATTAGAAAAACTATTAGAGAAGAAAGGATTGTCTCCGTCTCTACATCCTTTTGAATTAGAACAATTAATTATCCAGCTAGAAATGGAAATTGATGATTTATTTAACATGTTAGGAAAAAAGATTGTTCAACAGTATGAAAGAAAATCAAATAAAACTACAAAGCAACAATTACGTATAACGGAATCAATGATATCAGATCGTAAATGGCTACCCATCATAATATGTGCAGAAAGAGTTTATGATTATTTCCGTACGATAAGCAAAGAGCTTGAACAACGACTTATGTTACTAAAGCAAGAGAATAAAAACATTGCTGATCGCGAACAAGCTTTTTTAGCAGAAATGAATAGTTTTTTTAAAGACTGGTTAAAAATCGGGGAAAAAATATATCAGTTATTATTAAAGCCTTCAAATGAATATGTATTCTGGTTAGAGGGTGACATTCGAGCCATTCCTAATAGCATTGGCATATATGCACAGCCCGTAAATCCGGGAAACGAATTATTTAATCGTTTTTTCAATCAAAAAAAGAGTGTGGTCATGACTTCCGCTACACTTACGGTCAATCATTCTTTTGATTATTTTTTAAAGGAATTAGGGTTACCAAAAGAAGTTGTGACAGAAAAAGTCATTAGCTCACCTTTTGATTATCAAAAAATGGTAAAATTAATGATTCCTTCAGATTTACCCGAAGTTCGCGGAACTGTTAATGATGAATATATTGAGGCGATATCTAGTCATATCATTTCACTAGCTGATGCAACTGACGGAAGAATGCTCGTTCTTTTTACATCGTATGATATGCTGCGTAAAACATATCAACTGATTAAAGATTCCAATGCTCTAGAGGACTTTATTCTTCTTGCGCAGGGGATTACAGGTGGAAGTAGAACAAGGCTTACACGGAATTTTCAACAATTTAATAAATCGATTCTTTTCGGTACAAGTAGTTTTTGGGAAGGAGTGGACATTCCTGGGGAAGATTTATTATGTTTAGTAATTGTTAGACTTCCTTTTTCACCACCTGATGAACCAATAACAGCTGCTAAATATGAATTAATCAAAAATAATGGTAAGAATCCTTTTTCTGAGTTTGCCTTACCGGAAGCTGTGATCCGATTTAAGCAAGGATTCGGTCGACTAATTAGAACGGAATCTGATCGTGGTGTAGTTATTGTATTAGATAGAAGGATTGAAACGACGAGCTATGGGAAGAATTTTATAAATTCAATTCCTAACATATCTATAGAACGTGGTCCATTAAATAATATTTTATCATCCATTGAAAAATGGCTATAAATTTGAGGCTGTGTCTTAGACACAACCTCAATTTGTGGGCTTATGTTGTAATTTTTTAAAGGATCCGCAATTTTTCATCTTGCATCGTAATATTTCTTGATATAATGAAGAATATGCGTATTTGTAGTATTACCAAAAACGTAGATGCTATCATGTCAATTTTTGTTTGGTGACGAGGAACAATACCATTACAACCTAATCAAAATTGACGATGCATTTAATCAGACATGAAGAGAGAAAGATCTTATGTTTGGACTTGCTCTTGACAGAAATGAAAAAGATACAGGTATTTTTCTATCTTTAAAACATAAGGTGGTTTTCGATGAAAAAGTGGATTTTAATCATATTTCCATTAATAATATTAATAATATCTGCATCTTTATATGTGTATATAGATGCTAGAGCCCCTTTATTAAAAGCCGAGCAATATGCTGAACAAAGGGCTAAAACAGAAGCGCATTTAGTAAGCAATGATGAATTTTTTGTGTATCATGGAACAAAGACTTATTATGTAATCAAAGGTAAAAATGAGAAAGGAACCGAAACGATTGTTTGGATTCCTGAGGAAAGCAAAAAAGACATTATCATAAAAAAAGCCTCAGATGGTATTTCTGAAAAAGATGCAATATCAAAGCTGATTCAAGAAGAAAATCCTAAAAAAATTCTTGGGGCGCGGCTAGGGATGGAAAAAAATTTACCAATATGGGAATTATCCTATTTAGACCAAAACTCAAAACTCAATTATTATTACATTCATTTTGACTCAGGGAAATGGTGGAGAAAAATTGAAAATTTATAGTAGAAAGAGGAATGACGATGACCATCAATTTAGCGCAACGTGTTGATGCTCTTACACCATCTTCAACATTAGCGATTACTGCGAAAGCAAAAGAGTTGAAATCACAAGGGCTAGACATTATTGGACTTGGAGCAGGAGAGCCTGATTTTAACACACCAGATAATATTATTGAAGCAGCTTACCATTCCATGAAGGATGGTTTCACAAAATATACCCCTGCAGCAGGACTGCCAGAGTTAAAAAAAGCAGTCATCAATAAGCTGGAAAGAGACCAAGGTCTTACATATAAACCATCAGAAATTATTATTGGAAATGGGGCGAAGCATGTTCTATTTACTCTTTTCCAAGTTATTTTAAATGATGGGGATGAGGTTATTATTCCTACTCCTTATTGGGTGAGCTATCCTGAACAAGTAAAATTGGCAGGTGGAGTTCCAGTATATGTAGAGGGAAAAGAAGAAAATGATTATAAAATTACACCTGATCAATTAAAATCTGCCATTACTAATAAAACAAAAGCGATTATCATCAATTCTCCGAGTAATCCAACAGGAATGATTTATTCGCAAGCTGAGCTTTCTGCACTGGGTGAACTATGCTTAGAACATAATATTCTTATTGTTTCGGATGAAATCTATGAAAAATTGGTTTACGACGAAAACAAACACATATCCATTGCGCAAATTTCACAACCTCTAAAAGATATGACTATTATTATAAACGGTGTATCAAAATCTCATTCTATGACGGGTTGGAGAATTGGATATGCAGCAGGTCATGAAAAAATTGTTGCAGCAATGGCAGACCTTTCTAGTCATTCTACATCTAATCCGACTACTACATCTCAGTACGGAGCGATCGAAGCATATAATGGACCACAAACAGCTGTAGAACAAATGAGGCAGGCGTTTGAAGAAAGGTTAAACATAATATATGATAAATTAGTGGCAATTCCTGGTGTAGAATGCAAAAAGCCACAAGGTGCTTTCTATTTATATCCAAATTTTAGAGAAGCTGCTAGAATTGCTGGATATGAAGATGTTGATCAATTAGTAGAAGCGTTGCTTGAAGAAGCGCTTGTTGCCGTAATTCCTGGTTCAAGCTTCGGTTCACCAAATAATATTCGTATATCGTATGCCACATCTCTTGAGGCATTAGAAGAAGCTGTAAGCCGCATACATTCTTTTATCGAGAAAAAAAGTAATAGCCGCTAATATACAGTTACCACTATAGACATAAAAGGTTTCGAAAGGAATGTTAATGTGAAAACAACGATTTCAGAAGTTCATAAATATGTAGGTCAAGAAGTAAGAATAGGAGCATGGGTAGCGAATAAACGTTCAAGTGGAAAAATCGCCTTTTTACAATTAAGAGACGGTTCTGGCTTTATTCAAGGTGTAGTCGTTAAAAATGATGTTAGTGAAGATACATTTCAAAAAGCAAAATCAATATCTCAAGAATCCTCGCTTTATGTTACAGGAACTATTCAAGAAGATAGTCGTTCACCTTTTGGTTATGAACTTTTAGTAACAAACATTGAAGTGATTCATGAAGCGGTTGATTATCCGATAACACCAAAAAATCATGGCACTGAGTTCTTAATGGACCATCGTCATTTATGGCTAAGATCACGCAAGCAGCATGCTGTAATGAAAATTAGAAATGAAGTAATCCGTGCTACTTATGAATTCTTTAATCAAAATGGATTCGTAAAGGTAGATCCACCCATATTAACGGGAAGCGCCCCAGAAGGAACGACAGAATTATTTAAAACTAAATATTTTGATGAAGATGCTTTTTTATCGCAAAGTGGACAGCTTTACATGGAAGCCGCTGCAATGGCGTTAGGAAAAGTTTTCTCATTTGGTCCAACATTCAGAGCGGAAAAATCCAAAACCCGCAGACATTTAATTGAGTTTTGGATGATCGAACCTGAAATGGCCTTTTACGAATTCGAGGATAGTTTAAAAGTTCAAGAAGAATATGTTTCATACATCGTTCAATCTGTTTTGAAAAATTGTTCTCTTGAATTAGATCGATTGGAAAGAGATAAATCGAAATTGGAAAATATTACGGCTCCGTTTCCAAGGATCACATACGATGATGCCATTAAATTTTTACATGAAAAAGGCTTTGATGATATAAAGTGGGGAGATGATTTTGGGGCACCTCATGAAACAGCTATCGCCGATTATTTCGATAAGCCGGTATTCATTACACATTACCCAACCGTCATTAAACCTTTCTACATGCAGCCTGCTCCTAACCGTGACGATGTTGTCTTATGTGCTGATATGATTGCACCTGAAGGGTATGGTGAAATCATTGGTGGTTCGGAACGGATTCACGATTATGAATTATTGAAACAAAGAATTGAGGAACATCATTTACCGTTAGAGGCGTACGAATGGTACTTAGATCTTTCAAAATACGGTTCTGTGCCACACTCTGGATTCGGCCTGGGCTTAGAACGAACGGTGGCGTGGATTTCAGGCGTTGAACACGTAAGGGAGACTATTCCATTCCCACGCTTGCTAAATCGTTTATATCCGTAAATAATTGAAATCTGTCCTAATACCCATCCATCTTTTTATCGATAGATGGGTATTTTGTTATTTTTTTGTTGTATGAATGCTCTTTGTTTATTTTGCCACTTTGTTGATTGGTGCATAAGGCGAGAGAATCCTGCGGGAAATACTGGTAAGGGATAGCACGTAGGCGCTACCAAGCATCTAAGAGTCGCCTTCCTCGAGCGGATTCAGCAAGTATTAAAGAGCTTCTTTTTAAAATATGAATCACAGAACATGGTATAATCGATGTAAGTGAGGTGCGTAAGCATGAATAAAGATTTGATGGTTTCTTGGATTGAATCAGGTATGATCCAAGTTCCTTATTTATTAATGAGCAAATATCGGGAAATTGGTCTTGATGAGAAAGAACTGGTCGTTTTATTACAAATCATTTCTTTTGTTGAGAAGGGGAATGAATTCCCTACACCCGAACAAATAGCCAAGCGTATGACAATTACGAGTAGTGAGTGTACTTCAATCTTAAGAAGGCTTGTGCAGCTTGAGATGATTAAAATAGAAAAAGGTTACTCCGATGATGAAGTAAGATATGAAAGATATTCTTTAGCGCCTTTATGGTTAAAATTAGCTGAACAATTAATAGCAGAAAAAAAGCAACTGGATCTTGAAACGGTATTTCAAGAAGAAAAGGATATTTATTCAACGTTTGAACAAGAATTTGGCCGCCCTCTTTCTCCTCTGGAATGTGAATCACTTGCCATGTGGATTGACCAAGATGGACAGAACCCTGTTATTATAAAAGCGGCATTACGAGAAGCGGTTATGTCTGGTACTGTTAATTTTCGATACATCGATCGAATCTTATTTGAATGGAAAAAGAATGGTATTACAACCATAGAGCAAGCAAAGGTGCATAGTTTAAAGTACAGGCAAAAATCAAGACAAGCAAGTCAACCTAGTAAAAGTTCCAATACTGTTCCCTTTTATAACTGGCTAGAGCAGTAATCATAGCCAAGTAGGTGATAATAAATGTTAAATAAACAACAAATTCGTTTTTGCTTAGATGAAATGGCTAAAATGTTTCCAGATGCCCATTGTGAATTGGTTCATTCAAACCCATTTGAACTTGTAGTTGCAGTTGCTCTTTCAGCACAATGTACGGATGCTCTAGTCAACCGTGTGACTGAAAATCTTTTTAAGAAATATAAAACACCAGAAGATTATTTATCAGTGCCTCTAACTGAACTTGAATCCGACATAAGATCGATTGGATTATTTCGTAATAAAGCAAAAAATATTCAAAAATTATCTAAATTGCTAATAGAAGAGTACGATGGTATAGTACCTTCAGAGTATGAAGAATTAATAAAACTTCCTGGAGTTGGCAGGAAAACAGCCAATGTAGTAATGTCTGTAGCATTTGGAATTCCAGCAATCGCAGTAGATACTCATGTAGAAAGAGTTACTAAACGATTGGCGTTTTGTCGTTGGAAGGATAGTGTTTTGGAAGTCGAAAAAACATTAATGAAGAAAATCCCTAAAGATGAATGGTCAGTCACTCATCATCGGTTGATATTTTTTGGAAGATACCATTGTAAAGCCCAAAACCCGCAATGCACGATTTGTCCGTTATTAGAAGTGTGTAGGGAAGGGAAAAAGAGAGTGAAAATTTAATGTAATGAGAAAAAAAGAACTAGGTGCACTCATCTTTTTGATGTAGCCACCTAGTTCTTATATTATTATTTAGTTTCCACCTTCAGAGCCATTGGCTGGCTCAGTTGGTTCTCCAGGATTCTCTTCTCCAGGTGGTTCAGGATTGGAATTATCATCTCCAGGATTAGTAGGTTTCTTTGTTCCTCCTGAATCAGATCCATTATCTCCTTGACCTGGTTTTTTTCCGTTATTTCCGCTGTTACCATTATTTTCTTTGTTTTTATCTTTATCTTTATCTTTGTCTTTATCTTTGTCCTTGTCTTTACCGTTACCATGATCATTACTTTGATTCTCGTCAGGTGGAGCAGGCTCTTCTTCTTCAATTTTTGGCACAGTCACGCTTGCTGTACCAGGTGTACTTCGTTGTTGATCGGTTACTGCGGTAACTTCAATGGAATAAGTGATTTCAGGTTTAGCATTTTTGATTGTATAACTTTGCTCGTTTATGATTCCTAGAGATTGCTTCTTCCCGTCAGATGACTTAATTGTTACATCAAACTTAAGTTTTTTATCTTTTGTCTTCGGATGATCCCAAGCGAATGCAACTTCATTTTCCGCTTCACGATATTCACCGCTAACAGAAGGAGCATCAAGCTTATCAAATACAGTAGAAACTTCTTTAGGCTCTTTACCTGCAACAAATAATTCATAGATGATATTACTATTTGGTGTATACTTACTTGGTTTTTTAGCAGGATTAGAACCTTTTTCTACAGCAGTTTTCACAACACTTTTAGGCATTGGAAAATCTGGAGTGTCGATCCCGGATGATACATGGGTCATTAAATTTGTATAAAGTTCTTTTGCGATTTGTTGGTCATTCGTACCATATCGTAATGGAATACTTCGTTTTTCATACCCTGTCCAAACAGCAATGGTGTAATTCGTGGTGTATCCAGCAAACCAAGCATCTGGTACATCACCTCTATTTAGGCCATATTTTTGTATATCATCAGTGGAATAATTTGTTGTTCCTGTTTTCGCAGCTGCAGGAAGTCCTGGAATGATTGCTGACTTTCCAGTTGCACCTTGTTTATAAGACAATACGTCTTTTAGCATATCTGTAACCATATAAGCAGTAGAATCTTTCATTGCAAGGGTTGGTTTGATTTTATTCGATATTTCTGTTTCTCCATCACGTAAAACAATTTTCTTAACGGTATGAGGCTTGTTATACATCCCGTTATTACCGAAAGTAGCATAAGCTCCTGCTAATTTTAACGGAGAAACATTTTCTATTCCACCGATAGAGGCAGATTCATACAAGTCTTTGCCAAAATCCATACCAATATTAGCAGCAAATTCCTTTGCACGATCAGCCCCAACTTCTTGGAATGCCTTTAGTGCTGGAATGTTTCTAGAACGATATAGTGCTTCACGGATAGACATACGTCCAAGATGGCCTTGGTCAAAGTTATTGATTGTTTCACCAGTAGAATATTTATATGGTTCATCTACAATTTGTTCGTATGTTGACCAGTTTAAATATTCGATGGCAGGACCATAATCCAATATAGGCTTAATTGTTGAACCAGGTTGGCGATCTGATAACTGTGTTGCAAAATTTCGCCCGCGTTTAATATCTTTATATCTGTTTCCACCGATTGCACTGATTTCACCTGTTTTTGTATCTAACATTACAAGTCCTGCTTGCATTTTATCATCAGGAAATTGGACGATGTCGTCTGTATAAAACATTTTCTCAGTGTATTCTTGTGCATCAGGGTCCAGGGTAGTATAGATTTTCAAGCCATCCGCATATACGTTGTATTCGCCCATTTCTTCGACTTCACGAATAACTTGATCGACGAAAGAATCATATTTATAAGGATTCGCCTTATTATTTTCTTCTGGAACTAATGTTTTTGTTATAGGAATTTTTTTCGCCTTGTCCATTTCCTCTTTCGTTATTTTTCCATGTTGATACATAAGAGAAAGCACAAGATTTTTTCTTTTTTCTGCTCGCTCAGGGTGTTTGTAAGGGTCGTATCCATTAGGTAATTGTGGTAACCCAGCTAAAAAGGCTCTTTCTTGGAGCTCTAAGTGATCAAGATCTTTATTAAAATAAAACTTTGACGCAGTTTCAATTCCATGGATTCCATTGCCGTAGTAAATTTTATTGACGTACATTTCAAATATTTGCTGCTTCGTATAGTGTTGTTCAAGTTTATAAGATAACCAAGCTTCTTGGGCTTTTCTTTTTAGTTTTTTCTCGTCTGATAAATAAGTTTTTTTAACTATTTGTTGAGTAAGAGTTGAGCCGCCTTCAGCTCCAAATCCACGTGTAACATTAGCAAAAACGGCTCCAGCAAGTCTGCGGAAGTCAATGGCACCATGTTTGTAAAACCGTGCATCTTCTGCGGCTAAAACAGCATCTTCGACTTTTTTAGGAATTTTATCATATTCAACATAATCTCTTTTTTCAGTTCCTAGCACCGCGTATACATCACCATTTTTATCTAACACTTCAGATGCAATTGGATCGATTAAAAGTACTTTATCAAGTGGAGGCGCATCTTTTGCATAAATTGCAAATGTAGTTGCTCCTGCAATCAGACCGACAACTCCAATAAGAAAGAAAGTCAAAAAGATTGCTTTTATTATTTTTTTTGATTTCTTTTTAGTTTTTTGTTTTTTTACAGGAGCTTGTGTTTTTCTTCGCTCCATACGTGTTTTATAATTTTCTGCCATAAGCAGTATTCCTCACTTTCTAAGAGATGATTATACAAGTAATAAATGCTGAATTACTTTTAAATAATCGATTCTCGGATGTAAACCATATTCAATACGATGTCCGCAGCTAATAATTTCATCTTTTTTTATAGATTTTCTTCCTCCGTTTTCCATACGTTCCCAAAATAAAAATAAGTCTTTGCTTTCTAATAAAAATACTTCATCTGTACTTACAAAACGCAAAATTACGAATGCAATACCATTATGACTCACCACATTTTTCATGTGGTTAATCTGGTGTTCGTGAAAATTCCGTAATGGAAACGATGTAGCACTCTGGGTTTCCTTCGCTTCAAAATCGATATATTTACCTTTGTATACGCCATTATAATCGGTAGTGGATGCTTGGCGAAAATATGCTTCTTTTATAACAGCTGTACTTCGAGATTGATAGTCTACTTGAACTATTTGGATCGGAGTTGGTTTTTTATGAATAACAGCAGTTCCGTTAGATAAATAATACATATTCGTATCATTTAAATCTTCTTCGAGCGTCATGCCTCTCTTACCGTAAGAAATAATTTTCTCTTTGTTCTTCGGTATGAGCTTTTGCTGGGACGTATATTTCCTTCCATTTGGATAATGAAATTCCATTTACCTACACCTCACTCGCTAAATTATACCACAGCAGAGAAAAATGACTGTTAGATGAATAAAAAATGTTTTAAGAGCCATCCTGATAATGGAAAGGAAATATATTTCGCTATAACATTATTTGACGGACTAAGGCATCAATATGTTTCACTTTTTTTGAAAAAGTTGATTTTGACTTTAAGTTAATTGGAGAAGAAGGGGTGGACTCCTGTTGATTAAATAGAGATCCCGCAGGTACGTTTATCACCGAAGAGTCTGCTTCACCCACGGAAATCAACATACAAGTTTAACAGAACCCAAGAAAAAAATGAATAGGAGTATATTAATATGGAAAACAAAAAAGGTCAAAGAAAAGAAAATAAGAGAAATGAGCAAAAAAAAGCTGGAGAAGGGAACCCAAAGTTAACAGGTCCTAATAGACCTTCAACCTAAATATTTGTCGAACCAAATCCAAAAAAATTCCTATTTATCCACTTTGTTTAGCGAATCTCTTCTAGTTTTGTCAGTCACGAAGGAAGTAAAAAAATTATACAGAATAACATAGAAAAGGGTGTGAATGGAGGCTGACAAAATGACTAAAAATGAAATGATTGAGAGGCTTGAGTCAATTAGCTCCCAAATAGATCATCTAGAAAAAATGATAGAACAAAAATCATTGCAGAATCGGCGAGCAATGTATAATTCGATGGAATTACGCGAGCAGCAGCTAGAACGTACAATAAGAAAACTAGAAACTTCTTTTGAAGAAAAAAGAAGCCATCAGTCAGAAGCATTAAGTGAAGCAATTTAATCATTGTAAGATAAGGAAACTTGAAAACATCGTAAATAAACAGTAGAATTAAGGAAATATTTAGAAAGCAGCTATTGAGCTGCTTTCTGTTTGTATTCAAACTAATTCTAAAGTACATTCAGACTAGTTAAAAACGCTTGTCTTTAGAGGCACGAAGCCTTCTGTGGAGCGAAGTTGCCATACTCCGCAATGAGCTTCACTAGAAGGCGAGCAACGAAGAAAGTAAGCGTTTGTCAACAGTCAGAAAGCAGCTATCAAGCTGCTTTTTAGTATGTAAGGGGAGCTATACTATGAAAATCGATGAATTACGCAATTTAACAGAAACACTGCTTCAATACAATGAGGAAGCAAAGAAAAATTTTATCCTCTCCAGGGAGACGGGTAAGCAGGGAGATTTTTTTAAAGAAGTCAAACCGTTTGCAGATAAGGTAAAAGATTGTTGTGAACAATGGGAACCGCTGGCAATGGAATGGGTAATGAGTGAGAGCCCAAAAAACCTGCATGCGTTGCAAATTAGAAATACTGCGGAAAATATACAAATGGTTTCAGTTAGAGCATTTTTTCCTGATACAAGCTTAAATAAATTTAAGAGTCATATTCAATCCATTGATTTTATTTTAAGGAGAATGTTAGAACGTCTGGAAGTTTCTTCATGACACCTTTTTCTGAATATAGGCATATAGTATAGTACCTTAAATTACTCAGGGGGCTTGTTTTATGCTGCATCGATACCGAAATGTTCATATGCCACCGGGAATGCCAATGGGGCCACCTTATCAACATACAAATGCTCAGTTCCCCCATCCTTATGGCATGTATCCATCGCAATTCTCTAATATGCATGGAATTCCTTCACCCTACCCACAAATGCCTTATATGAACGGGATGCAGTATCCGTATACTCATACGGATCAAGGGTTGTATCATAATGGAAACGACAATCAAGCGAGTCAATTGTTTCAAAACCCTTTACAGCCTGAGGATGGATATTTTTATGAAAAGTATGCTAATCAACAAGGTTTACCAAACGCTTATCCTAAACCGCCTCAACTACCAAAACCTCCTAATGGAGGATTTAATACAGTTTTAAATTCTTTTAAAACGCAAACGGGTTCACTTGATATAAATAAAATGGTGAACACTGCGGGCCAAGTAGTAAACGCAATAAATCAAGTATCCAATATGGCAAAGGGTATAGGTGGTATTTTCAAAGTTTAGAGTAAAGGCTCTTTATGATTTTGCTCTCAAACGCTAGCTATCCGCAGGCGGCAAGCGATTCCTCAGTGATTAAAAGTGCCTGCGGGGATTTCCCTTGCTCTTCATTCCTGGAAGATATTTTTAGCCTTGAGTAAAAACAGCAATTTACAATAAAAGAGTTAAAGTAAAAAGAATAAAAGGAATCGTTGTACAGCGATTCCTTTTTTGTATTATATGAAAAAATCTATTAAAGTACTCATTTTCTAAACATTGCTTAAATTATTAGCTTCTGATGCATGATTCTAGCAAAATAGAATCGGAGGCAATAAAAGTCAAGTACCAGACTTTTTTGCCTCACAACAGTTGCATGTCGGCACTGATTCGAATTCCAATTGCTTTTTTTCCTTTTTAGCCAATATTTATTTTCTTTCCTTTTTTCTTTGGAACGATGACGGTCAAGACTCCGTCTTCGTAATTTGCTGTTACCTTCCCTTGATCAATTGGTTTCGAGAAAGGGATTGTACGTGAAGATTGCTTCCAAGATTCCTTTTTATGAATAATTGTATTTTCTTTATCTTCTTTTGTGACAGATTCTCGATGGTTGACTGTTATCGTTATATATTGTGGAAGAATTTCAATGTTGATCTGTTCTTTTTTCGTCCCTGGGATTTGTGCTTGGACAATATATTCCTTGTCGTTTTCTTTTAGTTCAGCCACAAATCCGCCAAATGGCTTTGAGTGTAAAAAAAAGTCATCCATACTTTGTAAAAAATTCTTATCTGACCGTTCCGAAAAAAGCCGATTCATATTACTCATTAGTTGGTTGAAAGGCTCGAATAAAGGATGTTCTTCCCTTTTAGACGGCCGATTTTCCGCCATTGTAAAGCACCTCCTTCTCACTTTATCCTATTGTATGAAGAAGAAAAACAAAGAGTTCTTTTCATCATATTTCATATTCCAACCACTATGAAAACGAACGCTTATTCGCTAAAATGAAGAAGAGGTGATTAGTTTGAATTGGAAAAAGAATTTTAATGATATATTGATGGAGTTAAAAACAAATCCTGCTTTTAAAGAGAACATTGTTGGCTGGCATACTTTGCAAGAGGAACCAGCTAAAACAACTCCATTCCCTCACGATTTACATCCTGATTTAGTGAAATCTTTACAAAATAAAGGGATAAACGAATTATATATTCATCAAAAAGATGCCTATGAATTCGCAATGTCCCATCACAGCCTAACAGCTGTTACTCCGACAGCATCAGGGAAGACATTATGCTACAACTTACCAGTTCTTCAAACGATTTTACATAATCATTCGGCTCGTGCATTATATATATTTCCAACAAAAGCCCTTGCGCAAGATCAAAAGAGTGAAATACATGAAGTGATTGATGCTGCTGGATTACCGATAAATAGTTATACGTATGATGGGGATACACCTGCAAATATTCGCCAAAAAGTAAGGAGAGCGGGGAATATCGTTATTACAAACCCTGATATGCTTCATTCCGCCATTTTGCCTCATCATACAAAATGGGTTTCGTTATTTGAAAATTTAAAGTTCGTTATTCTGGATGAACTTCATATTTATCGAGGAGTTTTTGGAAGTCATGTAGCAAATGTCATTCGCAGGTTAAAAAGAATTTGTCGCTTTTATGGTTCGAATCCCGTTTTTATTTGTACATCTGCAACAATTGCGAATCCAAAGGAACTTGGCGAAAAGCTTACGGGTGAAAAAATGAAGTTGATTGATAATAATGGTGCACCTCGTGGAACAAAACATTTTATTTTTTACAATCCACCTATCGTCAATCAACAAATGAACATTCGTAGAAGTGCTACATTGGAAGTGAGAAAGCTTGCTAGGGAATTTTTAAAAAATAAAATTCAAACAATTATTTTTGCAAGAAGTCGTGTGAGAGTAGAAATTATACTTACTTATTTGCAAAATTTGGTTAATAATCAGCTAGGTCCCAAATCTATTAGAGGTTACCGAGGAGGCTATCTGCCTACCCAACGAAGAGAAATTGAAAAAGGTTTGAGGAATGGGGATATTTACGGAGTTGTAAGTACAAACGCTCTTGAACTTGGTGTTGATATTGGCCAACTTCAAGTATGTATGATGACAGGGTATCCAGGAACAATTGCAAGTGCTTGGCAACAGGCAGGTAGAGCGGGAAGGAGACGAGCAGAATCATTAGTAATCATGGTTGCAAGTTCTTCGCCACTTGATCAGTATATTATTGAAAATCCGAATTATTTCTTTCACCAAAATCCGGAAACCGCACGAATAAATCCTGACAATCTTATTATTCTTGTAGACCATTTAAAATGTGCAGCTTATGAATTGCCTTTTGAAGAGGGCGAGCAGTTTGGAGATTTAGAAATAGAAGAAATTTTGGAATTTTTAACAGAAGAAAGAGTACTCCATAAAAATGGGGATAAGTGGTACTGGATGAATGATTCTTTTCCCGCTCATAATATAAGTTTGCGCTCTGCTTCACAAGAAAATGTTATCATTGTTGACCAAACCGATCGTTCAAATGTAAAAGTCATTGGTGAAATGGATACATTTAGTGCGATGACGCTTTTGCATGATGAGGCTATTTATTTACATCAAGGAATTCAATACCAAGTTGAATATCTTGATTGGGAAGAAAAAAAAGCTTTCGTTGCGGAAGTTGAAGTTGATTATTTTACAGATGCGAATCTAGCTGTTCAACTAAAAGTATTAGAAGAGGATAAAAGAAAAGAGACTGCGGATGCAGAGATTGCCTTTGGGGATGTCACCGTGAATGCAATGGCAACTATTTTTAAAAAGATCAAGTTTGAAACTCATGAAAATATTGGCTCTGGTCCAATCCATTTACCAGAAATGGAATTGCACACAAATGCAGCTTGGATCTCTTTAAATAAAGAATTAAAAGAAATTGGAATGGAAGATTTAGAATATGGATTAATTGGCTGTTCACATGCTTTAAAAGCCATTATTCCATTATTTGCGATGTGCGATCCAGCTGATATTCATACGGTTCCGCAAGTAAAAGCAGCCGTAAACGCTAAACCGACGATTTTTATTTATGATCAATACCCTGGAGGCATTGGCATTAGCGATAAAGTTTTTGAATTGATGCCAAAAATTTTAGAAGAAGCTAGAAATCTTGTTGCTCAATGTCGTTGTAATGATGGATGTCCTTCATGTATAGGCACGGATATTTCCACAATCCGAACGAAAGAGATTACAATTAAGCTGTTAGAGATTATGCTTAGTGCATCACGTGAAGAGTAAGGAGATGGTCGTAAAATGTCTCTGAAAAACAAACTGAATCGTTTTAAAGCACATATGAGTATAGAGGATACAAGTGACGGTGCTAAAGAAATAATTGATACAAAACCTCATCGTTCAGCTACGTTACCTTTTTTGGACGAGTGGGAAAAAGCAGGAGCTTCTCCTTACTTTTACGATAATCAATTTTGTTATATAAAAGAGATCCGCTATCCATTAGATTACAAACATGGAAAGTATATGTTAAAAGAGTTTCTTTCAGCATTTTCTATGTGGGAGGAATTTTCAGGAAATCATCCATTATCAGCAAAAGGAATGTCTCCTTCGGATTTATTTTTCTTTGATACGGAAACGACAGGATTATATGGAGGAGCAGGGAACACAATCTTTTTACTTGGACATGCCCGCTATGAAAGTAATGAATTTGTATTGCGTCAGCACTTTTTACCTGAACCTGGATTTGAAGTATCTTTATATAAAAGTTTTTTAGAAAGAGTTGATTATACAACCCTCGTGACATATAACGGGAAGTCATTTGATTGGCCACAAGTAAAGACACAGCATACACTTGTTCGTCAACATGTTCCTAAACTGCCTGCCTTCGGTCATTTTGATTTATACCATGCATCTAGAAGGCTTTGGAAGAATAACCTAGAATCTGTAAAACTTGCAAGAGTAGAAGAAGAGATTTTAGATGTAAAAAGAACTGACGATATCCCGGGCTTTCTTGCTCCTATGATTTATTTTGATTATGTTGAAAGAAAGAATCCTGAAGCCATATTAAAAGTTCTAGAACATAATGAAATGGATATTTTATCTTTGATCACATTATATACTCATTTAACATATCAAATTCTAGGAGTCGATCCGAGTCAAACACCGAATGAAAAAATGCTTATTGCAGAATGGTATCAATATATTGGGGAACGTGAATTAGCCGCCTCTACATTTGAATCTGCTGCTGGGGAAGGCGATTTTTCAGCTAAACATCAATTAGCATATTATTTAAAAAGAGCAAAAAATTATGATGATGCAAAATCTTTATGGTTAGAAGTAATTGCTTATGGAGACGATTTCGTCAAAAAAGAGGCATATATAGAATTAGCCAAATTGATGGAGCACCAGTACAAGGATTTTGTTCAAGCCACTAACTATACAAGAGCTGCGATGGAATTACATTCATCGAAAGTAGATCGTTTTTTTGAAAATGCTAATAAAAGAATGAATCGGCTTTTGAGTCGGAAATAAATTGAGAAATAATTCAGTCATCATTTCCCGGGCAAGCGCAGTATTCGACCGAATTCAGGATTTTTCATAAATTCTTACATTATTTGCAAAAAATTAGTCGGAAGATGGCTTTATATTTCAAAAAACAATAAGAAAGTTTTGCAAAATATAGGTATTATGATTAGTACATGTGTCAGTCCTTTCTCATAGGCTGTAAGTGTAAAGCGATATATGAAAAAGAAAGGAGCATTCGGCATGTTTAATCCTTGCAATCCTTGCCACACACAGGTGTGCCCGCCAATTATTCATCCGACTCAATGCTGTGTAAACCATACGTGTACAAATGTCATTGTACCAGAAATCCATCCTTCTCATACGACAACAGTAAATCATGAAAACATTATTCACGAGCATTATTTCCCACACACAGCATCAGTTGTCAATGAAGTCACTCAGGAAAATGTTATTATGCCGGGCCCAGGACCTGGTTATGGTGGAGTTCCTGGTCCAGGATTCGGTCCGGGGTTTGGTGCCCCAGGTTTTGGCCCAGGTGGTTTTGGACCGGGAGTCGGCCCAGGATTCGGCCCAGGGGTCGGACCAGGTTTTGGCCCAGGATTCCCGTATTAAAAATTCTTTTAGACGAGGATATGCGAGAGCATCCTCGTTTTTTTGTGCATACATCCTTGTCCAATGATTTGTAATTTCTTACAATTAAGATAACTAAAATAAGAGGATGTGAAAAAGATTATTAAACCGAGAGTTGAAAGTATTGAGTTGGTGGTGTATAGGATTGTAAAACGTAGGATGGTTGTATCGATTGAAGAGTCGAAGCACTTAACTAGACTTGAAAAAGGTTTTGAAGGAGAGCTATTATTTGATGAAAGAATAGATAAGAGTTCGAAAGAATGGCTTATTCTCAATGATTTACAGTTAAAAAGTAACAATACAGAATTCCAGATTGATTCGTTTCTTATAACTCAAAAAACGATTTTTTTGTTTGAGATTAAAAATTACGAAGGAGACTATTATATTGAAGGTGATAAATGGTATTACACCAATGGAACTGAAATACAGAACCCTTTGACGCAGTTAGAAAGAAGTGAATTTCTTATTCGACGGTTGCTCCAAGAGCTCGGGTATAGCATGCCGGTCGAATCCTTTATTATCTACATTAACCCCGATTTTCACTTATATAACGCCCCGCGAAATCTCCCAATAGTATATCCAACCCAACTGAATCGTTTTTTTGAAAAGCTTAATAATATCCCAACAAAAGTAACTGAGTACCATAAGAGGTTAGCGAAAAAACTAATTTCCCTCCACAAAGATGAATCAACTTTTACAAAATTACCGAAATATAGTTATGAGGAACTGCAGAAAGGAATTATGTGTGTTTTCTGTTATTCATTTGATATTATAGCCATAAAAAGGGCCGTAAAATGTAAAAGTTGTGACAAAATAGAAGATAAAACAATTGCAATTATTCGAAGCGTAGACGAATATGTATTATTATTTCCTGATAGAAAAATTACAACAAATGATATTTACGAATGGTGCAATGGAATTGTTTCTAAGAAATCAATTCAAAGAATATTAATAAAAAACTTTATTTTAAAAGGAAATGCAAAATCGACATACTATATAAGAAAATAAATTAACGTTTACACAAAATTTATAGTCAAGTGATTGGGAAGGAATTTTCGTTTTTATTATATTTTAGTTTCAATTTAAGATGATCGGGAAATAACCAGGTCAATAATTGATTTACTGTCTCTATTGAGCGTGAATGGGGACAGAACTAAGTCAATAAAAGGTTTACAGTCTCAATTGAGCGTGAATCGGGAAATAACCAGGTCAATAATTGATTTAATGTCTCTATTGAGCGTGAATGGGGACAGAACCAAGCCGATAATTGGTTTACTGTCTCGATTGATCGTGAATGGGGACAGAACCAAGCCGATAATTGGTTTACTGTCTCGATTGATCGTGAATGGGGACAGAACCAAGCCGATAATTGGTTTACTGTCTCGATTGATCATGAATGGGGACAGAACCAAGCCGATAATTGGTTTACTGTCTCGATTGAGCGTGAATGGGGACAGAACCAAGCCGATAATTGGTTTACCGTCTCGATTGAGCGTGAATCGGGAAATAACCAGGTCAATAATTGATTTAATGTCTCTATTGATCGTGAATGGGGACAGAACCAAGCCAATAATTGGTTTACTGTCTCGATTGATCGTGAATCGGTACAAAACCAAGTCAAAAAAATGATTTACTGTCTCAATTGAGAGTGAATGGGGACAGAACCAAGTCATTAAATGTTTTACTGTCTCGATTGAGCGTGGATCGGGACAAAACCAAGTCAATAAATGATTTACCGTCTCGATTGAGTTTAATCGAGATGAGAATCAGTGCTGATTCGTCGAAAAAGCTCCTCAATCCAACGATTGAAATCTTAAGCACCGCAGATATCACCACAAGGGCTCTCATTCCAGAGATTATAATCAATCACTGCTGATAAAAACAGTAGCAGAAGACCATTCTTATTAGTATTTATTGAAACTTCTTCGAAACTATCCAAAAATCACTTGCAAAATTGACAAAATCATTTTATTTTGAAAGAATGATGATAATGTAGTGTGAATTTAAGGTGGTGTTTCAGTTGTTAGCAGAAAGATTAAAATTGACTGCAAAAGAAATTTTAGAAAAAGAATTTAAATCAGGTGTTCGCGGTTATAAACAAGATGATGTTGATAAATTTTTAGACTTAATCATTAAAGATTATGAAACTATGCATCAATTAGTAGATGAACTGCAACAGGAAAATATGCGATTGAAAAAGCAAGTGGATGAACAGTCTCGTAGACAGCCTGTTCCACCTGCAGGGACGACTAATTTTGATATTTTAAAGCGTCTCTCCAATTTAGAAAGACATGTATTTGGAAGCAAGCTAGATGATTAATCTTCTACCATAAATTACCGCTTGCACAGTCGTAAAAGAAGTTATAAAATAAAAAGTCGGTGAGGTAATACTGACCTTTATATTTAAAACGATTATGAATAACATTCGGGTAATCGCTGCTTTTAAAGCAGAGGAAAGTCCATGCTCGCACGGTGCTGAGATGCCCGTAGTGATCGTGCCTGGCCAAACAATAAGCCAGGGCAGTCTGGATTTAGTCTAGATTGACGGCGGGAAAAATGCCTAAGTCTTTAATGATATGGCATGAGTACCCTTAAAGTGCCACAGTGACGTAGCTTTGTTGGAAACAACGAAGGTGGAACGCGGTAAACCCCACGAGCGAGAAACTCAAATTTTGGTAGAGGCACTCTTTCTGAGGAAATCAACAAGGAAAGAGGCAGGAAATGATTTTCCTGCAGATAGATGGTTACCGCCTGAGTACGAGGCTTACCTATAGCCGCTTGTAGTACGATGGTACAGAACATGGCTTATATGAATGTTATTATAGGTTTACATCTGATAAAATAAGGCTTTCCCAAAGTACTTGGACCCTAGTATGTGGAAAATTCCATTACTATAATGGTGGTCTAACGAAAACGAGGAAAGCCTCTTTATTTATATCCATACATACACTTTAATGATAATGTTACAGGAAGTTGGTCAGAATAAATGGAATTCATCAATGCCCAACAATTATTTAATGATCCTATTCTATACGAATTAAATATTTCAGCAATGATTCTGGAACAAATAAGTGAAGGCGTTATGGTCGTTAATGAAAAACGTCAAATTATATACATTAATTCCGCATTTGAAATCGTTACTGGGTATAATCGAAAAGAAGTGTATTTACAAAATCCAAGAATTTTACAATCTGGACTTCATGATAAACATTTTTATCATAAGTTATGGGAAACGATTTCTCTTGAAGGCAGCTGGAGCGGAGAAATTTGGAATAAGCGAAAAAACGGAGAGCTATTCTTAGAATGGCTCACTATTACAAAAGTGAAAGATTCTGAAGGGGTAGTTCTAGGATATATTGGAGTATTCTCAGATATAACAGATCGTAAAAAAGCCGAAGACGAACTAAGAAAACTTGCCCATTTTGACGCTTTAACCGGTGTTCCAAATCGTCATTCGTTTAGCGAAAGATTTTCGAATCTACTCGATGTTTCTCAACAATTTAATCAAAAATTAGCTTTGTTATTTTTGGATTTAGACCGTTTTAAACAAATAAATGATTCCTTAGGACATGAAGCAGGGGACAAGCTATTAATAGAAGTGGCGGGCAGACTTCAAGAACTCATAAAAAATAAAGACGTAATCGCTAGACTAGGAGGCGATGAATTTGTCATTATTTTATCAAATATTAAGCACCAAAGAGAAGCTGTTCATATTGCCAAAAGGATTATTGAAAGTTTAACAAAGTCGTTTCATATAGATGGACACGAAGTTTATATTACAACGAGTATAGGAATCAGTTTTTATCCTAATGATGGAAATAGTTCGGAAATTCTTTTGAAAAAAGCAGACAAAGCGATGTACATGTCAAAACTGAATGGGAGAAATCAGTACGAAATCTATCACGAAGGAATTTTACATTCAGATAAAAGGCAGTTAGGTATGGCAGCACAATTAAGGAATGCGTGGAATAATAGTGAATTATACATTCTTTATCAACCAATTATTAATGCCAACAGCGGAAAAATAGAAGGGATAGAAGCGCACTGTCATTGGAAAAATAATGAGTTTGGTGAGATTGCACCAGATGAATTAGGCACACTTGCCGAGGAAACTGGCTTAATCGTTCCAATATCCAACTGGATTATCAGTCAAGCGAGTGAAGATATCAAGATGATTCATCTTGCAGGCTTCTCAGGAATTAGGACAACTGTTAATATTTCTCCTCTTCATTTCCATCAAGAAAGTTTCGTAAAAGACGTTAAATATGCGATTGAAAACTCAAATATTCCTGCTCGCTCGATTGAGCTTGATTTAACTGAAGGGGTAATTATGCCTCAAGCTACTTTTTCAAAAAGCAAATTAATGGACCTGAAAAGATTAGGTGTTAAACTTACTATTGATGGGTTCGGAGCAGGGTATTCGTCATTAAGTTATTTGAATCGCTTTCCAATTGATAAATTAAAAATTGATAAAAGTTTTATTATGAATTTAGGGAAATATGAAGATGATGCCTCAATCGTGGAAGCGATCATTCATTTAGGAAAGCATCTTCATCTGCTAGTTGGGGTTGATGGTGTAATGAATGAAAAGCAATTCAAACTATTAAAAAATCTTGGCTGTGATCTCATGCAAGGTCACTACATATCTCCACCGCTTCATTTACAGGAACTAATGGATTTATTAAAGGAATGGGATCCTAGTCAAATTT
The DNA here is from genome assembly GCF_018343695.1 of Lederbergia citrisecunda. Taxonomy (GTDB): domain Bacteria; phylum Bacillota; class Bacilli; order Bacillales; family Bacillaceae_C; genus Lederbergia; species Lederbergia citrisecunda. The sequence continues at coordinate 1,474,920 of NZ_JAGYPJ010000001.1, read as the reverse complement.
TATAAGGGTGAAGGAAATGAGAACGTATAATTTAATCGCAACAACTGCAATGGGAATTGAAGCCATTGCAGCTAATGAAGTGAAAAAGCTAGGCTATGATTGTACCGTAGAAAATGGAAAAGTAATGTTCAAAGGTGATGAACTGGCGATTGCAAGAGCAAATATGTGGCTAAGGACTGCCGATAGAGTAAAAATTGTTGTAGGGGAGTTTAAGGCATCAACATTTGATGAGCTTTTTGAAAAGACAAAAGCGTTAAGCTGGGAAGACTATCTTCCTATGGATGCAGAATTTCCGGTACAGGGAAAATCGGTTAAATCCACCCTTTATAGTGTGCCTGACTGCCAAGCGATTGTTAAAAAAGCAATTGTTGAAAGATTGAAGAAAGCATATAATCAAACCACTTGGTTACCAGAGACAGGTCCATTATTTAAAATTGAAATATCTTTACTAAAAGATAGAGCAACGCTCAGCATAGATACGAGTGGGGCTGGATTACATAAACGTGGGTATAGAATTGACCAGGGGGAAGCGCCAATAAAAGAAACGTTGGCTGCTGCACTTATTCAACTTACGAATTGGCATCCTGACCGAATCCTTCATGATCCGTTTTGTGGTTCTGGAACAATTCCAATAGAAGCTGCTCTAATTGGTCAAAATATTGCTCCAGGATTTAATCGGGATTTTTTAAGTGAAACATGGCCTTGGATAAGAGATGATGTATGGGAAAAAGTTAGAGAAGAAGCAGAAGACTTGGCAAACTACGACCAACCTATAGAAATATCTGGTTCCGATATTGATCACCGTATGGTTGAAATCTCCAAGAATAATGCATTCGAGGCTGGGTTAGGGGATATAGTTACATTTAAACAAATGCAGGCGAGTGACTATACATCGAAAAAAGATTACGGAGTCATTATCGGAAATCCACCATATGGAGAAAGAATTGGAGATAAACAGGAAGTCGAACACATGTATCGGGAAATTGGAAAGATCTTTCAAAAACTTGATACTTGGTCTGTATATATTTTGACTTCTCATCCAGAATTTGAGAAGCTGTACGGAAAACAAGCAACGAAAAAAAGAAAGCTTTTTAACGGTTTTATTCGGACTGACTTTTATCAATTTTGGGGACCGAGGCCACCACGATCATAGTAAATAGAATAAAAGCACACCTTGCTGAATATACTTAAATGTATATCATTTTTGCAAGGAGGTATGTCAAATGGCTCAAACAATGAATGAAATGGAGATCATTTCCAAAGCCATTTATTCTACCTACGAATTACTGGGAAGAGAAGAACGATTACCAGAGGTTGCTTTAGTAAACTTAAAAGAAGCGGAAGAAAGTTTAAATAAGGCGCTCGAATATGTATTATTGAACAGAAGAATTGAAAGATCTTCATAAAAACACAAGTGCTTTTAATTAGCACTTGCGTTTTTCATTTATCCTTCTTTTTTCTGTTGAAGTCATTATGTTAATATAAAGAAGTATAAGAGAAAAAGGAGGCAAATAATATGCCGGAAATGTTAGAAATCGAAAAAGAATTCCTGCAATACGTGAAAAAAATGCAGGCATATGAAGAGGCTCTTGGGTTAATGTATTGGGATTTAAGAACCGGTGCACCAAAAAATGGAGTCGAACAACGATCCCAAGTCATCGGTATGCTTGCGTCAGAGCATTTTCAAATGTCTACTTCGGAAGAAATGGCCGCATACATAGCAAGCTTATCAAGTAAGTATGATGAACTAACCGGAATTGGAAAATTAACTCTTAAAGATTGTAAGAAACAATATGAAAAAAACAAAAAAATACCTGCTAACGAATACGAAGAATATGTCGTACTTCAATCAAATGCTGAACATGTATGGGAACAAGCAAGGGAAGCATCTGATTTTGAAATGTTTAAACCATACCTTGAAAAACTAGTTGCTTTTAATAAAAAATTTATTGAATATTGGGGTTACAGCGGAAATAAATATAATACTTTACTAGATATGTATGAACCTGGTGTAACAGTAGATATCATTGACAAAGTGTTTGGAGAATTACGAGATGTCATTGTTCCATTAGTAAAGAAAATTACGAATTCTGATAATAAACCGAAAACTGACTTTCTTTTTCATAAGTTTCCTAAAGAAAAGCAAAAAGAGTTTAGTGTGAAAATATTGGAACAAATGGGATATGATTTTAACTCCGGTAGAATAGATGAAACCGTCCACCCGTTTGCAACCGGATTAAATCCTGGGGACGTCCGTGTCACTACACGATATGATGAACAAGATTTCCGGATGGCGATATTTGGAACGATTCATGAAGGCGGACATGCATTGTATGAACAAAATATTTCTAAAGAATTAATTGGCACACCTCTTTGTAAAGGTACGTCAATGGGAATCCATGAATCACAGTCATTATTTTACGAAAACATTTTAGCTCGTGATCGTGCATTTTGGGAATGCAATTATGAATTATTAAAAGAATATGCGAATGGTCAATTCAATCAAGTTTCCATAGACGAGTTTTACCGTGCAATCAATGAGGCAAAGCCATCATTGATTCGTATCGAATCCGATGATTTAACTTATGCTCTGCATATTATCATCCGTTATGAAATTGAAAAAGGATTATTTAACGATGAAATTAAAGTGGAGGAGCTTCCAAAAGTATGGAACGATAAATACGAAGAATATTTAGGCATCATACCATCAAATGATGCAGAAGGAGTATTGCAAGACGTTCATTGGTCTGGAGGCAGCTTCGGGTATTTTCCATCTTATGCATTAGGCTATATGTATGCAGCACAGTTGAAAAATGCGATGTTGAAGGATTTGCCAAATTATGACGAGTTACTAAGAGAAGGAAACCTTCTGCCTATTAAAAACTGGCTCACAGAACATGTACATCAATATGGAAAAACGAAGGAACCATTAGAGATTATTAAAAAAGCTACAGGTGAAGGGCTAAGTGCAAAATATTTAGCGAAATACTTAGAAGAAAAATTCTCTAAAGTTTATCAACTATCTTAAGAGGTGGCATTTTTGCCATCTCTTTTAAATAGGGTGATCTTGTTGTCACAATTAATGGTTATTATCGCAGCCTTTTTATGGGGATCAATTGCCATTTTTGTCAAAAAATTATCCTTTTACGGCTTTACAGAAATGGAAATCGTTACGATTCGTGTAGTCTTTGCATGTTTATGGCTAGTTCCTATTGTAATTTTTATGGGAAATAATCGGCAGCTAGCCATCCAATTCAGACATATATGGTATTTTATCGGTACGGGGCTATGCAGCATTGTCTTTTTTAACTGGGCTTATTTTAAAGCAATGAATATGATGTCAATTTCTCTAGCTGTCATGCTCCTCTATACTGCACCAGCGTTTGTAGTTATACTTTCTATAATATTTTTAAAGGAAAGATTAACGACAAAAAAAGTGATTGCTGTTTTTACAACGATTGTTGGATGTGCAATTATTGCACTTGCAGGAAAGGGCTTTGATGGGAACTGGACGACTATAGGTTTTATCATTGGACTTTTTTCAGGTTTGGGCTATGCGCTTTATACTATTTTTGGGAAAATAGCATTAAGAAAATGATACTTTCATCATTACGTTTTATACGTTTTTTGTATCTTCATTGACGCTATTGCCATTTTTTCCTTTTTGGAAAAAGGCAAAGTCTCTGCCACCGGAAGCTTGGTTTTTTATGGCAGGACTTGGACTAGTTCCCACTGTTATTGCTTATTTGCTTTACACATATGGCCTTAAGAAGATTGAGAGCAGTATCGCGTCCATTTTAGCAACGGTTGAACCTCTTTCAGCTCTAATTATCGGAATGACAATCTACCAAGAAAAATTATTCACAGGACAAATGATTGGAGCGGTTTTTATCGTTTCATCCATTATCATTATTTCAGAATGGTCAAAACGAAATAATAGAATTAGAAATAAAGCTAATTAAAACAGGAGAATGCTAAACAGTTAGGCATGATTTTTACTAGTCTCAGAAAATTGAATCTCCTTTGTTTCCTTGAGAGAGGCAAATGCATTAGCTAACACTTTATTATGATGATCGATGATCTGTTTGGCGCTTAAGTCATCGGTATTCCATGTACGGTGTGCATCACTTACAAGAGTGACTTTATAGCCTAGACTCCTTGCACGGCGTGTGGTTGTATCTATACAATACTCGGTCTGATTTCCAGCAATGATAAGATTTTGGATATGTCTTGCCTTCAGTATTTCATGGAGTTCGGTTTTATGAAAAGAATCTGGAGTATTTTTTTGGACTACAACTTCTCCTATTTGTGGCGCAATGGAAGAATGAATTTCCCATGGATGAGTTCCTGTTACAAATTCTTCATCATTATGTTGAACAAAAAGGACAGGAACGTTAGAAGTACGGGCATGTATTATTAACTCCTTAAGATTATTAAGCAGTTGTTCACCTTCGTGTATTGGATTAGATTCGTCAAACATGGCATTTTGAACATCTATAATTAACAAAGCAGTATTTTTCATTTTCCCTCTCCTAAATAAAGAATATTAATATATTCGACATTCTTTTCCAAAAACCTTCCTCCATGATTTAATAAGAAGCTCCTACATAATAATAAAAAGCAGACCATTTTCCACAAAATTATTGAAAAATGGTCTGCTTATTTTAATTAACTAATAGGAGTTTTCTGTACAAGATTTGCGAATGCTCTTGCTTCTTCCATGAATTTGTTGAATTCAGGGATATTCATTTGTTGCGCTGAATCAGAAAGAGCAACTGCTGGATCTGGATGAACTTCCGCCATTACGGCATCTGCTCCAATCGCCAATGCTGCTTTAGCCGTTGGGAGAAGCAAGTCTTTACGTCCAGTAGAATGAGTTACGTCAACTACAACCGGAAGGTGAGTTTCTTTCTTCAAAATTGGAACAGCAGAGATATCTAGCGTGTTTCTTGTAGCTTTTTCATATGTTCTAATTCCGCGTTCACAAAGGATAATTTGATCGTTTCCTTGTGCAAGAATGTATTCAGCTGCATATTTAAATTCATCAATTGTAGCGGATAAGCCACGCTTTAATAAGATTGGCTTTCTAACAGAACCTGCAACTTTCAAAAGTTCAAAGTTTTGCATGTTGCGGGCACCAATTTGAATGACATCTACGTAATCTAAAGCCGTTTCCATGTCATTTGGATTTAAAATTTCACTAATGATAGCCAATCCTTCTTCATCCGCAACCTGTCTTAAAATTTTTAATCCTTCTAATCCAAGACCTTGGAAGTCGTATGGGGATGTTCTTGGCTTATATGCACCACCACGCATTAATTTTAAGCCTTGTTTCTTCATTGCTTGTGCGACAAGTTTTACTTGATCATAGCTTTCTACAGCACATGGTCCCATAATGAAATGTTGAGTACCATTACCGATTTCAGTGCCTAATACCGACACAACCGTATCTTCAGGTTTTTTCTTTCTAGAAACAAGTAACGCTTTACTATTATCATCTTCTTGAAGCTCAAGACTTGCTTTAAATATTTGTTTGAAAATATGCTGAACGGTTGAAGTTTCAAATGGGCCTTCGTTATGCTCAGCAATGAGATCAAACAATTTACGCTCCTGTACTGGATCGTATCGTTTTACGCCCTGCATTTCTTTTAATTTACCGATTTCTTGTGCAATTTTGCCTCGCTCATTTAACAATTCTAAAATTTGCAAGGTTGTTTTTTCAATTTTCGAACGTAACACTTCTAGTTCTGACAACGATAAGCCCTCCTTATGTTTTTCTGTCCAAAGAGATAGTAACATCTTCACTTTAAGACTTCAACGCTGTAAAGCGTGTATGAAAATATTTTGGTTGATAACTCAATACGATAGACGCATATATTATAATTGTCAATAGGCTATTGAAAAGTTTTTGTGCTTTTTATTTATTTAGCAAAACTTTTCGTCATCCTGTCACATTTAATTTAATATTAGCATACAATTGATATATTACACTCTATGATTTGGATGGGAAAAATGTTATAGGTAAGTTTTATTATGCAATAAGTTTTTTACATTTTTTTATTAATAATGATTTTTACTGCCGAACACAAACAGCAGTCAACTTGTTTACTTCTTGTTTTTTTTCTGCGATAAGTCAACTTCGATTAGCCTTGCAGGATGTAAGCGAAAGCCCCTTGAAGTTAAAAACGAGCTGCCAAAAAGTCAAAGAGCGATTTATTTGTCATAAAACCATTTGTTTTTCTGTACTGATTCAAGCGTTTTTCTTCGCACTGCATGTTTCCTTTTATCACAAGTAATGAATCAAAAAAGAACAATACTTAAAACCGCCATTTCGTATAGGCCTGTATCTAGTTAAGCAAGACTTTTCCATTTTTCTTTTCGAAAAAAACAAAATATGACTTTACAAGAACCCATTCATGTGATAAAAATTGAATTTAAATAATACGAAACAAAAAGCAAAGACAGGGCACAGTAGTGTTCATGAATCTGTAGTGTCAGAGAACTGATGGATGGTGCGAATCAGTACAATCGTGAAGATGAATTACTCCCTCGAGCTTCTTTTTTGAATATTTGGGTTTCCAAATTAGTAAAAAAAGACGGTTATAACCGTTATCAATCAAGAGAGGCGGATTTTAATCCGCAATTAGGGTGGTACCGCGATTAATAACGTCCCTGCATTTTGCAGGGGCGTTTTTGTATTTATCAAGGCTCTGTTAAAACTTCTATGTTGATTTGCGCTCCACGCGCTCGCTTTCCGCGGGCGGATCGTGAGCCTCCTCGGCGCTTAAGGCTCCTTGTGAGGTCTCTCGTTAACCGTTTTTCTCGCAGGAGTCTCGCGCATTCCGCTTCAATCAACTTAGTGGCAAGCACAACAATGATTTTAATAAAGCCAATATCAAAAAAATGGGAGGAAATAAAAATGAGATACTTAACAGCAGGGGAGTCACATGGCCCACAGCTAACTACTATATTAGAAGGTGTGCCAGCTGGATTAGAATTGACAGCGGAGATGATCAATTATGAATTGCAAAGAAGACAGAAAGGATATGGCCGCGGCAGGAGGATGCAGATCGAAAAGGATGAAGTTCAAATTTTAAGTGGAGTTCGCCATGGTGTTTCGATTGGTGCTCCGATTGCGTTAGTTGTACAAAATAATGATTTTAAACATTGGCAAAAAATAATGGGTGCTGCTCCAATCAGTGCAGAAGAACAGGAAGAAGTAAAAAGAAAAATTACGAGACCAAGACCAGGTCACGCAGATTTAAACGGTGCGATCAAATATGGACATCGAGACATGAGGAATGTTCTTGAACGTTCATCTGCGAGAGAAACGACGGTCCGTGTTGCAGCTGGTGCAGTAGCTAAAACGATTCTGTCCGAACTTGGGGTAAAAGTCGGCGGACATGTTATGGAAATCGGTGGCGTGAAAGCCCAAAATATTCAATATAGCTCAATCGAGGAATTGCAAAAAATTACAGAAGAGTCACCAGTTCGATGCCTTGATCCAGAAGCAAGCGAAAAAATGATGAGAGCGATTGATGATGCGAAAACGAATGGTGATTCCATCGGAGGAATTGTAGAAGTCATCGTGGAAGGGATGCCAATTGGAGTCGGTAGTTATGTCCAATATGATCGTAAGCTTGAAGCAAAACTTGCGGCAGCGGTTATGAGCATCAACGCATTTAAAGGTGTTGAAATCGGAATCGGTTTTGAAGCTGCACATCGTCCAGGAAGTCAGGTGCATGATGAAATTCAATGGGATGAGGAAAATGGATATACGAGAAGAACGAATAATGCTGGTGGTTTTGAGGGTGGAATGACGACTGGAATGCCGATAGTCATAAGAGGTGTGATGAAGCCAATTCCTACATTGTATAAACCATTAGAAAGTGTAGACATTGATACGAAGGAGCCTTTCAAAGCTAGCATTGAGCGCTCCGATAGTTGTGCAGTTCCTGCAGCTAGTGTTGTTGCAGAGTCCGTCGTTGCCTGGGAGCTTGCAGTAGCACTATTAGAGGAGTTTGGGCAAGATCGCATCTCTGCTATTAAAGAAAATATCGAAAGATATAAACAATATTCAAATAACTTTTAAAAGGGTGGGAAGGCCATGCAAGTGAAACAACAGCTTTTATCATTAAAACCGTACATCCCTGGGAAAACGACAGAAGAAGTAAAAAGAGAGTACCAATTGGATAAAATTGTAAAGCTTGCTTCCAACGAAAATCCATACGGATGTTCACCAAATGTTCTGGAGGCCATTTCGACAAAAATTCCAAGTTTTGCAATTTACCCTGATGGAGGAACAACAGAATTAAGGGAAAAAGTTGCAACCCACCTTGGGGTTAATGGTGACCAGCTTATCTTTTCCAGTGGTCTTGATGAACTAATTCAAATGTTAATTAGAGCTATGTTATCACCCGATACAAACACTGTGATGGCAAAAGAAACATTCCCACAATATCGCCATCATGCGATTATTGAAAATGCTGAATTACGAGAAGTTCCATTAAAAGATGGCCGTCATGATTTAGAAGAAATGGCGAGACAAATAGATGACAAAACGAATATCGTCTGGATTTGCAACCCAAACAATCCAACAGGTACTTATGTTAATCAATCAGAGTTAGAAGAATTTCTTAGCAAAGTTCCAAGTCATGTACTTGTCGTTTTGGACGAAGCATATTTCGAATATGCGACGATTGAGGACTATCCAAAAACAATTCCACTTTTAAATAAATATGAAAATCTTTTAATCATGCGCACTTTTTCAAAAGCATTCGGACTTGCAGGATTCCGGATTGGTTATGGAATAGGTGCACCTACTCTAATTAAACAATTGGAAGTAGCAAGACTGCCATTTAATACTTCGGCTCTCGCACAAACTGCTGCCATTACTGCATTAGAAGACATAGAATTCGTTGAAAAAACAATCGCTGCAAACGCAAAAGAATTAGAAAAATATTACCAATTTTTCGATAAACATCAAATTTCTTATTACCCATCCCAAGGAAATTTTGTTTTTATCAACATTCCAGGACTATCAAGTGACGAAATATTTCAAAGCTTGTTGGAAAAAGGCTGGATTGTTCGCGCGTTTCCAAATGGTGTACGCATTACGGTAGGGAAAGAAGATGAAAACGAAGAATTAATGAAGATCCTTGCAGAAATTGTAACAGTTAAACTTTAGGAAAGAATAGGCTGTGTAAAAATGGAAGATTTAAAACGTATATTATTGGTTGGGGTCGGACTGATTGGGGGATCAGTCGCCCTAGCAATAAAAAAAGAACATCCTGTCCATATCGTTGGCTATGATGTAAAACTAGATAATTGCCACCTTGCAAAAAAATTAAATATTATTGATGACTGTACGGAACATTTCGAGGAAGAAGCTGTTAGAGCTGACCTAATTATTTTAGCCTGCCCTGTAGAAAAAGCAGAGCTATTTCTTGAACAACTTGCTCATCTTTCATTAAAAGAAGACGTCATAATTACAGACGTAGGCAGCACTAAGAGTCGGATTATGGAAAAAGCGGAAAAGTACTTTAATAATGGCATCCCCTTTATTGGTGGGCACCCTATGGCGGGATCTCATAAAGTAGGACCAGGGAGTGCACGAGCACATTTATTTGAAAATGCGTTCTACGTATTAACCCCATCCAAAAATGCCACTAATGGAAAAATTGACATTCTTAAAACTTGGTTAAAAGGAACAAATGCACATTTTATTATTATGGATCCGAAAGAACATGATTTAGTTACAGGAGTCGTCAGTCATTTCCCACATATAGTTGCAGCAAGCTTGGTGCGACAAGTGGAAAATCATTCGTCCAAAAATGAACACGTGAAATATCTTGCAGCAGGCGGATTCCGTGATATTACTCGAATTGCTTCTTCTAGTCCTGAAATGTGGCGTGACATCGTCAAGCATAATCAACCTATACTACTCGGACTTATAGATCAGTGGATGACTGAAATGAATGACGTAAGGCACTTGGTTGAAAATGGAGACAGTGAAGAACTGTACAACTATTTTGATGGGGCAAAAAAATACCGTGATTCGTTACCAGTTCGAGCGAAAGGCGCGATTACCGCATTCTATGATTTATACGTTGATGTACTTGATAAACCAGGTGTTATCTCAGATGTTACGACGCTATTAGCTCAAGAAAATATTAGCATTACGAATATTAGAATTATTGAGGCTCGTGAAGATGTTTACGGCGTTCTTAGAATTAGTTTTCAAACGGAAAAAGATCTTGAAAGGGCTAAAACTAGTTTAGAAAACAGAGGGTATGAAACATATATAAGTATGTAAGGAGTGAACACATTGAGCATAAGGTTAAAAGGGACTATGAAGGTCCCGGGAGATAAATCGATTTCCCATCGAGCGGTAATGCTAGGCTCAATCGCTCATGGAAAGACCGTGATTGACGGACTTTTAACAGGTGACGATTGTCTTAGTACGATTGATTGTTTTAGGAAGCTCGGAGTAAAGATTCATCTTGAAGGGGATCATGTTGAAATTGATGGCAAGGGCTTAGAAGGATTAAAAGAACCTAATCAAGTATTGGATGTTGGGAATTCGGGGACGACCATTCGTCTAATGTTAGGAATTTTATCGAGTCTTCCATTCCATACTACTGTAATTGGTGATGAATCGATTGCAAAAAGACCAATGGGTCGAGTAACGATTCCATTAAAGAATATGGGTGCAAAAATCGATGGACGTGAAGAAGGAAAATTTACACCTTTATCAGTCCGTGGCGGTGGACTGGAAGGGATGGATTACACTTCACCTGTTGCTAGCGCACAAGTAAAATCCGCCATTCTATTGGCAGGTTTATTTACTGATGGAAATACATCTGTCACAGAACCTGAAGCTTCTCGCGACCATACAGAACGTATGCTTCAAGAATTTGGCGGTTCCGTACAAACGGATGGTTTGAAAAAAACGATTCAAGGAAAACAAACACTTAAAGGAGCATCTATTAATGTTCCTGGTGATATTTCTTCAGCTGCCTTCTTTCTTATAGCGGGCTCGATTATTCCCGAAAGTGAAATAACGATTAAAAATGTTGGAATTAATCCTACTAGAACGGGAATTTTGGATATACTAACGAATATGGGAGCCGATATCACGATTCATAATGTACATGATGAAGTGATGGAGCCGTATGCAGATATTACAGTTCGTTATTCCAATTTAAAAGGCGTCGAAATTAGCGGTGATATTATTCCAAGGCTGATTGATGAGATTCCAATCCTTGCCCTTGCAGCTACACAAGCTGAAGGAGTAACCGTTATTAAAGATGCTGCGGAACTTAAAGTAAAAGAAACGAACAGAATTGATACCGTTGTTGAGGAATTAAAAAAGCTTGGAGCTAATATTGAAGCCACGGAAGATGGAATGAAAATTTATGGAAAGTCTAGTTTACATGGCGCCGAAGTGAGCAGTCATGGAGACCATAGGATCGGTATGATGCTCGCAATTGCTAGTTGCTTAGCTTCTGGTGAAACACATATACAAAATAGCGAGGCTATTACTATTTCGTATCCTGGATTTTTCGAGCAAATAGAAGAACTAAAACAATAATTTTCATTTTTAATAGAGGAAGGGAGATGTCGGTGTGCCGCGAATTATTTCTGTTGGAACAGGAGTCCCAGAACATGCTATTTCTCAAGATGAGACGATGGAATTCGCTAAACAACTTTTCTCCGAATCAGTAAAAGACATAGATCGGCTGTTGAAAGTCTTTCATAATGGAGAAATTGAAAAACGCCATTTTGTAAAAAATATAGAATGGTACCGACACAACCACTCTTTCTCTAGTAAAAACGATGAATTTATTGATTTAGCTGTAGACTTAAGTATTAAAGCAATAAAAAATTGCCTAGAATCACCAACTTTACAAAGACAAGTTTCTTATGAAGAAATCGAAGCAATTATAATGATTAATACAACTGGAATTGCAACACCAAGTTTGGAAGCGCGAATTATGAACCGATTGCCATTTTCCAAAAATACGAAAAGAATTCCAATTTGGGGACTTGGCTGTGCGGGTGGTGCCGCGGGTCTTTCACGAGCCTATGAATATTGTAAGGCTTTTCCAGATGCAAAAGTTTTAGTTGTAGCAGTCGAGTTATGCAGTCTTACTTTTCAAAAAGACGATTTGAGTAAGAGCAACATAATCGGAACTTCTTTATTTGCAGATGGATCCGCAGCAGCACTTATTTGTGGGGATGAAGTAAACTTAAATGAGATCATAGGACGTAAAGTTCCTTCTATTATTAATACACAATCAACATTAATGAAGGATTCATTAGATGTAATGGGGTGGAATATAAAAGATGAAGGCTTATATGTCGTATTTTCTAAAGACATTCCATCCATTATTAAGGATTGGCTAAAACCTGAAGTCGAGCAACTGATTATACATCATCAATTAACGATTTCTCAGATAAAGCATTTTATTGCTCATCCAGGCGGAAAAAAAGTGTTAAAAGCATATGAAGAAGCACTCGGATTGCCTCCAGAGAGAACGGCGACGTCACTCGAGGTTTTAAGGGAATATGGAAATATGTCTTCTGTGACTGTGTTATTTGTGCTTGAACGATTTTTAAAGCAAGAGATGAAAAACGGGGACTATGGAATCATTGCTGCTTTAGGACCTGGTTTTAGTTCTGAATTGTTGCTTGTCAGGTGGGAGTAATGTTTTTCCTTATATTATTGTTGATTGTAATTGGTCAAAGGCTTGTAGAATTAAGAATAGCAAAAAGAAATGAACATTGGATGCTGAAGTCTGGGGCTAAAGAATATGGTCAAAATCACTACCATTTAATGGTCCTCATGCATATTGGATTTTTTATATGTTTAATCTTGGAATATTTATTCCGTAAACCTGTATTAAATAAGTTTTGGCCAGTATTTCTTTTTATTTTTGTAGTTGCTCAAATCGCGCGTATATGGGTTATTAAATCGCTTGGCAAGTACTGGAATACAAAAATAATTGTACTCCCTGGCATTCATGTAGTAAAAAAAGGTCCATTCCAATATGTAAAGCATCCGAACTATATTATCGTAACGATTGAATTATTTGTGATTCCAATGATATTTAACTTATACATAACAGCGGTTTTGTTTTTTATATTAAATCAGATCATCCTTAGAATTAGAATACCAATTGAAGAAAAGGCATTACGTGAAAATACAGATTACACAAAGCAATTTGATTAAGATTTGTCTAGTTCCATTACAATATTTAGGAACTGGACTTTTTTAGTGTTTCTTAATTCTATATGAAAATCCTGAATTGTCATGTAAAATAGGATGTAATGATTATAACGAGGGGTTTGTTATTACACATGTCTAAAGTTTTGCAATCATCTGTGGAAGATGCACAGTTAAATAGAATACTTATATTAACGGAACGATTTCAGGAGCATGGAGATCAGAAAAGAGCTGAAAAAGCTCAAAAGCTAATTAAAAAAATCGTGGACAGTGAATTTATTGTCGCATTTAGTGGTCATTTTTCTGCTGGTAAATCAACGATGATTAATTCCCTAGTCGGAGAAAATATTCTCCCTTCTAGTCCAATACCAACAAGCGCTAATCTTGTGAAAATCCATCGGGCAGATGAAGATTATGCAAAAGTATTTTATCGTTCGGAAAAGCCTTTATTATTTAATGCTCCTTACGATTTTGCAACTGTAAAGGAATTTTGCAAAAGTGGCGATGTAACGGAAATCGAAATTGGAAGAAAAGATTCAAACCTTCCATATGGTGTGACTGTTATGGATACACCAGGGGTCGACTCAACTGACGATGCACATCGACTTTCGACGGAATCATCTTTGCATCTTGCGGATGTCGTTTTTTACGTAATGGATTATAACCATGTTCAATCCGAGTTGAATTTCACGTATACACGAAATTTACTTGATCACGGAGTTAAATTATATTTAATCATTAACCAAATTGATAAGCATGATGATGCAGAGCTCTCTTTCCAACAATATAAGCAAACTGTCATTGACTCGTTTGCGGCATGGAATGTAGAGCCTTCGGGTATATTTTTCACATCATTAAAAAAAGCAAATCATCCTGAAAATGAATTTGTAACAGTTAAAATGTTAATAAATGAAGCTTTTAATCATCATGAAGAATGGCTGGAAACAACGATTACGAAAGCAACTACTCAATTGGTGGCGGAGCATACAAATTGGTTGTCCGATGAAAGAAAAGCTGCTGCGGAACCATTGGAGCAATTATTAACGGATGTGAATGATGAAGAACTATCCCATATATTTGATGAAGAAAAAGCTCTTTTAACTCAAAAAGAAACGCTTTTTTCATCAGTAGATAAATGGGAAAATGCTTTTATTTCTGAACGAGAAGGCTTGCTTCAGAGTGCGTATTTAATGCCTTATGAAACGCGTGAGCTCGCGTCGCAATTATTAAAGACGCATCAGCCTAACTTTAAAACGGGACTTTTTTTCAGCAAGAAAAAGACAGAATTAGAAAGAAAAACGTCTTTAGAGCAGTTTTCAGAAAGTGTACGAAAACAAGTGGAATCACAAATTGATTGGCATTTAAGACAATGGGCAGCAAAAAAACTTTCTGAATCAGATATATTACAAGAAGATTTACAAGTAGAAGCTCAAAATCTAGCCGTCCATTTTGAAGATTCCTTATTTATCGATGCGATTAAAAAAGGTGCAGGATTAACAGGTGAATATATACTGCAATACTGTGAAGATGTGGCGAGTCTAATTAAGAAAAAGGCGAGAGAAGCTACCAGCGACTTCCAAAAATCCGTTTTTTCTATTTATAAAAAGAAAATGGATAAAGAATTATCTGAAATCGACAAACAATTAAACAAAATAAGTAGTTTGACGTCGACAATACAATCACTTCGTCAATTAGAACTTGTATATGAAGAAAAAATGAAACAGTGTTCCATCCCAACTGGAAATGAACATTCATTATTACAAACACTTCTTGTTAATTGGAAAACAGAACAGGAAGATATTCGAATTTTTACCGGTGAAACTGTCTTTGAAAATGAAGTATTAGACGTTAGGGATGAAATAACTGACTCTTATGTTAAAAATAATGAAGAAACAGATATTCAAAAAGTTATAGCAAAAATTGATAAGGCGATTGTCTGTTTGGAAAACGAGGCAAGTTTTAAAAGGGTTATTTCTCAATTAAAGGAAAAAATGGCTCGATTACAAAATCGTGAATATACGATTGCACTGTTCGGTGCTTTCAGTGCCGGAAAATCGTCATTCGCTAATGCGTTATTAGGAAATAGTGTTTTACCTGTTTCTCCAAATCCAACTACTGCGGCCATCAATCGGATTTGCCCAGTGACAAACGAGCATGCACATGCCACGGCAGATGTTCATTTTAAAAATGAGGAACAAATGCTAGCGGATATTGCCTATTCATTATCATTATTTGGATATGAATGTACATCCCTTACAGATGCCTACACTAAAATTCCGAACGTCCTAAAAGATTCGGATTATAGTGGAAAAGAAAAAATTCATTTATCCTTTTTAAAAGCGTTCCAACATGGATTTAAAGAGCATCAAAACCAATTAGGTACTGTATTAACGACTGATTTAGACGGATTCCATCGCTTTGTAGGAAATGAAACACAGTCGTGCTTTGTCGAGTCGATTGACCTGTATTATGATTGCGAGTTTACAAAACAAGGGATTACCCTTGTCGATACACCGGGAGCTGATTCCATCAATGCAAGACATACAGGTGTTGCATTTGATTATATTAAAAACGCGGATGCAATTCTGTTCGTTACGTATTACAACCATGCCTTTTCTAAAGCGGATCGTGAATTCCTAATACAATTAGGTAGGGTAAAAGATGCATTTGAACTTGATAAAATGTTTTTTATCGTAAATGCCATTGACCTAGCGAGCTCTGATGAAGAAATAAAAGAAGTATTAGAATATGTTAATCACGAACTCGTCTCAAACGGAATTCGTTTTCCTAAAATATTCGGCATTTCAAGTAAACTTGCATTAAATATGGATTCAAGAAGTGAATCTAATATTGATTCGTTTACGAAAGAATTTAATCACTTTTTAAACAATGATTTATCAAAGCTAGCTCTTCAGTCTGCTGAAACAGATTATAGCCGTATTTTATTTATGCTTGACCAACTCATTCATACGGCAAGTGAGGATGAAGCAATAAAAATTAAAAGAATAGAAGAATTGCAGCTTGCTAAAGTGAAAATAACTGCTTTTATACAAGAAGCTGAACCGAGTTTACTAAAGAAACAATTGTCGCAAGAAGCGAAAGAACTATTGTTTTACGTCAAACAAAGAGTTTTTTACCGTTTCCCAGACTTTTTCAAAGAAGCTTTTAATCCTGCTGTTCTTCAAAATAATAGTCGAAAGCTCCTTACAAAATCTTTAGATGAATTATTAGAAGCAACCGGATACGATTTTGCCCAAGAATTAAGAGCGACCTCATTAAGACTGGAACGATTTGTACAAAGACTACTGTTAAATAGGATCGAAAATATGGAAAAAGAAATGCAATTAATCAAGCGTGAAATGACTGTTTCTGCGTGGGAAGTTGGAACAGTGGAAACACCAGATTTTCAATCAGCATTTAAACATATTGACAAAATTCCATTGGAAGGAAGCTTCAAGTTTTTTAGAAATCCGAAAGCATTTTTTGAACAAAATGAGAAGAAGAAAATGGAAGAAGCGTTAGAAAATCTTCTTTCTCCTCTTACAGATAAGTATTTACAGAATGAACTCGTGGAGTTGGAGAATTTTTATCATAACTTGATTGAGAATGAGTTCAGAAAATTCATTGCACATGTTACTTCAGATGTACAAGATCAGTTTGCAGGGTGGTTGGAAGCTCTTTCCGATCATGCAAAATTAGTGGAATGGAAAAGAATTCGATCGATTTTGGAGGGATGAGCATGAGGTTTATCAAATCTGTTTCTTCGTTGCATGACCAGCTAAAAGTTGAAAATGTCAGGATAGTCGATTGTAGATTTGCTCTTACTGATCCAACTCATGGGAAATCCGCTTATTATGAAAATCATATTCCCGGTGCTGTGTTTTTCGATTTGGAAAAGGATTTATCGTCGCATGTTTCAAAACACGGAGGACGGCACCCTTTACCCTCAGTAAGTATATTTATTAAAAAATTAGGGGAAGCAGGGATTACACAAGAAACTACGGTTGTAGCTTATGATGATGGGGAAGGTGCATTTGCAGGCCGTTTTTGGTGGCTGCTATCTTATTTAGGGCATAAAGATGTGTATGTTTTAGATGGAGGCTACAAGGCATGGAAGGAAGCAGATTATGAAGTAACAGATACAATCCCTACTTATGACTATTCCGAGTTTGTACCTTTCATTAAAGATGAGATGCTTGCTTCATATGAACACGTAAAAAAAGGTGAAGGACTTCTAGTTGATTCCAGAGCGAGAGAACGATATTTAGGGCTTATAGAACCACTTGATGCGAGAGCCGGCCATATTCCTGGAGCAATCAACATTGAATGGACGGATGGATTTGAAAATGGCCTTTGGAAGGACTTGGAAGCACAAAAGGAACGATTTTCAAACTTGGACAAGACAGAAGAGATCATTGTTTATTGCGGATCTGGCGTGACAGCTACTCCAAACATATTAGCTTTAAAAGCATCTGGATTTAAAAATGTAAAGTTATATGCAGGCAGTTACTCTGACTGGGTTTCCTATGATGAAAATCCTGTAGAAACAGGCGAAAATCCAAAAATTTGATATAATGAATTTATTAAGTGGAATAAGAGGTGTTTACAATTTCAAATTCACATTTGTTATTAATAGATGGAATGGCTCTATTGTTTCGATCTTTTTACTCAACAGCCGTACGAAATAATTATATGTTTGACAGTAAAGGAGTCCCCACAAATGCAGTTCAAGGGTATATTAAACATTTATTGACTGCTGTAGAGAAGTTCGATCCAACTCATGTTGCCGTATGCTGGGATATGGGGAGTAAGACGTTTCGGAATGAAATGTTTGATGGTTATAAGGCCAATCGACCAGCACCACCTGTCGAAATGATTCCGCAATTTGATTTGGCACAAAAAGTTACAAATTCGTTTGGAATAATGAGTATTGGACTAGCTGGATATGAAGCGGATGATTGTATAGGTACTATTAGTAATCAATATAAAGAGCATGCAAATATAACCGTTTTAACGGGTGATCGTGACCTTTTGCAAATTATTGATGATCGAGTATCTGTCTTAATCATGCAAAAGGGAATTGGTAATTATCAGCATCATACAAAGCCTAGCTTTATGGAAGAGTTTCAGTTGCTTCCGAAGCAGTTAATTGACGTAAAAGCGTTAATGGGGGATACGAGTGATGGTTATCCTGGTGTAAAAGGAATTGGAGAAAAAACAGCTTTTAAACTTATACAAGATCATAAAGATATTGAAGGACTAATTGCGAACATCCAATCGCTCTCACCTTCACTACAAAAAAAGCTTAATAGCGATCTAGAGATGTTACATTTATCTCGCCAACTTGCGGCAATCGAATGTAATGTGCCACTCTCGTTTGATTTTAACAAGACAGCATGGAGTGTTTCACCATCATCAATGGATATTTGTGAAGAGTTTGAATTAAAAACAGTTCGCAATCATTTATTAAAAACGAAATGGTTTGAAGAAGATGATATATTTGCAAGTAGGTTATAAAGGAGAAAAGATCATTGATCACGGAGCTTATTGATTTGGAAAATTACCTCATGAATCTCGAAGCAAAAGGCTTCAAGTTTAAAGACGATGCTATTTCTTTTATTTACTTTGGAAAACAATCAACCGGAACAGATGATTATGTCGTTTCACTTGCAATTGAATTAACATTAAAAACTCAAAAACGGTTCGATGGTAGTTTTTATTTGTCCCTATTGGAAAGATTTAAGGAACATAAAATAAAAACGAAAACAGAAGCATATAAATTGATGGAAAAGATGGGATTAAAAGCACATAATTGACTATGTGCTTTTTTCCATGGAATGAAGTTGTAATGGGATGTACATTTGCCAGTAATCCTGGACAAATACAAGTAAAATCGGTTAGCGGCCAGTAATCCAGAAGCTATGGCAAGTAAATCGAGAAGGGGTCTCGAAATCCGAGAACAGTGGCCAGTAACTCCGAAGTCATGGTCAGTAAAGTCGAAAAGACTACCAGTAACCCGACAACATTGGTCAATTAATCAGAATCATCGCCAGGTATCTAAAAGCTTTATATATTTAATCGAATAGCTTGTCTCGCTAACTGATCAGCATGTTTATTTTCTTTTGAAGGAATCCATTTTATAAAAAATAGGTCTAATTGAGATGCTAATGATAAAGCTTTTGTTAAAAGGATGCGATGCTTCTCATTACGTGCATATTCTTTTTCAACAGCATCTACTACAGTGGTTGAATCAGATCTAACAGAAACAATTGAAAACCCATCTTCTATACATATTTCTAAGCTTTTTATTAAAGCATGAAATTCAGCCTCATGGTTATTCATCATACCGAGGGCAATGGAAAAGGATTCAGCTTTTCCGTTATTCTTAATATATATTCCTGCGCCGCTAGGACCTGGATCTCCAGCACTAGCGCCATCTATGTAAACTTCAATCATTTTGATTTTTCCCCTTTAAGTAGTGTAGAAATCATATCTATGGGAAATATTTTACTTAAAATGAGATAAAATGTGAATCATATTACCTTGTAAAGGTGTTGGGATCATGAAATATAAAGTGAAATTTGAATACAAAGGAGTCAAAACAATAAAAGTCTCAATGGAAACTGAATGGCTCGATGAGTCATCTATTGATAATCTTCTTGAAGATTTACAGCGAACTGGCCGCATTATTAAAATAATCATAATCGATGAAATGGAAAGAGAATGGAGTCAAAAGGAATATTCTAAGCTAAGGTCAAAATTAGAGTTCGAACCTGCTGATCCTATTATGTATTTTGATGGAGGATACGATATCCAAACAAGGACTGCAGGAATTGGGATCGTAATATATTATAAAAAAGGGAAAGAAAGCTTTAGATTTCGTGCGAATGCAAAGCTTGAGCAATTGGAGAATAATAATGAAGCTGAATATGCAGCTTTGTACAATGCTCTTATTTATTTAGAAGATCTTGGTATGAAAAATCTTCCTATAGTCATTAAGGGAGATTCTCAAGGTGTTATAAAACAGCTGCAAGGCGAATGGCCTTGCTATGAAAGAGTACTGAATACTTGGCTTGACAGAATAGAAGCAAAAATTAAAGAATTGGGTTTAAAGCCTAATTATGAAATCATTTCAAGGCGTGATAATAAAGAAGCAGACAAACTTGCGACACAAGCACTCACAAATAACCTAATTGAAGGTCATATGAAAGTAGATGGTAGGTTATAAGAAAGGTTGGTCTAATGAAACGGACAAAGGTTTTCAAGGAAATAGATGAATTAATTACATCTTATTGTGATGGCTGCTTTTTACATCTGCATTTTAAGAAAGAGTTTAGTAAATCATATGCACATAAGTTTTGTATCGGAGAATGTACTATAGGTCAAAAACTACAAGAAAAAGGAAAAACACTAATAAATGATCAAAAATAAAAGGCTTGCCAACTTCGGCCAGCCTTATCATTGTATGTTATTATAGTTTAGTTACGTTTGCAGCTTGTGGTCCGCGGTTTCCTTCAACAACTTCAAAAGAAACTTCTTGACCTTCTTCTAAAGTTTTAAAACCATCACCTTGAATAGCTGTGAAGTGAACGAAAATATCTTCTCCGCCTTCTACTTCAATGAAACCGTAGCCTTTTTCATTGTTAAACCATTTAACTTTACCGTTTTGCATGTATCTTTTTCCTCCTAGACTTAAGCACTAAGTGCTCCTAAAAAAATATTCTCACTAAACAATTGACATTTGATTTGTTCAATGATAAGTAAACTATACACTACTACCACAATAGCGTCAAGAAAACTTGCAGAATAAATTAATAAAATTTTTAAATTCAATCAATTCATTATTTTCTGTAAGTGTGAAGTTTCCAAAACTTGTTTAACAGTTAGGATTATAGTAAACTTTTATGTGCTAATGATGTACTAAGGGGGATAATAATGCCAACTCCGAGTATGGAAGATTATATAGAACAAATATATTTATTAATTGAGAATAAAGGATATGCGCGTGTTTCAGATATAGCAGATGCTTTAGCTGTTCACCCCTCCTCTGTGACAAAAATGGTTCAAAAATTAGATCGGGATAGTTATCTCGTTTATGAAAAATATAGGGGACTCATTTTAACGAAAAAAGGGGAAAAAATCGGTAAACGTTTAGTAGAACGACATGATTTACTTGAGGACTTTTTAAGATTAATTGGAGTTAAGGAAGAAAATATTTATGAAGATGTAGAAGGAATCGAACATCATTTAAGCTGGAATTCTATAGATAGGATTGGCGATCTCGTTCAATTTTTTCAAGAAAATGAGGATCATCTAGCTGAATTAAAGCTATTGCAAATGAAAAATGAGGAAGCCATTGATAAAGAACCAATTTGATTTATTCAGACTTTTGTTAAACGGTCATTTTAATTGTGGGTTATCAGAAATAGACTGAGAAAGTTGTGGGTATCTTTAGAGGTAGCTCCTGTCTTTCTCAATTGCTTTTTGATTCAATAGTAAAAGGCCAATTGAGTTTCGTTTACCGTGAGGCTTGATGTCCTGCTATGAGTAAGTGTATCTCTATGGTCTAGCAATTGTTTATTGATTACTCATGTCGTATGAAGCATTCATTGCCTACTATAGCAACCATGTTTCTCTGTGCTTTTCCCCTTGAAAGACGAATATTTTTTTAACTAATCCGTATGTAATTCTACATACTGAAAGAACCAATATGAGGTTCTTTTTTTATTCCCGCAAGTGGCATTTCATACATGCCATGATACAATTAAAGTGAATAAATTGCCGGAGGGGTTGTTGATGATGAGCGAATGGAAATCGGACATAGAGATTGCACAGGAGACTGAATTGCTGCCAATTCAAAGCATCGCCGATCGTATTGGGCTTACTATGGATGACATTGAATATTTCGGTAAATACAAAGCAAAAATTTCGTTTGAAAAGATTCGTGATCTGCAAAAAAACAAAGACGGTAAAATTATTCTAGTTACTTCTATTAATCCTACAGCAGCTGGTGAGGGCAAATCTACTGTAACTGTTGGACTCGGTGATGCTTTATCTAAGATCGGGAAGAAAACAATTATCGCACTTCGTGAACCGTCACTCGGTCCTACGATGGGGATTAAAGGAGGAGCTACAGGAGGCGGCTATGCCCAAGTGCTTCCAATGGAAGATATTAATTTACACTTTACAGGAGATCTTCATGCCATCACGACGGCTAATAATGCCCTATCTGCACTCATTGATAATCATATCCACCAAGGTAATACGTTAAATATTGACCAAAGAAGAATCCTTTGGAAAAGGGCGGTTGACTTGAATGATCGCGCATTAAGAGAAGTAGTAGTTGGCTTAGGAGGACCCGTGCAGGGAATACCGCGTCAAGATGGATTTGAAATTACTGTGGCTTCTGAAATAATGGCAGTGCTCTGCCTAGCAACCGATTTATCAGACTTAAAGCATCGAATATCAAGGATTGTTATCGCCTATACTTTTGATAAGCAACCAGTAACCGTCAAGGATTTGGGTGTAGAAGGGGCCATCACACTGCTTTTAAAAGATGCTCTAAAGCCGAATCTTGTTCAAACGATTGAACATACACCGGCAATTGTCCACGGAGGTCCATTTGCAAATATAGCCCATGGGTGCAATAGTGTAATGGCTACAAGAACAGCTGCAAAACTGGCAGACTATGTAGTAACAGAAGCTGGATTTGGCGCAGATCTTGGAGCGGAAAAGTTTCTTCATATAAAATCGAGAAGTGCAGGATTTAAACCTGAAGCTGTTGTGATAGTTGCAACAATTAGAGCATTGAAAATGCATGGTGGACTATCCAAACATGAATTAACACATGAAAATATCTTTGCTCTTGAAAAAGGCTTAGAAAATCTAATGAAACATATTGAGACCGTTACCCACTTTGGACTTCCGTATGTTGTCGCAATCAACCGTTTTTCTACAGATACAGAGGCGGAAATTTCCGTATTGGAGAAGTGGTGTAGCGAAAATGATATACCAGTCTCTTTGACGGAAGTATGGGAAAAAGGTGGAGCTGGAGCCGTTAATTTGGCTGAAAAAGTTCTTCGTGAAATTGAATATAATCAAAATACATTTACATATCTTTACGATTTACATGCGTCACTCGAAGAAAAGATTAAGACTATCGTACAAAAGGTATATGGTGGTAGTGACGTTGAGTTTTCAGTAAAAGCATTAAAGCAATTACAGGAGTTTGAAGAACTAGGGTGGGGGAATTTGCCTGTTTGTATGGCAAAAACACAATATTCTCTCTCGGATGATCCAAACCAACTTGGAAAGCCAACTGATTTCACAATACATGTCCGTGAATTAAAACCGAAACTTGGTGCCGGCTTTATCGTTGCTTTGACTGGTGAAATGATGACGATGCCAGGTCTTCCGAAACAACCCGCAGCCTACCGTATGGATGTAGACGAAAACGGTGTAGCTATCGGATTATTTTAGAGAGATGTTAAGGAAGCTGGCAGGATTAAACTCGGTCAGCTTATGATGATATAGATTGGAATGGTTGGATTGAAGATTTTTTCAGCAGAAAATATTACGAAAGCCTATGGAGATAAGCGTTTATTTGAGGATATTTCCTTTCATGTAAATGAAAGAGATAGAATTGGTATCATTGGGGTTAATGGAACAGGAAAGTCTAGTCTCTTAAAGCTAGTTGCTCAAATCGATGAGCCGGATACTGGTGCATTTAGTCATCCTAAAGATTATACGATTTATTATTTATCTCAGTCGCCAGAAATGGACGAAACATTAACAATCCTTGACCAAGTGTTTAATAGTGATATAGCCATTATTCAATTAGTAAAATCATACGAACAAGCAATTGCTCAATTAGAAAAGAATCCGGAAAATGAACATTTTCAACATACTTTATTTGAATTGCAAAAGGAAATGGACGCGAAGAATGGTTGGGAAGCGAGTACAAATGCAAAAGTTATCTTGTCTAAGCTTGGTATAACAGACGTAAGCAAAAAGATAGGGTTGTTATCAGGTGGACAAAAAAAACGAGTAGCTTTAGCTCAAGCTTTGATTGAAACCCCTGACTTACTAATACTGGACGAACCTACGAATCATTTAGATTATGAAACGATAAAATGGTTAGAGGGATTTTTAAGTAAATATCCGAAAGCGGTAATGCTTGTAACCCATGATAGATATTTCCTAGACCAGACAACAACCCGAATTTTGGAACTGGATCATGGTCGTTTATTTTCTTACGATGGAAATTATGGTGCTTTTATTGAAGCGAAAGCACTGAGAGAAGAGCAAGAATTACAAGCAGAAGATAAAAGAAAAAATTTATATCGGAATGAACTTGCTTGGATTAAACGCGGAGCAAAGGCAAGATCAACAAAGCAAAAAGCGAGAATCCAAAGATTCGAAAAATTGGAAGGTGAGCTAGGGAAAGTTCCTTCTAAAGCTGATGTTGATATATCCCTTCAAGGTAGTCGCTTAGGCAAGCAAGTGTTTGAATTTATTGATGCATCAAAATCTTTCCAGGATCAAATAATGTTAAAGGATTTTAACTTACTGATCAAACCAGGGGATCGATTAGGAATTGTCGGTAAGAATGGTAGCGGAAAGTCTACATTCTTAAATTTGTTATCCGGTAAACTCACATTGGATAAGGGAGAGTTACTAACAGGGCAAACGGTAAAAATCGCTTACTATACTCAGGAAAATGAGGAAATGGATGGAAATAAGCGAATGATTGCCTATATTCGTGAAGCAGGAGAAGTGGTAGAAACAAGTAAAGGTGAAACGATTTCTGCTGCGCAAATGTTAGAAAGATTTTTGTTTCCAATGAGTACTCATGGAACGACCATTAAAAAGCTTTCTGGGGGAGAAAAGCGAAGATTATATTTGTTAAAATTATTAATGAGTAAACCGAATGTTCTTTTGCTGGATGAACCGACGAATGATTTGGATACAGCTACACTCACGATTTTTGAACAATATATTGATGAATTTCCGGGTGTCGTCATTTCCGTCTCACATGATCGTTATTTTCTTGATAAAACAGCGAATCAATTACTTGTATTTCAAGGGAATGGTGAAATAGATCAATATTACGGAACATATAGCGAATATTTGGATGCTGAGGCCGAGGAAGAAAAGAAAAATAGAGAGACTGAACAAAAAACATTACAAGCACCAAAACTAAAAAACGAGCAAGAAAAAAAGAAAAGAATGACATTTAATGAGAAAAAAGAATGGGAAACGATTGAGGATGAGATATCAGAAACCGAAACGAAGATTACCCAATTAACTGAAGATCTTGAGGGTATCGGAAGTGATTTTGAAAGAGCACAACTAATAATGAATGAAATCGAACAATTGAATAATCAATTAGAGCATTTAATTTCTAGATGGTCCTATTTATCTGAGCTAGTATAACTCGAATTTTCAAACGAAAACGAGTCTTATGATACAATAGGCAAATAAAAAACTTAGAGGGGGAACATAAAAAGTATGAAAATAATTACGATTGAACCTACTCCAAGTCCAAATACGATGAAAATTGTTCTAGATGAAGCATTGGTTGCCGGAAAAAATAATAATTATAAAAAAGAAAATGCTGAAGGAGCACCGCCTGTCATAAAGAATATCCTTAATATTGAAGGTGTAAATGGCGTCTATCACGTTGCGGATTTTTTAGCTGTGGAACGAAATGGTAAATATAGTTGGGAAGTAATTCTACCTCTAGTGAGGGAAGCATTTGGAGAAGAAAGTATTGCTTCAAATAAAGGAAATCAAAAGCCAGATGAGCATTTTGGAGAAGTAAATGTTCAGATTCAACTATTTAAAGATATTCCTCTTCAAGTAAAACTCACTAGTAGTAATGAAGAAAAAAGATTCGGGCTTCCAAACCGATTCCAAGAGGCGATGAGCAAAGCACAACTTCCGGAAGATAATTATATCCTACTCCGCAAGTGGAAGGATGTAGGGGTACGTTATGGAGATCTTGATCAAGTAGGAAAAGAAGTGGTCGATGAATTAGGTGCATCATATCCGGAAGAAAGATTGCGGGCTATATTGGAAAGAGCCCTTAATCCAACAGCAGAATTAAAACATATTAAAAAGTTAATAAAGCTAACACCCAATATGCTCGACGATCCTGATTGGAAAAAGCGATATCAATTACTGGAACAAATGCAAAATCCTACATTGGAAGATTTACCCGTATTAGAAAAAGCTTTATCTGATGAAAAACTATCGATTCGCCGCTTAGCGGTCGTTTATTTAGGAATGATTGAAGATAAACGCGTTTTGCCATTGCTTTATAAAGGATTACGAGATAAGACCGTTACTGTTAGAAGGACTGCAGGTGATTGTTTATCAGACCTTGGCTTTCCTGATGCAATGGATGAAATGTGTGAAGCGTTAAAAGATAAAAGTAGAATTGTACGCTGGAGAGCGGCTATGTTTTTATATGAGGTAGGGGATGAAAGATCCTTGCCAGCGTTAAAAGAAGCTGAAAATGATCAGGAATTTGAAGTTCAACTGCAAATTAAGATGGCCATTGAGCGCATTGAAGGTGGAGAAGAAGCGAAAGGGTCTGTTTGGAAGCAAATGACTGAAGCTAGAAGCAAATAAGAAAGTCAATAGAAGGAGTGATAAATATGTCAATGGCATATGAAGAATACATGAAACAAATTGTAAAACCAATGAGAGAAGAATTGACGAACGCCAATTTTCAAGAACTAAGAACAGAAGAAGCTGTAGAGGATTTTATGGAAAATGTTACAGGTACAACACTTGTTGTCATTAACTCGGTATGTGGATGTGCTGCTGGACTAGCTAGGCCTGCTGCCATTCATTCTGTATCGTTAAGTGAAAACAAGCCTGATCATCTCGTTACTGTTTTTGCTGGACAAGATAGAGAGGCGACAGAAAAAATGAGAAGTTTTATAAATGGACAGGAACCTTCTTCACCTTCTATGGCGTTGTTTAAAGGAAAAGACTTAGTACATTTTATCCCTAGAGAAGATATTGAAGATAACGATGTTGATACAATAGTTAAACATTTAATAGATGCTTTCAGCAAAAATTTTAGCTAAAAGAACAAAGCTCAAAAAATATCACATCGATTCAATTACAAATTTAGTGCATAAAAAACTAAAGCTGCGGTCATACTTTCCCGCAGCTTTAGTCAGCTATTGCACAATAAACGAAATAACCTATCATAATAAATGCGCCAATATTTATAAGAATACTCATGTAGAAAGCCCTCCTTATCATTACAGTAATTTTATTATAACTGAAATTCATATATTTGCCATTTTTTTATCAAAAATGATTCTTTTCTATCGATGTTCCATTAAAAATAGTATAAGATAAGTACATATATATTTTTCAATGAAAGGAGTAGCTGCGATGAAATTATGGATAAGAAAATCATTAATCATATTAGTTTCGATACTAACATTCGGAGCTGTTACTCCTTCGCATGCTTTATGGTCTGAAAATGATGAACTTCCTAAAGCGCAGCATCGCGGAAATCCACCAAATGATTCTGTACAAAAACCTAATATCCAAACACAAATCAACGTTGCGGTTAAGTCTCATAAAGAACAATTTATTGAAATGATGACAGATGAAGCTGAACGCCAGGCACTGATTAAATTTGGACCAAAAATTTCAGATGTAATCATAGATGAGTTTCAAGAAATCATTTTACCTCATATCGAAGCGGCAATTGAAATGACGGCTGCTCAATTTTCTGATGAAGAACTTGACAATCTTGCTATAACAGAAACACCTGGTGGCGGAGTCAGTGAGAAGATTTTTAACATATACAATGTCGGAACAAAACAAGATGTGATTCGTTTTCATGTAAGAAGGGATAAACCGCCTCTAGAAGGTTATAAATTTAATTTTCATTATCACACTTACCATGATCAATTTCAGACTCACTATACGATTGGTACAATAGATTGGAACAAAAATACACCTCCTAATTGGAGAACAGTTTGAAAGCAAGTTCGCTTCAGCGGCCTTGCTTTCTTTATTATTTTCCATTTTTGGAAGCATGAAGGTCATACTCCTAATCTATGAAAAATGCTATAATGAAATATATTTTCATAGATTCTAGGGAGTAGGGGCTTATGCGAAAATGGTTGATCATACCACCAATTTTGTTATTGATATTTATTGCGCTTTCTGCAACAACTAAAGCTACTTATGAGGGCATTCCTTTGAGTGATACGAGTATATATGATAAGTTGGATTTACAGTCTGGCAACTATTTAAAGGACATTGTAGTGCTTCCAGAAGTTTCATATAATAAGGCAGATGCTTCCGAAATCATACAAAGACTTGATCAACTTCCTTCTTCAATATTAGCTGAGGCTGCCAAAGAAAAGATTAAGGTTATTTTATTTAATGGTAAGTTAACAGATAATGCAAGTGCTGCTTATTTAAAAGGGAAAACTCCAAGAGGTTATCCGAACAATGCTACATGGGATGATGTACCAGGAATTGGAGGTTCTAAGCTCGTTTTAGTGAAAATTGGCTGTAGTAATAAAGGGATGGGACATGGCTCTGTAAATCTTGAATACCACGAATTGGCTCACACGCTTTATCACTTTGTTTTTAACGATAAAAAGAGTGAATTTAAACGAGTTTGGTCAAATGAAGCAAATCAATTGTTCCCTAAAAATCCTTATTTTATTAATTATGAAGAAGAATATTTTGCTGAAGGCTTCGCCTATTATTTTTTTTCTGATGATACAAGAACTATAATGAAGAAACAAGCACCTGAAACATTTCAGTTTTTTAAAAGATTACAATGATATTTAAAGGGATGTGTTTAGATGGAACAATATTTAAATTTGTGTAAAAGCGTTTTAGAAAATGGTACAAAAAAAGAAGATCGAACAGGTACTGGAACAATCAGTACATTTGGTTATCAAATGAGATTTGACTTGCAGAAAGGTTTTCCATTACTTACAACCAAAAAACTGCATACGAAATCGATCATTCATGAACTACTATGGTTTTTAGCGGGTGACACTAACATAAAGTATCTACAAGAAAATGGTGTTCGAATTTGGAATGAGTGGGCTGATGAGAATGGCGAATTAGGGCCTGTATACGGTAAACAGTGGAGATCTTGGACATCTGCAGATGGAAGAACATTTGATCAAATCAAAGATGTTCTCAACCAAATTAAACATAATCCAGATTCCCGCAGGATGATTGTTAATGCATGGAATGTAGGAGAAATAGAAAATATGGCTCTGCCTCCTTGCCATTGTCTTTTCCAATTTTATGTAGCAAACGGGAAGCTCTCTTGTCAACTTTATCAACGATCCGCTGATATCTTTTTAGGCGTGCCTTTTAATATTGCTTCATATGCCTTATTGACGATGATGATAGCGCAGGTTACTAATCTTGAACCTGGAGAATTTATTCATACGCTTGGTGACGCTCATATTTATTCAAATCATATTGAACAAATTGAGCTTCAGTTGCAAAGGGAACCACGTCCTTTACCAACGATGAAAATAAACCCTGAAGTTACTGATTTATTTGCTTTTAAGTTTGAAGATTTTACACTTGAAGGTTACGACCCACATCCAGCCATTAAAGGAGTAGTTAGTGTATGATTTCTTTTTTATGGGCAGAGGATAAGAATGGACTAATCGGAAAAGATAATGATTTACCTTGGCGACTACCGGCGGATTTGAAATATTTTAAAGAAACAACGATTGGTCATCCCATTATTATGGGTAGAAAAACATATGAATCAATAGGAAGACCTCTTCCAGGCCGAACAAATGTTATTCTTACTCGTGATATAAACTACCAAGTAGAAAATTGTCTTGTATTTCATTCCAAACGAGATCTTCTTCAATGGATAGAAAACAACGATTCTAACGTATTTGTCACAGGTGGTTCGGAGATATTTCAGCTTTTTCTTGAAGAAGTTGATCGTTTATATGTCACAAAAATATTCCACTCCTTTGAAGGCAATACATATTTTCCGAAATTAGACTGGGATAATTGGGTTGTTAAATCAACTCAAAAAGGACCAAAAGACGACAAAAATCCATACGATTATGAATTTAGGATATACGAGAGGAAATAAGAAGGGGCTGTCCAAAATGTCAGGTAACTGACCTTTGGTAGCCCCCCTCTTTTTTTTATTTTTTGGAGTTGGGTTAAATTGAATCTGTTGATTTGCTCTCCAGCATGGCTTATTTTTTAAAAAACACAACAAAAAATTGTCTTATCTAGTTAAATGGAATTGTGACATTGGCCCACATTATACTTTCAGAAAATGATCATAAAAATCCAAAAGCAGGTGGAGAAAACGAATGAATTTTCTCCACCTGCTTTATATTAGGGACTTATCGGACAGCCTCTTTTGTCCAATTTAAAGAAAGTTCAAGTTTTTATAAATAAATATGTTTGAACCTTTAACTTTTGCTGTCTCAGTTCTAGAGTTTTAGGAAACTTCAACCTACTTTAGTAAATATCAATTTGCCATTCAAGTGCAGCTGCAGGCGCCTTTCACTTTTCTGAGTTCTTTGTTTCATTTAACTCAGTAGATGACAGAATGAGGAACGTCTAAGTGCAAGGGGCTTGCGCTTTCAATTATACATAAAAAAGTATACAAAAATACATACACGCACTCCCACCAATGACGAACAAATGCCAAATGGCATGAGAATACGGAAGGTTACGCCAAATGTAAAAAACCGCTCCAACTGAATAAAGGAGCCCGCCAGTCAGTAATAGTGCAAAACCAGTACCGGTTAAGTTCGCATAAAGAGGTTTTATGGCAATTATGACAAGCCAGCCCATAGCTAAATAAAAGATGGTGGAAATAACTCGGAATTTATTGATAAGGAAACATTTAAACGTTATGCCAGCTACTGCAAGACCCCACACAATACCAAATAATGTCCATCCAAGTGCACCGTTTAAAGTGACAAGAACAAGAGGAGTATAAGTACCTGCAATCAAAAGATAAATTGCTGAGTGATCTAATATAGCAAATACATTCTTAACTTTAGATGGTTTGAAGCTATGAAGCATTGTTGAAAACAAATAAAGAAGGAGCATCGTCACGCCAAAAATAGTAAAGCTAACAACTTGAAGCGCTCCACCATTTTTTGCGGCTGATACAATCAGAATAACAAGTGCCGGAATACTTAATAAAAAACCAATTCCATGTGTAATGGCATTAGCCAATTCTTCTTTCCAATTATACGTTTGCCCATCCGTATAATATGTTGTCTCCATTATCATTCACCATCCTTAAAGATTCTTCAAACTCTTTTAATCATAGGACTAAGAAGTAATAATAGCAAATTATATTATTCTACATATTATTCTACATTATAACCTATTCAACCCTATCCAGAACCTGTATAATGGACTTTGAACTTCTAAAGGATGTGGCCATATGAGCAAAATTAAAATTGTAACCGATTCAACTTGTGACTTATCAACAAAGGAAGCGCGAAAATTAAATATACATGTAATACCATTATCCATTACAATTCAAGGAGAAACTTATCTAGATAGAATAGATATTACACCTGAAACATTTATGGAAAAAATGAAGGTTTCAGAGGAACTACCGAAAAGCTCTCAACCTGCTGTAGGCGAATTTCTGAAATTATATGATGAACTAGGAGAAGATGGAAGTGAGATTCTATCAATCCATTTAACTGGTAAAATGAGTGGAACAATAGAGTCAGCCAGAGCTGCATCAAAAATGACTGCTTCCAAAGTAACGATCATCGATTCATCATTCATTTCAAAAGCTCTTGGCTTCCAAGTAAGGGAAGCGGCAAAAATGTCAGAAGAAGGTAAATCGTTAGAAGATATACTTGCTTCTATTGAGAAAGTGCGTTTAGGGACAAAATTATATGTCGTAGTCGACACCCTCGAAAACTTGATGAAGGGTGGAAGAATTGGAAAGGGCAAGGCGATGATAGGGTCGCTGCTCAATATCAAGCCTATTGCTCTTTTGGAAGAAGGAGAGTATTCACCCGTTGCTAAAGTGAGGAGTAAAGCTCAGGCAGTAAAATACGTTATGAAGCATTTTATGGAAGATATTCATGGAAAGGCTCTTAAAAGCGTATGTATCTGTCATGCTGATGGCCTTGAACTCGCTCATTTATGTAAAGAAAAAGTTGAAGAACTTACCGGTTTTCTAGATATCGAAATTGATGATACAACGCCAGTTATCAGTACTCACACAGGCCCTGGGGCAATTGGATTTATGTATTATACAGAATAAAGAAAGCTCGAAAAAGTGATCTAGCCAAGATCGCTTTTTTGTGTTTCTACTGTCTCCTTACTTCCTAACCATGTTATAATAATGTGACTTTACAGTTGAGGGTGAGCATAATGATAAGAAAATACTTCAGTATTGCGATTGGCTGTATATTATTTTTAACAGGTTGTTCTGCCCCTTACACGACACAAGGGATTCATAATATAAATCGCGAAGAAAAACAATTGCCTCCTGCTGACTTTATGCCTTTATCTATAAAAATTGTATCCATTGGTGATTCGCTCACACAAGGTATAGGTGATATAGAAGGTAAAGGAGGATATATTCCTTATTTAAAAAGTAAACTAGAGAGCAATCGTAGTATAAAAGATGCTCAATTTAGTAATTTTGGTGTGAAGGGTAATCGAACTGATCAATTAATGAAACGTCTGAGTCAGGATGAAATAAAAAACTCTATAAAAGATGCTGACATTGTCATTATTACAATTGGTGGAAATGATGTAATGCAAGTATTTAAAGAAAATATAATGGGTCTTCATGTTAAAATGTTTTTAGATGCAGAAAAAGGGTATGATGAAAGATTAACAGATATAATTGATAAAGTAATTTCATATAACACGGATACAGAGATATTTCTTGTAGGAATATACAATCCATTCATAAGATGGTTTTCTGATTTAAAAGAAATGGACGAAATCGTAAAAAGCTGGAATCAATCTAGTTCTAGTGTGATTTCTGAATATTATCAAACAACCTTTGTTCCAATTGATGATATATTTCATAACCAAGAGGAAAGCTTACTTTATACCGATTATTTTCATCCTAATAACGAAGGTTATAAACTAATAGCAGAGCGCATATACGATTATCTTGGTAATAAAGGGAAATTAGAAAAGCAATTGAAATAACAAAGGGTTACAGGGGAAGGTATAGAATGAAGAATAAAAACATTTGGAAGCTACTTTTCATGACATTATTATCATTAAATATACTTTTTCTACTAGGAATAGGGATACTGATTTTTCTTGCGGTAGATCAAGAGCCTGTCCCTGAAAAAAAGGTGTCCACTTCGAACATGTCAGAATTTTTAATACGAACGGAAAAGCAGGACCTCAATAAACTTATCAATCATTATATTGAGAAGGAAGGGTTAGACGGTCCTATTCATTACAGTGTATTGTTGACCGATGAAGTAGAACTTTATGGAGAAGTACAAGTTTTTTCACAAAGTATGTATTTGAAAATGACCTTT
The DNA here is from genome assembly GCF_018343695.1 of Lederbergia citrisecunda. GTDB lineage: Bacteria > Bacillota > Bacilli > Bacillales > Bacillaceae_C > Lederbergia > Lederbergia citrisecunda. Next base: position 1,441,146 of record NZ_JAGYPJ010000001.1, on the reverse strand, counting down.
GAACCTGTTGCATTAGATAACGGTGATCTTATACTAAAACAAAAGTCTTTATCTTTAGGGGATGTAAAACTGCCTGTTTCGTATATCCTTAAGTTTATTCGTGATGCTTATAAGCTGCCTAATTGGGTCATTATACAACCAAACGACAAACAAATATATGTTTCACTTCAACAGATGAAATTAAAAAGTGGTATCCAAGTTAGGGCTGAAGAATTTAACTTAGTGGATAATAAAATTTCTATGAAAATGTTTGTACCTGTTCATTAAAATGAAGGGAGGATGTTTGTTATGGAAAAATCTACAAGAAGTGAATTAGCAACTTTCGCTGGAGGTTGTTTTTGGTGTATGGTGAAGCCATTTGATGAACTGCCAGGTATTGAAAAAGTGGTGTCGGGTTATACGGCTGGATGGACAGAGCATCCTACTTATGAGGAAGTATGTTCAGGCACAACAGGACATACGGAAGCAGTACAAATTACATTTAGTCCAGATCTATTTCCATATAAGCGTTTGCTGGACATATTTTGGATGCAAATTGACCCGACAGACCAAGGAGGACAATTTTTTGATCGTGGCGATTCCTATCGAACAGCCATATTTTATCATTCCGATGAGCAAAAACAACTTGCAGAACAGTCAAAATATGAGTTGGGAAAAAGTGGTATATTTTCTCATCCAATAGTTGTTCCAATTGAGCCTGCTAAGGCTTTTTATCCAGCGGAAGAGTACCATCAACATTTTTATCGGAAAAATCCGGAACGTTATGAAGCTTATCAGTTAGGGTCTGGAAGAAAACATTTTATCAATAAGCATTGGGGGGATTTGAAGTGAATAAGGATGAACTTAGAAAAAAACTAACACCCATGCAATTTCACGTAACACAAAATAATGGAACAGAACCACCTTTCGATAATGAGTATTGGAATAACGAAGCGGAAGGGATTTATGTTGACATTGTATCAGGAAAACCTCTATTTAGTTCAAGAGATCAATACGATGCAGGATGTGGTTGGCCAAGCTTTACAAAACCAATTGCCGAAAATGAAGTGGTGGAGAAAGAGGATCTAAGCCATGGTATGATTCGAACGGAAGTAAGAAGCAAAGAAGGGAATTCGCATTTAGGCCATGTTTTTCCAGATGGACCAGGACCTTTACAGCTTCGGTATTGTATTAACTCCGCAGCCCTTCGCTTTATCCCTAGAGAGGATTTGAAAAAAGAGGGATATGAGAAGTATGAGGGATTATTTATATAAAGTATTCATATTAAAAAATGTAACGAATATAGCATCCATTAACTTGGATGCTTTTATTATGTCTATGGGCAAACGCACAAACAGCCCATAACACTCATACATAATATAGGAACGAAGATATTAAAGAATTGAGGAGTGAATGATATGTATTACGGAGGCTACGGTTACGATGGCTGCTGCCCTACCTATCCGGCGTATGGTGGATATGGTGGATGTGGTTTTGGGTATGGCGGTTTCGCAGGTGGTTTTGCGCTAATCGTTGTATTGTTTATTTTATTAATCATCATTGGCGCCTGCTGGTGTTTTCCTAATTGATTAAATGCCCCCTTCCAATTAGGGGGCAAAATTATTAAATATATCCGAATGAATGTCGCCTGATTGCATACATTGTAAAAACGAGATAATAAAATTCATTTACGTATGAAATTCAATCCGCTATATTTGTTAGAAAAGGATGGAAATTGAAAGGCGGATTAATCTTTAATGAATAAATCTTTTTATCATTTTCTTATGAAATTCAGACAGCCACATTTAAAAGATGATATTAGCAAATTTGCGAACGATGCTTATCAAGACCACAGCTTCCCAAAACATTCGGATGATTACCATGAATTGAGTGCTTATTTGGAGCTGAATGGCGAGTATTTGCCCTCGTTAGCTCTTTTTGATCATGTTTGGGACCTATATTTAGAAGCTGAAAAAAAATAACCTAGGTAGAAAATTCAGAAAGGGAGAGAAGGGAATGCGTGAAACGGAAGTGTTCATTGACACAGAGGAAATAGCTGAATTTTTCTATCATGAGCTAATAAAAAGAGGCTACGCCCCAACTGAGTTTGAATCGGAAGAATTAGCTGATATCACCTTTGACTATTTAGTTTCCAAATGCATTATCGAAGAATGGGATGAATGAAGATAATACTTGGTTTTTACGCCAATTCATATTGGCGTATTTTTTATTGTCAAAATTTCTACATATAACGATTTTCTTTCAACAAAATTTGCAACGAGGGATTGAAAGAATTAGAATGGTATAGAGAAAAGCTTTAACGCCCTGTCATCGTCATTCTGGCCCTCAGAATCATGGTCTATCGATGTTTCACAGGATGTGGAAAGTTTTAGTCGACGCCCCTCTTTTGACCTTTTACTTTCGATAAAGTTAACATGAAGTTGTTGGAATATAGTGCTACAATTGGAAGCAATGTTGATTTATTGCAAGGAAAAGGGTAGAGAGTTTGTTAGTCGATAGCTGCTTACCCGATACAATAAAAATTAGGAGTGATTTTCTTGAGTATTCATATCGCTGCAGGTCAAGGTGAAATTGCTGAAACAGTATTATTACCTGGAGACCCATTACGTGCAAAATACATAGCTGAAACATTTCTTGAAAATGCAGTCTGCTATAATGAAGTCAGAAATATGTTTGGTTACACTGGTGAATATAAGGGTAAAAGAATATCAGTACAAGGTACAGGTATGGGAGTTCCTTCTATATCCATTTACATTAACGAGTTAATGCAAAGCTATAATGTTCAAAATTTAATCAGAGTAGGTACATGTGGCGCTATTCAAAAGGACGTCAAAGTTCGTGATGTTATTCTTGCTATGACATCATCTACTGACTCACAAATGAATCGAATCATTTTTGACGGTATCGATTATGCTCCTACTGCTTCATTCCAATTACTTAAAAATGCTTATGATGGAGCGGTAGAAAAAGGTCTTCAAGTAAAAGTAGGTAACGTATTTACAGCAGATATGTTCTATAACGACAATGCCGACCATGAAAAATGGGCACAATACGGTATACTTGCATTAGAAATGGAAACATCCGCTCTCTATACTCTAGCTGCTAAATTTGGTAGAAAGGCTTTATCTGTACTTACTGTCAGCGATCATATATTAACAGGAGAAGTTACGTCTGCTGAAGAAAGACAAACGACCTTTAATGAAATGATTGAAGTAGCATTGGAAGCAGCAATTAAAGAATCATAAAATGATTCTAGAAAGAAATGTGGGTAACGATGAAAAAATTAATCATAACACTAACTGCTGCTGTTCTCCTTTCAGGCTGTTCAGTCAAAATTCCGTTTATTAATGAAAAGCCTGAAGAAAAAGCTGAAAAAAATCCACAACTTGCAGAACGGAAAGAACAAACGAAAGAACATTATGGAAGCAACCAAACGAGTGACGATTCTTTATATGCCCTTGAAGCTGCTTATTTTAATACAATTAAAGAGGTCAAAGGCGTAAAAGAAATCGTCAACTCAGATAATGTTTTAGCGTTAGTCAACAAAGACTTTGCTCTGCCTGGGACTTACATACCAGCGGATTTAGTTCGACCTAACGTTCCATTTTCTTTTGGTGATCAAGATATTGAAAAAAGCTACTTACGCAAAGAAGCTGCTGATGCACTAGAGAAAATGTTTTCTGCTGCAGAGAAAGCTAACATCCATCTCTTTGCCGTCTCTGGTTACCGCTCGTATGTTAGGCAAGTATCAATATTAAATAATGAAATTGACAGAGTAGGTAAAGATAAAGCCATGCAAGCAGTCGCTATTCCAGGAAAAAGTGAGCATCAAACTGGACTAGCTATGGATATCTCTAGCGAAAATGTACAATATTTATTATCCGAAGATTTTGGTGAAACAGACGAAGGAAAATGGCTAAAAGAAAATGCTTACCGTTTTGGTTATATCCTTCGATATCCAAAAGAAAAGGTAGAAATAACTGGGTATCAGTTCGAACCTTGGCATTTTAGGTATGTCGGTGAGAAAAATGCAGAAATAATGTATAAAAACAATTGGACACTTGAAGAATTTTTTAAGGAAGTCCGAAAAATATAAAACATTAGAAGGCCAAGCTTCTCTTAGTATGCACTGGCATAGAGAATGCTTGGCTTTTTTAGGCATTTTACTCATGTTAGCTTTATTATTGTAAAAAAAGCTGATAAAATATAAAAATTACTATACAATTTATTAAAAGATAAGTTTCTACTATTCTGAGCTGCTGAAATGAAAGTGGTGATTTAAATGGAAGAAGAAAAAAAGATAGAAGATCATTCTGAGGAAAATAGTTTTATCCGTATTAAGAAATTTAAATTTATTATGCTTATTTTTCTTTTAATTTTTTCAACTGCTGGGATAACATTAGTAGCACTTTCATTTGGTGACGAAAAAGCTGTCAGCGTTGCAATACCAGAAAGGAAAGAGTTTAGTAAATTATATGAAGCGTATGATATGCTGGACGAAAAGTATTTTGAAAAAGTAGATCATAAAAAATTAATTGATGGAGCAATTGCCGGAATGGTAAAAGCTCTCGATGACCCTTATTCCGATTATATGACGAAAGAGGAAAATGATAAGTTCCAAGAAAGTATTTCTGCATCTTTTCAAGGAATTGGTGCGGAAATTCAAGAAATGAATGGGGATATTGTAGTAGTTTCTCCAATAAAAGGATCCCCAGCGGAAAAAGCAGGTATAAAACCAAACGATAAGATTATCACTGTTGATGATAAAAATATTCAAGGTATGTCTGCAAATGAAGCAGTGCTTCTTATTAGGGGAGAAAAGGGAACAAAGGTAACCCTAAGTATCCAACGACCAGAAAATTCAGAAACCATTAAGATGACGATCACAAGAGACGAAATTCCTATCAATACGGTTTATGCGGAAATGTTGGATAATGGTGTAGCTAAAATACAAATTACAACATTCTCTAAGCATACGTATGACGATTTAGCTACAGCGATGAAAGAAATGGAAGACAAAGGAATGAAATCGCTCATTATTGATTTGAGAAGAAACCCTGGAGGACTTTTAGATCAAGCTATCCAAATCGCAAACCTTTTCGTTCCAGAAGGTAAGAACATAGTACAAGTTGAATATCGTGATGGTACAATTGAAAAAACAGCGGCACAAGCAGGTAAGAAAGTAGACATCCCAACTGTAGTATTGATTGATAAGGGGAGTGCCAGTGCGTCAGAAATTCTCGCAGGTGCTGTCAGTGAATCCGCTGGCATACAATTAGTTGGGGATAAATCTTTCGGTAAAGGAACCGTTCAAACGGCTAATAACTTTAAAGATGGATCGAATGTAAAATACACAATGGCAAAATGGTTAACACCAAATGGTAACTGGATTCACAAAAAAGGAATCGAGCCTGATGTTAAAGTTTCCTTGCCTGAATATGCGAATGTATCATATATTGATCCTGATAAAAAGTATAAAGTATCATCAGCGTCAAATGACGTGAAATCTGCTGAAGAAATGCTAAAAGTATTAGGATACAAACCTGGTAAAATTGATGGTTTCTATGATTCAGATACAGAAAAAGCCGTGAAAAAATTTCAAAAAGCTGAAAAGCTGAAAGTTAATGGAATTTTAACTGGAGAAACCACTGTGAAATTAATGAATAAACTTAGTGAACATATTCAAAAGAACGATCCACAAGTAAAAAAAGCGATTGAAGAGTTAACAAAAAACCAATAAAAAATAGTAGAAGGACTCCGTCAAAATGGAGTCCTTCTTTTTTTGGATGTGGTAAAAGTTCATAATAAATTTTGCTGCACATGCTGATTGAGTGGAAGGTAAGTCAGAAAAATGGGTTATGGGAGTTCTACCAGGCGTGTCCAAGCGTCGAAGAGGTTTTCTGAATCGCCACCAAAGTCAGCATCTGGAGGGGTATCATTTATGAATATATTTCCATCAGTGTTTTTTTCTTATCGTTCAGCAAATTTAATAAATGTTCTTTCATCCTCAATTAAACCGCAGGAGCCGCATTGGATTCTTCTTTCTGGACCGTTATAAGCGGTATGAAATGGTCCAGCTTCTGTAGCATTTTCATATCTTTCTATCGTTTCTCCCGTCGAAGGATCCAATTTTACAGGGTACGCATTTTGTTCAATAATATTGAAGCGAGAACGATTGGTTTTACAATTAGGACAGCAATATCTAGTACTCATAAAGTCCTCCTACTGTAATTTTTATTATTAGGATTAACCAACATCGTTCAATTTATTATTATTTTTTTGTTTCTTGATTTCATGTTGATAGGAGCGCAATGCTAGAGACTCGTGAGAAAGTAAACCTCTTGATTGAAATAATCTACATCCAGTTTTATAATGCTTTTTATGTAAGACGATAAGAAATAACTGAAACATAATTGTAACATTAGTAATAAATGAAGGTTTTTAAAAAGTTGTCAATATGAACTTTCTTGAAGTTAATGGTAAATAAAGATAATGATTGGTAAAAGTCCTAATGTAAGCCATGAAGAAGATAAATAAGAAAAGGTGCTAGAATATTAGATTGATAGAAAAAATGAATGAAAATAATTTTTATATATATTTGAAAATGCTCTTTGGCAATTCCTCCCTAAAATATTACACAGAAACGTATGTTAATATTAACTTGCAAACGAAATGAGAGATTAAGGGAGGAAAAAGAAATGAAAAAACTAGTCATTTCCACTGTTGCAGCAGCAGCACTTATCGCAGCACCTTTTACAACTGGAAAAGCCGATGCAGCAGGCTTTCAACCTGTAAATACAAAAGTAGTTTACTATCAAGCTAATCTATCAGATTACCAAGATTTGAACAAATTATTGAGCCAATATAATATAGATTTGAACCAATTTTTTAACTATCAACCAGCACCACCAAGTAAGCAACAACCTGTAAAAAAACCGGCTCCAGCTCAACCTGCACAAAAGCCAGTTCAGCAAAAACCAGCTCAAAAACCTGCACAACAATCAAAACCTGCAGCACAAGCAAACTCTCAATTAAATGCTTTTGAGCAGCAAGTCGTTGATTTGACAAACCAAGAAAGAGCTAAATATGGTCTTTCCCCACTTAAAGTGGATATTGAATTAAGTAAAGTTGCAAGAGAGAAATCAAGAGATATGTCTGTAAATCACTATTTCGACCATACGAGCCCAACATACGGATCACCATTTGATATGATGAAGAAATTTGGCATCACATATCGTTCTGCTGGTGAAAACATTGCAATGGGACAACAAACTCCTCAAGAAGTAGTAAGAGCTTGGATGAACAGTGAAGGTCACCGTGCAAACATCTTAAATAGCAGCTACACTCATATTGGTGTGGGATATGTTGCTAACGGTAACTACTGGACACAACAATTCATTGGAAAATAATAATAAAGGAAAAAGCGAACTCGTAACTTAACTACTAGGTTACGCAAGTTCGCTTTTTTGTATTCTCAAATGCTTTCTCTGCACATACATTAATCGAGAAGAAAGTGTAATAGCACCAATCGCCAGGCCAGCTATTAAGCCGAGCCAATATCCAAAAGGACCTAATTCCGTTTTTGTTGCCAACATATAACCTAGCGGGAGTCCAATGACCCAAAAAGATATTAATGCCATAATAAACGTTACATTAACGTCTTTATATCCGCGAAGTGCCCCTTGAATTGGAGCAAGGATCGCATCAGATAACTGAAAAAACACTCCATAGAGCAAAAACTGCGATGTTAAAACGACAACATCAACATTATTACTATAGAAATACGCAACATTACTTCTAAAAATAAATAGGAGTGTACCTGTTAACAAAGAAATCGTAATTCCGCCAGCAATACCGAGAAAGCTATAAAGTCTTGCATCTTTAAATCTTTTCGCTCCGGATTCAAAACCAACTAATATTGTTAGTGCCATTGAAATACTAAGAGGGATCATATAAATGAACGAGGAAAAATTCAATGCAGCTTGGTGAGCCGCAATTACTTTCGTTCCGAAACCACTCATGAACAAAGTAACTGCAGAAAAAATACTCGTTTCAATAAAAATGGATAACCCAATTGGTACTCCTAGGGAAAATATTTCTTTCCATTTACTAAATGAAATCTTAGGGAATGAATGAAATATTTTATAATCAATAAACGGTTTCTTTTTATGAATGATCCATATTGCAATAAATGTAATGATCCAATAAGTAGCAGCTGACGCTATACCCGCTCCTACTCCACCCAGTGCAGGGAATCCAAGTTTTCCAAAAATCAAAATATAGTTTAGTGTCACATTGATTGGCAGAGATAACAATGTAACGATCATCGTAACTCTCGTTTTGCCTAATGCGTCAATATAAGAGCGTAAAACGTTGTACACAAAGAGAGGAATAATACCAAAGCTTAGTGAAATTAAGTAATATTTTGCGACTTTTCGAACATCATTTTCTAAATTCATTCCATTTAACAATGGATTCAAAATAAAGAATCCAATGATAATAATGAAAATAGCTAAGGTAATTCCGGCATATACCCCTTGCATAACAGAAAAAGGCACTTTATCTTTTTTATTGGAACCAACTAAATGAGCAACAATTGGTGTAACTGATAATAGAATGCCGCTAAGCCCCGTGTTAATAGGTACCCAGAATGATGACCCTACCGCAACTCCGGCTAAATGGTTAGCAGAATATTTTCCAGTCATCATAATATCGAAAAAACTCATTGAAAACATCGCTAGTTGAGTGATTAAAATTGGAATAAAAATAATCCACAGTTGCTGTATTTTTTCTTTTATTGTAAATGTTTGTTTCATGTATAAACCTCAATGATCAATGTAATATAAATCATTATAGCATATAAAAAAACAGTCGGTTATCCTAACCGACTGTTATGCTTCAAGGGGTTGTAGTTCTGCTTGTTCAGAAACCTGCCTCATATAATTCATCGTAAATAAGTCTTTTGGAATCTCATATAAATCATAAATATACTCATCTTTATTTAGTTGTTGAAAAATTAATGGACGTGTATCATTAGCTCTTACTGTATAAGGTAGCTTTTCTGCAGCTTTTCGTGAACGGATATTTATTTGACGTATTCTCATAAATATCGTCGCTATGTCTTTTTCAAAAAATACTTCTTGAAAAAAAGCTTCCTTTGCCAAACTATTAAAGCCTTTACCGTGGTATGGCTTTCCAATCCACGTTCCCAGAAATCCTGCTTGGTCTTTAATATCGAATAAACTTATGGTCCCGATTGGATTTTCCCATTCGTCAAGAATTGTTCTTGAAATCAATTCACCGCGTTCTTCTGCTTCGATCGTTTGTTTCGTCATAAACATAAATTCTTCGAATGAATAAGCTTTTTGCCGTACGAAAGGGAAGACATCCGGGTGCGTCATTAGTTCGAATAAAACATGACATTCATGCCCATTCAATTCACGCTTTTTGAGCATTTTAACCCCTCCATTTGGGCAGTCCCGTATTATCGTTCCTACCCTCGAAATTTTTTAAAATTGCATAAAAAATTTCGGGGTGGGAATCGAACCCACTAGAACCTTCCGTACTTCGGACAGGTGGCGCACCATTTGCCTTCCCTCAATTATGAGCTGTATTTTATTTTTGTTTTTCTAATGACATCATACAATAAAAAAACACTATTTGAAAATAGTAAATTTCATCTTTTTAGTGACTTTTTTCTATGTAATTTGACAGCATTCTGTTAATATAAAAAATAGTAAAAACAATATGAAACTTTTTTTCTCTTAAAGCGTATATTTTATGAAAACGAATGAAGAAGAAGGAGAGAGAAGAATGGGAGATCAAAACGAAAGAATATTTGCCGCAGCCATATATATAACTAGTTTTTTTTCAACGTTCATTGGCCCCTTAATTATTTGGCTGTTGAAGAAGGATGAATCATCTCTTGTCGATTTCCACGGAAGGGAATATTTGAACTTTTTAATATCTTATACCTTATATTTAATCGGTGCAGGAATACTGTGCATAGTGCTAATTGGATTTCTTCTTTTGCCTATTATTGGGCTACTGATGACCATTTTTACAATCATTGGTGCCATCAAAGCTTTCGATGGGCAAGCTTATAAAATTCCTTTCACGATTCAGTTTTTAAAGAACGTGTGAGACAAGCATATCCCTGTCCGCCGTGTCATATAATGATGTCACACGGCAGATCAGGGGGAGCCACATGAATATTAAAGATTATTATACAGGCATGTCCCGTTTATATAGTCATCAAACCATATTGTCTACGATTGTGTTTATTATCGTAATATTACCTAGCATCAAAGTTACACAATTTTTCCCTGCGATTGGTGCGGGGATTTTTGTGTTGATATTAATGATGAATTTTTTCCTGAAATATTTATATTTTTCTTTTAAAAGCAATTCTTTACCTAGTCCTAAAATATTAAATCAGCAGAGCTCCACACTATTTATGATTATGCCAACTCCTGTTTCTACGTATAATTGGAAATTATATACTGGAAATGGGCTTTGCAGGTATTCCGCTATGGAAGTAAAAGGTAAAGAAAAGAAAATAAACAAACAGCCTGGTAAAATATTTAGGGTAATGGACCATGAAAAAAATGTTTTATGGACTATTCATATAGATAAGCAAGCTATAAAAGTATTTTCCAACGATCAAAGCCTAGTTTTTAACGCTGCGAAAATAGATAAAAAAGAATTTTGGGCTAATAATGGGAGAGATCGTTATCAAATTAATAAAATTGCATATCATTGTGTTGTCAAAAAAAATGGAAGAAAAATCATGTCTGTTTCTCAAGGGATTATGCCATTGAGACTACAAAAACTATTTTCTTCTAGTACCCCTATGGTTATTTTGGATTCGAACATAAAAGAGTACGAGCGAACTATATGTTTAGCAATTTTTTTACTATGATCACAAAAGTCTTCCTTCTTTTATCATTTGCAAGGTTTCCGAAAATGGCTGGTTTTCCTTAGAAGAAAAAAAAGCTGAAAAAGGATCGCCCAATTTGTTCATTCTTTCAGTGACATTTTTAATCGTAAAATTAGCTGGATTAAGATGATCATTGATTTCATGCCAAAATATCGGTGCAGCTATGAGACCTTTCGAATGGTTTCGAACAGAATAAGGGGCAACAATTGTTTTTCCTTCTGCATGTTGAATATAATCGAAATAGAGCTTGCCGTTTCGGTTCTTCTTTAATCTCTCAATCGTAAAAGAAGTTGGATCATAAGTGATCATAAACTGTGCAACAAATTCTGTGAACATGCGTGTCTCTTCCCAAGTGAATGTGTCATTTGGAAGAGGTATATATACTTGCATCCCTTTATTTCCTGATAACTTTACAAATGATGTCAATGAAAAAGAATCAAGAACCTTTTTTAATATTAATGATGCTTTGATTGCTAAATGAAATTCCTCACGAGACGGAGGATCTAAATCAAAGACAATTTCACTTACATATTGACTATTGAATGTTCGGAAAGGAATATGAAATTCGATGGCAAGCTGGTTTCCTAGCCACATTAGTGTATTCAAATCATTACAAACAATCATCTCGTTAGATTCATGAAAATAGGAATCCACATATTCTGGAGCGGATTCAGGTCGATTTTTTTGATAAAAAGACTCGCCAAATTCACCATGTGGGGAACGAATTAACGTTAACGGACGATTTTTTAAAAATGGCAACATCATGGGGGAGCATTTTCGTAAATAACGTAGGAAATCTAATTTAGTAACGGAATCTTGCTGCCACAGAATTTTTTCAGGATGAGTAATGGTTATTTCTTTCGGAAAAGCTGCATCAGTGATTAAAAATTGTTCATACGTACAATCACTTGGATGTAGGTCAAAACGGATTACGTTGAAATAAGGTTCTCTTAACTGCTGTTCACCATTCCATTCAATATAATAGAGATCAATACAAATGCTGGGGTGAATATAAAATATATCACCCTTTTTATTTTGAGAATTTCCAATAATTGTGTTCCTCAAAGCTGACTTCGTTTCCGCATCTATCCCATTAATAAAATTACCTAATGAGAAAATGTCATGATCTTTGTACACGCCAACATAAAAAAAACCGTTGCTTTGATCATATGCTGTAAGAAAACAACTGACCGTTTTCCAATTTTTAATCTTAATCCAAGAAGTTGTTCGTTTTCCTGCTTCCCATAAACTATTTGCCTTTTTAGCAACAATTCCTTCACTCATCGAACTTTTCATCGTTTCATAAATGGATTGATAATGTTGGATAGGCGGTATGTATTGAATAGTTGATTCAACACCCACAGCAGGATTTAATGAAAAACCAAATTGCTTGCATATAGATAAAAGCATTTCTTTTCTTTTCGTATAGGGAATATTTTTTGTTGTAACTCCATTTTTAGATAAAAGATCAAAAACTAAGTATTTTGCTGGTCTTATTAGTGAAGCTTCTTCTATTTTTTGTTTAGTTTTCATTCTTCCTCTAATCTGGAGTTGTCCAAAATTAGCCTTATGCTCATTTTCCAGTAATGTTATTTCTCCATCTAAAATTAGAGGTAGTATATCAGAAACTTCATCTTGTTTATCATTCAAAAATCTTTTCAATTCAGGAAATTGAGGCAATAAATCGTTCCCGTTTCGACTCCATAAAAAGCTATTATCTTTTGTCCATTCCAGCATGCCACGAAAACCATCGTATTTAATTTCATAAAGCCAATCTCCATGTTTTGGAGGAAGAAAACTTAAAGTAGGAAGCATTGGTTTCATATCAAGTTACACCTCATATAAGTAAATATCCACATCATGTATTCTATGCGAATGTATTTTTTTCATTAGTATAAACTATGGAAAATCATGATAGAGGTGAGAATATGCATACGATGTGGAAAGGTAGTATTAGTTTCGGCCTTGTAAATATTCCTATAAAGCTTCATGCTGCAATAGAAGATAAAGATGTTAAGTTTCGTTCACTTCATGAAAAATGCCACACTCCGATAAAATATGAAAAAATCTGCCCTTCATGTGAACGAGAATTAGACATAAAGGAAATTGTAAAAGGATATGAAATATCAAAAGGACAATTTGTCATTGTCGAAGAAGACGAATTGCAGGAGCTTAGCAATGCAACAGGGGAAAAGGCAGTGGAAATGATTGATTTTATTAAATTGAATGAAATTGATCCAATTTATTTCAACCGCAGCTATTATATGTCTCCGGATGGGGGAGGAGTCAAAGCATACGGACTACTACGAAAAGCATTGACATTATCAGAAAAAGTAGGAATCGCTAAAATAATGATTCGCTCAAAAGAGCAATTGGCCGTTATCCGAGTATATAAAGATACACTAGTAATGGAAACGATTCATTATCCGGATGAAGTTCGAAAAGCTTCGGATGTACCTAATGTACCAGTGGAGGATCAAGTTACAAAGAAAGAAATAGATACGGCTATCTTATTAATTGATCAATTAACGACTACTTTTCAACCCGAAAATTACGAGGATGAATATAGAAATAAAGTGTTACAATTAATAGAAGCAAAACGCAATGGAAAGGAACTTGTAACGGTAAAAGAGAAAGAAACTGCTGCACCAATGACTGATTTAATGGCGGCTCTACAAGCTTCTATTGATAGAACAAAGCCAGTTTCTAAACAGCCTGCAAAACGAAAAAGAGCTACAAAGAAAGAAGCATAATTTATATAAAAATTAAAAAATTTATATATGTTTAAAGCTAAATTAAATGGGTAAAATAGATAAAGTTAATTTATGCTTTTGGTAGCAGCATTAGTTTAAGAGGTCGATTAAAGCCTTGAGGCATCGGACTTTTTGACGAAAAAAGACGAAAAAAGATTTTGCCCATTTTCTTGCTTTTTATATATATCTCATGTATGATTAGGTTAACTTATTAGTTATAATATCTAGTAATAGATATGGAATCCTTTTTCTCCAATGGTTGAATAGATCTAACCATTGTTTGATTAATACAAATCTCACTGGCACGGTCTTGGAACCGTAAGGACGGGAGAGAGGAAGGGCTTTCGTTGTTTTGAATTATGTAAGATCATTTCGTTTTATCCTGTATTACCTAGTTATTTAATAGTAATGAATATGTATGGAGTTAAATTCACATGTTATAATGAATATCTACTCCTTATTGTGGGTATTGCTTATAATATGTGAATTTTTATTTACACCGTAAATATGAGTAACATATTAAAAAATTTTTGGAGGTTTTTACGCATGGCAACAGGTACAGTAAAATGGTTTAACAGTGAAAAAGGATTCGGCTTCATCGAAGTTGAAGGCGGAAACGACGTATTCGTTCACTTCAGCGCTATTCAAGGAGAAGGTTACAAAACTCTTGACGAAGGTCAACAAGTTGAATTTGAAATCGTTGAAGGACAACGTGGACCACAAGCAGAAAACGTTGTTAAACTATAATAAGTTCACAAACAAAAACTGCCTCTAGGGGCAGTTTTTTAGTTTTTATTACAACTCATCGAATCCATTCAAGTCACTCGTTTTTGTATATTGACGTGATTTTTGTTCGAAGAAATCTGTTTTAGTATCATCGAAATTATCTACATAAGCACGAATCCATTTCATTGGATTATCTGTATAGTCTTCGTATATATCACTTAACCCCAGAAGTCTAAGCATTTTATTGGCACGATATTTAATATATCCTTCCATCTCTACTAAATCGATGCCGTCAATTTCACCGAGTACATACCTGCTCCAAATTGTTTCTTGTTCAACTGAATGTCTAAACTGATCATATACCCAATCCGTAAACTCTTTTGTGTTGTACTCTGGGTTTTCAGCAAGCGTGGCTCGGAACAAGTCACTAATAAATCGACCGTGCTGTAGTTCATCTCGATTAATATAAGAGATCATCGTCGAAGTACCAACCATTTTTTGATTTCGTGCAAGGTTATAAAAGAAAGCAAATCCAGAATAAAAGAATAGTCCTTCGAGAAGGGAAGTATAAACCGTCGCTTTTAATACATTTAAAATGCTTGGATTTGCCGCGAATTCATTGTAAACTTCCATGATGCGTTCGTTTCGTTTTAATAGAATCTCGTCTTTACGTCCAGTTTCAAATGATTCATTTTGTTCAATCAAATTTGTTACAGAAGAGAGTACATACGCATAGCTATGATTATGTTCACTTTCCTGATCTGCTATAGTAGCCATGATCGATTTTACAGATGGATCAGTTGAGTAGTGGGATATTCTAGCTGCTATATCTGTTTGTGGTCCGTCTAAAGTTGCAAGCAGACCAATAATTTTTAAAAATGCGTTTCTTTCCTCATTGGATAGGTTCGGAAACTGTTTTATATCCGCAGACATATCGACTTCACTCGCACGCCAGAAAAGTGCCCGAATTTGTTCACGATGATTGTAAAAATGAGGGTAAGCAAGATCATTCCAATTAAGTATCCCACTCGCTTTTCCACCAAAAAGTGCTGTTGATTTGTTTGGATTCATTGGTTCTAAAATAACTACTTTATCAAGTACAGTTGACAATGTTTAATAACTCCTTTCGTCCAAGCTATCACTTTTGATTCTTGAGATCCTCTTGGACTTTGTTCAATTTTTAATGGTTCGTACGATGAATTGTAAAATTTTGCTAGTTTTTCAACTGCATTGCAAAATAAATAATCACCGCCAAATTGTGTATCTCCCGTTCCAAAAACATAAACGTGGGGAGGCTTATAGCCAATCTCATATACGAAGTCTTTCACATCATTTGGTGTTGCACCTTTAGCCCATGTAAAGGAACCGATCATCATAACATCAAAAAGGGAGGGATCTGGAATCTGTCCAGTCCCAATCCTATATAGCTTGATATCATATTGCTCTTTCATTAACGTTTCTGCAATCAATTCTGCTGTTTCTTTCGTATTTCCGCTAAAACTTGCATAACAAATTAAGACTCGCACCACTCACATTCCTCAATGTCCGAAGCAGTGGAACGGACGTAGTATGTTGTTTTTAATCCTGAATCCCATGCTTGTAAATGTAAATCGAGCATTACCTGTGCTTTAATATGATTTGGCACATAGAAATTAAATGAAATCGACTGATCGATATGACGTTGTCTCGCCGCATTTTGTAAAATAGACCAGCGCTGATCTACGATGTAAGCTGAACGTCGATAAATATCATACGTATTGTGATCCAAATTTGGAGCAACAACAGGTAGCTTATAATCTTTCTTTTCCTCATGGTAGAACGGTTTGAAAATTGGGTCGATGCTAGCAGTAGATCCAGCGATGACTGAAGTACTGGAATTTGGAGCGACAGCCATTAAATAGCCGTTCCTTAAACCGTTTTCGCCAACTTCTTTCATTAATTGCTTCCAATCATCCTTCTTTTCACCTTCTATATATCCACGCTGTTTGAAATAATCTCCTGTTTGCCAATCGCTGCCAGTAAATTTAGAGTATGAGCCTTTTTCTTTCGCTAATTCTACACTAGCTTTAATGGATAAAAAGGAGATGCGTTCATATAATTCATCTGCAAAATTTACCGCATCTTGGGATTCCCATTTAATTTTTTTCAGTGCCAACAGGTGATGCCAGCCAAAAGTACCCAATCCAATCGCTCTATATTTTTTGTTTGTGATCGTCGCTTGCTTTACGTCAATCGTATTTAAGTCAATTACATTATCAAGCATTCTAACTTGAATAGGAATAAGACGTTCTAAAACATCCTCCGGTACAGCCTTCCCAAGATTAATGGAAGAGAGGTTGCACACAACAAAATCGCCTGCTTTTTTATATGTGATGATTGTATCGCCATCTACTGTTTCGTCATATTGAATAGTAGGGGACATATTTTGCATGATTTCTGTACACAAATTACTTGAATATATCATCCCTACATGTTTATTTGGATTTTTTCTATTTACTTCATCACGATAAAACATAAATGGTGTTCCAGTTTCAAGCTGTGATTTCATAATTCTGGCCATGATTTTTATCGCAGGTATTTTTGTTTTACTTAATGAGTTATGTTGGACACATTCTTCATATTTTTCTCTAAAAGAACCTTGTCCTTTTTTCTCATCATAAAAATCTTCAAGAGCATATCCCATTACATTTTTAACTTCATGAGGGTCAAATAAGTACCAATCGCCGCGTCTTTCCACTTGTTCCATGAAAAGGTCCGGTAAGCATACTCCTGTAAAAATATCATGTGCTCTTTGTCTCTCATCTCCGTTGTTCAACTTCAAATCCAAAAATGATAATATATCTGCATGCCAAACATCTAAATAAACAGCAATGGCGCCTTTTCTACGACCAAGTTGATCAACACTAACTGCTGTATTATTTAGTTGTTTAATCCAAGGAATACAACCAGATGACGCACCTTTAAATCCTTTTATGGAACTGCCGCGACTTCTGACTTTCCCCATATAAACACCAATACCACCACCATCTTTGGAAAGCCTTGCTACATCGGTATTACTGTTATAAATACCCATTAATGAATCCTCAACAGTATCGATAAAACAACTCGATAACTGTCCGTGGGCAAGGCCAGCATTCGCTAAGGTAGGAGTTGCGACGGTCATATATAGATTAGATAGCGCCCAGTAGCTTTCCGCAACTAAGTGCGAACGTTGGCTCGTTGGCTCGTCTTGCATCAGATGCATTGCAATAACAAGCCAACGTTCTTGCGGAAGTTCGTATGTATTTTTTTCATGATCGGTTGCAAGATACCTTGTGGCTAATGTATGCAATCCAATGTAATCAAATAGTAAGTCACGATCTGGCTCTATTAAATTGGATAACTCGATAATTTCTTCTCTACTATATTTTTCTAATATATTAGGAGAATAAATGCCTTTACCAGCTAGTGTTTTTAATAGACCATAAAAATCTCCATATTTTAGTTCTTTATCGTAAGAACGGTTTACGCTTGCATTATTATACAAGCTTTGAAGATAGATTTTAGCAGCATCAAAAGTCCATTGTGTGTTGACCTCATCAACATTTTCCAATGCGGTTTTGATAAGAAGGGAGGTAATGTGCTCTGCCTTATATTCATCTCTTGCTTCTATACTTCTATAGATTTTTTCGTTGAATTCATTTGAATTAATCGACGTAACTCGTTTTATAAAGCCCTCTAATCGCTTTCTATCAAATGCTAATGATCGATTTCCTTGTTCTTTCGATATCGTTGTCATTTCATTCACCTTTCTTTTTTCATAATGACTTTGTTAAACTAGTATAGGCTTCTATCGACATAGATGAAAAATCAACTATATGCTTTAACAAAGCCTTGAAAATAAAAAAATCCGCTCAGGAATGGAGCGGATCAAACGATAGGAAAATGGAAAAAACATGTTTTCACTATCGTTTCATCTTCCCAATCCCCGAAGAATTGAAACTCAGACAAGTAAGGCAGGTCTCCTGACTTATGCATCATCCTAGTAGGGTCCTTCCCGTACCGAAGCCGTGAAGCAAATCGATACAGTGGCATTTCCCTTTCGTACGCATTTACAGTTGCGGGGACAGTTCCGGTCTTTCACCAGATTCCCTTTTAAGCCCTGAATGGGCACCTTCACTCGTTGCAATTCAATATATAGTATTAAAATTTAATATAGGTACTAAATATAGTATCGATATTGATAATAGCATGTGAGTTTGAGAATATCAACTATAAAATAATAGGATTAATACATAGACATATCCTGAATGATGGTAAAGTTTATATGATCAAAAGCTTCTTTACCAAAAAATTCTTGTGCTTTTTTTTCTAATTCGATTAACATGATGTCATTTTCAGACAGAGTTTCCCTAATTTGATTTATGATAACTAGGGAACTTTCACCTGATATTTGCTTTGCGATTCGTTCGAGAAGAATTTTAGCATCTACTGAAAATTTAGGGGCAAAACTTTGACACATCACCATATTCTGTCGTCAATGCTCTACGAACTCCTCCTCTAACACCCGCGTAGCCATATGATATTTCAGAAACGGCACGATAAAAAAGTATCATTCCATCTGCATGACTGGATTCAGGGTTTAATCTTAGTTCGCTTACGAGTGAACATAAGTGTTGAACGACTAATTTTGCAGATTCCATTGTTTGCCACCAGGCAAATAAGCGTTTTTGTTCCTCCTCACTTAATTTCATCGGTCGAAAGTCAGACATTTTTACACCCCCATTATTTTAAAGGCGAGGAATTGCTTGGATATTTTTTATTTTTGAACGAATCACTTTCCATTCTGAACCGAGGAGAATTTTGCCTAACCTATTTGTTTCGTTAATTGTTTCAGTAATTTGCTGATTTAATATTCGACTTTGTTCAACTAAATGATAAACATCCGGAGAGGCTCGTTTTACGGCAAGTTCGAAATTTGGACTTAATTGCTTTGCGCTTATTCTCAACGTATCAAGATCAAGAACAAGCATTTCCTTAGGAAAAGGAAAGATTTCACCTTTACATAACCTGTTAATCGTTCCATGAACAGAATCAAAGCCATAACCGATATCAGCAACTGAAGCATGGTACGGATTAAGACCAGGAGCAGTACGTATCGAAGGAACTTTACGAAATCCAGTTGTAATAGAACAAACTACTTCTTTTGCAGCCATGCCATTTTCTATAGCATTAGCAATCTTTTCTAGAAGAGCATGTTCGTTCTCTCCAATTAACTTATATTTCACCTATTTCTCTCTCCTTTTGGTTATAGTTATTACGATAAAATATTCAAAGATAAGTTGTACTAATTCTTTAGAAGTGTGTTTCATATGTAAAAGAGTTAAAATACTTGTAACTGGCTTGAACGAATAGGAGAAACAATGATAAGATCAATTGCCATTAATAAAAATAATGAATGTCAAATGAATATTGGAATTAAGGAATTGCTTAACGGGGATTATCTTTGGTATTGGCTCGATTTTGATCGGCCAACCGAGGAGGAGATAAAATTATTAAAAAATCCGTTGCATTTTCATCCTTTGGCAATTGAAGACTGTATTAACGATATTCAAAGGCCAAAGTTAGATTATTATGATGAACACTTCTTTTTTGTTGCCCAAGCAATAAAAGAGGAATGCCTTAAAAGAGAAGAAGTCAATTTTTTCTTAAGCGAAAAATATATTGCCACTTTTCATCAAGAAAGTTCAACGGAAATAGATAAAGTTTGGGATCGTATCATCAAAGCCACGAGTATGGAGAATTGGGATCCTATTCAAGTTTTATATCATGTTCTTGATGAAATCGTTGATAATTATTTTCCTCTAGTTGAAAAAATTGAGGACGTACTAAATGATATTGACGAAAATTCTAATCGAAGACCAATGCGTCTGTTACTGCAAGATCTATATGATACAAGGCATGATTTACTATCAATTCGCCATGTCATATCGCCGATGCGGGATCTCGTATATCGAATAATAAATTCTGAACGTTTAAAAGAATTTCGTCCCAAAATGGAATATTTTACTGATATCCACAACCACTTAGTCAAATTATCTGAGATGATTGAAGAAAATCGTGAACTAACAACGGATATTCGAGATAGTTACTTATCCTTAAATGCACATCAAACAAATCGTATTATGCAAGTGCTCACCCTTATTACAACTATTTTTATGCCATTAACTTTTATTGCGGGTATTTACGGAATGAATTTTGTGAATATGCCGGAATTGCAGTTGAAGTATGGATATTTTGGAACTCTGTTTGTGATGGTGATAATAGGGAGTGGAATGTTTGTTTGGTTTAAACGGAAAGGTTGGTTTAAATAAGAAAGGATATGGGATGGTATTTTACCATCCCATATCCTATTTTTTATCTTAGCTATCGTAGCTGAATTGCCAATAAACTCCAAACTTATCTATTAATTGACCGTAGGATTTACTAAAAAAAGTTTCTTGAAGCTCCATTTTAACATTCCCATCCGCAGCCAGTTTTTTGAATGCGGTTTTCATTTCTTCTAATTTGTCACTAACAATCGCTAAGGTGATGTTATTGCCTACAGTAAAAGGCATGCCTGGCATCGTGTCGGAAAACATAACATCGCTGTCAAAAATGTTAAGACGAGCGTGTAAGACTAAATTCTTCATTTCATCCTGTAGTGGGTAATCAGGATGTGGAGGCTGATCTCCGAAAGTCATAATTTCCGGAGTTCCTAAGTTAAAAATTTGAGCGTAATATTCTACAGCTTCGCGACAATTTCCATTGAAATTCATATAAACATTAACTGCCATTCATAACACTCCTTAACATTGGTATACATTTATTATATATAAGTTTTACCAATTAATCTAATACAGGATCCATGTCAATCGCTTTTTTCTCTCTCTCCGGTTTTATTGCTTTAAACGCCAACAATGATGCAATAACACTAAGGATAGTCAACAATATAATCATGTCCGAATTCTTTCCTTTCATTAACAATGCTATGATTGGAGGTCCGGCTGCTACACCAGCAAAACGCATAGCACTAAATATAGATGTAATCGTACCACGCATTTCCTTATCAATACTTTGTGTTAAAATTGCATCCAAACAAGGAAGAGAGGCGCCTATCCCAATGCCACACAATAAAATCACTATAATTAAATATATAAATCGGTCAGAAAACATGATTGCAGCAACGCTTAAACCTGTTAAAACCATCCCCGAAAAAGTAATCCACTTCATTTTTTTTAGACTGTCTTTTATGATTTTTCCAGCAACGAAAGAGGCAATACATAAAGCAGCGAGCGGAATAGCAAGTAAAAACCCTTTTTTTACTCCATCATAACCATATTTGTCTTCAAGGATGGACGATAAATAAAAAAGAAGTCCAAACAATATAAACATAATAATCGCTCCAATAATAAAAACAGCTAATAACCATTTCCAATGTTCTGAGAAAATTTCCTTCGTATTTTTTACAAATCGACCAAAAGAAAGTTGATGGACATCATTTTTTGGCTTTCTAACAAAAACCATTATTAATAAAAATGAAATAATACAAAATACGGGAATAGCGAAAAAGGGCAAGAACCATATTACTCCAGCTATTAACGCTCCGAGAATAGGACTTAACACTTTGCCAAATGTGTTGGCAGTCTCAATTATGCCGAGTGATGAGCTGACATCTTCTTCTTTTTTGTATATGTCACCAACTAACGGAATTACAATTGGAAATGCTCCTGCAGCACCGATACCTTGAAGAATCCGTCCGATGATGATCCATGTAAATGCAGAGTCAAATTGCCATGAAGCCCAACCAGAAAGGACTCCACCAAGTCCTGCTATAATAAGTGATGGTATAATTACTATTTTCCTTCCAAATTTATCTGAAAGAAAGCCAGCTATTGGAATTAAAAAAATGGCAACAATCGAATAAACTGTAATGATTAAGCTCGATTGTAATTTAGAAATATGTAGCTGCTTTTCCATTAAAGGCAATATAGGTATAAGCATTGAATTTCCTAAAGTCATGATTAAAGGGATGGAGGCAATGGCAATAATCGACCATTTATTCGCTTTTTTTTCCTCACCATGAATATGATGTGAATCTTGTTTATTCAAAAGTTCCATCGCTATTTCCTTTCAAACATAGTAAGATTAATATTTACTTATAAGAATATTTTATCCTTTTATACATAGAGCATTTAATGGGAGGGAAGCGTAAATGAATATTAAAGCAGTGAGCATTGGAAGACCACAGTTGATCAGTAATTCAAATGGTCAAACCTTTAAATCAGGAATAAGAAAACAACCTGTACAAATGGCATTTCTTCGTAAAGGCGGTTTTGACCTTGATGGGGTTGCAGATTTACGACATCATGGCGGGGAAGACCGAGCAGTTTGTTTTTATCCATTTGAACATTATCAATGGTGGGAAGAGTGGACAGGGAAAAGCCTGACTATTCCTTCGTTTGGAGAAAATATAACAGTAACAAAAATGCTTGAAGATGATATTTGTATCGGTGACATTTATCAGGTTGGAGATACGATTATACAAATTACCCAAGGTCGTATTCCATGTGTCACAATCGATCGATCTAATGGAATTAAAGGAATGCTAAGTGAAATTATTCAGACTGGAAAAACAGGATATTTTGCGAGAGTGCTTCAGGAAGGGGAAATCAAACCTGATTTAGAGCTAAAGCTTCAAGAGCGCCCTAATCCAGGTTTGAATATTTCAGTTCTTCATCGATTATTTTTTCACGAACGTCAAAATTATGAGGAAATATTAGGGGTTGTTGCCGTTCCTGAACTAGCAAATGATATGAGGGAAAAATTTGAAAAACTACTTCCATCAAAGAGACTATAATTTTTCTGAAACTGTGATCTCGGTATATTGTAGATCATCACTTTTTGGAATTTTAATTTCTAATATTTGATTTTTTACTTGAGCGGTTGCTCCTTTTTTTTTGACAAGACTAGGTAATGTAATTACTTGTTTAGCTCCATCACCTTGTAAATTTTCAATAATAGCCTGGTTTGATGTGTGGAAGATCCTTAATTGACTTAATGAAACATTTTCGGGTAATCGTAACCTTACAAATACATCATCAAAAGTTTCGAACACTCGTGCGGTTATTTCATTTTGGGATGTTTGCTGATGATCGTTATCATTATTATTATTATTCATCTGTGGTGAAACCATATTATCCATTGGAGTATTTTTCATAAGTTTTTTCATCATATCATTTACATATGAGTGAACGTCCGAAGGATTCAATTGTTCTGTTAACTTTTTAATATCCTCATTAAAAGGAAACATCCCCCATGGAAACATAATTCTCACTCCAACTTGAATTTCTTAGAATAAGTTGTATATAAGCCTATATTTTTAAATATAGGCTTTTCCTGTCCCGCCTCGGCACTATCGACTAGCCAATTTTTTGTCCTTTTCTCTTGCGTAAGTCAACATCGACTCGTTCCTAGTCGTGTTTCCTTTATCGCAAGTTGTGACCTGTAGTTTGTAAGTCGATGGCCATTGAGCTTACTCTTTTCTAATACAATATATGCGGAAGTAGGCGGAGGTGGGAATCATGATGAAAAACAATCAAGCAAAACCGTTGGATTTTTTAAGCAATCATAGTAAGATTGATATGGTTAAAAGGCAATAAAATCAAATCAATAATTTTCATTCGACAAAAATAGCTAAAATAGGATGGAAAATCACATTTAGTCTTTATATTAAGGTTAGTCAGTGATAAAATGGAGATTGTGAGCTTTTTACGAAAATATTATGAATAATATTTGAAAAACAAAAATTATGGTTGAAATGGTGGAGGCGTATCATTAATGAGTAAAAAGGCTTCATTTCAAGGGACACCTTGGCATAATTTTTCGGGTCCTAACCTAGGTTATGTTATTGAAGTATATGAGCAATATCTTATAGATCCAGATAGTGTTGAACCAGATTTGAAACAACTTTTTGATCAATGGGGTGCACCTGCTTCTAATGCTGAAGAAGAGTCAACAATGGGGCAAGCTGACGTTTCATTCCAGCTTCCAGCAAACCCAAATTTATTTAGTAAGATTGTTGCAGCAGTTAAGCTTGCGGATAATATTCGAACATACGGTCATTTAGCTGCGGATATTAATCCATTAGACGATAAAGAAAAAGAAAATAGACGAATCCAGCTTTCAGAATACAATTTAACGGAAGAAGATCTGAAACTTGTACCTGCATCTTTCATTTCACCAAATGCACCTTCAGATTTAAAAAATGGTCTAGATGCGATTAACCATTTGAAAAAAGTATACACGAAAAAATTAGCGTTCGAGTACCATCAAGTGCATGAGCTGGAAGAGAAAAACTGGTTGCAGCAACAAATTGAATCAGAAAGCTTCTACCCGTCATTAACAAACGAAGAACGAATCAATTTATTAAATCGATTAGCGGAAGTTGAAGGATTTGAAAAGTTTCTACATAGAACATTCGTAGGCCAAAAGCGTTTTTCGATTGAAGGTGTAGACACTCTCGTCCCTTTAATGGATCGAATTATTAGCTTGACGGTTGAAACCGGAACAAGAACAGTCAATATTGGTATGGCTCACCGCGGTCGTTTAAATGTGTTAGCGCATGTATTGGAAAAGCCATATAAAATGATTTTTTCTGAATTCCAACACGCTCCTAATAAAGATATGATTCCATCTGAAGGTTCTATTGGAATTACGTATGGATGGACTGGGGATGTGAAGTATCATTTAGGTGCTGATCGCAGAGTGAACCGTGGTAGCACTGCAAACACGAGAATTACACTTGCTAATAATCCAAGTCACCTTGAAGTGGTTGGGCCAGTTGTAGATGGTTACACACGTGCAGCTCAAGAAAATCGTAATAAACCTGGTTATCCTGAACAAGACTTTGCCAGTTGTCTAGCAATTTCGGTTCACGGAGATGCAGCTTTTCCTGGAGAGGGAATTACTCAAGAAACCTTGAACATGGGTCAATTAAATGGGTATAACACTGGTGGAACAATCCATATAATCGCAAATAATAGGATTGGATTCACAACAGAAAGTTCAGATTCACGTTCGACGAAATATGCATCAGATATCGCAAAAGGATTCGAAATTCCAATTGTTCACGTGAATGCTGATGATCCAGAAGCAGTATTCGCTGCAGCTATCTTAGCTTATAATTACAGACAAAAATTCAGTAAAGATTTTGTTATCGATTTAATAGGTTATAGACGCTTTGGTCATAATGAAATGGATGAGCCAATGGTTACAAACCCATTAATGTACAATATCGTTAAAAGCCATCCAACTGTGAAAGAAATTTATGCAGACCGTTTAATATCTAAAGGAATCATTACTAAAGAAGACGCAGTAAAAATCGATAATACTATTCAAGAAAAATTGCAAAAAGAATATGATGGGGTCGTTGCAAATAAGGAAGAAGACCAGGATATTGCAATGGAACCACCGGAATACATTATGAATGGGTTACAGCAATATAATACAAGCGTTGAAACAGAAGAATTAAAAACAATCAATAATGAATTATTGCAATGGCCAGATAATTTTAATGTGTTCCAAAAGCTTAGTCGTATTTTAAAAAGAAGAGAAAATATTTTTGATACAGATGGCAAAATTGAATGGGCGCATGCTGAGTCTCTAGCATTCGGTTCTATTTTAAAAGATGGTACTCCAATCCGTTTCACTGGTCAGGATTCCCAACGAGGAACATTTGCTCAAAGAAACCTTGTATTGCATGATGAAAAGACAGGCGAAGAATTTATTCCTTTGCATCATCTTTCTGGTGTTAATTCTTCATTTGTCGTGTACAACAGTCCTTTGACAGAGGCAGCGGTAGTTGGTTTTGAATACGGATATAACGTGTTTGCTCCAGAAACACTCGTTATTTGGGAAGCTCAGTTTGGTGATTTTGCAAATATGGCTCAAGTATATTTTGACCAATTTATTTCATCTGGCCGCGCTAAATGGGGGCAAAAATCAGGCTTAGTGATGTTGCTTCCTCACGGATACGAAGGTCAAGGGCCAGAACATTCAAGCGGAAGAGTTGAAAGATTCCTTCAAAGCGCAGCAGAAAATAACTGGACGGTTGCGAATTTATCAACATCTGCTCAGTATTTCCATCTATTAAGAAGACAGGCTGCAACACTTGGATCTGATGGAGTAAAACCACTCGTCATCATGACACCTAAGAGTCTACTAAGACACCCACTTGCTTCATCAAATTTTGATGAGCTAACAGAAGGTAGCTTCCAGCAAGTGATTGAACAAAAAGGTCTAGGACAAAATAAAGATGCAGTAGAACGAATTGTTCTTTGTAGTGGAAAAATTGCGATTGATCTTGAGGAACATTTAAAGAATGATTCCGATATGGATTGGCTTCATATTTTACGAGTAGAACAATTATATCCATTCCCTAAAAAAGAAGTCGAAAATATCTTAACTCGTTATCCAAACTTAAAAGAACTAGTTTGGGTACAGGAAGAACCAAAAAATATGGGTGGATGGATGCATGTAGATCCGTATTTAAGAGAAGTTGCTCCTAAAGGGGTAGACGTAAAATACGCTGGAAGAAGAAGACGCTCTAGTCCTTCTGAAGGAGATCCAACCATTCATAAAAAAGAACAAAATCGCATTATTCAAGAAGCAATAAGAAAATAATTGAATTAAGAATAATAGCAAAAATTGATAAGATTGGAATAGCTTAATTCAGCAAAATCTTCTATTGTGTGGAGAAAAAATTAAAACATAGAGGAGTCTAGATTGCTGAATTAAGCTAAAGCCTATGGCTGTCTTCTCAGATTTTTACGGAATTAGGATTGAAAAAAAATTTTGACTAATTTTTGCCTAGGCGGCACTGATATTAGAGGAGGATTTAAAGTGGCTGAAATTAAAGTACCTGAATTAGCAGAATCGATTACGGAAGGTACAATCGCGCAATGGCTCAAACAACCAGGTGATCATGTTGAAAAGGGAGAATATATCGTTGAACTTGAAACTGATAAAGTTAACGTAGAAGTAATCTCCGAAGAATCAGGTATTGTTAAAGAATTGAAAGCAGCGGAAGGCGATACAGTTCAAGTAGGTGAAGTTATTGCTATCGTCGAAGCAGGTGGAGAACAACCTACAGAAGCGCAGCCTACTGCAGAGCCAGTGAAAGCTGAAGCTGTGGCTGAAGAACCACAAAAAGAACAAGCACAATCTCCAGTAGAAACTGAGAAAAAAGATCGACCTATCGCTTCACCAGCAGCTCGTAAACTGGCAAGAGAAAAAGGGATCGATTTAAGTGAAGTTCCAACTGTTGATCCACTTGGCCGTGTTAGAAAACAAGATATTACATCTTATTCAAATCAGCCGCAACAGCCTGTACAACAAGCAGCAGCGACACCTAAAGCTGCTCCAGCTGCAGCTGTTACTCAAGAAGAAGGCAAGCCAGTTGAGCGTGTTCGTTTATCAAGACGTCGCCAAACAATTGCTAAAAGACTAGTTGAAGTTCAACAAAACGCAGCTATGTTAACAACTTTCAATGAAATAGATATGACTGCTGTAATGGAATTACGTAAGCGTAAAAAAGATAAATTCTATGAAGAACATGATGTTCGACTTGGATTTATGTCATTTTTCACTAAAGCAGTTGTAGCTGCATTGAAAAAATATCCTGCTGTTAACTCTGAACTTCAAGGCGACGAGCTAGTACTAAAAAAATTCTATGATATCGGTGTTGCCGTTTCGACTGAAGAAGGGCTAGTTGTTCCTGTTATTCGTGATTGTGACCGTAAAAACTTTGCAGAAATCGAAGCAGATATTTTAGGCGTAGCTAAAAAAGCAAGAGATAATAAACTAGCTTTAAGTGATTTACAAGGTGGAACCTTTACGATTACGAATGGCGGAGTTTTTGGATCTTTACTATCCACTCCAATCTTAAACGGATCACAAGTAGGTATTCTCGGTATGCATACCATTCAAACTAGACCTGTTGCTATTGATGCAGAACGTATGGAAAATCGCCCAATGATGTATGTAGCTCTTTCTTACGATCACAGAGTCATTGATGGTAAGGAAGCAGTCGGATTCCTCGTAACGGTTAAAAAATTATTAGAAAATCCTGAAGACCTATTATTAGAAAGTTAATAAATAACAAAAACGACCGTGTACGCGGTCGTTTTTTTTGTGGATAAAATGAACGCATTAATACATGCGGCGAGTGTGAATCAGAACCTTAGCTCGATTTTGTATATTCGGTCTTAATCCATCTATAGGTATTCGTTAGCTGAGATCCTAATGAGAACTATATTGAAACCCTTGCAGATAGTGAATCGAGACAGAAAGATGATATTAATTGGATATCTGTCTCGATTGGCAATGAATCAGGACAGAACTATGATATTAATTGGATATCTGTCTAGATTGGAAGTGAACCAGGACAGAACTATGATATTAATTGGATATCTGTCTAGATTGGAAGTGAACCAGGACAGAACTATGATATTAATTGGATATCTGTCTCGATTGGCAATGAATCAGGACAGAACTACGATATTTATTGGATATCTGTCTCGATAGGCAATGAATCATGACAGAACTATGATATTAATTGGATATCTGTCTCGATTGGAAGTGAACCAGGACAGAACTATGATATTAATTGGATATCTGTCTCGATTGGAAGTGAACCAGGACAGAACTATGATATTAATTGGATATCTGTCTCGATTGGCAATGAATCGGGACAGAACTACGATAATTATAGGATTACTGTCTCGATTGGAAGTGAACCAGGACAGAACTACGATATTTATTGGATATCAGTCTCGACTGGAAGTGAATCTGGACAGAACGACGATATTTTTTGGATTTCAGTCTTGATTGGAAGTGAATCGAAACAGAACTACAACATTTAAGGATTTTTATCTCGATTTCACTTAATAACTTTGTAAATTCATTGCTCATTATTTTAAAGATAGTCTCCAGAAAAAATTGTTTTCATGAAATGTGAGGGATGGGGAATATGCTGAATTGAATGCAAATATGAGGAGGGTGTTGTTTTGTCTTTGACATTAAATGAGTTGAAATTTGAACATGAATTTTGGCTGCAAATTCTTGGCGATCATTCTAGATTTATTTTGGATTCATTAGCTCCATCTGAAACAAAAGATATAGAGTTGGCTCAAAAGTTCAAGAATACGTTTGACCAATTATTAGCTCAAGCAAGACAATTAACAAATATTGAAGAAGCTATTATCTTAACTGCTAACGCGAAAGCTGCAACAATCGAGTTAAAAAAGTTTAAATTATCTTTACTTGAAAAACTTTTGTTTAAAAAAATCAAATTTCATTTATCATCCTCGTTTGTTAATCATATGGTCAATGAGCTGGAAGAATATGAGAGGCTCTTTGGATATTTTTTGAACAAGGAATCTCCACCGATTTCGCATGAATTACATCATCATTTACTATGGCTTAGTGACGCGGCGGGGCATGCGGGAGCTATTCAGGATCAGTTGGATGCTACTGAAAAAATGCTAAAAAAAGAAAGTGCCACTTTTCTAAAGGACTTTGAGCATCTTTATTTAAAAGCTGTTGAGTTTGCAGGCTACCTTCGTACTCACATTTACCAGTTTCCAGCTCTTTCACGATTAAATAGTGAAGCAAAGTTGGAAATCCAAGCCTTTCAAATATTTTTAAATGAAATAATGGAACTGGAAATTTCAGAAGAAGTTTTGGGGACGTTTCAAGCATTAATGGCGGATCATATGTTTAGGGAAGAATGTTATTACTTAACAAAATTAGCTCAATCCACAAATTCAACGGAACCTGACTGTGATCCTACTTCACCTAGAATTAACGAGCAGTAAAAAAGCGTGCACATAAAGGCACGCATAATCTCAATCTTAAAGTTTCATAGAGAATTACTATAAATCTATTATAGTTTTAAACCACGCTTTTTCATTTCCGATTTTAATAATTTTATCCATTCACTCTCATGCTCATTCTTTTTAGCGTCTCGATAGGCAGCAACTAGCAATTCATTACTCATAATTTTCATGCCAGAAAAAAACCTCCTCGTGAATTTGGATTATTCTCTATATATGGTTTATTGTACCCTTTATTTTGTAAAAAAGAAAGCGATAACAATAAAAAAGAAGAAATACAGTTCTTTTTTAAACTGTATTTCTTCTATTCTTATGCTTTAGGACATTATATATTGTTTCCGTTTAACTTAAGCAGGCAGCGCCTAGCAAACTTATTGTTTCTTCCTACGATAAGTCAACAACGACTCGCCTATATAGGCTCGAACATATGTCATTTATCTCAGTCGAATGCCAAAGAAGGACCGTAGACGGACTCACTTCCTGTAAGCCTGTACGTCGATAAGTAAGGCGCTTGCGCTTTTCTTATTAGTTCATTGAAATCCAAATACTTTTTACTTCTGTATAATTTTCGAGTGCGTAGGAACCCATTTCGCGGCCAATTCCTGATTGTTTGTACCCACCAAATGGTGAAGCTGCATCAAACACATTGTAACAATTGACCCATACGGTACCTGCTCGAAGTCGGTTTGCAATATAGTGTGCGTTGGCTACATCGCGTGTCCATACTCCTGCTGCAAGACCATAATCGCTATTGTTAGCTCTCTTGATTACTTCATCTAAATCTTCATATGGAAGGGCAGAAATGACTGGTCCAAATATTTCTTCCTTTGCAATCGTCATCTCATCATTAACATCTGCAAAAATGGTTGGTTCAACAAAAAATCCTTCTTCGCGCGGTTTTTGTCCCCCTATTAACAATTCGGCACCTTCATTTATTCCTTTTTCTATATAGTTCAATACACGATTTTGTTGTTCTGCTGAGACTAAAGGGCCCATTTGTGTATTTTCATCAAGTCCCGCTCCTTGTCTAATATTTTGAGCATGGGACGTCATATCAGCTACTACATTATCAAAATGCTTTTTCTGTATAAAAACACGTGAACCAGCACAGCATACTTGTCCTTGGTTAAACATAACACCGTTTAATGCACCTGGAATGGCACGTGTCAGATCTGCATCTGGTAAAATGATGTTTGGAGATTTTCCTCCAAGCTCGAGCGTTACCCTCTTTAGAGTATTAGATGCTCTCTGCATAATGAGTTTTCCAACTTCTGTCGAACCAGTGAAGGCAATTTTATCAACCTGAGGGTGATCAACTAACGCTTGTCCGGCAGTTTCACCGAATCCAGGAATGATATTTACAACTCCCTCGGGAAATCCTGTTTCATCAATTAATTCAGCTAAAAATAATGCTGAAAGTGGAGTCTGTTCCGCTGGCTTTAGTACGACAGTACAACCAGTGGCAAGAGCTGCACCAAGTTTCCACATCGCCATTAATAGAGGGAAATTCCATGGTATGATTTGACCGACAACTCCAACAGCTTCATGACGTGTGTAATTGAAATAAGGGCCAGGAACTGGGATTGTTTGCCCAGTAATTTTCGTTGCCCAGCCAGCATAATACCTCATATGATCAATAGCAAGTGGAATATCGGCATTTGTAGTTTCTTGAATTGGCTTACCATTATCAAGAGTTTCCAATTGTGCCAGGGCTTCTTTATTTTCTTCCATTAAATCTGCAAGTTTATACATTAGGCGACTTCTCTCTGAAGCACTCATTTTTGACCATGGTCCATTATCAAAAGCATTTCTTGCTGCCTTAACGGCACGGTTCACATCTTCCTGTTCCGCTTCATATAAAGTTGCTAGAGTTTCACCAGTAGCGGGGTTGGGTGTTTCAAATGTTTTGCCTGATGCACTTTCTACAAACGTACCGTTAATAAACAACTTTTTCGTCCCTTGTAAAAACTTTTGCACCTTTTCATTTACTTCCACTGTCAATTGGCTCATTGAATACCTCCTAAAATTTTTATAATTTTGTAGAGAGATTCTAAGTTTGACGGCTAACAATCTCTATTCTATTAGTCACACTCAATAAATACAACTAATACTTTCTGATAATTACAAACATTATTTTATGTTTTTATGCAATCCTCGACATTTTCCTTCAATTAACAGATAAAAATAGTTTTTTTACACTCTTTACTATTATCACTAATGTCAACTATAATTAAAAATAAATATTCAATATAGAAAGTTTATCGTGAGGGGGCGGGAAAATGTTTAATGAAAGACTTGCTTTAAAGATGAGATTGGAACAAATGAAAGATGCTGAAGAGCAACTACTTTCAAAATTTCAATTAGAAAGAGATGCAATTTTCAATAGACTTAGAGAACTAGATTCTCTCTCAGAACGAGAGACGACAGCTACAGAAAAAGTTCATTATATAGACTCTCATACGATCGATGCGCCTTCCAACATCATAGAAACTGCTCCCAAAGCTAGAAAAGGTCGGCCTTCTAGAAGAAGTAAAACGACTAAGATGAGAGAATCGGCTATAATGATATTGAAAGAACAAGATGCACCTATTAGAGGATCGGTTTTACAGAAGGAAATTGAAGAAAGAACAGGATTTAGGATTGCTAATATGACTACGTTCATGAATACGATTAAAAAAACGGATGATAATATTATGAAATTAGGCAGAGGTTTATACTATTATCAAAAGAGTCATTTGATTCGTAGTAATGAAACAAGAATACTAGGTTGAGATAGACTACAATAACGCTAAAAGCTTGCTGATCTGCAAGCTTTTTTATATGTTTATGTATGTGAAGTTAAAGATTAGAAAGGAAACATCATTATGAACATTCCAGCTGAAATAAAAAACTTAATTGAAGAACGTCAAATAGCCTTTTCAAATACTGAAAAACAAGTACCTTTAAAAGGTGGCTTTATCTCCGCAAATGATTATATTTTAACAGATGCGTTAATAGCTTTATCATTAGGAAAAAATGTGCTTCTAAAAGGTCCGACTGGATCTGGGAAAACAAAATTGGCTGAAACACTTTCAAATATTTTCAAGCAGCCGATGCATAGCATAAATTGCTCAGTTGATATGGATGCTGAGGCGTTGCTTGGTTTTAAAACGATTGGTCAAGAAAATGGTAAAAATACGATTGAATTCGTTCCAGGTCCTGTCATCAAGGCGATGAATCAAGGTCATTTATTATATATAGATGAAATCAATATGGCAAAACCTGAAACTTTGCCAATATTAAATAGTGTATTGGATTATCGACGAATGGTTTTTAATCCCTTCACCGGTACCGTTGAAAAGGCAATTAATCATTTCGGAGTCATTGCGGCTATTAACGAAGGATATATTGGCACAGTACCACTAAACGAAGCGTTAAAAAATCGATTTGTCGTAATAGAAGTACCGTATGTTCAGGGGAATACTTTAAAAGAAGTTCTCTCCAATGAAAGCATATTAAAGGATAATACAAAGATCGAGAAGTTTGTAATGTTATCAGAAGATCTTATTACTCAAGTCCGAAATGGCCAAATTCCGGAAGAAGCTGCTTCGATTAGAGCTTTAATTGATACATGCGACTTAGCTACGTATATGCCACCATTACGTGCAGTCCAAAGAGGAATTGCAGATAAATTGGAAGAAGAAAGGGAAAAAGCCGCTGTGATGAACATTGCGCAAACCTTATTTGTATAGGTGGTGACATATGTGAATATGTATCGATTTATCGATTTTAATGATGAGAAAATAGATTCTTTATTATTAATGGAATTGGCAGATTTGACAAAGACGTTAACGAAAGACAAAGAATACAATACAGAATTCCGAGTCCACTCCTATATCAGTAAAGTTGAAAAGAAAATATATGTTAGTCATTTTTGGAATCATCGCCCCGAAATGATTATGAGAGCGGCCATGAAGAGTGATGTTTTTTTAAGAGCACAAGGGAATATGTATTATACAGATGATCAAGTAGTTGTACAATATGGAAAATGGTGTGAAACGACATATATTCCGCGATTTGCGAAGCAGCTTTTTGCACTTGCTGAAGATATAAGAATAGAAGAGCTTTGTAAAAAAGCTCGTCCGGGCATGGGGAAAGAATTTCAAATTAGACGTGATGTTTACAATACTTATTTTGAAACTCAATTGAAAGTAAATAGAGAAAGAAGCCTTTTTCTAGATGCTATATTTAACCTCATCTATTTAATGATGAATAGTGATTCGCTTTACTTCTCTATGCCGGAATTACATGAGAATCTGGATTCTTTAATGTCCTTAACGAGAAATAGAGTTGAACGTTTTTATGATGCCTTATCTTCTACTGAAATAGCAGAAATTTGTAAGTCGATTGTCATGTTATTGGAAAATAATATAAGTAGGGATATGGTGAATGATTATTTCCACCTATATCTTCAACCAATTGAAAAACAAGACATGATGTACAATGATTTGTTAAGAAAAGACCCTCTCGTTAACGATGATCAAGCAGATGAAAACAGTAGTGGGGGAGAAGATATTTTTGAGGAAGAACTAAAAACATGGCATCGTGAGACAGAGACGCCAGGTGATTCGTTTCTTCAATTTGATTTAGATCAAGGCACAAAAACAGATATGTTAACAAATGATGCAAGAGAAGGGGAGGCAGGAGACCAAGCTCTTGCCATCGTTCAAGGATCAGCTAAAAAAACGACTAACAAGGATTTTTCAACATTAGAGGTTAGGGATAAAAAAGATACGGAAAGTGCTAGAAGCAATGCACCATATGGAGCAGAAAATAAAAACGCTGAGGCGATCTTT
Organism: Lederbergia citrisecunda; assembly: GCF_018343695.1. Taxonomy (GTDB): domain Bacteria; phylum Bacillota; class Bacilli; order Bacillales; family Bacillaceae_C; genus Lederbergia; species Lederbergia citrisecunda. The sequence goes on along the minus strand of NZ_JAGYPJ010000001.1, from coordinate 1,405,979 downwards.
TTAACTAAAGTGCTACCTACTAGCAAACATATATCAAATTACTATGTAATAAAAAATAAAGTGCAGCTTTATCAAAAAAGATTAAAAAAATCGATCGATTTAACATTAGAGCATAAAAAGACGTTGCCGCGTTCTGATTTACAATTCGGAAAACTAAATAAAAAGTTAATCAGATTCTTTACTGAGGAACAGCCTCGACTTTTTTATAAAAAAACGGATGAGTCAAAGGATATTGACGCTGTTTTTAGTTTACTCGTAGATTGTTCTGCATCAATGGAAGATAAAATGACCGAAACGAAAAAAGGAATTATTCTGTTTCATGAGGCTTTAAAATCCGTAAGAGTTCCTCATGAAGTTACAGGATTTTGGGAAGATGCAAACGAATCTTCCTCAATGAAGCAACCGAATTATTTTAAAAGAGTGATTGATTTTACTACATCATTAATTCCGCAATCTGGTCCGGAAATTATGGAGCTTGAACCTCAAGAGGATAATCGCGATGGTTTCGCCATCAGAATAATGAGTGAGAGATTATTAAAGAGACTTGAAAAACAAAAATTTTTAATCATATTTTCAGACGGAGAGCCTGCTGCATATGGCTATAACCAAAATGGTATAGTGGACACTCATGCAGCTGTTACAGAGGCACGGAAAAGAGGAATTGAGGTTTTCAATATTTTCCTTTCTCAACATGGAGTGGGGGATGAACAAAGAAAGGTATTTCAAAATATTTATGGTCCGTACAGTTTAGTTGCTCCAACTGTTGCAGAGTTGCCTGACTTGTTGCTTCCATTACTGAAAAAGCTACTTTTAAAGTCAATAATTTAAGGCTGTCTTAAAGACAGCCTTAGTTTTTAAACAATATAATTCAAAAGCCCATTCAGACTAGTTCAAACCTATTATCTTTCAATGTGCAAATCGATCAGTGGAGAGTAGTTGGGGTGCCGAATTAAAGCAAAGTTAGCCAACAGTATGACCCTCACATCTTTGAACGGAGCTTTCGAGTAAGTTTCCATAATGTTCGAATAATCACAGCAATCATTCTTAAAATGGTTAAGATAATGGCGCTTTTTAAAAATCGATAATCTAAATAAATGATTCCAAGAAAAATAAATATATATATAATCATCAACAAACGACTTTTTCCTTCATCATAACCATATTCGAAACTTTCTGTTTTTACTTGCTTTTTGATTCCATATTCATCCGCAACTTCATTAAATAGTTTTTTATATGTATTGGAAATAGCTTGTGACAGTTCACCTTCTTCTAAGTAAGGCAATGCGTGGGTGTCAATAATTTTTCCTACTACTTTATCGTTCAACTTATCCTTTAAATCAGACCCAACCTCTATATAAATTTTACGGTCACTTAAAGCAAACAGCATTAGGACGCCATTATTCTCATTTCCACTTCCTAATTCATATTTTTCAAAAGCTGCAGTAGCATATTCTTCCACTGGAACATTTTCAAGTGAATCGACCGTTAACACGACAATTTGCACTTCGGACTCCTTGTCCATAAATGTACCAAGTTTAATTAAGTCATTTTTTTGCTTGGAAGTTAAAATATTTGCAAAATCCTGCACATAAATATTTCCGGCAGGTTCAGGTACTGATGCTGCATATGAATGGTTGCTTGTAAGAATCGTTGCTGCACAAAAGAATAAGATAAAAAGGAGATGTACCTTTTTCATCAATCCCCATCCCTTCAAGAACAATATGTTTATTTTATAATATCAATCGATTATTGTCACTTTATGGTTATCTCATTATTAGTTATATAAGAGCCAAGATGTTACAATGAGAAAAAATGTAGTTCAGATAGGAGTTGATCTGTAGGAATGATAAAAGACAAACTTATACGTCCACTGCATGATCTCAGAATATCTGTTACTGATAAATGTAATTTTCGTTGCCAATATTGCATGCCAGCGGAAATTTTCGGTCCGGATTTCAAATTTTTAAAACAAGAAGAAATATTGTCATTTGAAGAAATTGAACGATTGGCAAGCATATTTAGTAAACTAGGGGTTAAAAAGATAAGAATAACGGGTGGCGAACCATTGGTCCGGAAAAATATCGCATCCTTAATTTCCATGCTTAATCAAATCGAAGCAATAGATGACATAGGGTTGACAACGAATGGGGTACTACTCTTAAAACAATCTCAAGCTTTATATGATGCAGGATTACGAAGATTAAATATTAGTTTAGATGCTTTAGATAATACTATTTTTCAAAAAATGAATGGACGTGGGGTTAAATCAGAGGTTGTATTGAAGGGTATAGAAACGGCATTAAAGACAGGCTTTTCTGTTAAAGTCAATATGGTTGTCCAAAAAGGAGTAAATGATAATCAAATCGTCCCTATGGCAGATCACTTTCGACGGATGGGAGTCACGTTAAGGTTTATCGAATATATGGACGTTGGGAACACAAATGGATGGAATTGGGATCAAGTCGTAACAAAAAAAGAAATCTTTAACATTCTATCCAAGCACTTTTCTTTGGAACCTGTTGATTCAGATTATTATGGTGAAGTTGCTAAACGTTATAAATATGAAAATATTGATACAGAAATAGGATTTATTACATCAGTCTCTGAATCTTTCTGTTCAACGTGTACGAGGGCAAGAATTTCTGCAGACGGAAAATTTTATACTTGTTTGTTTGCTGATAAAGGACATGATCTAAGGTCCCTTTTACGAAACAATTATGATGATGAGCAAATACTTAAGACAATAAGTGACATTTGGCAAAACAGAGACGATCGTTATTCAGACGAAAGAGTAATAGGGTCAGTATCGTCTGCGAGAAAAATTGAAATGTCGTACATCGGTGGATAAATGTAATTGAAATGGAGGAGGGGCACGATGGTTGAACGGAGAAAACCTATGTGGGTAAAAGATGCTATTGATTACGTCATGCAATATAAAAAACACGGGGAGATTGAGATCGTTTCCTTAGACGATTGTGATGGGAGATTTTTAGCAGAGCCACTCGTAGCTGACCATGATGTACCACCATTTAATCGTTCTCCTTATGATGGTTTTGCATTAAGAGCAGTAGACACTAAGAACGCTTCGAGAGATAATCCATTATCTTTAAAAGTAATTGATGAGATCGGTGCAGGACATGTAAGTGAATTTGAAGTTGGACATATGGAAGCGATTAGAATTATGACCGGTGCCCAAATTCCAAAAGGTTCAGACAGTGTCGTCATGTTGGAATTAGTAAAGGAAGAAAAGCGAAGTGAAGGAACATTAATTACGATTAAACGCTCCTTAAAAGAAGGTGAAAATATATCCTTTCAAGGTGAGGATACAAAAAAAGGGAACCCACTCATCGATAGAGGAGTAGCAATTAATCCAGGAATAAAGGCATTGCTTGCGACATTTGGTTATAGCAATGTGAAGGTATCTAGACGCCCTCTAATCGGAATAATTGCAACCGGAAGTGAACTTTTAAATCCAGATGAAGAGTTAGTGCCTGGGAAAATCCGTAATAGTAATGGTTATATGATTGAATCGCAAATTTTAAGGGCAGGTGCCCAATATAAACGATACGCATCAATATCAGATAATCTGGACAAGCTCTACGAAACAATAAAGCTTGCTTTGGATGAATGTGATATTTTGATCACAACTGGTGGAGTTTCGGTAGGGGATTATGATTATTTACCAGAAATTTATCGTCGTCTTGGGGCAAATCTATTATTTAATAAAATCGCAATGAGACCTGGGAGTGTAACGAGCTGCGCTGAAAAAGATGGGAAACTATTATTTGGTTTATCAGGTAATCCATCTGCGTGCTATATAGGGTTTGAATTATTTGTTCGTCCTTATATACGTACTTGGCTTTGTTCGGAGCGACCATATTTACGCACTATTAGCGGTACATTAAAAAATGATTTTTCAAAGCCGAACCCGTTCAGCAGATTTGTTCGCGGAAAAATTGTTTATGAGAATGGTAATGTGTTTGTAGAGCCTGTTGGATTAGATAAGTCAGGGGTTGTTACATCACTTGCTTGGGCAGATTGTTTAATGATTCTTCCAGGAGGAACGAGGGGTTACATGAATGGAGATCAGATTGAACTATTATTGCTTGAAGATCAACAAGGAAGTGAAAAGCCATGGGTGGAAGCAAAATTTTCCAAATCGTAGGTTACCAAAACAGTGGGAAAACGACGTTAATGGAAAAATTGATAAAGTCAGGAAATGAAAGAGGATTACGAGTTGGTACGATCAAGCATCATGGGCATGGCGGGCCACTCGATCACCCAAACCCAAATAAGGATTCGAAACGGCATACCCTTGCAGGTTCTGTTATTTCAAGTGTTGCAGGTGACGACTCTTTACTCATAGAAGCAACTGGAAATAATTGGAAATTTGAAGAGATTATTCATATTTACCACCATTTTGGTTTAGATCTAATACTCGTAGAAGGATATAAAAAATCCTCTTATCCAAAAGCTGTTTTAATTAGGAATGAAGAGGATCTTTATTTATTGGAAAAACTGAATAATATAAAAGCTGTGATTAGTTGGATCCCTATTGAAACAAATCATCGCGTTTTTTTACAAAAACAATTGGACGAGTTTGTTGACTTCTTTTATCATTGTTTTTTCTTCGATTAGATTCCAGTACATATCGATAATAATGTAATTTTTCTATATGAGTGAGTAAATAATTTGCGAAAACACCGATGGCTATACCAGACAATATGCCGATAAAAGATAAAACGGGTAAGTAGAGAAGAACAGTCCATGTTTGGGCAATCCAACTCGCTACAACTAGTTGACCAATATTATGCAAAATTGCGCCAGTAACACTTACGCCGATTAAACTGATTCGTTCTGGACCAAGTTTTTTCACTATCCACATACCGATAAAACTTAAAATGGCTCCTGATGCAGAATACATAAAAGTGGAGATTGTTCCACCAAGCAGTGATGATAAGATGAGGCGGATTCCGATCACTTTTCCGACGTCTTTAGTAGACAAAGTATATAACGCCATGCACGTAATAATATTGGCTAGCCCTAATTTTGCTCCAGGAGCGAAAGCAAAAGGGAAGGGGATTGCTCTTTCAAGGAGACTGATGATGACGGCTTGGGAAGCTAATAACGCTATATATACAATTCGTTGATTTTTCGTCATAGTTATTGCCTCTCATTTTTATTAAGAACTAATAATCATTTCTTCTAATGGGGCATTGACAGCTTTTATCTCAACCACTATTTTATGTGGTAAGCAAATAATCGTTTGCCCAGGTTTTGAAATGGCCCTTGTTCTTACGCAGACCTGATCTGCGCAATTAGCACTTTTCATACGAACTTGACTATCTTTTACTTCAATTACATTAATGTCGGAATCTTGACTAATAATCTCAAATCTTTGTGTCCCCGTATGACTAGAAATTTCGATTTCTTTTACAACTTTTTTATCAACTGTAATAACTGCTACATAACGGGAACTGGCTTCTGTTTCTTTTGCTTGTTGATAGCTAAAAATTGAAACAGGTAAAAAGGAAAATAGAATGAGTAGAATAATGATGATTAGATCCCATTTTTTGATCATCAGAAAAAACTCTCTCATCTCTATTTCCTCCTTACCATTATTAAGGAATTATAAACTAGCAATCCTTATAAAATCCTTTAACGTTGCCGTACCACCATTTGCCAATACTTTTTTGTAAATAGGGGATAACCCAATAATCTAAACCTAATGTTCGCCCAGATCCGTTTAATAAGGCGATGGAAGCAGGGAGAGCCCAAAATTTATCCCATCCGAGCATCGCACTAAACGTAAACATGAGAAGGAATCCGGTACTCATAAAACTTGCTAGCCAGGTAAAAAGCCCAATTAGAATGGCCAGCCCAATTGCTAATTCAATAAACACCATCATTTTTTGCATAAAGATAGCCACTTCAGGAGTAGGAAGCATGATTTTCATGATCCACTCAAACCAGCCAGGCATATGAGATAAAATGGGAGTAGCCCAATCTCCTGATGCTGCCTCACTAGCTCCACTTGTAGTAGTTTGCAACCAGTCGAATGGCATTGTCACCGTGTTACTTGTTAACCAAGAATCTTCTCCTATTCCTTTAAATAATTTAGGCAATGTAGTGAAACTTGCTGTCGCTTCTTTCCATGTTTCATGACCCCAAATTTTTGCTCCTGCTTCAGCAATCCAAAAACCACCAACCATTAAACGGAGAGGGAAGCTCCACAACACATTACCATATCGTGTAGTTGTGTTTCTGAAAATATTTCGTTTATCTTTCGTATGGAAAAACTCATGCATGATATATTGGAACATATAATATCCACTTCTTATTCCGAAGAAATAATAGAGATTTACCATATGCTTCATAAAAATGGCAAACCAGCCGCTCAAATGAATGCCACTTAAGTTGGCTACGCCGTACCTTGCACCGATGGAAACCATGACGCCATGGTACTTACCTTTATAAGGCTGTTTTTCACCACCATTGATTTCTGCAATAATGCTATTTGCTGCCGTACCAGCGGTTTGTTCGGCTGCTTCAACAATTTGTGGAGTAGGCTTACCTGGTTCTTCTTCAAAATACGCTAAGTCTCCGACAACATAAACATTGTCCAATCCGTCAGCTTCCATAAATTGATTAACTTTTAATCTACCAGCACGACCACTAGACATTCCATAATCTTTAGTATCGGTGTTAGCTTGAACGCCAGCCGTCCATATTAATGTGTGGGTTTTTATGACATTCCCGGAATCCAATAAAACGGAATCAGCTTTTACCTCAACAATAGGGGAGCTTTTTAGGATTTTTACATCATTATTAATTAAATAGGCTTCTGCTTTATCTGCACCTTTTCGATCTAGCATATTTAGAATGGTAGGTGCAGCTTCCACAACATATAACGAAATATCATTTTCATCTACTTTGTAATCCTTTGCTAAGCGAGTTTTCCATTCAAGCAATTCACCTACCATTTCAATCCCAGTAAAACCAGAGCCGCATACTGTAAAGGTAAGCATTGCTCGACGATCCTCATCATTATGAATAGTAGCAGCTTTCCGGACCGTTTTTTCAATATGTTCTCGCAGTTTCATAGCATCTTCCCAAGACCAAAGCGTAAAAGCATGTTTGGAAACTCCAGGAGTACCAAAATCGTTTGGTTCTCCACCCATACCTAAAATAAGATAATCGAAATGGTATTGACCATGCTCAGTTATTACACATTTTTCCTCATAATTTACATGGGTGACATTGTCCGTGACTAATTGCACTTTAGTCCGATTAAACAACCTTCGCAAATCAAACTGAATGGCATCAGGTTCAACCCTATGTGCTGCAACTTCATGCAATTCAGTCATCATCGTATGGTAGGAATGACGATCAATGAGAGTTATAGAAACCGATTCATCTTTCTTAAATTTTTTCGCAAGTTTCTTCGCAGCATGAACACCAGCATAACCAGCACCAATGATCACAATGTCATTATTGGCCATAAATATCGCCCCCTTAATATTGATTCAACACTCCTTTGTGAAACAATGAGCATAATTTAATAAAAAAAGGTTAAAACAATCTCCTCACTATGTTCTTTTGTGAAGATTTGAGCATAAAACGATATTAAGTTTGTGAAGTGTTGAACTTTCGTCTTTAGTTTACAATGAATATTCAAAACTGTCTATGGTTTTTCGTAAAAATGGTAAATTTCTATTATTTTATGAGTTTATTAGAGGAAGGAAGATCCATGCAATGAGTAACTGCAGTACAAATTCTTTATCTTAAAACGATTTACAGTAAGATAAAAATAATAGCTATTTGTTCTTGTGTTTCAAGATAATTAAGTTCATCTATAGTTGAGCATTTTAAAGAACAATAAACAGATTTAATAATTAGATAGCTTAAGATTGAGATGTCATATATAAGTACTCAAGTTAATAGTGTTTTTTATAAATTTTTACATTACTTCCAAAAATCATTAGACAGATCTAAAAGGAAGTGCTAAACTAAAGGTGCAATAATGTGAAAAACTTCACAAAATTCCTGTCTATAAATGTGAATAATTTCACATTATAAAAATTAAAAAGGGTGGGACAGAAAAATGAAAAAGATGCCGAAACTTTTAACGGTAGTCGCATCAGTCACATTATTATTGGGAGCCTGTGGATCAACAAGTGTCTCCGAAAAGAATAATGATGGGAATAAGCAAGTGTCCAATGAAGAAGAGGGAATTGAAAAAGTAATTGCAGGTGCAGAAATGAAGGATGGAACTTACACTCTAAAGGAAAAGGATTTTGATGATCACGGTTGGAAAGCGTCGATGACCATTACAGTCAAGGGTGGAAAGATAACAGAATCTACTTACAACTATGAAGATGAAAATGGAAAATTAAAATCAGAAGATGAAGGTTATCAAAAGAATATGTCTGAAAAGACTGGTGTTGGTCCGAAGGATTATATTCCACAATTAAATGAAGAATTGGTTAAAAGTCAGGATGCACAAAGAGTAGACGTTGTGACAGGGGCAACTCATTCATCGGAAACATTCCTAAATTATGCACAGCAATTGATTCAAGCTTCACAAAAAGGCGATACATCTACAATTGAAATTGATACGAGAGCACCTTTAGTTGATGGAGTTTACTCATTAGTTGAAAAAAATATTGGTTCAACGGGCTGGAAAACCTATTTAAATATAACGGTTAAAGATGGTCAAATAATTGAATCAGACTATAACTACCTAAATAAGGATGGGGATTTAAAAACAAATGATGAAGGCTATCAAGAAAAAATGAAAGAAAAGACAGGTACTGGACCACAAGACTTCATTCCAGCATTAAACAAATCTCTAGTTGAAAAGCAAAATCCAGCTGAGGTAGATGTAGTAACTGGCGCATCACACTCTAGTCAAACATTTAAAATGTATGCTGCTCAGCTTGTCAATGCAGCACAAAAAGGGGACACAACGAAAATTGAAATAGATAACTATGTTTATAGTAAGTAAAGTAGTGAGCGTAAGTGCGTTGCATAGTCGTATTGGCGTACAGGATGTTGAGGCTCTATTCGATTTCCCATTTTGGACTCTGACATAAATAAAGGGAACACGATATGTCAGAAAAGATGAATCGTTATTGACTTATCTTAAAGAAGAGGATTAAGAAGTGTGCTAGTGGATAGACGCAGGTACTGGACAGGAGAGCAAGTGCACCATTTCATAGAGGGGTTGTCCGTAATGTTGAGCCAGGCATCTATAATATTCAGAGACCTACTCCAAAAAAAATCGGACAACCCATTTTCCTTTTTCGAAAGGTTTGATAGAAATGTTAAATAAAAAATGGATATTTTTCATCGTTATTTCCGTTATATTACTTTCAGGCTGTGGACAGTCGCATCAACCAAAAGTATTGAGTAGCCCATATAAAGAAACTGAGTTTTTAATGGGAACTGTAGTAACAATTAGAATTTATGATGAAGGGAAAGAAGAGGTTCTCGAACATGCATTCAAACGTATTAAATCATTAGCCGATCAAATTACAGTTAATGAGCAAGGATCGGAAATTGACAACATCAATAAAAATGCTGGCATACAAGCGGTGAAGGTGTCGGAGGATATTAATAAACTTATCGCTGCTGGAAAAGAATATAGTGAAAAAGCGGATGGTACCTTTGATATTTCTATTGGTCCATTAACTTCTCTTTGGCATATTGGGTTTCCAGATGCAAGGAAGCCTAACGATACAGAAATTGAATCTGTCTTGCCGCTAATTAGTTTTAATGATATTGAGCTAAATACAGACGAAAAAACTGTCTTATTAAAAAAGAAAGGGATGCAACTTGACTTAGGTGCAATTGCAAAAGGATTTATTACAGACGAAGTAGCAAAGGTTTTAATTCAACATGACGTTGAAACAGCTATTATTGATTTAGGCGGAAATATTTATGTTATGGGAAAAAATCCATCAGGAATAGAATGGACAGTTGGTATTCAAGACCCTTTTTCTCCAAGAGGAGAGATTGTTGGAAAAATCAATGAATCCAATAAATCCATCGTGACATCTGGTATATATGAGAGATTCTTAGAAGTCGACGGAATGAAATATCATCATTTACTTAATCCTAAAGATGGATATCCATTTCAAAACGATGTGGCTGGTGTATCAATCATAACGGATCTTTCAATAGATGGAGATGCTCTTTCAACGATTGTTTTTTCAAAAGGAATTAAAGAGGGTATGAAATTTATCGAAGGAATAAAAGGTGCTGAAGCTATATTTATCAGTACGGAAAAGAAGATTTTTACGACAACGGGATTAAAAAATAACTTTGAATTAACGAATGATGCATTTAAGATGGGGGAACTCCATTAAAAGAGTGTTATATACTGAATGGAGGCTAAATGATGGCAAAAACTATTTTGGAAGTAGAAAACTTATCCTTTCGATATGATATACGACAAGAAATAGAGACACTACAAGATGTGAATTTTTCTGTCAATCGTGGTGAGTGGGTTGCCATTATCGGTCATAACGGGTCTGGGAAGTCAACCTTAGCAAAATTATTAGTAGGTTTATTTATTCCTGAAAAAGGCCGTATTTGTATCGCAGACATCGAAATGAATGAATTGACAAAATGGGAGATTAGAAGACACATCGGTCTGATATTTCAAAATCCAGAAAATCAATTTATCGGAACTACCGTTCAAGACGATGTAGCATTTGCATTGGAAAATATTAATCTATCTTATGAAGAAATGAGCTTAAGAATAGACGAAGCATTGCAAACTGTTGGTATATCTAATCTTCGATTATTCGATCCTTCAAGATTGTCTGGTGGACAAAAGCAGCGAGTTGCGATTGCAGGAATTTTAGCTCTAAAGCCCGATATATTACTATTGGATGAAGCATTAGTTATGTTAGACCCGAGAAGCAGGCGAGAGCTTATCTCGACTTTAAAGCAAATAAAATCAAAAGATAATACTTCCATTATTTCGATTACACATGATATGAATGAGGTAGCGGAGGCGGATTACATTCTAGTTATGAAGGAAGGGAGGGTCGTAAATAGAGGTACACCAAAGCAAGTATTTTCAAACAATACAATGAAGTTTGAGTATCCAATTGTAGAGCAGTTAAGACGAGAGTTGATTAAGCATGGTAAAAAAATGCCTGACAAATATATGACGGAAAAAGAGTTGGTGAAATACTTATGGAAATAATATTTGACAATGTATCAGCCGATTTTCAAATAGGACCGATTCGTAGTCCTCTTGTTCTTCATTCCGTTCATTTAAAAATAAAGACAGGTACATTTACAGCCGTCGTGGGACATACAGGAGCTGGGAAATCAAGCCTACTTAAGGCGATGAATGGATTACTCATTCCGAAAGAAGGTAAAGTTCTTGTTGGAAAAAAAATAATCGATTCTCGAAGAAATAAAAAAGATATAAAAGTAATCCGCCAAAAAGTAGGAATGGTCTTTCAGTTTCCTGAATCACAGCTTTTTGCCGAAACGGTTGAAAAGGATATTTGTTTTGGACCAGTTAACTTTGGAGTACCCGAAAAGCTGGCAAAAGAGATAGCTAGAAATGTCATTAAAATGGTCGGTTTGGACAATGATATTTTATTTAAATCACCTTTTTCGCTATCGGGTGGACAAAAGAGACGTGTTGCCATTGCTGGCGTATTAGCAATGGAGCCAGATATTCTTATTTTGGATGAACCAGGTGCTGGTTTAGATCCACAAGGAAAAAAAGATATTTTAACATTACTTAAAAATTGGAATCAAGATCGAGGAATGACGATTGTATTAGTGACTCATGATATGAACGACGTAGCTCTTTACGCAGATGATGTAATCATTATGGAAAAAGGGAGAGTGGCTGCTCATACCGAAACACGTACACTTTTTTCCAATAATGAGCTTCTGAATCAATACTCACTAGATGTTCCTGATGTTCGAAGGCTCCAAATGAAAATTGAAAAAGAAATCGGTTTAACATTTCCTCATGTATGTTTATCGGTTGAGGATCTTGCTGAGGCATTGATTGAGGGTGGTGTCGTATGAATAAACTGATTTTAGGTCGTTATTTTCCAGGACAATCTTTTTTACATCATCTTGACCCAAGAGCAAAAATCATTGCAGGATTTTATTTCATCATCATCTTATTTCTCGCAAATAACTGGCAAGCATATTTACTATTATGGTTGTTTACTCTTTTGGTTATACGTTTATCTGAGATTAGTTTTCTAATATATATTCGAGGACTTAAACCGTTAATTTGGCTTATATTATTTACGGTCTTTTTACAAATATTATTCACTGCTGGGGGACATATTTATGTAGAGTATGGAATGATCACAATCTCGCAATTTGGACTAATGAATGGATTTTATATTTTTTGTCGTTTCATTATGATTGTGTTCATATCGACGGTCATTACATTAACCACAAAGCCAATTGATCTTACCGATGGAATTAATCGTTTACTTCACCCGTTACGATATTTGAAAATACCTGTCGATGAGATGGCGTTAATGCTATCAATTTCATTGCGCTTCATTCCAAATCTTCTTGATGAGGCACAAAAAGTTATGGATGCACAAAGAGCAAGAGGAACCGAATTTGGTGTAGGAAATGTATTACAACAAATGAAAGCACTCGTACCAATCTTTATTCCACTTTTTGTAAGTTCCTTAAATCGTGCTGAAGATTTAGCTAATACCTTAGAGGTAAGAGGATATCAAACTAGTAAGCTTAGATCCTCATATAGGAAGCTACACTGGTGTTCAAAGGATACGAATGTAATGCTTATCATGGTATTATTGACGATATGTTTAGTATTTTTACGCTTGATAACAAGTTAAATATTAAGGAGTGTTAATAATAGAATGGTAATGTATAATAACATACATACTATTCTTGTTTTTACCTAGAAAGAGAGATGTATATATGAGTACAGCAAAGGCTACTAGTGTAACAAAAGCACCAAAAGCAATGCCGCAAATGGCGACTGTCTATGGAGTGTTATTTGCTATAAGTGGTGGACATCTTTTTAATGATGCTATTCAATCAGTAGTACCTGCAATGAATCCAATTTTTGAAAAATCATTAAATTTATCTTATGCACAAATTGGTTGGATTGCATTTGTATTAAACATGACATCTTCTGTCATGCAGCCGGTACTTGGTTATTTTGCAGATCGAAGACCATCTCCATTTCTTTTGCCATTTGGAATGTTATTAAGTATGGCGGGCTTGATTGGTTTTGGCTTGTCACCAAACTTTTATGTTATTTTAGCTTCCGTATTTTTTATCGGGTTAGGCTCTGCTGTGTTTCATCCTGAAGGATCAAGGGTTTCTTATATGGCGGCGGGACCTAGAAGAGGATTGGCGCAGTCAATTTATCAGGTCGGAGGAAATTTTGGACAATCATTAGCTCCGATTTTTACTGCATTTATTTTTGTTCGCTTTGGTCAAAAAGGGGCACTAGGGTTCACAGTAATAGCGTTAATGGGAATATTGCTTCTTTTATATGTGTCAAACTGGTATAAATCACAGCTTGAAATTGAAGCATTTAAACCTGTTAAACGCCAAAAAGGAACAAACGGAACGCCAATTCATCCAAAAATTAAAGCGGCAATTGGGCTGCTAGTCTTTTTAGTTATTGCTCGCTCATGGTATTCAGCAGGTATCGGTAACTTTTATCAATTTTATTTAATAAAAGATTATGGGCTTACGATTAAAGAGGCACAATTATACGTATTTATTTTCATGTTTGCTGGTGTGCTTGGAACCTTTTTGGGAGGGCCGCTTGCAGATCGATTTGGAATGAGAAATATAATCTTTCTCTCCATGGCTGGGGCTGCACCACTTACTCTATTATTGCCGTACGTATCTCTAGGTTGGGTTATTCCGTTATTTTTTCTAATCGGTTTTATCATTACATCTAGCTTTAGTGTAACTGTTGTCTATGCACAAGAACTAGTGCCGAAAAAAATCGGTATGGTTTCTGGTCTTATTGTCGGATTTGCTTTTGGAATGGGAGCGATAGGAGCTGTGTTTTTTGGAACTTTAGCTGATATATTTAGTATAAAATTTGTAATGATTTTATGTAGCTTCTTACCGATTATTGGTGTGTTGACATGGTTATTGCCAAGTGATAAAAAAGTAAGAGAACTAAATTCTTAATATTGTAGAAGCTGTCCCTGGAAAAAAGGGACAGTTTTTTTAAAAAAGGATGGTATAAAAGTTTAAACCATGGGTGTAACTTTTCAACAAGAAAACTTCTGTCTTTTTCCCTACGATAAGTCAATATATATCGGTAGTTCCTCGTCGACGAACATAAGCTGTCGGACAGTTGTACTTCCTCAATGAATATGTTTTTTCTTGAACCGTCCTCCGCGAACTTCAGATATATTGGCAATCGCAAGGAAGGCGCTACTATCGAGTTCTTCAATAATTGATTTTAATTTTGCTTCTTCCAGCCTAGTTAGAACGCAAAAAATTACTTTTTTGTCATCGCCAGTATAGGCACCTTCGCCTTTTAAATACGTGACCCCTCGTCCAAGTCTTGCTAATATAGCATCCCCAATTTCTTCTGCTTTTTCTGTAATGATCCAGGCTGATTTTGATTCATCCAACCCTTCAACGACAATATCAATTACTTTAAAAGCAATAAAATAAGTAATAATTGAGTACATTGCTCGTTCCCAACTAAAAACAAACCCAGCTGTTGTAAAAATAAAGAAATTAAAGAACATGATGATTTCACCGACTGAGAAGGGCAGTTTATTATTAAGCAAGATGGATAAGACCTCAGTGCCATCTAAGGATCCTCCATAACGAATAACGATACCTACACCCATTCCAAGTATAATACCACCAAAAACAGTGTCTAATAAAAGATCGTCGGTAACTACGATCATGTTATGGAGAAATATAGACGTTACGGACAAAATAAAAATGCCGTATAAGGTTGTCAAAGCAAACGTTTTACCAATTTGTTTGTAACCTATATAAATAAATGGAAGATTGAGTGTAAAGATAATAATTCCAAGACGCCAACCTGTAAAATGGGCGATAATGATGGATATTCCGGTAATACCTCCATCTAAAATATGATTAGGAACGAGGAATAGCTCGAGAGCAACTGCCATTAAAGCAGCGCCGAATGTTACGAGGAGGATGCGAAACAAAAGTATTTTCCTAGGTAATTTCTTATGTCTAATTGTGTTTACAAACTTTTCAGCATCGG
Source organism: Lederbergia citrisecunda (assembly GCF_018343695.1). Taxonomy (GTDB): domain Bacteria; phylum Bacillota; class Bacilli; order Bacillales; family Bacillaceae_C; genus Lederbergia; species Lederbergia citrisecunda. The sequence goes on along the minus strand of NZ_JAGYPJ010000001.1, from coordinate 1,390,723 downwards.
TCATTGTCTCATCCTTTCTAGTAAAAACTTTTAATATTATTATAACTTAATTTTTTTTCGATAGAAAAATATTTTACCTCAGAAAAAATATTGGAAGTAAGTTCATTCTTGATTTTTTTTTATGATAACTGTACAATACCTTGAGTAAGAATAAAGTGTATATCTTTCGGAATCAATCCGAAACTATATCCTCCTAAACACGTTTATATCTTGCAAATATAAGATGATAGGTGGTATTTTGTCATGTCAGAAAATCAAAAGTATCGTGTATTATTGTACTATCAATATGTCCATATCGAAAATCCAGAAGAATTTGCTAAAAATCATTTAGCATTTTGTAAGGAAATTGGTCTAAAAGGACGTATTTTAGTCGCATCAGAAGGAATCAATGGTACAGTTTCTGGAACTTGGGATCAGACAGAAATGTATATGAATGAAATGAAAAATGATCCGCGCTTTGAGACAATCGTATTTAAAATTGATGATGCAGATCAACATGCTTTTAAGAAAATGCATGTTCGTCCTCGTTCTGAGTTGGTAACCCTTCGTTTAGAAGATGATATCGATCCTCATCAAATTACTGGTAATTATTTAAGTCCGAAAGAATTTTATGAAGCAATGCAGGATGAAAATACTGTCATTCTAGACGCAAGGAACGATTATGAATTTGACTTAGGTCATTTTCGTGGAGCGATTCGTCCAGATATAGAAACATTTCGCGATTTGCCAAATTGGGTGAGAGAGAATAAGCACCAATTGGAAGGCAAAAAGATTTTAACATATTGCACAGGCGGCATTCGTTGTGAAAAATTTTCAGGCTGGCTTGTTAGAGAAGGCTTTGAAGATGTTTCTCAGTTACACGGTGGAATCGTCACATATGGAAAAGATCCAGAAGTTCAAGGGGAGCTTTGGGACGGTCAATGTTATGTGTTTGATCAAAGAATTGCTGTTCCTATAAATCGAAAAGAGCACGTGATTGTCGGACGTGAATACTTTGATGGCACTCCATCTGAACGATATGTAAATTGTGCAAACCCAGAATGTAATAGACAATTCCTCTGCTCAGAAGAAAATGAGCATAAATATATGAGAAGCTGTACAGATGAATGTCGTGTTCATCCGAGAAATATGTATATTAAAGAACACGGTCTTTCTGAAGAAGAAGTGAAAGAAAGATTAAGCCAGCTCGAAAAAGAAATGGCTGTAAATTAATAAACCAATAATCATTAATAAACCCGATATCTACCTTATGGATATCGGGTTTAATGTTTTAATTATAACTTTTTTCTAATTCATCAATTAATGATCCAACATATGCCACAGCTTTTTTTATCGCATCAGGCTTAGACATATCAACCCCAGAAATTTTAATTAAATCAAGAGGTTTTAATGTTCCACCAGCTTTTAATAGTTCAAGCCAACGATCGACTGCTGGTTGACCTTCTTCTTTAATCATTTGTGCAGCAGCAGTTGCAACCGTTAACCCAGCTGAGTACGTATAAGGGTACAATCCCATATAATAATGTGGTTGCCTCATCCAAGTAAGGCTGGCACCTTCATCAATTTCTACAGTGTCTCCCCAGAAATCTTTTAATACATTTGCTTTTTGTTCACAAAATACACTTGCAGTTAGTGGTGTTCCATTTTCAGCAAGGTTATATACTCTACGTTGGAACTCGGCCTCTAATAAATGTGTAACAAAATTATGATAATATGTACCAAGTAATTGTAAAATTACCCAACGTTTCATTCTTGGATCATCTGCTTTAGATAAAATATGCTCTCCAAGAATTAATTCATTAATCGTAGAAGGAGCCTCAATACAATACATAGAAGGGCGAGTATTGATTAAATCCTGATTACGTCCAGCCAAATAGAAGTGACCTGCATGACCAAGTTCGTGAGCTAGGATAAAGGCACCTCTCATTGTATCTGTCCATGTGATTAATATATATGGATGAACGCCATATGGACTAGAGCAGAATGCACCTGTAGATTTACCTACATTATCTGCTAAATCTACCCATCTTTCTGTCAATGCTTTTTTCATCGCTTCATTATATTCTTCACCCATAATTGATAAGGCAGATAAAATCGTTTCAGAAGCTTCTTCATATGTAGTCGTTGGATTAAACTCTGGATCAAGTGGAGCTTTTAAATCGGAAAACTTCATTGTATCAAGATTCAATACTTCTTTTTTAAGCTTTGCGAATTTGCGCATATGCGGTGCAAGTTCCTTCTGGATAATATCTAATTGATTATGATACATCTCTAAGGAAACTTGTTGAGGTGCAAGTAGCATATGTGTAACGGATTCATAATTGCGTAAACGACCCATTGCCACTTGTTTCTTTACTTCTGTTGCATAATTGGCACCGAATGTATTTTTATACTGTCTTAAAGTGTTCACGAAAGAATCATATGCTTTTCTTCTTAAATCTGTATCCGGAACAAGTTCATATCGGTCCTCAAATAATGCGAAAGACATTGGAAGAACATTTCCGTTATCATCCTGAATGGAATCAAACTGCATATCGGAAGATTTACTAAATTGATACACTGTATATGGAGCATCTAACACTTCTCCAAGAGATGCTAATGCCTTCTCTGTGTCAGGAGATAGTTTATATGGTTTCTTATCAAGAATATCTGATAAATATTTAGAGAATTTCTGTAAATCCTTATTTTCGTTTATATATGTATCTACTGTACCGTCAGGCAAGTCTAATATTTCAGATTGAATAAAAGATAAATCAGCACTTATTTTTGCAAGCATCGCAGCAACCTTGGAGGAATTCCCTTGGTTAACAGGGTCTGTACCATCTGCTGATTGACGTAAATTTGAAAAGGTTGCAACGCGGATTAATCGTTTTTCTAGGGACTCCATTTCATTCAAGCACGTAAGTAATATATCAGCGCTTTCCCCTAAACGACCTTTAAATGAAGTCAATAAGGGTACACTTTCTTGAACAGCTTTTAACTCTTTTTCCCACTCTTCATCTGTTTGAAATAGATCTCTCAAATCCCACGTAAGGTGTTCAGGAACTTCTGATCGTGATAATCGTCTTTCTGTAGCTTCCATTTTAATCCTCCTAAAAATTTATTTCGACACACTAATTATATCGGACCTTTTTAATATGCGCTATGAGAAAATAGAAAACATTGGAATTCAGTAGAAAAAATGCGATAATATCAATACAAAGCCTTGGAAAAAGAGAGAAATGAGGAGAATTATGTTTAAGGAAAAATGGTTTAAACTAGGAATCGCCATCATCATGATTTTTTTAATCATTTTGCTTGGAACAAAAATTAGGTTTATATTTACTCCACTTGTTATTATTGTAAAAACATTATTCCCACCAATTATATTAGCGGGAGTCTTATATTACGTACTACGGCCAGCTGTTAACTTCCTTTCACGAAAAATTCCCCGAACACTATCAATTGTTATCATGTTTATCGCAATAGCGGGGCTGGCAACAGGAGCGGTATTATTAATTGGTCCAGAACTGCAAAAACAATTTAATTTATTAATCGAAAATATTCCAGCATATGCTCAAAACATACAAACCTGGGCTATGTCTCTTACAGAAAAGGATTGGTTTGTACAATTCCAACAAAGTAATTATTTTTCTGTAGAGAAATTTACAAAACAATTTGAGCAAAATGCCAGTTTGATTTTACAAGGATTTGGTTCTAAAATTGCTGGTACAGTTGGATTTATTGCCAATATGGTCATGATCTTTGCTCTCGTACCATTTGTGTTATTTTTCATGCTGAAAGATGGCAAGCATGCTCCAAAGTTCTTAGAAAAAATATTGCCGAAAAGACATCAAAAAGAAGCTGATGAAATATTAGAAGAAATGGATGGAGCTCTAAGTTCATATATTCAAGGCCAGCTAATCGTAAGTCTTTGTGTAGGGACATTAGCTTTTATTGGATATTTAATCATTGGATTAGATTATGCGTTAATTCTTGGTGTTCTTGCGATGTTGACGAATGTCATTCCCTTCGTTGGGCCGTGGATTGGGACGTTGCCCGCAGTAATCGTAGGGTTGTTTACTTCTCCTTTACAAGCACTGTTAGTCGTTATCGTAGCGGTTGTAGTCCAGCAATTTGAAAGCAATCTTGTTTCGCCATTTGTCATGGGAAAAGCGTTGAATATGCATCCGTTGACAATTATTTTTGTGTTACTTGTTGCAGGTCAATTTGGCGGTCTTCTTGGCTTAATACTAGCTGTACCTGCCTATGCTTTATTAAAAGTGATCGTAAGCCATATTTATCGTTATATTCGACTAGAATAAGTTGTGAAATACCTATCGTTATGATAGGTTTTTTAGTTTGTGGCTAAATTTATTTTAATGTATATTCAGTAGGAAACGTGTCATTCGAGGCGCAAAGTCTTCTTTAAAGAGAATTTGCACACTATACGGTGAGCAACGCAAGAAGGGAAGCTTTGAAGAATGCAAGCGATTGTAAAACGTCAGAAATACCTATCGAGATGATAGGTATTTTTTTCATCTAATAATGTCCGAAAATTAATCACAAAATAGAAACGTTCAAAAGAACAATCACAGGGAGGGCAATACATTGACAGTTATTAATAAGGTACAGCAAACAGTTACAGGATTAAAAACTGCACAGGCGAGCTTGGAAGGTTTTGCGTTGGATACCGATAACCAGCAAGCGAAACAACTGTACAAAATGTGTGCGCAGCAAACTCAAGCAGTCATTGACACTTTAACACCACGCATGCAGGAAATTATGCAGGAAGAGCCACAATATAATCAGTAAAATATTACACAATTCCTAAAAGTCTAGAAAGTGCAATGTCTTCCTAGGAATTAAAAAAAATTTTCAACAAACAGAGTGATGCATTCATCACTCTGTTCCCTTTGAATAGTTCGGAGGAAATGATAATGACTGTATTTACAAATGTAAAAGCAACCCTCGCAAGTGCAAAGGCTATTCAATCTGAATTCAGTCGTCTAGCTCAAATAACAAAGGACCAAGAGGCAAGTGCCATTTTTCATGAATGTATGATGGAGATTGATGATGTCATACATGACCTTCAGCAAAGAATTGAATTTATGAAGGCTGAAGAGCTGCAATATAGGAATTCGTAAGGGGGATACAGATGATGGATGTCCCAAGTTGGCTTGAAATCATTATAAGATCGTCTATACTCGTATTTGTCCTTTTTTTGCTGACGAAAGTTCTTGGGAAAAAACAACTATCCCATCTATCGTTTTTTGAATATATCGCCGGCATTACTATTGGTAGTATCGCTGCTGAAATATCTACAGGTCTTGAGAGTAATTTTATGAATGGTGTTTACAGTTTGCTCGTTTGGACAGCTATTCCTTTTATTGCAGGGTTTATTGGCATGAAAAGTAAAAAAGCACGAAGTTTTATTGAAGGCACTTCAACCGTTGTCATTAAGGAAGGAAAAATACAAGAAGAAAATTTAAGAAAAGAGCAATACTCCGTCGATGAATTAATGCAGTTACTGAGAAAGAAAAACGCCTTTCAAGTTGCTGATGTAGAATTTGCAGTTCTAGAAGCAAACGGAGATTTAAGTGTGTTGCTAAAGAAAGAGAAACAGCCATTAACTCCTACAGATTTACAACTTGATGTCGCTCCTGAAAAAGTGCCGCAAACCGTTATTTTAGAAGGGGAAATAATGGATGCTGCATTAGCTGCGAGTGGTTTAACGAGAGCATGGTTGGAGATGGAACTTGAGAAGCTGAATGTTGCTATTGATAATGTGTATGTTGGCCAAGTTGATTCATACGGACAGCTTACTGTTGATATTTATGATGATAAAATCCAAATTCCAGAGCCAAAGCCAAGGCAAAGTCTTTTAAGTGCATTAAAAAAATGTCAAGCTGATTTAGAATCTTATTCCTTGCAAACCGAATCCGAAGAGGCAAAACAAATGTATAAGAGGAATGCCAAAAAATTGGAACAAATCTTATTGAAAACAGAACATTTATTATTAAAAGGGTAAGAAAATACCCGGAAGTTCACTTATCATCCGGGTATTTCTTACCTTATTAACCTGCTCTAGCGCATATCCACCTTAAACACACAGTAAAAGTTGGATAGAGGAATGTTTATTTCATATGTCAACGACATCCAGTTGGCTCGTACATAGATGAGAAAGGCAGCTACGGTTTTTTTTATGCGTACATTTCTTCTAGTTGTTTTTGCAACTCATTATTTTCAAGATATTCATCATAAGACATTTGCTTATCGATAATACCTTTAGGAGTAATATCAATTATCCGATTGGCAGTTGTTTGAATAAACTGATGGTCATGAGATGCAAAAATAATGGATCCTTTAAAACTAATTAAGCCGTTATTAAGTGCTGTAATCGATTCTAGGTCTAAATGGTTCGTAGGCTCATCCAATAGAAGCACGTTTGAGCCACTTAGCATCATTTTCGATAACATACATCTTACTTTTTCTCCACCTGAAAGCACAGATGCTTTTTTCAACACTTCGTCACCTGAAAATAGCATTCTTCCTAGGAATCCACGCAAAAAGCTTTCGCTGTCATCTTGCGGTGAGAACTGCCTTAGCCAATCCACTAGGTTTAGATCAGTGCCTTCAAAGTATTCAGAGTTATCCTTAGGGAAATACGCTTGCGACGTTGTAACTCCCCATTTAAAAGTACCAGCATCGGGTTCCATTTCACCAGCTAATATTTTAAATAAAGTCGTTTTGGCTATTTCATTTCTACCAACTAACGCAATTTTATCATTCTTGTCCATTATGAAGCTCACATTGTCTAAAACTTTAACGCCATCTATAGTTTTAGACAGGCCCTCCACTCTTAATAGATCATTTCCGATTTCACGATTTGGGCTGAAACCTACAAAAGGATAACGTCGTGAAGAAGGCTGGATATCATCAAGTGTAATTTTATCAAGTAATTTCTTTCTTGATGTAGCTTGTTTTGATTTTGACGCATTTGCACTAAACCTTGCAATAAAAGCTTGTAGTTCTTTAATCTTTTCCTCTTTTTTCTTATTGGCATCTTGTGCCATTCTTGATGCTAGCTGGCTAGATTCATACCAGAAATCATAGTTGCCGACGTAAATTTGAATTTTACCAAAATCAAGGTCAGCAATATTGGTACATACTTTATTTAAAAAATGTCGATCGTGGGAAACTACGATAACTGTATTTTCAAAGTTAATCAAGAATTCTTCAAGCCATTGAATTGCTTTAATATCAAGGTGGTTTGTTGGCTCATCAAGAAGCAAAATATCAGGTTTTCCAAACAACGCTTGAGCCAAAAGTACTTTTACTTTTTCAGAACCTGCCAGCTCTGCCATTTTTTTAGTATGGAGTGTTTCATTGATCCCCAGACCTTTAAGCAATATTGCTGCTTCAGATTCTGCTTCCCATCCGTTTAATTCCGCAAATTCACCTTCAAGCTCGGCAGCTCTCATTCCGTCCGCTTCTGAAAAGTCAGCTTTCATATAGATAGCGTCCTTTTCTTGCATAATTTCATAAAGACGAGTGTGTCCCATTACAACCACTTTGAGTACTTCTTCATCTTCATATTGAAAGTGATCCTGTTTTAAGACAGCTAGGCGCTCACCAGGAGTAATAGAAACGGATCCTGTTTGCGGTTCAATTTCGCCTGATAATATTTTTACGAATGTCGATTTCCCAGCACCGTTTGCTCCAATTAATCCATAGCAGTTTCCAGGTGTAAATTTTAAATTTATATCTTCAAACAATTTCCTGTCTCCGTATCTGAGACTAACATTAGTTACTGTAATCAAGGTATATCCCTTCCTCCAATTATTCCATATTCCAAAACATTATAGCATGTTCTTAGTCTACATTCATAGTGGAGAAGGGTTCCTATTATCTTCCTATATCCGATACACGAAAGTTTTCTACCGATTTGGTTTAAATATAAAGTTAGCGTATAATGGAATTAATAATAAGAAGGGGGATCTTGCCATGGCTTTTAGAAGAGGACCTCAGGAACCTATTCCTGAAGAGGAAACGATTGTTTGGTCATGCACGAATGAAGATTGTTCATGTTGGATGAGGGATGCCTTTTCTTCAGATGAAAAAACTGTTTGTCCAATCTGTAAATCAGATATGGAGAAGGAAACAAGAATGCTACCGGTTATCAGTTAAATTTTATGAAAAGACTACTTTTTAATTAAAAAGCGGTCTTTTTTAATTCTTTAACATAGGTTAATGTTGATTTCCGCTCTATGGCTAGCTTTACTCTTGGGGCTCAAGAGCCTCCTTGGCACACTAACTCTACTCGTTACTCGACATGTATCCCTCCAGTGTACCCTTTGCAACGAAAATCTACAGGTTTTGCTACATGAAGTTCCGCTCTTAGTTTGCTAACTCGCCTTCACTTTTTTTATGGGGTGTCCCTTTAACCGTTTGTCACCCAGGAGTAGGGCGCGATCCTCTCCGATTTTTATGAACATTTTTCGTTCCACGAATTTTTTAATAAAAGCCATAAATACTCAATTTATAGAATATTCTTTTTTGTTTATCGTTTTATCTTTTTTCTTTGAAAAATGTGCTACTTCACTCTAGAAAATTATGATACTATAATTTTCTAAGGGGAGAAAAAAATGGATCGAAAAACAAAATTTAAAAGAATTAGGCGTCGAAGAAGAAATCGACAAATCTTTATTGGATTGCTTACTTTACTAGTTTCTTGTTTTATTATTTTGCTAGTACAGTGGAAAGATTATCAAGCTCTGAAATCTTTGAATCTACATATAAAAAAACCTGTCCCAGCTCTTGTGGAAAATGGTAATAATAAAACAAAAACCCACAAAATTATAAAGAATCAGGAAGTAAAAAACAAAAATAGTGCTCCGAAAAAAGAAGCAGAAAAACAACAAAAGGCGAGCCCAGAGATTAATATCATTTTTGCAGGCGATACCATGTTTGATTGGGATCTACGTCCAATTCTTGAGAAGAATGGTTATGATTATCCATTTGTTTATGTAAAGGATAAAGTTCAACGAGCAGATTATGCTTTTGTAAACGCTGAAACTGTTTTTACGGATAAAACTGAAAAAGATCCTTCACAGTTATTTTGGATTAAATCGGATCCAAGAGGTCTACAAGCCTTAAATAAAACTGGTTTTGATATGCTAAACCTCGGAAACAACCATACTTTGGATTATTTAAGGCCAGGACTTAATGATACACTTCAATATGTTGAACAATATGGTTTTGATTATATTGGAGCGGGACGAAATGAAGAAGAAGCATATGCTTCTAAGGAAATTGAAATCAAAGGGAAGAAGTTTCGATTCTTCTCATTTGTTCATTTTCTTCCTGATGTTAATTGGATTGCGAAAAATGATAGGTCCGGTATTCCGAATGGCTATGATCTCGAACTAATTAAAAAGACGATTTTGGAGCAAAAAGGTGACTCAGATTATACGATTGTCTATTTTCATTGGGGAAAAGAGAAGCAAAATATTCCTGTCGACTATCAGTATGAATATGTCAAGGAACTTCAAAAAACTGGTGTTGACTTAATCATTGGATCTCACCCTCACTGGCTACAAGGGTTTCAATATTATAATGGCATGCCAGTTGCATACTCCCTCGGCAATTTTTTATTTCCGCCTTATGTAAAAAATGAATCAGCGCAAACAGGCTTGTTGAAGGTTACGTTTAAAGGCGATCAAATTAAAATGAACTTTGACCCATATATCATTTCAAAAGGGCAAATAATTCCTGTTGAAAATGCTGAACGAGATCAATTTCTTCGGTATTTGCAATCTATTTCTTTCGATGTGGAAATTTCGAATACAGGAGATATTATTCCGAAATAATCAATATTAACCGGCTAAGGCCGGTTTTTTTATTTTTTTCGTACATGATTTCTTAAGAAATAGGGGATATCAACTAATAGATAATAAAAAGGGAGGACCGTCACATGAGTATACTAAATAATGGAGAGGGAAAACTTCCAGATCAACTATCGTCTTATTGGCTTAAATCAACAAAACCTCCATCATTTCCTTCAATTGAAAACGATTTACAAGTAGATGTTGTAATTGTAGGTGGGGGAATTACAGGAATTACAACTGCATATTTGCTAGTAAAAGAAGGGTTTCAAGTAGCGGTAATTGAAGCTAGTACTATTTTTAACGGAACTACAGGACATACGACGGCAAAAGTTACAGCTCAACACGGATTAATCTATGATGAATTCATTCAACATTTTGGTGAAGAAAAAGCACGGCTTTATTATGAAGCGAATAAAGAAGCCGCAGAACATATTGCTGAGTTAATTCATTTGCACGGTATTGACTGCGACTTTAAAAAAGAAGATGCATATGTATATACGAACTCTAATGATTCTATACAAAAACTGAAAAATGAATATGAGGCATATAAAAGATTGGGAATAGAAGGTGAATATGTTGACAGTCTGCCTTTAGATATTGGAAATATAAAAGGTGCCGTTGTCATGAAAAACCAAGCGCAGTTCCACCCACTCCATTATTTAACGCAGCTTGTGGATTTTATTAAGGAAAGTGGAGGAGAAATATACGAACAGTCAGTTGCTACCCACATGGATATAAGCGAAAAGCCAATTGTCCATTTAAGAAACGGAGCAAAAATTACGGCACAACACGTTATATCTGCTTCACATTTTCCTTTTCATGATAATCGAGGATATTTTGCACGACTCCATCCTAAACGGTCATATGTAGTTGCAGCGAAACCAGAAAAATCATTCCCTGGTGGTATGTATATTAATGCAGAAACACCTACAAGATCGATACGGTCTGTAAATGTAGAAGGTGAAGAAGTACTACTATTTAGTGGAGACGGCCATAAAACTGGGCAAGGAGAACCTGAAAAAGAGCACTATGAAGCATTAGAGAAATTTGCAAAAGATGAATTTGGGGCAAAAGAAATATTATACAGATGGTCTGCTCAAGATCTTGTGACGGACGATAAAGTTCCATATATCGGATGTAGCAATGAAGATGATAAACGTGTACTCGTAGCAACTGGTTTTAGGAAATGGGGAATGACAACGAGTATGGTAGCCGCACAACTGATGAAGGATATATTAATAGGTAAAGCCAACCGATATAAAGATTTATTTGCTCCTTCCCGATTCACAGCAGACCCTGGACTCAAAACAATGGTTAAGGAAAATGTGAATGTAGCGACAAATCTAATTAGCGGAAAATTGAATCGACCTGATAAAGAAATAAAGGATGTTAAAGAAGGCGAAGGAGCTGTTGTATCCATTAAAGGTGGCCGTGCTGGTGCCTTTAAAAAAATGGATGGCCAATTATTTATAGTAGATACAACATGCACCCATATGGGATGTGAAATAAATTGGAATAGTGCAGATCAGACTTGGGACTGTCCGTGCCACGGTTCCAGATTCTCTGTAGAAGGTGAAGTAATAGAAGGTCCAGCGGAAAGACCACTAAAGAGAATTGATCCAGATAGTATTGATTACACAACATCTTAATTTTGTTAAAAGCTGTCATGTTAATTGGTGAAAACTGATTAATCATGACAGCTTTTTTATTTTTATTATATAGAAGTATAGGTGAGCTTATATGATCCCTTGCTGAATATTAAATACGAATTTTCATAAAAACGAACAAAGAATGAACTAAAGATTTTGAGAAAAACAGGAAACGCCATAGTCAATGTCGTACTAATATTTGAAGAAGAAATAGAAAATTCAAAAGTTAACAAAAAAGGAAGAGGGATGGAAATGACTGGACGATTACAAGGAAAAGTTGTCATCATAACTGGAGCAACAAAAGGAATTGGAAAAGGGATCGCATATATATGTGCAAAAGAAGGTGCTAATGTTATTGTTAACGGAAGAAATGAAGAAGCGGGAAAAAAGGTAGCTGAACATATTGAACAAGAGTATGGTACAAAGGCAGTATTTATTCAAAAAGATATTTCATCAGAATCAGGCTGTCGTGAATTAATCGAAGAATCTATATTACATTTTGGTCGGATTGATGGTCTTGTAAATAATGCGGGAATCTTTCCTAGAGGTACCATACTAGAAACAACTGAGGATTTATTCGATACGATTTTTGACGTAAACATAAAAGGTCCATTTTTTTGCTCTAAATATGCAATTAATGAAATGCTGAAGACTGGCGGAGGATCAATTGTACAAATCGGCTCGACTAATGCTTATAGCGGCATGGAAAATTTAGTCGCCTATTCGTGTTCAAAAGGTGCGATGCGTACATTAAATAAGAGTATAGCCTCTCATTATGCTAAACATAAAATAAGATCTAATTGGATTACTGTTGGCTGGGTTGCATCCGAAGGTGAAATCGAACTTCATGAAAGTATGGGTACGAGTGAAGAAGAACTAAAAAAATGGGCAGAAAGTGTAATCCCAACAGGCGAAATGCAAACTGAAGAAGATATGGCTTATGGCGTAGTTTATTTATTAGCCGATGAATCAAAGCAAGTAACAGGAACAGAATTGCATATTAATGGAGGATTGAGTTTATAAAAAAATAGGTTATCCAACATAACTACTGATTGAAAGGAAAGAAATCAGATGAAGCACATGGACCTTACATCCAATAATGACCGAACTTACTGGATCGAAACAATGTGTAAGATTGCAGATCCTGTTCTCCACGCTTTGTCCGAAAAACAATTAAAAATAAGAATGCCGATAGAAACAAAAGGATTAGATCGGGATAAATATAGTTATTTAGAAGCGTTTGGAAGATTAATATGTGGGTTGGCTCCTTGGCTGGAAACAGGTCCTATCGATGGGGAAGAAGGGACGTTAAGAGAAAACTACGCTCAATTAGCTAGAGCATGCATTAATGCTGCTACAGACCCAGATTCACCTGATTTTATGAATTTTACTCAAGGCCATCAACCAATCGTTGATACGGCTTTTTTGGCACATGCCATTCTTAGAGCCCCTAAGGAACTTTGGGAAAAACTTGAGCCTCGGGTACGTAAAAATTTGGTGAGTGCACTAAAATCCACAAGAAGACTAAAACCTTTTTTTAGCAATTGGCTATTATTTTCAGCAATGATTGAAACAGCTCTTTACCTTATGAATGAAAAAGATTGGGATCGAATGAGGATAGATTATGCATTAAAGCAACATGACCAATGGTATAAAGGTGATGGTATATACGGAGATGGACCAGAATTTAGAATGGATTATTATAATAGCTATGTCATTCAGCCAATGATGGTAGATATCATTGAAGTATTGGGAGATAAAGAATCTGATTGGCGGGAAATGAAAGAGAGGATCATTCATAGAGCGAAAAGATTCGCTATTATTCAAGAAAGAAGCATTTCACCTGAAGGAACGTTTCCTGTTGTAGGGAGATCACTTGCTTATCGTTTTGGAGCATTTCAACATTTAGCACAGATGGCTTTGCAACAAAAAATGGATGAAAGCTTGGAACCGGCACAAATACGTTGCGCATTAACTGCAGTTATGAAAAGGGTGATAGAAATGCCAGGTACTTTTGATGAAGAGGGATGGCTGCAAATTGGCTTATGTGGTCATCAACCTGAATTAGGAGAAATTTATATCTCAATTGGAAGCTTATATTTATGTTCAACTATTTTCTTGCCGCTTGGCTTGTCACCTGATGCACCATTTTGGCAAGGGCAAGCCGATTGGACGGCAAAACGTGCTTGGTCCGGAGAAACAATTTCGATTGATTATGCAGATAAAGTAAGGTGAAGAAAACGTCTTGTTTTTCTTCACCTTACTTTAATAAAAGTGCATGGTTTTAATAACGCATTTTTTATCTTATACAGAAAAGCAAGACAATTTTATTACCAGTGCTTTTTTATAAATTCATCCCTACCTGATTTTTCTCTATCTGCTAAATACTCAGCTTTATTTTTCTTATAAAAATCTTGGTGATAATCTTCAGCTATGTAAAAAGTTTGAGCTGGCAAGATTTCAGTAACGATGGGCTTTTGAAATTTGCCGCTTGAAGCTAGCTTTTCTTTTGATAATTCAGCAGCCGTTTTTTGTTCATTGTCTTGGTAAAATATCGCGGTACGATAGGAAGAACCTCGATCTTGAAATTGTCCTTCGGCGTCAGTTGGATCAATTTGTTGCCAATAAATTTCTAATAATTGTTCATATGAAAAAACTTTTGGATCATATGTGATTTGAACGACCTCATAATGGCCGGATTCTCCAGTTTTTACATCTTCGTATGTTGGGTTTTCAAGATGGCCCCCCATATAGCCAGAAATTACACTCTCAATTCCATCCCATTGGTCAAATGGTTTTACCATACACCAAAAACAGCCTCCTGCAAATGTAGCAGTATGTAATTTTCTCTCCATTCATACAACTCCTCTTTCCAATTCCTTATGGATAATATCATACCATGTTAAAGAAATATATGTTAGCTATGAAAATGTTGGCAGTAATAAAGGATAATTTACTACAAACAATAAAAATGTCCACTATGGACAATGCATATAAAAGGAGCCTTGTCTGTGAATAAAAAATCCATTTTTTCAACAAGAAAATTTACAGGAAAAAATCCTAATATGATGTGGGTACCAATATTAACTACGGTTGGAATAAGTGCTGCCATTTATGGCCTTCGCAAATACAAGAACGGGAAATGGATGACACCTATCCAGAATGTCATGAAGAAGTTCCAAAACACAGGGATGCAAAATGTACTTGCCGGAGCGACTGCCAATCCTCTTACTGAGTTTTCCCAGGAACTTTCCAGTATTATGACTTCTGGAGGGGCTGCACAAAATACCGCTTCTAATACTGCGCAGCAAAATGCAACAGGTACAGCTCAACAAAATGCAACAGGTACAGCTCAGCAAAATGCTATGAGTAGTACTCAACAAAATACGCAAGGAAATACAGCACAACAGAGTACAGCAACAAACATGATGGGTCAACAAAATACAAAACAACAAAAGTAATCTCAAAAGTGAACTGTCCCAATTTGAAGCTTAACCAATTGGGACAGCCACTTTAAGTAGGAGGCATGGGTATGATAAAAAAATTAATAGTAATAGTAATAGTTATAATGGTATTCGAAATGTTTTTCATATTATTACCTCCTACAGGAGCAGTAGAACACGATAGAACATTTTTTGAAAAAACAGGAGATGTTATTTGGGAAGTACCTACTGATAAAAAAGTAATCGCTTTAACATTTGATGACGGTCCACATTCAAAATATACTCCGCAAGTTTTAGATTTACTTGCAAAATATAATGCAAAGGCTACTTTTTTTGTCATTGGGGAACACGCTGAGGAATTTCCGGAAATCATTCAACGACAGATACGAGAAGGCCATGAAATAGCGAATCATACGTATAGCCACTATAAAAGACAAAATGACACAATTGACGAAATCCGCCTGGAATTAAAAAAAACGGATGATATTATTTTAAAGCTTACTGGAACAAGAACTGCTTTTTTTCGCCCTATAGGTGGTAACTATAATGATATGATCATCAATACAGCAGTCAAAGAAGGTTATCGAGTAATTATGTGGTCTTGGCATCAAGACACGGAAGATTGGAAGGGAGTAAGTGCAAGAAGAATCTCAAAAAAAGTTTTAAATAATTATCGACCTGGTGATATCATCCTTTTTCATGATGCAGGAGGTAACCGATCACAAACTGTGAAAGCGTTGAAAAAAATTATTCCTAAATTAATTGATGATGGATATGAATTAGTTACCGTATCCGAATTACTTCAAATGACAGGTATAGATGATGTTGACCCTCAATAACATATTTCCAATTTCTAAATATTAAAACGATTTAGATGACATTTATATTTTTGTCATTTATGATTATAATTAATTACGGGTTACTAAATGTTTTTTGTTTGGCTGGGGGTAATTAAAATGGGGAAAGTGCTATCTTATTTAAAGCCATATCGATTGACAATGTCAATTGCATGGATGCTTATGCTAACGGAGCTGATTGTAGAACTTTGGCATCCAATGTTTATGGCGAAGATTATTGACGAAGGAATACTTAAAGAAGATTTAGGGGTAGTGATGAAGTGGGGAGGGGTTATGGTAGGTTTGTCTATGCTAAGTTTTTTGGCGGGCATTACGAATTCTTTTTTCTCCTCATATGCAGCACAAGGATTTGGATTTGATTTAAGGGCAGCACTATTTAAAAAAATACAATCGTTTTCATTCCATAACTTGGCCCGCTTTCAATCGTCATCACTCATTACGCGATTAACAAATGACATTACTCAAGTACAGAATACTGTTTTTATGAGTTTGAGAATAGCGCTTAGAGCGCCATTATTGGTCATTGGTGGAGCGACGATGGCATTATTTGTTAATGTGAAACTTGCACTATTTTTAATATTTCCAATCCCAATTTTAGTCATTTTATTAATTTGGATGCTGAATAAAAGCGGCAGATTATTTAAAATTGTTCAAGAAAAATTAGATAAAGTAAACAATGTTATGCAAGAAAATTTAACCGGGATGCGTTTAATAAAGGCATTTATCAGGAAAAAATTTGAAGAAAAGCGTTTTGGAAATGCGAATGAACAATTACGAGATCAAACGGTTAAAGTATTACGACTTGTCGAATTAATTGGACCGATTCTTTTATTTGTCATGAACGTTGGAATATTATTTATTCTTTGGGTAGGTGTAATTGAAGTAAACCAAAGCAAGGTTAACGTAGGAGAAGTCGTTGCCATAGTAAATTATGGCTTTCGTATTACGATGGCGCTTTCAATGCTTTCGTGGATCATCATGGCTTTTTCAAGAGGGAAGGCATCCTCAGAGCGGATTTCAGACGTTCTTGTGACATCCGCAGATTTTGAGAATACCACTAAAGGGTCATCCGAAATCATTGGATTTGGAAAAGTAGAATTTAATAATGTTAGTTTCAAATATCCTGGTTCGGACACTTATGTATTATCCAATATTTCGTTTACTGCAAAACCGGGAGAAACGATCGCCATTATGGGAGCAACTGGATCAGGTAAATCAACACTATTTCAACTTGTTCCAAGATTATATGATGTAACGAGCGGTTCAATTAAAATTGATGGCATGGATATAAAAAAGATGGATCTTAATTCGTTGCGTAAGCAAATTGGATTTGTTCCCCAAGAATCTATCCTTTTTACGGGCTCTGTAGAAAATAACATTGGCTGGGGAAAAGAAGGCGCCTCTATGGAGGATATTATCGGAAGTACAACAGATGCACAAATTCACGAAACAATTCAAAGGCTGCCGGATATGTATGATACGAGGATCGGACAAAAAGGAGTTAATTTATCCGGTGGGCAAAAACAAAGAATTTCCATTGCCCGTGCTCTAATAAGAAAACCAAAACTTCTCTTTTTAGATGATAGTACGAGTGCTCTTGATTTGAAGACAGAGGCTAAATTGTTGGCGTCTTTACAAAAATACGATTGTACGACATTTATTATTACACAAAAAATTAGTACTGCTAGAGAAGCAGATCAGATTTTGTTGCTGGATGATGGAAAGTTAATTGCAAGCGGAGAACATGAACGTCTAATGAGAACCTCTGCATTATATCGTGATATCTATAGATCCCAGTTTGCGAAGGAGGGGTTAGCGGATGTCCAATAAGAAACAATCATTAAAAGTGAAAAATTTAAAGCTAACATTAGTAAGAATATGGAAGTATTTAGATTTTTACAGAAGTCAGTTATTTCTTGTATTAATTATGGTTCTTCTCAGTTCAGGTTTAGGTTTATTAGGACCTTATTTAATTGGGAGAACAGTAGATGAGTATATTGCAAAACATAGTGGGAATATGCTTATTTTTATACTTATTGTAATTGGAGCTGTCTATTTTTGTTTCTCTCTATCAAGCTTTCTGCAAAACTATTGGATGATTGGAATAGGTCAAAAAACAGTTTTTACAATGAGGAGTCAACTTTTTAGTCAGCTCCATCGTCTTCCCATTAAATTTTTTGATAAAAGACAGCACGGAGAGCTAATGAGTCGGTTGACGAATGATATTGATAATGTGAGCCAAACGTTAAACAGCTCAGTAATTCAAATATTTTCAAGTGTATTAACCCTTGTTGGTACTGTTACTGTTATGCTTGTACTTAGCCCTTTGCTGACACTTATTACAATGACAATCATCCCTTTAATGTTTTATGGCATGAAATGGATTACGAATCGTACAGGTAGATTGTTTAAAGAACAACAAAGACATTTAGGGGAAATAAATGGTTTTATTCAAGAAACAATCTCTGGACAGACGATTGTCAAAACATTTTCTCAAGAGCAAAATATGATAGATGAATTTATGGAAAAAAATGAAAGACTTCGAAAAGCCGGTTATTGGGCACAAACATATTCTGGTTTTATTCCAAAGCTAATGAATATGTTAAATAACTTAAGCTTTGCCATTATAGCGGGGGCTGGAGGCTGGTTAGTAATTCGCGGACATATCACGATTGGGACCATTATCATATTTACGGAATACTCACGCCAGTTTACTCGTCCATTGAATGATTTAGCTAACCAATTCAATACGTTATTATCGGCAGTAGCGGGAGCAGAACGGGTATTTGAAATATTAGATGAAGAAGAAGAGAAGGATCTTGTCGACGGTGAAAACTTAGATAATGTAGTTGGTGAAGTTGAATTTAACAATGTTTCCTTTTCTTATGGAGAAGACGATCAAACAATTAAAAACGTTAGTTTTCATGCATTGCCTGGAGAAACGATTGCTTTGGTTGGACCGACTGGGGCAGGTAAAACAACGATTATTAATTTGTTGGCACGCTTTTATGATCCTGATGAAGGAAAAATACTAATCGATAGCTATGATATTGGACTCGTTAAACGAAATAACCTTCGTAGTAAAATGGGATTCGTACTTCAAGATTCTTATTTGTTCCAAGGAACGATTCGTGAAAATATTCGCTATGGAAAATTAGATGCATCAGATATTGAAGTGGAAAAAGCCGCGAAAATGGCTAATGCCCATTCATTCATAATGAAGCTTCCAATGCAATACGATACAGTATTAAAGCAGGATGGGAGTGGGATAAGCCAAGGACAGCGTCAACTCCTATCAATTGCAAGAGCAATGTTATCCGATCCTTCGTTGCTCATACTTGATGAAGCTACAAGTAATATCGATACTATTACTGAAATGAAAATTCAAGAGGCTTTGTATCGTTTGATGAAAGGGCGAACAAGCGTCGTCATTGCCCATCGACTGAATACAATTCAAAATGCTGACCAAATACTAGTTTTAGACAATGGACTATTAATTGAACACGGGAACCACGAATCACTCTTAAAAAATAGAGGTTTTTATTATAGCCTTTACAATAGTCAATTGAAGCAAGAAGTTGGATCATAATTTGATGAAAAAAGCCTGGCCTTCGTTTTTAGAAGTGCCAGGCCTATTTTTATATATATTTTATAGTCTTTGAATTAATATTCTTCCTTCTCCCTAATATGGGTTTTAGTAAATTCAGCCTTGTCAGGATCAAAGTATTTTTCAGTGTATTTTGCTACGAAACGATCGCTTTCTAAATATCCTGAGCCCCAGGTTGGATCCATGATGAGCCACTTTCCATCTACTTTTGTTTCAACCCATGCATGGTTTTCTTTTGAGACTCCTGTCCCAGCTTGGCCTGCTATGAATCTAGCTTCAATATTATTTGCTCTTAGTAGGGCTACAGCTAAATAAACGTAATCTTGGCAAACTCCTTTTTTAGTCGATAACGTTTTTAATGCGTTATCATCCCATTCAAATTCACTATTTTTATATTTCTCTACATCATAAGAAATATTTTTAGCTACGTATTCATAAACTGCTTTAGCCTTTTCCTTGTCACTTTTTGCATTTTTCGTAATTTCATGTGAAAGTGCAATGATTTCAGGTGCATCAGATTGAATGCCTCTTGAAGGAAGTAAATCCCGATTGTCTTCTTTTGCAATATTGATCACCTTTAATGCAGCAATAGAAGAAAAACTGAAATATGATTTATTAGTAGGATTAATTTCAGGGACATTGATTGTTATTTCATATTCGCCTGGCCCAAATCGTAGATAAATAGATTCGTCAAAGTGAAAATGATGAATCGGAACAACATCTAAAGCCTCATCAGATCCCTTTTTTGTTTTAATATATAAATGTGTTAATTGATCAACATTCATTGTTCTTGAATCAATAGTGCCCTTAATTGGTAACATTAAGTCGACTTCATATCCACCGTATATTGGAGCTTCGAGGTTAATCCCTTTTTCTTCATATCCACGATGATATTCAATCGGCTTCATATTTTTTGAGGATGTATTGTGAACTTTAAATGTACTTCCATATTGATAGCGATTTTCCAGCTTTTTGTCAGGTAAAAGAACATGGACATTATACACTCCTTCTCCGAAATAGAGGGGGAGTTCAAATGAAAAACTTCCATTTGATACTGGTATAATATGTTGCCATGAATCCTCTTCCTTTTCGATTTGAAGCATGACTGAACTCTCAGCTACTTTACCCGAAACATGAATCATTTCATTTTCCTCAACGAGTCCTGTATTAGGTTCGTTAATATGTAGTCCTGCGTCTAAACCGTAAGGGGTGTATGAAATATCGCGAATCATGTTTGTATCCGTATTCATTACTTCAAATGCAGCTAATTCCGAGTAATAATTTTCTTGGTCTGTACTAGGAAGTAACACTTGAACTGAATATTTACCGTTACCATTAAAAAAATGAATAGATTGTGAAAATCGACCATCTTTTACTGGTGAATAATATTCAAAGGTCTCATCTTTGTCCAGATGTTTCAGTTTAATCCAAGCATATTTTCCTTTTAAAAGATCATATTTCTTAACCGTTCCAGATATAGTAAATTCCTTTTCTACTTCAAAATCATCGTAAAGTGGTTTAGTGAGTGATGCATCTACGACATCAGCAAAGGTAGTAAGTTGGATTGGTTTATGTTCAATTTCGTTACTTTTTGTCTCTGCTAAGCTAGTATATTTATTAACTGACTCTTTCTTGTTGCTAACACGTTCATCTTTTTTTGGTTCTTTGGGCAAATCAGATGTTTCATTATTGCATGCTGTATTAATAAAAAGAATTGAAAGAAGGATCAAAAACAGTAGTTTCCAATTTTTCAAAAAGAATTCTCCTTTCAGATGAACTTGCTATATATATACCATAATCGTTAGAGTAGTTACAATGTAATACTCTCAATTTTTTTAAAATGAGAACTATTTCACTAGAAAAACTACTATAATGAAACTATGATGATAAAAAGAGTTAGGGGAGGAACGAATATGAATACATATCATCCAACACCAATTTTTAGAATCTTTGATGAAAAAAAAGCAATGGAATTTTACGTGGAGTTTTTAGAGTTTAAAGTAGATTGGACACATCGCTTCGATGAAAACACACCTTTATATATACAAATATCTTCAGGTCAATGTATTCTTCATTTATCAGAACACCACGGCGACGCGGCACCAGGATCTTCAGTTCGAATTAAGGTAGATAATATTAAGTCGTTACATGAAAAACTTATTTCGAAAAACTATAAGTATGCAAGACCAGGTATTGAAGAGAAGCCTTGGGATACGCTTGAGATTACTGTAGGTGATCCATTTTATAATCGAATCACTTTTTATGAGGATAAAATCGATTAAAGTTTTCATTTAAGTCGCTATTGATGAAATTCTCAATCAACTTTATAATTGTTTTTATTAGCTTTTTTTTTTATAAGGATTATTACCCTAAATTTTTGTATTTAGACCTACGCTGTCCAGCTACAGCGCCTATCGACTATCAAACTTCTTGTCGTTATCCAATGATTGTTCTACATAGACTCGTCATTTTGGTCCTGTCGAGTTTCCTAGACCCCGAAGTTTGTACGTTGATGTGCAAGGCACTGGAGCTTTTCTAATTAGTGAGGGGGGAGTTCAAGTTGCCGATTAATATACCACTTAGAATGCCGGCAAGAGAAATATTAGAAAAAGAGAAAATCTTCGTGATGGATGAGGAGCGAGCAACTACTCAAGACATTCGCCCTTTGAATATCTTAATCTTAAATTTAATGCCTGAAAAACAGAAGACAGAGGTTCAATTGTTGCGCCTTCTAGGAAATACACCTTTACAGGTGAATATTTCTTTTCTTCATATGGAAACGCATCAATCAAAAACGGTCAGCAAGTCTCATCTCGACCAGTTTTATACGACGTTTTCAGCTATTAAAACGAAATATTTTGATGGGATGATTATTACAGGTGCACCAATCGAACATTTACCATTTGAGGCTGTAACATATTGGGAAGAATTGAAACAAATTATGGAGTGGACAAAAGATCATGTCACTTCCACGATGCATATTTGTTGGGGAGCACAAGCTGCTTTATTTTATCATTATGGAATTGAAAAATATGAACTATCCGAAAAATGTTCAGGGATTTATCAGCATAGGATAGATGATCCGACTGTAAAATTATTCAGAGGATTTGATGATGTGTTTTTTGCTCCACATTCACGGAATACAAGTGTGCAAAGTGATGTGATAAAATCCCATCCAGAATTGTCATTATTATCTGAAGGCGAAGCAGGGCCGTTTATCATATTATCAAAAGATGAAAAGAATATTATGATAACAGGTCACCTTGAATATGAGACGACGACATTGGCTGAAGAGTATAAACGGGATATCAATAAGGGAATCGATATTCAGCCACCAGAAAATTATTTTCCGAACGATGATCATACAAAACCACCTGTCAATACTTGGCGGTCACATAGCCATTTATTATTTTCGAATTGGCTTAATTATTACGTATATCAAGAAACACCATTTGACTGGAGCTAAGAGAACTTATGGACCGTATCGGCCCATAAGTTTTTTATATAGGAAGTCGTAGGAGGAGAAGATGTGAAAGTAGATAATAGTAATATTCATAAGTCGTATTTATTAGCTTTTATTAATCAAACTTATGATATTGGCGAGGGACAAAAAATTGAATTTATTCCAAAAGGCGAAGAGGGATATTGTTATTCTCTTGAAACTAAATCTAGAGGATTGTATTTTGTAAAAGCGACCAAAACGGTAAGGAATCTATCACCATCATTATCTGCAATCTATTTTTTACACTTCCGCGAAAAAAGAACATATTTACTGCCACCGATTCAATCAAAAGCGGGTGAAGTCGTTGAACATTTTGACTCATATCAAATATCAGTTTTTCCTTATATTAATGGGAATTCTATTTACGAAGGAAAACTTACTTTATCCGACACATCTAAAATTGCTTTTATGGTAGCTGATTTACATAAGATTGAGCAAAACAAAGTAAGTGATCTACTTCATGAACAATTTGACAATCCTTTTGAAAAAAACATCTTAAAATTAATGCATACTTTAGAGATGAATGATAAGACAGAATCTATCTTTAGACAACAGGCACGGGAATTATTCGCGACAGAGCAGGACGATATTTATGCAACTTTACGGCATATGAGAGCAATGCAAAAACAAATACAATCTTTGCCATTATCCTTTTCAATTACTCATGGAGATCCAAATTATGCGAATATTATGCGAGATTCAAATGGAAATCTGCACTTAATAGATTGTGAGTGGCTTGAATATGGACCCATTGAACGAGATATAATGGCCTTTACTGAAAATGAATATTTCGAACAGTTCCTTTTAGAATATTTACAATATCATCAGAATGCTAAATTACATTTAGAAGTATTTGAGTTTTATTTATATCGATGGGCTTTACAAGAAATCTCAGATTATGGATCACAGCTTTTTTTCGGTTCGACAGGGGATGAGGAAAATGAACATGCCTGGAAGGAATTGCAGCCTTATTTGCCAATCCCGCATGAGGAAATTAGAAAAAGTCTTAAAAACATTAAAAGGAGCTGGTTAAATGTTAAAATTAACAAAATACAATGATTACAAAAACTTCAAATCAGATGTTTTGTCCTATCTAAATAAAAATGAAGTAGAGAACAATCTTCCCATAGGTGTTCTAGAATCATTAACAGAGGAATCCACTGTTTATCTGATGGCTACGATCACACGAGAAGACAAAATTGTGTTAGTACTATTGCAAACACATCCTTTGCAAATTATTTTATCGAAACCACCTATTATGTCCGATCATGTGATTTCTGAAATTGCACGTTTATTAAGTGAAAATATAGATGATATTCCTGGTTTGATTGGTGAAAAGACTTTTACCGATAAAATGGTCAATATTATTGATAAATCGGCATACTTTGTTCAAATGAATCAAAGAATTTATGAATTGACGAAAGTGAAAAAGGAACCAAGTTCATTTGGTAATCTCCGTTTAGTGAAAATGGAAGATTTTCCATTAATAAAGCAATGGGTCTATCTGTTTTGTGAAGAAATTGGAGAGAAAATAAGTTTGCAAGAATCCGAGGAAAAAGCAATGCAGTTAATTACAAGTGAAAGAACGTATGCTTGGGAAGTGGATGGAAGCATTGTGACGATGGCAAGTACAAGTCGTCCAACTCGAAGTAACATTTGTATAAGCTTAGTTTTTACACCGCTTGAGAATAGAAAAAAAGGCTACGCTTCAAATTGTGTTTCTGCACTTTCACAATTAATGTTAGATAAAGGCTATAAAACAACGAGTTTATATACAGACTTGGATAATCCAACTTCTAATAAAATCTATATGGAAATTGGTTATGAACCGATCATGGATTCAATTTTATACCGGAAATGAAAGGAAAATAGAGATGAAACTTGTATCATGGAATGTAAATGGCATTAGAGCCTGTGTAAAAAAAGGATTTTTAGATTATTTTCACGAGGTAGAAGCCGACATTTTCTGTCTTCAGGAAACAAAATTACAGGAAGGACAAATTGAGCTAGAGCTTCAAGGTTACTTCCAATACTGGAATTACGCACAGAAAAAAGGGTACTCAGGAACGGCTGTTTTCTCAAAAAAACCCCCTTTAAACGTATCTTATGGAATAGGTGAAGATATGGAAGAACTTGAGGGAAGGATTCTCACATTGGAATACGAAGATTTCTTTTTAATTAATGTCTATTCACCGAATGCTCAAAGAGATTTAGCGAGACTCGATTATCGTTTGTCATGGGAAGATAGAATGCTTCAATATTTGAAAGAATTGGACAAGATCAAACCTATCGTTCTTTGTGGAGATCTAAATGTAGCTCATAAAGAAATTGATTTGCGAAATCCAAAATCAAATGTCGGCAATTCTGGTTTTACTTTTGAAGAACGGGAGAAGTTTACGACATTTCTTGAAAACGGCTTTATCGATTCCTATCGCCACTTTTATCCAGACCAAGAAGGAGCCTATACGTGGTGGTCGTATATGAACAAGGTGAGAGAGCGCAATATCGGTTGGCGAATTGACTATTTTATTGTATCTGAAAGAATTGCTGAAAAGTTAATAGATTCACAGATCCATTGTGATGTAATGGGGAGCGATCATTGTCCAGTGGTGTTAGAGATCAATGAATAAGACAGCGATTGTAACTGGGGCTTCTAGTGGATTTGGTCTACTTGCAACAATAGAGCTAGCAAAAAATGGATTTTTAGTTTTAGCAACAATGAGGAACCTACAAAATAAGGATACTATAAAAGAATTATGTAAACAGGAAAAAGTCCTTTCTAGAATTTCTTTTTTGCAGTTGGATGTAACGGATCATAAATCGATAGAAAATTTTGCTAGTCATCTAATACAATTGCCTTCTGTAGATATTCTCATCAACAATGCAGGATTTGCTTTAGGTGGATTTTGTGAGGAGACAAGCATCTTAGAATATCAAGAACAATTTCATACAAACTTTTTTGGTTTAATATCCGTAACTCAAGCAGTGCTTCCTCATATGAGGAAACAACAGAGTGGAAAAATAATCAATATTAGCAGCATCTCTGGAAAAATCGGATTTCCAGGACTTTCACCATATGTGGCATCTAAGCATGCCCTTGAAGGCTGGTCCGAATGTCTTCGGCTTGAGGTTAAACCATTTGGGATAGATGTTGCCATTATTGAACCAGGTTCATTCCAAACGAATATTTGGACAAAGGGTAAGAAGATTGCTAAAAAATCAACACTTGTTTCATCACCGTACACTTCCTATATGAAAGCAATTGAGAAGGAATTAGAGTCAGGAAAATCAAACTATGGTAATCCAAAAGAAGTGGTTCAATTGATGGTTAATTTATGCTCTAAAAAAGAACTTACAAAACTACGATATCCAATTGGAAAAGGGGTTAAGTCATCACTCTTTTTGAAAAATATTATTCCTTGGACGATTTGGGAAAGGATTTTCCATAAAAGATTAAATGTATAGGAGGAATGATTGTGACCATAACATTTAATAAAAAAGAAGAGTGGTTTACTTTTTTTGATGGAAATGGGAACAAGATTGAACGAAAAACAGAAGTTCGCTATGATCCTTTAACTACGGAGACGTCCCGGGTTTTTTATGGACATGGTATAGCTGTGACACCGAAAGAATACACAAATGCTGGAGAGCAAACTGCCGGAAAAAATTGTCCTTTCTGCCCGGAAAATGTCCTTAATATGACGCCAGTATTTCCAAAAGAGATTGCGAGTGAAGGTAGGATTTTTCATGGTAATGCGATTGTTTTCCCTAATCTTTTTCCTTATGGTAAGCATAATGGTGTCGTTATTTTTTCAAATCAACATTATGTTAGGCTAGAGGAATTTACAATTGATATGATAAAAGATGCTTTTATAGCTGCACAAAATTATATTCTTCGTGTTATAGATACAGATGCCGATGCTTCCTTTGTCTCGATTAACTGGAATTTTCTCCCTGATTCTGGTGGCAGTATTCTGCATCCTCATTTACATGTTATATTATCGGAATCACCTACTAACTATCAGGCAAACGTGATGGAAAAGGCAGTTGCGTTTAATAGTGACACTGGTAAGGAATATTTTTCAGAGCTCTACGTGGTAGAAAAAAACTTGAATGAAAGATGGATTGGAGAAAATGGAAATATTGCTTGGATCCATGCTTTTTCTCCAAAAAGTCATAATGACTTTATCGGAATTTTTTCAAATGTTTTCACAGTTCAAGATATTACGGAACAGGATTGGGAAGATTTTGCTAAAGGCTTAATATCCATTTTTCCATCATTATTAGAACAAGGATTTACAAGCTTCAATTTATCATTGCAATTATCCGTAAATCCATTACTTAAGCAACCAATCCATGTACGTCTTATTGCCAGATTTACGATAGGTCAACTTGAAACTAGTGATATGAATTTTTTCCAAACTATACATCAAGAACCTCTTTCTGTATTTCAACCAGAAGATGTATCAAAATTAGCACGAAGACATTTTTAAATGAACCTCCGTCAACAATTACAATTAATTGAAATATGATAGTCGTGAATGATTGATGGAGGTGGAGGTATGGCTGTAGTTAAAGCCAGAGAATCAGATATTGATTTGTTGGCACGCCTTTTAAGAGCGGAAGCAGAAGGGGAAGGAATACAAGGCATGTTAATGGTTGGGAATGTCGGCGTCAACAGGATCAGGGCAAATTGTTCCGACTTTAAAGGTATTCGAACGATTCCTCAAATGATTTATCAGCCTCATGCATTTGAAGCGGTTATACATGGATATTTTTATCAAGGGGCAAGAGAAAAAGAAAGAAGTTTAGCAAGGAAAGCTGTGAACGGTCATAGGCTTTGGCCATCTAAATATAGTTTATGGTATTTTAGACCGGAAGGAGATTGTCCAGCTCAGTGGTATAATCAGCCTTTAGTGGGACGATATAAACTACATTGTTTCTACGAGCCAACCGGCGAAGAATGTGAGAATGTATATAATACGTATTAAACCGCCATTTTAGTGAGCATCGATATCGATGCTTTTTTTTATGCCTTTAGACATATTTATTGGAAGCACTTGTGGATATCCTTAAGTCGGTAGTTTTCGTCTAGTGCAAGCAGCTGACGACTAGTAAACTTCTGTCCTTTTTCCTTCATGCTTTATCCATGGGCAGGACCGAAAGTGGAACATCAACTAAAAGGGCCAGGCGACGGACCCACACCATTTGTCCAGTACGTTGATGAACAGGATATTGTGTTTTTGTTTTAATTTACCAGAAAATTATTATGTTAACAATCCGAATGAATTTCTTTAAGGCGTTTATCGTCTTGCTCTAGTGCTTTTTAACTAGTAAACTACTTGTATTTTCCCCTACAATACAGTGAAGTTATTAAATCGATGGACATTCGAATTCATTTTGTTCGTTTTAAACACTATATTATTTGGTATTTATAGGCATTTATCGTGTCCCGAATATGTACATCCGCATATAAAAGATTAACAAAAATGTTATTGGGGGGGAATTTGCATGAAAATCCGAAAGGCAATTATTCCTGCTGCCGGTCTTGGAACCCGTTTTTTGCCAGCAACAAAAGTTCAGCCTAAAGAAATGCTGCCTATAGTCGATAAACCAACGATCCAATATATTGTAGAAGAAGCAGTAGCTTCAGGTATTGAAGAAATAATCATCATCAATGGCAGAGGTAAACGTTCAATAGAGGATCACTTTGATACATCATATGAATTGGAAGATATCCTATTTAGAAAAAAGAAGTTAACACTTTTAGAGGAAGTACAGAAAATATCTAATTTAGTAAATATTGTGTATGTGCGACAAAAAGAGCCAAAAGGGCTAGGACATGCTATTCTTTGCGCGAAAAGTTTTGTTGAAAATGAGCCTTTTGCTGTTTTACTAGGGGATGATATCGTAGTTTCCGAAACTCCATGCTTAAAACAGATTATAAATGTTTTTGATTATTATAATACCTCAGTTATAGCAGTGCAAAAGGTCTTAGAAAAGGATATAAGCAAATATGGTGTGATTAAACCAAAAGGAAATAATACAGATCCCAATCTGTTTAACATAGATTCATTAGTAGAAAAACCAAAACAGGAAGAAGCTCCGTCTAATTATGCGATTATGGGGAGATATATTTTAAGACCTGAAATATTTGAGATATTAGAAAGGCTTCCAATTAATGACGGCAAAGAATTACAACTTACAGAAGCTATTAATGAACTTAATAAAAATCAGGCAGTTCTAGCCTATAATTTTGAAGGAAATCGTTACGATATTGGGGATAAAATTGGATTTATTAAGGCAACTATTGATTTTGCTATATTAAGAAAAGATATAAGGGATGAGATACTGAAATATATAGCTGAGGTATATATGAAAGAAAAACAAAAGAGAAAGATGAATTGATATGAAAATCTCTATACTAGGTACAGGATATGTCGGACTGTCCACTGGTGTTTGTATGGCAGAAATAGGTCACTATGTAACATGTATTGATATCAATCAGCAAAAAATTAATCAGCTTCGTCAAGGATTTTCTCCTATATATGAACCAAATCTTGAGAATTTACTTCAAAAAAATACAAAAGCAGGAAGATTGACATTTACGACCTCTCATCAAGAAGGATTAGATAGCGCAGAAATCATCATTATAGCTGTTGGAACTCCACAAGGTGAAGATGGCAGTCCCGATTTGTCATATATTATCCAATGCGCGAAAGATATTTCACCTTATTTGACAGATGGAGCGATTGTTGTCATAAAGAGTACAGTTCCGGTTGGAACAAATGAGAACATACAAAAAATAATAATGAATCGTTGCAATAGAGAAAGCACAATAAAAATGGCATCTAACCCCGAGTTTTTAAGGCAAGGTACGGCTATTAATGATACCCTTCACCCAGATAGAATCATTATAGGAGCAAACAAAAAGGAAGTAGCAGAAAAAGTAGGAGAGATGTATCTTCCATTAAACGCTCCAATGATTATGACAAGTATAAGAAGTGCAGAAATGATAAAATACGCCTCTAATGCTTTTTTAGCAACAAAGCTTAGTTATATTAATGAAATTGCAAATTTATGTGAAAAGGTGGGTGCTGATGTAACTGATATCGCTGTGGGTATGGGGGCAGATAAAAGAATTGGAGAGTCTTTTCTACAAGCAGGTATTGGATATGGCGGATCATGTTTTCCAAAGGACGTGAAAGCTTTAGAACTAACAGCTAATCAACATGGTATTCATTTTTCAATGTTAAAAGAAACAATGAGGATTAATAATGAGCAGCAAGTAATTCTTGTGACAAAAGCGAAAAAACGTTTTGGACATTTAAGAGCAAGAAAAATTGCCTTGCTTGGTCTTTCCTTTAAACCAAATACGGATGATATGAGGGACGCACCATCGATAAAAATTGCTAAATCATTAGCAAATGAAGGAGCAGAAGTAATAGCATATGATCCAGTCGCCAATAGTAATGCAAGGAAAATATTAGGAAATACGATTAATTATGCAAGTTCAGTTGAAGACGCTGCAATAGATGCAGATGCTATATTTATCGTTACAGATTGGGATGAAATTAAACACTTAGATGTAAATATATTGAAAAAAATGAGATGGCCCATCATCTTTGATGGAAGAAATTGTTTAGACGAAAACATTATTAATGCACTTGACATTGTTGAATATTATCCCGTTGGGCGACCTTCCATTATACATCCACATCAGCAAACTCATTAATTTTTCCCTTTTTAGACGCTTGCCTTTACACATTTATACCTCATTGAATTAACTATCATGAGTGGTAATATCAAACTATTTTTTATTACAAATTCAACAGAATATAAGTGATAAAACAAGCTAAAAGAATGATCTGAAATCATTCATTTGTTTCTGCTCATTCTTACTTTCTGCCATCCCTTTATTAATGCTGAAAAAGGAGAATTTTATGGATACTAAATTACTGGATGCATGGATTAAGAAAATCAAAGTCCGGAATATAGAAAATAAAGATGTGGAAGTTGTTAATAAATCACCCATGGATTTGATTGGCAAAGGTCGCCAAGGAGCCGTTTTCCAAGTAAGTGATGAGGTTTGTGTAAAAGTATTCGGGAATTCGGAAGACTGTGAACGTGAACACTATGCCTTGTCATTAGGGCAACAATCAGACATTTTTCCTCGCATTTTAGCAAAAGGATCCAATTATATTGCGATGGATTTCATTAAAGGAGTTGATGTTCGAGAATATTTACTATCTCAGCCTTTAACTGAAGCACTTTCAGAGAAATTAATCAAATTGCTTATTACGTTTAAGGAAGTTGGCTTCGAACGGATTGATCATCATAAAAGACAAATTTTCATTCAAGATGATGGAAATTTAAAAGTAATTGATGTTTCTAGGACAGTTTGGCGTGACCGTGTATATCCTTATCCACGCAAGTTATTAACTTCATTAGGTGAAAAGAATAAGGCCTTGTTTATGTCTCATGTTCAAGAATTAGCACCCGAATTATATAAAGAGTGGGTTCATTACATTAGAATGGAAGAAATTTCTCGACAAATTACACAAGCATTTATGGCACAAAAACCTAAGGAAAATAGTTTAGACACGATAAGTTCAGGATTATTAACAACAAACGATGAAAAACAATATGTGATTTTACTTGAGGGCTTATCACATAAAGTTTTTAAAGAAGAATGGATAAAAGCAATGCTTGCTCGAGGATATAATATAGATTCTGTAATGAAAAAAATCGATGAACATTGGGATAAATATGAACAGAGACTGAATGAAAGCTCGAATTCAGACTCAGACATTAGGGATTGGTATGAATATGAATTAATACCGAAAAGAGATCAAAATCGAGACAAATCAATAGTATACTGGCACGATGATGACTGGAAAAAAAGTCAAAAAGAAGAACGTAAAAATAAGAAAAAAGAAGAGAAAATGGATTTGTATGTGAATGAATTTAGACCAAATAAAAGGCGTAACCGCATACAAGAAATAAAATGGAATTAGATCGAGGAAATCAATTTATCAAAAGCTCCCATACAGTACAAATACTCTATACTTCCTAATACATGACAAAACGAAGAGCGAATATATTGTGAGGAGAAAATTAAATGAAAGTACTTGTAATATGGCGTCTACTCACAGTTGGGGGGGTTAATGCGGGGTGGAGAAATCGCGCAATTCATTTTAAAAAACATGGGATTCATACTGAATTTCTATATACAACCGACCACGGTGGTCTCCACATCATGCAGGATGTAGCTCCCGTTTATTTAACAAAAGATGATGAAATAATTATTAATATCATAAAGAAGAACTCTTATGATGCAATTATTGTTGTAGATACGGGTGCTGCATTTAAGTGGATCCAAAAAGCAAAGTATAAAGGTCCTGTTATTGTCGAAGCACGAACACCTGAGCTCATAAAACTCCAACCCCATTTAACAAAGTTTAGACGAATACAACCAAAATCAATTATTGTTCCGTCGGAATATCAAAGGCGATTAGTTTCGATTCTTTCTGATGGGATCCCAATTAATGTCATTTATAACGGAATCGATACTTCATTCTTCCGAGTATTATCTATTGGGGAAATAGATGAAGAAGAGCTGCCTGTATTACCAAATAACAAAAAGATTATCGGGTGGATTGGCAGAGTAGATAAACGAAAGAATTGGCCAATGTTATTAGATATCGCCAAAAAGATTAAAGAAGAAAGAAATGATATTGAAATATGGTTGATTGGCGGAGCACAAAGTGTACAACGTGAAGAATTTGCCTTGAAAAGAGAAGAAGAGCAGCTTACCGATATCGTTAAATGGTTTCCAGTCATTCCTTATCAGAAAATGCCTTCAGTATATGCAAAGATTAGACAATCTGGTGGATGTACACTAGCAACTACAAAAACTGAATCATTTGGTAATACATTTATTGAATCTATGGTATGTGGGGTACCAGTGGTAGCATCAAAGTTAATGCCTATGACTGAATTAGTGATTCAAGAGAAAACAGGATTGCTCTATAAAGAGCGGAGTGTAATAGATGCAGTGAAACAAATATATCGAATATTGGATGATCCTGAATTACATCAAAAGATGTCAGAAGCAGCCAATGACCATGTACGTGATCATTTTTCCATTCAACAAGTGGGGGACCAGTATATTGAGTTGTTAAAAAATATAGTAGTAAACAGTAATGAAAATACAAATGAGTTGAGTGCGTTATGATCAAGCCTCTTGCATACAAAAAAACACTCGAAGGGAAGTCCTGTGCTCATCTAATTACTTTTGACGATGGAAAAGATTACGTCGTTAAATATGTTCAACCAGTTTTTGATAAAGCTTTACCAAATGAGTGGATAGCCTATTGCTTAGGAAGATATCTTGGACTTCCGATTCCGTACTCTAGAATAGTAGAAATACCAAGTGAGTTTTCTACTAATATACCTGAACTTCTACAAATGAGTGATAGTCATCACCACTTTGCATCTCTATATATTCCCGATTGCATCGATGGTCACGAAGCGACTTCCGTTTCTCACATCATCAATAACGATACATTGGCAAGCATCATTTTATTTGATTATTGGCTTCATAATCGAGATCGAACAAGAAAAAATATTTTATTACTCGAAAAAGAACCTCAATCCTATCACTTATGGGCCATTGACCATTCAGAAGTTTTTGGTTCGTACAGTTGGCTCCTCTCCGATCTTGAAATACAACAAGCAGATATAATGAAAAGCGCAACTCATCAATTTATGGCAAAGTATATTGAAGATGAAAACAGTTTTTATGAGCAACTTGAGTTAATACAAACAATCCCTACATTTTTAATAGAAGAAATTGTTTCAGTAATACCTGATGAATGGAATGTAACAAGAGAAGAAAGGAAGGCGATAGTAAGCACATTGGTCGAACGTCGAAAACATATCCTTCCCAACTTGTTACAGAAAGTTATTCACGAAATGTATCGACCAATGCATAAGTAATAGGACTCCATGAGGGGTCTTTTTTAATATAGTTTATTAATTATACTAATATATCGTTAGAATTGGTACAATTAATAGTAGACATTACACTTTTAGTACCTAGTCTTAAATCCGGGCAGCACTTATACGTACAAGTTATGATTAAAAAGGAACAGCCGTGACATAAAACGGCTGCAATTAGTTTTTTATGTGATCGAATCTTCCTTTTGATTTCCAGATAATATATCCATAAATTCCTCACCACTGATCGTTTCTTTTTCGAGAAGGAATTTTGTCAATTCGTGTAATTTATCTATATTTTTCTCTAATATTTTGATCGCATTTTGGTGGCAAGATTTAATGATGTTTAAAACTTCGTCGTCGATTTTAGAAGCTGTTTCTGCTGAAACCAATAGGGAAGTATCTCCTCCTAAGTACGGATTATTGACTGTTTCCAGTGCCATCATATCAAATTCTTCGCTCATACCGAATCTTGTTACCATGGACCTAGCAATTTTAGTCGCTTGTTCAATATCGTTAGATGCACCGGACGTAATGGTTTTAAAAATAATTTCCTCCGCGGCACGTCCTCCCATAAACGTCGTAATTTTATCCAAAGCTTGCTCTTTAGACATTAAGACGGTTTCACGTTCGTCCACTTGCATTGTGTACCCTAGAGCACCTGATGTCCTTGGAATAATCGTTATTTTATGGACAGGGGCAGAGTGGGTTTGTTTCGCTGCAACTAATGCGTGTCCAATTTCATGATAAGCAATCGTTAATTTGTCTTTCATCGAGATTACAGCATTTTTTCTTTGGTAACCTGCAATGACAACCTCGACTGATTCTTCCAAGTCGTTTTGTGTTACTTTATTTCGTCCCAACTTAACCGCCCTAAGTGCTGCTTCATTAATTATATTTGCCAAATCAGCACCCGATGCTCCGGAAGTTGCTCTTGCGATGACGTTAAAGTCGATATGATCCGCTAATTTAACTTTTTTGGCATGAACTTGTAAAATTGCTTCACGTCCTGCTAAATCCGGTAATTCAACTGGAACCCTACGGTCAAATCTTCCGGGTCTGAGAAGTGCTTTGTCAAGCGTTTCAGGTCTATTACTTGCGGCAAGGATAACCACACCTTTATCAGCATCAAAACCATCCATTTCTGTTAAAAGCTGATTTAATGTTTGTTCTCTTTCGTCATTGCCCCCCGATATTCCTGAATTACGACTTTTCCCAATAGCATCTATTTCATCGATAAAAACGATACAAGGAGCCTTTTCCTGTGCCTGTTTAAATAAGTCCCTTACTCTTGCCGCTCCCATACCGACGAACATTTCTACAAATTCAGACCCTGATATGGAGAAGAAGGGGACCTTTGATTCTCCTGCAACAGCTTTCGCTAACAAGGTTTTACCTGTTCCTGGTGGTCCAACTAATAAAGCACCTTTCGGGATATTCGCACCGATCTCTTTATATTTATTAGGATTATGAAGAAAGTCGACAATTTCCTGTAATGCTTCTTTCGCTTCATCTTGACCTGCAACATCGGCAAACGTAATGCCAGTTTGTGCTTCGACATATACTTTGGCTTTACTTTTTCCAAAGGATAGGGCATTGCCTCCACCCATAATTCGATTTTGCATTTTTTTCGCAAACCATTGACCGATCGCTATAAAGATTATAAGTGGGAGTATCCAAGATAAAATAAAGCTGAGTACCGGCGAGGTTTCCTTCGGTATAACTTTAGAAAATTGAACGTTTGCATTATGCAATCTGTCTACTAATTTAGGGTCATTTATCGCTCCCGTTTTATAATACTTAGATTCAGACGTATCAAATGGTTGAAAAACTATTTCATTATTTTCAATTTCTACTTTTTCTACTTTACCTTCCTCAACCATTGTTAAAAATGTACCATAATCAACCTCTTTAATAGAGTAATTATAGATAGCTGGTAAAATAAATGAATTAAGAAGCAGTATTACAAGAATCGTGATTCCATAGTAAAAAATAAGTGGTTTCTTGGGTGGTTTTATTTCTTTCATTTAACATCCTCCCAGATGGTTACTTTTAATATGTTCTCCAACTTAAATGTAAATCATTAATTCAAAAGCCGCCTAATCCTGAAAGAATTAGGCTATCATAACATTACTCATCAATATAAGGTGTGTCTCTTAACGCAGCCCAAAATGCAAGACCAATCGATAATGCCAACACAATAAATGGTGCAGCAAATATAAAGAAATTAGTCACGAAAAACATCTCTCCTTATGGGTGATAATCTGATTTTCCTTCCACGTATTTTTTATCAAATAAAAACAACCGTAATAACAAATACAATGATGGAATCAACAAGCACAGACCTGCGATAAAAGCAGCGACAAGAGAGATAGCCATCGCTTTGTTTGTGAATCCGTCATAAATAGTTAAATGCGGGTAAAGCAAGTAAGGATAATGTGAAAATCCGTATGCATAAAAAGCAAGAGCAAACTGTCCTGCAAGTAACCCGAATGCACGTCCATAATATTTTCGATTCCAGATAAGATAAACCGTACCGATAAACATCAAAAAGGAAAGAGCGAACATCCACCATAAATCAAGTATTCGTCCATAATGTTCAGGATTATGGAACCGCAGTTCAACAATAATTCCACCCGCTGTTACAATCGTTGGAAACGCCCAAAGTAAAGCGTATTTTCTCATAAGTTCAGTTGCTTTTTTATCTTTTGCTTTATGGGCATACCATGTTAAAAATACAGCTGAAATATATAAAACAGCAGTGAGACTTAGAACGAAGATACTCCATGTTAATGGGCTGGAAAATAGAGTCCAATAATCAAGGACGGGGTTTCCGTCAACTATTGAAACAAATCCGCCTTCAGAAATCGTTAATACGATGGATAATGATGCTGGTATAAACAACCCAGATAATCCATACATAAAAGCATATCCTTTATGTCCTTTAGATCCATATGTTTCAAATGCATAATACGACCCTCGAATGGCTAATAGTAAAATCGAGATACTCGCAGGTACAAGAAGAATCGTACCGTAATAAAATGCAGTTTTTGGAAAAAATCCGACCACTCCAACGAAAAAGAAGACAAGAAATACGTTCGTCACTTCCCAAACTGGTGATAAATATCGTTGTATGATATTCGTTAATATATGTTTTTTACCTGTGTAAACACTGTAAGCGTTGAAAAAACCTGCTCCGAAATCAACAGAAGCAACAATCACATATCCAAATAGGAAAGTCCAAAGAACTAATATCCCTAGGATCTCTAAATTCATCTTGGATCACCGCCTTTTTCTACTGCCCGATCTTCTAATTCACGTTCGACTGGATTTTTTCGAAACATCCTGCTTAATATAACGATTGTACCGATAGCTAAGATGACATATAATCCAGCGAATAACACGAGCATGAGGTCCACTTGATTACTTGAGGTAGCTCCATCAGCGGTTTTCATCAAGCCTCTAAGTACCCACGGTTGTCTACCAACTTCTGCCATCCACCAACCTGCTTCAATCGCGAGGATGGAAAGGGGACCACCCAACACAACGAGCCATCTAAACCACTTCGTATGAATAATTCGCCATCTTCTCTTCAAGCCTACCCAAAAGACAAACGATAATACAACCATCCATACTCCAATCGTTACCATCGTATCGAATAGATAATGAATATAAAGTGGAGGGATTTCATCTTCTGGAAACTTATCCAATCCAAGTACTTCAGCAGTTGGATCACTATGTGCCAATACACTTAGTGCAAAAGGAAGTTTGATCGCATACTTGACCTCGCCATCCTCCAATTTTCCGTACAATATTAATGGTGCTTTTCCTTCAGTATCAAAATGCCATTCAGCCGCAGCTAATTTTTCTGGCTGATACTCCGCTAAATACTTTCCTGAAAAATCACCAATAACAGCTGCAGCAATTGAAAATATAAGACCGAGCTTCATTGTTAATGACAAAGCTTTTTTATGATAAATATGATTGGAACCTCTTAGCAATCGAAAAGCAGCAATAGATGCAAGGACAAAAGCGGCAGTCATATATGCAGTAACGACGACGTGCGCTACTTTTGTAGGCATGGCAGGGTTGAACATAGCCACTATAGGATTAATATTTACGAGTTGGCCGTCTACGAGTTCAAAACCTTGAGGAGCATTCATAAATGCATTGACCATCGTTATAAAGATCGCAGAAAAAGATGCCCCAACGGCTACCGGAATAAGCAATAGTAAATGTTTTTTCTGATTTTCAAAACGATCCCACGTATAAAGATAAATTCCTAAAAAAATGGCTTCAAAGAAAAAAGCAAATGTCTCCATGAAAAGAGGTAGGGCAATGACGTTCCCTGCAAGCTCCATAAAATTTGGCCATAATAAGGATAACTGTAAACCAATGGCCGTACCTGTCACGACCCCAACGGCAACAGTAATAACAAAACCGCGTGTCCATCTTCTCGCGAGTAGAATATAGTGTTCATCATTCTTTTTAATGCCCACCCATTGAGCAATCATGATCATGAGTGGAACCCCAACACCAATTGTGGCATATATGATATGAAAAGAAAGCGTTAGTTCCGTTAAAATCCGGCTGAAAAAAAGTGCTTCTTCATTTACCAATGAAATTCTCCTCCTTTAACCAAAGATTCTCCCAAGTATGGAAACAAACATGATTGCCGCTACGACGAACGCTAGCCACATAAGCCCTTTTTCATGTTTTTTATACATATTTCAAAGCTCCTTATATAAAAATTTAATGCCGATAATCTCTCCATTTATTTATCATACCCGTTTTAAAAATCGTATGTACTTAGAAAGTATGACAAATTATTAATATATTCCAGTCTATATTGTGAACATTATCACATGGAAAAATAAATATCCAATGTAATGAAACAAAACGTAAAAACTTTCGTCAAAGATAATGGATAACAAAATAATCGAGGTGCAAACATGAAAAAAATGATAGGTTTTACAGGAATGATTGCTATTATACTTTTTACACTTATTGGATGTAGTAATGGAGTAAACAATGCTGGGGCTGCTGATGTTTCATTAGAAGAAATCGTCAATAGTATAAAAGAAAAGATTGCTGAAGATTTAAAAGCAGAAGGGGTTGACGACGCTCTAAAAGATGGTGTTTTACAAACATACATAGAAAGTGACCTTGTCAAAAAAGACGCAAATAATCCTAATAGCGAATTTTTAATGGAAAAATTGAATATTGACCCAAATAATATCGAAGAAGGCTATGTCATCGCTGCCATGATGAATATAAATTCTGATGAAATCATTTTGCTAAAAGCAAAAGATGATTCGAAAGTGGATGAATTGATTGATGTACTGAAAAAAGAAAAGGAAGCGCAAGTCACTACTTGGGAACAATATTTACCTGATCAGTACGACAAAGTGAAAAATAATATTATTAAAGTAAAAGGCTCTTATTTAATTTATATTACGTATGCACATCCTGAAAAATTGGAAGAAGTATTTGATAAAAAGCTTAAATGATTTCGTTTCATCTAATGAAAATTTATTATAAGTCTTTTATTGTCAGCTTTGATGTTATCGACTAGGAATTAGTAAACGTCTTGTCCTCTTCCGTTAGATAAGTCAACATCGATTCGTTCTGTTGAACGAATCGTGTTTTCTTTATCTCAGGTAAGAACATTGGCTAAGACCGACACTGAGTGGGTTGTATGTCGATGTGCAAGGCGTTTTCGCTCTAATTAGGATGTGTTTAAATGGTTTTTAGCAGCTTAGTATTTCTTTTTGTCTTTTTACCTATTACATTATTAATCTATTATTTAAGTCCAAAGAAATTGAAAAATGTGCTCCTTCTCATACTAAGTTTGATTTTTTATGCTTGGGGGGAGCCTGTTTATATTTTGTTGATGCTTTTTTCAGCCGTGACAGATTATATTCATGGCTTATTAATTGCAAAGTTTAAGGGAAAGTATTTGTCGAAGATCTTTCTTCTATCGTCATTAATAATAAATATCGGAGTACTTTCCTTTTTTAAATATGCGGATTTCTTTATAGAAAATCTAAATCTATTATTGGGAGCAAATTTAGAACTTCTTGATTTGCCGCTACCAATCGGAATCTCCTTTTACACGTTTCAAACGATGAGCTATACGATTGATGTATATAGAGGTAAGGTGCTGCCGCAAAAAAATCCAATTGCCTTGGCGATGTATATTTGTTTATTCCCACAGCTTATCGCAGGACCGATAGTTCGTTATGAATCAATTGAAAAAGAGTTGATTCATCGTCGTATTTCTTTACAGCAATTTGCTGATGGTGTCCGTTTATTTGTGATTGGACTAGGGAAAAAAGTATTACTTGCCAATAATGTTGGTATACTTTGGAACGATATAGAAGGTCGAAGCTTATCAGAGCTGACTGTAGTTTCGTCATGGCTCGGTATCCTAGCATTTGCACTACAAATATATTTTGATTTTAGTGGATATTCAGACATGGCAAGAGGACTGGGGAAAATGTTTGGCTTTAATTTTCCTGTTAATTTTCAATATCCATACATTTCTAAAACCATCACAGAATTTTGGCGGAGATGGCATATGACACTAGGTGGCTGGTTTAGAGACTACGTATATATCCCGCTTGGGGGAAGCCGAGAAGGGAAGGTTAAACTATATCGTAATTTGTTCATTGTTTGGGGATTGACTGGTTTCTGGCACGGAGCAAGCTGGAATTTTATTGTGTGGGGACTCTATTTCGGAATTTTGATTGCTTTAGAAAGAGCGGGTCTAAGTACATTCTTAGCAAGATTTCATCCAGTTGTTCAGCATCTATATTTCATCTTTTTCATCTTAATTGGGTGGGTTTTATTTGTGTTTGAGGATCTAATGGCAGGGTTTCAATATCTAAATATTATGTTTGGACTATCTAGTAATGCGATTATAAATGAGCAAACGTTATACGAGCTTTACACGAATGGAGTCTTGTTCATTGTTGCCATCATTGCAGCATTGCCAATTATGAATCTATTCAAAAATAGAAAAGTTAATTCATTCATCTCGCCGTTCATATACTTCGCCATTCTGATACTTTCGATAGCTTTTCTAGTGAATGCATCATATAATCCATTTTTGTATTTTCGTTTTTAATGAGGGAAAAAAATGAGAATTAGCGATAAGATCATTGCATGTATGTTTATTAGTTTTTTAGGGATTGTTTGTTTATTAAATTTGTTTTCAGACGATATTGCCTTTTCAGAAGAGGAAAATCGGAATCTCGAACAAAAGCCAACAATTTCTGTAAATAATATTCTATCCGGAAAATTCA
The DNA here is from genome assembly GCF_018343695.1 of Lederbergia citrisecunda. Classification (GTDB taxonomy): domain Bacteria; phylum Bacillota; class Bacilli; order Bacillales; family Bacillaceae_C; genus Lederbergia; species Lederbergia citrisecunda. Next base: position 1,349,488 of record NZ_JAGYPJ010000001.1, on the reverse strand, counting down.
TGGATCGTTTCGAGAAATATATTTCTGATCAGTTCGTATGGAAAAAGGAATGGATGTGGATAAAAGCTGCGTCGGAAACAGCGATGTTGAAGCAAGAATCGAATGGGATTTTCTTAGGGAAAGATGGATTCTTATTGGAAGGATTTATAGAGCCTAAAGACCAATTGAATAAAAACATAGAGTATATTAATTTATTTGCGAAGAAAAACGAGAATCTTGATTATTACATGATGCTAGCACCGACATCAGTAGACATTTACAAAGAAAAGCTTCCTTTATTTGCTCAGTCTTTTCCTCAAAAAGCAGTGATAGATGAGGTAAGGAAGAAACTATTAAACTCTATACAATTTATTGAAGTATTAGATACGTTAACAGACCATAAAAACGAATCGATTTATTTTAAGACAGATCACCATTGGACGATGCGTGGAGCCTATTATGCCTATGTCCAAGCAGCACATACATTAGGGATCGAACCTTATTCCTTGCATGATTTTACAGTAAAAACAGTATCAAACGATTTTTATGGAACGTTTGCATCCAAGGTGTTAGGGCATAATGTAATACCTGACATGATTGAAAAGTTGGAGCCTAATTTTGATACATCATATTCAGTGCGATTTGATGATAAAAAACAAATATCCGACTCGTTATTTGAATGGTCTTTTTTAAAGAAAAAAGACCAATATTCCTTCTTTTTAAATGGAAATCATAGTTTAGTTACTATTAAATCAAGTGTAAATAATGGTCGGAAATTAGCCATTATCAAAGATTCCTATGCTCATGCGTTTATTCCTTTTTTAGCTAATCATTTTGAAGAAATATATGTCATTGATTTACGATACTACCATTCAGATTTTGATCAATTTATTAGGGAAAACGATATTAAAGAAGTGCTATTCCTTTATAATGTGGTGAATTTCTCAACAGACTCCAATCTGATTTGGTTGAAGAAGTAGGATACGTAACTGAAGGTGGGAACAGGATGGATATTAACAATCGAATCGTGACGATGTTAAAAGAAAACTACAATATAGAAGTGACAAGGATAGAACAACAGACGGGCGGCTGGTCGGCGTTAGCTTTTTTCATTGAAGATAAGGAAAGGAATTATTTCTTGAAAGTTTATAACAAGAACAAGCCTTCAGTCGTTCAATGGATAGATGCAATCGACGGATGTACCCCGCTAGTAAAATGGCTTCATGATTATACAGAATTAAATAACAATATAGTAAATCCAATTTTTACGAAATTTGATGGTAATAAATGTGAAGATGAAAGCTTTGTTTACTTACTCTCTGAGTATGTAGAAGGTGCAACAATAGGCGAGAATCCACTAAGTACTAATCAGGTTAATGAATTAGCAAGGATCCTTGGATTGCTCCATCAAAGTACCTCCAAAGTTTCAAATAAATTGAGAGAACAGCAGACAGTAGAAGACTTCGGTATTGAATATTGTGATTTGTTATCGTCGTTTATACATTACGATCTTGATAAAAAAGACGATGTAGTATTAGAAATTGTAAAACCTTATTGTAATTGTTTGCTAGATAAGATTGATAGGATGATGTTTTTATCAAAAACACTATATAACAAAGCACACAAATACGTATTGTGCCATGCTGATGCCCATAATTGGAATATCATGCAAGGTGAAAATTTGATGCTAATTGATTGGGAATGTGTAAAACTTGCACCACAAGAACAAGACCTCATTTTAGTCGTGACAGAGCCATATGCAAAGCAGTTTTTAAAAGTGTATAAAAAATACATGAATTATGACACACCAGATATAGATGCATACGAATTTTATTTCCTAAAGAGAAAATTAGAAGACATCTGGGAATGGATAAAGGATTTGCGCTTTGAGGGACTTGTGAAATCAGAAGATATTACACTTAAACTGCTTAGATCAACATTAATTGAATGTTCTCAAGCTGATTCCTTTCGAACAGATATAGAAAAAGCTTTATGAATTTACTCTAGCTTTTTTATCATTACCAAGAAAGTAGTATCATTTGCAATGAACGATGTTTGCATTACAAATCCTAATTTTTCATAAAGCGCTATAGCTCTTTTGTTAAATTCGGCAACGGTTAAGCGAATTTTGTTTAGGTTATACTTTTGTTGAATTTCCTCGATGATAAAGCTTATAAATGTATAACCCAAACCTTGACCGGTTAATTCCGGCTTCATACCGAATCCTAAATCTGTTAATCCTTCCGATTCCGGATATAATCCCTTTTCTCGACCAATAGGCACCTGGGCGAACGATCCTAAGCAATAAAAGCCAAGTAAAACTTGACCATCTAACACACCAAAATAGTGAAGAAGCTCTTGCAGAGTTTCTTCATCGTCATCCATATTATAAAAATCAAATGGTGGCTCATATCTCCATTTGATGATTTGCTTAGCTTGTTCTTTTGTTAAATTTTTGATATTCATTATTTTCTCCTTAATTTCAAACATAAACTTAGATTTTTAAATGCAATCATTTTTACAATCTCTAACTTATGATACCATTCATGTGTACAATATTTATTGAATTTTTAAAAGTTTTAAATTATGAAGTGGTTTTATAAATATATTTACAATCTCGTTCCTTATTTTATTCACTATATTATTTTTCTGTAGTTCAAATGATCAAGTTAAATTAAAAAGCTTTACTAGTAAGAAAATAGTCAAAGTCCATTTGGATTATCCATGGTACGAAGAACTTTTCTGAGAAAGCGGATCCTAAGAACATTCTCCCGTTAGTTTGTTAAATCCTATACAACCACACTATTTAGTAACTGAAAACAATGATTAAAGAACAGAAAAAAAATAATTTGCAGCTTGATTTCAAGTATCTTGGAAGCCTTGGTCTATAATGTCTAATTAAAAAATATGGAGATGGTTATGTGGAACATGAAGTAGTGGGACAAACAAAAACAGTGGGATTCCAAATAGGAGTTAGAAGAACATTTCCAATCTCCCAAAATAAAGCGTGGAAGCTTGTAACGTCAAATGCAGGCTTAAAATTATGGTTAGGAGACTTTACGAGTTTTCCATTACAAAAAGGTGAAAAATACAGTGCAGATACGGGTAGTGGGGAAATCCGTGTAATTAAGCCTTTACAACAAATCCGACTTACTTGGCAAAGGGAAGAATGGACAAGGCCTTCAACAGTTCAAATTCGTATCTTGCCGAAAGAGGAAAATAAAACAACGATTAGTTTTCACCAAGAACATCTTTCTGATGAGAAGGTTAGAGATGAAATGAAGATATTATGGGAGAAGGTATTGGACATTATAAAGGAACATTCACAAAATAGAGGATAGAAAGGATTGTATGATATTGGATGCAGTTTTTAAAACAGAAACAGCTATATTTAACTATCGAGTTGCAGGAATATGGATAGAAAATGGACATGTTCTCCTTCATAGAGACGTAAATGAGGAAAATTGGTCACTTCCAGGAGGTAGAGTCGCTTTGCTGGAAGAGTCACAAATAAGTATGAAGAGGGAGTTCCTAGAGGAACTAGGAGTTAATATACATATTAATAGATTGGTATGGGTTGGGGAAAACTTTTTCAAATATGGTGGTAATGATTACCATGAAATTGGATTTTATTATATGATCACCGCAAACGATCATTCTTTGTTTAGCAAAGAGCCTTTTTTTGGACTTGAAGAGGAGCGGTCGATCTATAAATGGACGCCTATCAATGATCTTATAGATGTGGAGTTATATCCAAGATATTTGAGAATGGGAATTAATCATTTGCCTAAGACTACTGAACACTTTGTCGAAAAACAATAGCTTATAAGAAGGGGGTTATTTTTAGATAACGAATAGTATTGATAAATAACTAATAAAAGGGGATTTATATGAAGAAGTTTTTCCGAAACCCTCCTAAAGTAGCGCTAACTTCCTTAATCACAACAATCGCAGTGTTTATTTTATTACTAATATTATTTATAGTACCAGAGTCCGATTCAAACATCGTATTTAATATAAAAAGAGTAGTAATCATTACCTTTCTCTTCTTATTACTTTTGAATCCTACATTTGGTTTTATATATTCATTTTTCATAAAAGGTAAAAAGAAAATTCTTTTTATCCTTCTGAATCTAGTGTGTATTTGTACGATTTCCGTTTTTGCCTTTATGCTTATTATGATCAGTTATGTTGTTTCTTTTGGTCCTTAATTAGCTAGCACCAGTTTTCCCAACTACAGCAAAATTGCTAGTGAACACTAGCAATTTTGGTGCAGTTATTAAATTCCATTTATTCTACAGTAATCAGCAACAAGTTGTTCGATTTGATCCATTTCTGGATATTCACCTTGGAACGAAAATCTAACTTCTTCTATAAACTCACCATGATGAAAGACATGGACGGCGCCATTTTGCTCAATAACACTGTATTCTGGCTCAAATATATATCCGTTTCGTTCGATTGCTCCCATTTGATGTTACCCCCTATAGATTCTCGTGTTACTTTTCCCTATTTTTTCAGAATAAATCATGAATAGGTTCGACTCATTTTTGGAAAGCTTTTTTTAACAATTAAGAAATGAGTGTTTAGATGCGTTATATATTTATGCTTTTTTTACTAACTTCTGTCGTATTTTTTAATGGGAAAGCTGCATCGGCTAAAGATGAGGGAATCGGAATTTGGGTAGATTTGCTTCCGTGGGATGAAGTCAATGGAATATTGCCGAAATATAGCAAGTTTACGATCTTGGATGTGGAAACCGGAAAGAGGTTTGACGTACAAAGAAGAGCAGGAAGCGGACATGCCGACGTTCAGCCATTGACATCAAAGGATACGAAAATTATGAAAGATATTTATAACGGAAAATGGAGTTGGAAGAGAAGGGCGATCATTGTCATTCATAAAGATCAATGGATAGCAGCTTCAATGCATGGGATGCCACATGGTGCTGGGAAGCTGGACAATGATTTTCGAGGTCATTTTTGCGTTCACTTTAATGGGAGCACAACGCATCGAAGTAAATCAGAAGATCTTTCTCATAAGCTCATGATTTTGAAATCAGCTGGTACATTGAATGAGTATTTGAATAGTGTAGAACCATTTGATCTTATTGAAGCTTATGTAGCTGGAATTAAACAAAAAGATAAGCGAATTGTCTCGGTCATTTCAGTGCAAAAATTGAACTGGAATAAACAATTTCAACACGTAGATAACATCAAAGCTAGACAAATAATCGTCCCTCCTTTTAAAGATGACCAACTATATCTTAATGTTCCCGTTGATATTGAATGGATTGATGAACATTCAAAACGTCATATTTATAAAGGATCTATATATTTAATTCGTTTTTCACCTAGTAACGGATGGAAGGTTGACAGTAAACAGCTTGTAAAGGACATTTTTATGGAAAAAGAAGAAAGATAAATGAATGAATATGTTGCGATAATCATGTAAAAACCCCACTAATAGAAGTGGGGGACTTTGGCTGATCTATATTAAACGTGCAACTGTTTTGCCATCATCTTTTTGATAATTCTTATTTGGCCTCTATGATTCAATTCATCCTCGAATACATGAAACCATTTGAAATAATTGTTGGCTGACTCATCAAACCAAAATGGAGTTTGTAGAAATAACCATTCATCTGGAAGTGTTTTAAAGGTTTCGATTGTCTGATGTCGAATATTAGCCAATTCTTCTAAATAAATTTCTATACTATGGCCTTTAATTTGTTCACGTGCCTTATTTCCTAATTCCAATGCAGGATTCAAGTCATTAATTTCTTCTTCAGTCAATTCGCGATTTTGAAAAGTTTCGATTTGATATGCTTTTTCCACGGCCGCCATGTGTGAAAGCAACATTCCAACTGAATTGCCATCACCCTTATCATAAAGGAAATCCAACTCTTCCACAGTTAATTTCTTTACTTCTTCAAGCGTCATAACTCTTGTATAATTCATCATAGAAACTAATTTACTAAATTCCTCATTCAAACCATCTTTTTGATCGATTAAAAATAATGTTTTGATATCTATCGACATTTTTCCACCTCTTTTGTTTAGAAGTAACAACACTTTTTATATATTCTTTAAAAGCAAATAAAATCCTTTTTTTAAAATTTATTAGATGTTATACATTTTAGCTTTATCAGTTATACATTGTCTTCCAGCTGCATGGTAGTAGCAATAAATTAGTGGCTAATTTTTTTAAAAGGACAAAATATAATAACACTAAAGTATAGTTGCATATAAAGGATTCCAATAATACTGCTAGTTAGAGGACACTTTCTCTTTATGTTGATATTTAAATTTATTTTCATGGTAACAAGGATTTTTCTGTGGAGAAAATGGATTAAGGTGTTTTTTATCTTTTAAATATTTGGTTTATTTTGTATAATTTATCCATTGAACTAGAAGGAGGAAATAACAATGAGAAAACAAACAACTTTTGTACAAACATATAGGGGTGTAACACTAAATTAAACATTAATGTGTTCCCCTTATGTGTAGATTCGTATTCTGGAAATCTAACATTAGAGGGGTAAACTTGTGAATAATCGAATTAAGAAGTTTTTATCGTATTACAAACCGTATTTGAGGCTGTTTTACACTGTAATGGCGTGTGCCTTAGTTGGTTCAGCCATTGCACTGTTGTATCCTTTGTTAACAAGGTACATTACGAAAAATATTTTAACAAATGATCTTTCAAATGCACTAAACCAAATTTATATCGTCTGCGGGATTATGCTCGTTTTGGTGGTCCTACAAAATCTTTGTCAATTTGTCGTGGATTATCACGGTCATAAAATGGGCGCGATGATGGAAAGTGATATGCGGAGAGAATTATTTGAGCATTATCAAAAACTATCATTCAACTTTTATGACACGCAAAAAATAGGACAATTAATGTCTAGAGTAACAAATGATTTGTTTTTGCTATCTGAGTTGTATCACCATGGTCCTGAGGATTATATGAAATATTTTATTAAATTTGTCGGTTCATTTGTTATCCTATTTTTCATCAACGCTAAATTGACATTAGCCATCTTTTGCTTTTTGCCATTCATGGCAGTGTTTGCGCTTTACTTTAATAAAAAGCTAAACATTGCGCTAAGAAGAAATAAAGATCGAATTGCTGATATTAATGCCCAAGTGGAAGATAATCTTTCAGGCATTAGGGTAGTTCAGTCATTTGGGAATGAAAACTTTGAAGTAGAAAAATTCAATTACGAAAACAATCGCTTTTTAGAAAGCAGAAAGAACGGCTATAAAAGTGAAGCGTATTTTTATACGAGAATGGATACTTTCATTCAGCTCATTACAATAACGGTGATTGTTTTTGGTAGCATCAATATAGTTCATGCTTCATTAGACTTGGCCGATATGATTACATTTTTGTTATATATTGCGTACTTGATTGAGCCAATTCAAAAATTAACTCATGTGACGACGCAGTTTCAAGATGGAATTACTGGATTTGATCGTTTTATGGAAATGTTAGAAATAGAACCGTCTATCAAAGACTCTTCAAATGCAATGGAATTGAAGAATGTACAAGGCGATGTAAAGTTTAAAAATGTCGGTTTCAGTTACAACGGAAACAATCAAAGTGTTTTAAATAACATTTCATTGGACATTAATTCTGGAGATTATATTGCATTGGTGGGACCATCAGGAATCGGTAAAACAACCTTATGTTCACTCATACCACGCTTTTATGATGTTAATGAAGGAGAAATACTAATAGATGGCGTGAACGTTAAGGATATCAGCTTGCATTCTCTAAGACGGAATATCGGAATTGTTCAGCAAGACGTGTATTTGTTTGCAGGAACGGTTCTTGAAAATATTCGTTACGGAAAACCTGAGGCAACAAACGAAGAAATCATTGAGGCTGCGAAAAATGCTAATGCACACGACTTTATTATTGCTTTGCCAAACGGATATGAAACCGATATTGGCCAACGTGGTGTCAAATTATCCGGAGGGCAAAAACAACGATTAAGCATTGCACGCGTCTTCCTAAAAAATCCACCAGTATTGATCTTTGACGAAGCAACTAGCGCTCTCGATAATGAAAGCGAAAAAATCGTCAAAGATTCACTGGAAGCTTTAGCGAAAAATCGTACGACAATAGTCATTGCCCATCGATTATCGACGATTAGAAATGCCGAGCGGATTATTGTGTTGACTGATGACGGGATCTCAGAAGAAGGAACACATGAGGAATTACTCTCATTAGATAGGACATATGCACAATTGTATAATATGCAATTTGTCATATAGCAGTTTAAGAGATCTCCCTTTTCGATATTGAAAAGGGAGATTTGTTGTCTGAAGGTAGAACGGTTGTATATTTTGTTTTGACCCATAGTTTTATGGGAAACGTATATTAAGACTATTGATTTGAATGCTGTTTTGACAAGCGAGGATTTAAATGAAAGGGGTCACATTGAATGACAACTAATGGAGAAGCCAATCAGATTTTAATCTATGCTCCCGTAAGTGGTAATGTAGTGGCTTTAGAAGATGTTCCAGACCCGACATTTGCTCAAAAAATGATGGGAGATGGCATTGCGATTGAACCTACGGATGGGAAGGTGGTCGCTCCATTTGATGGAGAGGTCATTCAAATTTTTCCAACTAAGCACGCCATTGGGCTTATTAGCCATTCGGGACTTGAATTATTAATACATATTGGTCTAGAGACCGTCTCCCTTAATGGAGAAGGTTTTGAAGCACATGTTAAGTCAGGGGATAAGGTAAAAGCCGGAGACCCATTAGTCACTTTTGACTTGGATTTTATTAAGGAAAAAGCGAAAAATCATGTCACTCCAATTATTGTTATAAACGGAGACCAGTTCGAAGAATTACATAAAACGAAGGAGAAAGATGTTATTGCAGTAGACTCCGTTCTTTTGGGAACAGCGCCAAAAGGAAAGGCTGAGCATAAAAATAATGAACAAATGACTACATCCACAAATGGGGTGCAGTATGGTAAAGAGGCAGAGGAAATTGTAGCTGCAGTCGGCGGCGTAGAGAATATAAATGCAGCCACCCATTGTGTGACCCGTCTGCGTTTTGCACTAAAGGATGAAGATAAGGTTAACAAAGTAGCCCTAGATAATATGGGAATCGTAAAAGGAACGTTTTCGGCAAATGGCCAATATCAAATTGTGATTGGCCAAGGTACTGTTGATAAGGTTTATAAAGCAATGGTTCACGAGACGGGTATTGCTGAAGCATCGAAAGAGGATGTTAAAGCAGCGGGCGGAGAAAAACTAAATCCACTGCAAAAAGCAATAAAAGTATTGGCGGATATCTTTATTCCGATTTTACCGGCGATTGTAACTGCTGGTTTATTAATGGGTATTAATAATATATTAGCGAATCCAGGAATCTTTGGGAAAGGTGCACCAGCACTTATCGAGACATACCCACAATGGGCTGGTATTGCGGATATGATTAATATCATTGCGAATACAGCCTTCACATTCTTACCTGCATTAATTGGCTGGTCAGCCGTTAAGAGGTTTGGGGGCATGAATTACTTGGTGTTGTCCTTGGCTTAATTCTTGTCCATCCAGACTTAATGAATGCATGGGGATATGGCTCAGCAGTTACGGAAGGTAAAATCCCTACTTGGAATATCTTTGGGTTGGAAATAAATAAAGTTGGGTATCAAGGACAAGTACTTCCAGTACTATTTGCTTCATGGGTACTAGCTAAAATAGAAATCTTCCTTAGGAAACGTGTCATTGATTCACTTCAATTATTGGTGGTTGCACCAGTTGCGTTATTGGTAACGGGCTTTTTGGCATTTGTTTTAATCGGTCCTGTTACATTTAAAATCGGAAATTGGATTACAGAAGGACTAGTATACGTCTTTGATGTAGTACCAGTCATCGGAGGACTAGTATATGGTGCAATATATGCTCCACTCGTCATAACCGGTATGCATCATACGTTTTTGGCGATAGATCTGCAACTGATCGGTAGTACGGGAACGACCTTCTTGTGGCCCATTGTTGCTTTATCTAACATTGCCCAAGGTGCAGCAGTATTTGCCATGATGCTAGTTGCAAAAGATGAAAAGTTAAAAGGGTTGGCAGGAACATCGGGTATTTCTGCCTGGCTCGGAATTACGGAGCCTGCAATGTTTGGGGTAAACTTGCGGTATCGATATCCGTTCTTTGCGGCAATCACTGGTACTGCGATTGCTGGGGCTTTTATCACATTACAAGGCGTAAAAGCGACATCAATCGGTGTTGGAGGCATTCCGGCGATATTATCGATTGTAGCGTCTAATTGGGTATCGTTTTTAATTGGCATGCTTATCGTCATTGTCTTTCCGTTTATCGTTACGTATTTTATTGCAAAACGGAGGTTATCAATGCCTGGGAGTGAAAGTAATGAGTGAAGCTTGGTGGAAAAAGTCAACCGTGTATCAAATTTATCCAAAAAGTTTTAATGACACAACCGGAAATGGTATTGGTGATATACAGGGAATTATCCAAAAGCTAGATTATCTCAAAAAACTAGGCGTGGACGTAATTTGGTTAACACCTATTTATCAATCACCGCAAAAAGATAATGGATATGATATTAGTGATTATTACTCTATTGAACCAATGTATGGGACAATGGCTGATTTCGAGCAATTATTGGATGAAACTCATAAACGCGGTATAAAGCTAATTATGGACCTAGTCATTAATCATACATCGACGGAACATGAATGGTTCAAACAAGCATCGTCATCCATAACAAATATGTACCGTGATTTTTATATATGGAATGATGCTGTTGATGGAAAGGAGCCTACAAACTGGGAATCAAAATTTGGAGGTCCAGCTTGGCAATATGACGAGAAAACGGGTCAATATTATTTGCATTTATTTGATGTAACACAGGCAGATCTTAACTGGGAAAACAATGAGGTTAGAGAGAAATTGGTTGAGATGATTCGCTTCTGGGCAGAGAAAGGAATTGATGGATTTCGCCTTGATGTGATCAATTTAATCTCAAAGGATCAGCATTTCCCAAATGATCATAACGGTGATGGCAGAAGGTTCTATACCGATGGTCCACGAGTCCATGAATATTTACATGAAATCAACCAAGCCGTTTTTGCGCCTAATAACATGATGACGGTTGGGGAAATGTCTTCGACGACAATAGAAAATTGCATCCTTTATACAAAACCGGAACGAAAAGAATTGGATATGACCTTTCAATTTCATCACCTCAAGGTAGATTATCCAAATGGGGATAAATGGACAAAGGCACCATTTGACTTTATTGAATTAAAAAAAATCCTCTCCGATTGGCAGATTGGTATGCATGATGGAGGAGGATGGAATGCCCTGTTTTGGTGCAATCATCATCAGCCACGTGCTGTATCTCGATTTGGCGATCATCAAACATATCATAAGGAATCAGCAAAAATGCTTGCAACCACAATCCATATGATGCAGGGAACCCCATATATTTACCAAGGTGAAGAAATCGGGATGACAAACCCTGAGTTTACCTCGATTAGTCAATACCGTGATGTGGAATCTTTGAATACACATGAGATTCTAAAGCAAAAGGGAAAATCAGAGCAAGAAATAATCGCCATACTCCAGCAAAAATCACGTGATAATGCCAGAACACCTATGCAGTGGTCCAGTGAAAAAAATGCTGGATTTACAACAGGTGTACCGTGGATCGAACCAGCCCGAAATTACAATGAAATTAACGCTGAAAATGCAATGAATGACCCCAATTCGATCTTCAGTCATTATCAAAAACTAATTAAGCTACGTAAAACATATGACATCATAACTTATGGGGACTATCATCTGCTACTAGCAAATGACCCCCAAATCTTTGCCTATACACGAGAATGGAAAAATGAAAAATTAATCGTGGTGAATAACTTTTATGCTAAAGAAGTTTCAGTCGAACTGCAAGTAGAAGGTGTAGAAAACCCGCAAATCCTACTATCAAATTATGCTGATTCATCAAAGAGATTGTATAAAATAACGTTGAGACCTTATGAGTCAATCGTGTATTTGGACAGGGGATAGGTTGAACAAAGGATATTTAGCGAAAAAAATAGGTCAGCCCATCTTAAACGGTTCGAAGGAGATGTCGATATTATTCCGAATCATGACAGCAAATTTGTCTGACAGATAAAGGATACGGATGTCATTATTATAGGTTACTGAATGTTTTGGAAATTGTATCAATGAGAATTACGGAACCTGTTTTTTATGGTCAATCACGCTATCGGTCGTACAAGGATTTTATTTTGAATTCTAGTGCTCGACCCCCAATGCGATTTCATTAAGATTAGACACTTATAAATGTTGATATATCTATGTTTGTAAGTGTTTTTTGTTGAAAGATAAGATTTGTAATTGTTTTTCACTAGTTATCGCAAGGCACTAAGATCGACTATTGTAGTGTGGGAGAAGTTTTTTTGATAATAATCAGGTGCGTAATGATTTAATATCCAAAACAAAAGAAAGGCCAAATTACCCCCGTGGGAGAGGGGGGTGTATTAATTAAGTAGGGAAGCTGATAACGGAAGAAAAAGAGATTGAAGCTATTTACGCATTTGTCCCAGAAGAGAAGCGAGGGAACCTTGATACACGTCGTGAGCGTGCTAAGTAATACTTGTAAAACAACCCAAGGAAGTGAAAAAAGGGTGAAGCTGATGTGTGACTATTGTGCGAATTGGAAAGAATCATCCCAATTAACCCCAAGGTATGAACTAAATAAGCCATCTGTAAGAGATTATTGTGAAAAGTGATTGCCTGACGTAAGAAAGGCGTTTATAGCCTTTCTTACAAGAACCTTTTTACTTTTGGAATACAAAGCAGCCAGTGAGATCCAGCTGCCCAAAAAGATCTATCATTAGTACACTTTATGTTCAGAGTCAATTAAACAAGCTTGTGGTTCATAATTATATTCTTTTTGTAAGAATGGAACAATCCTATCATGTATTTCCCTTACTACTTCACCATAAATTCTACGATTAGCAACATAATCATCACTTTTTACAACGAAAATCCACATGCGGCCCATATTTTGAACCGGCTTATTGATGAGATCTAAGGATATTGTCTTATGTAAATAATGGTTGTCTTTAAATTCAATTTGAAATTTCTCCTTCATTAAATTCTCCCCTAATGTCTCCTGGTATTCCTTTATCCATACACCTTTATTGTTTTTATACATTTTCTTTTTTTCCTCCTTTAATAACTTACAAGACAAATTTATTGAAGATTGTAAGATTAATCAAAAGGACAAAAAAGAGATTTGAGGAAAAAAGTACCTGAAATTGGACAAATCACCTAGGGAAAAGTCGAATTTTAATAAAAAACATGTTGATTATTCCAATTTAGTACAATTTGTATTTAATCGATTTTTATAAACTATAGCCTTTTAACTATCTTATTAATTTCTCTTTGATCTATTGATAGTGCCGCTAGTACTAGTTGGCCGAATGGAAACACGGATGAAAGAATAAGGATATCCACCGAAAGTGTCATAAACTAAAAGTTTTGACGCTTTTTTATGATAGGCAATAAGATCAATTTATATAATGGTATAAAAACATATAACCGAAAATAAGGAGAGGAATTCTATTAAATACGGATATGCAAGGGTCAGTATACTTAACCAAGATTTAGAAACACAACGTCGAGCACTTAAAAACGAGGGTTGTGAAAAAGTATTTTCGGAGAAATTTACTGGGACAGAAGCTGAACGTCCAAAGTTTCAAGAAATTTTAACTGTCTTGCAACCTGGCGATATACTAGTCGTTACAAAATTAGATATGTATGCTCGATCTACAGTTGATGCTATAAAAACTATTAAGATACTTTTTGAAAAAGGGGTTAAAGTACATATTTTAAATATGGCTTAGTGGAAGACACGCCAACAGGACGTTTAATATTTAATATTGAGTGCTTTTGCTGAATTTGAAAGGGACATGATCGTTGAACGGGACACAAGAGGGGAAAGCGATTGCGAAACAAAAAGAAGACTTTAGAGAAGGAAGACCTAGAAAGTTTAGCAAGAAGCAGATTTCGCATGCATTGACTTTATTAGAATCCCATTAATATAAGCAAGTAGAGGAATTTACAGGGATTAGTAAAAGTAGTCTCATACGTGCAAAGAGGAGAATCAAAAATATAAATTAAATAAGTGATATTGGTTATAAAATATTTATTTATGAAAAATAACTTGATATAGTTTAATAATAATTTTTTGACTAAACAAGGAGTCTGAGGTATTCGACAAATTAAAGCCTTTGGGCAGGTTCGGGATCCATAGTATTTTCGCTATGTAAATAAACTTGTTCAAAGGCTTTTTTGTTCATGGTTATTTAACGAAAAATAGTCATGAAGTTTATTAGAGAAAAGAATAAGAGGATATAGAAAATGAACAAGCTACTGATTGTAGGTTGTTTTTATTTTGTTTTAAAAGATGTATGTATAGCAATTATGTATGGCTTGTGGGCAACCTTTTCGCTTTTAAAGTTTAGAACAGGAAATTTTAGTAATTACTTTTTGACTTTTACGCATAAGTGGGTCATAATTATATGCGTAGAGTCTTTTTTTATTTTTGAGAGAAGGTGTGTGTTATGGCAAGTACTGAGTTCATTATGGAAATGATCAAAAATAATAATGGTGTCATTACTGCTGCCGAAGTAACAAAAGCAGGAATTTCACGCGGCAATCTCAAATATATGATGGATACAGGTTTGTTAGAACGGACAGGACGAGGCGTATATCAACTGGTTGGATCATTGGAAGATGAAATGTATAATCTTCAAGTTCGTTATAAACGAGGGATATTTTCTGGTGCTACTGCACTTTATTTATTTGATTTAACCGACAGTACGCCAGCAAAATTTCAAATGACCTTTCCTCATAATTACAATACTTCAACCGTAAAAAGCGAAAACGTGAAGTGCAATCGTGTCATTATGGAATTGTATGAGCTTGGAGTTGTAAAAGTAAAAACACCTACAGGGAATACAGTGAGAGCTTATAACATGGAAAGGACATTATGCGATATCTTGCGAAAGCATAATAAAACGGATATACAGATCATCACAGATGCTTTTAAAAGGTATATTAGAAGAAAAGACAAGAACATTGCATTACTCTGTGAATATGGAAAGAAGCTAAAGGTGGAAGCAAAGATTCAAACTTATTTGGAAGTGCTTTTATAATCAATGTATAAGAAGAAAAATTGGAGGTACACAAATGTCAAGTGCAGCACAACGTGCCGAATTACAATCTCAAATCTGGAAAATAGCCAATGATGTCCGTGGCTCAGTAGATGGATGGGATTTTAAACAATACGTTTTAGGAACGCTATTTTATCGTTTCATTAGCGAAAATTTTTCTAGCTATATTGAAGCGGGAGACGAAAGCATCAAATATGCAGAACTTCCTGATGATATTATAACGATAGAAATAAAAGAGGATGCCATTAAAACAAAAGGTTACTTCATATATCCGAGTCAGCTATTTGCTAATATTGCGAAAACCGCGAACACAAATGAAAGTTTGAATACTGATTTAGCTGCTATATTTTCTGCTATTGAAAATTCAGCAAATGGTTATCCATCTGAACTAGACATTAAAGGATTATTTGCTGATTTTGACACGACAAGCAATAGATTAGGAAATACTGTTAAGGATAAAAACAGTCGTCTAGCTGCTGTCATTAAAGGAGTTGAAGGGCTTAATTTTAAAGGTTTTGAAGATAGCCAAATTGACCTTTTTGGTGATGCCTATGAGTTTCTAATCTCTAATTATGCTGCCAATGCTGGTAAATCTGGAGGAGAATTCTTCACACCGCAGAGTGTGTCTAAGCTTATTGCTCAATTAGCCATACACAAGCAAACAACCATTAATAAGATATATGACCCTGCAGCCGGTTCAGGTTCATTGCTATTACAAGCAAAGAAACAGTTTGATGCTCATATTATCGAAGATGGTTTTTATGGACAGGAGATTAACCATACTACTTATAACCTTGCTCGTATGAATATGTTTTTACACAACATAAATTACGATAAATTTTATATTGCTTTAGGAAATACGCTTCGAGATCCTTACTTTGGTGACGAAAAACCATTCGATGCCATTGTTTCTAATCCACCTTATTCCGTACATTGGATTGGTAGTGATGATCCAACGCTTATTAATGATGAAAGATTTGCTCCTGCAGGTGTATTAGCACCAAAATCTAAAGCCGATTTTGCCTTTGTACTTCATTCGCTTAGTTACCTTTCAAGTAAAGGTCGTGCTGCTATTGTTTGTTTCCCTGGTATTTTCTACCGTGGTGGTGCAGAGCAAAAAATTAGAAAATATCTAATTGATAATAACTTTGTTGAAACGGTTATTTCATTAGCACCTAACCTTTTTTATGGAACTTCAATAGCGGTTAATATCTTGGTTCTTTCTAAGCATAAAACCGATAATAAAACTCAATTTATTGATGTAAGTGGAGTAGATTTCTACAAAAAAGAAACGAATAATAACATACTAACAGATGAACACATTGAGCAGATAATGAGAATGTTTGACAGTAAAGAAGATATTGATCATGTTGCAAGATCTGTTGATTATGCTGAAATCGTTGAAAAAGATTACAACCTATCTGTGAACACCTACGTGGTAAGAAAAGATATAAGGGAAGTCATTAATATAAATGAGCTTAATGCAGAAATAAAAACGACCGTAGCAAAGATAGACCAACTTCGTGCTGAAATTGATGACATTATTGAGGTGATTGAATCATGATTAAGCCGAACTTTATGGAGAAACAACTTGATGGGGTTAAGGTGGAGTGGAAGACTCTAGGGGAAGTTGCGGAAATAGGAACAGGTAGCTCAAACCGTCAAGATGAAGATGAAATTGGGACTTACCCGTTCTATGTTCGATCAAAAAATATATTGAAATCAAATACTTTTGAGTATGATGAAACTGCAATTGTAGTACCTGGCGAAGGTGGAATTGGTGATATTTTTCATTTCGTACAAGGGAAATATGCTTTACATCAACGGGCATATAGAATTCATTTGCTTTCAAATAAAGTAAATGCTAAATATTTGTATTACGTAATGTCTGAAAGTTTCAAACAATACATTTTGACGAGAAGTGTAGGTGCAACTTCTATTTCTATTAGAAAGCCAATGCTTGAAGCATTCCCTTTCCCCATCCCTCCACTTAAAGTCCAAGAAGAAATCGTCCGTATTTTGGACACCTTCACAGAGCTTACAGCAGAGCTTATAGCAGAGCTTACAGCAGAGCTTACAGCTCGTAAAAAGCAATATAACTATTACCGTGATCAGTTGTTGACTTTTGACGAGGGTGAAGTTGAGTGGAAGACGTTGAGGGAAGTTGCTCTTGAATTTGGACGCGGAAAATCAAAACACCGTCCAAGAAATGATTCTAAGTTATATGGTGGAAACATTCCATTCATTCAAACGGGAGATGTCCGAAATGCTCCACATATCATTAGAGAATTCACACAAACTTATAGTGAATTTGGACTAGAGCAGAGTAAGTTGTGGCCAAAAGGGACACTTTGCATAACGATAGCTGCAAATATTGCTGAAACTGCTATTCTTGGTTTTGATTCATGCTTTCCAGATAGTATTATAGGTTTTGTTGCTAATCCTAAAAAAACAAGTTCAAGCTATGTTGAATATCTTTTGACTTCGTATAAATCGAAACTTCGGTCAAAAAGCACTGGTAGTGCGCAAGAAAATATCAATCTTTCAACTTTTGAAAGATTACTATTACCGTTTCCTACACTTGCGGAACAAGAACGTATCGTCTCTATCCTTGACAAATTCGATGCTTTAACTAACTCAATTACTGAGGATTTACTTCGTGAAATAGAGTTGCGTCAAGAACAATACGAATATTATCGTAATATGCTTCTTTCATTTTCCAAAAGTGAGGTAGAATAATAGTATGGGGAAGAGTTTAAATGAAATTGCAAATCAGTTAAAAGATAATAATAAAAAAGTTCAGCTGATTTACGCTTTTAATGGAACCGGTAAAACTAGGCTATCAAGGGAATTTAAATCCTTAGTGTCACCCGATGTAAATGGTGATATGGAATTAGAGGAATTAGAAGTAATTAGTAAAAAAATACTTTATTACAATGCGTTTACAGAAGATTTGTTTTATTGGGATAATGATTTGGAGTTTGATGCTGAACCAAAACTTAAAATCCATTCTAACTCATTTACAAAATGGATTTTTGAAGAGCAAGGACAAGATAGAAATATAATTACTAATTTTCAACACTATACCGATGAAAAATTAACTCCACACTTTAATGAAGAATATTCTACTAAAGATAAAAATGGTAATAATGTGACAGTAGGAGCTTTTACAGAAATAACCTTTTCATATGAACGTGGTAATGATGAACGTTCAGATAACATTAAAATCTCAAAAGGTGAAGAGAGTAACTTTGTATGGTGTGTTTTTTATTCTCTACTTGAACAAGTTATTGAGGTATTAAATGTAGCTGAATCAAGTGATAGAGAAACAGATCAATTTGATCAGCTTGAATATGTATTTATAGATGACCCTGTAAGTTCATTAGACGATAACCACTTGATTGAAATAGCAGTAAATTTAGCACAATTAATAAAAAAAAGTGCATTAACAGACCTCCAATTCATTATAACCACACATAATCCTCTTTTTTATAATGTGCTATGTAATGAATTTAATAATTCTAATAAAAGTACAGGTTACAACAGAGATAAACACTTTAAAAAGTATAGACTAGAAAAGCAAGAAGAGGGAACTTACGGACTAATAAAGCAGCCTAATGATTCGCCGTTCTCTTATCATCTCTTTCTAATAAAAGAAATTGAAAAAGCTATTGATTCTGAACAAGTGCATAAATATCATTTTAGCTTCCTTCGAAATATTTTGGAGAAAACCTCCACTTTTTTAGGTTATCTTAATTGGGGGGAATTATTATTACCTGTTAAAGGAAGTCGGGATGCATATGAAGAAAGAATTCTAAATTTATCCAGTCATTCAAAGCATTCAGCTGAAGAAATTGTTGTACTGACAAATGATGACAAAAATGTATTAAAACATCTTATCGGTGAAATCTGTGAAATATATAGATTTAAAAAAGAGAATAATTAAGGGGGGATTTATAGTGAGCGACCACAAACCCATCGCAGAATCAAACAACTATATAGTTTTAGATAAGTATACCAAGATAGCTGAACAAGGGGTTGGCTATCAAACGGAAGCTAATTTAGAACGAGAACTCATTCAAGATTTAATTAATCTTGGCTATGAGCATTTGCCTAATTTAATCTCTCCTGAGCAGATGCTTGCTAATGCTCGTGTGCAGCTGCAAAATCTTAATCATGTGCAATTTTCAGATGCTGAATGGTTTAGATTTTGTGAGCAATTTTTAGATAAACCGAGTGACAACCACATAGATAAAACCCGGAAAATTCATAACAATTATATTTATGACTTTGTTTTTGATGATGGGCATATTCAGAACATCTACCTAGTAGATAAAAAAAATATTGCCAATAATAAAGTGCAGGTTATTTCGCAATTTGAACAAAAAGGAACGCATGCGAATCGATATGATGTTACCATCTTAGTCAATGGCTTACCTCTAGTACAAGTGGAGCTCAAAAAGCGAGGGATTGCGATTCGCGAAGCCTTTAACCAAGTTCATCGATACAGTAAAGAGAGTTTCAATTCTGAGAACTCTCTATTTAAGTATTTACAGATTTTCGTGATTTCTAATGGTACAGATAGTCGTTATTTTGCAAATACGACGAAACGTGATAAGAACAGTTATGACTTCACTATGAATTGGGCCAAAGCGGATAATATCCTAATTAAAGATATAAAGGATTTCACGGCTACATTCTTTCAGAAAGATACTTTATTGAATGTGCTACTGAAATATTCCGTATTTGATGTGAGCGACAACCTGCTGGTTATGCGACCTTATCAAATTGCCGCGGCAGAAAGAATATTATGGAAAATTAAAAGTGCATACCAAGCAAAAAAATGGAGTACCATTGAAAGCGGCGGATATATTTGGCATACAACAGGTTCGGGAAAAACGCTTACGAGTTTTAAAGCAGCACGCTTGGCTACTGAACTGGATTTTATCGATAAAGTTTTTTTTGTTGTAGATCGGAAAGACCTGGATTTTCAGACGATGAAAGAGTATCAGCGTTTTTCTCCTGATAGTGTTAATGGTTCAGAAAGTACCGCAGGATTAAAGCGTAACATCGAAAAAGATGATAATAAAATTATTGTGACGACGATTCAAAAACTTAATAACCTAATGAAAAGCGAAACAGAGTTACCTATATATAATAAGCAAGTGGTATTTATTTTTGATGAAGCTCACCGTTCACAATTTGGTGAAGCTCAAAAAAATATCAAAAAAAAGTTTAAGAAGTTCTATCAATTTGGATTTACAGGCACACCTATTTTCCCGGAGAATGCGCTTGGTTCTGAAACGACTGCTTCTGTCTTTGGTCGAGAGGTACACTCTTATGTCATTACGGATGCCATTAGAGATGAAAAGGTTTTAAAGTTCAAAGTAGATTATAACGATGTACGTCCCAAGTTCAAAACGATCGAAAAAGAACAGGACGAGAAAAAGCTATCGGCAGCAGAAAATAAAGAAGCACTACTACATCCTGAACGCATCAAAGAAATTTCTCAATATATTCTTAATAATTTCAGAGTAAAAACCCATCGTCTAAACGCGAATGGAAAAGGATTTAATGCCATGTTTGCTGTGAGCAGTGTCGATGCAGCCAAACTCTACTATGAATCATTAAATAAATTACAACAAGGAAGCAATAACCCCCTTAAGATTGCTACAATCTTCTCCTTTGCTGCTAATGAAGCGCAAACTGCGATAGGTGAAATTCTTGATGAAACTTTTGAACCAACAGCTATGGATAGCAGTGCAAAAGAGTTTTTAAGTTCAGCCATCAAAGACTACAATGCGATGTTTAAAACCAACTATGGCGTAGAAAGTAAAGAGTTTCAAAATTATTATCGTGACCTTGCTAAACGAGTAAAAGACAAAGAGATTGATTTGTTAATTGTTGTTGGAATGTTTTTAACTGGTTTTGATGCACCTACATTAAATACTTTATTTGTTGATAAAAATCTTAGGTATCATGGTTTAATGCAAGCTTATTCGAGAACAAATCGTATTTATGATTCCACTAAAACTTTTGGGAATATTGTTACTTTTAGAGATTTAGAACAAGCAACCATAGACGCTATTACTCGTTTTGGAGATAAAAACACTAAAAATGTGGTTTTAGAAAAAAGTTATAAAGAGTATATGGAAGGATTCGCTGATGTGGCAACGGGTGAAGCCCGTCGTGGTTATGCAGATGTAGTCAGAGAATTAAAGGAACGTTTTCCTAATGTTGATGAGATTGTTACTGAAAAGGATAAGAAAGAATTTACTAAACTATTTGGTGAATATTTGCGTATTGAAAATATCCTACAGAACTATGATGAATATTCAGCTTTAAAAGCTTTACAAACAGTAGATATGACTGACCCTAAAGCTTTAGAAGACTTTAAGGCTACTCACTATGTAACGGATGAAGATATAGCTGTTATGCAAGAGACTCAAGTGTTAGAAGAAAGAGCTATTCAAGATTATCGTTCTTCATATAATGATATTCGTGATTGGTTTCGTCGAGAAAAAACTGGAAAAGAAAAAGGAAATGCCTCTATTGATTGGGATGATATTGTCTTTGAAGTAGATCTTCTGAAATCCCAAGAGATCAACTTAGATTACATTCTTGAACTTATTTTTGAGCATAACAAAAAGGTGAAAGATAAAGCATTCTTGGTTGAAGAAGTTCGCCGATTAATTCGTTCTAGTGTAGGAAACCGTGCAAAAGAAAGCTTGGTAGTTGATTTTATCAACCAAGCTGATTTAGATAGTATTCAAGATAAAGCAAGTATTATTGACGCTTTTTTCTCATTTGCTCAAACTGAACAAAAGCGTGAAGCAGAAGAATTGATTAGTACTGAAAATCTGAATGAAGATGCTGCAAAAAGATATATTTTGACTTCATTAAAAAGAGAATATGCCAGTGAAAATGGAACGGAGCTTAATGAGGTTCTTCCTAAAATGAGTCCTCTCAATCCTCAGTATTTAACAAAAAAACAGAGCGTTTTTCAGAAAATATCTGCCTTTGTAGATAAGTTTAAGGGAGTAGGTGGAAAAATTTAATAAATCTAAAAGGATAGTGAGGATAAATGGCAGAATTCAATTACGAAGTAACCCAAAAACATGGCATACTGTCTGAATCTTCAAAGGGATGGACAAAAGAACTCAATCTAATCAGTTGTAATGGACGTGAACCGAAATACGCATCCGTTACTAGGCGCCAAATCATGAGAAGATGGGTAAGGGTGTCACGTTAAGTAATGAAGAGTTAGATAAGCTGAAGTAAGCATTGAATTCCATAGATTAGGTAACAAATAATACCCGACCACCAGTATATACATTTTTACTGTAAATAATTCTATGATTGCTTCACTAAATAAAAAAGGATCTATACTCTGATTGTTTATCTCATTGGGCATTATATAGATAAGAAATTAAGACCGATTTGTCAGCAAATTTTTCCAATGTTTTAATACGGTGGGGATCTGGCACCTTTATTTGATTAAGTAAAAAGGGGTTTCTTCATTATATGGAATAATATAGGGTTAAACATAAAAATATAACGGAATATTAAAAATTTTTCAAGCCCTTGGGTCAGTCCCCTAGACAAGTAACGCTTTAGAGAACCTGGGGACTGACCCTATTTCTAGTTGTAATTAATCGTCTTGAACTAGTAGAAGAATTGCATGCGTTCATGTTATTCCCCAATGCTTAGAATGTTACAATTGTCCCGCTCGCCCCTCCTATAAAGTATTGTATTAATAAATTTCTCAGCTATTCTACAATTTTCGACAGGTTTTTCTTTCCCCTCTTATTAAAATAATATTTGGTTAACAATTTCATAAGACCCATGTGGAGTGAAGAATATGATCGCTACTGAAGTGTCCTACTCGGAGATATTTACTAAAGAAGTCTCTAAAACCCTTCAAACTTTGGAAGAGTTCAAAATACTTGCAAATAATGAAATAAATCATAAACAACTAAAAGAAATGCTTAATGCAATTAATCAAGATGTATCAACAGGGATTGATAAAATTCAAGGAAATTTAGTCTATCTAATGCAAAATGTGGACTGGAATCGATTCAACCTTTCCTTTTTTGGGGAAACAAATGCTGGCAAAAGCACTTTACTAGAGGCTCTTTTAAGAGGAAATGGAGAATTAATTGGTGATGGAAAAAAGGATTATACTCAAACTCTTGGAGAAAAAAAATATGGTGATGTAACATTGCTTGATTTACCAGGAATTGAAGGGAATGAAGAAAAATACATATCTGAAATAAAAAGAGGGATTGAGAAGTCTCATGTAGTCTTTTTTGTAATCGGCACCAATAAAGAACCGGAAGAAGAAACTTTGCAGAAAATCCGCTCGTATTTGAAAGATCAGGCCAAGGTATACTCTATCATTAATGTACGGGGAAAGCCATCAACGTATAAATATAAAAAGGAAATATATGATGCTAATATTCAGAAGATAGAAGCTAGGACTATTCAAAAATTTAGGAGGATATTAGGTAATCATTATGTAGATAATTTGGTAGTGAATGCTCATCTCAGCTTTTTAGCCCTGGGAAATCCGAATCGCGAGGATCTGATAAATGATCAACAAAAATTAATGGAAGTCTTTTCAAGCAAAAGAGAAGCCTATTCTTTCAGTAAACTTCTGTTAATTGAAAGAATGATTCATGAATTGTCTATATCAAGTATGGAAGAAATATCTTTATCTAATACCTATAAATTTTTAGGTATTTTTGAAGAGGTAAATGAGAGAATTTTAAAAGGAAAAAATGATTTTGATGCTGCCGTTAAAGCCCTAAAAAACCATATTTCTTCTACCATTGTTGAAGTAGAAAAGTGTATTTCCAAATATCGTAATGAGATAATAAATTTAATAGATAGAAAGCTAGAAGGTTTTAAAAGTGATTTACATAAAATTGTTTACGAAGGAATTGACCAAAAATCTAATGAAGCGATTCTAAAAAGAAGGTTAACAAATGAAAAGAAAACCTTCGAAAAAAGTATTATTACTGAATTGAAAAATATATTAGGAAATATGCGAAATGAAATCACTGATGCAATAAGACAACTTCATAACCGAATGGACCTAGAGTTTAAATTTAGTGGAATCGGTCAAAGTGATTTTAATATAGGAGATATCCTGAAGAATGTGGAAGTAAATGTAAAATACGTACTAGGACAAATTCTTGAGGTGGGTTTGTCCATTGGTGGAGTAATAATTGCCATCGTTGCTAATCCAGTCCTGGGAATCATTTCGGGTGTTGTTAGTTTAGTAAAAAAAATTTGGGATTGGTTTTTTGGGGATCCAAACAAAAGGAAAAGGGAAGCTAAAAATAAAGCATACCATGAGATTAATAATACAGTAAATAAGGTAAAAAAAGAGGTTCTCTTAAAAACAGAAAAGGAACTTAAAAATCTTGAAAGCAGTATTAAAAAGCAAGTGACAGGAATTAAGACCATCAATCATGAGATTGAGAAGTTAAGTTATGCGATGGATGGTAAAATTACTGAACTTGATCATTTAAAGGTAAAGATTAGTAAAGCTTTGGTAGCCACTATACTTAAAAAGCCAGTAGAATTTGCCTTTTTTGATATTGGATTGCAATCCGGTTTATTAATCGGTGAAAATATTTCAATGAATACAGCATCTGTTTTTCGCTTAAAGATGCTTAGTACATTCTCTTCTACAGGAAAATACTTTGATTCATTGGAGAACGACATAGATGAAAATCATATTATTTTTGATTCTCAGGACGAATTCACTTTTCAAAGCACTAGTAATCTGATTAATTATCTTAAGATGCAAGACCCGTATTTCCCAATCCAAGGTGTAAGGAGAAAGGAATCATGATTCAGACATTCCAAAATGAAAAGAAAAAAGTATTAGATAAGCTTTATTTATTAAAAGATAAACTAATTTCAATTGAAAAATATGATATTAATTTTTCTCAGCTTATCGAAAAAATAGATAGCGCCATTAAGAATATTGAGAGTGAAAAGTTTGTTGTGGCGATGTTTGGAGCCTTTACTGATGGTAAATCTACGATTATTTCAGCACTTACTAAAAACTTGGATATTAGAGTTGCTCCTGAACCAATTACTGACGGAATTCATTTATATAAATATAAGACTATGGATGATTCTTCAAATATTGAAGATATTATTATTGTTGATACCCCAGGATTGTTTTCTGAGAACGTCATTCACAGTGAGCGAACCATTCAATATATTTCGGAGGCAAATGTAATTTTATATACAGTGGACCCAGTTAATCCATTAAAGCAGAGCCACCATGAAACAGTCAAATGGTTGTTGGAGAAATTAAATAAGGCCGATGCTACTATCTTTGTTATAAATAAAATGGATGAAGTAGCAGACTTAGATGATAGTCATGATTTTGACCGTTGCAGCCGCATTAAGACAGAGACGGTAATAAATACCATAAATAGCATAACCCCTTTACGTGAAGAACCAAAAGTAATTTGTTTAGCTGCCGATCCATATGGTCTTGGATTAGAACATTGGCTTCAAAATGAAGAGGAATATTATCGGCTTTCCCGAATAAAAATGCTTGATATCGAATTGGACAATGTGATCAAAAGTTCGAAAAATGAATTCATCCATAAAGCAGGCATTAGCGTTATAAAAGATACCTTACAACGGTCCATTAAACAACTTGAGAATATCCGTAATGAACTAAAAAAACAAATAGACTTAAGTGAAAATCAACTTTGGGAGATTGAAACCAATTTAAATAAATTTAAACGCGATATCAATACAAAATATAGAAATATTAAAGAAGAAGTACTGATTGTTCGAGAAGATATCTTGTCCGCCTTAGATGCTGTCACCGACCTAAAGGGTTTATCAAATGTTATGGATATGAAGGTTGGCAAAGGTGGATATATTCTAAACGAAAAATTAAATTTAATTGTACAAAAACATACGGAAAGTTTATTCAATGAGCAAAGTGATATTTTACATGGCATTGAATCATCTTTGGATTTTCATGGTGAAATCCAGCAAAAACTTGTTAATATTCTGGGAAAAGCAGGAGCAAAATTTGGTGAGAAAATTGCAGCCCAATCAGCCAAAGAAATCTCGAAGGTTATCCTTAAGGTTCGTGACTTTGCTAAAATTCCAATCAAATTTAAACCATGGGGGGCAATAAAGTGGGGAGATGCGGTAACTAAATTCGGCAAATTCTTGCAAGGTCTTCCTGTAGCACTAAATGCCATTTCAATCATCTCAGGAATTGTAAGCGAACAAAAACTGAGCAAACAACGAACTAATATAAAAAATGAAATTAATAATCATTTTAAAGACTTCATCTCTTCATTTACTATTGAAAGTTATATAAATTATTATTTCCCAGTTGTGGAAAAGGAGGAAGAGATTCGTCAGAACCTCGAAAAAATCCATATTGCTAATAGGGAAACTCAAAATAATTTAGAATTAATAATTCATGAATTAAATGAGCAAGATTTTGAATTAAAATAACATTATTTCTTTTTTGGTGGGGTTTGAGTTTAGGTTCACACTCGCAGCGTACTAAGACATTTAAGCCTGCAAGAGTGATACCGAAAATTTTCTGTATTTACCGATTTTAATCTAATAACCTGGTGGTTCATTCGAATATTGTCCAAGATTAATAGTTGATTTAAATGCATTAGAGATTGTTAAAATTGAGTTACATCGGAAACGGTTGTGTATGTAAACCGTTTCCATTTTGCTTTGTGGTAAGTTAGGTGACAAAAAAGTATGAACAGTTCTAGTAGTACATCTTTTGCCAATAGAACTGTTCATCTGAAAACAGGAAGGTAACCATTTGAAACAATTAAATACAGGAAGTGTAACTTCTCTAAATATGTTTTAAATAGTAAAAGAGAGTATGGAAATACTTATTTATCGAAATCTAAATGAAAGTTAGCTTATTTAACAATCAATCAGGAAAAATCGCTTAAAAAAAGTACCTTTTTATAATAAAAGTAAGGTAAACGCCACTACATCAATTTGTCTGCGATCACCACCCAAGCCATGTGGAGAGTGGTAACAAGAAAAGCTGGTGAAACTTATTCTCCTGTATTACACATTCACATCATTTTACACAAATTTTACACATTGCATTACCTAAACCATATTGAATATATACTTTGACCGTTACTTCGACCCTGACCACTGGTATCTTTTGGTAAAAACGAGTATAATTAAGAAACTATAGAACACTCACAAATGTTGATGTATCAATGTTTATGAGTGTTTTTTGTTTTTGAGGAAAACGGATGAAAAAGGTAGGAATTGAATTGGTTTAACACATTTTTTACACAATGATATTTATTGTGCCTAGTGTACTTATGTACGGGTGCCTACTAAGACTTGAAGAGTTTTACTATTACGTATTTGTATTATTTACAATTGATATTTAAAAAGCAAATGGAACGGGCTGATTGTGTAGTAACTCTGTATTACGTAGTTGATTATTCCTGCGCAACAAAGTCTCTATTTTTAGGTGACTTTGTGAAATAATATATTTAAGCTAACTTTTCATTTAGACTAAGAAGGAATCATTAATGATTTTTCTATAAACCCGTATTTGGATATTTAAGGATAGATGAAAGATTTAATTACTTAATATTGTAAGAGTGTGAATATACAAGACTACAATATAGGATTATAAATAATTTTGGCTGAGCTATAAGGAATGTAATGAATAAGACATTAAATTAATGTGAACGAGGCGATAGAGATGATTAAAAATGCTCTTATTATTGGAAATGCTGATTATGAAGCTATGAGAAAATTGAAAAATCCCGTCAATGATGTAGAGGATATTGGTTGTATACTTAGAAAATTTAATTTTGAAGTTATACAAGCCCAAAATGTAAATATTGAAGAAATGGATAGGTTAGTATCAGAATACAAAGATATTTTATGAGATGCAGATATTGGTCTATTTTATTTTGCCGGACATGGATTTCAAATCGAAGGCAAAAATTATTTGGCTACAATTGATACTTCATCAAGCGATGAATATAGTCTTAAAAGAACTTCGTTTTGTTTAAACGATATACTAGATATGTTTGAAGCAGGCAATGCAAGAACTAAGATTATTATCTTAGATGCATGTAGAAACAATCCTTTTGGTGGAAGATTTCGTGGTGATGCATCAATGACGTTAGCTCCAATAAATGCACCCAAAGGGACAATAATCGGGTACTCAACATCACCTGGTGAAACAGCTGACGATGGAGAAGGGAGAAACGGCGTATATACACAAGCTTTATTAACACATATAGAAACAATTGATATTAGTATTGAAGAAATGTTTAAAAGAGTAAGAAATACTTTGAGCTTAATAACGATGGGAAAACAAACATCTTGGGAACACACATCCTTGATAGGAGACTTTTATTTCAATTATGGATACATTTCAGGTGAATTTTCTACGAGATATTTGAAAAATGCTTTTGCTGATTCAAGGTATGTGTTTGAAGATAACAGCATCGATAATGTTATCAAAGGATTAAAAAGCCATGATTGGTACACTCAGAATCCTGCGATAACAAGTTTAAAAAAATTACAATTAAATGAATATAAAGTTGATTCACTATTCGTATTGGGAAGAAATATATATCAAGCAGCATGCGGAAATTCGAATGAGACCATTGATTTTATAAAGAATTTAGAGAATGAGTTAAACAAGCAGGATGAAGAAGTAGCGTTTCATTTATTAAATGGTTTATTATATGAGGTGTATTTTGATTCTCGTGGTAAAATTAGAAGGAGATTAAAAACAGATCATTTTGAAAAATTACTTTCATTGATTGAAAAGCCTAAATATGAGGAATCAAAAAGATTTATAAGGTACTCATTAATTCCATTTGAAAACAAAGTACTTTATAAACCTGGACATAAAGAATTGGTGTTTGATATTTTCTTCAAGGAAGATAAAGATAATGGTAAAAAGTTTTTAAGCCAGATATGTTATAATGCTCAAAATGTTTTATATGATGAAGATGCAGAGAGTTTATTTGATTATAAAAACTCATGGTATATAACAAGAATGAAGTATGAAGAGTTTGAGGAAAAACTATCAAAGATGACCGCATGTCCATTTAATAAGTTGATAATTCATGATCATGGAAGAACACCTCAAGATGAGTATGTGATTGTGCCTATAGACTTTTGTTTGCTAAAATTTAAAGAGTAAATAAGTAGCTTTTATGGAATGGGGCCTTATGGATATAAAAAAATTGATAACTACTTATAAACAGGTTTCCAGAAAGGTATTAATCAACTGAAAGGAAGAACTTTATGAGAAAGCACATTCTTAAAGTAAGTAAACAACCTTATCGAGAAGATAGTGGATTAACATTTTGGGTGTATAAGCCTATCCAAATGGGACAACCTTATCCTGGTGAACATGGTTATGAATATGTTGAGCATTATGAAAAACTATCTTTCTATGATGAAGTGAAAGTAGGCAGTCAAGTTAGATACTTCGATAAATCCGAAACTGATTACGCTGTGTATTTTGAAATAAATGGAGAGTACTCACCTGGAACATTAACCGAGATTGCCAAAGAGGTATCTACGGGAGAAAATATATATCGAGAGCAATACGAAGCGTTTTTACTAAAGGCAAAAGATAAAGTGCGGTTAATAAAAGTTAGTGACTGATTGCACATTCGAAGGAATACCTGTTGTCAAATAAACAGGCAGCTTGTAGGATTGTAAAAAATAATAATATATCAGAGTCATTTACTGCACAGTACGATACTAGATATACACATCTATCAGGAGATGATTACTCCAACTGTAATCGTCTCTTTTTTATTCAAAGGGAAAAAATCTAAGAAAATAAAAAGTTGTTTATACTCAGTTAGTATTATTGCTTGTTGAATAGGTAATCCTTAGTTACTAATAAGAACTAAGGAGAGTTGATTATTATGAATCTAGGTGAGCAAATATTATCAGATTTAATGGCTACTATAAAAGATTTGTATCCTAATATTGAAGTGGAAAGTACAAAGAATAAATTATCTACTGTTCTATCAGAGTATTATATTCAAAGAGTTGAGTTAGGTGAGGTACATCCTGACCTTGAGGATAAAATACAATTGTTCATCTCGGCAAAAAAACTAGAAGGTTTAAGTTCTATTACTCTAGACAAATACCTAATGGAAATAAGTATGTTTGCTGATATCGTAAAAAAGAAGGCTGAGGACATAGCTACATCCGATGTTCGAATGTATTTAAGTCAAGATGGGACCTTAAAAATGAAGACAAATAGAAAGAAGTTATCTGTTTTAAAAAGTTTTTTTAATTGGTTAGCTTCAGAAGAATATATTAAGCGTGACCCAACCACCAAATTAAAAGCTCCAAAAGATGAGTTCCGACTTCCTAAATCATTATCAATCAAGAACTAAAAATGTTAAGAGAATCCTGCGATACAGTCAGGCAGCGTGCTTTTCTAGAAATATTATACGCAACGGGTTGTAGATTGTCTGAAGTTCATGGATTAGATAAAGCTGATATCAATTTACAAAATATGAGCACTTTAGTTATTGGTAAAGGTGATAAACAAAGGGAAGTCTATTTTTCGATTAGAGCAATGTATCATTTAGGTAAATATATAAATGGAAGAAATGACAATTGTGAAACCTTGATGCTTACAGAGAGAAAACCTTATAGAAGATTATCTAAACGAGGAATACAAAGAGAAATAGATAGAATTTCTCAAAAAGCAGGTTTAAAAGACAAAGTAAGTCCTCATGTTTTAAGACACAGTTTTGCTACTTTAACCTTAAACAATGGTGCTGAATTGGTTGCGATTCAAGAGCTCTTGGGTCATAGTTCACCAGATACGACACTTAGATATGCAAAGATTACTCATGAGCGAAAGCGAGAGCAACATAAAAAGTATTTGATTCAGTAACTTGCTGTTCATTTGACTTTTAGTGTGTAGCAAAGATCTTCATTTTATTCCGAACTTTAAATAGATTCTGATATAATGAAAGGTAAATGGAGTGGCAAAGGGATGATTAGATTGGCACGAAGTCAGTTACTAAAGGACGTTGTTAATGGAAAGGAAAGCATTGAAAGTATTCTACTACGATTGAAAGTAATTTTATCTGATCTCGATAACGATGCAATTATCAATTGGGTTGAAGGAGAGTTAAAGGGTTATAAAGAGCAAATTGAGGTACCGCCTTATAGGGTATTAAGAGGAGCACCAAAAGGTACTTATATTATTAATCAAGTAGCCCAATATACAAATGCTAACGTGCCGCTAAGACATATCTTATCTGAAGTCCTAATAGATAAAATGGTAACACTAGATGTTACAGATAGTATCGGTGCTCTTCAAAATATATTAAATAGTGAAAATAGAGATCACTATCAAAAATTAATTCCTACAGAATTTTGTCATACAATATCTACAATGGAATTGCAAATAACTGGAATGACTATCTATTACGGTGCAAACCAACTCGACGCAATCGTATCGAATGTAAAAGCGAAGTTGGTTGAAGTGATTATGGAATTAGAAAAACAATTTGAGAATTTGGACGACCTAGATATTAAAGACCAAGTTGTCGATAACCGAGAGAAAAAGGAAGAAGTTGTTGGAAATATACAACAAATCATTTTTGACAACTCAATTAACGTTGGAGATAGAAATAAAATCGGTAGATCAAAGCTAGGTCATTGGTTTGGTGGAGGAAGATAATGACCATAAATATAGGCAATAAGAACAAAATAAAAAAATCTAATATCGGTCACCAATTTACGTCAAATAATGCTCAAAATCAAGTGACCCAAAACCAAACTTTATTTGAAAAGCATCCTGTTTTGATTTCGTTTTTAATCTCATTTGTTGCTGGCTTTATCATGCTTTTTTCTTTCTGGGAAACCGTAATTAATTGGATAGAAAATTATTTTAAATAAAAATCTAAGCTGAAACACCAACAAGTATCTACTTGTAAAGGTTTCGGTTTTTTTTTACCTTAATAAAATGAAAAACTTAGAAGTTGGTTTTAAAAGTTCAAACTACATAATTACAAACTAATCGAGGGTATATAATAACTTTTCCCTTTAAAATTGGATATTTATGTTAATGTGAAATTAAGGACAATTTCTGTTTTTATCATCTGTATATACATTATTTCAAATTGGTGCGTTATTTCAGATATTGCTATGTCCCAAACGCTCACTTACATAATTAATGTCAACTTTCCTATATAATAGAACAATTGCATGAGTGTGTCTTAAGCCATGCATTGTAACTGGAGCAATTCCAAGTTCTTGTAAAGTTTTTTGTAAGAGCTTATTGTCATTGGTGTTGCTAATTACTCTGTACTTGGACTCTGGGGTATAAAAGAGTAATCCATACAGATTAGGTGTTACTGTCTCGAAAAGTCTTCTAAATGCATTCATTGTCTTTTTATCTAGTTTGATCGTACGCATGGATGCTTCATTTTTCGGTGAACCAAAACCTTCACGATGTCTTTTCGCATAACTCCATGTTTTTTCAATCTTTATTGGGTTGTTTTTAAAGTCAAAATCCTTTCTTGTCATTCCCACTAACTCGCCAAACTTCTCTCCAGAAGTCAACTCTAATGGAATTAGATAATAACTTAGCCCTTCATCTAACAAACTATAAATCACTTCTAGTAATCTTTTAGTTTCAAAATAATTTAAATGTTTTTCTTCGGGCTTATTCGCAGGATTGCCTCAGGTTAGTACGGCTTACCTTGTGAATCATGCTGGATAATTTGCTCTTCAATGAGTAAAAGAACCGTTCTCGTGCCATTCGTGCTCATTTTTAAAGTTCTAAGATAGTCATGTTTTTTGTTCTATAATATGCCTAACGAGATTAATATAAATCATTTACATAAAGTCACAGAAGAAGAGTGAATTTATCAGAATATTTTCGTAGATATTGAAACTATTATGGTAATATGTACTTAAAATACAACTACTAGTCTAATACCATGACCTCATTGGATAGAAGAAATAATTAATTAGGAGGCACTCCAATGACTAACATAAAAACAGCACTAAAAATGCGAGGCTTTTCTTCAGCGAGGAAAATGGCTACTTAAAGTTAGGAAAAGGGAGTCATTCTCGGGACGAAGTCGAACTGAAGGAAATGATAGAAAAACTAAATATACAAGTAACTTTTTCTGATAATAAAATAATGATCACATCAGAACATATTGATAATCAGAAATATGAAGAGTTCCTGTGGTATCCTGCAAAGAATCATGAGGCTGGGGGAAATGGTGGTTGGCGTAGTTGGAAGTATTTTAGTAAAGGAATGTATGGGCCAAAGATTAGGACGATTTCTTTAGAAACTAGGGTAGCCCTTTTTGTAAAAGCATTAAGTGCAGCAGGTGTTAGAACTATTTCAAGTTGTGATGGGCATGGGAAGAAGACTCCTGTTATTTCTTTCTTTGGACATTAGAATGCATGTTGGTTCATGGTGCTGAAGCAACACTTCATGCAAGATATGAAGTTGAATTATGATTGGAAATTAATGAATTGGAATAACGTAGATCCAGATTTAATCGCTAAATCTCAAACAGGAAAGTGGGAACTGTAACTAGTACTGAAGGATACCCATCAAATGGCTGAATTTCTTCTCAAGAATGGGAAGGGAATCTCCGAATTGAAGAGGGAATTATTTAGAGCAAACAGAAATAGTACTAGAAAACTAGTAAAAGTGATGAATGAAGCAGAGTTAATTTCTTGGATGGAGCAAAAGTTATTAGAAAGAATACGAGTAAAAGAAGGACTTTAGGTGAGGGTACCATTATCAAGTTATACCGTACTAAAATACATTGCTGACAGTGTGGATGTAGCGAAAAGACCTAATATTTTTCAAAGTATTGAAATGGAGGTTGCATTAGATTCCCTAAAAGAATATAGTGTTTTTGCTTTTATTATCCATGAACCATTAGTTCATCATGATTTTCATGCCATTTTACAAAAACAATTCAAAAATTGCACTATAGCTCTGGAGAACATCTCGTATTTTTCGGTTTAGTAGATTCTTCGAAAAAATTATCCTTAGTAGGAAGAAGACCTTTTTATCAAGATATCCGTGATATGGTGACTACATATGAGGAAATGTATAAGGAAGATGCAAGCTATTTAGCCTTTGCTTTAGCAAACAGTTTGAACATTTAACCAGAAATGTTACTTGTCATTGTGGTTACGCATGATACAAGGTTCTCCTCATTCGGTTACTATAAAACGTCTGCGAACGAGTTAGAGAGGCAACTTAGTAGATTAACAGGAATATCCTATCAGATAAATGCATATAAAGAGCTCCCCAATCTTTCTCTAGAAAAAAGCCAATAAACTTCTTCCAATGATAAGTAAAAATATTGAGATTAATCCAGATGCATGGGAGCGATGGGAAGACTATAAAAAAGATGAATTTGGTTCTCTGATTTGGGGAATCGAAACGTTGGCAGAATTATCTGGTATGGTATGGAATAGGTTAGATCCAACGGTGTATGATTTGTTTGAGCTATAGCTGTAGAATATTGGTTAATAGTTTATAAGTTTCTTCATTTAATTATTTTCAAGAATTTTTTGGTTCATCGATATTCTTCAGAGTTATTCCCTATATCAAAAGAAAGGATGAATGTTATGATAAATAGATTTCCCATAAAAGAGGCTGAATTTATTATTTCAAAAGATGAATTAGGCTACCAGGAAGTATTGGATGATTTTAATAATACAGACTATATATTTATTCTTACATATAATATATCAAAAAATAATATAGAATTACTTAATTATCTTGCAAACCTAGATAAGTCTACAACTGTAGATATTATAACTAATATACCTAACAGGTTTGAAAGCTATTATAATCAATACGTGAGGAATAGAGCTAAGGATACTGTTCGTGTGTATCTAAATAAGCTAGATCCTAAAAAATTTGATTCTGTCTTAAGTACATATTTTAACTTTGAAAACCATGCTAAAATAGTAATGACTAAAAATGTTGTTTACATTGGGTCATCTAATTTTTCAGACGAATCGAGGAAAAATGTAGAATGTGGAATAATTACTCGTGATATTGACTTTATTAAAACAATTAGAAATGAAATTATTCCTTACTTAAAAATTGAATCGGAGCAGTATTATTCAAATGATTTAATAAATTCTTTACAAATTGAGTATAAATTTATTTATTATAAACTAATTGGTATGATTGAAGAAGTTCGATTGTCTTGCCATAGTATCGGTGATCATCAAGGGCGATTCTTTGAGTACTTTGATTTAATTAATAATACCGATTACATAGAAACAAGCTTGGACAGGTTATCGGAGGTTTTTGAGGAGTTTGAAAATATCTGTGAACAGATTGTAGAAGAAATGGTAGAAATGGGAATAGAAACAAAAAGCATAGAAAAGTTGGTCGAGGACTTAGACATTGAGAGTATTCAGATGATGTATTCAGATGATACGAATATATTTAATCTAATAAATTTTGATAACCAGGATTATGCTATGGACTATATTAATGAATATGAAATAAATGTGGATCCCGATGAAGTAGATGAATTTCGCAACTCAGCTTCCCAAGTGGCATATGAGAAAGAATGTGAATTAGAAGAAATAGCAAAAACGGATGTCTTAACATTATTTGATAAGTTAAATGAACTTAAACAGCAAGCAGAATACATATTGAATAACATACCATCAAGCATAAATAAACAAATAGACAATACTTAACAAGAGTGTAATTATTCAGGTGCAAATTCTACTAAATTATTTTTAATTATTAATATGAGGTGATATTATTGAAGGAAAACTTAATAACGTTATTATCAGAGATAAAAGAGACCATTATAAATCATATTGATTCGCTAGATAATACCGCTTTAGCTAAAAAAAAGAAATATAAAAATTATATTAAAAATAATATGAATCCTAAGGGTACCAAGAATGTTGCAATTGCATATTATAAGATTACAGACCCTGATAATAACGGTCAACATCTTTTTGCTTTAAGTAACTTAAATGGTAGATTGGAAAAGATAGATGATAACATCCACGAGCAAATAAATCATGAAGATTTGATAAAAGAAATAAAAAATGTACATTCTGTAGAAACTGTTCTCCACAAACCAATCTATTATAAAATAAAAAGGCTAAATGGAGATTTGGAATTTGAAGAAGTTCCTGAAAATGATATTGATGGTCAAAAGTTTATAAAACAAAAAGAATTTTGTTGTGAAAGAAAAATACTAGAACACATAAAATTAGAGTATGTAAATAATAGGATTAGTAATTATGATGAAGAATATACGGAAGCTGAAAAAGCGGAGTTGCAGGGGGAGCTATTCCTATATACTCGTTTTTTAGAACCATGTCTATATTGTTATTCTTTGTTAAAGGAGATTCAAGAAAACAATCCAAAATTCAAGATAAAAGTCTATTATGAAGTTCATAGGGAATACGAACTTAGCAATTTTATTGATGGTAAGGAATATGTGCTGAGGAATCATATTAAATCTAGAATAATTCAAAAATATTTAAAATTAGATAAAAAAACTCAAAAACTAAGAGATGAAGAATTAATTAAACAAGTTATTGAGGGTGCTGCGAATTATGAAGAATTATTAAATTCAATTTATAAAAAATATGAAAGGTCATGGTACGAGAGTGCAGCTGCGTTATTCGATGGTAGTTTACTTGATGTGATGCCCCCGGAGCTGGAAGAACCAATTAAACTAATTGACTCGATTGTAGATATTGATAATTTGGTCTTAGAACTCGCAAATATACCGAATACCAGTAAACTAGATATAATTAATTGGTTGGAAGAGGTATTAAGAAAAACTGTAAGGTAACATAAAAAAACTGTTATTATCAGCCTTTTGTATATTGTGTATTAAGCTATTACTTCTATTCATAGCCTCCATACACCAAAACATTTTACACAAATTTTACACAAGGCGAATTCAAAACCTAATAAAATCAATACTTAAAGAACTATATCGACCCCGACCACCAGTATCATGTTTTTGGTCAGAAACAATTATATAGCAACATTTAAAAGGCATGTAATTCGGTTCTAACCTGCCGAGGATACAGTTCTCTTTTTGTTTGAGTTATATCCGCTAATTGTGTTAGTTTCGTGTAGACTAGAATTTATTTCGTAAAGAGTAAATAATCTTGTCTAAAAGACGAACCACTCAATGGGCCGTATAGAGGCACTTAGTCGTATTACTGGTATTGATATTGTTGCAATATCGACTACGATTCACTCTATTTAGATGGATTAATGTGAATTAGTCCTAGTTAATGAATTTATATACTAGCAGTTAACCCGTGATAAAAATAAAGTTGGAGTGTTGGCAGGTATCTTCTGTACACACTCCAACTTTTTTATACGTTATTAATATTTCTAGATCAATTCAACAAATTCATTAACGAAGCCTTGTAGGAATTCTACTGTTCCTTCATTCAGCTTACCATTTTCATCCAACAATTCATGTACAGAACCAATATATGCTTCTGGTTGTTGAACAACGGGCATATTTAAAAATGAAAGTACTTGACGTAAGTGATGGTTTGATCCGAAGCCAGCAAGCGCAGCAGGGGATTGGCTAATGATTGCTGCAGGTTTTCCATTCCAAACACTTTCTCCATAAGGGAGAGATGCTACATCAAGGGCATTTTTTAATGCAGCTGGGATTGAACGGTTATATTCAGGTGTTACAAATAATACCGCATCTAATTCTTTGACTGTATTACGGAATTCCGTATATTCTGCAGGAGTTCCGAGATCTCCTTCATAATCTTGGTTAAATAAAGGCAGGTGGCCGATTTCAACAAACTCTGTTACATATCCTTCTGGGAATAAAGGTGCTACGTTATCAGCAACTTGTTTTGAAAAAGAATTTGTACGAAGACTACTAACGATAATACCAACTTTAGTCATGCTATTCTTTTTGATATGAAAGTTTTACCTACGCTTACTTTGGTATAAATAGAAGGGCTTAGTACACGAAACACGGTAGAAAAACAAGGATGATCTTACTTATCGAAGGTAAAATCATCTTTTCTTTTAATCTATTAAATTTTTAAAACTCTTTTTATACGCTTTAGTTAGTATCTTTTTAACAAGATTAGTTTATCATTATCTATTATTTAGAAGTAAATCCTCCATCCACCAAATTCACTTCTCGTAGCATAACTAGACTCATCAGATGCTGAGAACAATACCATATAAGAAGATCTCTAGGCTCTGCTGCATGCGGTGGAATTGGGAAATTGACCTCTAGTGTCTTTCTTAAATCAGGATCTCGTTTCAATACAGTTTCTACTAACTGGGTTTTTATTAGACTTGAATGGACAGGATCACAGTGCCTGACCCCAAGGTTGATATAGCTTAAATCATTACCACACATGGGGTCAGGCCCCTTTTTTTCAAAAAAGAACTACATCCATTGAAATACAAAATTAATATTGCGAATCACTCTGTAAATACTAACCAATATGCTATAGTTAATACGCCTTTGTACAAATACAACGGCATTCATATAAGAAAAGAGACGTGATTAGCCTTGCTTGACTTCTTACAACTTGGTATTCGAAAAGAAATTAACTATACATTAAAGTCATTAGGAATAGTGGCTCCTACTTCCATCCAAGAACGGACGATCCCATCTGTACTGGAGGGGAAGGATGTTATTGCAAAAGCACAAACGGGAACAGGAAAGACGTTGGCTTTTGTTCTTCCCATTCTTGAAAAGATAGATGTGCACAAGTCGGATGTTCAAGCACTTATTTTAACTCCCACAAGAGAATTGGCTCAGCAAATTTCAAAAGAAATTAAGAGAATGATGGAGAACGTAGAAGGCATCAATGTG
This sequence comes from Lederbergia citrisecunda, assembly GCF_018343695.1. Classification (GTDB taxonomy): domain Bacteria; phylum Bacillota; class Bacilli; order Bacillales; family Bacillaceae_C; genus Lederbergia; species Lederbergia citrisecunda. Next base: position 1,310,342 of record NZ_JAGYPJ010000001.1, on the reverse strand, counting down.
TTAGCTGTTTATGGTGGACAAGATGTGCAGCATCAATTGAAAAAGTTGAAAGGTGCGCAACATATTGTCGTGGCAACTCCTGGGCGCTTATTAGATCATATTCGTCGTGGAACGATTGATCTTTCAACTGTTAAAATGTTTGTATTAGATGAAGCGGACCAAATGTTACTGATGGGATTTCTTCCAGAGGTAGATGAAATCATACAAGAGGCACTTTCTTCCCCACAAACAATGCTATTCTCTGCAACAATGCCAAATGAAATTACAACTCTTGCCAAAAAATATTTGGTGGAGCCAGAATTCATTGAAGTGAAAGCAAAAAAGGTAACGGTGGAAGAGGTTAAACAAGTTGTGATTGAAACAACTGATCGCAGAAAACAAGCAACATTATTCCACTTAATCGACGAACATCGGCCATTCTTAGCGATTATATTTTGTCGTACAAAAATTCGTGCCAGCAAACTTCATGAAGCGCTAATTGCCAACGGGTATAATTCAGACGAACTGCACGGTGATTTATCTCAGTCAAAACGGGAAAAAGCAATGAAACGATTCCGTGATGCAAAAACTCAGTTTTTAGTTGCAACAGACGTTGCTGCAAGGGGACTTGATGTAGAAGGGGTGACACATGTCTACAACTATGATATTCCACATGATGTGGAAAGCTATGTTCACCGAATTGGACGAACTGGCCGTGCAGGTGGCCATGGAGTTGCCTTTATGTTAGTGGCTCCTAAGGACCTAGAGTTCCTAAGAATGATTGAAAAAGGGATTCATCAACGGCTGGAAATACAAGTGATTAAAGGAGTCAGTATCCCTGATCGCGAGGATTATGAGAGAGTAGACAGCAAGCAACAATCTGGTAAACGCTCGGAAGGTCGTAAAAAATCTGCAACACCTTCTTCCAATAGAAAACCTAGCAGACCAAAAGTCAATTCAGGCACGACAACAAGAGGTAGAAAACGAACGCGCTAAATAGTTGATCATAATAGGGGGAGACACCTATGTTACATAAACAAATGCAACAATACATTTTTTCAGCATTGAATCAAGGGAAAAAGCTGGAGATATATACAGAGGAAAAAGAGTATATAGAGAAACATGATTTAATCTCAAACGACGTTACACTAATAGAAAAAGTTCCTACTACACGTTTCCAAGAAGCTTATATTGAAAGATGTGACAAAGAAACAGAAGAAACTCTCTTTAAAGAATCATTCGCTTTTTTAGAACACCCGATGGACTACCTGCAAAAACATAAGAATGAATTTCTATACTTAGAATCTAACTGGTTAGAAGTAATCGGTGTTGATGGGATTACGTTTGAGGTGAATGATGTTTTTGGAACATATGACGTCATGGTCGGAATGAAGCTGCAGAAAAAGTTTGAGGCAGCTCTTAAAGAAAACTTACGCAAAGAATTACATGGAGATGAAGTAAGATTTGAATTAATGTTTAATCAAAATGATGGAGTATGGGACTTGAACTTCCCTTTGAATTATGTGGATGGTTTCCAAGTGGAGATGTCATTGGACGAAGCTTTTCGGTTAATTTATCGTTTTTTATTTACACTAGTAGAGAGAATAGAAGATAGAAGCAAGGACGTAAATTAACTGTTAAATCGTATTTCTTTCCTAGATATGATAGCATTTAGCTCTAAACAAAAAGAGGACGTGATGAAACATGATAAAAATTAGCATACCAACTCCAGATATTACGATTACAAAACGGAAACAAGATCCGAAAGAAAATGAACCAAAAATCAAGGATATTTATGGATTTATTGATTTTCACCTAATACCACGAGATAAAGGCGGCATTTTCTTATTTTTTAATAATAAGGATGAACTTCTTTTTGTTGGAAAAGCACGGAAACTACGTCAAAGAATTAAAAAACATTTTGAAGATACCGTGTCACCTATTAAAAAGCACAGAGACGAAGTATATAAAATCGATATTTGTTTAGTAGAAGATCCAATGGAACGAGAAATATATGAAACGTATATCATTAATAAACTCCAGTCGAAATATAACGTGGAGAAAGTATTTTATCAATAAGGTTGTTTTCGTAAAAAACATTGTTTGTATACATCTTTTGATAGCAGCTAACTTCGAGTGACTTTTAAGTTCTTTGTGCTGGGATAAGTTCATTCTGTTCATGAAGAAATACTCTTTGCCTAGACCCAAGGTGAAAGTAAGTATTTACGACCTTAGAGAGGAGTAAGCCACAATCTAATGACTCAGAGCAGATAGAGGCTTATTTATTCGACCTGAGATTCTGCCGAAACATCCCTCTATTTTTCAGGAATGTAAACTCAAAATTTAGGGAGTAGGTAGTGGATGTGAATTCCTTTATTTTACAATAATATTTAGTTAAGAAAAGAGTCTACAAAAATGAAAATTAGCTAAAGATATGGTCGAGATTATATTGGGAGGAATGCTGTATGACGAATGCTAGAGAGAACTGGGAGCTTATCGAACTTTCCCGTAAACTTGAACAAGAAGCAATTGCCGCTAGAAATAATGCTGATATTGAAGCTGTTCAAGAGGTGAAACAACAATTACATGAACTACAGGAGCGGATTTTACAGGCCCAGGGAAGAGAAATGAAAGGAAACTTTAATTCTAGTGAGCATTTATTTGACGCTCATTTGCGCGTAGAAGATTCGGTGGGACATATGGAAAGAGCACTTATAAACCTTCAAGCTATGCAGGATGATGTACAACCATAATCCAAAAAAATTGGAATTAAAATCACTTAACAAATCCTCCGGGAATCTTGTGCCAGTCCTCTCCTACAATAAGATTTAAAGTAGTGGAGGACTGGCACTTTACATTTTCCTGACACTGTCTCATTTCAGTACAATTCAGAATTGGTTCTTTCAACCGGCAAACGAATCGGTTTACAACACCTTTTGGAAGCAATACGGCTATACATTTTCGGATGAATTATCCCAGCTGTATCAATCTAATAACGGGCAACTGTGGGGGATTATTAAAATGGAAATATTCTACTCGATATGGTATTGAACACCAGGTTTTCAGAAACCATTTCGAAACTAGGAAAAGTTGTGGACGTTGTAGAATGAGAAAACCAATATAGGGAGTTATTGGGCGATGGGGAACAGGTATTGATGGAGGGGGCTTTGGATGTCTGCCAAAGATTACCTGCGACACATCGATTGTTTATCGTTACTAATGGCATCACTAGCACACAGATTAAAAGATTAAATACATCGGACCTATACGATTATTTTGAAGACATTTTCGGTTCGCAAAGCATCGAATTTCAAAAACCATCTCCGAAGTTTTTTGATTATCTGATGGATCATATTTAGGGTTTCAATAAAAGGGAAGCGTTGATTATCGGTAATTCTTTAAGCTCAGATATCAAAGGTGGTATCTTATCAGGTATCGATACATGCTCGATCAACAGAGCGCAGCCAAAAAACCTGTCAGACATTCAAAGTACATACACGATTGTGAGCTTGACTGAACTTTATGAAATAGTCTAGAACACTTCTGTGAAATAGTTATGAGAGATTCTAGGAATCCTGTACGGATGTAAACAAAAATTTCACGGGAAATTTTAGGGGGAATCAACTGGTGAAGGTGCCTGACGCCCAGTAAGCTATTTTTTTTTACCCAATGCCTTTAGATAAAACCTATTGAATATATATGTTATAAAGGAGAAGGGTGAAAGGTTGATGAAAATGAAAAACTTACGAAATAAGTTGATTGGGCTGATTCAGGCTGTAAACCGGTATCCTTTAACGATGCTTTTTCTTTTAGCTATTGCTACTGTGAACGTGAATATGATCAACAATGAAACAGAAGATTATTTAAAATATCTATTTACTTTTATTGTCGGGGCATTGTTAAGTGTGATCGGACAGCAAGTGTATGAACGATTTTTTACAAAAGTTAGTGAACGTGTCATGCTCATCGTTGGATCCGTTCTTTTGGCAACTGGCTATTATTTTGCTATTCAATCCGCATCCACCTTTAATTTAGAAATTGGTACAAAAACAGCTGTTTCCATATTTGCCTTGATGATAGCCTTTATCTGGATCCCAGCCATTAAAAGTAGGGTAACGTTTAATGAGGGCTTTATGTCTGCATTTAAAGCCTTCTTTCTCACGGTGCTCTTTTCATCCGTACTTGCAGTGGGGCTAAATTTAATCCTTTTTGCAATTGACCAGCTTCTTTTTTCGATGAATTATAAGGTGAATGCACATATTATGAATATTTTATGTTCCTTATTTGCCCCCATTTTCTTTCTATCATATACCCCACCATTTCCAGGCAAAAAAGATATCATCCTAAGTGACCAAGAAGAAAAGGTAAAGAAAGCTATCACATGTCCCAAAACATTAGGGATCTTGATTTCTTTTATCATCATACCTTTAACAGCCGTATATACGATTATCCTTCTTGCCTATACAATTTTAAATATCCGCGGCGATTTCTGGACAAATAACTTATTAGAACCGATGCTCGTTTCTTACGCCATTACGGTTATTTTAGTGTATATTCTTGCGAGTCACCTTGAGGACAAATTTGCCACATTATTTAGGAAGGTTTTCCCGAAAATATTAATACCAATCGTTTTATTCCAAACAGTCGCTTCGATTTTAAAAATCAGCGAAATAGGTAACACGTATGGCCGGTATTACGCTATCATGTTTGGCATCTTCGCCCTTGTTGCTGGAATTGTATTCAGCTTTTTCCCTGTCAAAAAAAATGGACTAATCGCTTCTGTATTGATTGTTTTCTCTACCATTTCGATCATTCCACCTGTCGATGCTTTTACAGTTGCCAAGGTGAGCCAAGTAAATTTGCTAAAAAGGACTTTGGTGGAAAATGATATGCTTCAAAATGGCAAAGTTGTACCGAATTCGGACATATCCATTGGTGATAAGAAAACAATTACGAGGACTGTCAGTTATTTAGATAACTTGAACTATTTGGATGAAATCGATTGGCTTCCGGAAAAAATCTTTTACTATGATAAATTTAATAAGACGTTCGGATTCGAAGAAACATACGATCAAACAAGCGATAGAACGGAAGGGAAATTTGCTCACCTTGATTGGAATCGCAGCCCCGTTGTAAATATTGAAAATTATGACCGGTTGATTCATTTGTATTTTCAAGATTCTCAAACCGATTTGAAAATACCAATTGAAATAGACAATAAACCATACTCTTTAAAGAACGACAGTGAGAATCTTATTTTAATTGATGAAAAACAAGAAATATTCAGATTTGATATGAAGAAAGCGATTGATCAAATTTTTGAGAACCAGCTTGTGAGTGATTCAGGAAAAGATATGTTAACTACGGAGAAATTGATGGTTACCCAGGAAAATGACAAAGTCAAAATGACCATTCTAGCTACGTCCGTTGACAACTATGGTTCTCAATACAACGCGGATATTTTTGTTTTCCTTAAAATTAAGTAAGGGGAGGGCAACAAAAAAGCTAAATATGATTACAGTTCAGAAGCATGTAGGGAATGTAGGGTAATTCCCCGAGGTAATATCTCCGGACAAGATAAATAAGGTTGAAAATAGATTAGGGTATTGAAGCTTTGGAGAAAGCCCATACAGCATAAAACAACTGTCCAAGGGCCAGACTCCAAGTAGGATAAAGCGTTAACGTACTGGGGATCTATCCTTTACTTTTGCTCCTTATCCTATTTATTGTGCGAAGTTGCCAATTTATTGGTTATCATAGAAAGAGAAATTTGCATGGGCTGACAAATGGGGAGAGACTGAATTAGTGCTAATTAACGAATTTTCACACTATCAGGCAACCTGTGAATAAAAATAAAGTTGGAGCGGAGGCAGGTACCTTCTGTACACACTCCAACTTTTTTATTCCTAATTAATATTTCTTGATCAATTCAACAAATTCATTAACGAAACCTTGTAGGAATTCTACGGTTCCTTCATTCAGCTTACCATTTTCATCCAATAATTCATGTACAGATCCAATATATGCTTCTGTTTGTTGACCAACAGGCATATTTAAGAAAGAAAGTACTTGACGTAAGTGATGATTTGAACCGAAGCCTGAAGCGCACCAGGGGATTGGCTAATGATCGCTGCAGGTTTTCCATTCCAAAACACTTTCTCCATAAGGACGAGATGCTACATCAAGGGCACTTTTTAATGCAGCTGGGATTGAACGGTTATATTCAAGTGTTACAAATAATACCGCGTCCAATTCTTTGATTGTATTACGGAATTCTGTATATTCTGCAGGAGTTCCGAAATCTCCTTCGTAATCTTGGTTAAATAATGGCAGGTGGCCAATTTCAACAAACTCTGTTACATATCCTTCTGCAAGATCCTTACCTCCATTGGAGGTCTTTTTATTTTTTTAAAGGATATGCAACTACTTAAATAGAAATATGTTGTAAAAGAATTCCTTTGCTACGTTCAATAAGAGAGATTTATCATTTTATTAAAAGGTTTGCTTCTTAAGTTGTGGGAATGGTCCGATAATTTTTATTCATAAAGGTATGTTTCATTAAAGATGTGATTTTGAAGGTAAATATATAATTATGACAAACGAAGGGATGATAGAAATGGAAATTATTAAATGTCAAGATGCCGTTGACCTTGGGGTAAAATCTGCTGAAAAAAGTGCGCAAATTATCAATGAGGCGATTAACGAAAAGGGTAGTGCTAGAATTGTCCTGTCAACGGGGAAATCTCAGTTGGAAACGTTGAACCATATGATTAGCCAGCCTATCCAATGGGAAAAGGTTGAAATGTTTCATTTAGATGAATATATAAATTTGCCTGAGAATCATCCTGCAAGCTTCCGGAAATATTTAAAGGAACGTTTTACTAGTAAACTTCCATTAAAAAAGGCTCACTTTATAGATAGTGAAGGTAATGTTGGAGAGATGATCAAACAATTAAATGAAGAAATTAGTAAAGAATCCATTGATTTAGGCATTATTGGTATTGGGGAAAACTGCCATATTGCTTTTAATGATCCGCCGGCAGACTTTCAAACAAAAGAGCCATTTATTATCGTTAATCTTGATCAGGCTTGTAAAGAACAACAAGTAGGAGAAGGCTGGTTTTCTTCGATTGATGTAGTACCGCCACAAGCTATTACGATGTCTGTTCACCAAATCTTACAATGCCGCTGTATTGTTTCTCCGGTTCCATTTTTAGTAAAGGCAGAAGCCATTAAGAATGTATTAGAAAGTGAAAAAATCACCAATCAAATACCAGCAACCATCCTAAGAAGTCATCCTAATTGTACTCTTTATTTGGATCAAGATTCGGGTTCGTTAATTAAAGAAAAGGTACTGTGATTTTGGTGTATTGTTAAAATTACCGTAACGGGAGACTGATCCTAATATTCTAAGTGCTTGCCGGGTCAAAAGTGTAGAGTCAAAGCTAACGGTGTCTGTGTCTGTGAAAGATGGTGTAAGTGGAGATATATTTAGCGCTGTTGTTTATGCAGATGACTTGAATGATGAGTAATGACGAAATTTTATAGTATAAGGGGCCTATTGGATATTGTCTAACATTATTAATATAATTTTAGACAGTATCTTTTATTTTGAGCTTTAATAGATTTATTCCGTAATGTTGGGCAGTCCACAAGTTTTGTTTAATTATTGACATCATTCCACAGAAAATAAAGCAACATTCCATTCCGAACGGTCAGAACCGTTTGGAAAAATGTTTGTGATAGTAAAAGTACCAGTTAGATTATTTTTTCTTCTCTAAATTAGATAACTTTACTTTGTTAGTTTTAAAAACATTGTCCTCAAAATCTTTAATATAAAATTTTATTTTTTTTCCATACCATTTGTCTAATTTTACACTACTTAGATGGATTTTTATTAAGTGCCCTTTAGAGAATGCAAAGGGTACTTCATGATCAATTGTAGTTCCTGTCTGATCCAATAACTCTATACTTTTATAACTGTTTGAAAACTGTACTTTTTTATATCTATATATAATTCCAACTTCTTTAATTACAAAATAATCAAAAGGATTTTTTAATAAGTTCAATTCATAGTGGTGTTGGAAAATGCTATCTGGAGCAATTATCAATGTAATTTTCTTTTTAGATGAACGTATTGCAATCCATAAAGAAACAATTACAGCACCTACAGTTCCAATAGCAGTTAGAATATCCCAAATACTACCCGAATATAAAAATGTATTCATTTAATAATCTCCCAATCATAATCTATCCATTATTGTAGCATACATTTCTTGCAAATCGGAATTATTTAATAAATATATGATAGATTCTACCAATACCTTGCCGTACAACCTTAAATTCCGGGAATATAAGGGAAAAATCACTTGATCCAAGAAAAGTCGCCTCTGGTATAGCTCAGGTAAATATAAAAGTTCGTTTCAAGAGATTAAATGAAGCTAAAGAAAATCTTTCTCGGTTGGATATTATAATCAGAAATATGAATGACCAGAGCCAATATAATCAACAAATTATTGAATCTATCTAACAGGTCTACAAGTTATTTAATGGTTATTTCAAATGGCTATGTTCAAATAGATAATTCTGTAAAACTAATTCTCCCTATAATGAGTAGGGGGAATTAGTTAAACTACAATATAGTAAGTATAATTATCTATTTGATTAAGCTATCTAATTGTAATCATATCCAACCGCTGTTACATCAAATTCATGTGTTGTCATGATATCAAACATATCTGGATAAAAGAAAACATAGTTTACTCCTGAGCCAAGAGAACTTTTATATTTTAAACCATCATAACCAAGGTTTTTAATCAACTCCGCAAGATATTGTGTTGGAATATATTCAATATCTGATACAGATGGATCAATAGGTTTTGTTAGTATGTAAGCGAGGTAATTCAAAAGTTCTTGTGCTTGAATAGTTTGAGATAAATCATCTGATAGAAAAGGTGAACTTAAGAACTCTTTAGAGCTTAAATCTATAATTTTAAGTTGCTTATTGGCATGAATTGTTGCGACTGTTACTTTTGCACCAATCCAAGGTCGTGTTTCTGCAATACATGTGTATTTATCGCTTGCAACATAAAGGTAGGGTATTCCTCTTGGATTCACTCTTCCTGAAGTAGCTTTATCATATGGTGGCGGCCCCATTTCTTCAACAGAATATCTACCAATTCTTGCTCTGTAAAATTGTGAATTGGGATCAAATAGGACTTTTTTGTTGTGAAGTAACATCTTTAATTCATTTGATAAATCATATTCGGGAAAGTATCTATTTCTTCTTTTGATAGAGTTGGAAAATTCATTCCACATCTCACTACTACTAACATAAGTAAAAGCACTACTATTTTTAGAATATAATTCATGACGATCTAAAGAATCTTCAAAGTCTCTATGATAGTTTAATATATCAAATAAAAGCTCATTTTGATTAGTTTCATCCGAGAATACTTGCCAGTCTTCTTGTATTAGTTCTTCTAAAAGATTACCATTATCTGTAGCACACTGGAGATGGTAATTATAATGTTCACCATGGGTTGTGGGTTCATAGATAGAAAATAAATTCTCGAAATCTCCAACTAACATTTCTATATTAATGGCAGGAACATTTTGTTCACCACAGTAATCACAGTCTGAAATAAATCCTTCGTTTTTAATTTTATCTATCATATAAGAGTCTTCAAAGCAATGTAGACAACAGTTCATTTCATCAAATCCTCTCTACAATGTAATTACTTTAGCATAAATTATTATAACATTTCTTATTGTAGCAAGATAAATATAGTAACCTTCATATCAAAACAAACGAACTAATTATTATGCAAAATTACTTTGATTTTAAGGTAGAATATAAAATTGTATAGATTTAATAATGCTATGATTTTAATTTTTATGATTCAAATAAAAATCGGTTGTGAGGTACGGCTATGGGAAACTACTATAGATTAGCAGAGTTAGGAAAGCTAAAAAAAAGAGAAGCTATAACGTTTGTCCTTGTTTTTTTCTTAGGGATGCTTTTAATATTATTTTACATTCCTATCTTTCAATTAATAATCTCTGCATTATTATTCTCAGCGACAATGTATCTATTAGTACAAGTTTCTAAGAATAAGATAAAGGACTATCCATTAGGATTTAAAGTATTGTTATATTTATTACTACTTTCATTTGCTTTCATTTTTCTACTTACATTGATAAATAATCAAATTATTTATGGTTATGGATTGGTTGCGGTTTTGTTTGCCTATTTGTACGTTACTGGTGTATTTATATATTATTTGATTAACGTACTATATTATTGGGGACTGAAAAAAATGTTTCCGTTTGAGAGAGAACCAGAAGTAAATAGGTTTTTGCAAATAAGTCAAAAGAAGCTGTCAAAGTATATAGAATTGGATAAACAAAAAGTTTTTTATAATATAAGTTTGATAAATTCCTTTTTATATTTTTTGTTTGTTTTATATGGGATGCTATGTTTTATCAAATTTACTGAAGGTGATCACGTAGCGGTTCTTGGGATATTATCTTCATGGGTAAAGGCACAAGAATGGTTGAATTTTTCTAATGGTATTAGTGTAGTTTCACTATTATTGGCAATATACACAATTACAATTCCTGTACAAAACAAGATTATTAAAGAGGCAAGAGAAAATTACAAAGAAAAATACCAAGATTTTATTAAATAATAATCTATTTCACAGAAGTTGGTAAGTGTTAAAAAGAGTTTTTCTCCCGGCATAACCTATTCCGAGTAAAAACTCTTAGTTTTTTATTCAAATAATGCACCTGAGTTGATGAAGTAGGGCCTAAAAAATTCTTTGACTAAACTATCAAGAATAATTCCACAAAGACAATAATACCGCGTCTAATTCTTTGATTGTATTACGGAATTCTGTATATTCTGCGGGAGTTCCAAGGTCTCCTTCAAAATCTTGGTTAAATAAAGGTAGTTGGCCGATTTCAACAAACTCTGTTAGTGAACGATGTATTTGGAACATACGACGTCATGGTAGGATTGAAGCTACAGAAAAAGTTTGAGATATCTATTAAAGAAAACTTACGTAAAGATTTACATGGAGATGATGCAAGATTTGAATTAATGTTTAATCAAAATGATGGTCTATGGGACTTGAATTTCGCTTTGAATTATGTAAATGGGTTCCAAGAGGAGATGTCATTAGAGGAAGTTTTTCGGTTAATTTATCGATTTTTATTTAAACGTGTAGAGAGAATAGAAGAAAGAAACAAGGACGTAAATTAACTGTAAAATCGTATTTCTTTCCTTTGTCCCAAATTCATCAAGCAAACCCGTATATCCTATTCATTTATATCTTTGTCCGAATCTCCCACAATTCCGGGAAGAAATAGTTATCAAGAACTTTCTTTAAATAACCAACACCCGATGAGCCTCCGGTTCCTGTTTTATGTCCGATAATTCTTTCAACCGTTTTCATATGACGGAAGCGCCACTGTTGGAACCAATCTTCGATATCAACCAGTTTTTCCGCCAGTTGGTACAAATCCCAATACTTGTCGACATTGCGATAGATTGCTAGCCAGGCCTGTTCGACAGTGGCATCCTTTTCATATGTTTTTGAAAAATCGCGATGCAGAACCCCTGGGTTAATTGGAAATCCTGCACGGGACAATGCCTGAATCGTAACATCGTAAAGCCCTGGACTATGGTATGCTTTATCCAAAATCTTAAAAAGCTCCGAATCCTTTTGATAGATTTTTAGAATATAAGGCGTTTTATAGCCAAGGACAAATTCAACCAACCTATATTGATAGGATTGAAAGCCGGATGCATTTCCCAATTTGTCGCGAAATTCCATGTACTCTGTAGGTGTTAATGTTGATAATACATCCCATGCCTGGATAATCTGAGTTTGAATTTTTGAAACGCGGGCCAGCATTTTAAATGAAGTTTGTAATTCATTCCGCTCAATCGCCCCTATGGCAGCTTGGATTTCATGAATTATCAGCTTTAACCATAATTCGCTTACTTGATGAATGATAATAAATAACATTTCATCATGATGGTCGGATAATCGCTTTTGACTGGATAATAATGTATCAAGCTGCAAATAATCACCGTACGTCATTTTTTCTTTAAAATTGGTATGGATGTTTTTTTCTGATTTAAATGTATCATTCGGATCATGTTCACGCATTTTTAAATCTCTCCTTCCAAAATTGGCCCTAAAACAGCACGCACCGGACTCCCATCAGCCCCTGTAATTGCGAGCGGCAAGGCAATTAGGTCATAGTAACCTTCCTTTACATGGTCAAGCATTAGATTTTCCAAAATATGAATTCCATGTTCGTAAAGTGCATGATGGGTGTTTAACGTTTTACTGTCAGGCGGATCAACGGAAGGCATGTCAACACCTAGTAATGTTACACCCTTTTCCTTCAAAAATGGAGCAATATCAGGATCCAGAAAGGGCATTTTTTCCGGAAAATATTTCGGATTATTTGGGAGTGCTGTCCGCAATAAAATTCGAGTAACATTGTCCCAGTTGAATTTCTGTAATACCGCTGCCGTTATTTTCTCAGTATGGCTTACGTCCGCAACAAACGCTTTGCCAATATAGTGATCCAAATCGAGTTGATCCACTGTTCTTCCACTCGAGTCATAGTGAAATGGTGCATCAATATGTGTTCCTGTATGCAAACTGGTTGTCATTTGTCCGATATTAACGGATCCAGTTTTTTCCTTTGTGTACGTAAGCGAAAAAGAAAAAGGTGTGTCTCCTGGCCAATGCGCCATATCGTTTGTCAGCGGTTGGGAAATATCAATCCATTTGGTCATTAGGCAATTACACCCCGCTTGTTTTCATACTTTTTATAACGTTCTTCTGCCATTACTATTTTCAAAATTTGCACGACATGCCAAACTTCTGCAAATGTATTGTATAAAGCGACCGGTGCCAGACGAATTCCGTTCGGGTTGCGAAAATCCGGCACAACTCCCTCAGATTTTAAAGCCTTGCAAATACGGGCTGCCTCGGGGTGTTTCAGAAAAATATGTCCGCCTCGTGTCAGGTCATTCCTTGGGTTGGCAATTGTAAAGCCGTACTCCACCAGTTCAGCATCAATCAATTTCATCAGGTAATCTGTTAAACGCAGTGATTTTTCACGAATTTTATCGATGCCTGCTTCCTCAAACATTTCCAATGAACCCAATAATGGGGCGGCACTTAATAAATGCGGCGTGCCGATTTGATAGGCACCGGCATTTACAGCTGGTATCAGCGTATGCTCCATATCGAATTGTTTATCTTTTGCCGAGCTGAACCAGCCAGCAAGTCCGGGTTGATGGCCAAAATGTTTTTCATTCACATAAAGACCGCCAACACTTCCAGGTCCTCCATTTAAATGTTTGTACGTGCACCAGAAAGCAAAGTCAACACCCCATTCTGACAATTGGTGCGGAATGGCTCCTATAGAGTGGCATAGATCAAAGCCTATAATAATATTTCGTTTTCGCGCCTCTTCTGTCAATGTCTTCATATCTAGAATTTGGCCACTGCGATAAAGAACCCCGGGCAAAACAATCAAGGCAATATCTTCAGTCATGCAAGAGATAATATCTTCTGTTTCCAGTGTGTCTCCATTTTTGCTTTTCACTTGAACTAGATATTTGTCGGGGTAAAGGCCTCTCAAGTTTAGCTGGCTATTTAATGCATATATGTCGGAAGGAAAGTTTAATTCATCGGCAAGTATTTTTGTTTTATTTCCTTCCGGCTTATAAAAACTAGCAACGAGTTGATGGAGATTTGTTGTAGTTGAGCCTGTTATAACGACTTCATTTGGCTTTGCCCCTATTAGTTTGGACGACATCTCACCAAGCTTTTCGGATAAATAAAACCATGGATGTTCTCCCTCAGTCCATCCGTCGATGGCATATTCCTTCCACATTTCTAATATTTTCCCTGTTGCAAGTTCAGCACGTTTTGATAAAAGCCCCAATGAATTTCCGTCAAAATAAATTTTTTTCTCCGAAACGTAAAATTCATTGCGGTATTCTCTTAGCACATCGCTTTGATCCATTTCTTGTGCATAGGAAAACTGCGTATGCATGTAATTGGCACCCCTTTATTAATTTACAATATTACATCTATATGAACTCTTCTGAAAACTCAGTATACATGATTGCAAATAGGAATGGAAATGAAGGTGGGTCACTATGTTGCTTGCCATTTATATTATGCAAAACAAAAAGAGCAATTTGCTGAATAAATGGAGAGTGATTCATTGTATAAGTATATATTTGTCAGAATCCTCGGGATTACTCCCAACTTGATTATCATAACCACCCTTATTTTTTCCCTTGCAAAACTGGCTCCCGGGGATCCGTTTGCTTATTTAGACAGGCACAACCAAAGAAGATATTGAGAGGCAACGGGCCATGTATGGGATTGGCAATCCGCTTCCTAAACAGTATTTCGTATAGTTAACAAGAGGGAAAACCTTGCCCGATACCTTCTAAATTAGGATTTAGAAGGTTCCACAATAGAAGATCCAGATGGATGGGAGAATTGTTTTAACTACGGATTGTGGGATATAAAGATTATTAAGAAGGCACTTTGTAGAATTCATGCGTTGGATAGGACCTTCGCCAATTATATAATAATAGTTTGTTGTATAGCAGATTGATAAGAATCTCCCTTTTTGATAGTAAGAGGGGATTTGTTGTTAGAAGGATTTACTACTATTCTTATATATTGAAACGTTCAGATAAAATGTAGAACGCAAATTTAAAAGGAGCAAAAGTACAATTATATTTTTGCAGTGGGATTTCTTCCGACAATTTTTTCATGCTAAAATTAGAATTGCCTCTTAGAAAAGAAAGAGATGTCAAACTTTAGTAAAGGAAGTCAGGTTAATGATAAACAACTTGATAAAAATTAACAGCATGAAATCAGATAATGATCCTTGGGAAGCATATTTAGATATTGAAGAACATGGAAAATTGACTTTATCCAATATTGAATTTACAACCACATATTTATGTAATATGCGTTGTGAGCATTGTGCGGTAGGATATATGTTGCAACCAAAAGATCCTGAAGCTTTACCGATTGAGTTAATAATTAGAAGGTTGGAAGAAATTCCACATTTACGAGCGATTAGTATCACTGGCGGAGAGCCGATGTTTTCAAAAAAATCAGTAGAAAATTACGTTCTTCCCTTATTAAAATATGCACATGCCCGTGGAGTTCGTACTCAGATGAATTCTAATTTAACTATGCCTATAGATCGTTATTTAACTGTAATCCCATTCTTAGATGTGTTACATATCTCCCATAATTGGGGTACTGTAGATGATTTTATTGATGGTGGTTTTGCAAATATGGATAAAAAGCCGCCAAGTGAAAAACGTGCACAGCAATTTGAACGCATGATTGAAAATAGCAGGATTTTATCGGAGGCAGGTGTTATGGTTTCAGCTGAAACGATGCTGAATAGGAGGACTCTGCCTTATCTTGAGAACATTCATAGGCAAATTGTAGAAGAGATGAAGTGTACGCGTCATGAAATTCACCCAATGTACCCAAGTGACTTTGCTGCAAATCTTGAGGTTTTAAGCTTAGAAGAAACTAAATCTGCCATTCATCAGCTTCTAGATTTTCGTGATGAAAATGTATGGATGTTATTTGGTACACTTCCATTTTATCCATGTAATGAAAATCAGGATGATCTCGACTTACAGCGGAGAATTTATGAGAGTAAAAATGTATCTGTCCGGAATGATCCTGATGGTAGATCTCGATTAAATGTAAATATATTTACTGGTGATGTCATTGTCGCTGATTTTGGGGATGTACCAGCTCTTGGTAATATTCAAACAGAATCTCTAACACATTTGTTCGATAAATGGATTGAGAATCCTTTGGCAAAAACGTTAAATTGTCATTGTCCATCAGTTCGTTGTCTCGGGCCAAATTTGTTAGTGAAAAATACTTATTATCCGGAACAGGATTTCCAACAAAGAAAAGCGAGGATATAGATTTAAATATATAGACCACATTTTGTGGACCAAATTAATTCTTTAGAAGATGTTATAAACAGTGTTAATTCTATAAAGCTTAATTAAGAAAATAAAACTAACTCCAATATGTAATAATAAATTTGACTGGACACTTTTTGGTGTCTTATAATAAAGACACCAATTGGTGTCCAATTTGCAAGGAGAGGGTGGTTTTGAACGATAAAAATCTAGAGCGAGATGTTTATGGGGCCATTGCTGATCCAACAAGACGCAAATTATTACACTTGTTAGCAGAAGCAGAAGAGCTACCTCTTCATGAATTAACCCCTCAATTTCAAATGGGGCGTACTGCTGTTTCAAAACATTTGGCCATTCTTAAAAATGCTGGTTTAGTTGCTGATCGTAAAGTCGGTAGAGAAACAAGGTATCGACTAAATGCAGCTCCCTTAAAAGAGATTAAAGATTGGGTATCTTTTTACGAGAAGTTTTGGACGGATAGAATGGTAATTTTAAGAAGTTTATTAGAGGAGGAGTAAATAATGGCAGATGTATCATTAGATTTCCACTATAAAAGTTCAATAGGCAAAGTGTGGAACGCATTAACAGATTCGGATATGCTTGCAAAATGGATATGGAAAAATGACTTTAAACAAATTGAAGGACATAAATTCCAATTTCGATCTGAGCCAAATGAATGGTGGGATGGCATTGTAGATGGCGAGGTGCTCGAAGTGAACGAGCCTCATACATTATCTTACACTTGGCTAAGTGCTGGAGAAAGAACTACTATTACATGGACTTTAACAGAAGCTGATGATGGAACCACCCATCTCCATTTAGAGCAAACTGGATTCAGTGAAGCAACAAAAGCCCGTGCGGGAGCCATCCAGGGTGCAAATTATGCTTGGACGAAAAATGGAGAACAACTCGAAAAAGTGTTGGCTGAATTGTAAAGAGGATTTCTTCATTCACTAGGATGTTTGCTTTTTAGCACCAACCTTCTACGTGGGTACTAGAATATATCAATTAATAGAAATTTATTAAATTTTTTATAATCGTCTTATACAATTAAACCTTTCTTCATAAATAGGGCGCTTTTCCGGGAAAAGAAAAGCGTCATTTTTTATTAATAAAGAATTGAGTTTAATAGGTAGTTTTGTAATAATTATTTTTAAAGCCAAGGAAGAGGGATGGTTGTAGAAGCTTTTATCATACAACTGAGGGAAGATAAATACTTTGTGGGGCGTTGATAAAAGGACTACTAACTGCGAGATTTTACGCCATGAAACTTTTCGTTAATAAAATTTAAGTGACGTAGAAAATTTTTTTATCAAATTATTATGAGTTTGTCGATTATAAAACACAATAGATTCATTTGAAGTTTTACATACATGGCAATACTAAATTTAGAGAATGGGGAGGATAGCTGATGAAAGTAAATCAATTAATTGCGAACAATATTAACCGATTAGATACCATCTTACCTGAAGATCAATCGTTAGGAATTGCTGGTTTGTCCGGATCTGGAAAAACCACATTTTGTCAAACTATTGGTGAAGAATCCAAGAAGCGGCTCGTTTCCTTATTACCAAAGGCAGAATATCAGTATTTGTTTTCTAATATTATGGAAACGAATTTTAGTGCCATAAAGATGGAAGACATGCCCTTAGTCCTTTTTCTTGGAAGATCATCTATTTCTTCCAATCCACGTTCAACAATTGGCACCCATACCACCGTCTTTAAAGAGATCCGCGTGCGGCTTGCTGAAAAATTTAATCTTTCTCCAGAAGTTTTTTCATTTAATAATGAATTGGGCTGGTGTCCAACTTGTAAAGGACGTGGGACTACCAAAAATGTCGAATGTAATAAGTGTAATGGTAGGCGTTATAATCAGGAAGTTGAGCAAAAAAGAATAGAATTATTGAATCAACCACATAGTATTTCCGATATTAATGAGTTGAGCATTGAAACGATACTTACACTAGCAGAAGATTTACATATTAGTGAAGCAAAACAACTTATTCTTAAAAATATTATCAATATGAATATAGGTTATTTAACATTAAATCGCATTATGGGTACTTTGTCAGGTGGAGAATTAACAAGACTTTACTTGGCAGAATTCATGTCTTCTAGTGAAAATACCATTATTATTATTGATGAAATCTCCGTGGGTCTTGATCACCAAACACTTTTGAAAATACTAGAACAGATTAATCAATTAGGCTATAAGAATGAAATTTGGCTCATTGATCATTCTGACACAGTGCTCGATACAACTGATAAGCAATTGTTCTTTGGACCTGGCAGTGGGAAATATGGCGGGAAAATTGTTGAAGAATCACCACGTCCAAAACCTGTTTTTTGGGAACGAAATCAGGCAATGCCTACAGAATACTATCAATTTCATGATCTTTACTGTCGTAATATTCAAATGTCTGAAATTCAGATTCCAAAAAATAGACTTGTAACCTTTACGGGTGAGTCTGGATGTGGTAAGTCAACCCTTGTCAATGAGTGTATATCCAAAGATTTTCTAAAGCGATATCCAAAAGATAAACTGGTTATGGTAGGTCAAGATCGAAACCAATCGATTACCAGTAGGTCAACTGTTGCAACGTTTCTTGATATCAAAAGGAGACTTACAAAATACAGTGACGAAATTGATGATATTTTTGAGCGCTCCATTGAAGACATTATTGAGGACATTCCAAATGAAGACATCGCTCATAAGCGCTTAAGCTTATTGATCAAACTAGGACTCGGATATTTGACCTTGGAAAGAAAGACACAAACCTTATCGACAGGTGAATTTCAATGTGTTCATTTAGTTTCTGAGCTGTTTTCGAACTCAAGAAACCCACATACGCTTTTTATTTTTGATGAGCCTTCCAAAGGTTTATCACAAAATATTTTAAACCAATTTATTGATAGTGTCAGGGTCATTCTCCAAGATGAATCTGTCAGCATCATGATGATCGAACATAACGACTATATGCTCGAAAGCTCTGATTTTATTGTTGATTTTGGTAAAAGACAGCTAGAACCTGTTCGACATCTTGATGTTATCAGTCATGATGATTATTTTAGTCAACATAACAGTACAAATAGAGTTGCTCAAATGCATATTTCTTCAACACTTGATTCAAATAATGGCATTAAATACTTAAAAGAAAACCATATCGACTATTTTAAAAATGCAGAAAACGTCTATAAGGGTGGCATCTTAAAAAGCTTATCATCCATGGCGCGTCTAATTTATGGGGAATACGAATCCGATACTATTGCACCTGTCATTGCCATTGATCTTGAAAGGCATTTGTATAGTCAATATAGTTTTCTTTATGAGATAGGTGGTTTGATCAACCATATTGTGGCTTCTCATCCGACGAATAAAGATACAAGAAGCTTCGATTTCTATAATCAAGAAAATCATTGTCCAAGCTGTTCTGGTCGCAGGGTTATTGAAAAATTTGATATTGATGTTGTCATTCAAGACAAAAACGTACCATTCTGGGATGGCTTATTACATCCGGACGTAATGGAAGTATTAAAATATTATCAATACCCGAAATTGCAATTCCTCTTTGATGAGATAAAGAATGAGCTCGGCCAGGATATAAGTAAAAGTTATAATGATATGACTGAAGCAGAAAAGCAGACTTTTTTATATGGGTATTGGGAAGAGTCATTCTATGATAAGGAAGGCAAGACAAGGAGAACATGGGAAGGCTTTAATGTAATTATTGGGCGCTATATGTCTATTTCGAAATCAATGATTAAAGAGCATATGAAAGCATCAAAAGAGATGATTACTTGTCCAGTCTGTCAGGGAACCGTGTTAAACCACCATAAACAACTAAAATATGGTGACACCGATATTCGAGAGATTATTCAAACACCGATCGATCAAGTTATACAATCAGTAGGTAACTTACCAGAACTGGTAAAACTAAAAGCAATTGTTGGCGGCGATATTACACTTACGGAAGATGTCTCCTTACTACCTAGGGAAACACAAGTATCGCTGAAAATGCTTGAACTAGAACTAGCAAGCTTTGTAGGCTATGAAATGGTATTACAAAATGTTTTACCATTCTGGGACAGAATTAAAGGGAATATCGAAGCAATAAGCAGCAAAAATCGGATTACAATCTGTGATTTTTCTAATATTGATGAAACGAGAGAAACCATTATTGAAAAGTATTTCACCAAAGGAAAATTTAAAAAAATAACGTATGTCTACGAAGCGTTTGGTTACAAAAAAATTGTCACCGAAATTAATAAGATTAAAAAAAGTCATCCATGTCCATTTTGTAAAGGAAAGAAAGTAATAACAGAAGATAATCTGCATGATGGTGTGTTTAAATTAACAATTCCATGTGTTAGTTGTTATGCAAGTGGTATCGATGATGAAGGACGGAAGGAAAAAGTCGATGGCATAGATGTCCAAACATGGCTAACAGGTACAGTAAGAGATGTTTTTGCTGAAGACTCGAACCTTGAGGCTGTTGCACATATTCCAATTTTCAATCGTATTCGTGAGTTGAATAAACGAGATATGATGGCAGTATATCAATGTCTTGAACAAAATGTGTAGAACAAGCCTTATGTTCAAACAAAGCTAGATGTTAGTCAGTGATAGAAAACTCATTTGCAGTAATATTTGCAAATGAGTTTTTATTCT
Source organism: Lederbergia citrisecunda (assembly GCF_018343695.1). Classification (GTDB taxonomy): domain Bacteria; phylum Bacillota; class Bacilli; order Bacillales; family Bacillaceae_C; genus Lederbergia; species Lederbergia citrisecunda. Next base: position 1,289,673 of record NZ_JAGYPJ010000001.1, on the reverse strand, counting down.
ATTCTGAAGAGGAGCTTGCTGGTTTAAAAGAATTAAAAAATGTTATTCTAGATAGACAAAAAAACAATGAAGTGAGAAAAAATGCTATACCTTTTTTTATCCCTTTTAAAAACTATTCTAGAAAATACATTAATTAAAGATATAATGGACAGTATTCTAGTAGGTAAATATGGTATAAAAACAATTCATCATCCACCATCAAAATTCACGAAATTAAAAAAGATGTGAAAGATTCTTCTCAAATTCACGACATGAAGAATGTGAAAATATACTTTAAGATAAAGGACCCGATTCATTCGGGTCTGCTTTTATAATTAATATATATTTTTAAAAGATAATTTTCTTCTTAATTCGCCTTCAGGATTTTTCCATCCACTTCATCCGCTGCTGAATCAAACGTCCGAATCCACTTAAATCGATTTACCTTCACAATTGCTACAAAACATTTCAAGATTTGATCCGACTTTAAGCAAATAAAAGTAATCAAAGGCGATAGTTCAAATACAAATGCACAAAGGGCTGAAGCTGGAAGCACTATCATCCACATGAAAATTGTATCATTGATCAAAACAAATTTTGTATCGCCACCGCTGCGAACAATTCCTGTTAAAGCTGGCATCTGGTAGGCAGTACCGCAAACCGTTATCGATAAAACGGTCATGAACTGCAATGCAAGAGATCTAGCTTCTTCAGAAATGGAATAAAAATCGAGAACCAAACCCTTTGTAATAAACAAGAGTACACCTGTACAGAATCCAATAATGAGATATAAGATTTGTAAGGTTTTAGCGTACGATTTAATTTTATTGACGTTTCCTTCACCTATCGTTTTGCCAATTAATACGGTTGTGGCACTAGCAGAGGCAAAAACGGCAACGGCTACAATACCAAATACAGTAGTCGCAATGCTATTTGCCGCAATCGCAGCAGCACCCATATGTCCGAGAATAGCAGTCTGTACTGCCATCGCTAAACCCCAAATAAAGTTGGACATAATAATTGGTGATCCCAGATTGATATATTGCTTAAATAAACCAAACTCAATGTTAAAGAAATCACGAAGTTTCAAGTAAATCTTTTGGTCAAAGCGCTTTACAAAAATGATAATTATAATAAACTCTATGATTCTTGAAGTTAGAGTTGCAATAGCTGAACCTTGCACTCCCAAGCTTGGAAACCCAAAATGTCCGTAGATCAGGATGTAATTTAAACAAACATTGATGATGAGAGTGGAAGTAGACAAAATAAATCCTATTTTTACAGTTTCCACACTCCTTAGAATTGCTAGTAGAATACTAGTAATAGCAAAGAAAACATAAGAAAAGCAAATGATTTGCAAAAATTTAGTTCCTTCTGATATAACGTTTACATCTTTAGTGAACAATGACAGGACGTCTTCAGGGAAGAAAAAGATAATCGCCCACATAATCAATCCAACCGAAATGGCTAGGCTCATCCCAATGCTCGATATCTTCTTGATTGATACGATGTTTTTAGCTCCCCAGTATCTCGAAGCCATAATGACAACGCCTTCTCCAACACCCATGACGAGCATGTGCAGTACAAACTGAATCTGATTAGCCAGTGCAACTCCGGAGAGTGCATATTCACTATATCCTCCGACCATTAAGTTGTCTGATAGATTAATTCCAAATGTAATAATGTTTTGTAGACCAATGATCACTGTTAAGGTGAAAAATGTTTTATAAAATGATTTTTCTCGTACAAATAAGCTCATTATTGGAACCCTTCTTTTTTTTAGAGTGTTATTTCTATATGTAAATTGGAGCCATGATGAAAAACGGACTTTTCATTGTATAAAGGTGAATAGGGACCAATTTTAATTTTAGCCATAAATTTAAGTATATTCATACAATATTGAAATTTTATCAGATTCTTACTAGAATACAATACTTATAATGGAAAATTTTCTCTGCGTTATGGGGATTTCTGTCAAAAAAGGTAGTTTATTTAGATAAAAAAGGATTTTACTGTAAATATATAGAACTTAATTTTATAGCTTGTAATAGAAGGTGGTTTATGAAATGGCATCTATACATGATTCAGAACTCAAAAGGATACTTCAAGAGTATGGCATAAACGCTCCTCAAATCTCATTAATAAGACACAATGAAAATCTAACATATAAAATCATCGATACAAGTTTACAACATTCCTATTTATTTCGCGTTCATCATCCAATCACTAAAAATATGGAAGGATTGCAACATACAAAAGAAGGGGTACATTGCGAACTAGCACTACTTCAAGATATGACAGAAGAAACTGATTTAATTGTACAAGAACCAGTGCAAACCCATTCTAGTCAACTAATTACTAAATATTCTTTTATAGCTGACCAGTCCATCTATTGTTCATTGTTAAAATGGATTGAAGGTAGAAATTTACAAAGGGAAGATTTTTCGAATCGCGAGCTAGTTACTAAATTAGGAGTTCAGTTAGCCCATTTGCATAAATATTTTAAGGGCTTAATACATAATGACATAACACAATCACGACCACATTACGGCAGAAATAAAAATGAGAATATGCTGGCTCATATATATAAAGGTGTGGAGAAAGGGTTATTCAGGGGGCATGAGTACGATATTATCGTTCAAACAGTCGAATTAATACATTCACGTCTGTTTGGTAATAAGGAAAACGCCGATGATTGGGGAATTATTCACGGAGATTTGAATATGGGTAATATTCTTGTGACGGAGAAAGAGGAAATTGCTTTTATCGATTTTGGGCTATTTGGTTACGGTCATTATCTTTTAGACGTGGCTATGGGTGCTTTGAATACTACTCCAGAAACAAGAGATATTTTCTTGAAAGCGTATTTTGGAAACACCACTTATTCGAAAGATATATTACTAATTGTGGAAGGTTTTATGTTGATTTCGATAATGGGATATTATGCAAATCAGATGGAAAATGAAGAAGTACACCCATGGATTAGAGAACGCATGCCATTGCTTTGTAAACTACATTGCAAACCCTTTTTAAATGGAGAAAGTATCCTGTACAACTTTTAACTTTACAGATAGGACTATTAGGTTTGTTGAAGAAGGAATATCGTACTAACTTCAAGAAATAGTCAGGAAAATAATGAGGAACTGGGTGTTAATCATAAGGGAATTATTTTTTGAAATAGAAGGGTATAATGTCCACTATTATGAATGGGGTAAGTGTAACAAACCAGCGATAGTATGTTTACACGGTCTTGGTAATAGTGCATCAGCCTTTTTTGAAATGGCTGAATACCTAGAAGAAAATTATTATATTCTGGCATTCGACAGTCCTGGTCACGGAAAAACACCTCCGTTTAAAAATAAAGATGAATACTTATTTTCAAAGCTGGTAAAATGGTATGATCATGTATTTCAGCACGTATTAAAAGAACCTTTCTATATTTTAGGTCATTCTTGGGGAGCAGATATTGCACTACATTATGCAAAATATAACTCGGAAAAAATTAAAGGTGTTATTTTACTAGATGGTGGCTATACATTTCCAGATTTCCAGGAGGATATGACATTTTCAAAAGTATATAATGGTTGGAAATATTATATGGATCATTCTTCAGTTTTCGAATCTTGGGAAGATGTTGCAAGAGAGTATAAACAATTTACACAACGATGGAACGAAAAAATAGAACTAATGGTATCAACACTTTTCAATAAATATGAAAAATATGAGCTTATCACTTCAAAATTCACTGTATTATCTATTATTAAAGCATTTTTTAAAGAAAGCTTTATTACAACATACCCATACATTAAATCACCACTGATTTTAATCCATTCAACTCTTCCAATGGATTTAGAGAATGCTAGGAAAAGGGGAATAAACGAATTAAGACGAAATGTAAAAGATGTTACGATTGTTTCTATGGATGAGACTAATCATATGGTTCATTGGGAGCACCCAGAAAAAGTAGCTAGCGAAATTCATAGCTGGCAAACTAAGTTGAAGGTAACGTTTTTAAAATGAATCGTTATTCTATTAAGATTTAGTGATAAATTAAAAGGAATGAGTTATTGGATGTAATGTTAGAGATGAAGCATTTTGTCTCATCTTTTTAGCTTAGGTGGAAAAATTAACTAGTATAGGAAAAATAAGTACTTGGAAGCTAAATGGCTTAACAAGGATAATCAACATACAGAATATAGAAATATGTTAACTAAAAAAAAACAATGTCTAATAAATATCTGCCTATCTTGAGAAGCATAGATACTTTCCATCGGAGGACTAATATGTACGACCCAACCGTTTTTGAGAATTTAAAAGTAGCATTCGAAAATCATATATACGATCTTGATAATATCGATCACATAATAACCATTTTGGACAGAGTGGATCGAATGGATTTAGCGGTTCTAGCTAGAGATTTTTCCATTCACTTCGCTTTGGTCGATCACCCAGATATAACAGCTGAAATAGTATTAGAGGCTTCTATAGAGGATTTAGCAGAGGAAATATTAGAATGGCCAGGTGCAAATCCAGGTTGTTCCATCACTTTACGATTTTATAAACGCATCGATAATGTAGCTATTCAGTGCAACGACATTGAGCAAGCATTAAATTCTATTTGGGAAAATGAAATTGAATTAACTCAAACCTTGAGTTTTAAGTATGCACAAGAAGGATCAGATTACATTGACACAATTGAAGTTAGATTTAAACATAAAATCAACGAGGAAAATATGAATGAAATCGGAGATTTTCTTGATCATGTATTAAAAACGTTGGAAGAACTATCTGAGATTTGATGATTGGTTAGAGAATACCTGGTCCTATAATGAATGGAAAATGAAAATAATCATTTGAACATCAGTAAAGGAACGAAAATAAGAAATGCAGGGATCAATACCCTGCATTTCTTAAAGTTATTTCAGAATTACTTTCTCTCCATCACAGCAAAATAGTTATTTTCACGATCAGCAAAATTAAATACTCTTCCAGATGGCATATTTACTATTTCCCCGACCGTAATATTTTTATCTGTCAAGTCCTTATATAACTTGTCTAGATCTTCAGAGAAAAACATTAAAGAAGGTGTACCAAGATTTAATTCAGGTTGCATTTTAGCGATTAAATCTTTGTTGTGGAGGACAATACTAGTTTGTGCTTCTTTTGATGGCGCAATTTCAATCCATCTCATTCCTTGACCAGTATCTGTTTCTGAAATGATAACGAACCCTACTTCTTCCGTCCAAAATTTTACTGACTCATCTTGATTTTGTACATATAACATGATTTGGCCAACTTGATTAATCATTTACATAGCCTCCTAAAAAAGTTAATAGCTAGACATCATTTTATCATAAGAGTTAAGATTTTTTAGTATTTCCACTTAATTTCTTTATATCAAGAACATTAAATCATATTTGGTTTACTGATTAGATGGTCGGCAAATAGTCCTCCAAATAGGAGGGAGGTGTTGCCGTATTAGACAGTATATGAAGCATTAACAATCATGATTTCCTTCGGAATATTGATTGTAGCTGTGTTGTCATTAAAAGATAAAGAATAAAACCGCCCTTGAGTTGGATACTAGGCGGTTTTGACTTTATTATATTTTTCATTCATTATGCTCTAAATAATTCATATATGAAAACAATCCTATTTTTTTTCAATAGCTAGTTCCGATATTCTATTTCTTTTTTCGTAAAATGATTGTAAAAATGCTTGTTCATAGGAAAAACCAGCTCTAATCAAAACTCGTTCATTAAAACGTGCAGCAGCAAGCTGTAATCCAACGGGAAGTCCGTTTTCTGCTGCTCCACAAGGTATTGATAATGCGGGTTGACTAGTTAAATTAAATACAGCAGGAAGCCGAATCATCGTATTAAATACACTATCTTGAATGCCATTAATCTCGACTATTTCCTCACCGATTTTTTGAGGAGTGATTGGTGTAGTAGGAGTAGCGATGACATCCACTGTTTCAAATAGCCGTTCGAATTGTGAAGTGAGTTGATCTTTTCTTTTTAATGCTTTTATATAATCAATGGCTGGAATCGAGTGGCTGTTTTCAAGAGAAGCTTTTACATCTAAACCATATGAATCTAACTCAGATAAGATAGATTCTTCGTGTACAAATCCAGCTTCTGACAATCCAATCGCAAAGGAAAGAGCAAGATCCTCAAGCGAATAGGGGATATCGATTTCGATAAGAATTGCTCCGAGACTCTCAAAATCTTTTAATGCTTTCTTATAAAATGTGGCAGTACTCTCGTCAATTCCCTCATTAAAATAGTTTTTCGGAACACCAATTCTTAATCCGCGTATATCTTCTGTCAATCTAGTTGAATAATTTATACCCGTCATGGCCTCTATCATAATGGCCAAATCATCTATATTTTTAGTTAGAGGGCCAATATGGTCAAGTGTCCAAGAAATATGTTTTACCCCAGAAGCATCAACTAACCCGTGTGTCGGTTTTAATCCAATAACACCACAGGATGCAGCGGGAATGCGTATGGAACCAGCTGTATCTGTTCCTATCGAAGCTACACTTAAAGAAGCTGCAACCGCTGCACCTGAGCCACCACTTGATCCACCTGGTGAATATTCATTATTCCATGGGTTTTTAACAGGTCCATAAAACGGATTGTTTGATGTAATCCCAAACGCAAATTCGTGCATATTGACTTTTCCTAAGTGAATAGCTCCTTCTCTTTGAAGGATGCGAACAACACCAGCATCTTTTTTAGGGATATTATTCTCATCGATTTTGGAGCCACTCGTCGTCCGTATGCCTTTCGTATTAAGATTATCTTTATAAGAGAGAGGGATTCCTTCTAAAGTTCCCACGGCTTCATTTGCTACATATTTTTTCTCTGCGATTTCAGCTTGTTGAAGTGCTAGATTTTCTGTTATCGTTATGTATGCATTCAAGTCCTGAAAAAGGTGGATTCTCTCTAAATACATTTTTGTAATTTCAACAGGAGAAAATAGTTTTTTCTCATAACCTTCTTTCAGCGAACGAATCGACAAATTTTCCATATTATCGAACCTCCACAAAATAGTATATTATTAGCTTACCATATCATTAGATTAAAAAGTCCTTCTAGCAACTAGTAATAAAATTAGGCGATTTTCTATATGATAAAGTAATGATTATTTTAGGAGTGTACAAGATGGAAACGTGGATTATTGAGATCATGGAAAAGTTTGGTTATATCGGAATCCTATTTTTAATCGCAATTGAAAACATTTTTCCACCCATACCCTCTGAAATAATCTTAACATTTGGTGGCTTTATGACGACTAAAACTAATCTTACTGTTTTAGGGATTGTGTGGTTCGCCACATTAGGGTCAGTTGTTGGAGCAGTTGTGTTATATGGAATTGGTCATCTTATCAATATCGATAGATTGGAAAAAATAGTTGAACAATACGGTCATATATTAAGATTAACAAAAGATGATTTACATAAGGCAGATGCTTGGTTTGCCAAATATGGAATGTGGACCGTGTTCTTTTGTCGATTTATTCCGTTGGTTCGAAGCTTGATTTCAATACCAGCAGGAATGGCTCATATGAATTTTGGTATTTTTCTACTATTAACATCTGTTGGAACGTTCATTTGGAATATTGTATTAATACGTTTAGGCGCTACAGTCGGAAAATCGTGGGAAGATATCGTTCAGATAATGGATGTTTATTCAAATATCATATATATTATTTTAGTAGTATTAATAGTAATGTTAGCCATACTATTTATGAAAAAAAGATTGTTTAGGAAGTAGGTTTTTTTATATGGAAATTACAGGACATACAGTAGAGCAGCTGCTTGATCCAACTGGAATTCTTGAAGGAGATCGATATGAATTTTTCCTCGATCTTGATGTACTTGAGGATGATGAACTTTTTTCGGAAAATGGTATCCAATTACGAGTAATTTTTTCTATCATTGGAGATGAAAAGCGAGTTGCAAATTATAATTTTATGGAACAAGTGACAAACCAGTTTTTGGATTTTGCGTTGGATGAAGAAGAGGAAAAAATGGTGGCGGATTATTGTTCTCAGCATCTTGATTGAACCACTTGACTTTTTATCATTTCATCGTCATAATATTATAAAATCACTGAACGTTGAAGAAGGACTAGTACGTAGGCCTTGTTGTGAAAGAGAGCGAGATTTATGAGCTGAAAGGTTTCGCCACAATTAATCTACAGAACCTGCCTTTAGAGTCTTATGAAAAAACATAAGCGCAGACCTCGCGTTATGAGGCAAAGTGAGATGGATATTACATCTAATTATGGTGGTACCGCGGAAGCAAAGCTCTTTCGTCCTTAAGCAAAGGGATGAAGGGGCTTTTTTATCATTTCCATATAATGTAAAGTGCAAGGGGATAGGAGTATGAGAAAGCAACGGATTGTTGTAAAAATTGGCAGTAGTTCATTAACAAATGAAAAGGGAGAAATTGATCAGGAGAAGCTAAATGACCATGTACAAGCAGTTGCTAAACTTCGCAAAGCTAGGCATGAAGTAATTTTGGTTTCTTCCGGAGCAGTTGCAGCCGGATTTGCTCGTCTAGGATATCCTTCTAGACCTGTTACAATCAAAGGAAGACAAGCTGCTGCTGCAGTAGGGCAGAGTGTATTGATTCAATCGTATATTGAAAAATTTAGCCAATACGAAATAATTCCTGCACAAATTCTTCTAACTCGAAATGACTTTTCCAATCGGGAAAGATACAGAAATGCTTATGCGACAATTATGGAATTACTTGAACGCGGAATTTTGCCAATAATCAATGAAAACGATACAGTTTCTGTGGAAGAATTGACCTTTGGAGATAATGACATGCTCTCTGCTCTAGTAAGTGGATTTGTTCATGCAGATCAGCTCATTATTTTAACTGATATTAACGGATTATATGATTCAAATCCTCGCCAAAATCCGCTGGCGAAGAAATTAGATTTATTAAATGAAATTACAGATGAAATGCTTTCAGCAACGAATGAAATAGGTTCTAAAGTCGGAACAGGCGGAATGAGGTCCAAATTGCTGGCAGCTAAAACAGCTACTTCTCTCGGTGTCCCTGTTTTTATCGGAAAGGGGCAGGGACCGGATAAATTGATGGATATCCTTCACGGTAATGGAGATGGCACGTATATTTCCAGCTCTGATTTTTCTCCAATCAATACGAGCCGACAGTGGATTGCCTTCCATTCAGAATCAACAGGGAAGATCTACGTCGACCAAGGTGCAGAAGAAGCGATTCTTTATAATGGAAAGAGTTTATTACCTGCAGGAGTATTCAAAATCAATGGCACCTTTCAAAAAGGTGATGTTGTAGAAGTCTTTGGGATTAATGGTTTAATAGGAAAAGGAGAAGTCAGCTATTCTTCCGACGAATTAAAAAAGGAAATAAAAAGAAGAAATGATGAAAAAGGAATGGAAGCTCTTGCACCTTCTATTGAAGTAATACATCGAAATCGTTGGGTGCAGGTTTAATGTATTTCAATCTTCAGATTAACAGATTGTCCATAACCAACTAATAGTAATTGATAAATTGGAGGGGTAGAAATGAGTGAGGTAATAAGAAAAGGGCGAGCGGCAAAGTTGGCGAGTTATTCACTCGTAACACTTTCCGCTGATGAGAAAAATGCTGCTTTGGCTTTGATTGCCAGTCAATTGCTAGAAGACAAAGCAACTATTCTTTTAGAAAATGAAAAGGATTTGGTTGAAGGGAAAAAGAATGGGTTAACAGATGCAGTGCTTGATCGCATAATGCTCAATGAAAAACGAATTATTGATATGTCCCATGGGATTCATCAATTAATCGAACTAACAGATCCTATTGGCGAAACGCTTGAAACGATTGAAAAAGACAATGGCTTACTCATACGTAAAAAACGTGTACCAATCGGTGTAATAGGGATGATTTATGAAGCGAGACCAAATGTGACAATCGATGCTGCAACACTCGCTCTTAAAACTGGAAACTCAGTTATATTAAGAGGTAGTTCTTCAGCAAAGTTTTCTAATATGGCTTTAATTAAATCAATTCATACTGCTCTTGAAAAAAGTGTCGTTCCTGTTGAATCTATTCAACTTATCGAAGACACGAGTCGTGAAACAGCTAAAGAACTTTTTCAGTTAAATGAATATTTAGATGTTCTGATTCCAAGAGGTGGGAAAAATTTAATAGATACTGTTGTTCGTGAATCAACTGTACCAGTTATTGAAACTGGAGCAGGAAATTGTCATATTTTTATTGATGAAAGCGGTAATGAAGGTATGACACAAGAAATCGTTTTGAATGCAAAATTACAGCGTCCCTCTGTGTGTAACGCTATAGAATCAATTCTCATCCATGAAAAGTGGTTTAACCAATTTGGCGAAAGTCTTTTAGAAAAGCTACATGAAAATAATGTAGAGATCTATGGTGATGAAAAAGTTGTCCAAGTAATTCCTCCTGCAAAACTTGCTTCTGAAGAAGATTGGGAGACTGAATACCTTGGGTTAACCGTCAGTGTAAAAGTAGTAAACTCCTTGGAAGAAGCTATCGACCATATAAATAAATATGGAACGCAACATTCAGAAGCGATTATTACCGACGACGAAAAAAATGCAGCGATCTTTTTAAGCAGCGTTGATGCAGCTGCTGTTTACCATAACGCTTCAACTAGATTTACAGATGGTTTCGAATTTGGTTATGGTGCTGAAATTGGAATTAGCACACAAAAACTACATGCAAGAGGACCAATGGGATTACAAGCACTTACTTCAAGTAAATTTTTTATTTATGGGAATGGGCAAGTACGTATATAATTAAGGGAGACAAAAAAGGAGATGGCATTTTTGAAAGATTATCAAATTGATGTACAGCTAAGCACAACTAAAAAAGAAAAGCCTGCATTTAACCAGCTTTCCTTCGGTACTGTATTTACGGACCATATGTTCGTAATGGATTATACGAAAGGAAAAGGTTGGCACGATGCAAGGATTATTCCTTATCAGCCGATTATGTTGGACCCCGCTGCAATTATTTTTCATTATGGGCAGACTGTTTTTGAAGGACTTAAAGCATATAAAACGAAAGAAGAAGAAGTCGTATTATTTAGACCTGATGAAAATATGAAACGATTGAATCGTTCTAATCAAAGGTTATGCATACCTGAAATCGATGAGGAATTTGCTTTATTTGCCTTAAAAAAGCTGATTTCCATAGATAAAGATTGGGTTCCGAACGTAGAAGGCACGTCTCTCTATGTTCGTCCATTTATTTTTGCAGATGAGCCTTATTTAGGAGTATCTCCTTCAGATACGTATAGATTTATGATTATTTTATCACCTGTTGGAGCTTATTATAAGGAAGGAATCAATCCTGTTAAGATTGCCGTTGAAAGTGAATTTGTCCGTGCTGTTAAAGGTGGAACTGGTAATGCAAAAACAGCTGGGAACTATGCCGCATCTTTAAAAGCACAAGAAGAAGCGGAAGCAGAAGGCTTTTCGCAAGTTCTTTGGCTAGATGGAAAAGAACATAAATATATTGAAGAAGTTGGCAGTATGAATGTGTTCTTTAAAATAAATGGAGAAGTCGTGACACCTGAATTAAATGGCAGTATTTTAGAAGGTATTACAAGAAAATCGGTATTAGAACTTTTACACTATTGGAATATTCCAGTCGTTGAAAGAAGAATATCAATTGATGAAATTTTCCAAGCCTACCATGCAGGTGAATTAGAGGAAGCATTCGGTACAGGAACAGCCGCAGTCATTTCTCCAATCGGCGAGCTCTTTTGGCAAGGTGAAAAAATTACTATTAACAATGGAAACACAGGAGATATTTCGAAAAAAATATATGAGTCATTAACAGGCATCCAAACAGGCAATCACGAAGATCCATTTGGGTGGAGAGTAAAAGTAGATTAAACAAGATGTGTTCATATTTGCCATAGCAAGTGATAAATGCCACTTGCTATGGTTCCTTGTGTTTTGAGTTTTTTAAGTTTTCATTTTACATAAACAATTCAACGAGAGAGGTAACATTGTCTACATTTTTCCTTAGGTATCATAGAAAAAATGCAGACAATGTAATAAATAAAAAACTGCTGCAAACCTTATGGTTAAGAATGAGGCGGAAGCAGTGATTATGGGCTGTATTGAAATTCCGATTATTTTATCTGATGTTGAAATGGATGTCCCCTTCATTGATCCAAATGAAATTATTGCAAAACGAGTTGTAAAAATAGCAAAATATAACTAGAACTTTTGAATATATTATAAAAACTATATATTTAGGAGGAGTCCAATGAGTATTGAAGCTGAGTATTTAAGAATCATTATCGAAAGATTTAAAAGTGTCAAAAGTCTTGGAGATAAGACAATCGAACAATTATCAGAAAACGAGATTCATTGGAGAATAAATGAAGATTCAAACAGTATTGCTATCATTTCGAAGCATTTAAGTGGAAACATGATTTCAAGATGGACTGATTTCCTTCATTCGGACGGTGAAAAGCCTGATAGGAATCGCGAACAGGAATTCGCAGATGATCTATCATCAAAAAATGACATGATAGAGTATTTGGAAAAAGGCTGGAATACACTTTTTGAGGCGCTAAAAAGTTTAAAAGAAGAGGATTTACTTAAAAATGTATTTATTCGCGGCGAAAAACATTTAGTTATTGATGCAATTGAAAGACAGTTAGCCCATTATTCCTATCATGTTGGGCAGATTGTTTATATTGGTAAGCAACTAAAAGGTGAGAATTGGGAAAGCTTGAGTATCCCGAGAGGAAAATCAGAAGCATATTTACAGGAAATGTTGAAAAAGCATCAACCTAAATAGTTCTTTACTTCAAAACGTTCAGAATAACTGAACGTTTATTTTTTTTATTGAAAACTAAAAAAGACTATGCTATATTAGCACCAATACTTATTAAAGAAGTTTAATAAGTTTACAGAATTACGAGGTGTTTTATTTTGAACGATCAATTCACTACTCCAAAAACAATGAAATCTGTTATTTATCGTAGGATTCGCTCAACTCTTTTAGAACAAGGAAGTTCAACAAAGGTCGAACTGAGCGATACATTAGGGATTAGTTTCCCAACGATTAGTAAGTTTTTATCAAAGATGGAGAAGGAAGGAGAGCTTTTATTAGTTGGTCTTGATCAATCTAGCGGGGGAAGAAGAGCGAAAAGATTTGCTTACAATCCGGAGCATATGTTAGGTTTAGCCATTTTTTTAGAAAGAACAGAAACAAATTTTACAATTTTTAATTGTTTAGGTGAAGTAAAGGAACAGAGTAAAACAAATAGTGTAGATAATATAGACAGACTAACAAAACTAATAGATGCAATTTTAGTGAAATATCCAAAGATTAGTTCTATCGCCATTGGAGTTCCCGGGTCTGTTGATAATGGTCGGGTATTTTTTATACCAGACTACGAACATTTCCAAGATGTTGATTTAAAAAAGTACTATGAGGATTATTTTTCCATCCCAGTTGTAGTAGAAAATGATATGAATGCGGCCGTACTTGGATATTACAAATATAAAGGAAGTAAAGAAAATCAATCACTTATATATTTATCTTCTGGACAAAATGGGCCAGGTTCAGGAATTATGATTAATGGAGAAGTGGTACGAGGAAGTACTTTTTTCTCAGGAGAGGTTTCATTTGTCCCTTTATATGATGATCGTAATTTTCTTCAAGCATTAGGAAATAAAAGTAAATCATTTCGAGAGGATAATAAAATTGATGCCGTTGCTAGATTAATCGCTTCGTTTACAGCTATCATTAACCCGCATACTTTTATTTTTTGTAGTGACGAAGTGACCGCATCTAGTATAGAGGAAATTACTTTATCAAGTTCAAAATATATTCCTCGAGCGCATCTTCCGGAAATTACAATGAGCGATTGGAAACAAGACTATTTGCTTGGATTACAGAGTCTTGGTCTTGGATTAATGATTTCAAATACAGGAATGTAGAAGAAGTAATGGATTACTTCAAAAAAGGTGGTTACATAAATGGCAACATTCTTTTTAATACTTATTTATTTAGCGTTTATTAGTCTAGGTTTACCAGATTCATTGTTAGGGGTAGCTTGGCCAGCAATGCAACCTGAATTTGGGGCGAGACTTGAAACTGCTGGAGTGCTTTTCATGATAATAGCTGGAGGCACAATTATTTCTAGTCTTTCAAGCGGGACAGTTATTGGAAAATTAGGAACTGGAAAAGTCACATTTATTAGTGTATTTATGACGGCAGTCGCTTTACTTGGATTTTCATATGCACCATCATTTATTTGGTTAGTAATATTTGCTATTCCACTTGGACTAGGTGCAGGTTCTGTTGATGCAGCATTAAACAATTATGTTGCTACACATTACAAAGCTCATCATATGAGCTGGTTACATTGTTTCTGGGGAGTAGGTGCCACTCTTGGACCTATCATCATTGCTCAATTTATTTCAGAGCAAAATGCTTGGAGAAACGGATATTTTACGATTGCTGGAATACAATTTGTTCTAGTAATCATTCTTTTCTTTAGCTTACCTTTATGGAATAAAGTTGGAAATCGAAGCAATAATCATTTAAGTGAAGAACAAGATGATACGAATGCTAATATTGATGAAAGTGTTAAAAATACAAGACCTTTGAAAATTAGAGGAGTAAAATTAGCACTGATAGCTTTTTTATTCTACTGTGGCGTAGAAGCAACTATGGGACTTTGGGGAAGTAGTTATTTGGTAAATGTGAAGGAATTGCCAGTAGAGGTTGCTGCAAGATGGGTTTCTTTATATTACGGTGGGATTACGATTGGAAGATTTGTAACAGGTTTTATTACATTAAAAGTAACCAATAAAATGCTAATTAGGGCAGGGCAAATGATTGCATTAGCTGGAGCGTTATGTCTATTCTTGCCACTATCTCCGGGTTTCTCGTTAGTAGGTTTTATTTTGGTAGGTCTAGGATTAGCACCTATATTTCCAAGTATGTTGCATGAAACTCCTGCACGTTTTGGTAAGAAACATTCTCAAACAATTATGGGTTATCAAATGGCTGTTGCGTATACAGGTGCTACTTTCTTACCGCCTCTATTTGGTTTAATTGCATCTCATTCTACGATAAAACTTTTCCCATTGTTTATTGTTATTTTTGTGGCTGTAATGCTTTTAGGGTCGGAAAAATTAAATGAACTGTTTAGAAAAAAGCCAATAACAAACATCCCAAATTCATCTGCTAGTTAAAAATAAAATGAACATGTCGTAGGTAATTCCACTTATAATTATCAATTTTAACTCTAAATATTTGTGAAGGAGATAGAAAAACGTCATTTTTTCTATCTCCTTTTTATTATTTCAATTAAGACAGTGTATTTTTGTTTAAACACATTGTTAAGAGGGGAATATGTGATACGTATCCGGAAAACATAAAATAAAACTATTTGGAGGATGTTGTATGGTAACAGCTTCGGACAAACAATTAAAGGTTTATTGTGACACGGAATACGAGACATTACATAAAGTCATTTTATGCGAGCCAAAGTATATGAAGATCAAAGAAGTTATTAACGAAACGCAAAAACAATACAAAAAGGAAAATATTGATTCGAAGCTTGCGACGATTCAGCATAGGGAATTCATCAAGTCGCTGCGACAACAAGGTGTAGAGGTGATTCTCATCCCTCCATCCCAACAATATCCAGAACAAGTATTTACTCGTGATATCGGGTTTACGATTGGGAGTACGTTGTTTGTTGCAGAGATGGCAAATGATATTAGAT
Organism: Lederbergia citrisecunda; assembly: GCF_018343695.1. Taxonomy (GTDB): domain Bacteria; phylum Bacillota; class Bacilli; order Bacillales; family Bacillaceae_C; genus Lederbergia; species Lederbergia citrisecunda. Next base: position 1,273,906 of record NZ_JAGYPJ010000001.1, on the reverse strand, counting down.
TAGGTGAGGAGCAAGCTCTAAAGAATATTTTAATGGAAAAGAGAATTCTCTTTCAGGACTTAACAAAAGGAATTATAGAAGGCGGAGACGTCATTATTAATAGGAATACTGTCTATATTGGGATTAGTAGCAGGACAAATGATAAGGCTATGGAACAATTGAAAAAGTTCTTAACAGATTACGAAATAGTTCCAATCCCATTTGACGAACAATATCTTCATTTAGATTGTGTTTTCAATATTATTTCTCCAAACGAGGCTTTATATTTTCCAGGAGCTTTAAATCAAAAAACGATTGAATTGTTGAAAACAAGATTTCAATTAGTTGAAGTAACAGCAAATGAACAATTTACTCTAGGCACGAATGTCCTATCCATAGGAAAGAAAAGAGTATTTAGCTTACCTATTAATAAGAATGTAAACAGAAAGCTGAAAGAATTGGGTTTTAATGTTATTGAAGTTGATATTACAGAAATCATAAAATCTGGAGGCTCATTTCGCTGTTGTACATTACCAGTATTAAGAGAAAGACATAAATAATAAGGATATAAAAAATTGATCTTTTTGATTATCAAACTGTTTTGTGTAAAAGGTTTAGTCTTTTTGACTTTGCCTTTTTTCATTTACTTTTATTTTTATTTTAACAAGAAAAAACATTCATATATAAAGAAAATCGGAAGTATATCCAAAATTTGGCCAGATACACCAAGAATATGTCCTTTTTGACCATGAATAAAGAATTTTTAGAAAGTAAAATGATACATAACTTAGTAACAGAGTTTTATTGAATCTGTATCATTGTTTAGGGGGCTACCATGAAAATCATATTTATTTCATTGGATACATTAAGAGCAAATAGGCTCGGTTGTTATGGATATCATTTACCTACAAGTCCATATATTGATGAAATCGCGGAGCAAGGTGTACTTTTTGAAAGCGCTTTCGCATCTGATATTCCTACTGAAGTTGCCCATACGAGTATCTTTACGGGAAAAGTTGGTTTATCAACTGGCGTTGTTTCACATGGTTCATCATTGACTCATTTACCTAAAGAAGTCGATTGGTTCCCGACTATTTTGCGAAACGCAGGCTATACTACAGGAGCGGTAGACAATTTATACAATTTAAAAGAATGGTTTGCAAGAGGGTATCAATATTATATTAACACCGTGGGTAAAACAAGATGGATTGACGGGAAGACAATTAATAGTCTTGCGAAACCATGGCTTAAAGAGCATAAAGACAAAGATTTCTTTCTATTTCTTCATTATTGGGATCCTCATACCCCATATTTACCACCTAAAGATTATATCCCATCATTTTATGATTTTAGTAAAAATCAATATGATCCAACTAATAAAAGCATGGAACGAGCTTTTAATCATCCTGCTTATCCATTTTTTAAATATCATCATTATGATTTGCTTGGAAATATTACGGATGCAAAGTATGTTAATTCACTATACGATGCAGAAATAAGATATTTGGATGATTTATTAAAAGAATTAGATGAGTATCTTAACGAGTTAGGTATAAAAGATGAAACGATGCTAGTCTTATTTGGCGATCATGGAGAAAGCTTAACAGAGCACGATATTTATTGGGATCATTGTGGTCTATATGATCAAACTGTCCACATTCCATTAATCATCCGGTGGCCACATTTTATTCCGCCAGGTAAAAGGGTTCGGGGCTTAGTGCAGCATGCTGATCTTATGCCTACAATCCTTGAAGCACTTAATCTTGAAATACCATCAGGATTGGATGGAAAAAGTCTTTTCCCATTAATTAATGGAAGAGAGCATGAGCAGCATACGGAAATCTATTTAAGTGAATGTGCATGGCAAGCGGCACGGGGAATTCGCACTGAGAAGTATAAATATATAGAAACATACGATTCGGGACCTTTTACGAGACCTCCTGCTGAACTTTATAACGTAATAGAAGATCCTAATGAAGAACATAATCTTATTGGGAGCCTTCCTGAACAAGCATCAGCATTTCAGCAACAATTATCCAAATGGGTGAATGACAAAATCCAATATAGAGAAGATCCGATGCAATATGTGTTAAGAAAACAAGGATTGCCTTTCAAACGAAGGATTGAAAAAGTCCTTAGTGAGTATAGTTTAAGTTGGGATGATTGGAAAGCGAATCCAAAAAGAGAAAGAATTGATTTAGCAACAAGGAAAGCATAAATAGTCATTATGTGATGGATGTCTAAGCAATGTTATTTGAATAAAAGGGAGGTTATAAAATCAATTAACTAAATATTTGAAACAATTATATTTTTCAATAATAACAGTAGGGGGATAATGTATGAGGTCATCTATTAAACTTGGCTTTATGATTCTTGTCATCTTTTCATTAATAATCGTAGGGTGTTCACCAAAAAGTAATCAGACCTCCAATGAACCACAGAAAGAAAGCCCTGATGGTGATGGAAAAACTCAACCAGAAGTAGTAGATGTTTCTGAAATAACTGAGTTTCATCAATCACCTATGTTAGATGGTATGGATTTACCGGATCTAAAGGATAGGCTTCCGAAAGAACCTAAAATTCCAAATGAAATGCCACCTGAATATCTTCAATTCGAAATTGGAAAGTATGGAGGTACATTAAATACAGTAGCTCAGTCTCCTACATGGGACCCAGACTTTTTTGTAATGAGCAACGAACCATTATTAAACACACCAGGAATTCTCGGTGAAGAAGTAACAGGAAATGTATTGAAAGATTATGAAGTTTCCGATGATGAAAAAGAATTTACATTTCATATGAGAGAAGGACTTAAATGGTCCGATGGAGAGCCCGTCACAACGGAGGATGTAAGGTTTGCTATCGAGGATTTCCAGCTTAATAAGGAATTGATGCCAATTTTACCTGCATGGCTTCATTCTGGTGGAAATGTTGAAGGAACTCCATTAAAACTTGAAGTGGTCGATGACTATACATTTAAAATATCATTCGATGAACCAAATGGAGGATTTCCGATTAGCTTAGCAATCCAAAGCTGGAGAGGGTATGCTGATCTTCTAAAACCAGCTCATTACCTTAAGCAGTTCCATAAAGATTATGCGGATAAAGATGAACTAAAAAAATTAATTGCCGAACATAAATTTGAGGAAGATCAAGAAGTGAGCTGGGTGAATCTATTTAACTATATGGATATTACTGAAAGAGAAATGAGTCATCCAAATGCAGTCGGATTTCCTGTTTTATATCCGTGGAAGCTTAAAGAAATGACAAAAACATATGGATTATACGAAAGAAATCCATATTATTTTAAAGTGGATACAGCAGGAAATCAATTACCATACATTGATAATGTGAAAAGTGCTATTGTTCAAGACATTGAAATGACAGGATTGAAGATTATTGCAGGGGAAGTAGACTTTAACCGAGAAGCAACAGCATTGTCCAAAATGCCTGTTTATAGAGAAAACGCAGAAAAAGGTGGATATGAAGCGTTACTAGCAAATATGCACTTAACTCCAACTGATGTCATGTTGAATTTAACTTATAAAAATGAAAATTGGCGTAAAGTGGTCAATGATGTCCGCTTTAGAAAAGCACTAAATTATGCTATCGATCGTGATGAAATTATCGACACACTCTATTACGGCTTTGCCGAACCATCCACAGTTATCGATAGTACGTTGGATTTAGATAAGGCGAATGCTTTATTAGATGAGATGGGAATGGAAAAAGATTCCGATGGATACCGTAAAGGACCGGACGGAAAACGATTTACGATTCCATTTGAAGTACAAGCCGCAGCTCCAGATATTGTTCCGTTAGCTGAATTACTTACAGAAATGTGGAAAGAAATTGGAATCCATGTAACTGTAAAAACATTAGATTCAGCATTATGGGGAACAAGAAATGCTGCGAATGAGCTACAAGCAACGATTATTTGGACACATACCCCACTGTACTACATGCAGGATTGGGGGCAGGGATTCTGGGGAAATCTTTGGAATGCTTGGTGGAATTCAGGTGGAGAAAAAGGTGAAGAGCCACCAGAAGATGTTAAAGAATTCTACCGATTAATGAACAAGATGAATGTTAGCCCACCGGAAGAAGCGGTCAAAATAATGGATACGTTGAGAGAAAAAATGCATGAAAATATTTACTACTTCGTTCATATTGAGCACGTGAAACAGCCGTTAATTGTTAATTCCAAGTTAGGGAATATAACAGATAAAGGAACCGCTATCAGCATTAACTTTGCCGGGGAACAAATGTTTTTTAGAGAATAATACGGAAAACAAAAAAACTTAGGTAGTAGGTTGTATTACTGCCTAAGTTTTTCTTAAAAATTCGTAAATAAAGGAGATTCAAAGATGCTTACATACATTGGACAAAGACTTTTACAATTAATTCCATTGCTGATCGCCATCAGTATCATCTCCTTTGCGCTCATTCAATTACCACCAGGCGATTATTTAACTACGTATATTAATCAATTAGAATTATCAGGTACCGAAGTATCCGAAGGTACTGTCATTAGTTTAAAAAGGCAGTATGGATTAGATAAACCGATATACGTTCAATATTTTATATGGATTAAAAACATCGTCCTACATGGTGATTTCGGCCGTTCTTTTACTTGGAATGAACCGGTTGCTGATGTTATCGGGGAACGACTCGGGTTAACTATAGTGATTTCAATCATGACTCTCATTTTTACCTGGATCGTCGCCATTCCAATTGGTATATATTCCGCTGTTCGTCAATATTCCATTTTAGATTACGTATTTACCTTAATAGGATTTATCGGCCTTGCTTTGCCGAATTTTTTGATTGCACTTGTTGTCGTCTACACAGTTTTTGTTAATACAGGTATAGCTATAACGGGATTGTTTTCACCTGAGTACGCATCAGCCCCATGGAGTATAGCTAAATTCTTTGATATGCTTCAAAGAATTTGGGTACCCATCCTGATTATCGGAACTGCTGGAACAGCTGGGTTAATAAGGGTTATGCGTGGAATGCTCTTGGACGAATTACAAAAACAATATGTCATCACTGCACGTGCAAAAGGATTAAAAGAAGGAAAACTATTATTCAAGTATCCTGTGAGAATGGCAATTAATCCATTGATCAGCACCATTGGTTGGACGTTACCTGCGATTATTTCAGGTGAAGCAATTGTTTCCATCGTACTTAATTTACCGACGACTGGACCAATGTTGTTAGATGCATTAATGACGCAAGATATGTATCTAGCCGGGAGTTTTATATTCATATTAAGTGTCCTAACCGTTATAGGGACGTTAATTTCTGATATTTTGCTAGCGTGGATCGATCCAAGGATTAGGTTTGGGGGTGTACAGGAATGAAGCTAGTTTTTAATAAAAAGACAACACCTAACATAACAGTAAACAATAAAAAAATAGACGAAGATTACGAAGTTGCCTCCCAATGGAAGTTAATGTGGTGGAAATTTAAGAAACATAAACTAGCGATTATATCTGCTCCCATCCTAACGATACTCATCATTATCGCGGCATTTTCTGAATTCTTAAGTCCGCATTTGCCGCTAGAACGCTTTTCTGATTATAAATATGCGCCACCTCAAAAATTGCATTTCATTCACCCTGATAAAGGTTTTAGCCTCAGACCTTTTGTATATGATTTGAAGCAAGAAATGGATGAGAAAACATTCCGTAGAACATTTGCAGAGGATGCGAGTAAAACACATTCCATTCATTTTTTTGTAAAGGGAAAGGAATATAAATTTTGGGGATTATTTAAAACAAAAACTCACATTGTTGGATTAAAAGATCCTGATGCTCCTTTTTTTATAATGGGAACTGATTCATTAGGAAGGGATTTGTTTACTAGGACACTGTACGGTTCCAGAATATCTTTATCTTTTGCGTTTCTCGGTATCATTCTGACAGTTATTCTAGGAATCATTTTAGGTGGAATCTCAGGTTATTTTGGAGGAGTCACGGATACTGTAATTCAACGTATAATCGATTTATTATTATGTATTCCTACTATTCCTTTATGGATGGCACTTGCTGCTGCTCTTCCATCAGACTGGTCACCTAGTAAAATATACCTAGGTATGGTCATGATATTTTCGATAATCGGTTGGACCGGTTTAGCTCGTGTAGTAAGAGGAAAAATTTTATCTCTTCGTGAAGAAGATTTTACAATGGCGGCAAGACTTGCTGGAGCGAGCAATATGAGAATAATTACAAAACATTTAATACCTTCTTTTGCAAGTTACATCATCATAAGTGTCACTATATCAATTCCGGCAACGATTCTAGGTGAAACATCTTTAAGTTTCCTAGGATTAGGGCTGCAGCCACCAGTTGTAAGTTGGGGAGTTTTACTAGGAGAATCACAAAAATTAGAAAATCTAGCTCATCATCCATGGTTGCTTTGGCCAGCGGCATTTATTATAGTAGCAGTTCTCGTATTTAATTTCCTTGGTGATGGCTTGCGAGATGCAGCGGATCCTTATAAATAAAGGAGGATGGCGAAAGTGGAGACAATTGAAGCGAAGGAGCAAAATATTTATTCCAAAATAGAAGATAGTGATGAAATCATTCTAGAAACAAATAATTTAAAGGTGCATTTTAAGCTTGATGAAGGGCTATTAGAAGCTGTAAATGGTGTAGATATTAGGATTAAGAAAAAGAAAACATTAGGAATTGTTGGAGAAAGTGGGAGCGGAAAGAGCGTTACTGCAAAGGCAATTATGCAAATAGTAGAATCACCTGGACAAGTAGAAGGGGAAATAAAGTTTCGTCGTAGAGATAACACCATTGTTGATATTGGAAAGCTTTCTCCTAAAGGAGATGAAGTAAGAGACATCAGAGGTGGAGAAATATCAATGATTTTTCAAGAACCTATGAAAGCCTTTTCTCCCATACATACAATAGGAAATCAACTTATTGAAGGAATTATGCTACATGTGACAAAAGATGAAAAGGAAGCTAGAAACATTGCGATTGAGACATTGAGAAGTGTAGGAATGTCTAATCCAGAGCAAAGAATTGATCAATATCCTCACGAACTCTCGGGAGGAATGAGACAAAGAGCAATGATCGCGATGGCACTGTGCTGTAATCCTTCCATTCTGATTGCGGACGAACCGACGACTGCATTGGATGTCACAGTTCAAGCTCAAGTGTTAGATTTAATTAATAATCTTAAAGAAAAATCGGGATCCGCAGTCATTTTTATTACACATGATTTGGGAGTCATCGCAGAAATGTCTGACGATGTTGCCGTCATGTATTTAGGTAAAGTCGTAGAATATACGGACGTTGATACTTTATTCTTTGGTGCAGTGCATCCATACACCCAAGGACTATTACGATCAATCCCAACAATATCTTTAAAGAATCAAAGGCTTGAGTCCATTGAAGGGACAGTGCCTATTCCTATGAATCTTCCAAAAGGGTGTGGATTTTATTCCAGATGTAAGTTTGCAAAAGATGGAGTTTGTAATGTTGATGATATCCCGCTCGTAAAAGTAAAAGAAAATCATTTTGTTAGATGTGTATTAGCAAAAGAACAATAACAAGGGGGCATCTTCGGTAATGGATGATAATATTCTTGAAGTACATTCGATGAAAAAATATTTTCCTATTAAAAAAGGATTTTTTAAAAGAACAGTAGGGCAAATAAAGGCAGTAGATGATGTTTCATTTTATGTGAAAGAAGGTGAAACATTTGGTCTAGTAGGTGAATCTGGATGCGGTAAATCTACTTTAGGAAAAAGCTTATTGAGAGCAATTGAACCAACAGAAGGTTCAGTGAAATTTAAAAACCGGCATAATGAAACGGTTAATGTAATGGACTTAGACTATAGGCAGTTACGAGATATTAGAAGAGATATGCAGCTAATATTTCAAGATCCTTACTCTTCATTAAATCCGCGTATGACGGTTTTAAATATTATTGGCGAGCCAATTATTTGTAATAAGTTGGCAAAAGGTGAGGAATTAAGGGAAAGAGTTAAGCACTTAATGGAAATTGTCGGATTAAACAGCCGACATTTAGAGCGATATCCCCATGCCTTTAGTGGAGGACAAAGGCAAAGAATTGGAATCGCCCGTGCATTAGCTACAAATCCGAAATTTCTTGTTTGCGATGAAGCTGTTTCCGCTTTGGACGTATCTATACAGGCACAAATTATTAATTTATTAGAAGACCTTCAGAAATCTTTAAATTTAAGTTATTTATTTATTTCACATGATTTAGGTGTGATTCAGCATATTTCAGACAGGGTTGGTGTCATGTATGTTGGAAAAATGGTCGAAACAGCAACGACAGAAGAATTGTTTACAAATCCAAAACATCCATACACAGAGGCATTATTATCTGCAAAACCCATTCCAAACCCAAGATTAAAAAAAGAAAGAATCATCCTAAAAGGAGAAGTGGCAAATCCAGCTAATCCGCCATCAGGATGTTATTTTCATCCAAGATGCCCTTACGCTCAAGAAATTTGTAAATTGCAAGCACCTTCCTTCAAAGAAGTAAGTCCAGGTCACCAAGTCGCTTGTCATTTCGCAGGGGAATTAGATTTAAAAGGATCTGTCGCAATATGAACCCTATACTCTTACTTTTCATCGTTTTCATAATAGCCATCTTTTCAATTATGGTTGCTTCGATATGGTTCATGAATATCTTTACGAGAAAATATATAGGTGAAAAGCATATGGTTCTTGATGAACTTACAAAAGGAGAGGTTCCTGAACTTTGGTCAAGAAAATATAAAGATAAACGGATGAAGTTCGAACATAAAGGTCAAATGGAAAAAGCAAATAAATTACAAAGTGATGCGATTAGGGATTATATGAAAAAACTTAATAAAATCGTTACTTATATACAAAAAACTAGTTTAGTAGATAGTGAAGAAACCCGTTCCTCAATTCTCTCTGATTTGGAAAAAACGCGTCATTGCTGGAGGGAGAATAAGGTTCATGAATGATAAGAATACTGGAAAAGAATGGATGTCAAATCTGGTCGTATTGTTAATGGGCATTATCTCTACCGGAATTGGATTAGTACTTTGGTTTGTTTTGAAGGATACATTCTTGACCATATTACTTTTCAACTCAATTGACAAATGGAAAGTACCAGCAGCCGATCAATTCAGCTTTTTAATACTCGGTATTCTTTGGCTCATATTTGTTTTTATCGTGTTCCATTACTATAACAAGGGAAAACAAACTGGTCGTTTTCTTTCCCTGTTTTTACTGATAACGGGATTACAGTCATTTCTACTGTTTTTTTGTGAAAGTATTATGATCATTTTGGACAAAGGGATATTGTCGAATATTTTTCTATTAGTCAGCGAATTTTTGCTTGGATGTATTTTTATTTCCTGGTCACTTTTTATTAAAGCAAAGAGAAAGAATCATAATGTTTCCGCAAAAATTTAATAAAGGAAGTAGGTTTAATTATGGATGTCGGTGTTGTTTCAAGAAGCTTTCCTCAGTTAAGTAATCAAGAAACTGCTATGCTTTTATCTGAAAAAGGATTCAAATGGACCGAGCTTTGCTTCTCACAAACAGATTCGAATTATTGGGTGTATAACGGACGGTCAGATATGAAAAGCTTAACAGATGAAGAGAGTATTCAAATTGTAGAGACCTATCGTAATAAAGGGGTGGAAGTAAGTTCCATCGGAGTTTTTACGAATCTATTGGAAAGAGATGAAAAAGAGGCGGAGGAAAATCTTGCGTATTTTGAACGTTTAATCGAAATCGCAAGTATCAATCATGTCCCGTACGTATCGACTGAATGTGGGTTTATCCCTGGGAAAAGGGGTGTGAATGCCGATACGTATGAATCAGATTTTCAAAGAATAGTAGAAAATGTAAAACGTCTATCAAAAAAAGCAGAAAAATATAATGTTTCAATTGCAATTGAACCTTGTGTATTAGATATCATCCCAAGTGCAAAGCGGATGGTCGATTTTATTGATCAAGTAGGCTCAAATCGAGTAAAAGTATTGTTGGATCCAGCCAATTTAATTGCAAATAATTCTGAGGAAGATATGTTTGCTTACTTATCTCCTCATATCGCCTATTTTCACGGAAAAGATCGAAAAGTAAATGATACATATGGTCGAGCCATAGGTGATGGTGATATTAATTGGCCATTATTTTTACATTTGTATCATAAATATACAGAGGATGTCCCTTTTATTATGGAGTATGTAAATATCGATAATTTTTGCGATATCCGTGATCGGGTCGTTCGTTTTGATGAAATGGCATCTTTTCAATATAAATAAAGGGACGTCATACAGACATCCCTTTACTAGATTACAGCTGAACCGCAGGCTTTTTTCTATAAACAACAGGAAAATCATCTCCAACTAAAATTTCACCAGGCTGTACTGATACAAACGGCTCCATGGGATGAGAACCAGTTGGTTCATAACGAACATGGCCAGGCATATAGTGGACTGCAATAGCTCGTCTTTTTCTTTGAGATATATTTGGCCCGCTTCCATGCCAAGTTAGACAATGGTGGTACCCGACTTGACCTTTTTTGATTTCAAACGGAACAGGTTTAATGTTAACACCTTCCGGCAATAATTCAGGTTTCGTATGGTGTGGCTTATAGTCAGCAGTATTTTGTAAATATTGTTGATGATCCCCCCATTTATGACTACCAGGAACCATCCACATACAGCCATTTTCAATTGTCGCATCATCTAGTGCAACCCAGGCGCTTACAAGATCTGCCGGTTGAATAATTGGCCATGCAGGGTGATCTTGATGCCAGTCACCAGGTCCACCAATCACAGGAGGTTTGTATTGAACTTGATCGTGCCAGATTCGCAAGACTTCTGTTTTGCACAGCTGGGCAACTTCTTCACATAGTGTTTCATTAGCAGCGTGGTTTAGATATGCTTCACTCGCCATCCACATATTTACGATTTGGACGACTGTATCTTTTTTCGCCATTTTCATCGCAAATTCGGAATTATCATTCATATCGCGGTTTAATACAGGTTTTTTTACAGATTTGCCTTCCATTACTAAATCGAGTTGCTCACGAAGGATTTCAACTTCTTCATCATTTAAGATGACATCACCTTTGACAAATCCATACTCTTCGAATTCTTTTAATTGTTGAGCACTTAACAACATTTCTCATCCTTTCGCATATAGATTATGCAGTTCGTTAAGTTGATGATATCAACCGAAACACATCATGTCGTTAGAATATTCAATAAAATCTTTGCACTTTTCACAGATGATTTTTTGAAAGAACATCATAATTCCATAATTTAGGAGCTGAACATGGAAACGAATGAGGAAGTCAATGTTGGGTTCCTTACAACCCTTAAACCAACCGTTAATTTTGCGAATAAAATGTCTGCCAAAGAAGGACAAAGTTGGGGACCACGTACTATATCTGATTGCCAATTAATTTTCGTGGAGTCAGGGAAAGCAACATTAACACTTGGTGAAAAAACTTATTCATTAAATGCCGGAGAATGTGTATTTTACGGAACTGATAGTTCGCATAAGCTAGTTTCTTCAAACAGTAACCCATTTACTTTCATGAGTATCCATTTTGATTGGAATTCCGAATCTACTAATCCAATTCATCCGCTTTATGGAATAAGGGATTGTCAATTAACAAATAAAATAACAACATACAAAGTCAAATTAGATGAGCAGTGGGAAGTTATTTTTCCACATCACTTTATTATCCCGAATATAGATAGCATGTTTGCCAATATTGTTAAAGAATACCGATATGAGGAACAAGGTTACACTTTTATTCTTCGGGGACTTCTTACTCAATTAATAACATTGATTATTAGAAATGAGATAAATGGGAATCCGTCTTTAGGGGAAAGAAGAAAAATAGCACCGGCTTTGGAAGTGATCCGAAAACAGCCTGAAAATAATTGGACAATACATGAATTAGCTGATATATGCGGGTACCATCCAACCTATTTTTCTTCCATCTTTAAAGAATCAACAGGTTACACACCTAAGCAATATTTAATAAATGAAAGAATCAGGAAAGCTAAACATTTATTGTTAGAATCAAAAACCGTCGAAGAGGTTTCTATTAAACTCGGATATACTAGTATCCATTATTTCTGTAGGAATTTTAAATCGACTACAGGTTTAACACCAACAGAGTATAAGCTACAAAGTTTAGAGCTTTAGTACTATAGGGTTAAAACGAAATGGCCGAATCGACCATAAAATTGGCAGGATGAACAATGATGATTCTATTATGTGTAGATAAAATAAACTTACATACGAAAGCGTTTACAAATATTGTCGAACGGAGGAGATTAATTTGATTGGAAAACAGACTTGGATAATTCCTGATGGCTTTTTACAACCGAAAAGTACAGGAGAACAAATAAGTCATGAAGCTGTTTGTGTATTGAATTTGACGGATGGTCCAGCTGATATTCATCTTACTTTATACTTCGAAGATCGTGAACCAATGGATCAATTTTTTTCCGAATGTGGATCTAATCGAACACATCATATTCGTTTAGATAAAATTAAGGACCGTGAAGGAAATGAAATTCCGAGAGGAGTTCCATATGCCATTAAAGTCGAAAGCAATGTACCAATTATCGTACAGCATAGTAGATTAGATACATCTCAAGAAGCCCTTGCTTTATTTACAACAATGGGTTATCCCGCACATTAATTAATAATTTTATTGGAGGATGAAAAAATGACGTTAAAAGTAGGGATTGTGGGAGTTGGAAACATTGGAAGCATACATGCATCTGTATACAAAGAAAACCCGGGAACTGAAATTGTTGCGGTGTGCGATATTGTAAAGGAAAAAGCAGATGCAGCTTCAGTAAAGTTTGGCGGGACGCCATTTTACAGTGTGGAAGACATGCTCGCAAGTAACATCCAATTGGACCTTGTCAGTGTTTGTACGAAGGGCGAAGAAAATGGAAGTGAGCATTTCACACCAACGATGGAATTATTAAAAGCAGGCATTCCTGTTCTAGGGGAAAAACCAATTTCAAATAACATTGACGAAGGAAAACAAATGGTGGAATTAGCCAAGAACAACAAAATTCCTTATGCAGTTAATTTAAATCACCGCTTTACCCCTGCAGCAGAAAGAGCGAAATCATGGCTTGAAAGTGGAAGATTAGGACAAATTCATATGATTAATATGAGAATGTGGATTAATAATCCGGTAGAAAGCTCACCATGGTTTCACCTACGTGCCTTGCACCCTCATTCATTTGATGTTATTCGATATTTTTGCGGAGATGTAAAACGAGTAGCCGCTTTTATGATGAAAGGGGAAGGGCGCGAAATTTGGTCCAATGCCCAAATTATTTTGGAATTTGAAAATGGAGCAATTGGAAACCTTGTAGGAAGTTATGACGCAGGTGCAAGCTACGGCCTTGAATTATGTGAAGTCGTAGGATCAAAAGGACGTTTTGTATTAGAGGACGCTTGCGAACATTTAACGTTTTATCCAAGAACTAGCATCGAGACTGAAAAGTTCAGTTATCTTGGTGGAATGCGCGCTTTCTCAGAAACGTTTAAAAGTCGCATTAATTCATTTGTTGACCAGCTTGTTACAGGTGTTACATATGACCGAGTAGATGGCTCCGGTGAAGATGCTTTAAAAGCTCAACTCATTATCGAAGCAGCTATAAAGTCATGGGAAACAGGAACGATTGTAGATGTAAAAGAAGTAGGTCTCATTTCAGGAGGGGTAAAATGATTAAGCTGGGTGTGAACTCCGTTTTATTTAAGGATTTTGATTTTGCGACAGCGGCAAAACAAATTGCTGCGTGCGGATATGACGGAGTAGAAATATCAGCGATTAAAGGAATGTGTGAACATCTTGAATTAGAGCGTTGGAAAGAACAAGTGGAAGAATTATGTTCAATCGTTGATGAAAATGGATTGGAGTTTTTATCTATGGAAGTAGCTTCATTGGATGAGGAGCGACTTACACTAGCTTTTGAAGCAGCATCTGCGATTGGAATTCCGGTTGTCAATGTAGGACCGGGAGGAAAATCCGGCGTGGAAGCAGATTTAGAACATTCGATCGAAACGCTTTATCACTTATCAAAGAAAGCAGAGAGTTACGGTGTGACACTTTGTGTGAAGGCACATGTGGGGAATGCCATCTATAATACGGAAACGACACTTCGAGCGATGGAAGAGATTCCTTCTTCTGCTTTTGGTATAGATATGGATCCGAGCCATATTTATCGTGGAAATGAGAATCCCGAAGCGGAATTACCAAAAGTATTAAACAGAGTAAAGCACATCCATATTCGTGACTGCAAAGGTCGTTCTGCAGGACCTGGAGCTATTCACAATCAAGCCTGTGGACGTGGGGATATCGATTTATTTGCTTATTGTAAAGCTATGGTAGATGGAAATTATTCCGGCCCCGTCGTACTCGAAGTGATTGGAGCGAATAACCATTCACTGGCTGATGTTTCCATTGTCGCTGCAGAAAGCTATGGTTACTTGAATGCATGCTTAAAAGCTCTTGGTGCAAGAGAAGCAAATTTCGTTCAGAGAGGATAAGTCTAATGAAAAAGAAAGCTAATATTATTCTTTTTGGGATTGATAGTCTTAGAAGAGACCGTATGAGTTCGTATGGTTATGACCGTTTAACGACCCCGCATATTGATAAATTTGCAGAAGGTGGGGTATTATTTGAAAATCATTTTAGCCCGAGTATTCCAACTACTCCAGGATATGCCTCAATGCTATCAGGAATGGATTGCTTCGGCACAGATGTAGTAGCTCTAAGACATCAAGGACCTCTAGGTGACCATGTTAAAACATTGCCTGAGGTGTTAGGTGAGAATGGCTATAATACAACTTGCGTTGGTTTCACCGGCAATCCTTCTTCTAGAGGATTTCAAAAATATATAGATTATGAGGGGTGGGGGCCAGATGAAACTGGTCGTTGTCCAAAAGCCGAAAATCTTAACAATGTCGCCATTCCGGAACTGAAAAGATTAGTGAATGAAGATAAACCATTCTTCTTATTTTTAAGACATATGGATCCTCATTCCCCATATTTGCCGCCAGAACCGTATGAGCGAATTTTTTATGACGGAAATGAATGTGATCCAAACAATGACTCACTTAATAAATTGAAACAGTTTAAACCATTTGCTGACTATATTACTTCTTGGCTCCCAGAAGGATGCACAGATTCAGAATATGCGGATGCACAATATGATGGTGCGATTGCATATATGGACGCATGTATTCAAAACATTTTTACGACAGTAGAATCACTTGGAATTAAAGAAGAAACATTAATCATTGTTACATCAGATCATGGTGAAACATTGAATGAGCATGAATGCTATTATGACCATCATGGACTTTATGAAAATACATTAATGGTTCCATTAATCATGAAATACCCCGGAAAACTTCCGGAAGGAAAAAGGATATCAAATTTTTCACTCATTAAGGATATAATGCCGACGGTTTTAGACCTTCTTGAAATAGAAACTAACATTTCCTTTGATGGGCGAAATCTATTAGACCTAGTTAATGAGCGTGAAAACGTTTCACAAGTTTCAGATTTTTATATAACTGAGTGTACATGGATGAGGAAGCACGGTTGGCGTACTCCAGAATGGAAATTGATCTGCTCACTTGAGCCAGATTTTCACTTTAAGCCTGAAATAGAACTTTATAATCTGATTAAAGATCCTGGTGAATTGACGAATGTCGCGGATCAAGAACCTGAAATCGTCAATATGCTTAAGGGAAGAATGAATAAGTATATTGCTAAAAGGGAAGCTGAAACTGGGAGAACGAATCCTATGTATACAAATTTAAACTGGCACGGACATGATCATGGTCCATTCAAAACTTCCCAAGAAGCATATGATTCATTGTATATCGGATCAATCAGTACTGCCCAGAAACTCCAAGAAAAGGATAAAGAGAAAGTATAAGTAACGAATTAGAATGCTTCGAAAGAGTTACTTTCGAAGCATTTTCATTAAATATGAAAAACATTAGCATATTGGGAAGGAGAGGATTCTTTGATTAAAGTTGCTGTAGTTGGTGTAAATCATATTGGAAAGCTTCATTGCCGTTATTATCAAGAAAATCCCCATGCTCAATTAGTCGCCATTTGTGACTTAAATAAGGAACTTGTGGAAAGAGTTGCACTAAATTTTGGGGTTCCAGCTTATTCGGATTTAACTCATATGCTCAAACAAGAAGAAATTGATGTTGTAAGCGTTGCAACGGGCGGATTTGAAAATGGTTCCCATCATTATGAACCAGCGATGCTAGCAATGGAATATGGGAAGGATGTATTGGTTGAAAAGCCGATATCCAACAATATTACAGAAGCGAGAGAAATGGTTGATTACGCCGAAAAGCAGAAGGTAAGGCTGGCGTGTAATCTTAACCATCGATTCGTCCCGACTGCCTATAAAGCCAAAGAGTGGATTGATAATGGGGATTTAGGAACCTTACTTTTTATTAATATGAAACTAACGATCGGGAATCCAAATGAATCTAGCCCGTGGATTCATATGAGGGCCTTACATCCACATTCGATTGATGTCATGCGTTATTTTTGTGGAGACATACGTAGGGTTCAAGCATTTATGACAAAAGCACCCGGAAGATCCGTTTGGTCTACTGCTTCAATCAATATGGAATTCGCTTCTGGAGCTGTTGGTCATTTAACTGGGAGTTATGATATGGACAATGGACACCCGATTGAGTTTTGCGAGGTAGCAGGGACAGAAGGAAGATTTATTATCAATGACGTATATAATGAGATGACCCTTTTTCCACATAAAAGTTCAGAAATGAAAGTATTTAAAAATTCCGTACTATCCGGAATTAATGGTTTTAATGAAACTTTTAAAAATCGTATCGATACATTTATTCAAGAAATTAAAGACGGCGTTTATCCAGATAAGATGACTGGTTCCGGAATGGATGCATTAGCTGCACAAGAGGTAATTGAAGCAATTATATGTTCGCATATAGAAAATGGTAAAGTCATTGAAGTAAAAAGTATTAAAGAAAAAGGAAAACAATTGCATTGAATTAGCTGAATCTTAGTAAGATTTAAGTCAATTCTTTTCGTTTGATCAACCTTTCAGAAACATATAGACGCACCAATTACTCAGTATTTCAAGTGAATTAATTCATAGGAGGAGTAATCATGAGTACGATGAGATATCAGAGTAGTGAATACATGAAAACTAAGGATTTTCCTTTCTGGATTCAACGGTTCCGACATGATTCTACTAATGTACCGCCAGCTCACTCACATGAATTTATTGAATTAGTGTTCGTTATACAAGGTAATGCAAAACATGTTTTTGAAGGTCAATCATATACCATTAAAACAAATGACGTTTTTATTATTAATCCTGGTGAAGTACACACATTTGAAGTGGAAAAAAATAAAAGTATTGAAATTATTAATTGTTTATTTTTGCCAAGTTTGATAAAAGACTCTTGGTTAAAAGAATTAGGCGTCTCACAATCAATGGATTATTTCTATATTCATCCCTTTTTAGATCGGAATGAACGTTTTCACCATTTACTGAATTTAGATATGAACTATTCAGCTAGATTCCTATCTTTATTAGAAGGAATGATGCATGAATACAATAGGGAGAATTCTTGTTATTCTACATTAATACGCTTGCAAATGGTCGAATTATTGATCCTGCTTTCACGAATTTATAACGAAAGGAATATTGTTTCGGAAAAACCTTTTACGACTGATAGCAGCAATAGTATTTTAGTTCAACGCATATGTGGTTACTTATCGAGGAACTATGACCAAAAGGTGTCGATTCAAGATTTATGCCATATTTTTAATATAAGTCCACGTCATCTTAATAGACTTTTTAAGCAAGAGACGAAGAAAACCGTTATTGAAATGTTACATAGTATTCGGATTGAAAAAGCAAAACAATTTCTTTTGGAGACAGATGATAAGGTGATTGACGTCGCAATTAGAGTAGGTTATGACGATTCAGCTTTTTTTAGTAAACTATTCCGAAAAATGGTCGGCTGCCCTCCAGGTAAATATAAAGGAAGTGTAAACATAAGCACGATGAGCGGCTAGCAATAATCCTTGAAGGGAGTTTATAAATGAGTGTCCATGCACTGCAACATTATACTAACATCAAGCCACATGGTGGAGTTTTAATAAATAGAGAAGTAAGCGATACAGAAAGGGAGAGCCAATTAAAAAGGGCTATACATTTGCCTACTTTAGTTGTGTCTGAATGGGCGATATCAGATTTAGAATTAATTGCTATTGGTGGATTCAGTCCTTTAACAGGATTTATGAAACAATCAGACTATCTTTCTGTTATTAATAAAATGCGCCTTGAAAACGGTCTTATATGGAGCATTCCAATAACATTGCCTGTTTCATTCGATAAGGCTTCCAAATATTCAATTGGCCAAGAAATTGCTCTAATAGGAACAGATAATGTTATATACGGAATTTTAAAGCTTGAGGAAAAATTTTTATATGATAAAAAAGAGGAAGCCCGTTTAGTTTATGGTACGACGGATGATGCGCATCCTGGTGTAAAAAAAATATATGATCAAGGTGAAGTGTATTTCGCAGGACCAATCACCTTACTCAATAGACCGGACCACAGAGAATTTACTTCTTATTTTAAAGATCCAGTTCAAACTAGGGAAATGTTTGCACAACTCGGTTGGAAAACGATCGTTGGGTTTCAAACACGAAACCCTGTACACCGTGCGCATGAATATATACAAAAAATCGCCATGGAAAATGTCGATGGATTGTTATTAAATCCTTTAGTCGGACAAACAAAGTCTGATGATATTCCAGCAGACATTCGAATGAAAAGCTATGAAGTTTTATTAGATCATTACTATCCTAAAGACTGTGTAAGATTAGTCATATATCCAGCTGCAATGCGATATGCAGGTCCTAGGGAAGCAATCTTGCATGCATTAGTTCGGAAAAATTATGGGTGTACACATTTTATCGTAGGGAGAGATCACGCTGGAGTTCGTGATTATTACGGTACGTATGAAGCTCAAGAACTAATCAGTATATATGAAAGAGAAATTGGAATGACCATCCTTAAATTTGAGCACTCTTTTTATTGTAAAAAGTGTGAGAATATGGCAACAGCCAAAACATGCCCTCATCTAGAGGAACACCATCTTCATTTAAGTGGTACGAAAGTTAGAGAGATGCTAAAAAATGGCATTAAGCCTCCAAAAGAATTTTCGCGGCCGGAAGTTGCTGAAATCTTAATTAACGGATTACGAGACAAAGTGGATTATGACGATTGAAATAGGTTTTGTCATACTCATCCTTATTTTAATGTTGCTTGGTCTAGTTTTTGAAGTTACTAGACCAGACATCATTCTTTTTTTTACTTTATCTTTACTCTTGTTATCAGGTGTACTAACTACTGAAGAGGCACTTAATGGCTTTTCAAATGAAGGTATGCTGACAATTGCGTTATTATTCGTCGTTGCAGCAGCCATTCAAAAAAGCGGTATTGCAGATAGGGTGATTACGAAACTATTAGGGAATGGTAAATCTATTAGAAAGTCCCTATTTAAAATTCTTATTCCAGTTACCACATTTTCAAGTGTTTTAAACAATACACCTATCGTCGTCACCCTTACTCCTATCTTGCGAAAATGGTGTTCTGACCATCAACTGTCGCCTTCAAAGTTTTTAATACCATTATCATATGCAACGATTTTAGGTGGAACATTAACATTGATCGGAACATCTACAAATCTAGTTGTTCATGGAATGTTGCTGGATACTGGTATGAAAGGGTTCACTTTTTTTCAAATCGGATTTGTAGCATTTCCTGCTGTGATACTTGGCTTACTTTATATTATTTTAATAGGGTACAAGCTGCTTCCAGATCATAAAGTCTTACTAGATAAAGTCAATGAGCATAGTAAAGAGTATATTTCGCAAATGGAAGTGGGATTAGACTTTCCTTTTTTAAACCAACCTGTAGAAGCTGCGGGACTGAGAAGATTAAAAGGTTTATTTTTAATTGAAATTATCCGTAAAGATGAAAAAGTATCACCTGTTAAATCAACAACCATTATTAGACAAGGAGATAAACTCATTTTTACCGGTCTAATTTCAACTATAGTAGAGTTGCAAAAAATAAAAGGACTGCGACTAAAAACCGATTCGGATTTTTCTTTGGATATGTTAAAAAACGGGAATACGCAGTTGGTAGAAGCAGTTGTATCTCATCATTCAACTCTCTTATATAAAAAAATACAAGATTCTTATTTTCGTGGTAAATTTGATGCTGGAGTCATAGCTGTACATCGGCATAGAGAACGGATTAAAAGTAAAATAGGTGATATTACTTTAAGGCCAGGAGATGCTCTTTTACTATTATGTGGTCCGGACTTCGATAAGAAAATGAGCCAATCAAATGATTTTTATGTTACAACACCATTAACGACTCCTTCCATTTTAGAGGATCAGCGGAAAGGTTGGTTTTCGTTCATTTTGCTTTTAGCCATGATTATTCTTGTTACATTGAATATTCTTTCTATGTTAAAGGCAATGATCATTCTAGTATGTATGTTGTTACTATTAAAAGTAATCACTCCAGAAGAAGCAATGAAATCCTTCCATTTTCCCGTATTGCTATTAATTGCTTGTGCATTCGGAATTGGGACAGCTTTACTAGAAAGCGGAACAGCTTCATATTTAGCAAGTGGCTTGGTCCAGTTTGCACAGCCTTTTGGAATTTTAGCTGTAATAGGAGTTCTTTACCTCGTAACCAATATACTTACGGAAATCATTACAAATAGTGCAGCTGCCGTCATCATGATTCCTATTTCATTAGAGGTGGCACAACAAGTAGGGGTAGACCCGATACCATTAGTTCTTGCAATTACGATTGCAGCGTCAGCTAGCTTCTCCACACCAATCGGTTATCAAACAAACTTAATCGTTTATGGTCCAGGAGGCTACAAGTTTATCGACTATGTAAAGATCGGAATTCCATTAAATATAATCGTTATGTTTTCGACGGTTTTTATGATCTATACTTTTTGGATATAGATAAGGAGAATATGAATGAAATCAACAAATGTAACATGGCATGAGCAACATGTAAGTAAAAAAGATAGACAAGCATTGCACGGGCATAAAAGTGCCATTTTATGGTTTACTGGCTTATCTGCTTCAGGTAAATCGACACTTTGTGTGGAAATTGAAAAAAGATTATTCGCACTAGGAATGAGCACATATGTATTAGATGGTGATAATATTAGGCACGGACTTAATAAAAATTTAGGATTTAGTCCGGAAGATCGTTCAGAAAATATTCGTAGAATAGGTGAAGTGTCTAGATTATTGGTAGATGCAGGGATTATTACTTTAACTGCTTTTATTTCACCTTATCGAAAAGATAGAGAACTTGTCCGAAATTTGGTCGATCACTATGAATTCATTGAAGTATATGTTAAATGCAGCATAGAGGAATGTGAAAGACGGGACCCGAAAGGATTATATAAAAAAGCTAGATTAGGTGAAATTAATGACTTTACGGGAGTGAATGCTCCGTACGAAGAACCTATTAATCCTGAAATTGTAATTGAGAGCGATAAAGAAACCGTAACAGCATCCGTAGACAAAGTGCTAAGTTATCTAAAGGATCATAATTATATATAATTGATTCTGATAGCAGATAATTTACATTCATACTAGTTGAAAACGTTTGTCTTTCGAGGAGTAGAGTAACCAAATCCGGCATTGAGTAGCACAAGAAGTCGATTTAACTTGTCAATATACCATCAAGATTAACAAGGAGATTATGACATGAAACCTATCCCCGATCATATAAAAGAAAATTTAGATGTTTTGTTTGTAGGGTTTAACCCGAGTATTCGGTCAAGTGAAACCGGACATCATTTCGCTAATCCTACGAACCGTTTTTGGTCCATATTATACAAAGCAGGGATTACTGATAGAAAATATTTACCCACTGAGGACTTTAAATTACTAAATCTCGGTTATGGTTTTACCAACATTGTTGCTAGACCAACCAAAAATGCTAAGGAAATTTCTTCTGAAGAGTATCGGCTGGGAAGAGAGCTATTAAAAGCGAAAATACGAACATATCGACCAAAAATTATATGCTTTGTAGGAAAAGGAGTATACCAGGAATATAGTGGTAGAAAAAATGTTCAATGGGGAAAGCAATTAATTCCAGTTATTTCGGGAGTTGTTGATTTTGTTGCTCCTTCATCTAGCGGTCTTGTCAGAATGGGTATCGATGATATTGCAGAAATTTATTCAGACTTACCTAAGCTTATTCCAGTAGTGAACCAACAGCGTCATAATTCCATTTTGTAGAAAGTATCATTTAAACGTACATACGGGCTAGTTGAAAATATTAACTTTCGAGTCATAATGCTTTCAGTGATGCGGAGATGCGTATCCAGCAATAAGTACCGCAAAAAAGAGAGCGTATGCATATAGTTTGAAACCATGATATTTATCATGGTTTGTCCATGACATTTATGCCTTCAACTATCCTTTTCTTATGTATATGATTGTACATATTGACTCTGGAAGGAGATGCTTAAATGTCTAAACAAGATCCGAAACTTTTAAGAAAACAGATTGCTCCTTATGAAAAATCAAATACAAAAAGTAGTATTACACAGGTTATAAATACGCTATTGCCTTTTTTTTCGCTTTGGATTTTAGCTTATTTTTCGCTTTCCATTTCTTATTTATTAACACTCGTGATATGCACCATTGCAGCTGGCTTTCTAGTACGAATATTCATTATTTTTCATGATTGCTGCCACGGCTCCTTTTTTAAAAACCGTCATGCCAATAATATTCTAGGAACCATAACTGGGATACTTACTTTATGTCCATATGAACAATGGAAGCATAGCCATTCCATTCACCATGCTACTAGTAGTAACTTGAATAAAAGAGGAACTGGTGATGTTTGGGTTCTTACAGTTAATGAATATATGGAAGCATCAACTTTGAAAAAGTTCGCTTATCGATTATATCGAAATCCGCTTGTTATGTTTGTTCTTGGTCCCATCTATATATTTCTAATTGCATACAGATTTAATACTAAAAATGCTAGATCAAGAGAGCGTAGAAACACATACGTAACGAATATTTCAATCGTCGCTATTTTTGGGTTGTTGTGTTGGGCAATTGGCTGGCAAGCTTTCCTGCTAATTCAAGGACCGATTTTCTTAATTTCTGGTTCATTGGGTATATGGCTTTTTTACGTACAACACCAATTTGAAGATTCGTATTTTGAAAATCAAGATGAATGGGATTATGTAAAGGCTGCATTGGATGGTAGCTCGTATTACAAATTACCTAAAGTCCTCCAATGGCTTACTGGGAATATTGGTTTTCATCATGTTCATCATTTAAGTCCTAGAGTCCCGAACTACTATCTTGAGGAAGTCCATAATAATCATGAACGACTACAGGAAGTCCAGACAATAACGATTAAAACTAGCCTACGTTCACTTAAGTTTCGTCTTTGGGATGAACAAGGGAAAAGATTTGTTGGCTTTAAAGAAGTGAAAGGTCTTTCCCAAGAAAAGAAAAAGAAAAGTACACGCATTCCTGCATAAGTGAAATGAAGTGGTGTAGCTCTTTTGTGGTATTATAACAGAGGAGCTACATTTTTTAATAAATTGAGGTATTTTTAATATGAAAAAGAAACCATGGTCATTTCTAAAAAGCTCTGGGATTAACCCTTATATTTGGAGTCTTTTTACCGTTTTACCTTTCTATTTTATTTTTCAGTCTTCGTCTACGAGTGAAATTATCGCTGGAATCATATTAACAATACTCTTTTTTATCGTATATAGACTGGCGTTTATTTCAAAAAAGTGGCCAGTCTATCTTTGGACGAGTATATTAATTGCCATTTCCATTACGATGACCATCATATTTCAATTTGTCTATTTTGCCTTTTATATTGCTTATTATAATGGAAACATAAAAAATCGAATTGCATTTTTAACTTTATATATCATTCATTTAGTATGTACGACTATATCAATTAATTATAGTGTCGTTATACAAAATCAATTATTTTTAACACAGCTGCCATTTATCATTATTATATGGATGAGTGTCATTTTACTTCCTTTTAATTTATATAACCGCAAGAAACAGGAACAGCTTGAACAACAGCTCGAATACGCGAACAAAAGAATTTCTGACCTTGTCAAGCAAGAAGAGAGACAGAGAATTGCTAGAGATCTTCATGATACTTTAGGACAAAGGCTCTCACTTATTGGGTTAAAAAGTGACTTAGCTAGAAAGCTAGTATATAAAAATCCTGAAGAAGCAAGAAATGAGTTAAGGGATGTCCAGCAAACTGCGAGAACAGCGTTAAATGAAGTAAGGAATATGGTTTCGCAAATGCGTGGAATTCGTTTAAAGGAAGAATTGGTTCGTGTTAAGCAAATACTAAAAGCGGCTGAGATTGAATTGATTATTGAAGAGGAAGTTAAATTAAACAATGTCTCTTTATTCCTTGAGAACATACTTAGTATGTGTATGAAGGAAGCCGTTACCAATGTTGTTAAACATAGTAAAGCCACCTTCTGCAAAATTTCAATAGAGCAATCTACGAACGATATTTGTATCAGAATTGAAGATAACGGTGTAGGTATTGAAGATAGAGATTTATCAAAGGGGAATGGATTGCTTGGAATGAAAGAACGCTTAGAGTTTGTGAATGGAAACCTTGATATAAATAGTAGTAACGGAACATTAATTAGGATGACAGTACCTAACATAATAAAAAACAACCGCTAAGGAGGAGCTGAAGTGATTCGAATTGTCATAGCGGAAGACCAGAGAATGATGTTGGGCGCATTAGGCTCACTGCTCAATTTGGAAGAGGATATGGAAGTGGTTGGAAAGGCGAATAATGGAGTAGAGGCAATAGCTCTTGTCCGTAAATATCAGCCTGATATATGTATAATGGATATTGAAATGCCTGAAAAAACAGGGCTTGAAGCAGCTGAAGAACTAAATGGATTAGGGTGCAAAGTGATCATATTAACCACTTTTGCAAGGACTGGGTACTTTCAGCGAGCCATTAAGGCTGGAGTTAAAGGCTACTTATTAAAAGATAGTCCAAGTGAAGAACTTGCTGATACAATACGGAGTGTCATGGCGGGAAGAAGGGTTTATGCTCCAGAGCTTATGGACGATGTTTATAGTGAAGAAAACCCACTCACCACTAGGGAAAAAGCGGTCCTTGAGCTTGTTGCGGATGGAAAAAACACAAAGGAAATTGCAGATCAATTGAGTATTAAGGCTGCCACTGTCCGAAACTATATTTCACAAATCTTGGATAAACTTGAAGTAACAAACAGAATAGAAGCCATTACCCAATCAAGGAAAAAAGGATGGTTTAAATAAAGGATAATTATTAAGTTTCAAGCAGCAATTCAATGAGGAATAAATAGAATCGAGACCTGACAAGGCAAATAAAGAAGTAGACTATTTAATAATGAGAAAGCACGTTAGGCTAAGTGAAAAATTGGTGCTTTAAACGCTTTCCTGGTCCAAAATCTATATTCATCAAACGAGCAAGTATTACTTTAGTTGTTAGATATTGGGACCATTTCAGACTAGCCTGCAGTTAGAAATGATAAGAAGAGGTTATCATTTCTAAAAGATAGCTTGTTCATAATTACGTAGTTAGACAAAGAAATTCTAGAATGCAGATTTGCTTCCCTAAAAAAATGAATACTATCTTTTTCTCTCCAAGACGGTAATCAGATAAATACTGAACCGTCTTTTTATATATCTTTTTTACCGAAGTATTTTGGTTTGCAGAAACAAACAAAAGATAAATAAACGTATTCAAAAATAAACAAATATAGTATATACTAAAACAAACAAGTAAAAATTTGGAGGGACAGAATGGTTAATAATGTATGGGATCAAGAATATGCTTCAACGTTACCTCAAGGGGTAGAGGAACTTGTTTATCGTTCGAATTTAATCGGATCTAACCGTTCCATATGTAACTGGGGCGGAGGTAATACGTCGATGAAAACAGTCGAGAAAGACTTTCGTGGAAATGAAATTGAGGTTATGTGGGTGAAAGGGAGCGGATCCGATCTCGCAACTATGAAAGCTAAAAACTTCACAGGATTAAAAATGGAAGACATACGACCTTTGTTTGAACGAGAGAAAATGTCCGATGAAGAAATGGTCGCCTATCTTGCTCACTGTATGATCGATAGTCAACATCCGCGTGCATCGATCGAAACATTACTGCACGCTTTCTTACCGTTTAATCATGTGGACCATACTCACCCCGACTCAATCATAAGCATTTGTTGTGCAGATAACGGAAAAGAAATCGCAAAAGAAATTTATGGAGACCGCTTCGTGTGGGTTCCTTATATTCGTCCTGGTTTTACGCTTTCCAAAATGATTGCAGAAGGTGTTCGAAATAATCCTGCAGCGGAACTTGTATTAATGGAAAAACACGGACTTGTTACGTGGGGAAAAACGTCTCAAGAATCTTATGGAAAAACCCTATCGATCATTAACGAAGCTGAGGATTATATTCAGCGAATGATGAACGAAGAATCAAATTTTGGAGGACAAAGGTACAAATCCTTACCAAAAAGTAATCGTTTACAAATTTTATCAGAAGTGTTGCCGATTATAAGAGGAGCAGTCAGTAAGGAAAAGAAAATGATCCTATCGTATGATGATGCAGATGAAATTCTGCAATTTGTGAATAGCTGCAATGCTAAGGATTTGTCACAAGTGGGTGCGGCTTGCCCTGACCATTTAGTTCACACAAAACGTACACCTCTTTATATTAATTGGGATCCTCATGTTGATGATGTAGAAACATTGAAGACTAAAATTATTGAAGGAATAAATAGTTTCAAAAAAGAATATACAGAATATTTCAATAAAAACAAAAGTGAAAATGATCAAATGTTCGAAGCTGCTCCAAGAGTCATTCTCATCCCTGGAATAGCGATGGTTAACACAGGAAAAACATTTGCTATGGCAAAAGTTAGCGGTGCCCTTTATCACCGTGCCGTTGCAGTAATGAAGGGTGCAACGACTCTTGGGAAATTTGTTTCTTTAAGCGAAAATGAATCATACAACATTGAATATTGGCCACTCGAATTATATAAACTGACGCTCGCTCCACCAGAGCTAGAATTTTCCCGTAAAGTTGCATTGATTACAGGTGGTGCCGGCGGAATCGGTAGTTCAACTGCTCGCCTCTTAGTATCAGAAGGAGCCCATGTTATAATAGCGGACTTAAATATTGAAGGTGCTCAAAAACTTGCGGCTGAAATAAATAATGCATTTGGCGAAGGAAGAGCTCATGCTATAAAAATGGATGTAACGAGCGAGCAACAAGTAAAAACTGCCTTTGAAAGTTCGGCTTTAACTTATGGAGGAGTAGACATCATTGTTAATAATGCAGGACTCGCCACATCCAGTCCATTCGATGAAACGAGTGTAGATGAGTGGAATTTAAATATTAATGTCCTTGGAACAGGATATTTCCTTGTAGCTAGAGAGGCGTTTAAACAAATGAAAAAACAAGGTATCGGAGGAAATATGGTTTTTGTTGGTTCCAAAAACTCTTTGTATGCTGGTAAAAATGTGACAGCGTATAGTTCTGCCAAAGCGCTCGAAACCCATTTAGCACGATGCATTGCTGTCGAAGGTGGGGAATATGGAATTCGTGTAAACTCTGTGTTGCCTGACGCAGTTTTGCAAGGATCAGCTATTTGGGATTCCAGTTGGCGTGAAGAACGTGCGGCATCTTATGGAATTCGACCAGATGAACTTGAAGAGCATTATCGAAAGCGTACCACTTTAAAAGTGAATATTTATCCTAACGATATCGCAGAATCAATTGCCTTTTTCGCATCATCTAAAGCTGAAAAAACAACGGGTTGCATGATTACGGTTGATGGTGGAGTCCCAGCAGCGTTTACAAGATAGAGATCAAGAGTTGGAGGTGAAAACAATGCTCCATATTGCGGTTGATATTGGCGCATCTAGCGGACGTTTAGTCGCTGGTAAAATAATTCATGATAAACTAGAGATTCAAGAGATTTATAGATTTTCAAATGAATTTACGAATAGAAACGGAACGTATTTCTGGGATATCGACCATCTATTAAAAGAAATATTACAAGGCTTATCAATTGTCAAATCGCTTGGTTATGAGGATTGCACAGTAGGGATTGATACGTGGGCAGTAGACTATGCGTTGGTAGGTAGTGATGGGAAACGACTTCAAGATGTTGTTTCCTATCGAGACCATCGTACTGATCATTCAATAGAAAAAGTTACAAAGATCATTTCGAAAGAAAAAATTTATGAAAAAACGGGAATACAATTTTTACAATTTAATACCATTTACCAGTTGTATGAAGAAAATAAAGAATTATTGAATGCCACAGACAAAATTTTAATGGTTCCTGATTATTTAGGATTCAGGTTGACAGGAAAAGCTGTTGCAGAGGTGACTAACGCTTCTACGATGCAATTGATGAACGTTGAAAAGAGAACTTTCGATTCCGAACTGCTTGAAACTATATCAGTAAAGGCAGAGCAATTTGGAACACTTGTTGAACCCGGTACAGTTCTTGGCACTTTACGAAACGATTGGTTTCCAGAGTTTGAATTACCTAACTGTAAGATTATTAATATAGCATCGCATGATACCGCTTCCGCCATTATTGGTACACCAGGGAAAGGTGTAAATTGGGCATATTTAAGCAGCGGCACATGGTCCCTTCTTGGAATGGAACTGGATTCACCAATCATCACTGAAGCATCTTTTAAAGAAAATTACACGAATGAATGGGGAGCTTTCGGAACATATAGGTTTTTGAAAAACATTATGGGCATGTGGATCTTACAAGAGGTCCAGCGCAATTTGCCAGAAGAGATTAGTTATGAACAGCTTATAGTGGAAGCAAAACAAGTGCCTCCCTATGAACAACTAATCAATTTTGACGACGATCGTTTCCTAAACCCCAAAAACATGATTGAAGAGATTCAAGCATATTGCTTAGAGACAAACCAAGTTATACCAAAAACTGCAGGAGAACTTGCGGCAGCTGTATTTTATAATTTAGCGATAATGTATGCGGTTGCAATTCAGAATCTAGAAAAAATCGTTGATGAGAATATTGAGCTGCTCTATATTGTGGGCGGCGGTTCACAAAATGAGTTCTTGAACCAATTGACTGCTGATTTAAGCAGAAAGACCGTCTGCAGCGGTCCTGTCGAAGCTACAGCTATTGGAAATTTGCTAATGCAGCTTATATCTATGGAGAAAATTACTAGCTTAGAAGCAGGAAGAATACTTGTAAGTAAGTCTTTCGAGATTAAACAATATCAACCTAGTCCGTTAACCAGTCCAGAAGTAATACAGCGTTTTGTAGAATTAGTTTCAAAAAATAGAAGTAATGAAAGTGGCACTTTAAAGAGTTCATCATAACAGTGATTGGAACAAAAGTGCATATTGAAATCATTTTTCAGTAACCCATGAAAAAATGTAAATTTGAGAGGAGATCCAATAAATGATCCGTGAAAATTATGAAATGGCGAAAAAAGCTTATGAAAAATGGGGCATTAATGTTGATGAAGTTTTAGAAACATTAAAAAAAGTTCCTATATCCATTCATTGTTGGCAAGGTGATGACATTTCCGGGTTCGAAGTAAATCAACGCGAATTGTCTGGAGGGATTGATGTAACTGGAAACTATCCTGGTAAAGCTACAAATCCAGAAGAATTAAGAAAGGATTTGGATAAAGCTCTTTCTTTAATACCAGGAAGACATCGAGTAAATTTACATGCTATTTACGCTGAAACAGATGGTGTTGTAGTTGATCGAAATGAAATCGAACCTAAGCATTTTGAAAATTGGGTAAAGTGGGCTCAAGAGAGAGGCCTCGGTTTAGACTTTAATCCCACTCTATTTTCTCATGAAAAAGCCGAAGTTGGGCTTACTTTATCTCATCCTGATGAAGAAATCCGTCAATTTTGGATTGAACATTGTATTGCAAGCAGAAAAATTGGTGAATATTTCGGTGAAGAATTGGGATCACCAAGCCTTACGAACATTTGGATTCCTGATGGATATAAAGATATTCCGAGTGATCGCCTAACACCGAGAAAAAGGCTGAAGGAATCCCTTGATGAAATTTTTGCTGTTGAAATAGATGAAGCTCATAATATTGATGCAGTTGAAAGTAAATTGTTTGGAATTGGCTCGGAAGCATTTGTTGTTGGATCTCATGAGTTTTACCTTGGATATGCATTAAAAAACAATAAACTTTGCCTACTTGATACAGGTCATTTCCATCCGACTGAAACTGTATCTAATAAAATCTCATCCATGTTGCTGTTTAGTGAAAAATTGGCTTTACATGTTTCTCGTCCCGTTAGATGGGATAGCGATCATGTTGTTACATTAGATGATGAGCTTAGAGAAATCGCTCTTGAAATTGTAAGAAATGATGCTCTTGATCGTGTTATGATTGGCTTAGACTTTTTCGATGCGAGTATTAATCGAGTGGCAGCTTGGACGATTGGTACGCGCAATATGATAAAAGCATTGCTCTATGCACTTCTAACACCTAATGAATATATGAAACAACTGCAAGAAGATGGAAATTACACTGAAAGATTAGCATTGATCGAGGAGTTTAAAACGTATCCATTTGGCGCTGTTTGGGATTACTATTGTTACATGATGAATGTTCCTGTTAAAGAAGCTTGGTTAAATGAGATTAAAACATATGAAAATACGATATTATCAAAACGTAATATTGCAGCTACTCTTTTAAAACCTTAAGAAAATTAACCATATCATTCAATTATATGAATAAACTAACAGGACGACTCATCAACAAATAGTCGTCCTTACTTTTTTATGAATATGTGTGTTATAATTTCATCATCACAGACAAACAAAAACAAACAAAAGTCAGGGGCGTTTGCGATGCTCGTAGCAGAAAGACATAAAAAAATTATAGAACTCGTTAACCAACGTTTAAGTATACGTGTTTCCGAATTAAGCGATATATTTTCAGTAACAGAAGAAACAATTCGTCGAGACCTAGAGAAGTTAGAAATTGAAGGGAAACTTCAGAGAAGTCATGGTGGTGCCGTTAGTATACAAGAACCCAATTCTGAATTACATTTTTCAGAAAGGGTTACAGCAAATGTTCCAGAGAAAAAAGCAATAGCAAAAGAAGCGGCTGATCAAGTAAATAGTGGTGATCGAATTATACTTGATGCAAGTACAACAGCATGGTATATGGCAAAAGAGTTGCCAAACATACCACTTACTGTAGTGACAAATTCGATAAAAGTCGTCATGGAGCTAAGCAAGAAGGAAAAAATTGAAGTCATTTCAACAGGTGGAAAGCTTCTTTCAAGATCCCTTTCTTTCGTTGGTCCGTTAGCCGAACAATCAATTTCCAATTATCATGTAGATAAAGCGTTTATATCATGTACTGGAGTCCATTTTCAAGACGGTCTTAGCGACTCTAACGAACTTCAGGCACTGCTAAAAAAGCAAATGATGATAAGAACGGAACGCGTATACTTAATGGCGGATTCCAGCAAATTCGGGAAAAGAGCTTTTTCACAAATTCTCCCGCTACATGAAGTGAATGTTATTATTACAGACAAAAAAATTGATCCTATTACACAACAAACATTAGAAGAGAATGACATTACGGTCGTAACTACACAATTGTCAAATATGCAAGAACCTCTAGATCGAAAATTACCACTCATAAAAGGCAAAAATCAAAAATTAAGATTACGTCGATAAACAGTACTTGATTTGTATTGTATTATCTTCTATACTTACAAAAATATATATTGTCATTTCAATGAAAAAGAGAGTAATTATGGCGAAATCTAAAGCGAGTTAGGGATGGTGTGAGCCTAATAGATGAATCATAATGAAGCGCACTTTTGAGAAATATGCCTGAAACTATAAGTAGGGTAATATCGGGTGGACCCCGTTATCAATACAAGAAGGTTCTTATGAACAATCAGAGTGGTACCGCGGGTAAATCTCGTCTCTAATTTGAGACGGGATTTTTTTATTTAAAAATAACGCAAAAATACTGATCGGAACAGAAATCAACATTCAATTTTAAGATAGATTTTTTAATAATTAGGAGGAATGCAAAAATGGATTTCATAAAAACATATGCAGAACAGATCACAAATTCATTAGATGATTTGTTAACATTAGATGATGTCTTAGAGTTAATTGAAAAACCGAGATTTGATGATCAAGGAGATTTGGCGTTTCCATGCTTTACTCTTGCTAAGCAATTAAGAAAATCACCTGTGCAAATAGCGCAAGAAATCGCAAGCAAAATCGACCATCCTTATTTTGAAAAAATCGAGGCAAATGGACCATATGTGAATTGTTTTCTTAATAAAAGTTTAGCGAGTCAAAAAATATTTCAAACAATTTTAAAAGAAAAAAGTCATTACGGCTCTCTTGCATTAGGAAATGGAAAGACCATCACGATAGATTTTTCATCACCAAATATTGCAAAGCCATTTTCAATGGGACATCTTAGATCTACTGTAATAGGTAATGCTCTTGCTAATATTGCTGAAAAATGTGGTTATGAAGCAATAAGAATCAATCACTTAGGCGATTGGGGAACACAGTTTGGAAAATTAATTGTTGCCTATAAATTGTGGGGCAATGAAGAACTTGTAAAAGCACAGCCAATAAAAGAATTATTAAGTCTTTACGTCAAATTTCATGAAGAAGCAGAATCCGATCCGGATTTAGAAAACGAAGCTAGAAAGTGGTTTAAATGGTTAGAGGAAGGTAACAGTGAAGCACAAAATCTTTGGAAATGGTTTAGAGATGAGTCATTACATGAGTTCACAAAAATTTATTCTTTGTTAAACGTTCATTTTGATTCCTATAACGGAGAAGCTTTTTACAATGATAAGATGGACGATACTATACAGTTAATAAAGAAAAAGGGGCTTCTTACTCTTTCCGATGGCGCCCAAGTCGTCGAATTGAAAGAATATGACTTTCCTCCTTGTTTAATTATGAAAAAAGACGGTGCTACCCTTTATGCAACAAGAGACATTACAGCAGCTCTATATAGAAAAGAAACGTATCAATTTGATAAAGCTTTATATGTAGTAGGGCAGGAACAGAGTCTTCATTTTAAACAAGTGTTTCTTGTCCTTGAAAAGATGGGATATAATTGGGCAAAAGGAATGGTTCATATTCCATTTGGGTTTATTTTGAAAGATGGCAAAAAGATGTCGACGAGAAAAGGGAAAGTCGTTTTATTGGATGAGGTAATTGCTGAAGCCATTCAAATGGCTAAAATGAATATTGAGGATAAAAATCCGAACCTTGAAAATAAAGAAGAAGTTGCCCATATGGTCGGAGTTGGAGCTATTATTTTCCATGACTTAAAAAATGAAAGACAAAATAGCGTCGAGTTCTCTTTAGAAGAGATGATAAAATTTGAAGGAACGACCGGACCGTATGTGCAATATACACATGCAAGAGCTTGTTCTATTTTGAGAAAAGCAGATAATGATCATAAATATTCCGTTACTTCCGGTTTAAATGACGATTATTCTTGGCCAGTTATAAAACTTTTAATGGAATTTACAACTGTCATTGAAAAAAGCTTTGTTCATTATGAACCTTCTCAAATTGCAAAATATTTACTTGATTTATCGAAAGAATTTAATAAATATTATAGTCATGTTAAAATATTATCTAATGAAAGCGGTATGGAAAGTCGACTTGCACTTGTTGAAGCGACAACCATAATTTTAAAAGAAGGTTTAAGATTATTAGGTTTAAAGGCACCGGATGAAATGTAAAATAGCGAAGTTCATGTCCGTATACTCAGGTTGTGGATCCGACACGTTTTTAAGTGACGTGTCGGTC
The DNA here is from genome assembly GCF_018343695.1 of Lederbergia citrisecunda. Lineage (GTDB taxonomy): Bacteria > Bacillota > Bacilli > Bacillales > Bacillaceae_C > Lederbergia > Lederbergia citrisecunda. The sequence continues at coordinate 1,239,884 of NZ_JAGYPJ010000001.1, read as the reverse complement.
TTAATTCGACGCTCCTTTTACGGCCCAAGGCTTGCATTTACGCTACGAGATATGAGTTGATGTTTACGCATTGAAAAGAAAAACAGTTTGCTAGTCAACAGCTTGGACTTGAGGATAAACATCTTTCTTACATACCATCTTACGATATTATAGTTTTCTCAAGAATCAAGATATGAAACATAAATTAGGGAAATGAATATGATATTTATGGCACGAATAACTCTGAAAATATAATGTTTGAGTTTTTAGACTTCATGAAAGAGCGTTGCTAATGAATCATAATTATTTTAATATCAATATATACTTAAAATAAATTAAGAGGCAGAATAAATATGAAAGAAATATTAATGGTTTTTAAAGATTTACAACAAATGGTTCCTAAAACTGAAATAGCCATGTCGGAACCATTATCAAAACATACATTTATTAAAACAGGTGGCAATGGCGACGTGTTTATTAAGCCGTTTGATGTACTTGATCTACAAAAAATTGTAAAATATGCATTTTCTCACGACATTCCTTTGACGGTTTTAGGGAAAGGAACGAATGTCATTATACGAGACGAGGGGATTCGAGGAATTGTCGTAAGTCTTGATCAACTTACAAAAGTATCCGTAACAGGTGAGATTATAACAGTTGGAAGCGGAGCAAATATAATTGATGTATCAAGAATTGCCTTGCAACATCAATTATCAGGATTGGAATTTGCCTGTGGAATCCCAGGAACAGTTGGTGGTGCATTGATTATGAATGCAGGTGCCTATGGCGGTGAAATATCCGAGGTTTTAACGAGCGCAACAGTCCTTACTCAATCAGGGGAGCTTCGTACTTTTAAAGTCGGTGAATTCCAATTCGGCTATAGAAGCAGTATTTTTGCCAATGAAAATCTTATTATTTTAGAAGCTGTCTTCTCTTTAAAGACTGCAGATCCTACTATAATAAAAGCAAAAATGGATGAAAATACTTTTCTTCGTGAGTCCAAGCAGCCCCTAGAATATCCTTCTTGTGGCAGTGTATTTAAACGCCCGCCTGGACATTTTGCAGGAAAACTGATACAAGATAGTGGCCTCCAAGGAACAAGAATCGGAGGGGCTGAAGTTTCTACAAAACATGCAGGGTTTATTGTCAATGTGGACAATGCTACATCAACGGATTATATTCAATTAATTCAACATGTTCAAAAGACAGTAAAAGAAAAATTTGGTGTTGATCTTGAGACGGAAGTAAAAATTATTGGGGATGATTCCTAAGAATATAAAGCAATTTGTCTTTAAGGCAAGTTGCTTTTTCTTTTCTTTACATTTTGTTCGTAATGAGGTATAACATAATTGTCTGACTTTTCTTATATTAAATTGTTTTGGAAGCGCTTTAATAAAAAGGGGGAATGGATGATGTCTTTATTGAAAGGAATTAATGTAGAAGGAATGATTGCTCAAATAAATGTAACATCCCTCGCTGATCGTGAGGCTGTTACTTTTGCAAGGCAAGCATATATGAGGTTAAGTGATGAGCAAAAATCATCGGTACATAATTTGGAGCTTTTAGAAAAAGCTGAAGCTCAAATCCTAAACCTATGGATCGACAGTATAGAAAAAGTCTCTTCTGCTGATGGTGGTCTTACATATGTTATTTTAGAGCAATATCATAACATGAATGAAATCCAAAAATCATATGTTTTGAATATTAATCGTATAGAAGATATACACGTTCAACTTAAGCATCTTCAGTCTATGAAACAAGAAAACTTCAAGAAAGCTAAAGAAGTGCAAAAATTGATTGATAGAATGGAAATCATGGAATCAGAAGTAAAATCAGTAAGATCTGCTTACGAGGAATTAACAAGTGATCAAAAAGCAATGGTTGGAAATTACCTTGAATTAAAGCAAGCGGAAAATATGCTTAATCGCGATTTGTCTCCTAAATCACCAAGTAATATAGCCTATGCTGGAACTCGTTCATCGATCTACGGCATTAGAGGTGAATGGTTAGGAATAGAGGATTGGCAACATATTGCTGATAAAATGGATGGGTTCTTCCCTGGTGCACAGCCGACATACGTATGGATTATCGGAAAATTAGATACGAAAGTAGGGATAGGCGGTACACAATTAGAATTTGATGCTCCAAATGATGGTACTGACTATGCATCCCAGAATATTAGTTTTGGTGAGCCGACTAAGCCTGGGCATCTTTCCCATGAAGACTATTTGAATTATTTTGATGAGCACGGTATTAAAGTCTTTCTACAAGTTGAATCTGGTTTTGCAGATATGAAAACATTGATGGATCTTATTTTCGCAAAATATGGCCACCACAAAAGCGTAATTGGTTTTGGTGTAGACGTTGAATGGTATTACGGAATTACTGAAGATGCAGGAATTCCGGTAACGGATGAAATGGCTAAAGAATGGAATAATCACCTTAAATCAATTAATCCAAATTACCGTATGTTTTTAAAACACTATAATTATCGTTGGCTGCCTCCGACTTATCGTAGTGATCTATTATTCTGCAATGATAGTCAAGGGTTGGGAAGTATGGATGGAGAAGTGCAATCTGGATTTCTCCCTGAATTTAAGGCTTGGGCAGATCACTTTTATCCAAATGATGTTCTCTATCAAATTGGCTATAGTCCAGATGCCACTTGGTATTATGCAGAAGATGCACCAATTATTCAAAAACTTGGTGAGTGTTTAGCTGAAGTAACGAGTCAAGAATTTGGAATTGCATGGGTAGACTTTACCATTAAGGATCCATTAACATTCCCTGATCTATTCAAAACAGATTCAGAGGTAGTTAGCTCCGTAAACTCTGCTTTACATTACTTACAAGATACTCCTTTTAGTAAGGTAGGTAGCCGATTTATGAATAATGAAGCTACTATAACAGACGCCCTATACATTGCACGACTTCGCGAAATAGTAGATTCTTTAACCGACGAACAGCGCATTCATTTAAATCAGGAGTATGTTTCTATTCTTAATCAGTTTGAACCGAAAGCAATTGAAACACGAATCGAATACTTGTATTCTTCCAACCTCAAACTAAAAGATAAGGAGAAAGTTGCACTCGTTCGTTCAGCCTATACATCACTTTCTCAAGGGCAAAAAGAACAAGTATCCAATATGGAGAAATTAGTTTCTATCGAGAACGAGCTTTTAGCATTAGAAACAGTGAAGTAAACATAATGACTACGGCACCGCACAAGTTTTGCTGCGGTGTTTAATCTCTAAAGGAGGGCTTATTTTATGAACGGAATCCATCTTCATCCTCATGACATTATTGACGAGGGTACTGATAAAATTTTTACCTTATTAAATGTGATGGGAGATATTCAATATATTTTTCCTCAAGTGAATACGATTTTTGAACGAAATCCATACCCAAAAGGAATACTACCGCATAATCCGGTTCATGAATTTGTACAAGGTGAAGGAACATGGCATGTGCCGCTTGATGTAAAAGCTGTATTCGAAAAATTGTATCAAAAAGTGGATGAATCTGTTCAAAAAGGTGAAGACTCCATACAGTTGCTAAAGGAAGGCTCATCTACTACTTCATTCACCATCATTCCATGGCTAAATTTACTTAATGGAGATTTTCAAGGAAATGTCCAAAGTAATAGAGTAGTGGATTTTCGTGGAAACGATGTAGAGTATTGGTTATGTCCAAATGGACCGGATGTAGTTCCTATGTGGTCAAATTTAATTATCGCCTTAACGAAAAAGTATGGGTATAAGACTTATTTGATTGATCGAATACGATTTCCGGATTGGGCTGGTAAACAAGTCAATCCAAAAGGAATATTTAGTTGCTTTTGTCCTCATTGTAAAAAGGGGATGGAATCATTGGAAATTAATGTTCCTAAGCTAATGGATACAATGAATGAAGTTGCACTGCTCTTACAGAAACAAGAATTCAAACCTGCAGTTCATATTTTACTAAATTCTGAACATATAAAACAATGGATTCAGTTTAGACAGGATAGTGTTTCAGTATTTGTTGAAAATCTTTTAAATGAAATACACAAAATTAATCCTGACATCCATTTATGGCTAGATTTGTGGCCGCCTTCTTACGCATGGTTGTTAGGACAGGATTATAGCCGATTAACAAAAGCATCTGATACACTAAAACATTTTCCTTATCATAAACTTGGAGGAGGGGCGGATGTACAAGGATTCATTGAATACTTTGCTGATACGCCAGCTAAACAAGAAGAAGCGTTTCAAGCTTTCCTTTCATATTTTAATTTACAATACAATATATCTTATAAAGCTTTTAAAGAAAACGGTTATCTCATCTCCTTCGTAAAAAATGAAAATGATAAGGTTCGGGAACTTTCGGAGCCAAATACGCATATATTTAGTGGCATCCAAATGTGGAATATTGAAGAAGACCACTTAATAGAAGCACTAGAAGCAGCAGAAGAAAGTGAAGCGGATGGTGTGTTATATTATTGTTACGGATGGGCTGATGAAAAATTATTTCATACTGTTGGGAAATGGTATAAAAGCAAATTGACTTGAAGTTTTTTCAGGAGGAGTTAGAATGAAGCGGCTTAAATACTGTTTACCTATATGCCTTATCATCTTTTTAACTGCTTGTTCACCTATTAACTCTCAGAAGAGTAGCGGTAATCCTTCTTTGCCATATAACCCAAATGAAAATATCGATTATTCAACTAGTGAAATAAAATCGATTTACTTTGCTGGTGGTTGCTTTTGGGGAGTAGAAGCTTATTTTGCACGAATATTAGGGGTTAAAAATACGACGTCTGGTTATGCGAACGGTAAAGGAACAGATCCAACATATGAAGATGTCATCCAAGGAGAGCGTGGGTTCGCTGAAACTGTTCATGTTGAGTACGACCCTAAAAGAGTTACATTAACCGAACTTCTAACGTATTTTTTCAAAGTAGTAGATCCAACAAGTATTAACCAGCAAGGGAACGACAAAGGAATCCAGTATCGATCTGGCATTTATTTTGATGATGAAAGTGAAGAAGCTATAATTAAGGCTTTTATCAAGGAAGAGCAAGAAAAGTACTATGAAAAAATCGTTACAGAAGTATTGCCATTGGGCAACTTTTTCCTAGCTGAAGAATATCATCAAGATTACTTAGAAAAAAATCCAAATGGCTATTGTCATATTGATTTAAATATTTTGAATGAAGATAATGATGACACTGAAAGTTATAAAAGACCAAGTGATGAAGAACTTAAGAAAAACTTAACCCCTGAACAATATCAAGTTGCTTTATTAGATGATACAGAACCTGCCTATTCCAATGAATATTGGGATTTCTATGAACCGGGCATTTACGTTGATATCGTAACAGGAGAACCCCTTTTTTCAAGCCGTGATAAATATGACTCCGACTGTGGCTGGCCAAGCTTCACGAAACCTATTTCACGCAAAGTCGTAAAGTACGAAGAAGATACAAGTTTCAATATGAATCGGACAGAAATTCGCAGTAGAGTCGGAGATATTCATCTTGGCCATGTTTTTGATGACGGTCCGGAGGAAGAAGGAGGGCTTAGATACTGCGTCAATAGTGCTTCACTTCGATTTATTCCGTTGAAAGATATGGAAAAAGAGGGTTATGGGGATTTAATAGGCGAAGTTGAATAATAAGAATCTACTTTTTCACCCACTTATTTGCAGTGGGTGACTTTTTTTTCTTTTTCTGCTATGCAAACCGTTTATTTGATTAAAACATAAGAATACATCATAGAAAATAGAGCAATATGTCATAGCAAAGGAATAATAACTCGATCCTCTTTTTAATAAAGCAAACCTTCTAAAAACCAATTCATTGAAATTGAAGTTACAAAATCACGTATGAATCCATCTATTCCAACTTGTTACAGGATGATCTTCTAGATTATTATTCTATATTTCGGTATAAGATGGATTCGTCAGAGGATGAATGCATCAAGATAAACTTTTACATTGGCTACCTGCCATGTCTTTTTTTGTGTAAAATGTCTATTTAATACTTTTTTGCTCAAAGTATAACAAATTAATGATAAAATAATCGTTATGATACTTTAATATTAAATAGGGGGACATTGATATTGGATACGAAATTTAATAGACCGAAAGGGTTTGGAGAGATTTTAGATCTGACATTTAGATTAAGCAAAAATAAATTTTCTGATTTTTTGCTTATTAATCTTATTTTTATGGGACCCATTTACCTATTGCAAACGTTGATCCAGCTTATTTCAGGAGTAAGTTTTTTTAGGGAGCTTGGATCAGGTGAAGTGTGGTATGAACAAATTATTTCAGGGTTTGAAGAAACGGGGAATGCTAGTTTAGGAGCCGATCTTGGTATTATTGCTGTTTCATTTTTTAGTATATTTTTATTTCCAGTTGCTTCAGCAGCTATTCTTATAGCGATCAATCATATGCGAAAAAATGAAGAATATTCAGTAGGCTCAGTTATAAAAGAGGCATTTTCTAGGTATGGTCCAATCCTACTTAGCACCATTGTTTTTGTACTTATTTTAATAGGTCTTATTGTAGTTCCAATCTTTATTGTTGTGCTTGTCGGGGTTATTGGATCTATCGCAAATCCTGTTGCTGGTATTTTATTTGCTATTTTATTATTTTTAGGATTTGCAGTTGGAATCGGCCTATTATTGACTCGTTGGGGTTTTTATTTTGGTTCGGTTGTCTTAGATGGTGAATACCTCGGAATATCAAGAAGCTGGAAGCTAACACAAAAGAGAACATGGGCGTTGTTCGGTTTATATATCGTATTTACCTTGATTGTTTCTAGTATTAGTTATGCTGTGGAATTATCATTTGGACTCTTTTTAGGAAATAGTGTATTACTATCTATCATTTCAAGTGTTGTCAGTTTATTTACAACGATGATTTTTTCTGTTGGATATGCTGTTATGTATCTTGATGCGAAAACAAGACATGATGCAGATGATTTAAAAGAAATGATTCAAGACTATAATGTGGTGCAATCGTGAATCGATTGTTGTTAGGTGATATCGATGAAGAACGTGAATAAGGCAAAAGATGAGATTCGTGACATTTTAAACAACAAAGAATATCAAGTATATGCCAACGATTCAAAAAGTATTTTTACAATATGGTGGGAACGAGCAAAAGAATGGATCGCCAATCAATTAGAAAAATTGTTCCCTTCCTTGGAATCGGCCAGTCATGCAGCAGCTGGGCCGCTTCTAATTGCAATTATCGTTATCATTGTTGCTATGGTGTTCATTTTGGCCTTTCTACTCGTTCGGAGGCAGGTGCGCCAACGAAAATATAAAGATCATAAACCTTTCCAATCTTTGAAAGAAATGGAATGGACCTTTCAAAGCCATGTAGAAGAGTCAGAGAGACAAGAATCATTAGGAGAATTAACTTTAGCGACACGGCATCTCTTCCTTTCCTTACTTTTATATTTTCACGAAAAAGAATGGCTTATTGCAAGAATTTGGAAAACGAATTGGGAATATTATGATGAACTTCGAAAGGTGAATAAAGAATGGGCAGAGCGTTTTTATAATTTAGCTCTTTTATTTGACGAGATCACATATGGAGATAAGACTGTCAATAAAGACGAATATATACAATATAAATCGCAAGTAATGGAATGGATTGACGAAGATATAAATGATGGACAGGAGGCGCCGAAGACGAATGCTTCAACAAAGAAATAAAAAAACGTGGATTTGGCTTATCCTCCTCCTCATCATTTTTATATTTGCAAGCTTTATCATGTTTTCACAAAAACCAAAGAGTTATCCCAATTACGTGTCTGACTCTCCCTCACCTACAGGAGTAAAGGCTTTATATACGTATTTACATCAACATTATGAAACGGTTAATAGATGGACTCATGCTCCGACCTTATTAAATAAAGGAGCGGGAAACCAACTCCTTATTATAGTAGAACCATTTTTTATGCCGACCACCGAGGAAATAGATGAATATAAGGAATTTATGAATACTGGAAATTCGATTCTTTTATTCAGTAAAAATCCAGAAGGTTATTTTGATTTGAAATCCGAAAGGTTGGAAGAGAACCTTTCAGATAAAAACATCAAAATTAAAGATCAAAACGGAACTACATATAAAGGAAAAATAAGCTCGTCAATACGACTGCAAACAAATAAACAAGATACGGTCTTATTGCATGATAAAGAAGGGGTCATTGCTTTTAAGCGGGCGTTTGGAGATGGCCATTTAATTATTTCCATTACACCAGAGTGGCTGACAAACGGCCAAGTATTATCAAATGATAATGTCCCTCTCTTCCTATCACTAATAAATGAAGAAAAGGGAGATTCTATTCTTTTTGATGAATACCTTCATAAGGGAGAAAATGCTTCTTCGATATGGACAGTCTATCCAAATTGGTTTTTAATCTTAATGCTTCAAATCCTCGTATTAAGTGTTTTATGGCTGTGGGCAAAAGGGAAGAGATTTGGCCCGATATTAGTTCCTAGAGAAGAAACGGTCCGCTTTAGTGATGAGGGAATTAAAGCATTAGCTGCTTGGTATTCAAGAGGGCAACGATACCACGAATCTTTATTAATACAAGCTGATTATATAAAACAATTATTGCAGGAACGTTATCATATTCCCTCTACGCTAGAGTGGTTTGAACTTGAAGATTTGTTTCAACGCAAAAGACTCAATATAACAGATATTCAAAATTTGAAAGATATTGGTTCGATTTTACAAAAAGATAGATTAACGAAACAGGAATATATACTGTGGTCGAAAAGATTAGATCGATTAAGAGAAGAGGTTGTTAGGCGATGAAAACGGAATTACAAACCTTAATTGGAAAGTTTGAAGAAAGAATTATAGGACAAAGCTTAAATATTAAACTACTTTTGTCCGCCATTTTAGCGGGTGGACATGTCCTTTTAGAAGGAGTTCCAGGGACGGGAAAAACACAAATGGTAAGAACCCTAGCCGGACTTCTAGGGGGGAGTTTTAATCGAATTCAATTTACGCCTGATTTATTGCCTAGTGATATTACTGGAAGCACAATTTACAATATGAAAGACAGCACATTTGAAACGATTAAAGGACCTGTGTTCACAAATATTCTACTTGCCGATGAGATTAATCGTACACCAGCTAAAACACAAGCCGCTCTATTAGAAGCAATGGAAGAAAAGCAAGTGACGATTCAAGGGGAAACATATTCATTATCAGACGTATTTTTCGTTGTAGCGACCCAAAATCCGATTGAGTTTGAAGGGACATACCCGTTGCCTGAAGCACAGCAAGATCGTTTTCTCTTTAAGCTCTACATAGATTTTCCTAGTTTTGAAGATGAAAAAAATGTATTACATCAAGTCATTGAAAATAAAAGCAACTCAGTTCCATTATCTCCTGTCATTAATATGGACGAGTTTTTAGCGATAAAAGAAGAAATTTCAAGTGTGAACATTGGGGAAAATGTTATCGATTATATCATGAAAATTATAAGAAAAACGCGAGAGACAGATACGATTCGCTTTGGCGCCAGTACAAGGGCAGCAATTTCGATCGGAAAAGCTGCTCAATCATGGGCTTATTTATCTGGGAGAGACTATGTAACTCCAGATGACGTAAAATTGGTCTCCAAACCATCTTTACGACACCGTATTCAATTATCTCCTCATATAGAATTGGAGGGAGCGTCTGTTGACCAAATCATTGAAGAACTTGTGGGCTCGGTTCCTGTTCCAAGGTAGAGGGATATTACCATCTAAACGTTTACTTATCGGATTTTTCATCATATCATTAGTTCTCTTTGTCAATAGTTTCGCTAAGCTTTCAATATGGCCGTTTATTGTTGTGAATCTTTTTGTGTTTTTAGCAAGTTTAGTCGATTTATTTTTTTCTCCTAAGAGAAAGGAGCTTCACTTTAAAAGGATTATTCCGGATGAATTGGAAAGGGATTTAAACTATAAAGTTCAAATCGTAGTTACAAATCGTTCGAAGTATTCTTTTTCGTATTCTTTAATTGATGGGATTCCGCAAAGTTTTCAAAGGAAATTTCCGTTAATAGGAAGTGTTGATAAAGGAAAAACTATAGTCATAGAGTATGAAACGACAGCTCCTGTACGAGGGGAATATGAATTAACAAAACTATATTTTCGGTTTTCCAGTCTGTTAGGTTTATGGGAAAAACAAATGACTGTAGATTTAGAGGATACTGTTAAAGTAATACCTGACTTAACTGAGACAAAACATTTTTTAGAAAATGCTCAAAAATATTTGCTGTTCGAAGGAAATAAAATTAGGAAGCATCAAACAGGCATTGGCGATTTTGCTCAAATTCGTAACTATGTCGTAGGGGATGACCCTCGCAAGATCAATTGGCGACAAACGGCAAAGCTGCGACAAGTAATGACGAATGAATATGAACCTGAACATGGGAAATCTATAACGATATTAATTGACTGTGGAAGGATGATGGGGGCAGAATTAGCAAAAGGGAATCGACTGGAAAAAGCATTAGAGGCTGCACATTTAGTCGCGGCAGCTGCACTTCAAAATGGAGATTATGTTTCGGTTTTGGCTTTTTCAAAGGATGTTAAAGTATTTGTCCCTGCTGCAAAAGGTATGGCACATTTACAAACAATACTACATTCAATTTATAATGTGACTGTTGATTCTGCAGAGTCTAATTATGCATCTGTTTTTTCTTTTTTAGAAACAATGCAAAAGAAAAGAAGCCTCCTCCTTTTGTTCAGTGATGTGAGAACATTTCTTTACGAAGAACACGCTCTACTTTATTTAAAGCGACTTAGACAAAGGCATTTATTTTTAATGGTTGGAATCGAAGACTCGACTCTTCAAAATAGAGCTAATGAGAAACCAGAGAATGTGCACCAAACGATGATCAAAAGTATTGCACAACAGCAAATACTTTTTAAAAAGAAGGAAAAAATCAAGTGGGAGAGAAATGGCCTCGTTATGATCGAAGCAAAAGAGGAAAGCCTTGCGACCGCGGCCGTTTCTCATTATATCGATATTATGAATCGAAACTTACTGTAAAAGAACTAGTCAAACGTTTAATTGAACACTTAAATTAGAATAACAAAAAAAACGAATCTATTAGCCTTATCGCTAATAGATTCGCGAATTTGTAGATAAAAGTATTATCAGAATCACAACTCATTAGAAAGGGAGCGCTTCGACAGTATTTTTCCTATCAGCATATATAGAATTAACCCAAAAACAGTTATAAGTGCTACAAAATATTTCGCTTCCAACGATATGGCTGCAGGAGTAATAAAGCCTTCAATAATTCCAGCGATAATAAATAAGGGGATTGTTCCAAGCATTAACTGAACAGAACGTTTAGCTTGTTGCCTTAAATGGAAGCCCCTCGAAAAATAACCCGGAACTAGAAGTTTATATCCCATCAAAAGACCAGCGCCTCCTGCAATAAAAATAGCTGTAAGTTCAACCATTCCATGAGGAACGATATATGCCCAGAAATCATATGTTTTTCCGTAGTTCCAAAATAGTGCAGCGAGCGCTCCGATCATAATTCCGTTATAAATTAATACATATACAGTCAATAAACCAAATGTCACGCCACCAGCAAAAGCTAAAATAGCTACTTGAATATTATTCGTCATAATACTTGCAGACATTAAAGCGGAATCGACTGCGCCATCTTGGCTACCTAGTAGTGTAGGATCAACATTTTGAGCAATTTCTGCTGGAAGGATTGTATACATATTAAGCGGGTCGTTTAAAACAGAAAAAAAACTCCCTAATGCACCAAGGACAAAAAGCAACATTGCGGTCGCTACAGCTTTCCATTGTCCTAATAAAAGACCAATAAACGTTGTACTAAAAAAATGACGTATTTGTTTAAAACTAGATATTTGGTCTTTATATAAAAGATTATGTGACTTTGAAACGAGTCCATTTAAATAAATCGTCACTTCTTCTTTAGGAAAATACGTTTGACAATACGATAGATTTTGTGCAGCTTTTTGATAAAGTCTGTTAAATTGTTCGATTTCTACAGCTGTATATGTATTTTTACGTTTTTGTAAAACACCAATAAGATGTTCAAGCTGTTTCCATTCATCGCGATGTTGTTTAATAAATTGTTTAATATTCATCATAGCACCTACACTATCAATAATGTAAATCAATATCTATTCTTCTTATTATAGTAATTTCATTATAAAATAGAAACAGCTTATCATGAAATAACAAAGAAACGAGGTTTTTCTGTTGAATGAAGACCGTATAGATATAAAAACACCCGAATATGTATCTCTTCAATTTCAAGTTGCAGGACTTGGAAGTAGGACTGCAGCCTTTATCATTGATCAACTCATATTAATGGCTTTTAATATTGCCGTTATTGTCATCTTTATTGTCATTGCTAATGGTCAACCGGACTTATTATTTTTTCTTGATATGAATTCATATCTTTTGGCAATAGGAATTATAGCTATTTTTCTTATTAATTGGGGCTATTTTTTTGTTTTTGAATACTTTTCCGGAGGGAGAACAATAGGAAAACGCCTGATGGGAATAAGAGTGATTCAAGAAAATGGGCATAGCATCACATTATTATCAAGTTTTATTCGCAACCTATTACGAATTATTGATTCATTACCGACCAGTTATTTCCTTGGGATCATGATGATTTTCTTTCATTCGAAGCATAAGCGTATAGGTGACCTAGTTGCAGGTACAATCGTTATCCACGAAAGGAAAACAAAACGAAAAAGAAAGCTATCTCCGATTGAAAAGGAAATTCAGACGAGAGGATTATCAATTAATGATCTTATGATCGAAGAGTGGTCATTAAAATCTATGAATATGAAAGATTGGAAATTAGTCCAAACATATAGCAATCGTTTTTTACAATTGCCTCAAAAAGAAAGAGAAGCGATGACGAAACAAATTGCTGAAATATTATTCCCAAAACTAGGATTAGATCTAGATGATGGAGATTTAGAGAATAAGCTTCTCATCATTTATTTAATATTAAAGGAAGAATGGGAGTATGAACTTTGAGGAACAGAATTGCATTGAAGATTCGTACATCCTTATTTTTCCTAACTGCAATGTTATTAACTGGTTGTTCCACTAAAGTAATACATGAACCTGAAAAAATTAAAGAAGAAAGCGCCAAACAAGAACTTAACGTCATTGATTATTTTCTTCCTTTACAAAATTCAGAGATTCGAACGGAAACACCTACACATGTGGTTTTACATTTTATAAGTAATGTTGGAAATAATGCGCAAGACCCTTATAATCTCCAAGATGTATATTCTATATTTCTAGAATATGGTGTCTCATCACATTACGTAATAGGTAGGTCAGGTGAGATCTACCAACTAGTTCCTGAAGAAAGGGTTGCATACCATGCAGGACTAGGTGTTTTACCCTATTTCACCAAATATCGAAATAATATGAATCAATATTCGATTGGTATTGAAATGTTAGCAATCGGTACAAAGGAAGAAATGGCTTCAATGATGAAGGAAGATTTATATGATTCTATTAATCCTTCACTTATTGGGTATACAGATGCCCAATATAAATCATTAAACTCATTATTGGATGACATAACAGATCGAAACCCTTCAATACAGAGAAATCGGAAGTATATTGTAGGCCATGATGAGTATGCACCAGGGAGAAAAACGGATCCGGGTTCTTTATTTGATTGGTCAAAAATAGGATTCTAGCTGCTTATGTCAGAGCCTTTTCACTCGAAGAAATGGTTCGGTGATTTTATATTGATAATTTTTTATATATCATAGGTTCCTTTATTTGTAGCAGTTACGACAGCTTTGAGTGCTTATTTCATATGGTGACTGTATGAGTGAGCATAAAGTGTAAAACATAGAATCAAAAGAGATATAAAGACATGATGGAGTCGAGTGTAAATGAAAAAGAATGAAATTATTTCTACAACTGAAAAATTTGTTTATGAACAGTTACACGATGATGCCAGTGGCCACGACTGGTGGCATATTCATAGAGTGACGAATATCGCCAAAAATATAGCAGCAAAAGAAAAAGCGGATATATTTCTTTGCGAAATGGCTGCATTGCTACATGATATTGCCGATGAAAAATTAAATATATCTGAAGAAGAAGGTATTAACAAAGTTAGAGACTTTTTATTATCAATCAATGTCGATGAAGAATATATTTCAAAAATCATGGAAATTATTACAACCATGTCTTTCAAAGGTGGAGGCCAACCACCAATGAAAACGCTAGAGGGAATGATTGTTCAGGATGCCGATCGTCTTGATGCAATGGGAGCCATTGGAATTGCAAGAACCTTTGCGTATTCAGGCTCCAAAAATCAACTTATTTATCATCCTGATATTAAGCCAGTTGAAAAACTGGATCCTGAACAATATAGGAAAAGAAAATCAACAGCTATCAACCATTTTTATGAAAAACTTTTCAAACTTAAGGATTTAATGAATACGGAAATGGGTAAAAAAATGGCTGAAAGTAGACATCAATATATGAAAGATTATATAGAAACATTTTTCAATGAATGGGAATTGGAATAAATGATCAACTCAATATTTGGTAGTTGTTATACGATTGTTTTTCCTATATTATAGATTAGGTTAATGTTTATCTATACTTGGAATTAGTCGATACTTATTTACATGATAAGATGAATAATATAAAATATTTGCTTTGGATACATTCCTTTTAAATCGTTATTATATGTATGTATAATTTTCCCGAGTCATCAAGATTTGAAACTCAGGTAATTATTAGAAATGAGGAAACATAATGAAACCATCAATATATACTTTGACAATGGAACAACTTACCGAATGGTTATTGGAAAATGGCCAGAAAAAATATCGCGCTCAGCAAATTTGGGATTGGCTATACAAAAAACGTGTAAGCCAATTTTCTGATATGAAGAATATTAATAAAGATTGTTTAGAATTATTGGAAGAACATTTCGACATTGTTCTATTAAAGGAATCGATTAAACAAGAATCAGCGGATGGAACAATCAAATTTCTATTTGAATTACCAGATGGAAATTTAATTGAAACGGTCTTAATGAGTTTTTCATATGGATTATCCGTTTGTGTGACGACTCAAGTGGGCTGTAATATCGGATGTAGTTTTTGTGCTAGTGGTATATTGAGAAAAAGCCGTGATTTAAATAGTGGTGAAATTGTTGGACAAATTATGAAGGTACAACAATTCCTAGATACAAGAGGAAAAGATGAAAGAGTTAGCCATATTGTTGTCATGGGAATCGGAGAACCATTTGATAACTATACGAATTTAATGAATTTCCTCCGTGTCGTTAATGATCCGAAAGGACTTGCGATTGGAGCAAGACATATTACAGTTTCAACAAGTGGACTAGCGCAAAAAATTCGTGAATTTGCAGACGAGGATTTACAAGTTAATCTTGCTCTATCTTTACATGCACCAAATGATGAATTAAGAACGCAAATCATGAAAATCAATAAAGCATTCCCAATAGAGAAATTAATGGCAGCTCTTGACTATTATTTAGAAAAAAATAACCGTAGGGTGACTATTGAGTATATATTATTGAAGGATGTTAACGATCATGAGAAGGAAGCATTGGAGCTTGCAAAACTACTTCATAACAAACGCCATCTCACATATGTGAATTTGATTCCATACAATCCAGTCAATGAACATATTCAGTATGAGCGCAGTGAAAAGAAATCCATCCTTGCTTTTTACGACACATTAAAGAAAAAAGGCATACAATGCGGTATTCGCCACGAACAAGGTACGGATATTGACGCTGCATGTGGACAACTAAGAAGTAAACAAATAAAGAAAACAAAGGCATTGTAAAACGTATCTATTCTATAGATGCGTTTTTTTTTATTATAAGGAGGGGGAGGATTAAGGATGATTGAAGCTGTGTTTTTCGATTTGTATGAAACATTAATAACAGAGTGGGAGAATGGAAAAAAGAAAGCTGAATTTCATCCTGCAAATATTCTTGGAATCGATCAAGCAATATTTAAAAGTGAATGGAGTAAAAGAAAAGAACTACGAATGGATGGATCCTTTCCAGATGCAAAAAGTTGTTTAGTCGATATGTTTCAAGCATTGGATAAACCTATAAATATGGATGATATTCATACAGTAATTGAAAATAGAATCAACGCAAAAACGATTCCATTTCAATCAATTGACAAGGAAATCATTAGGACAATCATGCAAATAAAAGAAATGGGGATCAAAGTAGGATTAATTAGTAATTGTGCACCTGAAGAAGTTAAAGCATGGGAGCATTCACCACTAGCTATCTTATTCGATACGGTTATTTTTTCGTACGAAGTAAAATGCGCAAAACCTCGCAAAAAGATTTACAATACAGCTTGTGCAAATCTAAATGTATTACCTGAACATTCACTATTCATTGGCGATGGGGGATCTAACGAACTGTATGGAGCAAGAGAAGCAGGCTTAATCGCTTATCATGCAGTATGGTTCCAACCATTATTTATAAGTGAAAAAATAGCAGGTTTTCCAAAATTGAAAAAACCTTCTGAAATCTTAAGCCTACTAAAAGCAAATGTATAAGAGCCTCATAAGATATCACGAGGTGATCTTATGGCCAAATGGATTAGTGTTTCTACATCTAAGCATCAACTAGCACTTCATGATGGAAATAGAATTATTAAAGTGTATCCGATTGCAGTAGGGAAAATGTTAACCCCAACACCTTCAGGGACGTATACAATTGTTAATAAACAACCCCATCCAGGTGGTCCGTTTGGAGTATTATGGATGGGGCTTTCAAGACCTCATTATGGAATTCATGGGACAAAGAATCCCGCCTCGATTGGAAAAAATGTTTCCCATGGGTGTATTAGAATGTATAACCACGATGTCTTAGACTTATCGTCACGCGTTCCAATAGGGACAAAGGTAGTTATCCATCGATAATAATATTTTAAGCTTGAGAAGTAAGCGGATGTTTAATTTGTAAAGGAAAACGATGTTGACTTGTAGATTTTACAAATAAAACATCAGACCCACTATACTTTTTCCGCTCTACTTGTATATTTGGATAGTCTGGTGTGTAATGAAAAACTATTTTTCTTATAGAATCATCCGTTATTTTTCGTAATACTTGTTGAATATTAAATTCATTTTTACTGACAATGTCAAAAATATGTAGGTGATCGTGTTCTTTCTTAAAGAGCACGATCACATTTTCTTTTTCTAAAAAGTAGATATCATCAGGGAAAACATTCAGGCAATAAAACATAAAAATCCCTATCGCATTGTCTGTACTAAACTTTTGAGAAAGTGGAATTCTTTCAAATGCGAACTGTTGTATGAAGTGCAAGTCGTTTACATTTTTCACATCTAGTTTAGGTACGCTAACGGAGGGAGTCTCATTCGATCGAAACTCCATTGAATACTCATATTCCTCTACAGCTTCAAAACCAAACTTCGGGTAAAAGTCTATAACTGATTGATTGGCGAACAAATAGATAAAATCACTCTTTTTTTCATATTCTTGCAGTACCTTATGCATTAAAGCAGCTGAAAGTCCTTTGTTTCGATAATCTGGATGAGTCATTACAGTTCCAATTTGTACAGCCTTTCTCGTTTCGCCGTCAATCATTAGATGAAGTATATTGACTGAAACATTTGCAATGACCTGATCGCCATTAGCGTAAGAAAAAGGAATGTAATGACTGCCCCAAAAACCTTTTTGATACCATTCTTCAAAATCGATTCCAAATATATTATTCGCAAGAGCATTGAAGCTTTTTCTTAAACCTTCGTCACCTTTATAATCTTTAATAAATCGTAATTTCCCCATGTAATTACCCCAAATCCTGTCCAGTAATAAGGATATAACCTATTAAAAATACATTTAAAATAATGATTACAGCGGTACAGATCCATGCTAACACTTTTGTACCTGTTTTATTGGCAAAGACGCCCATTTTCTTTTTACTATTTGTAAATAAAATAAGCGGAACAACAGCAAATGGAAGCTGTAAACTAAGAATAACTTGACTCCAAAGCAAGAGATCTGCTGTTCCTCTTGAACCTGCCATCCATGTGACGATAAATGCTGGCACAACCGCAAGCATACGAGTAATAATTCGTCTTAGCCATGGAGATATTCTTAAATGTAAGAATCCTTCCATTACGATTTGCCCAGATAACGTTCCTGTAATAGTAGAATTTTGTCCTGAGGCTAATAATGCGACTGCAAATAACGTACTTGCAATCCCAACTCCTACAGTTGGACTCAGTAATTTATACGCTTCTTCAATTTCAGACACTTGTATTCCTTTTCCATGGAAGGCTGCTGCACCTAATATCAAGATGGCAGAATTGATGAAAAAAGCTATAGTTAATGAAAAGGTAGAATCAATGACTGAAAATTTCACCGCTTCTTTTCTGCCTTTTTCTGTTCTTTTATATTGGCGTGTTTGAACGATAGAAGAATGCAAATAAAGATTATGCGGCATAACCGTTGCACCAAGAATTCCTAATGAAATAAACAGCATTTGAGGATTCGTTACGATTTCCATTTTAGGAATATATCCATTTAATAAGGCACCGACTTCTGGTTTGGATACGATGACCTCAAAAATAAAAACGGCAAATATCGTAACCATCAATACAATAACGATGGATTCAATAATACGAAATCCTTTTTTCTGTAATAGTAAAAGTAATAATACATCAATGGTCGTGATCAAAATTCCTACTAATAAAGGAATTCCAAAAAGCAAATTCAACGCAATCGCTGAGCCAATAACTTCGGCAAGATCGGTTGCAATAATTGCGAGTTCTGCCATGATCCATAGAAAAATTGCTGTTTTTTTACCTGTTGCATCACGCGTAGCTTGCGCAAGATCTCTACCTGTCACAATCCCGAGCTTAGCGGATAATGTTTGTAATAAAATCGCCATTAGACTAGAAATTAAAATAATGGAAAGTAAAGTATAACCAAAACGAGCTCCACCTGCGATAGACGTTGCCCAATTTCCAGGATCCACATATCCAACAGCCACGAGAGATCCTGGTCCAGCAAAGGCAAATAATTTTCTCCAAAAGCCGGCATGTTCTGGAATTCGAACCGAATTATTTACCTCCTCTAAACTAATGTTAGAACTACTCTTTAACCACCCTTGTTTGTGATCTAAAACGTTACCTCTATCTCTCATCTTGCTCACCCCTTAAACTTTAGCTGTCATCTAAATAAGTTTACCTAATGCAAATTTTTGTGTAAAAAAATTAAAACGAATGCTTTGTTTTTATAATAAATCCAAATTAATTAAATAGGCAAGAAAAAAATCTTAATTTTTTTTAAGAAATTATTGATAATGTATGTGAATCACATTGTATGATATTCTATAATCGACGAGAGGCGACTATAGGTGAGAAAAAAATGTTAACGAGAAAAGCCCAAAAAATTGATAAAGAAAATGCAATATCGGAGCTTTTTCCTTTGACCATTGGAAATCATAAGCAATGGATATATATTAGAGGAGAGAACGAGAAGAAGCCAGTATTATTAATGATACATGGTGGTCCAGGTGCCGCTCAAATTGGCTTTATTCGCAAATTTCAACAGGAATTTGAGAAGTATTTTGTTGTCGTGAATTGGGATCAACGAGGATCTGGGCTATCATATAACAAAAAAATTCCTCCCGAAACGATGACAATCGCTCGATTTGTTGATGATGCAATTGAGTTAACGAATTATCTTCGTAAACGATTTAAACAAGAAAAAATTTACTTAATCGGACATTCTTGGGGTACCATTATTGGATTATTGGCTGTTAATAAAGAACCGTTCCTTTTTTATCGATATTTTGGTGTTGCTCAACTCATCGATTATATAGAAGGTGAGCAACTTTCATATAAATATGTTTTGGAAAATGCAAAGCAAGAAAATAACAAAAAAGCGATTAAGAAATTATCAGAGATTGGAATGCCTCCATGGAGTAAGTTAAAACATGACAAGGTTCACCAAAAGTATTTAGAAGTCTTTCGTGGTGGCATCTCGCATGATGGAAAACTTATTACTAAAATGTTTAAAGAGATGTTAATTAGTGTTGAGTACTCTTTCGCGGATATGATCAATCATTTAAAGGGGCAATTTTTTAGTTTGAAAATGCTTCAAGATGAAATGAAAACGGTCAATTTGAGCAATGTTGTGCATGATGTGAAGATACCAATATATTTTTGTATGGGAAGACATGACTTAACCATTCCATTTGAACCTACACTTACATTTTTTAACGATGTCGTTGCTACCGAAAAACATTGGATTTGGTTTGAGCAATCAGCCCATTCCCCAATGTTTGAAGAAGAAGAAAAGTTTCTAGAATTAATATTGAATGAAACACAAAAAGACCGATGTTAACCCAATTGAGTAAACATCGGTCCTTTTTTAAATCTCAATTTTAGAGAAAGGCTGTAACAGCCTTACGCCTCTGCGATTTTTCGGAAAAATTTTCATATCTAATAATAAATGGCTGGCATAGCTTACGACACATACGAGTAAAATTCCATTCATTTGAAAATCTTTCTCTAAGTAGTACCCGATTAAAGAAAAATAGAACAAGCCAATTAAAGAGTGAGTTAGAGAACGGTGGGGGAGTAAAGCTGCAACACATATGTATACTCCAAGCATCATTAACCAAGTGCTTTGTTGGGATACTCCTATCAATAAGGATGCAGCACCCGTTAATAATAACATGTACTTTTGCTTAATTAAAAATGGTGGAAAGATCAATAAGGCAAGTCCTAAACCAAAACCTAGCCATCGGTCGAAGTCTTTATACAACGTGTAGCTATTCACAATGATTAGTAAACCTAATAACGCCAACAGTGTGATAATCCAATTTTTATTAAGTGAAATTTTATTTGAAAGTGTACCCTTTACGTCCAAATCAGGAATTAATCCAATACAAGCTCCTAATAATGTATAAGAAATAGCGGTAGGCAGTTCCACTCCTACATAACTTGATACGCCAATTCCAGCAATTCCTCCTACGATAAAATGTGTTTTCCCGTCCATCAAAAGCATCCTTTCATAGATAATAACTAGATTAGTATCTTAACATGATTAGATGAGTATTGAAATGAAAAAAGGATTAGGCCATCAAGAAAATACGGCACTAATCCTTTCATGAATATTAATTTACCATGATACATATATCCATCCATCTACTTGAAAAATGGAATATTCTTCGTTACTATTATCAACATTTACTTCTTTGCCTGTTTCCAACACAGTATTCATGTTTTCACGAACCTCATCAAGATTTTCAAATCCGCTAAATGCAAGTGACTCTGAAAGTAGATCCGAGTATTCTTTTACTGCTGATTTTGAACCAGCACTCATGAAAAAGATGGGGTTTCCGTCTTTTACAATTGCAACTACGTCACTATAAGGTATCGCATATAATCCTGCATTATATTTACGAGCCAACTTGCTCAAGTCTGAAAATTTATTATCATTCATAATATTGACGAACACTGTATTATCAATCGTAACTTCTTCGGGTAGTGATTCTTCCGTGACAACTGAGGATTCCAAATCATTTTCTTTCGTCACGTCATCGACAAGAACAAGGTTCTTAGTTAATTCACTATTGGATTTTTGAGGGTGTATTAACATATCAGATGTTTTCTGCGGAGTTGTCGATGCATTGCTATGTAGACCTTCATACCCAATGGCTCCAGCAAAAAATAATATAAATGACATGATGATTATTGCATATAATTTTGTTTTCATATTTAACACTCCTCGATTCGTCCTATACTTAATAGACGTTTGTGAATAGAAAAAGTTTCACTTTTTTATCAAAAATATTTCTATTGTTACAATTATATTACAAACACTAGTAAATTCCTATTAGTATGTATATTACCTTTAAAAAACATAATAAAACGGATTTTTCTATTCTATTGATCTAGAAAGATGGTACACTATCCATATTGATAGAATATTTACAATAGAGGCGGGACAATAATGATTAAAGCAGTATTTTTTGATTTAGACGATACCCTGCTATGGGATCAAAAAAGTGTAAAGGAAGCATTTTTGGCAACATGTAAAATTGCCGAGCAACGATACGGAATTGAAGTAGATAGATTAGAAGAGGCTGTTCGTAAAGCGGCTAGCAATTTATACTCAAATTATGAAACATATCCATTTACGCAAATGATTGGAATTAATCCGTTTGAAGGACTTTGGGGAAACTTTTTAGATGATCAACCGGATTTTATCAAAATGAAAGATATCGTTCCAACTTATCGAAAAGATGCCTGGACGGAAGGATTAAAAATAGTAGGCATTGATGATCCTGAATTCGGATTTGAGCTGGCGGAACGTTTTCCATTAGAAAGAAGAAACCTTCCATTTGTGTATGAAGAAACTTTCGATGTATTAAATAAATTAATGGGGAATTATCGCCTTTTACTTTTGACGAATGGTTCACCAGATTTACAAAACACTAAGTTGACAATTACACCTGAGCTTTCTCCTTATTTTGAACAGATTGTGATTTCTGGAGGATTTGGAAAAGGGAAGCCCGATCCTTCTATATTTGAACATGCATTGTCCCTTATGGAATTGAGCAAAGATGAAGTGCTTATGGTTGGAGACAATTTAAACACTGATATTCTTGGCGCTAATCAGACTGGCATTAAATCCGTATGGATTAACCGCCATAAGAAAGAACGAACTAATGTAATACCAACATATGAAATTCAGCATTTAGAGGAACTTTTTCCGATATTGGATGAACTATCCATTAATGTTGGAGTTCGGTAATGGTGGATTAATAAATGAACATTAGAAAATTAAACGTTAATGAACAACCTCCTATCAATCTATTACTATTAGCTGACCCTTCATATGAACTCATCAGTGAATATTTAAGCAGAGGGGAGTGCTTTGTTGCCGAGGTTAATCATAATATAATTGGAGTTTTTGTCCTTTTACCAACAAGACCTAGTACAGTGGAATTAGTAAACGTTGCCGTTGCTGAAGAATTCCACGGGAAAGGAATAGGAAAGCAATTAGTCCTAGACGCCATTCAAAGAGCTAAATTATTTGGATATACAACCATTGAAATTGGGACAGCGAATTCTAGCATTAACCAACTTGCCTTATATCAAAAATGTGGATTTAGAATAACTGGAATAGACAAAGATTTTTTTATAAAGCATTATCATGAAGCAATATATGAAAATGGTATACAAGCTGTAGATATGGTGCGTTTATCTCTAGACTTGTGATCTGTTATTAATTGGATTGTTCGTAAATTATTTGCTATTCATTAGAACATGAGAGGTTTTTTATGAAAACAACGAATAAGCTTTTTCGTATTTATAAGGTACTTTCAATGTTCTTTATTTGTTTTTTCCACATTTGTTTCTATAAAATCCTAAGAAAGTCTGATTCTGATTGGGAGCGGCTATGGGGGAACATAGGAGAGCGTTTTAGAAAAACACTGTTTGAATTGGAAGGTTTACTCATTAAGATTGGTCAGATGCTAAGTATTCGTGGAGATTTACTTCCTCACTCATTTATTAGGCAAATACAAGATCTAACTGATAATGTTCCGCCTTCTGGTTTTCAAGAGATTCAGGAAATTCTAGAAAAAGAGTGGGGAGGAACAATAGATCAAAACTTGCTTACGATAGAAAAAAAAGCTATTGCCTCTGCCTCGATTGGAGAAGTGTATAGAGGAAAACTTAAAAATGGTAAAACCGTCGCAATTAAAGTACAGCGTCCTTATATCGAATCGATTATACGAACAGACTTTCGCACACTTAGATTTATTATATGGTTTGCCGATCACTTTATTCCCATACCAAAGGGCTTCATTAATTTAAAGGTTTTATTTAATGAACTGAAAGAAGTCATTGAAAGAGAACTCGATTTTTTAAAAGAGCAAAAATCACTCCTATCTTTTAAGGAACGCTATAAAGACGTTGAAGGTATAATCATCCCATCCGTGTATACAGAGTTAAGTACGTCAAAAGTTCTTGTGATGGAATGGGTGGAAGGGGTACGTCTTAATAATATAGAAGCGTTGGATCGATTATCGATTAACCGACATGAACTGGCACAAAAACTGATCTCTATTTTTCTACCGCAATGGTTAGAGTCAGGTATGTTTCATGCTGACCCACATCCAGGGAATGTTCTCGTATCAGAAGAAGGAAAAATAATATTACTTGATTTTGGCATGGTGGGGGAAATAACGAAAAAAGATGCTACCCATTTCCAAGGGTTAATTGAAAGTTTATTATCCAAAAATTATACCAAAGCTGTTGAAGGTTTTATTCATTTAGGATTCCTACTTCCAGAAGCAGATACTCGAACGATGGAGAGACTATTGGCTGAACTTATGTCCTTCCAGCCTTCACAATTAAAAGAAATGGATTTAATTGCGTTAAAAATGGAAATGAACGATTTGATTCGAGCACTTCCAATACAAGCTCCTACAAGGTTTGTGTTTCTTGGTAGATCTTTTGTTACGATAGAAGGTTTGGTTCGAGAATTAGTTCCTGAGGAAGAATTAATTGATTTAGTAAAGCCTGTTTTTATGGATTGGTTAGAAAAACACGGAAATAATAAGTGGACATTTGTATGGCACTGGATTCAATCACAACCTTTATTTAGAATTGTCTATTCTGTAAAAGAGTTTCTCACATTGCCTCAACAACTAG
Source organism: Lederbergia citrisecunda (assembly GCF_018343695.1). GTDB lineage: Bacteria > Bacillota > Bacilli > Bacillales > Bacillaceae_C > Lederbergia > Lederbergia citrisecunda. Next base: position 1,215,149 of record NZ_JAGYPJ010000001.1, on the reverse strand, counting down.
AACATATAAAAGAAGTTGAACAAAGAAGACAATTTCAATTTACTATTTATGAAAATTACAAAAAACAACTTTTTCAATTAACCGTTATTGGGGGAATAGGGATTACTGTAGGACTTTATACAACAAAGCCATTTATTTGGGAGCTAGCACTCGGAGTATGTGCGTCCTCAGGTATAGGATATTTTATTATTAGTTACAGACAAAAAAAGTGGATGAAATATATGTCTGATAACAGAAGAGGCTGAAGAAGGAGAGCAGGATCATTCTCTTACTTTAGCCTTTCTTTATTTTTTATTAAGCTGTTTTTAGATTTTCAGTGTATGTTGGACTAGTAAAAAAATCATGAAAGATAAATAAGATACATCAAAGTCCAATGTTCAACTGTTATTCTGACATTTAGAAAATAAAAAAAGTTTATGGACCTCATTTATCCATAAACTTCTTTGGGCGTTAAACTCCCATTTTCCTTCTTGTGTTACTCGTTTTTTTGGTTTGCTGACTTTGTAATTTTTTTGTTTCTGTACTACCTTTTATCCCAGTTTGAGATTTTTGAGCAGCTTTTTTGTCGGCAAGTTTCTTTTGCATCAATTCTTGTAGTGATATTTTTTTTGGACCTTCCGTCATAAAATAAACCTCCAGATTAATTCCTTTAAAAATAGTATAAAAAATGTTTGTATAAATGTATAGTAGTCGGTAATAATTTTGCTGTTAATATTTTTCTTCAGTAGCACATTTTATTTCTCATGACCTTGTTTTTTATTAAGGATAATGTAATAATAAGGAAAATTATTATTTCAAAGACGATGAAGAGAAGAGTAAACTAATGAATTCTTTTACAGAGAGCTTCGGTAGCTGAAAAGAAGCAAAGAAAAGTTGGTTGAAAATGGTCTCTGAGTCGCGTAGCCGAGCTTTCGATGAAAGTAAGGCTATGACGAGATTTGACACTCGTTATAAATGTCAGAGTATAAGAACGTTTCCGTTCCGTACTTATCGAGGCTAATCATGTAAGTGATTAGTGAAAAAAGGTGGTAACACGAGTGTAAACCTCGTCCTTTGACAATTTTGTCTTAGGACGGGGTTTTTTTATTTTATTTAGGAGGAGGAATTATCATGAATATTTTTATAGGTGGAGCATGGCCATATGCAAATGGATCTCTTCATTTAGGTCACATCGCTAGTTTATTATCCGGGGACATTTTGGCACGGTATTATAGGGCGAAAGGGGATAAGGTACTTTATGTTTCTGGTAGCGATTGTAATGGAACACCGATTTCAATAAGAGCAAAACAGGAAGGAGTTAGCTCTCAAGAAGTTGCAGATAAATATCACAAAGAGTTTAGTTATTGTTTTAGCAAGGTAGGGTTCACATATGATTGCTATACACGAACGGATACAGAACATCATCACGAGGTCGTACAAGATCTATTTTTACAGTTATTAAATAATGGCTATATCTATAAAAATGAAGTTAAACAAGCTTTTTGTCATACTTGTAATCAATTTTTGCCAGACCGATTTGTAGAGGGAATATGTCCAAACTGCAGAAAAGATGCTAGAGGCGACCAGTGTGATCACTGTTCAACATTATTGGATCCATTAGACCTATTGGAGAAACGCTGTAAAATATGTGGAGATGCTCCCTCATCAAAAAACACTGAACATTTTTATTTCGAGTTAAGTGCATTTCAAGCTGAATTAGAGGAATATGTTGATCATGCGAATAAACATCATTTATGGCGAGAGAATGCGATTCACTTGACGGAGAGGTATTTAAAGGAAGGGTTGCATGATCGCCCCGTTTCTCGAGATTTACCGATAGGTGTTTCCGTGCCTGTTAAAGGTTATGAAGAGAAGAAAATTTATGTATGGATAGAAGCAGTTTCAGGCTATTTTTCTGCAAGCAAAAAATGGGCGCAGGATTTTGATCAAAGTGATGCAGATTTTTGGAATTCAAATACTAAATCCTATTATATACATGGTAAAGATAACATTCCTTTTCATACTTTAATTTGGCCTTCTATCCTTTTGGGGGCCGGAATCAAAAGTCTGCCTATGCATATTGTTTCAAATGAGTATTTAACAATAGAAAAGAAAAAGCTTTCAACAAGTAAAAATTGGGCGATTTGGGTTCCTAATATGTTGAAAAAATATGAACCAGACTCGATTAGGTATTTTCTAACGATCAATGCACCTGAAAACAGAGATTCCGATTTTTCGTGGAGAGAATTTATCTACAGTCATAATAGTGAGTTATTAGGCGCTTATGGAAATTTTATCAATCGAACTTTAAAGTTTATTGAAAAATCGTATTCGGGTAACTTTCCAACTGGAAACATTGATGAGCAAATAAAGAGGGAGGTACAACAATTATATAATGATGCGGGTAAATTAATTGAAGATACACATTTTAAACAAGCACTGGAATTAATCTTTGAATTTATTAGAAGAGCAAATAAATATTTTGATGAAATGAAGCCTTGGATTCAAATTAAAGATGATCCGAAAAATTGCGATAACACAATGGCAACATGTGTATATATAATCGTAAATTTAGCACAGCTGCTACAGCCGTTTCTACCCTTTTCAAGTGAGGAGATAAAAAAGTTATTAGAACTATCCGACTATAAGTGGGAAGCAATAGAATGTTCCGCTACTTCTTTGAAAACAGTGAGTCCTTTATTTAAAAGGATTGATGTTGAAAATATAGCGGCTGAAGTAGAAAACTTGAATAGAAAATCAGAAGATAATTAAACAAATATAGAGGATTCATTTATTCCGCAAAAAATAAAAACCATCATTTCCTTTTTGGGAAGCGTGGTTTTTATGCTTTATCTTATATAATCGATCTTTTTTTGTTTTAGTTTTTCGAGTTCTCATATCAGCAAAAGCGAAAGGGCTTCTGCTATCTGCTGGATTCCTACGTCCTTCACGAGCTAATTTTTGTCTTTGCTTTTTTGCCTTGGAAAATGACAAAGCAATCACTCCTTATAATATATTAGTGTTAGTATACACAATTTTGATTAGAATAGTTAGATAATTTTTTTTGAGTGGTTAACATGCCGCCAATATATTGCTTTGACCTGCTATAAAAAAAACTTTCAATTTATGGGAAAATTGTTAATATTTAAGATAAAGAAATTGCTAATTAAAGACACCAGATATTACTTCAATGTACAGTAAATAATTTAAATTCAATCATTTATTGAAGGAGGAAAATCATGAGAATTGAAAAAGTTAATATTAACAATACTAATGAAGTCTCTCTAACTGCCTATTTATTAGACAATTCCGCAGAATTCAGCAATATTACCACTCGCCCAGCTGTATTGATCTTTCCAGGTGGGGGTTACTATAATACATCTGATCGCGAAGCAGAACCAATTGCTATGGCATTTTTAGCTGAAGGATTCAACGCCTTCATATTACGATATTCCGTTGGCGAAGATATTACGTTTGAAACATCATTTTATGATGCAGAGGACGCTATAGCCACAGTAAGAAACAATGCTACAAAGTGGAACATAAATGAAAATAAAATTGCTGTTATCGGTTTTTCTGCTGGCGGTCATCTTGCAGCTGCAATTGGTACAATGGGATAATATAGACCTAACGCAATAATGTTGGGATATCCTTGTATTTTATCATCGATGTCTAATATACTCGCATTCCCAGTACCTTCACTAGATAAAAAAGTTGATGAAATGACACCACCGACTTTCTTGTTCTCTACTTTTGAAGACCAACTTGTTCCAATTGAGAACACTATTCTCTTTATGCAAGCTTTAAATGAGAAAAACATACCATTTGAATCACATATTTTTCAGAGAGGAACACATGGATTGTCATTAGGAAAATCATTAACTTCATCAGGATTGAAGTCTTTTGTAGATTACGATTTTGCAAAATGGTTTGATTTGGGTATTTCTTGGCTGCATAAAATAATTGGCGACTATCAAGCTAATAGAGATTCTTAACTTAATCCTAAAAGATAAGTATGCATATCTTATGAGATATTTTTCAAAAAATGGAGAAAAAAACAAAACCTTTCGAAATGTTGTCTTTGAAAAGTTTTGATTTTAGATTATGTCTAGTTTTTTTATTAGTTTCTGGTTAAAGCAGCTATAGGTATATACTTAAAAGTGTAAGTAAAATTTGTTAGAAACAACAGCTCTTCAGGAAATTGTTGGTAGACTTTTATTGTGAGTCTGTATAAGTATAGAGTTTATACATATTATTTTATTAAAATTTTTTATAATTATTAAATTATAGCCCGTCTCCTAAACGGATCACAACTGCATTTCCCTTATGTCCTTTTGTCACATTTCTTGTATCAAAAATTAGAGAAGCATGATTTAATATTTTTTTAAGAGGAATTGCTGTATGGTCAGTTAATATAATCACACAATCAACTTCCCTAAGTATTTGTTCAGTTATGTCAGTATTCTTATATAATTTATTACCAATATTTAATGAGGGGATATAAGGGTCATGATATAAGACTGAAGCACCTTTTTGGTTAAACTTCTCAATTATTTCAAGAGTCGGAGCGTCACGAGTATCTGCTACATCCTTTTTATAGGTTACACCATAAATCAGTATTTTCGCTGAAGATAGCTTTTTATTTGGTTGTAGAACCTCTTCCGTATGGCGGACAATATAATCAATCATTTTTTGGTTTACTATTTCAGATATAGCAATAAACTTGCTTTTTGTTCCTAGTTGCTCAAGTTTCCATTGAAGATAAATAGGATCAACTGGAATGCAATGCCCCCCAATACCTGGACCTGGATAGAATGGCATATATCCATATGGTTTTGTACCTGCTGCACCAATTACTTCCCAAATATCAACTTTTAATTGATCACAAAGAATTGCCATTTCATTTATAAATGATATATTAATGAAACGAAAGGTATTCTCAAGGAGTTTAGTCAACTCAGCTGCCTCTGTTGTGGAGACAGGAACAACTACCTTATAAATTTCGCTGTAAAGTGAAACAGCTTCTTCTTTACATCTATTTGTTTCCCCTCCTACTATTTTAGGAATCTCATCTAAGTCATATTGATTGTTACCAGGATCAACCCTTTCAGGAGAATTGGCTAAATAAAAATCCTCTCCTACCCGTAAACCACTTTGTTCTAGAATTGGTAAAAAGACTTCCTTTGTTGTGCCAGGGAAAGTTGAGCTTTCCAGTACTACAAGTTGCCCTTTTTTGAGTCTTTGTTGAATTTCTTCACCTCCGTTAATAATAAAACGTAAATCAGGTGTTTTCTCTTTTGTAAGTGGTGTTGGCACACAAATAATAATTGTGTCAACATCCTTAATAGCATCAAAATTAGTAGTTGCCTCGAATTTCCCACTATCTATAACTCTGCTTAACCTATTGTTATCAATATCTCCAACATAGCTTATTGAGAGCTGCAGTTTTGATACTTTACTCTCATCCATATCTATTCCAATTACTTGAAATTCTTTTTCGGCAAGCATGATAGACAATGGGAGTCCCACAAAACCTAAACCTATAACAGCTATTTTTTTCCTTTTGTCGTTTGAATATTCTATTATGTTCATTCATCTCCCTCGTCTCAATATTAATCTAATACAATCTAAGTTATGTTTCATGTTCATATTGGTAATGGACAATCATCTTATTTTATGAAATTTGTGTAGTAGAACTAGAAATAGAAACTTTAAATTCAAATGAAAATTGGCAATGGTATTGGTTTTAAGCCGTTACTCCGTTAATAACTTAGTCATAAATTATGAAGAATATCTTAACAACTATATCAGTCGGCGTATTAAGTGTAAGGCTCAATGATATAGAGATAAGGAGTATATGATGATAAATTTAGTTAATTTAAAGAATCAGTTTCAAAGTGTCAAAGATGAGATTCTTCAAGGTATTAGCGATGTAATTGATAACGGGGAATATATTTTAGGACCAAAAGTGAAGGAGCTCGAAGAAAAAATCGCTAGAAAAATAGGCGTTCTAGAAGCAATTGCTGTTGCAAATGGAACGGATGCTCTGATTCTTACGCTAGAGGCTTATGGAATAGGAAAGGGAGATGAAGTTATTACAACACCTTTTACATTCTTTGCCACTGCAGAAGCAATTTCGCGTGTTGGAGCTATCCCTGTTTTCGTTGATGTAAATCCTTTAACTTATAATCTAAATCCATTAGAAATTGAAAAAAAAATAACTTCATCTACTAAAGCAATTATTCCTGTTCATTTATTCGGACAGCCCTCGGATATGGATGAAATCAATGAGATTGCAAAAAAGTATGAGATATTTGTCATTGAAGATGCGTGTCAAGCCTTTGGAGCAACTTATAAAGATCGATGGGTAGGAAGTTTAGGAGATGCAGCTTGCTTTTCTTTTTTTCCAACAAAAAATTTAGGAACCCTTGGCGATGGGGGGATCATTACCACTTCAAATATCGAAGTTGCAGATAAAATTAGAAAACTTCGCACTCACGGAACAACTAAAAAATATTATCACGATAGGATAGGTTATAACAGTCGTTTAGATGAATTACATGCAGCAATATTGCTTGTTAATCTTACAAAAATAGATCAATGGAATGGAGAAAGAAGAAAGATTGCTAGCCGCTATCGACAATTACTTAGTGACGTTCCTTATTTAAAGCTACCTAGTGATGTTAACGATCGGACACATATTTATCACTTATATTGCATTGAAACTGATTATCGTAAAGAACTAATTGAAGCTCTTGACAAAGAAAGAATCCAAACGGGTATTTACTACCCACGCTGCTTACATCTTCAGGAAGTATATAGCTCATTAAATTATAAAAAAGGAGATTTTCCAATCTCTGAATCATTATCAGAAAGATTATTTGCTATCCCTATGGATCCGTTTTTATCAGAGAGTGAACAAGATAGAGTTATAGAAATTTTAAGCGAAATGGGTGGTGCATAGATGGTCGTACGTTTTGGCTTGATAGGCTGTGGCTATATTTCCAAAAAACATCTATGGGCGCTCTCATCCTGTAAAGGGACTCAGTTAACTGCAGTCAGCGATCTTAGTGTAGAAAGAATGGAGGAGGCTAAGAAGTATTATCAAACAGTCTCCTCAGGTCAAGAATATCCTATTAAGTTCTATAAAAATTATCAAAAAATGCTAGAGGATGATGATATTGATGCGGTTATCATTGCTTCATTCACAGGTCTCCACGCTCAGATGGCAAATGCCGCGCTCGAAGCAAGCAAACATGTTATTTTAGAAAAACCGATGGCTCTATCTATTAAAGAAGCAAATGAGTTAATTCTTCTATCCCAAAAACAAAATAAGGAGCTTATGGTCTGTCATCAGCTGCGCTTTATGCCGATTATGCAAAGAATCAAGAAAATGATAGATGATGGGAAACTCGGAAAACTATTTTTAGGTGTTTGTTCAATCCGAATCAATCGTTCCCCAGAATATTATTCATTAGCTTCATGGAGAGGCAAATGGGAAAGTGATGGCGGAATGTTGATTAACCAAGGTATACATGTTATTGATCTACTTCAATGGTTTTTTGGCGACGCCGTAACAGTATACGGTGAAACCATGCAGTATCTTTCACAATTAAAGGAAACAGAAGATGCTGCTGTGGGAGTAATCAGCTTCTGTAATCAAGCAAAGGGGATAATTGAAGCTAACATTGTTACACAGCCAAATAATTTGGGGTATTCATTATCAATTTTCGGGGAAAAAGGAACTATTTGTATTGAGGGACAGTCTCTTAATCAAATTTCCCGTTGGTATATAGAAGGTGAAGAAGTAAATAAAGAAGAGCTCAATCAGCTCATTAATGATAAGAATGAGGAAATTTACCTGTATGAAAATTTTCTTGAAGCAGTAGATTCCGATAATAAGCACGTATTGATAGATGGCAAAGAAGGAAAAAAAGCACTTGAACTTATTTTTGCTCTTTATCAATCATCACTCAAACATGAAGTTGTCAACTGTCCTTTAGAAACATTTGCAACCTCGGATATGAACAGAAAGGATGGAAATTAATCGATGAATTTAGGAAAAGTGGTGGTTACAGGTGGAGCAGGCTTTTTAGGTTCACAGCTAGTTAAAAGGCTGATTCCGTTGTGTGACCATATTTATGTTATTGATGATTTATCCACTGGAAACAAGACAGCAATCCCTAATTCTAATCACATTACATTTTACGAAGAAAGCATTACAGACGAAAAAATATTAGAAGAGGTATTGCCAAATGTAAATTATATTTTTCATTTTGCTTGTAAAAATCTTATTCTGTCAGTTGAAAATATAGAAAGCGATTATAAAACTAATTTGTATGGAGGCTATTTGTTGCTAAAAAAAGCTCAAGAGTGCTGTTCTTCACTACAGCGGTTTGTTTATGCCTCTACAACCTCAATTTACGGTCAGGCCTCAATTTTACCTACACCTGAATCATACTATAATATCAATCTTCCGTATGCAGCTAGTAAATTCTCTATGGAGCATTATTGTAATGTTTATCATAATATGTACAAATTTCCGGTCAGTGTTCTTAGATTTTCAAATGTATATGGACCAGGTCAGCTTTCCACAAACCCATATTGTGGTGTGGTTGCTAAGTTCTTTGAATCGGCTCAGAACGATAAACCAATGATCGTTTATGGTGATGGAAACCAGACGAGAGATTTTACATTTGTTGAGGATGCAATGGATGCCATAATACTAGCAACCGTTGATGAAAAAGCAATTGGGCAAGTTTATAATGTTGGAACTGGAGTGGAAACAAATATCCTTGAACTTGCTAAGGAAATAAAAAAAGCCACAATGAACCAAAATATTCCCCTAAGGTTTGAGCCGAAACGTAAAGTGGATGTAGTGGAGCGGCGATGTATAGGTGTTGAGAAGATCAAGCATGAACTTAACTGGGAACCTCGTCACTCTATAGAGGAGGGGATAAATAAAACTTATTGTTGGCTAAAAGGAGATGAGATCGATTAAGGTTTTCCATGGAACTACTGAGATTGCAGGTCAAATGGGAATCTTGAGTAGTGCCCTTATTAATAAGGGACACTACTCCCTTGGTTACAATACGTTTCATTCTTATTTAGATTATAAGGATAATCTAGTTAATCTCGATCATGAGACACTTAAGGGCACCTATGAAGAAATTCTTGATTCATTTGACTTGTTTCATTTTCATTATGCAACTACTCTTTGCCATGATTATAGTGACTTGCCAGAACTTACAAGAAGAAATAAAAAAATGATTATGCACCACTGGGGAAATGACGTTAGGTTTCATGATCAAGCTAGAAAGAATAATCCGTATGTCTATACGGGAGATTCACCCCCAAATGAGGTTATTCATGAAAGGTTAATGAAGATAACACCATACATCAGAGAAGCCATTGTACAAGATTATGAAGTATATGAATATGTTAAGGATTATTACGAAAAGGTACATGTATTACCTATTGCCATCGATCTTAAACATTTTCAACCTAATTATCCATCAGCAACAAAAGAAAAGCCTCTCATTCTTCATGCTCCTACAAATCCTGATTTTAAAGGCACATACTTTATTGAGAAAAGCATAGAAAAATTAAAAGAAGAATATAGCTTTGAATATAAAAGAATTGAGAAGATGAGCCATGAAGAAGTCATTAACATTTACAAGGATGCAGATATCATTATTGATCAAGTTTTATGTGGGTCATATGGTTTACTAAGTGTGGAATCAATGGCACTTGGAAAACCAGTTCTGACTTTTATTCGCCCTGATCTAGTTTCTACTTTTCCATCTAAAATCCCTATTGTTAATAGCAACCCTGATAATTTATTTCAACAAGTAAAAAAGCTTCTTGACAACCCAGTCCAACGTAAGGAGTTAGGAATGAAAGGACGTCAATATGTAGATAAATTTCATGCAAATGATGTTGTAGTGAATCAATTGATTGATATATATTTAAATCTTTAGATGCAACTAACAAAAAATAAGGCTAGTTCAAAAAAGGGAACCTTTTGTTGAATTAGCCTTATTTTCATTAAATCAAACACCTGATCATATTCGGATAAGTCTTTTAATTTCTGTTTAGAGAATTACGATTTTTTTAATGGAAACGCAGCTGTTGGGTAAATTGGCTTATATTCTTTTTTAATAAAAGAATATAGCTTAGCATAATCATCAGGGCTCTCTTCATTAATTTTACGCATAGTTTGTTTTGGAAATTGATAAACTAGCAAACTATCCTTCATATAGTTTTTAGAGACACCGTAATTTAAATAATCAAGCAAATGATTTTCTTTAAAAAGAATTCCTTTCCCATAAATAATTTGCATACCTGTATGGTAATACTTTGCAAATGCCGCTGTGTTGGTAATCCAATTAACACCTGGGCCTTTTCCTCCGTAATAATTAGGATGAGTACAAGCAGCGCTAAATCCAAACTTTTTCCAATCCACACAACCAGCAGATCCATATTGCTGCAACCATAAGGAGAGAAAGCCATTTTTACGAATAAAATTTGTTACTCTTTTAACAAGACTTTCATCTCCCTTATCAATCGAAGCTCTCGGCCAGACAAACCCTTTGAATGATAATTTATCGTGTATATGTTCAGCTTTTCTCCATTTTTTAATAAATTCAAGTATCCACCATTGCATTGCCTCAAATCGATTTGATTCGACTTTAAAATTTAGAACTTTTCCATTAACTTTTCCAAAATTGGTTTGAGTATGGGTAGGATACGGAAGTGTTACCCATATATCTGTCTTATTTCCTTTTCTTGTATTGGTTGAGGCAGCTTCAAAGTTATAGTTTTCCAAAAATAATCCTTTTAATGCTACTTCCCAGTCTTCTTTTTCAGCTAATAAACCAATATTCGAGTACATTGGATAAAGATAATGCTTTCGTCTACCAGTGATAGGATAGAAAATTAATCCACTAAACATCGTATCAATGGATTTTTTGTTAACTACATAATATTGATATGGTTTTAAGTCCTTGGCTGTCCATTTAGAAATCTTGCTTTCTGCTTCGTCTCCACAGGGAAGTAGGCATATATTATTTTGTACACGAAGCTCTTTTGCCGACATATAGTTGTTTAATGACAAAAATATCCCACCTTTTTAAATTCCTACTATACAGAATATGACTTACTAGTGTTTCCTGTGTGTCCGCTGTTTATTCAAATTTTAAGTAAGATATAACCGATTTGTCCTTCAGGAATATACTGAAACGAAAGGAGAGAATTACATGAAAATAGTGCACGCCCCCACAGAAATAGCTGGACAGATGGGTACTCTATGTAAAGAACTTAGAAAAAAGGGGCATGAAGTCTCCGGATACAATTGGTTTCATACTTACTTAAGCTATCAAGGTGATATTATTAATACCGATGCATGGGAACTAATCAAAGAACTTGATTTTCTAATAAATAATACAGATATCTTTCATTTTCACAATGCCAATACGTTTCTCCAAAACTTCGAAGACCTCCCAATACTAAAAGAAAATGGAAAGAAAATGATTATGCAGCATTGGGGAAGTGATGTGCGTACTGTTAAAATGGTTAAAAAGTTAAACCCATATCCTCTAGTTCCAACCTACTATACTGACAGAGAAATTCATAAACAACTCACTACTATTTCTAAGTACATTGATACGGCAATTGTTCAAGATTATGAAGCTTATCATTATGTAAAAGATTATTACAAAAATGTTTTCGTATTACCCCTTGCATGTAATTTAAATGATTTCAGAGTCTCTTACCCATCAGTAACTAATGATAATCCCCTAATAGTTCACGCTCCTACAAACCGAAAATTTAAGGGCTCTCATTACGTTGAAAGAGCTATTAGAAGAATTCAAAATAAAGGTAAATTTACCTATAAAATGATAGAAAAAATGAGTCATGAGAAAGCCGTCTCCGAGTATCTGAAAGCTGATATTATTGTCGATCAATTACTGTGTGGAACGTACGGAATGTTTAGTGTAGAAGCAATGGCCATGGGTAAACCAGTTGTTGCTTTTATAAGAGAAGATGTACGAGAAAAGTTTCCGAAAGATCTTCCAATTGTTCAAGCAACTCCGGAAACGATTGCAGATGTTCTTTTGGAGTTGGTACAAAACCCCAAACGCCGTAATGAACTTGGGAGAGCGGGGAGAAGGTATGTAGAAAAATACCATTCGGCTGAACGGGTGACAGATAAGCTTTTAAAGATTTATCAGAAACTATAAAGGTAGTAAGGGAAGCGCTTATGATAAACTTCTGCTTCTTTTCATGATTAGTTAAATAAGGAGCGCCAAGTATGATACATCCAACAGCAAAAATAGGAGAAAACATCTCTATTGGAGAAAATGTGGTGATTGAAGAAAATGTGATAATAGGTGACCACGTCACTATAGGACATCATGTAGTTATTAAAAAAGATACAATGATTGGAAAAAATGTTCAAATCGGAGAACAAACTGTTCTTGGTAAATCTCCTTCCTCCAATAAAAAAATGAAGCGCAAACCCGAAAAAGATCTTGAGCCCCTAATGATTAATGACCATGTTGTTGTCGGTTGCAATAGCGTTATTTACCGTGAAGTTAAACTTAATACTGGCGTTTTTATTGGAGACCTGGCAAGCATTCGCGAAAAAGTAACAATTGGTGAAGACAGTATTATAGGTAGAAACGTAATGGTGGAAACTAATACGAAAGTTGGAAAACGCGTCACCATTCAGACAGGGACATATATAACTGCAGATATGATAATTGAAGATGAAGTATTTATTGGTCCATGTTGCTCTACTTCCAATGATAAATACATGGGACAGGGAAATTTCAAGCACCAAGGCCCTATTATTAGAAGAGGAGCCAAGATTGGCAACAACGCGACCTTGCTACCAGCGGTCACCATTGGTGAAAATGCTATTGTAGGTGCCGGAAGCGTTATTACTAAAGACGTTCCTGCACATAAAACCATTGTTGGAAATCCGGGTCGAATCATTAAATAGCATTTTTGTATGACTATTGATTTTACTAAATTGTGGTAAAAAAATTGTATTAAACAATTTATGAATAAGTGGTGTGATCTTTTAGGGTCACATTTTTCTATTGCTAAAAATAGATTGTGTAGTTCTTAAACTATTAGGTAAAAAGAGTTTAAAATTTTTCACATACGGAAGTAGTGGAAGAAAGACATTGTTTAAAATTATCAACTGAAGACCTTTTGGAAGTCTAAATTTTTTATAATTCGGATTGACGATAGGATCACAAGGACGTCTGCGAAAAAGGTTGAATAACAGTGTACAAAAACATACTACTTATGTTTTGATTTGCATATTATTAATGTGTTAAAAGATTGGAGGTCGAAACTTTTGGATATGCCATTTATTCGTCGGTCGTCTAAGGATAACACATTCTTATTTATAGGAAATAAGGCTTCTATCCTAGTTAGTGGAGAGGATACGCAAGGTAGATACGCTACTGTTTTGATGGAGGAGCGGAGAGGATTTGAACCTCCACCACATATTCATTCGAGGGAAGACGAAACCTTTTACGTTCTTGAAGGGGAAGTTACCTATTTTATAGCCGATACAAGTATACAAGCTACACCAGGAACGTATGTATATGCTCCTAGAGGAATTTCCCATACCTTCAAAGTGAACACAGAAACAGCTAAAGTATTAGTTTCTGTTTATCCCTCTGGATTTGATCAATTTGTTAAGGAACTTAGTGTGCCTCTTCCCCAAGAAATGCCACATGCTCCAACAGGTCCTCCTAGCCCACAAGAAGTTCAAAATTTGATGTCAATAGCTTTGAAATATGGGATAGAACTAACGATTGTTTAAATTTTTATTGTAGCGAGGGCATTCCTTCAAAAAGGGATGCTTTTTGATTTTTTAAAAAAGGAATTAATAAATCAATAATTTATGCCCGAGATAGTGAAAAAATTTGCTTAAAGTAAAATGGAGGTTAGCCAGTATTTGTGAGATACAGCTATTAAACTGAGGGAGTTGAATAAGGGTAACAAAATCTTTATGTTGAAAGTGATTTTTGTTGTAAATGCAACAAAAATATAATAATATTTATTAAAAATAATGGTTAGTAAAAGAAATTAATGGAGTTGGATATATGAAGGAAATCCTACGTGAAATTGGAATGATTGCCAGGGCATTAGATTCTATAAGTAATATAGAATTTAAAGAATTTGATCTTACAAAAGGGCAGTATTTGTACCTTGTCCGAATATGTGAAAAGCCGGGAATCATTCAAGAAAAGTTAGCTGAAATGATTAAAGTAGACAGAACAACCGCAGCACGGGCAATAAAAAAACTTGAAATTAAAGGATTTATTGAAAAGAAAGATGATGAGCATAACAAAAAAATAAAAAAACTCTATCCAACAGAAAAAGGGGAACGTGTATTTCCTTTAATAAAAAGAGAAAATGATCATTCAAACAGTGTCGCATTAGTGGGATTTTCCGAAAGAGAAGCAGAAACCATTTTCAATCTTCTTCAAAGAGTAAGAAAAAATATAGAAAAAGACTGGGAATTTGTAAAAAAGGGAAACAAGAGAAATTATTGATTCTATAAAGGAGCGGCATATTTAAATGACTATAAAAATAAAAAAGTGCATCTTTGAAGATTTACGCAAACTTCAAGAAATTAGTTATGAAACATTTAACGATACATTTAAAGATCAGAATTCACCTGAAAATATGAATGCCTATTTGGAAAGGGCATTTAACTTAAAACAATTAGAAAAAGAATTATCCAAAATTTCTTCGGAATTCTTTTTCATCTATTTCAATGAAGAACTTGCTGGATATTTAAAGGTAAATATTAATGATGACCAATCCGAAGAAATGGACGATGAATCACTTGAAATCGAGAGGATTTATATTAAGAACAAATTTCAAAAACAAGGGTTAGGTAAATATCTGCTAAATAAAAGTATGGAAATTGCAATGGAACGTAATAAAAAGAAAATCTGGCTAGGCGTATGGGAAAAAAATGATAATGCTATTGCTTTTTATAAGAAAACCGGGTTTGTTCAAACCGGATTCCACTCTTTTTATATGGGTGATGAAGAACAAATGGACTTAATAATGACCAAAACTCTGATATAACTTTAGTAAAGGTTAAATAACTAGCCTAGATTGTTTAAGAAGGAAAATCGTAATGATATAAAGAAATAAACTAGTAAAATACATTCCAAAATGGGGAGGTAGTTATGAAGGTTTTACGAGAGAGTTTTTTGTTCCCTGAAAGCTTAAAGTACTTTCAATTGGGTTGTTGTAATGGGTAAGGACTGGTACAACATGATTGCAAAGAAACTTGGCGGGTACACCAAAAATTGGGACTCAATAAAGGATCACATCTCTGGTGAGGATATCTTTGAAGAACAATTAAAAGAGCTCTTAAAAAAATATCAAATAGCTTTAGATGCTGGTTGCGGTCACGGTGATTTCACATTAAAAATGTCACGTTTTTCACAGAGAATTATTGGATTTGATTTTTCCATTGAAATGATCGAAAAGGCTAATCAACTTCTTGAGGAAAGCCAAATTACAAATGTTCAATTTTTCCATTCGTATGCTAATGACTTGCCATTCCAAGATGAACAATTTGACATCATTTATAACCGTAGGGGACCATTGAGTATCTTTAGAGAGATTAGAGTGCTAAAAAAAGATGGCGTTATTTTTGGAATTCATAGTGGAGCGATAGATGAGATTATTAATGAATTAAATAATAACGGTTTTTACTCAATTGAAATAAATGAATATACTACGAATGAATATTTCCCAACAGAAGTAGATTTTGCGAAATTTTTCACAAGAATGCCTGGACATCCTGATTACTTAGATTCAACAAACCAACACCTATTAAACAAATTAGTTGAAGCCCATAAAACAGATAGAGGACTAATTGTCCAAGAAAAGAGATTTATTTGGAAGGCTTTAAAGAATTAGGGTACTTTGAAGAAAGCATACCTACATAATTAATACTAATTAAAGCTTATTTGTTCAACAATCGGGTGATTGCGGAACAAAGGGCAGTCGTTTTTTTCTAGGCAGATCCGGATTCTTTTAGTGATTGGATATAAAAAATTATGAAACCAGCTAATCTTCTTATGTGAAGATAGCTGGGTTTTTAAGCTTGGATGTCTAAAATATTATCCAATATAGGTGCAAAATAGTTCCTAAAAATGACAATTGTAATGGATATCTCTTGAATATTGAGTTTAGGATTTAGAAAAAGAAGGATTTCCTTATTCTAAGCACTATCACTTTCATGTTCTTCCACCATTTTGTGCACTTCTGATTCAATCGCAAAAACATGTCCATCTTCAAGTTTTTGCTTAGGATATGGATGGAACCATTGAATTTCTCCTTCATGTACAAAGCCTTTGAATTCCTCTCCAAAAACTTGCAAAGTAAATTGGTATCGTTCATGAACTCGACCCTCATGAAAAGATTGTATTTGACACTTAAAACATATATGCCCGATTGGATAAAATTCACCTTGTGTCAAGCACATGATGGTATTACAAGAAAAGATAACTGGTTTCTTAATGAAAAGGGAAGAATACCAGTTCAAACTGAGGTAGAAAAAATTATAAAATATGTTAAACAAGGAGCTTTGGCTTATAAAGAATATGAGCTATTTATCTAGTTGGTGCATATCTTAAAGTCGCAAGTTGCCAATAGTATTATTGAACTATATAGGAGGTTACTTGAAAAAGGAATTAACAAAATTAGGAAGAAATAAATAGTATTCTACATAAATATTAGAATGATAATCATAAAAGTAGTTTTAAATTTAAAATACTCTAAACAGATAATTTTTTATAACTTCATAGAAACCCTTTAAGAATGAGCAATGAAAAGGTAGGAACAGAATAAAATTTTGTCAATACTCAATTATGAAGGATTGATTAATATGTTTCTTCTTCACGCAACCATACAGTTGCTTATACTTGACGAGCAACCGTATGGTTGCATATACTTAATATATGAATTGGGACAAAGACGCTATATTCAAAGCACTTGGCGACTCGACTAGGCGACTTATATTAGACGAACTATCCGAACGCAACGAACTGACTTTGTATGAACTTACGGTACGTCTCATTATGAGGTACGACCTTTCTATTTCGCGACAGGCGATAGCTAAACATCTTTCTGCATTGGAAGATGCAGGGCTCGTAAAATCAAAACGAAAGGGAAAATATCGAGTACTTATATTCAACAACGAACCACTTAAAAATTTGCTGAAAGGATGGATAGAATAATTTTATAACTAATAACGAATGTATGGGTTTTTCTGCTTGGAGCCAGATTGTTAGAAGAGCACTATACGTCGCATATATCAAAGGAGGCAAAAGCATTATGAAAATCATTGTTACAAGTATATTTGTTCAAGATCAAGAAAAGGCATTAGAGTTCTATACAAAAACGCTGGGTTTTGTAAAAAAGCATGACGTTCCCGTCGGAAAATTTAGGTGGATAACACTTGTTTCTCCAGATGTTCAAGACGGTACTGAACTTGTGCTCGAACCGAATGACCATCCTGCTGCCAAAGAGTATCAAAAGAAGATATTTGCCGATGGCATCCCAGCAACAATGTTTGGCGTTGCAGATGTTCGCGAAGAGTACCAAAGATTAATTAAAAACGGCGTGAAGTTCACTATGGAACCGACAGAAATGGGCGAAGTCACAATAGCTGTCTTTGACGATACATGCGGTAACCTTATTCAAATAGCGCAAAAGTAAGTTAATGACCAAAAAACCTAGTTTCTATACAACTTTATTGGTAAATTTTTTGATCTGTGAAGTGTTTTTTATCAATAATTAAACAATTTTAAGCTAACCCTGTCCTAATTTTAGGTCGGGGTTATACTTGTTTAAGGTATAAAATTAAATAACATTGTGAATAAGTTCACTTAAACTATAGGGTGCGTTAATCGAATAACGCTTTTTTTGTTGAAGCTATTAAGCTAACAGGAGTAGGTTAGTACAATTAAGGAAGTAATAATAAGGGAACAGATTGAAAAAAATAATACTGTTTTTATCTCTATTAATTGTTCTGTTAGTTACTTCGGGTTGCTTGGATGAAATAATTGAGCAGAAAATAACTATACAAAAACGAACTGGTGAAGAAAATATTTTTGAAGACTTCAAAGAAGTCACTAAAAGAAAACAGGTGAAAAAAGCGATAGATATAGTTAAAAATGCTACTTGGAAAAATGAAAAAGTAGAAATGGCAAGCTATGCTGACTACCAATTTCAATTCCCGTCTAAGAATAGCAACGGCAGCAAAGGTAAAATAGCATCTTATTTACTATGGATTAGCTCAAATGGTGAAAATCTGGAGATAGTTACCGATAGCGATAGGTATGTGAAATTAACAAAGCAAGATTCAGCAGACCTATATGATATTTTAACAGGAGAAGAATTAATAAAATAATTCCCTATCTTCTTATACTCTTCAACTAACTGATAGCGTTGATTAAAGAAGGATTAACGCTTTTTTTGAGGTATCAAGCTAACTGGTGGAATACTTCAATAGTTTATGGTTTTTTGTGGTAAATTTAAGGTTTAAACGGGATTCAATAAACATTTGACGCATAGTCTTATTAATATTTTCTGAGAGGAAGAATGCCCAATGAAAGGACAAAAAGAAGCAGCAAAGGGTAAGACTCTTCGCTTACTGATGCCGCAATGGCAAGGCGGCTACAATCCGACCTATTATTTAGGCGCACTATTATTAAATTGGCTTGCTCCCGCTTCAGATGATGTTCAAGTAGAAGTTCCGGTTTCTTTAATACCGAAGGAATAAAAGTAGAAAAGGGGACTTATGCACGCACCGACGTATTGAAACAGTTACATGATGCATTCGACATTTTATATAAACATCAACCGGATCGCGTCGTCGTCTTAGGAGGAGACTGCGGTGTAGAATTAGCGCCGATAGCGTATTTAAATGAAAAATACGATGGTGATGTAGCCGTCCTTTGGGTGGATTCCCATCCCGATGTCAAACTGCCGGATAATTACATCGGCCAACACGCACATGTATTGGCTACCTTATTCGGTGTCGGCGATGAAGAATTTGTCGCATCCGTTCCGAAACTTGTTCAACCTAATCATGTCCTCTATGTCGGCTTAAATGAATGGTCTGCCGAAGAACAGAAAGTCATGAACCAATTTCACTTAAGTGCCATTACGCTGGAAGAATTATTGAAAGACAGTTCACCGGTATTAAATTGGTTAGAGAAATTAAATCCGGCAAAAGTATTTATTCATTTTGATTTAGATGTACTTGATCTTAGAGAGTTCCGTTCTCTTTTAGGAGCCAATCCGGATACGTATGAAGAGATGCTTGTTAAAGCGCCGAAAGCGTCGAGCATGGAAACGATTATACGTGTTCTCCAAGATGTAGCAAAAAACCGATGTTGTGGGATTAGGTATTACAGAACATGTTCCTTGGGATGTTTATGCATTGCAAAATATGTTACAGCGGCTTCCCTTAATAGGAGATATAAATAAAAAGGATGAACCCCGTTATAACTGGTTATGACCATAAACATCAAAAGTGAAATTTGCACTGATGTGTTGTTGAGATAAAAAGCCTCAAAAATTGAGAGCCTCTTCTCATATTAGGGGAAAATTAAAAGTGGAATCCTTGCATTAATATTAAAGATAGAATGAAAACGAAGCTTTTCTGATAAAATGCACTTTACCTAAAGGGGCTTTTCTTTAAGAAGGGCAATGCTCTTTTGTTATTCAAGGGGCAGGATAGTTTAATTATAATGGTTTTTTACTATCCAGTGTATCAGTAAAAGCTGTTAAACTACATGTATTGAATGGGTTTGGAAGGAGTGTCGTTGGAAGAGAAAATAGACATTCTTACGTGGAATCGGAGTGATCTCTACCATTCTATCACGTGATGACTCTAATAAATAATAATGGAGTTTTTAACTACGTTAGTAGCTAAAGGAGAAGATATTATGACTCATAACGAGGTTGTTAAAATCGGTGGTACATATTTACTACCATTAGTATCAGAGTTGTATGGGTTGGAAGGCTATGAAACCAAGCCGGTTAAGGCACATCCCGGAGGGCGTAATGTCGTTTATACATGTGAGAAAAATGGCGCCGACTCCAAAATACTCAGAATCGCTTTTTTGAATGACAGAAGCCGGGAAGATTTTCTGGGCGAAGTTGAGTATATCAGGTATTTGTTCGAACATGGCGGAAATGTCTCGGATGTAATTAGTTCCAGAAAGGGAAATCTGTTGGAAGAGATAACTTTTAATAATCATACCTTTTTTATCTGCCTGTTTAAAAAGGCTAAGGGAAAAATGCTTGTGGAAAATAACTATCGGTACCGGGAAGGAGTTCCGATTACCGAATATTATTATAACTGCGGTAAAGTTCTGGGGAAACTGCACCAATTGTCGAAAGAATACACTCCTGTCCATCGTAGGTATAGTTTTTTTGATAAATACAATGCCGAATATATCGATAAACTGATACCCAGCTCCTTATCTTTGCTTAAGGGGAAGCTGGGAGAGCTCCTTAAAACATTAGAAGGATTGGACAGGAACCGTGAGTCTTTCGGTATGATCCATTTTGATTACAACGATGGGAATTATTCAATAGACTTTGATACAGGGCAAATAACCGTATATGACTTCGATAATTCATGTTTCGGTTGGTATATGTATGACCTGGCAGATCTCTGGACAAATGGAGTTGGATGGATCCAATTTGAACAAGATGCTGGTGAACGCAAGAAGTTTATGGATGATTATTTTAAAACAGTCCTAGAGGGATACAGATCCGAGACTAGTATTGATAGTACGATGTTGGATAAATTGCCTTTATTTATCCAAATAACCCTCATGGAAAGTATTGTAGATGCATTTGAGGTGATGCAGCATAATGGCGAAGAGCCGGAGTGTGACGAGGACCTGTCGTATCTCATAAAATGTCTGGAAGACGATATCCCGTATGAGGGTTTTTTCCATGAAATTTACTCGAGTGATGAACCGTTTGTGTATGAGAAACGAATTATTTAGTCTGATAGTAGCAGCTTGTAGAAAATTAATTCTGATAGACTCAAAAAACTCGAAAAAAAATAGTGGAGTTTTTACCAATTGATATTGCAAGTACAAGGTATATGTTATTCCTTTTCGTAGAGATTAAGTGAAAGGAAGAATATATTGATTTTATGCTAGATATGTAGATTTGAAATAAAGTTGCACCGTTTTTCCCCTTTAGATACGATTATCTAAAGGGGCGTTTTTATATCAAAAAGAAAAAGAACATCTGAGATTGAACAGTGGATTAAACAAGGTCGAGGGACCTGTATGGGAGTAGATTATAAACCTTGGTTAAAGATTCAAGAAGTATCTTCAAAGGGGCGTTCACTAGTTTAAAAGGAATAAAAACAAATATACAGCATGAATTTCTGTCGGATTTAGAACGCAATTATTTTTATTTAACTGAATATTCAAATTATAGAGGAAGATTGGGTATGTACCAGAACACTTTCCGGAGAATCTACGATTTAAACTAAAAGAATATTTGATACTAACGGCATCCTTTCACGGCTTTTCTAACCAACACACTGAAACTGATTTTTAGAAGAATATCGGGTTTCATAATAAGTGCTTGAATTAAACCTACCTTTTGTTTTGTCCCTTTTGAACATTGTTTTACTGGCGTGTCAACATAAATCTTAAAACCGAAAATTCCGATATGTTCGAAAAATCACTCAGCTTTTGAATGGTGTATAGTTTAGTATCAGCTAAATCACGAAGCCTCGGTGCAAAATTCCATCAGTTGTTTTTGTTTTCAAAGGAGAACTGATAAACTGGGATAAAACAGAATATTTAAATAGGATGTGTTTTACATGAATAAACAAATAGGATTTATTGGCTGCGGAAAAATGGGACAGGCGATGGTTTTAGGGATGATTACAGCGGGTGTTGTACCGGCTGATTTTATAAAGGTAAGTACAAGCTCAGAAAATACGTTACAAATGGTTAAGGAAAAACTGCATGTTCAAGGAACGCTAAACAATAAAGAGATTGCCCGATTTGCGGACATCTTATTCTTAGCAGTTGATCCATCAAGTTATGCGAAAGTGATCGAAGAAATTAAATATGATGTGAAAGAAGAGGCTGTTATTATAATGATTGCAGCAGGTATTTCCATTCAAACGGTGGAGTCTGCTTTCGGCAAGCCCGTTAAATTAGTACGGACGATGCCAAATACACCCTCACTAGTTAGAGAAGGAATGACAGTCTTTTCCATCAATGAATTAATCACTCAAATAGATTTGGCGGATGTTGTGGAAATCTTGAATTCGTTCGGAAAAACAGAACTTATGAAAGAAGAACTGATGGATGCTGTGCCTGCTATTAGTGGTTCTTCACCAGCCTATGTGTATATGTTTATTGAAGCATTAGCTGATGGAGGGGTTAGAGATGGCATTCCGAGAAAGCAAGCGTACAAATTGGCTTCCCAAGCTGTACTTGGAGCTGCGAAAATGGTGCTTGAGACGGAGAACCATCCAGGAAGTTTAAAGGATGATGTATGCACACCAGGAGGATCAACCATTAGAGCTGTTGCTGCATTGGAAGAAAGTAATTTCAGGTCATCGATCTTGAATGCAATGAAAGCATGTACTCGGAAAAGTAAAGGATTAGATGACGAATAAAAAATGGAAGCCAAAAGGGTCTGTTGTTTGGTGGTACTTTCAACAATAGTGTATACAGATGTTTTTGTGTATCTATTTATTATTCAAGTACAGATTTTGGTGTAGACCCCAAATCATCCTAAAGCTATAAAAAAATTATAGTTGTTATTTTCTTGTCAAAAAAGTAGGCAGTTTTGTGTCAAGCGTCAATAGAAGCGTGGATATAAGATATTTGATTATCGACACAAATCTGTTTACTTTAGGAATGTAATAATTTCAATAATTACAAAACAAAGTCAACATTTTTGTGTCATAATAATCGCCGACACAAAAGTGTTGACTTTTTACTTACACTACACAAATAAATTGACTTTGCGGATAAATCTCAATAACTTTTTTTAATCTTAGTCTCAACGAAAATTTTAGTTGCATTTTGCAAGTAACGTGCATATAATGTGATTATGAGGTGAAAATAATGGAAAATCTCCGTGGAATGTTTCAAATAATGACACGTCGATTCGGTTTACTTAATAAAAATTGCTGTACTGTTGGTGGATGTGATCTTTCCCTTATTCAAAGCCACATCCTATATGAGATTGATAATCAAAATAAACCATCTATGCAGCAGATAGCAGAAACATTAGGAACTGATATTACTACTTTTAGCAGGCAGGTTCAATCGCTAGTAAAAATGAACTTAATTAAGAAAACACCAGATCCCAGTGATAAAAGAATTAGTATTCTGTCTCTGACTACTGAAGGTAAGTATATTGCAGCAACCATAGATCAACAAATGAATGCATTTTTAAATGAGGTTTTTTCTCATATGAATGAGTTTGAAAAAGAAACCGTCATCCGTTCAATTCAATTATTAAATAATGCAATGGCAAAGTCTAGCGCATGCTGCAAGCCATTGCAGGGGTGATTCCCCAGAATCAATACTTGCATTATGCAAGTATTGATGGTTTTTAAAAGCTAAACATTTTTTATTGTGTACTCAAGTAAAAAAATCCTAATTAAAAGAAAAGAGGAGAAAACATGACTGCTTTGAATGATAATATCCAAGGATGTTGTAACCCGAGAAAAAATGATTTAGAAAACAACAATGTAACGAATAAGAAAATAACTAAGCAACTGCCTGTTGTTATTATTGGAGCTGGACCGGTTGGTTTAGCAGCAGCTGCACACTTAGCAAGAAGGGATCAATCGTTTATTTTATTGGAGGCAGGGATGGAAGTAGGTGCCAATATCAAGAGTTGGGGACATATTCGGTTATTTTCACCATGGCGATACAATATAGATAAAGCTGCTATGAACTTATTAAATGCCAGTGGTTGGGCTCAGCCAGAATTAGAAAATTTACCGACTGGGCAGGAGCTTGTTGAACAATATTTGCAGCCACTTTCTAAGGTGCCTGAAATTATACCTTTCGTTTACCTTAATACGAAAGTTTTATCGATTGGAAGAAAAGACGTGGATAAAATGAAAACTGCAAATAGAGAAAATGTTCCATTTGTTATCCATTCTGAAAAAAATGGGGAGTACAGATCATTTGAAGCTAGGGCAGTAATAGACGCCTCAGGTACATGGGGAAATCCTAATCCTGCTGTTTCGAGTGGTGTTTGGCTTGCCGATGAGAAATCCCTCCAAGAAAAAATATACTATGGAATTCCCGATATTTTAGAGAAGGAACAACAACGATATGCAAATAAACGTATAGCTGTTGTTGGAGGAGGGCATTCTGCCATTAATACACTGTTAGATTTAGCTAAATTGAAAGAATATTATCCTGAAACTGAGATTTTGTGGATTTTGAGAAGGCAGAGAGTTGAAGATGCATATGGTGGGGAAGAGAAGGATGCTCTTGAAGCACGTGGCCTTCTCGGTAGTAGAATACACAATATGGTTGATAACCAACAGGTGAATGTAATTACACCATTTCGTATCCAATTAGTGAGGAAATCAGGAGAGGGGATTGAGTTAATAGGCAACCAGAGTAGACTTGATGGGATAGATGAAATGATTGTAAATACCGGTTGCCGTCCTAATTTTTCGATTATTAATGAACTTCGTACTTCTATTGATTCCTCTACTGAAAGTGTAAAAGCGTTAGCACCATTGATTGACCCTAACATTCATAGTTGCGGTACTGTTCGTCCTCACGGTGAAAAGGAATTAAGACAGCCCGAGAAGGATTTTTATATCGTGGGTGCCAAAAGTTATGGACGTGCCCCAACCTTCTTAATGGCAACAGGATATGAGCAGGTTAGGTCAGTAGCTGCATATTTAAGTGGTGATTTGAATGCCGCTGAGAAATTAGAATTAGATTTGCCAGAAACGGGAGTCTGTAGCGTCAATCTAAATAGTAAAAGCTCCTGTGATGGACCTGCATCTGCTTGTTGCAATTAATAAAACAACTTCAAAAAAAGGGGAGCGCGTGCTTCCCTAAAAAAATTTTTATTAAAAGGTGAGTGTAAGATGGTCATTAATCATGGTGGAGCGTTAAAAAAGGAATATTTCATTTCTTATATGAAATTAATCATGAATGCTTTTGGTTGTACAATTGAGGAATCTAAAGATAAAACCTTTGAACGGCTGTTTCGTTTTAAGGAAAATGAAATGGGTCAGCAAACGTATAAACAGTTTCTCTTAGCTTACCAAGAAATTAAGAACAATTTTAAATAGTGTTGTGGAGGAAATTAAATGATAAGAGGAGCAATCATTCGTGGAGTCGGAGAGACAGACTTGGAAGCTATTATGACAATTTATAACCAAGGGATAGAAGATCGGATAGCCACTTTAGAAACAGAGGTTAAAGATATTTCATATATGACAGAATGGTACAAGCAGCATCAGAACAGATATAGTGTAGTGGTTGCAGAAGACGGAAATAAAATAATTGGATGGGCTTCTTTAAATCCTTATAATAACCGATGTGCTTATGATGGAGTTGCGGATATTTCAGTTTATATTTCCAGGGAATATAGAGGCAAAGGAGTAGGTGGTAAACTGCTTACCACTCTTGAAACTAAAGCAAAAGAACATAACTTTCATAAGCTAGTTTTATTTACTTTTCCATTTAATGCTTTAGGACAAGGACTATATAAAAAAATGGGTTTTCGTGAAGTAGGCATTTTTAAAAACCAGGGTATTTTAGACGGGGAATTTGTTGATGTAATGGCAATGGAAAAAATTCTATATCTTATTTCTTATTAAAGTGCGGCTAATATCTAGCCGCCTTTTTGTTCATTAATCATCATGAATTTAGGTGAACTTTAAAATGAACATACTAAATGTAAAGATTTTGTAAAGAAGAATAAAAGCATTTACTTATATAAGCAAATCATTATATATTAATATTTGGAAAGCGGAGGTGAACACAGGATGAAAAAATCCACAGTGGAGATTGATAAAGCAGCAAACATTTTAAAATTATTAGGCGATAAGACGCGATTAACCATGGTGTCAATTTTAGATAACCATGATTGTTGTGTGTGTGAGTTTGTGGCGATGTTTAAAATGAGCCAGCCCGCTATCAGCCAGCATATTCGTAAATTAAAAGATGCGGGAGTGGTAGGAGAAACCAGGAAAGGACAATGGATTATTTATGCATTAAATAAGGACAGTGAGTATTATCCGATGGTTCAAGACCTGCTGGATCACCTTCCAAGCCAAGATTATAAATTAAAAGAATTGGAAGAACAGGGTTTACGAATTTCGTGTGACTAGATGGAGGATTTAAGTAATGACATCAATCATTTTAGCATCAGTGATCTTTTTATTCACAATTATACTTGTTATATGGCAGCCAAAAGGACTATCAATTGGATGGTCCGCGTGTGGTGGAGCTATATTAGCTCTTATAGTAGGTGTTGTAGATTTTAAAGATGTCATCGATGTAACATCAATAGTTTGGAATGCCACTTTGGCTTTCATAGCCATCATTATTATTTCCCTCATCTTAGATGAGATTGGCTTTTTTGAATGGGCAGCCTTGCATATGGCAAGAGCAGCAAAAGGTAACGGGGTAAAGATGTTCATCTATGTTTCTATTTTGGGAGCCATTGTCGCTGCATTTTTCGCGAATGATGGGGCGGCACTGATCTTAACGCCGATTGTCCTTGCCATGGTGAGAAACCTTAATTTTAATGAAAAAATGGTATTTCCTTTTATCATTGCGAGTGGATTTATTGCGGATACAACCTCACTGCCATTGGTTGTAAGTAACTTAGTTAATATCGTATCTGCTGACTTTTTTGGAATAGGTTTTGTAGAGTTTGCCTCAAGAATGATTATTCCGAATTTCTTTTCATTAGCTGCTAGTATTATTGTCTTGTACTTATATTTTAGAAAAAGCATTCCAAAGAATTACGATTTATCGAATTTGAAGGCACCAACTAAGGCAATTCGAGACAAAAAAATGTTTAAATTATCATGGGTTGTTCTAGGGATTTTATTAATAGGCTATTTCGCAAGTGAATTTATTAGAGTTCCTGTTTCTTTTATAGCTGGTATTGTAGCTATTTTCTTCTTATTCATGGCTAGAAGAAGTCCAGCTGTTAATACGGGTACTGTTATTAAGGGAGCACCTTGGGCAATCGTTTTCTTCTCTATCGGAATGTATGTAGTGGTTTACGGTTTAAGAAATGTAGGTCTTACAAATGTTTTATCTGATTTAATCCAGTTAACTGCAGACCAGGGGCTATTTGTTGCAACAATCGGTATGGGATTCATCGCGGCATTTCTTTCTTCTGTAATGAACAACATGCCTACTGTTATGATTGACGCACTTGCCATTGCAGATACAAATACTAGTGGCATTATTCGAGAAGGACTCATTTATGCGAATGTCATAGGATCTGATTTAGGTCCAAAAATTACGCCGATTGGTTCTCTTGCAACACTGCTATGGCTGCATGTATTGTCCCTTAAGGGAGTTAAAATATCCTGGGGAACCTATCTTAAGACAGGAATTGTATTAACTATTCCAACTTTGTTCATTACACTGGTTGGTTTATATATTTGGCTACTTATCATTTAACAAATTTCCTATAAGGAGAATCTCAACATGTCTAAAAAAACAATCTACTTTCTGTGTACAGGTAACTCTTGCCGCAGCCAGATGGCAGAAGGATGGGCAAAAAAGCATTTAGGTGATGAGTGGAAAGTGAAAAGTGCTGGACTAGAAGCACATGGATTAAATCCGAATGCAGTGAAAGCAATGAAGGAAGCAGGTATAGATATTTCAAATCAAACATCTGATGTGATAGACCCTGAAATATTAAATAATGCAAAATTGATCGTAACCCTTTGTGGTCATGCAGCAGACAATTGCCCGGTAACACCTCCACATATCAAACGTGTTCACTGGGGATTCGATGACCCTGCAAAAGCAGAAGGAACAGAAGAGGAAAAATGGATGTTCTTCCAACGTGTACGTGACGAAATTGGAGAAAGAATTGAACATTTCGCGAATACTGGAGAATAATAATTAAGGTAAAAGCCGTGAGAAACTCTCACGGCTTTTACTTTCACTAATGTATAAGTACATTCTTATATCATAATTAAGAGGATGAAAATATGCTAAAAATTCAAATCTTTGATCGTGCAATTTGCAGTTCAACAGGGGTAAAACATAGAAGGATTGTTAAAAAGAGCAGGTAATTAATGTATAAGGGTTATCTAAATAGTTAGTGTTATGGTAGTTGTAGATAGTCCATTAGATACGCGTTATAAATATTCGAATGAAATAAACTGAAAAGAGTTTTTCATGAAAGTTTGTGAAGCATTATACTTAAGCTTACGGGCAGTTTAGTTTAATAAGAGTTCCATTTAAAAAGGAACCGCGATTTTAGCGATTCCTAAGATTATTATTTATTTGCTGCGTTTATTGTACTAAGTGAATTAGTAAGTGCTGTTTTACATTTGCTTACATCAGGATTCGATGAACGAACTGCTGCTAATACAACATCAATTGTTCCATCAATTTTCGTCCATGTAGCGCCATCAATTTTTCGAAGCTTAGGTTCTTGTGTATCCCACTGATGTTCCAAGTTATCAGCGCCTTTTTTTGCTGTAGCAAAGTCGTTTTTATTTACAGCGTTTAGCATATCATTTTCAAATTTAACAAAATCGTTTAATTGACCTGCTAATGTAGCGTGCTCTGCAGCACCTTGTGATGTAATATTATTAATGCGCCATTTATAACCACCTATACCAATAACTAAGAAAATTACGATTATAACAATCGTTTGTGCTAGCGCATGTTTGTTATTTGCATTACTTTGGTTTGTTTCCGATATTTCACTTTTAGCATTTGTATCAATCTTTGAAACGGCAAGGAAAATGATGATCGCTAAAATAGCGATAAGAAAAATCACACTCGTAACGGTTGTCCCGAGTCCTAATCCGCCATTTACTTTTGGTTGAGATAGATAATCTCCAAGTGACGCTCCAAGTGGACGAGTTAAAATATACGCAATCCAGAAAGCTAATACTCCGTCAAGTTTCAAAAATTTATAAGCTAAGAACACCAGAGCAATAATAACAACAACGCCTATTCCGGTGTAAAGATAACCAAAACCAAGTTGTTCTGAATATAAATCGCCGACCGCTGTTCCAAGTGCAAAGGTGAAAAGGATCGTAAGCCAATAGAAAACTTCTCTTTTTCTAGTAAAAATCGAGTGGATCGAGAGTGTTTTTTCACTAAGATACCAAAATAGAAAAGTTAGTCCTAGTAGCACCGAGAAAACACTTGTACTAACCTCAAGTGGTACGCCCATATTATCTGTCAAATTATCCGTTACCAGTGTTCCAAATACGCTTATAAGAACAACTGTTATCCAGTAAATGGCTGGAACATATTTGTTTGCTTTAAATTGAAAAAACAATGCAATAAAAAACCCAACTCCCATAATAATGGTAGTAAGAGTTAAACCAAGTCCAATGTTGAAGTTGATGAAATCAGCAAATGTTTCACCAACAGTTGTACACAAAACTTTGATAATCCAAAAGAAAATCGTCACTTGTGGCACTTTGTTAAGTAAAATTTTCATTTTATTTTGGTTTCCTTGCATATATAATTTTCCTTTCTTAAAAATGGATGCCAACAACTTAATTTTATTTCTCTCTCTCTAATTAAGGATACCCATCCAAATCCAAGATTATCATTAAGGAAGTCTGCGCTGTTTCCACCCACAGTGGGTGCCATAATCTTGACGATTTCAAAAAATATGGTGACTTTTAATATTTTGTATATCATTTATCGACCTAAAGGGTGAACCGTTTCAGTTTGTTCTGAAAATACTAAGTTTTCTTTTTGGAAGTAAACATTGTTACAAAGAAATTTCCATCTCTTATTTTCATTTGAGATGATATCAGTCTCTACTTTAATAGAAATTAGGGGGATATTTATTAAAAAATGATTAAAATTATCTTAAGTGTCTATTAAGCATAAGCGGCATTGTCTTATATTACATACGTCCAGGAGTGTTGAAGATCTAACGGGGCAGGTCAGTGCAAGAAGGTATAAACGAGAAGAATGAAGAAATAAATTTATATAGATAATCGAATTAGGGAGGAAATAAGTAAAAAGATTTATATTAAATGTAATTATATTTTTGGTTGTTATTAGTATTATTGGTTGTTCAAAGAGTGGTGCTTACGGGTCAGAGGAAGCGATTAAGAGAGGGGATGTTGTTTACCAAAATGAAGTTGTTAATTTAGAAAGGTTTGAACAGTTCTTAATTAATTTATCTAACAAAAAAGAAGACACCATACGAGTTACAGGCTATACTCACGAAGGAGACCCTATTTTCCAAGATTTACAATTTGATGGGGAAGTTATTCATTACACTTATGATAATTCAAATGATGAATATGCTGGAAAAAATAAAGGTAAAGAGACCGATGTTTGCAAAGAAGTAATTGAAAAGAAAATACACAAGGCGAAATCGAATATTTAATAAGTGGTTGTTCCAAGAATCTTGAAAGCATTTTAATTAGGGTTGAATAAAATCCTCTTTACTTATTGTGCTAACGGGGGCTAGAGTGAAATAAAAGCATATTAGAATTAGTAACGCTTGGATCTAAAACCAAGCGTTGATAGGCGTAGTATTAGTTTGTTATTCGGTATGCTATTTCAAATGTATGAACAATAGACATACTGTTAAAGATTATCCGTATTAATTCTTGGGGTTTCTGGTTCAAGAGCCGCTGCTGCCCTAGCATTATCATTATGTCGATCGTTTTTGTATCTATCTAATTTACTGTATCTTTCTATGTGTTTGGAAGTTTTCTTTTTGTCAGCCACCTTATCACCTCCTACGGATAATATGTCCAACTTTTACCTTGAAAATAAAAATGGTTGAAATAAATTAATATTTCTTAACGCTATTAAGAAATCGATGCTTGAACGACGATAGAAGGATTTATCGTGATGGTAGCTCCCTCGCTTATTGAAGTAAAAGAGCAGGTTTATTTAATAAGGAGGAAATATAATGGAAGTGAAAATTGAGTATTATGTTCTTGGTTTGCTTATAATATCATTTATGTTCTTCTATATTGTTGCATCACTTTTAGGGGGCACAAATGCGCCATATAGAGACCTGTTACTTACTATTACAGTTGGTCATTTTGTTATGTCAAAACTGATAACAATAAAAAAGCAAAAAGGGCAACAAGAAAAATAAATTATTGAGTAACGGGTAGCGTTAATCGAGTAGGATTAACGCCTTTTTTGTTGAAGTTATTAAGCTAACGGGCAGCTTAGTGCAAGAGAGGTTTTTAACTTGTATTCAACAATCGGGCCATTTAAAGGAGTAAGGATTGTTTAACTAACGATCGAAATTGGAGAGAGCAGGTGGTTTAATTGTTTAAGGCAGCAGTATATTTGGTACACGGATTGATATTCATATTAGTAATTCTTATTGGTATAGGCCCAATGTTTAGCATTGCTGCACCAGACCCAGATCAAACTCATGGGGCTTGGGTTTCAATGATTGCGATTTTTAATATCCTTGTATTGGTATCTGCTTTTGTACAGTTAAGGATAAAAAAAGTTTGGGTGTTTTTAATATCCACAATAGGCTTGATTGCTCTTTTTATTCTCACTTTACAATACATAAACCCTTCCGTTGTGGGTTTATTTTAGAATGAACAAAGTAACAAGTGTTTAATTAACGGGCGCTTTTCTTTAATAAGAGGCGTTTTTTTTATTGATCCTGATTCCGGAATAACTAATTTAATAGATTGGATTATGTTTAAAGTATAGAAAAGATTGTGAAGGTTTCTACTTAAACTAACGGATGCGATAGTCCAAGAAGGATTATCGCTTATATTTGTTGAAGTTATTGAACTAACGAGGCAGTTTAGTTCAAGAGAGGTTTATAACTTGTATTCAACAATTGGGCCATTATCTTTAATAAGAAATACGTTTATGCTAAAAGATACTAAGAAAAAATAGGGTGAGGTGTTTGATATTATTATTGAGGCGATTATTGGCTTCATTATAGACTTATTAGCGAATGCTCTATTTTTTATTACTCCTAAATCAAAACTCGAAAAAAATATTGATAAATTAAGGAACGAAAAATGGTTTTCCACATTGTATCAAGACTATAGATATAGTTATGTCATTTGGCATAACAGAAAAGTGAAACGTTACCTTATTAAGTCTAAAAATGTTGAATTACTTATTAGAAACGAACAGGAAAAAGAAAAATTTATTAATCTTATTGAACAAGAACACTTTAAATTCACTGGCTTAAAATAATACTTATTTTTTACTAACCAGCTAATAGGAGTTCTATTATCGGGCGCAATTCTTGAACAAGGATTTGTGCCTCATTTTCATTTAAAGGGCAAGATTGCTGAGTAACTCATTTTCTAAATAAATGGATATTTTAGATGAGATTGTGAAGAAATGTACTTAAACTAAAGGGCAGTTTAGTCGAAGAGGGATAACTGCATCAGCCCCTTTTTTATTCAACTATAATAACATCGTTATTTGTCGAACGATTCATATTTTGCAACAAAAGGGGTTATCAAATAGAATATAGAATTTATTTAGGGAATAAAAAATAAGTGAATTTAGGGGGATTGTTGAAATGTTGGATGTTAAAAACTTTGATTTAAAAAAGGCTGATATTTCTGGTTCAAAGTGGCAAGAAGTTAAAGCTGAGAAACTTGAAATTGACAATGTAAGTTTGGCTAATACAAAAATTAATAACGTAAATATGAGTAAAATGGCTATTAATGATGTAAATTTGGGTGACAGTAAAATATCAAACGCTAATCTATCTGGGGTAGGAATTCAGCATGCAAACTTTAGTAATGCAGTTATAGATCATGTTCATTTATTTGGGACAGAATTTCATAATATAGTTTTTCCAGTTGAGGGTGATGGGAATTTTAATCCCGACGGGCAATATAAACCAATTAGCTTTCTAAATAGTGACCTTACAAAAGGACAATTTAAAAACTGTAATTTATCAAACATGGAGATTATTGATTGTGATATTTCTGGATTAAAGATTAATGGAATACTAATTGAAGAATTAATTAAGAACAAATAAAGCACTAATATCGACGGGACAAAAAATGCTACTATTTTAAACTTATTATATATGAATTGACTGGTACATTATAATTCAACAAACGGGGGCTTTAATCCATTAAGGTTTATGGTCCTTTTTTATTGAATTTCATCTTGTGCTAACGGGGCAGGTTAGTTTGACAAGATAGGTTATTTTTATCTTTATATTGAATAAGGTAAAGAATAGGATGAATTGACTTTTAGGACAAGTTAAGAGAGACAATCCACATAATTATATTCGAATCTTTTAATTGCTTAGTTTTGATATAGGACCGACGAAGGGCGGTAATCTAAAGTGAATAAAAAGAAATTTTTTATTTTGTTGTTAGGATTTAGTCTCTTTATCGGTGGATGGAAATCAGCTAAAATATCCCTGCAAAAAAATGTAGAAAAAATCTATTATGACCTAGGATACAAATCTATTGCAGAAGCAATAGAGGAAACCAAGTCATATTTTAAAACAAACTTAGATTTGCCAAAAAAATTGCCGCCTTTAAATTTTAGCCACACTTTTGGCAGATTTAACCGAGAAAATGAGAACCTCGAGATTGAATATTTAAATGAGAAAAAAAACTTTAATTATATAATAAATATTTTTCCTGCTAGAAATGAAAGGGATTTTTTTTCAAGTACAGACACTAAAATATCTCTAAAAGACGGGACGGATGCTTATTATTCAACAGCAGGAAAAGATGAAAAGGTTATAATTGTTTTAATGTTTATTAAAAATAATTGGACTTATATACTGAGTATTGAGGAAAAATTATTAGACGATCCTTTGCCAACGCTAGTAGAAATCGCAAACTCATTGTGAACTAATGCACCTTGAAAGAAAGTTTCCCATAGGCCGTAATTTTCACTAACGGGCAGGATAGTGTAATAAGGGTATTGGAGGTGTCTTTGTATGAGGAGGAGAGTAATTCTCATAATAGGGATAAGCATTTTAGCGATACCTATATTTTTAATATGCAATTTTATGAATCCTAAACCAGGTCAAACATCAGGGAATGGTAACCCAGCAATTTTATTATTGGGTATTATTTTTATTATGTTTTGTTGTCTTGTGTATTTATGGACTAAAGTTTTTAGTGATTATACTATTAAAACTGGCGTATTATTAGTTGGGATTACAGTTACCTTTATTCATTTAGTGATGTCAATTTTTTATCAAAGGATTGCTTTTCTAAGATATAAAAATATTTTGGCAGAAAAATACAAAGTAGATTTTGGATTTATAGACGGGCAGTATATTGATAGCATCACTTCTTTTATGTCCATACACGTCAACAAGCAATATTTTAATGTAAACACATACTTTATATTTTTAACCGCTTCCATTTTTCTATCTCTTCTTTTAGATTATTTTCGTAAAAGTTTATGAAATAATGTGTAGATAAGGTTTATTGCACTAACGGGTGCGTTGATCCAGGAAGGATTAACGCATTTTTTGTAGAAGTCCTTATTGAACTAAAGAAGCAGGTTAGTTTAATAAGGAATTTGAATACTTTTACGAATTATGTATTAAAATATTCAATACAAAGTAAAAATGGAATAACCTTATTAGTTAAAAAAAGTTTATATCAATTATAATAAAAGAGGCTAGAATTTAATGAGAGAAGCAAACACTAAGTCAAAATTAGCTTTAATATTGGCAATCTTGTCATTTTTTGTACCAACAAGAGGTATAGTATTCGCTACAATTGGTGTAGCAATTGCTACTATTAGTTTTGTTTTATCAATAAAAAGTTTAGAAGAGATTAGAAGATTCAAGCAAGAAGGGAAATGGTTTGCTCGCTCAGCTATGATCTTTAGTATTGTATCCATATTTTTGCACTCGTCTCACTCATGGAGTATTGACAAGATACTTCCGTAATACCCTTCTTTGGTATTCTGTATTTAATTCTTCGCAAAAATAATAGTTCTTGTTGAACTAACGGGTGCTATAATTTAAGATCTTCAGCTGCTTCGGCGGCTTTTTTTCTTGTTCCACTAACGGGCAAGTTAGTTCTGTAAGACTAGGTTATGGAAGGATTTTCCTGATTAGATACCGAGTATTTAATTATTCGTCAAACTTTAACAGAGAGATTGCCTTTAGAATGAAACCAAACTAACTAGGGGGGGAATTTACATTGATTAAAAAAATTATGTGGGGATTAGGTATATTAGTAGCAGGATTTTTTATATATTTCGGCTATACCATATATAAGGATATGAGCACGATCGCAGAGGAAAGAGAGAATCCAGTAATTGAAGATGAAGTAATTACAGACGAGAACATTACAGATGAGGACATAGAAATTACAGAAACGGAAAAAAATCCATTTGGTCAAAGCCTTTCAATAGAAGAAGTAGAAGATGATGATATACTGCGTTATATTCATTTAATGTCACACCAAAAGGTTAAATCACAGGAAAAATGGGGGGGATTCTACCTCATTACAGACGAGAGAATCGATTGGTTAATCGAAGCGGTTGAATTAGATAACATGAAATTGAAATACAAAAAGGTATACTTTGATATTCTTGAAAGGTGGAAAAAAGGAGACTTTTCAAGGATTGATAAAGACCACAATGTGGTATGGGGATTCCAAGGTGGAAATGTCGGCGCAGCGGAAGGAATAATGGACCCAGAGGAAGAAAAAGCATTTATCGAAAGTCAAAGTGAAGAATAAGGGGGGATTAGACAAAATGATTTTAGATAAGGTACACTTTTTGAAATTGAAAAGAAAGAACATCATATTAAGCCAGGGAAATATATTAAGATGTGTTTATAGGCGCTAATGCTTATGATAACATTCCAAATTAAGAGATATAATGTAATGATTGAGGACTCAAGAATCTATAATTTGTTTGAAGAAGGTAATGAATACTTTGTAAATATTCAAGGTGTAAAAAAGAGGAATCAAACTGAATGTATATATATTTTTTTGGTCAATTAGGTTTGATTGATGGAACACAAATAGTCGGAAAAGGAAAAATTGAATAGGTTTGTGAATTACTGTACTTAAACTAATGGGGGCGTTAGTTAAACATATGTTTAATGCCGTGTTTTCTGGTTTTTATATGTTTGATATAAGATATCTATACACGAGGAGGGAAAAAGTGAACGAAAGTATACTCATTATAGAAGACGAAGTAGGATTAATTAAAATGCTAAAACGATTGTTAGATAAGGAAGGATTTCAAGAGATATACCAAGCCGAATCGGGTGCTGAAGCATTGAAAAAGGTACTGGAACACAGGATTGATTTGATATTGCTCGATGTCATGCTGCCAGATACAAACGGGTTCGATTTGTGTCAACAAATTAGAGATATATCAGAAGTACCCATTATCTTTTTGACAGCACGTACTACCGATATTGACAAATTAACCGGCTTTTCTATGGGTGGCGATGATTATATAACGAAACCTTTTAATCCACTCGAAGTCGCTGCCCGAATCAAAGCCATTCTACATCGTCAAAGGAAAACAATACTTGAGATGTCTCGGGTATTTCAGACAGAGAGTTTCGTTTTGCATTATGACCAGGCAAGGTTGATTGTGGAAGGAAAAGAAGTAAATTGCCCAGCTAAGGAGTTCCAATTACTTAAATTCATGTGCCAGCATCCCAATCAGGTTTTTAGCGTAGACCATCTATACGAAAAAGTTTGGGGAGATTATAGTATTGTGGGGAAAGAAAATACGGTTATGGTCCATATTAGTCGCCTACGTCAAAAAATTGAAAAAGATCCTAAACATCCAGAGTATTTAAAAAATGTGAGGGGACTGGGTTACATGCTAAGCAATGAAAACCAAAGGAGTTCCCAATGAAATTAGAAACTAAAATTTCATTGATATTAATAATGATTTTTTTAACCGTAGGTGCTCTTTTTTTTATTACGGGATTTTCAGTCCTTAGCGTATTGAACATCCCTCTAGGAATTAATGGATTTGTGACATATGTTCTATTCCCGCTACTATTCATTGGAATGCTTATTCTGATTGGCCTTGTTATCGACCGCCAAATCAGGAAGCCTCTTTTCTTTTTTATACGCTGGATTGATCAATTATCACTTGGGGTCTTTAAAATGCCTGATACAATAAAGAATTTTTCTTTAAATAAGATGAGGTTTAGTCCGTTTTTGGAACTTAAATTAAAGCTCGATGGTTTAACATATCAACTCAATGCAGCAGAGAAAGAACGAAAAGAACTTGATGAAACAAGGAGGAACTGGACCTCGGGAGTGACACATGACTTAAAGACGCCGTTATCATACATTAAAGGTTACGCAGCCATGCTTCGTTCCGAACATAAATGGGATGAAGAAGAAATTAAGGAATTTGCTAAAATTATTGAAGAAAAGTCATTATATATGGAGCAGTTAATTGATGATTTAAGTGTTGTTTATGAGTTTGATAAAATGAAAATCCCTTTGAATTTACGTACTATAAATCTGGTCACTTTTGTAAAAAATGTTTTGGAAGATGTTCGTCAGTATCCGATGGCTAATGACTATCCTATTCATTTAAAGGTCAAGGATGAAGGCGATATTTTATTACCATTTGATCAAACATTATTAAAAAGAGCATTAGAAAATTTCATTATGAATGCTATTTATCACAATCCCCGTGAAACAACGATTACTGTTTCCATAGAAACAGCTGAAGGCTCAATCTTAATAGAAATTAAAGATGATGGTATTGGAATGGATGATAAAACAATTCAACAATTATTTAATCAATATTACCGAGGTACGACGACGGACAAGTCCCATCTTGGGTCAGGGTTGGGAATGTCCATTGCTAAACAGTTTATTGAAAAACAAGGGGGGCAGATCAAAGTCGAAAGTGAGCCGAATAAAGGAACGAAGATAAAAATTTTATTTCCTTTCCAAAATTAAGGTTCCGTTAAGACACCATTTCAATGGTGTTTATTTTTTTGCCTTATACTGCGTATAGAAACAGATTATTCGTGGCGAGTCATTTATTATTGAATTGGAAGGAATGAAATAAATGAAAAAATCTTTATATAGGCAAAAAAGGAAGGTCTTGAATCAAACTATCAAAGTAATGTTCACTATGCTGGCAATGCTCTCAATAGACGTCGAATTTGATGGGTGGTGCGAATGTTAATTGAAGCTCAAGATATTTCAGTAGCAATTGGTGGGCGGCTTGTGCTTGACAGTGAGTCCGTTCGTTGCAAGCCCGGTATTATGACAGCTCTTGTTGGCG
The DNA here is from genome assembly GCF_018343695.1 of Lederbergia citrisecunda. Lineage (GTDB taxonomy): Bacteria > Bacillota > Bacilli > Bacillales > Bacillaceae_C > Lederbergia > Lederbergia citrisecunda. The sequence continues at coordinate 1,176,654 of NZ_JAGYPJ010000001.1, read as the reverse complement.
CGAGTGGATCTGGAAAGACCACACTCCTACATTGCCTCGGATTGTTGCTTCCGGTGGATAAAGGAAGCATCCTACTTGACGAGAACGATGTCACAAGGTACGGCACCTCAGCACGACGTCGGTTCTGGCGCGATCACGCTCATTTCGTACTTCAGGATTATGGCATTATGGATGACGAGTCGGTTGCCTTCAATGTCACTATGCAGGCGAGCATCATTGGAAGAGTTGTCTCGGGAAACAAAGAACGGTTGAAACAATCACTTGAACAGACGGGTCTAAAAGGTAGGGAAAATGAGTTGGCTGGACACCTGAGTGGAGGCGAGAAACAGAGACTTGCCTTGTCTCGTGCCATTTACAAAGATGCTAATATCCTGTTTGTTGATGAGCCAACTGCTTCTCTAGACGCAACTAACCGGCGCATGGTCATCGAACTGCTTGCGAATTTTGCTGTGCGTGGCCGGACGGTCATTGTGTCAACGCATGATTCCGAGATGATTGATGCTTGCGGTGCCATTCATCAGGTTGGTTCCGAGGCTCGTCACATGAACTAAAGAACACAAGGAGGATACTTATGAAATCAATTTCTAAGATTATAATCAGTGTCATTGTTGGCTTCCTGTTGTTAGTAGGAGCATTTACGTTTATAAATGGTTGGATAACGGCATCATCAAAAGACACCCACCCGCCATGCGACCAACTGCCGACCATTGCGGAGGCCACTGCTGCTTTGGACAATCACGAAAATTTCGCCAAGGAAATAGAAAAGCTGGGAGATGGGATTAAAGTGGAAGTGGGCAAGCCGTGTCCAGATAATCAGGAACGAGGGCTTGTCTTGGTGAGATATGATTTGAAATCCGAGCGTGATGCCATAAACAAACTGCTCTCCCGCAGTGAAGGATTTGGGGTTCCAGTTCATTTAGAGAAGCGCTAACGCAGGCTTTCAACTAGTTAGCCTAAAACTTTGTCTCTCGCATTTAAAAAGAAAGAGGGGTGAAAAAGAGAGATGAATATGTATAAACGTATCATAGTGGTTGTTTCGGTAGCGTTGTTTACTTTACTAGCACTGTTGGCCGCAATCATTACCGACCTTAATGATCGAGACTTCCCACAGGCTATTAGGAGCGAAAGTAGGCTTAATATTAGCTTCAACAAATCGGGGCTCTCTATCACTGAAGCGTTTTCGAAGTTAGAAGAACTCGATACAAGCCTAAAGCTTGGACTGGTCAAAATCGCCCCAGATCTGGCCAGCGAAGGAGATGGCCAGATTTTTGCAACGCTAAACGATGAAGGGCTGCCCGATGAACTTACTTGGTTTAGTGGCGACGATACAGTCAAAATTGTTGGCAAAAATCGGCTTGCCAATTCCTATCCCGATGGGTTATATCTTGTGACTGGCAATACTGCCCGTTTGAATGAGTTTGCGGACACCCTGAAAGATGCTGGGGTAGAGGTTAGCCGCAGGGATGCCTCAATCTTGGATAGTCTTGTATTCGTGATGCAGGAAAGAGGATTTACTACCGTAATCATTGCATCGCTTGCGCTAATTTCATCGCTTGCACTGTTCTGGTTGTCAGTGAGGGCGCGTGGACGTGCACTTCGGGTTCTGGGCGGGTCTCCCACTATGCGGATTCAGATGCAGGACATCACAGAGTTTGGTGAGGCGCTATTTGTTTCGGCGGGGACTGTGGCTATGGTTGCAGCTATTTATGTGGTTTTTTTTCATGGCTGGATGTACGTCAGTACCTTCCTCAAAGTACTGATTAGTCTTCAAGTCGTTGTTATTGCCATATCCATACTTGCTGCGCTTATTATGTCAGCCTCTGCGTGGCCGAGTGCTATCATGCTTGCTACTAGACAACCGGCTGTAAAAAGCCTGCGTTCCTTGGCGATTGTGATACAAGCACTAACGTTCGTTTTAGTGGTGGCTTCTGCTGCTCCTGCTTGGTCTGCATATAAACACTCATCTGCTAAGGCAACTGAAATGGCACAGTGGAAGAGACTTGCAGACCAAGTGTCAATTGTGTTTGCTACAGACAATGACGAAATGGATCGCATGGAGCCAATGATTGGCGAGATGGTAAAGGATGCGGAATCGATTGAAGCAGTAGCACTTTCCTATACGTACACTAAGGAAATGCGGCCATCGGTTGATTTTGGTGAGTACTCCGCCGTCTCTTTCGTAAACCAGCGTTGGCTTGACTTAGTCACTATGGGTGCGAAACAGCCGGTTGTAACGCCTGTTTCATACCATAACATTTTAGAAAATCTTGTTCACGAAATCCAAGAAGAAATTGATATTTTGTCGAGAGAAGGGCATCCCGAGAATCTATTCGAACAATTACAATTCCTCCAACCAGTCGAGGGGTCCCGACTTCCAGTGGCTCAAGGGGGAGGAGGCGAAAGTCTCCACTTTGGGGATGATGTCCTGTTCACTGTCGTTCCCTCACTGTACGACACCTTTAATGATTCTACCTTGACATCCATGATCTCGAGTGACAACATAGTGTTCACTGGTGTAACTGCTACCCAACAATTATTAGAACGACACAGCCTTGATGTACATGCACTACGCGATCGCGGGATCAAAGGTGAACTGGAAGTTGTTTACATTGCCGAAGAGGCCATACTACAAGCGCAGTTCGCAGCATACCTTGTGTGGTTGCAGCATCTTTCGCTGATTGCACTGTCGGTTGCCTTCAGTGTTGCTACTGCAATCAGTGCATTGATCACCGCAACATTACAGGCGAAGCGTGACTTCCCATTGCGGTTGGCAGGGCGGTCTTGGATGCGGATCCTTCAGAGTCGCGTGACCAAGGAACTGCTTGTGGGGATATTACTCGTGATTATCGTCGTCATGCTACAAAGACCTAATGCGATAGGAATTGTACTTGTGACTGCGGCTTACGGATTGCTTATTGTTCCGCTGTCCCATCTGTTTGCCGTACATTGGTGTTTCAATGGAGTCAGTAAACGTAGGATTTGATTGAAGATCAACATAATAGCCGAAGATTTCCTTGACGTAGGAAAACTCGGCTTTTTTCATGTCGAAATGTGCTTAGCGTATGTTTTGCGCTTATTGTTGGTAAGGCCCCTTTATTCAACTAACGGAGTTTAGTTGAATATCGATGTTTATCTTGTGTTCCACAATTGGGCCATATTCTTGAATAAAATATTTAAAGAAAATCGTTATGGATGAAGAAAATTGTGATAATTTTCACTTAAACTAACGGGCAGGATTGTTGAATAAGAAGGATTGGGTTTTTATGGTAAAATAAAGCGAAAGCATTTTGAAAATGGGGGATGCTTTATGAAAAGAAAATTATTGTTATTTAACTTCTTATTTACTTTGTTGCTTATAACGGTTTCTTGTAATCAACAGCCAGAAATAGATATTTCTAAAACAGTAGGAATGACAGAAGATTATTTTAGACAATTAGATGAAATATCAACGACGGCGGCTTCATATAACAAGGAGCAAATAAAATTTAGGCTTATCATCCTTCACAAGAAGAAGCAACTGCTATGTTTAACAACATATTAGATAATCTTGAAAAAAACTCTCACACTCCTGAATTTTGGGATTATTATAATGGTTATTTTGACATTAAATCTTATGATAAAGGTGTTATTTACGAAGCAACTAAATTAATAGGAGAAAACTTGAAAGTTACTCCTAAATAACAAAACTTGTTGAATTAACGGGGGCGTTAATCTAAGAAGGATTAATGCTTCTTTTGTAGAAATTATTAAGCAAAAGGGCAGGATTATTTTGTCAATGGTAAAATAATGGTAACGTTAATGGGGTTGATGTTGATGAGTAAGTTACTTGGTACTTTTAAGAATATCCTCTTGGATTTATTCGCTATGGGTAAAGGTTTTGTCTATGGATTTGTAATGGTAGGGCTATTTATTGTGATTTGTGGTGCTTTGATATATGGAGTTTTGTTTCTTAGAAATCTCATACTTTAGTTAAAAAATTTCAACAAAAAGGGGGCGTTAATCGTAGAAGGATTAGCGCTTTTTTTGTTGAAGTTATTAAGCTAACGAAGCAGGTTAGTGGAAGAACTTATTTATTTTTATGGGATTGGTAGTTATATTTAAAATAGATAAATTTTATTATTAATATTGATGGGGAGTTGAAAATGGAAGCGTTAGTTCTTGACCTCGATGGTACTTTATTAAATTCTGAATAAAAGGTTAGTATAAGGAATAGAAAATCAATTGAATTGTTACACAAATCTAGAATTCCAGTAATCATAGCAACTGCACGACCTCCAAGAACAGTTAAATATTTATTGCCTGAAGAAATCCAAGCTCAAGCAATAATGGTCTATTATAACGGTGCTATGATTGTAAGTGAGGAATTAGGTCTAAACCAGCACTTTTCAATTGATTCAAAATTATCTTCAGAACTAATCGATTATTTAACTGAAATGGAAAGAGAACACTGTTTATCAATAGAAGTTGAAGACAATTGGATTAAATGAAATTAAAGAAAAAAATCCGACGAAAATTTTAATATCAAATCTGAGTTCTTTAGAATCTCTAAATAAAAAGTTCAGTAAAGAGAATGTCCCTACATAACAATATTTTACGTAAATTATGAAAATAAGGTCACTATTATATTCTTTGTTGTGAAGACCAGGGAGATTCTCTTCAACGGACAATGGAATTAGGTGAAAGAGCCTTCGTTGCTACTCTTTCTGTTTTCTAGTTTACATAATATAAATTATCGGAAGTTAAAGAACAAATATTAATTTTGTATCATAACCAAAGTATACTTTTAATATTGAGACGAAAAGCAATTAAATAAAAAAAGTCATGAATTTGAATTATTCATTATCCAAGTTCATGACTTTTCTATTTGTAATCTATCAATGTCCTTCTAACTCCAACAATCTTGTTTTCATTTCCAATCCACCACGAAATCCGGTTAACGATCCATTCTTTCCAACAACACGATGACATGGTATTGTCATTAAGATTGGATTAGCACCGATAGCTCCTCCAACGGCACGAACAGCGGTTGGTTTATTTAGTGCAATTGCAATATCAGAATAAGTCTTTGTCTCACCATATGGAATTTGAAAAAGTATATCCCATACCTTTAATTGGAAATCAGTTCCTTTTAAATCAAGTGGTATCGTAAATTTTTTTAGTTTTCCATCCAAATATTCAATGATTTCAACTTTATATTTCTCAAGCTTATTATCATCTTCGATTAAAATATGTCCTGGAAAATGTTTATCAGACCATAAAGACAATTCTTCAAATGATTTATTATTCGGACCAACGTAACATATTCCTTTTGTAGTCGAAGCAACATAAAGTTTCCAGTCATTATGTCTCAGCAAAGACCAATAAAGAGTCGGTTTGCTATTTAATCCCATTTTATTCTCTCCCATTTCTATTTTCCATTAACCATTCCGATATTGTGCAGGGGTTTTACCGATTTTCTTTTTAAATAAAGTAATGAAATAAGGTGTGTTTGGTATTCCAACACTAATGGCAATGTCCTCAATTGTTTTATTTGTTTGTTTCAAAAATTCAATTGCTGCATTTAACCTAACTTGTTGTATATATTCTATTGGCGTTATACTCATTATCTTTTTAAATGTCCTGTGTAAATGATATGGACTTCCATGAGCAATGTCACTTAACGTCTCTAATGTTAACTTATCTGAAAAATGATGATCAATGTATTCAGTCACGAGGGTAACCCAATCCATATCTGGCATTTTCTCATTAGTAGGCTTGCAACGCTTGCATGGGCGAAAATGTGCATTTAAAGCTTGTTCCACATTTTGAAAAATAAGAACATTATCTTTTTTTGGAACTCGCGATTTGCATGAAGGTTTACAGAAAATTTTCGTAGTCTTTACGCCGTAGAAAAATTGATTATTGTAAGAAGCATCATTATTAATAATTGCAAACCAACTTTCATGCGTCATTAATACTTCCTCATATAGTGTACCAATATCGATAATGATTGCCACTTCCCCTCTTCCCTTTCATACATTAACTTACAACTAACACTATAGCATCATTCATGATAAAAATTAATACGATTTGATTGTAAGAGCAAGATAATGAAACTAAGGATATCAAAATAAAACGACAAAATACAAAAGATGGAAATAATTTGGAAGATCACCTAAAAAGCTGATTTCTACTTTTTCTTTTTTACATTTGCTTTTTTGGTATTTTCAGCCACTCTAAATTTCACGATTTTACTTATTAATTCATACGGTATTGGTTTTTTTAATGGAAAGTGTATGGACCCTTTCGTCCCTTTATACTCTGATATTTCATTTATAAAAGCATTGATTCCACTAGAAGTTGGATAAAATCCAATATGATTTTTCCACGCACCGAAATAAACGAGATTTCCATGTAACGAAAAAGCAGGCATTTGATAACTTATCTTTTCTTCTGCTTCTGGTGCTACCTCTTTTATTACATTTCTTATCTTATTCAAGATTTCCTGTGTCTCTAGAGGGAATTGTAAAATATACTCATCAATCGTATTAATAGCATTTTTGTCCATTTCCAACATATTCTCCTTCGTAAAAACGATCTCTTTTTATTATACAATTCATATTTTTCAGTAACAAAAATATACAACATCAAACTCAAGAAAAAACTGTTAAATAAGGAATTAATCTTCACATAGTCAGAAGTTGACTATTCATAAAATAATTAATTATAATGATCTTATTCAATCAATAAATTAAGGAGATTTTGCTATGGATCATCGATCATTACTTCTTCTTGGGTTACTTATGTCAGATAGTCAACACGGATACCAGATTCACGATTTTATAGAAAAGAACCTCCCTTTTATTTCTAATATGAAAAAAGCTACTGCCTATTCCTTACTTGATAAATTAAGTAAGGAAGGATTTATTAATGTATCCGTCGAGTTTGATGGAAATCGCCCGCCCAGAAAAGTCTATTCGATAAATGAGTCAGGGCGAAATCAGTTTTATCAACTACTTATCAAAAATGTATCGTCTTCTGAAAGCATTTTTTATGAAGGGGATATTGGCTTAATGTTCCTTGATCATTTACCGTTACATGAAGCGATTGAATCATTGCAAAAAAAATATCAAATATTAAATGAAAAATACAATACGATCAAACAGCTTTCCATTCAAGAATGCAGCCGTGGCGTTAAACTTGCAATGAATCATAAGAAAAGAATGCTTGAAGCCGATTTATCTTTTATAAACGAGACCATACAACAATTATCTGAATATATTCATCTAGAAACGGAGTGAGTTTTATGTCTGAAACAAAAAAAGCATTGCCGATTTTATTTGCCGTCATGTTTTTAGTCATGGTTGGATTCGGGATAATTATTCCTGTCCTCCCCTTTTACGCCGAAAATGTGGGAGCTTCCCCTACGCAATTAGGATTATTGATGGCTGTCTATTCTCTAATGCAGCTTATTTTTGCACCAATGTGGGGACGAATTTCTGACCGGATTGGCCGTAAACCTGTAATCATGATTGGTATTTTAGGACTTTCCGTTTCTTTTTTCTTAATGGGATTTTCTTCACAGCTTTGGATGCTGTATGCAGCAAGAATCATCGGTGGATTTTTATCTTCTGCTAATATGCCTACTGTAATGGCATATGTTGCTGATATTACATCTCCTGAAGATCGCGGAAAAGGCATGGGAATAGTTGGAGCTGCAGTTGGTCTTGGCTTTGTGTTCGGTCCCGCTATAGGAGGAATTTTTTCCAAATACAGCTTAAGTACTCCTTTTTATATTGCAGGGGCATCTTCATTTATCACCTTTTTCCTTGTCTGGGTCCTACTCCAAGAGTCTCTCAAGAAGGAGGATAGAAGCCAGCCCCATTCTGAAAAAGAATCGTTATGGAAAGCTTTTAATGGATCGATATCGATATTATTTATATTACAATTGTTTATTTCCCTTTCTCTATCTGGATTAGAAGCAACATTTGCTTATTATGCTGCTAAAAAAGCTGGATTAGGGACAGTAACCTTAGGCTATTTATTTATGATTATGGGATTGGCTGGAGCCATAGTACAAGGTGGATTAGTCGGTAGGATGACAAAAAAATATGGAGAAGGATTAGTTATTCAAATAGGAATTATCGTCTCTGCAATCGGTTTTGCTCTTATCTTACTGGTCAACAGCTTTACGACAGCAGCAATTTTCTTAACCATTTTTGGTATTGGGAATGGTGTTATTCGTCCTAGCGTTTCAGCATTATTAACGAAAAAATCTACATCTGGTCATGGAAGTGCAACCGGGTTACTTTCTTCTTTCGATTCCTTAGGGAGAATTGCAGGTCCCCCGCTCGGTGGAATGCTTTTTTCCATTGCAATCGGCCTCCCTTATATTTCTGGAATCATTTTATCCATTATCGCACTTCTGTTGTATCAGATGTATACGTTAAAATCTAAAAAAACCGCAACAATGAATTGACACTTACTTTTGTATAACATATAGTAATATTAATTGAAAACGGAAGGGTGAATTTATTACATGTGGAACTAATCCTATTTATTGAAAACAAACAAATGAAAGTATTTTTTGCAAACAGATGGACCTCTGTTTTATTTATGGTACTTTCATTCAGTTTTCGGAATAGGATTGGATTTTCATGTTTACCTTTTAGGGAGTAGTCTCTCTATTTGGTTTGCACCCGTGCCTCCTATTCTGAAAAATAGGAGGCATTTTTTTGTCTCCATCTTTGTAGAAAAGGAGATGATATTATGATTTTATTAGAAGCGAATGACCTTAAATTGTATATCAAAGATCGTTTAATCATTGATATTGAACACTTAATGATTCAAAGTCGTGATTGTATAGGACTTGTTGGGAGAAACGGCAGTGGGAAAACGACACTTATGGAACTTCTTGCTAAAAAACAAATTCCTGATGAAGGAAACGTAACTTTATATGCTAATTTTGTCCTGCTCCCCCAATTAAAAAGTACAAATACGACAAAAAGTGGTGGAGAGATTACACAAGAATATATAAACCGAGCACTTGCAAAAAAACCTGATTTGCTCTTTGCTGATGAGCCTACAACGAATTTAGATACATTTCATATTGAAAAATTAGAGAACCAATTGAAAAAATGGCAAGGAGCAATTGTAATCGTATCACATGATCGTGCTTTTCTTGATTCCCTTAGTACGAAAATATGGGAAATTGAGGATGGAATGGTTCATGAATATAAAGGTAATTATTCAGATTATCTTTCTCAAAAAGAGTTGGAGCGTAGGCAGCAAGAAAATGCTTACGAACAGTATGAAAGAAAGAAAAAGCAATTAGAAGAAGCTTTGATTTTAAAAGAACAAAAAGCGGTGCGTGCAACAAAAGCACCGAAAAAAGTTAGTCCTTCTGAAGCAAGAATCACTGGTGCAAAGCCTTATTTTGCAAATAAACAAAAGAAACTAAGAAAAGCAGCTAAAGCAATTGAAACTAGGCTCGATAAGCTTGAAAAGGTAGAAAAAGTAAAAGAGCTACCACCTGTTAAAATGAAGCTTCCTAACGAAGAATCCTTTAAAGGACGTATTGTATTAAGATTAAAGGATGTGTCTGGTTCAATCCCAAATCGATTACTTTGGAAAGAGACGAGTTTCGAAGTAAAAGGTGGAGATAAACTTTCCATAATCGGAAAAAATGGAAGTGGGAAATCAACACTCATTAAAAAAATCATGAACAAGGAAGATGGGATCTCAATCTCCCCTTCTGTGCAAATTGGTTATTTCAGTCAAAATTTAGATATTCTAAATGTAAATGAGTCGATCCTAAATAATGTACAATCAACCTCTACACAAGATGAATCATTTGTTCGAACCGTACTCGCAAGATTGAGATTTTTTAGAGATGACGTTTATAAAAAAGTTAATGTATTAAGTGGCGGCGAACGGGTTAAAGTTGCGTTTGCAAAGATATTTGTAAGCGATATTAACACTTTAATATTAGATGAACCAACCAATTTTTTAGATATTGAATCAGTTGAAGAATTAGAATCTCTTCTTCAAGAATATGAAGGAACGGTTTTACTCGTTTCTCATGATCGCCGATTTATTCAATCGATTGGAAACCGAATTTTATCCATTGAAAACGAAAATATTCGAGTTTTTGATGGGACATATGAAGAATTTCAACAGTACACCCCCGCTGAAAAGCACAATACTGTTGAGGATGAGTTACTTTTATTAGATACGAAAATTTCGGATGTATTAAGTCGACTAAGTATCGAACCATCAGATGATTTGGAGCTGGAGTTTCAAGCGTTAATAGCAGAAAAAAACAAATTAAAAAAGGGATGAGGAATTGTTTCCTTTTCCCTTCTTCTTACATTACTTAAGTCTGCTCTTTAAGATTATAAAAATCGAGTTTTCCAATCAAATTCATACCTATTCACCTATTTCTTTCAGGTCTAAGAGCTATAATTGTTCATGATGATTTTTTTATAAGCATTCTAAGTTCGTTTCATCTCCGAGTTAATTTTGCAAGGTTAGATATTTCCTGGGAGTGCCATAATTTTTGACTGTTCGTAGTTGGTGGAAATTTGATACGTATTCGATGATGATTGGTGCATCAAGGAGCCAAGGTACATGTTTAAAAAGTTCGAAATCTGATTTAATAATATGAAATATCATCTCTGGCAATAAAGAATGTATGTGATTAAATCGAGTTTGTGCTTGTTTTTCGTCATATTCCCCACCACTAATATAGATTCTTCCAGAAAATACGTATTCACCAAGTTTAGATATCCATTCAGCTGTAAAAATATCTTCAAAAGTTTTATATATACTAACATTATATTTTGTACCAATCGTTAAATGTCTGGAATTGTCTGTGTCTGATGTACTTAGTGTATATTTCCGCCCTTCTACCGGTCCGTAAGAAGTAACGGGTGGTGCAATCATTACGGTAAACTGATCGGTTTGCAGCTCTTCCATTATGCAGCTCCCCTTTTTACATGATTACTGCATTATATGGTAAATGCCTATATTAGGTGAATTGACTACAGTTATTTAATATTTGTAGAGTGACAAATAAAGTTATTTAGTACTAAAACATGTAAAACCCCGTCCTAATGTTGAAATGCTTCCCTTTTATTAAACAGCTTAAACAATAAATATCTGCCTACTAAAAGGGGAGTTTTTTTTTACAAAAGAGCTTCGTTGCGGAGTTTACATTTGAAGTCAAGCCATAATTGCATGTGCGAAAAACTCTTTCATTGGATATATGCATCATTGAAAACTAAAACCTATTCCAAAATGTAGTTTAGAAAACACATATAGGGAAATAAAAAAACCTAGATACAAGTAGGATTGCTATTATATTCCCTTGCACCAACTACAGTTTTTGATATTTCTTGTGTAATTATTTAATTACTCTCTCCATTTATCAATTAATAAATACTTTTCCTTAATCCTTTCCGTATTAAAATTACCTTCTTTTTTCACTAAACTAACCTATAGTTAAATAACAAATAAAGCTGCCGTAAATGGTAGCTGGATTTTATACTATCGCGCTCGTTAGTTGATATGAAATTCTTCACATTTTAAAAAAATTATGTATTTGCTAGTCTTTTGTTTCGTAAAACAGTTATAAATCCATTCAAGATATTATGGCTGAAAGCAAAACCTTTACGTTTATAAAATTCTAAAGCCTCTTCATTGCCATTTGAAACAAAAATAAAATAATCCTCAATATCATCAAATTGAGTCAACCATTTCATTGACATTTCAAAAAGCTTTGAACCAATACCATATCGTCTATATTCTTCTTTTATATACAACTGGGATAAACACCCTACATTGTTTCTATGCACTGAAGAAAGGTCAAAAAAAGTTGCAAAATTATTTGAGTAGGCTTCTTTAGGAGAGATGTTTGAATATACATAACCAACTATTATGTCACCATCTCTTACAACCACGATTTGATTGTATATTGCACTTTTTATAGAAGGAAGCATTCTTGTCTCAAAATTCATATCATCAAACAATTCAGGTTTAATTTTTGCCATTGATTTTTGAAAGACCATAAGTTCATTACACAACTCTTTACAACAGTAAGCTTTTTCAATTGGTATGATTTCATATTTTATATTCATTTTTATTTCACTCCCTTTGACATCATACTAATAATTATAAGCATTCCGTCCTAATTCAACTATCTTGACCGTTACTTCAATAAGGAAAAAGCCGTCCTTCGTTTTTGCAGCAAAGTACCCTTTGGATAAAGAAGATTCATATCTTATAACAGCTTGTCAGCAAGTTTTATATTTTCCTTTAAATATGTGGGTAATCCATTGTGGGATAAGATCTCTGGTGTTGTCATCCATACTACATCATCAACTTCTTCCATACTTTTAGCATAAGGTTCACCAGATTTATGGTGACATATAAAAACTATGTCAATAACATTAAGCCCTGAATCAGTAACAAACGATGAACTATTTACGTATCTTAGACCTGTCACTTCGATTCCCACTTCTTCAAATATTTCTCTTTGCAAAGTCCTTTCCAAAATATCGGAAGAATTTCCTTCGACTTCACACTTCCCACCGACAAGAGAAAGAGAACCGCCTGCGTGTTCCTCCTTTTCACTTCTAAGGATTAAAAGCCATTTGTCATTTTGACGAATAGCACCCTCTACATTTACTACAAACATTAAATGACCCTCCAATATTAATATCTTTCCTCGAAACATCTTCAAGTCTTCTGAGCTGCTAGCTTAATAACTTCAACAAAAAAAGCGTTATCCGTCTCCGATTAACGCACCAGTTACTTTAATAAGAAAAGTAAAAAAGATTAAATTAATCTGTTATCAATTTAATAAATCATTGTTTCTACGATTTTTAGGAAGAACTCCAAATTTAGCAATTAAAAGAACCAGAAGAAATATAAAACAACTAAAGCCGGTATTATCACTTGTAATCATACTTAAATTGATTATTTGCATAGCAACTAATACGTTTAATATATAAGAAATGAGAAAACACAAAAATGACACACAAATTAGATAATTGCCGAACAATGACTTTTTATAATTAGGTACAACTGTTTTATTAGATTTTTGAATAGTGAATGTATGTTGAATTTGTCTTACTAAACCGTATTTACAGCCGATTATTAGAAATACAACCATTACATAACCAATTACATCATCCATCATCTCACACTTCCCTTTTTCCAAATTTTACACCAGTTATCATAATAAGACTTTTTTAATTCAACTAAATTGCTTCGTTAGTACAATAACTTCAACAAAAATAAGTGATAATCCTTCTTGGACTATCGCTCCCGTTAGTTGAATAAGGTCCTTTATCCATTGATGTGATTTTAAGACAAAAATACACTATTTATCTAATCCAAAGTCATATCAACAACTTGTTTCGCAAACGTAGCAAAGGGTTCAATTTGGTCAGGGCTTTTATCAACAGCCCATCTGAGTTTGTCGAAAGCTCTTAATAGCAACAAAACTCTCATGCTAGAAAGGTCCTTTTCTTTTAAACCATAGCCATCTAAAAATGCTTTAAATTCCTCAATATTAGGTCCCTCACCTAGGATTTGGCACTTCATCATTTCAATAATGTCACCATGTGGTACTACAGTTACTTCTGCACTGCCCCAATCTAGTAAAACTACGTGCCCTTCATTATCGACGATTGTATTCTTCAATGAGACATCCCCATGATTTAAAGCAAAATGGAACTTCTCCTTCTTCAAACTTTCGAACAGTTTTCTTACTATTTTCGATTCAGTCTGATTGATTACCCCAAGTTCAATAAACCGATCATTCTCCGTTAAACTGTTGATATTATAATTTACATAACCTAGCCAACTACCATCTGACCCTGCATGAGAAGGCGACTGAAACACACCATGTATTGTATTTATCAAGTTTTCCCCATATCCCATAACTGGAATCGTATGAATAAGTTTGTTGTAAACGCCAAGTTGTCTCCAAATATCCAGCTTAGGTTTCGTACTATCTAATCCGTTCTCTCCATCTACGAAGGTTTGGATCATATACGCTGTTTCGTCAACTATTCCAATAGACAACACCTCAGGACTAGGAATGCCAACTGCTCGAGCTTGCCCGATGCACCAACTTTCTTTAACAAAACTCGAATATGTACTTGCATTGTTCATGCGGACAACGACTTTACTGTTATCTGTCTCAGCTACACAAACTTGATTTACGCTTCCTTTACCTAATATTTGAAATGATTTTTTGACACTTTCTTGCAAAAAATCCTCTGTTATTCGTTCTGCTTTCAAAACAACTGATTCTATCATAATATTCTCCTTAATTAGCTATGTGATTAATTACTGCTTACATTTTTATTAATCAATTTCTAGTTTAAGTTTTTCTTCTTAAACTAAACTAACTGTTAGTTAATAACTTCAACAAAAAAAGCGTTAATCCTTCTTCGATTAACGCAACCCGTTCGTTTAATTTTAAGCCTTCACAAGCTCTTCTGAACTTTAATATAACCTCAATTTCTTTGTACTTAAGAATCTGCTCCATTATAAAAAGTCGCTTTCTTAAAGGAAGCACCATGTTCGCTCAACAAGTAGCCTCTGTACATGACCAGTCCCTTGCATGTTTCAAAGTAATATCGATAAACATTGATAATGCTGGGGAAATCCACTTATTTTTGTGATAAGCGACTTGGGAGAAAATTTGTTTAAAGCCATCAACGCAGGGAATTATTTTTAACTTTCCTTCCTTGATTTCATCATTTACAGTCATTAAAGGTAAGCAAGCAATACCAAGCCCACTCATTGTACAACGTTTCATAGCTTCTATACTCCAAAGCTCCATTATGTGTGAAGGTACAATTCCCCGTTCTCCAAGGTATTCTTCAAACATCCTTCGATAACTGCATTCTTTCTCGTTCACAATCAAACACTCGCTTATCTTTTGATTTTCGTAGCTTTTATCTAAAATATTCAGCGGACAACAATCAGCGCTTCCAACAAGGACAATAGGTTCTTCCACTAACGAATGGACAGTTAAATCTGAATCCTGCAACTGTGGCAACATGACAAATGCAATATCTGCACTACCATTAAGTATTGCTCTCTTGTTATCTCCGCAGGTGGCGTTACTTAAACTGATGCTTACATGGGGAAACTTCTTTCTATATTCTCTTAATATTGGTTCTAGGCGGTATACAGTTAGAGATTCCGGAGCCGCAATCTTTAACTCCCCTCTGATATCCTCTCCATCACTGGTAATGCTTTCGATTTTTCCATAAGTATCTATAATCTCTTGAGTATAGGGCAACAACTTCTTTCCGATATCAGTCAACCGTACCTTTCGACCCATCCGATCAAACAGAGGTGCGCCTATTTGTTCTTCAAGAGCCTGAATATGAGAAGTCACCGTGGATTGGGTGTAACCTAAATGTTCTGCTGCTTGTGTGAAGCTACCCGTTTCAATAACCTTTTTAAACGTAACAAAATGGCGTATTTCCATCATTTCACCCACTTTTTTTACTCTTGCTTCTATAGTATCAAAATAATCAATGGATAATATCATATATTTCAATTTTACTGATAGTAAGTTATGAATTATGATTAAGGACATTAGAAAACAGGATTTTATTTGAAGACAATGGAGATGGTTGAATTTTGAAACGTATACACTATAGCTGGTTTATTCTTGCCATAACATTTTTCTCCATTATTACAGCCGGAATCGTTATGTCATCATCAGGGGTTTTCATAAATCCTTTCGAAAATGAATTTGGCTGGGATCGTTCAGTTATTGCACTAGCTTTTGCCGTTAGTATGTTTTTATACGGTATATCAGGTCCGTTTATGGCAGCATTACTTAATGTGATGGGTTTAAAGAAAATGATGATCATTTCTATGGCAACTTTGCTGACTGGTATGATACTAACATTCATTATGAATCAATCATGGCAGTTGATCATCATTTGGGGAATTATTATTGGGCTAGGATCAAGTCTTTTTTTAACAGTAATAAGTCCATATGTGGCGAATCATTGGTTTGAGAAAAAGCGAGGGCTTGCAGTAGGAATATTAACGGCAAGTACAGCGACAGGTCAGTTAATTCTACTTCCTGTCTTGGCGACTATTATAGAAAATTATTCGTGGCGTCCAGCGATTGGTTTAATTATGGTCCTTATTTTCATTATGCTTATCATAATCCTTTTATTTATGAAAAACACACCAAAGGAAGTTGGAATTCTTCCCTATGGACTTGAACAAGAAAAACGAGAGAGCAATGAAAGACAAAAAGAAAATCCCATTGTTATAGCTTTCAATGGTTTATTCGAAGCAGCGAAAGTAAAGGAATTTTGGTTATTAGCCGGTAGCTTCTTTATTTGTGGGCTTTCAACGAACGGTTTAATTGGTACACATTTTGTTTCTTACTGCATTAGCTTTGGAGTACCTTTAGTTACAGCGGCTTCGTTTCTTTCCTTTATGGGAATCTTTAATCTATTAGGGACGACACTATCCGGTTGGCTGTCAGATCGTTTCGATAATCGATGGCTATTATTTTGGTACTACGGATTAAGAGGGGCTTCTCTTGTAATGCTTCCTTATGCATTAAATAATGGGTCCATGACTATGCTAATTATCTTTACTGTGTTTTATGGATTAGATTGGATCTCAACTGTTCCACCAACAATTAGTATCTCTAG
This sequence comes from Lederbergia citrisecunda, assembly GCF_018343695.1. Taxonomy (GTDB): domain Bacteria; phylum Bacillota; class Bacilli; order Bacillales; family Bacillaceae_C; genus Lederbergia; species Lederbergia citrisecunda. Next base: position 1,159,966 of record NZ_JAGYPJ010000001.1, on the reverse strand, counting down.
ACAGATCTTCGGCACTAATAAAAGTGGAATAGTTTATGGTTGGATTTATGCTTCTCATCAGGCAGGTGCTGCAGTAGCAGCATATGGAGGAGGGTTAACATATAAACTTTTCAACACTTACACTTGGGCATTCTTCTTGGCAGGAGTTTTCTGTTTATTAGCAAGCTTATTTGTTATTACTATTAAAAAACAACATTCAAGTCTATTAACTAAAGAAGGAATCATGAATATATAGCAACGCATAGAAATGCTAAAACTGATGTCTTAACTTTACTCTCATATAGAATGAATTATTTGTATGATACGATTTCCATAGATTCTAGCAAGCACCCTGTATTCAAGAGTTTCTTATATTTCTTACTAAAAGGTGCCCAATCTAGCTCGATTAGAGAATATGATTGGTGTTTTATATTTTAAATATTGTAAAGTAACTTATATCAAAAGTTAAATGGAGTGTTTCCAAAATGAATCATATTGATTAAACATAGAAAAAATCCCTGTTACCAATCAAAAAGCAGGGATTTTTGGCATTTTAATGGACTTAGGAAAGATGAATAATCTATTGTTGTTTATTTAATAAAAGCATCCATTAGTTGGGGAAGATTACTGTGGCATCCTGACAAATTGTCCACATAATCTGTCGATTTCTATATCATAACCTTCTGCGCCTTGTGGGAACCAGCGCAACGCGCATTGTGTTAACCAAGATATTCTCAGTATGTACAGTAAGTTTATAACCCCTGGGTCTACATATTGCTTGGCGTCTATACCTAATTCTACTAGCAGGTTAGCTCGATTAAGTACTATTGGCCCATAAAATGGTCGCTGCCAGTCAATTATCTTCATTCTTTCTGGATGTACAATGATGTTGCCGCAGTTCAAATCACCATGTACTAAACCGCTCCTGGATTCGATCGCTGCTGCAACAGAGGAATGATTGCAACAAGATGCAATTATTTTTGATTCCTTCTAGATCTGTCTTTTGGAATGTTCCACGCTGAATTAATGTTTCAAGGTCTCTTAATAGCGAGCTGCTAAAACGTTCCCAGTCAGATGGGCTTCCTATGTTATATAAATAAGGGAGATTGCCTTCAATTTGGGAGATCTGATTCGTAATGTCATCAATGAAGCGCAATGCTTCATCAATATCCATCCATCGAAATGTCGGATAAACAAGGAGCATCGATATTTTCTAATAGCAATGCATATAGAGTATCATTTTGCTCAATAGATCTGGATCTTACTAAAAGAGAAGAACTAGCTTCTTTATAAAACTGAGCCTCAATGGAAAATTCAGACTGTACTTTATAAATAATAGTCGATGAATCACACATGCGAATGAGTTGAACACAGGAGAGTGGCCATTCATGAAGTGTTGATCGTTCTGCAATGGAAGCTCCTAGTATGGATTCAAGCTCCTCGTCTCCGTGCAAAAGTAAATTGAAGAACGGATGTTTGTACAAGAAAAGCACCCCTCAGCTAAGATCTTAATATAATATTAAGTAAGTTATTTGGGAATTTCGCAATAGAGAACTTCATTACAACAAAATATTCCCATTGTTTCTGGAACTATCCTCCCTCTATAAAGTAACGCATATCTCATCAACCATTGATAATTTCTATACAAAGTATCTTTACTCCTTCTTCCACTAACCTGCCAGTTTGTTCAATAAGAACTTCTACAAAAAATGCGTTAATCCTTCTTCGATTAACGCCCCCTATACTTTAAGTACAGTAATTCACAAACTTTTAAAGCCTATAAACCTTTTTCTATTCTTCGATTAATTTTCCATTTTCATCATAATACTTATATTTATATTCCGCAGATTTATGTTTAGGTAAATCGATCCACGCTACTAAATCTTCGTGTACTTTAAATTCCTTTTTAAAGACTTGACCGTTCACGTCTAATTCTACTTTTGCAATCTCACTATCTTCATTAGTCACGAACAAAAACTTTAAATTAGGTAGCTCCTCACCGTGGAGATTGACCAGGTACGAAGCAAAAGACTGATTTTCCCTCTTCTCAATATGTTTCCATTCATAGTTTCCTCTTTTATTCTTGGTAAACTGAATATAACCAGGATTATTATTCATTAAAAATGGAACAACCCGTTCATTTTTTATATCCTTAATTTCTAATATTTTTATAGATTGAAAGTTATATCCGTCAATTGATCTGATCACCTTTAAGATGGATTCTTCATCATTACCATACTCTCTCTTCATAGCGTTTAATATGAATGTTATTAAAATAATTACTATGATTACCAAAACAACAAAAAGAATCTTTTTATTCTTAATTGCCATAGACCAATCCCCTTTATGCCTTTATACTAACAAAAATCCAACACTCACTCGCTCCATTCGGAAACCCTTGCAATATCCACTTAGTCTTGAATAACTTCAACAAAAATAAGCGATAATCCTTCTTGGACTATCGCCCCAGTTACTTTAAGTACAATCCTTCACAAACTTGTATTTTAGGTGTCTCTAAAAAATAGTAGTAATCTTAGCTTTTTTCTGTTTAAATAAATCCGCTAAAGAGGTTCCATCAATTTTTGTGAAATTTATAATATCTTTATTTCGTTCACCAAAATACTCACTTATTCTTGTTTGCCGTGTCCATACAGCCCTTCCTTCTGGAGTATAAGAAATAAAATATTCCTTTCCTTGAAAAACAAATTCAATTTCTCTACCTTGTTCCAAATAAATCAAAAGGTGTTCATGACTAATACTTTCACCTGCTGGAACATCATCAAAATTATTAGTTTGATTATTCATATCAAGACACCCTTTCGAATTATCCACTCCTCACACTAAACTGCCCCGTTCGTATTATAAAGTTAGCCAGAATGCTAACTATTACTGGTTAACCTTATTTTATTTGGTCTTATTTTATCTGTGGCCAGGGTAGAACGTAACTGCCCATGGTGCTCGCCCCCGTGATCTACCTAATCTTAAGGGCCGTTTTTTTTTTATTTACCTTGTTGAACTAAAGCCCCTTTTAGTTGAAAAACAAGGAAGGGCACTTACTTAGTTATTGATATTTTGATTTCATCTCCGACTTCAAGAAAGCAATCTTGACGGTCCTTTACCAGAGTAAAAAACATCACATATTCGTCTTTAGCACTTTCTACTTTCCCCTTACTAACTCAATATAAAGTTGTTAACCCAAAGTAAGGACTAACACCTTATTTAACATTATGAACTTCTTATCAATTTAGCTAGTAACTCCTTAACTTCTTGTAGAGATACCTCTTGCGTAACTATTTCATATATAATCCCATCTTTATCTCCTTTAAGGTGAATATCTGGTGTCCCATTTATCTCAAATACACTCCATTTTATTTCATTCAAAGTAAAGTTCTCTATCTCTTCTCCTAGTTCTGAATTAAAGTCTCCCGTTGTTCTAACCACTGAGTCCCTAGGATAAATTCTTGTATATAGTAACTTTGAACCCGATCCTTGCTCTGTATTTGGCTTGTCATAGCTATATACTACATAAGCTTGCTTTTGTCCTTTATACTCCTCAATACTAGCCGAAAATGTTGTTACTTTTGTATCATTGAACTCATAAAAATACGGAATTGTTTCTCGTTGAATTTCCATTACTTTTTGTACACTACTAGGAATAGCATCAGCATGTTCAATAACTTCAATATCGTTTTCTCTTTCATCATTTACAGGGAAATTCGGTATATGTCTTTCTTTATATTTGTCTAATATAGGTAAAAACTCTTCCTCTTCATATACTTTATTAATAACTAGGGAAGATGGATGTAAATAGCTGATTACATCTCCTGTGTTGTTGTAAATTTCATTCTTCATAATGATTCCTGTATCTTTGTCAACCCAAATACGAAAACTGTTTTCAGCTGGCTGCACATAATTAGTCTCTTTGATGCTTTCATCTATATGTCCATAAATGACTATTGTATTGTGACCAAGTAGTTCTTCATTCTGTTTTTCAATCTCCCATTGGTCTTCATACCTTAAATATTTTGCCACAAATTCATAATAGAATAAATTACCACTGACTGGTGGCCTTTCTCTGAACTTTTCTGCTGAATCATATATCTTATATAAATCAATTTGAAAGACATCATTTGGAATAACTTTATCTTTTTTACCACCTAACTCATAGTTTTGGGAAACATATTCATTTCGATTTAAATCTAACATCCATATTGTACTGTTGTTATAATAACGCTCATTTTCATAGCCTTCAGAATTTGAATTGGGATTATTTTCATCAGGGTAACCATTTACTTTTTCATATCCACCAATTACATTATTATTACTATATTTGTACTCTATTTTAGTCTTACTTATTGATCCATCATAATAAGAATCAAAAGTTTCAAAAGTTCCAGCTGCAGTTTCAAAATAATCTACTGAGTTAAGTAGTCTCGTTAATATATCTTCTTTTGACATATCTTCAAAGTTCTCTTTCGGTTCAGGTTGTGCAATAATCGAGAACTTCTCTTTCTCGTTCGTTTCTTCTAGCTTTTCATTAACTGCAAGGTTCTCCTGTTCATTAAGACCTAGACTATTTAAAACAAAGTAGCTGATACTTCCGATAAAGAAAATGGTGAAGCATACACTTAATACTAACCCCATATGCGGAAAACATCTTTTCTTACTTTGTACGTATTTGTTACCAAAACTTTTTCTTACTGCTGCTTTGTTTTTTTCATTGAAATCTAATTCTTTTAAAATAGTATCGTTCATATCTTCCTTTAAGTTTTTTAATATATCAGTCATTGCTTCTCCCTCCCTCTAACTTCTTTCTCAAGAGATTCCTTCCCCTATACAACCTAGATTTAAGTGTTTGATCGCTGATCCCTAATAGCTGTGTTATTTGTTGGTAAGTTAATTCTTCATAATAGAAAAAAATTATAACTTCACGGTATTTAACAGGTAATTCTAATACAAGCTGCGAAAGTTCTCTTCTAGACTCTATGTCCATTAAATCCGACTCGGGAGTTTTCTTACTAATACTACTATTGGAGAGGTAATTATTGATAACGATATTCCTAAAGCTCCAACTCCTTAGTCTATCCTTACATAAATTTACTGTAATAGAGTATAGCCAAGTTTTATAAGATGATTCATTTCGGAAGGTATCTAACTTCTGATAGCACTTAATGAATACCTCTTGCGCAACATCCTCAGCAAGTTGCTCTTGTTTTAAATATGTAAATGCAAGTCTGACAATCATTTTTCCGTACTCATTCATCAACCATTCAACGGTTTCTTCTTTTGAATAAAAAATTTGTTCCATTTCTAACCTTCTGTTTTCTATGATGCTTCACACCCCCTTCAAACTTTAGACGGAACCCGAAAGGAATGGTTGCAAAATATTATGTAAGTAGACCACTTTCCCGACACAAAAGCTTCAATAGTTTAATTGAACTGTAGAATTTATCAAACGCATATTGAACTAAACTGCCCGTTAGTTTAATAGGAAAGTGCTATTCTCCTTTTTGAGAATAGCACCCGTTATTGGAATAAGAAAAAGAGTCGCTGTAGTAACCCTTCTTTAAGTCTTGCCCCCAATAATAAAAAGGAAATTTATTTATTGTCCTTCGATTTTATGCCACTTAAAATCTTCGCTCTTAAATACATTTGTATCTTTGGGGTATCCATAATAATAAAGCCTTTTTCCCTATTTATTAAATGCGGTTGGGTAAAGAAAATCAATTTGTTCACTGAATGGAAACAAGAAAGAGATACGTTACCCTTTGTTTATTTACTTTCTTTCTAAGTTAGACTCGACACCAGCCTCTATATATGCGACTTCTTCATCATATGAGATTACACTCAGCAATGTGGCTGCATCATTTTTGGTGGTAAAGCTAATACCTCCAACTGTTTGAATTTAATCAGAACTATACGGATTATTAGTTGATGTACTACTGCGGAAAAACAGACCTGACCTTTCATATAATACGGTTTGGTATATTTTTTGTTTTTCGCTCTTAAATAAAAAAATAACAGATGAGCCTTTATCATATTTTTCCATCAACTCTGCATCCTTCGAAAGGAAAGTATTACTTTTGGCAGCACTTAGCGCCGTATATCTATAGCCACTTATAAAGAATATCAAATGATTACAATTAACGTTGGTATTACAAATTTCCATTTTATATATATATACCACCCCCTTAAAAATTCCATCTTCTTTTATTCAACATAACTGTCCCGATAGTTCAATACCTAACGTTCCATTTCTATAATCATTATTTTAAAAGGTTTGCTTTAATTATTTTATAGGCTACACTGATGGTGTTGGTATGCTCTAACAGATTAAACATATATGTCGGATTAAAAAGTCATTATAGGGAACTAGTTTCAAGTTTTTCGTAAATTATGATGGCGTTATGAGAAGGGAGAAAATTTGATATAATGACTCAAATTGTATTGATTAGACATGGAATAACTGACTGGAATACTGAAAGAAGAGCGCAAGGACAGAGTGACATACCACTAAATGAAGAAGGTCGTCAACAAGCCCGTGCATTGGCGAGTCGATTGAAAAGTGAGAAATGGGATCTGATTTTTTCAAGCGATCTTTCGAGAGCTAAAGAAACGGCAGATATTCTGGCTAAAACACTTGGTCTGGACGTTCAAACAGATCACCGATTAAGAGAAATGCATAAAGGTGAGACAGAAGGAACCACTCTTGAAGAGCGAATAAATAGGTGGGGAAGTAAGTGGGAGAGTTTATCCCTAGGAATTGAGGATGATAAATCGATAACCCGCAGAGGAACTTCATTTCTATCAGAAATTATGAAGACTTATAAAGGCAAAAGAATATTGGTTGTAAGTCACGGGGCTTTAATTGGCAATACAATAAAAGGATTAATCCCTTCTACAAATATTGATGTGTTTTTTCATAATACATCCATGACAACAATAAATTACAATGGTTCAGATTGGAACTGTGAACTTTTCAACTGTGCAAAGCACCTCTCAAGTGAATAAAGAGATACTTTCACTCAATCCATAGAAGTTGATATGTGAAACAATCTATTTAAAGCAACGGGTGCTCTCCATATAGAAGGAGATGTACCTTTTTTGATATTGTTATTGTAGTAAAAAGCTTACTTTATATATTTAATCAGTTTTACCAGTGTTGTTGGTATATTCTAATTGTAGTAACCACTGGATTATTCCACTAAAATATCAATCCAAGTGGCTTTTTTATTTTATGTACGTCCAATATTGTATACCAACTATTGTTTATTCAAGAAAAGCTCCCGTTAGCTTATGTACAATTATTCACAAACTTTATTTGTAGGGCCGAAAGTCCACTGATCTTGCTTGATACATTTTGTCACGATATTCATAAGTAATAATAACTTCACCAATAGAGTGTGCTAGAGAAACTTGCGCAGCTAACCTAGCGATAAGGTGATTGTTTTCTAACTCATATTTAATAATGCTTCCAAAATATATATCTTTAAATATATTCTCAGGCTTGATACCTACTGGACTTATATTTACAACATATTGCTTGTCTCCAATACTTAATTTCGCTGCAGTTAGTGTTAACCTGGTTTTCGTATTTTTTAATACTACTGCAAGGGGGTTATCAACAAGTACCTCACCAAATCGATTAGAATCTGTTTCAAATACATAAACCTCTTCATCTAAAGCACCAGTACCATAACCTTTCGTCAGGATTATGATTAACTCGTTCTTTTCATCCTGGTTGATGTCTTCATAATATATTTTCGGGGCATAGGTTGGGTTTGTAACGTTCATCCAAAAAGGTCTTGATGCAATCCTTCCCTTAAAGTCAATTTTGAAGTCATAATATAAGTCATCGATTTTTTTGGCATACATAGTTATATCATCCTTACCTGACTTCGAAACTATATAGTACCCGCTAATTGTTGCCCCTGATTTATTAGGCGCAACAACTAGAAGATATGCCATTATTAAAATAATATATTTTTTCATTAGTTCACACCTCATTTAAGTGTTCCCTAACATGGTACCTTATTCCACTATCCTGCCCGTTAGCTTAAAAACTTCTACAAAAAAAAGCGTCTTCTTCGATTAACGCCCACTTTAGAAAAAGTACATTTCTTCACAATCTTTCCTTGTTCATATCTTCTGCTGTGTCCAAATTCTATAGATAGTTTGGTCGCCTATTTTTGTTTTATCTGTATTGATATCGACTAGTAAATTGTTATAATCAGCCCATTGAGGCCAAACAGAGGCTATATATTTAATTACTTTTTTATCAGGTGTTGTATATCCTACATTAATTTGATTACCCAAATAAGCAACAAAATCTGGATATAAAGCATCTGTCCATTCTTTAGCTTCATACTCAGAACCAAAAATACAGTTATCCTCTTTGTAGCTACCATTTCATTTGTAGAAACGCCCCCGTTAGTTTAAGTACAATCCTTCACAATCTAATTAATTTTATAACAAATGAATAAGCCATTGGAGGTTTTTTCGTTTGCATTTAATGGCGTTGTATTACCTTAGTGCATATTCTTTTCCTAACTGCTATATATGGTTTAATTCATTAGGTTTCTTCCTATTGACAAGTTTTTATTGGTAACCTACCTTCAACCGTAGTACCTTCATTTTCTTTACTTTTTACTTTTATTGACCCATTATGTTCCCGAACAATTCTAAAACATATCATTAAACCTAAACCAGTACCTTTTTCTTTATTACTATAGAACTGCTCACCTAATTTCTAAACTCGCTCCTCACTTACCCCAATTCCATTATCGATTATTTTTATTAGGACATTTTTTCCTTCTATACTGCCTTGGATTTCTACAAACCCATTTTTAGGAATTGAAATAATCGAAACAACAACATCTATTTTAAATTTCTGCTCTTTTTGCTTGTAACTTTCTATTGCATTTACTATTGAACTAATTCCAGCCAACAGGAAAAAATACTTAAATATCTTCAATGAAAAACCATTAATTATGCTGAGTATTAGCACCACAACCTCCAGAAACAAAAACTCTTTATGAATATTCCAACCATTTAAGATAATCTGCCAATTTTAAATAAAGAATTTCCCCCCCCTTTTTTGGAACAATACAATTGATTGTATTAAAGAATAAGGAGGTTAATTAGAAATGGATAATCAAAAATTAGCCGATCATGAGTCTTTGGATCTACATGAAGTTATTAATTTTAAAACCCTATGCTTAGCGAAATCAAAACTAATGCAAGGACTGGTATTTGATCATGATTTGAGAGCATTAATGCAAAAAGATGTTGAACAATCCATGCAAGCGCTTGGAGAATTACAGGCAATTTATCAACGCGCACCTTTTGAAGCTCCAGTTCCTCAAAACCGGCCAACACCAATAATAAATTAAAAAGGAGGCAAATCATTGAACCAGGACTATTTAGACCCTATAAACGCGCTACACGTACCAGAGCTAGCAGATACTACATTTGCGATGGATTTACTTCTTCGTGCCAAAGAAGGTGTGCGCAATATTGCTGTTGCATTAACGGAGTCTGCATCACCTGATGTTAGAAGGCTTTTACGAAACCAGTTAATGCAAGGTATTGCCATGCACCAAGAAATTACAGAACTAATGATTAGTAAAAAATGGTTCCATCCATATGAACTAAGTGAACAATATCAATTAGACCAACTCTCTGCCAACAATACATTGATGATTGGCAAAATGAATCTATTTCCTGTTGAGACCAATAGAAAAGGTATGTTTGACCGGACACCTGATGAACACTAACACTGGAGGCTGTAACCAATGAAGGCAGTAACGTATCAAGGTATTAAAAATGTTGTAGTCAAAGAAGTTCCAGATCCAAAGATTGAAAAACCAGATGACATGATTATTAAAGTAACGAGCACAGCTATATGTGGATCTGATTTACATTTAATTCACGGCATGATTCCTAACCTGCAAGAAAACTATGTTATTGGCCATGAACCTATGGGAATCGTCGAAGAAGTTGGTTCAGGTGTGACTAAGCTAAAAAAGGGAGATCGTGTCATTATTCCTTTTAATATAGCATGCGGTGAATGCTATTACTGTAAAAACCATTTGGAAAGCCAATGTGATAATTCTAATGATAATGGTGATATGGGTGCCTATTTCGGATATTCTGGTACGACGGGTGGCTATCCAGGTGGGCAAGCTGAATATTTAAGAGTTCCGTTTGCCAACTTTACTCATTTTAAAATTCCAGAGACTTGTGAAGAACCAGATGAAAAGTTAGCAGTTATTGCCGATGCGATGACTACTGGTTTTTGGAGTGTTGACAATGCAGGCGTAAAGGGTGGAGATACAGTTATTGTTCTTGGCTGTGGTCCCGTTGGTCTTTTCGCTCAAAAATTCTGTTGGCTAAAAGGAGCAAAGCGTGTCATTGCCGTAGATTATGTAGACTATCGTTTGCAACACGCCAAACGTACCAACAAAGTTGAAATTGTAAATTTCGAACACTTTGAAAATGTGGGAATGCATTTAAAAGAAATGACGAATGGCGGCGCAGATGTTGTCATTGATGCAGTTGGTATGGACGGTAAAATGACTGATTTAGAGTTCCTGGCGAGCGGAATGAAACTTCAAGGGGGAGCGTTTAGCGCATTTATCATCGCCTCACAGGCAGTTCGAAAAGGCGGAAACATCCAGGTCACAGGCGTTTATGGTGGAAGATATAATGGGTTCCCAATGGGTGATATTATGAACCGAAACGTCAATATACGCACTGGACAAGCACCTGTGATTCATTATATGCCATATATGTTTGAATTAGTTTCGACGGGAAAAATCGATCCAGGAGATGTCGTAAGTCATGTACTTCCACTTAGTGAAGCAAAGCGTGGCTATGAGATTTTTGACACAAAAATGGATGATTGTATAAAAGTCGTGTTGAAACCTTGAGGAAGGAGGTATAAAAATTGAAGTACGCCTTACATGAAGTTCTTGAGGTCCATGAGATGGCTGCATTTAAGACCACTAGTTTAACTAAATCCAAAACGATGAAAGCGTTAGTTACAGATCAGCTATTAAAAGATATTATGCAGCAAGACATTGATGTATCTACGAGACAATTACAAGAATATGCTTCTATCCTTACAAACGCTAAGCATTAAATTAGGAGATGAATGAACATGAATCCAATCATTGAAACTTTAACTGGCATGGACGCAATATCGGATCAAGTCGTTGCCATGGATCTACTCATTTCAGCTAAAAGTGGAATTAGAAATTATGCCATGGCAGTTACGGAGGCAGGAACACCGGAAATTAAAGAAATGCTCACTCGCCATTTAGTGGAAGCTCTTGATATGCATGAACAAATATCCGCATATATGGCAGAAAAAGGATGGTACCTTGCTTGGGATACAAACAAACAGATCAGTTTGGATTTAAATAGTATCAATACAGCATTGAACTTACCGACATTATAAAAAATTTCCAGGAACAGTTTAACACTCACCAAATAAACTGTTCCTATTAAACCATTTTGAGTTTATTTAGCAGAAGTAAATAAAGTTAATACTTCTTGCTTATTCGTGTTTGTTTTATACTATACAATGAAAACAATTAATTGACTATTTTTATTATGAAAAGGTCGGAGCAGGAAATTCATCAATTTTGATACGAAGTAAACTATATGGTTTCTGTCGTAAGTCTTTTCCATAATGAAATCTAGGCTGTCTATGTAATTGGTTCACAATTACATACAAATATTGATCCGGACCAATTGAAAAAGTATCCGGCCACAATATTCTCGGATCATGTGCTATAGTTTCCATTATGCCATTTGGCAATATCTTACGGATACTGTTGTTTTCATAATCTCCAGCATAAACAGTTCCCTTTACATCGGTGATCATTCCATCAGACGCACCTTTTTCTCCCCAATACTCCACATGATAAGTTAAATCCATGTCCGGTATCGTTCTGTCTCTCAGGGCTTCTGTTGAGATCGAGAACAAATGCCGACTGGTTAGTGGAGCAAAAAATAATATCTTCCCATCGGGAGAAATCGCAAGACTATCAGACGCCAATCTAAATGGAGAAGTTGAACCGTCTTTGTTTCGATTCATTAAAATTTGACCTTCTACTTTCGGTAATAAATAGGGATCGGGTGAAGTTGAATTTGTTCCATTTAACCGTCTAAACGCGTTTCCATTTGATAAATCTACGACGATAATAGCTCCTGGTCCTCTTGAAGAAGAATCCGTTATATAGGCATAACCTACTTTTCCAACACGAAAATCTAAACGGACATCATTCAGATAAGTTGTAGGCAGGACAACATCTTCTGTAAAGGTATATACTTTTCTTATTGTATTGGTTTCTAAATCAACAGCGACTAATTTTGCCCCCCCTTTAATAGGTTCAGAAAAATTGGGTGCTGCTGTATCTAATATCCAGAGCGTTCCCCTTCCATCAGCAACTACACTTTGGACACTGATGAAAGTCATTGTGATATTCTCGGGGTTAACCAAATTGGTTTGTAAATTAGGATAAGGCTGCAATTTATCCTCAACAATTTCCGCCACCGTAAATTTAACATCGTCTCCCCATTTCGGAAAACAAATAAAAATACGACCGGTTTCTGAAACAGTAACACCTGTAGGCATAGCCCCATAAAATGCATAAACCAGTTCTAAATTACCGAAATATTTTTCACTAGGTAACATAGGTTTCATAATATCCTCCTCAAGCATTCAAACGGGATATCTCCTATATATGATTTAAATTTTTTCTAGTGCATGTTTCTTAATAAGTTTTCTATATGAAAAGAAGATTGAATGATTGTTTTCGATTGTTTTCGAAATTTAAAGGTCTACAGAGGAAAAAGAATTCAATTAGCAGATAGCGAAGTTCAATATTCCTGAATCCACGTTAAGCTGTTATAAAAAAACAGGAAAATTTTCTTTTTAAATTTTGTGAAGAAATGTACTTAAGCTAAACTGCCCCGTTAGTAGAATAAGAAAAGATGGCAAATGGCAGCCTGATTTTTAAGAGTAGCCCCTGTAGGTAAAGAAGAACTTATTTTCTAACCATTATCGAATTTTATTGTTTAATCATTTGATCATTGATTAGACGTTCTTTATCGTCCAAATTAAATGTACCGGGTGTCCAACTTGGAAGAATTCCATAACCCCCAATAATCTCTTCTGCTTCGAATACTACTGCTTTCAAACGTTTTCCTTCAACATCTTCTTCTTTTAACTCATAGGAATATTGTGTAACTTCTTCTCCTAAATACTCACTCAAAAATGCAATACCACTCGCTTCATAATTACTAAGCATTTCATTAGGAATATCTAATATATAGGTTTCAACTTCGATAGACTTTTTAATTAACCAACCTTTGTTGAATAAAAATACTTTGTGTTCTTCATTAAGAGTTTTTTGACCACAAGCAGAAACATTTAATATCGCAACAAGTATTAAAAACATCTCATTTTCATAACAACACCTCCTCGGTTTAATAGTGGTATTGAATATCAATGGTTTCAAAGGATTCATCTTCTTGATTCATCCTGCCTTTTAGTACAATAACTTCACCAAAAAAAGCGTTAATCCTTTTTCGATTAACGCCCTTGATAGTTTAAGTAGAAATCTTTAAAGTTGGAGATCTAAATCATTTAAAGTCCCATTCAATATTTATCTGATTTTCTCCGCCAACTCTAAAATAATTCCCTCAGGACCACGAACGTAACATAACTTATAACTTTCATCATATTGCTGTATCTCACTAAAGATTTCCGTGCCTTTCTTTTTCAATTTTGCAACAATAGAGTCAATATCTTCAACAGCAAAGCAAATATGTCGGATACCCAGCGTATTTGCAAAAGGTTGCTGAATATCTTTTTCATCTGACGGCGTATAAAATTTGACAAGCTCTATCCATGCCTGACCATCTGGCATCCCCAATCCTACACATGCCGTTTTAACATCATTAAGCCCAACTATTCTGTCCAACTGTTCTCCATCCAATTCCCATTCCGCTTGCACTTCAAGTCCTAAATCAAGAAAAAACTCTTTAGCCTCTGAAAGATCATTTACGTTTATACTCACATGATCTATTCTATTGATCTTCATATCTCATACCTCCTATGTTCCTGTTATTTTCAATACCTGTATTCGTGTAAGGTTTGTTTGAAATTCTAATTCGCTTAAAACAGAAAAATATCCTTCTTCAATAAATCTGCCCATTACTTTAAGTACATTCCCTCACAATCTTAAATTATTTTAGAATAAATAACTAATTTAACTCCCTAGTGTTAGTCAAATTTCTACTACTTCTCTTTCTTTGCGTTAGGTACGGTGTATATGAAAAAAACAGCCCAAAAAGTTGATGGAATTTGGCTAACTACGTTTCATATTATTATTGGGGGGCTGTTTCTACTTACAGTTGGAACGGGAATAGAAAGCTGGTCGTCCATTTCATGGAACATACCGTTTATTTTCGTTGGCTTGTTTTCTTTACACTGGTTAGTTCGGGGGAGGCAAGCAAAGTATCAACTTATACTTTTTTTATCCCTGTTATAGCTATTTTAGGGAGTTCCTTATTTCTACATGAAGCAGTTACAATTAATCTTATCGTAGGAATGATCATTGTCGTGCTTAATATTGCGCTTGTCAATTTGAAACCTAAAAAGGAGACTTCTGATGGACTTTATCTTTGAGGATAATGTCTGGAGCGGCGCAAGATTAACATATCTGCAAAATATAATCGGAATCCCCTCATTTTAAACTGCACTCTGTCAAGTCGATAATATAAAAATAGACAATGGCCTTAGTTCGATATACCACCGGACTAAGACCATTAAATTTAAAAATATAAAATTTATCAATTATAAGCAGCTCTACGGTTGCTTGTCAAACACGAGTAACTGTAGGGCTGCGTGATAGAGGAACCATATCATGCAATCTTAACAAGTTAAAGACACTTAAGTGTAGTTTGAACCATTATAGAAATACAAACTGAAACCTTATTGTTCAACAATCTGGCCCTTAACATAAAGAAAGAGCGTAATTCTTACTACAGAATTGCGCCCTTTTATTGAATAAGTTTATTTTGTAATTTGATTTTCTTTTGCGATTAAAAAATGAATTATTATTTACCGCCTTGAGTTTCTATTAAGCAATGTAAAGCTTCAAAGACTTCTCATTAATTTCCGTAAAAATAGCTCTATTATTAAGATAATTAAATTGAGTTCATCTCACCTTTTTTAATTCCCATTTTAACATTTCATTCACTGTTCCAATTTTCTAACACTTTAATGGATGGAATATTATCATGTAGGCACTCAGCCACTACTTTATCTACATCATCATGTGTAAACGCCCAATTAATAATTTCATTTAAGGCTTCAGTTGCAAAACCTTTGTTTATAATTCCATATCCTACTTCAACCGTATTTTCTGAATTAGGTTTACCTTTAAATCCAATATCGCCAATAATCGTATTGCTTTCTTTATTGATAACTAGCCATACACCCCAACCTAATTCAGTAGAATCCTCTCTAAGTTTCTCCAAAAACATTTTTATATGAGGGCCTATTTTGTATTCTTCTGTTGAAATCGTTGATAATAATTCATCTGTGCAAGGAACGATTTTTAGTCTTTGGGTATGTAATTCCATCTTCTTACTCCTCTTATATTAAAAAATCTAAAGGATCAATCAACAATTGATTTTCACATTTACCTGCTAAGAATAAATGATATTATACGTTGATTTAAGGACTCCGTTCGAATATTGTTTCATATCAGCTAATTCCAAATTCAAACTAGGTTTAACACTGCCAAATAGAGGTATCCCCGTGCCAATCATTACAGGGTTAACTTTTAAGACTAATTGATCAATAAGTTTATGTTGAATTAATGAACCCGCCAAGTTACCTCCACCACAGAGCCACAACTTTCCATCTTCCTTCATTTTGAGATCTTGTATAAAGCTTAGCGTGTTATTTTTAATTAATTTCACTTCATCGTTTGATTCAAACTGCATTGTGTTTGAGAAAATAAAATGCTTCAAGTTATAAGGGCTAGGCTCACCAGGCTTAAGACCGAATTGAAAGCCATATTCATATGTTTTCCCCCCCATTAATACCGCATCATATTGCTGAATATCAGATATGAAATCTGTAACATGATCACCCTCGTTTAAAAATATAGAATCGTCTGCTACTCCATTCAAATCTGCAATAAAATTGTCAAGTGTAATTGCAATATGATAAATCAATTTTGCCATTCAGAAATCCCTCCCTATAAAACGAACTTTCTAAATATTTTCTATAAAACTTTTATAATTTCCTTTAAATTCACGAGATTAAATTTTATTCTTCTTTCACTCCACAGGAAGTTCATTAAGCCTTATCCCATTAAATGGCCCGTTTGTTGAATAAAATGACTCACATTTTTTTAAATGCCTTTATTATTTTTCAAACGACTTTATTGTAAATTAATCAACTTTATTATCTGTATACAACTCCTTTACATTTTGTAGTGATTATTATTGCTTCTTATCTTTTTTAATCTTATTGCTTATATCCTTCCAGATAACTAAAAAAAGCAGCTCTCAGAGTTGCTTTTTTATATCTTAATTACAAAAGAATGGCAATCATCAAGTTTTTCTATTGAGGAAAAATAATAAGAAGTATTTGAGCACTGCAATGGTGGTGAAAAATTAATGAAAAAGTTAGTTATATTATTCCTGTTCTTTACTGGAATTTTTCTCCCGGTTCAACTAGTAAAGGCAAATGGCCTAATGAAATTGGAGGATGTAGCTTCAATGCAAATAAACCGCACTTCCGGAGGAACACGAACTTTCAATGAAAATGATGGTATTGAAGTATTCGTCATACAAAAAGTGATTGAATGGATTAACACAGCAAGCCCTGTAAAAGAATCATCAGAATTAGTATATAAAAAAACTCCGATTGCCGTTTTAAAAATTAAAATGAAAAACGGTGATGTTGCTATAGTAAAACCTGCATATAATTGCTATATTCAAAATCAATCAAAATTTTGTACGCTGGCAGATGGTGATGTCATACTTACCCAAAAGAATCAAAAGCTTCGATTGAAATCAGCTGAGTTTTTTGATTGGCTTTTGACAGGGTGGAAACATGAAAGTACAACGCCACCTAAAGATACAAAAGAAATGATGGTCAATGATATATTAATGCTTTTATTAGGTCCAGAAATAGATACTGCGGTGAGCAATTATTATTCTGAATATCTAACTTATTCGCCATCGGTCTATCCTTACCAAGTTGAAATCGTAAATGTAAAAAGAATTGGTGGGTTCCGTACCTTTCATTTTTTAATAACATTAGAAACTACACCAGTGGTTGGAGCACATATTTCTGTAGGAAAAGACAGACTGATTTTTGAAATTGCTCCAACAATAATTCCTAGCCAAATTAAATTAAAGAAATTTGAACATCTTGAAACACATGATCTTCCTCCACATTGGCAAGACATTATAAAACAGAAAGCCCGGTAAACAAGATGTTGTATGAACAAAAAACCCCTAAAAGGTATAACGGGTTCCGTTTTTTATCACAAAGAATGGCTCAGTTCATTTGAGCCCATTCTTATATTCTTTTCATTTGTTTCTTTAACAATCGCCCCCATTAGTTGAACAACGTAAATAGTTTTATAAAATTAACGGCTAAAAAGGGATGAAAAATCATAAAAAGCATTTAATACATCATCACCTAATGGATGAGCAAAGTCTTGAGTTTTTAAAGGTAATATTCCTTCCTTTTCAAGTTGTTGCAGATATTTTTGAAATTCTGTATAAATAACTTCGATATACTCTTTCAGCTTAAATTGATATTTTAATATACCATCTGGACAATGGCTTATATGTTCAATAAAAAGGTTTAAACCATCACTGGAAAATATATAATAATCAGAGTTTCCGTGACAATCCAATCTTGCCTCACTTATTTCCCCCTTATATAGAAAGGAAAGCGTAGAGAAAAAATGTGGGATTGCTACAAAACCTATACCTGATTTGAAACTAAATAACTGTGTGTCACTTGAAACGTCAAATTGAATATCTCCACCACTGAAATGAATATCAATAAAACATTTATAATTAGAATCCATAAAATCTACCTCCATTAACATTTTTTGTTGAACTAAACTTCCCGTTAGCTTAATAATAAAAGGAGTTGCAGTTGCAACTCCTGATATAATCGATATCTTACATTTAATTACCCATTATCAATAACTCTTTTTTATTTCTTGATTAACTACTATATTGTATCGAAGTAATTCCTCTTATATTTAGCAACACTTTTACATAAATTAACGAATTACATCAACATGTTCGAGCTTTTGCTAGAATTGTATGCCCCCAAAATAGATCTCCATCATCGAAATAAGTATCAATACTTCCATCATCAAATAGTGTAATGGTATTTAATCTTATTCTTTCCGCAAATTCTTTTGAAGTAATAACTTCTCCTTCGCTCCATTCATCGTTATATACGACTAATAATTCCTCGGATATTTGTTGTCTGAGAGGGTATTCCATTTTAATAAGGTCATTTAAAATCCCCTCTACTTTAAGCATTGAATCTTCTTTATATCCTGCTCCGGTTGATATAATGAGGTTCACCCAATGGTCAAAAGCAATTTGAACCATTCCAGATAATTGTTCTGAGCTGGGGTTATATAATAAATTCCCAAAAATATCATTATTTATTATTCTATAACCACTATTTTCTTCAGATATTTTGTAAGAGAGCTTAAATTTATAAGGATAAAAGGATTCTTCTTCGTATTTTACCATCCCAACGCCCTTTAAAAGATACAATCTTTCAATCCTTTGTAATCGCCATCCAGAATAAAATGTTTTTTTTACCAATAAACACAGCGTTTCTTTGTCATTTATAAACTGTGTATTAAACGATTTAAATACGAAAACGTTGTTTGGATACAAGCCTTTTTTATATGTATCTATATAAACCATCGGAACTGGATGAACTGTTTGTTTTCCATTTCTGTATCGGCTATACTCATAAACTTTACCTTTGCTATTTCCTATGACAAGCTCATCTGAAATCAAAATAGAGCCTTCACCATTTATATATGTTCGGTTTTGTAATATTGTATTCTTCCCTTCAAAATCTAGCATTTTCATGTTTTCACTAAGGCATATAAAGGGAAAATTATCTTGTTTTGATGTATAAATCCCTTTGTATTCCTTAAAATCATTAACTGTTAATGGAAAATATTCATTTAAATCAATATCAAGCTTTTTCACTTTAGATAATCGTACTGATAGATAATTAATCAATCTTCTAATCATGAATTGGTTCCCCTTTTATGATATAAACTCACTTTTCTACATAGGTAAATGTTTGACTTCTTAATTCTTAAATACTATATAATTTCGAGTTTGTGATCTTTTCACATTAAATATGGGTCATTTATTTAATAGATTAATAAATCACAATAGAAAAACAAGTGTTGTATTATACATTAGATGTTTTTGAGTCACAATACTTAAATCTTCTTTCAATATATTGCCCCTATAATACAATTACTTCAACAAAAAAAGCGTTAATCCTTCTTCGATTAACGCTGCCAGTTAGTTCAACAAGATCTAATATTATTGTGAAGAATTAAATTATATTGAACCTATACAATAATTAAGAGTTTCTCTCAATTTATAATCGTTTATCTACTTTGCAAAATCCATTGAAGTTCGTCCTGATTTATTCCTTCTTTCAGGATTAAATCCACTTTTTACTAACATTTCTACAAAGTTCATAATTCCTACATAGAATTAAATACAGAATACCAAAAAAGGGTATTACGGAAGTATCTTGTCAATACTCCATGAGTTAGGCGAGTGCAATAATACGGATACAATACTAAAGATAAAAGCTGAGCGAGCAAACCATTTCCCTACTTGCTTGAATCTTCTAATCTCTTCTAAACTTTTTATTGATAAAACAAAACTAATAGTAGCAATTGCTACACCAATTGTAGCGAATACTATACCTCTTGTTGGTACAAAAAAAGACAAAATCGCTAATATTAAAGCTAATATTGACTTAGTGTTTGTTTCTTTCATTAAATTCTAGCCTCTTTTATTTTAATGGATATTAGCTTTTTTTACGAATAAGGTTATTCCGTTGTTACTTTGTATTGAATATATTAAACAATAATTCGTAAAAGTATTCAAATTCCTTATTAAACTAAACTGCTCGTTAGCTTAAGTACAATCCTTCACAGCCTGATCCAAATTAATTAAGAAGAGCGTATTTTTTTTGCTCTAGAAATTCCCAAGCTACTGCATATTGTATTCGTACTGTGACACACCTAATCAAGATTATTATGGTATAATTATCCAAAAAGTTGGAGGTAATTTTATTTATGATTGATATTCTTATTGCTCAATCTATAGGAATTTTATTACTTCTCTTGGGAGTTATTTCATTCGCACTATTTATTAGAAGAATGCTTATTAATACTAAGGCGAATAATAGTGATCCTAGTGATATTAATAAAAAGTTAGATAAAATTATCGAATTGCTCGAAAAGCAAGATAAACAAATTTAAGTTATATCGATACTCTGTAATTTTGAGCGTCTTTTTATCTCATCTATTGCACATAATGTATGAAAAGTTTATTTCTTCGAAAGATGTTTCTTTAAAAGGAGGAATTAGCATTGAAGTTTACTGAACTTAATCATCAAATACTTGCACAAATTCTTATAGCATCCCCTTTTTCCGCTAAGGATAGAAAACAATCAACAATAAAAGAAAGTTTATTAGAAATGAAATCTTCACCTGAAAATTCACTTGAGATGGAGTTTCTAAAAGATATCTTTTCATTAAACACAAATGAGATCATCGACAAATGGTATGATGCGAATGACACTATTGTTGGTTTCTTTTTCAGAGATGAATAATTATTGCTTTTGTTTTTAATTAAATTTAGTTGTTTACTACACATCATCTGTCAATTATACATTGACCAAATTATTAAGACACGATGATGATAAAAACACAATTCCTTATATAAGAATCGCCCTAGTTAGTTTAAGTGCATTTTTTCTCAACTTCAACCTTACTTATTCCTTTAGTTAACTAGGAACATCTTACTAATACACAATTTCCTCGAACTGTTCATAATTAATTTTTACAGACAAATGAATATTTCCGACAAATAGTCGCACACTAATCATTGGAAATACTTCCTTTTTAAGGAGGAAATAAATATGATAAGGAGTGCTACTATGGGAATTTTAAGTGGAAACCCACAAGTTGAACCCATGCACTATGGTGAAGTATTTGGTGTCTGGAGTTATCTATTAGCTGCAAAAGGTCATCTTGTTGGATATCAAATTTTAATAAATCACACTGGTGACAGAGATTTAAAAAGACTTCTGGAAGATTCTATGCAGGGATTAAAACAAGAAATTATTCAAACCGAAGAATTATTAATTTCTAATGGTGTTGTTCCACCTCCTTCACCTCCTGACCGACCAGCAGCAGATCTTGAAAGCATCCCAGCGGGGGCAAGAATTATGGATCCAGAAATTAGTGCAGCTGTTTCCATGGATATAGCAGCTGGTTTAGTTGCTTGTAGTCAATTAATGGGCCAGAGCATTCGCGAGGATATCGGAATGATGTTCGGACAATTTCATGCCGCAAAGGCTCTATTAGGTGGAAAATTTTTAAAATTAAATAAGGAAAAAGGATGGTTAATTCCTCCTCCTTTACACCTTAAAAGTTCTGAAGAAAAATAATATAATTCTTAATTGAAGCGTCTAAGTGACGCTTTTTTTTCACTTTTTGTGTCAATAGTGAAGCTAATAAACAACTTCTTCAACTATCCTCCTTCGTTAACTTAATAACTTCAACAAAAAAAGCGTTAATCCTTCTTCGATTAACGCACCCGTTCGTTAAAGCGCAATGTTTCACAATGTATTTTAGTAAGAAAAAGCAACCTTCATATTGAAGAATCGCTTACCTTTTAAAAAGTACCTTCTTCTTTTAGCATTCCAACAAATTCATCTTTTGTTAATCCGAACAAAATAAAATCTAAATATTGTCCGTTTATATATACAACTTGTCGACGAACACCTTCTTGAACACAGCCAAGTTTTTTCATCATCTTAGCAGATCCTTCATTTCCTTCAAGAACATAGTCATTGAATTTATTAAGTCTTCGTTCAAGGAAAGCATACTTTAAAAGAATTCTCATTGCACTTGTACCGTATCCATTCCCACGATACTCTTTATCAATAACTATTCCAATACTAAATGTTCCATTTCTCTCGTCGATACTATTTAAATTAATACCACCTATATTCTTACCTTCTAAATTCTCTATAGTAAACATTATTCTTCCATTTGTTGAAGCAAAATCTGCATTTTCCTCTACGAACTTTTTAGAACCTGAGATTGTAGGAGGCAGCTCAATAGCACATTCCAATAAACGACGAGCAGGAGTATCAAACTTACTTATATAATCTCCTTCCCAATCTTCAGATTGAATAGCACGCAACCTAACTTTATCATCTTGCCAAAAATAATTGCTATAATCTATCTTTCGTATCACATCTTCCATATCCATTTAGCTCCTTAATTTTATTTACCTATTTCCTACCTAATTTATAGTTCGCCATCTGTAATAAAATTCCTTTAATAAAATTCCTTATTACACTATCCTGCTTTTAGTTTAAAAACTTCAACAAAAAGGGCACTTCTCCTTCTATAAGAATCGTCCCCCTTGAAAACATTTACACTATGAATTTTGTAAACCAAGCTATGTATCTTGCTCCCCAGATGAACAACAATTGAGCAAGTATTGTGCCAAACAACCTTGAAATTACCATCATTAATGACATATTCTTTAGCTTGTTGTAACTTCCTCGTTGATTAACAACATCGTCTGCTATTACAGATATTTTTGGATCAATAAAAATAACTAAAAGTATTGTTGCTATACCGTTTATTAATCCTGATGCCATAATTGCTGCAGAATGCCTTTCGGGAGCTAATAAAGCTGCGTATAGTGCAGACAAAACACCGATTGTATAGATTGAAGTAATTATCATATTTACACAAAATAGTCTAATGGGTATATCTTTAACTCTTGTATCCTGCAAATATGTAAACTTAGGTAGACTAAAATGTGTTATGGCACGCTTTATGTACTGTAAAGAAAATATCCTTTTAATAAGGAAAGGTACAGATCCTTTTTCCTCTGATAAGTGAATGATTGCTCTTGAAAATAAAGCTATAAACGTAGGAAGTAGAATTATCCCAAAAACTGTTCCAACCGTTGATGCACCTATGAGAATTCGAAATTGAGTTTCAACAAACTCCAAAGCGTTATTTTTTGGAGCAGTATCAATTAGACTACCAGTGAAGGGTTGTTGCATCATATTCGCTAATCTTGAAACCATGACCATTATGTTAAAGAGAGATAAAGCTGAAGCTATCATTTTAACTCTTGCACCTGACAATCTTACAGCGTAAGCTAGCGTTTCTATCGAATGGATGATAAAAACAAACAAAGCTATAAATATCAATTTTCCAGTTAAGAACTCCATTATGTTACCTTCTTTTTCAAATGAATTTAATGCCCTAATTTTACCATATAAATCATTTTTCTTTTGAACTAACCTGCCTTAAGGATAATAACAACAATAAAAGCGTTAATCCTTCTCGATTAACGCCTTTTTAGTTGAACAAGAATTTACTCTATATAGTCAATTAACTGTGCTGGAACTGGTTCAAAAATATAAAGTTCAGGGTTATTAAAAGGCTTGTTTTTCAAAAACTCATCTAGAGTATTCATACTAGCCCAATAATGTTTCATTAAATCTTCCTTTGAAGGTAATCCTTCGACAAAACGCCATTTGCTACCATCATATATATCTTCAATATAAGCAAATAAATCACTTGATATATCTTGGTTAAAAACTAAAATTTTATCACTAAACACAGGAAATCGATAGTAAGGTTTTTCATATCCTTCCAAATCTGCTTTGAAAGCAACTTCAAAATCAATCCATTTTGGTAAATTTGCTGGTCTGAAACGATCTGTTAATTCTGGAAATAATTTAGCGCTATTTGAATACCATTTGGTTGCCGTCATATGATTTAATCCTTCCTTTAAAACCGTTTGGGAACTTATATTTACGTCGATATCAATTTGAATGAACATATGATATAAAAACAAACGAGTGCCTCCTTCCTTAAATAAAGATCTGCTAACAAAATTCTTCAATTAAACTGCTTTATTAGTTTAAGAACTTCAACAAAAAAAACGTTAATCCTTCTTCGATTAACGCATCATAAGAAAAGGGAAGCTTATTCAACAATTGCGCCCGTTTAAAGCAAAACAATAGATCTTACAAAAACAAAAAGACATACTGTTGATTGTTTCAAATAGTAATTGAGAATATATCAAAGCATTGTTCATCTTATGAAAGAGAATAGATAGTAATTAGGCATAGAGATACTTTCTTCAACTAACGATGCACATCGTTTCATTTTGTTTTTCAATGTTTAAACTTCAAATTGTTTAAGATGATGGTCAAGGTGTTTGTAAATTCCTTTACCCCATTGCTCAGAAGTGAGTTTTCCAAAAAAAGGATGCGGATGAGTTGTGCACTTCTCTGGTCCATTATTTTGGAATGTGATAATTTTTTGCTTAAGCTTCTCTTTTTCTGTGTCAAAATCTCTATCATCTGCAATCAAAATAGTTGGAATAGTAGACATATTATGGGGCAATGTCTTGTCATTGTAAATTATTTGTTTTGCAAACCTCCCTACTATTATTCCTAACCAACTCCTTGGTGGAAAAGAATTTCCCATTGCAATGTCTTGGAAAGATGAACAATGCGCTAGCATTTGGGCAACATCCATTTTTCCCCATTGTTGTTGAGAATTTGGACTCAATTTGTCAATACGCTTTAAAACTTCTGCTGTATACATATGATCAAAAATATTTTTCATTAGTGCATATCCCCTTTAAATATAATGAGTCTACCTTCTTAATTTATTTTTGCCCGATTGTTGAACACAAGTTAAACAACACTCTTCAACTATACTGCCCTTCGCACAAGAAGAAAAGAGCGCTGCTGCAACAACCCTTCTTTAACTCTTGCAACCATTAACAGATATAGGATGCTCTAAATATCACTAGTAAAAATATGCAAATTTACTACTTTATTATTAAATGCATCTTCAATCCTTTTTACATTCCAAAGGAAGTTGTAAAAGCAAAACACTTCTTTCAAAAAAAAACAATCTGTAAATCTCATTATTTGGCTCCCATTGAAAAGAAAAAGCCACCCTTAATGACGGGCAGATCAAAGTAGTCTCTTCTGCAAATCACTATGAATAGCTTTCTTGATTATGACATAACATTGCTTTTAGGCAGTAACCGCATAAAGGTACTTCGTATACGCTAAACTTCGGATTTCCAAACAAACCTTTTAGAATAGAACCTGCACATTCCTCAGGAGAATTTTAAATATGTGTTGACAGCATAATTGTATGGTATATCTTTTGCCATAGTTTTGCTTTGCCAATCTGATAGATCCTCGGTTCTATCTCCACGTTCAATATTTCTTTGGCGGCAAATTACCAAAGGGCAAAACACTTCAACAATATGAAAGGGATATCCAGCAAAAATGTCTTTTTGCAAAGTTTGTTGCTTTTATAAAATAAAATATTAGTAAATGAAATTTATTGCTATTTGTAGAATAATTATCAATTATCCTAATCCAACTAAATGGCAGTAAAGTTGAATAATTAAAGGATTTTTTTATCTTAGATAGAAATATAAATTAATTAATTGTGTAGTTATGCTGGAAGAAAAAAAATACTTTTATCAAGAAAGAAGTTAAAAGAATTGGGAAGACAACCTTAATTAGAGAACTCTCTACAGCAAGCCGCAATTGAATTTTTACCAACCCGGATTATCTAGTAAAGGGATTAAATTGGAGGGATTAGAAAATGGATGTAAAAACACTTTTGTTACAGCAATGGGCAAGCTGCTTAGATGAAGAAGACTGGTTTCCACCACTTGAAAAAGTGCTAGAGGACATCACTTTTGAACAGGCAATTTGGAAACCAGCTGATGGGCCAATGAATTCCATTTGGGAATTAGTTTGTCATTTACTTTTCAATGAAAAGAGATTTCTGATGCGATTTCTTGGTGAAACAGCTAATGAACCAAAGGCAGAAAATAATGAATCTACATTTCGATTACCAACTGAGACGTTAGAAAATTGGAAGAAAACAAAACAAGAATACT
Source organism: Lederbergia citrisecunda (assembly GCF_018343695.1). Taxonomy (GTDB): domain Bacteria; phylum Bacillota; class Bacilli; order Bacillales; family Bacillaceae_C; genus Lederbergia; species Lederbergia citrisecunda. The sequence goes on along the minus strand of NZ_JAGYPJ010000001.1, from coordinate 1,133,662 downwards.
TTTATGTTCATCGTGAACTTGGAAAAATACTAGCAAAATCAGAACATGAAGATTTGTATAGACAGATTCCAGGAGAAGATCATTCATTAGTGCTTGAACTGAAGAGTTTAGCAATGCACGACGCATATCATATTGGGCAAATTGTATTCCTTAATAAAATGCAAGGAGCTTGGGCAGGGAAACGTGGCTTTTAAAAAAGCTTCATTAGCTTTACAGTTATTCCATTATAGGGGGCTTTATTTTACTGTTGTGAAATTCCTTTTTTGATATAGAACTAAAGCATGCTTTAGTTGAATAAGACCCCTTCTTAAGTCTTATCATTGATATGGCTTTTTTGTTTCAATTCAACTATATTTATACTTCTCTTTTGCAAAGAAGCTCGAATGTTTAAAGTTCATTATTTGGAATATTGTTACCTGTCCATAAATGCATATCTGGTTCAAGAAACATATTGTAAAACTGCTTGTTATCTATATCTGGATTTATATTTTTTAAGGAAATTCTTTTTCCTATTAGTGTTGGAGATTCTTTATAATACAACATAAGTAACCCCTCTTTTCCAGGTTTTACATCTTTATATTATCAAATTTTTTTATAGAATGAGCCACTCAAAAAATATTTAACAAATTCTTTTTGTTCAACAAACCTGCTCCATTAGTACAATAAGTTCAGCAAAAAGAATTCATCTTTTTTGACCATGCACTCGATTGTATAAAGATTAACAGGTGAAATTTCATATGGGTCTCCCGGTCTTCGCTTATTAAGTTAATTACTCCGAGTCTCCCCCTAGATCAAAAAAATCCAGAACATCTATAATTTGAATTTTTCCACTATCGGAATAGTCAATTATAGACTATTATATAAAAGTACGATACATACTATTTTTGGTTGGGAGGAATACATTATGAAAATGGAACATGTAGGAATTATGGTCAATGATATGGACGAGTCTTTAGCGTTTTATCAAAACATCCTTGGTTTAAAATTAAGAAATAGAGAGTGGTTAAATGACACTGTTGAGCTGGCCTTTTTATATTTTCCAGAGCAGCCAAGTGTAGAGATTGAACTTGTTTTTGGCGTTCAGGTTGAAAACGAAGGAATCGTAAACCACTTGGCCTTTACTGTTGAAGACATTGAAGCCGAACTCGTACGCTTTAAGGAAGCAGGTGTCAAATTAATAGATGAAGAACCTCGAACCATTTTAAATGATAATGTTAAAATTGCCTTTTTTCATGGTCCGAATGGTGAGAAGCTAGAATTGGTAGAAAGATAAGCGAATATTGCAATAGGCGAGTGAAAAGAGGAATATTTTCACTCACTTAGAAGATTGATGAATGAATAGGAGTTGGATAGCTTTACTGAAGATGGACAAAACTATTTTCTAAATCACAGCCTTTATCCATTTTACCCTTTTGCTTTGTCATCATTTTTTCTTCCACATACGGAAACGGGGCCCCTCTGGATTTGGCCCCGTTTTGCCGTTACATTCATTTGGCAAATCAATAGTAAATTAAAACAAGTGTAGACAAGACAAAGATAAAATTCAGAAAAACAAAGATGGATTGGTCGATTCTTGTATTGTTCTTTCCGTAAAACTTAAAATTTCATTATCCAAGTTTTGTCCTACTAATGTCATTTACTTAATTCAAAGCAATTCAACCGAGATGTCTTTATTCAATTAACCTCTAATTATTTTAATAACTTCAACAAAAAAGCGTAAAACCTTCTTCGATTAAACCAGCTAATAGGAGTCAAGAACTTCTTTCCCCCTATCAATTCCTAATTCATAAAGTCGTTATTAATATTTATTCTTGGAAATGATATTTTACCTTCTTCAACTCCCTGCTTCGTTACTTCAATAAGGAAAAAGCGATCATTCATTATTAAAGAATCGCCCCCGGTAAGCACTTCCACCGATCGACTATGAACGAAATTTCAAGCGATACAATAAGGAATGGGTATTCCAATATATGGTATAATGTTAGACGTATATCACTTAAAATGAAGGTACTTTTTATGTAATTCCACCATAGTTAATGTATTTTCTTGGCTAATCTTTGCGTTTCTATGCATTTGGATTAGAATTGCTAAAGTGAATAATAGTGACAAATTATATTTGTAGGGTGATAAATCGATGATAGGAATAAGTATAGCAACGAAGTGGGAATATGAAGCGGCGTTGGAATACTTTGGCATAAAAGATAACGAACGTTTCGTTTATCCTTATGGAGAGTATTTCATAAGAACAATTAATGATACTGAACTTGTTTTTTATAGTACCGGTGTGAGAAAAGTAAATGGTGTTGGTGGTAATCAGTATATGATTCCTAAATTTAATTTAACTAAAGTAATCGTTGCCGGAACATGTGCAGGAATAGATGATAAGTTCAGTAATTTAGATATTTTTGTACCCGATAAAGCCGTTCAATATGATTGCACAGTAAAAGAAATTGAGCCTCTTATTAAACAATCCTTCATAGTCGATATTGACCTTTCCAAATATGGAAATGATTTTTATACCGGAACAATTGGCACTGCTGATAAAGCAGTAGTTATGTGGAAGGACTATTTAGAACTTAAAGAAAACGAAATAACAATAGCCGATACAGAAGCGGGTGCAATTGCTTATATCTGTAAGAAGAATGATGTTGAGTGCATTATTATAAAAGGAATATCTGATTTTCCAACAGATGAAAGAAACTCTGATAAATTCAAATCCAACATTGAACAAATTAATGTTTATTTAGAAAACACCCCCAAAGTCATGAACAAAATATTTGGCGAATATTTAAAAAGATTTATTTAAATACATTTATAGTTAATAGAAAGATTATAATTGTTGATGAAACTTCTCTTTTATTGAACTATCGTTCTCAGTTAGTTCCAAATCCATTATTTTTTAAGCTTACGGTAAATATAAAATATTATTTTTTCCATTTCTAATTTCTCACTATTGTTGAACTAACCTACCTCGTTAGTAGAAGATGAAAAAGATGGGATCTCTGTGGAATCCCTTCTTAAAGTAAAGCTCTCGTTGGCGAGCGTAAGTTACTGTCGTTGGCGTTTATTTTCTTCGCTTAAACGGATGATTTCGTCAACGACGTGCTCGATCGGTGCGGTGGCGTCGATTATAATTCCGTTTTTCGGAATGTCTTCTTTCGTTTGGTGCAATCGCACAATGAGTTCCCGTTCCGTTTTCTTTCCGCCCCACTCATTTTCCGGTCGCTCGTCAAGCCGCCGGTTCAATGTGTCAAGGTCAACCTCTAGGACAAACACGCCGTCAAATAGATCTATGAATTTCGAAAAGTTCCTAGAACCACCGCAGAAAAATGTTACCGCCTCATTTTGTTTGGCGACCAAAGCTTTTACTTTATCTACATGCCAAATGTGGTGCTCGTGCGTGGCGCCATCCGTCCGTGTACCAGTTTCCGGATCGCCTTGATAAGCCAATTCACGGTCACCATGAATTGCATGGTAGCCGCGCCGCTGCAATTCATTGCAGACAGTAGTTTTGCCCGTGCCGGAAACGCCTTCAATCAGATAATTTCTAATGCCCATGGTTAGACCCTCCATTCTACTAGATAAACACAATATATTGTATATGTCTATCTGTCGCTAAACTGACCGTTAGCTTAATAACTTCAACAAAAAAAAGCGCTAATCCTTCTCCAATTAACGCACCAGTTGTTCAAGAAGAACTTGCTAATAGACTTAAAGCTTTTTCAATTACATTATTATAATCCAACCCTGTTATAGCCCATATTCCTTTACTACTTCTAACATAAAGGGTTTTGCTCTGGTTATATTTAACCAAAATACAAGATTGCTCATTTAATAAGATTTTCTCCATTGTAAGTGTTCCTTCATCCGCCACTGCATGTGCTAATTCTGGGACATCTGGTATTAGTAACCACCCTAAATAAAAAGAACCATTGCTATTTTCTACCCATTTCCAACCATATGAGTTTTCATAAACGATCCGATTATTACTTGTTGTTTCGCAAGGAATACCGCTAAGTGGAGGGCTATGTGCAGGGTGTCTTTCTAACTTTATAACATTTACTTTTAGATTTTCATTTTCTAGTGTACTGACAATCTCATAACTCATAAATCCACGAAGATTTTGAAAAGAAAATAATTCTACTAACGATGGAACATCCCATTTATGTCTTTCTTCATCTGTTGTATTTTGGTCTAATTGAGGGATTCGATAAACATCACCAAAAGGGATTACTTGATTACCATATTTAAGGGGTTTACCTTGACGTAATAACCACCTATCCATTGCAACAGCCGCTAACCATTTTGGTTGAAAACCTAATTTAACAGCTTTTACACTTAATTTGTATGCTTGCCACCAATCTTCCAATGCTTCACCATGTTGATAGATAATAGCTGCATGAATAAAATCAATTGCAACTGTAGCACCACCATTATCAAGAATAAATTTAACTTCATTTCGCCTTTCTCTATCACGTTCTATTCTATCGTGGGGCATTGTTCTAAGGTCATGTTGGTCCTCTTCGAATAATTGTTTTAGTTTCTTATTCAAATCATGGGTCTCCCTAAAATTCAGTAATTACCAATATTAATCTAAAGATCAACAATGTCTGCTCTTCTTCAACTACTGCCACTTTTGTAGGAAAAAATACGTATTATGTCTCGTTTGTTCTGATTAAAATTGAATTCACATTTGTCATTATTAATCTTTGGTACTAAAAGATTGAATTTTTTTTTAAAGTCTTGTCTGCAAAAAATGCTCACTACAATTATTTTTTGTTGTAAAAGGATTTGATATAATTGATTTTTTTCTGGCGTAGTTTCAGGGTGGTTTCTTCTGTATAACACTGTGAATAGATTTCTCCATTATATAACATTGGTGGTCATTTTCTAAAAGGTGGAAAAGGCAAATATCATACGTTTTTAGTGAAATAGAGGTTTAAATCATCATCTGCGCAAACTTGGCTTCCCGGCTCAACTGGTTGCTGGTTATACATTAACCCTTTGCCATCTGGTATGTATCCTCTTTTTGCGTAAAGGCGTTGAGCACTTCCATAGCTTTTGTATAATCCAACTCCAATTCCAACCACACCATATTTCTCTAATGCAATTTTTTCTATTGCATCCATTAGCTCATTTCCTATGCCGTATCTTCTTAAAGGAGGAATAACATTAAAATCATTAACTTCTGGTATGTTATTTTCCGCGAAGTGAGGATAAAAAGACTTTGTGAGCAAATGCAAACTTCCAGCAAAATTTCCTTTGTAAAACGCTAATAGGGTTATTCTTTTACCTGTTTTGTTTTCTTCCCAACATTTTGAAATGTAATCCAATGATTTCCCGATATTATGTTCTGTAAATACTCGATAAATGATGTCTATATCTTCACTCGTCATCTGACGAACTTCGATTTGAGTGTTCATCTTTATTCCCCCCAAAACAGTATATATGCATATTAGCATACATTTTTGAAAAAAAGAGGGAATTTTGGAGACTACTGGATATTTAGAGTGGATTTTTAGCATCAATTGGATCAATTGTAATTTTTTCATTTATAGCTATTTTATTATATAAAATATATTTATAAATCAAGTAGACATAACATTTCCCGGCAGTTACCTAAAAACCGAACTCCTGAATTTCGCCATTTACGGCTGAATTCAGGGCTTTTTTTCTTGGGAAATAATTAAAAATAAGCATGTTTTTTGAAGAATGGATTGTCTTGATTGCTCCACCCCCGTTACTTTAAGTACATTATTCCACAATCTGAATTTAATCATAAAACAGCTAATTACTCATATTCCATCCATACATTCGGGTCATAATAAACACCTCTACTTTGCTCAATAGAAATTTCTATGGGTTGCAAAGCTCCTTTAATTACATAACTCCCACTCTCGGGAAATTTCATATTTGTCCACTCTTCCCATTCTGAAATGGTGCCATTAACTGTGAAAGCCTTTGGTATAGGTTTTATTATTTTCGCTCCCAACCTCCAATGCGTTCTAATCCAAGGGTCAAATGGTTCACCGTCCGCTCGTTTCCAATGAATGTAGTTCTCAAATGGTTGTAGGGGATAGTCCATTTTAAAACTTGGGCGAACGGGGACAATCAGCCTCTTTAACCCTTTTTCTTTTGCCAATTTTTTAAATTCTAATAAAAGCTTTTGACTTAATCCGAACTTCTGATAATCGGTATGTATCGCGATATTAACTGCAGACAATGTATTTACTAAATCGTACTCATTATTCTCAACACCTTGAATTAATGTATCTGTCCAACTGGCTGGTAAATCATCTTCACGTCCAGACCAAATAAGAGGAATTGAGTTTCCTACGCCAACAAGTTTATCCCCATCTAATAGACATAACTGATAATCTGGAAATTTCCTCCTCATATTAGCCCAGTATTTCATAGTATCTTTATCTGGTGTCATAAATTTAGCCCATGCATCTTTCATAATTTCAACAGTTTTTAATTCTGGAAAATCTTTTAAAGTATATACTTGAATATCTATGATAATCACCTCAAATATATTAATCGGTGTTTATGTTGAACTATCCCTCCTCTTAAAAATTTTACAAAAACAAGCGCTAATCCTTCTTCGATTAAAGCCCCCGTTTGTTGAACAAGCTATTGCTATATACTTTTAAGAATAATGCGTTTATTTTTAACGAAGTAATCCCATCCCGAAAATAGCGTAATAAACATTGCAATCCATAAAGATAATATATCAAAAGGAATACCAATATAGATAAAAGGATAATTATGCAAGAGTAAGGCTGAGATAGAGATTATTTGAATTCGAGTTTTCCATTTTGCAATGTTACTTGCAGCAATTACTATTCCTTCTTGAACTGCAATCAGTCTAAGTGCTGTAACAGCAAACTCCCTACTTATAATAATAACAGCAATCCAACCTGGTACTATTTGTTGCTCCACTAGAGCTATCAATGCTGCGGCTACTAATAACTTGTCCGCTAATGGGTCCAGAAACTTTCCTAAATCCGTAATTAAATTATATCTTCGAGCGTAGTATCCATCTAATCCATCAGTTATTGACGCAATAATAAAAAGTATTGCTGCAATAAAATGTGCTATGGGGATATCTATTCCTTTTATTTGTACCTCTCCTAAAGGAATTGGAGCTAACTGAAAAATCAAGAATATAGGAATAAAGAATAGCCTAGTTACCGTTATCTTATTTGCTAAATTCATCTTGTTTCCCCTTGGGATTATTATTTACACATTAAACATCTTTCAAATAATATAATTCATCCTATTTGCCTGCCTTATATTGAGTTATAAAACAATATTTTCTTACTATATAATGCATTCGCTATTGAAATTATTTATCCCTAAGAGCCATTGTTTAACAGTAATTGTCAGATCGCACATTTTCTACTGATGATATAGTAATCTGTCGGGCAAAAGAATAGGTAAATAATCTTTCAAGAAAAACCGTAGTCGATGCTGATCACAAGTTAGTTAAATATATTATGATCTAGCTAGACCTAGTGACAGGTGAATAAATCATCTCATATGGCAGCTAGACCGGCCACGAAGGATAGGTATCCCGAAGCATTAGGACTATCTTCATCAATAGATATCCAATGCCATTCTATAAGTAAAATACAAAAAAAGTGATTTTTGTCAAAAAAGATGATTTACTATACTAACTAAATACGAGAAAGAGCAGAAGATTACTGTTATTAACAACCAGAATAGTGCAATTACAAACTCTAGTTAAAAGTTGGATTCAAACTAACATAATTTCGAGGTAATGTAATTTTTTTCAATAGAATGTATTATTTTATCTATAATTTTCCGGGAGCTTAATCATTTTTTTCATCATGATAAAGTAATTTTTTTCTCCCTAATCAGGGTCTTTCATGTAAAATTGATTCCTGGTAACTTTTTACTACATCTCCAAAATTATTGTAAATTTTAGAATGATCTACTTCATTAAGCCACTCAACACCATTAAAAAATTGCGATGTACCTGTGAAATAGTCATTATCACCTATGTATATTAATAAATCGTCCTGATTTAATTCTTTTACTAAATCATAAGCAGATTCATCAATATCATACGGCCAACACATAATTATGATTTTACGATCCAATTGTTTATTAGCAGGATCATTACGCAATCTTATTGCTCTCACTGCATCAATTTCTTTTACTGGATATATAGGTTTAATTTCTTGAATACCAAGTTCCCGTCGTATTTACCTACTCTCTTTATAATTCTTCATTAGATGGTAATTATCGGTTGCTATTATATCGACACCAAAATAATTTAGTAATCTAGCTAAGTAACCATAGCCTGCCATTACCTCAAGACATTTTCTTGTCCCAATCCATTTTGCTAAATGATGAACCCAATCTACAGTAACATTGGCAAACATTCCATCCTTCCTTGTGAATTACCCACTCTTTATTTGGTTAATAAAGATTTCTTCATTGTCTTTATAAAAAAATGAATTGCAACACCAATTAAATGATTTTTCACATTTACATTCAAAATTACATTCATGATTACTTAATTTTTCTCTCTCCATTATAAAGACCTTTCAAATAAGATTATAAAAAATGATTAAATTCCGTAAATTTTTAAAACACTAAATGCTGAATTCCTTTAGCGAAATAATTGGTTTATTTCTAAAACAATTGTTGTTTCACTTATATATTCGAGATTCAATGTTAAGTTCCTTCAACTATACTGCCATTTAGTTTAAGTACATTTGTTCACAAACTTCCTTATATCAAATCAATTATTTCTATAAATTCGGTTTATACTGACTACTTAATTAAGTACATCCTTTTACAACAAAACATCCCTTTAGATAAAAAGTCTAAAGGGGTAAAGCTTCGCAACTTTATTTCAGACCAACAATATTGTTGTACATTAGAAAAAATCTAAAGGGTAAACATAGTTGACATGTACTCAAAGTAAAATGCCTTTACTGAAAGGTATGTAAGTACAGTAGTTAAGATATAATCAAGCCGGATGATGCTTCCAGAACATAAGGAACAGATAATATCTCATTATTATGAGAAGAAAAAAGCGATAAAGCCAATTTTAGACGAGGCACGATTAGAAGAATTTGATGAAGTAATACATACCGCATTAGAGTTTCATTCCCTTGTTTGTGTTACGTATTGGGTAAATGGTTTTAATAGAAAATAGAAGGATTTATTCATTATGCAGATCTGATAAATAAGCAGGTACGAATTAAAGATTTTGAAGAAAACATACACAGAATTGCTCTCGAATCAATAATAAATATACATATAAAGTAAAGTTTAGTGGTGTTTGGATTGCTGAAAATAATAACGACAAAATAAAAAGAAGTATTACATGCAATAATGGATTATATCAGGGGAAAGTCAGAAAAATGCGGATTTACAACACTAAAGAAGTTCTCGCCTATAAAAAAGCCGATTTGTCATCTTCAAGGAATCGGCTTTTTCAACATAGCTTAGTTACACTAAAGCCCCCCCGTTTTGTTTAGGTAGATTTATTCACAAACTTAACCCTTTATTTGATTTTTTACCAAAAAGGAGAAACTGTAATGCTCTACTTTAAAACTGTCTCAGCCGGGGTAAATGCTTCCCATTGATTATATTTCGTTGTTATTGATGAAATAAACCAATACTCTCTAAATGGTTCTAGATTCTTTTCCACAGTTATAATCTTCTGCCCACTACCAAAATCTGCATATGATGTCTCTAAATCGTATTTAACTGTATACCGCATTTGGGATTCGTTAAGCTCTTCAACTTTGGTCAAACGAAAGTTACTTACCAAAGGGCTTGACTGACCTGTCACCCAGTGAGTTTGCTCAAATTTTTCCCTTGATTCTTTTTGAAGTGAAGGTGACAACATCGCATATTGAACAGCACCGCTTCGATTATTCACTCCTAATATCCACAATTCAACCGTTTGTTTCGGTTCGCCTACGTGCAAACCAGTCATAAAAGACATTAACTGGCTTTCTAAAGGATTGAGTTGTTTTTTGGCTGCTATTGCGTGATTGTTATTAAAAAGCATTAGTAAAAATAAAAGTATTATAAAGCGCAATAAATTCACCTCTAAAGTTTATTTTCTTAGAGGGTATTATTCTACCTGTAATTAGTATTGATTCTTATCAAACGATTTGCATTGACAATACTCTCAGCTATCCTTCACCACAAACCTGCTCCATTACTTCTATAAAGAAAGCATTACCATCTTTGTGGTAATGCCCAATGCGAAACAATTATAGGTTTCATTAATAATTATCAATGACTCCACCTAGTGAAGAAGCTTTAATAATAGGCTCTTTCATGATTTCTGCTATTTCATCTTTTGTGCCATAAATGACTATCCCTAATATTTCTACATCGTCTATTTTTTTATTTTTCATTGTGTTGTAGGCATTCTTGTGTTCGCGGAATGCACTCGCTTGTAATAATTTTAGAAAATCATTATATTCATATTCCAAATTAGAAGTTGAAGTAAAAGGATTCCTTGTGGAAAAACCTAAGGCTTCACTCTCCCTAATAAACGTTGCTGACCAATCGTATTCTTTCGCCTCTTGTTGAAATGTCTTCATTTGGCTATTGCTATAAGTGTTTACCCAAAACCAAGTCATTTCAGGAAGCTCAATAAAAGGGAGTTCACCCTGCTTGTACGGCTTGTCAAAAGATAGTGCGACTTCATATATTTTATTCCCTTGCATACGATTAATCAGGTCTTCATCATTTTTATATTTTTTATAAGCAACATTTGGGTGGAAAAACAGCATTTCCCTCCAACCATTTTCCTTATACGCAAATTGCCAATCCTCGCCTGTAACTCCGATGCTGCCTCCCGAACCTCTTGAGATCAAAACAGATGGTTTCAAACCGAATTGATATTGTTTCTGTTCGATAACGATCGATTTAATTTTCATGTCTTTTGAAATTTTATAATGGCTCATTCCACCTAAAATACCACTTGAATCTATGGTTTTACTAATATAGCCATTCGGGGTGCTTAGTCGGACATAGGCATCCCATTGCTTAAATGCTTTTTGGCTAAAATAAACAGAAACCGCAAAATTGGCAATACTCAGACCCACGAATACGATGATAGAAACTAAAACAATCGTTATTATCGTCCTTCTTTTGCCTTTATTTATCGCCTTTTTTATCTTCTTCTCATCAAAAACATCATCTGAAAATTCATTCATGTAAACTCCTCCATTTTTTTTGAAATTCTTTTCTTGCCCGAAATAAATAGGTCCTAACTGTTTCTTCTTTCATTCCCAGTAATAGCGCAATCTCTTTATAACTAAGTTCAAGCTCATATTTTAAAACTAGAAGCTGCTTATAGATCTCTTTCATGCATTCTAAAGTAAGGGTAATTTCCTGGTTCGTTTCGGTATTTAAGACGCTGGACTCCGTATCCCAGTCTTCTGAAAGATTATTCCAGAAGCGAAAATCATTAATCGAAATTACTTGTTCTTTTCCTTTTTTCTTTAACATTTTTTTAAATTCATTCATAGCAATGGTGAAAATATATGAAAGGGCTTTATCTGAAGGAACACCGCTACTATAAGCAATATATTTCATATAACTTTCTTGAACAATATCTTCCGCATCTTCATGATTGCAGCCATTCTTTTTTAAATAAAAATAAATCATTTTTGCTTGTTTATTGTATATTTTCAACAGAAACTGCGAGTCCATAGCTCCTCCTATCAAATGTCCTTCACTAATAAAGAGTCCTTATCCCTGAAAAAGTTTACAATAAAACTAAAACTTTTTACTGAAATAAAAAAGCTACTCTCCCTTTTGAAGAATAGCCCCCGTTCGTGCAAAAAGAAACGAACTCCTGTTACTTATTGCATTTATAACTTTAACTTGATTGAAAAACCATAGCTGGTCCATGCCAAAGTTCACTTTCCAACATCTCTTCTTGATATGAGGAGTCTTTCGTAAACTCGGAAATTACCTTTTTCCAAAAAGCATATGCAGGTTTATTTTCATAAGTTTGTCTTACTTCCCATACACCTTTAAACTGTTTAAATATAGAAAAAGCAACTTGCTTACCAATACCTTTACGTCTAAACTTTCGCATTATGAAAAAGTCACTTATTATGTTTGTTTTTTCAGCGTTACTTAGTTTTGTGAAGTCTCTTGGAACGTCAAGGGCAACTAATGCGAAACCTGCAATTTCTCCATCAACTTTAACTATCAAAGGACGACGATAATCTTCAGTCCATTGATGGTCAAGGTACTTATATAAATATAGACCGTGCTGACCTAATATGTGACCATCAAACTCACTACTGTCATAACGATATAACTGAATTAAATTAGAAAGAACCACTTTATCTTCATAAGGAACAATTGATAATGTTACATTCATTAGAAATTTTCCTCCGAAATCTCATTAACTTAAATCTCTTATCTTACATTAATTTTGACATAGATAGTCAATTATCCTGCTTGAACAAAACTGCTTCGTTAGTTAAGTACATTTTTTCACAAACTTCCTTATATCATTTCAATTATTTCTATAAATTCGGTTTATACTTAACTACTTAATTATGTACATCCTTTTACAACAAAACATCCCTTTAGATAATAAGTCTAAAGGGGTAAAGCTTAGCAACTTTATTTCAAACCAACAATATGGTTGCACGTTAGAAAGAATCTAGAGTTAACATAGTTGACATGTACTCAAAGTAAAATGCCTTTACTAAACGGTATGTAAGTACAATAGTTAAGATATAATCAAGCCGTATGATGTTGCCTGAACATAAAGATAAAATAATATCGCATCACTTCGATAAAGGGAAAATAGTGAAGCCTATACTTGATGAAGCATGAGTAGAAGAATTTGACGAAGTAATACATACCGCATTAGAGTTTCATTCCCTTGTATGTGTTACGAATTGGGTAAATGGATTTACGGATAAAATTGAAGGATTTATTCATTACGCAGATCTGATAAATAAGCAGATAAGAATTAAAGACATTGAAGAAAATGTACACAGAATTACTCTTGAATCCATCATAAATATACAAATTAAGTAATTTAGGTGTGTGTATTTTAAAAAAATTCCAGAAAAACAAAGAGAAGTTTTGAATGCTATAATTGATTATATCGGGCTACAGTCAGGAAAATGCTGGTTTACAACACTAAAAAAGTTTTAGTTTATAAAAAGCCGATTTCCATCTTCAAGGAATCGGCTTATCAATTTAGCTTGTTACACTAAAGCACCCGTTTGTTTAAGTACATTTCTTCACAAACTTAGTACTCAATATCAATGGCGTTTTCAATTATCACAGGAATGCTGCCCAGTTAGCTCAATAAGCCAAAAGGGGGCTTATTGCCCCAGTTCTTTGTCTTTCTTTTTTATTTCACTACTAACAATTTTTAGTGCTTGAGTAAGTAATTCAAAAAAATCAGTATTAATTTCTCTATCTATACTTTTCAGTTCAAAAATATTCGGGTTAAGCGAGTGTTGTTCGAATGACAGTCCCTTGACTTTTTGTTCAAAGGTGGCCTTTTCTCTCGCTGTAAAATTTTCATCTGGTGAATGAACAAAACGATTTCTTATTTGATTATAAGCATATATCTTTTGCCATAATATTTCGGTATCGTTGATATTTAATCCAACAACTCTCTGTAAGTAAAAAAGATATTTTTTTATACCATTATGCCTAATATCTTCAGGACTTAATGATATATTATAGTTTCTTTCACATTCATTGCATATTGTATTGAGTGTTTTTTCAAAATATGAGTACTGTGATATTAAAGCTGACGTTCTCATTATCTTAGGGAAAACCTTTTCGATATTATAAAATTGGTCCTCATACATATATTCAAAAATTTGATTGTGATCCTCGGGTGGATAGTTCTTTACATGTTGGTTATAAGACTGTTCTAATTGTGACTGTTCCTTATGAATATTTTCTTCCATAAACTCAATATAATTTTTAAAGTTTTCGTTCTCCTAATCAATCGCAAATTCAAGCCAAGTTAATCTTCTATACATTAGTGCTCTCCTGTTATTTTTAATAAAAGCATAACACAAGATTAGAATCTGGATCGAGTATACTTAGTTTACTTATGGAACTAAACTACCCTGTTAGTCGAATAAGAAAAGCTACTTTGTTTGACTGCCGATTAAGGACCCATTTCTCCCGTTTATTGCACAGTTTATTCGAAATGCGAACTACTCTAACTTTTCAATTTTTTTAATATGGTTTTTGTTTACCGCTGTCCAGTCAAGAAGAATCCATCCATTTTTTTCTTCTAACGATTCGATATAATCAGATATATTAAGATTTTCTTTATCCTCGAATGCTATATCTATGGAATCACCTTGACCTATATCTATTTTGAATTTATTTATGAACAACATTTTCACTCCTTCACATTTTGTGTCAAATACGCATTATTCGTTTTTCTTCTTTAACTAAGCTCCCTCTATATAGAAAGGACAATCTCACGATTTCTCTTGTTTCCTCCAAATTTCGTATTAGTTTGTTTTAAAATCCATTTGAAGATTGGAATTATAGTGTACTAAAGGGTAATTTTGGGGGCAAAATGAAAAAGAAACTTATAGGTAACCAAACCAACCTTATCCAAAGGATGGATAACTAGGTAAATTATGGTTGCACTGGTGGATCTCCACATTTCTCATGGAGGTCAACCCTCCCATTTCTCACAGAGTCTTTGCTCCCAAATTCCTTCGTCCAACTTTTCCATGAGGTGGATGTCAGTCATGCTGCCCGACAGGGTCCTTGCCCGTATTTTAGTTGTTATACTGACTAATCCGTGCTTCAAATGTTTAAAACAATTAACCTACTAAATTATTTCGATTCAAAAGAAAATTAAGCTGCCGCCTGTAATACTGTCATATGAGGAATATCCCTTAACATACGTTCTTCACTAAAATCACATTGTTTTTTACCGATGGTAAACAGAATTCGTATAAGCTTGTTGCATATTGCAATCAGCGATTGCATCTTTTTTAAAGGATTATTTTGGCGTTTTGTAAAATACTCATGTAAAGCTTTAAAAGCAGTATTCTTAGCCACCAAAGGCATTGCTACACGGAAGAGGAGTGCTCTTAAAGTCTTCCTACCTCTCTTCGTGATTTTGGTTTGCCCTTTGTGCTTTCCTGAAGTATTTTCCTTTAGACTAAGCCCAGCTAATTTGATAATTTGCCTTGGGTGGGAGTAGTAACTTAGGTCTCCTACCTCTGAAAAAAAGCCCGCAACCGTGTCTTTACCTATTCCCTTAATCGCCAACATTTGTTCTACACCTGGAATCTGTTCAAGAAGCTTATCTATGTTAGATTCCAGTTCTTCGAACTTTTCAATTATGAGTTCATATTTATCTATTAACGTGCGAAGCTCTAACTTAGCCATATCTGAACCTTCACGAATGCCAATTTAAACCATTGACGCCTGCTTTAGTTCTTTTATTTTACTGAGTCCCACTGCACGTTTTACAGCTTTTCTAAGGTGTTCAAGTATCTCTTGTTCGGTTAGATTTACTAATTCATGAGGC
Source organism: Lederbergia citrisecunda (assembly GCF_018343695.1). Lineage (GTDB taxonomy): Bacteria > Bacillota > Bacilli > Bacillales > Bacillaceae_C > Lederbergia > Lederbergia citrisecunda. Next base: position 1,118,100 of record NZ_JAGYPJ010000001.1, on the reverse strand, counting down.
AATACATTTAACTTTAATAATTGTAAAGCAGCCTTACCTTCCCAATCTTTAAACACGGTTAAAAATTCTGGAAAGTAGCGGTCTATCCAATTATGGATTTGGCCTTGAACTGCTTGGAGATCAACAGATAAGAGATCACGTATTTTTCGAGCTACTCGAAGTTCTGCATAAACTCCTTGAGGAATATTCGGTTCAGCATATCTCCCGTCTTTGACCAACTGCGCAATAACTCTTGCATCCTTTACATCATTTTTAGTTGGAGAATTATCATCTAACTCTTTACTTTTCTTTACATGCATAGGATTTACGACAACAAACTTTATATCTTGATCCTTAAGAAAATGAGATAAATTAAACCAATAATGACCTGTTGGCTCCATTCCAACAATTACTTTATCCATTTCATTTTGATCCATTAATTGTTTAATCCACTCTACGAAATTATTAAAGCTAGATTTTGTATTTTCAAAGTTGAATGGTGTCTCAAATTCTAAACCTCTAAAGTCTTGAGCTCTTGCCACATGCTTGTATTTAGCAATATCAACACCTATAATCAATGTTTGAGATGTAATTTGAGCAATCTTTTCATTTTGGTTATAATTCATTTAAATAGCCTCCTGGTAGTATGTTTGTGCCCTTTTTGCCGCCAAGCTTAGGACACTCATATCTTACCAAGTGGCTTTTTTATATTCAAACCTCATATTTCTTCATTTCAGGAATGCTGCCCATTAGCTTAATAACTTCAACAAAAAAAGCGTTAATCCTTCTTTGATTAACGCACCCTTTAGTTTAAGTAGAAACCTTCACAATCTCTTCTATACTTTAAACATAATCCAATCTATTAAATAAGTAATTCCAGAATCAGAAGCAATATAGAAAAGCGCCCGATTGTATAAAATTAAATATAATGAACAATTAACTGATACAAAGCTATTGAAAGCCCTAGAATACTCGCTTTTACTTTAGCAGGATGGCATTTTTTATTACCATACAAATAAATGGAAATAAATATAAAGCCTACGGGAAGCCATAGTTCAAAGACGCCATTCTTTGTAGTTTGAGAATAAATCGGAGCAATGTAGGTGCTAATCAAAAAATAAAAGAAAATCGTAAAACGTCGTGTTTCTAACTGTTTGCTCCACCTAACTAGAAGGACAATGATTATAATAGCAATAATCGTGATATGTAAAGGTGGTAAATGAATAGAAATACCATTCCCTAAATTGAATTCCATCTTTTTCACACCTCTCGATAAAAAACTGCTAACAATCTGGCCCGTTTCTTTTTCTACAAAATTGCATAATTTAGATAAGCACACAACTAAATGGATCTTCAACAAAATGGCCCGATTGTTGAAAAAAAACCTAATGACGAATGTTCAACTAAATGCCCCATTAGCTTAATAATAACTTTAACAAAAAAAGCGTTAATCCTTCTTCGATTAACGCCCCCGTTAGTTTAAGTGCAATATTTCACTTTTCCTCTATTTTTGTAATGTTTTTGTATTTTTTCAGGAAAATGGAAGGGTTTTATATTATTTTGTAGAAGAGTTATTAATGTGTAAATCTTTTTATTCTAAAATATTTTAATAGATATGTTAAGTAATATGATATGAATCTAAAGGCTAAAAGTGTCCCGTAATGTAATTGATACTTTTAGCCTTTAAACATTAAATTCGGAGATCATTCAAATGACGACTACTTTCCTTAAATTAATAGCTGTAGTATCTATGCTTATAGATCATACAGGACAATTCATCCCTAATACCCCAGAATATTTAAGGTATATTGGTAGATTAGCTATCCCCATCTTTGCCTATTTTGTAGGAATTGGATACAGAAAAACTTCTAATAAAAAGAAATACATGATTCGCTTATATGTTTTATCGGTTGTTATGGCCTTTATCAATTTAATCATTAATAGTTTCTATAATGATTCAGGGGACTTTATCAGAAACAATTACTTTGCGACGTTATTTTTAATTGTTGTATGTATTCATATATTGGAGAAAAGACAGGTTAAACTTTATGTGCATTTCATTTTATGGCAGATTATCAGTTTCGTTTTATTAGTTCTTTTAGACTGGCAGTCCATAGTGATTATTCAGCAGCCTACAGGGATTACTACTCCTTTTTATGGTGATATTTTGGGACATATTATGATTGTAGAAGGAGGAATTTTCTTTGTTATATTTGGTGTTCTACTTTATTTGAGCAATAATAAAATAAAACTTACTGTAGCTTATTGCTTATTTAACCTATTTCTCTTTGCTGCTTACGCTAAGTGGGGTGGGAGGATACCATCTTATTCAAGATTATGGTTTCCATTTGCTGATTACCAATGGATGATGATTGGTGCTTTACCTCTATTATTGCTTTACAATGGAAAAAAAGGGATCGGATTAAAATATTTCTTTTATTTCTTCTACCCTATTCACATTATTATTCTTTATTTTATTGGAGAAAATCTCCATTAACATTTTAATAAAATGTTGTAAGGAGGTAAAAAATTGAGCGATAAAGAAAAATCCATTGAGGAACTTTTACTGGAATTTGCCAAGCTTGACCGTAAATCCAAAAGAAAGCCAAGGGAATTAAAATCAGATGGATTCGGGAATGTACTACTAGATCCCAATAATCCTGATGATGTTGAATGGTATGAGAATGACGATGACTATGACATAATTAATCGATCGAGAAAATGAAAGCAAACAGGCGAAAAGCGAAGATCCCTCTTCTCCGTTTTTTTCCTGTTTTTTGATTATTTCCCGACCTTAAAACACCCGAATGCGGCTTAAAGTTGCGAAATTCAAAGGTTCAACTTTCAGTAACTGCCGAGAAGCAATGTTATGTCTAATAGGAATTTACAACGCTAAGAAAGTTTTCACATAAAACAGCTGATTTTTAATTGAGGAATCGACTTTTAAATTTTGCTTGTTTCACTAAAGCCTCCATTAGTTTAAGTACATTTATTCACAAACATCAAGCTCAGCATCATTATGTAGGATTTACGCATCATTTAGAATTGCATCAACAGTATAACGAGCGTTTTCGCTTATTTTTTTATCAAGGTTGTTATAAGTAATTAATGCCTTCCATAATGCCCAACCTTTAGCACGATCCCAGGAACCTTTATCTAAATTCATACTTTTAATAAATACTTCTCGACTATCTTTATCAAAAAATGTCCATGCCATAGCTAGGTCACAAGAAGGATCTCCTGTACCTAAGATTCCAAAATCAATAACACCTGCCAGATGTCCATTTTGAACCAATAAGTTTCCTGGAGCTATATCCCCATGTACCCATATAGGCTCGCTTTCCCATTTACTTAAGAGAGCTTGCTCCCAAATCAACTGACACTTTTTTATATTAATTTTTCCTTCAAGTTTAACTAAAGCCTCCTTTGTTTCAGAGTCATAGACACTTAAATCTCCACCCCTATAAAAATTATGAGGACCAGCGATTGGTCCATTTGAAGCATTTATACTTTCAAATTCCAATAAAAAGTTCGCTAATTCTTCCGCAAATAATGATAAATTAATATTATTTTTATTAACTGTATCCCCTGATAACCATTTATTAATAGACCAAACAAAAGGATATTCGGCAGTTGGATGCCCTTTTGCCACGGGTTCAGTAATTGGAAGAGCTAAGTTTTTTGCTAATATGGGTAACCATTTTGCTTCTTTTTGTACTTGTGGTTCATATGCTTTTCCACTGGGCAATCTTACAGTCATTTTTTCACCCAAATGAAATGTACGATTATCATGCCCGCTGTTTTTGACTGGCTCAATTTTTAAATCTTTCCATTGAGGAAATTGCTCTGAAATTAAATTCTCAACTAACTCTACACTTATATTCATAAGTCCTCCAAACTAATTGTATTAATTACTATTATAAAAATTTCAATAGTTTCATCCTATCATATTTTCTTCAACTATCCTGCTCCGTTAGTACAATAACTTCAACAAAAATCAGCTATAATCCTTCTTGGACTATAACTACCCGTTATTTATTTTAAGTACAATGGTTCACAATGCAATCTAGTTCATCATTAGTTTTATGAATGTTTAATTGTTTGACTAAAAAGAAACAATACCCCTTTACCAATAAATGTACCTAACAAACATATAAATATATAAATAAGAACCCAAATCCAAAAGGACGTATTAAATATAGTAAACATACTAATAATGCTTACCAAAAATGTCGCTGAAGGACCTGCCCAAATACTTTGAAAAAGTTTATAACTGAAAATACCAATCAAAAATACTGAGACAGGAAAAATTATTAAGATAGATAGAAACTCATTCATTTGAAATATAGTCATCGAGCCGTAAATACCAAAAAGTATAACAATCAACATAGCAAACAACACCATTTTATTTACACTGCTTTTCATAACTTTCATAGCCCCCGTTTTATTTAATAGATTGACTCCTACTTGGTATGAATGTTTACCTGTTTTTAGTTTACCTTTCTTCTACTAACCTGCTTTGTTAGCTTAATAACTTCTACAAAAAAAGCATTAATCCTTTTTCGATTAACGCACCCGTTACTTCAATAACAAACTTTTGATTGATACAAGTAAAATAATTATAAATACAACTATACTTAGCTAGCCGTAACTTTTTTGTCCCTTTTGAAATTCTCTTAATCCCATTACCAACATCGTTAAACCTACAAACAACATCATATATGGTTGAAACTTAAAATCCTCAGTAATCAATCCATACCCTGCAAGTAAAATAACTGTTATTGATAAAATAATTTGCAGAAACTTTAACAATTAAAACCCCCCCTTTAACCAAGTTACCACATATTCCAAATTGATTGTTAAACTAACCTGCCCCGTTAGCTTAATAACTTCAACAAAAAAAAGCGTTAATCCTTCTTGGATTAATGCACCCGTTCGTAATATAAGGTTAGCCAGATTTTCTGGTTGACCTTTTTATATATGGTCATATGATTACGGTAGTCGAGGGAGAACGTAGCACCCGTGGGACTCGATCCCGTCAACTAAACTGTTCACCCCCTGTTTCAGGCTGGTTGGGACAAGGAGCCCGTTTAACAAGCGAACCTATGACATTACAAGGAGCCTTAGGGGATACCGACAATTATTGTTTTATAGAGGAGGAGACTTAATAATGAATCCAGTCATTGGTCTGGATGTTTCAAAAGGTGAAAGTCAAGTTCAAGCATTTTTAGATAAAGGCAACCATATCGTAAGAGCTTTAGTATCAAACACAATACTGAAGGTTTAGGTAGTTTATTAGATTTCCTTCATGAAGTAGAGATTTCAGCTGGGGAACATCAACCTTTGGTCGTTTTAGAATCAACTGGACACTACCATTTTCCTATCATTCAATTTCTTGAGGAGCAAAATGATATTTATATTGTTGTCAATCCTCTTATCTCACATAGAGCCAAGAGTTCAAGTTTGCGGAAGGTAAAAACAGATGAAGTTGATGCTTATCACCTTTGCGAACTGTTTTATAAAGAAGAGTTAGAGCCATATAAAAAACGAGGGATACAACTCTTAAACCTTCGTAATCTAACAAGACAACAGGAAAGTATTGCCGAAGTAGCAGCACAGACTACAATACAGCTGCATACCCTTTTGGATCAAGTATTTCCTGAATATAGAGGAGTTTTTGGAAGCCTATATTCAAAGGTCTCATTGCTTACATTATTAGCATTTCCTACGTCTCAAACAGTGTTAAGTGTGAGTGAAAAAGAAATAACAGAGAAAATAGCTTCGCTATGTATTAGTCGTTCAAATGCATGGGCAAATGAAAAGGCAAAAAAATTAAGAGAAGCAGCCCTTCGTAACCCTTTTCAAAACAATCTTTACCAGAGTCATATTTTTAATCTTGAGTTATTAGTTAAGATCGTTCTTCAATACCAAGAGCATCTATCTAAGATTGCAGATGAAATAGATGCCCTCGCTAAAGAAATTGAAGAATATCATATACTCCAGTCTATTCCTGGAATCGGAGAGAAAATCGCCGCCACGATTATTTCCGAAATTGGAGAATTAGATCGGTTCAATGACGCCAAAAAGCTCGTTGCATTCGCTGGAGTAGATCCTAGTGTTTACTCTTCTGGTAAGTATACTGCATCAGTCAATCGAATTACCAAACGAGGTTCTTGTAGGCTTCGTCACGCTTTGTATATGGCTGTTCAAAGTGGAATTCGTGATTCTCGTAAAAAGAAAACGACAGATGAAATAATCGCACGCAATAAAAGATTAAGAGAGTTTTATGATAAGAAACGTGAAGAAGGAAAACCCTTCCGAGTAGCAGTTATTGCATGTGTTAATAAGCTCTTACATTGGATTTACGCATTACTAAAAAGCAGAACTACTTTCCAGGATATAGCTTAAAAACTATATCTAACTAAATACAACAAAACCTTCCAATTAAGGGATAACGGAAGGTTATTTGGCATGAACATTTTTAGTGTATCATGAGGTTATAAATCTTTTTATTGAAAAATGTTGACAAACTATTAGCTGGTTTAGTTGAAGAAGAAAATTTAAAGTTTAACACACTCATTGCTTTCTTTTTTGGTTATATAACCATTAAAATAGCTTCAACTACTAATATCATAATTAGAATAGACTTATTGGATATCGTTATTGAAAGCACCTAACGGCTGAAACATTACAATTAAACAAAGAAAAATCTTCCCTTTAGTATGCCTTTTTAAGAGTATCATTACATATTTGAAATGGCTTCTCGTGTTGTCCATGTAGCACTACTGAAAGCTCGGTAGTTCGTAACAGCAGCATGAAAATCGTTTTCACTAATCGTGGCAGTTGCATCGTAAACAACAGCTGTCTTGAAACCATTTTCGATTAAATCTCTCATATGCGATTCAACACATACGTTTGATAATACCCCAGCCAAAATTACTTGTTCTTTTCTACGTTGCCTTAGTTGATAGACCAGATCATTTGTCTGAGGACTGGCCACCTTGTGAGGTGTTGCAATGACGGTTGTTTTGTCCCAGATATACGGAGCTAAAGTTGGAACATAATCGGCTTCTGGAGTTGGAGTACTATATTGATTTAATTTCTGATAGACACGCAAACTAATCAACATCTCTTGTTCGTTCCCTGTAAACTGCCAATCATAGTCATGTGGATATAAGAAGTGTGGGGAAACAAAGAGTTGATAACCTTTACTACGGGCAGTGCCTAACAGTAGTTCCAAGTTGGCTAAAGTATTATTCTGTTTAATGTTAGCCTTTGTCAAATGATATCCTCTTCCGCCTGGAGACAAAAAGTCATTTTGAGGGTCAGTAATAACAATTGCAGTATTCGCTGGGTTTGGTTTAAACATAGAATTGTTCCCACCTTTTTTATTCTTTTACTTATCGATTATACAAACTACATTGATTAAAAATTCCTTAGGAAAATGAAATTTTGAATTTAATGAGTGACAATAAAGTACGGATAAACAAAAAGACCGCCGAAAATGGCTGCCAGATATTCAACTCTTGCTACCCGTTAGTTTAAGTAGAAACCTTCACAATCTCTTCTATAATTTAAACATAATCCAATCTATTAAATAAGTTATTCCAGAATCAGAAGCAATATAAAAAAACGCCTCTTATTAAAGAAAAGCGCCCGATTGTTTAAAATGGGCAGAAATAAATAAAAACTATTAAATATAATGAACAATTAACTGATACAACGCTATTGAAAGCCCTAGAATACTCGCTTTTACTTTAGCAGGATGGCATTTTTTATTACCATCCAAATAAATGGAAATAAATATAAAGCCTACGGGAAGCCATAGTTCAAAGACGCCATTCTTTGTAGTTTGAGAATAAATCGAAGCAATATAGGCGCTAATCAAAAAATAAAAGAAAATCGTAAAACGTCGTGTTTCTAACTGTTTGCTCCACCTAACTAGAAGGACAATGATTATAATAGCAATAATCGTGATATGTAAAGGTGATAAATGAATAGAAATACCATTCCCTAAATTGAATTCCATCTTTTTCACACCTCTCGATAAAAAACTGCTAACAATCTGGCCCGTTTCTTTTTCTACAAAATTGCATAATTTAGATAAGCACACAACTAAATGGATCTTCAACAAAATGGACCCGATTGTTGAAAAAAACCTAATGACGAATGTTCAACTAAATGCCCCATTAGCTTAATAATAACTTCAACAAAGAAAGTGTTAATCCTTCTCTTAGATTAACGCCCCCGTTAGTTGAGTAAGTATATAGAAAAAAGGCTGCCGAAACAGCCAAACTTGTTGAATTTATTTACTACTCTATTAATAACGCTTTAAGCTCTTCTGTCATTTGTTCCACTAATTCAGGTCTTCCGTGAAACTGGGCCGGAGTATTTTGGTATAATTGAATACGCCAATATCCTTCGTTTTTTACAACAATAAGAGTGTGATGAGTGTTTACGTTTGGGTTAATGTCATTTGTTTGAGGAGATACCATTCCAGCAATTGCTCGTACAATTACTATGTCAGAACTTAGAAATTTTACATCTTTTACTTTGCTAACAAATAGAGCCGTTTGATGGTGCTCAAAGATTGGATTAAGGTGCGAAAATATTTCCTCCCTGCAGATTGATTGACTTCCATCAAAACCAATACTTTCACCATCTTCTGTAAATAAATCTGCCATTCCACGAGCGTTTCGATTATTCCAAGCATCTAATAGTTGTTTATAAACTGCTTGTACTTCTTTAGAAGAATTATTCTCCATATTATTCACTACTCCTTTAATCCTGATATTTACTTATGATTCTAAAATAGAAAAAATCAATATTCAATTTTAGTACTTATGTATTTTCTTATTCCACTAACCTGCCACGTTAGTCAATACCAACCTGACTTTGTAGTTCCATCATTATAATAAACTTTCACTTCTGGGTCATAATTAACTGGAGTCTCTGAGAAGCTATACCATATTCGACCTTTACTAGTATTCATAATTGTAGCTTTATTAAAATCTTGGTCTTTATATTTTATCTCTATTGCCTCTATTGAAGGGTCATTAATTACACCAAATGTTACGGACACTAGTTCTTCGTCCGATTTTATATGCCTTGGCTGTAAGTTACTAAACATTCTGGTTAAAATCATATCTTCTTCGTTGAACAATTTACTTCCTGCACCATAACCCCACCGAAATCCAAGAAGGGTATTTTCTACTAATCCTACTGATAAACTATCATCCTTGCCATAAAATATGATAGTATGCCCTTTATAGTCAGTGGTATGGAATATTTCATCCATTGGCACGTTTGATTCGCTTATAGCTTCATCGAGAGTTTTATAATTCACTTTATAATAAGTAAAAACCACAATGAAGCCCAACAAAATAATGAATGACATAGAAAAAACTTTTTTTAATTTCATATTTCACCTCCAAAGGAAATAATGCAACATAAATGAGCCAATGTCTTTATTACACTAAACTGCTCATTAGCTTAATAACTTCACAAAAAAAGCGTTAATCCTTCTCGATTAACGTCCCCGTTACTTTAAGTACAGTAATTCACAAACTTATTGGATTTTTCCTTTTCCAGTCAATTGTGTTACATCAACCAAACCTAATTGACCAAAGGTATAAATATATTCAGATTGATTTCTCTTTGTTACTCCTTGTATATTTACAAAGTATTTATTATCTTCTTCTAACAAATTATATATTCTTGAATCCTCAATCATTACCTTATATCTCTCTTTATTTGGATTGTTATCATTAGCATTGGCACCTATCACCCACATCTTTATATATTTTCCTGGTTCAATATGATGTTCCTTCTTTTCAATTTCAAAAGTCATTACAATACTTTTATAAGATTTTTCCTCATTAGATTTCCCCCCAGCAAAAAACAAACATAATGGAAAAACTACTATTAAGAAAAAAATAATTAGCAAAACTGCCCACTTTTTACGAGATCTTAAACAAAAATCCAGCCTCCCAATATAGGTTCTCCTCCCACGAAACTGCTCCATTACTTTAAGCACACTAAAAATTTCGCAAAGCATATTTATATCTGTTTCTTATCGATTTACATTTAACACAATTACCACACTTGAGGCTGTTCTGAAATTCCATCTTTGCCCTATGCTATAAATATACATTCCTTCTTCACTGGGAGATGTAAAGCTAAAGTCTGGTAACTCTTCTTCTTTCTCCAACTTATTATTCACCCATTGTTTCAGAACTACTTTTTTGGGAACTTCTTCATAATTTAACTCAATTATTGTATTAGGTTTAATAGTATATGGTTCCACGTTTTGATAAATTGATGGAGGTTCGTTATTATCTACTTCCGACTGATCAGCAACATAACCGATATAGCCTATCTCTTGCTCTTGCCCCCCAACAGTAATACTAGGCGAAACTACTATTCCATCTGAATTACAAGCAGCCAATAAAATACTAAACATCAGCAATGAAAAAATACAAAGTTTAATGGCGATCATCCCCGTTATCTTGTATGGATTTATTTTATTGAATAAATATTTACAATGAATTATTAGTAAATGCTCATTCCTGTTGCGATTTATTATTTTACAAGTCGAGTAGAAGAGAACCTCTCTACCTCACGGTAAATTGTGTTCTCCCCCCTCCCAGAACCGTGCTTGCGCAATTAACGCACACGGCTCCTCCTAGTTACCATTCACAAAATTATAGCTAATCTTTTAATATTTAATTTTGCTATTTCTGCTATCCTTACTAGTCTTGTTTCCATTTATGATTCCTACCTCTGTGTGCAGTAAATGGTCCCTAGCAAAGGTGGTAACTGGTAGCTAGCCTTTCCTCCATCGGCATTACCCAACTTCATTGGTACTACGCTGCTATCCGACTCCCTAATCGGCGTTTGGCTTCCTTACTTTGTATCGCTTGTACTCCATACTCTTCTAACAAGAAAAGACCGATAGGGTCTCCCGAGTTGCCGTATCATATCAATGTGTAACGTGCCAAGGTCTCTGACCCCAGAGAGGTTTCATTCTTCTTGCCATTTACGAAGTATGAAATGTTGCTTTCTGCTGCAGGTAAAGCATCAGCCCTCTCGATTTACTAACATTATGGGGCTCAATCCCTTCAACCATTTGGCTTTCGGCCCGTCACCTAACTGTCTACGCTTAAAGACTAAAGTTACCTTTAGCCCTCCAAGACTCGCTACGAGTGAATGGCTAGTTCTTGCTCGACGGGAATCCCACCCGCTATATGATACGACCTAGGCTCGGCCGCACACCTGCCCGTTAGTACAATAACTTCAACAAAAATAAGCGATAATCCTTCTTCGATTAAAGCACACATTAATTCAACCAGTTCTTGTTATTTAGGATTAACTTTCAAGTTTTCTCCTATAATTTTAGTTGCTTCGTAAATAACACCTTTATCATAAGATTTAATCTCAAAATAACCATTATAATAATTCCAAAATTCAGGAGTGTGTGAATTTTCTTCAAGATTATCTAATATGTTGTTAAACATAGCAGTTGCTTCTTTTTGTGAAGGGTGTTTTCCAACCATAAGCCTAAATTTTATTTGCTCCTTGTTATATGAAGCCGCCGTCGTTGATATTTCATCTAATTTTCTAAAATAATCTTCTGTCATTCCTACTGTTTTAGAAATATCTATTTCTGGCTGTTGATTACAAGAAACCGTTATAAGCAAAAAAGCAAATAAGAAGTTAAATAACAATAATTTTCTTTTCATAAAGCATCCCCCATTTTCAAAATGCCTTCGCTTTATTTTACCATAAAAACCCAATCCTTCTTATTCATCAATCCTGCCCGTTAGCTTAAAAACTTCAACAAAAAAAGCATTAATCCTTCTTGATTAACGCCCTAATAGTTGAATAGTGTTTGTTTAGTTTTCGTTAAATAACGAATCTAATTTCTCCAAAATTTGTTCATTTTCTTTATAATAAAAGTCATTTATTTGTGTAGTTGACAAAGAAAGTTTTAATTCTTCCCCTTCAAAAAGTGTTACACTATATATAACCAACTCCCGCATCTTGGTTTGTAGAAGGTTCAAATATGATGTCTTTAATACTATCAAGCCAAGGGTTAATAATCGATTTATCTGTAATCTCCTTTAATTCTCCGTTTCCGTGTCTAATCTCTATTTTGGACACTTCTGTTAAATTCCCTGAGTACATTTCCTCGAAAGTCATAGGTTCATGTTTTAAACACCCTGCAATGGATAATATAAGCATCGTTGATAATAACCTTAAGTAGATTTTTTTCATTTTAATTCCCCCTTGTTAAACTAACCTGCCTTACTTGAATAAGAAAAAAACGATCCTGTATTTTGAAGAATCGCCCCGTTACTTTAAGTACATTTTTTCACAATCTTGCTAAATAAAATGAGAACTGCAAAGCAACCGCTTTGTATAGCTGTTCCCAAGGATCAATTTGGTTAAAGACTAGATATCCACTCGTGATTACTAGAATGGCATACTCCTAAAGCATTCTTTAACCATTCTTTTTGTTCAAGAGATAAATAAGGTAAAGACATTTCAAAATCGTGTCTATGATTTTTTGCATCCTTTGTATCTAGATATGTTGATTTATACAAGAGTACAATTTCCGGAGATAGAAATTTCACTCCAGCTTTATCTAGAATTGCTTTATCCAATGAGCGTTTTATAGAATGGTTAGAGGAGAAATAAAACTTTTCGTCATCTCGTTGATTAAACAAGAATTCTACATAATCGAAATCAATTTGTTCATCATTTGCGAGAGTAAATTGAAAAACATTATCTTTTTCTGTAGGTTGTAACTGACAATTAGAATTGCTATTAGGAAAACAAAATATATTTCGTTTTACGAGGAATTCCGAAATTTCATATAGTTCTTGTATTTTGCCTTCCCCACAAGCCTCGAATACTCTCCACCCTGCATTTAGCATAAAGGAAATAGTTTTATTTCTATCCTCCCAAAATACGGAAAGGTCTAAATCTTTATGTTTCCGTGTAGTCTTTCCAATAAAAAAATCAATTGCGTCGCCTCCACAAATAGACCAGTCAAAATTTGATTTGGCGAAAAAATCAACTGCTTTGGATATAATATTTTGCATATGTATCACTCTTTCAGTTCAAAAGAACAACATTCCGACATCCGTTTATAATATATTTTCTATATTTATCTTTCTATTCCTTCTTAAATTAAACTGCCCGTTAGCGTAAGTACAATTCTTCACAATCTATATTTAATTCACCATAGATAACCTAAATGCAGTTTTTGAATTTCGAGATTTGGTGGCTTTGATCCCATGCAGCATGAGTCCACTATCTCGCACCATTTATTATCATTGAAAAATAACTATACAAAAATATTCGTTAACATCTGCTATTTATGTACAGTTGAACAATTATGTACTTATAATAAATTAGATAAAAACGTATGTTATATAAGCATATGGATATATTTTTTAAAAATGTACATGAACATTTATGGAGATATCACTAATCCTATTATATACCCATTAAGATCACACGGCTGCTTTACCCGTTGTAATAGCATGCGTGAAACAACATAAAATCACCTCCAGATATATTTCTAACATGGCTCCATATGCAGAACTGATAGTCCCTCAACTACATGTTACGATATACATGTAATAGTTCACACTTGATACCAACACCACTTAATTGTGAGGTTGCAAAAAATTTTTAAGAAAAATAGTTGACATCTCTGCTACTCGGTGTTACGATGTACCTGTAATAAGTAATACTGGATAGTGTGATTCCCAAAAGCTATTCAGTAAAATTTTTACCTCAGTACTAAGTTATACTGAATATAGGTCAGACAGAATAGAGGTGGCTCTAAACATGGAAAATTTAACTGAAATGCTGAAGGGTTCGCTGGAAGGCTGCGTGCTAGAAATTATCAGCCGCCATGAAACTTATGGCTACGAGATTACTCGCCGCCTGAACGAGCTTGGGTTTACCGAAGTCGTGGAAGGGACGGTCTACACCATCCTTGTGCGATTAGAAAAAAAAGAACTGGTGAGCATAGAAAAAAAACCGTCAGATATGGGCCCGCCCCGCAAGTTTTACTCACTTAATGATGCTGGCCGTCAGGAACTTGAATTGTTTTGGAAAAAATGGGATTTTGTATCATCAAAAATCAACGTCTTGAAGTCAATCTAGCTTCATAAGTTAATCCATCCGATATTTTTGGAGTGTCTTGTTCAGCTTTATAAAAAGGAGGAAAAATAACATGTTGGAAATGTTCAAGAAAATGATTGGTGATAAAAAAGAGTATAAGATGATGATGGCACGGGTTGAAGCCCTGCCAGAGGACTATCAATTTGTATTTAAGAAAATTCAAAACTACATGTGGAATTTCGCATCGGGCAATGGGATGGATATGCTGCACATGCAGTATGAATTAATCGAGTTGTTCGAAGCTGGTGCTGCGGAAGGGAGACAAGTGCTGGAAATCACTGGGGACGACGTGGCGTCCTTTGCCGACGAACTAGTGGCAAACGCTAAAACCTATGTCGCCAAGTATCGTGAAGATTTGAATCAGAGTATCAAGAAACGATTAGGAAAAAAATAAATTCAATAGAAAATACTGACTGAATAGCTGGTTAAAAATGTGAGTTGCACATTCGCTATTCAGTCATATTTTCAACTTGGTAATAAGTAATACAGATTATCAGTCATACTGAATAGAAGTATTTAGGAAATCTAGCTCCGCAAGGCGCTATTTATAAGGAGGAAAAAAGTATGAGCAATGTAGCGATTTCTGTAAAAGGGTTAAAAAAATCCTTTAAAGACAAGGAAGTCTTAAAAGGGGTGGATTTTGAGGTACGGCGTGGCGAAATTTTCGCACTGCTGGGCTCAAATGGAGCGGGCAAGACGACGACGGTCAACATCCTTTCGACGGTGATGAAGCCCGATGGCGGCAAAGTAGGTATTTGCGGTTTTGACGTCCATCGTCAACCAGATCATGTTCGCCAGAGCATCAGCCTGACTGGGCAGTTCGCAGCTTTAGACGGCATGCTCAACGGGCGGGAAAACCTGATGATGATCGCCAAGTTGCGGGGAGTTTCCAATCCCGCTCAAGTCGCCGACAATCTTCTTGCAAGATTTAGCCTACGTCACGCGGCCAACCGCCGGGCAGACAAATATTCCGGCGGGATGAAACGCAGGCTTGACATCGCCATGAGCCTGATCGGAACGCCAGCAGTCATTTTTCTCGACGAACCGACGACAGGGCTTGACCCCGAAGCCCGGATTGAAGTCTGGGAAACCGTCAAGGAGCTTGCCGGCAGCGGCACGACCATCTTGTTGACGACCCAGTACCTGGAGGAAGCCGAACAATTGGCGGACCGTATCGCCATCCTGCATGGCGGAAAAATCATCACGACCGGTACCCTTACCGAACTCAAAGCAATGTTCCCGCCAGCGAAAGTGGAGTACATCGAGAAGCAGCCGACATTGGAGGAAATTTTCCTCGCAATCATCGGCAAAAAGGAGGAGATGTAAATGAAAAGCAAAACAAAGGTATTATTAGGGCGTTTAATGCGTAACATCATGCGCAGCCCGGATACGATTATCACGGTGGCGATTACGCCGATTATGATGATGCTGCTGTTTGTCTACGTATTTGGCGGCGCCATAGAGACAGGAACGGACAACTACGTCAATTATTTATTACCGGGAATCTTGCTGATGGCTATCGCATCCGGAGTCGCTTACACTTCCCTGCGGTTGTTTAATGATGTAAAGAGCGGACTGATGGCGCGTTTCATTACCATGCCCATCAAACGCTCGTCGGTATTGTGGGCTCACGTGTTGACCTCGCTTGTTTCCAATGCGCTTACTGTCGTGGTAGTTATCCTCGTCGCACTCTTGATGGGCTTCCGTTCCAGCGCTGATATCCTGCATTGGCTCGCGGTAGCTGGAATACTCGCGCTGTTTACGCTGGCATTGACATGGCTGGCGGTCATTCCCGGATTGACAGCTGGGTCTATGGAAGGGGCGACAGCCTACTCATACCCGCTGATTTTCCTGCCATTTATCAGTTCGGCCTTTGTCCCCACCGAAACCATGCCTAAAATTGTCCGTGCGTTCGCTGAGAACCAGCCCGTTACCTCAATCGTGAATGCGATTCGCGCCCTAATGTATGAAGGGTCCATTGGCAACGATATCTGGATCGCGCTTGCCTGGTGCGTCGGCATCATGATCATCGCTTACTTCTTCGCCAATAAACAATTTAAACGCCAGTTAGGGTAAGTACACCATTACGGGGTTGGCCATATCAATAGTCAGCGCTGCAATGAATGTATTTGCTATCACGTGGAAGGCTGCTCAAATGCCGGGGCAGCCATCGACGAAAACATGGAAACCCACAAGATTGGTGTGATTGGTGGCGCTCGATCACTTAATCCAACGCGAGATTTGCCATCCATGCTTTAGAAGACTTTACAGCCGGTTAATGTCTTTCGCAGGAAGAATAAAGCCCATAGATATAATTGATAGTAAAAGAGTAGATTCCGAAGCAAAACCGCCTTGATAATCGATGTCATTAACTTAAGGAACTATGGATTACATTTCAGTTGGAATGTGATTCATAGTTTTTTTCGATTGAAGGATAAAAATTTTTAAGGGAGAACTAATTGAGAGAATTTTTCTCCCAGAAGTCAGATTTTTAGTTGTTTTATTCGATCTTATCCATTAAAAGGCATTCCTTGTTTATGGTGCCTGTTTTTCGAACTCACAGTCCATTCATATTTCCTTCCCTTTCGAATAGGAACTATTTCCTTGAGAATCTTGTTGTGCAATCGAATAAAGGGCTGCTCTCATTCCGATGGCTCTTCCCTCAACATAATGACAATAAAGTATTATTTTATATACCTCACCGCCATATTTATTTGGATAAATAATTGCACCATTACTTAAAGCTGAAATGACAGTTGATGTAAAATTTTGCACATCAGAATTATAATAATGTCATCACGGTCAGCTGCTTCTCTGCACCCCGAATTCCCCACTCGAACGACAAATAAAAGGAGATACAGACTTAGTATTTGATTTCTATAACACTGAAAGTAACTCCTTCTTAAACTATGCTGTCAGTTAGCTAAGTAACAATAAAAGGATCCCTACAGCAATCATTGATTAACAGTTGAATGCCTTCCTCTAGCCTTAAGTCTTCTTCAATTACGCATCTCTGATTTCCTATTAGATATTCTACGAGTACAGCTACTGGGGAATAAGTTACCTTCTTCAATTGAAAAAAAGATGTAGACTGTTTAAATCAGCCTACATCTTTTTAATCTCTTTATCCCATTAACGCTACCATTAATGCTTTCTGAACATGAAGTCTATTTTCAGCTTCATCAAACACATATGACTGTGGGCCATCAATTACTTCAGCTGTTACTTCTTCCCCACGTTTCGCAGGTAGACAGTGGAGGAAAATAGCGTCACTTTTTGCAGAAGACATTAATTCGCTATTCACTTGATAAGGTTGGAACGCTTGTAATCTAATTTCTTGTTCTTCTTCCCACCCCATGCTCGTCCACACATCCGTGTATACTGCATCTGCACCGCTTACTGCTGCATGTGGGTCATGTAAAACTTCTATAACCGCTCCTGTTTCTTTTGCTATATCCATTGCAAGTTCTGTTATTTCCTTTTTAGGTTCATATCCTTCTGGAGAAGCTACAGAACAATCTACTCCTAGTTTTGCACATGCAATCATTAATGAGTGGGCTACATTATTACCATCCCCTACATAAGCGAGCTTTCGCCCAGCAAAGGTTCCTTTTACTTCATATAACGTCATTAAATCGGCAAGAGCTTGACAAGGATGATGATCATCTGTCAGTGCATTAATGACAGGTACGCTTGAATTTGCAGCCAATTCTTCAACAGCCGTATGTTCATAGGCACGAATCATGATTCCATCAACATATCTTGAGAGTACTTTTGCTGTATCAGGGACAGTTTCACCTCTACCTAATTGAATATCATCACGACTTAAGAAAAGTGCATGACCACCTAGTTGATTCATGCCAACCTCAAAAGAAACACGTGTTCTTGTTGAGGATTTCTCAAAAATCATTGCCATTGTTTTCCCTTTTAAATAATGATGAGGTTCTCCTTGTTTTTGCATTTTCTTTAAACCAATCGCGACATCGATTAATTGAGTGATTTCATCTGTTGAAAGCTCTAATAAGCTCAATAAATGCTTCCCTTTTAAACTATTAGCCGTTGTTGTCACCATCAAATCACCCTTTCTTTATTTGATAATTGTAAATGCCATTCCTGCATGGAAATTGGTTTTTCAATGTTTTGTTTATAGGCAGATATCGTTGTTAATAAAGTTTCCATTTCTGTTATGACGGAAAGCTGCGCAATAGATGCCGCCATTCGCATTTCTTTAGATTGTTTGGATGTCCCTAGACTTAAGAAGAGAGAACCGCTGCTTTGTTTCAGCCATTCGGCAAATGAACAGTTTTCATTTGCGATGACAACACCCTCTCTTGATAAAATATCTTGTATAAGAGGAAACTCTTTTTCTTCGACATCTATATATACTTCTAATTTTTGTTTTTCTTTAGTTGAATTCCATTTGATTGCCTTTGCTAAGGCTTCTTCAAACGTCTTGCCAAATGCGATCAATTCACCAGTCGATTTCATTTCAGGAGTTAATAGTGGATCGACGCCATCCAGTTTTCCTGTTGAAAAGACAGGATTTTTAATAGCGAAATAAGTTTGGCGTTTTTGATTTTCCTTGATTTTACCACCATTCAAAATGTTAATGCACTCTTCTATGACATTAACACCAGTCATCTTACTAATAATCGGTACGGTCCGCGATGCCCTTGGATTAACCTCTAACACAAATACCGTTTCATTATAAATCACAAATTGAACATTAAAAATTCCTTTAAAGTGTAATTTAGTTGCTATTTTTTTCGAATATTCATACGCTTGTTGTTGATAAAAATCATTTATGGAAACAGGCGGTGTAACGGCCATACTATCTCCAGAATGGACTCCTGCTTTTTCAATATGCTCAAAAAACCCTGGAATAAAAATATTTTCTCCATCTGATAACACATCCACTTCCATTTCCGTACCTTTATAATAAGCATCAATTAGGACGGGATAAGAAATATTACCCAACTTCTCTTGTAATTCATCTTCATTTTCAATGATCAACATCCCTTGGCCACCTATAACATAAGAAGGTCTCAATAAAAGAGGAAATCCAATTTCAGTTGATTTAACAACCAAGTCTGCTTCATTCAGTGCTGTTAATCCAGGAATATGAGGTATCTCCAATTCTTTCAGAAGAGAATAAAAACGTTCACGGTCTTCAACTATATCAATATGTTCCTGTGAAATAGAAAGCAGTGGTATTCCGTTATCTTCCAACTCTTTTGCAAGATTAATGGAGGTCTGCCCACCAAATTGAAGGATAACACCATCTGGTTGCTCATATTCAAGTACATTTAAAACATCTTCAGCTTTAAGAGGCTCGAAATATAAACGATCCGCAATTTGAAAGTCGGTGCTCACAGTTCCAGGATTATTATTGATTAAAATAGCTTCATAGCCCGCTTTCTTTAAAGCAAGAACTCCGTGGACTGTACAGTAATCAAACTCAATGCCTTGGCCAATTCTTACTGGACCAGATCCGACAATGGCGATTTTAGGTTTTTTACTGCTGGAGATAAAGTCGCCTTCACCTTTCCAAGTGGAGTAAAAATAAGGTGCTGCCGCAGGAAATTCCCCTGCACAAGAGTCAACCATGTTATAGACAGGCTTAATTTCATACTGTTTTTGTTTTTCACGTACACTTTTTAAATCAGTATTCCAAATTTTAGCTAGCCACTCATCTGAAAAGCCTAGTGTTTTTAATTCTTTCATTAATTCGGATGGAATCGTCTCTAAGCAGACTCTTTTTGCTTTATCTTCAAAACTCACCAATAGTGCCAACTGATTTAAAAAGAATAGCTGAATGTGGGTAGCATGATGAATTTCTTCTGTCGTTACACCACGTCTCATCAGTTCAAGTATACAAAAAAAGCGTCTATCGTCTGGTAAAGTTACAGACTCCCATAATTGCTCATCACTGTAGGATGATATTCCGGTTAGCTCAAGTCCGCTCGTTTTTATTTCTAGTGATCGAACTGCTTTTTGAAGTGCCGCAGGGAGATGGCGTTCTATCGCCATGATTTCACCTGTTGCTTTCATTTGAGTACCAAGTTTTCGGTCCGCTTCTATAAACTTATCAAATGGCCATCTAGGCATTTTCACGACCGTATAATCAACAACTGGCTCAGAGCTTGCAAAAGTCGTACCTGTTACTGGATTAATTAATTCATGCAAATGATAACCAAGGGCTAATTTTGCAGCCATTTTTGCAATTGGATAGCCTGTTGCTTTGGAAGCAAGGGCCGATGAACGACTTAACCGCGGATTTACTTCGATTAAATAATATTGAGCGCTGTTAGGGTCTTGTGCAAATTGGATATTGCAACCCCCGATTATTTTTAATGACCGAATAATTTTTACAGCTGAAGCATAAAGAGCTTCATATTCCTTGTCTGTTAGAGTTTGCTGCGGAGCAACGACAATGGAATCCCCTGTATGGACACCTACAGGATCGAAGTTTTCCATACTGCAAACTGCGATACATGTATCATTAGCGTCTCGAATCATTTCAAACTCTAATTCTTTAAATCCAGCAATGCTCTTTTCAATTAAGCATTGTGTTATAGGACTAGCCTCGAGCCCCTTCTTTACTACTGAGATCAATTGATCTTCTGTCGTTACAATTCCTCCTCCACCGCCACCTAATGTATAAGCTGGACGAATGATGACAGGATAGCCAATTTGGTTTGCAAATTCGATAGCTTCATTGACAGTATGAATAATACAACTGTCTGGAACAGGTTCTTCTAGTTCATGCATTAAGGCACGAAACGCTTCACGATCCTCCCCTTGGATAATCGATTCCGGCGTAGTACCAAGTACTTTTACATTATACTTATCTAATACTCCTTGCTCATACAATTGAACAGTTAAATTCAAACCCGTCTGACCACCGAGTGTCCCTAATATGGCATCGGGTTTTTCTTTTTTTATTATTTCAGTAATGGATTGAACAGTCATTGGTTCGAAATAAACGATATCTGCAAATTGTTCATCCGTCATAATCGTTGCTGGATTATTATTTACAAGTACGACTTCAATACCTTCTTCTTTTAGAGCCACACATGCTTGCGTTCCAGCATAATCAAACTCCGCTGCCTGACCAATTATGATTGGACCCGAACCAATAACCAAAACTTTCTTTAAACCTTTTAGCTTAGGCATAAATGTTTTCTCCTTTTGCTTGTCTCAGCTGATTAGAAAAAGCATATTTGATGATCGTTTCAAGTTTTGGATTTTTTCCATCGGGATGAAATTGATATGTCGCAATAGGATACATTTTATGGGTTAGTCCTTCAATGGATTGATCTTGAATAGATTGAAACGATATATTAAATCCTGCATCCTCAAGACCTTCCTCTGAAACTTCATATCCGTGATTTTGATTTGACATATAAACTTCTTTTGATTCCACATGCATAATAGGATGTTTAAAACTTCTATGTCCCCATTTCATTTTTTCAATATAGGCACCAAATGCTTCAGCTAGTATTTGATGACCTAGACCAAATGCCATGGTAGGATATTCTTTTGCAATTTCTTTGTATTCAGGAAAGTATTTTTTCCAGTTTGAAGGATTTCCTGCTCCTCCCGAAAAAACGATCCCATCTGGGTTCAGTGCTTTCATTTTTTCTGCTGTAATTTCCGCAGGTACAATCGTAACCTTATAATCAGATTGAATTAGCCATTTCATTAATGATTTTTTTACAGAAAAATCAATTAAGGCAATATGAGATTTCCCGTTAGGATTAATTGTCTGATAGCTAAAGGATGACATTACTTTACTTCGCTTAACTGTACTTTTACCATCTACCTCATTTGCTTTCATGAAAACTGGTGTTTCTCCTACTTTCAGAAGTTGCTTAATGATCGATCGAGTATCCATTCCTGTCATTACAGGTATACATTTTTCTTTAAAGATAGTTAACCATTTTTTAACCGATAAGGACGATTTTCCGTATTCTTGCTGAATCACTAGTCCAGCAACTTGGATATCTTCACTCTCAAGCTTCTCTTGATCAATAAAACTATTAAGAATGCTAGGATATGTAGCTAATACAATCTTCCCTTTCATGGCAGGGTCGGAGATGAATTCTAAAAAATTTCCCATTCCTGTGAAAAAGACCATTTCTCCAGAGCATTCCGTTTCGTCCCCGTGCCAATGGCCGGTATATGTAACTCCATTCGCCAGTTTAATCATACCTTCCATCATGCACCTTCACCTCATCGTATTTTTATTTCTCTAGTTGTATTTTTATACACCACAAACAAAAAAATATTAAAATGTTACTTTTTGTTTATCAAGTAAAGTGCCACCGATAATCCCTAGTGCTGCGTCTAATTCTCCATATGTGACGGTAAGTGGTGGTAAAAACCGGATGACATTTGGCCCCGCAACTAAAGCAAGCAGACCATTTTCTCTCAATTTACTAATCATCGACCCTACTTCATTAGAAAACTCTACCCCAAACATTAAACCTTTATGGCGTATGCCTTTGAAATTTTCCAATGGGGCAAATATCTCCTCAAGCTTCGATTTAAAATATTCACCTTTTTCAGCTACTTCATTTAAAAATTCGTCATCAAAAATAAGATCTAAAGTAGCGCTAGCAGCTGTCATAGCAATTGGATTCCCACCAAAAGTTGAGCCATGACTACCTGGATTAAATGCGGCTATTAAAAAGTCCTTGCCAATCATTGCACCAGTTGGAAAACCATTTCCAAGTCCTTTAGCTGATGTAATGATATCAGGAGAAAGTTTATAATGCTGATAAGCAAAAGGTTTCCCTGTACGCCCGATTCCAGTTTGCACTTCATCAACAATGAGGAGTGCTCCATTTTCCTTACATAATTGTTCAACTGAAACTATGAAATCCTCAGTAGCGACGTGGACACCACCTTCACCTTGGACAATCTCAAGCATGACGGCAGCTGTTTCATGATCAATTTCATTTTTCAATGCGCTAACATCGTTATATGGCAGATGAACAAAAGTTTCTAGCATTGAGCCAAACCCTTGTTTCACTTTATCTTGACCTGTGGCAGCCATCGTTGCAAACGTACGACCATGAAAGGATTGAAGGAATGTTATCACTTTTGATTTTCCCGTATATTTTCGAGCTAGTTTAATAGCAGCTTCATTTGCTTCAGCACCGCTATTGCAGAAGAAAACTGAACCTCCAATGGAATGTAAAGTAAGTTTTTCTGCTACTTCTTCTTGCAGTGAACTTTTAAATAAATTTGAAGTATGCCATATTTTTTGTAGTTGATTAGTCGTGGCCTCTACAACATGTGGGTGACAATGCCCTAAATTACATACACCTATTCCCGATGTAAAGTCCAAATAATCTTTTCCACTAGAATCTACTACATTAGTTCCAGAACCAGAGACGATTTCTACGTCCCATCTTGCATAGTTTTCGAATAAATGGGTCATTTTATTTCACTGCCTCCAATTCTTTTTTTATCGTAGTCCCTTTGATTTGTACACCATCCAATAACGGTTTATGGCCACTGACAATCATCGCTTCCTTCATACCACTATTAAGGCTATGAATGGCGGCCATTACTTTCGGAATCATCCCTCCCGAAATAGTTCCATCATCGATAAATCCTAAAATTTCAGACTCAGTTGTCTTTTCAATGATTTCATTATCTTTTAACACACCCGGAACATCCGTTACAAAAATGACTTTTTCAGCATTAAGTGCCACGGCAATTTCACCAGCGACCGTATCTGCATTGATATTGTAATAATCTTCATGATTCAATCCGATAGCGATTGGAGAAATGACGGGAACCATTCCAATTGACAATAAATCAGTTAAAAATTTCTGATTCACTCGAGTTATTTCTCCTACTAAACCTAAAGTCTCCAAATCTTTCGGCTTTGCATACATCAAACCACCGTCAGAGCCAGTAATACCTATGGATGATATTCCATGTTTTTGAAACTTACGGACTAATTTATTCGTTATTGTCCCTGACAAAACCATTTCAACAACTTCCATAATTTCATGCGTCGTTTTTCTTAATCCATTCACAAATTCAGATTGTATTTGTAAATCCTTAAGAAGATCATTAATAGCAGGGCCACCACCATGGACAATAACAGGATAAAAACCCGTTTCTTGCATTTTTTTAATACCTATAAAAAAGTCATCGGATAAAGTGTCAATCATGCTTCCACCGCACTTAATGACGATGATATTTTTCATTGCTTTACCCTCCTTCAATCACGTACGATAGCTAGCATTGATACGCACATAATCATACGTCAAATCACAACCCCATGCTTTTCCGAATCCTGCACCTATATTTAAGTTGATATTCATAACAACCGTTTCATTTTTTAAATAATCGCTTAACGTTTCTTCAACATAGTTTGCTGGTTGACTGTTTTCTAAAAGTGAATATGGCCCAATAGCAATATCGATTTTTTCAGGATCTAACGTCATACCACTTTTTCCAATCGCCATCATGACTCTGCCCCAGTTAGGATCGGAGCCATATACCATTGTTTTAACTAGATCTGAACCAACGACTGTTTTGGCGACCTTTCCTGCTTCATCGTCAGATACCGCTCCATATACATTCACTTCTATTAGTTTTGTTGCTCCTTCTCCGTCTTTCGCAATCATAATGGCAAGATCTTCACAAACTTTTTCAAGTAAAAGAACAAATTGATCCCATTCTTCATGGTTAGGTGTTAGTTCTGCATTATTAGCTAAACCGCTCGCCATGACAATGACCATATCATTCGTTGACGTATCACCATCAACGGTAATTCTATTAAATGTTTTATTTGTCACTTCACTTAAAGCCGCCTGCAAATAGTTGTGAGAAATATTCGCATCTGTTGTAATGAAGCCAAGCATGGTAGCCATGTTTGGAGCGATCATTCCTGATCCTTTAGCAGATCCGGCCATTGTAATTTGGACACCATCAATAACCGTTTCATAACATGTTGTTTTCATGCATGTATCTGTTGTTAAAATAGCTTCATTAAAATCTAGAGCAGCCTGTTTATTTTTTTGTGGTACAAGATGTTCAATCCCAGGGATAATTTTCTCCATTGGCATTTTTTCACCGATTACACCAGTAGAAGCAACAGCTACATAATGATCTTTAATCGATAGCAAATTTGCTACTGCATTTTTCATTAAATGTGCATCGAATAAGCCTTGATTTCCTGTACATGCATTTGCATTTCCACTATTCACAATAATCGCTTGAAGTTTCCCCTCAAGATCTATGTTCTCTTTCGTGACTTTTAGAGGAGCGGCTTTAATTTGATTCAACGTGTAGACAGCAGCAGCTTCAGCAGGAACTTCACAATATATTAATCCTAAGTCGTTACGCTTTCTTTTCACCTTTGTATGTAATCCAGCAGCTGAAAAACCTAGGGGGGTAATGACTGTACCTTCTTCTATTTTCAATATTTGCTCTTTTCCCGTTATTTGCATTTTAATCACTCCTCTTTTGATGTTTGTAATATTAGTTTACGGATATACAGGACTGAAATTTAGTCCAGCGGTTTCTTCAAAACCAAATAATAAATTTGCATTTTGTACCGCTTGGCCAGCAGCCCCTTTCATCAAATTATCTATAACTGATACGATCGTAATTCTCCCTGTTCGATCGTCAAATGATATTCCAATGTCACAAAAGTTCGAAGCAGCAACCTCTTTTGTAGATGGAAATATGCCTATATCCCTTACACGGACGAAGGGCTTATCGACATAAAAATCATTGTAAAGCTTCCACAATTCATCTTCACTCATACTTCCTTCAACAGTTCCATAAATAGTGGACATGATTCCCCTTGTCATCGGAACAAGATGTGTTTGAAAAGTGATAGGGGAATCGTATCCCAATTCTTGCAGCATCTGCTCTATTTCCGGGATATGCTGATGTTGATTTACTTTATATATTTTAAGATTTTCATTGAGTTCACTATATATATTTCCTAAACTTACAGTCTGACCAGCACCTGAAACTCCTGATTTTGCGTCTATAATAACGGATCCTTCTTTTAGAATTTTAGCTTTTACTAATGGCGCCAATCCTAGAAGTGTAGCTGTTGGATAACAACCGGGATTGGATATTAATTTACTGCCTTTTATTGAAGCTTTATTTAATTCTGGTAATGAATATACAGCTTTTTCGATCCATTCCCTTGGAGCTGCCTTACGCTTATACCAATATTCATAGTCTTCAGTATTTTTTAAGCGAAAATCACCCGTTAAATCAATGACCACACATCCTGCAGATAGTAGTTCTGGTGCTAGTTGTGAAGCAACACCAGTAGGGACAGCCAGAAAAACAACATCTGTATTTTTTGCCATTTTTATAGGATCAATTTCTTCTAGTGTTGAAGGAATAATACCTGTCAAATGTGGATAATGGTAATGAATGTTTCTTCCTTGCTGAGAAGATGTATATATTGCAACGATTTCAAAGTTTGGGTGGGAATGTAAAATGCGCAGTAACTCTGCTCCTCCATATCCAGTTGCACCAACAATTCCTACTCTCATTCGTTTCACTCCTAAAATGTCTGACAAGTTTGCCACTTGTATATTAGAGTATAAAAATATACTCATTCTTTTTTTGAGTCGTTATTTCAATAATTATTTATGATGTTTTCTATTATACTGTGAATAAAAATAAATACAATAGTATATTTATAAATTTCTTTGTAAAAAAATAAGCCTTCGATGTTGAAGGCTTATTTTCTTCAATTCTTTTCTTCTTCTACCCCGATATGGACATTTTTAAACAATGCTTCTGCTTTTCCACTCTTCGCTTCATCCATAACAAAGGATCCATTAGAATAACGATCATTAAATCTAATATTCGAACTATGAATCACTTCTTCTTGGCCTTTTTCAGTCACGAGTGTTAATTCATCACGATTATCTACAACTTTCATCCCAATGATTCTATGCGGGTTATTTTTCAACTCACGCAATAAAACAACTCCTCGTTTGGCACGGCTAGCCTTATCAAATTCGGATATTTTCATTTTCTTGACTGCACTTCGATGCGTAGCAATGAGAATACTGATATCACTTTCATCTGGAGAGAAAACTTCACCATTTACTACATAATCATGATCTTTTAAATTAATAGCCTTAACACCTGCAGCCCTTGCACCTACTTGATTTACTTCTTCTTCTGAAAACCATAATCCATACCCAATATGTGTAGCGATAAATATATCCTTTTTACCATCCGTAATATGGACATCTACAACTTGATCATCTTCTTTTAAATTTATAGCAACTAATGGACGAGAATATCGTTGTGCTTTGTATAAATCTAAGGAACTTTTCTTCACCATTCCTTGCTTAGTGAAGAATACAAGGAACTCATGTTCAGTAAATTCTTTAATTGGAATAGCTTTAATGATTTCCTCGTCACGTGCAATCGGCATAATAGCAGCTACATGTTGTCCGAGGTCTTTCCAACGAATATCTGGGAGCTCATGAACAGGCATGTATAAATAATTTCCTTTATTCGTAAACAATAATAAAGTATCTGTCGTATTAATTTCTTGCATAAATAAAAGCCAGTCTGATTCTTTCATAGCTAGTTCTTGGCCGTTTGACGCCGAATAGGAACGGATACTCGTTCTTTTTATATATCCTTCCTTCGTCACAGTTACAATAACATCCTCACTTGGAATCATGACTTCTAGATTAATTTTTATTTCAGCAACTTTTTCTTCAATTACGGTACGTCTGGCATCTGAATATTTCTTCTTGATGTCTTTAAGTTCTTTTTTTATTAAGTTTAAAAGTTTCTTTTCACTTTCTAAAATTCCTGTTAAGTATTCAATCGTATTGATTAATTCGCTAGCTTCATTCTGAAGTGCTGTAATATCCGTGTTTGTCAATCGATACAGTTGGAGGGATACAATCGCTTCAGCTTGCTTTTCTGTAAAAGTATATTTATTTATGAGATTATCTTTAGCATCGCGTTTATCTTTTGAAGCGCGAATGGTTGCAATCACTTCATCAAGTATGGAAAGTGCCTTCATTAACCCTTCCACGATATGATGTCTTTCTCTTGCTTTTTGCAGTTCATAGCTTGAACGATTCGTTACCACTTCTTTCTGGTGGCCGATGTAAGCATCAAGCAAATCCAGTAGTCCCATTAATTTCGGCCTTCGATTATCGATCGCGACCATATTGAAGTTATACGTTACTTGAAGATCACTATTTTTAAATAAATAATTCAATACACCTTCAGCATCTGCTTCTTTTTTTAATTCAACTACAATTCGCAGACCCGTTCGATCCGTTTCATCACGGACTTCCGCGATCCCTTCTAGCTTACGATCTAGACGAAATTCATCCATTTTTTTCACGAGATTCGCTTTATTGACATCATATGGAATTTCTGTAATGACAATTTGCTGGCGTCCCCCACGAATGGACTCGATTTCCGTTTTTGCTCTTACTATCATTTTTCCACGGCCGGTTTCATATGCCTTTTTAATGCCATCAATTCCTTGGATAATCCCACCGGTTGGGAAATCAGGTCCTTTTAGAACCGTCATCGCATTATCCACTGTGCAACTAGGGTTTTCAATACGCATAATGACAGCATCAATTACTTCCCCTAAATGATGAGGAGGGATATCAGTCGCATAACCAGCAGATATACCCGTTGAACCATTCACTAACAGGTTTGGAAATCTTGCTGGTAATACGGTGGGCTCTGAGGATGTGTCGTCAAAGTTAGGTACAAAATCCACCGTTCTTTTATCAATATCACGTAATAATTCTGAAGCAACTTGAGAAAGACGTGCCTCTGTATAACGCATTGCAGCTGCTGGGTCACCATCAACACTTCCGTTATTCCCATGCATTTCTACAAGCATTTGCCGAACCTTCCATGGCTGGCTCATCCTCACCATCGCATCATATACAGACGTATCACCATGTGGATGATAATTACCTATAACATTCCCTACTGTTTTAGCTGATTTTCGAAACCCTTTATCCGCTGTATTACCTTCCATATGCATCGCATACAAAATGCGACGTTGTACGGGCTTTAGTCCGTCCCTAGCATCAGGCAGCGCCCGATCTTGAATTATATATTTACTATAACGACCAAAACGGTCTCCAATAACTTCTTCAAGAGGTAAATCTTGAAATCTTTCTTGTAAACTCATTAGAACAGAGGTCCCCCTTCCGATGTCAAGTTATCATTATCTAGTATACTTTGATCATCTTCCATTCCAAATTGAACATTGCTTTCAATCCACTTTCTGCGTGGTTCTACCTTATCTCCCATAAGAGTCGTTACTCTTCTTTCTGCTCTTGCTCCATCATCGATCATAACACGAATCAATGTTCTCGTTTCTGGATTCATTGTCGTATCCCAAAGCTGGTCGGCATTCATTTCACCAAGACCTTTATATCGCTGTAGCATATAGCCTTTCCCAACTTTTTTCGTAGCAGCATCAAGGTCATCATCTGTCCAAGCATATTCAATCACTTCTTTTTTACCGCTCCCTTTACTTACTTTATAAAGAGGAGGAAGTGCGATATATACTTTGCCTGCCTCAATTAGCGGCTTCATATACCGATAGAAAAAGGTTAATAGCAGTACTTGAATATGAGCTCCATCTGTGTCTGCGTCCGTCATAATAACAATTTTATCGTAATTTACATCTTCCAAGCTAAAATCAGGTCCTACTCCAGCACCAATAGTATGGATGATTGTATTAATTTCTTCATTTTTAAAAATATCCTGAAGCTTAGCTTTTTCTGTGTTAATGACTTTTCCACGAAGTGGAAGAATCGCTTGAAACTTTCGGTCCCTACCTTGCTTAGCAGAACCTCCAGCAGAGTCCCCTTCCACCAGATATAATTCATTTTTCTGTGGATTACGTGATTGTGCAGGAGTTAATTTTCCAGATAATAGTGCGTCTGTCTTCCGACGCTTTTTTCCACTCCTTGCTTCTTCCCTTGCTTTTCTAGCTGCTTCACGTGCTTGAGCTGCCTTTACCGCTTTTTTTGCAAGTAACGTGCTGACATCGTGATTTTCGGCAAGAAAATAAGTTAAATGCTCTGTAATGACAGTATCAACTGCCGATCTAGCTTCTGCTGTCCCCAGTTTTCCTTTTGTCTGACCCTCAAATTGAAGTAGCCCCTCTGGAATTCTGACAGAAATAATTGCGGAAAGACCTTCTCTAATATCAGAGCCTTCAAGATTTTTTTCTTTTTCTTTTAGTAGCCCTGTTTTTCTTGCATACTCATTAAATATACGCGTCATAGCTGTTCTTGCGCCGACCTCATGGGTCCCTCCATCCTTTGTTCTTACATTATTAACAAAGGAAAGCATATTTTCCGAAAAGCCATCATTAAATTGAAAGGCAAATTCTACTTCGATATCATTTGTGTCGCCTTCAAAAGAAGCAACTGGATGTAAAACATCTTTCTCTTCATTTAAATATTCAACAAACGCTTCGATTCCATTTTCATAATGAAAGACGTCGCGTTGATCATGGCGAAGATCCACTACTTCTATTTTTAATCCTTTTAATAAAAAGGCAGACTCACGTAATCTTTCACATAATAAATCATAATTATAAGTTGTTGTGCTAAATATAGATGCATCTGGCTTAAAATGAATCTTCGTACCGGATTGTTTGGATGTTCCGATTTTTTCAAGAGTCGTTTCAGGCTTACCACCATTATGAAATTTTTGCTCAAAAATAAAGCCATCACGTTTGATGGTGACGATTAGCCATTCTGAGAGGGCATTGACAACCGAAGCTCCAACCCCGTGAAGTCCTCCACTCGTTTTATAACCACCTTGACCAAATTTTCCACCAGCATGTAGAACAGTAAAGATGACTTCTGTCGTTGGCTTACCTGTTTGATGCATTCCGGTAGGCATCCCCCTACCTTTATCTTCGACACTAATGCTATTGTCTTTATGAATTTTTACAATAATTTCATTTCCGTGACCTGCAAGCGCTTCATCAACGGAATTGTCTACGATTTCATAAACTAAATGGTGCAACCCTCGTGAATCCGTTGACCCAATATACATTCCTGGCCGTTTTCTTACGGCTTCCAGTCCTTCTAATACTTGTATTGAATCATCATTATATTCAATGTTTGTTATATTTTTTACCACTTATATACCCCTTTCAACAACCTAAGAACAAAAGCGCAAGCGCCTGTCCATCGACGTACAGGCCCACAGAATGTGGGTCCGTCGACGTTGCCACAGGACGTGGCGTTTTTAGTCGACGTTCCTCTCGGCCTTCGACTGAGATAAAGGAAACACGGCGAGGAACGAGCCGATGTTGACTTATCGTAGGGAGAAGGACAAGAAGTTAGCTAGTCGATAGGCGCTGAAGCTGGACGAAAACTTCCTACCTAGAAAGTTGTCCACAATGTTCAAGTTTATAATTTCCTAGAAAAACAATAATCAAACAGGTGTTCGCTCTATATTTATTTTATCAAAAATAATCGCGTATGTCTTATTCTATAACCCTTAATCCGGTTTTGGCAAATTTGCTTTTGCAGAACCAATAAAAAACAAGCACCTTTTAAGTGCTTGAATTGGTAAAAATCATTTCGTTAATGCATGTTCGACCTTTATACAGCGGTCCATAATGACAGTATATCCCTTTTCTTTTAAATACTCATAGGCTTCATCGTTTTCTATCCCTAATTGTGCCCAGAATACGTCAGCATCAATTTCAGTAAATTCCTTTGCAATTTCAGGTAGAAACTCCGGTCTTCTAAATACATTAACTATATCTACGTGCCCTTCTATGTCTTTTAAAGTAGAGACCGCTTTCGTTCCCAACACTTCATCGACGAGAGGATTTACAGGTATAATTTCGTATCCTGCATTTTTCATCGCCTCAGACACCATATATGATGTTCTTTCGGGATTATCACTAATTCCGACAACCGCTATTCTTTTTGCTTTTTTCAATATTTCTCCGATTTCTTGGCGACTTGGATTTTCAATGGCCATATCAAATTCCTCCTTTTTAGAAGTAAGTGTTACATATTATCGTAATTCAGTAAGAGATTTGTTGCAAGCACAATACTCAGAACGACAATTTATGCAGAAATTGTTTTTTCTTTAAAGAATCTTCATGGTACAATGAATGAACGGGA
This sequence comes from Lederbergia citrisecunda, assembly GCF_018343695.1. Classification (GTDB taxonomy): domain Bacteria; phylum Bacillota; class Bacilli; order Bacillales; family Bacillaceae_C; genus Lederbergia; species Lederbergia citrisecunda. The sequence continues at coordinate 1,085,749 of NZ_JAGYPJ010000001.1, read as the reverse complement.
AATGAACTGAAAAATGAACTAAATACGAAAAACGCCTATCCAGTGATGAATGACTTTCGTGATGTTAAAAAAATATAGCATAGATACAGGAGTTAAACGGAAACCATCTCAAATAGGAATTCAAAAAGTTCTTAATTTTAAGTTTCCTTATTTTACTTAAAGGAGCAATGCACATGTTATACGCACTCGTACTACTCTTAGCCTATTTAATTGGATCCATACCTTCAGGCTTAATTGTTGGAAAAGCCTTTTATGGAATAGACATTAGACAACATGGCAGCGGAAATCTTGGCGGTACGAATACTTTTCGAACTTTAGGAAAAAAAGCAGGGATTACAGTTACCTTAGCTGATATTTTAAAAGGAACACTCGTCATCTTTCTACCAATGATTTTTGGAATTGATTTACATCCCCTTATTGCAGGGGTGTTTGCGGTACTGGGGCATATGTTCCCAATTTTCGCTGGTTTCCGCGGAGGAAAAGCGGTAGCGACTTCGGGTGGTGTTCTTTTAGGCTACGAGCCTCTACTCTTTGTATTATTAGTAATCGTTTTTTTAATTAGTTTAAAATTTTCAAAATATGTATCATTATCATCCATTTTGGCTGGATTGTTTGCTGTAATCTATTCCCTTTTCACAGGAGACTTGCCACTTATTCTTGTTGCTGCGGCTCTCGCATTTTTTGTAATAATACGACATAGAACGAATATTAAACGGATTATCAATAAAACAGAGCCTAAAGTAAAATGGATTTGAGAAGATTTGAAAATGTAAAATAAATAATAGAAAGATTGATTGCCAATGAGGAAAAAAAATATTGTATTTTCCAGCATATTGATTATTTTATTACTTTTAGGCATCATTACTATACTTCTATATCAAAATAATCAATCTACACAATCTATACAAAAGAGCATCAATGTACAAAATCAGAGAAACATTCAACTTGTATCGAAAGGATATAGTACGGAAGCTGTTATTGGTGGTATTGGTGATATTTTAATTCATGACTGGGTTTATAATGACGCTAAAACAAAAAATGGCTATGATTTTAACCCTATGTTTGAACCCGTAAAATCTTTATTGCAAAAGCCAGATTTGTTAATTGCAAATCAAGAGTCTATTCCCGGCGGATCTGAAATTGGCATTACTAGTTACCCATCATTTAATAGTCCCCATGAAATCGTTGATGCGTTAATGAATGCTGGTGTTGATATGGTTACAACAGCCAATAACCATTCACTTGATAAAGGCGAACGTGGGATCTTAAGTGCTATTCGTTATTACGAGAAGAAAAAACTGCCTTATACCGGAACGTTTAAAGATCCAGAAGATAAAGCAAACATGAGAATTATGACTGTAAATGGAATAAGAATTGCCGTACTATCGTATGCGACCCATTTTAACGGTATTCCAATTCCCCAAGGAAAGGAATATCTTGTCAGTCATTTAGATCCAAAACAAGTTGTAAAAGATATTAATGAAGCTAAACCAAAATCTGATCTTGTTTTATTAGCTATTCATTGGGGCGATGAATATGTTCGGCAGCCTAATCAAATTCAAAAAGATCAAGCAGCCGAATTTATGAATGCAGGAGCAGACATTATTATAGGACATCATCCTCACGTTCTTCAACCGATTGAGTGGTTTGAAAAACCCGATGGAAAAAAAGGGATTGTTGTTTATTCATTAGGAAATTTTATATCAGGTCAAATATGGGATTATAAGGACATTGGAGGTATGGTTGAAATTAAAGTAAAGAAAGAGGTAAAAGGCAATAGCTCAACTACTTCAATCGACAAAGTAGATTTTCATCCAACCTTCTCAGCAAGTACACATTTTCGAACGTACAGAGTATATCCGCTAGATGTTGCGAAAAATAAAGGATTTACCACTCATACAAGTGATGAAATTCAACAGTTTTTTTTAAATAAGAAATAATGCAAAACGGTTGACCCTATGAAGGATCAACCGTTATTTTTTTTATATTCATATAAAGGTTCATCAAGTTTTTCGTTGTAATCTACGTATAAATCGTGACCGTCAAAATACCACGTATCTCTTTTTTCAATAAAATAATTAATCCCATCTATTTTTTGCAAGACACCTAAATCAATCGGGTCTTCTTTATTTACACCTAAAGAAAAGCCTTGTTGGATTGGACTTGATCCACCATACCTCACATAAAAACGAACATATTCGCCTTTTTCTAAAAACATTTCATTATGAAACCATTCTGCTGCCTTATCTGTTAAATGAATTTGCATTTAATGATCCTCCTACCCTTTATGAATGTAAAAGAGAAAATGATTTCAATTGATCTTCTAAACCTTCATTTAATAATATTTCTACTTGTTTCTGGCCAAGCAAATCAAAATGGGAATAACCGTCTTTCCTATGATGAATCCATTCTTTTTTTAATCCGTATTGTTTACCCCACTCCGATAGCATTTTTAGATCTTTGCACCCAACCTTTGTAACAGTATGACAATCAGGAAAACGATCATCGAGCCAATAATGAGTAATAAAGGCTATTTTCCCTTGGTCAATATCACGTTTCCACTGAAGCAGCTCATTTTTCTTAATTCCGAACGCCATTTTATTTCTCCTCAATGTCGTCTGGTTTTTTAGCTTTCATATATACCTCATGCCAATCTGGGTATAACTTTCGAAGGGTTATTGGCTTAAAGCTCTCTTTTCTAACACAGACATGCTTAGTAAATCCAGTAACCGCAAGTTCTCCATTAGATGAAAAAATTTCATAACCATAAGTCGTCCTTAAACCATTATATTCATCAATCCATGTTTTAATCGTTACAATATCCCCATACTTAATAGGATTTATGTATGTAGCTTGTACATCAATCACGGGTGCCAAAATCCCATCTTTCTCGAGATCTGCGTACTTAAAACCTAATTCTTCTATTAGTTTTGTACGTCCAATTTCCATCCAGACTAAATAATTTGCATGATATACGATCCCCATTTGGTCTGTTTCTGCATAACGAACTTCAATTTTCGTTTCTGAAATAACCATTTGTATTCCACCTATACTAATTTATATGTTAATTCTATCACATTCTCCCATGTGATTGAATTAATATGACTTTTATTATATGTTCTGTTAAACCAATATGTTGAATTCTGCTCCAACCAACAATAAGCATTACAAAAATAAAAAACCGGCATTGGGCCGGTTTAATGTATGGGGGATTTTCTTGAAATGTAATTATTATTCTTGAGTATCATGAGCTGAAGCTTCGTCTTTTATTTCTTCACGCATTCCTTCAATAGATTCACGACGTCTTTCATTTTTTGCTTTTATATGTTCTTGGTCCTCACTACTAGAGAATTCCATTGTAGATTCTGCTTCTTCCATATTTTCAATCGTGTTATGAACCATTTCTTGAAGCTTCTCTACATTATCACTGCGATCATCCGGTTTTGGTTTACGACTGTAGTCCATTTGTTACATCCCTTCTCTAGATGATTTTTTCTTGATGTATTTATTTATTCCCCTTTTGTTTGAATAATATGGGGATGTTGACCAGATTTATCTGCCATTTTTTTACCTTTATTAGCATCAACAGCAACTGATTTTTCTCCAAGATTATCTGGTGTATAATTTACTTGACTCCTTTTCGGATTACTCATTCATACTCCTCCCTTCCGTATTACTATTTCCATAAAGAAAGGAATTATGAACAAGCTACGCTCTTCTCATCTGTTTTTCGTCTAATCTGTTTTCAATTCTCTCCAAAGCTTGTGAATCATTTAATAATGCCTGTTTATTTTCTTGAACAAGATCTAAAAATGTTTTCTTCCCACGTCTTCTCAAATCATTCACTCCTCCATTTGTTCTATTGTTATTATTGTCTAAAAACGGTAAGATTAAACCAAATTTTCAAACTTTTTTTAAAGTAAAAACACTTTGCTAACTTAGTTAGCAAAGTGTTTTATTAGATGCTTTCGATTACATCATTATTCAGCTAGTTTGCCGCGAAGTACCATTTGAAGAATACCACCATTACGGTAATAATCAATTTCCACTTCAGAATCAAAGCGTACGAGTACTTCAAATTCTTTCTTAGAACCATCTTCAGCAACAGCAGTTACTTTTATGATGTCACGAGGTTTTACTGTTTCATCAACATGAACATTGATGACTTCTTTACCTGTTAATCCTAAAACTTCTGCGTTTTCGCCTTTTTTGAATTGTAATGGAAGTACCCCCATCATCGCAAGATTTGAACGATGAATTCTTTCGAAGCTCTCAGCGATAACTGTTTTAATGCCTAATAGGTTTGTACCTTTTGCAGCCCAGTCACGTGAAGAGCCCATTCCATAATCTTTTCCTGCAAGAACGACTAGACCTGTTCCGTCTTCCTTATAACGCATGCATGCATCATAGATTGACGATACTTCACCTGTTGGCCAGTAAGTTGTAAAGCCACCTTCTGTACCAGGTGCAACTTGATTACGAATACGGATATTAGCAAATGTACCACGCATCATAACTTCATGGTTACCACGTCTAGAACCGTAGGAGTTAAATTCACGAGGCTGAACGCCTTTTTCTAGCAAGTATCTTCCTGCAGGAGTATCTTTACCGATAGCACCAGCTGGAGAGATATGGTCAGTTGTAACAGAATCACCAAACTTAGCTACTACTCGTAAATCAGTTAATGGTTTTACTGTTTCTAATTCATTAGATAAATTTTCGAAGAACGGTGGATTTTGAATATATGTTGAGTCATTATCCCATTTATATAGTGGATCATTGCTCGTTTTAATTTCATTCCAACGTTTATTATCACTGAATACATTTTCGTACTCTTTACGGAATAATTCCGGAGTTACAGTTTTATGAACTACTTCAACAACCTCTTCACGTGTTGGCCAAATATCTTTCATAAATACATCGTTGCCATCATTATCTTTTCCAAGAGGCTCGTTATTTAGATCGATATCCACTGTACCTGCAAGAGCATAAGCTACAACTAGTGGAGGAGAAGCTAAGTAGTTACCACGAACTAGTGGATGAATCCTTCCTTCGAAGTTCCGGTTACCTGAAAGTACAGAAGTTACTAGCAAGTCATTCTCGATGATTGACTTCTCGATTTCATCTTTCAAAGGACCAGAGTTTCCGATACATGTTGTACAGCCATATCCAACAAGGTCAAAACCGAGTTTAGACATATATGGCATTAACCCAGCATCACGAAGGTAGCCTGTTACAACTTTTGAACCAGGAGCAAGTGATGTTTTTACATACTTCGGCACTTGCAGTCCTTTTTCAACCGCTTTTTTCGCAAGTAAACCCGCACCAAGCATTACGTAAGGATTAGAAGTGTTTGTACAGCTTGTAATAGCAGCAATAACGAGTGCACCCGTCTTCATAACTGCTTCCTCGCCGTTATTAAACATCACTTTTGCTTCTTTCGTAATTTCAGCAGGTTCTAAGCCAAAGCCTTGGTTTCCTACTGGTGCTTGCAAAGCTTCTTTGAAAGCACTTTGCATTTTGGAAAGAGGAATTAAATCTTGTGGACGTTTTGGTCCGGAAAGATTAGCCTCAATTTCAGATAAGTTTAATTCAACAATATCTTTATATACAGGATCTTCCTTATCAACACTAAAGAACATATCGTTTTCTTTTAAGTATTTTTCAACAAGTTCAATTTGCTCTTCAGGACGACCTGTTAAACGTAAATAATTTAACGTTTCGTCGTCAACTGGGAAGAATCCACAAGTAGCTCCATATTCAGGTGCCATATTAGCAATTGTTGCACGGTCCGCAAGAGGTAAGCTCGCAACACCTGGTCCGTAAAATTCAACAAATTTTCCAACTACACCATGAGCACGAAGAACTTGAGTCACTTTAAGCGCTAGGTCTGTAGCAGTTGCAGCATTTGGCAATTCCCCTGTTAATTTTACCCCTACAACTTCTGGGATTGGGAAATAAGAAGGCTGCCCAAGCATTCCTGCTTCAGCTTCAATACCGCCAACTCCCCATCCTAACACACCAACACCATTAATCATTGTTGTATGTGAGTCTGTACCTACTAAAGTGTCTGGGTATGCTTCAAAATCTCCATTTGAAGTTTCAATAGCATGAACAACACTAGCAAGGTATTCTAAGTTAACTTGGTGTACGATACCTGTAGCAGGTGGTACTGCACGATAGTTATCAAATGCTTTTTGAGCCCAGCTTAAAAACTCATAACGCTCTGCATTTCTTTCGAATTCAAAATCCATGTTCACATTCAATGCTTCAGGGGTTCCGTAAGTATCAACTTGTACAGAGTGGTCGATAACTAAATCAACAGGAATTTCAGGATTGATTTTTTCAGCATCTCCACCAATGTCTGACATTGCTTTTCTTAATGATGCAAGGTCAACTACAGCTGGAACACCAGTAAAATCTTGAAGGATTACACGTGATGGTTTAAATGGTACTTCACCATTATTGTCCTCATCAGCCCATTTCGCTAAATCTTCAACGTGTTCCTTTTTAATAACACGTCCATCCATTTGTCTTAGAACAGATTCAAGTAGAACCTTAATGGAATATGGCAATTGTGATACTTTTGCAACGCCTGCTTCTTCTAATGCTGCCAAACGATAATAGTTATAGCGTTTGCCACCAACATCGAATGAAGAACGTGCACTAAAAATATCATTTTTAGATTGTGCCATGTTTATTCCCCCTTTTCAAAAAATAGTTTCAGTAAAATAATAATAATAAATGAGAATTACTTGCCAAACTTCCTCTCAATACTATCTTATGACAATATCACTCATAAGTAAATTATAAGAAAGTTATGGTTTTCAATAAGGAAAACTTATTGATGTTTTCGTTTAATCAGTAAAACTCCACCATTCATAATACCAAAAATATTCCTTAAAGAAAAATATAAATGTTTTTCTTATATCTACTATACGTATTTCCATATATTTTTCATCTTACTTATGATAAATATGTTTATCCTTGAATTTATCAGGTAATAATATACGTAAGCTCAAAGCAAGTAACAATCCTAAAGGAGATGAAAAAAATGGGCTTTTTATTATACCTTATTGTAGGCGGCATCATCGGGTGGCTTGCAGGATTAATTTTGGGCAAGGATATCCCTGGAGGAATAATTGGAAATATCATCGCAGGTATAATTGGAGCGTGGCTTGGAGGGGCAATATTTGGCAATTGGGGGCCAGATGTAGCAGGTATACCAATCGTCCCGGCCTTAATTGGAGCATTAGTTCTTGTCTTCGTGTTAAGCCTAATTTTAGGTTCTATGGCAAGAGGACGTAGAAACACATAAAAATAACATTAAGTAGCGGGAGGCGTGCCTCCCGCTTTTATTGTTCATTTTTAACATTTTTGTATAGATTTACATAATGCATTACATCTTCTACATATTGATCACTATGGTTATAGGCAAATATTGCCTTTCTAATATCTCCTTTTGCAGCTCCACTTTTAGCTAAATAATTTGCTGCACTAAATATCGCGTCTTCAACATCCCAAGGATCTGCAATACCATCACCATTTGCATCTATTCCATACCCATTATATTTTGCAATGATTTCAGGATTCATTTTTTCGTCATCTGGGATATTTCCTTTTCCCAAATCTGAACAACTTGGATGAGACCACCCTACAAATGTACATGGCATAAACTGCATATGACCTTCTGCCCCAACAGGTGATAACATCGGATCCATCGAAGAGAAAATCGTTTCAACCCGATGGATAGCCGCAAGTAAATACCATGGTACACCAAATTCCTCTTCAGCAGCAAAGTAAATCGGCATAAACTCCTCAGGAATCATAGGCTTTTCAGGTTCGGATTGTTGCGGCTTATTTGAATAAATCCCTACAATCATTAAAGCTATAATAGGAAGAAAAAGAATAAGCAAAACCATTCGCTTTCGTTGAGATTGCTTTTTACTAGATTTATTATTTTTGCTTATTTTCTTCACCTACATATACTCCTCCCACGTCCAATAAGAAAACTCAATGATTTGTAATAGTTAAATTATCTCGTAAATAATGCATTGCCTGATAGAGGTGAGCAAATGTTTTCATACGGGAGAAGTCCAGTCCTAAACTAATACTCGTTTGTGCAATTTCTGGTCTCATTCCAGTAATAATCATTGATATATCCAAAAGTCGAAAAGTTTCTCCAAGCTGAAATATTTGATTTGCTACCATTGTGTCAATAATTGGTACTCCTGATAGATCCAGAATAATCCATTCTAACTCCATTTCACTTGCTTTATTCAAACTTGTCTCAAGTATTTTTGATGCACGGTACGTATCAATTTCTCCTACTAAAGGGATAATCCCAATATTTTTGTCTACCCTAATGACAGGTGTACCTAACTCAAGAATCGTTTCTTGTTGTGATGTGAATATGTATTCATAATCTTCCATATATTTTTTTGTAACTAACTGTTGGTATCATCGAATTTTCTGCTAATAATACGAACCCAATTTATTACTTCGTTTCCAGAAACTTCTTTAGAATTCCCTTCAATAAATTTTTCAATATACGAGTAATAAATGCTCCTGAATATTGAGAAATTGACAATTATATCATAAAGAGGTGTAGCAGTACGTGTCCTATCCGAGGCAATGGAGGTGGACCATTCTTGTAATGAGGTCTCTTTTCCAAATATACAATTATTCAATGCCAAAATAAATTGTTTATTCATATGGCGCAATTGATCATAAGCTTCCGAATCCTTCGGCTGTGCATAAACTCCATTACCGCTAGTATACGTTTTATTAATCCATTCAGATGTCATATCCGGTATATGTTTATTCAAAAATTCTAACATTTCGCTCTCAATATGGAGGGCCATAATGATAAGTACTTCCTCTCTAAATTATTTATTACAACCTATTGTATTAAGTTTATTATGTGAAAAACATAAACAATTCGCAAGTTAATTGGATATTACTGCCTATTAAAAAGCACCTCAGCATATTGCTTAGGTGCTTCCTTTATTATTCATCTAAAAAAAGTATAATCTTACCAGCATCCAACTCTTCCATATAACGGTCCGCTAATTCCTCGTTTCCCATTGATATAAACATATTCCGTAAATCTTCATTGTTTCCTACAAATGCAGAAGCTATCGGACCAGCTGCCATTAAAGGCCCTATACCTGGTATAGCCATTCCAGGTACAGCTATTCCTCCTCCAATTCCAGCAAGAAACCCTCCCAACAGCCCAAATGCTCCTTCATTAGCAGGTTCCTGCTCATCAACATCCATTTTCTCTGTAAGATAATCAGTTTTACTCTCATCTTTTGCTAAAACAGAAAACTTGCTTCGCTCCATTCCCTTTGCTTCATAATTTTTAATTTCATTTATAACTTCTTGCTGACTGTCAAAAATTCCTACTATTTGAGATCCCATGTGAAGACTCCTCCTTGTAACAATTACTTAATTGAATGCCAAATATTCTGTTGGTGCCTTTGTTTAAAATACCCTTTTCTTTGATCATTAAAACAGAGGTGAAAAATATGAAAAATCAATATATTTAGGTAAATTGCTTGTTTTTCATACTTGTCTACACACTGATTTTTACAAGAACATAAAATACTACTAAGGAGGTGTAATTATGGGCCAAAATAATACAGTCTCGTTATATCTCTCTTGTATTTTAGCTGCCTACGCAATCATTGGATTGGTCGTCATTTCAAGCGTATCAAACCTGCTTGGTGCGTTAACAATCATTTTGTTGACGATAGCGGTGATTGTTGTAGTAATATTTGCCTTGGCAATCATTATAACAGGGTTAATAAAATTATTTTCTTCTTTTAAAGGATAATATAGTATAGCGGTCAGGATTTTACTGACCGCTATATTTTTGAAATGCTTTGGAAGTTCATTCTTGGTTTTTCAGCTTAGTTGATTGGAGTAGAAGACGTGAGACTTTTGAATATATTAACGTCATAAACTTTTAACAAATGATTTCGGTGAATGTGATATGGTAATAGTAATATTTGAAAAAAGCGAGGTATTGTCTTGGGAATCACAAGTATTGCAATATTACTATCAGGTGTCATGTTTGTAATGTTTACTGCCGCCGTTATCATATTTATCGTATTTCTTAAAAATCAAGAAAAAAATAGGAAAAAAAATTAAAAGACCTGTCTCTCAATAACAGGTCTTTTAATCGTATTATCTTCTCCATTTTCGAAACATGACGATATTCATCGAAATGGATGCTAGCAGTATTAAAGCAATGATTATTCCAATCATTAAATAATCTAGTTTAAACGCATAATAAGTAAAGACTGCAAGACTTACTGTAATAAACCAACCAAATACTAGCGTCATAATAAAATATGTCTTTTCCAATTGATCACCTTCAACCTAAAAATTGAAATTCTGTCTTGCTGCCATTATGGTCAGCGAACACTTCTAGTCTTGCATCAATTCTTTCTTTTAACTCTGGAACATGCGAGATAATTCCTACTAATCTTCCGCTGCTTTGTATATCCATCAAAGCCTCAATCGCTTGATCAAGTGATTCAGGATCCAATGTTCCAAATCCCTCATCTATAAACATTGTTTCCAATGATACCCCGCCCGCATATTCTTGGACAATATCTGCAAGACCAAGTGCAAGTGCGAGTGCAGATTTAAAACTTTCACCGCCTGAAAGGGTCTTAACATGACGTTCCTGTCCAGTATATTGATCAAAAACAAGTAACTCCAATCCACTTTGGATATTTCCTTTTGATCGATCCTTTTTACGAAGCAATTGGTATCTACCGTTTGTCATCTTTGTAAGGCGAGCATTTGCGGCATCTAATATTCCATCCAAAAAAGAGGCAAGAACAAAGCGTTCAAAGGAAAGCTTATATGTATTTTGTCCTCTCGTAATATCAGCTAAATGACCCACCAATTCATATTCACTCTCTAAATGCTTAATTTGTTGATTGATCGTTGTTACTGCTTTTTTGATTTCATTATTTTTCTCAATCTGAATATTTAAATGTGAAAATTGGTCAGCTAATAATTGATAGAGCTTTTCGCTTTCTTCAAATTCAATATGCAAACGATCCAAGTCCGGTTCATCTTTGTTTTCGAGTCGCGATTCGTAATCAGATAGTCTATCTATTATAGATCTTAGTTCTTCATAGAAATTTCTAATGATATCATCGAATTGATTAACTTCAGTTGTACTCTTTTTGGAATCCCTGTAGTGCTTAAATGACGTGAAGTTTTGCTCTTCCAATTTTTCTAAAAAGATGTTTCGTTCAATATTTAATGATTCTGTTACTGTGTTAAGATTTTCTTGAAGATTTTTAATCATGCCCTTAGTTCCAGCTACTTGCTCGCTTATTTTCGCGAAAGACTCTCTGGCTGCTTTTAAAGCATCGTCCATTTTATTAATTTCATTTTCAATGGATTGAACTTTAATATCAAATTTATTTATGTCTCTAAGATTTTCAGGAATAATACGAATAAGATTTTCAAGGATGAGAGTTGATTCAGAATGCAAAATAGAAAGCTTACGTTCTGTTTCCTGCAAACGTTCTACGATCAACCTTCCCTCTTCTATTTCTTTTGTTAATTGAGTAACTTGTTTCTCAATGGTAGGTATTTGTTTTAGTTTAGATTTATAATCACTCAAACTATCTTTCGTTTTAGCGATTTCTTGTTCATAATCTAGCAAAAATATATCTTTCTCTGCAATTGAAAAATGAGGGATTACATTTAAAGTGTTATTTAATGTGTCAATAATTTGATTTTTTAATAAATCTGCTTCCGCCCCCATCTTTAACCATTCTCTTTCAATATTGGAGTGGTATGAAAAAGCAGATTCCACATTTTCCTTTGCTGATTTAATATCATTTTCATCGATTTGTACATTTGTATTTGTAGATGGGTGTGGATGTTCAATCGATCCACAGACTGGACAAGGTTGACCAGAAACTAAAGAAGCGGCAAGATGCCCAGCTTGCCCAGCGATCCATTGATTTTCCAAAACCTTTAATGATTCCTTTGCATCATCTACAACCTTTTTGGCATGTTCAAGCTCTGACTTTTTTATTTTTATCTTCTTTTCCAACAACGCTTCCTTATCCGTAAAACCATTCAGTGCTTGTAAATACTGTAATACAGCTTCTAACTTAGTTACTTTTTTATCCATTTCAAATGTCTGAATCTGGAGCTTTTCTAATTCCTTTACCTTAGTTTCTTGTTCTTTTATTTCATTTGTTTTTTCGTCTAATTTCTTTTTTTCGTACGTTATTTGAGTTTGGCATTCCCGCAACTTTTGTTCTGCCTTCTTAACATTTCCTTTTCTAGATTCATACGAAATTACATCTTCTCGCATATTTTTAAGCCTTGTGAGTTCACTATATAATTGATCTCTTTTCCCGGCATGTCTTTCTTCTAACTGTACCCGCTCATTCGCTTTTTCAAGCTCTATTTCAAAACTTGCTAATTGATCTTTCTCATTTTTGAGACGGGAGTCGAATTGATCTAAATCTACTTTTAATCTTTGACATAACTCCTCTTGGTGTTGCAATTTATTTGCTTTATATGCCATTTCAATTTCTTTTTTCATTTTAATGATTTCTGACTCTTTATTTAATAAGGCACTCTTTTGTTGAATAAGCTGATCACGAATCTTCATTTGCTTTAATAAATCTTCCGCTGCATCAACATGACGCTTAGCATCGTCTCTTATTATTTTTTGCTGTTCCATTTTATGTTTTATTAACTCTATTTCTTTTTCCATCTCAATGATTAGATCATCCAATAAAACTAAAATAAACGTATCATTAAGATGGTCTGCTAATAATGCTTCATCTAATTGTTCATTATCTTTGTATACGATGTTTTTTAGTTGACGGCTTCTTTCCGTAATTCCTAACTCAACTTCTCTTTTTAAACGATTGGCATAATCTTTTAATTTTTCTTCAATCTGTTTGAATAATTCAGTGTGAAAAAGCTTTTGTAAGATCGCTTCCTTTTCTTTGCTGTCTGAAGTTAGCAGTTTACGAAAGTCGCCTTGAGGTATCATCAAAATTTGTCTAAACTGATTTGCATCCAATTGAATAATTTCTTTAATTTTTTCATCAGTATCCCTTACATTTGCAGCAAGGAGCTTCCGTTCACCAGCTGGATCAATAATAAATAATTCCGCTTTTGCATTAACAATTGTAAAGCCTTCCCCACGGCTCTTTTTCTTTTCTTGCTGAGGTGATCTCCAAATGTAATATGTATTACCTTTTAGTGAAAACTCAAGGGATACCTCAGTAGCGATGTCATCTTGTGCGAATTGGCTCCTCAAATCAGCCCCGACCCGGTCATCTCCGCTAGCTCTACCGTAAATCGCAAAACTTATACCATCAAATATTGTTGTTTTACCCGATCCAGTCTTTCCGGAAATGACAAACATTGTTCGATTTTCAAGCTTTGAGAAATCAATTATTTCTGTGTCTGCATAAGGTCCGAAAGCTTGCATCATTAATTTAATCGGTCTCATACAAGCACCATCCCCTTTTTAACATCGTCGATCATTTGTGCCATTAAACGCCTTTTGTCCTCTGTGAATTCACTTGTAGTCATCTCTTGATAAAAATCATAAAATAGATCTAATTCAGATTTCCTTTCAAATCCACTCTGGGTAATGGTGTGTTTTTTCCTTAAATCAGAAAGTTCAATCCTTCTTTCCATATGCATGACATTAGGATAAATCTGCCTAAGTTTATTAATCGGATCGATTATAGCTCCCTCATCAAGCAATGTTACTTTTAAATAATCATCTACTTTTTGATATTGATAAACACTAGGGTCTAATAGTTCCTCTAAATATCCGCTAATTTCTCTCATATCTTTTTGTGGAACTAAAGTTCTTTCCTTCAATACATATGATCCATCTGAATTCAATTCAATAATCGAAACACTTTTCTGATGATTTGCTTCTGAAAATGAATACTTTAACAATGATCCTGAATAACGGACTTTTTCATGTTTTAATGCTTCTGGACTATGTAAGTGACCTAATGCAGTATAGGAAAATGGAGAAAAATGTTCAACCGAAACACACCCTGATCCTCCGACAGACAAGGTACGTTCAGAATCACTTGTTTTTCCTCCAAATACAAATGCATGACCAACAAAAATATTCGGTTCGTTGGGATTTAGTGAATCTTCAATTTCACTCACTATTCGTTTCATGGCATCATCATGTGAAGAGATGGATGAATCTTGGAAAAATTCTCGGATTATCCCTGGTTCTGCATAAGGAACTAAATAAAAGTTTGCCCCATTTATATGTATTGGTTTAAAGCTTTCTTCTATTTTCCCATTAATATAAAGTTTGCTATGTTTATACCAGGAAGAACCAAATGAAAGTCTTTCCGCACTGTCATGGTTGCCTGATATTGCTAATATAGGAACCTTTAACTCGACATTTATTTTAAATAACATTTCTTCAAGAAGACTAACTGCTTCTGTAGGAGGTACCGAGCGATCGTATAAATCCCCAGCAATAATAATCGCCTCAGGCTTTTCTTCTTCGATTAACTGTACAAATTGATTTAATACGTATCTTTGTTCTTCAGTCATGTACACGCCATGTACTAGTTTACCCAAATGCCAATCTGCAGTATGTATAAACTTCACCCGACTCCACCCCTTTACAACTTTTCTACTATTATACCAAACTAAAATGATAGGGTTGTTACAAAAATACCCCCTAACCATTTCAGCCGAAATATCTTTCACTAAGGAAAATAAGTGTTCTAATTTTATTCTTTTGCCCAATGATATTGCAATTTGGACAAGGCTTGGTTTAGTTTCTTAGTTCTGCACAGATTTACACTCCATTAAGACTAAGTAAGCTCCGAATGTATTCTTGTGTCCAAATTCTTTTACATTACTTATTTTAAGCGCTGTCTATTGAAAAAATCCCCGTCTAATTTTATTTACTAGTTGCTTGTCATTAAGTTTTTTCTTTCGTTATAATAGATATTAATGGTTTGTTTTGAAACGAGGTGAAGTGTATGGTTCTTTCTGGTTGGTTCCTATGGTTTATTCTTTTTTGGGTAGTAGTTCTCATTTCTTTAATGGGAATAGGTGGTTTTTTTATGTTTCGGAAGTTTTTAAAAAGACTGCCAAAACAAGATGGAAAATCAGATATGGATTGGGAAGAATACTACGTTGAAAAAACAGAAAAGTTATGGACCCCAGATAATATATCCTTACTGGATGAGCTTGTCAGTCCCGTTCCAGAATTATTTAGAGATGTGGCTAGGCAAAAAATTGCTGGGAAAATAGGAGAAATCGCGTTAAAAGAAAAAGTAAAGAAAATTGATTTAGATGTATTAATCAGGGGTTATATCACAGCAACTCCAAAAAGAGATCATAAATTTTTAAAGAAAAAGCTTGACCAAATGAATATTGATGTTACACCATACGAGCATTTGTTTCTATAAAAAAGGTGATGAAAATGAAGTATTTGGCAGTGGGAATAGGAGGAATCATTGGGAGCTTATTACGTTATTTCGTTAGCTATATTCATTTCGGTTTACCTAATGAACTACTGCCTTTAGATACTTTGTTCGTAAATCTTTTAGGTTCATACTTACTTGGACTTTTAACAGGACTTTATAGTCGTTTTCCTAACATTCCCTCCTATATTCAGATCTCCATAGGAACCGGTTTAATCGGTTCCTTTACCACTTTTTCCACATTCAGTAATGAAATAGTACAATTAATGTTGCACCACCATTATTTACAAGTATTTGTATATTACATTGGAAGTTTTATTGGTGGGTTGGCTATGTCGTGGTTAGGAATATTAAATGGTTCAGGTAGAACGTGGAAGAAGGTAAATGCTAAATGACAGTTATTTACGTAGCGATCGGTGGATTCTTAGGTGCGATAGCTAGATATAGTGTAAGTAGGTTTATACACCTTGATCACTCCCGTTTTCCTACTCCAACTTTTTTAGTGAATATAATAGGATCTTTTTTCCTCGGTTTAATTATAGGTACTGCTCTTCCAAACGGGATGAATCTATTTTTAGGCATTGGTTTTTTAGGATCTTTTACTACTTACTCTACATTTATGGTTGAGAACGTGAAGATGATTTTAGAAAATAAATGGAAGAATATGATGATCTATACAAGCTTAAGCTATATGATCGGCATTGCTTTCGCTTTTGGAGGACTAATGCTGGGCCTTTCACTTGGAAAATAAAAAAACAGCACTAGGGGCTGTTTTTTTACATGGTTGTTACCATCAATTTTTTATATTGCACTAACATCGCTATGCGCCAAGGAACAATCATCCCAAATGCCAGAATCCAGAACATTCCGCTCAATTGGCCAACGTCAATTTGCTGGCTTAGTATTGACTTCGCTACAATCCGAACAATCAGTAAAGCGATTAATATGACCGCAAATGCTTTAGAACGTTTAAGATAAACATTATTGTCACGCACTTCAAATTTGGAAGTTTTTATTAATAAAATGGAAAACAATAATCCTACCACACTTGCTTCAATAATCTCCATACCTGTTACCCTGAAATAAGGCGATACAAACATAAGAGCACCAGTGCTCATAAATAGAGGAGGGAGGATAATTTTCTTTGCAGAAACAGGCTTATGTGACGCCTTCATCCTTATAAAAAGGACTCCAATACTCATTAATACAGCAAAGATTGAAGGTATTAAAATTTGCATTTCGACCATTCCTTAAAACTTCAAAATATCTAACCTAAAAATTATACACAAAGATAATACATCTGGAAAGAATATATTTTCCCCTAATTAGAAACCTACAAAGTCTCCGAATAACAAAGATAAAACACTTATGATTAAGGTCATGCCATCAAAGAAAAGGAGAATACCGACCAAAATCATTATGTACCCACCAATTTTCATGATCTTAACATTATGCTTACGAATCCAATTCATCCGTCCTATAAAGAAAGAAAGAATAAAAAATGGAATGGCAAATCCAAGTGTGTACGCAATCATGTATATAACGCCAGAACCTGGGTTAGAAGCCGCTAGACTGATAACCATCATCAAAATCGGGCCCGTACATGGCGTCCAACCAGCGGCAAACGCCATGCCGATAAGTGATGATCCAACATATCCTGCAGGACGATGTTTAAATTCTATGCGGCGATCCCTCATTAGAAATCCAGGTGAAAAAATACCCGTTACCATTAAACCGAAAAGGACAATAAAAATGGCACCTATTTGTCTAATTAAGTTTAGATAATCCGAAAAAAATTGACCTATATATGAAGTACTAAATCCTAAAAAGATAAAAATAATAGAGAATC
The DNA here is from genome assembly GCF_018343695.1 of Lederbergia citrisecunda. Taxonomy (GTDB): domain Bacteria; phylum Bacillota; class Bacilli; order Bacillales; family Bacillaceae_C; genus Lederbergia; species Lederbergia citrisecunda. The sequence goes on along the minus strand of NZ_JAGYPJ010000001.1, from coordinate 1,068,415 downwards.
CTAGTAGGAAAAAAAGCGTATGAAGCATACTTCTTCGTCGGAACATCGCATTTTCATTTTTCAATTCACTCACAGACATACCTGTAATATACGATAAAAATGCTGGATATAACGGAAGGCAACATGGCGAAATGAAGCTTAGGAATCCTGCTCCAAAAGCCAAAAACACATTAATATCTCCGGTCATTTCATGACAACTCCTAATATCTTTTGCATCCATTCTATCAAATAAATAGTGCTTATAGTCACATAGCGATTGTGAATCTTCTGTGTCGAACAAAAAAAGTTGTTATAACATTAATAAATATGTTATTATCGTTTTAATACTTTTAAAAGAATCTTTCTATTGAAACGTTTTAATGATTCATTCGTATATTTATTATACATAGTTTTTACTAGATGTTAATTGATCAATATGAATACGTCTTTGTAGTAGGCTATTACAGAGAAACATATTTCATCATAGAAAGGATAATAGACTATGTCAAATAAACAGCTACTTGCTAAAATTGAAACTAAACGTCAACAATTACTTTCAGTCGCTGCTCAAACAGGTTTGACATCGGCATTGTCTCTTCAGTATAGTATGGAACTTGATACACTTATCAATCAGTATTATCATTTGCTATTGAAAAAAGTGTGATAACAATAGAGACCTTATTAATCAAAAAACGGATGCCTTCTCTAGTAATGGCGTCCGTTTTTTTCATATCCCTAATAAGGATATTTTTTATTTCGTTTGTTTATTCATCGCACTCATTTTTAACATTTGATCATAATTGGCGTGTTTTTTTAAAAAAGGAGCTCATCATGTATTTACGAGCAATAGGAAATCCTAATGCTATACCAACAACTAGTTTCCAATGAAATTAATAAAAAACCCATGAATATAAGTGCTTTTTATGCAGTTCCCTACTTCCCATAATTATTTTCTGGATACTGCTATCATTTTTGTTGCACTAATTGCTCCTTTTTTATCTTTTGCATTCACATATATTTTCGTTCCAACTCGTTGCTTAGGAATTTTCACGTTGTAATTACCTTGCACATCTGCTTTAGCTGTATATGCTTTTGTTCCTATTTTTACGGTGACTACTGCTTTTGGCTCTGTTTTCCCCTTTACTAAGGTTGAATTATTATTTACTGCATTGACTGTTGGCATATTCGGTGCGACCCTTTTCACTGTTGTCTTATTAATTGCACTAACATTTTCCTTACTATCTTTTGCTGTGATTGAAATCATTGTTCCTGTATTTTGGACTGGAATTGTAACTTTGAAATTACCCGATCCATCTGCCTTAGCCTTATATACTTTTGTTCCTATTTTTACAGTGACTTCTGCTTTTGGTTCTGTTTTCCCCTTTACTAAAGTTGATTTATTATTTACTTCATTGACCGTTGGCATATCCGGTGCGACTCTTGTCACAGTTGTCTTATTTATTGCACTAACATTTTCCTTACTATCTTTTGCTGTGATTGAAATCATTGTTCCTGTCTTTTGGACAGGAATTGTCACTTTGTAATTACCCAATCCATCTGCTTTAGCTTTATATGCTTTAGTTCCTATTTTTACGGTGACAATGGCTTTTGGCTCTGCTTCCCCTTTCACTGAATTTGATTTATTATTTACTTTATTGACTGTTGGCATATTGGGTGCAGCTCTTGCTACTGTCGTACTCTTTACTGCACTGACATTCCCCACACTATCTTTTGCTGTAATTGAAATGGTAGTACCTGTATTTTGGACTGGGATCAGTACTTTGTAATTACCCGATCCATCTGCTTTAGCTGAATATCCTTTTGTTCCTATTTTTACAGTAACTATTAATTCTGGCTCTGTTTTTCCCGTCACTGAAGTTGATTTATTACTTACTTTATTGACCGTTGGAACATCTATAAATCTTTTTACGGTTACAATTGTTGACTCACTTTTATTAAACCAATCATCGGTAGCTTTAACAAATAATTTACTACCAGCAATAAGCGGTATAATCTTAATTTTAAAATCCCCATTGGGTCCTGTTGTCGTTTCCCCTACAAGATTATTATTCTCGTTTACTACATTAATAACAGAAAATTTTTCAGCCTTACCCGTGATATACTCACTGATGTCTGTTACATCAAAGACAATAGGTTTTTCTGGCGAGTCAATCTTTATAAAGGGAGTATTTGGATCTGGCGAGGGTAAATATGGTTTATAATTGATATAAGAACCAGAACTAGGGTCACTATTCTTATCAAAGATCATTTTTTTGATCAAAGTTTCGTCTGTTGTTCCCCAATAGTTAGAGATTGCTGTCATTTTTGCCGTTGAGAAACCAGGAGGTAAAACTAAAGCATAACCTCCATTATTTTTGGGTTTTAAAAAAGAATTATATGACACAACTGTTTCAGAACTTTCGTCCGTACTCCAAGTTGAAACAGCATAATCGGTATAATTGTAAAATACATTATTTTTTATATTAACCTTGATATCCTTGTACGTTGCCATATTTATTCCACTAGAATTGATAAATACATTGCGTTCAATAAATACATCCTTAAGCGGAAAAAAAGAGTTAAGGGATTTGATAAATTGAAGATTCTTGAATCTTTTAAGATCAAATTGGTGATAAACCCCCACCTAATATTACTGCTTTGTATGATGTCAGTATTTTCGAGGTGGATAAAAGCATTTAGTGGATCGATGTCTAAATCGTTAAATATCACATCGTTTAATATTATTTTTAAATTCGGGGTCCCGACCGCTTCAAAATCTCCGTAAACTTTCATGCGCAAATTATTTCCATTAATTGTCACTCCAGGCTCTACCGTTAATTTAATCCCCTTAGCGATGTAAAGATCACCTGTTAAAGAATAGGGAGACCCTGCCTTCGTCCAAGTTGTATTCTGATTAATGGCTCCAATTACATTTGTGCCTGTACTTGCTTTAACAGGGGTATTCGCTTGAAAACACATGAGTATTAACATGAAAATGAATATTGACTTCAAATACTTAATCATACATTCCCCTCTCCCAAGCCACCTAAGATTGTACACGCAAAAATCTTTATCACTTTTTAAATATGTTATTTTACGAACTATATTCTTATTGAGATAAATTTTTTATTGATTAATTATCTTATGTGGACCTTTTGACTTTGCTATAGTACCTTTACTCTTCTAATACATCCTTAAAAAACACAAAAAAACCACCTTTCTTTGGTTTAGTTTCCAATAGAAAAAGTGGTTTCGGATTAGTTTGATGAAAGATAAAGCAGAAATAAGACAAAATATTGATGCAAAAATTCACTCTACAAGAATGTTGAAGGTGTCTTACTTTATTGCCTTCAAACCTTTAATTAATCAATATTTTTTACTTCATTTGTTTATTCATTGCACTCATCATTTGATTGATTTTCTTCTGCGACGGCTTCATGCCCATCTGCATCATCATCATTTTTAACATTTGCTCATTGATTGGTGGGTTTTTCTTAAGGTAATTCATCATATATTTACGGGCGATGAAGAAGCCAAGTGCCACTCCTGCTAAAATCCCTATAAAAGCCCAGAAAAAATACCAAAACATCCTTTTTCCTCCTTCAAATTGTCTACACTTCAGTTTACTAAATACCCGATTATTATACAATAATGTATGAAGTTTTCATACGAATTTTCGTTCTTTAATTGGTTTTACCCAACCATACTGATCATTTTCAATATCCATCGCCAAAAATTTGCCATTAAATTGCCTCAATACTTCGAAAAATATCGATTCGAATGCGTAGCTTCCCCAAGCCTTTAGCTGCAAGCAACGTTCCCCTATCGATAATTCTGCACCTTCATGTATGCCAGTATTTTCGGCACAATAAACCTTCCCTTTTATATAAAATTCCTTATTTTGGACTGAGTGAGCTAGATGTTTATGTAGATCTAAATATGGCAATGGTTTCGTAATGTATTTAATTTGTTGTTGAACTATGTCCTTCATTTCTCCACGTAATCTCCGCTCGGCAATGAAAAGTTCTACGAATTTACATTCTCTTCCGTAAAAAAAATCCGCAAATTCATCCTTTATTAAATAAATTAGATAGATTCTCATATATTTATTCACTCCTCAGTCAGCTTTTCTCCCATTGTAGACGAGGTTTTGTAAAATATTTGTCTAATGTTGTATGAAACATGAAAATAGTATAGATTATTTACTTCAATCATTACTATTCTTGAATCATTTCATATTTCCTGCTTATTTCGATTAAAAAAGAGAGGAAATATTGCTCCTCTCTTTTTTAGATGATTTTATTTTTGTAACATCTTCTCTACTTTGGCTACTACATTTTCGACAGTGAATCCATATTCTTCAATTATTTTATCACCAGGTGCAGAAGCTCCAAATTTATCAATTGCTAAAGTCTCTCCTTCATCACCTGTATATCTTTCCCATCCAAATGAGGCACCCATTTCAATCGCTAATCGTTTCTTAACAGAGCGTGGAAGAACTGATTCTTTATACTCTTTTGTTTGCGCCTCAAAACGATCCCACGAAGGCATACTTACAACTGATACATTGATGCCTTTTAGTGCAAGAGCCTTTTGCGCCTCTACTGCAAGATTCACTTCAGAACCTGTTGCAAGTAATAGCGCATCTACATTATTTTCAGAAGGAGAAATGACATAAGCACCTTTTTCTACTCCTTCTCTTGCATTTTCAGAAGTTCCTGGCAGCGTTGGTAAGTTTTGGCGCGTCAAAACTAATGCAGTCGGTTTATTGCTTGATTCAATTGCTAAACGCCACGCTACTGCGGTTTCATTTGCATCCGCTGGTCTAATTATTGATAAACCTGGCATTGCTCTTAATGCAGCAAGATGCTCAATTGGTTCATGGGTAGGACCATCTTCCCCAACCGCGATGCTGTCATGCGTTAATACATAGGTTACTGGCAGTTCCATAAGAGATGCTAAGCGAATAGCAGGACGTAAATAATCAGAGAAAACAAAGAATGTTCCGCCAAAAACTTTAAGTCCCCCGTGGAGAGCAATCCCATTCATGGCTGCACCCATACCGAACTCTCTTACTCCAAACCAAACATTTTTTCCTGAGTAATTATCTGCGCTTAAATCTGTCTCTCCATTGATCATCGTATAATTGGAGCCCGCCAAGTCTGCTGCTCCTCCAATTAAATGAGGGAAGTTTTTCGCAATGCCATTTAATGCATCATTACTGGACTTCCTAGTCGCAATGCTTGTTCCTTCTTCGAATACTGGGAGATCTTTATCCCAACCGTCTGGTAATTTACCAGAAATCGCTGATTCAAGCTGTGCAGCTAGTTCCGGATGATCTTGCTTATATTGGGCCATAAGACTTTCCCATTCAACTTCCTTATCCTTACCATTTTGGATGGCAGTCTTTTCAAAAACATCATAGACTTCCGATGGAACGTAAAAGTCTTCCTCGAATGTCCATTTATAATAGTCCTTCGTCAGCTTCATTTCAGCCTCACCCAGTGGCGCGCCATGGACAGCTGATTTTCCGGATTTATTCGGAGAACCGTACCCAATAACAGTTTTTACTTCAATGAGGCTTGGTTTGGAAGTCTCTGCTTTTGCGGCTTCAATCGCTTTAGCAATTTCCTCCATATTGTTTCCATCTTCAACCTTGATATAGTGCCATCCATAGGCTTTGAAACGTTCACCAACATTTTCGGAAAAGGATTTATCCAACTCACCATCGAGGGTAATATCATTGGAATCATATAATAAAATCATTTTTCCAAGCTTTAAGTGACCCGCAAGGGAAACTGCTTCAGAAGCTACTCCCTCCATTAAATCTCCATCACCACATATCGCATATGTATAATGGTCGACAATATTATATTGATCTTTGTTGTAAACTGCTGCTAAATGGCGTTCTGCCAAAGCCATACCAACAGCCATTCCAATTCCTTGTCCAAGAGGGCCAGTTGTTGCTTCTACGCCTGGTGTATAGCCATACTCTGGATGTCCTGGTGTTCGGCTCCCCCATTGACGGAAATTTTTCAAATCCTCAATTTCAACTCCATATCCTGATAAATGGAGCAAACTATAAAGTAACATGGAACCGTGTCCAGCGGAAAGAACAAATCTATCACGATTAAACCATTCAGGGTTCTTAGGATTGTGGTTCATAAAACGCGTCCATAAAGTGTATGCCATTGGTGCAGCCCCCATAGGTAAACCCGGATGACCAGATTTTGCCTTTTCGATGGCATCAATAGAAAGCGTTCTTATTGTGTTTACAGCTAATTGATCTACTTGTTCAAACATTGACAACAACCTTTCTATCTAATTTTGCATATATCTATAATAATGATAAATGATTGATTAAACAACCATTTTTAAAAATTGTGAAAGTTATATAAGTTAAATTCAAATTAATGCAATTTTTTCTTAGCTTGGATACTTTTAACTTTTTCTGGAGTAACATCTTCTCCTGTTGCGTCGTATACACGTACATTTTCAATTGTCTTTCTCATGGATGATCGAAATGTCTTTAAATATTCGGAGCGCAAGCTTGTCTGCTCCTTCGCTTCTTCTTGTGTAAGTCCTTGCTCCTTTGCTTTTTTAGCTAAATGATTGATTCTCATTAGTTTGTCTTTTGACAGCATATTGAAATTCTCCTTAAAATAAAGGTTTTGTAATAAGGCATTTTTAAAACCTTAGATTAAAATTAATCGTACTAAAAAAAGAGGGAGACTACAAATCATCTGCCCTCTTTGTTATATTTTCATTTTTTGCAGTATATTCTTTATATCTTCTATGTACAGTTGCTTTTGAAACTTCATAGCCGAAGCCTCTCATTGTTGCTGCAATTTCACTAAATGTAAGTCCGTTATTTCTTAGCCGGATAATTTCTTCAAGAGGAACTTCTTTTCGTTCTCTTCCTTCGAAATTCCCTCGTTTTTTTAAATTTTTTTCAGGACGATATCCTCTTTCGATTGCTTTTTTCATTCCGCGCTTGATTTTTATATTATGTAGTTTTCTTTGATATTCCTCAACCATGCTGACGATATTCAGAACCATTGAATCAGTCTCAGAAAGCTGTAATTCCCCATTATGTGAAAGATTATAGAGTGTTACCCCTTCTTTAAAAAACGTATGAAGCAATGCAATTTTTGCATTTCCACGTCCAAGCCTCGTTTCGTCTTGAATTAATACGGCGTCAATTGTATCTGATTTGATTTTCTCGAGTAATGTCAGGATACCTGGCCTATCAAGATCATACCCGCTTGATTGATCGCATACAATTGCATCTACTTCCATTCCCCATGTTTTGGCAGCAGCGAGTAATTCCTCTTCTTGTCTACTAAGGGATGTTTCTTGTGTTGCTTTGTCCGTACTAACTCTACAATAAATAATGGCTTTCATACATTCCTGCCTCATTTCTCTTTAAATGCAAGTTCAATGTTGTCATTAGAAATATGTATATAAGATCCAGAAATGACAAGCTTGTCACCGCTTTTGATTGAAGTCGTCTTTAATTGATTTTCCTTTTCTAATAGTTTCATAAAATCAGATGTAGTCATTCCAAAACGTTCAGCATTTTTTTGAGAGATTGACCACAGTGTATCTCCATTTTGAACAGTAAAAACTATTTCAGTATGATTGTCATCTCCATTAAATAGTATATAAAAACCCATTAGTAATGTAATTATAAAAAATAGAATAGCATATGAGTATTTTTTCCATAAAGAGATCATCGATATAACCTTCTTTCGAATATGTGTTCTTATTTAATATTGATTGTAATACGAACGCATGTTTGTTGTCAACTAAAATTCGAACTTATGTTTGTATACATAGAGAGTCCATGATATAATGAGGCTAAGTTATTATTGAGATGAGGGAGAGTGAACATAATTGATAAAACTATCGAAAAGACAACAAGATATTCTTGACTTTATAAAACTAGAAGTTAGATCAAAAGGATATCCGCCTTCCGTGCGTGAAATTGGAGAAGCAGTAGGACTAGCCTCCAGCTCAACCGTTCATGGGCATCTTGAACGATTAGAAAATAAAGGTTTGATACGACGAGATCCAACTAAGCCAAGAGCGATTGAAATTATACAGCCTGAAGATGATTCAATACCTCGACATAGAACGATCAATGTTCCTTTAGTCGGTAAAGTAACTGCAGGTTTACCGATTTCTGCGATTGAAAATATTGAAGAGTACTTCCCTCTTCCTGAACAGCATGTACCTGCAGACGATCAAGTATTCATGCTTGAAATTGTTGGAGAAAGTATGATTGAAGCTGGAATATTAAACGGCGATTACGTTATCGTACGTCAACAAAGTACCGCAAATAATGGCGAAATCGTTGTAGCCATGACTGATGAAAATGAAGCAACTGTAAAAAGATTCTTTAAAGAAAGAGATTATTTCCGCCTTCAACCAGAAAATTCGAATATGGAACCAATTATTTTACGTGAGGTTTCTATATTAGGAAAAGTAATTGGACTATATAGACAAGTCATACATTAATTTATGAGAATAGAGCCTTTAGTTTCAGGCTCTATTTATTTTTACTAGCTTCAACAGCTTCTCCCCAATAATATTCACTGATTACTTCTGCCAATGCATCAACTGTTCGGTTCAATTCCTCGAGATTGTTATCAATTCCACCTATTTCAATTACAAGATTATGATCGAATAAGTCTTGATTATATACACCATTGTTTCCTTCTATTTTTGGTTTATTAAGGACCCCCCTTGATAAACCTGGATAACTCTTTTCAAGTAATTTATGAAGTTTATCGGCAAATTGTATGTTTTTCATATAGTTCGGGTTTCCACTGCCAATTACAAACATAACTTTCGCATAAGATTGTCCCTTAATTTCTTTAGTCGTGACATGTTTTCTCTGTGCATCCCGGTGAATGTCAAACATGAGTTGTAACTGTTTATTTTGACCCAATGCTTCTACAACACTCTCTCGTGAAACCGCATATGACTGGTAGTATTTCATACCTCTTTTTAATAGCTTTTCCTGAATATCTGATGAATCGACTAACGTTTTTATTCCGTTTTCTTCAAGTTTTTCACCCAATCTTTTTCCTAGTACCGTCACATTTTTATCATTACTAGATGGATTGGTAGACCCAGGAAGTAGTGGAAGATATGATTCCCATGTGTGTGTATGGTAAATAAAAGCGACATAATCATTTGTTAATTCTCTTTTTTCATTATCTGGTACAACTTCCGCTTCATTTGTTTCGTCTAGTACTCCAAAATCTTGTGGTGGAGGTGATTCAATAGGTAGGTTTGTAAAATCCGTCCCTTGTCCAGCGATGAGGATTTTTGGACTTGATGCGTATAACCCAGGGATCTCTGTAAATAAAAATGTTTTCATATCGGCCAGATTGATATTTGTTAAAATTTCCAATGCCACTTTCCCTAGTGATCGATCCGGCTGGGAAGGCATAACTGAATGAAGAGTGTGATTTTCCAACGATAATATATAGAGTAAAGAATCTGTTCTTGATGATTCCGTTCCTATAAACGAAAATGCACTAATTTTTAAACTTGAAAAAGCAATAACAGAAATAATAAAAAAAACAGCGATAACCGATAGTGAGGATCTTGCAGCAACTTTAATCATCGTCTTCATCCCTTTTTCAAATTGTAACTACATTCCATTTATATGAAAAAGTTAATAGACTATGAATGAAAAATTAAAATTATTGATAGAAAGACAAAAAACCTTGTGGTTCTAATTAACCACAAGGTTTTTTGATAAAAGATCAACCTGTATTCACTAATCCTGCTGCAACGCCATTAATTGTAAGCAATACTTCCGTTACGAGCTCATCTGAAGGATTTTCAGTTTCTCTCAATTTTTTAATTAAGTCTACTTGTAGGAAGTTCAAAGGATCGACATAAGGATTGCGTCTATGGACTGATTCTTGAATATTAGGCGTATGTGCTAATAATTCTTCGTTTCCGGAAATTTGTAATAGAACTCTTCTCGCTCTGTAATATTCATCGGAAATATTATCAAAAATCCGATTAGCCATTTCCGGGTCCTCAACTAAACTCAAATATTCTTTTGCAGTAGCCATATCTGCTTTCAACAACGCCATTTGCAAATTATTAATAGTTGATTTAAAGAAAGGCCAATGTTTATACATTGTTTGAAGTAATTCAAGATTGGATTCGTTTAGATTTAAGAATGTCTCTAGTCCTGTACCAGCTGCATACCATGCAGGAATCATTTGCCTTGACTGTGTCCAAGCAAACACCCAAGGGATGGCACGTAAATCTTCAAATCGCTGACTATTCTTTCTACTCATAGGGCGAGAACCAATATTTAAAGCACCCAATTCTTTTAATGGTGTTGCTTGATTAAAATATGTTAAGAAGTCTTTATCACCAAATACAAGCGACTGGTATTTTTCCAATGCATGCTTGGAAATATCCTCCATCGCAACTTCCCATTCTTTTTTACGAAAATACGCATCACCATTAGATGAAGCAACCTTTGAGCAAGCTTCTAGTAAAGCTGATGCTGCCTGTTCTAAATTCCGGTAGGCAATATCTTCAAATAAGTATCTAGAAGAAAGAACCTCTCCTTGCTCGGTTATTTTTACTCCATCACCAAGTGTTTCAACGGGTTGTGAAAGAATACTTGTATTTAATGAGCCACCACCACGGCCAAGAGAACCTCCACGGCCATGGAAGAATTTTAGACGAATCTTAAATTCTCTTGCCATATTATGAATTTCTTGTTGAGCTTTAAAAAGTTTCCAATTTGCCGTTAACGTTCCGCCGTCTTTACTTCCATCGGAATATCCTAGCATAATTTCTTGATGATTTCCGCGTTTACTTAAATGATTACGATAAACATCCATTTCAAACAAGGATTTTAATATTTTTGGTCCTGCGATTAAATCATCAATCGTTTCTAATAATGGAGCAACATGTAGGTCACTTTCTAGTCTACCATCAGAGTAAAGGCGATAGATTCCAGCTTCCTTTGCAAGCACAAGAACTTCCAATATATCACTCGCAGATTGTGTCATACTAATTAAGTAAACTTCAATAGAACGTTTTCCAAATTCTATATGAGCTTTTTTTATAAGCTTAAAGACATTCAATACCGCTATTGTTTCTTTCGAATACCCTTCCTCAAGCAGAAGAAGTGGTCTTGGGTCTTTTAATACTTTTCGAAGAACATCTATTTTGTCTTCTTCAGAAAGCTCCGAATAGTTTTCTGATATGTTGACCGCTTTTAGTAATTCGTTTATAGCTGCTTCATGTTCACCACTATGGTTTCTAATGTCCAATGTAGCTAAATGGAATCCGAATAATTTAACTTGTCTAATCAGCTTTCTAATCGTTTTAAGCTTCTTATGAGCTGGCTGATGTTTTTCAGCACTTTCCATTATTTGAATCAAATCATTTAATAATTCTTTAGAATCCTTATAACCTAAATCCGATTTACCTATTTCCTGAATTCTTTTTAATATAATCGCAAATTTTCTTCGATAAAATTCGGATTCAATCGGCCATCTTTCATCCTCTGTTAAATATTTCAGCTCATCATGTTCAACAGAAGTAATTAAATCTTCACTTACATGAATTCTTTGGGTGGATTGGCTAAATCTTTTCATTAATTCATTGATAGATTCATCATACTTCTTTAAAACAAGATTACGCTGCATTTGCAAGGTTTCCCAAGTGATTTCAGGAGTTACATTTGGATTCCCATCGCGATCCCCACCAATCCACGATCCAAAGTGGAGAAAGTTCGGGACTTCTAAATGATAGTCGGGAATATTATCTTGTAATTGTAATTCCAGTTCTTGATGCACAGATGGTAATGTATCAAATAATGTTTCATCGAAATAATAAAGGCCATTTCTTACTTCATCCAAAACTTTTGGTTTTCTATGTCGCAATTCATCCGTTTGCCATAAAGCCGTTACTTCATTAAACAAGCTGTCTTCATAGTTTCGACGTTCTTTCTTTGTCACTAACGGATTATCAAGTTTTTGGAGAATCGTTGATATTCTTTTTTGAATTTCTAGTACTGTTCGTTTTGTCGCTTCAGTAGGGTGTGCTGTGATAATTAGTTCTATCGATAAATCATTTAACACTTGTTGAAGCACTTCGTTCGATAACTTTAACTCTTTTACTTTGGATACTACATTTTCCAATGAAAAAGGTTGACCGCCTACATCTTGCAACTGATATTCTCTTCTACGACGAATTCTATGATTTTGTTCAGCAATATTAATAAGATGAAAGTATATCGAGAATGCTCTAATAACTTGCTGACGTGTTGGTGGCTCAAGTTTACTTATCATATCCTTTAATTCTGAATATGTCTTTTCGTTATATTCTTTGCGTAAGCTTTTCGTTAATTCTCTTATTGCTTCCACTTTATTGAAAAGCTCAATACCGCCGTGATGAACTAATATTTCACCGAGGATATTTCCTAATTTTTTCACATCGCTTCGCAATTGAGCGTTATGATCAACCGTGTTGTACATATTATCTCCTCCTATTCCCCAAAAACGACAAGACCTTTTTACAAAATATTTCATTAATAAAGATTTAATAAAACCAAGGACAGTTTATCTCCCAACGGGTATAAACTGTCCCTGTACGATAGATTATGTACCACCTGAAAGTACATAATATTTTATCATAGGTAATTCTGCATATCAAATGATAACTGACGATATTTTTAGAAAATAGATGCGTCAAAATACGCCAAATATTTCCTCTATTAGTGGAATTCCGCTTAATATCAACATTACTTAAAACTCCGTCCACTTCCTAAAGGCTACTTCTAAAAATCTGAGTCATCTGCAAACATAAATTTTTTATAATGGTAACGAATGGATAATATGATTCCGATTAACATCATAGTTCCTAGCAATGAACTTCCTCCATAACTAATAAATGGCAACGGTATTCCTGTAATCGGTACTAAACCTATGGTCATACCAATATTTTCAAATACGTGGAATGAAATCATTGCTACAACACCTGCACAAATATAAGAATAAAAAGGATTTTTCGTTTCAATTCCTGTTTTAGTAATTTGATAGATAAGCATAAAAAATAACCCAATTAACACACTTCCGCCAATAAAGCCAAATTCTTCTCCTATTGTGCTAAAAATGAAGTCAGAATGGCTTTCTGGCATATATACTTCACCGTTTTTATACCCTTTACCAGTTGTTTGACCAGAGCCGATGGCAAGCAATGATTTGACTAATTGAAAACTTTCATCGGATCTATAAGAATACGGATCCAGCCACGAATAAATTCGTTTATACTGATGTTCTGCTAAGATTCCCTGTAAAAGCCCATGATGATAGATTGCAATATAAAGCACTCCACCAACTATTACTGTCATGGAAGAAAAGAGAGGGAATAATAGTTTCCAAGATATACCTGAAACAAGGATGATAGCCAATAAAATACTACCAAATACAAGTGCTGTCCCTAAGTCTGGTTGTTTATAGATGATTGCCGCAGGAAGCGCCGTAACTACCCCAAGTTTTATTAATAACAATAAATCTGTTTTTATATTTTTATTTATATATTTTAGGTTATGGCTTGCGGATATTTTTGCAAGAAGAATAATGGTAAATACTTTCATAAATTCCGAAGGCTGGAGGGCACCTAATTTTGGAATGACAAACATTCTTTTCGCACCATTTAAAATTGGAGTATATTGTGTTACCGGAGCAATATAGAGAACGACTAACAAAATAAAAAATAAACCATATAAATACCATGCTATTTTTTTCAACTGGTCTGAATCGAATTGCATAATAACAATTACCGCTACTGTACTAATGATATACCACATAATCTGATCGATTACAAAATTTCTATCACCATATTGTCCCGTTTTCTGGGCACTATAAATAGTAATTAAACTAAAAATCGTCAGAAGCATTAATGAAAAAATAATACCGTAATCTAATCTAGGAATTGTTTTTTTCTGAGAAGTCATCGATTCGCCTCCTTGTATTAATTTTTTTCCTTCGACATTTTTTTATTATACTGAATGGAACTAAATATAAAAAGAAGTAAATTTGGTGTTCATAATATTGAAATAAAGCTTAAAAATGGAAATGTCATTACAACAATAATTGGAGAAATATTAGAAGAAACAAATAGTACATATAGTAATGAGATGAACTCGTTACACTGTTCCTGAAAAATTGCAGATTTTGAAATACCATGTCTTCTGGTCTTCCAGTACGAGAAAAACAACCCATTTATCATCATATAGTTTTTTAGATAATTAGGAAATACCCTCAGAATGTATAATCACCGATGCATTAAATTTGCTTGCCAAATGATCAAATAAATTTTTTTCCTTGTTAAGACTCATCTTAAACAGTTTGGTATTGACTTACTTCTCGCATACTCCGATGTTTTTGCAGGTGAATATTGAAGCATAATTTCTGATATTTATTATCACATTTCCAGTAAGAATAAAAAAATGCTGCCCGTTTCTATGAAAACACGGACAGCATTTCAAGTGATTTTTTTTTCATTTTTGGGGGAGTTAGAAGGGTAGGTGCTTAATCATAGCAAACTCACATTCACACCCCTACTCTACATAGTTATATATTAAGCTTAATACATTCTCATATACTGTTCCCTCTCCCAAGGGTGTACTTGGGTACGGAACATATCCCATTCAATTTCTTTTGCCTCAACAAAATTCTCAAAAATATGTTTCCCAAGGCCAGCTTTAATAACTTCATCCAGTTTTAACTGTTCTAGAGCTTCATATAGATTTGAAGGAAGATCGAGGACTCCTTCTTCAATACGTTCAGATTTATTCATACTATAAATATTTCTATCAACAGAATGTGGTGGAGTTAATTGATCTTCAATTCCACTTAATCCTGCTTTTAATAAAACTGCCATAGCAAGGTACGGATTTGCTGTAGGGTCTACGCTCCGAACTTCGATTCTAGTGCTTAGTCCGCGTGAAGAAGGTATTCTTACTAACGGGCTTCTATTTTGTGCAGACCATGCTATATAACATGGTGCTTCATATCCCGGAACAAGTCTTTTATATGAATTGACAGTTGGATTTGTGACGGCTGTAAATCCTGGAGCATGTTTAAGTACTCCTGCCAAAAATTGATAAGCTGTTTCACTCATTTTTAGCTCACCATTTTCATCAAAAAATGCATTTTCCCCATTTTTAAATAATGACATATTAAAATGCATTCCTGAACCTGCTACCCCAAATAATGGCTTTGCCATGAATGTTGCATGCAAACCATGTTTTCTTGCTATTGTTTTAACGACAAGTTTAAATGTTTGGATTTGGTCACAAGCTTTTACAGCATCGGCATATTTAAAATCAATTTCATGCTGTCCAGGCGCCTCTTCGTGATGGGATGCTTCAATTTCGAATCCCATTTCCTCTAATTCCAATACGATGTCACGGCGACAGTTTTCACCAAGATCCGTAGGAGCAAGGTCAAAATAACCGCCGTTATCATTCAAATCTAGCGTAGGGTCGCCATTTTCGTCTAACTTAAATAAAAAGAATTCTGGTTCAGGACCTAGATTAAAATTTGAAAACCCAAACTTTTCCATTTCCTTTAATACTCTTTTCAAATTACTGCGAGGATCTCCTGGGAATGGTTTTAAATCAGAACCATACACGTCACAAATTAATCGAGCTACTTTTCCACCTTTTTCTGCAGTCCACGGGAAAATAACCCATGTATCTAAATCAGGATAAAGATACATATCTGATTCTTCAATTCTAACGAACCCTTCAATTGAAGAACCGTCAAACATCATTTTATTATCCAAGGCTTTTTCAAGCTGACTTATTGGAATTTCTACGTTTTTTACGGTACCTAAAATATCCGTAAATTGTAGCCTAACGAACTTTACGTTTTGTTCTTCTGATAGTTGTAAAATACTTTCTTTCGTATACATTCCCATTTCCATAAGTCCTCCTGTTTTAATTGACGTCCATACATCATGAAAAAATCTACTTTAAAATTTTACAAAAAAAAAGTAAAAAAAGACAGCATTTTTTTTTTGCTGTCTTTACTTTTTATTCCTTATTTAAGATGAATTAAACCTTTTTTTATCAAACGATCTACTGCCATTGTTATGGCAATTTTTACATGTGCATATGTTAATCCACCTTGAACATAGGCAGTATATGGCGGTCTAATTGGACCATCGGCTGATAATTCGATGCTCGCACCTTGAATAAATGCCCCAGCTGCCATAATGACATCATCCTCATAACCAGGCATATAGCTCGGGTATGGGGTTACGTAGGAATCTACAGGAGACGCATATTGAATAGCCTGACAAAATTCAATCATCATTTGTTCATTATCGAATTGAACAGACTGAATCAAATCAGTTCTCTTTGCATTCCATTTTGGCAATGTTGATAGCCCTACGCGTTCAAGTAAGGCGGAAGTAAAAACAGCACCCTTTAATGCTTGACCTGTTACATGAGGAGCGAGGAAGAAACCTTGATACATTTCAAGTAAGCTATACAAAGATGCGCCTGCTTCAGATCCAATTCCGGGAGAAGTCATGCGATAAGAACAAGCATCCACCCATTTTTTCTTGCCGACAATATAGCCTCCAGTTTTAACTATACCTCCACCAGGGTTTTTAATAAGTGAACCGGCCATTAAATCAGCGCCTACATGGCAAGGTTCGAACTCCTCTACAAATTCACCATAACAATTATCTACAAATACAATGACTTCCGGATTAATCTCTTTAACAAAACGGACCATTTCGTTTATATCTTCAATTGTGAATGAAGGTCTTTCAGCGTATCCTTTTGACCTCTGAATTCCAATTACTTTTGTGTTCGGCTTCATTGATTTACTAACAGCAGAATAATCGATTTCTCCCTTTTCCGTTAGCTTGACACAGTTATATCCAATCCCGAATTCCTTTAAAGAACCATTGTTTTCTCCCCGAATACCGACAACTTCTTCTAATGTATCGTATGGTTTCCCTGTAATGTAAAGAAGTTCGTCTCCTGGCCGTAATACTCCAAATAGAGCAATAGAGATAGCATGTGTTCCAGATATAATTTGCGGCCTTACCAATCCTGCCTCGGCACCAAATACGTCTGCATATATTTTTTCCAATGCATCTCTTCCGATATCCCCATATCCATATCCTGTGGAAGGAGTAAAATAAGTGTCACTTACACGATTGTCCTGGAAACTTTTTAACACTCGGTATTGATTAATCTCAATCATCCGTTCAATTTCACGATGAATCGGTAAAATTTGATTTTCAACTTCTTCAATGATGGATTGTAAATCCTTGTTATCATGTAAAATATGATTCATGTTGCGATACCCCTTTAAAGCTCAAATAATTTTAAAGAACCCATTACTGGATGGTCTTTATGCACGTAACCTTTGCATTTATAAGCCTGCTCTTCCTCCATAAAAATAAGTTCACGTAATATCGTATCATTTTTTAAAACCGATAAAAGCCTTCCTTCGTTAGATGGAATGATAACTTGATAATAATGCATACTTAAAACGGCGATATCTTCAATTCTTTTCTTCAATTGATTTCGATCCTTTTCATCGAAGGCGCTCATAATAAAGTACTCGCCTGAGCTAGGAACAAAATCGGAATGTATTTCATCTGCTTTATTGTACACAGTGAGTTGAGGCAATTGATCCATTTCCAATTCTTTTAAAAGCTTTTGAACTGTTTTTTCATGGTTACCGTAATCAGGATTAGAACTGTCCACTACATGTAGTAATAAATCAGCGTCTTTTACCTCTTCTAATGTTGAACGAAAAGCGGCAATTAACGAAGTAGGCAGATCTTGGATAAACCCAACCGTATCGGTAATGATTGTTGAATATCCACTAGGAAGAACTAGTTTTCTTGTCATCGGATCTAAAGTGGCAAATAATTGGTTTTCTTCAAGAGATTCCGCTGTTGAAAGGCGATTAAATAATGTTGATTTTCCAGCATTTGTATAACCGACAATGGCGATTTGGAAAGCTTTGTTTCTTTTTCTTCTTACCCTGTAACGTTCCCTTTGTTCAACTACAAGCTGTAACTGTTTTTTAATCTCATTGATTCTTCGGCGAATATGACGTCGATCTGTCTCAAGCTGTGTTTCTCCAGGACCTCGAGTTCCAATTCCACCACCAAGTCTAGAAAGAGCTGTTCCTTGTCCAGCCAACCGTGGTAATAAGTACTGAAGCTGAGCATATTCAACTTGTAATTTACCTTCTTTAGAACGAGCTCTCTGTGCAAATATATCTAAAATCAGCTGCGTTCGATCTAATACTCTTGCTTCTAAACTATTTTGTAAGTTACGCAATTGACTTGGGGTTAATTCATCATTAATAACGATAATATCTGCTTCAAGTTCTTCTTCTAATTGTTGAAGCTCTTCTAATTTCCCCTTTCCAATATAAGTCGCAGGATGCAATCTTTCTAGTTTTTGTGAAAGGGTAGCAACTGTCTCACCCTTGGCAGTAGCTACTAAGGAATCGAGTTCAGACATTGAATATGTAAATCGATCATCTCTATCTTGAAGTTGACAACCGACAAGAATTGCCTTTTCCTTATTTTTTTGCAAGAAAATCCCACCTTCTTTCGAATACCATAGCCTCATCATAACAAAAAGTATGGTCGAAGACGAATCAAAATAAGAAAGACTGTTCCGATAAGCAAGAACAGCCGAATCCATATTATGTTGTCTCAGGAAAAATAAAATCATCGCCTATGAGAGATGATAAAACCGTTCGTTCTAGATGATGTTCATTTAATAGCCTCATTGCTTGAGAGCGTATTGCTTTTTCTAGGACATTGCGTACATAGCGCCCATTCGAAAAGCTATCGCCTTTTATTCCTCTTACATATAATAGATGATCCTTTAACTTAGTTTCGGCATCCTTACTAATCGTATATTCCTTGTCATCAAGCATTCTTTTCCCGATTTCCATTAATTCATTGACAGTATAGTCTGGGAAATGAAAAACGAGCGGAAATCGTGATTGCAAACCTGGATTTAAGCTAAGGAAGTAATCCATTTCTCTAGAATATCCTGCAAGAATTAAAATAAACTCATTTTGTTTATCTTCCATATGCTTAACTAATGTATCTATCGCTTCTTTTCCAAAATCTTTTTCTCCACCGCGGCCTAACGAGTACGCCTCATCAACAAAGAGAATACCTCCGGTTGCTTTTTTTATTAAATCACGCGTTTTTTGGGCTGTATGGCCAATATATTCTCCAACAAGATCTGCCCGCTCTGCTTCAATTAAATGACCTTTCGGAAGAACATCCATTTTTTGAAATAACTTTCCGATTAAACGAGCTACTGTCGTTTTACCAGTGCCAGGGTTTCCTTTAAACATCATATGAAGGACTTGTTGACCCGCTTTTAATCCAGCTTCTTCCCTTTTTTTATTAATATATATCCATGCATAAACTTCTTTCATCATTTTTTTAATTTGATCCATTCCAACGAGGGTATTCATTTCATTTTCAATTTCGTTTAAGACTGCATGTTCATGTGATAATGGTTTAGAAGATATCGCTTTATTTTGAACCTTTATTTTTTCTCTTTTGTTTACATTTAACATAATGCTGATTTGCCCATTATTTTTCATGCGTATTGGCTCACTCATCCCCATCACCTCACATTCAAAAACAGTATACGCCCAGAAATGAGATTGGTTCCATTTAATTTTGTGGATCTTGTAAACTTTGTACGTTGATTTACGCTCTTGGCGCGCGCTTTCCGAAGGGAGTTAAGGAGGCTCCTAGGCGCTTTACGCGCATGTGGGGTCTCCTCCCGTATACTCTTTTTCCCGCAGGAGTCTCACCCCTTCCGCCCCAATCAACTCAGTTGTAAAATTAACATTTAGTTTAACAAAGTCCATTACTGTAAGGGGAGCCAAACTATGCGTTTTACATTATATTCATGATAAGTATAGGAAATGAAACGAAATAAACCGCCAATTCTACTTAAAAGAACATCACATAATCAAAGTGATGTCCTTTTTAAGTGGAAAGGACGGTTTTTTACAAAATGGATTTACTCTTCAAAATTAATTTGAACGTTCCGTTGAGGAGAGAAAGTAGAGATGGCATGTTTAAAAACAAGCTGTTGTTTGCCTTCGCTTTCAAACAATACAGTAAAATTATCAAAGCCTTTAACATTTCCTCGGAGTTGAAAACCGTTCAATAGGAAAACAGTAACTGGAACTGATTCCTTTCTTAATTGGTTCAGGAATTGATCTTGAATATTAATTGGTTGTTTCATATAATGGCCTCCTCTTTTATCTCTATACTTATGTATTCGATTTAATTTGCAGCTTTCCTGCAATGAAATCAATAATCTCTCTTGTTTTTTTCAAGTGTTCCCTTTCTTCCGTCATGTCAAACCATGCAACATCCATTTTATTACGAAACCATGTAAATTGTCTTTTTGCGTAATGACGCGAGTTCTGTTTTAATTGTATGATTGCTTCATCCAAAGATACTTTTTCATCTAAATAATCGTATATTTCTTTATATCCGATCGCCTTAACGGATTGGGCATCCCTAGAAAGACCACTATCATAAAATTGTTTTACCTCATTCACAAGTCCGTCTTTAACCATAATGTCAACCCTTTTGTTAATTCGTTCGTATAATTTGTCTCTATCCATTGATAGTCCAACGAGAGCGGTATTATACAAAATTGACTTCTTTTGTTCACTTTGCAATTCTGTCATTGTCTTTCCAGTTTGCTCAAAAATCTCCAAAGCTCTTATAACCCTTCTAACATTATTCGGATGAATTTTATTAGCACTTTCCGGGTCAATGGATTTGAGTTTATTATGAAGTTCCAAGGGACTCATATCGTGTAAATCTAAATGCGTGTGTTCACTTGTACTTTCAGAAAAATGATAGTCGTATAAAACCGCCTGGATATAGAGGCCAGTACCTCCCACAATAATAGGAATAGCATCTCGATCAGTAATTTCATTGATTTTTTCTCTGACTAGCTTTTGAAAATCTGCAACAGAAAAAGCCTTGTCAGGTTCTTTAATATCAAGGAGGTGATGTGGGATTCCCTCCATTTCTTCAGCGGTTATTTTAGCTGTCCCTATATCCATTCCTTTATATACTTGCATGGAATCTCCGCTAATAATCTCACCGTTAAAACGTTTAGCCATTTCGATACTTAATTTTGTCTTGCCTACTGCAGTAGGACCAACTATAACGATTAATTTTTGCATTTCCTGTGCCAACCTCTTCATTATGAATTATACATTCGTTATAGCCTTATCTTACCAATTTCTTTTCAAACTTGAAAGCTAGTAGTCATAATTGCTTGATCTAACTCTCTTTCATATTCTTCATATTGTTGTTCATTCCACTGATAAATATCGGACATTATTTCCATAACTGGCTTCTTCCACTTTTCAACCTCAGGAAAATTGAAATATAGCCAACCTGTTCGACGATTGAAGAAATCGATCGGTTTTATAGTCATTTCATAATGAATGGCATACATCAAACGTGCATAGATGATGGGTGGCAACGTTTTTCCTTCTTCAATAAATGAATAGACATCCTCCACATTAGAACCGTAAAAAGCAGTAAGCTGTGCCGCCTCGACCTCACTAAGCCCTATAACTTTTGCCCTTTCCTTTTGGTGATTAATAAACGCTTTTAGCCTTTCTGAACCACCAATATTCCCACCTGATATTGGCAAAGCTTTTGTTTTCGATGATCCAAAAACTTTAGAATCTACTTTGCTTAGTTCCTTGGCAATAAGATTAACAACCGTCTCAGCCATTTTTCTATAGCCTGTCAATTTTCCTCCAGCTATCGTTATTAATCCGCTTTCTGAAACCCATATTTCATCTTTTCGGGATATTTCAGATGGTTTTTTTCCATCTTCATGTATTAATGGTCTGAGGCCAGCCCAGCTGGATTCGATATCCGTTTCAGATAGCTGCAATGTAGGAAACATGTATTGGATACATTCCAAAACATATTGAATATCCTCTTGTTGAGGTGTAGGATTTTGTATATCACCATTATAAAAAGTATCCGTAGTCCCAATATATGTCTTACCGCCACGTGGTATTGCAAAAATCATTCTGCCGTCAGGTGCATCAAAATATACGGCTTGTTTTAATGGAAATTTGGTTTGATCAAAGACGATATGAATTCCTTTAGAAAGCTGTAAATGTTTTCCTACTTTAGAATGATCAAGTGTTCGCAAGTCGTCGACCCATGGCCCAGTAGCATTAATAGTGATGTTCGCACGAATAGTATATTCTTTACCAGAAACCAAATCTTTAATCATTGCACCACTTACTTTTCCGCGTTCATCATAAAGGAATTTTTCCACCTTTGAATAATTCATTAAGCTAGCTCCATGCTCACTTGCAGCTTTTATCACTTCTATCGTTAGTCTCGCATCATCTGTGCGATATTCAACGTAATAACCGCTACCTAATAATCCATCTTTCTTAATTAGAGGTTCCTTTAATAAGGTTTCGTCCTTAGACAATATCTTCCTGCGTTCATCTTTTTTAACATTTGCTAAAAAATCATAAACTTTAAGTCCAATAGACGTTGTCAATTTTCCAAAAGTACCTTTTTCATAAAAAGGGAGGAGCATCCATTCAGGAGTCGTAACATGTGGACCATTTTCATATACAATCGCCCGTTCTTTGCCGAGATCGGATACTTCCTTTATCTCAAATTGTTTCAAGTATCGTAAACCGCCATGGACTAGTTTTGTAGAACGACTAGACGTTCCAGCCGCAAAATCTTGCATTTCAACAAGGGCTGTTTTCATCCCTCTAGTAACGGCGTCCAATGCGATTCCTGCACCTGTTATACCGCCGCCAATGACTAATACATCATATTGAGTTTTCGATAGTAAATCTAATAGATTTCCCCGGTTTAGTCCTGAAAATGAATTCACATTCTTCCTTCCTTTCAAAAAGATTTGGATGAAAGAATTACTCAACGTTTAAAATGAGTGGCTGCTTGAACTGCAATATTCCAGCCAGCGTATAAATCATTTGAAGTCTCAACATCCATATTTGGTTGGAACCGCTTATTCAATTCCCATTTTTTCGTAATTTCTTCTTTACTCTCCCAAAAACCCACTGCTAATCCTGCTAAATATGCTGAACCAAGTGCGGTTGTTTCATTAATTTCTGGTCGTTCTACCGCTGTTCGCAAAAGATCACTTTGGAACTGCATTAAAAAGTTATTAGCAACTGCTCCACCGTCGACCCGCAATGTTTTTAAGGAAATACCGGAGTCCATTTCCATCGCCATTAGCACATCTTTCGTTTGATAAGCCAAAGATTCTAACGTCGCACGAATAAAATGCTCTTTCGAAGTACCACGTGTCAACCCAAAAACGGCTCCTCTCACATCACTATCCCAATATGGGGTGCCCAAACCAACAAAAGCAGGTACAACATAAACGCCATCAGATGAATCAACATTAAGGGCGTACTGCTCACTTTCCTTTGCTTCTCTAATCAATCTCAACCCATCTCGAAGCCACTGAATGGCCGACCCAGCAACAAAAATACTACCTTCTAAGGCATACTCCACTTTCCCATCCAGTCCCCAAGCTATCGTTGTCAATAATCCATTTTCGGATCTAACAGGTTCTTCACCTGTATTCATCAACATGAAACAACCTGTACCATAGGTGTTTTTGGCCATACCTTTTTCAAAGCATGCTTGACCGAATAATGCTGATTGTTGGTCCCCGGCAATACCTGCGATAGGTATTTTTTGTCCGAAAAAATGATACGTTGCTGTATGTGCATATATTTCTGAAGAAGGTCTTACATCAGGAAGCATGATTTCAGGTACATCAAGCAAATCCAATAACTCTTTGTCCCATTTAAGCTCAAAAATATTGTACATCAACGTTCTGCTGGCATTTGAATAATCTGTTACATGAGCTGTTCCGCCTGATAGTTTCCAAATGATCCAGGTGTCAATCGTACCAAATAAAAGTTTCCCTTGTGCCGCCTTTTCTCGTGCACCATCTATGTGATCAAGTATCCATTTTACTTTTGTACCTGAAAAATATGGATCAATAAGTAGCCCCGTTTTACTTCTAAAAATAGCGTCTAAGTTATTATCTTTCAAATCCTTACAGATTTTTTCAGTTTGTCTCGATTGCCATACAATAGCACGATAAATCGGTTTTCCGCTTTCTTTATCCCATATAACCGTTGTTTCGCGCTGATTCGTTATTCCAATACCTGATACTTGAGATGGTTTAACTCCTGCTTCAGTGAGACAAGTGGCAATCACCGACAAAACGGATCCCCAAATTTCGTTTGCATCATGCTCAACCCAACCAGGCTGTGGAAAATATTGAGTAAATTCTTTTTGAGAAATATGTTTTATTTTCCCCTCTTTAGTAAACAAAATAGCCCTCGTACTCGTTGTCCCTTGATCAAGTGACAATATGTATTTTTCCACTAGGCAACCACTCCTCAAAAATTCAATTATCTTATTATTAGTATAACAAAATGAGGTAAAATTTGTTAAAATAACGTTTTTGTTTACATAATAATATTATAATTTACAAAAACTTAATATAC
Organism: Lederbergia citrisecunda; assembly: GCF_018343695.1. Classification (GTDB taxonomy): domain Bacteria; phylum Bacillota; class Bacilli; order Bacillales; family Bacillaceae_C; genus Lederbergia; species Lederbergia citrisecunda. The sequence goes on along the minus strand of NZ_JAGYPJ010000001.1, from coordinate 1,043,783 downwards.
CTCAAAATAAGCTATAGTTTAATTTCAATTTATATGCTAATGATTTTTTTCAACTCGTTAACTAGCTCGAATCTAATAATATCGCTTTAACAGCGCTAATCTACAAATAAAATAAAAGAGACCTTCAATAGGTCCCTTAATTTAATAAAAGAATATACCAATACAAACGAAAATAACGACTAAAACTAGTACTATATAAATCCATGAAAGAGATTTAATATTGACACTAACCGATTTTGTTTCATATTCGTGAGATCTAGCAATTTCGTTCTCGATTGCGTCCCCTTCCGTTTCATATTCTTTCATTTGTGCACTAATATCTTTTCCAACTAATAACGTTCCGACTAAAGCAGCAATACATGTGAATACTGCAGCTATTATTAAAAATACTGTCAACTCTTCTCCACCTTTTACATAATTCTCTTAAACATTTTTTCTATTTCATATGTTGATAAATGAATGATAATGGGTCTTCCATGCGGACAAGTAAATGGATCCTCGGTTCTACGTAATTCATTTAATAATGCTTGGATTTCATCGTTCCGCAAATATTGATTCGCTTTAATAGAAGCTTTACAGCTCATCATAATAGCTGCTTCTTCCATAATTTTTTTTATGTCTATTTTTTTCATTGTAAGCAATTGTTCAATCATTTCTTCGATAATTTCTTTTTCTTTACCCTTAGGAAACCAGCTAGGATGGGATCTGATCATATAGCTGCTCATTCCGAAATCTTCAAGGAAAATCCCAATCTGTGCTAATTCCTGCTTGAATTCCTCTATTTTAATAAATTCATCCCGTGAGAACTCTAGGTGTAAAGGGACAAGCATTTCCTGCACTTCTTGATCGACTTCTCCCACTTTCTCACGATAATATTCATACTTAATTCTTTCCTGTGCGGCATGTTGATCAATCATATAAAGACCTTGATCATTTTGTGCAAAAATATACGTACCATGCATTTGTCCGATCGGATAAAGAGGAGGAATCCTGTTATTTTCCTTAGTAGGAGTACTTTCCACTATTGGCTCCTCTACTTCTGGACTCTCTTCAATCTGAGGTTCATTCGCAATAAAACCTGAAGGTATTTTCTCTTCTGCTGGCTCATAAAGCTTTTTCATATCCTCAGTTGGCAATAGCGTTTCTTTTTGTCTATATTGTTGTATTCCGCTATTAGACGGAGTTTTGAATGGATTTTTTGTAACAACTTGGTTGTTTTCCAATTCTAGAGATGTTTGTTCGGATATGTTTACAGGTCTCTTACTAGTAAGAGGGTTACTTGACGGTATCAATTCTCTCTTTTTAAATGTTGCTTTAATTGTTGCAGTAATCAGCTCATTGAGTTCCGTCTCTTTACTTATCCGCACTTCCATTTTAGCAGGGTGAACATTGACATCGACTAGAATTGGATCCATTTCAATTGATAATAAAACGATAGGATAGCGATTAATTGGTAAGAGAGTATGATATCCTTCTAAAACGGCTTTTATTAGCGAGTAATTTTTAATAAATCTTCCATTAATCATTGTTGATAAATAATTTCGAGATGCGCGAGTCACTTCTGGAAGTGAAATAAAGCCAGATGCTTTAAAATCAAGCGACTCAGATTGAATTGGAATCATTTTTTTAGCTATCGATACTCCGTAAATGGCTGCGAGTACTTGCCGTACATCACCATTGCCAGTCGTATGAAGCAATAGACGTTCATTATGACGCAATCTTATTGACACTTCCGGATGCGCTAATGCAATTCGATTCACTATATCAGATATATGGCCGATTTCTGTGTGAATCGTTTTTAAATATTTTAAGCGAGCAGGTGTATTGAAAAATAAATTAGTTACTGAAATATCGGTTCCTTTTCTAGATGCAGCCTTTTCATGAAGAATTAGCTTGCCACCTTCAAGAATCACTTTTGTTCCATCTTGACCCGCTTTTGCTGATACTAATTGTAAATTAGACACAGAAGCGATACTAGGAAGTGCTTCGCCTCTAAACCCAAGTGTTCTAATTCGAAACAAATCATTTTCATCTTTTATTTTACTTGTAGCATGCCTTTTAAAAGCTAAAAGTGCATCCTCTTCTTGTATGCCGTTTCCATTATCTATTATTCTTATTTTACTTAATCCCGCTTCTTCTATATCTATTTCTATGACTGTACTTTTTGCATCAATTGAATTCTCAAGTAATTCCTTAACGACAGAGGCTGGGCGCTCCACTACTTCGCCCGCCGCGATTTTATTCGATAGAGTGTCATCTAATTCTATTATTTCGTGCATTGCCCCTGCCTCCTTCCGTAATCATTATTTTAACTTTTTTTGTATTTCATAAAGGCTGTTCATCGCCTGCATTGGATTCATATCCATAATGTTCAATTGGCGTAACTCATCAAGAATTTTACGTTCATGGTCTGAGTATTTGCTCTTTGTGGGTTCAGCAAATAAAGCAAGTTGTTCGTTTACATGTTCACGATTATCTACATTTTTGGTGTCCCTTGATTGTTCATTCTCTAATTCTCTTAAAATTTCTGTAGCTCTGGCAATTAGTTCTTTAGGAAGATTAGCAAGTTCTGCAACATGAATACCATAGCTTTTATCCGCTGGCCCTGGTTTTACCTTATGAAGAAAAACTAATTTTCCTTGCTGTTCCACAGCACTTACATGGATGTTTTTCAGTTGAACGAGCATTTCTTCAAGTACTGTCAATTCGTGATAGTGAGTGGAGAAAAGTGTTTTGGCGCCAATTCTATCATGAATATATTCGATAATTGCTTGTGCCAGTGCCATTCCATCGTAAGTGGAGGTACCTCGACCAATCTCATCGAATAAAATTAAACTATTTTTCGTTGCATTTGCAATTGCATTTTTTGCTTCTAGCATCTCCACCATAAAGGTACTTTGTCCAGAAATTAAATCATCTGCGGCGCCTATCCTCGTAAATACTTGATCAAATATAGGAATATCGGCTTTTTCTGCAGGGACAAAGCAGCCTATTTGTGCCATAATCGCTGTTAATGCAATTTGTCTCATAAATGTACTTTTTCCTGACATATTAGGACCAGTAATAAGGAGCATTTCACGCTCAGAGTCCATCAAGCAATCATTGGGTACATATTCTTGAGAACCCATTACTTTCTCAACAACGGGATGCCGTCCGTTTGTTATATGAATTTGTCGTTTATTATTAAAAATTGGTTTAACATAATGTCGTGTCTCACTAACAGTCGCAAAACTTTGATACACATCTAATTCACTGATGATTTTGGCTGCTTGTTGAATTCTTGGTATATATGTTTTAACTGTTTCACGAATTTCCATAAATAATGCATACTCAAGATCAATGCACTTTTCTTCTGCCAGAAGAATAAGAGCTTCTTTTTCTTTAAGTTCAGGTGTAATGAAGCGCTCTGCATTCGCTAATGTTTGTTTGCGCTCATAGCGACCTTCTTCTAACAAATGGACATTTGCACGAGTCACTTCTATATAATAGCCAAACACCCGATTGTAGCCGACCTTTAACGATTTGATTCCCGTTTTTTGTTTTTCTTCTTTTTCAAGTTCGGCAATCCATTGCTTTCCGTTTCGACTTGCATCCTTATATGTATCCAATTCTTTATGGAAACCATCCTTAATGATTCCACCTTCCTTGATCGTAAGAGGTGGATGGTCAATAATCGATTTTTCAAGTAGCTCCGTTAAATCTTCACATGGATCCAATTGATCTACTAATCTTTGGGCTTCACTCTGATTTAGCTGTTTAACTAATGATACAATGGCAGGAATTTGCATTAAGGATTTTTTAAGTTGAATAAAATCACGTGCATTTGCATTTCCGAAAGCTACACGTCCAGAGAGTCTTTCGAGATCGTATACTCCTTTTAACAACTCACGAAGCTCTTGACGTTCAAAATAATGATGTAAAGTTGTTTCAACTAGATCCAGTCTTCTGACAATTTGTGTTTCGTTTATTAAAGGACGATCAATCCATTGCTTCAGCATTCTTCCACCCATGGCCGTTACCGTTTCATCCAACAGCCATAATAATGTTCCTTTACTGCCTTTTCCTCTTATCGATTCTGTTAACTCTAGATTTCTTTTTGAATAATAATCAAGCTTCATATATTGATTGATTTCGTATTCAGAAAAAGCCTGCAGGTGGTCCAAACTTCTCTTCTGAGTTTTCTTTAAATAATGAAGGAGTCGGAATGCAGTTGTTTTAAGCTTCTCATTTGAAAGCCTAGTTATTATATTGTTAAATTCATTATCATTTTCTATATTTTCTTCAATGGAAATAATCACATTCATGCGGTCTGTTATTTTCTTCTTAAGTTCACTGTCTAAATTTGAATCTACTACAACTTCTTTCATCCCGATTGTAGATAATTCGTTTAATAATACCTCGTGAGTGCCCGTTAAGATGGTTGCTTTACTTTCACCAGTTGATAAATCAGTATAGGCAATTCCAAAAGTTACTTCATCAAACATTGTAAAAGATGAAATATAATTATTTTCCTTCTCTAATAACCCTTTACCTTCCATAACGGTTCCAGGAGTAATGAGTTGTACAACTTCACGCCGAACAACACCTTTTGCCTGCTTTGGGTCTTCGGTTTGTTCACAAATGGCCACTTTATAACCCTTTTGGATTAACACCTCGATGTATCCCGCAGCTGCATGATACGGAACGCCGCACATTGGAATGCGCTCTTCCGTTCCTCCTTCTCTACTAGTTAACGTAATTTCTAGTTCCTGTGATGCCTTTAATGCATCGTCAAAGAACATTTCATAAAAATCTCCTAGTCGAAAAAATAAAAAGGCATCTTGATAATTTGCCTTTACTCGCAAATATTGTTGAATCATTGGCGTATATTGACTCATTTGTACATAATTCCTTTCCGTTCAAAACCTCTATCTCGATTAGTATAACATAATCATTGAAGACACTTCATTTTTTTATGGATGGATCCATCCTATGTCGAGAAAAACTTCTACTTATTTCTACAAAATTGTAAGAAATCTATTTCAAAGATTCTTCCAAATCGAAAATACTTGATGAGTAAAATTTTTTTTGAATGAGATAAGTATCGATATATATTTGTGCATGGAATGATGTAATTTGAGAATTATTACATGAATTATGATCATTGTAAGTGAATGGAGGCTCAATATCTGATTTTTACTCGTTAAATCACTATTTAATAATCATGTTTTTTAGCAACTTCTGTCCAAATTTATTCTACTTTCACCTATAATACTTGCCTATGAAACAATTTACTCAAAAAAAAAGCTACCCATCATGATAGCTTCCTTACACTTGTTTTATTTTCCATATTTCTGAAGCGTATTCTTGGATCGTCCGATCACTTGAAAATTTACCGGAATGAGCGATATTGGTTACGCTCATTTGCAGCCATGTCCATCGATCACGATAGGCTTGTTCTACAAGCTCATGGATTTCAATAAACGGCTCGAAATCTTTTAACACAAAATAAGGATCATTATTGGAGAGAATATTATAATATATATCTTTAAATTCAATTTCATGAGTGCCAAATTCACCACCATGTAATTGATCCAATATTCGTCTTACTCTATCATCTGTGTGATAAATATCAATGGAGTTATATCCACTATTTTGATAAAAATGAATAACCTCTTCGGCTGATAATCCGAAGATAAATATATTTTGGTCTCCAACTACATCTTTAATTTCAATATTCGCTCCATCCAATGTACCAACAGTTAATGCTCCATTCATCATCATTTTCATATTGCCAGTACCTGATGCTTCTTTACTTGCTGTTGAAATTTGTTCACTAATGTCAGCAGCAGGGATAATTTTTTCAGCAAGACTTACATTATAATTTTCTAGAAAGATTACCTTTATTTTCCCGCGAATATCCGGATCGTAATTGACCATCGTCGCAACCTTATTGATCAGTTTAATGACCTCTTTGGCTAAATGATAGCTTGGTGCAGCCTTGGCACCAAAAATAAATGTACGTGGTATCATATCAAGATTTGGATTGTTTTTTATTTCATTGTATACGTTTATAATCCGAAATACATTTAGAAGCTGTCGTTTATATTCGTGCAGTCTTTTTATTTGTACATCAAAAATCGACTGATGGTCTACTATGATCCCTGTGCGTTCATGGATTAAGTTTGCTAATGATTGTTTATTTTTCTGTTTTACATGATCAAATTTCTCTAAAAAAGAATGGTCTTTTGTATATTTTAAAAGGCTAATGAGCTGTTTCGGACGCCTAATCCACTCAGGGCCGATAATATCAGTAATCAGATGTGAAAGTTCCGGATTCACTTTTAACAACCATCTTCGGTGAGTAATTCCATTCGTCTTATTATTAAAACGTTCTGGAAACATAACATTAAAATACTTCATTTCTTTGTTTTTCAAAATCTCAGTATGAATTCTTGCAACCCCATTCACACTAAAACTGCCTACGATGGCCAATCTAGCCATGTGTATTCGATCATCAGCAATGATCGCCATCTTTGGAATATGCTCTCTAAGATGATGATGGTTATACCAAATGTTTTTACAAAATCGTTCGTTAATCTCATCAATTATCATATAAATACGAGGGAGGAGCTGCCTTATCATCTCCTTTGGCCATGTCTCCAAAGCTTCACTCAAAGTTGTATGATTCGTATATGCAATCACTCGTGATGTTATATCCCAAGCCTTTTCCCAGCCAAATCCTTCATCATCCATAAGGATTCTCATCAGTTCAGGAATGGCTAAGCTTGGATGTGTATCATTAATTTGAATGACTACTTTTTCGGACAAATGAAACAAGGATAAAGAATGATTTCGCTTGAAATTTAGAATAATGTGTTGAATGCTCGCAGAAACAAGAAAATATTGTTGCTGTAAACGTAGTAGTTTTCCCTCATAATTGGAGTCATCTGGATATAAAAAACCAGAAATTTGCTCTATGGAGTGTTGATGACCAAGGTCGTGATAGTGATTCACTTCATTGCTAGAATCATTCTTTTCATGTAAAAGTGGTTCTGCACTCCAAAGACGCAATGTGTTAATGACATTGTTTTGATAACCTACGATCGGTATATCGTAAGGGATGGCCATAACCTTATCAGTATTTTCATATTTGAATTCGAGATTGCCATCATTCTTTTTAAACATATGAACTATTCCATTGAAATGAATACAGACTGCTTCTTCTGCTTTTCTCACTTCCCATGCATATCCGTCATTTAACCAATAATCAGGAAGTTCAATTTGATTTCCATGGACAAACCGTTGCTCAAATAGGCCATATCTATATCTTATTCCATAGCCATGACCCGGATATTGAAGTGAAGCCAAGGAGTCAAGAAAGCAAGCGGCCAAGCGGCCTAATCCTCCGTTGCCCAGACCGGGATCACGTTCCATTGAATAAATTACTTCAGGATTAAATCCAAGTTTAATTAACGCTTCATTAGTAATATCTAGTAATCCGCAATTAAGTAGATTGTTTTCAAGTAATCTACCGATTAAAAATTCCATCGACACATAATAAACTTGTTTACTTTCTATTTCTTTATATTTTTTATTCGTTTTTTCCCAATGGATATTGATTTCTTCATTAAGTATCGATGTTAGCGCATCATACACTTCTCTATTTAAAGCGGCTTTTATATCTTTTCCTATTTCCATCCGAATTTTTTGCTTAATTTTCTCTATCATTTCATCAACCGTAAATTGAGGCAAGCCGGCCATCACCTCCTTATGCATATTCCATGACTAAACCATCATATAATTTCGCATATTCTTGAGCTGATTTTTTCCAGCTAAATTGACTTTTATTCACATTTTTAATAAGAGAAGCCCAGTGATCTGAATTACGATAAATCGTTAACGAATAACGTAACACAGCTAAAAGATCATGAGCATTGTAATGGGGAAAACTAAATCCATTCCCTTCATTGGTTATCTCATTAAAAGGCTGTACTGTATCCTTTAATCCCCCTGTTTCACGAACTATTGGAACTGTTTTATACTGCAGAGCTATAAGTTGTGCTAAACCACAAGGCTCAAACTTAGAAGGCATGATAAGGAAATCAGCACTTGCATATAGCTGTCTCGCTAAGTTTTCATCAAATGTCAATAATGATACTACTTTTTCAGGATAACGATGGCCAAGGTCAGCAAAATAGGCTTCAAACTCTTCATTGCCTGTTCCTAATATAATAAATTGAATGTCCTCTTGAAGAAAATCTTCTAAAATATGCTGAACAAGGTGGAGACCCTTTTGTTCATCAAGTCTTGTAATCATTATATATAAAGGCCGCTCACCATTAATCGGAAGACTAAGTCTCTCCTGAAGAATCAATTTATTTTCCGTTTTTCTAGCTCTGGAGGTACGATATTTTACTGAAAGGGCTGGGTCTATTAATGGATTATATTCTTTTACATCGATTCCATTCAGGACCCCCACCAAATCACCAGCTCTTTCTATTAATATTGGATGGAGTCCTTCTCCGTAATAAGGATCTTTGATTTCTTCTGCATACGAAGGACTTACTGTTGTAATCGTATCGGCATGAAAAAGGGCACTTTTTAAGCAATTTAACATACCATTCCATTCCATTCCTGCAATATGCTCGGCAGGTAATTGAAAAAAATCATTAAAAGTTTCGATTGGCATGACACCTTGATATTTTAAATTATGAATGGTAAATACGGTTTTTAAATCTTTGATGGGCTGAATTATTTTCGCAAGGGCAACAACCATTCCAGCTTGCCAATCATGGGCGTGAAGAATATGTGGTTTTCTTTTAAGATGATTTAACGCTTCTATTACAGCTTGACTAAAAAAGATAAAGCGTTCACCATCATCGTAATAGCCATAAACACCTTTACGTGAAAAATAATAATCATTTGAAATGAAATAATAGGTGATGTGATTATATCTTAACGTATATAGTCTAGCCTCTTGATTACGCCAACCAAGCGGAACATGGATGGAAGTATAAAAGTCCATTTGATCTTTCCACTCATCAGATATTTCGTCATATAGTGGAAGTATCACCTGAACATCGACTCGTTCATTTTCATTCAATGTTTGAGGCAACGAACCAATGACATCAGCCAATCCACCTGTTTTAATAAATGGAGCACATTCTGATGCAACAAATAATACATTTCTCATATACTGTCTCCTTCATCCGGCTTTACGACTTACATTTCTTTTCTTTTAGCTACGACATACGGTTTATCTTTTGAACCTATGAATCTTTGGTTTTCTTTTACATGAACATCTTTATCGAGAATGACATTTTCCAAGTACACTCCTGGTTCTATCGTACAGCGCTGCATAATAATAGAATCCTTAACTTTCGCTCCCTCTTTTATCTTTACACCTCTAAATAGAATACTTCCTTCTACTTCTCCATCAATGACACAGCCGTTTGCAAGTAACGACTTTTTTACATTTGCTCCGTCACGATATGTAGCAGGTGGTGAACTTCCAACCTTTGTGCGTACAAACGGTTTTTTATAAAATAAAGCTTTGTAATTTTCATCATTTAATAGATTCATATTATGACGATAATAACTTTCAATGGAATTGATGTATGCACTATATCCCTTATACTCATATGTTTGTATCTTTAAATTAGATATATTTCCCATGATGCCATGAGCAAAAAAATAATCTTGATGATGAGCAATACACTTGTCAATCAAAGTCATCAAAATATCTTTATTGATAATGTAAATGCCTGTAAACAAAAGTGGATTTTTTCTCTCACTCGTTATATTGTTAATCCATCCTAAATCATCAACTTCAATACGTAAACAACGCTCATGTTCCGGCTGCTCCGTTTCTAACCTTGTTGAAATAAGGGTTACATCCGCATTCCGCTCTAGATGATAAGCAAAAGCCTCTTTATAATCCATATTAGCTATAAATTGGCTTCCACTAATGAGTACATAAGATGACTTTCCTCTATGAAAATAGTCGCGGTTATTATGGAAAAATTGTAAATCGCCTTTTGAAATATCAGATGGGTCGTTCCAGTCAGGTGGAAGGATAAATAAACCACCATTTCTTCGGTCCAATTCCCAATTTTCACCTGTTCCGAGATGATCCATTAGAGATCTGTATTTACTGCGTGTAAAGATTGCAACCTCTTCTATATTTGAATTCACCATATTAGAAAGAGCAAAGTCAATTAACCGATAGCGACCTGCGAAAGGAACAGATGCTCCGTTTCGAAAATACGTTAATTCATGAAAGAAATGATGCTCATGTTCCAAATTAATTAATCCCATCATTGTGTTCATTAACCTACGCCTCCTTTTTTTCATGAATCATTTCATATAATTTATCTTCATCAATGACAAGTGGTTCTTCATCATTTCCAATTCGTATATAAGTATTTTCAGGGATCTCAACATTTTCCATAACAATTACACGTTCCAAAATGGAGTTTTTCCCCACTTTCACCCCAGGATGTAATATTGATTGGTAAATATAGCTTCCTTCTTCTATTACAACGTGTTGAAATAATATAGAATTTTCAACTGTTCCAAACACCCAGCATCCAGAATTAATGAGGGAATGTTTTACTTTTCCTTTTTCAGCAATAAATTGTGGTGGAAAGTCAGAGTCATTCGAATACAATCTGTGGTTCTTATTTGTTAATGACAAGCTCCAATCTTCATCTAATAAGTCCATATTGGCTTCCCAGTAACTTTGAACTGTTCCAACATCCTTCCAATAACCGGAGTAGCGATATGCATAAAGGCGTCGATGATCCATTAGCATAGCCGGGATAATATCCTTCCCAAAATCGTGGCTCGAATATTTGTTTTTAGCATCATCCATTAAATATGTTTTTAATGTTTTCCATGTAAACATATAAATTCCCATTGAAGCTAAATTGCTTTTTGGCTCTTTTGGCTTTTCATCAAATTCATATATTCTTAAATCATCCGTTGTATTTAATATCCCAAACCGAGAGGCTTCCTCCCAAGGAACTGTAATAACGGAAATTGTTACATCTGCTTTTAAACGCTTATGCTCATTAAGCAATGCGTTATAATCCATTTGGTAAATATGATCTCCGGAAATAACAAGGACGTATTCAGGGTCATGTTGATCAATAAAGTGGATATTTTGAAAAATGGCATCTGCTGTACCAGAATACCAGCTGCCACCGCTCTGAGCAGTATAAGGAGAAAGAATTGTCACTCCACCATCTTGTCGATGTAGATCCCACGGTTTCCCATTCCCAATATGTTTATTTAATTCCAGCGGAGAATATTGAGTCATAACACCTAAAGTGTGAATACCTGAATTCGTACAATTACTTAGAGTAAAATCGATGATGCGATATTTTCCACCAAAATGTACTGCTGGCTTTGCCACTTCCTTTGTCAATGTTCCTAACCGTTTGCCTTCTCCACCTGCCAAAAGCATACCTACACATTCCTTCAATTTACTTCCTCCTCAATTGTAGTTATTTCACGTTTAAAAACGGTAATAGCTAAAGGGGGTACTTTAATTTTTATGTGTTGTGGCAATCCGTGCCATTTATTAGGAATACTATAATGAGGACTTTTATTTAACTGTCCTGATCCACCAAATTCTGATGCATCCGAATTAAATATCTCTTTATAAGTTCCAGGCATGCAAACGCCAACCTTATAGTCATATGAAACATTTGGAGTAAAATTACAAATAATAATTAATTCTTCATTTTGACTTTTTCCACAGCGTCTAAATACAATGGTACTTTGATCGATATTATGAGGATCGATCCAATCAAATCCTTGTGTTTGATGATCTAATTCGTAAAGTGCAGGATTTTGTAAATAAAAATGATTTAAAGATTTTACATAATGGAAAATCCCATTATGTAACGGATATTCAAGTAAATGCCAATCTAATTGCTCTTGATCCTTCCATTCTGCATACTGGGCAAACTCACTACCCATAAAAAGCAGTTTTTTACCAGGATGGACGAACATATAGCCATAAAGTAATCTTAAATTGGCAAATTGCTGCCACTGATCCCCCGGCATTTTATCTAGCAATGATTTTTTCCCATGGACAACCTCATCATGGGATAACGGAAGTAAGAAGTTTTCTGAATGTGTATACATGAACGAAAATGTCAGTAGATGATGGTGCCATTTTCTATAGATAGGATCTTTTTTCATGAAATTCAGGATATCGTTCATCCAGCCCATATTCCATTTATAATTAAACCCTAGACCACCTAAATAGGCTGGTGATGTAACGAGCGGCACATCAGAACTATCCTCTGCCATCATCAAAACGGATGGATGAAAAGAAAATACAACTTCATTCAATTTACGAATAAATGCATATGCCTCAAGATTTTCTTCTCCTCCGTATGAATTAACCATTTTTTCTTCACCATTATATCGATCAAAATTGAGGTAAAGCATGCTTGCTACAGCATCTACACGAATGCCATCTAAATGGTATTCTTCAAGCCAAAATAATGCATTTGAAATTAAAAAAGATTGAACCTCTGGTCTACCAAAGTCAAAAGTTAATGTTCCCCACGATCGCTTTTCAGCTTTACGTGAATCTTGATATTCGTAGATGGGCTTACCATCAAATTCTCGAAGTCCGAAATCATCTTTACAAAAATGTCCAGGCACCCAATCGATAATCACCCCAAGCCCGTTTTGGTGGCACATATCAATAAAGTATTTAAAATCATTATGAGAACCGTATCTCGATGTAACAGAAAAATATCCAGTAATTTGGTATCCCCATGAAAGATCAAAAGGATGTTCCGCAAGCGGAAGCAGCTCGATATGGGTAAAACCTAAGGATTTTACATAAGGAATCAACTCATCTGCAAGTTCACAATATGTATAAAATTTCTCATCTTTTTTCTTTTTCCATGACCCTAAATGTACTTCATACACAGATATTGGAGATGAAAATGGTTGAAATTCTAGCTTTGCCTCTTGCCAATCAAAATCATTCCACTCATAGGTCGAAGGCTCACATATTAATGATGCATTTGCTGGGCGAAGCTCGGATTGAAGTGCAAAGGGATCCGATTTAAAAAGAACTTCATTATTTTCTGTGACAATTTTGTATTTATAAGGAGTTCCGAGTGGAATATTTGTAAAAAAACCTACCCATATTCCTTCATTTGTAATTCGAACTAATGGATGTTGCTCTCCATTCCATTCGTTAAAATCTCCGATAACATATATTTTTTTCGCATTTGGTGCCCATACAGCAAATCTATAACCTTCATTCCCTTCCCACTGAATATTGTGGCACCCCAAAATTTGTTGACTGTGATAATGAGTTCCTTGATGAAATAAAAAAATGTCATCCTCGGTTATGTTGAAATACAATATGCTGGCTCCTTTCACTGCTATAACACCTTTATTATAGGAGACAATCAAATGGTTTTACCTAAGATTCCTTCGACAGTTCTCTGAGAGTTTTATTCAATAATGTATGGGTTTGTCGATTAAATTATTTAAATATAACTATGTTTTTAGTGTGTAATATTCATATTCATAGACGTATGAATTACGTAAACGAGGATAAAAACATATACTGCAAATACCTAGCTTTTAAGGAGTGTCTTTAGTGGAAACAAATGTAGCGTGGATAGATGATCTTCATCTTTTAACTTTAAAAACAAATAAAATTACATCCCTTAAGGACAACAAATCCCCTGTCATTTATTGGGAAGAAGAGGATAAATATTTTCCAATAACAATCGAGAATGTAACGAACACATCAGCTGTAAATTTTAGTTTTTCAGATATACTGCCAATGGGTGAAACATTAACATTAATTTGGGGTGACGAATCATTTCCCGTCTACCCAAGAGGAATTGTTCGAACTCCATGGTTTGATGAGACGTATGCTGCATTTGAAGAAGTACTTGGAGTTTATTGCAACAATGACGTAACCTATTTTTCAATATGGACTCCTTTAGCTACGTCTGTAATATTATATTTAAATAATATGTCAAAAAAGTTAAATCGACAAAGTAACGGGGTATGGACGTGTCAAGTGGAGGGAAATTGTCATGGTTTTGCCTATGAATATGAAATAACGGCATATGGCAAAACAATGCGTGTGAATGATCCTTATGCTAAATCGATGCTTGCCAATAGCGAAAAAGGAGTTGTCATTGATTTCTCCAAAACGGATCCAATCATAGTGAAAAGACCTTCAATTCATTATTTACAGGATGCCATTATTTATGAATTACACGTTCGAGATGCAACCATTCATTCTGATAGCGGCATTGTAAATAAAGGGAAATTCCTTGGTTTAAGTGAATTAGAATCAACAACAATAAATGGTTATTCCACAGGACTTTCTTATATAAAAGAATTAGGGTGTACACATATTCAACTTTTGCCTATCAACGACTACGCTCGTGTAAACGAACTAGAACCAAAGGATCAATATAATTGGGGATACGATCCACTATATTTCCAATCTTTGGAAGGAAGCTATTCTATTTTACCTCACGATCCTGTTTCTAGGATCAATGAATGTAAAAAAATGATTAATACTATCCATCAAGAAGGCCTTTCCGTCATTCTTGACGTCGTTTTTAATCATGTATTCATAATGGAACAATCTCCTTTAGAAAAACTTGTTCCAGGATATTATTTTCGCTATCACGATGATGGGAGTTTAAGTAATGGCACTGGAGTTGGAAATGAACTAGCTACGGAAAGAAAAATGGTTCGAAAATTGATTCTTGATTCTATTGACCTTTTTCTTACAGAGTATCAAGTGTCCGGCTTCAGATTTGACTTAATGGGAGCCATTGATATTGATACCATGAATGATATCGTGACCCGTTGTGAAAAAGAACCAAGCCATATATTACTCCTAGGGGAAGGTTGGGAGCTTGAAACTTCACTCCCTCCTGAAAAAAAAGCAACTTCAAGAAATTCTCATAACTTAAAAGGTATTTGTTTTTTCAATGATTATTTTCGAGACTCGATAAAAGGTAATGTATTTAATGTAGAAGATACTGGCTTTGTAAATGGTGGTGGACGATTCATTGAGCGTCTTCCCGAGCTTGTAACAGGGACAATTTTAGAAGAAATAGGTCAGCCTTTTGTATCGAATGTAGAGCAAACTATCAATTATGTGGAATGTCATGATAATCATACTCTTTGGGATAGGTTGATATTAACAAACGGCCACGAAGATGATGAAATAAGGAAAAAAATGCATCTAGTTGCTACTGGAATGGTATTATTAAGCCAAGGAGTACCATTTATTCATGCTGGCCAAGAATGGTTTAGAACAAAACAAGGCATTGAAAACAGTTATATTTCCGGTGACGCAATCAATCAATTGGATTGGAAGAAAAGAGAAAAAGAAGAAGCAAACATTCATTTTATTAGAAATCTAATAGCAATAAGGAGACAATATGAAGTTTTTCGTTTAAGGACGAAAGAAGAGATTAGAAGAAGATTCCATTTATTAAATGTGCCTAAACCTATATTCGGCTATATCTTATTCGGGAATGATGAAGATTTTTCTATTTATATTAATCCGACTAACGAAAACTACAAACTGCAATTGCCTTCACCTGGTTTGTGGAAAATAATAGCTACAAATGATTTTAATAGGGCTAATCACGATGTCGATGGTGAATTTTTTTTGATTAGTCCTTATGAGTTAATTGTATTAATAAAATCTCGATAATGGATTCATCCTTGAAAATACAACTTTTTATAGTTACAAAATGTCTGGTTGAATGTGAGGCTGATAAGATTGGATTTTACAATTCGAGAAATGCAAAAAGAAGATATTTCAAAAATACAAGAAATCGCTATAATTAGTTGGAATGACACATACAGAGGTATTATACCTACTGAAATACAAGAAATGTTTTTAAGGTCGGCATATAATGATGAAATGTTGCAAAGACGATTAGAACATTCTACTATTTTTGTATCAGAAGTAGATGGTGAAATAGTTGGATTTGCCAATTTTTCTACTGTAAATGAGGATGGAAAAACGGAGTTAACAGCGATTTATTTAGATCCAGAATACCAAGGAAAAGGGATAGGAACCGCATTATTAAAAAAGGGGATAACTACTTTAGCCGGAGCAAAAGAAATTTATATTAATGTGGAAAAAGATAATAGCATTGGCTTAACATTTTATCGTGCAAAAGGATTTGAATTCGTTTCAGAGTTTTCAGAGGAATTTTATGGGTATTTTCTTAATACTGTAAGAATGGTCTTAAAAGTGTAACTATCATTATGTTGGCAAAGAAAAAACCGGGAAGATGCTCTTCCCGGATCTTATTCTGTTTCATTCGCGACAAGGAAGTCTGGATTAATTTCCTCAGCTAATTCGTTATCGGTTAGTTCTTCTGTCCAATCCTCATCTTCATCATCATCACTTGGGCGTTCTTCTGGGTGAACACTTACTACAATTTTTGTTTCTCCAATGACCTCCACTAGAAATTCTCTTTCATTGCTTACGATGATCTTATTTCCTTTTTTAGAAATCACCGCTTCTAAACAATTAGGCTGTTGGAGAACTCGAGCCGACACTATTTTATCATCTAAGAAATCTGGGTCTTGGTAGTGCAGGTCTATCACATCTTTATACTCGACTCTCTCCGTTGCTACTGATGTTTTTGTGTTATCATGGTGGGAATACCAAACATTCATATCAAAAGAACCGCTTACCTCGACTTTTTTGCCGATTTTGCGCGCTTCATATTTATGATTGATAATCCAGCAGCCTAAAATGCTCGAAGGATGATGCTGCGGCGTAATCGCATTGTTGGAATTTGTATATTTCTTTCCTTTCGCCACGACCGCTTTTGTTATTATTTCTCTATATTCTGCCATTCGAGCGAACCCTCCTCATTCATTTTCCCTTCATCGTATGCATTTCTCTAGACGAATGTGCTTATTACGTGAAGGCTTATTCACTAGGTCTATCTACGATATTGTATGTAAAGCGATGGATTTTGTTTAAGATCTAGTGCTTATTTCAATGATTTGGGCTCATTAAAATGCGATAATTCCTGTCCCCCACTAATTAAAAGTTATCCAAAACAAAATAAGCCATTATCCAAATTGGATAATGGCCTATAATCTTATGAACAGCTTGATTCACTATATTTTATTTTTGATCCTGTTTCTCCAGTAAGCAAGTCACCGCCAGTGGAAATCAAGATCTCATCTGTCACTTTATTAGATATGGCGGATGAAACCATTTGTAGCAACTCATTTACATCAATTTGTGATTGTTTAAATTCCTGTACAATTGGTATTTCGTCTATCTCCGCTTCTAGCTTTTCAAGTTTTTCTTCTGTTAATTGCAATGCTCTTTCTTTCCCGTAGTGTTGAAAATTGATAGCTTGTTTTTGTAGACTTTTAATGCTGGCTATCATTTCTCGAACGGTTTGGTTTTCATTAATTTGAGCTTCAGCCCGCTTAAAAAAATCAACCTCTTCCGTTTCTGCAATCATTTTTGCCAATTCATGGGCTTGTTTCAATATATCATCTTTCGTGTATTTCCCCATGTTATATCACCTCAACTGATTCGAGTTCTTCTACTATTTCGCCATCTAATGTCCATGTTTTACATTCATTGATCTTAACTTTAACTAAATGGCCGATTACAGATTTTGGTCCTTTAAAATTAACAAGCTTGTTTTTTCTAGTATAGCCTGAAAGAATTTCTGGATTATTTTTACTTTCTCCCTCAACGAGTACTTCTACAATTTCACCTTCATATTTTTTCATCGCTTCACGAGACAATTGATTTACAAGCTCATTTAAACGTTGTAGACGTGCTTTTTTCACTTCCATCGGAACATTATCCTTCATTTTTGCTGCAGGAGTATCTTCTCTAGGTGAATAGATAAACGTATACGCTATTTCAAAGCCTACTTCACGGTATAGAGACATCGTTTCTTCAAATTGTTCATCTGTTTCATTTGGAAACCCGACAATAATATCTGTTGAAAGTGAAACATCTGGAATGGCAACTTTAATTTTTCTTACTAGTTCAAGATACTGCTCTCGCGTATACTTGCGTCCCATGATTTTTAATATATCACTCGAACCGGATTGAACAGGTAGATGGATATGCTCAACCATATTTCCTCTTTTAGCAAGCACTTCTATTAAATGATCATCAAAATCACGAGGATGACTTGTCGTAAAGCGGACTCTTGGAATATTGATTTTACTTAAATCTTCCATTAAATCCCCAAATCGGTAATCGAGATCTTTAAAATCTTTTCCATACGCATTCACATTTTGTCCCAGTAGGGTAATTTCTTTATAACCGTGAGCCGCTAATTGGCGAACCTCTTGGATAATTTCTTCTGGTCGTCTGCTTCGCTCTTTCCCTCTTGTAAATGGAACGATGCAATACGTGCAAAACTTATCACAGCCGTACATAATATTTACCCAAGCCTTAATATTACCTCTACGGACTTTCGGTAAATTTTCAATGACGTCTCCTTCTTTGGACCACACTTCAATAACCATTTCCTTTGACATATACGCTTCATGTAAAATTTCTGGAAGACGATGGATATTATGTGTTCCGAAAATCATATCAACAAATTGGTGCTTTTCTAGTATTCTGTTGACAACAGACTCTTGCTGCGACATACATCCACAAACACCTAATAGTAAATCCGGTTTCTCTAATTTTAAAGATTTCAAATGGCCAAGTTCACCGAATACTTTATTCTCAGCATTTTCCCTGATGGCACAAGTATTAAGCAGAATGACATCCGCATCTTCGACTGTGTCGGTAGCTTCATACCCTAAACCCATGAAGATTCCTGCCATAACTTCTGTATCATGTTCATTCATTTGGCAGCCGTAAGTGCGAATATAAAATTTTCTGCCCGTGCCCATACCTTCATACTTTTCATCTATTTCAAAATCAATATTGTAATTAATCTCCTCTCTTCCACGCCGTCTTGCATCCTTCATGGAAGGAGGAATGTATACTGATTGAAAATATTGACTATAATCCTTTTCCTTTTTCGGGGATGGATTGTTTGATTGATTGATTTGTTGACTCTCTAAACGTTGTTTCTCGTTCATGAAAATCCCCTTTCTTCTTATAACAAAATCATTTAGAAAAGCGCAAGCGCCTTTTCCATTGTCGTACAAACTTCGTGTCCTATGCCTTAAGGATAAAGGATACACGACATTGAACTAGTCGATGTTAACTTATCACAGTGGAAGTTTGCTAGTCGATAGGCGCTGGAGCTAGCTAGTGAAAGCTTTATTCAAAAATATTGGCCTTAAAAATGTTCATTTTTTCTTTTCTCTGAACGAAAATGTGTTTCTCTTAAATGTATCCATTCTACTAGTATATAGCCTTTTATTTTTGAATACAACATAAGGAAACTTTTGTTGCATAAAATTCGAAAAGACTTGATTGCGATAAAGGCAATCAAGTCCGATTTTGCATTTTTGCTTTGCCAGTACACTTTAAGTTTACTTTTAGTGCAGACAGCCACGTACAAACTTTTAGTATCAACCCCAAGTAAAGATAAAGAACGAATAAGGATCGCCAACTAAAAACACTGGGTGTTTCAACGTCTATACTTCCATTGCCTGTAGCCGTGTACTTCGAAGAACAGACGCCTTCGCATTTTTTCTTTATCTAGGTTCGACAATGAGCTTAATTGCCGTTCTTTCTTCTCCATCAATCATGATATCTGTAAAAGCAGGTATACAAATTAAGTCAACACCACCTGGGGCGACAAATCCCCTTGCAATCGCTACTGCCTTCACTGCTTGATTCAATGCCCCTGCCCCAATCGCTTGAATTTCTGCGTTGCCTCTTTCTCGGAGAACACCTGCCAGCGCGCCCGCCACGGAATTTGGGTTAGATTTTGCTGAAACTTTTAATATTTCCATTTCTTGTTCCTCCTTGTCATTTCCCCATAACGATTGCCTTGTCACTGTCAATCGCAGTTTACCTTTCCATTGTTACTATATTCAGGTAATTTATGAACTATTCCGGTTTGTCCAAAACACATGACAAGAGAAACAAGATTAGTATTTATTCAAACTGCATTGGTTGATCATCATTTATTAAAATAGGTTTTATGCGCATGGCCATCCCAGATTGATTGTCTACATTAATTAAGCATGCGCTAAGTTGTTTCCTTCCGCTTTTAGGTACTTCAAAACGAGCAGGAAGTGCTGTAAGGAATTTTTTTATAACTGCTTCTTTTTCCATTCCAAGTATTCCGTCATATGGTCCTGTCATCCCAACATCTGTCATGTATGCAGTCCCATTTGGGAGAATACGATTGTCTGCTGTTTGAACATGTGTATGAGTACCAATTACCGCTGACACTTTTCCGTCTAAATACCATCCCATTGCTTGCTTTTCACTTGTCGCTTCAGCATGGAAGTCAACGAATATTATATTTGTTCGCTTTTTTGCTAGCGCAATAAGTTCATCCGCTTTTTTAAATGGGCAATCAAGTGGAGGCATAAAGGTTCTTCCTTGCAGGTTTATGACGGCGACCTCTAGAGAATTTATTCTTATAAAAACTAAACCATTCCCGGGAGTACTTTCAGGAAAATTGGCTGGTCTTACTAAATATTTTGCTGTATCGATAAATTCAAAAATGTCCTTGTTATCCCACGCATGATTTCCGAGAGTGACGACATTTGCCCCTGCTTCTAAAAATTGTTTATAAATTTGCTCCGTGATCCCTCTTCCACCTGCTGCATTTTCTCCATTCACGATTGTTAAATGTGGTCGATATTTTCTTTTTAACATTGGGAGATAATCTTTTATCATCTCCCTACCAGGTGATCCAACTACATCGCCAACAAATAATATATCCATAATAAATCCCTTTCTAACTTAAGTTCATACAATCTTTATTTTATCATCATAGGCACAAAAAAGCAGTGTGATAACACACTGCTTATTTTGCATATTCAACAGCTCTTGTTTCGCGAATGACTGTAACTTTGATATGACCAGGATAATCGAGGTCATCCTCAATTCTTTTACGGATATCGCGTGCAAGTCTATGTGCTTCCAAATCATTGATTTGTTCCGGTTTTACGATAATGCGAACTTCTCTACCAGCTTGGATGGCAAAAGACTTTTCGACTCCTTCATAAGACTCGGAGATTTCCTCCAATTTTTCAAGGCGTCTAATATAATTTTCTAATGTCTCACTTCTCGCGCCTGGTCGAGCAGCTGATAAAGCATCTGCTGCAGCTACAAGAACTGCAATAATGGATGTAGGCTCAGTGTCACCATGGTGAGAAGCGATACTATTAATGACGACAGCATGCTCTTTATACTTCGTAGCAAGCTCAATACCAATTTCAACATGGCTTCCTTCTACTTCATGGTCGATCGCTTTACCGATATCATGGAGCAGTCCTGCGCGGCGGGCAAGTGTTTCGTCCTCTCCCAATTCAGCTGCAAGAAGTCCCGATAGGAATGCTACTTCCATGGAATGCTTCAGAACATTTTGCCCATAGCTTGTCCGGTATTTCAGGCGTCCGAGAATTTTGATCAAATCAGGATGCAACCCATGAACTCCTACTTCAAAAGTCGTTTGTTCACCGATCTCACGAATGTGTTCATCTACTTCCCGTCTTGCTTTATCCACCATTTCTTCAATGCGTGCTGGATGGATACGGCCGTCTTGAACAAGCTTCTCCAATGCAATTCGAGCAGTTTCACGCCTAATCGGGTCAAAACCGGAAAGAATGACAGCTTCTGGTGTATCATCTATGATGAGATCTATCCCTGTCAATGTTTCAAGTGTCCGAATATTTCGGCCTTCACGACCAATAATTCGGCCTTTCATTTCATCGTTAGGCAGATTCACTACGGATACAGTTGTTTCCGCAACATGCTCTGCTGCACAACGCTGAATGGCAAGGGAAAGAATATTCTTAGCTTTCTTATCCGCTTCTTCCTTCGCACGCATTTCACTTTCTTTTATCATAAGCGCCGATTCATGAGCTAATTCCTTTTCGACACCCGATAAAATAATCGATTTTGCCTCATCACGAGTCAAGCCTGAAATGCGTTCTAGCTCACTTTTCTGCTTGCGGATCATCTCATCCACTTTGCTTTCCATCTCTTCAATATGTTGTTGTCTTTCATTAAGAGATTCCTCTTTCTTTTCAAGCATATTTTCTCGCTTGTCAAGAGTTTCGTCTTTCCGGTCGAGGTTCTCCTCCTTTTGCAATAAGCGATTTTCTTGTTTTTGCAATTCGGTTCTTCTATCCCGAAGTTCACGTTCAGTTTCAGTTCGAAGTTTATGATTTTCATCCTTCGCCTCTAGCAGGGCCTCTTTTTTCATAGATTCTGCTTCGCGTTTTGCGTCTTCCACTATCAACTCTGCAGATCCTCTAGCTCCTGCTATTTTTGCTTGAGCAAATGTTTTAAAGATGAAATAGCCAACAACTACACCGACGATAAGGCTAAGCAAACTGGAGATGATGATTATGATAATATCCATAAATTCACCCCCTCTTGCTATTAACTTGTATCATGTTTTTAACATGTCGGCTGGTACATTGTTACATAGGTTTCAATATACAGAGCCAAGCTCAAAAATTTCATGCGAAAAAAATGTAAAATATACATGTTAATTTTATAGTTGTGGCGTTTCATTGTCAAGGGATGACCATTTAAATGGAGTTTATTTTAAATCTGGTATAAAAGAAGTTGAGCTTTCGGCATATAAAAAAGCAAAGCCATGGTTTACTGGCTTTGCTCTTAAACTAATTAATCATTTAATAAACTAAACTCTTCATGAGAGTCTTCTTCCTCTTCAGGTGGAGCAATTTTTTCTTCATCTAGTGCGTAATGTTCACGAATTTTAAACATAATTTCATTTCTTAGCTCAGGATTTTCTTTTAAAAATTGCTTCGCATTTTCACGACCTTGACCAAGGCGTTCTTCGTTATACGAATACCATGAACCACTCTTTTGAACAATATCAAGTTCAGAGCCCATATCTATGATTTCACCTTCACGAGAAATTCCTTCACCATACATAATATCTACTTCTGCCACCCGGAATGGAGGAGCAACTTTATTTTTAACTACTTTCACCTTAGTTTTATTTCCAACAATATCTTGTCCTAATTTTAATTGTTCAGCACGGCGGACTTCTAGGCGAACGGATGAATAGAATTTCAATGCACGGCCACCAGGAGTTGTCTCCGGATTTCCGAACATAACTCCAACCTTCTCACGAATCTGATTGATGAAAATAGCAATTGTATTTGATTTATTTATAGCACCTGAAAGTTTACGTAGTGCTTGGGACATTAGGCGCGCCTGTAATCCTACATGCGAATCTCCCATTTCCCCTTCAATTTCAGCTTTTGGCACTAATGCTGCAACAGAGTCAATAACGATAATTTCAATTGCACCGCTTCGTACAAGTGCTTCAGCAATTTCTAACGCTTGCTCACCAGTATCAGGCTGGGAAAGCAGCAATTCATCAATATTAACGCCCAGTTTCTGTGCATATACAGGATCCAAAGCATGTTCAGCATCGATAAATGCAGCTTGCCCCCCTTTTGCTTGTACTTCTGCAATTGCATGAAGCGCTACAGTTGTTTTACCAGAGCTTTCTGGTCCATATATTTCTATGACACGTCCACGTGGATAGCCACCGACTCCTAAAGCTACATCAAGAGCTAAAGATCCGCTTGGAACAGTAGAAATTTTACGATCCGTCTGCTCACCTAGCTTCATTATCGACCCTTTACCAAACTGCTTTTCAATTTGCTTTAAAGCCATCTCTAATGCTTTCTGACGATCACTCACTAAATTTCCTCCTTATACACTTATATTCTATCAATTAAATGTGTGTGTGTTTCATATCAAGAGCTAACTTTAGTATACAGGTTTTCATTTCGTTTGCCAAGCAAAAAGCGAACATTTATTCGATTATTTTCAAGCATTAAAAATACCTATATTTTATATTTCTTTATGGGAAAAACGATTTTTAATACAAGCTAACCATTTAAAAAAACGATTTTACTTTTCTTTAAAAAGAATCAGAGAGCGCTATATGCGCTCTCTATTAATTGATATTTTTTAATTCTTGCAGTAAATAATGGCAGCCATACATAACAGATCTCTTTTGATTGCCATTTCTAGAACCAGCTAAGTTAAGCAAGAAAGCCTTTGAAGGTTTGTTGTCAAAGGATATACCGATCCATACTGTTCCTGCTGGATGACCTTCTAGTGAATCAGGTCCGGCTACTCCGGTAAAGCTAATACCGATGCTTGTACCGAGTATACTTCTTACATTTTCCGCTAATTCTATTGCACATTCTTTACTGACGACACCAAATGCATCAATCGTCTCTTTTTTTACATTACAAAGCTTAATTTTTGCACCATTAGAATAACAGACGATTCCTCCAATTAACATTGTACTAACGCCAACTATTGATGTCATTTCAGCTTGAAAGAGTCCACCTGTCAAGCTTTCTGCACATGCAATCGTCAGTTTTTTCTCTTCCAAAACTTTAAGCAGCTCTTTCATGATCGAAGTTTCGTCATATCCGTAAAAATATTTACCTACTCTATCATTTACTTTCTTCTCCATCACATCAATCATTTTCTGAGCTTCACTTTCTGAATGATGTCTGGCAGTGATTCGTAAAGTTACTTCATTATCCCCCGCAAGTGGAGCTACAGTTGGATTTGTTTGTGAATCTAGTATATCTTCTATTTCTACTTCAAGCTGTGATTCTCCGATTCCAAAATAGCGTAATACTCTAGATTCAATTCTCTCACGTGATTCTAATTGATCCATTATAGCTATGCGGCCATATTTACGAAACATTGGCTGCATTTCATGAGGCGGACCAGGGAGAAGCATATATGAATGTGTTTTATTATGTAAAAACATACCTGGTGCCATACCGTGTTCATTTGGAAGTACCTTTGATCCTTCGAGGACAAGAGCTTGCTTTTTATTGTTTTCTGTCATCGTTCGGCCCGTTTTCTGAAAGTATGCATTTATCGTTTGCATCGCATCATCATCAAGTACAAGGCTTTTCCCAATATGTCTTGCTATTGTTTCTTTCGTAAGATCATCTTTTGTCGGACCTAATCCCCCAGTAAAAATGATTAAATCCGCTCTATCCTCCGCATGTTGAATGGCCTGTTCAAGTCGAGTTGGATTATCCCCGACTACAGTATGGTAATAAACATTTACACCAATTTCAGCAAGCTGTTCCGAAAGAAATTTGGCATTAGTATTTACGATTTGCCCTAATAAGAGCTCTGTACCTACAGCTATGATTTCAGCGTTCATATAACAGATCCTTTCTCTTAAAATGCTTATTTAGAATATTTAAATATAGCTCGATTCTTATAAAAATATTCATATCCTGACCAAACTGTAAAAAATAATGCAACCCATAAAGCGATTGTATCAAGCGGTATTCCTATCGCCTCAAATAATACATTATGTAACAATAAAAGTGAAATGGCGATAATCTGTGTCCATGTTTTAATTTTTCCTAACATATTTGCGGCAACGACTTCACCTTGACCAGATAAAATCATTCTCAATCCTGTTACAGCAAATTCCCTACTAATAATGATAATTACAATCCAAGAAGGTGCAAGCTGCATTTCAACAAGTACGATAAAAGCTGCGGAAACGAGAAGCTTATCTGCCAACGGATCTAAAAATTTCCCTAAATTCGTAACCAAATTATATTTGCGGGCGTAGTAGCCATCAACCCAATCAGTTACTGAAGCTATAATAAATACTAGTGCTCCAAAAAAATGAGCTAATTCAATTTCTGTACCAGGCAAGCTTATCTTCCCCCAATTAAAGGGGACAAGCATTAAAATTAAAAAAATCGGAATTAATATGACTCTTGCAACTGTAATTTTATTTGGCAAGTTCATTTTCATGCCTCCTTAAGCAACAAACCGTAAAATATTATATTTTTACTTTAGTGAAAAAGCTTTTTAAAAAACGCATGTTGATTTCCGCTAAAGCACCGCTTTTTTGCGGGTATTACACGACTCAGAATCCCTTTGGCCCTGCGGGATATCAATTGACGCGTCCTTCCTGCAAGAGACTTGTACCCTCCAAAACAATACAGAAAGAATTACAATGAGTTTTACTAAACCTAGTGAAAAAATAACCGCCATTAAGGCGGTAAAAAATTATTCTATTCCTTCTTTTGGAATTGAATATTGATGTTTTGAACAGTCGTAGAAAGTTCATATTCCAACAGTTCATCATTGACAAATATCTCAGTCTTACTCGCATCTCCAGTTCTAACAAAAGCGTTAGTATCGTTCGTAAGATCAAATTTCTGACTTTCTCCATTCTTTAATTCACCTTCGAAAAGAACTTCATTTTTGTCATTAGAGATTCTCACCCAACTTCTTCCTGGATTTGCTGCCTTCACTTCCACTTCAAATTTATCTGCATTTAATAAGCTATACGTAGTCGTATTTCCAGAAACACTTTCCATGGTAATTTCCTGCTGTACTGTTTCCTCTGGAATTGGTTCTTCTTCTTCTTCCCCATCAGTATTTGTTGTTTCTCCGTTCTTTTCATCTGTTGGTGTTGTTACTTCCCCCGATTCCTTTATATCCACAGGTCCATTTTTATTGCTATTAACGGATGATTTCTCTCCCGGATCTAGATATTTTACAACCAAAAACCAAATTAAAACTAATATTGCAAGAACAAAAATAGCTGTAATAATTTTCGGGAATATCTCGAGAGCTTTAGAGCTACTTTGAGATACTGATCTTCTAGACTGAGTACGGGAAATCTGTTCAGGTAAATTATTATCATAAGCAAGCGGAACTTCATTTTTATATTCTTCGAATAAGGTGTCGGGCTCTAATCCAACCGCCTCTGCATATTGTTTAATAAATGCCCTTGCATAAAATTTTCCAGGCATTATATCGTATTTTCCCTCTTCAATTGCAATTAAATATCTTTTTTGAATCCTTGTTATATCTTGCAGCTCATCTAATGACATACTTTTTTCTTCACGAGCCATGCGAAGACGACTTCCTAATTCAGTCATTATAAGGCACCTACCAATCCTAAAAGTCAAAACCAAAGTCTGGTTCAGTAAACAAATTGTGTTCTTGTACAATTTCGTATGTAATTTCTTCATCTTCATTATTTCTTAGTTCAATGATATAGTCGAAATCTTCCATCGAAAATTCGGAATGCTGAACAAAGATATCTGGATGTTCAATTACTTTTACAGCGGGAAGTTTCATAATTTCACGGACTAATTGCCAATGACGTTCGTCGGCTCTTCTTCTAGAAACGATCCCATCTAGAATGAATATATTATCAGCACTATATTCGTCTTTTATTAATTCTTTACGTATTGTTTGCTTTAATAGAGTTGAAGATACAAAAAGCCATTTTTTATTGGCACAAACACTGGAAGCAACAACTGATTCAGTCTTTCCAACTCTCGGCATTCCCCTAATTCCGATAAGCTTATGACCTTCTTGCTTAAATAACTCGGCCATAAAATCAACTAACAATCCCAGCTCATCACGAACGAACCTAAATGTTTTTTTATCATCCATATCTCTCTGAATGTATCTACCGTGCCTTACAGCAAGGCGATCTCTGAGCTTGGGTTCACGAATTTTTGTAACCTTAATTGTTTCAACGGTTTCTAAAATCGATTCTAGGCGCAGAATTTGATTCTTACTGCTAGCACGAATGAGCAGCCCACGCCTTCCACTATCAATCCCGTTAATACTGACAATATTGATGGAAAGCATCCCTAGTAACGATGAAACATCTCCAAGCAATCCTGGACGATCTATCATAATTTCGTATTCTAAATACCATTCTTTTCTGTCCATACAAACATCCCCTTGAAGATGGCGACAATCTTTATTATTCATAGTTGTCTCGATTATATCATAGCTGAAATTAAATAAACATGGAAGAAAAACATATAAGAAATTCGTCAAAATTAGACATAAAAAAAGACTGCCCATAAATAAGGGCAAATCCTATATTTTCATGTTGGATTGAAGCCGCTTAAATAGACAGTCCTAAAATATTATTAATGTGTACTATTATTTTCGACAAGTTTCACCATAATGCTTGCTATCGCCTTTTGTTCTTCATCAGATGCTACAGACCATAGATCAGCAAGTACTCTTTCCTGCTCGTTTTTAGGATCAACTTGCTTTGCAAGATAATCGCCTACTTGGTGTGCCAGTTGATTGATCACTTTCTCAGACATTCCTTGTTCTTGAGCATTGTCTAATCGATCACCAAGGAAATTTTTCCATTGATCCCAATTTTCAAGTACTGACATGCCATTTCCTCCTTTGGAATTTAACGTTCGACGTTATTATGCTCACGAGAAACTGACATTATGCAGAATTTTTTTCCGCAATTTTTCAATAATTAGATTGAATCTTCTTTCCTCAACTGTATGAAGGCGGGAAAATGTATCGCTATTTTCAGCTTTTTTCAAAGGCGACGTTTAACTTTCAGCAACTTGTTCAGTTATGATTATTTCTATACATAAAGTTCCGGAAATTGCGGCTCAAAAAACAGCATATATTCCTTCAACTTACTTTCTGTTATTCGAAATGCTCCTTCAGGAGATTGAGCATTTCTCTCAGAAAGTCGTGCAAATAGAATCTCTTCAGACGCATCTAAAAAATGCATTTTAAAGTCAACACCTAACTGCTTAGCTCGCATACGCATATCGTCTCGTTGGCTACGCATCCAGCATCCGAAATCTAAAATAACATCAACTCCAAGCACTAAAACGCGAGCAGCAACCTCCCAAAGCATTGATTCCACCAAATCATGTCTTTTTTCATGGTCCATTTCATCAATATCCTGACCATACAGCCGCGTATGCCATTCATCAGGTGTAAGGCGGAGCGCCAAGTATTTCTATTCAAGCTGCCTAGCAAGGGTCGTCTTTCCGCTACAAGGGAGACCTACTGTTAGATGAAGTGTCGCCATAGGTTGCACCTCCATATTCCAGTATGTGTAATCGTTCGATATTTATTGGTCTTCAGCTTTCCTGCCCATTCGCTTAACGGTAAACTTATCCTTCGAAGCTATACGTTAATTTCTTGGATAGAAAACAAGCATGAGCCAAGAAAGTTCAATATGTAGACATGATCGAAAGTCAAACAGACGAAGTTCGATATATAAATGCTCTTGTGGCTATCAACATGATGCAAATGTGAGTGCTAATTTCGTGGTTGCTACAAGACCTTCCATATAAGGAATGAATACAGCCCTTTTCAAATATTCCAATATTCGCTAATGTGCCTACCTGCGCTATACACCTACACGATGACGATCTACCTGTTGTCTCAAAAAGGAAAATTGGACTGAGTAGAGGCAAAGGTAACCACCAGGAAGCACGTTTTAATACATGTTGCTGGAATCTCCACCCTCAAAGAAATCAATAGATCTTAGGTGGAGGAGGATGTCAAGTATACCATCCACCGTTTATTCCTATAACTTGTCCCGTAATATAAGATGATTTCTTCGATAATAAAAAGGAAATAACATCTGCAATTTCTTCAGGCTCTGCTAATCTTCCTACAGGTATTTCTGATTCAAGCACGTCTAGGTCTTCTTGGGAAAAGCCGTTTAACATATTTGTTTTTACCGCTCCCGGAGCGACACAATTTACTCTTGTTCCAGATCTTGCAATTTCTTTACTTATCGCCTTCATAAAAGCAATCTGGGCTCCTTTAACAGTCGAATAAATGACTTCACATGCAGCACCTGTCTGACCCCAAATGGAACTAATAAGAACAATGCTGCTATCTGGATTTTTCATTAATTGAGGAAGGAGCTTTTGAATCATGATCAACGGACTTTTAACATGGAGCTGCAACATGTCATCAATCGTTTGCTCACTTAAATCGGTAAATAATCCATATGGTGCCATGCCACTTGAGTAAACAATGGCGTTAAGATGAAATATCGAGTTACAAACATGATGTACACCCTCTTCCGTTGAAAGATCGGCACAAATTGGAAATAACTCAATATCAAATGGTTTTAGTTTTTCCATTAAATCCAATATATTTGTTTCATTCCGATGATAATGTAAATACAAATTCCAACCTTCACGAGCGAGCATAAACGCAGTAGCCGCACCTATCCCCCCGCTCGCTCCAGTGATTAACGCATACTTTTCCATCTATTTCTCCTCATAAAAACAGCCCGGTTAGTTTCCGGGCCATCCTCTTTATTTTTTCGGAACGACTTGGCAAATAGTCATTCGATTTTCTTCAATAAACTGTTTTGCTGCTTCCTTAACATACTCAAAGTTTAATTCTTCTAAAACGGATACAGTATCAAACAGATTCATACCGTTAAATGTATATCTAGTAAATTGATTAGCAATAAACTCTGGAGAATTCATGGACCGTAAAAATCCTCCAATTCGTTTTTTCTTTGCCCGTTGTAATGCTTCATCAGATAAATGCTGACCATTTTTTGCTTCTAATAGTATGGTTTGCAAATGGTTAGAAAGTGCATCTGGATCCTTCGTATCACTTCCAACATGAGCAAACCCATATCCTTGCTCAAGTGTGATGTCATATTGAAAAGTATCATCTATTAATCCGCTTGTAATGAGCTCTTCATAGTTATTAGAACTCTTTCCAAATAATATTTCAAATACAATATTAAGGGCAAGCTCATACTTTAGCATTTCTCTACCTTGTTGATGTACTTTTTGCGATTTTATTCCTACAAAACATTTTGGTGTTTGGACATTCATTTTCAATTCTTGCTTTTTATTATTTACCGTTTCCGGTTCTTCCTCAAAAAAACGTTGTATTTCAGGAGCATTACTATATTGTTTCTTCGATTGATTTGATCGAACTAAATTCATCATTTCTTCCGGGTTTACTGGCCCCACTATAAACAGTAGCATATTGCTCGGATGATAAAATGTATGGTAGCACTCATAAAGAAGGTCGGCTGTAATATGAGAAATCGATTCAACCGTCCCGGCTATATCAATCTTTACAGGATGATGATGGTACATATTTTCGATTGTACCAAAAAACAGTCTCCAGTCCGGATTATCGTCATACATTCTAATTTCTTGACCAATAATGCCTTTTTCTTTTTCTACGGACTTTTCAGTAAAATAAGGTTCTTGAACCATATCCATTAACGTAATGAGGTTCTTCTCCACATCACTTGTACTAGAAAATAAATACGCAGTCCTAGAAAATGAAGTAAAAGCATTTGCTGACGCACCTTGTTTACTAAATTTTTGGAACACATCTCCCTCTTCTTTTTCAAACATCTTGTGTTCCAAAAAATGAGCTATTCCATCAGGAACACGAATATACTCATCCTTCCCTAACGGTTTAAACTGGTGATCAATGGAACCATAGTTAGTCGTAAAAGTAGCAAATGTTTTATTAAACCCTAGTTTTGGGAGGACATATACTTGTAGCCCATTATCTAGTTTTTCATAAAAAAGCGTTTCATTTATTTGATCAAATTCAATCGTTTTCATCCTTGCTCACCTTCCATTCCGGAAAGAAAATAGATTGTGTCGAGTTCCACTTTTTGAGCTACTGCTACGATTTCATCTCTTGTTGTCGAATTCGTTTTTTCAATCCAATCGTTAATAGCCACATTCGTCCCTGCAACAGTATTATGATAAAATACCTCAATAACACCTCTTGCTGAGTCAATCGTTTCCAAAAATTGATTTTGAATAACAGCTTTTGTTTGAGAAATTTCTTCATCAGTAAAACTGCCATCTTTCATTAAGTCCATTTGTTCTTTAATAATGGAAACTGCCTTGTCATAGTTCTTGGAGTCTATGCCTGACATGATCATTAATAACCCTTTATGACTCTCAACCCTGCTGGCAGCATAATAAGCAAGACTTTCTTTTTCACGAACATTTATAAAAAGCTTGGAATGTGGAAATCCGCCGAATATTCCATTGAACATTTGCAATGTAAAATAATCCGAATCCCCATATTTTATATTTGTGCGGCAGCCAATATTTAGTTTACCTTGATTTATATCTTGGGTTTCTTTCACTTCTTTTACTTTTGTTACACTTTTTTCTTCTACATGTTGTTGTTGATTTGTCGTTCTATCCTGAAATTGAAATAATGAGCAGAAGTTTTCTACTTCGTTACTATCAATGTCTCCGATTATATATAAATCCATTTTGTCTTCCATGAATGCGCGTTCATAATAATCAAATAAAGAAGCTCCTGTTATCTTATCTACTTTATCTTCATCGCCGGAAGCATGAATGGCATATGCTTCATCTTTACACATTTCTTCAACTAGACGAACACTTGCATATCTCATTTTATCATCGTATACGGATTGAATTCTCCTTTTTAAACTATGTTTTTCTTTCCTCATAGTCGCTTCATCAAATGCGCGATCTGTGACATTAGGATTTTGCAAAACTTCGCTTAAAAATTCAATCGCTTTTTGCAAAAGAGGAGTCTTATCTTGTAAAAATTTTTCATTAGCGACCTCTAATGTAAAAGAAATAATATGGAACTCGCCTTTTTTGCTTACATCTGTAAAAAATGAAGCTCCATACAATTCATCCAAGTAAGAACGTAATGCACTTGTAGTGGTGTATTTTTTTGAATTGCTTTGAAGGACATTTGGAAGTAGTGCACGATATGTAGCTGTTTCTTTATCAAGAGGTGCTTTCATTTTCCAAACTATTGTATTTGTTTTGTATTTTTCAGTTGGAATGAGATGAAGAGTGTAACCAGACTTTTCAACTAAATATTCCTTTACAAGTTCCATGTAGGATCCTCCAATACTCGCAATATTTCACATTCCGATAAAAAGTGGGACGAAATAAATTACGCCCCCACTTTACATAATATTTTTATGGTACTATTCAAAACTTCTTTATAGTTTATGACTTCTTTACAATGTTTATTCAAAAATGAATTAACGTTTTCCTTTAATATAAGGTGTTCCCGATGCTTTTGGTGCATCTGCCCTACCGATAAATCCTGCCAGCGCTAAAATAGTTAATACATATGGAGCGATAAATAAAAATACGGAAGGAACATTTTGAAGAATCGGTATCCTCGATCCAACTATACTTAAGCTTTGAGCAAATCCGAAAAATAGTGCTCCCCCCATTGCGCCCAGCGGATGCCATTTACCGAAAATCATCGCTGCTAAAGCCATAAATCCCTGCCCGGTAATCGTTGTGTGACTAAAATTACCTGTAAATGATTGTGCATATACAGCGCCACCAGCACCTCCTAAGACACCGGATAAAAATACTCCAATATATCTTAGTCGGGCTACACTTATCCCCATCGTATCCGCCGCCATTGGATGTTCTCCAACAGTCCGAATTCTCAGGCCAAATGGTGTTTTATAAATGATGTACCACACTACAAACGAAAGTAGAATTGTGGCATAGGCTACGTAAGAAACATTTGTAAAAAATAACTTTCCAATGATTGGTATATCACTTAAAAAAGGAATATCTACCTTCCTTATGTTTTCTACAATCATTTCGGTTTGTCCTTTTCCAAATATCTTTTTTACGAGGAAAATCGTTAACCCCAGTGCCAAAAAGTTAATGGCAACTCCACTTACAACTTGGTCTGCCCTGAACGTAATCGATGCCAATGCATGCAATAACGAAAAAATTCCTCCAACAATCATGGCAACAAGAATGGAGATCCAAGGAGTTGCTGCACCGAATATATCAGCTGTGTAATAATTAAAAAGAATTCCGCTAAATGCCCCTACTACCATTAAACCTTCCAAGCCAATATTTACTACACCTGTACGTTCTGAAAAAACTCCACCGAGTGCAGTGAGTATGAGTGGTGCAGCCGCCAAAATTGATGAGGAGATGATAAGAGATAATAGTGTAGTAACTTCCACTTATTTCACACTCCTTCTAAAACGAGCAATCAGCCATTTAATCATATAACTTGATGCTACAAAGAAAATGATAAAAGCAATTACGATTTCTACTAGTTCTTCCGGAACATTCGCATTTGGCATTTGGAGTGCTCCTACTTTCAAACCTCCAAATAAAAATGCTGCCAGTACAACTCCAATTCCAGAATTACCACCTAATAATGCAACAGCAATTCCATCAAAACCTACACCAGAAAAGCCCGTATGAATAAAAGCATTTCCAAAAGTACCTAATCCTTCCATTGCTCCTGCAAGACCTGCGAATGCACCTGATATAACCATTGATGAAATAATATTACGATTAACACTCATACCAGCATACTCTGCCGCATGGTGATTAAAACCAACCGCACGTAATTCAAATCCAGCCTTCGTTTTTTCCAATAAAAACCACATAACAATTGCTGCAATAATTGCAAGATAAATACCATTATGCAATGTTGAATAATCTGTTATACTTTCAAAAAAAGGCGAACGAAGTGAAGCCGAATCGGGGATAATCGCTGTTGAATCTTTTTGATCTGATAACACATAGCGAATCAAATAATTTGTTACATATAAAGCAATATAGTTCATCATAATCGTCACAATAACTTCATGTACCCTGAGCCTAGCTTTTAATAATCCTGGAATAAATCCCCATAGAGCACCTGCTAGTGCTGCTACAATTATAGCTAAAGGCAAATGAATGATTTTCGGAAGATCGAAAGACAACCCTACCCAAATAGAGGCTACCCATCCGATTAATAATTGACCTTCAACCCCAATATTAAATAGGCCTGTCCTAAAAGCAAAAGCAACCGCAAGTCCAGCAAAAACGTATGGAGTCATTTGTCTTAATGTTTCACCGATTAAATATGATTCACCAAATATTCCATTCCATAACGCGGCATACCCTGCAATGGGATTGTAGCCACTTACTAGCATGATGATAGCCCCTGTAATAAGTCCAAAAATAACTGCAATGACTGGAACTAATATATTTGTTAAACGATTAGACATAAGTATCCCCCCCTACTGCTTCTCGCCTCATACCAGCCATTAATAACCCAAGTTCTTGTTCATTCGTTTCGTCTGCATTGACTATTTTAATAATTTTCCCTTCAAAAATAACAGCGATTTGATCACTGACATTCAGAATTTCATCAAGTTCAAATGAAACGAGTAAAACGGCCTTGCCGTTATCACGCTGTTCAATAAGACGCTTATGAATGAATTCGATTGCCCCTACATCAAGACCTCTTGTCGGTTGCGCAGCAATTAAAAGATCGGGATCACGGTCTACTTCTCGTCCAATAATGGCTTTTTGTTGATTTCCACCTGAAAGTGCACGTGCATGAGTAAAAGCGCTTGGTGTTCGAACATCATATTCAGAAATAAGAGAATTCGCTTTCTTAAATATTTCTTTAAAGTCTAAAACTCCAAATTTTGAAAAAGGTTTCTGATAATAGGTTTGTAATACCATGTTTTCACCGATGGAATAATCAAGGACAAGGCCATGCTTATGTCGATCCTGAGGTATATGCCCTAAGCCAGATTCAGTAATTTTTCTTGGCTTGAGGTTCATGATTTCCTTCTCATTTAATTTAATCGATCCGCTTTCACCTTTACGTAATCCAGTTATAGCTTCAATAAGCTCCGCTTGACCATTTCCATCTACACCTGCAACTCCAATTATTTCTCCAGACCTTAAAGTCAAATTAAGCCCATTAACCGCAGAAACACCTCGATTATCTTTTACAAATAAATCTTTTATTTCAAGAACTGTTTCCTTTGGATTTGCTTTCGTTTTTTCTGTTGTGAATAAAACCTCACGGCCAACCATCAAATTAGCAAGTTCATGTGTATTTGTATCTTTTACATCAACCGTGCCAATTCCTTTTCCTTTTCTAATAACGGTTACTCTATCGCAAATTTCCATTATTTCTTTTAATTTATGTGTGATTAAAATAATCGACTTGCCTTCTTTTATTAAAGTTTTCATAATTTGGCTTAATTCTTTGATTTCCTGTGGAGTAAGTACCGCTGTAGGTTCATCGAAAATGAGGATATCTGCACCTCTATACAACGTTTTCAAAATCTCCACTCTTTGCTGCATACCGACGGAGATATCTGCAATTTTTGCTCTTGGGTTAACGGATAAACCATATTTTTCTGAGATTTCCTGTACTTGTTTTTCTGCTCTTTTAATATCTATTGATAGACCTTTTTTTGGCTCTTTGCCGAGTATAATATTTTCAGTAACTGTGAATGGCTCTACTAGCATAAAATGTTGATGAACCATACCAATTCCTAAATCATTGGCAATGATAGGGCTAGTAATCTCCACTTTTTTTCCATTTACTTTTATTTCTCCACGCTCAGGTTGATATAATCCAAATAATACATTCATTAATGTTGATTTACCCGCACCATTTTCTCCAAGCAACGCATGAATCTCACCTTTTTTAACTTGTAACGTGATATTATCGTTCGCTACAATGCCTGGAAACTCTTTGCGAATGTTCAACATTTCAATAACATAATCCATACTGATCCTCCTTCTAACAAAAGGTCATGCTCCTTTAGATAGAATACCACTATTTCTTTTAATAAAATTCTTTAGTAACAAAAATACGGGCTGGCCATTAAAGCCAAGCCCGACAATTGTTAGTTTATTTCTTTTTTAATTTATCCGGGACTTTAACATCGCCGTTTTTAATTTTACCTTCGTATTCTGTCACTTTTGCTAATACGTCATCAGTTAAATGTTCTTTTGAGTCAGAAATTTTAATTCCATTTTCTTCTAAGCCATATTCAAGAATTTGTCCACCTGGAAAATTCCCGTCTTTTGCTCTAGTAGAAACATCTTTAACAGCGACATCTACTCGCTTAACCATAGAGGTTAAAGTGATGTTCTCTGTTTTATCTCCTATTTTCACATCGCCTTCAGGATGTTGATCTCGGTCTACACCAATTACCCAAACCTCACGGTTTGGATCCTTTTGTTTAAGATTTTTCGCTTCAGTAAATACACCTAGACCCGCTCCACCAGCAGCATGATAAATAATATCTACTCCTGAGCTATATTGTGCTGCAGCAATGGCTTGGGCTTTTGATGAATCAGTAAATGTTCCGGCAAATTGAATATCTACTGTAGCACTAGGATTCACTTCTTTTACACCCGCTTCGAACCCAGCAGCAAACTTATTAATTAAATCACTTTCAATTCCACCAACGAAACCAACTTTGTTTGATTTTGTCATCATTCCTGCAACAATACCAACAAGATATGATCCTTCATGTTCTTTAAACGTAATACTAACAACGTTATCCTTGTCTGGAACTACTGAATCAACGATTGCGAAATGGTTGTCTTTACGTTGATCGGCAATTTTTGCAATTGCATCCGTTAATTTAAATCCTACACCATAAATGATATTAAATTTATCTCTAACTGCACCATTTAGATTTGTTGAGAAATCGGCTTCATTTTTGGATTGATAATAGTTATAACCATTTTTCCCTTTTTCTAGATTATTCTCTTTACCAAATTCTACAAGTCCTTCCCAAGCAGATTGGTTAAAGGATTTATCGTCTACGCCACCTTCATCTGTTACCATTGCAGCTGTGAAATTTTTATTTTCCTGTGCTCCATTGGCTCCTTCATTCTTGTTGTTGTTCTTGCTAGTACCACACGCACCTAATATCATGCCCACTAGTAACATAAGTGAGAGCAATAATCCTATGTTCCGTTTCTTCACGTACAGAACCTCCTATTATTTTGGATTTAGCAAAGCTAATCAATATTATGTATCTATATCATGCCTGCCAACCGCTCATAATATAACATTTTTTATCGAATAAATAAATAAAGAAGGTCTATTATTCATAAAAAAAAAGCTATCCATTTTTTGGGATAGCCAATGTTTACGACGTATGTTCTTCTGCAGGTTTTGATACGAGTACTGATCGAGGCTTACTGCCTTCATAAGGTCCTACTACACCTCTCGCTTCCATTTCATCAATCAAACGTGCAGCTCTCGTATAACCAATTCTAAATCTACGCTGAAGCATTGAAACGGAAGCTGTTTGCATTTCTGCAATGAGTTGAACCGCCTCTTCATAAAGTTCATCTTCTACTACCGATGAAACTTCTGGAATATCTTCTGGTATCATTTCTTCTTGATAATGAGCTTTTTGTTGTGCAATAACAAAATCCACTACATTTTCGACTTCTTCATCTGATAGAAAGGCTCCTTGGACCCTTACAGGTTTTGAAGCTCCGACTGGCAAAAATAACATATCTCCTCTACCAAGCAGTTTTTCTGCCCCACCCGAATCCAATATCGTCCTAGAGTCAGTTGAAGACGAAACTGCAAATGCAATTCTGGACGGGATATTCGCTTTTATGACCCCTGTAATAACGTCTACTGAAGGTCTTTGTGTCGCTATAATTAAATGAATTCCCGCTGCCCTAGCCATTTGAGCAAGCCTTGTAATGGAATCCTCTACATCACTTGAAGCGACCATCATTAAATCCGCTAACTCGTCCACAATAACGACAATGTAAGGAAGTAATGGCCTAATTTCTTCTGATTCTAGATTATGCCTTCTCATATGTTCGTTATAGCCTTCAATATTTCTTGTACCCGTGTGCGAGAAAAGCTCATATCTTCTTTCCATCTCACTTACAACTTTTTTCAAGGCTTGTGAAGCTTTCTTTGGGTCTGTAACAACCGGGGCTAATAAATGAGGTATTCCATTATACACATTTAATTCTACCATCTTCGGATCAATCATCATCATTTTCACTTCATGGGGTTTAGCTCTCATTAAAATACTTGTAATGATTCCGTTAACGCACACACTTTTTCCACTACCAGTTGCTCCAGCAACGAGTAAATGCGGCATTTTATTCATTTCAGCTACGACTGCTTGTCCTGTTATATCTCTTCCAAGGCCAATTTGTAGCTTTGCATCCGGATTATCATGTTCTTTAGATTCCAGCACTTCTCTAAGAGATACGACTGCTACTTCAGTATTAGGTACTTCTATTCCAATGGCGGATTTTCCGGGAATCGGAGCTTCAATTCGTATACCTTTTGCCGCTAGCGCCAAAGCAATATCATCGCTTAAACTGACAATTTTACTAACCTTGACTCCGGCATCTGGATGAATTTCATATTTTGTAACAGCAGGTCCAAGATGAACTTGAGTCACTCTCGCTTTAACTCCGAAGCTTTGGAATGTTTTATTTAGTTTTGTAGTATTTTCATGGATCATTTTATACTCGCTGCTCTGATCCGTCAGCCCAGGTCTTGACAACAATGATAATGGCGGCAATTTATAATCCTTGTTTTCATGTTCAGTAAAAACAATCGGCGCGGCTAGCTCTACTTCGTCCTCTATATTTGCCTCCACAACTATATCATCACTGGCATCTTCTTCATCGGGATATGCTCTTTCAGTAAAACTCGAAATAATTGGTTCATTAATATTTTCATGCTCTTCATATGAAGCAGGAATTTGTGGCTCAAGTATTTGTTCTTGAGCTTTTTTACTACCTTCAAACTCTTTCTTAATTTTCTTTTCTTTTCTTTCTTCCTTCCATTCTTTTAAATCCGTTTTAAATAGTTGCCATTGATTTTTTATGAAATTTCCAATCCATTTAAATACGCTTCCCAACACTTCTCCAATTGATTTTCCTGTAATTAGTATCAAGGATATTAGCATAAGGAAAAAGCTGAATATTTTCGTCCCTAGCGAACCGAAAACAAAATAAGTGACGGTTGTTAAAAGTGCGCCAATCATCCCTCCACCTAATTCCTTTGTTGACGTGTTGCCCTTCATAATTTGAAAAAAGTCGTTGTACGTGTTCGCAATAATACTAAACCCTTTTATCTTTTCATTTTCCATTTTCAAATCAAAAAATTTAATATGAGAAAGGAGTAAAAAACATGCGATAAATAAATAAATTCCTACTAACCTTTGTCCAAAAATAGGTGGAAGTTCTCTCTTAATGATCATGTAGACGGCCATTAATAAAAGGGATAATGGGCCAACAATATGCCATTCACCAAATAAAAAATAAAAAGGAGAATTTAATAACGATAGCTTATCACCATTAACGATTATGATTAAGCATAAAGCTACTAATGCGATTCCCGTTATTTCAAATTTAAGGATTTTATTCATTTTTTTAGAAGTGCGCCTTCTCCGTTTTTTCTTAACCATTTAATCACCTTGTCTGCGCTATTTTATTAGTACATTATACCATATTTAGCGTATTCCCCCTATGCAGAAACAAATAAAACAGGCTACGGTAATATATCCGCAGCCTGTTTCTTGACGTTAAGCTGGTTTTTTGAGAGCATTTTTTAATCCAACACGAGTAAAATCTTTCATAAAGTAACGAATCATCATAGTAGTTCCAAAAACAGTTAAATAACTATATAAGGCGATCCATGCACCATAGCTTCCAAAATCAAATACGAATACCAAAATATATGACAGAGGTACGAATAATCCCCAAGCGTGAATCAAAGATGCTCTTAATAAGAAGGTAGTATCTCCAATTCCTCGTAAACCTCCTGCAAAAAAGTTAGCCAATGCATCAAATATTTGAAGAAATGCAGAAATCATAATGAGATTTGCCGATAGTTTAAAAACCTCTGGAACATCAGTATATATTTGTGAAATGGACTCAGCAAAAAAGAATTCAGCCGTTCCAAGAATAAGAATAAACATTGCGCCTAGTTTTGCTGTTTCTATTCCAAGTTTTTTTGCCAAATGCGGATTTTTCCTTCCAATTTCCTGACCAACTAGAATAGTGGCAGTTGAACCAAATGCAGCTGCTGGCATAAAGCCTAAACTCATAACACTTAACGATATTTCATTAGCAGCAAGCGCGTTCGTTCCAAGTCTAGTGACAAATGCTGTAAATACAAGCATTGCCATACTTTTAGAAAACTCTTGCGTTCCTAATTTAAAACTTTCAAAAAATATCAGCTTAGATTCCAACAGATCAAAAACAGGCTTAAAGCGAATGAAAAACCTTTCTTTAAGATTTTTAAAAAAGGCAAAAGTAATAAGTGCGAACGCTGAAAGTTCACCTAAAAATAATGCTATCCCCGCACCCTTTAAACCCAGCTCAGGAAAGCCTAAGTTTCCATAAGTTAATGAATACGTGAAAAAAATCATAACCCCATTTCCTAATAATGACGCATACATAGGAGTTTTTGTATCGCCAATACCTCGGAAAAAGCTAAATAATGTAAAAGTTAAAATGGAAAACAACATGGCATAAAAACGGATTTGTAAATATGGAGCTCCTTCTTCTACCATGTTTTCAGGGCTTCCCATTAAACGTAGAATTCCTTCTGCCCCGAAAAAACCAACTAAAATCGTAAAGATTCCAGCAATAAATCCAAATATAAGCGCAAGAAAAGTACGATCCAATCCTTTTTTCATCGTATTGGAGCCATAATTTTGGGCAACTAAGTAATTGACAGTGTGACCGATTCCAGAAAACATCGCCCATGCATTGTACATGATAACATTTGAAACACCAACTATTGCGATAGCAAGTGCACCTAAATTACCAACCATTATTAGATTGATCATTCCGGTTACAGTCATTGATGCAAATGAAGCGATGGACGGGATGGCGAGCAGAATAATTTTTTTCCAGTTTTTCATGAAGTGATCCCCTATTTCTTTATATCTATTTATACAGATTATATAATTTAATCACATATTGATGGAAAAGAATAGATGTAATCGATATTTTTATGTAAACGAAAAACACCTCTCAATGTTTTGACTGAAAGGTGCTTATAAAAAGAGGATTATTCATGTAATGGAATATAGGTCCCTGGTGAATATTCAGCTTTTAAATAATCGTCGGGATTACTGCTCATGATTCGAATTACTTTATACATCTGACCACTTTGTTCAACAATCATCGGAATTCCATTTCTTGTTATGGGGGTTTGGCTAGAAAAAGCATCTTCACTATATTGAAAAATGAGTTCTGGAGGAACGATCGTGTGTAAAATCATTGTATGAAGCCCTCTCCCTTTCTTTCTTTCCCTCTTTGTGCAATCAGTTCATTTAATTTACCTAAAGCTTGACCAATACCACCCACTTCATTAATCAAACCATATTTAACTGCATCAGAACCAATTACGTTCGTTCCAATATCTCTCGTCAAATTTCCTTTAGCAAACATTAAGTCCTTAAACACTTCTTCAGAAATGTCGGAGTTTTTTGTTACAAACTTTACAACTCTTTCTTGCATCTTATCCATATATTCAAATGATTGTGGTACTCCGATTACAAGCCCAGTTAGTCTTATAGGATGTATTGTCATCGTTGCTGTTTCCGCAATAAAAGAATATGAGCAAGAAACAGCTATTGGAACACCGATTGAATGCCCACCACCTAAAACGATCGAAACGGTTGGCTTGGATAAGGTTGAAATCATTTCAGAAATAGCAAGTCCAGCCTCCACATCTCCACCGACTGTATTAAGAACAACTAGCAGCCCTTCTATTTTTGGGTTTTGTTCAATCGCTACAAGTTGTGGAATAATATGTTCATATTTAGTCGTTTTATTTTGCGGAGGTAATTGCATATGCCCTTCTATTTGCCCGATGATTGTTAAGCAATGAACATTAGTGTCTTGTGACAATTGCGGTACACTCGTTTGACCAAGCTGTTGAATCTTCTCTATAATGCCTTCTGTTCTTCCTTCTGGCGTTTCATTTGAATCATCTTCAGTGTCGGTTTTAGACGTATTCTGATTAAGCATAATAGCCTCCTACTTTATATGAATTATCCATAGTATGAACTGCCTGCCATATTTCAATCCATAAAAAAGCAGCCTCGTTTTTCAGAGACTGCTTTGAATGTTTTTATTAAATTTCCATAATGATCGGGAGGATCATTGGTCTTCTTTTTGTTTTCTCATATAAGAAATAATTGAGACGGTCGCGTATATCTTGTTTAAAGCTTGACCAATCAAAAGAATTTCCAGCAATCGCTTCTTCAGCAATGGAGCGAACAATTTCACTTGCCTCTTCAAGTAATTGTTCTGATTCACGAACATAAACAAATCCACGTGAAATTATTTCTGGACCTGATACAATTTTTTTCTGTTTTTTATTAATCGTTACAACAATTGTAAAAATTCCGTCCTGAGACAATAGCTTACGGTCCCGTAGAACAATATTTCCGACATCTCCTACACCGCTGCCATCAATTAATATATTTCCCGAAGGAACTCGGTTACCTGTCGTCATAACGCCATCTTTATATTCAACTACTTCTCCATTACCAGGGATGAATATTTGATTCTTTCTATAACCTACTTCTTGAGCAATTTTTGCGTGAGAAAAAAGCATTCTATATTCGCCTTGGATGGGCATAAAATATTTAGGTTTCATTAAGTTTAGCATTAATTTTAAATCTTCTTGACTACCATGACCGGAAACATGTACTTTGCGATTGGCGGAACTCACAACAGCCCCTGCACG
This sequence comes from Lederbergia citrisecunda, assembly GCF_018343695.1. Lineage (GTDB taxonomy): Bacteria > Bacillota > Bacilli > Bacillales > Bacillaceae_C > Lederbergia > Lederbergia citrisecunda. The sequence continues at coordinate 1,000,264 of NZ_JAGYPJ010000001.1, read as the reverse complement.
ATATAACATATCCATCGTTTTATAAATACTAGTTTCTAGTCCAGCGGAAGGTGTTGCTGTAATTAAAACAGTATCACCTTTTTTGATATTAATTTGTTTATGATTTCCACGTGCCATCTTTTGCAGTGCTTCTATAGGCTCACCCATGTTACCAGTAGATATAATGGTAATTTCATGATCGTCATACTTTACAACATCCTGAACAGGGATTATTAACTCTGGATCTGCAACTGATATAAAGCCTAATTTTAGGGCAATCTCAAAGCTTTTTTCAATACTTTTCCCAACAACTGCCACCTTTCTACCATTTTCAAACGCAGCATCAAGTGCTTGTTGAATTCGAATAAAGTTTGAAGCAAAACATGCAACAATCATACGCCCAGGAGCTGCATGAAACGCATTTGAAATATCACGGGCAGTTACAGATTCCGAAGTTGTAAATCCAGGATGCTCCGCTTCCGTACTGTCCGATAAAAGGCATAGTACACCTGAATCACCAATGCTTGCCATTTTTCCGATTTCCGAACGATATAATCCTGTAGCCGCTTGATCAAATTTAAAATCACCTGTATGGACGATTTTACCCTCTGACGTATGAACACAAATTCCCAAAGAATCAGGGATACTATGGGTCGTATGGAAAAAGGTAACTGAAGCATAGTCAAAATGGATTTTTGAATTCGATTTAACAATATGAAATTGAGCTCCAGAATTCATATTATGTTCTTTCATTTTTTCCTTAGCCAACGCAACAGTTAGTTTTGACCCATAAACAGGTGCATTGATTTTCCGTAGTACATAAGGCAATGCTCCGATTGCATCTTCATGTCCATGAGTTAAAAATACAGCTTTAATCCGATCTTTTTGTTCTTCTAACCATGAAATATCCGGTATCACTATATCGATCCCGAGCATTTCATTCTCAGGGAACATGAGTCCGGCATCGATAATAAAAATCTCCGAATCTACTTCGATGACGTACATGTTCTTGCCGATTTCTCCCACACCTCCGAGTGGAATGATCTTTATGACCTCGTTTTTCTTTTTTGTCAAATCTATGTCCTCCTATTGTTTATTCCCGATCTACATCAGTCAGTTTCATTATACTAGAATATGAAATCGCTGTTCAACTTTTACCAATAAAGAAAAATGAAAGACGCTCGACAAGAGGTTTATAGCCTATAACTTCACGACCCTTACTAATTGCAAGAGACAAGAAGATTCTCTAGCCGTTTATCTGATTTCTATGTAAATAAAGAAGCTGATTCCGAAATTGGAACCAGCTTCATGTTTCGAAAAATGGATCAACTTATTTTATTCTCTCAAGTAAATGAGCCAAATCCGCTCTTTCTTGCTCTGATAATGGTACTAATGGAAGTCTAACTGAACCTACATCAAAGCCACTCATTTGTAATGCTGTCTTTACAGGTGTTGGACTTGGTGCAGCAAATAATCCTCTCATGAGAGGGAGCAGCCTTCTATGAATAGAAGCAGCTTCTTCGTGTTTACCTTCTTTGAATAAACTTATCATTTCCTGCAATTCGGGACCAATGACGTGGCTTGCAACTGAAACAACACCACAGCCCCCAATAGCCAACACTGGAAGTGCCAAACTATCGTCGCCACTATAAAGAAGGAAATCATCATCCGTTTTAGAAATAATTTCTGCCATCGCATTCAAATCTCCACTTGCTTCTTTAGCAGCTACAATATTATCAACTTTGGAAAGTTCAATCATCGTTTCTGGTGCAATATTCACGGAAGATCTACTCGGTATATTATAAATCATGATTGGTAGCGTAGTGGATCTTGCTATAGAAACAAAGTGTTGATACAAACCACTTTGATTTGGCTTATTATAATATGGTGCTACTAACATGATCGCATCGACACCAATTTCTTCCGCTTTTTTAGTTAGCTCAATAGATGCATACGTATTATTGCTTCCTGTTCCTGCTATGACAGGTACTCTTCCATCTACCGTATTCGTTATATGTCTGAATAACGCTAATTTTTCTTCAGTAGATAAGGTAGGTGATTCCCCTGTCGTTCCTGCAACAACAAGGGAGTCTGAACCATTATGAATCAAATGGTTAACAAGCATTGTTGTCTTTTGGAAATCTATATTTCCTTTATTGTCAAATGGCGTCACCATCGCAGTTGACACTTGGCCAAAATGGACCATTTTATCACACCTCAAATCTTATCGTTCATATTCCAACAAATCATATTGTAATTCAAAAGTATCATGTAACGCGTTTACAGCCAGTTCCAAATCTTTCCCATCAACAAGAACCCAAATTGTTGTATGACTATCAGCAGATTGTAAGATCCTAATATCTTTTTCAGATAACGCAGTTACAATCTTGGATGTTACCCCTGGAACACCTGCAATGCCCGCGCCCACCACCGAAACCTTCGCACAATTACTAATCACTGACGGTTGATAGCCTAAACGTTCCAAAATAGAGATGGCTTTATCTATTGTACTATCTGGAACTGTATAGACCACTCCGCTTGGAGAAATATTAATAAAATCGACACTGATATTTTCATTAGCCATTGCTTTAAAAACATCTGATTGAAGATTGTATTGATCTTTTCCAGCTGTAACTTTTATTTGTGAAACATTTGGCACATAGGCAATTCCTGTTACAAGCCTCTCACGTATTTCTGCAGTTTCATTCTCTCTAGTAAATGTTGTTACGAGAGTTCCTGGTGAATTTGTATACGTTGATCTTATCCTAATTGGAATTTTTGCTTGCATAGCAATTTCTACTGCACGAGGATGGATGACTTTTGCTCCTTGATAAGCCATATTACATACTTCATTATAAGTAACTACGGATAAAGGACGTGCATTTTTTACTATACGTGGATCAGCCGTCATCATTCCATCAACATCAGTAAAAATATCAATCCATTCTGCTTTAAGAGCTGCACCAAGTGCTGCTGCAGATGTATCGCTTCCGCCTCTGCCAATCGTCGTAATGTCGCCATTTTTTGCAGCACCTTGAAAACCAGCTACAACGATTACATCATGAGTAATTAATTCATGAAGCAGTCTTTTGCATTTCATTTCGATAATTTTAGCATTTGTATGATCATTGTTTGTTACGAAACCGGCTTGTGCACCAGTCATGGAAACTGCGCTTATACCGGTTTCTTTTAACTCTTGTGTAAAAACAACACTGGATATTGTCTCACCGCAGGAAAGTAAAATATCTTGCTCTCTTTCGCTCAGTAATGTTTTATCGCCACCTATTAGAGACAATAACGTATCAGTTGCATACGGAGAACCCTTTCTCCCCATTGCAGAGACAACGACAACGACTTTATATCCGTCTTCGATTGCTTGCTTGATATGAGCTTGTGCCTGGAGTCTCGTTTCTACACTTTGAACAGAAGTTCCTCCATATTTTTGGACGATGATTTTCATGGTTTCACCCCATTTAAATAACTGGATTATTTAGTAGAAACTAAGCCCAATTTAATCAAGCTTTCAGCAATTTGAATCGTGTTCAGTGCAGCACCTTTTAATAAATTATCAGAAACAATCCACATATGAAATCCAGTTGTCTCATCTAAATCTTTTCGAATTCTCCCAACAAAAACGTCATCTTTTCCTACTGCCATAGCAGGCATTGGATACACTTGTGCTTCCGGATCATCCTGGAGTGTAACCCCCGGTGCATTTGAAAGAACATTTTTAATATCCTCTACTGAAACGTCGTTCGTTCCAATTTCGATATAGACAGATTCTGAATGTCCAGTTTCTACAGGAAGTCTAACGCATGTTGCAGCTACTTTTAATTCAGACATTCCCATAATCTTTTTTGTTTCATTTATCATTTTCATCTCTTCAAATGTAAACCCATTTTCAGTGAATTTATCGATTTGAGGGATGGCATTAAAGGCTATTTGATAATGCTTATCCAAACTGCTTACAGGCAATACAGCAGGGTTAACTTCTTCGTTGTTTAGAATCGCATTTGTTTGTTCGTATAGTTCATTAATTGCGTTAGAACCCGCACCAGAAACTGCTTGATACGTAGACACTACAACTTTATTTAATCCAAAGGCTACCTTGATCGGCTCAAGAGCAGCCACCATTTGGATTGTTGAACAGTTTGGATTGGCAATGATGCCGTTATGCCCACGAAGTGCTTCTGAATTAACTTCAGGAACAACTAGTGGAACTTCAGGATGCATTCTAAAGGCACTAGTATTGTCGATTACAATTGCACCACGTTTTACTGCTTCAGGTGCAAATTTCTCCGATATACTTCCACCCGCACTAAAAAGGGCTATTTCTACACCTTCAAACGATTCAGGTACTGCTTCTTCTACAGTAATGATTTCGTTATTAAATATAATTTCTTTACCAGCAGAACGGGCAGAAGAAAGTAAAGTTAATTTTCGAATGGGAAAATTTCTTTTCTCCAATTGTTTAATAATTTGTTGACCTACTGCACCAGTAGCACCCATAACAGCTACGTGAAAACCATCTTTATTTGCCATTTATAGTACTCCTTCCAGCCAAAGAAAGTAAATCTTTGTTGTTTTATTATTTACATGTATTAATATTATCATATTATCACATATAGCTTTGCTACCGGTATACATTTGTTAAAAAAGGATACTAAAATAACACTTCATTAAAATATTTATAAGTGCATTTATACATGTATAATCTTTAGTTTGCTACAAGAATTCGACTAGCCGATGAATTTTTATACAAAATGAATCAGGTAAAAGTTTCCCCCTACCTGATCTTATTAAACTACTGTATTAATTACATATAATTTATTATATACTATACTCCCTAATGACTGGCTGTAATTGATAGCCATCTATTGCGGCTTGAACTGTTTCAGAAAGATATTCCATTTTTGCTACCATTGATGTTGGCTTATTGATTGGATCATCCTGTCCAAAGGGAATAAAATATATATTCTTCGCAGACATCAGCTTCATTAAATTTAAGCCGTTTAATCCAAGTGCATCGTTTGTAGAGATTCCTAATACAACTGGGTTTCGATTTCTTAGTGTCGCCTTAGCGGCCATTAGAACTGGGCTATCTGTTAAAGCATTGGCAAATTTGCTCATAGAATTTCCAGTTAATGGTGCAATCACCATGCAGTCAAGTGGTAATTTTGGTCCGAGAGGCTCTGCATCAACGATTGAATCTATTACTTTTCGACCAGTGATTTCTTCAATTTTTGCTACCCAATCTTCACCATCACCAAATTTAGTGTTCGTATTTTTCAGTGTAAATGTAACGACAGGGATGACTTCTGCTCCTTGCTCCATTAATCTTTCAATTTCAGGGATAACCGCATCATAAGTGCAATGGGAGCCAGTCATTCCAAAACCTATTCTTTTTCCCGCTAAACTCATTATGAATTCTCCTTCCGTTTTTCGAGATCATCCGCAAGAAGCTGCGAAAGTACATTGGCAAGAATTTGCCCAGCTGTTTTCGGTGCCACAATTCCAGGCAACCCAGGGGCAAGCAATGCTTTTATTCCTCGCTTTTCGGCATAACGAAAATCTGTGCCACCGGGCTTGGATGCTAAATCGATAATCAGTGTATTCGTAGGCATATTAGCTATGACACCAGCATTCAAAATCATATTGGGTACCGTATTAATACATATATCAAGATCCTTAACTTCATTTTTTAAATCATTAAAATGGAAAGGTTTTAGTCCCATTTCCGTAATTCTTGCTAAATGGGCACTTTTTCTTGCCCCTACTTTCACTTTTGCTCCTAAAAGGGCAAAGGTTCTAGCAACACTCATACCGACCCGTCCAAGTCCGAGAACGGCTATGGATGATTGATGAATAGTAATATTTGTGTTTTGAATGGCCATCATAATTGTTCCCTCTACTGTTGGAATAGAGTTATATATCGCTACATCATCTCGTTCAAAAAGCTGTACTAATGTTCTCTTTGAAAGATTTGCTATGTTATCAAGATAGCTATTACTAATACCGGAGTAAATCTTACAGTAAGAAGGCGTTTTATTGAGAATTTGTTCCGTCAAAATCACTTTTTCATTTGAAAAGATTGTTTCAATTTCTCCTTCAAGGCTCGTTCCAGGAACAGGTAGGATGACAGCATCAATAGTGGAGAAATCTACATCTGCCAATTTTTCTTTTACCGCTCCTGTAAAAGATTGAGCCAATTGTTCAAATCCAATTAAATATAATTTTGCATCGAGTTCGGTCAGTTTTCGAATGATTTCTAATTGCCTAGCATCCCCACCTAAAACGGCTATGTGCATATCTGTCAACATCACATTTCTTCACCTTCTTTTTTATGCATGGCAGAATAACACCGCACCATTAGTGTATGTAGGATAAATACCCCTGTGCATGAACACAGGAATCTGATGAAAATAATATTTATTCGAATAAAAAAACTGTACAATAATTCCTTAAAACAAATTAAATAAAAACGATGCATGCTATTTGTAGAGCATCATTGATTTTGGCACCGTGTTAATTATAGCGAAAGGCTAGAGACTCCTGCGGGAAAAAGGGTCATGATGTGACCACAGCTAGCTCGTCAAGTGCCCTGGAGGCTTCCCCTTAACTTGTCTAGCTTCACCTTCGCTTTTCGGTGCCTAGGGAAAGCGAGGGCCAGTAGAGTAAATCAACTAAACAAAAAAATAAAGGTGCTTTCAAAAAGTCAAATACTACAACTTTTTGAAAACACCTACAAAATGGTTAGTTATTTTCCGGAACTTCAAGAATAATCATATCTGTCCCGATTGTTCTTATATAATGCCACGGTACCTTAATTTCGTTCGTCCCTTTTCTCACACCCCATTTTCCTGAAGGAATAATTAAATGATTGATTTCTCCTGTCTTTGAATTAATCTCAAGATCTGTCTGCCCAAGTACACCTAATCGTTTAGCCTTTTTGTAATCTACAATTTCTTTGCCTCCTAATTCACTAAGACGCATAATCCCCCCTCCTTAAAGTGTGTGTTCAAAAAGGAGGATAAAAAGGACCAGGTCGGCTAACTACGCTGACGTCCTGTCAGCAACGCCGACACTAGCACATCCTGTGAGTGGAAGTTCTAGGTGGCACGGTTTCGAGCAGCGGAGAAACAAGCCAACTCAAAACACCGATGTGTCATTTTTACCGGACTTTTTGAACAACATTTAATACTTGTATTATTAATCATATATAAGTTGTCTGAACGCTTTTTAGAACAAAAAAACCCTTATCGTTTTCGACAAGGGGTTAATGTATTCGTTGCGGGATTCGATTATCAGGACTGATTAATGCAATGGTGTAATCATCCGTAAAAATTTGATTAGTAATGCCGTTAACGCTGTCTACAGTTACTTGATCAATTTCTTCAATCATTTCATCCAAAGTTCTATGCTTGCCTAATAACAATTCATTTTTACCGTTTCTACTCATCCTACTATTTGTGCTCTCAAGACTAAGCATTAAATTACCTTTTAATTGTTCCTTACTATTTTTCAATTCTTTAGAAGTGATGCCATCTTTCTTTAATAAATCAAGTGTAGAGTGGATCGTGCTATATAGTTCGTCCATTTGATTCGCACCTGTACCCCCATAAATCGTAACTAATCCACTATCTTTAAATGAGGAGTGATATGAAAATACGGAATATGCCAAACCTTTTTCTTCACGTACTTCCTGAAATAATCTAGAGGACATACTTCCACCAAATATGTTATTCATCACAATTAGATCGTAAATATTTTTATGTCCAATTGGCAAACCTTTAAATCCTATACATAGGTGAGCCTGTTCGGTATCCTTTTGCTTTGTGTATTTATTAGAATAAAAAGTAGGTTTAGATTCGGAAACTTCCTTTTTACCTCTTTCAAAAGATCCGAAATAACGCTCTACAATATGAATGAAGTCTTCTTTTACATTTCCTGCTATCGAAATTACAACATTTTCGGGAGTATACATATTATGTATATACTCTCTTAACAATTCACTAGTAAACGTTTCAAGTGTCTCCTCCGTGCCAAGAATCGGATATCCAAGAGGATGTGTATCGAAGGCCGCTTTACTTAATAAATCATGTACGATATCATCTGGCGTATCCTCATACATCTTAATTTCTTCTAAAACTACATTCTTTTCTTTACTTAACTCGTCTCGATCAAAAGTAGAGTTAAAAAACATATCTGCTAAAGTATCCAAGGCATATGATGCGTGATTATCAAGTACCTTTGCATAATAGCATGTATATTCCTTTGATGTGAAAGCGTTCACCTGACCACCAATGGAATCAAAGGATTCGGCTATTTCTCTGGCAGACCTAGTTTCAGTACCTTTAAAGTACATATGTTCCAAAAAATGCGAGATGCCATTATTATGATGATTTTCATCACGTGAACCTGTTCCAATCCATATTCCTATCGCTACCGATCTAACTGTTGGAATTGTTTCTAGGACAACTCTCACTCCGTTTTGGCATATATATTTTTTCATCATAGCAATTCCTCCTAACGTGGTGCAAAAACATGCCGAGTGTCCATAATCAAACAGGCTTATGGATTCATTCTCTCTTGTTCCATGTTTTGTGATCCATACAATTTTATTATACGTTCTTCGTCCATTAGTTTAGAGACTGTTCCGATCCTAAGATTTCGAGATTTAATTTCTGAGATTAAAGTTTGTAAAGCCTTATCGGTTGGTTCCGTTGGGTGCATTAATATCATTGCTCCTGGGTGAACCTTTGATGTAACTCGCTGGATCAAAACGTCAGTAGAAGGTTTCTGCCAGTCAATTGTATCTACTGTCCACATCAAGGTTTTAAGATTAAGCGAATGGGCAATGTCAATTGTTTCTTTTCGAAAAGCACCGGCTGGAGGTCCGAACCAAGTTACTTTTTTACCAGTAGTTGCTTCTATAATTTCATTTGTTTTAGAAAGCTCTTGGCGTGTTTCAGCAGCACTTAACAGTTGCATATTAGGATGGCTATAAGAATGATTTCCTATTTCATGTCCACCATCTGCAATCATTTTCGTTAAATCAGGATTTTCTTTCGCCCAACGTCCCTCCAAAAAGAAAGTGGCATGTACTTTATTTTTTTTAAGAGTAGCCAGCATAGATGGAATATATTCATTTCCCCAAGCAACATTTATTAAAAAACTGACCATAGGTTTTTCAGGATGTCCGCGGTAGATGGTTGAGGGCGGCAAATCTGAAAGGTGGACTTTAGGTGGAATTTGAATGAAAACTAGTTTCCTCTCATCATACATTTTATCTTTTTTCATGTTTTGATATGATGCTTCAATATCTACCTTTATCCCATTATAACCAGGCATTGCTTTCCAGACTCGATCTATTTTAGCATCTTGCGGTTCAATTTGATAATATTCCGCTGCCTTTACGATAAAATCAAATAATTCTTCTTCACGTTTACTAGCAAAAATACTATCACTTTGTAACTGGTTCATATACTTATTCGTATACGGATTGAATATCACAGATAATGATAGAATAGCAATCAGGGCAAAGGCTATCAAGTTTTTTGAACTAACCATGTCTATTCCTCCTTCATTTAAGATTATGAAAAAGGTGGACAAGATAGACCATTTGCCCATATATCAGCTAATTAACGAACTATTATAAGTAAAGCGTAAGCTCCTGCTCCTCCAGATGCTGGCCCACGGGATGGCTCCTTAGAAGGTGGCACTCGTTGCCCATATTACTTTTTGAGGACAAGTCGCTCGATTAGCAACAAGTACATTCTCCACCTCGGAGAAGGTGCTCAATCCCCTAGTACTTGCAGCTTGACAAGACGAAACGATGCGGCCAAAGGACAAGAAGTTTCAAGTCGATGGGCTGGACAATAAATGCCTATTTTCAAAAATATAGACTAATAAAACTTTGCGTACTTTCAAAAAAATAAAGCCAAGTTGCCTTGGCTCCATATGTTGTTATTCGTTATTTTGTTGTTCTTTTTGCTCTTTTAAGATTACTTTTCTTGAAATGTTTACTCTGCCTTGGTTATCTATTTCAATAACTTTAACGAGAATTTCGTCTCCGATAGATACGACATCTTCCACTTTATTGACGCGTTCTTCTGCAAGTTGTGAAATATGAACCAATCCATCTTTTCCTGGGAATAATTCGACGAAAGCACCAAATTTTTCAATACGTTTTACTTTTCCTAAGTATATTTGGCCAACTTCAACTTCTCGAACAATGTCTTCAATGATTTTCTTCGCTTTTACATTCATTTCTTCATCAGCAGAAGCGATAAATACTTTTCCGTCTTGTTCAATATCGATTTTTACGCCTGTTTCTTCAATAATTTTATTGATTTGTTTACCGCTTGGACCAATAACATCTCTAATTTTATCCGGATTAATATGCATTGTTAGAATCTTTGGCGCATATTGAGATAATTGTTTATTCGGTTCTTTAATCGTTTCTAACATCGAATCTAAGATGTGCATACGTCCTTGCTTTGCTTGCATTAAAGCTTCTTCAAGAATTTCACGTGATAAACCTTCAATTTTAATATCCATTTGCAAGGCTGTTACACCTTTTGAAGTACCAGCTACTTTAAAATCCATATCCCCGAGGTGGTCTTCCATACCTTGAATATCCGTTAAAACTGTATAATGCTCACCGGACTTCACTAGTCCCATTGCAATCCCTGCTACAGGAGCCTTGATTGGAACACCAGCGTCCATCATCGCAAGTGTGCTTGCGCATATGCTCGCTTGTGAAGTAGAACCATTAGATTCCAAAACTTCGGAAACAAGACGAATGGTATATGGGAAATCTGCTTCATTAGGAATAACTGGTTCCAATGCACGTTCTCCAAGTGCTCCATGTCCAATTTCGCGACGGCCTGGTCCACGGATTGGACCCGTTTCTCCTACACTAAAATGTGGGAAATTATAATGGTGCATAAAACGTTTGGATTCTTCTATCCCAAGTCCATCTAATATTTGTACATCACCTAGTGCACCAAGTGTACAAATACTTAATGCTTGAGTTTGCCCACGTGTAAATAAACCAGAACCATGCGTTCTTGCCAATAACCTAACTTCAGAAGAAAGTGGTCGAATTTCATCTGGTTTTCTTCCATCCGGACGAACTTTCTCAACCGTAATTAAACGACGCACTTCCTCTTTAACAAGGCTGTCCAATATTTGTTTTACTTGTTTTAGGGTAGCATCTTCAATGTTTTCACGTTCTGTAAAGTCAGCAATCACTTTTTCTTTCACAGCTTGGATTGCATCTTCACGTGCATGTTTTTCCTCTACTTGAATTGCTTCAATAAGAGATTTTTCACACATATTACGAACTTCCGACTCTAGAGTAGCGTCTACTTCATAAAGAACGACTTCTCTTTTTGGTTTTCCGACTTTAGCTGCAATCTCTTCTTGGAATTGAATAAGCTTTTTAATTTCCTCATGACCAAACATGATTGCTTCTAACATGATTTCCTCTGGCACCTCATCGGCACCTGCTTCAACCATATTGATTGCATCTTTTGTACCTGCGACTGTTAAATTAATATCACTATTTTCCATTTGTTCAACAGTAGGATTGATAATGAATTCACCATCTATTCTCCCAACAACAACCCCAGCAATCGGCCCTTCAAAAGGTATATCCGATACACTTAGTGCAAGTGAAGATCCAAACATTGCCGCCATTTCGGAAGAACAGTTCTGATCGACACTCATGACGATACTTACAACTTGAACTTCATTTCGAAAACCATCCGCAAAAAGTGGACGAATCGGACGATCAATTAGACGACTAGCTAAAATAGCCTTTTCACTTGGACGTCCTTCCCTTTTAATAAATCCACCCGGAATTTTTCCAACTGCATATAATCTTTCTTCATAGTTTACTGTTAAAGGAAAGAAATCTACTGCTTTTGCCTCTTTAGAAGCTGTAGCATTACTCAAAACCGCTGTATCACCATAACGAATTAAGGCTGATCCACTTGCTTGCTTTGCTAATTGTCCTATTTCTACTGTTAGGGGTCTTCCCGCCCAATCCATACTAAATGTTTGTTTCAATTGTTCCATGCATTCATTCCTCACTTTCATACGAATCAATCGTCCATCTTATTGTGGACTAGTGAATATAAAATGTTGTTGTCATTTTTTGGAATCAATGCCGCCAGCCGATTACTGAACATTAGACATAGGCACGAAAAGAATTAATAACTCGAAGCGCCTGTCCATTAAGGATTTTACTTATGTAGGAGAAATGACATGCTTGCTAGATAATTGATGTTAGAGCTATACTGAACCTAACTATTTAAAGGATTCAAATTTATAGTTCTGACTAGGCAAGATTATCGTACACATGTCCAATGTTCAGTTCTGCCAAGCATTACTTGACAGTCCTAAGCAGTATTGCCTCGGGCAGCAACATGAAACCACTTAATAAAATGACGAATTTGAAAAGCTCAAGTCCCTTACAGATAATAGTGTTTACTACGTGTACCCTCAATAGACATTCAAAACTATGCCAAGCGAGTTGACTTATCATTTTATGAGATGACCAGTAGTTCACCATACCATTAGGCGCTGGATCTAGTAGCTATAATATACTTATTGTTTCTTTTCTAACAAAAAAGCGGGAAAATTCCCGCTTTTTAATAGGCTATACGGATATTATCTACGTAAGCCAAGGCTGTTAATTAATTCACGATAGCGTTGCACATCATTGTTACGAAGATACGTTAAAAGATTACGACGACGGCCTACCATTTTTAGCAAACCACGACGTGAATGATGATCCTTTTTGTGCACGCGAAGATGATCGTTCAATTTGTTGATTTCTTCAGTTAAAACCGCAATTTGAACTTCCGGTGATCCGGTATCATTTTCATGAATCTTATATTGGTTGATGATTTCATTTTTACGTTCTTGAGAAATCGCCATCCTGTTCACCTCCTATTTTCCTATCCCCTGTTACCTAGCAAACGTTGGTGAGTCGTCTTGCCAAGCAAAGGTTCTTGATACTGTATTAGAATACATCTTTCCAAGGCAAAAATCAAGTTTATTTGTTCATCTTATCAAAGTATTCGATCGCTGTTTGGGTATCTTTAGAAATTTGTGCTTTCAATTCTTCGACGCCATTAAACTTTTTCTCATCCCGAATGTGAATATGCCACTCCACCTGTACTTTTTCTCCATAAATAGATTGGTCAAAATCTAAAATATGTACTTCTATTGAAAGTCTAGTTTGTCCGGGTTCTTTGAAAGTTGGCTTATATCCAATATTACATACACCGTTATACCATTTTCCTGCAACATAAAAGCGTACGGCATACACACCTGTTTTTGGAATGAGATAATCGTTTTCCAACTGTAAGTTTGCGGTTGGGAAACCGATTGTTCGTCCACGTTTATCCCCATGAACGACTATTCCTTTCGTAACAAAAAATCTTCCTAATAGATTACTCACTTCATCCGTTTCGCCGCTAAGTAAAAGCTGTCTAATTCTCGTTGAACTCACTTTTTCATGATGATCTTCTAATTTTGCTACTGTAGTCACTTCAAACTGTCCCTCGCCATGAATCGGCAAAGTTTCCATCGTTCCTTTCCCAAATTTTCCATATGAATAGTCAAATCCCGCTACAACATGCTTTGCGTTTAGTCCTATTAAATATTCCTTAACAAAAGTTTCAGGTTCTAAACTTGAAAATGAGGAAGTAAAACTTACTACAAATAAAAAGTCTATACCAAGTGTAGATAATATTTCTATTTTATCCTCCAGTGGAGTAATATATTGAACTTTCTTTTTTTCCTTTCCTAGTACGACTGAAGGATGCGGATCAAATGTCATGACAGCACTTTTCCAGTCATTTTCATTTGCTATATTACGTGCAGTTGATATGACTTTTTGATGCCCTTTATGTACACCATCAAAAAAACCCAATGCTATCGCCATAGGAGGGAAATCGTCTTTACTATATTGATGTGGATGATTGATCATTATTACTTTCAATTTTTTCACCTGCTATTCGTTTCGTATAACCTTCACTGGCTTAATTAGTGTTTCATTATCGGGATGGACCTGATAGATTGCGTAAGCTTTTTCTTCATAAACCATTACTACTTGACCATTCTCCGGCCAATTGTTTGGTCGCGGAAGAACAGCTCCATTTTTAATCTTTACCACTAAATTACTATCTAATGAAAAAAAGGACAAGTGAGAAATACCTTTTTCTAATGGATAAATATATTGAATGATTTCGTCTTCTTGAACAGCTTTTTCCAACTGGGCAAACGTAAGACAATCATTTGTTTTTATTGTTGCGGATTCCGTTCTTGTCAAAGAAGACATGTGTGCAGGATACCCTAATTTTTCTCCTATCATGACAGCCAATGTTCGAATATACGTTCCTTTACTACAATGGACTCGAAAGCGAAAGGAAAAGGTACCATTGCTTTTTTGAATCAAGTCATCGAGTAGCTTTAGTTCATAAATATGCACAGTTCTAGAAGGTCGTTCAATAGATATTCCTTCTCGCGCATATTCATACAACCTCTTTCCTTTTACCTTAACTGCGGAAAACATTGGAGGAGTTTGTTTTATTGTTCCGATAAAAGATTGTAGAACTGTATTTATTTCCTCTATAGAAATATCCCGTTCTATTTTTTTTTCTTCTATTTTTTCCCCAGAAGCGTCTTCAGTTGTTGTAGAAAAGCCAATCGTCACTTCCCCTTCATATACTTTACCAGCATCGGTAATGTACTCAGCAATTTTGGTTGCTCTTCCTAAACAAATGGGAAGAACGCCATCAACATCTGGATCTAATGTGCCAGTATGTCCGACCTTCTTCATTCGTAAAAGTTTACGTACTTTAAAGACACAATCATGAGAGGTCATTCCTTTTGGTTTCCATAATGGCAATATTCCTTCCATAAAAATAACTTCCCTCCTATTTACATGCAGGCTTCGTTAAACTTGAATATTGATTTTCTCTCCAATCAATATGTTGGTGAAATCAACAATGATTTTTAAGAAAGCCTAGATAAAAAAAGCCGTCACCAGTTTGGGCTAAGACCAATCATCATATAAATATAATATGAGTGATCAGTACAAAGCGTATATGGGACGGCTGAATACTTTAGCTCGTTTAGTCTTCTTTAATTTGTTTTAGTAAAGATTCAATTTTATTTCCATATCCAATAGATTCATCAAATTCGAAAGTAATTTCTGGAGTTTTACGAAGACGGATTCGTTGACCGATTTCTGATCTAATAAATCCTGTAGCTTTAGCAAGTCCTTTTAACGTATTTGCTTTTTGCTCTTCATCCCCAAGAACGGAAATATAAACAGTCGCTTGCTGTAAATCCCCAGTAACCTGCACGTCGGTTACAGTAACAAAGCCTACTCGAGGATCTTTTATTTTCCTACTGATTATTTCTCCCAGTTCTTTTTTCATCTGTTCTCCAACACGATTGGCACGTAAACTCATAACAAACACCTCTCATTACAGCCATTCAAAAGTTGTACTTACTCTTTCCCATTCTGGAAAAGAATCCAGAAAACTAAGAGCATTATTTAACTCACGTTCTGCAGCCTGACGGGAAGATGAAACAGTCGTAATAGCAATTTTCGTTAACTGCCATACATCTTGATGATCAACTTCGGCTGCAGATACATTGAATTTTTGTCTAAGTCTAGTTAAGGTCCGCTTAAGGACGGCCCTTTTTTCTTTTAATGAGTGGACATGAAAAACTCTGTATTCACACTCAACAAACCCAATCACTTACGCTCAATTTCTTCCATTACGAACGCCTCAATGATGTCTTCATCTTTTACATCATTGAAGTTTTTAATCGTAATACCGCACTCATATCCTTGGCTAACTTCTTTAACATCATCTTTAAAGCGTTTAAGGGCGTCGATGACACCTTCATAAATAACGATGCCGTTTCGGATAAGACGAACTCCGCTGTCACGTGTAATCTTACCATCTGTTACATATGATCCTGCAATCGTACCAATTTTTGATACCTTGAATGTTTGACGAACTTCCGCTTGTCCGATAATTTTTTCCTCAAATTCTGGATCAAGCATCCCTTTCATCGCAGCTTCAATTTCTTCGATTGCTTTATAAATCACTCGATGGAGGCGAACTTCTACATTTTCTGAGTCTGCTGCTCGCTTCGCATTAACATCTGGGCGAACATTGAATCCAATTACAATCGCATTGGAGGCAGCAGCAAGAGTAATATCCGATTCGTTTATAGCGCCAACAGCGGTATGAATGATTTTGATATTAACGCCTTCAACATCTATTTGTCTAAGCGCTGCAGCTAGTGCCTCTACTGAACCTTGTACATCCGCTTTTACGATTACGTTCAAATCTTTCATTTCACCTTGCTTCATTTGTTCAAATAATGTATCAAGGCTAACTCGTGAGCTTTCATTTCTAGATGCGAGCAATGCTTCCTGGGCACGAACTTCTCCAATTTGGCGAGCGGTTTTTTCATCATCAAATACAACAAACCGGTCTCCAGCCTGTGGTACATCGTTTAATCCCGTTATCTCTACCGGAGTAGATGGCGGCGCTTCTTTTACTCTTCTGCCGACATCATTTACCATGGCGCGTACGCGACCGAATGTGCTTCCAACTACTATCGGATCACCGACCTTTAATGTACCGTTTTGCACTAGTAAAGTCGCAACGGATCCACGTCCTTTATCAAGCTGGGCCTCAATAACAGTTCCGATTGCATTTCGGTTAGGATTAGCTTTGAATTCCTCTACTTCACCTACGAGTAAAATCATCTCAAGTAAGCTGTCGATTCCTTCCCCTTTTAATGCGGATATCGGAACAAAAATTGTATCTCCGCCCCAATCTTCAGGAACAAGGCCATGCTCAGTCAGTTCCTGCATCACTCGGTCCGGATTGGCAGTAGGTTTATCCATTTTATTTACAGCAACAATGATAGGAACTTCCGCTGCTTTAGCATGATTGATAGCCTCAACTGTTTGTGGCATAACACCATCATCGGCAGCTACAACTAGAATGGTGATATCAGTTACTTTAGCACCACGAGCACGCATTGTCGTAAAGGCAGCGTGTCCTGGAGTATCAAGGAATGTAATTTTTTTCTCATTCGCAACGATTTGATAAGCACCAATGTGCTGCGTAATACCTCCAGCTTCTCCTGCAGTTACCTTTGTATTGCGAAGTGAATCAAGTAAGGTAGTTTTCCCATGGTCAACGTGACCCATTATCGTCACAACGGATGGACGTTCAACTAAGTTTTCCTCATTTTCTTCAGTAAAATACACTTCTAGATCCGTTGTATCGATTTGGATTTCTTCTTCTACCTCAACCCCATAATCCGTGCAAATAAGTTCAATCGCATCTTTATCGAGTTCTTGATTAATAGTCGCGATTACTCCTAAAAGGAATAATTTTTTAATAAGCTCAGTTGGTTCTCGATGCAGCTTCTTTGCTAGCTCTCCTAATGAAAGAGAACCGCTGAATGTTATTTTTTCTGGTAGCTCTTTTTGCTTTTGAGGTGCCGGCTGATGTTGTTGCGGTCTCTGTCTTTGCTTATTGTTTTTATTACTTACATTATCTTTTCGATTTCTATTTGCGTTTTTATTATTATTTTTTTGTTGTTGGTTTTTATTCTGATGATTTCCCGTACCATTTTTCATATTATGATTACTTTGCCCCATCTCGTTATTACGTTGTTTCCCAGCCGGTCTTTGTTTTGGTGCTGAATTAGTGTGTGTGTGTTCAGAGCGGCGCTGGTGATCATTCGTATTTTTTGATTGATTTGGTCTAAACTCTTTAGACTGTCTCGTTTGATTACTATGAGGTTTCTGACCTGTTTGGTTACTTTGAGGTCTCTGACCCGTTTGATTACTTTGAGGTCTCTGACCTGTTTGGTTACTTTGAGGTCTCTGACCCGTTTGATTACTTTGAGGTCTCTGACCTGTTTGGTTACTTTGAGGTCTCTGACCTGTTTGGTTACTTTGAGGTCTCTGACCTGTTTGGTTACTATAAGGTTTCTGGACTGAATTCTTGCTATTCGGTTGAGCTTTAAGTTGTTGGCTTGTTTTTTTCGAATCGCTTTGTGTACTTTTACCATTATAAATGGAATCTAGTTTTCCAGCAGTTTGTGCATCAATCATAGACATATGATTGGAGACTTCTATATTCAAACTTTTCAACTTTGAAATTACATCTTTGCTTGATGTATTTTGCTTTTTTGCGTATTCATATACACGTACTTTACTCATAGGTTCACCCCCGTTTTATTCATCGAGCATTGAAGTTAGCTTTTTTGCAAAGCCTTCTTCCAGGATTGCTACAACTACTCTTTCGTCCTTCCCAATCGCATTCCCAAGTTTTTCCCTTGACTCTACAAAATAAAAAGGAATCTCGTAATAAGTGCATTTATCCCGTATTTTTTTTGAAGTATTTAAAGAGGCATCTTTGGAAATTAATACAAGCTTTGCTCTTCTATTTTTGATTTCCTTAACGACCAATTCTTCTCCAGAAATAATTTTCCTTGCTCGATATGCCAATCCAAGCAGTGACATCCATTTTTCTTGCTTCATTGTTTAGGCTTGCTCTCTTTATCTAATAATGCGAGAAGCTCTTCATAAACGGAATTATCAACTTCCGCATTTAACTGGCTAGCAAAAATGTTTTTCTTTTGAGCCGCAAGTATAGCATCACGGTCTAAGGAAACATAAGCACCTCTTCCGGATTTTTTACCGGTTAAATCGACCGATACTTCTCCATCTTTAGAGCGAACAATACGTATCATTTCTTTCTTCGGTTTCATTTCGCCCGTAGCCAAACATTTTCTCATAGGAATTTTTTTTTGAACTGCCAATTAACTCACCCCTATTCGATTTCTTCATCATTTAAATCGAATGTGTCACTTGATTCATCTTCATCAAAAAAGAAAAGAGAATCTCCGCGTGGATATATGCCTGCTGCTCGAGCATCTGACTCACTTTTTATATCAATTTTCCAACCCGTTAACTTTGCTGCAAGTCTAGCATTTTGCCCTCTTTTTCCGATGGCTAGTGATAATTGATAATCTGGTACGACAACCGTAGTTGCTTTTTCTTCTTCATGGATATCAACATCCAGTACTTTTGAAGGACTTAGGGCATTTGCAACAAAAACGACTGGATCAGACGACCATTCTACGATATCGATTTTTTCACCCTTTAATTCATTGACAATTGCCTGAACCCTAGCACCTTTAGGTCCAACGCAAGAACCTACTGGATCAACTTCAGCATTATCTGTACTCACAGAGATTTTGGATCGGTCACCCGCTTCACGGGCAACAGATTTAATTTCTACTGTGCCATCATAAATTTCAGGAACTTCGATTTCAAATAATCTTTTCAACAATCCTGGATGAGTTCGAGAAACATATATTTGCGGGCCTTTTGTCGTCTTTTCAACCTTTGTAATATAGACTTTGATACGATCATGTGGTTTATAAGTTTCATTTGGCATCTGTTCACTTTGTGGTAATAAAGCTTCAATCTTACCAAGGCTAACGTATATAAACCTAGGGTCTTGCCTTTGAACAATGCCTGTCATAATATCGTCTTCTCGGTCAATGAATTCCGAGTAAATAATACCTCTCTCCGCTTCACGAACGCGTTGGGTTACAACTTGTTTCGCAGTCTGAGCTGCTATTCTTCCGAAGTCTTTCGGTGTTACCTCTAACTCAAGAATATCTCCTGTTTCGTATGCAGGATTAATCTTTTTAGCTTGATCAAGAGATATTTCAAGTCTGGAATCAAAAACTTCATCAACGATTTCCTTACGAGCAAATACTCGCATTGTTCCGGTCTCCAAATTCAAGTCAACACGGACATT
The DNA here is from genome assembly GCF_018343695.1 of Lederbergia citrisecunda. Lineage (GTDB taxonomy): Bacteria > Bacillota > Bacilli > Bacillales > Bacillaceae_C > Lederbergia > Lederbergia citrisecunda. Next base: position 980,387 of record NZ_JAGYPJ010000001.1, on the reverse strand, counting down.
TTGCGCTTGATTAAAATTCCTTTTGTAAGCTGAAACAAGAGCCGCTTCGATTGCTTCAATCAATACATCACGACTAATTCCTTTTTCTCTTTCCAGAATAATGAGAGCATCCAATAGTTCCGAGCTCATTTAATGGTCATCCCCTTTAATTCACTTTTTACCTTTGTATGATTCAAACATAAATTTTTTTATGCTCTGTTAATCTTGTATGTAGATTCCATTGTGGTAAAATTCAATATACACTTTAACAAAGTCATTTTTTAAAAAACAACGGCCAATCTAGCTTTAGCAACTTTTTCAAATGGAATTTCAATCGTTTTAACACGTGTTTTGATTTTCATCTCAAGTATGATTGTTTCCCCATTAAAATTAATGAGCTTCCCTTCAAATATCTTTTCACCATCGATTGGTTCATATGTTTTAATATGAATGTTTTTACCGACTGAAGATTCGAAATCAGACTCTTTTTTCAATGGTCGTTCTGCACCTGGTGAAGATACTTCCAAAAAATAATTATGAGGTATTGGATCGATGTCATCTAGAATTACACTTAGTCTTTCACTTACAATACCGCATTCTTCAATGTCTATACCATTTTCCTTATCAAGAAATATGCGGAGAAACCAGTTTTTTCCTTCTTTTACATATTCAATATCGACAAGGTCAAGCTTCATATCTTCTAAGATAGGATTTACGAGATCTTCAACGATTTCTGTTACCTTACTCATAATGACCTCCATATGAGAGTTTCAATAGTTTTCATTTTTGGGCTTGAAATCGATTAGCAATACTGCGTTAATTAGCATGGTTATTGCGCTTTCTTTAGACTATCCGGAACAATACGAAAGAGTGGGGGGCGCCCACTCTTTTTGTCAACAGAGAGTTATTCATAGTATTTCCATTAAAAATATACCATATCCATTATATATATGCAAATGATAAGAAAGCGCTAGAACAACGATAGTTGATTTTGTTCAGGTAAAGATTCAAGACAACCATGCTTATCTAAGTATTCAATAATGGTCTTTGAAACCTTGCCTCTTTGCTGTAAATCTTCTTTTGATAGGAATTCACCATTTTCTCTTGCTTTTACGATATTCAATGCTGCGTTAGTTCCGAGTCCTGGTATTGAATTGAATGGAGGTATTAAAGCATCTCCATCGATAATAAATTGCGTTGCGCTTGAACGATAAAGATCAACACGCATGAATTTAAAATTCCTTTCACACATTTCCAGCGCAAGCTCTAACACTGTAAGTAAACTTTTCTCTTTCGGCAATGCGTCCAAGCCTTTCGCATTGATTTCCTCTATTCTTGCTCGAATCGTTTGCGAGCCTCTAACCATAGCTTCCAAATCAAAATCTTCTGCCCTTACAGTGAAATAAGCGGCGTAGTAATACAATGGATGGTGTACTTTAAAGTAGGCAATCCTTACAGCCATTAATACATAGGCAGCTGCGTGCGCCTTTGGAAACATATATTTAATTTTTTTACATGAGTCGATATACCATTCGGGAACAGTATTTTTCCTCATCTCATCTTCCCATTCAGGAGTTAGACCTTTTCCTTTACGAACGGATTCCATAATTTTAAACGCAAGTGAAGGTTCAAGTCCTTGGTATATTAAATAAACCATTATATCGTCACGGCAGCCGATAACTTCTGGCAAAGTACAAATTTTGTTATGAATAAGTTCTTGAGCATTTCCAAGCCATACATCCGTACCATGCGACAGTCCAGATATTTGCACAAGCTCCGAAAAAGTAGTCGGCTTAGTATCTTCAAGCATTTGGCGCACAAAACGAGTACCGAATTCAGGTATACCAAGTGTCCCCGTTTTACACATAATTTGTTCCTCAGTTACACCAAGAGATTCTGTACCGCTAAATATTTTCATAACTTCAGAGTCATCTGTTGGAATTGTTTTAGGATCAATTCCGCTTAAATCTTGTAGCATTCTAATAACAGTCGGATCATCGTGACCAAGAATATCAAGTTTTAATAAATTATCATGGATGGAATGAAAATCAAAATGAGTCGTTTTCCACTCCGACTCTTTATCGTCAGCAGGAAACTGAATTGGGCTAAAGTCAAAAATTTCCATATCATCTGGAACAACTATAATCCCACCCGGGTGCTGACCTGTTGTTCTTTTAACACCTGTACATCCTTGTACTAAGCGATCTATTTCAGCATTTCTTAAATGTAGATTATTATCTTGTGCATATCCTTTCACATAGCCAAAAGCCGTTTTTTCCGCGACTGTTCCAATTGTTCCAGCACGATACACATAGTCTTCTCCAAATAGAACCTTAGTATAGTTATGTGCATGAGGCTGATATTCACCGGAAAAGTTCAAATCAATATCCGGTACTTTATCTCCCTTAAAGCCAAGAAAAGTTTCAAATGGAATATCGTGACCGTCTTTTTTGTAGGCCGTTTCACATTGTGGGCAATCTTTATCAGGCAAATCAAATCCTGAACCAACCGTTCCATCATCAAAAAACTCTGAGTGCTTACAATTTGGACAGACATAATGTGGCGGCATTGGATTTACTTCTGTTATTTCAGTCATTGTTGCAACGAAGGATGATCCAACTGATCCTCGAGAACCAACTAAATATCCATCATCCAAAGATTTTTTTACAAGCTTATGCGATATGAGATAAATAACGGCAAATCCGTGCCCGATAATACTTTTTAATTCTTTTTCTAATCTTGCTTCTATAATTTCAGGAAGTGGATCTCCATAAATGCTCTTTGCTCTCTCATAGCTCATTGTCCGTATTTCATCTTCAGCGCCTTCAATTTTCGGAGTATAGAGATCGTCTTTTATAGGTTTAATGCTTTCAATCATATCTGCTACTAAAATTGAGTTATCGACAACAATCTTTTGTGCCAGGTCTTTTCCTAAAAAGGCAAATTCAGAAAGCATCTCGTTTGTCGTTCTAAAGTGGACGTCAGGCAATTCATGCCTATTTAATGGATTTGCTCCACCTTGAGAGGAAATTAAGATCTTACGATAGATTTTATCTTCTTCGTTCAAATAATGTACATTTCCAGTAGCAACGACTGGTAAACTCAACTTCTCTCCCATGTTGACGATATTCTTAATAATATCCTCTAAATCCTTTTCATTTCTAACAAGTTCCATTTCAATCAATGGGGCGTATACAGATTTAGGATGAACTTCAAGATAATCATAAAAAGCAGCTGCTTTTTCAGCTTCAGCTTGCCCCTTTTGCATCATCGCTTCAAATACTTCCCCTTTATCACAGCCAGAACCAACAAGGATTCCCTCTCGATGTTTTTCAAGTACAGATCTAGGAATTCTAGGAATTCGATAAATGTAGTTTAAGTGTGAAATAGATACAAGCTTAAATATATTTTTCAATCCTATTTCATTTTTTGCTAGCAAAATACAGTGGCTTGGTCTTGCTCGCTTATAAGCATCTCCTTCACCCATATAATCATTAAATTGATCATGATATTCTATGCCTTTTTCTTTGGCGTCCTTTAGCATTTTTAAAAATAAAAATCCTGTAGCTTCCGCATCATAAATAGCTCGGTGATGCTGGGTCAATTCAATATCGAACTTTTTAGCCAGCGTATTTAAACGATGGTTCTTAAATTCAGGAAATAGAAATCTAGCAAGCTCTAATGTATCTATAACAGGATTCTTAGATTTTCCAACTCCGATTTTTTGGAAACCAGTGTTTAAAAAACCCATATCAAACGTTGCATTATGAGCTACATATATGGCATCTTCGGACCATTCATAAAATTTCTGAAGCATGTCCTCTACTTCTGGCGCATCCTTAACCATATCATCTGTAATTCCTGTCAATTCAATCGTTGTCGCAGAAAGAGGATGGTGTGGATTTGCAAAGCTTTCAAATTTATCTACTACTTCACCATTTCTAATTTTCACCGCTGCAAGTTCTATAATCGTGTCGTAAATGGCAGATAAACCCGTTGTTTCAACGTCAAACACAATATATTCGGCAGTATCGAGAAGTCGGTGGTCACTATTATAGGCAATTGGCACCCCATCATCGATTAAGTTAGCCTCTAATCCATAAAGTATTTTAATATCATTCTTTTTGCCTGCACTATAAGCTTCTGGAAAAGATTGCACAACTGCATGATCCGTAATTGCGATCGCTTTATGTCCCCATTTTTTTGCTTGAGCGACGTAGCTGGAAATAGAGGTTACAGCATCCATTTGACTCATCGGAGAATGAAGATGCAATTCTACACGTTTAGATCCATCTTTCGCCAAATCTAATCGTGTTTTTGGTTTTACCTCATTTATATCATTAGCAATCATGACTAGGTCTCGAACAAATGTATCATTTTGTACGCTTCCTCGTACTTTTACCCACATTCCTTTTTTAACCATGTTTAGCATTTCTACATCTTCTTTATCTCTTGAAAACATTTTTACTAAAATGGAATCCGTATAGTCGGTCATCTTAAAAGTTAATAATGATCGACCACTTCGCAATTCTCTTATTTCCGCATCAAAAATATACCCTTGTACCGCAATTCTTCTTTCTTCATCGATAATGTCTTCAATCTTTTTAATATCTTCATCGTTTTTAATGGTGAGACCAATCATAAGTGGTCCAACGAATTCACCGTTATTTTTTTCTTTTTCTGCATCTGTACGTTGCATATCAACTACAGCTTGCCTAGCCCTTTCCTCATCTTCTTTTCTGTTGGCCTCGATAATCCTTTGTACATCTTCTGATTGTTGCTCATCATTTACTTCAGTATCGAATTGGAGTAAAGGAAAGCCGAAACTCTTATAAATATCAAGGATTAATCCACCATATTTCGCTTTTAACGTCTCTGCTTCCGTATGATTTCGAGTACCGATGATCATTTTATTCCCATTAATTTTAGGAGATTGTTCGTTTAATAAAGTTAATAGCATTGGAGAAATGCCGTCTATTTCCTTTACGCATCCATTCCAATAATCTAGTATAAGTTCTTCTGTAGGAACCGAGTCCTTTGCTTCAACCACAAAACTAACAGAAGCAATATGTTGAAAAGATTTTTGAAGATGATTAGAAAATGTAGAAAACACATTATGCGGAATGATTTTTTCAAACGTGAAGGAAAAATGCCATTGCTTTATTGATCGATCAATTGTAAGCTTTGTTATTTCTGCATTATAAAAATATTGAGTAAACGCATCATCCGTTAAACCAAGTTGTTGCAGAAGCAACTGAAATCTCTCTTTTTTTTCGGCGGGATTCATTGCCACATCTGCCTCCCATAAAGGAAGGTACCTAAATAGGTACCTTTTTTTATTATTTGACTTTGTATACTTGTAAGTAGATTTTCCTGCAGCCACTCGCTTTCCGCTACAATCCATTTATCCGCATGTTAAGACTATTACAATGCCTATTATTTCAATAAATTGTTAATCAGTGGTAACAACTCTGCTTTATCCACTTCAAATGATTCGCCCGTTTTTCTAACTTTCACTTCAACAATACCTTCATTAGCCCTTTTGCCAACCGTAACTCGGATTGGAAGACCGATTAAATCAGAATCTTTGAATTTCACACCAGGTCTTTCAGAACGATCATCTAATAAAACATCATATCGATTTGTTTTACATAAGTCATATAGTTCTCCAGCTAAGTCAACCTGGTCTTGATCTTTCATATTTACCGGAATCACATGGATATGATATGGAGCAATATTATTTGGCCATACAAGTCCATTTTCATCATTAAATTGTTCGGCAATCGCAGATAATGTACGAGAAACACCGATACCGTAACAACCCATAATATAGTTTTGAGCTCGTCCATTTTCATCTAAATAATTAGCATCCATTGCTTCACTATAAGTTGTTCCTAGTTTAAAAATATGTCCCACTTCTATACCGCGGGCAAAACGTATTATTCCTTTTCCGTCTGGAGAAGGATCACCTTCCATAATAAATCTGAAATCGGCGTAGTTTTCAACCTCAAAATCCCTTCCAGGATTCACATTAACGAAATGGAAACCATCAGCATTGGCACCGCAAACGGCATTGACTAAAGCTTTAACCGCATGATCTGCGTATACCTTCAACTTTCCAGTCACACCAACAGGACCTAGTGAACCAGTAGGACAGCCTAAAATATGTTCCGTTTCCTCTTGATCGCAAAGTTCAACAGTTTTTGCATTCAATACATTTTTGACTTTAATGTCATTGACATCATGATCTCCGCGAACAAGTATCATGATAGGCTCGTCATCTACTTTAAATACTAATGACTTAATGCATTTTTGAGGTTCTATATTAAAAAATGAAGACACTTCTGCAATCGTTTTTTGGTTTGGAGTCGCGATTTTTTCTAATTTTTTCTCGTCCTCAGTTGACTTCTCATAATCGACAACACATTCAGCCATTTCAATATTAGCAGCATAGTCAGAAGTATCAGAATAAGCAATTGTATCTTCACCTATTTCTGATAAAACCATGAATTCCTGAGTATCCTTACCACCAATTGCTCCTGAATCTGCTAGAACGGCTCTGAAGTCTAGACCGCATCTAGTGAAAATATTCATATATGCAGTATACATTTTATTATAAACTTCATCCAAGCTTTCAGCAGAAGTGTGAAAGGAGTACGCATCCTTCATAATAAACTCACGTCCACGTAATAAACCGAATCTTGGTCGTTTTTCATCTCTAAACTTTGTCTGAATTTGAAAAAGGGTAAGTGGAAGTCGCTTGTACGATTGTACATCGTCATTTACAAGACTCGTAATTACTTCCTCATGAGTTGCTCCTAATGCGAAATCCCGTCCATGGCGATCATGCATACGCATTAATTCATCGCCATATGTGAACCAACGTCCAGACTCCTGCCATAACTCAGCTGGTTGTAATGCGGGCATTAGTAGTTCAGCTGCCCCAGCATTTTCCATTTCTTCTCGGATAATTTTTTCAATTTTATCCAATGCTCTTTTCGCAAGTGGCATATATGAATAGACTCCGCTTGCAATTTGTCTTATGAAGCCCGCTCTAAGGAGGAGCTGATGACTTTTAATATCAGCATCAGCTGGTACCTCACGAAGAGTAGGAATTAATGTCATACTTTGTCTCAAACTTAGCACCCCATCTTTTATTACTACAATGTTTAATTAATGAAAAAACGTTGAATATCGTTCCAAGTAACTACTATCATCAATACCATCAACAGGGCAAAGCCGATAAAATGAACCATTCCTTCTTTATGGCGATCAATAGGCTTTCCTCTGACAGCTTCTACACCAAAAAATAGTAGTCGACCTCCGTCAAGGGCTGGAATTGGTAATAAGTTCATAATACCTAAATTAATGCTTAAAAGACCAGTCCACTTCATTAAATAAAGAATCCCTGCTTTAGCAACTTCTTCTGTGGACTTGTATATCCCTACCGGCCCAGAAAGCATATCAATAGAAAATTGGCCAACGACTAATTGTCCGAGCAATTGGAAAATTTTTATTGTCCAATGATACGTCTCGACAAATCCGCTTAATGCTACTTTTGAAAAAGATTTATCTAAATAAGATTGGACACCAATCAAACCAATTTCTTTATCTTCTTCAACAAATCGTTTCGGAGTTACCGGGATGTCCAAAGTTTTACCGTCCCGATCAACCGTAAAAACTAACTCCTCTTCAGGATGCGCTCTAACAATCGTTGTCATATCCGTAAAAGTCTTCACTTCAGAGCCATCAATACTTAAAACAAGATCACCTTGTTTCAAGCCAGATTCTTGGGCTGCCCCATCTGAAAGCACCTTACCGAGCTTAGCCTCTTCTATCGGTACGCCTTGAATAACACCAATCATCGTAAATGCCACAATTGCCAAAATAAAGTTAAACAATGGACCTGCAAAAATCGTCATTGCTCTTGCGCTTAATTTTTTAGAAGCAAATTGGCGATCCCATGGCGCAATCTGTGTTTCAACTTGATCTTCAACAACGACCGCTTCACGAGATACGTCAAATCTTTGAAGATGATCCTCTTCACCTTCTTCATATCCTTGAATAAAAAGACGATGTTCTAAATCGGCCTTTTCAACTTCAATCATTTTTACATTCGGATAGCGATTTTTACCGGTTAAGATAATTTTATTTATCTTTTCACTTTGATCAAACTGGATAGCGATCCGATGTCCAGGTTTTATTTCCGGTATATCCGGATCTTCCCCGGCCATTCTTACAAACCCACCAATAGGTAAAAGTCTTATTGTATAGGTCGTTTCACCTTTTTTGTATGAAAAAATTTTCGGACCAAACCCAATTGCAAACTCTCTTACAAGTATTCCTGAACGCTTAGCAAAAATAAAATGCCCTAGCTCATGAAAAAATACGAGAGCCCCAAATATAATGATAAAGGAAATAACGGTATTCATTTACACAACCTCCTTTAAGAAAAATGCTCTTCGTTAAGTAAGTGAGTTAACATAAACCCTAGTTTCCGCATCAACATCTTGAATTGTTTCGAGATCAGGGTTTTTAATAGTAGTATGGCGAGCAAGTGCCTTCTCAATCAAGTCTTCGATTGATAGAAAAGAAATTTTACCTGAAAGAAATGCATGTACAGCTACTTCATTTGCTGCATTTAAAACAGTAGGCAATGTTCCGCCTCTTTTTCCAGCCTCATAAGCAAATTCTAAACATCTAAACCTTTCAAAATCCATTTCCTCAAAATGAAGCTGTCCAATTTTAGCTAAATCAAGACGATTCTCTGTCTGAAAATGGAATCTGTCGGGATATGTGAGTGCGTATTGAATAGGTACTCTCATATCAGGTGTTCCCAATTGGGCTATTATACTGCTGTCATCATATTCAACCATTGAATGGATAATGCTTTCACGATGTAAAAGAACATCAATTTTTTCGTATGGTTTATCAAAGAGCCAGTGTGCTTCTATGACTTCTAACCCTTTGTTCATCATTGTAGCAGAATCTATCGTAATTTTGGAGCCCATTGACCAATTTGGATGACTTAACGCCTGTTCTAATGTAACATTTTTAAGATCTTCACGTTTATAATCCCTAAAACTCCCGCCAGATGCTGTTATTATTAGCCTATTTACGCTAGACAGTTTTTCCCCTTGCAAACATTGATAAATAGCTGAATGCTCACTATCGACTGGTATGATGGGAACATTATTCTCTTTCGCATGCGTCATGACAAGGTGTCCAGCTGTCACTAACGTTTCTTTATTGGCAAGAGCGATTGTCTTTTTTTCTTTTATAGCTTCCAGTGTTGGGTTCAGACCTACACTTCCTATTACCGAATTTAAGAGTATATCGGACTTATGATACACAGCCGCTTCCATTAATCCCTCTGAGCCATACCCAAAAGTAAACCCTTGTGGATACTCTATTTTTAACTTATCATAGTCTTCCTTATATTGTACGGAAACATATTCTGGTTTAAACTCAAGCAGAATTTTCCTTACAAGTTCTATATTTTTCCCCGCCGAAATTGCCACTAGTTTAAATTGTTCTGGATTATTCCGTATAACATCAAGAGTTTGTATGCCAATCGAACCTGTTGCACCAAGCAAACTTATGTATTTCATTATTTCCGCTCCTTGCTGAATACAATCTGTATTAAAATATGGCTGTCTTCGTAAAGTTTGTTGTTTTTGTAAAAGCCCAAAAGCCGGCTTTTACCCTTAAAAGGTGAGTTTAGCGATTCTTATGAAGTACGCAGCTCTTTTCTAAGCGGAATGACTAAGTTTGAGTTCCGAATTTATTCTTACTATGTAACTTAAGAAAAAAAAGCAACAATGTTTAAGAAAAGAGCCTAAAATATTAAAAAATGGAGTAGAGGCAGTACAAATAACCAGCTATCACAGCGATCAAGAATGCCTCCATGGCCAGGAAATAGGTTTCCAGAATCCTTTACCCCATAATGGCGTTTCAATGCAGATTCAGCCAAATCGCCCATTTGCCCAAATATAGAAATAATAATCGTAACGATTAGTAATTTTCCAAAAGGTATTTGAATGTTGGAAAAGAAAATAAATAAAATAGCTACAATTAATCCGGACGCAATCCCGCCGAAAAAACCTTCGACTGTTTTATTTGGACTAATATCTGGCCACAATTTATGCTTTCCAAATTTTCTTCCTACAAAATACGCTCCAGAATCTGTTACCCATACAACAAATAATGCATAAAAAAGATAAACAAGTCCTTGTTCACGAATTTGTACAAAATAGAAGAACCCGATGCCAATATATAAAACGGATAATAGAATAAATCCGACATCATCAAACGTAAACTGGTTCTTGACGATCACCGTATATGATAAAAATAGTAAAACGGCTGCAAATGCAAGTTCAATTTTGGATAAGCCCGTAATATTAATCATGTCAAAATAATGATTAGGTAATAAGAAAATCCACAGTAAAATAGTGGCTATTAAACCGTGAAAGGAAAAAATTGAAAGCTTTCGCATATGAAAAAGCTCATATAATCCAATTGATGCCATGATGTATGCTAGAAATAAAAAAGGAATTCCACCTAAAATGGCAATGGGTAAAAATATCGCAATCAAAATTGTTGCTGTTATGATTCGTTGTTTCATTTCTGTGACTCCTCGCTATGTATTCCTCCAAATCGCCTTGTACGCCGCTGATATGCCTCAACAGCCTCGAGTAAATGTGTTTCTTTAAAATCTGGCCATAGTACGTCTGTAAACCATAATTCCGAATATGCAATTTGCCAAAGCATAAAATTGCTAATGCGTAGCTCTCCACTAGTTCGAATTAATAGGTCTGGATCAGGTAAATCATGAGTCATCAAATATTTAGAAAAGCACTCATCATCAATATCACTATCAATTAATTTTCCATTCTTTACATCATTGGAAATGTCTCTAACTGCTTCAAGAATTTCTGCTCTGCCCCCATAATTCAATGCAAAATTCAATTTCAGACCGGTATTCGCCGACGTTTCCTGTATTGCTTTTTCTACTGCTCGTCTTGTATGTTCTGGAATTCTATTATTATGGCCAATCATACAAACTTTTACATTTTCTTCAATGAGTTCTGGAAGGAAATTTCCAAGAAATTCCTCAGGTAACCCCATTAAATAATCAACTTCCTGTTTAGGTCGTTTCCAATTTTCAGTAGAAAAGGCGTAAAGTGTTAGAGTATCAATATTAAGTCGATTAGCCAACATCGTAATTTTCCGAACGATTTTCATACCTTCATGATGACCTGCTATTCGGGGAAGAGCCCTTTTCTTTGCCCATCTGCCATTCCCGTCCATAATAATGGCAATATGAGTTGGAACTGGCTGTTTTAACGCTTTTTCTATTCTCTCATCTATTGAAAATGTTTTTTTTGAACTTTTCCATAATTTAAATATATTTAACATGAAAGGATCCCCCATCAGAGTTGCTTCCTTATAATCGAAAGAGCCATAATTCCTATTATAAATAAAATATTACTGTTTGGATAGAGAATGATACAGAAAGTATAAATATAATACATTTTATTACAACAAAAGATCGAAGACTTATGTTAATAGAAGTGCAACTTCAGAACCTTAACTTTAAGAAAAAGAACCTGAAGTGCGTAAATTGGCGACAGAACGAGAAATCATAAGAAAGATTACTAAGATGCTTTTTTTATTTGTATAAAAACTAAGTTCAAGCTTATTATTTATTTTCACACTGTTGATTGGAGCGAAAGGCGTGAGACTCCTGCGGGAATAACGGTATACGTGAGACCCCACAGGCGCGTCAAGCGCCGAGGAGGCTCACGAACCGCCCGCGGAAGCGAATGCCTGTAGCGGAAATCAACCGACCTTGTTCGGAATCTTAATAAAAGAAAAAAACTCCCTTCATGATAAAGGGAGAATAATCGTTTCATTGAATCCTTTTATACTGCTAATATTTCTTGTTCTTTTTCTTTTGTAAGGTCATCAATTTTTTTAATATGGTTATCCGTCAATTTTTGGATATCATCGGAATAACCACGTAAATCATCTTCTGTAATTTCTCCATTTTTTTCAAGCTTCTTTAATTCTTCATTGCCATCACGACGGATATTACGAATCGTAATTTTTGCATCTTCGCCTTCTTTTTTTACAACTTTAACGAGTTCTTTTCTACGCTCTTCCGTAAGTTGAGGAATCATTAGTCTAATTAATGAGCCATCATTTGAAGGTGTAAGACCCAGATCAGATTTTAATATTGCTTTTTCGATAGCACCGAGAATGGATTTATCATAAGGTTGAATTACAAGCATTCTAGCTTCTGGTACAGAAATGGAAGCCATTTGATTTACTGGTGTCGGCGCACCGTAATAATCAATTGTCAGCTTGTCAAGCAATGATGCACTAGCTCTACCAGCACGAATGCTAGCTAGCTCACGAGAATACGCTTGGATCGCTTTCTCCATTTTGTTTTTCGTTTCAGAAAGTACTTGCTTTGCCATTATTCCTTCCCCCTCACTAATGTTCCAATTTGTTCACCCATGACAGCACGCTTTACGTTGCCTTTTTCTGTAAATGAAAAGACAATCAATGGTATATCATTATCCATACATAAAGAAGAAGCAGTAGAATCCATTACCCCTAAACCTTCCTTTAAAACATCTAAGTAAGAAAGTTGGTCGTATTTTACCGCATCTTTATTAATTTTAGGATCGTCGCTATATACACCATCGACATTGTTTTTAGCCATTAGTATGACTTCTGCCTCGATTTCAGCAGCTCTTAATGCAGCTGTTGTATCTGTAGAGAAATACGGATTTCCAGTTCCAGCAGCAAAAATAACGACGCGGTTTTTTTCTAAGTGACGTATCGCTCTTCTACGAATGTATGGCTCAGCAACTTGCCTCATATCAATCGATGTTTGAACACGTGTCTCAATACCAAGTTGTTCCAAACTATCTTGTAAGGCTAGAGAATTCATGACAGTGGCAAGCATACCCATATAATCCGCTGTCGCCCTATCCATTCCCATTTCACTGCCTACTTTCCCACGCCAAATGTTTCCTCCGCCAACTACTACAGCTACTTCAACGCCTAATTCAGCTACTTCTTTAACTTGTTCAGCAATTGATTTAATGACTGCAGGTTTAATGCCGAAACCTTCATTGCCAGCTAGTGCTTCACCACTGAGTTTAAGTACAACTCGTTTATATTTTGGGTTGCCCATAAGAACCTCCGTATGTAGTTATGTATTATTTTGCATGGCTTAGTTAAGCAAGAATATTGATTTCCGCTCCAATCAACAAACAGAAAAATCAACATTGAGCTTTAACAAAGCCTTTTACTTAAGTGGAGCCACTTTTAAGAAGCTTCCTCTACTGTAAGAGAATAAAATATCTTTGAAAAAAGGGAACACAGAATGTTCCCTTCAATATTACTTCTTAATTTGACTCATAACTTCTTCTGCAAAATTCTCTTGACGCTTCTCGATGCCTTCCCCAACTTCATAACGGATAAATTCTACAACTTTCGCACCGTTTGATTCTACAAATTGACGAACCTTTTGATCTGGATTTTTTACGAAAGTTTGGTCAAGCAAGCAAATATCTTCGAAGAATTTACGTAGGCGACCTTCAACCATTTTTACAACAATGTTTTCAGGTTTTCCTTCATTCAATGCTTGTTGTATAAGTACTTGACGCTCACGCTCAGTTTCTTCTTCAGAAACTTGATCACGAGAAATATATTTAGGATTAATAGCTGCAATGTGCATCGCTACATCTTTAGCAACTGCTGCATCCGTAGTACCTTCTAGTACAGTGAGTACGGCGATGCGGCCACCCATATGCAAGTATTCACCAAATGCGCCATTATCTGCCTTAGTTCTTACTTCAAAACGGCGTAACGTGATTTTTTCACCAATTTTTGCAATCGCTGCGTTCACATATTCACCGACTGTTTGCCCATTATCCATTTTTTGTTCTAATGCTTCTTCTACAGATGCAGGCTTATTAGCAAGCAAGTGCTCAGCCAATTCATTTACTAAGTTTTGGAAATTTTCGTTTTTTGCAACGAAGTCAGTTTCAGCGTTTACTTCAAGGATAACTGCGTCATTACCTTTGCTCAAAATAAAAGTTGTACCTTCAGCAGCAATACGATCAGCTTTTTTGGCTGCAGAAGCAATTCCTTTTTCACGTAAAAAATCGATCGCTTCTTCCATATTTCCATTTGTTTCTGTCAACGCTTTTTTACAATCCATCATACCCGCGCCTGTTTTTTCACGCAATTCTTTTACCATTTGTGCAGTAATTGCCATTTGTCTTGTCCTCCTAAATGATAGTTTGAAAAAAGGTGATAAGTGTCTAACACTCTTATCACCTTTTATCGTAACGATACAGCTCTGTAAGATCCCAGTGCTGCAGCTCTTTTATATGTTAAACGTTTGCTGTTTCAGCTGCTTCTTCTGCTTCTTCATCCTGCTTGGATTCCATTAATGCATCAGCCATTTTAGCAGTCAAAAGTTTTACCGCACGAATTGCATCATCGTTAGCAGGGATTACATAGTCGATTTCATCCGGATCACAGTTTGTATCAACGATTCCGACGATAGGAATATTCAATTTGCGTGCCTCTGCAACTGCAATTCTTTCTTTGCGAGGATCAATAATGAACATTGCATCTGGAAGAGTCTTCATATCTTTAATACCGCCCAAAAATTTAACAAGTCGATCATATTCTTTCTTTAACATAACGACTTCTTTTTTAGGTAGCACATCGAAAGTTCCGTCTTCTTCCATTTTCTCGATTGCTTTTAAACGATCGATTCTTTTTTGGATAGTTTCAAAGTTAGTTAGCGTTCCGCCAAGCCAGCGATGGTTAACATAATAATGTCCAGCGCGCTCTGCTTCTTCTTTAACTGATTCTTGAGCTTGTTTTTTTGTTCCAACGAAAAGAACTTTTCCATTGTTATCTGCAAGCTCTCTTAAAAATTTGTATGCTTCTTCAACCTTTTTAACTGTTTTTTGAAGGTCGATAATATAAATACCGTTACGCTCCGTAAAAATGTATTTTTTCATTTTTGGGTTCCAACGGCGTGTTTGGTGTCCAAAATGTACACCAGCTTCAAGCAATTGCTTCATAGAAATTACTGACATATTGTTATTTCCTCCTTGGTTTTTTTTCCTCCGCTCCGCTCATTTTTTGTACATTCTGTTTTTGAAACAGCACCATGCAACAAAATCACGGAACGTGTGTATTAACACCATCAATCAATATAGCATAAAAAAAATATGCTATCAAGTATTACTTACGATTTTCATGAAACTTCAGTAAAAGTTCTACTTCAGTCTTTCCTTTTTTTAAATGTTTTGCTATTTCACTGCTAGTTAAACCTTTCTGTGATAGAGCATCAACTTGTTCTATGAATGTTTTTTCCTCTGAATCTCTCTTATTGTCACTTGATTTCTGATATACTTCGGAAGCTAGCATTCTGGAGTATGTCTCAGAGGTAATAGGCTCTTCCTGTGTTAATGTTCTTATTGGTTCATCCTTTGATCTATGGATGTCAATGTCTATAGGTTGTTCATCGGATCTATCATCTTGCTTCGTGTGATAAAATTTAGAAATGAATGATTTATTTTCTTCTTTTATTTCCAATAGAAAAGCAGATAACATTTCCTCCGATTCCTGTTGAATTTTACGTTGATTCCGTTCCATTTCTATAAAACGATTTTGGCGTTGAAATAAGATGACGACAGCCAAAATCAAAAAAATATTTAACATAAATAAGATAAAGATTAGTATACCGGTCAATGTTATCACTACCCATTGTAATCGATTGTTTTACCTTTATAAGGGTGAGGAGAGTCCGCTTTTTTAGGTTTTTTTACTTTATTTTTTCCAGGCTGCTTTCCTTCGTCTTTTGGATCGGATGATGAACGATCTTTTAACAATAATTTCTCTTTTCGCTCCGCTTCAATTATTCCGTTTCTTTCACGTTCTACTTTTTCTTTCATTTCCTCCGTTGCCTGATCTAAGATGGTTTGCCCTCTCTGTTGAAGCTGTTCGGAGATTTTCCCCGCTTCAATAGTTCTAGGGATGGCAACTTGCATTTCAATCGATTTAAGGCTCACTCTTTTATACCTCCGTTATTTTAGAAGTACACTTTTTAATTTTACAATTGCCTTAGAATGAATTTGGGAAATTCTTGAAGTAGATAGTTGTAATATTTCTCCAATCTCTGTAAATGTCAATTCTTCCTTATAAAATAAACTTAATACAAGCTGCTCTTTTTCATTGAGCTCAGAAAGAGCCATTTCAAGATCATGAAGCCATTCGTTTTTTACGAGCTGTTCTTCTGGTGTTAGTGTTTCCTCATCTTGAATATTATGGCTGTGACTTTCGTCGTCTTGATCATATATTTGCTCGTCCATTGATAAGACACTTGCATAGAAATGTTCATTTAACGTTCTATAAACTTCTTCTACAGAAAATCCACTTTCAGATGCTATTTCTTCGATTGATACGTGGCGCATTAATGTTTGTTCAAGCGTATTTGTAACGGCTTCGATTCTTTTTACTTTATCTCTAGTGCTTCTTGGAAGCCAATCTTCTTTTCTTAACCCATCTATGATTGCACCTCTTATTCGAAAAGAAGCATATGTATCGAACTTTAAATCCCTCGAAATATCATATTTATTTAATGCATCCAGTAGCCCCATTAGCCCTAAGCTTTTTAGTTCCTCTCTACTCACATTTCTAGGCAATCCGACTGAAATGCGTTGCACATGATAAGAAACTAAAGGCATATATTTTTCTACAAGCATATCTCCTGCATCAGCATCACGGGAATGAGTCCAAAGCTCCCAAAATTTCTTTTCTTCCATCTGTGGTGAGTTTGACATAATTTCTCCTCCAAACAGTTACAAGCCATTGTAGTATGCTGATCAGATTTCAATGATATCTTGATAAACTGTCTTTATTTGCAGCATACATGTTTCTGTATCGAATTCGATCGTCCTGCCACTATGGCCCCCGGTATCTTCTGCAACGAGCTGAATGTTCAATGATTTTAACTCTTTTTTTACGGCTTCGATATTACGTGGACCAACTCTCATTTGATCATTTTGTGAAGAAAAATGAAACATCTGTGCTCCTCCAGCAATCTTTGCCTTAAGTCTTAGATTACTAGCACCTTGAGAAATGAGTTCACGCTTTAATTCTTTTATAGCAGTATCAGCAAATTTGGCCTTATTTATCGCTTTTTCCCCTCGTGAAAGCGAAGAGTCTGGCAACATAATGTGTGCGAGTCCAGCTAAATTGGTCTGTTTATCATAAACTACTACCCCAACACATGATCCAAGTCCTGAGGTTCTAATTTTGTCAGGTGACTTTACTATCTTCATATCCGCAATTCCAACTCTTACAACCGTATCAATCATTCAATTCTACTCCCAGTGTATTAAATAAGACGGAAAACGAGTTTGGATCTGGTAGTAGGAAAAAATGACCGTTTACACCATCGGTATTTTTATTTTCATCATCTAATGCAGTATCGATCACGATTGCATAATCTTGGCTTTGGGATAGTTCAAGCAATCCATAACTAATTATAGCGTCAGCCATATCAATACTAATAGACGGAACAGACGGGTAAAGGTCCAATCCAGTGAAATCGGATAATGATGATAAATAAGAGCCTGACAAAATATTTCCCATTTCCTGCATTGCGGACAGGCCAATCTCTGAATAAGGCGGTTTTTTAAAGGAAAATGACAGGTCACCTGTTAAGATTTGAACATATTTAGTCGCTTGCTCTATAGGAAGAATAAAAAACATACTTCCTGATGCATCGCCTTCTACCCTCAAAAAAACTGCGGTAACAATTTTATCATGTCCACCAGCCATTTCCAGCATTTCATCGAACGTTACAATCCTTACTGATGGAACTTTCATATCAATATTTTTCCCTACTAAAACGGAAAGGGCTGTAGCTGCATTTCCAGCCCCAATATTCCCAATTTCCTTTAAAACATCTAAATGAAACGGTGTAATAATTTTTTTAAGCTCCATAAAGTCCATCCCTAAATGATAGAGGATTGATGATATTTTCAAGATTTAATAATAAAAGCAGCCTCTTATCCAAGTTTGCGACTCCGTTAATAAATTCAGCTGGCGCCGCACCTGCTACGTCTGGGCATGGCTCAATGACAGACTCTGGTATATCTAAAACGTCATTTGCTTCATCGACAATCATTCCTACAGTCATATTCTTATAGGAAACAATGATAATTCTTGTACGATCTGTATATTCCGCATCTCCAAGATTAAAATGCCTTTTCAAATCAATGATCGGGATAATAACACCACGTAAATTAGTCACTCCTTTAATAAATGGAGGAACGTTTGGCACCCTAGTAATATGAAGCATTTTTTCTATTGCCGTAACATGTTCAACTGATATGGAATATTCTTTATCATTTAGTAATAAAACGATTACCTTACGATCGGTTGCAGTTGGATTATTCATTGTTATCAACTCCTTACAATTATTTAATTAAAGCATTACAGTCTATAATAAGAGCTACTTGTCCATCACCTAAAATAGTAGCACCTGATATGGCAAATACTTCTGTTAAATAGTGACCAAGTGATTTAAGTACTATCTCTTGTTGCCCTATGAAAGAGTCCACAATAAGGGCTGCCATTTTTTCGCCTTTTCGTACGATAACAATAGAAATAAACTCTTCTAGTTCATTATCTTGTTGAAGTCCAAAAATATCCTTCAACGATATTAACGGAACGACTTTACCTCTAAAATCAATCACATGTTGATTGTGGGCAATCATAATATCTGATTTTTTAATAATCGCAGTTTCAATGATAGATGAGAGAGGTATTGCATATTTTTCTGGACCGATTTCAATTAACATCGCGGAAATAATTGATAAAGTTAATGGTAATTGGATGGAAAAAGTTGAACCCTTACCTTCAATTGAATCAATTGATACAATTCCACCCAATGATTGAATTTTGGATTTTACGACATCTAAACCGACTCCACGTCCTGAAATATCTGATATCGTTTCGGCTGTTGAAAATCCAGGTGCCATAATCAATTCAAATGCTTCAGTATCTGTTAATTCGACAGCTTCTGCTTGCGTGATAATTCCTTTTGAAATGGCTTTTTCAATAATTTTATTTCGATTAATACCTGCACCATCATCTAAAATCTCAATGAATACATGATTTCCGCTATGATAAGCTTTTAATTGGATTTTCCCTGTTTCAGGTTTTCCATTTGCACGTCGTACGTCAGGACCTTCGATTCCATGATCAATAGCATTCCGCAATAAATGGACTATAGGATCACCTATTTCATCGATAACCGTACGATCCAATTCTGTTTCCGCACCGATAATTTCCAATTCAAGCAACTTGTCCAAATCTTTAGCCAGCTGTCTAACCATTCTTGGAAATCGATTAAATACATTGTCAACAGGAACCATTCTCATATTTAAAATAATACTTTGTAAATCACCTGAAATGCGGGTCATTCTTTCCACTGTTTCAGCTAAATCTGCATTCTCAATATCCTGGGAAATTTGCTCTAAACGACCTCTATCGATGACAAGCTCTTCAAAAAGGTTCATTAACATGTCAAGACGTTCAATATTAACTCTTATCGTTTTATTGGCAGCTTTATTTGTTTGCTTCTCTACTTTTTCCTGCTTTTTAGAAGTTGGAGTTGTGGAAGTTTGTTCTTTTTCCTTAATGTTCTCTTCTGACTTTGCTTCCACATGTTGTTCGTTATTCTCATTAATTGAAACAGGATCGATTAAATTCGACTCTATAGAATCAATTTCCGAAATTTTCATGATTTTCTTCTTAAGATCTTCCCCAGATTCTTTCGTAATTATTGTCACAATAAATTCAGAATCAAATTGTTCTTCCTCCAATTGCTCAACGGAAGGGGAAGTTTTTATAACATCTCCGCATTTCTCCAATACTTCAAATACCATAAACACACGAGCTGTTTTTAATAAGCAATCAGGACGTAAAGAAATAGTTAATTCATAGCAATCGTAGCCTTGTTCCTTTGATTGCTCGATTACTGTTTTTTCATATTGGTCATAATTAATTTTTGGGTATGTAATAGATTCTAGGGCTGCTGCTATTTCCGCTTTGGCATTATCTTTTGTATTTATTTCGTTACCTTTCTCAATTTGTTCCAGCTTGGAAATGGCAACACTCACATCGCGAGTTCCATCCCCACCAGAGGCAATGGATTCAACCATTGCTTCCAAATCGTCCACCGCAAGAAAGACGATATCTAATAATTGGGATGTCACATTTATTTTCTCATTTCTAATTCCATCTAGCACATTTTCCATTATATGGGTTAGATTAGCCAAATCAGTATAACCCATTGTAGCTGACATACCTTTCAACGTATGGGCAGCTCTAAAAATATTATTTACGATCTCAAGATTATGTGGGTCTTTTTCTAATTCAAGGAGGTTTTGATTTAATGTTAATAAATGCTCTTTACTTTCATCAATAAACACTTCTAAATATTGATTCATATCCATAAACTCACGTCCCCTTTTCCATATATGTCAAGATCGTTTCTGCTATCTCATCAAGCTTTACAATAGCATCGACTTTCTTAGTCGCAACAGCAGCACCAGGCATCCCATAAACAATACAAGTTTCCTCAGATTCAGCAATTGCGTAAACATTACTATCTTTCTTTAATTCTATCAAACCAGCTGCACCATCAGCACCCATTCCTGTCATAATTACGCCAATTTTATCAAAATTTGTAAGTTGATGAATAGAATTGAACAAGACATCAACAGAAGGGCGATGTCCATTCACAGTAGGACTATCCAAAATTTTTACTATTGCCTTTCCAGCAATTTGCGCTATCGTCATATGCCTTCCACCTGGAGCTATGTAAGCTGTTCCTTCTTTTAACACTTCGCCATCTTCAGCTTCTTTTACATCAATTTCACATATAGTGTTTAATCTATCCGCTAAAGATTTTGTAAATTTCGGGGGCATATGTTGAACAATTACAATCGATGCATCTAAGTCTTTAGGTAATTGTGTTAAAACAGCTTGCAATGCGCGAGGACCACCTGTTGATGTTCCGATACATATTATATTTTTTCTGTGCAGCTCTTTGCGTGATGTCATATTAATACTCCTTATAGAAGTGAGAAATATTAAAAACTAATTAAATGAAAAACCGTCGCAGTCTATGGATAAATGAATCAACTGCTTTGTTGCTACTATCAGTGTTATTTCCTTCTAAATAAGAATGAACAAGGTTTTCTAATTTTACCGAAATGGCAGATCTAGGATATGAAATAGAAAACGCCGTTTGATTAATCACAGCTTTCCTCACGTGGCTATCTTCAGGCAAAACTCCTAGTGGTTCAACCTCTTTATGCAAAAACTTTAGAGCTGTTTGTTTCAATCGCTCTAACGTTTCTCTTCCTTGTTTTTCACTATCGGCTCGATTACAAATTAAGAAAAAATTTCCTGTTGCACCTTCAAAACAAATAAATTTCATCATCGAATACGCATCGGTAATCGCTGTAGGCTCTGGTGTCGTTATGACGATAATATCATCTGCTGCTAGTAATACTTTTAACGAAGCTGAAGTTGCGCCAGCCCCCATATCAAAAATGATATAGTCATATTGTTGCTGTAGCTCTCTTAAGCCTTCTAAAAGTCTAGACAACATTCTTTCATTTATTTGAATAGTTTCATTTAAGCCATTGCCAGCAGCTATATATGAAACCCCTTCGAATGTATCGTTTACAGTATCCTTTAATGTCACTTCTTCAAGTAAAAATTCTGAAAGTGTTAATCGTGAAGGTTTACCCAGAAGTATATTTACATTTCCCATACCTATATCGAAATCAAATAATAAAACTCTATTACCTTTTTTATTTAATAACATTGCAATATTAATGGAAATATTTGATTTTCCGACGCCCCCTTTACCGCTAACGACCGCAATCGTTTTAGCATGGCTTTTTGAAAGGTTTGTCATTTTCAGTCGTAACTTTTCAGCTTGATCTTTCATGATAACTCATCCCTGAGAAGATATTCGGTAATAACATTTGGAGATGCTGAAATAATATCATCTGGTACATCTTGACCAGTAGTAATATACGCTGCCCCAATTTTATATTTGCAAATTAAGTTATACATGACTCCAAAAGTTCTCGTCTCGTCAGCTTTAGTAAAAATAAATTGATTGAAATTCATATCTAAAAAGTTTACTACCACTTTTTCTATATCTTTTTCTTTCATTGAAACAGACAAGACTAAGTACGTCGCAATATTTGTTTCATCACCAAACAACGCTTGCAAGTCATGTATATACTGTTTTTCTTGATAATTGCGTCCAGCTGTGTCAATAAGTACGACATCGTAATCATTGTATTTGTTAACAGCTGAACGGAAGTCTTGTCCTTCATAAACAATTTCTACAGGGATATTTAGTAATTGGGCATACGTTTTTAATTGGTCTATAGCCGCAATTCTATAAGTGTCTGTAGTAATGAGAGCAACCTTTTTCTTATGTTCAAGGACGGCTTCTGCTGCTAATTTAGCAATGGTTGTTGTTTTCCCTACACCGGTAGGTCCAACAAAATTAATAAATTTCGATTCATACGAAATTCCATTAAAGTTAACATGGCCCAAATGATCAATAAGCAATGTTTCACACCACTGAAAAAGTTCTGAATCACTTGGTTCCTTTTCAGAATTTCTCCATTTCTCAAGTAAAGCATCTCCGATTTTTAATACGTATGTTTCATTAACATCTTGTTCTTGAAGTTTGAACAAATATTTTTGGATGATTTCCGGATATTGATTGTAGCTTACTTGATTGCTATTCTTCATCGCTTTCAGCTCTGACTTTAACTCAGCAATTTTCGATAATATATCCGTTTCATTATGCTTCAACTTTTGAGTAGAAGAATGTGTTTGAACTTCAGTTGTACCATTGTTAGGTTTTTTTCGGTTATTGTTTTTTCTCGTATGTGGATGGTGGATTGGCTGTTCGTCCAATGCCGCAATAACCTCAATACTTTTCTTACGAAATAAACCAAGGAAACCACCGCGAAAGATGACCTTTGAATTCAATATGACAGCATTTTCGCCTAACTCAGCTTTAACTTTTTTCATTGCTTCCGTCATAGTCGGAGCTATTATTTTCTTTATATTCATTCAACACTCACCATCCCAGTGCTTTGAACCTCGACATTAGCTTCAAGTTCGTTATATGAAAGAACAGGAACATGTGGAAAATATCTTTCTGTTAATTGTCTTACATACATACGAACAGCAGGTGAACAAAGCAAAATAGGTGATTGATGCATTAATGACTGTTGTTCAATTTGTCCGGCTGTTGCTTCAAGAATTGATTGGGAATCGTCCGGATCCATTGATAAATAATTCCCATGCTCAGTTTGCTGTACACTGTCTGCAATTAACTTTTCCACTTTACCTGAAACGGTAATTACTTTTAACGTTGAATTCTCATCTGCATATTGATTCGTAATTTGCCTAGCTAAGCCTTGTCTTACGTATTCAGCAAGCAAATCTGTATCTGTGCTCATTTTCCCGTAGTCAGCCAATGTTTCAAAAATGATTGGCAAATTTCGTATCGATACATTCTCCTTCAGAAGTTTTGCCAAAACCTTTTGAACTTCCCCAATGGTAAGCGGGTTAGGCGTAACTTCTTCTATGAGAATTGGAAATGATTCCTTGAGATGATCAATAAGTTGCTTCGTTTCTTGTCTTCCTAAAAGTTCATGTGCATTTGCTTTTAATACTTCGGTAATATGAGTGGAAACGACCGACGGAGGATCTACAACTGTATATCCTAATATTTCTGCTTGCTCCTTCACTTCCTCCGTTATCCATTTTGCCGGTAGTCCGAATGAAGGTTCAATCGTATCAATGCCATCCAGTGTATCTTCTCCACCTGGACTCATGGCTAGGTAATGATCCAACAACAGCTCACCTCTAGCCATTTCACTTCCTTTAATTTTCAACCGATACGCATTTGGTTCAAGCTGTATGTTATCCCTAATCCTTACAACAGGGATAACAATACCTAACTCTAGTGCCAACTGTCTTCTTATCATAACGATCCGATCAAGTAAATCTCCACCTTGATTTACATCTGCAAGTGGAATTAGCCCATATCCAAATTCGAATTCGATTGCATCTACATTTAGTAGATTGATCACACTTTCAGGACTTTTTAATTCATCCGTTTCGGTATCTTCAAGCTGATCTAACAATTCAGCTTCTTGCTTATTAGGGACTCTAGAAAGAACTAAACCACCAATAGCGAGCGATGCTGCAATAGGTATTGTTAAAATATCATTAATTGGTGTCGCTAATCCTAAAAGAAAAATAGTACCTGCCGCAACATAGAGCATTTTAGGAAAAGCAAATAGCTGTCCAACAATATCAGATCCAAGGTTTCCTTCAGAAGCTGCCCGAGTAACTACGATCCCGGTGGCCGTTGAAATGAGAAGCGCTGGAATTTGACTTACTATTCCATCCCCGACCGTAAGCATTGAATATTTAATTGCCGCTTCTCCAATCGGAAGACCTTGCTGGAGCATCCCAATAATGATTCCAAATAAAAGGTTGATAATGACGATGATAATCCCCGCAATTGCATCCCCTTTTACGAATTTACTTGCTCCATCCATCGCTCCATAAAAATCTGACTCTCGTGAAACCTTTTCTCTACGTGATCGCGCTTCATGTTCCGAAATGATTCCTGCATTTAAATCTGCATCGATACTCATCTGCTTCCCAGGCATCGCATCTAAGGTGAAACGGGCAGCAACTTCTGATACACGTTCGGCCCCCTTAGTAATAACGACAAATTGGATAATGACCAGTATGAAGAACACGACTAAACCGACTAACACATTCCCACCGACAACAAAAGTCCCGAACGTTTCAACAACACCGCCAGCATCACCTTTCGAAAGGATCGATCTTGTCGTTGAAACATTCAGGCCCAATCTAAAAAGTGTCAATAATAACAGTAATGAAGGGAATATTGAAAATTGAAGAGGCTCTTGCATATTCATGGACGTTAATAATACAAGAAGCGCAAGTGAAATATTTATTATGATTAACAAGCTTAATAACCATGGGGGAAAAGGAATTACCAACATGGCGACAATCAATATTACACTTGATAGAACTGCAAGATCTTTCACTTTCACAACAATCTCTCCTAGTAAAACCTAAATAATATAGCAGAAATCCCAGTGCCAATGTTGTAATAACACCGTATTGATTTCCGCACCATACGCTCTCTTTCCGCGGGCGGCTCGGGAGCGTCCTCGAGGCTTGTTGTGCCTGTGGAGTCTCTCATTAACCGTTTTTCCCGCAAGAGTCTTACGCATTCGGCTATAATCAACATCCAAGGTTAACAAAACCTACAGTAAAAAAGTCTAAATTTTATTATTAATTCTATATACATAGGCAAGTATTTCTGCAACTGCTTTGAAGAACTCTTCAGGAACTTTTTGCCCAATATCCATTTGATCATACAAGGCGCGGGCCAATGGTCGATTTTCAACCATAATAATATTATGTTCACCAGCAATTTGCTTAATTTTTTGTGCCATGAAGTCAATTCCTTTTGCAATAACGACAGGAGCATCATCTTTTTCATCATCGTATTGTAAAGCGATGGCATAATGTGTCGGGTTAGTAATAATGACATCCGCCTTCGGAACTTCCTGCATCATGCGCGACATTGCCATTTCACGCTGCTTTTGTTTTACCTTTGACTTTATTAATGGATCCCCTTCAGTATTTTTAAATTCATCTTTTATGTCTTGCTTAGACATTCGAATATTTTTTTCAAAATCATACTTCTGGTACAAATAATCAAATAAAGACAAAAATAAAAGTGCAATAGATGCAGCAATTCCCATTTGTATCGTAAGACTGCCCACTGTTTTTAAGGCAGAAGCAATAGATTTATGTGAAAGAATGAGAACTTCATCTATCCGACTCCATAAGACAAAAAAGGTAATTGCCCCTACAAAGCCAATTTTTAAAATTGATTTTAATAATTCAACGATTGCCCTAATCGAGAAGATTCGCTTCATCCCTTTAATCGGATCGAGTTTTTCTAATTTAGGCTGTAATGGCTCACCAGTCACCATAAATCCGACCTGCATTAAGTTGGAGGCAATACCTGCAACAAGAGCAATCAACATTACTGGACCAATTAAAAACACTATTTCTTTCAACAGATCCAATAAAATTAGTTGGATATTGTCCTCAGTAACTTCCATTAATAAAAACTCGGTAAAGGAATGGCGAAATGTATTGACTGCGATTTTTCCCATATTAGATGAAAAGAATAGGAGGAATAAAAAAACAGCTAATAATCCAATAGCAGTATTAACATCCTGACTTTTTGCTGTTTGTCCTTTTCTTCGAGAATCCAGTCTCTTTTTAGGAGTAGCTTTTTCTGTTTTTTCTCCTGCAAAAAATTGGAGATCCAGATTTAATTGTTTCATTGTGCTCCTCCAATAAGCCTCATTACATTTCTCATTACAAAAGCAATCGTTTCAAATAAATTTTGAATAACTCCAAACATAACGCCTAAAACAACAAATAATATAATAAAACTAACGGCAATTTTGATTGGAAAACCAACAACAAAAATATTCAGTTGCGGAACAGTTCTTGCTACAATTCCCAATGCAACGTCGACAAGAAAAAGAGAAGCGACAACTGGGATGGCCATTTGAAATGCAATTGTAAACATCATGCTAAATGATTTAATGATATATTCAGCAAGTGAACTATCTCCAAATGGGATAAAAACCTGATCAATAGGTATAAATTGATAACTGTAGAAAATTCCATCTAAGATAAGATGGTGCCCATTTATAGAAAGTAAAAATAGCAATGAAAACATATATAAATATTGTCCAATAAGCGGACTTTGCGTTCCTGTTTGCGGATCAATGACATTAGCTATGGCAAAGCCCATTTGGAAATCAATGAATCCACCGGCAATTTGTATTGCTGAAAGAATCATATACGCTGTAAAACCGATAAAAAGCCCAATCCCTGCTTCTTTTATAATTAACAGGAAGTATTCCCCTGTAATGTCGATTGACTGTATATCTAGCGTGTAATACATCAACAAAGATAAAAAAAAGGCAAAGCCGATTCTATATGCAGCAGGTAAGGTTCTATATGAAAACAGTGGCATCGTAACAAAAAAAGTCGCAACTCTCGTAAAAACAAGCAAAAACACTGAAAAATTTGGCAGCAAGGCTTCCATTCAATCAACCTACAAACCGAGTTAAATTTTGAAAAATTTCTGTGGCATATGATAGGAGCCTACTTAACATCCACGGTCCTAATACGACAATACCTAATAAAACAGCTACAATTTTCGGTATGAAAGCCAATGTTTGTTCTTGAATTTGAGTTGTCGCCTGAAAAATACTAACTGCTAGTCCCACAGCCAAAGCGACAACGAGTATTGGACCTGCTACAATGAGGATCGTATAAACCCCTTTTTCCGCGAGTGAGATGACAGCCTCAGCACTCATATGATCACTCCATTAATCTACAACTTTACTGATAATAGTATCTATTCTCAGCATTAGCACCTTCGACTAGCAAACTTCTTATCCCTTTCCTTACGAGTAGTCAAAGATCCGAAGTTTGTATGTCGGTAAACAGGCTTTTTTGTTTTTATCCAAAGCTTTGCAGTAACGATTTTACGACTAAATACCATCCATCAACTAGGACAAACAGCAATATTTTAAACGGGAGTGAGATCATGACTGGCGGAAGCATCATCATTCCCATCGACATTAAAATACTAGCGACGACCATATCAATAACTAAAAAAGGAATAAAAATCATAAATCCAATTTGAAAAGCAGTTTTCAGTTCGCTTAATGCATACGCTGGTACAAGAACAGTTAATGGTATATCTTGAATAGTCGCAGGCCTTTCTGCATGTGTATATGAAAGAAATAATTCTAAATCCTTTTGCCGTGTATGCTTACTCATAAACTCTCTAAATGGTATTGCTGCTTTTTCATATGCCTCTTCTAAATTAATTTCATTATTAAAAAGAGGGGTTAGGGCTTGTTCATTCACCTGACTAAAAGTAGGAGACATGATAAAAAAAGTTAAAAATAAAGCTAGTCCAACCAACACTTGATTCGGTGGCATTTGCTGTGTAGCAAGAGATGTTCGAACAAAAGAAAGAACGATAATAATTCTTGTAAATGACGTCATCAAAATTAATATACTTGGAGCGAGTGATAAAACAGTAAGTAGTAGTAATAGCTTGACTGAAGTAGACACAGTATCTGATGAGCTATTATTAAAAAACTCCATAAACTCATTCATCTATATTTGACTCCTTATGATCAAGCTTCTTCATAGTCTGTTTACGCTCCTTTTTAATTTCGTCAAGTTGTCTTTTCAAATGGATATGAAAAGGCTGATTTACATTTTCATTCGTTTCTTTTGTAGATTTATTTGTTCGTTTTATCCATTTTGTTATGATATCTACTGGCTGGAGGCTTTGATCTAACTGTTCCTCATATTGCCTTATATAGTTCTCATATTCCTCTTCATCCGCTATTTCCTTTAAAAGCTGTACATCTTCTCCAACTCCAAGAATTAACAATCGATTACCGACTTTAACAATTTGTATCGAACGATTGCCGCCTAATGGCGTTCCGCCTAAGTTTTGAACAAGTCGATTTTGTTGATATGACTGGCTTCTTTTATTAATAAACTTTAATAAAAAATACAAAATGGCTATAACAAAAATAAGTGCGAAAATCATCTTGAGGAATTCTGTAATGCCTACCCCAAATGAATTTTGATTTTCAGTTTTTTCAGGTTGATTTATTTCTTGGATTTTATCTTTTTTTTCATCACATTTATATGGGTAGCACTTATCAACAGTTCCTCCAAGCGGATTGGTTTCGGCAAAAACAATTGTTCGATCCGCTTGGCTAAGAAGTAAAAACATGATGGAAAAACCAATTAACACTTGTTTAATGAAGGAAGACATTTTCATGAATTATCCTAGTGTTTTTTGGATAGCTTCTATTACTCTATCCGCTTGGAACGGCTTAACGATAAAATCCTTCGCACCTGCTTGAATTGCATCTATTACCATTGCTTGTTGCCCCATCGCAGAACACATTATGATTTTTGCAGAAGGATCGGTAGCTTTTATTTCTTTTAAAGCCGTAATTCCATCCATTTCTGGCATTGTAATATCCATAGTAACTAAATCTGGTTTTAGCTCATTGTATTTTTCAACAGCTTGAGCGCCGTCAACTGCTTCTCCGACAACTTCAAAACCATTTTTCACTAAAATATCCTTAATCATCATTCTCATAAATGCGGCGTCATCCACAATTAAAATTCTATTAGCCACTGTATTTCCTCCTCAATGTTAGTTCAACTTTCTTAATCTATCAGATTGGCTGACAATGTCAGTTACTCGTACTCCAAAATTTTCATCAATTACGACTACTTCACCTTTAGCTATGAGTCGACTATTAACCAAGATTTCTACGGGCTCGCCTGCCAGTTTATCCAATTCAATAATGGATCCCGCACCGAGTTCGAGAATTTCCTTAACGGATTTCTTTGTCTTGCCAAGCTCTACCGTAACTTGCAATGGAATATCAAGAAGCATATCAAGATTTTTTGTCTCTGGAGCAGCGACGTTAGATTGATTAAAATCTAAAAAGGATGCTGATTGGACATTCGTTTGACTTTTTTGAGTCCCGCTATTAGAACCAAGATTTTCATTCTTAGGTTGATCATAGCTTATATTACGTTGAGATTGGTTTGTTTCCTCTACTATCTTTGATTCTTGAACCTTATCTTCATTTGGAACAGATGTAGGTTTAGTCTCTGTCTGAGGAGTACTATTTTTAGAAAATAAATCCGCTACAAGTTTTTTTGCAAATTCAAGCGGAAGAACTTGCATAATATCAGAATCTATTAAATTGCCTATTGTGAGACGAAAAGATACTTTTACTAAAAGGTTTTGTTGTGGAATTGTATCAGTTCCTTCTCCTTCAGAAACATTTAGTAGCTCAATTGAAGGCGGTGAAATATCAACCTTCTTTTCAAAAATAGATGACATTGACGTTGCGGCTGAACCCATCATTTGATTCATCGCTTCTTGAACCGCACTTAAATGAATTTCATCTAACATGTTAGCAGGGGATGTTCCATCTCCACCAAGCATTAAATCTGCAATAATGGCTGCATCGCTTTGTTTAATAACAAGTATATTTACTCCGGAAAAACCTGCTGTATATTTAACTTGAATTGCTACGTACGGATGTGGAAATTCTTCCTCCAGTTTTGCATTATCAATAATGGAAACAGATGGAGTCGTGATTTCTACCTTTTGATTAAGTAGTGTAGATAATGCAGTTGCTGAGCTGCCAAATGAAATATTTCCGAGCTCCCCAATAGCATCTTGCTGCATGTCGTTTAAATAATCTGATACATCCAAAATGTCTTGACTATTTGATTCATCAGTCACAGGTTCTCCACGTAATAACGCATCAATCTCATCTTGTGAGAGCATTTCACCATTCATTGCTTCCTTCGCCCTCCTCTATATTATCAATAATTTGTACTGCCATTTTTTTATTCCGTTTACCAGGCTGTCCGATGAATTTTGGTTTTTTTCCAACTTTTATCGTTAGAGGATCATCAATACGACTATTTAATTCAATCACATCTCCAACACTTAGTGAAAGGAAGTCATCAATTGTAATAGTAGTTAATCCTAGTTCTACGGCTAACTCAATCTGAGCTTCTTTTATTTTTTCTTGAAGAATTGCAACCTCTTCCGGCTTTCTAACCTTCGTATTTGTTTCCATCCAATAATGTGCCGAAAGCTTCGGAATGATTGGCTCCAATAATACATGCGGAATGCAAATATTAATCATCCCACTCGTTTCTCCTACACTAGCATTCATGGAAATGACAACAACTGTTTCATTAGGAGTGGCAACTTGTAAAAATTGCGGATTTACTTCCATTTCGCTTAAAATTGGATCAATTTCTGCAATACTTGACCAAGCTTCCTGCAAATGCTCCAACGTATGTTCAAATAAATTGGTCATTAGCCGTGTTTCTATCTCAGTTAAATTTTCGATTTTATTAATGGAAGTTCCTTTCCCCCCAAGGACTCGGTCAATCATAGCATACGCAATACTTGGATGTATTTCCATGATCATTCTACCTTCAAGAGGAGGAACCTCTATGACATTCAAAATCGTCATATTAGGTACGGAACGTACGTATTCTTCATATGGTATTTGATCCGCTGTTGCCACGGTTATATTTACGTAAGTCCTAAGTTGAGCGGAAAAATATGTTGTCAACAAACGGGCAAAATTCTCATAAATTCTCGTCAAACTTCTGACTTGATCCTTAGAGAATCTTAAAGCTCGTTTAAAGTCATATATTTTAACCTTTTTAGCATCTTCATCTCTTTTAAAATCATCCGCTGACATTTCACCCGTTGATATAGCGGATAGCAAAGCATCAATCTCGCTTTGCGATAACACATCTTCCGGCATAGCTGCACCTCCGTTTCAAATTAGAATTCTAAGTAATGTTAAGAAATGACATAGGAGGTGATATACACTCTAACTACTTTCCCGCTTTTCATTAAGCCGTTTATTTTCTCTTTTATAGTTTCTTCCAGTTGTTGTTTGCCTTCTTTCCCATCCAAATCAGACGGTTGCATTTCGGAAAGCTCGGAAATTATTAAATTTTTAGTTTGAAAATCTCTTTTCTTAAATTCTTCCCTTGCTTTTTTTCCATCAGTTTGAACCTTAAAAGAAATTTTGACGTAATCGCCAGTTTTTAAATTTGTCATAATCTCTGGAACATCGACAGATACTTTAATAACTTCGTCTATCGTTAGTTCTTTTTTCTTATCTTTATCACCGAGGTTCATAATAATGATTAAGGCTAATGTAGCAAGTAGCAAAATTGCCGTTAAAAGAACCATCATGGTTGGAAATAATCTTTTACTCATTTTTCAAATCCTCCAATTCTTTGCGGCCGAGGAGATTAATGGACTGATAGAATTCCACGATACGTTTATATATTAACTCCTCTGATTCTGCTGCTACATATTTGCGTCCATTTGTGAGTGTAATAGTAGTATCTGGGAACGACTCTATTTTTTCGATATATAATGCGTTAAGTCGAAAAGCCTTACCATTTAATCGTGTAATTGTGATCAATGAATGGTCAGAGTCGGATAACTGGAAGTACCCGACCCCGCTCCCCCCTTACATTATCGTTTTAAATTAACGAGTTCCTGCAAAATTTCATCGGATGTTGTAATAATTCTCGTATTTGCTTGGAAACCACGCTGGGCAACAATCATTTCTGTAAATTCCTCTGAAAGGTCTACGTTTGACATTTCTAATGAACCAGAAACGAGAGTTCCTGATCCGTCATTTCCAGGAATCGTGTATGTAGCGACACCTGAAGCAGCAGTTTGAGTATACATATTTTCTCCTACTTTTTGCAGTCCACCACTATTGGAAAAACGAGCAACAGTTATCGAAAAATTGGTTGTATATAAGTCTCCATCTTTTGTTAACCCAAGCTCAGTCGCATGAATATAATCGATAGCGTCCATAGCATCTGCTATTCCATCAGAAGCAACTGTAATTTGTGCTGATGTGTTATTGGCTTCTGTTAATGCAG
Organism: Lederbergia citrisecunda; assembly: GCF_018343695.1. Taxonomy (GTDB): domain Bacteria; phylum Bacillota; class Bacilli; order Bacillales; family Bacillaceae_C; genus Lederbergia; species Lederbergia citrisecunda. Next base: position 947,600 of record NZ_JAGYPJ010000001.1, on the reverse strand, counting down.
TTGTTGCTGCGTTTTCAATAGCCGTTTTATTGGCATCAGTTTTATCGCCTTGATACGTAGTAAATTTTGTATTTACATCATTCACTGATGTTTTAAGTGTAGCTGTAAAGGTTTTAATATTAGCTACTTCTAGTGCTGCGGCATCGGCTTTATTCTTTGCATCTGCAGCTGCTGCTATTGCTCTTGGGTCACCACCAGCAGCTTTTGCGACTAAATTATCTGCTTCTACCTTAAGTAATTGAGCCTCTTTCTCTGCTGCTTGTACCATTTCGTCCAGTTCATCTGTTAATTTCACTAATGAATCAAGATGCTTCTTCGAAGTCGGATTTTCCACAAGGTTTTTTGCAGCACCTGCTAAATTCCCGATCAATTCTCGAGCTTTATCAATTGACGTTTGATTGGAAGATTTTATAAAACTGATTTTTCCATTTTCAGAAATACTGAAGCTTTCTATTTCTTGTATTTTACCGCCATTTATGCGAATCGGCTGTAAACTATTATTCTCTGGATTAGTAGCTAGAACATAATGCCCTGTACCTGTGACGAGGTATCCCTCATTATTTAGATAGAGATTGCCTGCCCTACTATAGTAAGTCGACGTTGCAAAGAAAGTGTCACCACTCGGAGTGCCTTCAGCTACTGTCAAATAACCATCTCCTTGAATCGCGAGGTCGAGGACTCTTCCAGTTGTTTGCAAGCTTCCCTGTGTATCGATTGTATCGATTGATGCTAGCTGAGAGCCCAATCCTACTTGTTTCGGATTAGTTCCCCCTCTGCCTTGTGTAGGAGCACTTGCACCCGATATCGTCTGATTTACCATATCCTTAAACGTAACGCGACCTTTTTTGAAACCATAAGTGTTGACGTTCGCAATGTTATTACCTATAACATCCAGTTTTGTTTGGAAGTTTTTCATTCCACTTATTCCAGAATACATTGAACGAATCATAATTATTGATCTCCTTTCTTTAAACCGCTTCAGTCAGTCCACGGCTTGCAGCTTCCTATTATAGGTCCAGCTGTATCTTTTTTTTTTATCAATTTAATCCAATATGATAGTTCCATCTATATTCGTAAATATTTGACTTCCCGTTTCTTGCCTATCCATAACCGTTACGACCGTATTGTTTTTGGCGCTAATGATTAGTGCAGCATTTTTTAACAAGACGAGTGAATCTTTAACCCCTTGTTTCTTAGCTTCATTTACTTTTATCTCAATTTGATCCCAGACTTGAGGTTCAATCGTAATATTTCTCTGACTCATTCTTATTCCAGCATGCTTACTAATTGTAAGTCTTGTCTGTTTTGAAGTTACCTGCTCCAGTATTTGAGAAAATGATTGATTACTTGATTTTGCAATGTTGCTAGATTTTGTATTGGATTGTATGGCAATTGGTTGTACAGGAAGCTTGTGAATAATATGATTCTCCATCCGCTTTACTTCCTTTTCTAACTAATTTTTATTACGTCGTTTGTTTTAATAGATTGCCCATCCTCTGTTTGAAGAAACACTATATTATTTTTCATTGACACTGACTTAACAATACCAGTGTGTTCCTCTTCATCTTCCATCCACGTAATATTTTTTCCTATCATGGAGGTTGCATAAATAAGTGGTGTTTCAGCGGCAGCATTATTCACTTCTGAAATATTAGCTGGAGTTAATTCTGTTCCATCCTCTAATGTGAACTTAACAGTATCTCCTACAAATTGAACTGATCTTACAATTCCTGTCCCCTTCATAATAGTTGGTTCAGTAGTACTTGATTCATCAATGACTTTATGCCATGTCACTTCTTTACCAACAAATTGACTTAGGGAAATTAAACTCGACTGTGATTCGTATTGAACTAATGTTTCAATGGATTTGTTCATATTAGTCATTTGTTCCAAAGATGAAAAAGTTGCCATTTGTGCAATAAATTCTCTATCTTGCATGGGATTCGTTGGGTCTTGATTTTGCAGCTGTACCATTAACAGTTTCAGAAAATCATCTTTACCTAAAATATCATTTCCCGTTTTTACTTCCCTTTTTTGAACAGAGGAATACAACAAATCTGAATCAATTGAAATAGGCATCTTTTCTATTACACCTCCGTTTCGAATAATACATTACTTAAAGCATCTCTAAAATTATCATTATTTTCCGATTGAGATTGTTTCTGATCTTGATTTTGTTCTTTTTGCTGTTGCTGACTTCCTCGACTATCCTGATTCGTGTAACGCCCGAGATTATCTTGGCTGTACGTAACTTCTATTCGTTCCACTGATATATTTTGTTGTGTAAAAGCTTGTCTTAAATTATTTAGTTGAAAATCTAGCAATTCTTTTGCTTTATTAGTAGAGGTTAGGATCCTGGCAGTTAATTGCCCATCCTTCTGCATCAGCTCAACTCTTAATGTTCCTAATTCTTCAGGATGCAACCTAATTAATAATTTAGTTGTATTAAATCCTTGTGTGAGACTAGACCTACCTAAAATATTTGAAAATTCCTTGATCAATCCGCGCATCGCAGTTTCTTCTTTCAAGGGTTCACTTACATGTAAAATAAATGATTCTGTCGGTATTGTTGGATTCGCATTAATAACTAAATCTGAATTGACAATGTGCTTGTTCAACAATTGATCATGTGGAGATTTTCCTAATAAGGACTGCAAAACATTTGAGCTATTACGTTGAAGTTGCACATCACTTATTTCATTCCCTTTAAAAAATGCATGTTCTAATGATTTTCGTATACTATGAAATTTACTTTCCTTTGTCAGCTCTTGGAATCGTGCAAGTAACGTCTCAATGGATGCCTCTAATTCCTCAAGCTGTTTCATTTCTGAAAGACTGGAAACATTCTCCTTAGAGACTATTAGAAATTCTTTAACTGCTTTAACATATGGTGTTATTTTGTCTAAAGGTAAACTTTTCAATGTTTCCTTATTTACTTCATTTATAACTTGAACTAATAAAACAGATGCCGCTAAAAATTCCTCAGGAAGTTGCTCATCAACTTTTATTGATTCCGGTAAATGAATCGGATCAACGGTCTCTTTGAGCCAATCAAACAATTCATGAATGGTTTCTTGGCTTTTAGTTACGATCTCATCCTTTTCTTGTTCGTTGAATTGCGTTTCAACGTTGCCTATTAAAATATCAATTAGTTCATTAATAGAACCGAGCTCCTGATTTGGAATTGCCTCGACTAAGATTTGATCACTATTAGCTAACGTTGCACCTAAAATCATTTGAAAACTAGTATTATTTGAAGTCATCGTACTAGTTTCAACAAATGGTGCTTGTATCATACCCGATTCAAATCCGCCAACTTTCACACTGTTCACCCCCTTTCAAAAATGGTGGATTCACTCTGTTTTTGCAGAAAGCTTTTCTAAATATTTTGCAGCTTTGTCAGGTGGCATTTTTTCTAATATCTTTGCTAATGTTTCGGTACCGATGTTAGATAAAATTTTGACAGCTTCATCATCATTCATTTCTAAAATTATGGGAGCAGCGCTTTTTGGAGTCATCGCCTCATAAGTTGAAACGATTTCTTTAAAAGCTCGTTTATTTTCGTCCTTCATTTGCCTTAATTCTTCAATTGTTTGTTCAAGACTTTGTTTTTCAAGTAAAAAGCGTTCTTTTTCACTTTCATTCTTTTCGAGTTGTGATTTAAGCTGATCAATTTGCGCACTTTTATTTTGGATTTCTGCGTCTAGATTAATAATTTTTTCTTCATATTCAAGTACATTAGCCTTATCTTTTTCATCAAACATATTTGCAAGAATTGGAACCTTGTCACTCCATTCTTTCGCTTTTTGGAACACATTTACTCCGGCTATTGAAGTAATGAGTAGACCTAAAAAGAGTGCAAATAGAAGCGGAATTAAAACCCAAAAGATAAACCGATGAAACGAGCTCGGATCTTTTTCAATACTTTTATTTTTCAAGGTTTTTTCCACTTTCTCACCTAATTTCTGCCTCGATGAAAATATTGAACGGAAGAGTATTCATCAAGGTGCATATTTTCTGTTTTATCAAGCATTTGCATGTAATATTGATAGGTTTTTTCTTTTAGCTTTTCATATTTTTTCACTTCGATATTGCTCTCTTTAAGCTTTTCTTCATACCAATTCATCGTATTACGTGCATTCATTACAAGTCTTTGAACATGACTGATTGTTTTTTCTAAATTACTAATAAATTGTTGGTAATGTCGAATTTTATGAATCGATAGGCCGCTGGTAAGCTCACGTAGTTGGTATTGTTCAAGATTTTCTTTTTTCTTTAATAGATCAAATAATTGTTCTGCTACTACTTCAAATTTCTTGACTGAATCCTGGTATAAGGAAAAAGCTTCATCTTTTTCTCGTTCTTTTAACTTTAATATTTTTTGGAATTTGTACTCGTATTTCATGTCAATTCACCTATATTCATCAGGTCAATCATAGAGTCAATACTCTGTTGAATTGTAAAATGTTCATCTGTTTCCTGTTTAAGAAATGAAATAATATGTGGATAAGCCAAAATGGCCTCATCTATTTCTTTTGATGCACCACGCTTATAAGCACCAATATTGATTAAGTCCTCCGAGTTGGAATAAATGCTTAATAAGTCCCGTATTCTTTCAGCAGTTAATCGGTGCTCTTTAGTAGAAAGATGATTCATCAGTCGACTAACACTTTTCAAAACATTGATTGCAGGATATTGTCCTTTATTAGCTAATGAACGATCTAATACAATATGTCCATCCAAAATCCCTCTTACTGCATCAGCAATCGGTTCATTCATATCATCTCCATCTACTAAAACAGTGTAGAAGGCTGTAATGGATCCATGTTCATTTGTTCCAGTACGTTCCAAAAGGCGAGGTAATATAGAAAATACGGATGGAGTGTATCCTTTTGTCGCAGGAGGCTCGCCTACAGCAAGTCCAACCTCTCTCTGCCCCATTGCAACCCTAGTGACGGAATCCATCATGAACATAACGTCATTTCCTTTATCACGGAAATATTCGGCTATTGCAGTTGCTGTGAATGCACCTTTTATTCTCATAAGAGCTGGCATATCTGATGTAGCTGCTACAATAATTGTTTTTTTCAATCCTTCAGGACCAAGATCGCGGTCGATAAACTCTCTTACTTCCCTACCTCGTTCTCCAATCAATGCGATAACATTAATATCAGCGGTCGTATTCCTTGCAATCATACCAAGCAGCGTACTTTTTCCTACACCACTTCCTGCGAATATCCCCATTCTTTGGCCTTTGCCTACAGTAAGTAAACTATCAATTGACTTAACTCCTACTTCTAGCTTTTCAGAGACAGGTGGTCGACTTAATGGATTTGGGGGAGTCCGATCAGTCGGGATTGATTTCATACTGATAGGCATTTGAAATCCATCCATCGGATTGCCTAATGAATCGACCACTCGACCAATTAATTCAGGGCCAACCTTGATTTGTAAAGGTTTTGACGTTGCTTCAACAAGGCTTCCTGGTGCAATTTCTTGTATATTTGTATATGGCATCAATATGATATGCTGTTCTTTAAAGCCCACTACCTCTGCCATAATCTTTCTTTTTTGAGCTTTTCCGCCTACATGAATCAAACAGACATCGCCAATGGAACTTTCTGGACCTTGCGATTCAATCATTAATCCAACAACTTTACTAACCCGACCAAATCGTTGAAATGTCGGAAGGTTCTTAATATATGGAATTAGATCTTTTGCTTCCATTAATCATCGCCCTTTAGTAGTTCCATCAAGTTCTTTTTTAATTCAACAAGCTGACTTGATACACTAGCATCAATTCTTCCATTTTCTGATTCTATAAAGCATGAGTATTCACCCAGATCTTCATCAGGATAAATAAAGCATTGTGTACCAGGTGGAAATATAGCGTCCAATTCGTTTTTTTCAGAAGTTAAAAGCTCATATTGCAAAGGATGAACATGTATCTGCACTTCTTTAAAATCCTTCGCTTCTTTAAGTGCCCTTTTAACGAGAGGAATAAATCTCTCTTTTTGGTCTTCTAGACTTGTATGAATAATCCGCTCAGCTGATGTTAATGCAATATCTACGATTGTACCTTCAGAGCTTTCAAGATAGGTTTTAAATGCTTCTTTAGACGAATTTACAACCTCTTTAGCTTTTCCAATGAGATTTTCATACTCAACGTATCCATTTCGTCTACCTTCCTCTAATCCTATTTGTAGACCCTTTTCATACGCTTCATCTATTAGCTGTTTTTCTTCTAGCTCCCATTCTGAACGGCGCATTTCAATTTGCTTAAGTATTTGATTCGCCTCAGCTCTGGCATTCTCTACAATTTTATTGGCTTCATTTTCCGCATTTTGAAGGATTTCTTCCTTTTCCTCCAAAAAAATGTCACTTGCAACCTCTTCATGTTCTTGAAGAGGTAATTGGATGCTTCTTACTTTTATTACTTTTGAATCATTTTGACTTAGTGGCGCTGAATTATATTTAATAATCCTAGACAATGATATCGTCCCCTCCACCACGTGCAACGATGATTTCGCCTAATTCCTCTAACCTACGTATAATGCCAACTATTTTTGTTTGTGCCTCTTCGACATCTCTCAATCTGACAGGACCCATATATTCCATTTCTTCTTTAATCGTTTCAACCATACGTGTTGACATATTTCGGTAGATAACATCTTTTACTTCATCACTGGATATCTTAAGTGCAAGTAATAAATCTTCATTTTCACATTCACGAATAATCCGTTGAATAGATCGATTATCAAGCGTAACAATATCTTCAAATACAAACATTCTCTTTTTAATTTCTTCTGCTAAAACAGGATCTTCAATTTCCAGTGCATCTAAAATTGTTTTTTCTGTTGCTCGATCGACCCCATTTAAAACATCGACGACGGCTTCAATTCCACCTGTTTGAGTATAATCTTGTGTAACAGTTGCAGATAATTTACGTTCAAGGATGCTCTCAATCTCACTGATCACTTCAGGTGAGGTACGATCCATTACCGCAATTCTTTTGGCAATATCTGTTTGCTTATCTTGAGGAAGTTCTGATAATATTTGACCAGCTTTCTCAGGATCTAAATAAGATAAAATGAGTGCGATTGTTTGTGGATGTTCATTTTGAATAAAGTTTAAAATCTGACCAGCATCAGCTTTCCTTGCAAAATCAAATGGGCGTACCTGTAATGAAGAAGTGAGCCTATTGATAATGGTCATAGCTTGTTCAGCGCCAAGTGCCTTTTCCAACACTGTCTTAGCGTAACCAATTCCACCTTGCGTGATATAATCCTGAGCTATAGCAATGTTATGAAACTCATCCATTATTTCTTCTTTTGCAGAAGAGTCAACTTTTCTCACACTTGAAATTTCTAATGTTAACTTTTCCATTTCTTCTTCTGTCAAATGCTTATACACAGATGACGCCACATCAGGTCCAAGCGAAATTAAGAGAATGGCTGCCTTTTGCTTTCCAGTTAATCCTTTTTTAGACAATGGTAACTCCTCCTAATCCTCTGCTAACCATGTGCGCAATAATTTTGCAAACTCGTCTGGTTTTTCCTTTGCTAATTTTTCTAGTTGCTTCTTGCGCATTCCAGCTTCTGTCAATACTTCTTCAGGTATATCAGGAATTTCAATAGGTTCTTCAATCATATCTTCATAATCCTCGTCTTCTTCATCGTTGTTTCTTCTAGCTCGTAGCATAAAGAATAGAAGAATTCCGATTATGATTAATAACACTCCACCTATTACGTAAATCCACCATGGTAATTTTTGGCTAGGCAATTCTTGAATGTCAACCTTACCATTGAACGGTTGTACTGATACAACTACTTTATTTTGTATAGCATCATCTGATAAATCCGTTCCGGTATCCTTATCTATTGACGTCCTTACAATGGTAGATAGTAATTCACGGATATCCTGTTTCCGATCTTCTGGAAACGAATTGATGTCTTCTGGATTCGGTGGCTCTACCATTACTTGAACCCCAAGATCTCTGATTTTGTAAGGACTTTCCACTATTTCTTTACGGATTCTATTAATTTCGTTATTAATTGTTTCCTCTGTTTTTTCATAGTCGCCATTGGAGTCACTTCCTGCTAGATAACTAGTTCCAGCGTCAGGTGTATCTCCAGCTTGCGGAATACCTCCAGATTGATCGGCTTTACCGGTAAAAGTTTCCGTAATACGGTGAGCACTAATTGCGATTCCTCGCATATTTTCTTCATCAACAGGAGTAACCAAGTTTTCTTCACGATTTTCCTGTGTAAAGTCAATATCAGCGGTAACTGATGTTACGACTTTATCAAAGCCCATCAATGTTCCTAGCATATTTTGAACTTGGCGCTGAATGTCTCTTTCTATTTGACTTTTTATTTTCATTTGCTGTGTGTATCCACTATCAGCGTACTGTTCATTATTCAGATCAAAATATTCAAGGAATTGATTCCGAATCACAATATTTTCTTCAGGTAAGTTCGGTATGCTTTTTGATACGAGATGATAGAGTGATTTAATTTGTTTCTCGTTGAATTCATGACCAGGCTTCGTATGTAATATGATTGAGGCAGAAGCTTGATCTTTTGAATCACTTAAAAATATTCCTTTTTCAGGCAAATTTATCATCACTTTTGCTTGCTCGATTCCATCAATACTTTTGATTAATTCAGCTAGTTCAGTTTGAGTAGCCTCTAGTTTAAGTACATTAAACTCGTTGTCTGTCATACCAAAACCGGCATTTGCGCCGAAAAAGGAATAATCTATATTACCTGATTTAGGAATCCCCTCGGCTGCTAACTCTACTAACAAAGTATCAACTTGTTCTTCTGGTACCTTAATCGTCTTTCCACCATCTGCGATTTCCGATTTTATTCCTTTTGCATCGAGACTTTCCTTGATTGAGCCAGTCTCTGAAGGAGATAAGTTCGTATATAACGGGACTAATGTAGTCTTAGAGGCAAAATAGAAGATGCCAGCCACTAAAATAAGGGCAGTAATAATCGAACCAAGTATGATGAATTTCTGATTGCCTGTTCGGTTTGTCCAGTATTCTTTTAAACTAGCTATTCTCTTGTTCATTGTCTCTTTCATTTATAAGCCCCTTACGATAAAGCAAATCTAAAAAGGCATTCTTCATTAGCCCAAAATTAAACTTGCATTCTCATCATTTCTTGATACGCTTCAACAGCTTTATTACGAATTTCTAGTGCAGCTTGCATTGTGATCGATGCTTTTTGAGCAGTGATCATTACTTCATGTAATTCAATATTTTCTCCTCTTGCTAATTTTTCTGTAGCAAGATCTGATTCCACTTGAGCATTATTAACCTCATTTATTGCATTTTTTAACACGTCTTTAAAACTTGTATTATTTTGTAACGAATATTCATTATTAACATTACTTTTTACGGTATTAAATTGAGCATTTGATAAGTTTATACTATTGATTGGCATTATATATAGATGCCTCCTAAATTTACTTTCCTAACTCTAGAGCTTTTATATACATGGATTTGGATGCATTAAAAACAGTTACATTCGCTTCATATGAACGAGTTGCACTCATTAAGTCCACCATTTCCTTCAGAGGATCTACATTTGGCATTTGCACATAGCCTTCCTCATCAGCATCTGGGTGTTCAGGATCGTATACAAGACGATATGGTGCATCATCTTCTATAATGTTTGAAACTTTCACACCATTCAATTTGTTATTTCCTGCGCCATTGAGCACGTGGTTAAAAACAGATGAAAACGATGATTCTTTTGGCTGCATGACAACCATTTTTCGCGTATAAGGCTGCCACTCTCCATCCACGATTTTTCCACGTGTCGTATCGGTATTTGCCATATTTGAAGATATTACATCCATCCTTAATCTTTGCGCTGTGAGGGCGGAGGATGTTATTCCCATACTTTGAAACATAGACACGTTATCTTCCTCCTTTTATTACATTTTGAAGAGTAGAAAATTTACCATTCAATCTTTCGATTAATGCTTGGTAATAAATTTGATTTGCAGCCATGTCTGACATCTCACTATCAACATCTACATTATTACCATTATGGTTATATTCCGTATTTTTTTTCGTGTAAATTTGAAGTTGATCCTTCCCTATGTTGAATCGAAAGTGGCGAGAATCACTTCGGTTTGCTTCTATTGGTCGTGTGGCCTCCGCTAATACTTCATTAAAACTAACAGCTTTCGCTTTATAGTTTGGGACATCCACATTTGCAATGTTTTGCGCTATTGTTTTATGTTTAAGTGACGAATAACCTAAGGCTTTTTCAAGAGTATTAAAACTACCAGAAAATAATTCCAATTTCGACACCACTTTTCTATTTTTTTATCTATTTGGCTACAATTACCACAAATACATTGTAATGTTTTTGTCATATTCCGTCTATACATTGCACTACATTTTTATGCCAAAATACGGCAAAACTAGACAAAATGGTTCTTTAGTCTCAAAAAAAAAGCTACTAGATTTTATTATCTAGTAACTTTTTTGTAATAAATTAATTTGATTTAATTTTTTCGAGTTCTTTAAGGAATTTAGAATTCAACACTTTAATATATGTTCCTTTCATTCCTAGGGAACGAGATTCAATTACTCCGGCACTTTCAAGTTTTCTTAATGCATTTACGATGACAGAACGAGTAATTCCTACTCTGTCAGCAATCTTTGATGCAACAAGTAAACCTTCATTACCATTTAGCTCTTCAAAAATATGTTCGATTGCTTCAAGCTCACTGTATGACAATGAACTGATTGCCATTTGGACGACTGCTTTACTTCTAGCTTCTTCTTCGATTTCTTCAGATTTTTCTCTCAATATTTCCATTCCTACAACAGTAGCACCATATTCAGCTAAGATTAAATCATCATCTTGAAATTCCTCTTCCAAACGAGCAAGAATCAATGTTCCAAGGCGCTCTCCTCCACCGTTAATCGGTACGATGGTTGTTAAGCCGTTACTAAAAAGATCCTTATTTTCGATTGGAAACGCAGTGTATTCACTTTCAACAGTTAGATTGGACGATGTTTCTGTAATGTTGAATAAGCTTTTTGTATATTCTTCAGGGAATTGTCTATCCTCAAGCATTTTTTTCATTCTTTCGTTCTCAATTGCTTGATTGATGGCATAGCCTAACAATTTTCCTCTACGGCTTAACACGAATACGTTTGCCTGAATAACAGAGCTCAACGTTTCCGACATTTCTTTAAAGTTTACAGGCTTTCCTGCCGCTTTTTGTAACATTGCATTAATAGTTCTAGTTCTAGTTAATAATTCCATTGGTTCTCCTCCTAAAAAGTGATTATTCCATTTATATCTAAGGTCATTGTAACGAACGTAAATAGAGAGACTTCCTATCGTACCATTCCCATACAAATATAGTGAAAAACGTTTATAAGATAAATTGGCTTAAATCCTTATCCTTGGAAATAATCGCCAATTTTTCATCCACATAATTTTTCGTGATTTTGATGGTTCCCATTGCTACTTCAGGAGCTTCAAAAGATAAATCTTCAAGCAGCTTCTCCATAATTGTATGGAGGCGCCTTGCACCAATGTTATCTGTTTCCTGATTAACATTAAATGCAATTTCAGCAAGCCTGTAAATAGCATCGTCAGAAAATTCGATTTGTATACCTTCAGTTTCTAACAACGCAATATATTGCTTGAGTAGCGCGTTATCAGGCTCTGTAAGGATGCTGACAAAATCTTCAACAGAGAGCTTTCCAAGTTCTACTCGTATCGGAAAACGACCTTGCAGCTCAGGAATTAAATCAGACGGCTTTGAAATATGAAATGCTCCCGCGCCGATGAACAAGATGAAATCCGTTTTAACAGGACCATACTTCGTTACAACGGTTGATCCTTCCACGATCGGGAGAATATCCCGTTGTACTCCTTCTCTCGATACATCCACATTAGATCCAGAGTTTCCTTTACTAGCAATTTTGTCAATTTCATCGATAAAAATAATCCCTGTTTGCTCTGCTCTACTAATAGCTGTTTGAGAAACCTCATCCATATCAATTAATTTCTGTGCTTCATCGTTTGTTAAAACAATACGCGCATCTTTTACGGGTAGGTTTCGGTTTTTCTTTTTCTTAGGGATGAGGTTACTAAGTGCATCTTGCATATTCATTCCCATTTGTTCCATTCCTGAACCTTGCAGCATATCAAACATGGATGGCTGCTGTTCTTCCACTTCCACTCGCACGATTTCGTTCTCAAGCTCACCGTTAGCTAGTTTCTGAGCGATGATTTTTCTTCGGTCACGTATGTTCATTTCCTCTTGTTTTTCCGAATCATCATCTGATTCCTGCTGCCCGCCTCCGAATATCATCTCAAATGGATTTTTAAATCCTTCTGATTTTTTCTTAGCTGGAACAAGTAGTTCAACAAGGCGTTGGTTGGCTTGCTTTTCAGCCTGCTCCTTAACCTCTTCCATTTTTTCTTCTTTCACAATTCTTATTGAGGTTTCCATTAGGTCACGGACCATCGACTCTACATCACGTCCAACATATCCTACTTCAGTGAACTTTGTAGCTTCTACTTTTACGAATGGTGCACCGACAAGTCTTGCTATTCGTCTAGCAATTTCCGTTTTACCCACTCCAGTAGGACCAATCATAAGAATGTTTTTTGGAATAATTTCATCTCTCATCTCAGGACTTAATAATCCTCTTCGATACCTGTTTCGAAGTGCAACCGCAACGGCCCTTTTCGCTTCCTTTTGACCAATGATGTATTGGTCAAGCTTTTCAACGATTTCTCTTGGGGTCATATTAAACCCTTTTTTTTCAGCCGCCAAACAGAACCCTCCTTTTAAAGCGATGTTTTCAGTTTTGGTCAAAGTTCTTCAACAATAATATTTCTATTCGTATACACACAAATATCTGCTGCAATTTCTAAAGCTGCTTGTGCCATTTCCTTTGCAGACAAATGATCGGCTCCATAGTTTTTAAGTGCTCTTCCAGCCGCCAATGCATAATGACCTCCAGATCCAATGGCTAGAATTCCATCGTCTGGCTCAATGACTTCCCCAGTACCAGATACAAGCAAAAGAGTATCATTATCCATAACAATCAGCATAGCTTCAAGCTTTCGTAATACTTTATCGCTTCTCCATTCTTTAGCCAATTCCACTGCGGCCCGCTGAAGATTTCCATTGTATTCTTGAAGCTTACCTTCGAATTTTTCAAATAAAGTGAAAGCATCAGCTACGGAACCGGCAAAGCCCGCCAAAACTTTACCATTAAAAAGTTTTCGAACCTTTCTTGCCGTATGCTTCATGACGACAGCATTTCCAAATGTGACCTGACCATCACCGGCCATGGCACATTTTCCGTTATGCTGGACGGCAAATATAGTTGTAGCATGAAATTGGTTCATTATCCTTTTCCTCCCTGCTTTTATGCTCATGCCCTAGGATGATGGTTCATATACGTTTTTCGCAAATGTTCTTTTGTTACATGAGTATACACTTGAGTGGACGATAAATGGGCGTGGCCTAACAATTCTTGGACAGTTCTCATATCTGCACCATTGTTAAGCAAATGAGTTGCAAAGGAATGCCTAATCATATGCGGATGAATTTTTCCAGTCAATGATGCAGATTCAATCACCGTTTTCAAAATATGGCGAATCCCACGTTCTGTAAGAGGACCACCTCGCGAATTAACAAATAAAAATTGGTGATCTTCCAGACCATTTAATAATTCTTTTCTTGCCCCATGTTGTATGTATTTTTGTAATGCCTCATTTGCAAAACTCCCAAAAGGAACATAACGTTCTTTCCGGCCTTTTCCTTTGACAAGAATGGTCGAAAAATCAAAATCAATATCCTTCAGTTGAATCTTGGCACATTCACTAACCCTTGTACCTGTGGCATACAACAATTCTATTAATGCAAGATTTCTTATACTTAAAGGCGTGGATTCCATACAAGCTTCAAAAAGTAAATCCATTTCTTTTTCATAGAAAAAACTTGGAATCTTTATTCCGGATTTTGGTTGGATAATGAGCGAAAAAGGATTCTCTTTTACTAATCCTTCCCTTAAAAGAAACTTATAAAAACTTCGAAGACATGAAATTTTTCTAGATGCACTAGCCCGCGCTAGTTTTTGATGGTAAAGTTCAGTAACATAAAGTCGGGCATCAAAATATTCAACATCAGAAAACGATCGTATTCCTTGTGCATTCATGAACAAAGAAAATTGCTCGATGTCCTTTTTATAAAAGTCAATTGTGTACTCCGAATAATTGCGTTCAATTTGCAAATATTCAATAAAAGAGTAAACTGATTCATCTGAAAACTTATTCATCGCTTCACCTCTCAAAGGCTACTAAATATTAACACAATTTAACGGTCAATGCAATGAATGTTACAAATTTTTCACAAAGTTTTGAATTGTCACTACTAACATTTACCATTTACCACATTTTTTTGAAATTATGATTAGATATGATATAGACAGCATTTATATCTTATGAATTTTAAGTTATATATTCTTATTGCATTTTACACTATTCATCGATTAAATAACATTTTTAAGCCGAAAAATTAAAAAGGGCTTTGGGCTTCAGGCGCTTTGCTTTCCGCAGGGCGTGCCGGGGAGCCTCGTCACAGAAGTCGCCTTCGGGGTCTCCCTAACCTGTAATCACGCAATGTCTTCCCGCCTCCCGCTCCAATCAATGGGTGCAAATTATTAGCATTGGGCTCCAGCATGGCATATTTTTTAAAATGGAATTGTGGCTTTGGCCCACAATATTATGAATGTAGCGAAGCATCCGCCAGCTAATTTCAGCAAATGATCCTAAAAATCCAAAAGCAGGTGGAGAAAAACGAATGATTTTTCTTCACCTGCTTAATATTAGGGACTTATTTAATTATTGAACTTGTTTCTCTTTATAATCACACTCTGTACATTGGACTTGAATCCCTTTTTTAAGTTTTTTCTCGACTAAAACGCCGTTGCATTTTGGACATGGCCGTTCGAGTGGTTTATCCCATGAGACAAAATCACAGGATGGGTAACGATCACATCCGTAAAATATTCTTTTCTTTTTACTTTTTCTTTCAATAATATGTCCTTCTTTACATTTTGGACATTGGACACCAATTTGTTTAACGATTGGCTTCGTATTGCGGCAATCCGGAAAATTACTGCACGCCATAAATTTTCCAAAACGCCCCATTTTTATAACCATAGGATTTCCGCAGTTTTCGCAATCCTCGCCCGCATATTCATCTTTTATTTCCACTTCTTGCATTTCGAGTTCAGCTTTTTTTAAATTTTTCTCAAATCCTTGATAAAATTCATCAATGATTGAAACCCACTTAATTTTGCCTTCTTCAATTTCATCTAACTCATTTTCCATCTTTGCAGTAAATTCTACATCGATTACTTCAGGGAAAAATTCCATCATTATTTCATGAACAATTTCTCCCAGTTCAGTAGGGACAAATCGTTTATTATCAAGTGCAACATATCCACGTTTTTGAATGGTATCTAGTGTCGGAGCATACGTAGATGGTCTGCCTATTCCAAGTTCTTCAAGTGTTTTTACTAGTCTTGCCTCTGTATACCTTGGAGGAGGTTGTGTAAAATGCTGTTTGGGAACTAGCTTTTCAGCATTAACCTTGTCACCTACAGCCAATTGCGGGAGCATGTTTTCTTTCTCTTCTTGTTGATCGTCCGTTCCCTCTACATAAACTTTCATGAAGCCAGGAAATTTTATTTTTGATCCATTTGCGCGAAAATAAACTTCACCATTTTTTAAAGTTACAGCCATTGTATCCATAACGGCAGGTGCCATTTGACTCGCCACAAATCGATCCCATATTAACTTATACAAACGATATTGATCTCTGCTTAAGTATGCTTTAACGGAATCCGGATTCCTTAAAGTACTGGTAGGTCTAATTGCTTCGTGGGCATCTTGAGCATTCGTCTGTTTTTTATCCTTTTGATTGGTATATTTTATATAGTCTTTGCCAAACTTAGCCTCAATAAATTCGGCTGTTTCTTTCTGAGCCACTTCGGAGACTCTTGTAGAATCAGTTCTCATATAAGTGATAAGTCCGACGGTGCCTTCCTTGCCAATAGCTATTCCTTCGTATAATTGCTGCGCTAGCATCATCGTCTTTTTTGCCCTGAAGTTCAATTTTCTTGCAGCTTCCTGCTGTAATGAAGAAGTAGTAAATGGCAAAGCAGGATTTCTCTTTCTCTCCTTCTTTTCGACTGATTCTACTTGAAAGGTATCGCCATTTAATTTGTTCATGATGGAATCAACATCATCTTTATTGCTAAGCTTTGTTTTTTTATCGTTTAATCCATAAAACATAGCTTGAAAAAGTTCTTTATTCTTTTTAAACTCTCCTTCTATAGACCAATATTCCTCAGGAATAAATTTCTTAATTTCATTTTCTCTGTCAATGATTAAACGTACCGCGACAGATTGTACTCGTCCCGCACTAAGTCCCTTTTTTACTTTTTTCCAAAAAAGTGGACTAATATTATAGCCAACAAGTCTATCTAACACTCTTCTAGCTTGTTGGGCATCAACTAAGTCCATATTAATTGGACGAGGATGCTTAAAAGACTCTTTAATGGCATCTTTAGTTATTTCATTAAATACTACACGACAATCTGATGTAACATCTACATCCAAGCTATGCGCTAAGTGCCATGCAATTGCCTCACCTTCGCGGTCGGGGTCAGCAGCGAGGAATACTTTTTTTGCTTTTTTCGCTGCAGTTTTTAAATCTTTTAGAACAGGTCCTTTTCCTCTAATCGTAATATATTTTGGTTCATAATTTTCCTCTACATTTACACCCATTTGGCTTCTCGGAAGATCTCTTACATGCCCCATGGACGCTTTTACTTTATATTTTTTTCCTAGATAACGTTCTATTGTTTTAGCCTTTGCAGGCGATTCCACAATTACTAAGTAATCCGACATACACAATCCTCCCTATAAATCAGAGTAAATACTATATGGGAAAGAACATTTTGTCAATGAAGAATATCGTAGCGAGTAAATGATCTTTATGTTTTATACAAAAATAGTTATGAAAAATCTAACTTACAATATAAGTAAATGCAAGCTTTTTATTTTTGGTCCGTTGAACTTTTATGTTGGTTTCCGCTGCAATCACCGTAGTAATTTAATTAACAATTGATTTTACAAGGCTCAAAACGAAAAGGCTTATGTTTAGTCTAAAATTATTTCTTCTAAAATATCACTTCCGGAAGTAACTAATTTAGCACCCTGTTGTATGAGATGATTCGTTCCTTCAGAAAGTGAATCGTTGATTGGTCCAGGCAATGCGAAAACTTCCCTGCCGGCTTCTAATGCCATATCTGCCGTTATTAACGAACCGCTTCTCTTTTTTGCCTGAATTACTACTGTTCCTTTTGCAAGTCCACTTATAATGCGATTCCTCATCGGAAAATGCCATCTTTCTGGCTTAATTATTGGAGGATATTCAGATAAAAGCAAATGGTTTTTGACTATTTTTCCTGCAAGCGCTTTATTTTCTGAAGGATATAAATGAAAAAATCCTCCACCAAGAACTGCAATCGTCTTTCCTCCAAAGTTGATCGTTTTTTCGTGCGCATACGTATCTGTTCCTTTTGCTAACCCACTTACTATAACTATATTATTCTTTATTAATTGAGGCAAAATAAAATCAAGTCCCTTAAGTGCATATTGACTAGCTGCTCGAGCCCCAACAACAGCAATGGAGGGCTTGGATAATAAGGATTTGTCTCCCATATAAAATAAGATAAGGGGAGGGTCATGAATTTCTTTTAATTGCCTTGGATATTCAGGATCATTATAAGTAATATAAAATATGTTTTTAGAGTTATATAGTTTAATAAGTTTATGCACATCGATGGATAAGAATTCTTTAGTGAATTTTTCCATTGAACTGGAATCGAATTGAAAAATTTGTTTAAGTTGTGTTAGGGGCATCTTGTAAAGATTTTTCAATTGGGGATTATGTTTTAGAAGCTTTCTAATGGATGAATTCGTTAAAAAACTGGAATGAACGAGGTGGAACAGCTTTTTGTTAAAAATATCAACCAAACTCCTTTAATAAGATTTACAAAATAGCCCCTCTTAATGAGAGGCTATTTTGGTGAAATGATTATATTTTAGTGTGTTTTACACTTTTCGTACAGACCTTTATCTTTTAACACTTTAATAAGTGTTTCTCCGATAACTGATGGTGTATCTGCAACTTCAATGCCGCACTCATTCATAACGCGGATTTTTTCATCAGCTGTACCTTTACCACCGGAAATGATGGCACCGGCATGTCCCATACGTTTCCCAGGAGGTGCAGTACGTCCACCAATAAAGCCAACAACTGGCTTAGTCATGTTAGCTTTAACCCATATTGCAGCTTCTTCTTCAGCTGTACCGCCGATTTCACCGATCATGATGACAGCTTCAGTTTCAGGATCTTCATTAAATGCTTTTAACACATCGATAAAGTTTGTTCCGTTAACAGGGTCTCCCCCGATTCCGACTGCAGTAGATTGACCTACTCCAGCTTGAGTTAACTGATGAACAGCCTCATATGTTAAAGTACCAGAACGAGATACTACTCCTACATGGCCTTTTGTATGAATATACCCTGGCATAATTCCGATTTTACATTCATCCGATGTGATGACTCCAGGACAGTTCGGTCCGACAAGACGTGTTTTCTTACCTTCCATATAACGTTTTACATTTACCATGTCAAGAACAGGAATATGTTCTGTAATACAAATGACAAGATCCAGTTCAGCGTCTACTGCTTCTAAAATCGCATCTGCAGCAAATGGTGCCGGAACATAAATAACGGATGCATTAGCTCCCGTAGCTTTTACTGCTTCTTCTACAGTGTTAAAAACAGGAACTCCTTCAACTTCTGTTCCACCTTTACCAGGTGTTACGCCGCCGACTATTTTCGTGCCATATTCAAGCATTTGTTTCGTATGGAAAAGTGCAGTAGATCCTGTGATTCCTTGCACGATTACTTTCGTATCTTTATTGACAAAAACACTCATTATTTTCCCTACCTTTCAGTTTTCTCGGTGCAGACAGTGTAGTCACAAATTGTTATTAACCGACTAATCCAACAATCTTTTGGGCACCGTCTGCCATTGATTCAGCAGCAATGATGTTTAATCCGGATTCATTCAATATTTTCTTACCTAAATCAACATTCGTTCCTTCTAGTCTTACAACAAGTGGTACTTCAAGTCCTACTTGTTTAGCTGCTTCAACAACACCAGTTGCAATAACGTCACATTTCATAATCCCACCAAAGATATTTACAAAAATACCTTTAACATTCTCATCCGAAAGGATAATTTTAAATGCTTCCGTTACTTTCTCAGCTGTCGCACCGCCCCCAACATCAAGGAAGTTAGCGGGATCCCCGCCGTAATATTTAATGATGTCCATAGTAGCCATTGCAAGGCCAGCACCATTTACCATACAACCGATATTTCCATCAAGTGAAATATAGCTTAAATCATATTTAGATGCCTCGATTTCTTTTTCATCTTCTTCATCAAGGTCACGATATTCAAGAATATCTTTATGTCTGTAGAGAGCATTAGAATCAAAATTCAATTTTGCATCAAGAGCCATAACGTTACCATCACCAGTAACAACTAATGGATTGATTTCTGCAATGGAGCAATCATTGTCTACAAAGGCACGGTATAGACTAATCATAAATTTAGCAGCCTTGCCGACAAGCTCTTTTGGAATATTAATATTAAATGCGATTCTACGCGCTTGGAATCCTGTTAATCCTACAATTGGATCCACTACTTCATAAAAGATTTTTTCAGGTGTATTTGCTGCTACTTCTTCAATCTCAGTACCGCCTTCTTCTGAAGCCATTAAGACGACACGATCCGTAGCACGGTCCACAACTAAACCAACATAATACTCCTTCTTAATATCACAGCCTTCTTCAATCAACAGGCGTTTAACTTCTTTCCCAGCCGGTCCTGTTTGATGAGTAACTAGAGTTTTCCCTAGTATTTCTTTGGCATATGTACGTACTTCATCTAAGTTTTTAGCTACTTTTACACCGCCAGCTTTACCTCGGCCACCAGCATGAATTTGCGCTTTTACAACACTTACAGCGGAACCAAGCTCTTTTGCTGCTTCAACAGCTTCTTCAACCGTGAAAGCAACTTTTCCATTAGGTACAGAAACCCCATATTTTCTGAGGATTTCCTTACCTTGATATTCATGGATATTCATTTTGCATCCTCCAATCACAATGTCTAAAAATAGATTGCCTTATATATTGTATTAAAACGCTTATCGGATGTCCAATATTATTGATGGACGTTTCCTTTTCGTTTATCCAACCAATATATAAATGCAAAAATTTCAGCAACCGCATTATACAAATCCTCAGGGATTGTTTCGTTAATATTTAATTGACCTAATAACTCTACAAGAGTTGGATCTTGTTGAACAGGAATATCGAGCTCTCTCCCTATAGCTAATATATTGTCCGCGATGACCCCTTTTCCCTTAGCTAGTACAATTGGAGCTTCGTGTACATCACTCATATAGTGTAGAGCTACAGCTTCGTTTATTGGTAGATCCCTTCGATTACTCATATTCTAATATCCACTCCCATGTAGGATTGTTTTGAATGATAAATATTACTCTTGGAATCTCGTTTCTTAAGATCATCAGGTACTTTAAAATTCAATGAAGACAATTGATACCCCAATTCCTTCAATCCAGATGCTACCGCGGGCAACATTTCCTTCGAGAGTTTTTGTAGTTCATTACTGTCATTCAAGATGCTTACTGTTACAATACGATTTTGCACCTGCATATCAACCATTGTTTCCTTCAAATACTCCAAATTTAGATAAAAAATAATCCGACAAAAATCTGAGCTAATTTTACCTTCATCCGTCTTTTTCCCAGACCATTGCATGACGAGCTCAGATTGATAACGCCCTAGATTAATGGGAATTTCAAATAAAAGATGATGAATTGGTCCATTTTCCGATGATTGTAATTGAAAACCATTCATTCTAAATAATAGTTGCTCGGCAATTGTTTTGGCTTCGCTTTGGATGGTTTGAGATTCTTGTTGAAATGCTACTAATAACGGTTTAATAGTTTCTTTCAACGATTCATATTGAATCTCACGACTTAGTAACGTATTTTCATAAAAAATCCCTGTTCTTTGCAGCCATTGTTTCATAGTCCTTAATGCATCTTGCCGTGTATATGGTAATTGTTCTACATTTTCTGTTTCCCAAGATTTTAGCAATCTTAAGATTTCTTTTCCTGCTGAATTAAGGTGACTCTCTTCAACTGTTAATGAAGCTTGTAAGGATTTTAATAAATGTGCCGTCGATTCATTTTTTCCCGATGCTATGAGTGAATGAAAAATGCTTTCATTAAATGGCAAATTTCTTTGAGACATGAATTTAATAATTTGAAGTCCATCTTCTGGATTATGTGATTGCTTAATAAGTTGAGCAGCACGAACAAGTTCCTCTTTTGTTAAAAATAAATGTTCGTTTATTAAAAGTCTAACTAATGATTGGTTATTTTTATCGTTTGGAAGCCCTAATTGCTGTAATAGATTAGCTGTTGATTCTTTCTCAGTTATACTAATTTGGTTAGAAGGATTAAGAAGTTTTAACTTAGGAGCACCCTCATTAGAGGTTACTTGAAGCCAATAACCTTTCCCAACTGATAACGGAACTTCTAATTTTGCGATTAGTTTATGGACACCCATTCGGATTTCTGCGTGCTGATTTGGAAATAGTTTTTGAATAACGCCATAAAAAATCTGCCCTTCCCTAAATTGGAAAGAGCTTTGAGGAAGAGAATCTTGATTTTGAAACAAAGCTCTCATGACTGCTTGCATGACCATTATTGTGCCACCTCTATTCAAACAGTTTTTTTATTGGAGCAAATGTATTTCTATGTATTGGACATGGTCCATGTTCGTTTAATGCGTCAAGATGAAGCTTTGTACCGTAGCCCATATGTAAATGAAAACCATATTGAGGATACTGATTATGATATTCCTTCATCATTCGGTCTCTTGTTACCTTCGCAACAATAGAGGCTGCAGCAATCGATACACTTTTGGCATCTCCTTTAACGATTGATGTTTCAGGATAAATACTATTTATTTTCATTGCATCTAATAATAAATAATCTGGTTGGATACTTAAATTTTGTACAGCTGCCAACATGGATTTTTTAGTAGCCTCATAAATATTAACTTTATCGATTTCATCCGCCGAAACAATACCAATTCCAACCGAAACTGCAATAGCCATTATTTCTTTGAACAATTCTTCACGTTTTTTCTCTGTTAATTTTTTGGAATCATTCAACCCTTGAATATATGAGGTTTCTTCAAGGATTACAGCGGCTGATACAACAGGACCGGCAAGAGGACCACGGCCAACTTCATCAATACCAGCAATGAATGTAAAACCTTCTGACCTTGCCTTTACTTCATAAGCTTCCATTAATTTATAATGTTCACGATCAGCTTTTTCCTGCTTTCTCTTTTGATGCCATTTATCCAGTAAATCTTTTACTCCTTTTCTTGAATCTACTGATAGTTCTTCCAATAACGGATCATTCTCATCTTGAACATTTTCAATTAGTTTTCTTATTTCTTGGATTGATGTTTTTATCATTTTCTATCTCCATAAAAAAAATGTAAGACCCCATTACGGGATCTTATTCAGGCTTTCTTTCCGGGATATCAAAGGTTAGATTGCCAAATTTTTGCATTCTAAGATCTCTTATGACGATTTCAGCTGTTTTGTCATAATCTACCTCTCCACCCGAAGTAAGACATCCTCTTAGCTGACCAATCTTATCAAATAATACGGATATTTCTTCCGGGAACTCAGTTAATTGATAACGTTCTAACAGTCTTTCAGGATAACACTCTTGCAAATATGTAAGACCAAAAACGGCAATATCTTGCATATTAAGCAATGTATCCTTAATTGCTCCTGTCAAAGCTAGCTTATACCCCGTTTCGGGATCTTCAAATTTCGGCCATAAAATCCCTGGAGTATCAAGGAGTTCGAGTTCTTTACCAACTTTTATCCACTGCTGAGCCCTTGTGACACCGGGTGTATTCCCTGTTTTTGCTATATTACGTTTTGCTAGTCGATTGATCAAAGTTGATTTTCCCACATTAGGAATGCCAACAATCATTGCTCTGATTGCCCTAGGTCTTATTCCTTTTGCCCTTTGACGTTCTATTTTTTCTTGTAAAATTTTTTCAGCAGCTTTCACAATTTCTTTTACACCTGTCCCGGCTTGTGAATTGATAGACAAAGCCATTTGGCCATTTTCTGCATAAAAGTTAATCCATTGATTCGTTAATGTGCGATCTGCCATATCCGCTTTATTTAATAAAATTAGTCTTGGTTTATGTTGAATAATCTCTTGCAGCATAGGATTAGAGGATGATTCAGGGATTCTTGCATCAACTAGTTCAAATATTATATCGACTAATTTAAGTTTTTCTGTCACTTCCCTGCGAGCTTTTGCCATATGCCCAGGGAACCATTGTATTGTCATGAATCTATTCCTCCAACCATCTATTTAACATATCTAATATCTTTAAAAGGCCAATAAACTATATTTGTATCTCCTATAACTTTTTCTAGCGGGATAGAGCCAATATGTCTACTATCTTTACTTGATCTGCGATTGTCACCCATCACAAATAGTTCGCCTTCAGGTACTGTCTTTTGACCAACGGGAGTTTCTTCTAATGTAAAATCTTCCGTTAACGGTCCTTCAACTATTTGACTTTTGTAAGCATCCAAATACGGCTCTGCATAAGGTTTACCATTAATATAGAGCGTATCATCACGATATTCAACTGTATCGCCCGGTAATCCTATTACACGCTTTATATAATCTTTTTGTTCCGGTGCATGGAAAACGATGATATCAAACCTCTGTGGTTTTCCAAGTTTATTAACAATCATTCGATCCCCATTATGAAGAGTAGGCATCATAGAGTAACCATCAACAACAATCGGAGCAAATAGAAAATACCTAATGATAGCTGCCAGTCCAATCGCAATAAGGAGTGCTTTCGTCCATTCCCATAGTTCATTTTTTTCTTTAGTCATCGTTTCACCATCCAATAAAGTCAAATCATTAATAGCTTTTACTTATGTATACACTATTGTATATGAAAAATAAACATTAATCATTTGATATTTATCATAATAAGTATATTTTCTTATACGGTTATCAAATATGAATAAAAGGAGCTTGATTACAAGCTCCTTTTCCTTTTTTGCCATTGTTACATTCCAGTCATGATGACCATAGAATAAAACAATCTTTTTATCGAATTTCTTTGATACGAGCTGCTTTTCCACGTAATTTACGTAGATAGTAAAGCTTCGCACGGCGAACTTTACCGCGACGCACTAATTCTAGCTTCGCAATTCTTGGAGTGTGAACAGGGAATGTACGCTCAACCCCTACACCATAAGATATTTTACGGACAGTGAAAGTTTCACTGATACCGCCACCACGGCGTTTAATCACTAACCCTTCGAATAACTGAATTCTTTCACGTGTACCCTCAACAACTTTAACATGGACACGAACAGTATCACCAGGGCGAAATGCCGGAAGATCATTGCGAAGTTGATCTTTAGTAATTTCTTCAATAATTTTGTGCATCGTATTCATCTCCTTCCAACCGACGCTCTTGCAAACGGGAAACATGCAGCGGAACACCGTTGTTACAGGCTTAACAAGGCTTATCAGCCTTAGCCACAAAAACTATATTAACATACACATATATTGATTGCAATTGTAACTTTTAAGAAATCTTAGTCTAGATGATCAACTTTTTTATTTTTTTCTCGGAGGTATTCTTCTAGTAAATCAGGACGTCTACTTTTTGTTCTTTTGAGTGACTCATTTTCACGCCACTCATTTATTTTCTGATGGTTCCCGGATAAAAGGACTTCCGGGACTTTCATCCCTCTGAAATCAGCTGGACGAGTATAATGGGGATGTTCTAATAATCCTGATGAAAAAGAATCATAAATAGGTGAATCCTCATTTCCAAGCACACCGGGCAGCAAGCGAACGACTGAATCTATTACAACCATCGCACCAAGTTCGCCGCCAGTCAAAACATAATCACCAATCGATATTTCATCTGAGACTAGATTTTCTCTTATCCGTTCATCGTATCCTTCATAATGACCACAAATAAAAATTAAATGATCCTCTTTTGCCAATTCTTCCGCTTTTTTCTGAGTATATGTTTCCCCTTGAGGACAAAGCAAAATGATGCGAGGATTCGCTTTACTATCCTTTTTTAAATGATCAACTGCATCGAAGATTGGCTGAGGCTTTAAAACCATTCCGGCTCCCCCGCCATATGGATAGTCATCGACAGTTTTATGCTTATCATTTGAAAACTCTCGAAAATTTACAACATTATAAGAGGCCGCCTCTTTTTCTACTGCTTTTTTCAAAATGGATGAACCGAAGACCCCTGAAAACATTTCTGGAAATAAAGTTAATACATCTATTTTCATTACTCTAGTAACCCTTCAATTGGATTAATAATAATTCTCTTATCCTCTACCGAAATATCTATAACCACATCTTCTATGTAAGGAATCAGAAATTCCTTGCCATCTTTTCTTTTAACAACCCATACATCGTTTGCTCCTGGTGAGAGAATTTCTTTCACTATGCCAATTTCTTCTTCGTCTTCTGTAATGACAGTACATCCAATAATTTCGTAAAAATAGTATTCACCCTCAGGCAAATCATTTAGTTGTTCCTCAGTAACCTTTAAAATGCCTTCTCTCCAAAGTTCGACATCATTTATATTTGAATAGTTTTCAAATGTAAGTAAATCAAAATTTTTATGTTTACGATGGGTGTTTACAATTAATTCGATAGGCTCTTTTTTCTTTGGTAAAAAAAGATAAAGTAGGCTCCCTGGGGCGTATCTTTCTTCTGGAAAATCCGTTTTCGAAATTACCCTTACTTCCCCTTTAATACCGTGAGTGTTTACAATTTTTCCCACATTAAACCAATTCATACTTTCACCTCTCCCGTATTTCCGTGATGATCCCATCTGTTATAACAATCGTTTTCCCTTTTGTTATTTCTTCCCAATTATCTCCAACTTTAATATCAATAATCGCTTGTATATCTTGATCGTGAAGTTCACTTCCAATTGGTAGCAAATCAAGCTGTTCGATTTGAAAGTCTATCAGCTTAACTTTTTCCTTGCGCATTGCAATTTCTTTGTCAAACTGGGTTTTCAATCCAGTTTGAGTAAACTTACGTGTTCTCTCTAATTTTTTCATCTCAAAAAGAAGCTGGTCGCATTCCTTTTTCAGCTGTTGTTTATTATTTTTATATTTTTTTAGTAGTTTATACTTACTCATTTCTGTTAAAACCTGTTTAACAGAAACGGTTTGGAGAATTCTCATAATATCATCCTCCGCTAGACTTGTATATGTAAATTGCTATGTTAAACTTATCGGTTGATTTTCGCTCCGGATACGTATTTTCCATGGCCACAGTAATAATGGAAACGACTTTCTAGTAACGTATGAATTATTTATGCATTGACTGAGATAGAGGAATCATGACGAGGTTAGAAAAGCGGTAGAATTTGTTCAGGAGCGACAAGTAAACGTTCTCTAGCTCAGGAGTTGTTCTTTAACTTCCCTAGCGATGTTGTTTTATGACCTCGAGTGTTTGCCCCTGTGGATCCTTAGTAACCCGTTTTTCCTGCAGGAATCTCCCGCCACCGCTACCAATAATAAACTTTTAACAAAGCTACGTAATAATAAACAAAAAAGGGAGGTATTATGCCTCCCTATTCGTCGATTTCCATGTAAACCTTCTTATGTTGTTTTAATCCTGCTGCGGCATAGACTACTGTTCTAATTGCTTTTGCAACTCTACCATGTCTCCCAATCACTTTTCCAATGTCATGTTCATGCACGGAAAGGTGATACGTAATACGTTGATCTTCTACTACTTCACGTACCCGAACCTCATCGGGATAATCAACAATCGGCTTTACAATCGACAAAATTAGATTATTCATGACTATCACAATTACTTACTATTCTTTACGTTATGGAATTTTTCCATGATGCCTTGCTTAGAAAATAAGTTGCGAACAGTGTCAGATGGTTTTGCACCATCTTGAAGCCATTTAAGAGCTGTTTCTTCATTAATTGCAACTTGAGCTGGTTGAGAGACTGGATTATATGTTCCAATTTCTTCAATGATACGTCCATCACGTGGAGAACGAGCGTCAGCTACAACAATACGATAGAAAGGAGATTTTTTTGCTCCCATACGTTTTAAACGAATTTTTACTGCCATTTTAATAGCACCTCCGAATAGTTTCACACAAGATAGTATAATATCAGATGTTTTATTTGTTTGTAAAGTATTTTTTCTTAACACATTAAAATAATTTACATAAAAGGTAATTTAAAGCCTCCGCGCTTCTTCCCTTTTTGCTGCATGCCAGTCATTTGTTTCATCATTTTTTTCATTTCGTCAAATTGCTTTAGAAGACGATTAACTTCTTGAACAGTTGTGCCGCTTCCTTTTGCAATACGTCGACGTCTACCTGCATTAATAATTTCTGGCTGTTCTTTTTCTGTTGTCGTCATAGAACGAATGATTGCTTCGACATGACTAATTTGTTTCTCATCTACTTGAAGATTATTCATACCTTTAATTTTATTGGCCCCAGGCATCATTTTTAATAACTCGTCGAGAGGTCCCATATTTCTAACCTGACCTAATTGATCGAGGAAATCATCCAACGTAAATGAAGCAGTACGGAACTTTTGCTCCAATTCTTTCGCTTTTTCTTCATCTACTGAAGCTTGAGCCTTTTCAATTAAGGTAAGCACGTCACCCATTCCAAGTATCCTTGAGGCCATCCGCTCTGGATGGAAAGGCTCCAAAGCATCCATTTTTTCGCCCATACCTACAAACTTAATCGGTTTTTCGGCAACAGAACGAATGGATAATGCCGCACCACCACGTGTATCTCCGTCAAGCTTCGTGAGAACAACTCCGGTAATGTCAAGTAACTCGTTAAAACTTTGTGCAACATTTACTGCGTCTTGCCCTGTCATAGCATCAACTACGAGGAAAATTTCATCAGGCTTTGCGACTTCTTTAATTTCTTTCAGTTCATTCATTAGTTCTTCATCAATATGCAGTCTTCCTGCAGTATCAATAAGAACATAATCATGATGATCTTCTTTAGCTTTCTCTATAGCCTTTTGAGCAATTTCCACAGGGCTTACTTTGTCACCCAAAGAAAAAACAGGGAGATCTAATTGTTTTCCAAGTGTCTCCAATTGTTTAATTGCAGCAGGTCGATAAATATCAGCGGCAACGAGTAATGGCTTTCTATTGTATTTCTTCCTCAATAAATTGGCCAGCTTTCCAGTTGTCGTTGTTTTACCTGCCCCTTGCAGTCCAGACATCATGATGACAGTCGGCGGTCTACTAGCAACCGCAATTTTGCTTTGTTCGCCGCCCATCAGTTCTGTAAGTTCTTCCTTTACAACTTTGATGACTTGTTGGCCGGGAGTGAGGCTTTTCATTACCTCCTGACCGACTGCTCTTTCACTTACTTTTGAAATAAATTGCTTAACGACCTTGAAATTAACATCCGCTTCTAGCAATGCAAGGCGAACTTCACGCATCATTGCCTTCACGTCAGCTTCCGTTATTTTTCCTTTACCCCGGATTTTTTGCATTGTCGCTTGCAACCGGTCGGCTAATCCTTCAAATGCCATTTTGCCGCCCCCTAATCCAATTCCTTAAGCAGTACTAATGAATGTTCTATCTTGGAAGTGTCCAACTTTCCAAGAGACAAACTTTTTTCCATTTGCTCGATAATATTGCTGCGCTCCAGAAATTTTTGGAACAACTGCAATTTTTCTTCATATTCCTCAAGCATGGCTTCCGTGCGTTTAATATTATCGTATACCGCTTGGCGGCTTACCTCATATTCATCCGCAATTTCACCAAGTGAAAGGTCATCGAGATAATATAGGGACATATAACTACGTTGCTTAGGAGTCAACAGCGCTTGATAAAAATCAAACAAATAATTAATGCGTGTTGTTTTCTCTAGCATTGTCATACAAATCCCCCTTGTTAAGTTAAAATCCTTTACACCCAAATCATACATTTCTATTATAAAAAAGTCAACATCCTTGAGATATAAAACGCGAACTCATTATTAATCAAGATTCTCGGATGATTCTATTGCATCAGAAAAAAGTCCGTACACATATTTTTCTGCGTCAAATTCTTGAAGGTCATCCATTTTCTCCCCAAGTCCAACAAACTTTACAGGAATGTTTAGTTCGTTGCGGATGGCAATTACTATTCCGCCCTTTGCCGTACCGTCTAGCTTGGATAACACAATCCCACTAACACGAACAGCTTCTTGAAAGGTTTTAGCTTGTATTAAAGCGTTTTGGCCAGTTGTTGCATCCAAAACTAATAACACTTCATGAGGAGCTTCTGGAACTTCTCGCTCAATAACGCGTTTTACCTTTTCTAATTCTTTCATTAAGTTTACTTTATTTTGTAATCTTCCAGCTGTGTCACAAATAAGCACATCAACATTACGAGATTTTGCAGCTTGTAAAGCATCATACATAACTGCTGCAGGGTCAGAGCCTTCAGCTTGCTTGATGACATCTGCTCCTACACGTTCACCCCATACCTCCAATTGGTCAATTGCACCAGCACGAAAAGTATCACCTGCAGCAAGCATTACTTTTTTTCCATCTTCTATAAGCTTATGTGCGAGCTTTCCAATCGTCGTTGTTTTTCCAACACCATTTACTCCAACAACTAAAATAACAGTTAACCCTTCATCTTGAATATTCAATTGATTTGAATATTCGTTTCCAGATTCATATATTTCGACTAATTTTTCTGAGATGACCGATTGAACTTCCACAGGATCTTTAATATTTCTTTTCTTAACCTCAATTTTTAGTTGTTCCACTATTTCCATTACAGTTTCAAATCCAACGTCTGCTTGAATTAAAATTTCTTCAAGCTCCTCAAAAAAATCTTCATCGACCTTGCGATAACGTGAAACAAGATCATTTATTTTTCCAGAGAACTGATTTCTTGTTTTCGCTAGCCCCTCTTTAAATTTTGTAGAGACTTGATCAGTAGAAGAAGTAAATTTCTCTTTCAATTTCTTAAAAAAACTCACTTAACACGACCTCGATTCGTTATATTTGCACCATTTCGTTCGTTTTTTCCAATTTGACGGAAACAATTTTCGATACACCAGATTCTTGCATCGTCACTCCATATAAAACATCTGCTCCCTGCATTGTTCCTTGCCTATGTGTGATTACAATAAACTGCGTTTCCTTACTAAATTCTGTAAGGTAATGACTAAATCTCTGAACATTCGCTTCGTCCAATGCAGCCTCTACCTCATCGAGCACGCAAAATGGGACAGGACGAATTTTTAATATTGAAAATAATAGTGCGATTGCTGTCAGGGAACGTTCCCCTCCAGAGAGGAGGCTAAGATTTTGTAATTTTTTTCCTGGAGGCTGTGCGACGATATCAACACCGGTATTTAACATATCATCAGGATTTGTGAGCGTTAATTCCGCTCTCCCACCACCGAATAATGCTTTAAATACACCTTCGAATTCACTTTGAATATCAAAGAATGTCATGCTGAATTTTTTTTCCATTTCACTATCCATTTCATCCATGACCTGGAATAAATGATCTTTAGCATCAGACAAGTCCGTCTGTTGCTCTTTCAGGAAATGATAACGTTCATAAACTCTTTCATATTCTTCGATAGCGCCCATATTCACAGAACCTAACTCGGCAATTTCAATTTTTATCAGTTTTACTTTCGTTCTCGTTTCTTCAACTGGCAACGTTAAAGTGTATTTTTCCTTTGCACCTTCATACGATAACGTATATTCTTCTCTTAATTTATTTAGAAGATTATCAAGTTCAACATCTAAACGGTTGCTTTTTACTTCTTCATTTTTTAGCATAACCGTAATCCCGTTATAAACTCTTTTCAACTCTTTAAGTTCCGCTTCCCTTTGTTCTATTGAAATTTGTAGATGAAGTCTTTCCTCTCGTTGGATGGATAATTTATGTTCAATTTCCTCTTTTTCCACTTTTTTCTTTAGCGCTTCTTCCACAAGCTCGTCTTCATTGGATGAGTGTCCTGTCATTTCACTTTCAAGCCATTGAAGATCTTCGATTAAAGCATTTTTATGTGTTGTCAATTCCGTTAATTCATTGTTAAGAGAATGGAAAGTATTTCGTGTAGATGATAATTGTTCCCTAGCAACAGCAAGCAACGAGGATAATTCTGTAATCTCTTTTGCTAATGAATCTTTTGATATTCTTTCATCATTTCGTTGTACTGTTAATTGTTCAATCCGCTCATTTAAAGACTGGATTTTTCCCTCACAAGTTGAAATTATTTCAGAAAGCGCCTTAATTCTGTCATCGATTTTGTTTTTCTCCGCTTTTAGTTCGGATGTTTCAAGATCATAAACAGCTAGGCGATCATCTATATTCTTTTTATTTATATTTATTTGAGCAAGGGTCGATTCTACTTCATTTTGTTTTATGCGAAGCTCTTCACCTTTTGAACGAATGGATTCAAGCATCTTTTCTTCAATAGTTAAATTATTTCGCGCTTTCTCCCACGAATCTTGGAGAATAGCAGTTTTTTCTTTCATATCTTCCAGCTTTACTTTTATATCTTCTAACTCGCTTTTTCTTCCTAGCAAGGAACCTGTCGATTGTTTAGACGCCCCACCCGTCATTGAGCCACCAGGATTGACAACATCCCCATCCAAGCTAACAATTCTATAACGATGCTGGAGTATTTTTGCTAACTGATTCGCACCAGCTAAATCTCTAGCAATAATAATATTTCCAAGAAGACTATTAACAGCTGGCGCATAATCACTCTTAAATTTTACAAGGTTGGAGGCTATGCCGATAAAGGATGGGTGTGAAGCAATCATCATTTCTTGGCTAGGCTGAATACTCTTTTCCTTTATCGTATTTAAAGGTAAAAAAGTAGCTCTTCCATATTGTTTCCTTTTTAGAAATTGTATAGCTTCTCTTGCATCCTTTTCGGTTTTAACGACGATGTTTTGCATTGAGCCGCCGAGTGCAATTTCAATTGCTTTAGCATATTCTTTCGGAACTTGAATTAATTCAAGAACTGCGCCTTCTATCCCTTGCAGAATATTGTCCCTCGCTTTTAATACTTCTTTAACACCTTGAAAAAATCCCGTATAATCATCTTCCATTTCTTCAAGTGCTTCTTTACGCGATTGAGCCTTTTGAATAAACTGATTTGCTTGATTCAGCATGGATGTTTGTTTTTCTAAATGCTCAGACAATGAATCAATATTTTTCTTTGTTTCATTATATTGAATTAATTGAGTTGCAATTTCTTTTTCAAGTAATTGCATTTCTTCCATCTTTGCTTTTTGTTGTTCTGCGATATTACTTCTTTCCTCAATGAACTTCTTATTTTCCCCATCTAAACGATTACTTCGCGCAATCTGTTGATTTAGCTGCTGGTCTAAATATTGCATTTCATTTTTGGCAGAAGCCTGTTCATTAAGTACTTCAATATAATCGCTTTTTAGTGATTCAATCGTATCTTCAATCGTATCATCTAATTGGCTCAGCTGTTTTCTGTTCTCTTCAAGTTCTTTTTGTAATTTCTGAACTTCTGCTTCTTTTAGGCTTACTTCATTTTTAGTTGCATTACGTTTTTCCGTAATTTGAGACACTTTTATATTTGCATCATCAATATTTTTTTTCAGCTGCTCAGTGTTATGAGTCGCGTTTCGTTTTCGTTCTTTTAATACTTCACGTCGTCCTTCGAGCTTCTCTAAATCTTTAGTCGCTGTCAGCAACTCAGACTGAAAGTTTGCAATTGTATCATCATATAAAGCAAGCTTATTTCTTTCGTTTTCCAACTTCTCTTCATTCATTTGAATTTTTTTGGATAGTTCCGCTTCTCTTGCTGTCAATTTATGTAATTCTTGTTTTGAGGTCTCCCAGTTTTCATGCAAAACTCCAATTTCATGTACTGTTAATGCCACCTCATGATTTTCAAGCTCTTTTTTCTTTTCAAGATAATCTTTAGCGATTGATGCCTGTATTTTTAAAGGCTCAATTTGACTTTCAAGTTCATGAAGAATGTCGTTGACACGATTTAGGTTATCGCTAGTTTCTTGTAGTTTACCTTCTGCTTTCTTTTTCCTCGTCTTATATTTTAAAACGCCAGCCGCTTCCTCGAAAATAGTCCTTCTTTCTTCGGGTTTACTATTTAAGATTTCTTCAACCTTCCCTTGGCTTATGATTGAAAACGCTTCTTTTCCAAGGCCTGAATCCATAAATAGATCGATGATATCTTTTAGTCTGCAGCTTTGCCCATTTAATAGATACTCACTCTCGCCTGTCCTGAAAACCCGTCGAGCTACACAAACCTCATTATAATCTATCGGTAATGCCTCATCCTCATTATTTAAAGTCAACGCCACTTCAGCAAAATTAAGAGGTTTTCTGGAATCGCTACCCGCAAAAATAATATCCTCCATCTTTCCCCCGCGTAATGATTTTGCCGATTGCTCACCTAGTACCCAGCGAATGGAATCTGTTATATTACTTTTTCCACTTCCGTTAGGTCCTACTACCGCCGTTACTCCTGGAACAAATTCAATCGTCACTTTTTCTGCAAAGGATTTAAATCCAATTATGTCTAGTTGTTTAAGGTACAAAAATATCACTCCCTGTAAAAAAAAAGCGCAAGCGCCTTGATTATCGACGTACAGTACAGACCCACAGGATGTGGGTCTGTCGAATTTCCTTTTCAGTCTCAGCCTCGTGATAAGGCAACACGATACGTCCGATAGGACAAATCGATGTTGATTTATCAAACGGATGTATTAGTCGATACGCGCTGGAGCTAGACATTAAAGCTTTAAATAGACATTTATAACCTTTGGAAATATACATTCTTATGAATGATAATAGTGCAAACAGAACTGTTGAATTCCGCTACAATCCACAAGATGATAAACGTAGCAATGATCTTTTACAAATTCTTCATTAAAATACATCACTCGATCCAAACTCTTCCAGCTTCCCTAAAGCCATTTGGGCGGCATGCTGTTCAGCTTCCTTTTTGGAACGGCCGGCTCCCTCTCCAAGCACTTCATTATTTAAGGATACTTGTGATACAAATATCCGATTATGGGCAGGTCCATCTTCTTGAAGGATCGTATACTCCAAAGCACCTGAACCATCTCTTTGGACATATTCTTGTAATTGGCTCTTAAAATCCATCACATGAGAAAAAGCACCTAAATCAACTTTTGGAAAAATAACCTTTTCTAAAAATGAAATAACTGTTTCCAATCCTTGGTCAAGAAATAATGCTCCAATAAACGCTTCAAATGCATCGGCGAGCAGAGCAGGACGCGATCGTCCCCCCGTCATTTCTTCGCCTTTTCCAAGTAAAACGAATTCACCAAAATTGAGTTCATTCGCGAAACCTACCAAGGCGGGTTCACAAACGATTGCCGCTCTCAGCTTAGTTAATTCCCCTTCACTCATCATTGGATATTTTCTAAACAAAAATTGTGAAACCGATAGTTCCAATACGGCATCGCCTAAAAATTCTAGTCTTTCATTATCTTCATATGGTTTTTTACGATGCTCATTCACATAAGACGAATGTGTAAATGCTTGCATTAATAGATTTTCATCATTGAAATGGAGATCAAGTTTTTCTTGAAACTCTTTAAAGCTACGAATTATTTTATTCATTGTATTTTTTTCACGATATGATTTCCGCATCTGCTATCCACCTTGCTACATCTTTTATTTAGACTCTGTTAACCTTGTATGTCGATTTACACTCCAATAAACATAATATGAAAATCAACAATGCTTTTTAACAAAGCCTTTATTTAAAGCTTTTTTCGCAAAAATTGTTGTTTTGATTATGGAAGATTGTTTTTTAATAACAATTTAATACCATTAGTATCATGTTCCGGACATCTTTTCTCTAATCATTAAAAACTCATTTGAAAATTGAAAACAACAAAATTTAAGAAAAAAGCCTTATTTAAAGTAGAAATGTCCCGTCTGCTTTCAGGCGGGACATCACTTACTCAAGCGACTATTTATTACTTTCTATGTAATTGACAGCGTCGCCTACTGTTGCGATCTTTTCTGCATCATCATCGGAAATTTCCATATCAAATTCATCTTCAAATTCCATGACAAGTTCTACAACATCTAGGGAATCCGCTCCTAAGTCATCTTTAAAAGAAGCTTCAAGCGTTACTTTAGATTCTTCGACGCCTAAACGGTCAACAATAATCTTTGTTACGCGTTCAAGTGTATCTGCCATTTGATTCACCTCCCCTCAAAACATTATATAGGATATCCCATTAAAGATAAACAAGCCTAAAAGAAATTTTCTTGTAAAGTGAATCTTTATTACATAAACATTCCACCGTTAACATGAAGCGTTTGACCTGTCATATATTTTGAGTCATCTGATGCAAGATAGATCGCAAGATTTGCAATATCTTCCGCTTCACCAAATTGCCCAAGTGGAATTTGTTTAAGCATCGTTTCTTTTACATCGTCCGGAAGTTGGTCCGTCATATCAGTCGTAATGAAACCTGGGGCTATTGCATTTACAGTTATGCCTCTCGGAGCTAATTCCATAGCGCTTGTTTTTGTTAATCCGATAACACCTGCTTTTGCAGCTACATAATTAGCTTGTCCAGGGTTTCCGCTTACTCCGACAATCGATGATACGTTAATAATTCTTCCAGATCTTTGCTTCATCATTTGTCTTGTAACAGCTTTCGTACAAAGGAATACTCCCTTTAAGTTTGTATTAATAACATCATCCCATTCATCTTCCTTCATTCGCATCAGTAAGTTATCACGGGTAATGCCAGCATTGTTTACAAGAATGTCTAATTTCCCAAATTGTTGGATCGTTTCTTTAACCATTTCTTGGACAGATTCACCATTCGAAATATTACATTGAAATGCGAAGGCTTTTCTACCCATTTCAATAATTTCATTTACCGTTTCCTTCGCTTTTTCCTCGCTACCAGCATAATTGACAACGACATCAGCGCCTTCTTTCGCGAACGCTATTGCAATTGCTCTACCAATTCCTCTTGAAGCACCTGTTACAATTGCTGTTTTACCTTCTAACTTCATTCGCCTTCACCTCTCAACGCATTTAATGTAGCTTCACAACTATCAGGATCTTGTACTGAAAAAACACGTACATTTTTATTTACTTTTTTAATGAGTCCAGATAAAACTTTCCCCGGACCAATTTCAATAAAAGTATCGACTCCTAGCTCAATCATTTTCTCGACTGAATCTTCCCATAATACTGGGGAATAAAGCTGCTCGATTAACTTTTCCTTTATATCTTCTTTGTTATTAATAGAATTAGCCGTAACATTTGTAATTACAGGAACTTGAGCATCTATAATATTTATTTCATTTAGAATGGATGTAAATTTCTCTGCAGCTGGTTTCATTAACTCTGAATGGAAAGGACCGCTAACATTTAAAGGTAAAACTCTTTTTGCTCCATTTTCCTTCGCAAGTTCGCCGGCTTTTTCCACTCCGGACACTGATCCGGAAATGACAATTTGACCAGGGCAATTTAAATTTGCCAACTGAACTGAATGTCCTTCT
Source organism: Lederbergia citrisecunda (assembly GCF_018343695.1). Classification (GTDB taxonomy): domain Bacteria; phylum Bacillota; class Bacilli; order Bacillales; family Bacillaceae_C; genus Lederbergia; species Lederbergia citrisecunda. The sequence continues at coordinate 910,707 of NZ_JAGYPJ010000001.1, read as the reverse complement.
TTTGTAACCGTATCTGTGATTTCCTTTAGAATGCCTCGATCTAATCCCAATACTGCCGCCATCGTCCCCTCACCATTTGGAACCGCTTCTTCCATAAATTCACCACGTTTTGAAACGGCATAAACGGCATCCGAAAAATTAATTGCACCACTCGCTACCAAAGCTGAGTATTCCCCAAGGCTATGTCCTGCTGTATAGTCCGGAGTAATGCCTTCTTCTTTTAAATATTCCAATAATGCAATACTTGTTGTTAAAAGAGCTGGCTGTGCATTCACCGTCTTCGTGAGTAAATCTTGTGGCCCGTTAAAAATAATCGAAGAAAGCTCCCTTCCTAATCGATTATCAGCTATCTCGAATATTTCTTTTGATTTTTTATTTTCATTAACAGCGGCTTGCCCCATTCCTACAGTTTGCGAGCCTTGCCCTGGAAAAACAAATGCTATTTTCCCCATACTTATGATCTCCCTTCGTCTACAGCTTCCTTAATCGTTTCAGATATTTTATGTCTTACCATTTCACGGGTTTGACGAATAGCATGATAGATTGCATTTGCATTAGACGAACCGTGTGCTTTAATAACAGGTGCCTCTAAGCCAAATAAACATGCTCCGCCGTATTCTGTATAGTCCATCATTTTTTTCAAGCCTTTTAAATCGGACATTAGAAGGCTTGCAGCAAGTTTATTTTTTAAGCTTCCAGTCATTACATTTTTAAGCATGGAAAAAACAGACGATGCCGTCCCTTCGATTGACTTCAAAACTACATTCCCTGTAAAACCATCTGTTACAACAACATCTGCATGTCCTTCCAATAAGTCGCGGGATTCAATATTTCCAATAAAATTCAAATTGGCAGATTTTAGTAATTCAAATGCTTTTTTAGTCAAATCATTACCTTTGTTTTCTTCCGATCCAATATTTAATAAAGCAACTCTTGGTGCTTTAATCCCTCTTACTTTTTCTGCATATATATTTCCCATAATCGCATATTGTAGTAAATGTTCAGGTTTTGCATCAGCATTAGCACCTAAGTCAAGCATAACAAAGCCTTTTCCATCTAGGGTAGGTAATGTAGGGGCTAGAGCAGGTCTATCAATCCCTTTAATCCTTCCCACGACAAATAAGCCTGCCGCCATTAGCGCCCCCGTATTGCCCGCCGAAATGCATGCGTCAGCTTCACCATTTTTAACGGCTTGTGCCATCATTACCATAGAAGCATCTTTTTTTCGACGAATTGCTTTAACAGGTTCATCGGTAGCTTCAATTTTTTCTGCTGTGTGGATAATTTGAACATTCTTATGAGCGGTTAAATATTTTTTTATTTGTGCTTCATCACCATATAACAAGAATTCGGTATCAGAAAAATCTTGGGAAGCCCTATTGACACCCTGAATGATTTCCTCAGGGGCACGGTCGCCTCCCATTGCATCTATTGCTATTTTCATTTTGGCCCACCTTCTTTAAGACTTGATCGAAACATTTCAAATTCCCCTTTAAAAACTAATTCATTTCCAACGTAACTCATCACGTCCACTATCGTCCTATCAGATGGCCATCCTTGCTTACGTACCTTTGCTTTTGCGACTACTCTTTCACCTGCTTTTACAGGTCTAGTAAAATGAATATTTACTTTTACTGTAAGGGCAAGTTCATCATCAATGACAGCTACAGCTAAAGAATTAGCTTGTGCAAATAAATGATGCCCCCTAGCGATTGAATTTCGTTTGAAGACATGTTCTTGCTGTACATCAAAGATGGATATGGCGGTTTGGTCAAGCTGAATATCGATGATTTCTCCAATAACTTCATCTATAGGCAATGCCTTAACCTCATCCGCAACATGCTTTTCTGCTACATTTTTAATTCTTTCTCTTAATTCAGGTATCGCCAATTCCATACGGTCCAGCCGAATTGTTTGAACGCTGACTGAAAATTTTTCTGCTAATTCATCGTCTGTAATAAAAGGATTTTCATTAATTGTTTGGCTCAACATTCTTTGGCGATCTTTTTTTGATACTCTCATATTTTTCATCACCATTCACGATATTAAGACTAGGTATTAACAGTAGTATATAAAAATAAGGAGTTTAGCGCAACAATAACGCCACTCCTTATGAATATTTCAGTCTAGTTTTTCTCCAGAAAATGCACCGGAATCTTGAAGATATTTGCGCATATGTTCGAATTCTTTTTCCGTCCAAAACTCTTTTTGTTCAATTAATTTTATTGCATCATTTCTTGCTGTCTCAAGCGCACGATAATCATGTACCATATCTGCAACTTTAAATTCCGGTAGACCACTTTGTTTTTTACCGAAAAAGTCACCTGGCCCTCGAAGCTCCAAGTCCCTTTCACTAAGAACAAATCCATCATTTGTCTCAGTCATAATGCGCATCCGTTCTTTTCCGACATCTGTTTTTGGATCGGCCAGTAATATACAATACGATTGTTCACTACCGCGACCTACTCTACCTCTTAGCTGATGGAGTTGTGATAGACCAAACCTTTCAGCATCATATACGATCATTACAGTTGCATTCGGAACATTTACACCAACCTCCACAACTGTTGTGGAAACGAGTAGTTGTATATTATTTTCACTAAAATCTCTCATAATTTCTTCTTTTTCAGTCGCTGGAAGTCTACCGTGCATAAGACCTACTTTGAATTTCCCATGAAAATAATTGGATAGCAGATCATAAACATCAATCGCATTTTGAACGTCAAGTTTATCTGATTCTTCAATCAAGGGACAGATAATATAAGCTTGTCTGCCTTTACTTAATTCCTTTTCAACAAAATCCAAAATTCTATCTACCATGTTGTGTTTCGCCCAATGCGTTTCAATGGCTTTTCGTCCTGATGGCATTTCATCAATAATAGACACATCCATTTCTCCAAACACTGTAATAGCAAGTGTCCTCGGAATCGGAGTAGCTGTCATAAAAAGGACATCTGGACTTTCCCCTTTCTCACGGAGAATCCTTCTTTGTTCGACACCAAAACGATGCTGCTCATCCGTGATGACAAGACCTAGTTTATGGAAATTCACATCATCTTGGATCAATGCATGCGTTCCAATTAATATATGAATCTCACCTAGTTTAAGTCTTTCTAATAGCTCCTGTCGTTTCTTCCCCTTTACTGAGCTTGTAAGTAGTTCAATATTAACATTGGTTCGTGATAATAATCCTGATAGTGATTGAAAATGTTGTTCAGCAAGAATTTCTGTCGGCACCATTAGTGCACCTTGATATCCTGCGGTTACACATGCATATAGAGAAATGGCCGCCACCGCTGTTTTTCCAGATCCTACATCTCCTTGAAGAAGTCGATTCATTCTTATGGGGGATTTCAAATCTGAGCATATTTCATTCACAACCCTTTTCTGGGCATTTGTTAGTTGGAATGGCAGAGATGAAATAAAATCCTTTATTTCACGCAATTTATAATGTAGTGATACTCCTTTAGATTGCTCCCTTTCAAGTTTGCGAAAGGCTTGCATCTTCAATTGAAAATAAAGAAATTCCTCATAAACAAACCTACGCCTAGCATTCTTCACCTCATCCGGCGAATGAGGAATATGCATGATTCGAAGAGCTTCTTTTTTTGCGGGTAATTTATATTGTTTCAGAATTTGAGAAGGTAAAGTTTCTTCTATTTCTCCACCATATTCACTATAAGCTTGAACAATGTATCTACGAAGAGCCTTAACAGTAATTGGTGATTTCACAGGATATACCGGTTCGTAATCTACTGTTTGTGATTGAGGACCTATTTTTATATCCTGCCCGGTAATTGTTTGCCTGTGCTTATCCCATTTCCCTGTAACGGTAACCACATCTTGTGGAGATAATTGTCCTTTTAAATAAGCTCTATTAAAAAAAGTCACTTTAATCAAATATCGATCAACTAACAGATGGATAGTGATTCTATTTTTTTTCTTCCCATAATACATGACAGACGGCTCACTGTGGACCTTTCCTTCCACAGTGATTTTTTCATCATGAGAAACATCCGCTAAATCCCGAAGTCTGACGTCCTCATATCGAAAGGGGAGATATTGTAATAAATCACCAATATCGTTAATACCCATAGCCTTTAAGTTTTCAGCAGTTTCTTCACCTACTCCTTTTAATACAGTAGTAGGCAGTTCCAAAGAGTTAATCACGTTTTACACGCGGTACCCCAAAAATTTTAGCCTCTAAACTTCTACCGGTTGGAGTTGCCGCCAACCCTCCTTCAGCAGTTTCTCGTAAAGATCTAGGCATTTGTTGGCCAATTTTAAACATCGCATCAATAACTTCATCACAAGGGATTCGACTCGTAATACCAGCAAGTGCCATATCTGCTGCAACCATTGCATTAGCCGCACCCATAGCATTTCTTTTTACGCACGGTACTTCAACTAATCCTGCAACCGGGTCACAAACGAGACCCAGCATATTTTTTAATGTAATAGCCATCGCTTCTGCACATTGAGAAGGGGTTCCTCCAGCCATTTCTACAATAGCCGCTGCAGCCATTCCAGCTGCTGATCCAACTTCAGCTTGGCAACCACCCGCAGCTCCCGAAATAGATGCATTATTTGCAACTACAAATCCAAACGCACCGGATGTAAATAAAAACTTCACCATTTGTTCTCTTGTTGGTTGTAATTTATCGCGGACAGCAAATAATGTTCCTGGGACTACCCCCGCTGATCCAGCTGTCGGAGTTGCACAGATCGTCCCCATTGCAGCATTGACTTCGTTCGTTGCAACAGCTTTACTAACCGCGTCCAAGATAGTTTCTCCAGATAAAAAGGAACCTTTTTTAATATAATTTTGCAAAAGAACTGCATCCCCGCCAGTAAGCCCCGAATGTGAGGTTACACCTCTTATGCCACGTTCGACCGCTTCTTCCATTACTGTCAAATTTTTATCCATTTGCGCAATGATCTCCTTGCGGCTTCGATTCGTAACTTCCATTTCTTGTTCAATCATAATTTCCGATATTTGTTTATTTTGTGTTTCGGCGAGATGGACTAATTCAGAAACATTTTTAAACATTCCTAATCCTCCTTCCTAACTCTTAGGTGCTATTTAATCAAGGCTCTTTTCTCAAACGTGTTGCTTTTTCATATAAATGTTTATAATAAATGGATTTAAACTTCAAAAATGAATCATACGGCCGAGAAAAGAGCTGCCAACTTATCAGGACAGCTAAATTTTATTGAATAAGTGTAAAAGCCGGCTTTTGCGCTTTTACAAAAAACAACAAACTTTATGAAAACATCCTTAATCAACAACACGAGCAACTTGTGTAATATTTGGAAGTTTGCTGATTTCTTCAATAATTGATTCATTAATATTCTGATCCACTTCTATCGTCATAAGTGCCATTTTTCCTATTTCTTTTCTGGAAACTTCCATATGACCAATATTAATTTCGTGGGACCCGAGAATATTCGATACCGATGCAATAACCCCAAAACGGTCATTATGCACGACTAGAATAGCAGGATGATGACCTGATAATTTTAAGTGAAAACCATTCAGCTCAGTTATTTCAATTTTACCTCCGCCGATTGAGATTCCTACTAGCTCGAGTTCACCATTTTCATCACCGATTATAATCCGAGCAGTATTAGGATGTTCAGCAACAGCTGATTCCTCTATAAACTCATATTGAATATTATGTTCTTTGGCAATTTCCAAAGCTTTAATAATTCGTTTATCATCTGTATCAAAATCAAGAAGGCCACCAACGATCGCCACATCTGTTCCGTGTCCCCGATATGTTTTAGCGAAAGACTCATATAATGAAATTTTTGCCCACTTAGGCTCCCTTCCAAACAAGCTTCGAGCAACTCTTCCAATTCTAGCTGCACCTGCAGTATGGGAACTAGAAGGACCTATCATCACAGGCCCTATGATATCGAAGACACTCTTATATTTCATTGATATCTTCCTTTCTATTCACAAGGAAATAGAAGGGATAGACCCTTCTATTTTCATTTTGTTTGTAGCTCTGTAACTTTTTATGTTAATTTCCGCAGACAGGACGAGGCAACTCAGCACTATTCTTCTCACAGGAGTATTCTCGAGTCTTCCACTACAATCAATGTAGTAGCTTAACAATGACTTTAACAAAGCCTACTTTATATTATTCAACTGAAAAAATAAAGTGATATAAAGGTTGATTTCCATTATGGACTTCTACTTCGATATCTTCGTAATTTTCATTAATTAATTCTAAAAGTTGATCTAGTTCACTCTGCTTTGTATCTTCACCATATATTACAGTAAGAATTTCCGAATCTTCGTCTATCATATTCGTTAACAAATGATAAGCTGCCTTGACTAAATCCTTATTTGTCTCAACAATTTTCCCATCATTTATTCCCATATAGTCTCCTTTAGCAATTTGGAGACCATCAATATTTGTATCACGTACTGCAAAAGTGATTTGTCCTGTTTTAATGGCAGATATAGCTTCCTCCATACCTTGTCCATTTTTTTCTAGGGATTGAGTAGGATTGAATGCCAATACCGCAGCTAAGCCTTGAGGGACCGTTTTTGTCGGAACGACAACCACTTCTTCCTGAGCCATTTCTGCTGCTTGTTCAGCAGCCATGATGATATTTTTATTATTAGGAAGAATAATGATTTTTTTTGCGTTTGCTGTTTTTATAGATTTCATAATATCTTCCGTACTTGGATTCATCGTTTGACCGCCTTCGATCACTTCAGTTGCACCAATGCTTTTAAAAAGATTGGCTATGCCTGAACCCATTGAAACGGCAATAATTGCGTATTCCTGTTTTTCTTTTGGAATATTTTGAGTGGAAACAACATTGCCATGTTGATGACGGTCATCACTTACAATAGAACTATGCTGTTCCCTCATATTTTCGATTTTCATATTAATTAAGCTTCCATATTGTTGACCGTACGATAATACATCACCTGGATGCTCAGAGTGTATATGGACTTTAACAACATCATCGTCAGAAATAACGAGCAAAGAATCTCCAAACTTACTTAAATCCTGTTGAAAATCAATTTCTGAGAATTTCTTTTTATCGTTTTCAAATTTCACCATAAACTCGGTGCAGTATCCATATACGATATCTTCTGTATTCATGAAACTTTGTACATTTTGATGGTGCTGGGCACTAACAAGTTCTTCCAAAGTTGGTGCAAGTGCAGGCGTATCGGGGAGCTTTTCCCCCTTTAATACTGCTAAAAAACCTTCATACACGCAAACTAAACCTTGTCCTCCACTATCAACAACTCCTACCTCTTTTAAAACCGGAAGTAAATCAGGAGTTCTTTCTAAGGAAGCTTTTGCCTCCTGTAATGTTTTTTCCATAATGATAACAATATCCGACTCAGCATTCGCTATTTCGACGGCTTTTTTTGCAGCATCTTTTGCAACAGTCAATATCGTACCTTCTACTGGTTTCATTACTGCTTTATAAGCTGTAGTTACTCCAGCTTCAAGTGCATGTGCAAATTCTGAAGCTGAAAGAAAAGGTTTTGATTCAATATCTTTTGCAAATCCACGGAAAAGCTGAGATAAAATTACTCCTGAATTTCCGCGTGCACCCATTAATAAGCCCTTCGATAATGAAGCGGCAACTTTCCCAATATGTGCTTGCCTATTATTTTGTACTTCTTTCGAGCCCGATGACATCGAAAGATTCATATTTGTTCCAGTATCCCCGTCAGGAACTGGAAACACATTTAGTGCGTCAACCATTTTAGCATTTGCAGCTAAATGATTGGATCCTATTATGATCATCTCGGCAAACCGATTTCCATCTAATGATGTAATAGACACGTACTTTTTCCTCCTCATTACGGATTCGTTACTCGAACCCCTTGAACAAAAATATTTACTGTATCGGCTGAAATACCTATAGTTTGTTCAAGTGTGTATTTTACCTTGGATTGCACATTATGGGCAACCTCTGAAATTTTCGTTCCATAGCTCACAATAATATACATGTCTATGTGTAATGCTTGTTCTTCCTGCCGGATTATTATCCCTCGCGTAAAGTTCTCCTTACGCAATATGTCCGTTAAACCATCCCTTATTTGATTTTTGGAAGCCATTCCTACGATTCCATAGCAATCGACTGCTGCACCTCCAGCAATCGTTGCAATTACTTCATTGGATATATCAATCTGGCCATACTTTGTTTTCATTTCGATAGACATGTAATTTCCTCCTTATTGGTCGAAAAATCCATGAACGATAGAAAAGCGCAAGGCGCCCTCTAACTTCGACAAGCAAATGTTCTGAGACGCCAAAAGTCAGATCTTTGTATTTTAGACTAAGGTTATTTGACCTCAAGCCGATGGCGTCTGTAGCTAGACAGCAAAAGCCTAAGTTCAAAAATATATATACCTTTTAAAAAACTTATACTTTGCTTTTCATTAAAAAATGTTATCGCATTCACAACATAGATAAGCCTATTTTACTATAATCACCGTTATTTTTAAAGTTTTACATGAGTATTAATCATTCGGAGAGTTGGTGAAGTATTGCATTCTATATGTATGTATGATAAATTATTAAAGTATATTTTTACTAAGTGGAATAATCATTGAAGTGATGAACCAACTCATAGTCTTACTTCAGCGACGGGAGGGAATTTAAATATGGCTAAGCAATGTGTTATTACAGGCCGCAAAACAAGTACTGGCAACAAAAGATCACACGCGATGAACGCAAACAAACGTACTTGGGGAGCTAATCTTCAAAAAGTACGCATTCTCGTTAATGGTAAACCACAACGCGTATGGGTATCCGCTAGAGCACTTAAGTCTGGAAAAGTTGAACGCGTATAATATGGAATAATAATCCAAACAAAAAGGCGCCTGTAAAGGTGCCTTTTCCATTTTCATATTAGCCTTTTTTAAATGTCCCTAACATCGCTCTAACGATTCCTCCCAAAAATCTAGGGAGTTTAATTGTATAAAATCTCATTAAAATTCCCTCCTAATCTAAAATACCCACCAGTCACCCAATTGTATTATATTCGTCATGTATGGATAAGTACGCCCCCGAACAGAAAATGGGCCAGTTGCTAATCAGTACTTCTTATCATCATTAATATGCCTTTTTCAAATGAAAAATTACCATATTGTTCGATAAGTTCATTACTAATACATAAGGACGATCCAAATTCTACGGTTCGGTTGATTAAGGGGTATTTAAAACCGGTTAAGGAGAGATGCACAACTTCCTTTGTAAGTGGGATAAAGGAAATATATTTTTTTACATTGTCATTTTCCACTCGATAGTGACCTGGATAGTAGACGGATAAAGAATTTTGTTTGTCTATCATTTCAATTTTTATAAGAGGATTTTGATTTTGATATCGTGAAAGCATAAGAGCATTTGCCATAAAATGGTCCAACCTTCCACCAGTTGCTCCATATATTTTAATCATATGTGGCTTTTGCTGGACTGCCCACATCATGGCTAGCTCCATGTCTGTTTCATCTTTTTCCGGTTTATATTTATTAATGTCTCGGATGTTCTTGTCAATTATTGACCATTCCTCATCGGTAACAGAATCAAAATCACCAACTGCGTAATCTGGCGTAATCCCTTTTTTCAATAAATAATAAACTCCCCTATCGACACCCATCCAGATAATATTGTTGGGAAATCGAGTTAACTCAGGGATTAATTCAAGAGGTCCCCCTGCTACAATATGAATGATCTTTTTCTCTTCATTCATTGTTTACTAGTTTTGAGCGGATATCTCGAATGGCCGCATGCCGATCCTTTCTATTAAAAATGGCAGACCCGGCAACGAATACATTTGCACCTGCTTTTTGGCATGCAATAATTGTACCTTCATGGATGCCTCCATCCACTTCAATATCAATACATAATTCTCTTTTCTCAATCATTCTTCTTACTTCACTGATTTTAGGCAAAACTGCATCAATAAAAGCTTGCCCTCCAAATCCTGGGTTTACTGTCATTAACAAAACCATGTCTATTTCTTCCAGCACATGCGCGATCGTAGAAGCCGGAGTGGCTGGATTTAATACAACTCCAGATTTTACACCATTTTTTCTAATTTCTTGCAATGTGCGATGTAAATGTCGAGTTGCTTCAACATGTACTGTAATAATGTCAGCTCCTGCTTCTGCAAATGCTTTTATATATCGATCAGGATTTTCAATCATGAGGTGAACATCAAGTGGCAGATTAGTTGCTTTTCTTACTGCCTCTACAACAACTGGCCCCATCGATATATTAGGGACGAAGTGACCATCCATAACATCAATATGGATATAATCCGCTCCCCCTTTTTCAACGTCTTTGACCTCTTCAGCCAATTTTGAAAAGTCGGCAGCCAATATGGATGGAGCGATTTTTATCATACTCAATACCTCGGCTTTCTCTCTTTTATTTCCTGTAAAAATAGAAGGTAATGATCATATCGTTCTCTTGAAATCTCATTTTTTTCAACTGCAGTTTTTACAGCGCATTTCGGTTCATTTACGTGAAGACAGCCCCGAAATTTACATTCCTCACTTTTTTCAGAGATTTCGGGAAATGCATAAGCTAAATCCTCAGCTTCAATATTAGTAAAATCAAGTGAACTAAATCCCGGTGTATCTGCTACAAGTCCTTCACGAACTTCCATTAACTCTACATGTCGGGTTGTATGTTTACCCCTACCAAGATGGCTAGATATTTCATCTGTTTTTAACTGTAGTTCGGGATTCAAAGCATTGATTAGCGATGATTTCCCAACACCTGATTGCCCTGCAAAAACACTGGTTTTACTTTTCAATAAAGGGTATAACTCGTTAATCCCTTCTTCTGTTTTCGCTGATAACAATACTACTTCATATCCAATTGAACGATAATATTCTAAATAACTATTTACTTCCGTTCTTTCATTTTCCGCTAATAAATCTGCTTTTGTTATACATATAATAGGCTGGATTTCATTTGATTCAACATTTACAAGGAAACGGTCGAGTAATAATGGACTAAATTCCGGTTCTGTAGAAGAAAAAATTAATATCGCTTGGTCGATGTTAGCAATAGGAGGTCTTACAAGCTCATTTTTGCGAGGCTTTACTTCCATAATATAACCTTCTCTATCATTTTCAGCTTGAAAAATAACGTTATCTCCAACAAGAGGAGTTATTTTGTTTTTGCGAAAGACCCCCCTGCCCCTACACTGAACCATCTTACCATCCGATAAAACATAATAAAAACCACTAAGCGCTTTAATAATTTTCCCTTCAGTCATAGCACCGTTCCTTTCAAAACATTTGATATTAGACAATTTATACTTCTACGGTTTCTCTAAACATTCATGTAAGATAAATTTCATATCCAGGTAACTGTTAATCACCTGGATATGAAATCTCGTCCTCATCTATAACATAATTATCTCTAATAATTTGATATTTTGCAGTTTTTCCTTTTTCAATCGTGAATTGCAATTCTTTCTCTACAGTTTCAGTAATCTCAAAGGTTTCCACCGGATCAGACATTGTATGATTGAAATCCTCAATTCGAATAACGATTACTTGTGGTTCCCCTTCCTCCGTTGGAGCATATGGAATTGTTACTTTTTTAGTTGTACTTTTTGGAGGGATCTCTTCTCGACCTTTGGAAATTACGACAGTAACTTGATCTCCTTTTGAAAGCTGAGCATTTGGAGCTGGATCTTGAGAAATCACAAGCCCTTCAGTAACATCATCAGAATACTGTTCATGCGACATATCAATGTATAATCCTGAAGATTCTCCATAGTTTTCCAAGCCTTTAGTGTTATATCCACGCAAATCTTTCAATGTTATTTTCTCTTCTCCAAGGCTCACAACAAAAGAAAGAACCGCTTCTTCAGGAATAACAGGTGTTTCAGGACTTGGTGATTGCTCTAATATCGTCCCTTCTTGTGATTCATCATGCTTTTGAGTGATATTAAAATTCTCAAATCCTTCATTCTCTAAAAGTTTTTTTACGTCATCAATGCTTTTGCCCGTGTAGTCATCTAAAATAAATTTGTTTTTTCCAGTGCTTATATATAAGTCAACTGAATAACCCTTTTTAACAGTCATGCCAGCTTTAGGACTTGTCTTTATGACAATACCTTCTGGAACCTCATCACTTGGAGTGTCTATTTTGTTTCCTATTTTTAGACCTTCACCGACAAGAAGAACGACAGCATCATTTAATTCTTCCCCACTGACATCAGGAATTTCTACATTTTTCGCATTTTGGAGAGCAGGAAATACATATGTCACGAAAATAAGTGATAAGAGCACTAAAGTTAAAAATATTCCAATGACCCATGGCCATTTCTTCTTACGCTTAGGTTTTTTATTAGGATCATTCGATTTTTTTACTTCTTCTTTCTTATTCTTGTGAAGAATCGTTTTGTCATTTATGCTAGGGTCGTTTTCTGCAGTTATGACTGGAATTGCTTTTGTCGCCTCGATATCTTCAGGTATCGTAAACTTAGGTTCGTTTATTCTATCGATGTCCAATGCCGTTTCTAGATCCTTTGCCATTTCGTCTGTATTTGCATAACGGACAAATGGATCCTTAGCAGTTGCTTTTAAAACAATATTTTCAACACTCTGAGGAATATCAGGATTCCACCGACTAGGTGATGGTGTTTCTGATTGCAAATGCTTTAATGCAATTGATACAGCCGATTCTCCTGAAAAAGGGAGCCTACCGGTCAAAAGCTCGAACATGACTATTCCTAAAGAATAAATATCAGATTTTTTAGTTGCCATCCCACCCCGCGCTTGTTCTGGTGACAAATAATGCACTGAACCGAGTACAGCATTCGTTTGCGTAATTGAAGTGGCTGATAAAGCCATCGCAATGCCAAAATCGGTAATCATTACATTTCCGTGGTGATCGATCAATATATTTTGCGGCTTGATATCACGATGAACAATATGATTTTGATGGGCATGGGAAATAGCTGATGTTAATTGTTTCATTATATCTAGAGTCTGTTCAAGCGGAATTGGATGGTAATATTGTATGTATTGCTTTAATGTCATTCCATCGACATACTCCATAACGATATAGTAAATATCGTCTTCTTCCCCAACATCGTATATACTTACGATATTTTCATGGGTCAAACTAGTTGCTGATTGGGCCTCTCTTTGAAATCGGCGGATAAACTCATCCTCGGTGGCAAACTCTAACCGCAATATTTTAATCGCGACATCACGATCTAATATCATATCATGTGCAAGATAAACATTAGCCATACCGCCTCCGCCTATCATTTGCAACAATTTATAGCGGCCGCTAATTCTTTTTCCCAATAACATTACGCGCACCCGCTTTCAGGGCAAGCACAAACAATGGCGAGTGAAATATTATCTTCTCCACCATAATGATTTGCAAGTTGAATAAGAGCATCGGCTTTTTCATTTAAATTTGTATCATCCATTAATATCTTTTCCATTTCAGAATTAGATACTTTATTAGATAAACCGTCCGAACAAAGAAGAAGCTTATTATCTTCTTCAAAGGTAATAGTAGAAATGTCCATATCTATGTTAGATTCCGTCCCCATCGCATTTAATAACACATTTTTTCGCGGATGCAATTCAGCATCCTCAGGAGAAATTTGTCCGGCTTTTATCAATTCATTGACTAGTGAATGATCTTCTGTCAACTGATTAAATCCACTATCATTTAACAGATAGCAGCGACTATCTCCAATATTTACAATCGTCGCAAAAGTATCAGTACAAATGGTTGCGACTAATGTGGTGCCCATACCATTGTATTCTTGATGTTGTTGTGAATGGTCGAATATTTCCTTATTCACCAAGGTCACATTATCCAAGAACCATTTTCCTGCTGATTCTGGTGTAAATTCATCATCAACATCCGCCCATAATTCTTGAAGCTTCATGACAGCAATGCGACTTGCAACTTCTCCGGCTTGATGGCCACCCATTCCATCCGCAACTATCGCTAAACAGTTCCCCTTTTTATTATAAAAAATTCCGCCATTGTCTTCGTTATGTGGCCGGACCTTGCCTTTGTCCGTTTTAAATAAAGCTTTCATACTCTCGTCCCCTCTTTAGGCTACTTCTTTCTAAAACACGAAATAAAAAATCCATCACCGCCAAAATCTTGCGGAAAAATTTGAATGGTATTTGAGCCTTCTTTAATGAAATGAGAAAGTGCTGTTGGCAAAGTAAGGGCATGAGACTCAAAGTCTTCATGCAGTTCAAGAAACGCAGCAGCTGTTCCAAAGTTTTCCTCTAGATCAACTGTACAAGTACTGTAGACAAGAAGTCCACCCTTTTTTAATAATGAAGCTGTTGCATCCAATATACGAAGCTGGACTTCCCTTAGTGATTGGATATCTTCATCCGTTTTTGAATATTTTATATCCGGTTTTCTTCTTAACACACCAAGTCCTGAACACGGTGCGTCAACTAGTATTCGATCAAATGACTCAGATTGAAATGAATCACCTGAATGACGGCTATCCATTACTAAAGCATCGATATTATTAAGGCCTAGACGTGATGCATTTTCCTTAATCAGCTTAATTTTATGCGGATGAAGATCTAATGAAGTGACCTTTCCTGTTCCCTTTAATAATTCGGCAATATGTCCAGTTTTCCCCCCTGGTGCCGCACAAGCATCTAGAACTGCCATATTTGGTGCAATTTCAAGGGCATAAGCAACTGCCATCGAACTTTCATCTTGAATACTGTAGTATCCTTTTTTATATAAGTCCGAATTTGCAGCATTCCCTTTTAAAATTCGGATTGATTCTGAAATGATCGGGCTTACCTCGACTGAAAAACCTTCCACTTCGAGCATGCTGCACACTTCTTCTCTATTAGTCTTCGTCTCATTAATTCTTACAGTTTGAACGGGTGCCAATAGATTCTCTTCACACATTGCTTTTGCTTTTTCGAAACCGTATTGATCGATCCATCTTCTCACGAGCCAAAGTGGATGGCTTGTCTCTATCGAAAGTTTTTCAACAGGGTCCGTAATCGCATCAAGTGACCGGAGACCTTCTCTTTGCACCGATCTTAAAATCCCATTTACAAGACCAACAATCCCTCTATGTCCGCGCTTTTTTGCAATTTCCACTGCTTCAAATATAATGGCTCGATCTGGAACTTTATCTAAATAAATCATTTGATAAAGAGAAAGGCGAAGTAAAATATGGACCCATTGCTCCAACTTCTTCTTTATGAAAGGTTGCAAATAATAATCTAAAGTCATCTTGCGTTGTATCGTACCGTATACGATTTCAGTCAACAAACCCGTATCTGGACCAGTAATTTGATATTTTTTTATGACTTGGTTTAAAAGTAAATTACTGTAGGATTGATGTTGATCAATGGCAATCAAAACATCTAATGCTGCTTCTCTAACTGTTTTTTTCTGTTTATTCATCGTAAGTATCCAATCTGGTTCCAAGACTGATTTCGTTTCCAGCCCCGTGTAAAAATTGCTGTGCAGACATTTTTTTCTTACCTGCTGGCTGAAGTTCTACTATTTTTATTCCTATTTTATTCCCAGTAGAAATAACGAAACCATTCTGCTCCATTGATATGACTTCTCCGGGGTGATGTTCTTCAACTACATTTATTTTCTCCGCTTTCCACACTTTCCAAACTTGACTATTAAATGTAGTGTAAGCGACTGGCCATGGACACAAGCCTCTTATTTGATTGTAAATCTTCTCTCCATTATCATGCCAATTGATTTTTTCTTGTTCACGTTTAATGTTAGAAGCAAATGTAGCTTTCTCGTGATCTTGAGGCGTAGCCTTAATTTCACCTGAGATTAGTATAGGAATCGTATTAATAAGCAACTCAGAACCAGCCATACTTAGCTTATCATGTAAAGTCCCAACATTATCATCTTCATGTATCGGAACCTCGACTTGGCTAATAATATCTCCGGCATCTAGTTTATCTACCATATACATGATCGTAATTCCTGTTTTTTCTTTCCCTTGTAATATTGCATAATGAATAGGTGCGCCACCCCTTAATTCAGGTAGTAGTGAGGCATGGACGTTGATACAACCATATTTAGGGGCTTCAAGAATAGATGTTGGCAATATTTGTCCATATGCAGCGGTGACGATCAAATCTGGTTCTAAATTAAGAATTTCATTTGCAGATTCCGTATCACGAATTTTTTCTGGTTGAAGTACACGTATTCCTTGACGTTCTGCTTCGACTTTTACAGGTGGTGGGGTCAGAACTTTTTTCCGACCTACAGGGCGATCTGGCTGGGTTACTACTGCTAAAATATCATATCCATTTTCGATTAAAGTTTTTAGCACTGGTACTGAAAAATCCGGTGTACCCATAAATACGATTTTCGTCATTCATCTTCACTACTTTCTAAATCTTCTTCATCAACATATTCTATTATTTTTGAAGTAAAAAGTACTCCATCTAAGTGATCCAGTTCATGCTGGATCACTCGAGCTAAGTAATCCTCTGCAATCAACGTAAAATTACTTCCATTACGGTCCATTGCTTGAATAGTTACAGTATAATTCCTAGAAACAGTTCCATAAAGGCCGGGAAAACTTAAACATCCTTCAATATCCGTCTGCTCTCCACTACGTTCAATGATTTTAGGATTGATAAGTTCCAGCCTTCCTTCCTCTTCAACGAGTTCGATGAGTGCTATTTGTTTGCTAACACCCACTTGTGGAGCAGCAAGGCCAACTCCATCTGCTTCTATCATCGTTTCATACATATCTTCTAATAATTGATGCAACTCGTGTCCAAACTCGGTAACTCTCTCGCATTTTCTCTCTAATATAGTTGATGGATGTTGTACAATGTTGAGGATTGCCAATATTTTCACTCTCTTCTATTCAGTTACATCATCATATAAGGATTCACATCTATCGAAATAGCCAGACCTTCTTTAATATACTGCTGTTGATAATGTTCCAATACTTTGTGTAACGTCGGTTTTAATTCTGGTTCATGTTTGTATTTTATCAAACATTGATAACGATATCTATTATTGATACGAGGGATCGGCGACGCAACCGGACCTAAAATAATTGCTTCATTAGAAATTCTTGATTGCACATATTTTGTAATCTTTTCTGTCGTCGAAACTGTTTTCATTAAATCTTCGTGGCTAATGGTAATTAGAGTTAAATAATAAAAAGGTGGGTAAGAACCGACCTTGCGCATAACCATCTCTTGATGATAAAAGCGATTATAATCTTGATCTCCTGCATATTCAACACTGTAATGCTCCGGAGTATATGTTTGAATAACTACCTCTCCACTCAGCTCATGCCTACCTGCTCTGCCGCTAACTTGAGTAAGAAGCTGAAATGTTTTTTCACTTGCTCTAAAATCAGGTAAATGAAGCATCGTATCAGCACTTAGAACTCCAACAAGAGTAATGTTTGGAAAATCAAGTCCTTTTGCAATCATTTGCGTCCCGAGTAAAATATCCGCTTTTCCCGATTGAAAATGCTCCAATAGCTTTTCATGGGCTCCCTTTCGTCCCGTTGTATCGACATCCATACGAACAACTCTTGCTTCTGGGAAAATTTTATACAATTCTTCTTCCACTTTTTGGGTACCTGTACCAAAATAACGAATGTGGTTGCTTGAACATTCAGGACAAGTACTTGGTACAAATGAAATATACCCACAGTAATGACATTTCATTTCGTTCGTATATTGATGATAGGTTAGCGATATATCACAATGAGGACATTGCATTACATACCCACAGTCTCTACACATCATAAATGAGGAATGTCCTCTTCTATTAAGAAATAAAATCGTTTGTTCTTTTTTCTCTAAACGGTCTTCAAGTTTAGAATGCAATTCTCTAGAAAACATCGAACGATTTCCGTCTCTCATTTCTTCACGCATATCTATGATTGAAACGTGAGGAAGTTCTTTATTATTCATCCTTTTTGCTAAAGTAAGTTGGTGATACACCTTCTTTTGCGCTCTTGCAAATGTTTCAAGAGATGGTGTTGCACTACCAAGAATAACAGGGCAATGGTGATGCTTCGCTCGATAAATAGCGACATCTCTAGCGTGATACCGTGGCAGTTCCTCTTGTTTATAGCTTGTTTCATGCTCTTCATCAATAATGATAATTCCTAAATTTTCAAAAGGAGCAAATACTGCAGAACGAGCTCCAACGACAACCTTTGCCTCTTTTCTTTGCACCTTCCTCCATTCATCGTATTTCTCACCTATTGAAAGACCACTATGCAATACCGCTACATCATCGCCAAACCTACTTTTAAATCGATCAACCATTTGCGGTGTAAGCGAGATTTCAGGTACAAGAACGATGGCTTCCTGTCCTTTGTCTAATACTCTTTGAATGGACTGTAAATAAATTTCCGTTTTTCCACTACCTGTAACACCATATAAAAGGAAAGTTTCATAATTCTCAGATTCAATTGTTTCTAATATTGGTGCAATGACTTTATTTTGCTCCTCCGTTAATGGAAGTGGTGCAGAACGATTAAATTGCTTATGAGCAAATGGATCACGATATATTTCCTCGCTTTTTTCAGTAAAGACTCCCTTTTTTACTAATGCTTGAATAGAAGACTGTGGTGAGCCAGTTTCTGCTAACTCTTTTGCGGTATATTGAATAGCTTGACGCTTTATTACGTATTCAAGAATCCGTTTTTGATTGATTGCATTTTGTGGAAGAGAATTCACCAATAATATAATTTCTTCATTATTCATCATAGTTTGATAGACTTTTCTCATCTTTTTATTAGCAAGACTTTTTACATTATACACAACCTCGGCATTACCTAATTTTATTTGAGCATGGAGGGCAGGAAGGATATTTTGTTCTTCTGCCTTTTTCCATGTAATCTCCGTTTTCCCGTCAAATAAATCATCAAGAAATGGGTTATCGTCCATGTTAATTCGTAGAAAACGTTTTTCGTATTTTGCTTTCATTGCTGCAGGAAGCATCGCTTGAAAACATGATATTTTAAAAGAAAGTGTATCTGTAGCTAACCATTCTCCAAGTTTGAGCAATTCCTCGTTCAGAACAGGTGTTAAATCGAGTGGCTCTTTTAATTCTTTTAATTTCTCTGAAAAAGAACTATCATTTTTTAGTCCAGTGACAAACCCTTGTATCGTCCTTGGTCCAAAAGGAACTGCTACTCTCATTCCAGTTTCAATGATTCCAATCCATTTTTCAGGAATAAGGTAATCAAATTCTTTATCTGTTCCAAGAGCAGGTACATCTACAATCACTGTAGCTATATTCATTATTAGTCATCTCCCATTTTGAGGATGATTTCTCCTAAAATTTCTTTAGCCGTTTCATGCTTACTTAATAATGGAAGTTTTTTAACTGATTTATCTTTATGGAAAATCGTAACGATATTTGTATCCCCTGAAAAACCCGCTCCAGCTTCAAGAATATTGTTTCCAACAATCATATCTAAATTTTTTCTTTCTAACTTTTGAAGTGCGTATTTTTCCAAATCATTTGTTTCCGCTGCAAACCCAACAAGAAATTGACGATCCTTATTTTTACCTAATTCCTGTAAGATGTCTTTCGTTCTTTCAAATTCTATCATTAAGTTTCCATCCTGTTTCTTCACTTTCTTATCATAAACAAGACTTGGCTTGTAATCTGCCACTGCAGCACTTTTAATTACGACATCCACTTGAGGATAATACTTCATTACTTCGTTATACATATCTTCTGCACTTTCTATTTTGAGAAATGTGACGCCAGCAGGAACTTCCGTATTGTCAGCACCTGAAACTAAGACAACATCAGCACCCATCTTTACTGCTTCCTCAGCAAGAGCGTATCCCATTTTTCCACTGGAGTGATTCGTAACGTATCGTACAGGATCGATTTTTTCTTTAGTAGGACCTGCCGTTATTAAAACCTTCTTTCCATTTAAAGGCAGTGGCAACGAATTAAAATGAGAATGAATCAATTCCACTATTTTCTCCGGTTCTTCCAATCTTCCTTTTCCGATATAACCGCACGCTAAATATCCTTCCCCTGGTTCAATAAAGCGATGTCCATATTGATAAAGAGTTTGAATATTTTTTTGTACTGCTGGATGACTATACATATGTACATTCATGGCGGGGGCAACCCAAACAGGAGCCGTTGCAGCGAGCAAGGTGGTAGAAATCATATCATCTGCAATCCCATTTGCAAGTTTCCCGATCATATTTGCAGTGGCAGGCGCAACAATAATAAGATCTGCCCAATCCGCAACATCGATATGAGCAATCACTTCAGGATTATTTTCTATAAATGTATCTGTATATACTTCATTTCTTGATAATGCCTGGAAGGTAAGAGGAGATACAAATTTCGTAGCCGATTCACTCATGATCACTTTCACATTATAGCCATTTTGTACGAGCTTGCTTGTTAGTGCGCAAGCCTTGTACACAGCGATTCCTCCGCTTACGCATAATAAAATATTTTTTTCGCTCATTTTATTAATCTCCCATCATCAAATCATCATTTATATTATTATTGTCTGAAAGAAACAGAAAAGACAACCATTTGTAGGTTGCCGTTGAGAATTTTGTTATTCATTATCTTCATTTGAAGCTTGAAGCTTTAGTACACCGCCATATATTTCTTCTAGTGCTTTACCGACATATTTATGCGACCGATAGTGATTCAACCTTGGATTTTCTTCATCCTGTAAATTTCGGGCACGACGTGAAGCAATTGTTACAAGTGAGTACTTCGAGTCAATGACGGTCATTAGCTTATCAATTGATGGATATAACATTTATTTACCCTCCAGCATTTTTATGTATTTCGAAGCTGCCCTTTCACTGCGACAATGCTCAGCGAGGACAATGGCGTTAATGCGTTCCACTGCTAAATCAACGTGATCGTTTTCAACAATATAATCATACAAGCTCATTAATTCAATTTCTCTTTTAGCAGCTTCCATACGATTTCGAATTAACTCTACGGATTCCGTTCCTCTACCGACAATTCTGCTTTCTAGCTCATTAAGATTTGGCGGCATGAGGAAAATAAAGAGCCCCTCTGGAACCTTTTCACGAACTTGCTTAGCGCCTTGCACTTCAATTTCAAGAAAAACGTCCTTACCAGATCCAAGGGTTTCGTTTACGTAATCAAGAGGAGTTCCATAATAATTTCCGACGTATTCTGCGTACTCCAACAATCTACCTTCATTCATTAATTGTTCAAATTCTTCACGGCTTCTAAAGAAATAATCAACGCCGTCAACTTCACCTTCTCGTGGTTTTCTCGTCGTCATTGAAATGGAGTACTCAAATTTGGCACCTGGACGAGAAAATATCGCATGCCTCACTGTTCCTTTTCCAACACCTGAAGGTCCGGAAAGGACAATCAGCAATCCTTTTTCTTTCATTTTACGTTGTTCCTACCCTTCCTCATTGTCATCTTTCCCAAATAAACGCTGAGCAACCGTTTCTGGCTGCACGGCTGAAAGAATGACATGTTCACTATCCATAATAATCACTGCCCTCGTCCGTCTTCCATAAGTAGCATCTATTAAAGTCGCACGATCCCGTGCCTCTTGTATGATCCTTTTGATAGGTGCAGATTCAGGTCGTACAATTGATATAATTCGATTCGCTGAAACAATATTCCCAAAACCTATGTTTAAGAGCTTAATTGACATATTGCTCCCCCAATCCAACTATCGGTTATTTTTCTTATTTCTATACACTTATTCATCATTTTTCCCTATCACAATAGAAAAGGCAATAGAGAATCCTCTATCACCTTTAGAATTATATCATAAGTTATTTCTTTTTTCTTATAAAAAATGATCCCGCTAGTAAAAAAGTTGGTAAAGCACTCATACCAATAATTAAAAGCCAATCATTTGCTGCTATTGATACAGTATGAAAAATCGGCTGTAATAGAGGAACATATATTACCGCAAACATAAGGGCAGCTGAGGAAATGACAGACCAAACTAAAAATTTATTTTCAAATGGATTCCTTGAAAATACGGAAACTTCACTTCTACAATCAAAAACATGGATAAGCTGAGCCATGACTAGTGTAGCAAATGCAACCGTTTGTGCATAAGGGAGATCGTTTGGATTTCGATGATAGATGATAATAAACGCAACCAATGTTGCAAACCCAATGAGAAAGCCTCTAGAAATGATTTTCCAGCCTAATCTTCTCGCAAAAACCCCTTCTTTAATATGACGCGGTTTTCGTTTCATCACATTCTCTTCAGGTTGATCTAAACCTAGTGCCATGGCTGGCAACCCATCTGTTACGAGGTTCACCCATAGTATTTGGATAGGAACGAGGGGTAATGGCAAAGACATAAGCATCGCAAATAGCATTACTAAAATTTCACCAACATTTGATGCTAGTAAATAACGTATAAATTTCCGTATATTTTCATATATATTGCGCCCTTCTTTAATAGCCGCTTTAATCGTTGCAAAATTATCATCAAGTAAAATGAGAGATGATGCTTCTTTTGCGACATCTGTTCCAGTAATCCCCATCGCAATCCCAATATCAGCCGCTTTAATGGCAGGTGCATCATTAATACCATCACCCGTCATTGCGACAACATGTCCTCTATTTTGAAAAGCTTTTACTATTTTCAATTTATGTTCAGGAGTGACTCTGGCAAAAACAGCGATATCTTCTACGACATTTTCTAATTCTTCAACAGATAATTCATTTAACAGCTGTCCATCCATCACTTGATCCTTGTGTTCAAGAATTCCGAGCTGCTCTGCAATCGCGCAAGCTGTGGCTTTATGATCACCTGTAATCATAACTGTTTTGATTCCCGCTGTTTTACATTCTGCAACAGCCAATTTTACTTCAGGACGAGGCGGATCGATCATACCTTGCAATCCAATAAACGTTAATCCCTTTTCTACTTCCTCTTCTTTTTGAGGAATTGAATTCGAGTGTAATGGTTTATAAGCAATCGCTATAGTACGCAAAGCTTGAGCCGCAAGATTGTCTACTGCCCCTTTTGCTTCTTTTACAAGCTGAACATTTAATAAACGTTGTTTTCCTTCCCATAAAATAGATTCACATTTTTCGATTAATACGTCCGGAGCGCCTTTTGTAATCGAAAACTTTTTTCCATTTGCATCTTTTACAATCACACTCATCATTTTTCTAGATGAATCAAACGGAAACTCTTTTTCTATTGTAAATTGCTTTGTCATTTCGTCTTTATGCATACCTGCTTTCAACGCCGCAAAAAGAAGAGCACCTTCTGTAGGATCGCCATCGATTGCAATGGCATTATCTTGAATGACTAGCTCCGTATCATTACAAAGGACGCCAAAAGTGAGGAGTTGGGAAATGGATTTTTCTTTTTTCGGTTCAATAAGTTTTTCATTTTCATAAAATGTCCCTTTGGTCTCATGGTCTCCACCTTTTACGAGCCACGTTTTTCCACCACTCCACAAATGTGTGACGGTCATTTGATTTAGTGTCATCGTTCCAGTCTTATCTGAACAAATGACTGAAGCGCAGCCTAGTGTTTCAACCGCAGGAAGTTTGCGGACGATTGCCTTTTTTTTGATCATTCTTTGCACACCAAGGGATAATGCAACTGTAACGATAGCTGGCAATCCTTCTGGAATTGCAGCTACTGCAAGCGAAACTCCAGCAAGGAACATCGTATATACATCATGGCCATGGACGATACCAGCTGCAACAACAAGCAATGTAAGAAATAGTGCAACGGTTATTAATATTTTCCCTAATTGCTCTAATCTTCTCTGTAATGGTGTCATCATGGCAGTTGTTGTTTGAATCATATCGGCAATTCTCCCCATTGCCGTAGACATTCCCGTTGAAGTGACTATCCCAATTCCATTACCCCGAGTGACAAGTGTGCCCATAAAAGCCATATTATTCATATCTCCTAAGTTAGGAGACTTATCTTCTATTGGATTCGTATTTTTGACTGTTGGAATCGATTCTCCCGTTAAAGCTGACTCTTCAATCTCCAAGTTATTGGCAACGATGATTCTAATATCTGCCCCCATTCGGTCTCCACTTGAAAATTTCAAAATATCACCTGGGACAACTTCTCGTGAATTAATCTTCATCCATTTACCGTCTCTTAATACATTCACTTGTGGTGCAGATAAATTTTTTAATGCTTGCAAAGATTTTTCTGCTTTTCTTTCTTGAAAAAATCCTAAAAACCCATTGATAAGGACAATCGCCATAATGGCAATGGCGTCAACATATTCACCAAGAAGTCCAGAAAGAAGGGTAGCTCCAAGTAAAACGAGGACCATGAAATCTTTAAACTGACTAAAAAAAAGAAGGAGAGCCGATTGTTTTTCACCCTCTGACAATTCATTCCATCCAAATCGTTTTCTGCGCGCTTCTACTGCTTTTCCTGACAGTCCTTTTTTAGTATTTGTATTTAATGACTGTTCCACTTCGGATTCTTTCATCCCATGATACAACACGCGGCCATCACTCTCTTCCTCCTCGACAAACAGAAGTTGTCCTATTATAGTAGGAAGTTTATTCAGTGTTAAGGTGTTTCATGATATAATTTTCGTTAATTGAAAATAAATGAACGAATTTACATAGGAAGAGGATGTTTTAAATGCCGTTTGATGGTTTTTTTACACGGGCGATGGTGAATGAATTGAATTCCGAACTTTCGGGAGGAAGAATAAGTAAAATTCACCAACCTTATAAAAATGAAATAGTTATGGTCGTAAGAGCTGGAAGACAAAATCATAAACTCCTGCTATCTGCTCATCCAAGCTATGCAAGAGTGCAAATAACAGGTGACACATTTGACAATCCAACTGAGCCGCCGATGTTTTGCATGATATTAAGAAAGTATTTAGAAGGCGCCATCATTCTAGATATAAAGCAAGTTGATATGGATCGGATTGTCATTTTTGATATTCGTGGCCGTGATGAACTAGGTGATGAATCTTATAAACAATTAATCGTTGAAATTATGGGACGACATAGCAATATTATTTTAGTTGATAAAGAAAAGGAAAAAATCATCGATAGTATTAAGCATATACCTACTGCTTTAAATAGTTACCGAACGATACTACCAGGATCTGCTTATATTTATCCGCCAGAGCAGGATAAAGTAAATCCTCTCACTGCTACAGAAGAGGACATCCTTAAGGAAATTGATTTTAATAGTGGAAAGCTTGATAAACAAATAGTTGAAAGATTTGCTGGGTTTTCACCTATTTTGTCAAAAGAGCTGATATTTAAAGCTGGACTTGCAAATAGGGATACTGTTCCCAAGACTTTTGCTTTGATGATGGAGGAGTTAAAAAATCATCATTATGAGCCATCTATTACAATTACGGATGAAAAAGAACAGTTTTATTTATTCCCGTTATCTCATATAAAAGGTGAAATTAAAAAGTTTTCATCATTAAGTGAGATGCTCGACCGTTTTTATTTCGGCAAAGCTGATCGAGATCGAGTTAAGCAGCAAGCATTTGATCTTGAAAGATTAATGAAAAATGAAAAAAACAAAAATGAAACAAAGGTTAAAAAGCTGCAAGCGACATTAGAAGCAGCAGAAAAAGCTGACGAATACCAATTACTAGGCGAATTATTAACAGCAAATATGCATCTCGTGAAAAAAGGGATGAATGAAATTTCCGTTATCAATTATTATGATGAAAATGGTGGACAAATGACAATCGAGCTAGAGCCGAGAAAGAGTCCATCCGAAAACGCACAGAGCTATTATACAAAATACCAAAAAGCGAAAAACTCTGTTCAAGTAGTAAAGGAACAAATTGAAAAAGCAGAAGATGAAATCAACTATTTTGACGGATTACTGCAACAACTTACTTCTGCATCGACAAGAGACATTGAAGAAATCCGTGAAGAACTGGCAGAACAGGGCTATTTAAGACTTCGTCATAAAAAAGGGCCAAGGAAAAATCCGAACGCCAAACCCGTCATAGATCGGTATGAAGCTTCAGATGGTACTGAAATACTCGTTGGAAAAAATAATAAACAAAATGATTATTTAACGAATAAACTAGCTGGGCGAGACGAAATCTGGTTCCACACGAAAGATATACCTGGGTCCCATGTCGTCGTCCGCAGCAAAGAGCCAGCGGAAGAAATCATTCTTGAAGCCGCTATGTTAGCTGCATATTTCAGCAAAGCTAAAAACTCAGCTTCCGTTCCAGTCGATTTTACTAAAATAAGACATGTGAAAAAACCTAATGGATCAAAGCCAGGGTTTGTTATTTATGACAATCAGCAGACGGTGTATGTGACACCTAATGAGGATAAAGTGAAGGAAATGCAAAGAAGTTAATTATTTGCTTAACAAAAGAGTTGAGGGCACTGAAAAGTCCCCTTTAAATTTATACAATATAAACTTTATTGTTGATTTGCGCTCCAGGCGCTCGCTTTCCTCGGGTGGTACGGGGAGCTTCCTCGGCGCTTAAAGCGCCTGGGGGATCCTCCCCTGCCCCGTATTCCAGCATGAGTCTCCCGCCTTCCGCTCCAATCAACAGTGTTAAAAAGTCAGTAATGGACTTTTACACAGCAAATGCAAAAAAAAGTATAATAACTCATATTCAGAGGGAATTATACCTTTTTTGGTTTCTCAGTGCCTTTAAATTGAGCGAAATCCTTTTCTTCGATGCAGTCTTTTTTCAATACTGCTTTTTTTTTGGATTGCTGTATCAATCAATGAAACAACTATTAGTAAAGAAAATGCATAATAATATGAACATAATTAAAATAAGCTATCCTGTATAATGAATACAGAACAGCTTATTTTGAAATTCCTTCTTTTCTTCTATATTATTTATAAAACATTACTATCGGTTTTTCACCCAGTCTGTACTCTCAGCTTGAGCTCGTTTCAATGCATCCTCAGTACTTCTTTGACCTGTTAAAGCAGCTTCAATTTCCGACTGTAAAATAAATCTTGGTTGTGAAGATCCCCAAGGATATCGAGGTGTATATGGCGTACTCATCGCTTTAAATATTGGATTCATTAAATGATCTACTTTTTTCACACTTTCCCAGTCATAAGCTGCTTTTATAGAAGGCATTAATCCTTGTTCTTCATATATAAACTTTTGAGTAAATTCACTAGTAGCAAATTTCATCCATTCCCATGCCAACTCTTTATTTTTACTATTTTTAGCTATGGCTATTGGGCTTCCTGCAAAGAGACCTCCCCTACCTTCATCATTTTTTAAATTCTTGTGCTATTGCAACACGATCCTCCAATCCTTGGGCATAAGTTTGTTTAACAAGATCACCTGGTCCCATATTTAGCAAGATTGCGATATTATTATCTTTTGTTAACCATTTTTCATTTCCTTGATTACTCATAATCCCATCTGGTGCATATTGCTTCATTTCGAGCAGCCAATTGAGACCAGTCAACATCTCAGGTGAGTTAAAAGCAAATTCTACTTCATTCCATGCAAACCCTTTACCCCAATTTCCATTTTGACCTTCTACTAAATTAACAAGAGTGAAAGCACTAGACCAATCCCCACGATAGAATACACCATAGTTCTGTTCTCCGGTTTTAGGGTTAGTCCCAGTCATTCGTTTAGCTTTTTCCATTACTTCTTCCATAGTGGGATTATCAGAAAGATATTCGACCCCCCACTGATCAAAAAGCAGCTTATCATATGCTATAAATCTCGCATCTCCAAGAAATGGTAAAGCGAAAATTTGCAAATCAGTATCATCTGGTCCAAGAGCTTTCCATCCGTCAACTTGATTGTCGATAAAGATATCTAGATCAAATTTATTATCACCATCGATTAAAGGCTGTAATGGCTCCATAAGACCTTGTGCGGCAAAATCAGCTATTCCAGGCATTTGGTATACATCAGCTTCTCCAGAAGTAAGCATGGCTTGTGTTTTTTCAACATACCCTTCCCAAGGCATGATGATAAATTGTACTTTTGCTCCTGGATAATTTTTTTCAAATTCTTTTTTTAGCACATCTAATCCTTGTACCTTATCTCCTGTAATTGGATCCGTTCCACTCTCCATACTGAAATTTCCAATCATTTGTACCTTCAAAGTTTGTCCTTTCCAATCTCCAGAACTTTTACCACCTGACTCGGTTTTATTACAACTCACAAGGCCAAACAATAAGACAATCAAACATACTAATGCTAGAAAGGTATTTTTTTTAAAGAATGAGTTTTCCGTCAATACTATTCCTCCTTTTAGTATCAAATAAATTTTAATAATAAACACGAAGGATAATAAGCACCCACCTCCTATTACCATAGAAAAGCATTAATCTATTCACCTTTAACGCCACTTAGTGCAATACTTTGAATAATATATCTTTGTAAAAATAAATACACGATTATGATCGGTAAAATACTGACTGTTGCTAGAGCCATAGTCAGTCCACCTAAGCTTGTTCCATTTTCAAGTGAGAAACTTGCTAAAAAGAGAGGTACTGTATGTAATTCTTGATCATTAAGTACAACTAACGGCCATAAAAAATCATTCCAACTCCAAATAAAAGATAAAATAATCATTGTTGCTGCAATGGGACCAGCTAATGGCAAATAAACAGTAAAGAATATTTTAAATTCTCCAGCTCCATCAATTTGTGCTGCTTCACGTAAAGTATCAGGTAGTTGGTCAAAAAACTGTTTACACAAGAACAACAAAAATCCGCTAACTAACGATGGAAGTATCAATGGCCAAAAAGTATTTAATAAACCTACTGTATTTAATAATTTATATAGTGGAATTAATCGTGGTTCAATTGGAATCATCAATGTAGCCAAAACAATTAGAAAAAGGAGTTTTTTCGCTTTAAAATGCCCTTTAGAAAATGCGTATCCTCCTAACATCGCTGATGATACTGATAATGAAACCGAACTGATCGTAACAATTGCAGAATTTATATAAGCTTTAAAAACTCTTCCGTTTTCAAAAATAATACCGTAATTGAAAGCTGAAACATTATCTGGAATTAGTTGTGGTGGGAATGGCATCGTAACATTTGCGGTTCTGTCGAAACCTACACTTATCATCCAAATAAATGGAGCCATAAGTAAACATCCAAAGAAAAGTAAAATTAAAAAAATGAAAGTGTTTGAGATATGATGAGACTGTTTCATTGTTAATGATTTCTGCATCATATAGTTCCTTTCTATTTTATATTTTCATTCCGGATACCTTTAGATTGATAAACGTAAAGATTAAAATAATCATGAACATTATATATGTCGCTGCTGAAGCAATACCGAACTCAAATCCTGTAAAGCCTCTTTCATAAATGAAGGCTCCCATTGTTTGTATTGAGCGGGCAGGACTCCCATTTGGGCCTCCCAATACGTAGACTTCGTTAAATCTTTGTAAAGCTCCTATCCAACCTGTTATTAATAAAAAGGCAAAAGTTCCTGACATGTTTGGAATAGTAATGAAAAGCCATTGTTGAATCCCACTCGCACCATCAATTTTTGCAGCTTCGTACATTTCACTTGAGATAGACTGTAAATTAGCTAAGCAGATGATGATGACAAAGCCAATCCAATGCCAGATAGATAATAATATAACTGCCCATTTTGCAGTGGAAGGATCTGATAACCAAGTAGATGTTGGTAATCCCAACTTTGCAAGTGCAAAATTCATGATCCCCATTTCAGGATGAAGTACAAACGCAAAAATCATGGAGGCAGCTACAATTGATGTGACATTAGGTAAAAAGAAAATCACTTTTAGAAAATTTTGTCCCCTAGATACATTGTTAATAAGAGATGCAAAAACAAAGCCTAACGGAACAGTGATTAAAATTTGAAAAAAACCTATATAAAAAGTATTCCAAACAGCATTCCAAAAGTTCTGGGAAGTTAATACCCTTTTAAAATTGTTAAGCCCTGTAAAGGATTCTATTGTTCCGTTAGAATTAAAAAAACTTAGTCGAAGAGATTCAAGTATGGGGTAAGCCATGAATAACAATATCCCTATTAATGTAGGCGCTAAGAACAAATACCAAATATACTGAGATTTTTTTAGTTTTTTCCGTGAGTCTAAGGTGCCTTGTAACCTTGTAATAGTCTGTTTATTTGGAGGAAATTGTGTATTAGCCATATTATTTCTCCTTCCCACTTTTTTGTAAGCGCTTAACAATACATCATTGAGTGTTTCTATATGTTTCTACAAATAGTTAGGGAATCCTTCACGTTCAAATTAAATCTTAAAAAACGATACGTTAATACCAGGTCTTTGTTCTTAGTAAGTAAAATAAACGTATAGAAGTATTTAGGTCAGAACGTAAAATATCAGTCTATACTTAGATGTTTAATGTATTGCTAGAAATATATATATAATTTTAATACTCACTAACTCGTTAGCAGTAAACAAATGATATTCATAGTTGAGATAGATATTTACTCTGCAAGCCTTGGCTCCCATCTCGTTAAAAAGTGTCAATAAATTTTCATTTATTTTCATGCTATGAAAATATGCCCACTAAATTATTCGTTATAATAAAACTATCGACTTTCATTTTAGGAGGAAGTTTTCTTGCATCAAGACTTATTAAAAGAAGCAGAAAAATTTATTAACATAAGCTATCATGAGCTTAAGAAAAGTGATCAAGAAATTAAAGCAAGATTACTAGAAATTAAAGATGAGATTAATAGATTTGGTTATTATAAACACACTTTTGAAGAGCTGGAGTATGGTGCAAAGCTTGCTTGGCGTAATAGCAATAGGTGCATAGGGAGGCTATTTTGGGAAAAGCTTAACGTTTTTGACATGAGGCATTTGTCTACAGAAGAGTCGATTGCTCATGCTTTATTGGAACACATAAAATATGCTACAAACCAAGGGAGAATCCGTTCCACGATTACTGTTTTCCATCAAAAAACACCTGATCAATCAATTAAAATATGGAATCATCAATTAATTCGCTATGCAGGATATCAAACTGAAAATGGAATAATAGGCGATCCTGATTCATTAGCGTTTACAAGAGAATGTGAGAAGCTTGGCTGGAAAGGCAAAGGCAGCCAATTCGATGTCCTTCCATTAGTTGTTCAAATTAATGACAATAAACCATATATGATTGACATACCAAATGATCTTATCCTTGAGGTACCCATTCATCATCCTGAATATGATTGGTTTAAAGATTTGCGGATTAAATGGTATTCAGTCCCAATCATATCAAGTATGAAGCTTGAAATTGGGGGTATCGTCTATACTGCATCTCCATTTAATGGTTGGTATATGGGTACCGAAATAGGGGCACGAAATTTAGCTGATGAAAATAGATATAATATACTCCCAAAAATTAGTTCGTGTATGGGACTGGATCAGAGTAAAAACAGCTCTCTTTGGAAAGATAGGGCGTTGGTGGAATTAAATATTGCCGTGTTGCACTCATACAAGGAAAATAAAGTTAGTATCGTTGATCATCATACCGCTTCACATCAATTTAAACAGTTTGAAGAGAATGAAAGAAAAATGGAACGACCTCTGACAGGAAATTGGACATGGCTCATTCCTCCACTAGCTCCTGCAACATCCCATATTTTTTATAAACAATATAATAATGAAATTAATAAACCTAACTATTTTTATCAAAAACCTCCCTATTCGTGAACACTAAAGAGGTTTTCATCGTTAGAAAACAAATATAGGATTCTAGTAAGCTGCATTTCAAATAAGAGGTGTAGGCGACTGTCTAATATTGTAAGAAGTGATATCACATTAATATGTTATACACATCGTCCCAACAGTTTGTTTCTTTAAAAATACAAAAACTGTCCAACTATTAATAGTAGGACAGTTTATTTTATATTTGAAACATCTGATACTATTTTACTCTCTTTAATTTCCAGCCCAATCTTCAGGATTTTCCCTAAAGCTTGCTAAAAGAGCAACATCTTTCTCTTCGATAATGCCCTTTTTCAATGCTGCTCTAATTAAATTGCTGTAATCAGTCAATGAAACAGCCTTAATCTTTGCCTCTTCTAATCTCTGTTTTCCTTTGTCCAATTCATATGTAAAAATGGACACAATACCGAGAACTTCAATGCCGGATGAACGAAGTGCTTCTGCTGCAGCAATGGCACTTCCTCCCGTTGAGATTAAATCCTCGATAACAACCGCTTTTTGGCCTTCTAAAATCTTTCCTTCAATTTGATTTCCTTTTCCATGGCTTTTAGCTGAGGATCTTACGTAGCACATCGGTAATTCTAGAAGGTCGCTGACCCATGCGGCATGTGGAATTCCAGCTGTTGCTGTTCCAGCGATTAACTCCACATTCGGAAATTCGTTCTTAATTATGTCTACAAGGCCCTGGGCAATTTCTTTTCTTAAAGCTGGATAAGAAAGAGTCATACGATTATCACAGTAAATTGGAGATTTTAATCCTGAAGACCATGTAAAAGGATTATTTGGACGTAAGAATACTGCTTCTATTTCTAATAGATTTTCTGCTATTTTTTCTGAAACCATTTATTTCAACCCCCATTCAAATTTGACCCGTTCATATGCATGTAAAGGATTGTCAGCTTGTGTAATAGAACGCCCTACTACAATATGAGTAGACCCTAGTTTTCGAGCGTCAGATGGTGTCACAATCCGTGACTGATCATGAGAGTTATCCCCTGCCATACGGATTCCCGGGGTAACTTTTAAAAAAGTTTTATTAGTAGCTTCAGAAATTTCTCCTGCTTCAAGAGCAGAACAGACAACTCCATCAAGGCCAACTTCAAATGCAAGTTTTGCGTAGTGTTTAACGGAATCTTTCAATGGATGATCAATCATTTGTTCACTCTGCATTTGTTCTTCACTCGTACTCGTTAATTGAGTAACGGCTATTAATTTTGGTCTATCTACTCCTTCTGATGTTCCTTCTTCCAGTCCCTTTAGAGCATATTCCATCATTTTGGATCCACCTGCAGCATGGACATTAACCATATCCACACCAAGACATGCCATTACTTTCATCGCACTATAAACAGTATTTGGGATATCATGTAATTTTAAATCTAGAAAGATATAATGTCCTTGTGATTTTAACCAATTAATGAAAGAGGCGCCTTCTTTGTAGAATAATTCCATGCCTACCTTTACAAATAACTGTTCACCTTGAAATTTATTTAAAAATTGTTCGGCATAGACCCTATCCGGAAAATCAAGAGCAATGATTGGCATTTGCACCATACTTTTTCCAGCTCCTTCCGGTTAATTCACTAATATGTGTAACTTGAAGCTCATCAAGTTTTCTTGGAAGTTCCTCGATAAGTCTTGGACAAATGAATGGATTTGTAAAATTCATCGTTCCAATAGCCACCGCACTTGCACCAGCATAAAAATATTCAATTATGTCATCAGCAGATTCTATTCCACCCATCCCGATAATCGGGATGTTTACTTTTTGGCTTACTTCATAAATCATTCTAATGGCAACCGGTTTAATAGCAGGACCCGATAAACCACCACTCTTATTGGCTAAAATAGGCTTCCCTGTTTTAATATCAAGGCGCATGCCAAGTAATGTATTGATCATCGTAAGGCCATCTGCCCCAGCTTCTTCTACAGCCTGAGCCATCCCTACAATGTCTGCAACATTTGGAGACAATTTCACATATACAGGAACAGACGAAACTTCTTTTACTCTTTTTGTTAACTCTGCTGCCACTTCAGGGATTGTTCCAAAAGCAATTCCGCCTTTTTTTACGTTCGGGCAAGAGATGTTTAATTCTAGAGCTTTCACATTTGGCGCATCGGATATTTTTTCTGCTACTTCCACATAATCTTCGGCTTCTGATCCGGCGACATTCGCGATAATCGGAACGTCAAATTGTTCAAGCCATGGAAGCTCGTTTGCCAAGACTCCTTCTAATCCAGGGTTTTGCAAACCAATGGCATTCAACATTCCTGCTGACGTTTCTGCTACTCGCGGTGTCGGATTTCCGTACCTAGGTTCTAATGTTGTAGCCTTTATCATTATCGCTCCAAGAATGGATAAATCGTAAAACTGACTATATTCTTTTCCAAAGCCGAAGCAGCCTGAAGCTGGCATAACTGGATTTTTCAGTGACAAGCCGGGTAAGTCTATTTGTAGTCGATTCATGATAAAACCACCTTCCCGATTGGAAAAACAGGACCATCACTGCATATTTTTACATATTTTGACCGGGTAGGATCATCTGCAAGATGACAAACACAAGCAAAGCAAGCTCCGATTCCACAGCCCATTCTCTGTTCTAGCGACAGATAGGCTTTTCTTCCATTAAATCGATCCTCCAATGCTTTTAACATTGGCGTTGGACCACATGAATAGAGAACATCAAATTTGATCTCGTTTTCATCAATGATATTCGTTACAAAGCCTCGCGTACCGACAGAACCATCAACTGTAGCAATAAAAGTTTCACCTAGTTCAGAAAATTTATCTTCATAAAATGACTTCTCAGCAGTTTCAAAACCGAGTATATGGATTGTTTTCGTTCCTTGTTTGTTTAACTGTTTTGCAAGTTCATATAATGGCGGAACCCCAATGCCTCCTCCAACCAGCAAGGCTGTTTCACCTGAGTTAATTTCGTCAATTGGAAAACCATTACCAAGCGGACCTAAAACATCCACTTGGCTGCCTTCCACATTTAGAGAAAGAAGTCTCGTTCCTTTTCCTTCCGCTCGATATATGATAGTGAATTGATTCTTTTCTTTTTCAATCGAAGCGATACTAATTGGTCTACGTAAAAGCGGGTCGAGCCCAGGGTTTGTTCTAATATGAACAAATTGCCCTGGCTCATCCATTTCATTAACGAGATTTCCTTCTAAAGTTAGTTCAAAAATATCCTTTGCAATTTGTTTTTGGGAAATGACTAGCATTTTTTCTTGCTGGATCATTTATACATCGCCTCTTTCAGCTCGACTTCCCCTTTTCCCATCGCCTCAGCAGAAAATACCATTGATTCCAATACTCCAAGGATCGCTTCTGCCGTATCAAGTGATGTTAAACATGCCACACCATTTTCAACAGACTCACGTCTAATTCTAAAACCATCCCGTTCTGGTTGCTTTCCTTTTGTTAATGTATTAATGACAATTTGTGCTTTTCCTTGTCTTATCACGTCGATGAGCGTTGGACCAGTTGAGCCAATTTTATCAACGACTTCGACTTTTATTCCTGCTTTTTCAATAGATGAAGCTGTTCCGCTCGTTGCGATAATACGATAGCCGATAGCGGAAAATCTTTTCGCAAGCTCAAGCGCTTCATTTTTATCTTTATCTGCGACTGTTATTAAAACTGTGCCATATGTTTTAATGCTCATACCTGATGCAACAAGCCCTTTATAAAGTGCTTTTTCCATCGTTTTATCTTTACCCATTACTTCACCTGTTGATTTCATTTCAGGTCCGAGTGTGATATCTACTCTTCTTAGTTTAGCAAAGGAGAATACAGGTACTTTCACATATACACCTTTTTGTTCCGGAGCAATTCCAGTTTCATAGCCTAATGAAGGCAATGTTTCACCTAAAATAACTTTTGATGCTACATTTGCCATAGGAATCCCTGTTATTTTACTTAAAAATGGTACTGTTCGACTTGAACGCGGGTTTACCTCTATGACATATAAATCATTTTGTGATATAACATATTGAATGTTTAATAGTCCGACAATTTCTAAACCTCTTGCAAGTCTAATCGTATAGTCGACGATTTTTTCTTTC
Organism: Lederbergia citrisecunda; assembly: GCF_018343695.1. Taxonomy (GTDB): domain Bacteria; phylum Bacillota; class Bacilli; order Bacillales; family Bacillaceae_C; genus Lederbergia; species Lederbergia citrisecunda. The sequence continues at coordinate 874,972 of NZ_JAGYPJ010000001.1, read as the reverse complement.
ATTTCTTCACTTATATTCTGAGGCGGGTAGACAGCGATCGAGTCTCCTGAATGGACCCCTGCTCTTTCAATATGTTCCATAATCCCAGGGATAAGTACATTTTCTCCATCTGAAATCGCATCTACTTCAATTTCTTTACCAACTAAATAGCGATCGACGAGAACTGGTTGATCTGGATTCACTTTTACGGCGTTATCCATATAATGAAGCAGTTCACGCTCTTCATATACGATTTCCATAGCACGACCACCGAGTACATAAGAAGGTCTAACTAACACTGGGTAACCAATTTCCGTTGCTATTTTTACTGCTTCTTCGACGGAGAAAGCTGTTTTTCCTTTTGGCTGAGGTATTTCTAGTTCTGATAACGACTGTTCAAACTTATTTCTATTTTCAGCACGATCTAAGCTTTCAAGCGATGTACCAAGTATTTTTACTCCTCTTTCTTCTAGAGCTCCAGCTAAGTTAATAGCTGTTTGACCACCGAACTGGACGACAACCCCTTCTGGTTGTTCCAAATCGATGATATGCATGACATCTTCAATCGTAAGTGGCTCGAAATATAGTTTATCGGAGATGCTGAAGTCTGTAGATACAGTCTCAGGGTTGCTATTAATAATTATCGCTTCATATCCAGCTTCTTGAATTGCCCAAACACTGTGAACAGTCGCATAATCAAACTCAATACCTTGCCCAATTCTTATTGGACCTGATCCAATTACAACAACGCTCTTTTTATCTGTTTTGATGGATTCGTTTTCGGTTTCATATGTTCCGTAAAAATATGGAGTATCTGATTCAAATTCTCCGGCACATGTATCTACTTTTTTATAGACTGGAATAATTCCATTTGTTTTACGCCATTCATACACTGTTTTTTCATCAGTTTCCCATAATTTTGCGACGGTTTTATCTGAAAAACCGAATTCTTTCGCTTTTCTTCCGACTTCAATATTAAAGGAATGCTCTCTTAAATTCTTTTCTAGTTTTACAATCTTTTCCATTTTATATAAGAAGAAAAGATCAATTTTACTCCATTCATGAATTTCTTCGATGGTAATTCCTTGTCGTAAGGCATCTCCGATGTAAAACAAGCGTTCATCTGTTGCCTTTACAATCTGTGTTTGTAAAAAATCCCGATCATACTGAATGCCGTCTGGGTGGGCCAAATGGAAGACATTACTTTCAAGAGATCTAACAGCTTTTAATAATGACTCCTCAAAAGTGCGTCCAATCGCCATAACTTCGCCCGTTGCCTTCATTTGTGTTCCAAGTCTACGATTTGCAGATTCAAATTTATCAAATGGCCATCTCGGAATTTTTGATACTACATAATCAATTCCCGGTTCAAAGCAAGCATATGTTTTACCTGTTACAGGGTTCATAATTTCATCTAATGTATAACCAACTGCGATTTTTGCTGCTAGCTTAGCAATTGGAAATCCAGTTGCTTTTGATGCAAGTGCAGATGAACGGCTCACACGCGGATTTACTTCGATAAGATAGTAATTAAAGCTATGGGGATCAAGTGCGAGCTGAACATTACATCCACCTTCAATTCCAAGCGCACGAATGATTTTTAGTGATGCGTTTCTCATCATCTGAACTTCTCTATCACTTAATGTTTGACATGGAGCAACAACAATGGAATCACCAGTATGGATTCCGACTGGATCAACGTTTTCCATATTACAAACAACAATCGCATTATCATTGCTATCACGCATTACTTCAAATTCTATTTCTTTACATCCTGCAATACTTTTTTCAATTAAACATTGTCCTACTGGGCTATACTTTAATCCGCTTGTAACGATTTCTTTTAGTTCATCAAGGTTTTCACAAATTCCGCCCCCTGTTCCACCTAGTGTATACGCTGGACGGACAATAATTGGAAATCCTACATTCTCAGTAAAAGCAATCGCTTCTTCAAGCGTATGAACGATTTCACTGTCGGGCACAGGCTCATTCAATGTATTCATTAGTTCCCTGAATTGGTCACGGTCTTCGGCTTGCTCAATGGCAGATAGTCTAGTACCGAGAATTTCTACTTCACATTCTTCTAAAACGCCTGCTTTCGCAAGTTGCATCGCCATATTTAATCCTGTTTGTCCCCCTAATGTCGGTAGGATGGCATCAGGTCTTTCTTTACGGATAATTCTTGAAACAAACTCAAGCGTGATTGGTTCAATATATACCGCATCCGCAATTTCAGTATCTGTCATAATTGTGGCTGGATTTGAGTTAATTAAGATGACTCGATATCCTTCTTCTTTTAAAGCAAGACATGCCTGAGTTCCGGCGTAATCAAATTCTGCTGCTTGTCCTATGACGATTGGTCCTGACCCAATGACTAAAATACTTTCAATATCAGTACGTTTTGGCATGATGCTCCACCCTTCCATTTTGTTCATTCAAGATATTTAAAAAATGATCAAATGCTTTTTTCCCATCTTCTGATCCAGGAGATGCTTCTGGTTCATATTGGAGTGAGAATGCTAGGTATTGATTATGTTTGATTCCTTCTATAGAACCTCCATTTAACGCTTTATGAGTAATCGTAAGGACTGTGGAATCGATAGATGATTCTACTACTTCATATCCATGATTTTGAGAAGTGAAAATGATTTTACCTGTTTCTAATTCCTTGACAGGATAACTTGACCCTCTATGTCCGGAAGTCATTTTCTCACTCTTACATCCATTAGCAAGTGCAAATAATTGATGTCCTAAACCAATACCGAATAATGGAAAATGTCGTTGAACTTCTTGAATCATTTCACAAACTTCTTGAATTTGTTCTGGATTACCAGGTCCATTAGAGAGCAATACTCCATCAGGATTTAACGAAATAATTTCTTCAGCAGACGTATGATAAGGAACTACTTTAATATCACAGCCACGCTCTGTTAGCTCTCGTAAAATTCCGTGCTTGACGCCGAAATCTACTACGACGACACTTTTACCACGACCTGGGCTAGGAAAAGGCTTTGTGGCAGAAACTTTTTTTACAGCATCATGAGAAAGTGAGTCGGATTGTAATTGTGCAAGAACTGATTCCTTATTTTCTTCATATCCACAAATCGCACCTTTTAATGTGCCTTTATCCCTAATTAATCTAGTTAACATTCTCGTATCAATCCCAGCAATACCTGGAATATTCTTTAGTTTTAAAAACTCATCGAGTGACATATTGCTGCGCCAATTGGATGGGAATTCACACGCTTCTTTAACGACGATTCCTTTGATGACAGGTTGAATGCTTTCAAAATCATCTCGATTGATGCCGTAATTACCAACTAATGGATAAGTAAACGTTATAATCTGTCCGTAATTCGAAGGATCAGAAATTACTTCTTGATAACCAGCCATACTTGTATGGAAAACAACCTCACCAATTGAATCTAATTCACCGCCGAACCCTTCTCCAACAAATTCTGTACCATCTTCAAGTATTAGTTTCCGTTTCATTGTCCATCATTCCCTTCAGACCAAATTAATTCGCCATTTACAAAAGTTGCTGCTGGCCATCCTTTACAATTCCAACCACCAAAAGGTGTATTTTTTCCTTTTGAAGCAAAATTCACAGGGTTAATTTCTTTTTCTAGATTTAAATTAAGCAAAGCAATATCTGCATCTTTCCCGATTTCCAGTGTTCCACTTTTGAGCCCAAATGTTTTCGACGGAATGACAGTTAACCAATTTACTAACTGTTCGAGTGTGCAAATACCATTTTCAACAAAATGTGTATATAAAAGAGGAAATGCTGATTCTAATCCAACGATTCCAAAAGGCGCCAATTTCATTCCTCTAGCCTTTTCTTCAGCAGCATGGGGTGCGTGATCCGTTGCAATAAAATCGATTGTTCCATCTAGTAAGCCTTCTATTAATGCTTTTCTATCATCCATTCCCCTTAATGGAGGGTTCATTTTAAAGTTTGTATCTTCCCCGATAATATCTTCTTCTGAGAGAAGTAAATGATGTGGTGATACTTCAGCAGTGACACGAATGCCAGCTCGTTTGGCATCTCTCACAGCTCTTACGGATTCTTTTGTACTAATATGACATACGTGGTAATGGCAACCTGCTGCCTCAGCAAGCAGAACGTCACGGGCTATATGAACTGACTCACATATTGATGGAATTCCCGGGATTCCTGATTGCTTAGAATAACTACCTTCATGTATGGCTCCACCATAAATTAATGAATTATCTTCACAATGAGCAACGATTGCCATATCGAGTTCGGCTGCTTTTTGCATCGCTTCATACATCATACCTGCTGTTTGTACACCAACTCCATCATCTGTAAAAGCAAAGGCACCAGCTTCTTTTAACGCAGCAAAATCAACAAGCTCTTTACCTTCTTGATTTTTTGTAATCGCAGCATATGGTAAAACTTTTACAGAACCACGGTGTTTACACTCATTAACAAGCCAGCTCATTTGATTGGCATTATCGGGTACAGGCTTTGTATTTGGCATCGACGCTACTGTCGTAAAGCCACCCTTTGCCGCTGCCATTGTACCTGTTTCAATCGTCTCTTTATGTTCTCCACCCGGTTCACGTAAATGGATGTGAAGATCGACAAATCCAGGAGCTATTGTTAATCCTTTTGCATCTAATTCTTCTTCACCTTTATTAACGAGATTTTCGCCAATTTCGGCGATTTTTCCATCTACGATTCTAAGATCTGTTGTTTCTGATGTTCCATTAATTGTCCGTGCATTTTTTATAAGCCAATTCATTACGCAACCCCCTATTGTTCTAGTAATTTTCTTAACACAGCCATTCGAACGTACACGCCATTCTCCATTTGCTTAAAGATTCTCGAACGTTCGCATTCTACAAGACTATCTGCGATTTCTACATTTCTATTCACAGGAGCAGGATGCATAATGATACTTGATTTTTTCATCCTTTTCTCTCTTTCTACCGTAAGACCGAATTTCTGATGATATTGATCAGCTGAGATGGCAGTCAGGCTGAAGTGCCTTTCGTGTTGGATTCTTAAAAGCATCAATACGTCTACTGTTTCCACTACTTCATCGATATTAAAGTTACAGTTAGCATCTGAGTCGATGAACCATTCCGAAGGTCCGGAAAATATCACTTCAGCACCAAGAGCAGTTAAGGCATCTCGGTTTGATTTAGCCACTCTGCTATGTCTCAAATCCCCGACGATTGCAACTTTCAACCCTTCAAAAGATCCAAATTCCTGATTAATCGTATACAGGTCTAAAAGGGATTGGGTTGGGTGTTGGCCACAGCCATCTCCGCCATTAATGATTTTAACGTTCACCTTATTGATTAACTCATCATAAAAATGATCTTGTTCATGTCTGATAACCGCTATATCAATACCAATTGATTCTAATGTTTTTACTGTGTCATATAAGGATTCACCCTTTAATAAGCTAGAAGATCCTGATTCAAAAGGGACGATATCTAATCCAAGCTTACGTTCTGCTACTTCAAAACTTGTTTTCGTTCTAGTGCTTGGTTCAAAAAATAAATTTGCTGCAAATGTTTTCTTATTTGGAGACCAATGATCGCCATTTTCAAATGACTCAGCCATTTTTAATAGGTCCATAATATCCTTAGTGGTCAAATCGTTCATCGACACTAGATGTTGTTTCATGCATTCTGCCTCCATCTCTTACAAATTAAAAACCCCTCTTAGTCCAATATAGACAAAGAGGGGTACATAAAGAAGAAGCTAAGCGTAGCTTCATGTAACCTCCCTTTGCCAGCCTCACAGGACTGTTTTTAAAAGGGAATTATTCATTTTTATATATACTTACTTGATCGCTTCCATCTGATTCAACAAGTTCAACGATCACTCTTTCAAGACTCGCGGTAGGAATATTTTTTCCAATAAAATCTGCTCGAATTGGCAATTCCCTATGTCCCCGGTCAACTAAAACGGCAAGCTGAATGGCAGATGGTCTTCCGTTATCTACAAGTGCATCCATCGCAGCGCGGACGGTTCTTCCTGTATACAAGACATCATCAACTAATATCACTTTTTTATTATTAATATCTGTTGGTAGATGTGAACCCCTTACTTCTGGTTCAGCATCCTTCGTTTTTGGTGTTAGGTCATCGCGATATAATGTAATATCTAGTTCCCCAACTGATATTGGCTGTCCTTCAATTTTTTCAATGCGCTTTGCTAAACGATCGGCGAGATAAATTCCTCTCGTTTTTATTCCGACAAGAATGCAATCGCTTATCCCTTTATTTCGTTCAATAATTTCATGTGCTATACGAGTAAGTGCTCTTTGAATTGATTTTTCGTCCAACACAATCGTTTTTTGTACCATTTCTTCCACCTCTTTATATTGGTCCTTACTAAAAAACCCTCCAGCCATAAGGCAGGAGGGTACACTAATCACAATGATATAGCTGCATAGTTTATAAAACCATCAGCTTTGAATAGTATCCTTCTCAGCCTCTCTGGACTAAGTTAAAGGTGCTTATGAAACTATAAACACTATAATACTTACCTATGCTTTTGTCAATTACTATTACGCAAATTTGCTAGAAGATTGCTGAAATAATCAGGAATTGGCGACGAAAATTCCATATATTCATTTGTCCTAGGATGGATAAACCCAAGGATACCAGCATGCAAAACTTGCCCATCTGTATCTAATGTTTTTCGGGGTCCATATTTCGGGTCTCCTACTAATGGATAACCAATATATTTCATATGAACACGAATTTGATGCGTCCTCCCTGTCTCCAATACACATTCAACGAATGTATAATGATTAAACCTTTCAAGAACACTAAAATGAGTGACAGCATGCTTACCACCTTCGATTACTGTCATACTTTGCCGATCATCTTTATCTCTCCCTATTGGAGCATCTATCGTTCCATGATCATGCGGAATCACGCCGTGGACAAGAGCATAGTATTTTCTCGTAACCGATTTTTCTACAAGCTGGTTCACAAGGCTTACGTGGGCAACATCATTTTTTGCAACCATTAATAGCCCCGACGTATCTTTATCAATTCTATGAACAATCCCTGGCCTCATAATTCCATTTATTCCGGACAAATCTTCGCAATGTGCCATAATCCCATTTACAAGTGTTCCTGTATAATGACCTGGTGCAGGGTGGACCACCATCCCTTTAGGCTTGTTGACAACTAGCACATCTGCGTCTTCAAAATAGATTTCTAAATCCATATGTTCTGGTTCGATATTTAAAGGTTCTGGAGTAGGAATGGTAATCACAATTAAATCATTTACGTTACATTTATAATTTGCTTTTTCTTTTTTCTTATTAACCTCGACATGACCATCACGAATCCATTGCTGAACCTGTGAGCGAGACCACTCTGAATGCAGACTAGTAATCAGCTTATCAAGGCGTTCACCTTTTTCAGATTCTAAAGTTACATGTTCAATTTTGTCCATTAGGTTTCACCTTTTCTTCTCGCCCCTCTTTTAACATTTGGATGAAAATTAGCGCTACTCCAATCGTTAATGCAGAATCTGCTATATTGAAAATCGGAAAATCATACGTAAAAATATACGTATCTAAAAAGTCTACTACTTCTTTTCTAAACAGGCGATCAATAAAGTTCCCAATTGCTCCACCTAAAATAAGTGCCAAACTTAACTGAAATAACGGCTTACCTTTCGCATGTTTTTCTAAATAATAAATAACTGCCCCAATAACAATAATTGTAATTATATAAAATAACCACATTTGGTCTTGTAATATTCCCCAAGCAGCTCCTCGATTACGATGTGATGTAATATAAAATAGATTGTCAATGACTGTAATTCTTTGTCCCAAATCCATATTATGTACGATAATCCATTTAGTGAGTTGATCGAAAGCGATCACTAATAATGCAATGGCATAATATATCATTATTATTTTTCCCCCGATTCGTAGTAAGTTATCCTTCGTGCATTTTAGCATAAATGTTTAAGTTTAAACAGGATTTTAAAAGCCTTCCGCGAAAAAAACGGAAGGCTTTCTATTTTTTTATAACTAGCTCCAGCGTTTATCTTATCGAGGACAAATATCTTAAGGAAATTATAGTCAATAACTGACTTTATCTCCTCAGAACATTTACTTGTAAGGCCTGCGGGATTCACGTTAGAAATGCGTTGAACAGGAAGTTTATTCCTTAGAATTCTTTCCTACTCAAGACGATTGTTCTTTTCTATTAATAATCTGCTTTTACAACTGCTGCACAGCGAGGGCAGAGAGTTGGATGATCGCTGTCCTTGCCAACATCAGGGGTCACGACCCAACATCTTTCACATGTCTCACCAACTGCTTTTTCAACAATAATGGCAGCATGATTCAGTTTTAAAGCATTGCTTGGAGCTTCTTCCATAGAACCAGCTACTTCAAAACCGGAAACTATGAATAATTGATTCATGCTTTCAGAAAGGCTATCCAATAAGTCTTTAATATCATCATTAACATATAAAATAACTTTTGCCGTTAGAGATTTTCCAATTACTTTTTCATTTCGGGCTTCTTCAAGTGCTTTTAACACATCATCACGAAGCTTTAAGAACTGTGACCATTTTTTCTCAAGCTCTTCAGCACCTTGCAAGTCTTGATATTCCGGCATATCAGTCAGCTGAACGCTTTCTTCTTGAACACCTGGGATAAACATCCATACTTCGTCTGCTGTATGAGATAAAATTGGTGAAAGTAATTTTGTAAGTGCTACAACACTCTCATACATAACGGTTTGCATAGCTCTGCGCTCATAATTATTTTTAGATTCGATATATAATACATCTTTCGCAAAATCCATATAGAAAGAACTTAAATCGAGTGTGCAGAAATTATTAACAGCATGGTAAATATTCATGAATTCATATTCTTCGTACGAATTCCGCACTTCCTTAATTAAGTTATTCAATCTTACCATAATAAATTGGTCTACTTCTCTAAGCTTACTATATTCGATTGCATCAACTGCAGGATCGAAATCAGCAAGATTTCCTAGTAAGAACCGGAAAGTATTGCGAATTTTTCTATAAACTTCACTTACTTGTTTTAAAATGGAATCAGAAATGCGAACATCAGCTTGGTAATCAACTGATGAAACCCATAGTCTCACAATTTCCGCTCCTAATTGATTTGTTACCTTTGTAGGAACAATGACGTTACCTATAGATTTACTCATCTTTCTTCCTTCGCCATCCAGAACAAATCCATGGCTCAAAACACCTTTATAAGGAGCTTTGCCTGTTACAGCTACAGATGTTGTAAGTGAAGAGTTAAACCACCCTCTGTATTGGTCTGATCCTTCTAAATATAGATCAGCTGGGCGCTGTAGATCGTCTCTCTCGACTAATACACCTTGATGAGATGAACCAGAATCAAACCAGACGTCCATAATATCAGTTTCTTTCGTAAATATGCCATTTGGACTTCCTGGATGAGTAAATCCTTCTGGTAATAAATCTACAGCCTCTTTTTCAAACCAAATATTCGAACCATTTTCCTTAAAAAGGCTAGCAACGTGAGAAATGGTTTCATCTGTAATGATGATTTCTCCGTTTTCAGCGTAGAAAACAGGAATTGGCACTCCCCATACACGCTGTCTTGAAATACACCAGTCTCCACGATCTCTAACCATATTATATAGTCTTGTTTCGCCCCAATTTGGAACCCATTTTACTTCTTTAATGGCTTCTAGCAATTCTGGTCGGAAATCTTTGATTGACGCAAACCACTGAGGAGTTGCTCTGAAAATAACTGGTTTTTTTGTTCTCCAATCATGTGGATACGAGTGAGTAATAAAATCAATCTTCAGTAATGCTCCAACCTCTTCAAGTTTTTCAGTGATTGGTTTATTAGCGGCATCGTAAAATAATCCTGCAAATCCTGGAGCTTCTTCTGTCATATGACCTCTATCGTCAACTGGGCAAAGGACGTCCAAATTATATTTTTGACTAACATAAAAGTCATCTTCCCCGTGACCTGGTGCCGTATGGACACACCCAGTACCAGAATCTGTAGTAACATGCTCACCTAATACGACGAGAGATTCCCGATCGTAAAACGGATGTTTCGCGACCACTTTTTCCATTTCCGACCCTTTAATAGTTTGAACTGTTTCCGTGTTTTCCCATTCTAAAACGGAAGATACCGTCTCTAATAAATCTTTAGCAACAATATATTTTTCATCGTTTACTTGAACAACAACATAATCAAGCTCCGGGTGAACGGCAATGGCAAGATTTGCTGGAATAGTCCAAGGAGTCGTCGTCCAAATGATAAATTTAGTACCTTCTCCTACTACACCTTTTCCATTTACGACATTAAAAGCAACATAAATGGATGGAGAACGCTTATCTTTATATTCGATTTCAGCTTCAGCAAGAGCCGATTCACTGGAAGGAGACCAATATACAGGTTTTTTCCCTTTATAAATATAACCTTTTTTAGCCATTTCACCGAAAACTTGAATTTGTTGAGCTTCATATTCCGGTTTTAATGTAATATAAGGATTTTCCCAATCCCCTCTTACCCCAAGTCGCTTAAATTCAGTTCTTTGGTTATCAATTTGTTCATAAGCGTATTTCGCACAAAGCTCTCTAAACTCCGCAACTGTCATTTCTTTGCGATTAACGCCTTTATTTGTTAATGCTTGTTCAATTGGCAATCCGTGAGTATCCCAACCCGGCACATAAGGTGCACAATAACCGTTCATCGATTTATATCGAACAATAAAATCTTTTAACGTTTTATTTAGTGCATGCCCCATATGAAGATCCCCGTTTGCATAAGGAGGACCATCGTGCAACACAAAAAGCGGTTTGCCTTTCGTACGTTCTTGAACTTTTTTATAAATATTCATTTCTTCCCAACGAGCTTGAATTTCCGGCTCTTTTTTCGGCAAATTTCCACGCATCGGAAATTCCGTTTTTGGCATCAGTAGCGTATCTTTGTAATCCATTCTTATTCGCCTCCATAAAAATAAAAAACCTTCCCATCCCAATAAGGGACGAGAAGGTATATTTCCCGCGGTACCACCCAAATAAGCAAAATCATTATAGATTTGCCCACTCTAGTTTCCGTATCGTGGAATGACCGCTTTCATCTACTAACTTTAAGCTTTCGAATTAAGAACTCAAGGGTGATTTTCCATTTCTCTCCTATTTCAGGCTCGCACTATCCCTGAATCGCTTTTTAGGGGTATAAGAAACGTACTGTCCCTGTCATCGTTTAAAATATAATAAATAGTATTCATTATTATATGTGAGCTTAATATCTTTCGTCAATGTTTAATCTTCTATTTCTTGAAGAGACTTTAATTCTGAGGAATCGATTTCATATTCCATTAAATGTTCCCAATCATCACTACCAAGAAGATCTAGTTGAGCCTCAATCAATAATTTAAACCTAGTTCTGAACACTTTTGATTGTTTTTTCAAATCTTCAATTTCCAAAGCAATTTTACGAGCTTTTGATAGAGATTCATTCACAATCCTATCAGCATTCTTTTCCGCTTCCCGAATAATTAGCTTCGCTTCTTTTTGGGCATTTCCTTTTACTTCTTCAGCAGCTTCTTGAGCTACTACAATTGACTTATGCAAAGTGTCTTCAATTGTATTAAAATGTCCTAATCGTTCGTTCATGGATGCTAATTTATCTTCTAATTCTTTTTTTTCGCGAATTAGCAATTCGAATTCTTTAATAACTTGATCTAAAAATTCATTTACTTCGTCTTCATCATATCCGCGAAAACCTCTACTAAACTCTTTATTATGTATATCGACTGGCGTTAACGACATTATGCCACCTCCACAAAGGACCTTCAAATGTGTATTTATACATATTATACAGAATTCCGACTAAACCTGCTAGAATCTTTTCATTTTTTAAATATTTATTTTAGTAATCCTAATTTAATCCGTAATTTGTCTTTTTTGGTTTTGCCTTGGATTGATAGTAAACAGCATCTACCATGTCCTCTGGCAGAAAGGACGTCCCCTTCATCGCATTCAAAGGCAGTACGCTCAACTGTTTCCCAATTTACTTTAGCGTGACCTTGTTGAATTAAAAGTTGCGCTTTTTGTCTTGAAATATTAAAAGCAGCGGCTAATATAACGTCAAGACGCAAAGAACTAGCTGTTGTCTCTTTTTCTTTCCAGTCCTCATCAGAAATAATTGCATTTTTTAAGTCTAGTTTTGACACGCTGACTTTAGCCTTACCGATTTGATTCAACTGTATGGTGACGAACTGTTCAACTTCTGTTGCCAAAAAAAACTGGATGCGATCACCATTAATGATAATATCGCCATATTTCTCTCTTTTTAAACCAATAGACATAAGAGAACCTAAAACCATACGGTGATCAAGATTTAAAAACTTTTTTGGATACTCGATTTCATATAAAGTAATTTGAAAGTCTTCATTACTTGGCTGCAAATATTCTGGAAAGATCAACGCTCTTTTTCTTTCACAATTTTCCGTACCACCGAAGAAGATATACTTAATTTCATTGTTCTCGCCAATGATTGATCTAAGAATATATTGCTCTCGCGGATTAAGAAAGTCAGTCAGTTTCTCAGAATAAGTATTTTCTACATATTGCTGCCAGCTTGTAACTTGGTCAATAAATTCTTTTTCCTCTGGCCTAAAATGCTGGTAAATAACAGACATAGAGCACACTCCATCTTTTTAAAACCATCTACCTATTTCAATTAACCCTGCAGAGGCAAGTTTCAAAACAAAAAATGCCGCGAGTGGCGAAATATCAATCATTCCGATTGGAGGAACGATTCTTCGAAAGGGTTCAAGATAAGGTTCGCATACTTTTGCAAATAACTGTCCAATAGAAGTTTCACGTGAGTTTGGAAACCAGCTCATCAATATATAAATAATTAAAATCCATGAGTAAATACCAATAGCTGAGCCAATGATATTCAAAATCATATTCATTTTTTAAGTCCACCTCGTATCATTATAATCATTGTCCTCGATCAAATCAGATATATTCCCTGAAACCTCAACATTATCTGGTGTACATAAAAATATATCTTTACCTACTCTTTGGATATCTCCACCAATGGAGTAAACCGCACCACTAAGAAAATCAACAATCCTAATAGCTTGATCACGTTGAATTCGCTGCAAGTTAACAACTACAGCACGACGATTTACTAAATGATCAGCTACTTCTTGTGCTTCCGCATAAACCCTTGGCTCTATTAAAATCATTTTGGAAGAATTTTGCACACTTTGAAGGCTTACTACATTTTGTTTACGTGTTTTTGGAGTACTCAGTTCCTGCTCAGGCATTTTTGGAGTCTCCTTTACAATTTTTTCTTCTTCAACATAATCATATTCATCTTCAAGCAGAAAAAAATTTTTAAATTTTGACTTTATTCCCACGATTATAGACCTCCTTCTTTATTCTCCTACTAGAGCAGTACCAATACGAACGAAAGTAGCTCCTTCTTCTATTGCAATCATATAATCATTCGACATCCCCATAGACAATTCATTGCATGGAGCATATTCAAGATTTAATCTTTTTATTTCTTCCTTTTTTTCTCGCAAACGGCGAAAACAGTTTCGTAAAATAGCTTCATCATTAGTATTGGGGGCCATCGTCATGAGCCCTACAATTTGAATATTAGAATATGATGATAATTCATGTATAAAAGGAATGACGTTTTCTGGATTAATTCCGTGTTTTGAATCTTCCCCAGAAACATTGACCTGTACAAAGCACTTTATGTGGGTTTTAGCACGTTTTTGAATTTCTGTAGCTAATGATAGCCTGTCCAACGAGTGGATATATGTAACTTTATCAATAATATTTTTTACTTTACGTGTTTGAAGCGTTCCAATAAAATGCCATACTGGCCTGTCTCCCAGAACCTCCCATTTGGAAGTCAGGCCATCGTCTCTATTTTCTCCAAAATGCACTATGCCTGCATTTAATGCTTCCATTGCCCTTTCATTTGACACATACTTTGTAACAGCAATGACAGTTACATCATTTGGTTGTCTATTCGCCCTTTTACACGCTAATTCTATATTTTCTTTAATAAGAGCGAACTTCGTTTCCACTTTCATGTACAATAGCTCCTACTTTTTCGTTTCAAGATCGATTGAATTGATCTTTGTCAAAATTACACGAAAAGATATTTTTCTTTAGTGTACCACAAAAGATGTCTGTCGGATAATAAAAATCAATTTTTAGGCACTTCTAGTTGCTGTTGAACATATTGTTGGTTCTGATGTCTAACAAGAATCACATCCTCCCCAATTTTGACAATATGATTCCAAGGAATGATGATCTCCTCATCCTTACCAAAAAAGCCAAGTAGTTTCCCTGAATATCCGATAATAATGGTTTCAATTTTCCCAGTCTCAAGGTTAATCTCAATATCCCCGATATTTCCAAGCTTGCGTCCATCTGAAATATTTACAACATCTTTCGTTTGAAATTCAGATATTCTAACCATTCCGATTCCTCGCCTTCTTCCATTTACTCTATATGTATGCGATGGATGACCTTTTTACAATAAAATAAATTGGAGCATGCCTCCCTAAAATAGGGAATCATGCTCCATTATCCGGATAAGGTGGGGAATATATTGTTCAGCTCTAGGACTTATCAATTTGAAAAAATTCTTGTCTTCTTCCTACGATAAGTCAAGGCTTACTTAAGCCAAGATAGGATCGTCGACTAAAACCGCCACGTCCTTATGTCTTCGTTGACTGACCCACATCCTGTGGGCCTGTACGTCGATCAGCAAGGCGCTTACACTTTTCTTATTTATTGTATGTTTTTATTCATTTGTTTAATAGCCGCTTTTTCTAGACGGGATACTTGTGCTTGTGAAATTCCGATTTCTTCTGCAACTTCCATTTGTGTTTTACCTTGGAAAAATCGTTTGCGGATAATCATTTTTTCTCTTTCATTTAGTCTTTGTAACCCATCGTGGAGTGCAATTTCCTCAATCCATTGACTATCGCGGCTCCGTTCGTCACTTAATTGATCCATTACAAATATCGGATCCCCACCGTCATTATATATTGGTTCAAATAATGACACTGGATCTTGTATGGCATCTAATGCAAAGACCACTTCCTCATGAGGAATATCCAATTCTTTCGCAATTTCTTCAGATGTTGGCTCTCTTGATGTTTTAGCCATTAACCGCTCCCTAACATGCAATGCTTTATAGGCAATGTCTCTTAATGACCGGGAAACTCTAATTGGGTTATTATCTCTTAAATAACGCCGAATTTCTCCAATAATCATTGGGACGGCATATGTTGAAAATCGAACATTTTGGCTAAGGTCAAAATTGTCAATGGATTTCATTAACCCTATACAGCCAACCTGGAAGAGATCGTCTACATATTCACCTCGATTATTAAACCGTTGTATTACACTTAAAACAAGTCTCAAATTTCCATTTACTAATTTTTCTCTTGCCGATCGATCTCCTTGATGCATTTGCCTTAAAAGTTCCCGCATTTCTTCATTTTTTAGGACAGGGAGCTTAGAAGTATCCACACCGCATATTTCAACTTTATTTCGCTTCAACTTTTTCCCTCCTTGCAGGAGCTGATGTACAAAATTAAGTATTTCCGTAGGAGGAAAATCTATGCACTAGCTTTTTTAGAAGAAGGGCAAAAAAAAGAAAAAACCAATATAAATATTGGCTTTTCCATGTAGAAATATTTTTTTCTAGTCTAGCTCCAGTGCTTTTTAACTTCCAAAAATTCATGTCCCTTTCTTTCATAAGTCAACATCGATTCCTCGTGTTTCCCTTATCACAATTCTTGGGCAAATAGAGAACTTCGATGAAGAGACAGATACCCTTTTCTTAGACCATTTTATTAAACTCTTTTCGAAGTCTTTTAATGATTCTTTTTTCAAGACGTGAAATATAAGACTGAGAAATTCCGAGCATATCTGCCACGTCTTTTTGTGTTTTTTCTTCACCGCCTGTAAGGCCAAATCTTAATTCCATTATTTGCTTCTCACGATCCGATAACTTATGGAGAGCGGTAAATAGTAGCTTTTTGTCCACATTCGCTTCTAAATTTCTTGTAATGATATCATCATCTGTACCTAAAACATCGGATAATAATAATTCATTTCCATCCCAATCAATATTTAATGGTTCATCAAAAGAAACCTCAGATCGAGTTTTATTATTTCTACGTAAATACATAAGAATTTCGTTTTCAATACATCTAGATGCATATGTTGCAAGTTTAATTTTTTTCTCGGGATTAAAGGTGTTAACAGCTTTTATTAAGCCAATTGTTCCAATACTAATTAAATCCTCAATATTAATTCCCGTATTTTCAAATTTCCTAGCTATATATACGACTAATCGTAAATTTCTTTCG
Organism: Lederbergia citrisecunda; assembly: GCF_018343695.1. GTDB lineage: Bacteria > Bacillota > Bacilli > Bacillales > Bacillaceae_C > Lederbergia > Lederbergia citrisecunda. The sequence goes on along the minus strand of NZ_JAGYPJ010000001.1, from coordinate 858,586 downwards.
ATTAGTAAAGACCGTGCCGTTTTATCCCCATTAGGCAGCTTATTTATAAGAATTTCTTCTTCATCTTTTGATAGTGGAGGAGGCAATGCTTCACTTCCACCTATATAGTAAATTTCATCTGATTTTAACCCAAGTTTGTTTAATAGGCGATACCAATAGTACTGAATACGTATTCGCAATGATTTCAAAAAATTGTCCTCCTTTCACTCTTAGAAGTATAAGAATTTACGATGCCGGATGTTCAACAGCACTTGCTGTCATATATGGATGGATAATACATTGGAAACTTTCATCCTTTGATAGTGTTTGAGATGTGAAAACAATAAGTGCTTTATTAACAGAAGTACTTCCATTTTCTTTATTGAAATCTATTTTATCTGGCTTAAAAGCACAAAGAAGCTGATTGTTTTTACCAAGGGATTTTGCTGGGATTAATCGCATAATACTGCTCCATTCTTTCGGAAGTAAAGAAACAGTATCATAAAGCTGATTTGTATCATCTGCGATAGTGATAACTTCTGGAGGTAACATATTTCTAATAGATTGTATTGAAACGATCATCACCGGAGTCTTTGTAATTGGATCATATAATTGATTTCCACTATCGATTAACCCTTTTAAGTGTAAAATAATTCCATTAATTGTAATGGTGACATTAATGAGGACATCATATTGGATGTTAGTAATTGTTAAAGCATTTACCCTTCTTCTAGAGAAATGCCACGCAATTGGAAATACCAAGATCAAAAAAAGCCAACTTACAGGATCTCCATACCCCCGTAAATTTTGAATGACTACGGTTGATTTTAGATCCAAATTAAATGTAAGAAAATAATGAACTCCTATCAAAATGCCGCCCATTAAGAACGTCGCAAAATAAAACGTTAATAAGCAAGAAATGAAACTTGAAAACTTTTTATAACCAAATACTGTTAACATCATCACTATTGATACTGTTAATTTAACTATGGGATGGGCCGCAAAAGTCGAGAATGGAGTGATTGCCATTAAAATTAAAAGAGATCCTAATACTCCTCCTAATATGATTCGTATAGGATGTGCCGATCTTTTTAAAAAAATTGATGTAATCCATAGTAAAAGGCTATCGATAAGCAAATTTAATATCCAGATAATATCTAAATAAACAACCAATCATACCTCCCCCAAAAAAATACCTATTTACAAATATTCGATAGCATTATAGATACCATTTTCATTAAGTATTTTTTTACTTTTATAATAAAGTTAGGATAAGTGCTTTCATAAAAAGTATAAATTAGTTGTCTTTTAGAATGTGTCAGTTTCTGTATTGGAAAAAATAGAAGTTTTCACCATTTCATTCGAAGATTGTCTAAGTAAAGCGCACATCTGCTCTAAAGAAAAGCGCAAGTATCCTTCCCCATCGAAGTAAATGGCCAGAGAACGTGGAGATTTTAGTTGAGGTTCCTTTTCGACCGGAGACTTGTAATAAAGGAATAACGATGAGCCACTAAAAGCGGACGACGCCTGAAGCGGAATGCTAACGAGGCAACGCCTTCTTGACTCGCATCCCGCGAGCTTCCGACGTGCAAATGTTCTGAAGCAAATAAAGTCACACTATGACTTTTATTGATACTATTAGCACCAAGTAGAAAGACAAGAAGTTCACTAGTCAATGGCTGCTAGTGCTAGACTGCAATAACAATAGTCTAACTAAGTAGACTTATAAATAATCTTATACTTTCTTTACTATAAACAAATAACCCGTAAGCTTTTTGGCTTACAGGCTATTTGTACAAATTTATTTAATATTATCTTTTTCTGTTTCTATTACGAAGGAAAGTTGGGATGTCTAAAGTATCTTCGACAGACTGATTCGATCTGACTGGCTCTTGAACTTCTTCCCTTCTTGGTTCACGAGTAACGCTTTGTAAATGCGAACTCGGTTTTGCTTGTCCAAAACTTGGTCTTTGTTGAACTGGTTGAGGGGTAGCCTCATTAAAACCAGTTGCAATAACTGTTACAATAATTTCATCTTTCAAGTTTTCATTAATAACAGAACCGAAAATCATGTTTACTTCTTCGTCGGAAGCAGATGATACAATATCTGCAGCTTCTTGTACTTCATACAAGCTAATATTTGTACCTCCAGAAATATTCATCAAGACACCTTGGGCTCCATCAATGGATGTTTCTAGCAACGGAGAAGATATGGCTTTTTTGGCCGCTTCAGCAGCACGGTTTTCTCCTGTAGCAACACCAATACCCATCAATGCTGATCCTTTATTCGACATAATCGTTTTAACATCGGCAAAATCAAGGTTGATTAGCCCAGGTACGGCGATCAATTCGGAGATACCTTGAACACCTTGTCGTAGTACATTATCTGCCTCACGGAAAGCTTCAAGCATCGGAGTGCTCTTATCGACAATTTCAAGCAATCGATCATTCGGAATGACAATAAGTGTATCAACCGCTTCCTTCATAGCCCCTATTCCACCACTAGCTTGTTTAGCACGTTTCGGTCCTTCAAATGTGAATGGTCTTGTAACGATTCCAACCGTTAAAGCGCCTAGATCTTTAGCAATTTGAGCAATAACTGGAGCAGCACCAGTTCCTGTTCCCCCGCCCATTCCTGCTGTTACAAATACCATATCTGCGCCTCTTAAAGCTTCTTCAATTTGCTCTTTACTTTCTTCGGCAGCCTTCTTTCCAACCTCAGGGTTTGCTCCGGCACCAAGTCCTCTTGTAAGTTTTGCTCCAATTTGCATTTTAATTTCTGCTTTAGATAAATTAAGAGCTTGTGCATCTGTGTTAACGGCAATAAATTCAACACCTTGAACATCATGTTCAATCATTCTATTCACAGCATTATTACCGCCACCACCAACGCCAATAACTTTAATGGTTGCTAATGAATCTAAATTTGTATCAAAATCCAACATGGCAAGTCCTCCTATTTTGTTTAATTACCGGGATGCCTTACTCGAAAAAGGATCCAAAAAATTTTTTTACTTTTGTAGAGATTTTTTCTTCAGGATGTTTCTCTCTTCTTTGATTTTGTGAAGACGCCTTAACTAGGCGCTTCTCATTTAGTTCATCAGAATACTGATACGGTTCTGCACTTACTTTTCTTCCTTGCAATCTAGCACTCTTATATGCATGTTTTATTAGTCCAATAGCTGTTGTATATTGTGGCTCCCTAACCCCGATGTAATCTGGAATCGCGACGCGGACCCTATTTTGGAATACAACTTGTGCTAATTCCATGACTCCATGCATATTAGAAACTCCACCAGTTAAAACTAAACCACCCGGTAAATCGGAAACTCCCATTTTTCTCAATTCTTTTTGAATGAGTTCGAATATTTCTTCCATTCTAGCTTCAATGATATCAGATAATTCGACCTGATTAAACTGTTGATGTTGGTCACTTCCAATAATCGGTACGCTGAAAACCTCATCCTCAGAGGCTTGGTCATAAAAAGCATGTCCATATTTAATTTTGATTTTTTCAGCATCTTCAGTTGCAGTTCTAAGACCAATCGACAAGTCCTTAGTAATATGATCTCCACCTACAGGAATCACAACTGTATCTAGTATATGTCCTTGTTCGAAAACAGTTAAAGTAGTAGAACCACCGCCCATATCAATTAAAGCAGTACCTAAATTTTGTTCATCTTTAGATAGGGCACATGAAGCAGAGGCTAATGGTTGGAGAACAATATCAACGATTTCAAGACCAGCGCGTTCAACACAGCGAAGGGTATTATGTAAGATGGTTTTAGAACCAGTAATAAGGATGCCTTCCATTTCCAGTCGAACACCGATCATTCCTCTTGGATCGGTAATTTCTTCGAGGCCATCCACAATAAATTGTAATGGGATAACGTTAATAATTTCCCTATCTGGTGGAATGGACATTACTTCTGATGCATCAATGACTCTAGCAACATCGTCATCACTTATTTCCCTATTTTCGCTAGAAACAGCTACTACACCATGACATGGCTGAAGTCCTATATGATTTCCCGCAATTCCAACTATACATTGTCTAATTTGCATTCCAATCATTCTCTCAGCCTGTTCCACTGCCTTTTTAATAGAATGAACGGTTTCGTCAATATCGACGATCGCTCCTTTTCTAATCCCTTCCGATTTGGCAGTACCAACTCCAATTATATTCAGCGATTGATTGGACATTTCACCAATAATAACCTTAACAGTGGACGTACCTATATCTAAGCTGACATATACTTCGTTGTTGTTCATTCTCTGGCACCTCCTTTTACCTTGCTCTTCCTTATCTCATTGAAAAAAATTTTCATTCAGACCATCCTTGAATATACTTATTAAGATTTATTCGTCATCTAATTTTATTTTCCTGTTTAATAATAATATTTATTTAGAATTTTCTCTAGTATTTGCCCATTTATTAATTAAAATTCTGCGAATTACCGCTATATTTTGAAATAATCTAACACCGAATGCAAAAACTGCAGCTAAATATAAGTCTACACCAAGATGAACTCCTAGAAAAGCTAAACTTGCCGCAAGTATTATATTAAAGAAAAAGCCAGAGACAAATACTCGGTTATCATATATATTTTGCAAATAAGCTCTTATTCCCCCAAATAATGTATCTAATGCAGCTAGTACGGCTATTGATAAATAGTTTGCATATTCTTCTGGAATTTTTACATCTGTCATTAAACCTAATAGTAGCCCTATTAGTAATCCAACAATGGGAAGCCACATTTTAGCCATCCCCTTTTTCTTCGACTGGAGTCATACCATGTATTTTTATCGGATCGACATAGGCAGGAACAACGATCGTTCTATTTGGTTTTGAAATTTCAACCTTTAAATTGTCAATAAAAAAATCATCCTTCGTTGAAGAAACTTGCATTCTATTATACATTTTTTCAGCTACTTCCATATTTTCTGTAATGATATGAATATAAAAGGGAAGTGTTTTAAGTGAGTGGGTACCGATTTTTGTTTCTCCGTTAATGTCTCTTATGACCGTTGTATTGATTAATCTCTCACCATCTATTGAAATATCCTTCGCACCATACATATTCAATTCATTGATCAGACGTTTTAGATTCATTGGAGAAACCGAATTAACCCTTTGTCCTAAAAGCAACGCTTTATCAATAGAATCTATTGTAAGGACTATTCCCGGCCCCTCTACTTCAGTAAGTCCGGATTCTTTTTTCAATTGATCCAACGTTTGTTTTAATGCCTGCTCTTTACTTCCCTCAATTTCAGATGCATAATCGTTTATCCTCTTATCGTTAACTCTAATTTCTTCAAGTAATTTAGATTGAAGCTTCATTTCATTTGATAGAGTTTCTCTAAGCTCCCATATATCCCTTGTATCTCTTTTAGTAGGTTCATGAACCGTCTGAAATTGTACTGCAATCATAAAACCAATAACAAAAGTAATAATCGATATGTATAATTTCGCATGATTCCCCATTATGAAGATTCTCCCAGTACAGGATCCAAAATAATTTGCTTTTTCTTTTCAATTGAAAAGATAATATTATCATTTACAATTTGATCACGAACACCACCAGGTATATTTAAAGCCGAAATAAGAGTATTGGTATCTCCTATAGCAGTTATTTTAAATGGTGCAGGATATGGATTACCATCTACAGTGATGACAGGTCCATTACATACAATATAGGAATTATGGTTCAGTCTCTGACCATTTATTGAAATGGAAGTAGCACCAGCAATATACAATTCATTTACTACTTTAAAGACATGATGTTCATGAACAATATAATTATTCGCATCTTCGCTCTGTCTATATTCCCCGTCTTCAAGAGTGACTTCAATTCCTGGACCTTTAACTTTCACCTTTCCAAGAAACAATCGGTATTTTTCAGTTTCTTCAGCCAAGCTAGAATACATATCCGCTTCCTCGGATAATTCTTTTTCGTTTTGTCGAACTTCTTCTTGTTTATCATATAAGTCTTTCTGCAGCTCTCTATTTTTATCCTGTATAAGGATAATTTGTTTTCGCAAATTATTTGCCATTAAGTATTGTCTATCCGTAATTTTTAGCGTGTTGGCATCTTCTTTACTTGTTTGACTGTATGAGAAGGCGATGATGAAACCAAAAACTAAGAAGACTAGGGAAAAGACAACATACTTACCTTTCTTCCTCCCCTTCACTTTTCTCCTCCTCTTCATCGTATGCTTTGAAAAAAGAACCAACTTCCAAATTGATGACACCTTTAACCTTCGAATCTAATTGACTGGCAATTGAAGGATAGTGGATCATTTTAGCGGCAAGGGTAGGAATGGTAGCACTTATTTCAAAGCCGTCGTTCATAAATAAATATATATGATACTTGTCCGTTTCTTTCGGATCATAATGAATTTCCGATACAGCGTTTAATATTTCCGAAGGAAACTCCTTTAACTGCGCCACTAGCTCCTCTAGATAAGTTCCCGTCTTAAAATTTATTAATAAAGGTGCGTCAGCTAGTAATGTACTTTTATTAAGAATTGTTCCATTTTCTAATACAGGAAGGAACTCTTTTTCGGAAACAATTTGTGCAATAGGAGAGTATTCCTTTATATTAATGACGATGTTATTAGGAAATTCCATACGTACTTCGGCTTTTTTCACTTCTGGAATGGCCATAAGGTTTTTCTTAGCCTGTTCTTTATTTATTTTCCAAATGTTTTCACCTTTTTTCAGAGATGAGACACTCAAGATATCTTTTGTTGTAACTAAATCATTACCGTAAACAACAATTTGATTAATTTGGCTAAGCGGCGATTGAATATAAACAACGCATGCGATTAGGAGAAAGAAAAGAGTGAGTAAAAAAATTAGACGCCTATTCGCCTTTCGCCGACGATGTTCTTTAATTTTGGGAATCCTGTCTTCAAGGGATAGAACTTTCCCTTTTTGCATAAACACTACCCCTTTTACGACTTTATATTTATTTTTGACTTTTGCTTACGAGGTCTAGCAATAAGGAAAACAATCTTTCTGAAGCGTCCCGAATGCCAAGTTTTTTTGCTGCTTCTCCCATTGTAATTCTTCTAGAATCGTCAAGTAAGATGGCATCAAGAGCGTCAATAAGTCTTTGACTGGATAATTCACGTTCTTCCAGCATGACTGCGGCATCTTTATTTACTAGCGCTGTTGCATTTTTCACTTGATGGTTATTTGTTACATAAGGACTTGGTATTAATATTGAAGGAATCCCTAATGCTGTTATTTCTGCAAGTGATGTTGCTCCTGCACGCCCCACGACAACATCTATGGAAGCAAGAAGCTCCTCCATATTGTGGATAAATGGCACAATTGCCACATTATCATTTGTCCCAAGTAAATTTGCTTCCTTTGAAACTTCCTCAAAATGCACTTCACCCGTGACATAAATAATTTGATAGGGTTTATTAGATAGTTGAGAAAGGGATTTAATAACTGCCTCATTAATAGGTCTGGCCCCTCTACTTCCACCTACGACAAGGGCAGTTTTGATATTTTCCTTTAACCCAAAAGATTGTAAGATTCCATTAGATTTGGAATCTAACACTTCGGAAGCACGTGGATTCCCAGTCAGTACTACTTTGTCGGACGGGAAAAAAGGCCGAACTTCTTCAAAACAAATAGCTACTCTATTTACATATCGGCTTAAAAATCGATTGGTCAACCCCGGAACACTATTTTGCTCATGTATGACGGTTGGAATTTTTCTTCTAGCCGCAGCATAAACAACGGGTCCACAAACATACCCTCCTGTACCTATGACAACATCGGGTTTAAATTGTTTTAATATTTTTTTACTATCCAGAACGCCTTTAATGAATCGGAAAACAGTTTTAACATTATCAAATGATAAAGATCTCCGAAATCCAGTTATATTTATTGCTTTAAAAGCAATATCTTCACGTCCAATTATTTTTGCTTCAAGTCCTTTTTCTGTTCCAATATATAAAAATTCAACATTAGGATCTTGTTGTTGAATCGTTTTAATTAAGGCTAGGGCAGGATAAATATGTCCTCCAGTTCCACCGCCACTCACAACGATCTTCATTTTGCCACCTCTATCACTAGTTACATAATTACAATCAATCTATTTATTATCTTACTATATTTTTCACAAGAAAAAAGTGTTCTTAACGTAATTGTAATGAAAAAAAAAGAACCTTGTCATTAAGGTTCTTACAGTTTGTAGACATTTTTATAATTAAGTACTTTCAGACTAGTTAAAAATGATCAATAGTAGTTCGAAAGGCCCCTTGATGCTACTGTTCTTTATTATCACATTTTTGAATATCGACTTATATTCAGGAGAATGCCAACTGCCATCAGCATTAATGTCAGTGAAGATCCTCCATAGCTAAGAAAAGGCAAAGTAATTCCGGTGACAGGCATAAGTCCTGTAACAACACCAATATTAATCATTACTTGTATAGCAATCATCGATATAATTCCTATTGCTAAAAAACTACCAAAAAGGTCAGGTGCACCGAGTGCTATTTTTATTCCCCTCCAAAGCAGAAGTGAAAATAAAAATAGGACAAGACTTCCACCAATAAATCCAAGTTCCTCGGCTAAAATTGCGAAAATAAAATCTGTTTGAGGCTCTGGCAGATAGAAAAACTTCTGTCTACTTTCCCCGAGCCCTAGCCCAAACAGTCCACCTGGACCAATCGCATATAAAGACTGAATGATTTGAAAGCCCGTATTTTGCGGATCTTGCCACGGATCTAGAAATGCAGTGATTCTTGCTATTCTATATGGCGCTGAAATGACAAGTGCAACAAATCCAGCAAGTCCTAGAAAACCAAGCATTACAAAATGGAATATTCGGGCTCCTGCAATAAATATCATAATAATGCATGTCCCAACCATTACTGTTCCAGTTCCTAAATCTGGCTGTAGCATGATCATTCCAAATGCTAAGAAGACCAATCCTAATGAAGGAAATAATCCTTTTTTTAAAGTTGTAATATAACGCTGTTGCTCAGATAAAAACTTTGCTAAAAAAGCAATAATCGCCAGTTTAATAAATTCAGAAGGCTGAATAGAAAAAGCCCCTACACCAATCCAGCTCCTAGACCCATTCCGTTCAACTCCGATACCTGGAATAAGTACAGCAACTAACAAAACAAAACAAACGATGAGCAAAGGCTTGGCCCACTTTTTAATAACCCAATAATCGATATTCATAACCAAAAACATTGCCATAAAACCAAGGCAAGCAAATAGCAGCTGGCGTTTAGCGAAGAAAAAGGAATCGGCGAATTTATAATTAGCCCATATGGCACTTGCACTATAAACCATGATAAGACCGATCGCTAATAATAATAGAGTCGCAAATATTAATATAAAATCAGGAGCTGTTTTTTTTACGGGCAATTTGAACACCTCTGCATACTCAATTTTTGAGCGTTATTTTGAGCATTTATAGAAGTTTTGTCCAAGTTGCATGTTCCCCAAATTAACTGCTCTTTTTAAGTTTATGCACTGCCTCGATAAAAATATCACCGCGAACTTCAAATGTTCTATATTGATCCCAACTTGCACATGCAGGGGAAAGTAAAATAACATCTCCTGCATTTGATATTTCATAAGCGGCAGGTACTGCATCCTCCACATTGTTGACATGTAGAATCGTTTCTATTCCTGCCTCAAGACCTGCTTGTTCAATTTTTTTAGCTGTTTCTCCAAATAAGACGAGAGCTTTCACTCCTTTTAATGAAGGAATTAATTCGTCAAACGAATTACCGCGGTCAAGTCCACCCGCCAAAAGAATGACTGGATCGTCAAATGCCTTTAAGGCGCTTGATGCCGCAAGTATATTCGTTGCCTTCGAATCATTATAAAATTTTCTTTCATTAATTTCTTCTACAAATTGGGTTCTATGTTTTACACCAGTAAAAGTAGTGAGAACTTTGCGAATCGACTCATTATCTACACTCATTAATTTTACAGCTGCTGTAGCTGATAATATATTTTCTAAATTATGGGCACCAGGCAAAACTATTTCATCCAAGCTCATAATATCTTCTCCCATAAAGGTAAGCATGCCATTTCTGATTGAAGCACCTTCTTGAATGAATTCCTTTGTTGAAAAAGGGATTATTTTTGCTTTTGAAAAGCTAATCAAATCCATTAGTTCTTTTTGATCAGCATTTACAATAACGTAATCAGTCTCACGTTGATTTTTAGTAATATTCATTTTTGCATTGGCATATTCTTCCCAATTGTTATGGTAATCAAGATGAGCTTCATATAGGTTGGTAACAATTGCAATATGTGGTCTAAATGAATTTATCCCCATTAATTGGAAAGAAGATAATTCAACGACCATCGTATTATCCGGCGTTGCTTTTTGTGCAACTTCTGAAGCAACGGTACCAATATTCCCCGCGATTAAAGGATTGCGATTCGCTCTATCTAACATTTCGTAAATTAACGTAGTTGTAGTTGTTTTACCATTTGTTCCAGTAATTCCAATAATATCTGCTTCTGAAATTTGATAAGCCAATTCAACTTCTGTCAAGATCGGAATTCCGAGCTCCACTGCACCTTGTACAAGTGGATTAGAATAAGGAATTCCAGGGTTTTTAACGATTAATTCAAATCCCTCATCAAGCAATTCTACAGGATGACTACCGCAAACCACTTTTATTCCTTGCTCCAAAAGCCCCTGAGCATCCGGATTCTCTTCAAAAGGTTTAAAATCATTAACTGTTACGAAAGCACCTAATTGATGAAGAAGTGATGCAGCTACAACTCCACTTTTCGCAAGTCCTAGTACGAGTATTTTTTTATAATGGTAATCATTTACATTTAACATGTTACATCCACACCTCAATATAAATTCCTAAAACTGAACAAAGGAGGCCCACTGCCCAAAAGGTTACGACTACACGCCATTCGGACCATCCAGAAAGTTCATAATGGTGATGCAAGGGACTCATTTTAAATATACGTTTCCCGGTCGTTTTAAAGGATGCAACCTGTAAAATAACCGATAATGTTTCAATAACAAAAACTCCACCTATGATAATAAGAATTAATTCCATTTTAGTTAAAATAGCAATTGCAGCTATAGCTCCCCCGAGAGCTAAAGAACCAGTATCTCCCATGAAAACTTTTGCAGGATGTGCATTAAAAACAAGAAAGCCTAAAACAGCTCCTACGACCGTTACTGCAAATACAGAGATATCATATTGTGACCCGCTCCAAGCTAAAATAGCAAATGCACCAAAAGCAATTGCTGCAGTACCTGAAAGTAATCCGTCAAGTCCATCCGTTAAATTGACAGCATTGGAAAACCCAACTAGCCAGAAAATAATAAATAATGGGTATATCCATCCTAATTCCAATTGAATATCAGTAAATGGAATGGAAATAGCAGTTGAGAAATCATTTATTTTAAGGACAATATAAAAAACAACAGCGATTACGATTTGTCCTAGTAGTTTTTGTTTTGATGTTAAACCTAGATTTCGTTTGAGAGCGATTTTGATAAAATCATCTAAAAAGCCCAGTAAGCCATAACCAAGTAAAACGAATAAAAGCAAATACATTTCTAAACTAGGCTGAGAATATTTCCATGTCATTACGAGCGAGGTAATAATAACAGACAAGACGATTAAAATCCCGCCCATTGTTGGTGTCCCGCTCTTTTTTTGATGTGATTTAGGACCTTCAATACGAATACTTTGACCAAATTTTAGCCTTCTAAGAAACGGGATAAAGATAGGAGAAAGTAAAACCGTAATAAGAAAAGCCATGATAAGTGCAAATAAAATAACTTTTTCCATCATTTATCCTCATTCTCCATTTCCATGCATACTAAATGTTTATCAAGTAAACCAAATATTTCATCATACATACGATCATTTTGTAAATCTTGTTTTGTAATTATCATGATTGTTGCGTCTCCACGTTTTTTCATAGTCATTTTTTCTGTATATTTGTGGACAAGCTTTACCATTGCTTCTATTGAATCATCCACAAATATAACTGGAAAATCATTAGGTGTATAGTCAGGGAGCGGGATGTCTTTAGGCCAAATCACCGAAATCGCCCCATTCCCTATTGCCCTTAGTAAATTGCCATCTCTTTTTGAACCAATAAACAACCCTTTCGCTTGCTGTATAGAGCTGTCAAAAGTCAAAGTTCTGTATACCAATGTATTTACTTTAACTCCTCTAGTATGAGGATTAAACTTCACTACATCACTATACGTGAGCATGTTTTTATCGCTCCTTTAGTGCTTTTAATGCGACAAGACGATCGTCAAAATCAAATACTTGATCTCCAATTATTTGATATGTTTCATGACCTTTTCCTGCGATTAATACAACATCACCATTTCTTGCTGTTTGAATAGCAGTTGTAATCGCCTCTGTACGGTCCGGAATAATTTGATAGTTTCCTACCGCTCCTTTTTCCATGTCGTCTAATATTGCTAATGGATTTTCACTCCTTGGATTATCTGAAGTGAAAATGGGGTCCGTTGAGTATTTGCAGGCAATTTCAGCCATCAAAGGGCGCTTGGAAGGATCTCTATCTCCACCGCAGCCAACAATTGCAAATATTCGTTTTTTCGCGAACTGTTGAATGGTCTTTAGAACATTTTCCAAACTGTCTGGTGTATGGGCGTAATCTACGATAACCGAGAAATCTTGCCCACCGTTCACCGTTTCAAATCTTCCTGGTACTCCAGTTGCCTTTTCGATAGCATGAACGATAAGATCCAACGGAATATTAGAGACGTATGCAGCTGCAATAGAAGCAAGAACATTGTATATATTAAACCTTCCCATTAGATTCATCGCGATGTCCCTATTTCCATCTGGTGTGAGTAATGTAAAACGAGTGCCATTATTTTCAAGAATAATATTACTTGCCATAAAATCCGACGGTGATTCAATGCCATAAGTTACAATATGAGCTGATGTTTCAACGATAAATTTTTTAGTTGCTTCATCGTCCGCATTTAATACAGCAAATTTCTTATTTTCATAATAAGAGTTTCCAAGCTTAGAAAATAAAAGGCTCTTCGCGAGTCTATATTCCTCCATTGTATGATGGTAATCAAGATGATCTTGCGATAAGTTTGTAAAGATTGCAACATCATAATCACAACCATTTACTCTTCCTTGTACTAAAGCATGGGACGAGACTTCCATAATGGCTGTATCAACCTGCTCATTTACCATATCATGAAAAACGGATTGAAGGACAAGACTATCAGGAGTAGTATTTTTCGTTTCGATTGTCCGATCTCCAATTTTCATATTTATCGTTCCAATTAATCCAGTTACTTTTTTATTTTCGCGGAATATGGCTTCAATTAAATGGCTTGTCGTTGTCTTACCATTTGTTCCAGTAATGCCAATTAATTGTAATTTTTGAGTTGGATGACCGTAAAAAGCATTTGCCAAAATTGCCATAGCCCGTGTTGTATCTTTTACAACGATAACCGGTACATCTAAATCGAGAGTTCTCTCTGAGAGTATGGCCGCAGCCCCATTAACAACTGCTTCCTTCGCAAAGGTATGACCATCAAACACAAGGCCAGTGATACAAATAAATAGACTTCCTTGCTTTACTTTTTTATGGTTATTCTCAATACTAGAAATTTCCGGATTATCAACGGGCATCTGTATAAAAGGTATTGATTGTAAAAGTGTATGTAGTTCCATTCTCATTCAGTCCTTTCAACGTATCTCATAAGAATTGCAGAAAAACCTTGTGATAAACCTACCTGCCTATAGGATATATGTCCTCGAAGCGTCGCCTCAAGACATGTTTGTCTTAGTCAACTTTACTTATTTGGCCCAATCCTTGATAAAGGAACACGACGATGGACAAGTCGATGTTGACTTATCATAGGGAAAAGGGAAAGAAGTTTGCTAGTAAATGTCCCGAAGCTAGACTAAGATAAGCGGGATTAGTCATGCTTATTAAATCTAATGAGATGACCGTTTGCTTTAATTAAAGCATTCTTTTCTATTCTACAAAATTATTTTAAATGAAGCTATCATCGTTTGAAACTTTTTATGAATTCATTCAAGAAATAGGCGGCTATGAGATTCTCATGCCGCCTTAGTAAGCTATTTCATATATATTCGCACGACAGAACCCTCTTCTACTTTAACACCCGGTTCCGGTACTTGCTGAACAACTTCTGTCCCTTCACCGCTAACATTAAGCTTTAAGTTGTACATTTGTTGCTGTATCTCTTTAACTGTCATTCCCTTTAAGTCAGGAACACTTATCATGACAGGATCATTCCATTTTTTTTCTTTTTCGATTTGATTTTTTCTTGGCTCGACCCCCAATGCTCGTAATGAATCTTCCATTATTTTACCGACGATCGGTGCTGCTACAGTTCCTCCAAATTGAATGGTACCTTTCGGATTATCAACAGCTGTATATATAACAATTTGCGGATCATCTGCAGGAGCAAAGCCAATAAAAGATACGATATGATTATTTTCCAAATACCGTCCATCTTTTGCCTTTTGGGCGGTTCCTGTTTTTCCCCCTACCCGATAAGAATCAATAAATGCGTTCCCGCCGGTTCCTTGAGCGACAACACTTTCAAGAGCATGACGGACTTCCTTTGACGTGGATTCAGAGATAACCCTTCGCTTAGCTACAGGAGTCTTCCGCATCACAACTCCCCCCGTATTCGGATCTATTAATTCCTTGGCAATATAGGGTTGGTATAAAATGCCACCATTTACAGCAGCAGCTACAGCGGCAACCTGTTGGATTGGAGTAACCGATACCCCTTGACCAAAGGCAGTTGTTGCTTGTTCAACCGGACCTACCTTATCCATTTTAAATAGAATTCCAGTTCCTTCTCCAGCTAGGTCGATTCCAGTTTTTTGCCCAAATCCGAAATCACGAATATATTTGAATAACTTCTCCTTACCAAGTCTTTCTCCTAACTCAACAAACCCAGGGTTGCATGAGTTTTCTACCACTTCAAGGAACGATTGACTACCATGTCCTCCCCTTTTCCAGCATTTTAATGTTGCTCCCCCTACCTTAGCGAAGCCCGGATCATGAAAATGATCATGCTCAAGATCCACTTTTCCTTCTTCAAGTGCCGCCGCAAGTGTAATAATTTTGAAGGTAGATCCAGGTTCATATGTGCTCCAAATTGGTAAGTTGCGATTATATACTTCTTGAGGAACTTCCCTAAAATCAGCGGGGTTAAAAGACGGTCTGCTCGACATCGCTAAGATTTCTCCAGTTTTTGGATCCATCGCTATGGTAATGATCCCATCTGGATTATATAGTGCCTCAGCATTATCAAGTTCTCGTTCAACAATGGATTGAATTTTTGTATCAATCGTCAACTTCAAATCGTATCCATCAACAGGAGGATCATATTCATCAGACATATCAGGCATTCTTCTTCCTTTGGCGTCCGAGAAAAACTGTACTGATCCTTTCTTTCCACTTAATTCTTTATCATAATATAGTTCAAGACCCATTAACCCTTGGTTATCAATTCCTGTGAAGCCTAGTACGTGTGATAGATAACTACCAAACGGATAGTGGCGTTTTGAATCTTCCGCAATATAGACCCCTTTTATATTTAACTCACGAATTTCCATTGCTTTTTCAAAAGAAATTTTTCTTCCTTCTCGAATCCTTTCAATGGAAGAATTTTTCACCATTTGTTTATATAACTTCTCTTTTGACATATTTAAGGCTGCAGCTAGTTTTTCTGCAGCTTCTGCAGCATCTTCTATCTGTCTAGGGATAACAAAAACAGTAGGTGCACTTTGATTGCTTGCAATGGGTATTCCATTTCGATCAACTATTTTTCCGCGTTCCGGTTCAAATGGAATATTTCGACTCCATGAATCCCTTGCTCTCTCAGTCAAAACACTACTCATACCAAATTGAACATACCCTAATCTAACGTCAATGATTAAAAAGATAAACAAACCAGCAGCTAGAATAAATGACAGTCTTTTTCTAACTGTAACAGTCGAAACACGTTTCAAAAAAAGGACCTCCTCACTTTCCGGCTCGCTTAAGCTTATGCCTTGTCCATGAGGAGTAGAACGAAATATAGAAAAGAGCAAGTAGTGTACTTCTTGCAGGTAATGTAAGAAAAAGTATCATCACTGTCAAATTGGAAGCTTTAGGATAAACATTTATTAGAAAGTATTGAGTTGAACATTTTTTCTTTCTGATAATATGACTTTCTTAACATTCTGTTGTATATGTTAACTACGTTGATAGGAGCGGAAGGCACGGAACTATTGCGGGAAAACGCTTGACGAATGGATTCCGTACCGCTCGCGGAAAGCGTTCTTGGACCGAAAACCAACATACAGCTTAGAAGAGCCTTTATTGTAACAATAACGTTTAATTATTTCAAAACCTTAAACAGACATAATCCCACTCTAAACTTAGGACGGGAAATAAATAAAACAATAAAGTCGTTTAAAACTGTCATTTCATTAAAGCACCCATTTATTGAAAAAAGCTACTACATATTGTTTTCGAATTGTTCACTTACTGTTAGATATTATAGAGATAATCATTTGGCCAGCTATTCTTCTTGAACGAACTTCACCTCATTATGTCCACAATTGTTACAGTACATTAAATGAGGACAAATCTGATCTTTCGCTGTATTGGGGTAGCCATCACCCATTTTTACAGTTTCTTCATCATTATAATGACCGTAAGGGTCTAAAAAATCGGATACCTTACCTGAGTCTTCTAATCGAGAACTACATTCTGGACAATATATTTCTAATTCTTTAAACGAATTACATATAGGGCACATAGCCATCAGTATCACTCCTTTTTGCTATCTAATTAGTATCCATTTCTTTAATTGGTACTATGTAACAAACAAAAGGTTTATTGATGCTGATCTATGTCAAATTCGTCTTTTGGGCCTACTAAACAAAATGATTTCTTATTAAGTTCACCAGGATAACTGAAAAAGACACAATTCCTTGTACAAGAATTGCGCCGATTCTTGAATATCATTTTTCTTCAATGAATATAAAAAACGGATCCAGTGTACAAACTAAGTTAAGCAATGAAATAAATTCCAGAAGTAGAAAAAACCGACAGGCGCCTGCTTTTTGGCATCATTGACGATATCAGCTCTTTTGAGCATTCATTGCTTTCCATTCTCCTTTGCTAGGACCATCTACGCCAGGAACCTTCAAGGCAGCTTGTCTCATAAGGACTGTCAATTGTCCGTGATGATGAGCCTGATGTTAAAATAGCAGAAGGAAAACAGCTTGAAATAGCATGCCCATTCCAAATTTTCAATATTATTTCTTCTTTTTTATAAAGGCTTACTATTTTGTACTTCGTTCTCTACGGTCTGCTTTATTATTTGGGCTGCTGGATCAATGCGGATTCTCATTTCAGGTTCTGTATTTTTTGGTAGAAAATCAGTTATCCAGACGAGTATACTTTCGTTATCATGCGCTGCAAAAACTTGAAAAGAAGCATGATGATGAATTAAGGGTGGTCTACTTCCTTCGATAACCGCATAAGCGAGCCGATATGATTCATCATCAATCGAAACAATCCGTTCACGTATTTTGCCTCCATGTGGAAAGAATAGAATTCTATAATCACCATCTAACTTGGTATCCAAAGTATACCCCGGCACAAACCGTTGATGTACAGCACCGATATCACTCACTGCGTCCCATACTTGTTCAGCATTTGCTTCAATTACGATTTCTTTACGAATAGTAGCCATTCCTTTCTCCTTTCTCCTCCTTACTTATTATTATTTTTTTGATTGATATGTAATTCGATAAAAAAACTAAATAATTAATATGGTTTTTTCTAACTTTTCTATTTATTGGTTTAAAAAAGCACAAATCTTACAATTACGATCTTTACATAGTTTGGCTTTTAGCGGCATGGGTTTTTGACCTATAGCCAATGGCGCCCGGATCTAGAAAATAAAAAGCCTTAGTTCAAAATTATAGTCCTTTAAAATGATATGCTTTCTTATTTCTAAAAAAAAGAGCAGTCGCCAAAACCTTTTAAGTCATTGGCGTCTGCTTTTCTTTTAATCTAGAGGCTTATCTTCATCCTCTTTATTTTTTTCTGCTTTTTCTCGTTCGATAGTTTGTCTTGGCGTTTCCAAGTTGACGACTAGATGATCACCTTCGTGAATTGGTGATTCAGGCTTAATATTTTGCTTAGCAACAAATCCGTCTCCTACCATATTTACATTTAAATTAGCCATTTGGGCTACATTTAGTACATCACGCTTGGACCATCCTATCATGTTTGGCAAGGAAAGATTTCCATCCGTTTTAAGGATTATTTTTTCACCTTCCATTAGCGATGCCCCTGGAGTTGGAGATTGTCCTGTAATCTTTTCTCCAACACCTAACAGAATAGGTTCTAATGAGTTTTCCTTAATATAATCCATTGCTGCTTTCGTGTTCATTTTACTGAAATTAGGAAGACTGGCAATTTTAGTCTCTTGAATTTCTTCAGGTTGAATATTTAAATACTGTAAACTGCTTTTCATTACAGGATTAAAAATCATGGAGACTGGAACACTGCCATTCTCAGGGTAGCCATTCTCATCTTCTTTTAAATTAGGTTGTTCAACAGCTACATACATGATTAATTTAGGATCATCTGCTGGAGCAAGACCAAGGAATGAGAATATATAATTGTTTAACCCTTCTAAATAACCGCCTGTAGGATCAGGAATTTGAGCAGTACCCGTTTTACCAGCTACTTTATAACCTTCGATTTTATATCTTGCACCTGTACCATGTTCCGATGTTAGAACCGTTTCTAAAATACTTCTTACTTCGCTCGCAGTCTTTTTACTAATCGGTTGACCAGCTATCTCCGGCTTTGTCTCCTTCACTGTCCCATCGTTTGGATTAACAACTTTTTCTACGACATATGGTTTCATCATCTTTCCATCATTTGCGATGGCAGACATGGCTTGTACCATTTGCAGGGCAGTTACTGTCGTACCTTGACCAAATACACTCGTTACTTTCTCAATTGGCCAGTCATACAAAATATTTCCTGGAACCTCATTTGGAAGATCTATGCCTGTCGGTGTGCCGAATTTAAATTTATCCATATATTCCCGCCAAGCATTTGTGCCCATCTTTTCAAGAAGATAAGCAAATGCAACATTAGAGGAACGCTGTACCCCTTCAAGATATGTTATGGATCCCCAGCCACTACCACCATTATGGTCTTTAATAGGCTTACTTTTATTATCGACATAATATCTACCGGAAGGATACGTATCATTTGGATTAAATACTTTCTTTTCAATCGCTGCAGCCAATGAAAAAATTTTCATCGTTGAACCTGGTTCATAAGAGGTTTCAATAATCTCATTATGCCATGATTTATCGATACCGACTCTTGTTGCAGGGTGATAAGTTGGCCTTTGTGCCATAGCAAGAATCTTCCCTGTTTTCGGATCAGCGACAACTGCCATAATCCTCTTTGGTTGATATTGCTCATCAACCTTATTCATCGCGTCTTCTAGAAAGCTTTGTATTTTTTTATCAAGTGTTAAATAAATATCGTTTCCATTTACAGGCTCGACGACATGTTTACTTGTATTCGGCAAAATATAATCCCAAATATCACCCTCATACTTAATAGAGCCATCCTTACCTTTTAATAAATCATCATAACTTTTTTCCAACCCTGTTTTCCCAACAATTTCAGATGTTTTCTCATCTTTTTGTGCGTAACCAACCAAATGGGAGGAAAAGATACCGTTTGGATAAAAGCGTTTTGAATCTTTAATAAAAGATATGCCTGGAAGCTTTAGTTCTTCAATTTTTTTCTTTACGCTAAGCGATAAGTCTTTTCCAGAAGCCCCAAACTCTACTTGCTTTCTTCCTTCTTTCGTAAGTCTCGAAAATATTTCTGATTCACTCATCTCTATTTCCTTGGCAAGTTTTGATGCGGTCATTTGTGGATCAACAACATGTCGAGGATGTTCCGGATCGGTCGTCAGTTTTTCGTCAAGTATCGCCACAAGTGTGTAGGAGGCCGTATCTTCGGCAATTACTTCGCCATTATGATCAAAAATCGATCCTCTTTTACCTGGGATTTTTTCTTGGCGCAAATATAGTTGTGCAGCTTTAGCCGAAAGTACTTTCCCTTCAGCTTCTCCAGTAGATTGAATGGTGACAAATCTAACAATCAATACAAAAAAGAGCAGGCTAAAAAAAATGAAGAAAAACGCTGCTCCTATGTTCATATTTTTTTTATTGTTTTTCATTTCTTCTCAACAACCCTGACGTTATTTTCATTCAAGTTTAGCCCAGAATTTTTAGCTATTTTCATGACTCTCTCAGGACTTTGTAGTTCTTTTACTTGTGATTCCAAATCACCATTAATTTTTTGCTTTTCATGAATAGCAGATTTGACATCTTCAATGTTTTTATTTACTTCATATATTTGCGCCTGAGCGGAAATAATTTGAACAGCCATAATAGCAACGAAAGCTATAAGCAACATTGCAAGGAATTTTTCCCCAAGACTGATTTTCGCATGTCTTCTTACAGTCTTTACTTGAACTTGAGTTTGTTGTTGTGCTTCTACACGTTGTTGGTTATATTTATAAGCTAAATTACTCAAAATGTCTCCCCCTACATCAGTTTGCATATATACGGGTTTATCGATGTTCTTATCTCTTTTCTGCAACTCTTAATTTCGCAGAACGAGCGCGATTATTCATGTCCAATTCCTCTTCTGAAGGAATGATAGGTTTTCGATTAATAAGCTTAAGCTTAGGCTCATAGCCTTGAGGTATTATTGGCATCCCTGGTGGCAATGGAGGTCCTTCGCTCGCTTCTTTAAACACCGTTTTACAAATTCTATCTTCTAACGAGTGAAATGTTATGACACTGATCCTTCCTGAAGGATTTAGCAAATCGATTGCTTGATGCAACGAACTTTCAAATGCATGCAGCTCATCATTTACAGCTATTCGAATTGCTTGGAAAATTCTTTTTGCGGGATGTCCACCTTTTCTCCTAGCTGGTGCCGGTATCCCTTCTTTAATCAGCTCAACTAATTCACCAGTTGTTTCGATCGGAGCTTTTTCCCGAGCGGCTTCAATTTTCCTAGCAATTTGTTTAGAAAACTTTTCCTCACCATAATGGAAAAAAATCCGAACCAAATTTTCGTAAGGCCACTGATTTATTACATCATAGGCTGAAATTTCTCCTTGAAGATCCATTCTCATATCAAGTGGTGCGTTGTGGTGGTAACTGAATCCTCTTTCTGGAGTATCTAATTGTGGAGATGAAACCCCCAAATCATATAATATCCCATCCACGTTATGTATACTTAGGCTGTTAATCCTGTCTTTTATATATTTAAAATTACTTTTAACGAACATCAAATTTTCTTCGTACTTTGAAAGTTTTTCTTTAGCATGAGCAATAGCTGTTTCATCTTGATCAAATGCTATTAGCCTGCCTTCACTGGATAGCTTGGAAAGAATTAATTCTGAATGCCCCCCACCACCGAGAGTGCAATCCACATAAATCCCGTCAGGACGAATATTCAATCCTTCGACAGTTTCATTTAACAAAACAGTAGTATGATTAAACATAAGATGTCACCTTTCCAAGAACATGAATTAAATGTCAAAATCCATCATGTTCTCTGCAATTTCAGCAAATGATTCTTCTGATTTTGCAAAATAGTCTTCCCAAATATCCTTGCTCCAAATCTCAATTCTGTTTGATACCCCTAAAATTACACATTCTTTTATAAGTTTTGCATATCCAAGAAGTGGTGTTGGCAAATTGATTCTGCCTTGTTTATCTATTTCACATTCAACGGCCCCTGAGAAAAAAAATCTCGTAAATGCTCTAGCATCTTTCTTAGTCATGGGGAGAGATTTTAGCTTTTCCTCCAAAAGGCGCCATTCTTCGATAGGATATCCAAATAAACATTGATCAAGACCACGAGTAATAACAAAGGTCTCCCCGAGATGTTCACGAAATTTAGCTGGGACGATTAAGCGACCCTTCGTGTCAATGTTATGTTGGTATTCTCCCATAAACATAAGACAAGCCCCCACTTTCTAACTTTACTGTACCACATTCCCCCACTTTCCACCACATTTTTTATTTAGAAAATAAAAAAAACTATCTTAATGATTAAAGTTTACTCTTATCATTAAGATAGTTTGATTTTCTTATATTCTAATTAACTTATGTGTCCCATCAAAAACATATTTTTCTTCCATCAATTGATGAATAAAGCTTTCTCCCATTTCATTTAAATAGTAAAAAATATTCCACATTCGTTCTTGTGGAGTTCCATTTGGTTTTAAACTACGTTCAATTCGGTTGTATTTTTCCAAAATGGTTTTATGCTTGATTTCAAGCGAATGGTTTGCTTTTTGTTCCATATAATCAAGTTGATTCAAATGAATCGATAGATTTTTTCTAGCAAGCGGCAATAATCCTCGGTCGTTCTCTTCAAATCTTTCGAAAATAGAATTGTACTTCTCTTCCAAAAAAGATTTGGCTTGATCAATCATACATCGCAATTCTTGATCAGCAACACTTTCCAAAAATAAGGCTTTATTTCTTGTAACACCATTTTTAAGAATATCTTCAATTGATAATTCCAAATCGAAAATATCTCGTTCGACAGCTGCTTCAAGAAATGTCATATTCATCCTAGGAATAATAGGTGGCATTTTATTTCCTAAAAAGTCAAAAGCTTGTTTTATCTCACCCCAGTAAGCGATTTCACCTGGTCCGGCTATGAAAGCTAACGTTGGAAAAAGCCATTCCTGCATGATTGGTCTTGTAACTACATTATTACTGAATTTTTCAGGATCTTGTCTTAGTAATTCATGTAAGCTCTCTCGATCCAATTCAATTTGAGCTTTTTTTGATATAAAGCAATCACGTTCAGAATCATAGTCTAACAAAATCCGTTCATTATTTAGATAAATAAATATGTTGGCGGCGCTATCTTCCATTTCAATCGCTTTTTTAAACCCTTGAGTCTCAATCTCTTTCTGCTGGCTTAGAACTTCTTGAGTAATCTCTACATTTTGATCGATTAATTGGGAAAAGAAAGGCTCTTCTATTTTCCTCAATGCTGGATCGGCTGAATCGATAATAAGTAAGCCATAATCTTTGAAAAGAGACATTACGATATATGAAAAAAGATCGGTTATTGAACTATATTGCTTAATGGCAGTTTGTAATGTAGATAATATTTTTTTGGTATGTTCTTTTTCGCCAAAATGCATAAAAATGGTATTGACCCATTGAAGCATTTCATCTTTATTAAAGTGAATATGAGAAGTCATTTTCTTTTCATCATTATTGCTAACAAAGGAAATCTTTTTTAATGACTTTCCTGCTTCCGCATAAACATGATTGATTTCCAGAAAATCATGGTCTTCCCCAGCAATCCAAAAAACGGGAACTACTGGTTGATTTAGCTTACTTTCTTGTTCTTCTGCAAGTTTGATAATTGAGATTATTTTATGTATCGTATAAAGTGGTCCTGTTAATAACCCGGCTTGTTGTCCACCTATCACTACAACAGAATTTTCATTTCGCAATTTTTCCAATGATTGTTTCGTTTTATCTGACTGAGGAAATTTCATCATATAATTTTCAATTACTCTTGCAATGCCAGCCCGATTAATATTTCTCGACATGAGATCGCGATATCGTTTTTCGTAAACAGTGTTCTCCGTTATATCGTAATGAAAAAAGCCTTTTACAGGTTCTTTTTGTTCTATATAAAGAGAAGCAAAGTCGTTCATAGCTGGAATGACGATGCTTTCAAAATTCATAAGCCGTACTTCCTTTCTGCATTTTCCTAAGCGTTAGTATAGCAAAATCTTTTTATAAAAGATATTATGTTGTTTCAAGAAAAGCGCAAGCAACTTGCTTATCGACGTACAGGCCTGCAAGTAGCGAGTTCGCAGACGTCGCTATAGGACGTGGCGGTTTTAGTCGACGTTCCTATTTGGAACTTCGGACTGAGATAAAGGAAACAAGATAAGCCCAATAGGACGAATCTGGCCTCCTACGCAAAGAGACAAGATGTTTGCTAGTCTATAGGCGCTGGAGCTCAGCAAAAGCCGAAATTCAAAAATATAGACTATAAAAAATAATGATTTCTTGGCTTTTTGAAAAATTGAGTCAACCAAATATTATGGCTTCAACTGCTCGTGAGGCTGCTCCGTATATTAGCAAGCTTATGTATATAGCCGAAAACAGTAAAAAGTTCAACCTCCAAAAACCTTTAAATACTTTTGCGTAATTAACTTCTTCCTTCACTTTCCAGTAAATAAAAGTAAACACAATAGCTGTGAATAATATGAAAAGAATGATTACCCAAAGCAAAGATTTAGACCAAATGGTTAAAATTAAATAATGCACTGATAAAATTAATACGAAAGTCGTTAAATTAATAGCCGCACCTTTAGCTTTTCGGTGATTTTTAGTCCATTGTTTCATTATGTAATATACAAGAGCATAGAGAAGTACAGGCAGAATAATAAATATTGCAGCCAATGAGGTGATAAAAACGATCATTATTCACTTAATCCCCCTTCTAATTCCTTCCCCTTTATCATTTTGAATATTATTTTTGTAAAAGGTAAAGCCTGTCCTTTTTTATTTCCCTCATCAATGATATAACCTAAAATCGCGTCTATTTCCGTTCTTCGTCCTTCCTTTAAATCTTTTAACATAGAAGATGTATTATGTTCCGTTTTTTTACAAATCCCTACTACTTCTTGCAGTACATCATTTTGATCCATTTCCGGAAATAAAGGAAAGATTTCATTAAATAACCGTAAAAAAGTTTCATAATAATATGGATTTTCGATAATCCTTCCATTTGGGACTTGATAGATAGCTGTTAACGGATTAATTAATGCATTGGCAATCAATTTCGAATTAAGCATATGTATATAATTTGATTGAAACTGAATAGGAAAAAAAGGGTCATTCATTGCAGGAAATTTTTCGAAATCTTGTTCGAGCCCACGATAAACGGCAATATTCGTTTTTCCGATTCCTGTATGCCTGATCGTTTCATAATCAATTCTCAGTACACCATGCTCAACCGTTCCAACATAAATAGAAGTATGGGGCAAAGCATCCAATAGCTGCAAATGCCCCATCCCGTTTTGAATAAAGAGAATAGGTATGTGCTTAGGAATTTTTTTTATAACATCCTCCAAAGATTCGAGATCATATTGTTTAACGGCTACAATAATAAAATCTTGATTAGCCAAATTATCATATTCTCCATACCCAATTACATTACACCTATTGTTAGTATGTTCTCGAAGTAAAGTAATTCCATGATTATTTAATACTCTTGCCTGTTTTTGCGTTTTAGCAAAGATAGATACATTATGATAATAGCTAAAATATGCTCCAAAAAGAAGCCCAACTGCCCCTCCGCCAACTATACCAATATTCACAACATCACCCGTTAACATGTTTATAGGACTATTGTAACAAAGATATGTCAATCTGGGAATTTAAAATAATCAGACAGGGAAAACTGGATGTTTACGTTTAATCTCAGGTATTTCTTTCGTTTCATATAGAGCAAATCTAGAAATGAGCGTGTTCCTCAATTCATTTGCGGCTACAATTTCATCGATGATTAAATCAGATGCTAGTTTATAAATATCAATATGCTCTTTATATTCTTCTTGCTTTCCTTTAATAAAATCTAAACGTTCAACTGGGTCCACTATTTCAATAATCTTATTTGAATACACTGCATTAACAGCCGCTTCCGGACCCATAACCGCTATTTGTGCTGTTGGTAAAGCGATGCAACAATCCGGATCGAAAGCCGGTCCCGCCATTGCATAAAGACCTGCACCGTATGCTTTTCTCATGATTACGGAAATTTTAGGGACCGTTGCTGAACTCATCGCAGCAATCAACTTAGCTCCATGCCTAATGATTCCGGCTCGTTCTACTTTCGTTCCGATCATAAATCCTGGTACGTCAGCTAGAAAAAGCAATGGAATATGAAAAGCATCACATAACTGAATAAACCTTGCCCCTTTATCGGCGGAGTCAATAAAAAGAACTCCTCCTTTTGTTTTTGGTTGATTTGCAATAATGCCAATTACTCTCCCATCTATTCGTGCAAAACCAGTAATCAACTCTGAGGCGAAAAGTTTCTTAATTTCAAAAAAACTACCTAAATCAATAAATGTATCCATGGCTTCATACATATCAAATGGGACATTTTGATTTAATGGAATGATAGCCTCCAGTGATCTTCCATTTTTAGGATCTTGGGCTTTCCCTTTCCTTGTTTTTTCTTGATAGTTTGCCGGGAAGTATGAAAGATAAGTTTTAGCCATTTCGATGGCCTCTTCCTCTGTTTTCACTAAGATATCTCCACAACCACTTACAGAACAATGCATTCTGGCCCCGCCCATTTCTTCAAGGCTTACTTTTTCTCCAATAACCTTTTCAGCCATTCGAGGGGAACCTAAATACATGGAAGCATTGTTTTCAACCATAATAACACAATCACAAAAGGCGGGGATATACGCACCACCAGCTGCAGAGGGGCCAAATAAAATACATAATTGCGGTATCATACCGGATAATTTTACTTGGTTATGAAAGATCCTACCCGCTCCACGTCTATTCGGAAACATTTCAAGCTGATCAGTAATCCTTGCACCGGCAGAATCCACCAAATATAGAAGGGGAACTTTTAATCTCTCAGCTGTTTCTTGAATACGTATGATTTTTTCTACTGTCCTTTCTCCCCACGATCCAGCTTTCACTGTAGAATCATTTGCCATTACACAAACTGTTTGCTCATTGATTTTTCCGATTGCAGTAATGACACCATCCGCAGGAAGATCCTTTGAATATAAATTTGCAAACAAACCGTCCTCCTCATACATTCCATCATCAAAAAGAAACGAGAGACGGTCTCGTACAAATAATTTATTTTGCACCTTTAATTTCTCGTGATATTTAGAATTACCGCCTTTATAAATAGTCTTGCGTTTCTCCTGTAACTTATCAAATTCAGTAGACAAGCATACGACCTCCTTTTTATAAAGATTCATACACGAGTAGGACATCACCTTCATTAATAAAATCATCTACCATTACTTTTATTTCTGTAATTTTACCTCGTTCCATCATTTCAACTGGAATTTCCATCTTCATCGATTCTAGAACGATAACAACTTGACCAACAGATACTTCTTCACCGACCGATGAATCGATTCTTAATACGATGCCAGTAATAGGTGATTCAATCGTTTTCACAAAAAACTCCTCCTCATATAATCAACTAACTTTCAATCACTGAATAATTTTGATCTTTGATATATAATATTGATTAAGGTGATTTATCATGATTGTTAGGTTTTTTCTATCAATATAGATTGATATCAAATATCAATAAATAAGTTGTAAGGAGGACTTTACATGAATCCCAAAGTGGAAAAGTTAAAAATAAACTATAAAACAATGGAAGAATTTAAAAAATTTAAAGAATATGGCGCCCAAGAACTATCTATGCTAGAGGATTTACAAGCTAATATGATTGAGGATGATTCACACTCACCTTTTTATGGTATATATTTCGGTGACAAGCTTGTTGCTCGCATGAGTTTGTATCGAAAGGATTCACTTTTTGATCAATATTTTGATCCTCCTCAAGATTATTTAGAAATTTGGAAGCTAGAAGTATTGCCGGGATACCAAAATAATAATTATGGAAAAAAACTAATTAATTATGCAAAAAACTATAATATGCCGATCAAAACGAACCCTCGAATGAACTCTCGCAAGTTTTTTGAAAAAATGGGATTTGAACCAGTAAAATATGAAGTGGAACGGGACTTGGGGGAAAATCCTCTTGTGTGGTACCCTTTTGGAGTTTCTGAACAAAAACATTAAGAGAACTTCTGGGAAAAGGTCAAAAGAAAATACAATTCTTTCCACAGATTTTTCAAAGAAGAGTGCAATAGAAAAACAGTACTAATTTCCTACAAAATATCTTATATTATTTGAAACTATTTAGCTTGTATCTCGTATAATG
The DNA here is from genome assembly GCF_018343695.1 of Lederbergia citrisecunda. Lineage (GTDB taxonomy): Bacteria > Bacillota > Bacilli > Bacillales > Bacillaceae_C > Lederbergia > Lederbergia citrisecunda. The sequence continues at coordinate 830,481 of NZ_JAGYPJ010000001.1, read as the reverse complement.
AGATGTGTCCATAATAATTTTATTGCAGGAGGTTATTGTTTGAAACGGACAGCAGAAGTTACATTAGGAATTATTGGCATCATTTTAAGTGCACTGACCGCATTAGTTGGTATGTTTTTTATGTGGATCAGTGATTCGGAAGACCTTAAATCGTTTGTAATGGAAGAATCATTGAACGATCCTGCCGTTAACCCGGATGATATTGATTTAGCTCTTAGTTTTATATTAGGTGCTGGTTGGGCATTAATTATTGCAGCTATTTTAGGTATTATTCTAGGAGTCATTGGAGTTATCACGGTTAAAGGGAATAATAAACCTAAGCTTGCAGGCTTTATGTTTATTATTGGCGCAATATTAGTTGGAGTCATTTCATTTGGATTCGGATTTTTACCAGCCTTGCTGTACTTAATTGCGGGGATTATGTGTTTTGCCAGAAAGCCAGTAGAGCCTAACCCGAGCGATGAACATTTGGAAAACTTTTAAACCACTGCAAATTTAAAAGAGCCGTTACGGCTCTTTTTCCATTTTTTAAGCAGTAAAGAATTTAAACCCATCCTAATAAGCTCCAGTCAGATAAAATCAACATTTACTATAGCAAGCTCCAATTTTCAAAAAATTGCATTTACTTTTTCAGCGTCCGACAATTCCCCTGCCATTTTCCTAGCCTTATCCAAAAGAGTAATAAGTGAACGGTATTCATCCTTTAGTTGATTAAATTCTTTTGTCATTTCTTCCATTGCTCTAAAGGCCGCTTCCTTATCGGCTTTGTATGCCAACATCTCATTTTTCAGTTGATTATTTTCTTGTTTATATTTTTCAATGGCAGCAAGTTCATTCTCCAGCTTTTGAAAAAAAAGTATAGCATCTGAAAGAATAATGGAATCATCCGTGGGTATTTCCTTATTTTCAATGCCTGGAACACTATATTCTTTTACTTCCGTACTTTTATCTTTTTTATTTACATTCCTTTGTTTCTTAGCAAGATCTATTCCTTCTTTATATTTTTTTCGAATGTTAGAATTCCAACGAAAACCGCATGCCGCCGCTGTTCTTTTTAATTTTCTCCCAGCTTCCTCAAAAGCGTGGAGTTGTGTGTTGCCTTGCCTTATGTAGGCAAGCACTAATTCCGCAAGCACTAAATCCTCATCAGAAGTCCAAGCATCCTGCCGTGCAGCTGTCATTTTATCACCCCTATTTTTTTCTAAGTATATGCAGTTGCAGGGATAGATAGAATCCAGCTCTAGTAAAAATATATATGAATTACAATTTGACGAAATTGCCTATGATTATAATTTTTTCACAATGAATTGAGATTAAAGGATTATGAACAAAAGTGTATGCCCCCGTTTATCATTGTACACTACCACAGAATGGGAGTGAATTACCTAAGACATAAGGACATGGCGATTTTGTTGACCTTCCTTTCTCGATCCACTTACAAAAAAGGAAGCACTACTAGTTTGAAAAAAGAAGACACTTGATGAGAGGAAGAAATTCGATCTTAACAAATATTCACCACCCCGGGAAGTTGATCTTATATTTTATAAGTTAGTGGCTTTTAACTTGATTCCAAGCATAAATGGCCATACAAGATTAGTCGTTGTTCCCTATCGTGAGGATAAGGACTAGGAGAATACGAGTCGAACGGCGCTGGAGCAAAGCAGGAAAGCCAACTCCAACAACTATGGTTAATAATTTTCTTAAGAAAGATAAAAGCGTGAAGAGATGATCTCTTCACGCTTTTTTGGATTATTATTAGTTACCTACTACTTCTTTTCCTTTATACGTTCCACACTCTTTGCAAACGCGGTGTGCAAGTTTCATTTCACCACAGTTAGGGCAAGCCACCATTCCTGGGACCTGAAGTTTAAAATGAGTGCGTCTTTGTCTTTTTACTTTTTTAGAAGTTCTTCTAGCTGGTACTGCCATTCTTCCCACCTCCTTAAAAGGTCTGAGATAATACTCGAGTTAATACAATATTGTTTTTAAATCAAAAAATGTTGTTACTCTTTTTTATCTTTCAGTAATGCTGCGAGACCCGAAAGACGAGGGTCTATGTTTGTAGTTCTTTGTTGTTCAAGTTTAAATTGATCTTCCGTCATTACTTCCCAATCACGGCCAGCTTGAAGTGTTTCCGTATTTTTTGCAGTTTCAGAAATTACCTGCAACGGAACTTCCAATAATATTAATTCTTCAATAACGGGAATTAAGTCCACAACACCTTCATCAGGTTCATGAATCTCCTCATCATCATTAGGAGAATATTCAACTGGTTTTAATATAAAAGTCTCAGTTGAGTGAATATTAATTGGATATGTAACATCATCAAGTGTTCGAGAACATGGCAAAATTAATTGTCCTGTCAAATGAAGATGAAACACAACTTTCCGAGAATCAATTCGTGCTGTACCTGTAACATGTATAGGCGATGCATCTCTAATTTCAGAATCTCTTTTCATGAGATCTTGAGAGACATCCACTAGCTTATCTATTTCTAGTTCCACATCACGAAATTTTTGTAATTGTAAAACTGTCCATTTCAACACGATCACCTCTAGGCAACAAAAGTAATTATAGCTTTCACTTATATTTTTGTCAATAAATTACGTAAATGTAGAAAAAAATTCTTCCTTATTTTAGCTTTCACCTCGGTCTTTCTTTTTATCTATTTTCTTTTCGACTTCTTAAAGAACAATCTGACGGGTATCTATTCCTTAAACATACATCAGTATACACTATTTTGAGTATAAAACTTAGTTGTGAAATAATTTGACGAATTCTACACAAATCTCTATTTTATGCCTAGACCATTAGCCTGCCAGCTTATCAGATCCTAGCTAAGGTTATTCAGATTACCCTATTTCTGTAGCTTTTACACCTAGGTAACATAATGGTTATTGTGACTATCATTGGGATAATGGCCACCATAATAATCATTAAGAGTATAGACTTTGAAATGAAGGTATGCTTTTTCTCATTTTTTTTAAAAAGGAATAAACTATTCTCATGTCTTAATAAATAGTTCCGTCTAGCGTGTTCTTTAAGCATCCTATTTTCATTCCAAACTTTTTCAAGTATGATGTGAATAAATCATTTACAAGTTCTTGGTAACAAATGGAGGATCAACTAATGAATTCTGTAGGGATAGTAGCTGAATATAATCCATTTCATAATGGGCACAGATTCCAATTCCAATCGGCAAAAAAATTAGCCCAATCCGACATTGCTATTGCCGTTATGAGCGGAAACTTTCTACAAAGAGGTGAGCCCGCCCTAGTAAACAAATGGACACGTACAAAAATGGCATTACAAGCTGGTGTCGATATCGTTATAGAATTACCTTATGCATTCGCAGTTCAAAATGCAGAAATATTTGCATATGGAGCTGTTTCGTTATTAAATGCAATTGGCTGCAGAAATATTTGTTTCGGAAGTGAATCTGGTGACATTCATCAGTTTTATGAAACAGTTCAGTTTATCAACGATCATAAAGACGAATATGACACCTATATTCGAAAATTTATTAAACAAGGGATAAGCTATCCTTCCGCTCTGTCTTCTGCATTTAAAGAGTTAAAACCGAACGGGAATATTGTTGATTTGACAAAACCGAATAATATTCTTGGATATCATTATATGACTGCAGGAGAAATAATAAATACTAGCATATCTTTTCATACCGTAAAGAGAAAAAGTGCTGAACATCATGATGAATATTTAAGTGGCTCCTCCATTACAAGTGCTACATCTATTCGAAAATCAATTCATTTCCATAGTGATTTTAACGAAATCCGTGAATATGTTCCAAACGGCACTTTTATTGAGCTACATAATTATCATGATATGTTTGGACAATTTCATTCATGGGAACAGTATTGGTCTCTTCTTCAATATAAAATATTATCCATGACAAAAGAAGAGTTAGAAGAAATTTATGATGTGAGTGAAGGTTTGGAAAATCGTCTAATAAAAGCAAGCCAATCATCTAGTAGCTTTGAAGAGTTCATGACATTCATCAAAACAAAAAGATATACATGGACAAGGCTGCAAAGAACATGTATTCACATTCTTACAAATACAAAAAAACAGACGATACAGTCTTTAGATAAAAATCCACAATATATTCGACTGCTTGGAATGAACGAGCGAGGACGAGAATATGTAAGGACAATAAAAAAAGAACTTCAAGTTCCACTCATTTCAAAAGTATCCGGGTTTCAAAACGACATGCTAGAACTTGATTTAAAAGCATCTAATATTTATGCGCTTGCCCTGTCTGAACCAGAACGCTCTATATTACTTAAACAAGAGTTTGCACAACCACCTATATTGTATGAGAATAAATATTAGCTTTCTTTTATTTTTTCATTACTATTTAATTGAAATTCCTGAATTATTTTTTTGATTTCAGGAATTTTTTTTAACGTTTCATCTTCCCCAACTCTAATAATTTCTTCAATATTTTTAAAAGCACGGGCACTAAATTGCTCCAATGGAGGGTGAATCATAATATCTGATTCAATTTCCCGTGCCGTACCAATTTCCATTTGCAAAATATCTAGGCTTTGCATAATGACATCGTATACATTTAAAATTTCTGCTTTTGTATTTACACCTGCAACATCTGAACTAATTACAAGATCAGCACCCATTTTTTTCACAGACGAAACTGGAACTCGATCAGCGACCCCTCCGTCTACAAGAAGTCTCCCGTTTAGTTTTTCGGGTATGAATATTCCTGGTATGGCAATGCTTGCCCTTACTACTGATGCTATATGTCCTTTCCTAAATTCTATTTTTTCACCAGTTTGCAAATCGGTTGCAATGACACAAACAGGTATTTGCAAATCTTCTAGATTTTTACCATGCATAAATAAATCAACTAAGCTTTTGACTCGGTTCCCAATAATAAATCCCATTTTAGGAACAGTAAAATCAAGATAATATTTTCGTTTAAAAGCAATGGACAGTTTTATTATTTGATCTAAATCATGTCCAAACGCATAGAAACAGCCAACAAGAGCCCCCATGCTGCTTCCAGCAATCATATGAATGGGTATGGAATGATCCCTTAATGCTTTTAATACTCCTAGATGTGCAAATCCTCTTGCTCCACCAGATCCCAATGCCAACCCAATTTTCGGCATTATCACACATATCTCCCCCCACCACATTTTATGGTCTAAAAGACTATTCTATGAGTATATTGATTATGTGGATGTTGGACAGGGGGTAGGGCCATTGAATTTATCAAAAATGAAAACCATTTTACTTGCATCTGGAGTTACGATTATGGCATGCTCCATGATTCTTTTCCCCAAGGAATCTTTTAGTGCATCTATCCGAGGATTAAATATGTGGTGGGAAATTGTATTTCCTTCTTTATTTCCTTTTTTCGTTATTTCTGAATTGCTTATCGGTTTTGGAGTAGTAAAATTTATGGGTGTACTTTTAGAGCCTTTAATGAGGCCATTATTTAGAGTTCCGGGTGTAGGAGGCTTCGCTTGGGCGATGGGAATGGCTACTGGTTTCCCTGCTGGAGCGAAACTAAGCGCAAGACTTAGACAGGAAAGGCAACTCTCAAGAGTGGAAGCGGAGCGATTAGTTTCTTTTACGAATTCATCCAGTCCCCTTTTTATCTTCGGAGCGGTTTCTGTAGGATTTTTCCTAAACCCAAGGTTAGGAATTCTATTTGCCTTTGCTCATTATTTAGGAAACTTCTTGGTTGGAATATGTATGAGGTTTTATGGAGAAAAAGAAAAAAGAGTGTATCGAGAAAGACGATCACCATGGAAGATTTTCTCACATGCATTATCTGAACTTCATAGAACAAGGATAATGAACAAACAGCCAATAGGAAAATTACTTGGCGATGCCGTCATCTCCTCTGTTCAAACTTTGCTGATGATAGGCGGTTTTATTATCCTTTTTTCCGTCATTAATAAATTGCTATATCAATTAAATATCACTTTCCTACTTGCTGGTTTTACGGAATATATTTTAAAGATTTTCCATTTACCGCAAGAATTAGGTGTTCCAATTATTGCAGGTATTTTTGAAATAACATTAGGCAGTCAAATGGCTAGTCAAGTGAATGAAGCAAATTTGATGCACCAAGCTATGATTACAAGCTTTATTTTGGGCTTTAGCGGATTTAGTGTTCAAGCTCAAGTCGCAAGCATTATCGCGTTAACGGATATTAAATTCAAACCTTTTTTTATGGCAAGAATTCTACACGGTTTCCTCGCCGCTGGAATCACCTTTTTGCTTTGGAAGCCTTTTGCCGAAAAACTTCATATAGTATCAGGCAATAATGTAATTCCAGTCATGTTACAAGAACATGACTTATGGTGGGAATATACATTGAATCTGTTTGTTGTAATAGGACCGATCATTACCATACTATCTTTAATGATCTATACATATTTATTAGTTAAAAAAATGGATTCTACAAATGTGTAGGATCCATTTTATTGCTGAGTTAGACAATGTTAATAGTATTTGAGGGTAGCTTCCGTTTAGAACAAGCAGTCTATCGAGAAGTACATTTCTTGTACTTACCCTGACGAAAATTCAACCTCGACGGACAATTATCTCCACTTTAGTTATTATGTAAATTTTTTTAATAGCGCCAATTCAACTTCTTTAGGCACGAGTTCCGAAATATTACCATGATATTTGGCTACTTCTTTTACAATACTTGAGCTTAAAAAAGAATATTGGTTATTTGTCATGATAAAAAATGTTTCGATTTTTTCATTTAAGACTCTATTCATTGACGTGATTTGCATTTCATATTCAAAGTCTGATACTGCCCTCAAGCCACGTATAATTGCTTTCGCATTTACACTTTCTGCATAATCGACAAGCAATCCTCCAAAAGAGTCGACTTTAACATTAGGCATTTCTTTCGTTACTTTTTTAAGTAGGTCCATTCTTTCCTCTACACTAAACAACGGTTTTTTTGATGAATTATTTAGCACCACGACATAAACTTCATCAAAAACATTAGCGCCTCGTCGGATAATATCCATATGTCCTAATGTCACTGGGTCAAAACTACCTGGGCATACTGCAATGTTGGCCATACTTAGACCCCTTTCTCACTGTCTATAAGATGATAGAACGTTAACCCAATACTTCCATAGTCACCCTTTTTAGCTCGTTCCAATTTACCGATTTTCTGAGGGAGGACAACATCCGTACTATGTTCACAAATGATTGTGCCTTGTGCGGCAATGAGTTTCTTACTTTCAATAAAAGTGAGCAATTCTTCTAGCTTTTGCTTCCGATATGGCGGGTCTAGAAAAATATAGTCAAATTGTAAATTTCTTTTCATAATTGCTTTAAGTGCACGTTCTGCATTATTCCGAAATACTTCACATCTTTCTTCCATATTGCAAAGCGCTATATTATGATGGATCGTTTGTATTGCATTAGAGTCCCTATCTACAAAAATTACACGGTCCAATCCCCTACTCAGCGCTTCAATTCCAAGACCACCACTTCCAGCAAATAAATCAAGACCTATTCCACTAGAAAAGTATGGTCCAATTACGTTAAATATCGTTTCCTTTACTTTATCAGTAGTTGGTCTAGTTTCATTTCCACGAACGGCTTTTAATGGCCGACCTTTACACGTACCTGAAATCACTCTCATATCTTCACCAATTTGTATTAGATTTTTCCTTTACATCCTATCACAATTCAAATTAGCATTCCAATCAAAATGAATATTCCCTCTAACCAAAAAGAGTATAAAAATTACTATTAAGGCGATAATGACCATAACAGCATCATGTGATGTTGTTGCCAACCGCGGAGAAGACTTACGTTCCCCTTAAGTTCTTCCTCCGGTTTCTCCTCTCCCTTTACCTTCTATCCGTTTTTTACGGAAATAGAAGGACCCTGCATGAAGATGCAGGGTTTTTTTAAATTTGGCTACATAGAAATAGTCTGTAACAACGAGTTATCCCCATCCTATGTGCATTTTTTGTGTTGATGTTTGTTAACGCTCATTGTCCCATCTGCTACATTGTTGATTGCATAGAAAGGGCGAGACTCTAAACAAGATAAGCGTAGGCTCCTTACGTATCGAAATACCGTCCTACAGGATGTTATTCCCTTGACGACGCTCCAATTTCGTCCTTTTACTTATCATCGAAAAGAAAATGACAGGAAATTTGCTAGTCGCATCTAAACAAAACATACAATTTAACAGTAATTATATTTTTAATTAAGCACGATTTTTGTTTCATTCTCAGTTATTTTTACATTTAAAAGCGTATCAACTATATTCATTTGAATATAAGCATGCCCATCGATGTCAACGATAGGCGCATGAGACATGCCGTATTTTTGATTATTTAGTTCAAATATCCGTTTATTTGGATAAAATCGATATTTAATTGCACCCTTTTCCGCTTTAACTACACCTTTATCAGCTAAACTTACTTCATATTGCAATGCCTCTAATAAAGGAACAAACTCAATCATCATAATTCCTTTTTCGTGAACGATTTTTACATCATCAACTTTACTGCCTTTAATATTTAGTTCTCTTGCATCCAAAAGTAACATAGGTAGTAACTTCTCTTTCGTCGACGCATTATCCTTAAAAAAAGATGACTTGAAACCAGTAACTTCTTCTAATAATCCATCCAGCTTTTTTAGATTAATATTGCGCTGATGTAAATCAAATACTTTTTCTTTCCAACTGTTTAGCTCGTCGCTAGTTAGCTTGTCTTTCATTTCTTTATATATTTTTATAGATTTCGAATCACCTATTGGTTTATTAAGTATAATTGACGAAATGATATCAGTAATCCTTATCGAATCAGTAGGATTGTTAAAGACAGAATAGATAAATGCAATTGTTATTTTTTCTTTTATTTCTTGTGGTTGTCTTTTAGTACTTAAAATGAGAAAATTTTGTTTCTCTACTTCTTCGTGTAGATTTGATAACACTATATGAATGGCTTTTCCTTGATTAGGTAGTTTTTCTTTTGTTTCAAATAAATCATGACGTATTTTTGAATTAGAATAGACAATGAAGTTCTTATTCACTTCATTTCGATGAAGTGGCTCAGCTTGCCAATATAACACTGGCTCATTTCCTTCATTTTCAATTACATAGTAATCTACCAAATCCAATTTTCTTTTATTTGCAATTTCAGAGGTACTGATCCAATTTCCATTTCTCCAAATAGAATCACTTAATTGAACTTTTGTTGAGCCCACCTCAATTTCCTGAAGTTTTATACTATAATTTTCTAAGAGGAGACTTTTAACGTCTTTATTCGAAGGCAAGTCATACAGAAACATGACATGACCATCTTGTAAAACAACTTGATTTGATGTTTGAATATGACATTCTACCTCATTATTAGTGCATCTAATATTGTTTGCTTCTGTAGGAACCTTTATTGTATATTGTTTGCCTTTTACCCCTGTTATCGTTTGTTCCACTTTGAAACTGTTATCCGTATGCTTAATATTAATCGTTTGTTCTATATGTTGGTTGACTCCCACAGTTTTTGATGAGTATCCAACCCACTGGTAAAATAACAAGCCTCCGATAAGACTAATAAAAATAATTAAAACAAAAATGACTCTTTTCAATGTTATGACTCCTAGTATGTATCATAATGATAAAAAGGCTACCTTATTAACTTATTGGCAGCCTTTACAAATATTTAAATTCCTAGCCGATAATCATATTCCTTTGCTTTATCTGGTTTTGCATTTTCGAACTCGGTTTTTAAAAATGGCTTATAAGACAGTTCTACTTTTTTTACAAATGGCATTGAAGATAATTTTTCGGATAGTGCAACAGCTTCATCTTGTGCACAATAAAGGACTACGTATTTCATTCGTTTGGATATATAATGTATATTTCCAAATCTTCTAAGTGCCTTTGCATTTTTTAAACTAAATAGCCAAACAATCAATCCTTGTCTTCCACTAAGCATACTCTTTCCCCTTTATACCTTCCTTCATTATGCTGAACAACCGCAGGCTCCTCCGCTCCCGCATCCGCCGCTACACGAAGATCCTGAATCAAAAAACGGGTTCCCAGTTGGCACTTTAATATGTTCAGATACCGATCTTCCAATGATAAGGCTAATTTCATCCAATAACGACTGCAACTCATTTTCAGCTCTTCGAAAATTCGCTACATTTTCATCTAGATCCATTTCTCTTTTTCTTTCTCGCGTTTTAATCATTATTTCCTTATAGTCAGGATGATAACGACCAAATCTTTGGACATCGGTATATAATTCCTTCATCTTGTTAAACTCAACGATTTTCTTTTTTGTATCGTTGTCGTTCTTTAATTTATGATAAAAAAACCTGTACTTGTCAGCAATTTCTGAAGCAATTACAAGCTCTGCGATCAACTCTGCTTTTTCAATTATTTCGACACTTTCGATTGTAGCAAGCATTAGCCCACCTCCAATCGTTATTTTATCATGTTTTTAGGTTCAGTGCGACTTGTATTAATTGATTTTAACCATAAACTGGCGATTTATACCGAAGGACTGGCTATTAGGCTTAACAACATCTATTTTTAACCTATGGGTTCCTGGACTTAAATTTTTAATGATAAATGCAGGAGTAGTAAATTCTCCATGCCTTAGGCCATCGACATAAACTATTATTTTTCCATAATTATGATCGATATTATTAACGAAGGAAACCCCTGAAACAATGCATTCAATTTTAACATTACGCCCATCAACAATATGGCGTACATCCATTAATTGTGGACTTTTATTAATATGATCGGATGCCTTTGCAACATAAGACTCCGGCTCAGGTAGTTTTTGTCTACATCCAGTAATAAGAAAAAAAAGAAATAAGCAAACCATCATTTTTTTCAACGTAATCACTCCTCTTCCTTAGTTTTCACTAAAGAATGAGGTTCATACGAAAAAGATTTAGTTTGCTTTTAGTGACTGTAACATACCCATCATCATTGAAGCCATTTGCAGTCCATTTGAAAATTTTTCTACTTGATGAGGAATGGTCCGTTTAAAATAATGCAATGAGGCAATTTCAAATTGTTGCAACGATTCTGGTTCCCTTGACAATTTTCGATACCAATATGGTTGTTCCCGAATAAATTGTCTCAACTCATTTTTCGAATGGATATATTGTAAGACTTCTTGTCTCAACACCTATCAACTCCTTTATATTTTATACAAATGCATTAGTCTTTTTTAAATGCAAATGGATTATTGTTGGCGGGTGGTTGATTTATGGTAGGTGGATTATTTGTTTGAAATTGATTGATTACACCTTGAATTGCGCCAATTGCTTGACTCAATTGGTTGATATGATGCTGCACTTGATTGGCATCCATATTTTTTATAATTCCAGTGATTTGATTCATCCAGTTTTTTTGTTCCGGTTCAGGTTCATTATTACTGACGGCCTGTTCGGTATTATTATCCTCAAACTGAGCCCATTTTGGATCATCTGCTCCAAGTAAAAACCAATCTTCATATAATTCCTGCCATGTATTTTCTTTTTTCCTGACTGACTGTAAAAGTTTGGGATGCTCTTTAACAAAAGACTTAAATTGTTCCACGGACGGATGTAGACTTTTACTCGCCATGTATGTCACCTCATCTATTTCATTTATCCTTATATGCAGAGTATGGATAAATGGTGATAATGGTGATTATCTCCATAAGAAAAAGACCTAATAAAGGTCTTAAGGTTACTTAATTTGGATAAAATTTTGTGTGTAAATTTTCTGATATACTCCAACACCTAGTTTTGAATAATTTCCATCTAATAATGCTTTTCGATGTCTTTCAGAATTTAACCATCCTTCTACCGCTGCCGGACCATCGATATATTCCGAAGCGATATTTTCGGCTGCTGACTGGTATTCTATATGATATGCTTCCAATCTATCAGCAAGTGTTCCAAATGTAGGAGAATCATGCGAAAAATAATCATTATCAAACATGTCTTTACTATGTTCATACGCAACTTGTGATACTTGGTCGTCCCATTTCAGCTCATCCAGGCCAAAACGATTTCGTATCACGTTCGTAATATCAAAGATTTGCTGTTCACTACCTTTTTCTATCTCTTTCCATTGAACTTCATTAATTTCTGATGGAGTAATTAAGTCTCCTCGATAGGCTAATTCATACGGGCTTTGAGTTATCAATGTTTTCTTATCAAAAAATCGAATACTTGAAAGAGTTCCTGTATATTTATCGATAGACAACTGCGCGAAAATATCACCTAATTGTACGAGTGGGCGAACATTTAAATCTTCTTCTGAAAGTTCAAATCGATACGTACTTTTATCTTCAGTTACCATTATTTCTGTTTCTAGATAGGTAGTACGATAGATGTCTTCGATTGTCTCTCCGATTAAGTAAGGAGCCACATTTAATTGATTTCCTATTGCATATATCGTAACGATTGAACCTTTTTGAACACCCGCCTGCATATAGGTTCCAGTAAAATTTTTATAGATCCACCATTCATATCCATAAGCAGATGGATCTTTTCTTTGAGGCTCACCGTAATCATCAATTAGTTTCTTTGCAGACTTTCCAATATATGCAGATAAGCCTTCTTTCGGACGATTCGTATCATCCGTTTTTTCATCATCAATAAAATGATCGATTTTGGGAGGAGTAGCATTATTGTAATCTTTTAAAGGTTCATTCGTTCCAGAATCTGAATAAAAATAAATCATTATAAAAAAAATAATTGCAGATATAACCATTGCACGAAATAATGTTCGCAGCACACTCCCTCCTTTCGTAACATCTTGGATGGTCAATTGTGGTGATACTGTATGCTATAACTACTTTCCATCATTATAACATTTAATCATTCATGTTCCACATTCAAAATATAAAAAACCCTGAAAATTCAGGGTTCAACAGTTAATGATATGCTTGATTTTCATCAGGTTCGGATATTTCGGATAAGGCTACTTTTGCTTGGTTATCCGTTAAATCCCTCACAGCAAAATCTGCCAATGCGACAATGCCTACTAATTTTCCATTTTCAACTACCGGCAATCGACGAATTTGCTCTTTAGCCATAATACCAGCCGCTTCTTGAGTTGTTGTATCCGGGGTTATTGTCACTAAATGACTGCTCATGATTTCTTCTACTTTGGAAGAAGGAGGATTTTTTTCCGCAATACAACGAAGAACAATATCTCTATCTGTAATAACGCCTACAAGTTTATCATTATTAACAATAGGTATTACACCGACATCGTCTTCTTTCATTTTGACGGCTACTTCGTATACGTTGTCATTTAAAGAACATGTTTGAACATCCTTAGTCATGATATCACGAATTTGTGTCATTTTTTTAAAATCCTCCTATAACATTTTTAATTTTTCTAGGTGCTCGCACCATTTGTATATTCACCAAATGAAGAAAAATCTATACATCTGCTACATTTTTATATTAAAAATTACATAAATATTAACCTGCATTCAAAAACTCCATTTCGTTGCAACATCACTCAATTTCGACTATTATTAGACGTGAGGATTTAATTATAAATAGTGAAAACTGTCGTTCATCGACTATAATAAAGTTGGAGGTAATCAATATGAAGTTTGAAAATACTGGTATTGAAACATTAACAGTAGATTTAAATCGCTTGGATGAAGTAATGGAACATAACGGAATGGTCAGAGCTGGCCAATGGGATTACGAAAGGGTTACATACGATCATAAATTCGAAATAAAAGAGGGCACGTTCTATTTGCGTATTCAAGGGTTTGCAACAGAAGGAGATGTAGGTTCGTACGATGCCTTTATCCAACTTCTAACACCAATCCTAGGTAAGCATTACTATCCACATGGTGTTGAATATGGAGAAGATGAATTTTTTCCAGAGCACCTTGTAAAACAATGCAACAAAATGCTATCAGCCATCTATGAAGAAGCAAAAGTATTTGCAGACTAATTAATTTCGAGGGTAGGAGGACACGAATTTGATATTCGTGTTCTTTTTTATTTATATTATTTTCCATTTATGCATTTACCACTTATAATGTATAAAAGTACCTTTTTATGGAAAGGGGATTCATTTTGTCTGGAATATCAAAAAAAGTTTTTCTTATCGCCATTTTACTTTTTCTTTTAATAGCTTTGTTTTTTTATTATATATTGCCTATTTCCATTCCCCTCATTATCGCAGTTATCACTGCATTGATGTTAGAACCCGCCGTTAAATTTGTTCAATCCAAATTTAAACTTAAACGACAATTTTCCATCATTATAGTATTTACCATTTTTACACTTATATTGGCATTTGCAATATTCTTTATCGTAACAAAAGCAATCTCACAAGGTATTAAATTAGTAGAGGATGCTCCAGGCTATATTCATGAGTTGACAGTCATGTGGAATCATTACGAGGAATATTTCAGTAATGCTGCACAGGATTTTCCCGATGAAATTGTAACAGCCATTACGGAAGAAGTGAATAACTTTTTAGAATCGTTTATGTTGAGCCTAAAAAAGTACGTTAAGATTGAAAATATAAGCGCGTTTTTGTCCTATATTCCGAATTATTTAGTAAGCTTTCTAGTATATTTAATCGCGTTATTCATGTTTATGATAGATCTTCCTAAACTTAGGGCAGGTATATACAAATACATGACTGATAAAACATCTGAAAAGGTTAAATTTATGTCTTCGCGCCTCTCTTCAGTTATTTTTGGATTTTTTAAAGCGCAGTTTCTAGTTAGCTTAATCATTATGCTTGCTGCTTTTATTGGACTAATTATTATTGCCCCAAAGGTAGCAGTTATTATGACTCTAGTTATTTGGATCATTGATTTAATCCCTATTATTGGATCTATCGTCATATTAGCTCCCTGGTCGTTATATCATTTTTTCACTGGCAATATTGCCCTAGGAACAAAACTAGCTATTTTAGCCGTCATATTACTCGTAATCAGAAGAACAGTAGAACCGAAAGTGATGGGACAACATATGGGACTTTCACCACTCGCAACATTAATTTCTATGTTCCTTGGTTTGAAATTGCTAGGTATATTAGGATTGATAATAGGTCCTACTTTACTCATTGTATTTAAATCCGCAAAGGAAGCGGGATTAATAAAACTGAATTTCAAAATTTAAGTTGCTGTGAAATTTCTATGTTAATCTTTATTTTAAACCTCTCTTTCTGTATAAAGACAAATTTAAAAGGACGCTCGTAAGCGTCCCTTTTATCTTTTATAATCCTAATATCGCTTTAATAAGGGAAGTTGTGTTTCCACCTTTATAAATAACGTAAAGCAATAAATAAACAATCACACCTGTAATACCCGTTCCAAACCAAACAATACTCGTAACAGGTCCAAGTTTTTTGTGGAATGAAAGTTTATTTTTATAACCAGTAACTAAAGAAATAATACCTAATACCGCACCAACAGTAGCCAATGTAACATGAAATATTAAAAATACTGTATAAAATACTTTATACTCATCTGGTCCTCCAAATGAAGTATTACCAACAAAAATCGTTCTGCTAGAATAGATAATAAAAAATACTAAAGCAAATATCCCAGCAATCGTCATTACTTTTCGATGCCCATCAATATCTCGTTTTCTTATTTTTCCCCAACCTATCGCTACAAGTATCGCACTAATGACGATACATGCAGTACTAATTGTCGGTAATATTGGAACCATCATATTTTAAAATCAATCCCCTAATATATTATGTATTTGCTATCAATATTTAGATAGCAGTGCTTATTCCACTGGATGAGGTCCATTTTGAAGCAAAGCAGCCTCATTAATTTTCTCAGCATCCTCTTGTTCCTTTTTAAACCATTCAAAAAATATTTTTATTAGCATAAATCCTAAAACAATTTCCTGAATAATCTTCATAAGAACTCCACCAAGCTGTTGATCCTCTTTTGCAGGCATATTTGTAAATAGTTCTGGACCGCTTATCGATAACCCTGATAATGTACTTCCCGGAACACAAAGAGCCATTGCCTTTAACCACATTTCACCATCGGTATAAGTTGTATACATTGCTGCAGGTGCGAAAATGATAAGTCCACATGCAGGCGTTAACAATACCCCATCACCAATGATATATCCAAGTTTCTTAAGACCGTGAAGCTGATGATGACCTGGTAATTTATTTATTAATGGCCACCATAAGAAAATGGCAAATATAAATAAAATGATCGTGTAAATAGCATGTAACAAGATATTCATTTTCACTGCATCCATAATAATAGGAATATGGTAAACAGAAAACAATCCATTAAATACTACTAACGCGATTAGAGGCTTGGTAAAGAATTTAAAAACCTTTTTAATAAAAGGCAAATCAATAATTCTTTCCCATAACCAATTAGGAACGCTTGCAATGAAAATAGGCGGGATAATTAAATAAAGAAATGCCATCTGTACCATATGAAAAGTGAACATAATATGAGCCATCAAGTCGATTGGCGATCCCTTTGTTGTATAGAGAAGAACCATCGCTAATATAAATAATACAGCTTGGCTTGTTTTAAGTGGTTCACTATCTTTAAATTGGTGACGCTTCTTTACAGTTATAAAAAAGTATCCTGCCGTTATAAGCAAAATGAATAGAATAAAATAAGGACTCCATAGTGCCCGGAATCCAAAAATACTTAAAGGCATACCACTTTCACCTCGTTAATTGGATTAAAACCCATTTACATTATACCTTTTTTATATCCCCCACTTCAACGCAGCCAATTGACAAGTTCATGAACAATATAGATAGAAATGCAGAAGCGCCTGTTTATCGACGTACAAACTTCAGGGTCTCTGACTGAGATAAAGGAAACACGATGAGCCAGCGGCGAATCGATGTTGACTTATCATAATGAAAAGGACAGAAATGTTTATAGTTGACAGTTACATACGTTAGACGAAAACTACCGATTTAAATATATCGATTACTCTTCCATTAATCATTTCCTAAAGCAATCAAAAAACCAGCCAAAAAAATATTGGCTGGCTCTTTAATGATTAAATCCAAACAATCGTTAGGAAGCACAAAAGTGTTGCAAAACCAACTATGGCTCCTCCGTAAATAAATAACTGTGGTGCCTCATGTCCTTTATTACTCATATGCATGAAATAATAAAGTTGAAAAATCACCTGAACGATGGCGAGTAATAAAATAAATGGAATGACAAACCATTTATCAAAACCGGCCAAAACCGATCCAAACGCTACTAGTGTCAAGAATATGGAGATTGCAAAAGAAATAACTTGGTGACGCATTTCCTCTGCGTTTCTTCTCCGACGATATTCAAAATCTACTCTGGCATTACCAGAATTAATTTGTTGGTTTTCCATCTTTTATCACACCATCCCCATTAAATATACGACAGTGAAAATAAATACCCATACAACGTCGATAAAGTGCCAATAAAGGCTCGCGAGATAGAACTTAGGTGCATTATATAAGCTTAATCCTCTTTTCGAATTTCGCAACATTAGAGAAAGGATCCAACCAAGTCCGAAAACTACGTGCCCACCGTGAAATCCAACAAGTGTATAAAACGCCGAGCTGAATGCACTATGAGTGTAACCAAATCCTAGCCCATGAGTATAGTGATAAAATTCGTATATTTCAAATCCGAGGAAAGTCAAACCTAAAAGAACTGTAATAAACAACCAAGCCTGCATTTTCTTGAAGTGATAATTCTTCATATGATAAATCGCATATACACTTGTAATCGAGCTTGTAAGAAGTACCATTGTCATAATAAAAGCTAATGGCAATTCAAATAAATCAGTTGAAATGAGATCGCCCTTTTTTGGAACTTTATCCTTTAATGCTAAATACGTTGCAAAGAGGGATGCGAATAATACAGTTTCTCCCCCTAGGAAGAACCAAAAACCCAAAAATTTGTTTTTACCTTCTAATGTTGCTTTTTCGGGTGCCTCAGGCCATGTTTTTGGTGTAAATTGTTCTTCAACATGCATTATGCCCTTACCCCCTTATCTTTATCATCCGTTAATTCCGATTTTGGAATATGGAAACCATGATCATCTTTAAGAGATCTTAATAACATAGATCCGAATGCAATGACGAGACCAATAATTAACACTGCAAGACCCCATGGTTGCTCCGTTCTATAAATACTGCCAAATGCGGCAATAAATAACCCTAACGAAATAAATACAGGAAGAATGGAACCGTTTGGCATATGAATATCCCCTACTGGCTCAGCAGGTGTAATCCCTTTTCTGCCTTCCATCTTTTCAATCCAATATGTGTCAATACCACGAACGAATGGTAGTTGTTTGAAGTTATAGAATGGAGGTGGTGATGGTAGTGCCCATTCTAAAGTTCTTCCATCTCCCCAAGGATCATTACCAACTTTAACATTCTTTACAGAAGTAATGATTATATTGATTAAGAGAACAATAACACCTAGTCCCATTAACAATGCACCAACAGAACTAATAAAGTTCCCTGTATTTAATCCTTGACCGTCTAGATAAGTAGCAATACGACGTGGCATACCCATTAACCCTAAGAAGTGTTGAATAAAGAACGTTAAATGGAAGCCCACGACGAATAATACAAATGTAATCTTTCCAAGCGTCTCATTAAGCATTGTACCAAATGCTTTTGGCCAATAGAAATGAGTAGCCGCTAATATAGCTAACACAACTCCCCCAACAATTACATAGTGGAAGTGAGCAACAACGAAATATGTATCATGGAATTGATAGTCAGCAGGTGCCGTAGCAACCATGATACCTGTAACTCCACCCATTACGAACGATGGAATAAATGCAGCAGCATAAAGCATAGGAGTAGTAAATTTAATATTTCCACCCCACATTGTAAACAACCAGTTAAAGATCTTAATACCGGTTGGTACACCGATAGCAAATGATGCTACCGCAAAAATGGCGTTTGCAATATTACCTAGACCTACTGTAAACATATGGTGAGCCCATACCATGAATCCCAGGAAACCAATTAAGACAGTTGCGAATACCATTGAGGAGTATCCGAACAATCTTTTTCTTGAAAAAGTAGAGAAAATCTCAGAAAACAATCCAAATGCTGGAAGTATTAGAATATATACTTCAGGGTGACCAAAAATCCAGAAGAAGTGCTCCCAAATAATTGTGTTTCCACCCATTGCCACATTAAAGAAATTCGCACCAAACATTCTATCGAATGTAAGAAGGAATAAACCAACTGTTAGTGGCGGGAAAGCAAAAAGAATTAGTGCTGAAGCTACAAAAGTAGTCCAAGTGAACATTGGCATACGCATGTAAGTCATACCAGGCGCACGCATGTTAATAATTGTAACTAGGAAGTTAATACCTCCCATTAACGTTCCAAAACCAGATATTTGCAGCCCTAATGCATAAAAATCAATCCCATGAGTTTGGGAATTAAGTGATAATGATGCATATGATGTCCAACCAGCGTCAGGTGCTCCTCCTAAGAACCAAGAAAGGTTTAAAAGTAATCCTCCAAAGAAAAATAACCAAAAACCTAATGAGTTCAAGAAAGGGAACGCAACATCCCTAGCGCCTATTTGCAACGGCATTACCAAGTTCATAAAACCAATAAGTATTGGCATTGCAGCAAGGAAAATCATTGTTACACCATGCATAGTAAGCATTTCGTTAAATAATCCAGCACTAACAAAGCCACTGTCTGGAACAAACAATTGAATACGAATAACCAACGCTTCGAGTCCGCCAAGTAAGAAGAAGAACCCACCTGCTGCAAGGTATAATATTGCAATCTTCTTATGGTCCACAGTTGTCATAAAGTCCCATACTGTAGCACCGAAACCTCTTTTTTGAGCAATACTACTCACATTTAAACCTCCTTCATTTCGGAGCTAATTATTTATTTTGTACTTTAAGCTCCATCAAGTATGCTGCAAGAGCATTTAAGTCATCATCACTGATCTGATCTTTTGTGAATACAGGCATTTTGTTACCTGGTTTAATTTTATCAGATTCTCTAATCCATCTTTTAAGTTCTTCTTCATTATGATCTAAGATACCAGCGATTTTTTCCCTCTCGGCAAAGTTTGCAAGATTTGGTGCAGTTCTTCCCGCGGCTGGTGCTTCATTACTTGGATCAATTGCGTGACATAGAAGACAGCTGTTGTTGAAAATTTCTTCACCTTTACTAGCTACTTCAGTTGTAGGTGTAGGTGCTTTAGCATCTTTCATGTCTGCTACCCATTGATCAAATTCATTTTTCGGCAATGCCTTTACTTTGAAATCCATGTATGCATGGGAAGGTCCACAAAGCTCAGCACATTTACCATAAAAAATTTCTCCAGCTTTAGTCGCTTTATCTTGATCTACTGATAGAAAGAATTTATTAATGTTGTCAGGATTTGTATCAAGTTTTCCACCTAGTGGAGGAATCCAGAATGAGTGCTTAATATCTGCAGAAGTCAAATTAAAATAAACTTTTTCTCCTGTAGGGATAACAAGATCTTGGCTTGTTACTATTCCTAAATTAGGATATTCAAATTCCCACCAATACAGATGAGCACGTACATTCACAATTAAAGATGTCGGATTGCCATCCTCGTCTTTCTCATCCATTGCAGATACATCACCTTGACTGAATGTAACAGCAACAGTAGGAACTGCAAGTATTAGTAGTAAAATGATAGGAATAATAGTCCAAACAATTTCTAGTGTATGACTACCTTCAACTTGCTTAGGAATTTTATGTTCATTCTCTTTTGTGCGGCGAAAGCGAACGATAACAATAATGAAAATAGCGAACACTACAACAATAACTAAAGTCATAATTCCTAAGCTGAACATTATGAGATCGTATTGCTGTTTCGCAACTTCACCTGCTGGTTTTAGTGCAGACAGGTAAGGCTTGCCGCAACCAGAAAGAACAAGCGCTAATATCGCAAAAACTGACAAAAGACGCCCTTTTTGCAGCCATTGTTTCATAGTTAAATTAAACCCCTCTTTCATAAAATGTCTTCATGGTCATAGGACCATGTCTTCAATATATGGATTTCTATTAAAGAAAGAATTCCCCTTTAAAAAACCGATAATATTACCATTGCCGTAAACAGAATCGTCAAATAGTTTATCGAATATACAAACATGCCAGTAGCCCATTTTTTATCATCTCTATTTTTATACCCATTAATCCCAATTACAAGCCATCCAATATTAAGGACAGTTGCTAGAATGATAAAAGGTATTCCCAAAGAGTGCATGAAAAAAGGAATCGGTATTAACATAGCCACCCAGATTAGGATATGCCTTTTTGTAGTCGCAAATCCTTTAACAACTGGAAGCATTGGAATAGAAGCAGCCCTGTATTCATCTACTCTTCTCATCGCCAAAGCATAAAAATGCGGTGGCTGCCATACAAACATGATTAGAAAAAGCATCCATGCCATCGGTGGTAATGAAGGATCAACTGCTGCCCACCCAATTAAAGGAGGAACTGCTCCAGATATGCTGCCAATGACTGTGTTACTTACATACAATCTCTTTGACCATAGACTATACAGAACAACATAGCTAAACACGCCAATAATACCGATGATGCCTGTCGTAATATTTGTCATAAATAGCATGATTAAGCCAATACCTACAAAAGTAAAACCAATCGTCAAAACTTTTGAACCACTAATTTTTCCAGTTACTGTTGGGCGGTTTTGCGTACGTTTCATAATCGGATCTATGTCCCGATCTATGTAATTATTTAAAGCACATGAGCCGGCAATAATAAGTGAAGAGCCTAGCAATGTAAATATAACAATATCAATTGACTGAAGGAAATGATTCCCAGTAAATAAAAATGCAAGCCACAAACCAGTAAAAGTAGTAATTAAATTAGAATTGACAATTCCAATTTTAATAAGTGCAGTAAAATCTTTCAAGCCAATTTTTGGAGGGCTTGATGTTTCATCCAATGATGCTAGAATACGACTGTTTCCCATTCTTCTTCCTCCTTTCCTTAAAATAATTGTTCATACATAACTATAATGCATTTTTCATTTCTTTTCTCATTTTTCAAAGAAATTTCAGTATTTGTTCACTAATTAAATGTATGTATGATGTCTTAAGGCTAACCTTTATAGTGTAGCATATTTTGGCAAAAAAAATGTAATAAAAGCAATGGTAAAAATGACGTTCCAACTAAATATTAAATCATAATTCAGGTTAATATTGTATATTCCGAGTGATTAGAGTATGTCCAAACAATGACAAAATATCGACAAGTAGTGTATATGTATCCATTTTTATCAAATAACTTTATGTTAATCAAGTAATCGAAATCTCATAAACTCATTGTAACAATATTGTCAGTTGTTTTTTTTTGTACGTTTATGTAGTATCGGTAATGGAATTACTATTATTTATGAAAACATTATAGTTAGAAGGTGAAAATTTGCACCGGAAATTAAAATGGTTTTCAGTCATTACCACTATCATCATGCTAGCAGTTTTACTTGGTGGTGCATTAGTGACGAAAACTGATTCAGGTTTAGGATGCGGAAGATCGTGGCCATTGTGCAACGGAGAATGGTTTCCTAAAGAAATTTCAACTGAGCTTATAATTGAATTAGCCCATCGACTTGTTTCAGGCAGTGCCGCCATTTTTGTTCTGACTCTTGCGATTTGGTCATGGAAAGTCATTGGACATAAAAAGGAAACTAAAACTCTTGCCATTCTTTCAATATCTTTTTTGATGCTGCAAGCATTAATTGGAGCAGCCGCAGTTTTGTGGCCTCAATCTAAATTTGTATTAGCACTTCATTTTGGGATATCTCTTATTTCATTCGCCGCAGTTTTTCTTTTGACCCTACTCATATTTGAAGTAGATAAGAAATTCGATACAAATAAGCTTGTTATTGATAAAAGAATGAAAAAACATATCATCGGGGTGACTATATATAGTTATGCAGTTGTTTACACAGGGGCATTAGTGAGACATACAGAAGCAAGTCTAGTATGCCGGGATTGGCCGATGTGTACCAACGGAAGTTTTACTCTCCCTAATAATATGTATGAGTGGATACAAATGGGCCATCGTTTTGCTGCAGGAATCATCTTCCTTTGGATTGGATATATTATGATAATTTCGATGAAGCATTATAAGCATCAACTAGTTATGTATTGGGGTTGGATTTTCGCATTCATTATTGTCACTCTACAAGTGGCTGCAGGAGCTATTGTCGTTATGACTAAATTAAATATATATTTTGCTCTTGCACACGCCTTATTCATCTCCTTTTTATTTGGACTATTAAGCTATTTCATAATGCTGATTACACGAAACAATCCTAAACCAGTAGAAGAAGCTCTCGAAAATAGTACCAATTCTTCAGTGAAATCATCTGAAGCAATCATTCATTAAAAACATAAAAAAACTTGCTGACTTTATAGTTAAGCAAGTTTTTTTATATTAACCGCGAAATTGATATTTTTGTTGAATCGACGGCTGAACTGTTCTTAAAGCTTCTTCCGGATTTTGTTTCCTCATCCCGTATTTTTCTTCATAATTTTTAAACATCGCTACATTTGTAAGGATCCCCATTGCAATGGATAAGACAAGTATGGAAGAACCTCCGTAACTAATAAAAGGGAGTGTTACTCCTGTAATAGGAATTAATCCTGATACCCCTCCGAGATTAATAAAGGATTGTATTCCTAGCATAGTAGCAATCCCGACTGCAAGCATACTACCAAACGGGTCTCTACTTCGCATCGCAATAAATATTGCTCTTAAAACAAGGTATGCTAGTCCCAGCAATACAAAGCCCACACCGAAAACCCCAAGTTCTTCTGCAATGATTGCCATAATAAAATCAGTATGTGGCTCAGGTAAATAGCCTAGTTTCTGAACACTTTGTCCCAACCCAAGACCTTTTACTCCACCAGAACCAATAGCCAAATAAGAATTAACCAACTGGTTCCCTTCATCTTGATATGTACCAAAAGGGTCTAAGTATCCAACAAAACGATCCTTATTTCCTTCAGTAAATAATTTATCAAATTTCATTACTATAAAAGGAGATAACACTAAAACAGCAAACAAACAAATAGCAATAAGTTTAGAAATGGTTTTAAAATTCATTCCCGAACAAAGAATAATGGCTGTTCCTATTACTAGTGTAATAAAAGCTGTTCCGTTATCAGGCTGTATTTTTATTAAAAAGCAAACAAATATTAGAAAAAGTATTGGTGGGAACACACCTTTATTTAAATGGTTGATATAGCGTTGTTTATTGGCATATGCAGCAGAAAGGTAAATAATAACGCTCAATTTAACAAATTCTGAAGGTTGAATTTTCCTAGAACCTAATTCAATTAGTCTTTGAGCATTACCAGCAATATGACCGAAGACAGTTACCGCAAAAAGACTTAGTACTGCCATTAAAGTCATGAAAATAAGGAATTTTTTATTACGGTATGCTTTGTATGGAAAAATAGCAAAGAACAAGAAAACGATAAACCCTATTAGTAAATTAATTTTTTGTTTTTGATAAAAAAAATCAGCTGGGTATTCATACCATTGAACTGCTCTTACCATACTTGAGCTATACACCATCACAAGTCCAAACAAACATAGCAATATGTATACTGAAATAATGGAATAGTCGTAGGATTTTAAAATTTTTTTAAACATAAAACTCGTCCAATCTATGATTGAGTTTATTATGATAATCATAATTATAAAACAAACCCAAACAATTAATAAAACTGTTTGAGTTTTAGATACATTTTAGTTGCTGCATACAACCCTTATTTTTTTAAGGATGCTTCATGAAGAGCGGAAAGCTGTCTTTCTAATGAGCCCATTAACTCTTTTCCATCCTTTTGGTCAACTAGACCAAGACGTACAGCAAAATCTATTTCACGAGATAAACCAAACATTTGTGTGTCCAGCACTTCCTCGTATAAAGGGCATTGCGGCATTGTTAAATTGTCCATTTGCACCTGTATGAGACGCAAAATTTTGTCAGCGTCTGCCTTAAGCAGTGCATAGGCTTTTTCCCTATGATCAATTTGAATATCAGACACCACTTTAATCCCCCTTATCATTAGAACAGCGCATGTACCAATTTTATCAAGGTCATTTATCTTATAGCCATTCTTGTAACAAACAGACAATCCTATCTGTAAATTCTACATCTAATATGTATAAAATGCAAGTAGAACGAGATGCTTTGTATTTACTTCTAAGACACCATTACTTTTATTTTCAAAAGTTTCAAGTTATAATTTACAAAGAAAAGCGGAAGCGCCTGAACATCGACGTACAGGCCCACAGGATGTGGGTCCGTCGACATTGCCACAGGAAGTGGCGGTTTTAGTCGACGTTCCTTTTTGGGCCTTGGACTGAGATAAAGGAAACACGATGAGCCAACAGGCGAATCGATGTTGACTTATCGTAGGGAAAAGGACAAGAAATTTGCTAGTCGATAGGCGCTGAAGCTGGACAAAGAAAAGCGTAAGCGCCTTTTGCTAGTCGGGAGGCAACTTGCGCTTGATATCGACCGAGAAAGGGGTTGTAATGATGAACACAATAATGTCAATTAAGGGGAAAGTAAAATTTCCAATTACCCTTGATGCCGGCGTTTGGATTTTTGATGATCGACGTATTGACCTAAATACATATTTCACCCAAGATAAGCACGAGGATGAAGAGGAAGAAGAATTTACTGTTGTTTCTAAGCATTGGGATCGAGTCATAAAGGAAGGCTCTGTGGCTCCTCCAACATTAAAATCTGAACGTCAATTTGAAAAAGTAAAAGTATTAACAGGTACGTTTGGTATTAAGTTTGAACCCTTTTTAATAAATGCGGAACCACTTGAGGATGCCAATGTCCTTGTCATAGAAACCGAAACAGAAGATATATCGATCCCTTTGGAGGAAGGATATCATCTTATCCTTCAGTATTCTAAGGAAGGTAAGCCACTAAGGGAAGATGGACCTGTTCATATATTGTATCCCGATGGCTCCAATCGACAAAATCCCATTAAACTCGTAAGAGCATTTAGAGTTGAATAGATACAACAATTAACAAATGATCCATCACAAGGGTATTCCTTAGTGATGGATCATTTTTTCTAAAGTAAATCAGCTGCAAGTTGGGCTAGACTAGACCGCTCCCCTTTAACTAACTTTACATGTCCAGCAGATGGTTCATTTTTAAAGCTTTCTAAAACATATGTCAGTCCGTTATTATATTCATCTAAATAAGGGTGATCAATTTGTTCTGGATCTCCCATGAAAACAATTTTACTCCCTTCTCCAACCCTCGTTAATATGGTTTTCGCCTCATGCTTCGTTAAGTTTTGCGCTTCATCGATTATAATAAACTGTTCGGGTATACTGCGCCCCCTAATATACGTAAGCGCCTCAACTTCAATCGAACTCATCCCTGCCAAAATGGCGTCGATTTCTCCTGGTTTTTTCGTATTAAATAAAAATTCTAGATTATCATATATAGGCTGCATCCATGGCCGCAGCTTCTCTTTTTTCTCTCCCGGCAAATAACCAATGTCTTTTCCTACTGGTACGATTGGCCGAGCAACGAGTAATTTTTTATATATACGTAAATCTTCCGTTTGCATTAATCCAGCAGCTAGGGCTAGTAAGGTTTTACCAGTACCCGCTTTTCCTGTCATTGTTACGAGTTGAATATCTTTTCGAACTAGTAATTCCAATGCCATTGTCTGCTGGGCATTCCTTCCCTTAATTCCCCAAACTGGTTCACTATGGGGTAACAACTTCTTTAGAACTTCACCAGACGCATCAATAATTCCTATTCCAGAAGCGGAACTTCCAAGTTCGTCCCTTATAATTAGAAATTGATTGGGGTAATATCTTTGATCATGATTTTCTTGTAATAAAATTTCTCCTTTTTCATAAAAGAGTCCTATTTTATCCAAGCTAACATAGTGCTCTGCTACACCTGTATATATATCATCTAATTCAACAACACGATCGTTCAAGAAGTCTTCTGCGAGTAATCCTAATGCATCCGCTTTAACCCTTAAAAGAGCATCTTTACTAACAAGGATGACTGGTTTACCGTCTACCTTCGTTTCTTCCTCTAGTGCGATATTCTTAGCGACTGCCAATATTCGATTGTCATTTGTTTTTTCTATAAATATTTCTTGAAGTTGTTGAAAGGAACGATGATTCAGTTCTATTCGAAGAGTCCCTCCATTCTCAAGCGTTATTTTATCATGGAGCTTACCTTTTTCTCTGAAGCTGTCAATCAATTTCGCAATATGTCTTGCATTTCTGCCGATCTCATTCATATAACGCTTTTTAGAATCGACTTCTTCGAGTACAACAGCAGGGATCACGACGTCATGTTCCTCGAAAGAAAAAATTGAATTGGGATCCTGCAGCAAGACATTTGTATCTATCACGTAAATTTTTGTCAAAATTGATGCCTCCTGCTCCTTTTTAATATCTTATGTTCATGTACACTGCCCGGTGTCAGGAGAAACAACACTACAGATGATTATTCTATTTTATGAAATATATGAAAGGCCGCATAAAGATAGAAGATAAAAGCAAAATAAGACAATAAGTATTGATTTATTGGAGGGATTTTGATGCGTAAAGGAATGTTTTTGTTATTTTTCTTTCTGATTATATCTGCATGTAGTCAAAATAATGGCCAATCTCAGTTCAATCGTAATACCGATGTTATGCCTCAAGGGGTATCTGTTAAAAATAGTCATATTAATATTAATAAAAACAACAAATATACAGATGAGGAAAGAGCAAATCATCTTGCAAATCTTGCTGCTGGAATCCCGAATGTAAATGGTGCAACGGCTGTTGTACTTGGTAATATCGCAATTGTTGGAATTGATGTCGATGCTAACATTGATAGATCAAAAGTGGGAACCATTAAGTATTCAGTTGCTGAAAGTTTAAAACATGACCCTCAAGGGGCGGGAGCACTTGTAGTGGCTGATCCGGATATTAACACTCGATTGAAAGAAATTAAGAATGATATGGCTGCTGGAAAACCAGTCCAAGGGATCATGAATGAATTATCAGATATTGTTGGACGTATCATTCCTGATGCTCCAACTCCTGAAATGGGGAAAAATCCAGAAAAAGCAGTGAAAAAGCCAAGAAATCAAATGAATGAGCAAAATGATCGTCAATTGGAACAAGAGCAACAAAAACAATCGAATGAAAAAAAGTAGTGAATTACCAATTCATAACATGTTATACTAAAAAGAATTAAAGTGGCATTCTTCAGAGGTGTTTTAATGAAAGTTCAATGTATCCTATGTGATCGACCTTCAGAGCTGGAAGATGATTCTACTTTGGCAAAAAAATTGAGAAATCGCCCCATTCACACATACTTATGCCAAAGTTGCTATGACAGGATTAAGGTAAAAACTGAAGCTAGACTAGCGAGCGGGTCATTCCAATTATTTAGCTATAATACACAAGATGATGATTTTTAATAAAAAACGCAGGATTTCTAAAAATAAACAAGAAATCCTGCGTTTTTATTAGTTTCTTTCCAATGTTCCTGATTTTCTTTCACGATTCAATCTAATTTTATAGATAATTAATATAAGCGCAGCAACCATTAGCCCTTCTGCAATTGGAAGAAATATAGCTAAAAATGTTAAAAACAAACAACCTACGATTAAAAATAGATAAATAACGGCCGATTTCAATAAAGGTAATTTCTTAGCAAAACCTAACTTATATACGAGGACGGCCAATCCTGTTATCGTTAACCAAAGCAACCAATTAGCTGCAGACGCATTGTTCGTCAATTGATAAAAAAATCTTAATGTAGGAGAAAAGTTATCAATCGCTCTAAGATCCGATTTTGTGAGAGCGAGTGTAAGCCCCCCATCATTCAATATATTCATTTCACCTTCTACCTCTTTCCCAACATTTGCCTGTTAAAAAACTCGACCCTTTAAACACTTGGGTCGAGTATAGCATAACATAAAGCTTATATACGTTTCATCTATTGTTCCATTTCAGCATACTTTTTCTTTTTTGCTACGCGTTCACGTTCATTTTTGTCTAGTATTTTTTTACGAAGACGTATTGATTCTGGAGTTACTTCACAATATTCATCGTCATTTAAATATTCTAGAGCTTCTTCCAATGACATTAGACGAGGTTTTTTAATGACAGCCGTTTGATCCTTCGTTGCCGACCTAACATTGGTCGCATGCTTTGTTTTCGTAATATTAACCGTAATGTCGTTTTCCCTCGTATGTTCTCCTACAATCATACCTTCATAAATTTCAGTTCCTGGCTCTGCAAAAATCGTTCCACGATCTTCTACTTGTAAAATTCCGTAAGTAGTCGCTTTTCCTGTTTCCATGGAAACGAGAACACCTTGTCTTCTGCCACCAACTTTTCCTTGTTGCATAGGTTGGTAACTGTCAAATGTATGGTTTAATATTCCATAACCTCTTGTTAACGTCATAAATTCCGTTGTATATCCAATTAATCCGCGAGCTGGTACATGGAATACTAGGCGAACCTGTCCATTTCCATTATTAATCATATCAAGCATTTCACCTTTACGTGACCCGAGAGATTCAATAATGCTTCCTGTATGTTCTTCAGGAATATCTATCTGCACTCTTTCAATTGGTTCACATTTTACGCCATCTATTTCTCTTACAATTACTTGCGGTTTGGATACTTGCAATTCAAAGCCTTCACGTCTCATATTTTCAATAAGGATTGAAAGATGAAGCTCTCCCCTTCCTGATACAATCCATGCATCAGGAGAATCTGTATTGTCTACACGAAGACTTACATCTGTTTCCAATTG
Organism: Lederbergia citrisecunda; assembly: GCF_018343695.1. Taxonomy (GTDB): domain Bacteria; phylum Bacillota; class Bacilli; order Bacillales; family Bacillaceae_C; genus Lederbergia; species Lederbergia citrisecunda. Next base: position 800,632 of record NZ_JAGYPJ010000001.1, on the reverse strand, counting down.
ACTGCGTAGACGTTCTTCAACTTTCCGAGATGTTAAATATTTTCCTTCTCTTCCAGCAAATGGGCTGTTATTCACTAAGAAAGTCATCTGCAAAGTTGGCTCATCTATTCTTAATGTAGGGAGGGGTTCTTGATGTTCAATTGGACAAATTGTATCCCCAACATCAATATTTTCCATTCCGGAAACAGCGATAAGATCACCAGCATAGGCTTCATTAATCTCAACTCTTTTTAAGCCGAAAAATCCAAACATTTTAGTTACACGGAATTGTTTTGTTGTACCATCCTGTTTAAGAATAGCGACTTGCTGACCTACTTTCATCGTCCCTCTAAAAATTCTACCAATTCCAATTCTTCCTACGTAATCATTATAATCGAGTAGTGATACTTGAAATTGTAACGGTTCTTCTTTGTTATCTACCGGAGCAGGGATAAAGTCAATAATCGTTTCGTATAATGCTTCCATATTTTCTTCTTGTTCAATCTCTCTGCTTGCAGTTCCTTTAATACCTGATGCATAGATGACAGGGAATTCCAATTGTTCATCATTTGCATCCAATTCTATAAAGAGCTCAAGTACTTCATCAACGACTTCCTCAGGACGAGCAAAATCGCGGTCAATTTTGTTAACTACAACAATTGGTGTCAATTTCTGTTCAAGTGCCTTTTTTAATACGAAACGCGTTTGCGGCATACAGCCTTCATAAGCATCAACAACCAACAGTACTCCATCAACCATTTTTAAAATCCGCTCGACTTCTCCTCCAAAGTCAGCATGTCCTGGAGTATCCAATATATTTATTTTTGTATCTTTATATTGAATGGCAGTATTTTTTGCTAGGATCGTAATACCGCGCTCTCTTTCAATATCATTGGAGTCCATAGCGCGCTCTGCCACGTGTTCGTTTGACCTAAATGTTCCTGACTGTTTTAAAAGTTGGTCAACCAATGTTGTTTTACCATGGTCAACGTGTGCGATAATGGCAATATTACGAATATCTTCTCTTAGTTTCAAAGTATTTCCTCCTGCCGTTAGAAAAGCGGAAGCGCCTTGCTCATCGACGTACAGGCCCACAAGATGTGGGTCCGTCGACGTTGCCACAGGACGTGGCGGTTTTAGTCGACTTTCTTCTTTTGGCCAAAGCCTTGAGATAAAAGAAACACGACGAGGAACGAGTCGATGCTTGACTTATCGTAAGGAGAAGGACAAGAAGTTTATAATTCGATAGGCGCTGTAGCTAGACATTTTTAGTTTTATTTTTAACTGAAGTATTATATCACATGCTATAGAAGATTTGGAATTTTTTTTGTACAATATAACTTTAAGGAGGAAAAAATGATGAACGGAATCAAATGGAATCTTTTATTATTTGCGACAATAGGAGCCCTCTCAATTGTAGGGATAGGAATATCACTCGGTGAAGGTAGCTATATTGGAATGATTGCTTGCTTTATTATTTTAATAGCTGTTGTGGGATATGGATTTAAAACAAAGAAAAAAATGAGAGATGAAGGAAAACTGTGATATTGGCAAACGTCAAAATTACATTTGTTTAAGCTTTTGATTGACACTGTTAATTGTAGCGTAATCGCGAGACTACTGCGGGAAAAACGGTTATCGGGAGACCCCACAGGGCGTTAAGCGCCGAGTAGGCTCCTAAACCTTTTCTCGCTTCGGATCTAATGGCTAGTAATATTTCTTGTCCCTTCCCTACGATAAGTCAGTGACCTTGAAAATGTATACGCCAATTGAACAGTCACCTCCGCTTTCGATTCCTTCGGAAAGTGTGCGCCTGGAGCGGAATTTAACATCAAAGTTTAACAGTTCATTAAATAAAATGGTGAGCTAAAGTAAATCCTTTAGTTCACCTGAAAATATTGTTTGATAAGCGTTTCATGTAGCCCTGGCTTTGCAACTATAACTGGGCTTTTTTTCAATAAGTTTAGAGGTTGGCCGTTAAAATCTGTAACAACTCCGCCAATCTCTTCTACAATAATTATCCCCCCTGCAAAATCCCAAGGTGAAAGTGTCTTGCTTATATAAGCGTCAAGTCGGCCTGTTGCAACGTATGCAAATTCCAAAGCAGCTGAACCGTATGATCGCGTCCCCCTTACATCTTTTACGATAGAAGCAAAGGGATTATTCGGATCACTGGAAATTAATAGCGAGGCACTTAATCCAATGACTGCTTCACTCACTTCTACTTTTTCCAGCGTTGGGAGTCTCAACTCATCCCAAAACGCACCTTCACCTGACTTAGCATAGTATAATTCATTATGTACTACGTCATACAAATATCCGAGCTTCCCTTCCCCATTTTCAAAAATTCCTATTGAAATAAAAAAGTTCCGCTGCTGATGGACAAAATTCATCGTTCCATCTACAGGATCGATTATCCAAACAACCCCATCCATGCTTTCTACTTCATCACCAAATCCTTCCTCCCCTAATATGTTATGGGAAGGGAATGTTTCTCGAATTCGGTTGATAAAATATTGTTCAATCTCTTTATCAATATTAGTAACTAAGTCATTTGCATCTGCTTTAGTATCTATTTGTAAAGCTGTTTTAAACGAGGCGATAATGTTCTTACCTGCTTCTTTTAACCATTCCTTAGCCACTTTATCGACGTTGGACCAATTGATCATTTCGATACCTCCATTACGTTCTACCTATCCACAAGCTTAGAGAAAACAACTACTATTTTCAAGTTTTTAGTGTGTCCCACGAATAAAAAACGAACACCCGACTTAATATACACTTGGGAGTCCGTTTTAATCTTTCATTAACATCACTATCCTCATTTTCTTACAACTCATAGCGCTTCGAGTTTTATTAATTCTGAACGAATTCTTTCCAGTTTGCGCATCGTTTTTGCTTTCATTTCTTCATCAGCTTCTTGCATGGCATCAAAAAGCACGGCCAATTCATAATTTAACTCTAAACGAAGTACTGCAAGCTTTTGTTTATCCAAATTTTTTTTCTTATATGCATTCATTACTTGTTTCACGGAAAAACACCCCTTCCGAAATAGTAGATTATTCAACTTTCGGGTTTGCTTATTATATTGTATGTTGCCGCAATATTCGCGGTAACAAAATTGTGTGTTCACCTATCATGTCTAAAGTATGAATGAATTTGTCAATGCTCTTGCTTGTTTGTACCCGTTTAGAAACTTACATAAACGTCGTCGGAATTGTAAGTATTATTGATTTCCCATTAATATTATTGAATTATTTTCAGTTTCTTTTGCTTTTTTAATCGTTTTATACGAAGAATATCCACTTACCTCTTCGAATTCCTTATCAAACTTTTTTTCTTCTGCTTTACTCGGCACAATTTCTTTAAACCTCTTATATCTCTTCATTAATTCCATTTTATCGATTCCTTTTTCATACGCTTTTTCAATTGCCTGATAAAAATGAACGACATCAACTATTTCTTCTGTAGTCCAATCTAATGAAAATGGGTACTGATATTCCATCTAAAACGCTCCTTTATAACTTATTATGTATTATGAGTTCACTTGTTCTGTCGTATACCAATATTGTGTGTAAATATCTCTATGAAAAACAAAATATTGATGTTATAATTTGTTCTTGTTTCAGTATCTTTCCTATCACTAACAAAGGATGTGACTTCATTGTCCCAATATGAAACACCGCTATTTACAGGGCTGGTGCAGCATGCCAAATCAAATCCAATTCAATTTCATATTCCCGGTCATAAAAAAGGTGCTGGAATGGATCCCGAATTTAGAAATTTTATTGGAGAAAATGCCTTATCAATAGATTTAATAAATATAGCACCATTAGATGATTTGCATTCGCCAAAAGGAATGATAAAAGAGGCTCAAAAATTGGCTGCTGAAGCTTTTGGTGCTGACCATACTTTCTTCTCTGTACAAGGGACAAGTGGTGCCATTATGACAATGATTATGTCGGTTTGCGGACCTGGCGATAAAATAATCGTTCCTCGTAATGTTCATAAATCAGTAATGTCAGCAATTGTGTTTTCGGGTGCTACTCCGATTTTTATTCATCCTGAAATTGACCCGAACTTAGGAATTTCACATGGGATTACTATAGAATCTGTTGAAAAAGCTCTTGAAATTCACCCTGATGCAAAGGGATTACTTGTTATTAACCCTACTTACTTTGGAATTACAGCTGATTTAAAAAAGATTGTTGAAATTGCCCATTCCTACGAAGTTCCAGTTCTTGTAGATGAAGCACATGGTGTTCATATTCATTTTCATGAAGGATTGCCTTATTCTGCAATGGAAGCCGGTGCAGATATGGCAGCTACAAGTGTGCATAAACTAGGTGGCTCCTTGACCCAAAGTTCCGTGTTAAATGTTCGTGAAGGGCTTGTATCACCACAGCGGGTTCAATCTATTATCAGTATGCTTACGACTACATCAACTTCTTATTTATTACTAGCTTCACTTGACGCAGCTAGAAAAAGACTTGCAACAGAAGGAAGAGATCTTATTGGCGCTGCTATCACTCTTGCTGAAACGATTCGTCAAGAAGTAAATGAAATCCCTCATCTCTTGTGTCCTGGAAAAGAAATTTTAGAGTCTGATGCAGTTTTTGATTATGATCCAACCAAGCTCATTATTTCCGTAAAAGATCTCGGAATAAATGGATATGAAGCTGAGAAATGGCTCCGAAATGAATATCAAATAGAAGTTGAGCTATCTGATTTGTATAATATTTTATGTATTGTCACTCCAGGAGATACTGAAGTAGAAGCAGCCATTCTGATTGAAGCATTAAAGAAATTATCTGAGCAATTTGGAAAAGCAGATGATGAAGCAAATCATCATCATGTCATTCTGCCCGATATTCCTCTTCTAGCTATGAGTCCTAGAGACGCTTTTTATTCTGAGACAGAGATTATCCCTCTAAATGAGTCAGCAGGACGAATTAGTGCAGAATTTATTATGGTTTATCCACCAGGTATACCTATTTTTATACCAGGGGAAATCATTACTGAAGAAAATTTGTTATATATTAGAAAAAACATAGAAGTAGGCTTACCTGTTCAAGGCCTTGAAGATGAAACATTAAAAACTATAAGGGTTATTAAAGAATTCGAAGCGATTAGATAATATATTAAGGAGGGGCTGTCCAAAAAGTTGTCGTTTTTGACTTTTTGAAAGCCCCTTTCTGTTTTGTTGACCTGGGTTGTTGATTTCCTCTACAGGCGCTCGCTTTCAGCGGGAAGTTCGGTGAGCCTCCTCAGCGCATGTCGCACCTGCAAGGGTTTCACCCTCACTTTTTTCTCGCAGGAGTCACGCTCGCCACAATCAACATTGTGCGAAATTCTATCATATGCCTCATATAGCACAGCTCGCTTTTTCCAATTAATTTGTTTTAAGGACTAATCGGACGGTTACTTTTTATTGAGGTGTTTCGATTAGCTTCGGATCCAAAGTTTCAAATCCTTTATCCCTAAGACCCTTGACAATTTGTTTTAACCCACCATTCGTCCATTCACGGTCATGCATAAGTAAATTTGCACCGTTTCCTAATAACTCGGTATTAACCATAATATCAGCAATGGCATCCTTCGACATATAGTCCTTTTCCCAATCGTATCCATATGTCCAATTCATGACAAGCATGTTTTCTTCTGTGGCAATTTGTTTGCTCACATCTGTATTTGCGCCAAATGGGGCACGAAAAAACTTAGGACGTTCCCCGGTTATTTCTTCAACTTTATCATTAACAGAAAGTATTTCTTCCTTTTGTTCTTCTGGAGATAATGTGGTCAAATTAGCATGAGAGAATGTATGGTTTCCTATTTCAAACCCAAGATCGTATATTTTTTTTAAAATCGCTTCTTTTTCAGGTGAGTTGATAAAATGTCCATTAACAAAAAAAATGGCTGGTGCATGTAATTCTTTTAAAGTTTTAGCCATTTCTAACGCATATTTATCAGGGGCATCATCAATTGTTAGTAATACAACCTTCGGATTTGCATCCTTAACCGGCTCTAAAGCAAAAACTGCATTCATTTTATACTCAGGAGCAACTACTTCAACTTCTGGCGCTTCAACTTTTTTATCTTCTTTTTCCTCTTCAACATTAGTTTCGGGAATCTGTTCATCCTCTTGTTCTACCAAATCGGAATTATTCTCTTCTGTCACTGGTTCATTTTTCTTCATCGAATTTTCCTTTTGTGTAGACTGTCCGTTGCAAGCAACTAACAACAAAGCAACAGCGAACATGATGATAGGTAATCTCATATTGTTCCCCTTTCAAGAGTTGGAGTATATATTGTTAAATTATAGACTTTTATTTTTGTAGTGTCCAAGAAACTATATGAAAAAATGAAGCGCTGAATGTAGCAGTCCATATGTGAATAAACTTACTACGGTAATAATGAGGGTGTCTTTTTTAGATTCCACTATTTTCCTCGCAATAAGTATGGCAAGATAACTAAAAACAATAAATAAAATGACTTTTGATAATAGATGTTCTTTTCCAGAAAACCACTCTGCAAGTGTAAAACCGCTCCATATCATTAATTGCAGTAGAAGAGCTATATATTTCTTTACCATCTGAATCACCATCATTTCAAGCGTTTTTCGCACGAATCTTTAGAGTTATTATTGATTTTATGCAAAGACATTACTTAAAATGAAAGGCCATCCCCTTTCTGAAAGTATATAGTACTTCAGTGGAGACAGCCTTTTGGTAAATTATTTATTTTACAATATGAATCGGTGTTCCTAATGCTACGTCCGCAGCTTCCATCGTAATTTCACCTAATGTTGGATGTGCATGGATAGTCATCGCAATATCTTCAGCAGTCATTCCTGCTTCAATGGCTAGGCCAATTTCCGCAATCATATCAGATGCACTAGCACCGGCAATTTGGCCGCCAACCACTAATCCATCTTCTTTACGTGTAATCAATTTCAAGAAACCATCTGTATTGTTTAACGCAAGTGCACGCCCGTTAGCTGCAAATGGGAATTTAGCCGCCACAACTTCTAAGCCTTCTTCCTTTGCTTGCTTCTCAGTGTATCCAACAGTCGCTAGTTCAGGTTCCGAGAAGACAACTGCTGGAATCCCTAAATAATCAATTTCAGACGGTTCACCAGAAATAGCTTCCGCTGCAATCTTTCCTTCATAAGATGCTTTATGTGCAAGTTGAGGACCTGCAATAACATCACCGATCGCAAAGATGCTAGGAATGTTTGTACGACATTGTTTATCCGTTTTAATTACTCCACGGTCTGTCATGTCAATCCCTACTTGTTCTAATCCTAATTCATCTGTATTTGGACGACGACCAACTGTTACTAATACATAATCAGCTTCTACAGTTTGTTCTTCACCTTTCGCTTCGTATGTGACAACAACACTGTTTTCATTCTCTACTGCACCTTTTGCCATTGCATTTGTCACAATTTCCGCACCCTTGTTTTTAAGATTACGGACAACGACAGATGACATTTGTTTTTCGAATGCTCCAGCAAATAATTCTCCGCTTCCTTCGAGGATTGTTACTTCAGTTCCGAAGTTAGCATATGCTGTACCCAGTTCCACACCAATAACCCCGCCACCGATGATCACTAATTTTTTAGGAATTTCAGGTAGGTTTAACGCACCAGTTGAACTGATAATACGATCTGAGAATTTAAATGTTGGGATTTCAATCGGACGAGATCCAGTTGCGATAATAGCATTTTTGAATGTATATGTTTGGGCAGAATTTTCATCCATTACACGTAATGTATTTGCATCAACAAAATACGCTTCACCTTTTACGATATTTACTTTATTTCCTTTTAATAATCCAGCAACACCTGATGTAAGTTTGTTAACAACTTGACCTTTCCAGTTTTGTACTTTAGAAAAATCAACTGTTACATTTTCAGCAGAAATACCAATATCATCGGAATGTTTTGCTGTTTCATAGCGATGGCTAGCTGTGATTAACGCTTTGGAAGGGATACAACCGACATTAAGGCAAACCCCACCTAATTCAGCTTTTTCAACAATTGTTACTTTTTGTCCTAGTTGTGCTGCACGAATAGCAGCGACATATCCACCAGGACCTGCACCGATGACAATTGTATCTGTTTCTATAGGGAAATCTCCTACTACCATTTTTTACGCCTCCATTAATAAAAGTTCAGGATCGTTAAGCAGTCGTTTAATTTGGTTAAGTGCATTCTGCGCTGTTGCACCGTCGACTATTCTATGGTCAAAGCTTAGTGACAATGCCAAGACAGGAGCTGCAACAATTTCACCATTGCGAACGACTGGTTTTTCTGCAATGCGCCCAATTCCTAAAATGGCTACTTCTGGATGATTGATGACAGGCGTAAACCATTGTCCGCCAGCAGAACCAATATTTGTAATTGTGCATGTAGCACCTTTCATTTCAGTAGGTGAAAGTTTTCCACTGCGTGCTTTATCAGCTAATTCGTTGATTTCTTTTGAAATCGCAAAAACAGACTTTGTATCTGCACGTTTTACGACAGGAACTAATAAACCTTTTTCAGTATCGGCAGCAATACCGATATTGTAATAGTGCTTGTGAATAATTTCATCAGTTGCATCATCAATTGATGTATTAAGTGCAGGGAATTCACGCAATGCACTTACAAGAGCTTTTACAACATATGGCAAGAACGTTAGTTTAATATTTTTTTCTGCAGCGACATCTTTAAATTTCTTACGATGTGCGACAAGTTTTTCAACGTCTATTTCATCCATTAAAGTAACATGTGGTGCTGTATGTTTCGAATTCACCATCGCTTTTGCAATTGCTTTTCGGATTCCACTCATTTTTTCACGAGTTTCTGGATATTCTCCTTCAGGAATTACCGGAGCAGTTGCTGCAGCTTTAGTTTCTTCTTGTACAGGTGCTGCTGTTTCGACAGCTTCTGTAACTGATGGACCGTTTAGGAATGCATCAATATCCTCTTTCATGATACGGCTGTTTTTACCCGTTCCTGTAACGAGGCGAATGTCAACACCTTTTTCACGTGCATATTTTCTTACAGATGGCATCGCAATAATACGTTGATTTGGATCAGCTTCTGCTTCAGGCTGTGCACCGGCACCTGTTGCTTCCGCTGCTTTTGGTTCTTCTGCTTTCACTTCTTCTTTTTTAAGCTCTTGACCGGATTCTGCTGTAGATTGGACATTTGCTTCAGTTTTTTCTTCTTCGTGGTCACCTTTAAATTGAAGATCTTCATATCCAGGTGCGTCGAATTTTATAAGTACATCTCCAACTGTAGCTGTTTGACCTTCTTGCACGAGAATTTCTTCAACTGTTCCAGCTACTGGAGACGGAATTTCTACAACTGCCTTGTCATTTTGTACTTCGCATAGTACATCATCTTCGGCTACTTTGTCACCAGGTTTTACAAACCATTTTACTATATCGCCTTCGTGGATACCTTCACCGATATCTGGCATTTTAAATTGAAATGACAATGGTATTCCCCTCCTGTAAGATAAAAGTGATTAAAATAGTAATACTTTCTTAGCAGTTTCGATTATATCCTTATGGTTTGGAAGCCATACCGGTTCCGCTTGAGAGAATGGATATACTGTATCTGCAGCAGCAACTCTTAAAACAGGAGCTTCAAGGCTTAAAATAGCGCGATCAGTTATCTCTGCTACAATATTCGCTGCAATCCCAGCTTGTTTTTGAGCTTCTTGAACTACGATTGCACGGTTTGTTTTTTCAACAGATGCAATAATTGTATCAATATCAATTGGGCTAACAGTACGAAGATCGATTACTTCAACTGAATGGCCTTCTTTTTCAAGTTCTTCAGCAGCTTTTAGTGAATCATGAACCATCGCACCATAAGCAATAATCGTTAAATCTGTTCCTTCACGTTTCACATCAGCTTTTCCTAAAGGAATTGTATATTCTTCTTCTGGAACTTCTTGACGGAAAGAACGGTATAACTTCATATGTTCTAGGAAAATAACCGGATCATTATCTCTAATTGCCGAAATTAAAAGTCCTTTAGCATCATATGGAGTAGAAGGAATGACTACTTTTAAGCCTGGTTGCTGTGCCATTAATCCTTCAAGACTATCAGCGTGCATTTCAGGAGTATGTACCCCTCCTCCAAATGGTGAACGAATTGTAATCGGTGCATTGAATGTTCCACCTGTACGATATCTCCAGCGAGCCATTTGTCCGCTTACAGAGTCCATCACTTCGTATAAAAATCCAAAAAACTGGATTTCAGGAACTGGACGGAAGCCTTGTGTCGTTAACCCAATAGCCAAACCACCGATTCCTGACTCAGCAAGTGGTGTATCAAAGACGCGGTCTTCTCCAAACTCTTTTTGCAGACCTTCTGTAGCACGGAAAACCCCTCCGTTAACCCCTACGTCTTCTCCAAACACGAGTACATTTTCATCGTTGCGCAATTCAGTACGAAGCGCATCCGTGATAGCTTGAATCATAGTCATTTGCGCCATGGCTTACTTCGACTCCTTCTCTTTATAAATTTCATACTGTTCCTGTAAATTATTAGGAAGCTCTTCATACATATTGGAAATCAAATCAGTAACTTTTTGTTTCGGAGTATCATCCGCTTTTTTAATCGCTACTTTTATATCTTCTTTCGCTTGTTCAATTACTTCATTTTCAATTTCCTCATTCCAAATTCCTTTATTAACTAAGAAATTTCGGAATCTGACTAGTGGATCTTTTTTCTCCCATTCATTGTCTGTATCAGACGTACGATAGCGAGTAGGATCATCTCCTGCCATAGTATGAGGCCCATAACGATAACACATTGTTTCAATTAATGTTGGACCACCGCCATTAATTGCTCTTTCCCGAGCCTCTTTTACAACCGCGTAAACTGCGAGTGGGTCCATACCATCTACAAGCACTCCCGGAATACCAGCTGAAACTGCTTTTTGTGCGATCGTTGTTGCTGCAGTTTGCTTGTCACGTGGAGTAGAAATAGCAAATTGGTTATTTTGCACAATAAAGATTGCTGGGGCACTATAGGCACCTGCAAAGTTGATTCCTTCGTAAAAATCTCCTTGAGAAGATCCACCATCACCTGTGTATGTAACAGCAACTGATTTTTTTCCACGCTTTTTCATTCCAAGAGCGACACCAGCTGCTTGAACATATTGAGCACCGATAATAATTTGAGGAGGAATGACATTTACACCCTCAGGAATCTGGTTCCCAACAAAATGTCCACGAGAAAAAAGGAACGCTTTGTGAAGTGGAAGTCCATGCCAAATAATTTGTGGAACATCTCTATATCCTGGTAAAATAAAGTCTTCTTTTTCAAGTGCGAAATGTGATGCAAGCTGTGACGCTTCCTGACCTGCAGTAGGAGCATAGAAACCAAGGCGACCTTGACGGTTCAATGAAATACTACGCTGATCCAAAATTCTCGTATAAACCATACGACGCATTAATTCCGTAAGTTGTTCATCAGATATATCTGGAACAAGCTCATCATTCACGATCTCTCCTTTTTCATTCAAGATCTGAACCATTTCAAATTGACTTTCAATATTTTCGAGTGTTTTCACAGCATCGAATTGTGTCTTCTTTGTTTTAGAAGCCATTGAAGCCACCTATCCTTTCTAAACATAATATTTGATAACGGACATAATAAATTGCCCAGCATATATATTAGCGGGAGATTATTCATGTTCCGGACTTCATACTAGTATAGGTTTTCCACATTTCTCATGAAGAAAAACAGAAAAACTTTCCCATCTAAAAAAATGAACTGTACTAATCTTTTACACTAAATAATTAATACAAAGTTTTACCACATTTAGAGTACATGAAAACAGTTTATTCGTCAATTAAATAAGTTTGAGTAGCTGTATACCTTCATTAATAATTACAATCTGTACTATATTGAATCTTTATTCTGTTTTATAAAAAAAGCAATTTCATTCCAACTGTTATACATTAGATTTTTTGGATAGCAAAGAAAAATGCGCAAGCGCCTCCATCTGGACCTTGGCAAACCGATGTTGAATTTGTAGGGAGAAACCGAAAGTGTGCTAGTCGTTAGCGCTGAAGTTAAAAGAGAACTACCTTCATAATAATTATCCACAAAGTCCCAATCTATAATTTCCTAAACAAAAAAAGAAACGGATTACCGTCTCCTTAAGTTGATTAATTATTTGGACTCTACTTTTAATCCCGCATCCTTGTAAAAGTTCAACTTTGCTTCGTTAAACTTTTCTGTTTGCTCATTAAATTGTTTATTCGCTTCAAATACACTATCGTATGCTTCATTGGATGCTTCTATTTGCGCCTCTAAATCCTCTAGTTTTAAATCTTCATTTTTAATTATTTCGTAAATTTTTCTGTCTTCTTGCAATCCATTCATATAGGATGAAAATAATTTTTCATACGATTCATAACGTTTATTCATTAATCCTTGTAATTCATCTGCCTGTTTTTTTAATTTTTCGTCTTTTAGTTTACCTAACTCTTCTGATGCAAGTTGAAATTCCTTTTTAGATTCATCAATTGAATCTTTCTCTTTTTTCATATGTTCTTCTCTTTGGTCTAAGTTAGCTAAGGCATCATCAGCAAGCTTAGATATTTGTTCGAATTCTTTCATGCCCAAATCCATTATTTGATCAAATATTTCTTTTTCGTTTGTTTCAAGTTTCTTTAGTGGTTCTTGTTGTTTTTCAAAACCAACTTCTTTAGCAGCTGTTGCTTCTAATGCTTTATAAATATTCTCTTCCGCAGATGAACAGGCTGATAAAATAACCGCTAATAATATAATAAAAATGATCGTATGTAATTTTTTCATCAAAATCCTCCTAACTGTTTCCACCTTTACTATACTGGGATATGGTCTATTTGACAATAATGCAAAAAATAAAATAAGATAATTTAAATACTAAATTTTATCTATCCATTTATATACTTGCTTAAACAGGAGTGAACATAATGATTCTAATGAAAGATATTATCCGTGAAGATAATCCAGCATTAAGAGAAGTGGCAAAAGAAGTCCCTTTACCCCTTACACAAGAAGATATAGACATTTTAAATAAGATGCAGGAATACTTAAAGAATAGTCAAGATCCGGAAATTAGCGAAAAGTATGGTTTAAGAGCTGGTGTAGGTCTTGCAGCACCACAAATTAATGTCCTAAAAAGAATGTTCGCAGTTCGTCTCGAAGATGATAATGGTAAAAAGTATCATTATTCATTAGTAAACCCAAAAATTATTAGTCATTCTGTAGAAAAATCTTATTTGACTTCTGGTGAAGGTTGTTTATCCGTTGATCGTCCTGTCGTTGGTTATGTATTGAGACATGCACGAATTACGATTAAAGGATACGACATTAATGGAAATGAGATCAAACTACGTCTAAAAGACCTTCCAGCCATCGTGTTCCAGCATGAGCTTGATCATTTAAATGGTGTTATGTTTTATGATCATATCGATGAAAATAATCCTTTTTCCGTTCCAGAAGGCGCTATTCCAATTGAAAGATAATTTATTAACATGACAGCTTTTTTAAAAGTAAAAAAATAAATGTTAATGAAAAGTGTTTTTTTGAAATTAAGCTTTTGCTGTCTAGCGCAAGCAGCCGTGGATGGGCTAAATGCTTGCGCTTCTCTTATTTAATTCTTTCAAAATTTTCCTCTAGCAAACCTACTTTTACTAATCCATTTACAATTCCGTTATCATCAACATTTGTAGTAATTAGGTCAGCGTGCATTTTTACAGCCTCATGAGCATTTCCCATTGCAATCCCGGTACCTACTGTTTGCAACATTTCAATATCATTCAATCCGTCTCCAAATGCGTACACATTCTCCATTTCAAACCCTAATCTTTCAATGAGTTTTTTTATTCCTTCCGCTTTTGAACCACCTTTAGGAACAACATCCAGTGATTCCTCATGCCATCTAATAAAAGTAAGATTATCTTCAAATTCTGTAAGGTAAGAATCCTCACCTTCTCTAGCGAATAGAAGCGATTGATAAATATTTGTCTTTTCGTAAAAATCCGGATCGTATTCAGGATGAACCATTTGAAGCGACTCAAAACTTTCTTTTACACGTTGATTAAATTTTACATTCGATTTTAATGTCGATTCATTTAAAAATACTAAATGATGGTTATTTGTGTTTGCTCTATCAATTAGTTTTTTTATTTCAATTGAGTCTAAAGGATTCGTATACACGACTTCATTCCCAAAAACAACATATTGGCCATTAAAGCATACGAATGATTCTATATTTAAATCTTTGAGTAAACTAGTAACCATAAAAGGTGCTCTACCTGTTGCCAGTGCAGTATAAATTCCATTCTCCTGTAGGGTTTTAATAGCTTCTTTCGTAGATCCAGGAAGATTTTTTTCATCGTCAAGCAAAGTTCCATCGATATCAAAGAAAACAATTTTTTTCATAGCATATCTCCTTAGAATTCTTCTATTTCTACTTATCTTTATGATAGAGAACGTATACAAAGCATATAATAAAACATAAAAATATGCACAAATTTATATCTTCTCTTTGCAAGTTGCTTTTACTTTGAACGAGTATCGGTTAAAATAGAATTTAAGGAGTGATCCACAATGTTTAAGAAGCTACGAGAAAAGCTTTTAAAACGGTGGAAAGATTTACTGAGAAAAAAAACAATTGCTTAATGAACAATTAAGGTCCCTCTGTTTTTTTCGGAGGGCTTATTCTTTATTATATTAGTTTGTTAATTAAACAATAATAAAAATTAGACAACGGAGTTAAGGAGAGATATTGATGATTTACAAAGTTTATTACCAAGAAAGTAAAAATGAAGTGCCAGTAAGAGAAAAAACAAAATCAATGTATTTTGAAACAAACAATGAACGTACTGTTCGTCAAATGCTGAAAGACCAAAAAATTAATATTGAATATATTCAATTATTAGAAGGCGAGTATCTCGAATACGAGAAGCAAAGTGAGCATTTCAAACTACAGGAGAACGTGTCACTATGAAATTTGTAAAAAATGACCAAACTGCGGTTTTTGCTCTCGGCGGGCTAGGTGAAATTGGTAAAAATACTTACGCTGTTCAATTTCAGGATGAAATAATATTAATTGATGCTGGAATTAAGTTTCCGGAAGACGAATTGCTTGGAATAGATTATGTCATTCCTGATTATACGTATATCGTAAAAAACGTTGATAAAATAAAAGGTTTATTCGTTACTCATGGTCACGAAGACCACATTGGCGGTATTCCTTATTTACTTCGTCAAGTGAACATCCCAATTTATGCAGGTAAATTGGCAATTGGACTAATGAAAAACAAATTGGAAGAACACGGCCTTTTACGACAAACGAAATTTTTTGAAATAAAAGAGGATGATGTCATTAAATTTAGAAAGACATCGGTTACGTTTTTCCGCACAACACACAGCATTCCAGATTCATACGGAATTGTTGTAAAAACACCTCCTGGCAACATTGTTCATACGGGGGATTTCAAGTTCGATTTCACACCTGTAGGTGAGCCGGCTAACTTAACAAAAATGGCGGAAATAGGAAAAGAAGGCGTTCTTTGTCTTTTATCAGATAGTACGAATGCCGAAGTTCCTCATTTTACAATGTCGGAAAGACGAGTTGGCGATAGTATTCATGATATTTTTCGTAAAGTGGATGGGCGCGTAATATTTGCGACGTTCGCTTCGAATATTCACCGTCTACAGCAGGTTACAGATGCTGCAGTTGCTAATGGAAGAAAAATAGCTGTTTTTGGGCGTAGTATGGATGCTGCAATTGAGATCGGGCAAGAACTCGGTTATATTCGCGCACCAAAAGATACATTTATATCCACACAGCAGTTAAATCGTCTTCCAGCAAATAAAGTGACGATTCTTTGTACAGGTAGTCAAGGTGAGCCAATGGCCGCCTTATCGAGAATAGCGAATGGAACTCATCGACAAATCCAAATACAACCTGGGGATACAGTCGTCTTTTCTTCATCCCCAATTCCTGGGAATACGATCAGTGTCAATAGAACGATAAATTTATTGTATCGTGCTGGTGCTGATGTCATTGCCGGATCGTTAAATGATATTCATACATCTGGTCATGGTGGTCAGCAGGAGCAGAAATTAATGCTCCGACTTATGAAGCCTAAATTTTTCATGCCGATTCACGGAGAATTTCGGATGCAAAAGACCCATGCAAAATTAGCTGTTGATTGTGATGTTCCTGAAGAGAACTGCTTTATTATGGATAATGGCGATGTTCTTGCATTAACAGATAAAACCGCGGAAATCGCAGGAAAGATTCCTTCTGGCTCTGTTTATATAGATGGTAGCGGAATTGGAGATATTGGAAATATCGTATTGCGAGACAGACGAATCCTTTCGGAAGAAGGTCTAGTCATTGTCGTGGTGTCAATCGATATGGAAAATCATACAATTGCTGCTGGACCAGACATTATTTCTCGTGGATTTGTTTATATGCGTGAATCTGGAGATTTAATTAATGAGGCCCAAAGAATGATTGGAAAGCATTTGAATAAAATTATGGAGCGTAAAACGACTCAATGGTCAGAGATCAAAAATGAAATCACTGATACGCTAACTCCATTCTTATATGAAAAGACAAAGCGCAGACCAATGATACTTCCGATTATTATGGAAATTTAATATAAATAAAACTAAGTTCACAATTTATAGTGCAACGTTGATTAGAGCGGAAGGAGCGAGACTCCTGCGGGAAAAAGAAGTATACGGGAGGCTCCCGAACTCCCCGCGGAAAGCGAGCGCCTGGAGCGGAAATCAACTTACAAAGTTGAAAACGTACAATAATAATCGTAAAAGGACCGGGGATTTATTTCCACGGTCCTTTAACATTACTCCATTACTTTCTTTTCAAATCGGTTAATATCACTGTCTGCACCAATTACAATTAAGATATCATCCTTTTTGAGAGGATCATCCGCTTGAGGTGAAACAATAATCTCGGATCCTCTTTTAATTGCGACAATATTCAAACCGTATTTCGCTCGAACATCCAGCTCCATTAACGATTTACCTGTAAGTAGATCATTTACCTTTATTTCTACGATGCTGTATTCATCCGAAAGTTCTAGATAATCCAATATATTATTGGAAACGATATAATGGGCAATACGTTTACCCATATCCCTTTCAGGATGGACAACATAATCTGCCCCTATTTTTAAAAGCACTTTTTCATGATAATCATTTTGTGCTTTGACTGTAATATGATTAACTCCTATTTCCTTCAACATGAGCGTTGTTAATATGCTCGATTGGATATCCTCACCAATTGCGACAATCACATGGTCAAAATTTCGAATTCCTAAGCTCTTTAATATATTTTCGTCTGTTGTATCTGCAATAACCGCATGTGTTGCAATAGATGCAAATTCATTGACCCGGTCTTCGTTTTTATCCATTGCCAATACTTCCATGCCTTGCTCTGCTAGTTCCCTGCAAATACTTCCACCAAAGCGTCCAAGTCCGATAACTGCAAATTGTTTTTTCAACGTAATTCCTCCGTATTGTCAAATGATGATCGTTAATGATTAACGAGTTGATTTTTAAATGCATATATGGCCGCTTGAGTGCGATCCTGTATTTCAAGTTTGCTTAATATGTTGCTTACATGGGTTTTTACAGTCTTTAACCCTATAAATAATTCCTCAGCAATTTCCTGATTTGTTTTCCCCTCCGAAATGAGTAATAAAATCTCAAGTTCTCGATTTGTTAAATTTTCGTGGAGAAGCGGCTTTTTCTTTTCCTTCATTCTCGCCATCATCTTTCCTGTCACTTCAGGTTCAAGTACGGATTGACCTTTATAAGTGGCCCTTACAGCATCTGCAATTTCGCTAGCAGTTGATGTTTTTAATATGTAACTTGTTGCTCCAGCTTCTATTGCAGGATATACTTTTTCATCATCTAAAAAGCTTGTTACAATAATTATTTTTGCCTCTGGCCATTCCTTTATTATGGCTTTTGTGGCCTCAATCCCGTCCATCTGATCCATTACTAAATCCATTAAGATAATATCTGGTCTCAGTTCTAAGGCCATTTCAAAACCTATTACACCATTTTCTGCTTCCCCAATTACTTCTATATCTGCTTGGACCGAAAGATAAGCCGAGACTCCAATTCGGACCATTTCATGATCATCTACAAGAAGTACCTTAATCATTCTCCTCATCCTTTATTAAATAAATTGGTACTTTCACTTCAATATTAGATCCTTTTCCTATTATACTAATCATTTTTACACTGCCACCAATTTCTGACGCTCTTTCTTTAATATTTGCTAATCCATAGGATCCCGACTTGGCATTTTCCACATCAAACCCTTGACCATTATCCATTACTTTTAAAAAGACGACTTGATTAATTTGCTTTAAATTTACTTCCAAGCGGCTTGCCTTTGCATGTCGCAATGTGTTTGAAACGGCTTCTTGAACAATCCGGAATAAATGATCTTCAACGCCTTTATCCAATTTAACATCTTGAATACTCCAAATAACCTCTAAAGGCAGTTTAGAAGTTAATTCAGAAAGAAGCTCTTCTATTCCGGATTTCAAGCTTTTCCCTTCCAGTTGAACAGGTCTTAGGTGGAGAAGCAACGCTCTCATTTCAGTTTGAGCTTCATTAATAATTCCTTCCACAAGTTTTCGTTGTTTTACGGCAGTATCACTAGTTGGATCTGGATTTTGATTAATTGCTGACATGAGCATTGTTGCAGCAAATAATTGCTGGCTTACAGAATCGTGGAGTTCTCTTGCAAGTCGGTTTCGTTCTTTCGTCAGAACCTCTTCTTTTAATTGATTATTCCATTCCACTTTTTCATTTGCTAATTTTTGCTGTATAATTGCTTGTTCTTTAAGACGTTGCGAAATTCCTTCTATTCTATGCCATATTATTAAAAAATCATCATTATGTTTTCTTTTTTCATACTTTAGGTCATAATTTCCTTGTTCTATTTCTAATAAACTAGCGGCCACCTCATCACTTTTTTGCCGAACAGAAAACCCAACGATCCACCCTGTTACTGCGCCAAACAATATACATATCAATAAAATAAAAATTCCATTAGGCAATAAAAATGCACTTTCTTTGAGTAACGAATTAAACCAATCTGCATCGACCAAAAAAATGAGAGCCAAACCTACAAAAATTGATGTGATCAATGTAGCTGTAGCAAAGTAAATTGAGAATGTGATTTGAATTCTCATATTCGCCTCACCTCAACATTGCCAACCATAACATTCGTTATGATTTTTATAGTACGAACGGCTTCTTCATTACTATCTGGATGATAAATAATATTAGAATTAAATATTTCCGTTTCATCATTAAATACTTTTAACTTTCCACTGATTGCTGAGTGATTCACAATAACAGAAGCGTCAAAAGGAACGAGTAATTGGATATTTCCAAAAAAACTTCTTATAACAACAGTGCTCTCACCTGGGGGAAGCATTGTCATTCCTAAATCAACAACTGTATCCCCAAGTCCACATTGAATATTTATATCATCCCATTCAAAAACTTCATTTACTTTCTTTTGACTTCCAATAAAAATGTTTTTAATAAAAGGTTGTTTTTTCTTTAATACTGAAGATTTAGGATCAGGTTCAACTGTTTGAACAACAATTTGATTGACTTGCTT
Source organism: Lederbergia citrisecunda (assembly GCF_018343695.1). Taxonomy (GTDB): domain Bacteria; phylum Bacillota; class Bacilli; order Bacillales; family Bacillaceae_C; genus Lederbergia; species Lederbergia citrisecunda. Next base: position 780,962 of record NZ_JAGYPJ010000001.1, on the reverse strand, counting down.
TTTTGATTTTGAGTAAGCTATTAAACCATAGATTAACGCAATGAAAATAAATAGTTTTAAAAAAGCAGATGAAAGTATTGGAATAGCAATTAAAAACAAACCAATAATCAAACGAACATTACTTTTTTTGCGGGAGTTTCTCGCTGTATATAAAAGAAAACAACCAATTATTAGAGGGATAAAAAGCCGCCAATTAAAAACAATTTCAAAACCCATCCCAATGGCGGAAATCAACATAAACCAGCCTATTAGGCTCGTTTTGCTCATTGACTTCATTTTATTCCTCTCCTTTCTCGTTTCCGTATTATCTAACTCAATTCTATAATAAAAAGGCTTGTATATCGATGCCAATTTACTCTCTAATGACAGCTAATGACTTGCTATCTTTAGATTGGAATGTTACAAAAAAACAACTAATATAGATTACATTTGCAAGACCACAATCATATGGATATTAATAAGTAGAAAGAAAGGCGACATATACACGCCTTTCTTAAACACTTGTTATTGTACCACGTTTTCATGTATCTGGTTTTGTTTTTCTGCATTATTTATCTCTTTTGCCAGCTTTTGAATCTTAGCGTCGAAAATAGTAATTTCATATTCGTCATCAAAATTATTTTCCTTTTGTTTCATTTCAGATGCTACTGTATCAAAATTTTCAGCTGCATTACCGAATTCTGATTCACTTAATAGTTTATTCATTTTCTCTTTCATAGACAGGACATTTTCCTTACCCATAAGCTCTAATCTTTTAATGTGCATATCTTTTACCTTAAGTTTCATTTCTTCAAGTTTCTGCTCTAATTCTGACAATTGCTCAATAGCTGTTTCATATGCTAGTTGTAGACGCTCTGCTTGCTGCTCTGCTTGTGCCTGATATTGAAGTGCTGTTTCTGCCAATCCATTCTCTCCAGCTTGAATGGCTAAATCTCGTTGTTCCTTACGCTTATTGGCTAATGCATTTGCTTGCTTCCATTCTTTATAAAACTCATTCTTTAACAATCTTTGTCTTTCAACTAATTTTCCTGCCTTTTCAACTTCTTTTTCACTATCACGAACATATTTGTTTAATTGTGCAATTGGATTTTGTTTCACTTTCACTTCTGTTACATCTTGGAAATCCTCAATAATCGATTGTTTCATTTTTTCGAAGAAATTTGTCATTTTATGTTCCCTCACTTTTTTATTTTTGTTTGCGGGATCTCAATAGACCCGTTTTTTCTCTCGCCTTCGTTCAATTAACATGCTGTAATATACTTATAAAGTATTATTTTTGTTGCTTTAATCTTTCCCACTCACGTTCAAATCCAGTGAATGGATCTTCTTTTTCTACAACAGGAGCTTCTTTTTTTCTATCCCAATTTTTATATCCTGTGTAAAGAATATAAACAGCTGCGATTCCTGCTAGGGCTGGTAGACTTCCCAATAATCCTGAAAAACCAATCAACCCAATCAAAGCCCATATAATTTTTCCTACTGTTGAACTTGTTGCCATAAATTGCTTATAAGAGAAATAAACAATAAATAGGCTGATGGCCATCCCTATGATGTGACCAATACTTGATAGTGCAATAATCGCTAAAATAACACCTACTGTAATAAGTAAAAACTTTTTCATTTCTTTTTCCTCCTTCCGTTCTCTATGACTTAACTTTAATGGAAAACAAAAGAACCTTTAACCAGCCAGAGCTCGATTTTTTTCTCGGTCTCGAGACGGATTTAATGATAGGCTCTTGCAAACTGTTCCGTTGTTCTCCGCTCCGATCCATTAGTTACATATCAAACAATCGCTTTACAAGCAAAAAAAAAGGATGCACCAAGGCATCCTTACTTTTACTTTTCTTTTATATGAGTCCAGCCGTCCTCTTGCACTACTTTATGTTCCTTCATTAGTTTTCCGAGTGCTTTTTTAAAAGAACCTTTACTCATATTGAAGCGCTTCTTAATATCTTCAGGGAGACTTTTATCCCAGTAAGGCATTGAGCCTCCTCGTCCTTGTAAATACTCATAAATCTTATCGGCATCCTCATCTATTTGCTCATGTGTTCGTGGCAATAAAGAAACGTTAATAGTTCCGTCTTCTTTCACATCGATGATCCGACCTTCCACTTCTTGACCGAGACGAGGTTCTTCCTTTCTCTCACTTTCATGGATAAATCCCAAATATCCTTCTTCGGTCATAATAAAAGATCCAACAAGCAACAACCTATACACTGTCCCTTTTATATTTCTATTAAAAATTTCTGGTTCTGCTGGTACAGCTAATGCTCTCATTACTTCTTCCGTACCGAGCTTTCCATATAACCGATCTTTGTTATCTACTTTTAACGAACAATAAAGCTTATCTCCAATTGTTGGCCATAACGAAAAAAGTGCTGGTAGGTCATCCATGGACACAAGAATATCTTTTTTCAACCCTATATTCACGAAAGCACCTAAGTTTTTTTTAACTTCTACCACTTCAACCCAATCATACTGACCGATTTGAACGTAAGGTATTGTTAATGTTGCAGAAAGTCTTCCTTCGTGGTCCTGATATAAAAATACTTCGAGTTGCTGATCAACCGTAATTGGTTCTGTCACTTCCGAATGATGTAATAGCACATCTTCCTTGTCATCCGTTAAAAAAAATCCAAATGGAACTTCCCTTGCGACTCGTAGTGTTACTACTGTTCCTGCTTTCATTATTTAATCCCTGCTTTCGATAAAACCTATGTTAATAGGAAAAATTATACCATGTAAAAGGAGCAAAACAAAAAATTACTCAATAAATTATGCATACTGCTTTTCGTTCTGAACTTTCCGCTCCTTCAAAAACAAAAAAACGACTATGAAAGTTCCAATTAATGCTGAAAATGAACCCATACGATAAATAAAGCCTCCACCAAAATGTTCCATTAAATAACCGCCAGCAGAACTTCCAATGATTGGTGCAAGACCATTGAATGTCGCAAAATATGCAGTTTGTCCTGTTGCAATCATTTCTCTCGGAATAACGGAGGCTATGTATTGAAGAGAAGCAACCATAAAAATAGCAAATGTCACACTATGCATAGCTTGTGAAGAAACAATCAATATTGGTTCTGAGAGTAGGCTATACAAAAACCATCTTAGCGTATAAAAACATCCAGCAATACTAACCAGCACTAAAAGAGGAATCCTTCTCATCAAAATATACATAATCCCCACTACAGGCGCCTCACTTAAGGCGGAAAAAGTCCAAGCTAATCCAATCAATCCTTCTGGTGCACCCAATGATTTCAAGTACAATGCTAACATACCATCGTTCATTCTATGGGGAATTGCGATAAATAAAACAGCAATTAAGAAAATAAAAAATGATGGATTGCGGAATGCTTTTTTAAAACCTTCTTTTGTAACTGGTTTTCTAACTGCTTTTGAATCGGATAGTTTTAACGCTATGAAAAACACACCAACAATAATGATCGTATAAATAATCCATAAGTATTGAATTCCTATTTTTCCAATAATAAAGCCAATAATAAATGAAGCCGTGGCAAAGCCAATTGAACCCCATACACGAATAGATCCGTAACTTATTCCGTTTTCTTTGGCGAAAGTGGTAGATAAACTATCGAGCAGTGGTTGAATAGGAGACATAAAAAAATGAAATACAAGCATACAAATGATTAAAAGTAGCATAGTAGGACTAAAAAATATAGCCAAACCGATGATCAAAGTAGCTACTAATAAAAGAATAATAATTTTTTTAACCGTTTGCTTTTTATCTGAAATGATTCCCCAGAGTGGCTGGGAAAAGATTGCCACAACTGGTCCTACTGCTAAAACAATTCCAATTTGTCCTGGACTAAGTCCCTTATAACGAAATAATAACGGAAAAAACGCATTAATAATCGACATTGCCCAGTAGAAAAAAAAGTTAAACATTGATAATTGCAGCATTCAAGCATCCCCCAAGAAGTTTACTACTTTTTAATTTTCATTCTATCACGATACCAATAACTAACAAATAATAAGTTATGATATTCGTAAGTGTGTGATAGAATAATATTATACAATCTTTTGAAAATTAGATGAATGACGAGAATAAAATTTTCACTCGAGAAAGGATGAACATAATGGGTAAAACGAAGCATCCTGGACCTATGAATCTACCAAAAATGCCAGATCCAAAGCATTGGGTTAGTCCTATTCCGTTCGGCCTTGGGAAGGTTAAACCAAAACATATACGCGACACTATGAAGGTAGTAATGGAAAATCGTGATAATCTCCCATATGCCTATCGCATTCTTACCCAAGGTGTATGCGATGGCTGTGCACTAGGGGTTTCTGGACTAAATGATCAAACGTTAAAAGGTCCTCATATTTGTACAACACGACTTAACGTTTTGCGATTAAATACGATGCCTGCCATAAAGGAAGAAGTGTTGCATAGTGATATTGACGAACTGCGAAAAATGAAGAGCAAAGATCTAAGGAAATTAGGCAGAATACCATATCCCCTCTCGAGAAAACCTGGAGAAAAAAAGTTTAGAAGAATTTCATGGGATGAGGCATTAGAAAGAATAGCAAAAAAAATAAAAAATATTGATCCAAAACAGTTAGCCTTTTTCTTAACAGCTAGAGGGATTACGAATGAAGTTTTTTATACAGCTGGAAAATTCGCCAGATTTTTAGGTACGAACAATATTGATAACGCTTCCCGGATTTGTCATTCACCGAGTAAAACAGCATTAAAAAGATCACTTGGAATTGGAGCATCTAGTTGTAACTACCAAGATTGGATTGGAACCGATGTCCTCATTTTTTGGGGCTCTGTTGCAGCAAACAATCAGCCAGTTTCCACTAAGTATATGTATGCCGCAAAAAGAAACGGAACTAAAATCATTTGTATTAATCCATATAGGGAACCCGCAATGGATGGTTATTGGGTTCCTTCCATCCCCGATTCCGCATTATTTGGCACAAAAATAGCCGATGATTTCTATCAAGTCAATATTGGTGGAGATATCGCCTTTATGAATGGTGTCATCAAGCATTGGTTTGATATGGAAAAGAATCAACCAGGCTCCGCGATTGATCATGATTTTATTCGCAGCCATGCAAAAGGCTTAGAAAGTTTAAAAGAACATGTTGAAAAGCTACATTGGGAAACTCTTGAACAATCTTCGGGAATTTCAAAGGAAAGAATGCTAGAGTTCGCTACTCTTTTAGCTAATGCAAAAAGCGGTGTCTTTGTTTGGTCCATGGGACTAACACAGCATCGATTTGGCACCGATAATATATCACAAGTAGCAAACTTAGCTATTTTAAGAGGGTTTATTGGGCGTAAATATTGTGGAGTTATGCCAATCCGAGGACATTCAGGAGTTCAGGGCTCCGGTGAAATGGGTGCAGACCCTTTTTCACTCCCTGGTGGGGAATTTGATAAAGCTAATATTGAACGATTAGAAAAGATATGGAATTTTGAAATACCTAAATGGCAAGGAGATATTGTGGGTGTTTCTTTGGAAAATGCAATGTTACCTGAAGATCACGAGCGAAAAATAAAGGTTTTTTATACGTCAGGCGGCAATTTTCTTGAGACAATGCCAGATCCTCATTTTATCGAAAAATGCATACAAAATGTGGAATTACGTGTTCATCAAGATATTATCTTGAACAGTTCTACCCTAGTAGATGCTAAAGAAGAGGTTATCGTCCTCCCTGCCATGACGAGATATGAACAACGTGGAGGCGGCACTTCTACTTCAACTGAGCGAATGGTTTATTTTTCTCCCGAAATTAATGGTCCGCGAATTGAAGAAGCGCGCTCTGAATGGGAGATTTACGTTGAACTTGCTGGACTAGTGAAGCCCGCGCAAAAACATTTAATTCATTTTACTGAAGCTGAACAAATTCGATCTGAAATCGCTATTGCAAATCCAAATTATGATGGAATCCAGCATTTAAAAGAACGTGGTGATGTATTTCAATGGGGTGGTGCCTGGCTTTGTGAAGATGGTATTTGTCCTACGGAAGATGGAAGAGCTAACCTAATTCCAATTGAGTTGCCTGACATTAGAAAGCCTGACGGTCAATTTTATTTAACGACAAGACGTGGCAAGCAATTCAATTCAATGATATACAGTGATACAGATCCATTTAATGACGCCGATCGATATGATGTCCTTATTCACCCTGAAGATGCACAAGCTCTTGGAATATTAGATAAAGAGGCAATTGTCGTTCATAACAAAAATGGAACCTTTCAAGGAAAAGCGAAGTACGCTAATACAAGAAAAGGGAATATTTCTGTTTATTGGCCGGAAGGGAATGTTTTAATTCAGAAAGGCGTTTATGAAAAATACGCAGGAATTCCGGAATATAGCGCTAGCGTGATCGTTGAAAAAGCTGATCTATACCTTTCACAAAAAGATACAAAGTATGTAGAAAAAAGGATTGAAGATCTTGAACAAGATATTGGTTAAGAAGGCGATAAGATGAACAATCATATGAAATCCGAACTGAATGTATTGAAATACAACGGCAATGATTTACTTGAAGCGAGCGATATTACTGCTGTAGAGTATCCACTAACCGTTTATGTAGATGACGAAGAGTTCGCTACGATTGTTTGTAGCCCTACAAATATAAATGAACTCGTTCTTGGCTTTCTTGCTTCAGAAGGGCTAATAAGAAATGCAGATCAAATTTCTTCTATAGAGATTGACGAACATCATGGATTTGCATATGTACAATTAAAAATCAAACAATCTATCAATAAAGAATTTTTCTCAAAGCGAATGATCGGTTCATGTTGTGGAAAAAGTAGGCAGTTTTACTTTTACAATGATGCCAATACAGCAAAAACGATAATGAGTAAGCATCAAATATCCATAAAAGAATGTTTCTCGTTGATGAAGCAATTACAGGAATGCTCTATAGATTTTCAACAAACAGGCGGAGTTCATAATGCAGCACTCTGTACAAATGATACGATTCTTTACTATTTTTCCGATATAGGGAGACATAATGCATTGGATAAGCTTTATGGCCATATTTTACAACATAACGTTCCACTTAAAGATAAGGTTATCGTTTTTAGTGGAAGAATCTCCTCAGAAGTAGTATTGAAAATATCCAAAATTGGAGTGGGAATATTAATCTCCAAATCTGCCCCTACGACTTTAGGAATTGAACTGGCTAATGATCTTGGTATAACAGTTGTTGGATTTGTACGTAAAGAAAAGCTTAATATTTATTCACATCCTGAACGGATCATTGAAGCAAATCATCTACCGAATATAGAATTGAGAAAAAAATGAAAAAGGATGTGCCAATTTTTGACACATCCTTTTCATTACGTACTGCTTAACTGAAACGTTGATTTCCTCTACAGGTGCTCGCTTTCCGAGGGCGGTACTGGGGAGCCTACTCGGCCTGTAGGATCTCCCCTGTCCCTTACTCCCGCAGAAGTCTCACACCTTCCACTCCAATCAACTTGGTAGTCATTTAACTTTCAATAAAAATTATATAGCATCCATAACTTTAAATTGCGCCTCTATTAGACGGTAGTACTCGCCTCTTTGTGCAATTAGCTCATCGTGATTGCCTTCTTCGATAATATTTCCATGTTCCAATACGAATATTTTATCCGCATCACGGATTGTAGATAATCTATGAGCTATTATGATGGAAGTTCTTCCTTTCAACAACGTCTTTAATGCATGTTGGATTTGAATTTCTGTTTCTGTATCAATACTTGCCGTCGCTTCATCAAGAATAATGATACGAGGATCCGCAAGCAATGCCCTTGCAAAAGAAAGCAATTGTCTTTCTCCAACAGATAAGATGTTTCCTCGCTCTTCTACTTCCGTATCAAAGCCCATAGGTAAATTTTCAATAAACTTGTCTGCACCAATTGCACGTGCAGCCTTTTTAACTTGTTCATCAGTAGCTAACGGATTTCCAAATCGTATATTTTCCATAATCGTTCCAGAGAAGATAAATGTATCTTGAAGAACGACACTTATTTGGTGACGTAAGCTTTGTAGCGAAACTTCTCTCAAGTCATGCCCATCAATTTTTACAGAACCGTCGGTAGGATCATAAAAACGTGAAATTAAGTTTGCGATCGTCGATTTCCCCGAACCTGTATGACCTACTAAAGCGATTGTTTGACCAGGTAACATTTCAAGTGAAATGCCCTTTAAAGCTTTCCGTTTATCATCATAAGAAAATTCAACTTGATCAAAATTGATCCGCCCAGCAATATTCTCAAGCTGAATCGAGTTACTTTTCTCGTGAACAATAGGACGTTCATCTAAATATTCAAAAATACGTTCAGATGAAGCCATCGCCATTAGAAGTTGATTGTACAATTGCCCAATCCTTGATATAGGTTCCCAAAACATTCCGAGGTAAAAGGCAAAAGAAACAAATTGTCCTAATGTTAAAGAATCAGCTTGGATTAAGTGTGCACCGTACCAAATAAGTACACCTGTACCAATCGCGTTCGTTAACTCAACTAGAGGTCGGAAAAAAGCACTTTTCTTCGTCGCAATTTGCCATGCTTCATAGTTTTCATAATTAACGCCATCGAAAAACGCCATATTTTCTTTTTCTTGGGTAAAGCTTTGTGTAACGCGAATTCCTTGTATACTTTCATTCAAATGAGAATTCAATTTTGATTGCTTAATTCTCATAAATTGCCATGAACGACGAATGCTTTTACGCAAAGTCGTAGAAATTAAAAACATTAATGGCAGTATGACCAATACAGCCAACGTTAGCTGTGGACTTAGTGTAAATAAAATTACGATTACACCAGCGAGCATTAACATATCCATAAAAATATTAATGACACCATTCGTAAATAGATCCTGCAACGAATTCGTATCATTCATAATTCTTACAAGGATGGAACCAGCCGATCTTTGATCAAAGAATGAATGGGATAGCCCCTGCACGTGTGTAAACACGTGCTTTCGCAAATCATAAATTACTTTCTGACCAAGCTCATTGCTCCATTTAATCCGATAAATATTAGCTACATATGATATTACGAACAGAAAGGCAATGATCGCAACAATCCACATTAATAATGAGAAATCTTTATCTTGCTTAATCGCTTTATCAAGTGCATATACTCCAATTAAAATCGGAATAATCAACCTAACAGCAGTTGTAATTAAAACAGTAATAATGGATGCAGGCAATAAATTCTTCGAATAAGGCTTTAAATATTCAAAAAGTCTCCCCATTTGCTTCCAGTTAAACGGTTTGTCAATTAACTGTTCAGTTGAATAACGAAAACGTTCTAATACGAGTGGATTTATTTTTTTGGTTTTTTCCATCTTTGCCTCACCCTCTCTGGCCTTGCAATATTGCCCTTTGATCTTGGAACTGGATTTTATAGACGCGCTCGTATTGACCCCCATTATGAATCAGCTCATCATGTGTGCCTCTTTCTACGATCTTACCGTCTTCTAAAACAAGAATTTCATCCGCATGCTTTAAGGATGAGATACGGTGAGCAATAATAAAGGTTGTTCTTCCTTTCATTACTTCCTTAAGTGCTCCTTGGATTTTAAATTCTGTCTCCATATCAACGGCACTTGTTGCGTCATCAAGAATTAGAATACTTGGATCAAGACAAATGGAACGGGCAATGGATATTCTTTGTTTTTGACCACCTGATAATCCCATTCCACGTTCACCTAAGATTGTATCGTATCCATCAGGCAATTCTACAATAAAATTATGCGCGTCTGCTCTTTTTGCAGCGTCAATGATTTCATCCATCGTGGCATCAGGTCTTCCGTATGCAATATTCGCTTTAATAGTAGAAGAAAATAAGAAACTTTCTTGCAAAACGAATCCAATATTGCTTCGGAGTGATTTTAAAGCATACTCATTTACATTTTTACCATCAATTAAAACCTCGCCAGATTCTGGCTCGTAAAATCTAGTAATCAATTGAGTAATACTTGTTTTACCAGATCCCGTTGAACCAACAAGTCCGATAATCTTTCCTGCTTCTGCTTTAAAGCTGATATCCTTCAATGCTGAATTATCGTCGCCAGCATATCTAAGGTAAACATTTTTGAACTCCACTTCACCTTTAAGACGGCTAGGAGAATAAGCGTTTTCTTTATCAACAATATCTTCTTTAGCTTCTAAAACTTCAAGAAGTCTCTCCCCTGATGCCTTGGATTGCGAAAACATATTGATTGTAAAACCTAAACTCATAATCGGCCATAATATATATCCTACTAAGCTATAAAAAGCAACAAGTTCACCAGGTTGAAGCGATCCTTTAATAACTAAATAGCCCCCAAATGATAGCAATGCAACTACACAAACGTTTCCAAGAAACTCCATCAACGGGAAATACTTAGCCCAAATATTAGAGGTAGAAATCATGTTATCTTTGTAGTCCGCATTTGAATCGTTAAACTTTCCAGTTTGAAACTCTTCTTTGGATAATGACTTTACCGTATTAATCCCTGAAATATTTTCTTGTACATTTGTATTTAGTTTACCAAAAGATTTTCTGATTCCACGGAAAGCAGGATGAACTGCCCTATCAAACTTATATACTACAAAAAATAAAAATGGCAGAGATATCATCGTTGCAAGTGTTAGTGGAACCGAGTAATAAAACATGACCCCAAACGCAACCGTTAACATTAAAATAAAGCGGAATAATTCTGAAAATCCAAAAGATAAAAAGAAACGGAACGATTCCACATCAGCCGTTAGACGGGACATTAAATCACCTGTTTTTGCATTATCGTAATAACGAAATGGCAAAAACTGCAATTTCTCATATAATGCGTTACGTAAACTGTATACGGCTTTGATGCCGAATAATTCTCCAGTGTATTGCTGGATAAACGTGACAATTCCTTTAATGACCATAATCCCTAAAAATCCAAATGTTAATGGTAATATAAGGCTATACTGACTTTTCAATACTACTTCATCAATCGTTATTTGAAGAATGATCGGATAAATAACTGTAATTGCTGTTACAAATAGCAAAAAGAACATTGAAATGAAAAAGTATTGTTTATATGGCCAGTAGTATTGCCTTAACTTTTTTAATGTGTCCATACAATTCCCTCCCCTTTGGCAATTGGCCGTAATAACTAATATATCGGCTAACAAAATATTTTTCCACTATTTTTTTAAATTTTTTTACCATTCCTCCCAATTTCTGAAACTTTCTACTCCAAAAGTCTTAGATGGATGTGTGTCCCCTTTCTTCGAACAATTAATACCTAGGCTTTGCATTAGTAAATGAATATTAGTGAAAATGCGTCTACATGGAGCAGAAATCAACATACTGTTTTCAGAGCGATTACACAAAAAACGTCCAATATATGATTGGACGTTGACTCAAAAAAACTAAGATTATGCTTTTTCAACTTCATTAAGGACTCGATTAACTCTCTTCTCAAGCATTTTCATGCCGCCACCGCCAGCTTGAAAATGGCGTAGCTTCCCTTCTTTATCAAAAACGTAATAAGCAGGAACGTATTGATTTTCAAGAGCATCAGCAAACTTCAATTCACTGTCCACAAAAATCGGTTGTATGATTCCATGTTCAGAAGCAACCTTCTTGATTTCTTCAATATCGAGATCATCTTCTGAACGAGGCATATGAACAGCAACTACATTCAATTTATCTTCAAAGTCATCACGAAATTGATTTACTTGTGGCATCGCTTCTTTGCACAGATGACAGCTAATTGACCAAAAATGGAATAAAGTTGGCTTTTCCCCAATCAATTCATCTTTTGTTACTTGACCATTCAGCCATTCTGTTGCACCTTCAAGCTCAGGCATAGGTTCACGAAGTTTCATAATATGATTCTCCCCTCAAAATCATTATGAAGGACAGGCAATACCGATTGCCTGTCCTTAGAATATTAAACTGATAATGTTGCTTGTCCAGGTCTCCAGTTAGCTGGGCAAAGGCCACCAGTTTGTAATGCTTGAAGAACACGTAATGTTTCGTCTACGTCACGGCCAATATTGTTGTGGTTAACAACGGAATACATTAGCTCTCCCTCAGGGCTAATAATAAAGAGGCCACGAAGAGCGATACCTTCCTCTTCAATCAATACACCATATTCTTTTGAAATTGCATGGTTCGTATCAGCTGCAAGCGGATAGTTTAAGTCACCAAGACCATTTTCTTTACGGTCCGTTTTAATCCAAGCCAAATGAGTATGGATAGTATCAGTTGAAACACCGATTACTTCTGCATCCAAATCTTCGAATTCGTCATATCTGTCAGAAAGAGCAGTAATTTCTGTAGGACATACAAATGTAAAGTCCATTGGATAGAAGAAAAGAACTGTCCATTTATCATTTTTCATATTTTCTTCTAAACTTACTTTGCCGAATTCCTTATTAGGCATTACTGCTTCCATTTCGAAGCGTGGCGCCTGTTTTCCTACCATACGTTCTGCCATGATGAAATACCTCCGTTTTATTATTATTTCATTGAGAAAATGGTTAAGATATTCTCAACTATTAATAAGTCATAAAGTTTATTATAGTCTTGTTGTCGAATTTTGTCAAACTTATTTATAATAACTATAAGTAAGTAGTGATTTTAATTTTATTATGACCCGTTTTAAGAAATATCATTCAACCATTTTCAGCATTTTTACTAATTTTATCCTATCATTAGTAGAAATAATAATAAAACAAAATGCACTATGTCGAATTCTATCTGTTCATACGCTTTTTCGCTTCAAGAAGTCTTTTCATGCTCTCCTGAGGGTTTTGTTCACTTGTATCCTCATCCTCAGTCGCTCTATTTAATTTCTTTTTATTATTCAATTCCTGCTTTTGTTGGATGTCACTTATCGGATTCGTTTTAGTTGATAATGGCTTTTGTCGTGTTGACTTATTAATTTTTGGAACTTCAATCTCCTTAGAAACTTTTTTTATAGGTTTTACATATTTTCTAACCAATAATGATATTGGCGGTAAACCAAATCTTCTAATCGCTATTTCTAGAAAAAAGAAGAGAAAAGCGATCATAATCAACCATGAAGAGATAGGTTGTTTTTTTACCGGATAAAATGGGAGAGAATCAAAAGCCATTTTTTCTTTCGTTAATTGTTTTCCCCCTGTAATATTTGCAGCTTCTTCAAGTAGTGCAAAGTTATTCCCTTTTAAGAGCAACTCATCAGAATATGGTACCGCAAAGCCTGTTTTATAGAGCTTTTCCTCCCCTTCTTCTGAAAATTGATTAATACGAAGAAAGTACATACCAGGATTATGATCCATAGCAAGTTCATACTTACCCGGTGCCGTAATTTTCATGCTAGCATCGATTTGCTCCCCAGATTGCGATATGACTGCCGTTTCGATTGGACCTTGTTCACTATTAGAAGACTGGAGCTGAATAACTGTCTGCCCATTTCTATTTTCAACATGAATAGTGTAGGGCTCACTGTTATAAGTTGGCAATGTTCTACTCATAAGTTGATTGATAAAATGTGGCCATTCACCCCACTTCGCCCAGTTTCCAGCCCATTTCCCACTTAGATCTGAAGTATAAGCAATAGTTCTTCCAAGTCCAAATTGCCATTCCGCAAGTATAGGATCCTCTTTATCACTTGAAAGAATCATATGTGATGTAGCTTTCGGTGTCACAGCGATATAGGCGTTCATTTCCGGAACACCATCCTTAAATAGTGGATCCCAATCAAAATTCGGATGAATAGTCGGATAAAACGGATCATCCACAATATATGTTCTAGTAAGAACTGCCGTTTCTCTCGATAAAATGCTTGGAATGACTGTATCATCTACAACATCATAAAATCTACCCGCTCCATATCCAGCTAAATCCTCCAACAATCTCTTATCTGCATCTTGACCTAACGCAACTGTTGATAGTGTAATATTTGTTTCTTTTCCTTTATCAATAAGAGCGTGATAATCATTATTTGTTGCCGATTGACCGTCTGTCAGCAATATAATATGTTTTCGCTGTAGTTCTAATGGTATTAATCTATTAAAAGCCGCTTCGAGAGCAGAATATATTTCCGTTCCTCCTCCAGCTGGTACGGAACGTATTTTTTCGATTGCCTTTTCTTTATTGCTAATTGGTGCTGCTTCAATGATTTCCCATGGTCGATCATCAAACGCGAAAAATCCTAATGTATCTTTTTCACGAAGCAACTCTACTGATCTTGCAGCCGCTTCTTTCGCAAGTGAGAGTTTTTCACCCTCCATGCTCCCTGACCGGTCTAACACAATGATTAATCCAAGTGACGGAAGCTCCTGTTTCCCTTTCACTTCCATTTCAACAGGAAGTAATTCTTCTATAGGTGTTTTAAAGTAGCCTCCTAGACCAAAGCTGTTTTCTCCTCCAGCCATGACAAAGCCTGTTCCAAAATCTTTTACAGCTTGATTGATGAGCTTCATTTTCTTTTCACCAATATCAGTAGCAGCAACATTATTAAAAAGAATCGATTGATATCGTAAATAACTAGAAAGGGATGAAGGTAATTGTTGAGGTGTTATTTGATCTACAATCAGTCCTGAGGTTTGTAAAGCCTTACTTACTCCTTCATTCGGCTCTGACTGCACAACTAATATCCGTGGCGTTCCTTTTACATTGGATATCGCCTGCAAAAAATTATTTTCAGCAAAAGCATCCCCTACCGCTGAAATTTCCCCTTTATAGACATAAAAACCTGTTTCCATTGCTTCATGAGTAAAGGTTAATAAATTTGTGCCCTCTTTTATTTGGATATTTTCTTCGATGATTTCTTCATCGTTCAACGTAATTCGGACTTTAGCATTTGTAGTATAATTACTTTCTACTTTCATTGTTAACCTAACTGTTTCTCCTTCGTACAGTGACGAAGGTACTGAAAATTCGGTTACCGCCATATCCTGTCCAACTTGCCTAGAAATTGGTATGAAATCTAACACAATTCCTCTTTGCTTCAGTAAACGTGCGGCATCAAGTATATTTCCCGCAGTTTGGTTTCCGTCTGAAAATAAGACGACACGGCCATTTGAATTGCTTGGAAACATGGAACTCGCCAATTGAATGCCTTGTTCGATATTCGTATCATAACGATTAATATTCGTTGAAAACTCTTGAATTACGTCACTATTCGCATGAAGCGATTGTTCAACTGCTACATTTTTCCCTAGCGATAAAATGGCAAACTGGTCTTTTTCCTTTTTAGACTGAACACTTTTTTCAATCCAAGTTAATATTTCATTTTCTGTGCCCATCATACTAGCAGAAGAATCCACGAGAAAAACGACATTTCTTTCATTCGTTTTAAAAACTAACTGAGGCGTAACGAGACTCAAAATAATAAACGAAAAAACCACTGCTCTTATACAGGTAATCCATATCTTTTCTTTATGCATAAATCCTTTTGTCTGCTTGAAAAAAAGAAATAGAACTAAACCTGCAGGTATTAATAGTAAAAAAAATAAAGGGTATTTAAACTCGAGTCCCACGCCTCATCACCTCCCACTCAATAAACAGAACTATCAGGGCGACAAGAACCAACCAAAACCAAAGTCCATCATTGACGCGATTCACGACAGTGCCATCATCTTCTTTTATTGGTTGGTTTACTCTAAAGGATGATGAGTATGGAATTGATTTTTCCCGGTCATCCAAGTTCACTGCAAAAAACATTGTTCTCCCATTAACAACTGTTTGGTATATTCCTGGCTTTTGAGGAGCGCTAAAGCTTTCTTTAAGTAAATTGAATGATTCAATGTATTTTCCGTTTTCGTTAAATACTTGCCAGTCGTTGCTGTCAGCCTCTACGTTAAGCCAACGATGCTCACCTGGAAGAAAAAATCCAAAAAACTCTTCATTAGCAGCAAGCCATTGAAAAGATTGGTATAGAAAAATCGGAAAGCCTGTATGCAGCGGCCAGTCGGTATTTTCAATCGAAAATTGAATAACAATAACGGGATATCCATTTTCTGTTCCTTTTTGAATTAAGGGGATTCCACCACTGCTTGCAATTACTGGAAGGTTAGTGTTATTTCCAGATAAAGCAGATTGAATATACGTTTTATTAAATTCAACATATTGAAAAACTGGGTCGTTTTCTGTTTTTATTTCATTTTGTATTTTAACTTCTTTAGTCTTTTCAGGAGTAATGGCCAGCAATGGCCTTTTCGGCCATTTTTCCATAGGAATATTTTCCACTACTACTATTCCATCCGATAAATCACTATTTATATCTTCATTATTTATTTGAATCGTTTCATAGCCTATATTATCTAAACCTTTCATAATGAAAGGGCTTATATCTCCGACTAAATAAACTTTCGATAATGAAGGGCGCCTAACAGCAATCAGCTCATTATCAATCGAATAATCATCATCCACCTCGATATGGGCTTTATAATACTCACTTACTGGTAGCTTTGATATTTTGATGAACTTTTGCTCACCAGGTTCTATCGACACTTCTTCCTCGAATAATATTTTTTCATTGGAATTAATCTGTAAAGTGGCTGTTTTTTGTATTTTACTCTGGTTTTCAACAACTGAAATCCCAGTGACAATGTTATCTTTTTCCCCAATACCGAAAGATTTTAATGAAACATTGTCACCCTCTTTCCCCATATTAAAAACGGAAATAGGGATTGTTTTTGATAACCCTTTTACTTCTTCAGACTTTACTGAATCGGAAAAAATAAATAGACTTGTATCTTTATTCACTGCAAGTGAGTTTGCAAGTCTAATCGCTTTATCCATATCACAATATTCATAAGACAATGTTAAACCGTCTACAACCTTCTGGAGCATGTTCATATTGGATTCCCTATTGATCAATAGGTTCGGCACACTTCCTGCCGCAATAATCGTAACTTCCTGATGCTCAATATTCTTTAACATTGCATAAATTTCTTCTTTTGCCTCATCAAATCTTGAAATTCCATTATGAATAGCTGACATGGAAGCGGAAGTATCGACGACAAAGATAATATGTTCACCTTCAATACCCTTCGTCATCCAGTAAGGTCGAGTTAGAGCAATCATTAATAATAGTAAAATTAATAACTGTAAAAATAGCAATATATTTCGTTGAAGTCTATCGAGCCAAGGTGATGCCTGCCATTCATTCATCACTTGTTCCCACAGAATGTTAGAGGGGATCATTTTATTTTCGTAGCGTTTTCTAAACATATAAAAAATAAGAACTGTAGCAATTAAAAACGCTAATAATAAAAATATTGGATTCATTAAACCCATTTCGTCACCTCATTGTACAATTCCATGGAAAATAAAATCTGATATAAGTAATTCTTCGGCAGTTTTTTCATCACTTACAAAAATATATTGTATATTAAACTTCCGACAAGTATGTTCTAATCTTTCATTATGCAGTTTCAGTCGTAATTGGTAGGCCGATACGAGTTTTGGACTTATACTGACATTTACTTCTGTTTCCCTTTCACTATCGATAAGCTTTGCATCACCCGTATAGTCAGGATCAATTTCTTCTTTGCTTAAAATGTGGATAAACAATATTTTTGATTTTACTGAGGCTGCCTTTAAAAAAAGTTTTTCATAATCAGCGATTGCTTCCATACCATCGGTGATGATGATGGTTAATTGCCTCCCTTTTTGTAATTTCTTTTCCATTTCTTTTATAAATGTGGAAGTCTTTGTGTTTAACTGCAGTTGTAGAATGTCAGACAGTACTTGTTTAGCATTATTACTTCCTTTTCTTTCTATACTGCGTAAATCTACAGCGGAAATAGGAAGAAATGATAATCTATCCTCATTAACTAGCGTGATATAACTTAAGGCTGCAGCGATTTTTTTTGCAAGCAGCCATTTAGCTTCAATTGTTCGCATAGAAGAAGTACAATCCATGTAAATGGATACTTTTATTTCTTGTTCATCCAGGTATCTCTTAATATAATGGCGTCTCGTCCTTCCATAAACATTCCAATCTACGAGCCTCACATCATCACCAGGTTGGTACGTACGAAAATCAGAGAATTCTAAAGAGGACCCAAATTTATGTGAGCGGCGGATTCCTTTTTGAACACCCGTTCGTTTAGAGTCAACTACTAAACGTAATTTCCGTAGACGAGCAAGAAATTCATGTGAAAACATCATCATGTTAGTGCACCCTCATGTTGGACCCACTGAATTGTTTCATCAATTAATCTATCAGCTGAAATTCCTGCAGCTTCCCCTTCAAAGTTGAGTAAAATGCGATGACGGAGTACAGGTTTGGCAACTTGTTTAATATCTCCGATCGAAACGTGAAACCTTCCGGCAAAGAGAGCACGAGCTTTCGCAAGATTAATCATACTTTGTAGTCCTCTAGGGCCAGATCCGTATTGAACATACGACTTTACTAAAGGGCATGATCCTTCATCATTTGGATGCGTTCCGGCAATAATATTAACGGCAAGGTCAAGAATTTCATCAGAGATGATGATATGTTTAACGAGATTTTGAATATGAATTACATCTTGAATCGCCATGATTTTTTTTAGCTTTGGCTTTTCCGCTCCCGTGGTCCGGTGAATTATTTCCTTTAGAGACTGTCTATCAGGATAATAGACATTTATTTTACAAGTGAAGCGATCGAGTTGTGCTTCCGGCAATGGGTATGTTCCTTCCATTTCGATCGGGTTTTGAGTAGCAAGAACAAAGAACGGTTTCTCCATCGGCTTCGTATCTCCCATGATGGTTACTGTTTTTTCTCCCATTGCTTCCAGTAAAGCACTTTGAGTTTTCGGGGTTGCTCGGTTGATTTCATCTGCTAGTACAATATTAGAAAAAATAGGTCCTTCAAAGAACTCAAATTTTTGCTTTCCTGATTCGTCAGGCTGGATCATCATCGTTCCTGTTATGTCGGATGGCATTAAATCTGGAGTAAATTGAATTCTTGAAAAAGATAGATTAAGAACTTCTGATATTGTTTTTACGAGCATCGTTTTTCCAAGTCCCGGTAACCCTTCAAGTAAAGCATGTCCTTCGGAAAAAATGGTCCAAAGCATTTGATCGATTACTTCATCTTGTCCGACGATAAATTCTTGAATTTCACTTTTTATGTTTGTGAGTTTTTCTGCAACTTGAATAAAATCTTGTTCACTGATGGTAGACATCCCATTCACTCCCGATCTGGTTTTATCTTAGAAAAATAGTTTTTTACAATAGACTCTAATTCGGATGGCAGCTGCAATCGATTTGTGCTTTCACGGGAGGATTTCTCATATTGATTGTAAACTTCTTCATAAGGGCGGATTGTTCCTTTTAATACAGGACCTTTTCCCTCCCCTTGTTCAGCAGGCTTCCCTTCACCCATTTTTCCTTTATCTTTTTCAATATTTATTTTCCCATCTAACGTTTCAGGAATCGTTAATGTTCGTGAACCCATTCCGAACCCCGCACCACTGTTGCTGTTGCCGTTCCCGTTTCCATTGGAGCCAGAATTACCACCATTTCCATTCCCTCCAGAACCGCCTTGTCCTTGACTTTGTCCTTGCCCCTGGCTCCCATTTACAGAGGATGAACCGTTTTGTTGTCCATTTTGTTGATGTTGAGGATTATTTGTCGTTGTATTACCATTTGAGTTATTCCCTTGTGATTGGGCTATTTTTGTAGAAGGTTGGATATTATTTGTAAGCATTCTTTCGACAAGTGTCTCACTTGCACGTTGCATTATTTTTTGCGAATCTGCTAAATGAGAAGATTGTGAAGCTTTTTCCATCAGAGCGGTCAACTGTTTTTGCAATGAGTGAATATCTTCAGAAGATAATTGATTAGACTGACTTTGGATTAATTGTGACAGCAATTCCTTTTGTTCATAATTTAATTGTGAGAGTTGCTCTTGCAATTTTTGAATTCCTTTTTCTAGCATTTCCTTATTTTGTTCTTGAAGCGCTTTTGCTAATTCGTTGAAATTGCCGGATTCCAACTTTTTTATGACTCTATTTAAAGCAGTCTTATTTTCATCAGCATGTGTTTTCTGCAGCATTAGCTCATTGCTTTGCTTATTAAGTTTCTTTAATGCTTCATTCGCTTGCTTAATATCTTTTAATTCATCTAGTGCTGTTTCGATAGCCTTTTTAATAATCGGATCCGTTTTTTTCTTAACGAGCTTTTCAAGTTCTTTCTTCGTTTCCTGAACTATCGCCTTTTCTTTTTTCAATTGTTCCGCCTCTGCCATTTTTTCATTAGGTAAAAAAATCATGACGGAAGTCATCGCGATGAAGAAGAGCGATAAGCCTAAGGAAAAAGGTGCTACATATTTTTTATTTCTTTTTGACACATGAGCTTCAACCTTTTTCATATGAAATAACGCTTCTTTTCTTTGCAATGTATATACTGTTTCTTCTTTTTCGATAAACGAAAGAGCTGTTGTGGTTCTATTTTCCCCACAATATTGATCATATATATAAGCCGCCCGTTTAAAGTCTGGTCTAGTCACCCAAAACTTTATGAAGAAAAAAATGGCTGAAATCGATACGAATACCATAATATACACATTCGTATCGATAATAACGAAGAAGCGAGCCATGATAAACAAGCAAAAAGTAAATCCACTGCACGTCAATAGATAATACTGAATTTCTTTAACAGCATGCTCAGTTTGTAATTGTAATCTCACTTTGTTTAGCAGCGAATAAAATGCTTTTCTTGCATCCATGTAAATCATCCTTTTTTCGGATTCATGTTTGGCCTAAGTTTTTTAATACTTACCAAAAGTGCGAGAAGTGCCAAAATCGTATAGATGATAAAATAACTCCAAATTAGCGGAAAAGATATCCCAGTTTGATCTTTAAATGCTTCCTTAATACTTATATCAAATAAGCCGCTAAATACGATTGGCGGGTTAAAAGCTGCAAAAATATAAGGGAGTACCATTGGTTTTTGAATATTTGCCGCATGATAATAGCTAGTTGATATCAAGTATAAAAATGCTGCTCCACCTGAAAGAAATAATGTTACTCCAAATGTTGAAATCATTGATACGATGGTCCGTCTAATTAACGTTGAAAATAATAACCCAAAACTACCAAATACAAAAATTGTATACAAGTAAAATCCCATCACCTTCATGATTGTAGTTGGCGAAACTCCACCAAAAAGAAATACAAGAGAATAAAATGGGAGGCTCGCTGCTAGGAGGAGCAATAAATAAGAAATCGACGAAAATAATTTACTAAAAATAATACTGGTTGAGCTTTGAGCGGTTGTTAATAGAATGTTCAATGTTTGACGCTCTCGCTCTCCACTAATGACACCAGACGTTAATCCAGGTGTAATAAATAGAATCAGTCCTAGCTGTAAATATGCCAGCACCATAAACATGACCCTACTTTGTGAAGGTCGGATGAATTGGGAACCACCTCCCATTGATGTTTCAAGGAGCATATATCCGATTACAACAATGCCAATAGCAATTAAATAAGTTAATATCCCTAAAAATGTACGAAAGGAGCGAAATCTAAGCTTAAATTCTTTATTCAATACAGGATTAATCAATACATTTTTCAATTTAAGTCTACTCCTTTCGTAATTTCCATAAACACGTCTTCAAGATTTGATTCTTGCTGTTTAAAACTTAATATAGGCAAATCTGCTAAAATGGCTTTCTTTAATAAATTCATTTGTGATTCTTCGTCTCCAGAATATTGAAATTGAATCGAATGATTTTCCAATCTAGTAATTCTAGAAACAGAAGGATCATCTTCAAAAAATGAAATGGCTTTTTCTATTTGTCCATAAAATGCTATAACAATAACTTTATCAGCTTGAAGTTGTAGCTGAATATCAGCTACTGAACCATGAGCAACTAATTTCCCTTTATTGATCACGCCTATTTGATCACACATTTCAGAGAGCTCTGGTAAAATATGAGATGAAATTAAAATCGTTTTCCCCATATTTTTTAGTTCCTTCAATATTTCCCGCATTTCGACGCGAGCACGAGGATCAAGACCAGAAGCAGGTTCATCAAGGATTAGCACTTCGGGATCGTGAATAAGAGATCTTGCGAGACAGAGTCTTTGTTTCATTCCTCGCGAAAGAACATCCACATATGAATTTTCTTTTTCTGTTAAATTAACTAAGTCTAATAACTGGGGAATGAGCTTCGCTCGATCCCTTGCAGATATTGAATAACTCGCACCGTAAAAATCCAAATATTCATTGACCCTTAAATGATCATATACGCCAAAGAAATCTGGCATATATCCGATTTGCTTCCGAACTTTTTCTGGTTCTTTCGTAACGCTTGCTCCATTAATTTCAGCCGTACCGGAAGTTGGTGAAAGCAATGTAGCCAATATAGAAAAGGCAGTTGATTTACCTGCACCATTGTGTCCGACTACTCCAAAAACGATTCCTTTATCTATATTAATCGTTAAAGAATCAAGAGCCGTAAAGGAGCCGTATTTTTTCGTTAGTCCGTTTATTTCTATCATTATTTTATCGCTCCTTTAACGACAAACTCTGGAAAGCTAATATAAGGCTCATTTTTCGAATTGAATTTTTCTAATTTTATTGTAATTTGTCCTTTGTCAGAAACAAACTGCCCTAGATTGTCTTTTTCTAATTCAGTTTGACCTTCTCCAACCGGAATGTAATCACCCGTTTTAACATTTAAAAAGGAAAGCTTGAAAGAACCGAACCCGTTCATATTGTATTGAATAGAATCAAACACTGTTTTTTTCGGGTCAATTTGTTCAGGTATTGTTAGTACAACCTGATAAATTCCATCTTCCAATGCCATTTCATACATTCCAAATTTATCATGAATATTGCCTTCGATTGGAGTAATATCAATCGCTAGCTGACTATTCTGTAAAACAAATGGTCCCGTAATCTTTCCAATTGCAGAAAATGGTTGATAGATGATTGTAGATCGACTATTTTTTTCCTTTTTATTCGTCAGTCCAACATCAATGATTTTATTTTTTGTGTATCCAAAAACAATTGGTAAATTATCGATAAAAGTGGCATTAGATAGAATTGCCATTTTTAGCTCATCTTTTTTCATTTCTTCCAGTTCTCGGTTGTTTTGATAATTATACACGCCATAATCAAGAGGTGCTGTTAAGATGGCTTCTTTCAATCTAAGGTCTACATCAACAGACGCTCCTTGTTTGACGGCACCTAATTTATAAGGGTAGTTTCCTGACCAAATGTATAATTCATCAAAATCAAACGGATATTGATTGCTAACTTTCCCTTTCAAGGTACCGTCCTTTATTTCGAGATCAATATCAAATTGGCCATTTACCTGTTTTGTTGCATAGCCAACGATAGATCTGGCAGACCAATACTCTACATCAGCAAAATCATACAGTAATTCGTTTCTCGTTTCAGACATAACCGCTTTCCCTAAAACACTGTCTCCTATAAATCCGTCTCCATTATTGACAGGAATTCCATAAAATTCACTCTTAGGGATGGTTAGCTGATAATTGCCACTTCGATTGGAAAACATTGTGGCTGTATACATCCCATTAATTTGTCCGGACTCATTCGCCTTGAACACACCCATCTCTGAGAGTTGTGGGCTTTTGAGACGATCTTTTGCTCCGACTATAAAGATACCGGCAGACATGATGATTGATAATGTTGGGATAACCCACCATGCATGTTCTCTTTTATCGATTTTCTTTAATATAAAATATAAAACCGGAATAATGATGATCATATATCCAAGCATAATCAACACGACTGTACCGATTGAAAATGTAGAGGCCGAAAATAATTCATTTGTAGAACCAAGACTAGTGTAAACAGGTTGATAGATTCCTTCTTGATTAAAATTACTATTGTATTTAGAATTCATCATTGAAAAGATGGATTGTATCCAGTCTGAATATCCTTTCCATGAGGATAAAGGCTCCTCCCCTAATGAAAAGGCTGCTTGCCAAATTTGACCTTCACCCAATTTTCTCATCAAAATGATTGGGATGTTTTCTGTTTCTTGTTTTATTACTGTATCCTTAGCTACATCCCCAGCCTGTATTTCAAGAGTAGTAAAAGATGGCTCATTCTCTATTGATTGTAAAAAAGACAAATCCTTAATTTTTTCTTTATGGGATACTTGCATCGGTAGGAAGGGCTCAAGCTCACCCCATGCATGCTGAGCTTTTGCGGATGCACCAGTAATTAATGCTCCACCTCCATTGATCCAGCCAATAACAGCTTTTTGCTGTTTTTCAGATAATTCTGATACAGAATAGTCATCTATAACTAAATAATCAAAAAATTGCAGTCCTATCGCATCATTAGGAATATTTTCTTTCGTTAAATGAATGATTTTAGGTTGTTTTCCATTTAATTTAATGAGCTGTAATTCTTTTAATCGATCTGGATTCTCACTAATCAGTCCAATAGTTGCTTGGTTTTCTTCAATAGTGCGATATGTTAATTTTCCTTTTCCAACAGTCGAAATCTTTTTCCCCTTTTTCCAACTACCTTCATATAAGGATATATTTTCTTTATTTAAATTTGAATAATTTACAGAAGTTCCCGGCATAATGACTTCATATATTTTTTCACTATTTTTTGGGAGGTCCACTTTTACTGCTTTCGCTCCACCCAGATTATAGTCACTCGAAAAAGAAATCAACATGTCTCCATTAAAATCCGGACCAATATTTTTCAACTTAATTTTGATAGGAAAGCCTCTCCCGCTTTTTATCATCCCCTCATATCCTTCTTGAACGGATAATTCAATAGAAGTATTTGCCGCAGAGATGGAAGGTGTATAAAATATATGCCACATTAAAAATAAGAACAATAAAGATATTGGTATTTTTTTGATATTGCTCATGATTGCCCCCTTGTTAAACCCTATATATATGTAGACGAAAACGGTAGAAAAAAGTTCTTATATGCTTATTTCAAATATTTTTGTACAATCTCCAAAAACGCCTTAACTTGTTTTAATTCAAAGGCGGATTCATATCCTAAAAGCCATGTATCTCTTTTTATCGGATTATTTTTTTCATCCATTAGTGGTATTTTATAAACATCTTTTTCCGAGCCCGTCAATGTGATCGCAGGTAATATTGCGTACCCAATTCCATTGTAAGTCATTTGTTTACACGTTTCGATTTGATCTACAATAATCGTACGTTTTGGCACTGTTTGGAACTGCCTATGCCACCAATTTTGAATTTCTTGATAATAATTTGAATCACTTTTAAATTGAATGAATGGCCTATCTGTTTCCATGACTTCTTCTATCTTACTTATTTCCCGATCAACAAGATAAAGGCTATCTTCGAACAAATGAAACTTTTCACCTTTCCAATCGGTTGCTCCTCTTATAATTCCTACATGAACTTCTCCTTCATATAGATTTTTCAAAATTTCACTACTCCATCCCGTAATCAACGATATCTTTGCGTGAGGATGAGCGCTTACAAATTGTTTCAGTACTTTAGGAAGCCAGTTTTGACCGACAATGGATGCACATGCAATCTTCAATGTTCCATGCACTTTAGTGTTAAGCTCTTGTATTTCTTCATATACACGTTCTTTGTCCTCCAGCATTTTTTCAGCAAAATTAACAACCATCTCTCCAGATGGAGTGAGGATTACGCCCTTTTGTGTTCGAATAAATAATTTTGCTCCCCACTGCTTCTCTATATTTTGCAACCTCTGTGACAAAGCAGGCTGAGAAACAAATAGCTTTTCAGCAGCTTTTCTCATATTTGATTCTTTTGCAAGGACAACGAGCAATTCATAATCTGAAAATGTCATATTGGACTCCTTATTCTCCTTTAATTCGAAGGTACGATTTAAAAAATTTGGCTCCCTTATTATGGGAGCCGATTTTTAATGTATTATCTAACAACATTTCTAAATTTTTAAACGTGATTGATCTTTCTTATATAATGATTGAGTTCTTTTAATAGAGCTCTTCTTGTAAAGATGCCTTCAAAATATCCTTCTTCATCTGCAACACATAAGAAAGGATGATCGATGAGCAAGGCTAGTGCTTTTTCAAACTTGTCATTTAAACCTACCTTTGGAATTTTTACCGCCATGACATCTTCAACTTTTTTATCCGTTAATTTCTCAAATTCTATTCGTTCTAAACCGAGTAATGCCTCTGTTATCATGGCAGAACTAATTAGTCCATGCAGCTTAAAACGTGCATCCAAGACAGGAATGGCAGAATAACCGCTTTTTGTTAAAACAAGTAATGCATGTTCTAGACTATTTCCAATTTGTACATGAGCTACTTTTTCAGATGGAATTATATAATTACTAATTTGCGGATCCATAAATTCATGACTTTGTAAGGAAATCATAAGCAAACTCCCTCATCTCTTTATTATCTTCTCATTTCTATTTTAACATAAATCATTCTGAGAAAATGACATTCTTACATGATTTAATGTCCAAATACAAAATGATTTTCGATACGAAGTTTAGGAGGGATTCTTTTCTTCTTGTACAATTTCAAAAATCTCGATTGCAGTAATATCAATATCGTCAAACTGATATTTCTTTTTGTTTGAATCCTTATCATACTCTTCAACTTCAAATGTTTTTGTTGCAGGAAAATATTTTACTTGGCATAACGTTTTGCCATTGACTTCAAATAGCCTTTGCGGAATATCTTCGTGTGCCTCTGTTTTTTGCATTGCTTGAAGACGTTGAATAATACTTATTAACTGTGACATTTTATTTAAACTCCTTTCTTTTGGAAAGACCAAAAAAAATTATAAACGAGAATGAAGGGAGAAATCAAACCAAAAAAATAATGAAAATATGCATAATAATCAGAGTGCTTCCGTTGGACGTAACAAAAATTACTTTGGCCGTACCGTTAAGAGGCCATTACTTTAGTTGTCCCTCTAAAAAACTCTGTTTAACATGTTGTTGATTTCCACTCCAATTAACAATGACCTTTAACATAGCCTTTGCAAAAGAAAAACATTTTAGACGATAAAGCAAAAAAACTGCCCAAAACGGACAGTTTTAAAAAACATGTGAATATTTTATTCTTCTTTCATATTTAATAAAGATTCATTTAGTAAAGCCAGCGCTTTAACTATCGTTCTTTTTCGATTGTACCCTTTGGCATTGACAGATAAATCATTCATGGAAGCAACGACCTGTCCCCAAGAACCGTAAGGCTTGAAACCGTATATATATATTTTTATCATTCCATAGTTTGTCGGAATGAAAATCATTTCATATCTATTGTTTTTCCTCATCTTATCATCTCCAGTTCTTTGTAGAACGTAAAAATGGGCATACATAAATATAACATTGATGATGAGTGAAGTACAAGAGTTTTAAGAGATATTCTCTTGAATTGAAAGCTTCTTTCCTTGAAGTCATTTCAATGATATAATATTAATTATTCAGACTTTAATATGATGGAAAGGGGTTCCGTGTATGGATTATCGAGCCAACAACCTTTTAGAACCTACAATTCAAAATCTTTCTCAAGCTATATTCACAGTAAATCGTCATGCTAAAACTGCAATTAACCCCAAATTTTTATACTCCCTGAAAAAAAACGCTTTAAACAAAATGATTCAGGAAAAAAAAGCTACTAAAATTGGACTTCACTTTTCTAGAAATCCGAAATATAGCCAGCAGCAATCTGATGTATTAGTCGAATGTGGCGACTATACTTTTCATATTCCACCTACAAAAGAAGATTTTGAACATTTGCCTCATCTCGGACATCTTGATCACCACTCCCGCAACCCAAAAACCCGCATGTCACTGAATTTGGCAAAACAACTTCTCATAAATTATACCGGCTTAAAGGAAGAGAAAAAAAACCAACAGACCATTTCCCAAAAACCTGTTTTCAAAAGACTAGGCGACAGTTTTTTTTGATTAGAAATGACGATAAGCGGAAGGCGCCCGAATAAAGAAGGAATGCTAACGGCGCAACTTCCTGTTGCAGGCTTTGGCAGCGACGTCCAGTCGCTTCGCCTCCACTAGTCCTTGGACGTCGCAACTCCGTCCTGACCCGCACACTGCGGGCCGCCGAAAAGCATATGTTCTGATGCAAAAAAGTCCCTCTTTGACTTTATTGCCGTTGGTTTTATGACCTTGAGGGGCCGACGCCTGCAGCTAGACACTTGACGAGCCGATGTTGACTTACCGTAGGAATAAACCGAAAGTTTGATAGGCGCTAGAGCTAGTCGGAAACTATTTTCTAAAAATATATCCACAAAGTTTCAATTTATATTTTCTAAAGCAACAAAAAAACCCGGTACCATATTACAGTCCGGGTATTAATGTCTATAAAATATGTTGATCGATTTTTAGTACTAACTCATTAATTTCGGGTTTGCTTACTTGATCAGCCGCTCCAACTTGCTCCCCTTTATGTCTTAAGTCTTCTGTTATCAAAGAAGAGAAAATAATAACAGGTAGTTTCGAGATTCTATGATTCTCTTTAATTCTTTTTGTAAAATGATGACCATCCATTTGTGGCATCTCGATATCCGTGATGACAAGCTGAACTTCATCATAAATATTTTCCCTTTCATTTGCCAAGGACTCTATATAAGCTAGCGCATCTCTACCGTTTTCGAAGAATTCAACATTTTCATAACCTGCCATAGACAAAGTCTCATTAATAAGTTTTCTTAATAATGGTGAGTCTTCAGCAGCAACTATTTTTTTACTAGAACGCTCTCTTTCACCGAGCTTTTTAATTTGTCCTACATGAATACCAGCCTCGGGATTAATATCTACAATTATTTTTTCAAAATCTAAAAGTAAAATCATGCTTTCGGGGTTATTAATAACACCAATGACTTGCGATGAATCCACATCGTAAAGCTCTGATGGTTTTTCGATATTATTCCAAGAAATACGATGAATTTTTGATACATGGTGTACATGAAATACAGCTTTCAGTAAATTAAACTCAGCTACGATAAATTTTTCATTCGCAGGATTCTGTACGCCATTAGGGGTTAATCCTAACGCTTTCTCTAAACTAATGACAGGCATTACTTCTCCGCGAAGCTGGATAATTCCCAAAATATTCGGATGTGCATGAGGAATAGGTGTTATTTGTAAAGGATTAATGATTTCCTTAACTTTTAACACATTGATTCCAAATTTACTTTTGTGAATGTCAAATTCAATAATTTCTAATTCATTCGTCCCGCTCTCCAACAGAATTCCAGATTGATCCTCCATATGCCTTCCTGCCTTTCAACGCTTGTAATATCGTTAATCCCAATATTTTATCAATGCTTGCGTCCCGTTATTTTCTTCGCCTTGATCTGCAAGAGAATCATACATCTTTTTAGCTAATTCAAGTCCTGGAAGGCGAAGATTCATTTTTTCTGCTTCTTCCAACGCAATTCCCATATCCTTAATAAAGTGTTTAATAAAAAATCCAGGTGAATAATCCTCTTTAAGAACCCGTGGGATTAAATTAGACAACGACCAACTACCTGCAGCACCACTGCTAATCGACTTAAGTACTGTTTCAGGATTCAATCCAGCCTTTCTTGCGTAAACAATTGCTTCCGAAACTCCAATCATATTTGAGGCGATGGCAATTTGGTTGCACATTTTTGTATGTTGACCCGCTCCTGCTTCGCCTTGGTAAACGATATTTCCACCTAGTATATTAAAAATAGGCATCATTTCATCGAAGATTTTTAAATCTCCTCCAACCATAATCGAAAGAGTTCCATTTTTCGCACCTATATCGCCTCCAGAAACTGGAGCATCTAAAGTATGTACTCCTACCTTTTTTCCTTCATCATTGATCTTCTTAGCCAATGTCGGTGTTGAAGTTGTCATATCAATGAGAACGGCTCCCTTATTGGTCCCTGCAAATAATCCATTTTCTCCGAAATAAATTACTTCGACATCGTAAGGATAACCTACCATTGTAATTATTATGTCGGCATTTTCCGCAATTTCTTTAGGGGTATCTTTCCACTTTGCACCATTTGCTAATAAATCTTCAGCCTTCTCTTTCGTTCTACTATATACAAATAATTTGAATCCTTCTGACAGCAGATGATTTGCCATACTTTTACCCATTACACCTATACCAATGAAGCCAATTGTTTTCTTTGTTTTCAAAGCATCGATTCCTCCATAAACAATTTAAATTGATCTTAGTTTTCCACCATCAACAAAAAAGCTGCTTCCGGTCATATACGTATTTCCTTCAGATGCCAAGAACACAACAACCTTGGCAAACTCCTCAGGTTCTCCATCTCTTCCTAACGGAATACTTTCTTGGGCTTTCTCAGCTACTTCTTCAACAGATACACTTTTCTTTTCAGCGTTAGATTGATCCAGTTGCTTTATTCTATCTGTAAAAATTCTTCCTGGGGCTACCGTATTCACTAATATATTATATGGAGCAAATTCATCTGCTAACGTTTTCGCTAATCCAGAGATACCCACTCTAAAAGTGTTGGATAGGATTAGTCCAGGTATGGGTTCACGTATTGAAGATGACGCGATATTTATAATTCTTCCACCATTTTGTTTCAGATGCGGAAGTGCTTCTCTAATAATTCGTATATAAGATAGCAAATTCAACTCAAAAGATTTTTGCCAATCTTCGTCATCCATGTCTTCAAAGCCACCAGCCGGAGGACCGCCTGCATTATTGACTAAAATATCAATCCCACCAAAAGCTTCAACTGTTCTATTTACCATTTCTCTAATTTCTTCAGGATTCGTTATATCACAACGTGTCCAGCTCACATTTCCACCGTTCAAACTTTCTAATTCTGAATGTACTATCTTTAATTGTTCTTCATTTCTACTTGCAATCATCACATTCGTGCCTTCTTTTACAAACTGCTCTGCGATTGCCTTTCCTAATCCTTGACTGGATGCGACGATCAAAGCATTTTTCCCTTTAAGTCCAAGTTCCATAGTATATCCTCCAATCAAAAATGAAATTTATTCCTATTATAACATTTTCGGTCCCTTTTCTAATTAAAATAGTGAAGGCTTATCTAAATCTAACTACAAGTAAATCGTGACAGGATTTACGACCAATATATAGTCGAGTTTCATAGCGAATCAATATGGGACAAACTAGATTTAAATAAAAAAACAGAAAAAATAATAGACTTTATGCTTTATAAAGAATAAAAGCAAGCGCCTGTTCAGCGACGTACATTGCCTACAGGATGTAGGTCCGTCGACGTTCCTTATTTGGATTCTGACGAGATAAAGGAAACACAGTGAGCTTAAAAGAAGAACTAGATCCTAGGAAGAAACCAAAAGTTTGTTAGGCGCTAGGTACTGGAGCTAGACAGAAACTTTTTGCTAGAAAAACGAAAAATAAGGCTTTCCCAAATCAATAGGGATAAGCCTTTTAGCTTTAATAAGGTCCTCTAATGTTATCCCTGACCTTTTCATAATAAAATCGAGTAAGTCGTTCAAGTTCTTCATTTGAAAAAGATTGCTCTTGAAGTGCACCTAGATTTTGTTCGATTTGATGCTTATTTTTAAATCCTGGAATAACACAACTGATATTTTTTTGGTCCAAAATCCATCTTAATGATGCAGTTGCCATCGACGACCTTCCATTTGCAATCCAGCTTAATTGTTCAGATAACTCTACTCCTTTTTGAAATCCTAACCCAGCAAACGTTTCGCCAACGTTAAATACCTCACCATTTTCATTAAAATGACGATGATCATCTTGTTCAAATGTATGATCTTTTGTGAATTTACCTGTCAGCAATCCGCTTGCTAACGGCAATCTCACTAAAATGCCAACTCCTTTTTCTTTTGCTTTAGGGAATAGTTCTTCTAATGGCTTTTGCCGGAATATATTAAAAATTACTTGAAGAGCTTTGACATTTGGATTTTCTAGGCAAAATAGGCCTTCCTCGACTGTTTCCACGCTTACTCCATAATGACGAACTTTACCTTCTTCTTGTAAGCGATCTAGTACTTCGAATACTTTTCCATTTTTTAAGATGTCAAATGGTGGACAATGAATTTGATACAAATCAATAGTGTCTCTATTAAGACGATTTAAACTAGCTTCACAATAGGCCCGTACTGCATCAGACGAATAATTTTCAGGCGAGTGTATATCTCCAGCTCTGCAAAATTTTGTGGCGATAAAAATCTTATCTTCCTTTCCTTTTGTAGCTTTTGCTAAAAGTTCCTCGCTGTGTCCATCACCATATACATCTGCAGTATCAAAAAAGTTAACGCCTTCATCCATTGCGCATTCCAATGCCCTTAATGATTCATCATCATTTGTCTTGCCCCACGAACCTCCAATGGCCCATGTACCAAAACTTACTTCACTTACATTGATGCCTGTATTACCTAAAGGTCTGTAATTCATCAAATAAACCACCTTTTTAATCGTTAATTTATTTTTCACACCCCAGAATAAGCCAAAAATCCACCATCTACCGGGACACTTATTCCTGTCACAAATCCGCTTGCATCATCATCAACGAGCCATAACAACGTTCCAAGTAAATCTTCAGGCTTACCTAAACGTCTCATTGGAGTATGGGCTAATATTTTTTCTGTACGCTTCGTATTTGTGCCATCTGGATTTTTTAATAAAGATTGATTTTGACTCGTTAGAAAAAATCCAGGCGCAATCGCATTGACACGGATGCCTGTTTCAGCCATATGGACAGCTAGCCATCTCGTTATATTCTCAATGCCAGCTTTTGCAGCACTATATGCTGGCACCTTAGTCATTGGGCTATAGGCGCTCATAGAGGATATATTAATGATATTCCCTGTACCTTCAACCATTTTTTTCGAAAAAACTTGCGTAGGAAGCAACGTTCCAATAATGTTCAAATTAAAAACATATTCAAAACCTTGTAAAGTTAAGTCAAAGAAAGTCTTAACTTCAGGATCTTCCAAATCTTTGATAGAAAATATTTCATTTGCAGTCATGCCTTCTGGATGGTTTCCACCTGCAGCATTAATTAATACATCACACTTCCCAAAGGTTTGAAAAACTTCTTCTTCTGCCTTTTTAACACTTTCTAAGTTTACAACATCACACTGAATGGCGATTGCTTTGCCACCTTGGCTAGTAATCTCATCTGCTACCTTTTGCCCTTTTTCAAACGTACGGTTTAAAATCGCTACATTCATTCCTTGTCTGGCAAGCTCTTTAGCCATATAGCTGCCAAGTACGCCTTCTCCTCCAGTGACGACGACTGTTTTTCCTTTTAATCTATCATATTTTGGAAGCACTTTATTCACCCTTCCTTTTGTTTTTCCAAACTATCCCATATTCCTAGTATGTACATGATACCAAGCGCACGATCGTACAGACCATATCCTGGACGTGCTTTCTCATCCCAAATCATTCTCCCATGATCTGGCCTGAAGTAACCATTAAAACCGGCCTTATGAAGCGCTTCCACAATATCGTAAATATCTAAGGACCCATCATCACTTCTATGAGATGTTTCTACAAAGTCACCATTTTCATAGATTTTGATATTTCGAATATGTACAAATGGCACTTTCCCTTTTTCGGAAAAATACTTCATTATTTTCGGGATATTATTTTCTGGATTTGCCCCTAACGAGCCTGAACATAGTGTAAGTCCATTTGAAGGACTATCTACCATATTAACAATTCTTTCTAAATTGTTTTTGTTTGTAACAATTCTAGGCAGACCAAACACTGACCACGGAGGATCATCAGGATGCAACGCCATCTTTATATTACACTCTTCAGCAACCGGAATAATCTCCCCTAAAAAATAGTGTAAATGATTAAACAAATCCTCTTCCGTTACTTGTTTATATTTTTCGAATAACGATTTTATTTCTTTTAGCCTTTCTTTTTCCCAACCTGGTAATGAATATTCACGAGAAAATTCCTCCATGCTTCGTATAAGTTCATCAGGCTGAATGTTTTCTATTTTTGCTTTTTCATATGCCAAAACAGTGGAACCATCAGGGAGCATTTTTTCTAAGTCTGATCTTGTCCAATCAAAAACCGGCATAAAGTTATAGCAAATAACCTTTACACCAGCTTTGCTTAAGTTTCGAATGGTCTCTTTATAATTTTCAATATACTGTTTCCTAGTGGGGTATCCTAGCTTAATATCTTCATGAACATTTACACTTTCTACAACTTCAAACTTTAGTCCTTTCGAATTAATTTCATCTTTTAATTTTAATATTTGGTCCAATGGCCAAACTTCTCCTACGGGAATATGTGATAATACCCCAACGATTCCATCAATTCCTGGGATTTGCTTAACATGCTTTAAGGAAACACTATCATCATTACGCCCAAACCACCTGAATGAAACGATCATCGATTATCTCCTTTTAATTTATATAAAATAATGTGGATATTTCTCCTTCAACATTTCTTTTTCAAAAACTGCCATTTGTAAATGACGTTCCATCATATGACTAGCTTCTTCTGGTTTTTTTTCGATAATAAGTTGATAAATCAATTTATGCTGTGAAATGATACTTTCCCAATTGGAATCTTTGGACAATCTTAATAGTCTCAAGCGATTAAAATGACTATTTAATAGTTGGAGCATTTTCCATGTCCTGACTTTGCCAACTCCGGAAAACAATATTCGGTGAAACTCTTCATCTAGTTCATACAGCTGATAAAAATTATTTTTTCCAATACAAAGCTCTTGTAGAGCAAGGTTGGTTTCAAGGCGAAATAGGTAATCATCAGGAAAATCCTTACATGCCAGCATCACTATTTCCTTTTCAATTTTTTCTCGAATAAATCTTCCTTCTTCAACATAATCAAGGTTTATACGAGAAACGATGGTACCGCTTTGAGGGATAATGTCCAATAATTCTTCCTGTGCCAATTTCATAAAAGCTTCGCGAACCGGAGTCCTGCTCACATTGAACTCATCTGCAATTTCTTTTTCGGATATTTTCGTTCCTGGTTCAAGTTCGAGATTAAGTATTTTCATTTTCAGCTTATTATACGAATAATCCCTTGTGGAACCTCTTTGCGCTTCTTTATCAATCACATAAAATCCTCCATTCATCAAACACTTACCATATTAATTATACTAGTATACAGAAGTATTATAAAAAAACTAAGCCGAAAGTATCACGGCTTTAGTTATATTTTTCTTGATTTTCAATATTTAGTTCAATAAGATTATTGCTCGGATCTAAACAAAAAACTTGGACAAATCCGCTTTTTGAACCGTGGTTCTCCATAAGGGGGACGTTATGTTTCTTTAAATGCTTTACAGCAGCATCGTAATCTGCAACTCTTATCGCTAAATGTCCATCCTTCGTATCGACTTGCTCTTTTTTTCTTAATGTATTGGCCTCTGGATGAACAATCAAATGAAGTTGTTGGTGATCTATTTTGTACCAGGCACCGTTGAAATTAAAATTTGGTCGCTTTATTTCCTCTAAGCCAAGAATATTCCCATAAAAATGTTTACATTCTTCCAAATTTGTTACTGATAAACTGATATGATGTAATCCAATTATTTCGATCATTTACATATCTCCTATTTTTGAAGCACTTGTCCATTTGTATTAATTCTCATTGCTTTTTCTTGTGCGATAATGCATAATTCAGCAGCTTTAAATGCATGTACTTGTGGCATGGCATTCTCCGTCCCATTTAAACAGTCAAGAATGAATTGTCCAAAAAACGGAAATCCTATTTTACCAGCACATTCGAAATGCTTTTCTCCGTCTTTATTTACTAAGTAAACGTGGTCGGAAGTAGAATCACGAGCAATATCAATGTATTTTCTCGCTTCAATATAGCCTTCCGTACCTAATATCAACACTCTTCCATCCCCCCATGTACCTAGCCCATCTGGAGTAAACCAATCAACTCTGAAATAAAAAGTTGCGCCATTGTCCGCTACTAGAGTGGCATCTCCAAAATCTTCAAATTTTTCATATTGGGGATAATGATAATTTCCTATCTTACTATGTAAAACATCAGCGTCTTTTGCACCTGCATAAAATAAAAATTGTTCGACTTGGTGGCTGCCTATATCACAAAGTATTCCTCCGTAATACTTTGGATCAAAAAACCACTTTGGTCGACTTTGAACATTTGCGCGATGCGGACCAGTTCCCATCACTTGAACAACCTTTCCGATTGCCCCTTCTTCTATGAGTTGACCTGCAAATATCGAGCTTTCTACATGCAATCTTTCACTATAATAGATGCCCCATTTTAATCCCGTTTCGGCTGTTTTTTCTTTAGCCTTCTCCAATTGCTCTATTGTAGTAAAAGCTGGTTTATCTACAAAAAAGTGCTTACCGTGATCCATTGCTTCCATACCAACATCAGCCCGGTCTGAAGGAATGCTTGCACAGGCAATAAGATGAATAGACGGATCATTTAATATTTCTTCCTTAGATGCCACCGCCTGTACGTTTGGATATGTTTCACAAAACTTTTTAACTTTTTCAGGATCCGGATCGTAAACAGCCACAAGTTCTCCACCTGCTTCAATCAGTCCATTTGCCATACCATAAATATGCCCATGATTTAAACCAATAGCAGCAAATAAAAATTCTCCCTTATCAACTACTTTTTTTAATTTTGTTCCTTTTGGAGCATAGTTCATTCCGTCATTTTTGTTCATGTGTTCATTCCTCCTTAATGGTTACTGCCCGTTGTTATTTTATTATCCGTAAAATTTTCCACACTTGTTTTTTTCTCATAGAAATGAATGGCGTTTTTCATTATACTTTCACTTGTATAAAATGGGCTTGTTTTATCCAATGGTAGCTTTACTGTTCCTCCTAGACTGGCAGATTGATAGATTGCTGTAATCATTTCTAGTGTTTGCCTACCTTCCGTACCACTTATTAAGACTTTCTCATTTTTTTCAATTGCAGTTAAGACATCATCTATCTGTCCTGCATGTCCTTCATATTCGACTTCAGGAAGACTGGAATATAATTCTGTAATTTTCTTTTCTAAATGCATGTCATCTAACGGAAAGCCATTTTCTTGTGATTGGGAAGCCTTTACTTTCCAAGGAACAGAAACACGGGCATTTTTACCTTGGAAAATCAATTGTTGCTCCTCTCCGTGGTGGATAACAGAGCTTGTAATTTGAGCAAGACTTCCATTGTTATATTTACAAATAGCAATTGAAATATCTTCAACCTCCGCATTATCATGTGAGGTATTACTCATTACTGCAGTAACCTCAT
Organism: Lederbergia citrisecunda; assembly: GCF_018343695.1. Lineage (GTDB taxonomy): Bacteria > Bacillota > Bacilli > Bacillales > Bacillaceae_C > Lederbergia > Lederbergia citrisecunda. Next base: position 743,806 of record NZ_JAGYPJ010000001.1, on the reverse strand, counting down.
AGGGCATTCCATTCATCCATTGAAAAATATCAATATGGTGAACAGCATGATTTAAAGTACAGCCACCTCCTTCTTTTTCCCATGTTCCCCTCCACCATAGATCATAATAGCTATGACCTCTCCACCAAAATGAATCTACTTGTGTATGGACAATTTGACCCATTAACTGAGAATTTAGTACTTTTTTTAGTTTCATCATTGAAGTCCTAAAACGATTTTGAGCGACAACTGAAAGAATTTTATTGTTTTTTGCCACTGCTTCAAGCATTCGATCACATTCTTCTAACGAAGAGGCCATCGGCTTTTCTACAAGCACGTGCTTCCCTGCATTTATACAATTAATAGCCATATCGGCATGAGTGTATGGTGGTGTACAAATTGAAACTAAATCTATGTCTGTATGTTTGAGCATCTCTATATAATTTTCATATATTTCTGATTCTAAATGAAACTTTTCTGCAGTATTTTTTGCTTTTTCAGGATAAATATCGCAAATAGCAATGATTTTACATCTTTCTGGGAATTGTAAATACGCCTGTATATGAGATGGAGCGATAGCCCCGCTACCAATAATTGCAACGTTTATCATTCTTTTCTCCTTTTTTAATAATTGAAAGAAATAGATTCGACTATTTTCCGAAATGGCCGAATGTAATATTTTTTCCATTTTAGTAGGGATTACAATGTGTAAACGCTATCAGATTTTCTTTGAATTCTCTTTAATAGTTTTTTCTTTCCTCCTCCTTAAGTTTCCAATCTAGTCTTTAAGTTGTAAAAAGGCCGTAAATTAATCCTCTACCGAGATATTATCATAGATTTCGGGGTAAATACTTGCTAAATTTTCGAAATTATTCTAAATAAGGACCAACCGATTAAAATACACATCATTGGATACTACCACACTAGCACTCTAAAATATTATATGTCAACCATACTTTTTTATTAAAGTATTTTTAATATAAGGAAGACCAAATTCCTCACTTGCCTGTTTAAGAAAATATAGTCATTTGTTTCCTTTCAGCAGAACTATTTGCGATTATAACAATTGATAATCTTAGTGGGATATTTTTCTTGATTGCCATGAAGAGCTGTTCTTAGTGACATAGGGCACCTTTACCACGAATGGTTAAGTTAAGTATGACATTTTCACCTCACAAGGACATCAATTAATCATTGCTTCACTAAAGTATGCAGTCTTTATAATCTTTTGCTCCGATTAAGTTATCTATAAAGAAATAAAAAAAGCCAGACAATTTGTCCGGCAAAAAAAGGGGGAAAAATGAGAATGAAATGACTAGGAGATCGTCATATCAATCATGATTATTATTCTATACCACCCTTTTTAAAAATATACACTTAAAAAACATTACAATTACGTTACAATATTTTGTTTTTAACGAGTTCCATAACTTCATTTGCTGTTTGCAGACTTAATGCTTCTTCCGCTAATTGTCTCATTTCAGTTTGGTTGAGCTTCTTTATTAGACTTCGTGCCTTCAATATCGAGGATGCACTCATGGAGAATTCGTCCAATTCAAGGCCAAGAAGAATTGGAATTGCGATTTCGTCTCCAGCCATTTCTCCACACATGCCAGCCCATTTTCCTTCATTATGTGCTGCGTCTATAACCATTTTCACTAAACGCAATATGGCAGGGTGATATGGTTGGTATAAATACGAAACGCGTTCGTTCATTCTATCAGCAGCCATAGTATACTGAATTAAGTCATTTGTTCCAATACTGAAGAAGTCAACTTCCTTTGCAAATTGATCAGCTAATACGGCAGTGGATGGAATTTCAACCATGATCCCAACTTCAATATTGTCCGCTACCAAAATTCCACTTTCTACAAGGGCCTTTTTTTCTTCTAACAATAATGCCTTTGCAGAGCGAAATTCATCAAGGGTAGCAATCATAGGAAACATGATCTTTAAATTTCCAAACAAACTAGCTCGTAATAAAGCACGGAGTTGCGTTCTAAAAATATCTTGTTCATCAAGACAAAGTCTTATTGCTCGAAACCCAAGAAATGGATTCATTTCTGATGGCAAACTTAAATATGGAAGCTGTTTATCTCCTCCAATATCTAGTGTACGAACAACGACAGGTCTCCCATCCATTTTTTCGAGAACAGTTTTATAAGCCTCAAATTGTTCTTCTTCCGAAGGTAACTGGTTTCTTTCCATATAAAGAAATTCAGTTCGATAAAGGCCTACACCTTCACCGCCATTGGTAAGAACCTTCTCAATATCATCGGGAGATCCAATATTTGCCGCTAATTCAACACGTTTGCCATCCAGACTTTCGGTGGATTCATCTTTAAGCAATGCCCATTCCGATTTTTGCAATTCAAAATTTCTTAAATCATCTTCATATTTTTTTAAGACTTCCGGAGTTGGATTAATATGTACTTCACCATGAAGTCCATCGATAATGACGATGTCGCCATTTTCAATTTGGTCAGACGCATTTTTTGTCCCTACTACCGCAGGAATTTCCATTGACCGTGCCATAATAGCAGAATGTGAAGTACGCCCACCAATATTAGTTGCAAACCCTTTCACAAATTGCTTATTCAATTGAGCAGTATCAGACGGCGTCAAATCCTCAGCAATGATGACCACTTCTTCAGCAATCAATCCTGGATTAGGTAGCTTCACACCAAGTAAATGTGCCATTACTCGTTTTGATACGTCTTTAATATCTGCTGCTCGCTCTTTCATATATTCATTATCCAACTGTTCAAACATGGAAACGAACATATCTGTCGTTTCTTTTAAAGCGCTTTCTGCATCTGACATGTCAGATTTGATTTTTTCTTCGATGGATATTAATAATTCGGGGTCGCTTAATACGAGGAGATGAGCGTCAAAGATTGCAGCTTTATCCCCTCCTAAGTCAGCTAGTGCTTTTCCCCGAATTACTTCAAGATCCGCTTTGGCAGAATTTATTGCCAAATGAAGTCTGCTGATTTCCTCAGCAGCATTAGAGATAGCGGTTTTTCTAAATGAAAGATCTGGCTCTACAAGCCGATATGCTTTTCCGATGGCAATTCCACTGGATGCAGCTATCCCCTTTAAAATGGTGGACATTACTCAGCAAGTCCTTCTTTTTGGAACAATTCCTCAATGCCAGCCATAGCTTCTTCTTCATCACTGCCATCTGCACTGATAGTAATGTTTACACCTTTACCAATTCCAAGTGACATAACACCCATAATTGATTTTAAATTAACTTTTTTATCCTTGTATTCTAGTTGAATATCAGATGAAAATCTGCTTGCTGTTTGTACTAGCATTGTTGCTGGTCTTGCATGAATTCCTGTGTCAGATGTTACTGTAAATTGTTTTTCAATCATTCCAAATCGTCTCCTTTTCCCAAAGCAAATTTAATTCAGCTTCCTAATACAAAAGTAGCCAATTTTTGGTGTTTCGTCAATGGTTGTGCAATAAAATACACGTAAAAATTTATATACCCGCCATTTTTTAACTTTAATCTTTAATATTTTTACTAATTTTCTCTATTTTCCCTTTTACAATGCTCATCTCTTCAAAAAAACTATTTGTTTCTTCACTTGTTGCATTTATACTTCCATAACGAACACTTTCGTAAATAGCGATGGAATCTTCAGATATTGATATTCCAATTCTGTTAAACCATTCCCTCAATGATTCATATGAATAGCGACCTACATTCCTTTTATCTGCATAGTTCTCAAGTGATTTAATTGCTTTTCTTATTTCATTATCTATATCACTATACCTTGGGCTGATTCCCTTTCTCTCTAGGATCGGGGATACATACGTAAAAAAACCTTCTGGCGATATATATGGGTTGGCAGGTTGCCGCCTATGATGCTTATTTTTTTTATAAAGATAAAAAGCAACAAAACAAATTACAATAATAATGATGAATAAAGCAAAATAATTCAGAGTTTGAGAGGACTCCAAATTTAAAACAATTTCTGAATCCACTTTTCCCATTTCCTCTTCCGAAAATATAGGTAGCTTGTTCTCTATCTCTTGATTTGATAATGGTTTTGCAAAATAACTTATGATCGGTTCACTGATGAAAATAAGTACTTTGGCAAACATTGAAAGCAAATAATCAAGTAGTTTGCGCAAATAATTCATTAAAACATAAGTTACCAATAAAGAAAATACCAGAATCCCGATTACTCCGGTAGAAAATTTAACAAAGAATATCCTTTTACCTTTTACACTTCCGCTCTCGTGGTACCTCCTTATAAAGGTTCCAAACGAAAAAATAATAAATTGAAGCAATACAAGTAAAAGTACTGGATATAAAAATGGTAATGAGTAGACAGCAGCTAGTATCAAAATGACAAGTGATACGATTACTGTTGAAGCTAACAGACCATCCCCACCATCAATAGGGTCATTTAGAGAGTTCTCAACTTCTCTTTTTAATACGATGAAAATAAATAAAGCTGAGAAAAGAAAGAGCCAAAAAGGCAAACGAAAATATATACTCAATATTAGAATTGTAGGTATTGTAAACAAGAAATAATTAAACATAAACCCTTTTGTATTAACATATTGAAATCCTAAACCAATTACACAACCCAAAGTAACTAATAATAAAAATGGCCAAGCAATCGTAAGATAAATAGAATCCGTCATATGTATAGGAGAAATAAGTAAACTTACTAAAATAGCTTTTAACAAGAAGTTTCTAATAACACTCCATTGTGATTGCCCAACAGTTATTATACCGCTAAATTCTTTTGTCTCCACTGCCTTAAAACTCCCTTATCATTTACATTTTCCACTTCATACACTGAACGTCCTGTTGAGGATAAATCAAGCAATGCATTTTGTATATCGACTGTTTCCGAACCTATAAAAATGATGACTGATGGTAAATCTTCCTTTTTTAATTGATTTAACATCTGAATTGGTGGAAACGAAAGCGAAGAAAAGGAAAGCACTGTAAGGAATTCGAAAGCTGCTTGTCTATGTTTTGGTCCAATTCCTTCATGTAAATAATAAAAAGGAGTATTCCCGAAAGACCGTACATTCACAGCTAAAGAAAATGGAATATCTTGTTTCAGGGCAAAATCAATGATGAATGCCGCATGACCTATCATTTCTTCTAATCTAGTATTGATGGAATAGTATTCAGAAATATTTATGATGATTAACCATCCGCGGGATGCAATAGGTGAAAATACTTTCGATTGCAATAATTGCATCTTCGCACTTGCCTTCCAGTGAATATGTTGAAAAGGGTCTCCAGCCATATAATCTCTAACGCCAATCGGATGCATCGAATCGACGAATAAGGATGTTTTGACATCTTGCAATCCTTGTTTGTTCACAAAAACAAAATCCCGTATATTGACTGGAATTCTGTGCGGATAGACTAGAAATTGTGTATGTATATGATTTTGGTAACTTAGATCGATATAACCGCTTCCAAATAAATGAGGTATTCTAACAGTCACGTCCCGAATTATCGATTTCCCTCTTTTTTTCGCAATGACAGGGATGACAATCTCCTTCTCCTCGTTTTTCCATATAAAAAAAGGAATCAATATTTCTACAAGACCATTATTTATTTTATATGGAATATGTGAGGGGATCACCGACGCATCAAATGTAAGTTTCAAACTAGCTTTTAAAATTGGAAATCCTTTATTTACTACTGTAATTTTCCACGATCCTTCATCTTCAATGACGAGATAGTTTTTTTCTTTGACAGTGAATAAATTCAGTCGATTACCTACAATTTTTAAGTAGTAAGTTTGGAATAGGAATATCAATAGACTAGAAAGAAATATAAACATCATCATTATTTGATGGGCAAAAAAGGAAATAATGATTAATAGTAATAAAATATGAGGGAAATAGTTTAAAGATCTACTAGTAGGATTAGAATTTCGAAACCAGTTATTCATCTTAATTATGCCTCTACAGGTACTGCAACGCTTTGTAATATATCTTTAAAGATAGTATCTATCGTTTTAGTAAGCGACGCCTCAATCGTAATATGTAGTCTGTGTGCCAAAACAGCTTGAGCTATACTCATAACATCGTCGGGGATTACATAATCTCTCCCCGCTAAAAAAGCTGCCCCTTGACTTGCCCGAATCAGTGCCAAAGCCGCTCTTGGACTCGCGCCAAGTTCAATGTCGGAATGCTCCCTTGTATTCCGTATAATTGCTAATATGTATTTTTCAATATCATCATTAACTTTGATCTTTCTAACTTCTGCACTCATCCTTGATATATCCTCTGGAGTTAAAACCTCCACTATATCTGTATAAGGGTCCGTTTCACGAAACCTTCTAATCATATGCAGTTCTTCTTCAAAACTAGGATATTGTACATTTAACTTCATGAAAAATCGATCTAATTGTGCAGCCGGTAACTGGAACGTACCTTGCTGAGTCTCGACTGGATTTTGAGTGGCAATAACCATAAAAGGTTGAGGAATTTTGATTGTTTCTCCATCAATCGTTACCTGTTTTTCTTCCATTACTTCCAGTAAGCTAGATTGCGTTCTCGGAGTAGCACGATTAATTTCATCTGCCAATAGTATATTTGTCATAACTGGACCTGGTCTAAGTTCAAAATCCTTTGTCTTCGGGTTGAAATACTGTATTCCACTTACATCACTTGGCAGTACATCTGGTGTGAATTGAATTCTTTTAAAATCTCCATTAATACTTTTTGCAAAGGTTTTTCCTAATAATGTTTTTCCTGTTCCAGGAACACTTTCCAATAATACATGTCCACCTTGTAATAAAGAAATAGTCAATAGATCAATTTCGGTTTCTCTTCCTATAAGCACTTTTGAAACTTCATCCTTTAATTTTTTCAATTTTGTACGCAAGATTATTCCTCCTCTTCATCTTAGATTAGCAGTATTTCCAGTTTTAGTTTTTTTCTATATAATACCTCTTTTGTCATACATTGTGTATTTCACCTTGCACTTTTATTAAAAATAGTGCAATATATTACCAAAAGCGTTTTACACCTTGAATTAACACTAGAAATAGATGAAAAGCAAGGGGGAGAGCATAAATGAAAATCGCTGAAGTTGGAAACATCATTGAATTTAAAGATGGTCTGCAAGGGATTGTCGAAAAAATAAATGAGAACTCTGTCATAGTAGATTTAACTTATATGGAAAATTATCGCGACTTCGACTTAGAAGAAAAAACGGTTGTCAATCATAAAAATTATAAAATAATTCAAGAATCTGTAAACGTTTAAATGCAAGCGTCCTCGCTTGCATTTTATTTTTTGTTTCTGATAAACTTGTAATTTGATTTCCACTGTTGAAGCTTGTCGTAAGATTACGGCACGTAACTATTTAACAAATGCCGGAATTAACTGGTCTATATTGGCACCACTTTGCCAAGAGTCTCTTTCCTTTACATCACTCAAAAAATGAGATCTTACATAGCCTGTTTTTTTAGTTCGGATATTTTTACTGGAAAGGAAGACATAATGAAAAATAAAATAATAGACTGGAAACTAGTGATTGGATTTTTATTGGCATTCTTTTTAATATATATATCTTTTGAAAGCAAACAAGTATTTTGGTATTTATATACTGCAACCATGTTGTTTTTAATAAGCTTTGCCATCATAAATGAAAAACTGGACGATGAAGTCTCAACGAGACAATATTTATCCATTGGAATTCTTTCGGGAGTGGCATTATTTTTATTATTCGCTGCAGGAGATTGGCTCATTTCCTTTTTACCTAAAGGCTTTAACTCACAAGTATCGAAACTATACACGCGATTCTCTCTCGAATGGATATGGCATTATTTTGTGTTGTTTTTAATCATTATTCCAGGTGAAGAGATATTTTGGAGAGGGTTCGTCTTAAAAAGATTAATGAAGAAAATGAGTATCGGAAAAGCTATATTGGCTTCAGCATTTATTAATGCAATTGCTTTTTGTCTTACTGGATATCTCATTCTTACTATTGCAGCGTTTGTAAGTGGACTTGTTTGGGGAGTATTGTACGCATGGAAACGAAGCATGCCATTATTAATCGTCTCCCATTTGATTTTTGATCTTCTCCTCTTAATTATCTTCCCTCTATCGTAATTTAATATCAAATTGTAACGTTTTTTTCTACAACAGCGTCTAACAAAGCAAAAGGGATTTTACTCAAGGAGGAAGTCAAGATGTTGAAAACAATAAAATTCATGGCTGCTTGTTTTCTAGCAATACTTTTATTAGCAGCGTGTGGAACTAGCGGTCGTGAAGCCAACTTAACGAATGGTAGTGGTGCGGGAGAAAACCAAGAAGAGAAAAATTCCACCGCAAAAGGAGATAAAGTAGTTGAAGAGGAAAATGACACTAATGCAGAAAACGACGAGAAGCAAAGTGTCGATCAAGAAGATGCTTCACAGAAAATTAGATTATTTGAAATGAATTTATCGTATGAAGTGAATAAGGAAAAAAAGGAAGATACAGCTTTCTTACGCTCAAGCGATAACCAGGACTATTCACTATATATATTACCAGAGTTTGAATTGACTGGTGAGGAACCTAATAAAGATGTCCTTTATTTAAAAGAAAACGACCGCCACTTTATGAGGATTGAAATTCTACCATCTGAAACGGATATGGATGATTCTGTATCAACGATTAAAGAACAATTAACTGCTGTAAATTCCGAAGTTACACAATTACAAGTGAAACACTCTAAATGGTTGGAAAATGCACATATATATCAAGCCGAGAAGGATGATGAGGTCGTTACAGCCTATTTATTGAAAAAGGATGACCAAATCTTAAAGCTAACGATCTTTACTACAAAAGAACTAAATTATTTAGATCCATTTTTAAAGATGGCAGAAACAATTGAAAAGAAATAGAAACTTAAATTGATTAACTTTCAGTTTGTAGACACATTCAGACTAGCTGAAAACGTTTGTCAACAATGTGGAGCGGCTATTTGATTAGCCGCTTTTTTCATTGCTGGATAGAGGTTTCATCCAGAGGATGAACAAAAAAATCAAACTCACGTATCCAAAAAAAGGATATAAAATGCTGAGTAATTCTCCATAATTTACTCTACTGATTATATAAACTAAAATGATGATGCCACCATGGATCCAAAAGCTCCCTATCGGAACGTAACGATGTATTTGACGTTCCAAGCCATACATATTTCCTATCAATGACGTAAAAATCTCTCCATAAATAATCAGTAAATAGATAAAATAAATCCCACTTGCAGCACCTTTTACGATGATTGCCATCGGAATATCAAATAGAATGGGATTTGGAAGTGATGATAAAATTATATGACTGGAAAACAATATGATCGTCAATAATGATCCACCAATAAATCCACCAAGCTTTACAATTGCTTTGTCATTAATTTCTACTGCAATCGGTACAAGCACGGCTTGAGCAAGAGCGAGGTTAAATGCCGCATACGAAAAGGCGGAGATAATCGCTTTTATACTTATAAGGCCTTCCGGAATATGGAGTAAGGAAGTAAATATTTCGTTACTCCTAATCGAGTTAAACAAAAGAATGAAGTTAAAAATAATTAACATCGGAACAACGAATGTATTAACAGCAAATAAACCTTTCACACCTACTGCCATAACAAATAAAGAAAGAGAGATTGTCACAATAGAACCAATCGTATAAGAAAAACCTAACTGTTCTGTAAAAAGCGCTTCCGCTCCTGAAAGCATAACCGCACATACCCCAAGTAACATAATCATCATAAATGCATTCATAATTTTAGATAAAATATTTCCAAATAAATATACATTGAACTGCTCAAACGAAGTAGCTTGGATATGAATAGCTTTTAACATTATTTTTGTCCCAAGAAAAATAAACAAATATCCAACTATTAAAATAGAAATAATTCCCCAAAAACGATATTGAGTAAAAAACTCAACGATCTCTCTTCCTGTTGCAAATCCGGCACCAATAACAGTACCAACATATACTGCAGCCACTTGTAAAGCGCCTGTCCATTTTTTCAATACATTGCCCCTCTTCTCCATTTTCTATCCTCTTAAACCATATGTAATGCAACGAAAAAAAATCCAAGAAAATTAGAAAATGGTTGAAAGTCAAAAAAGGTCAGTGTATAATGTGTATACAAGGTCAAAATAGGTCAAATACTCCCTTCCTATTAAGCCTTTTTATTTTTAAACGAATAGTCAAAGTTAGTCAAAATCAAACTGGAGGATTGATATCCATGTTATGCAGTAAATGTCAAACGAATCATGCAAACATTCAACTCCATTTAAATATTAATGGTCATAAACAGAACTTACCATTTTGTTCTGAATGCTATGCAATAGAAAAAGAAAAACTAAGTGCCTCAATGCAAGGTCCAAGTGGATTTGAAGATTTTTTCAAAGGCTTTTCTATGCCGGAAAATCATATAAATAACAAAGTAAAAACAAAAACAAATGATAGAAAAAATGGATTTCTAGATCAATTTGGTCGAAATTTAAATGATGCTGCTAAAGCGGGGCTTATCGATCCCGTTATTGGACGCGAAAAAGAAATCGAAAGAGTTATTGAAATTTTGAACCGGAGGAATAAAAACAATCCAGTATTAATTGGGGAGCCAGGTGTTGGTAAAACTGCCATTGCCGAAGGACTTGCCTTAAAAATTATCGAAAAAGACGTTCCTGCAAAATTAATAAATAAAGAGGTTTATTTGCTTGATGTTGCTTCACTTGTAGCCAACACAGGTATTCGAGGTCAGTTTGAGGAAAGAATGAAACAACTAATTACAGAGTTACAGGAACGAAAAAACATCTTATTGTTTATCGACGAAATACATCTCATAGTCGGTGCTGGTTCTGCAGAAGGATCAATGGATGCTGGAAATATATTAAAGCCTGCTCTTGCTAGAGGCGAACTTCAAGTTATCGGCGCCACAACATTAAAAGAATATAGACAAATTGAAAAAGACGCTGCTCTTGAGCGACGCTTTCAACCGGTTCAGGTCGGAGAACCTTCTATCGACAAAGCTCTTGAAATCCTACAAGGACTAAGAGAAAAATATGAAAACTATCACCAAGTAAAATACAGTGAAGCTGCTCTTAAAGCATGTGTGGAGCTTTCCAGCAGATACATTCAAGATCGTTATCTACCAGATAAAGCGATTGATTTAATGGATGAAGCAGGATCGAAGTTAAACTTGACAATGAAATCACCAAATTATGAAGATGTACAGCAACGAATTTCTGAAATTGAACAAGAAAAACAAGCAGCATTATCTGAAGAAAACTATGAACTCGCTGCCAAACTTCGTGAAGAGGAATTAAGTCTTGAAAAGTCGTTAAACGATCATTCAAGTAAAAACAAGCCTATTGTTGAGGTTAGCCATATCCAAGACATTATTGAATTCAAAACAGGAATTCCTGTTGGAAAGCTTCAAAGCGAAGAGCAGCTAAAAATGAAGCATCTTGAAGAAAACCTTGCTAAAAAGGTCATTGGCCAAGAGGAAGCTGTAAAAAAAGTGTCCAAAGCAATTCGCCGCAGTAGAGCAGGATTAAAAGCAAAAAATCGTCCAATTGGCTCCTTCCTATTTGTCGGTCCAACTGGTGTAGGGAAAACAGAATTGACTAAGAGCTTAGCTGAAGAACTATTTGGAACGAAGGATGCTCTTATTCGCCTTGATATGAGCGAATACATGGAAAAACATAGTGTCTCAAAAATAATTGGCTCTCCTCCTGGATATGTCGGCCATGAAGAAGCTGGCCAATTAACAGAAAGAGTTCGTAGGAATCCATATAGCATTATTCTTTTGGATGAAATCGAAAAAGCACATCCAGACGTGCAGCACATGTTCCTACAAATTCTTGAGGATGGACGCCTTACAGATAGTCAAGGAAGAACTGTTAGTTTTAAAGATACTGTCATCATTATGACAAGTAACGCTGGCACAGGCGGAGCAAAACAAATTCAAGTAGGTTTCGGTAAAAGCGATGTTGTAAAAGAAACAAGCATTCTTGAATCACTTGGTTCTTTCTTTAAACCAGAGTTTTTGAACCGCTTTGATAATATTATTGAATTTAATAAGCTAGAAAAAAGTCATTTAATATCAATTGTTCAACTTCTACTAAATGAACTTGATCAAAGTTTGACTGAACAAGAAATGAAACTTGAAGTTACGGATGAGGTAAAAGAAAAGTTAGTTGAACTAGGATACCATCCAAATTTCGGAGCACGCGCCCTTCGTAGGGTTATCCAAGAACATTTGGAAGATAAAATAGCTGATTTTATCCTTGATTATCCTGAGGAAAAGAATTTGCAAGCTGTGTTATCGGAAAATGATATTACTTTAGTTTCACGTTCATAATTATGAATAAAACTGTCCAAGCCATTACGGCTGGACAGTTTTTTTATACCTGCTATCATATTTAACCTCTACAGATCTGATTACCGCATATCGATCTTCATTAGGAGCTTATTCGAGACCAAATCATGACATATTCCTAAATCCTTCCGGGTTCGATCAAATGCGAGAAGAAATTGTGACATTTTCCTAATTTCCTTCCCGATTCAAACAAATGCGGGAAAGAATTGTGACATTTACCCACAGTTCCTTCCCGATTGGATCAAATGCGAGAAGGAATTGTGACTTTTTCAACAATTACTTCCCGAACAATTGAATTTTCGTCCCAAATAGTCTCAGGTAATTACTCCAGTACATCTAAAAACGGACAAAAGAACTTTCATTAATCTATAACAACGTTTCCGCTCCGTCAATATATATTTCAGAACCAGAAATATGATTGGACGCATCGGATGCTAAAAAGTGAATAAGATTGGCAACCTGTTCAGGTTGCCCAGGCCGATCCTCGAGTGGATGGCTTCCTTCAGGATATTCTACTGGAATTTGCACCTTTTTTAGTTTTTCCTCATTCGGATGCGTGTTTTCTCCAATATTTGTTTCTATCGCACCTGGGCAAATAATATTCACACGAATTTTATATTTGGCTAGTTCTAGAGCAGCCATTTTTCCAAACGCCATTTGCCCTGCCTTTGAACTGCTGTATGCAGACATGCCTATGCCTGAAAATTTTCGGTTACCATTAACCGAACTCGTAATAATGATACTACCGCCATCTTTTTTTAGATGAGGTATGGAAAATTTTACAGTTAAAAATGTACTTTTTAAATTTGTGGAAATGGTATGATCCCATTCATCTGGTGCAAAATCTTCTATTGGTGTAATAACTCCATTTATACCAGCGTTCGCAAACACAATATCAAGTCGTCCAAATTCTGAGACTACTTGATTAACGGAGCTTTCCACCCGCTCTGGATCAGATAGGTCGACATCCATAATAATCGCTTTTCCGCCAATCTGTTCTATTTCATGTTTTACCTTTTCTGCATTCTTTTCTTTTAGGTCAAGAAGTCCAACAGAGGCACCTGATTTTGCAAGTCTTATCGCTGATGCTGCACCAATACCCGAGGCAGCACCGGTTACGATGGCTACTTTATTTTTTAAAGTCATTGAGTGATCTTCCATACGTAAACCTCCTATTTTTTCTTTTGGACAGTTTACCCTTTAACGATCATTCTATGTTTATTAACAAAAAAATTGTTTAATCTTAATACTCAAACCACACATAACACCGTTCCGATAAGGAACGGTGTTCAAAAAATAGTTATATACTTTTCTTTAACCTGTATTCATTAAATTCAATAATGTTGTTAAAACAAAGTAATATTCTACAATTGCTCCTATTGGAAATATGGAAAAGAACTGCAAAAAAGACCTATAACTATTTTACTAACGCACCCGGTACTTAACAAACCTTTGTTCTAACTCGTCCTTTTGACGCAAGTGATGACGAAAGTGCATACCAACCAAATCATACCATTCCTTTGCATTAAGCCAACCGAATCCTCCATGCTCGACTTTATAATTTGGGTTTATATTATCCACTTTCGATTCCCATTTGCTCATCCTTAAAATTACTTGTTCCAATCTACTAATAAGTTCGTCCTTGCTATCCGAATTATTAGGTGGAGTATTTAGTTCATCCGGTAATTTAATTTTAATTGGTGGAAACCCTCCGTTACTATATAAATGCTCACCAAACTCCGTTTTCCCTAGGGGTTGTTCATTACTTAAGGTAGCACATGTTTCCATATTATCTAGATACTCATGGGCAACAAGAATTAAATGGTCATACATTTGCCCAATAGACCAAACCCCTTCTTCTGATATATATCTTAGCTGTTCCAATGAATAACTTTGAAGTTCGCTTTTGTAAGTATTAATCAGTTTAAGTTCGGTCAATTTAATACCGCCTTTGTATTTTTTACTCAAATCTGAAATTAAATATATAACTAATTTTTCAGAATTCAATTACAAATAACTTTTTTAACCTGCTCCATTAGTTAAAGAGGAACGTTTACACTCTCTTCTATAATTCAACAAAAATATCCAATTTTATTGAAAACGTCCCTTAACCAACATTTCCTTTTAAATGAGTACTATGATTAGAATTTATAAACATAATTAAACATCTTTATTGTCATTTAACATTCTAGTCTCTTAAATTTCCGAATTTAAAGGTTGGAGCTCCTTTAGTATTCGTTTTTATCATAAATAAACCACCAGTATGAGGATACTCCCTTAATGTTTCTTCGTCCAAGCCTGTTCTAGCAGTTGTTATATATAACTCATCCATATTATTTCCACCAAAAACACATGATGTCACTTGTGGTGCAGGAATCGGAATAGAATCCAACATTTCTCCTGTATTCGGATTCCATTTTGTAACTCGATAACCTCCCCAATGCGCCACCCAAATATTCCCCTCTACATCAGATGTCATCCCGTCCGGTACACCCATTCCTTGAGGAATTTCAACAGCCACACGTCTATTTGATATCTCCCCAGTTTCAAGATCATAATCAAATGCCGCCACTTGCCTTGTTGGGGTATCAATATAATACATAGTTGTATTTTCGGGATTCCAAGCGATTCCATTGGAACATGTTATATTATCCAACACCTTTTTAACATGACCATTCGGTTCAAGGACATAAAAATTCCCTTTCCCTTCCTCACCATCATATGGCATCGTTCCAGCCCAAAACCGTCCTTTAGGGTCGCATTTTCCATCATTAAAACGATTATTTGGTAAATGCTCTTCAGGGTCTGCGATCGCTGTCAATTTCTCAGAAGGTAGATCAACTTCATAAAATCCACTTTGCAGAACCGCGGCAAAACCTCCGCCCTTTTTAGGTACGACTGCTCCAATATGCTCATGTAATTGAATCATTCCAGTCTTGCCAGTGGTAGGTTCATATGTATGGATACATTTTCCGAGAATATCTACCCAATACAATACGTTAGAATCCCCGTCCCATGAAGGTCCTTCTCCAAGTTCTGCTTTCACATCAAGGATTAATTCCACTTCGAGGCTCAATCATCTCATCCTTTCATAGTAAATGATATTTTTAGAAAAGCGTAAGCACCTTGCCCATAAACGTAGAAACTCCAGAATGGCGCAGGTCATGTTACAACACCTTCCTTCACCACATCCAGAGTGCCTGTCCCAAGCAAATGTACTTAGGAAAAAAAGCCGAGCTTTGACTTTTATTGACGCTGGTTTCTGACCTAAAGAGGTGGTGTTTGCAGCTAGATCTACAAGTCGAACCAATGTTAACTTTCGAAAAAGTAATGACCAGAAGCTTGCTATTCGATAGATACTCATCTGGACAGTGCTAACCTTATTTCTGAAATACAAACTAATAAAAAACTTCTATGTCCTTTCATTATAAAAAAGCTCCGACTATAGAAAAATCGGAGTTGTTAGATAAGCTTATTTGTTCATTAACGTTTTTAAATTCTCAATATTTACTTTTGAACTTTCCATCGGATCACCATCAAACTGTTCTTGCTCAATGATGAACCATTTCACATCATTTTTCGTTCCGACATCAAGCAAGCTTGCAATATCCAAGCTTCCTGAACCGATTTCAATACTTCTCTTTTTACCGTTCTCAACTGTCATATCTTTTAGATGAAGAGAAACAATCCGATTTCCGTACTGGTTAATAAGGTCAAGTGGGTCGAGGTCTGCAAATGTTGCCCAATAGCAATCGAGCTCTATTTTTACTAAATCAGGATCTGAATTTCCAAATAATAAATCAAATCCAGTAGTATCTCCAAATTTTTCAAATTCAAAATTATGGTTGTGATAAGCAAATGTGAAGCCCTCTTTTTTACATGCTTGACCAATTTTATTGAATTCTTCAGCTGTTCTTTTCCAAGCATCTTCACTATCACGATAATGAGGAGCTATACCTGGAACAATTAATAAGTTATTGCCAATTTCTCGATTGTATTTAAACGTTTCAATTAATTGCTCACCTTTAAAAGCATCGAGCATGATATGACTACCTGCTACAGTGATACCTTTTTCATCAAGAACGCTTTTTAATTCATGGGCTGGAGTGTTAAAATAGCCCGCAAATTGAATGGCATCGTATCCCATATCAGCGACTTTTTGCACAGTCCCAAGGAAATCTTTCTCTGCGGCTTCTCTTACAGAATATAATTGTAACGCTGCTTTTCCCATAAATTCTTTCCTCTCCTATTCTATTTTTCTTTCACAATACAATTCGACTTATGGTTGCCTAATTCCTTTTAGATAGATGTATTATTTAGCATAAGGAAGTGAATACTGCCTTACATAACTATGTGCTACAGCCATTCGAGGTGCCGCAACCGACTTTTTCTTGTTGATAGATTGAAAAAGTAGATAATATTCATTTAATAAAGAATCAAGCTCTTGACTGCATTGAATCGTCTTATGCGAATTGAGACCATAAACTCTACCAAATAGACACATTTTTTCACGTTTTTCCTGAATTCTTATTAAAAATAGTGCTTTTTCTTTATTTCTCCCATACATTTCTAGTTCTCCCCCATATATTGACCTTAAAACTCAACTATGCCATTATCTCAACAATATTTGTAATTGTAAATGGATTCGCAAAATTAGACATTCTTTTTACAAGTTGTCACGATTTCTTAACAATTTGGTGGAATATTTGTCACTTGTCATACAATCGATACTAAAACGTAATGTTATACTTCGTTTTTTCAGGGTAAAATAACGCCATCAACTATGAAACTGGTGATTTTTATGGCGAAAAGAGATTACTATTTTGATAATGCTAAATTTATATTAATTTTCTTGGTAGTGTTTGGTCATCTAATTCAATCATATATTGATTCCAATTTATTCTTTTCCACTCTCTATAAATTGCTCTACACCTTCCATATGCCCGCGTTTATTCTCGTATCAGGATTTTTTGCAAAAGGGATTTATGAAAAAGGCTATATAGTAAAAATCACAAAAAAATTAATCATCCCATATTTAATTTTCCAAGTAATATACTCCATTTTTTACTTTATTTTATATAGCAAATCAATGTTAACTATCGATTTTTTTAATCCCCACTGGTCCCTTTGGTTTTTAATAAGCTTATTTTGTTGGAATATCATGCTTATTGGTTTTAATAAATTGAAGCCTATATATGCTATAAGCTTAGCGTTGCTATTAGGACTGATTGTAGGCTATGTCGATTGGATTTCAAATTTTTTAAGCCTTTCACGAACATTTGTATTTTTTCCATTTTTTATCGTTGGATATTATTTGAAAAAGGAACATTTTCAATTATTATCGGAATCCCGCTCGAGAATTTTAATGACAGGAGCAATTTTTATTGTTGCTTTAGTAATCATTATTTTTCCAGAACTAGACGAGAAATGGCTGTTAGGTTCTAAACCGTATAGCTATTTAGAAACTTTTTCTGCAATAGGATTCATCAAACGAATAGGAGTTTACACGATTAATTTTCTAATGATTGCTGTATTCTTCGCTTTTATCCCAAAAAGAAAATTCTTTTTTACAAAATTGGGAAGAAATACACTATATGTGTATTTGCTCCATGGATTTATTGTTCGTGCTTTTAGAGAAAGTACAATCGAGTCATATGTATATGATTCGAAAACATTTATTATATTATTATTCGTTTCGTTGTTACTCACTTTCCTATTATCCAGCAAAATTGTAACAACAGTAATGCAACCAATCATTGAATTAAAATGGTCAGGATGGAAGAAAACTTTAGATCGGATAAAAGAAAGTATAAGTGAACCACGCGGGCAGAGCGAATAAATGCCCGCTTTTTCATTTCTTCTATAATTGAGGTTTTCAGCCAAGTCCTGTAAAATAAGAAGGATTGTATAAGAAAAGTGAAAGCATCTTATTAATCGACCTAAAAACTTCCATACTTTAAATTAAGTCGATGGTTGCTTCGCTAGGAGGAAACTATCTTTTATCACAATGTTTCCTCAAATAAGAATAGAAGGAGAAAGCATTTTAAATGAAAATCATCGCAAGTACATTAAATGCGAAATATATTCATACGAATTTGGCTATTCGTCACTTAAAAGCATACGCAGCACCAGAGTTCAATATGGAGCTTGCGGAATATACGATTAAAGATCCGACATTGAATATTGTTACGGATTTATACAATAAAAAGCCTGATGTGATCGGATTTAGCTGTTATATATGGAATATCGAAGAAACGATTAAAGTCATTGAAATATTACGAAAAATAATGCCCGATGTAAAAATAGTCCTTGGTGGCCCTGAGGTCTCTTATGACGTTGTTCACTGGCTTAAAAGACTGCCGGAAATTGATTTTATCGTTATAGGTGAAGGAGAAGAAACATTTAAACAGCTGCTACACGAGTTAAACGGAAATATGGAAATGGAAAAAGTATTGGGAATTGGATACATGAAAGACGGAAAACCCGTTATCAATCCCGTTCGAGCTAAAATAGACTTGCGAGAATCGCCATCTCCCTTCAGGTTTCAAGAAGATATTCCTCATTTGTCGAAACGCGTCATTTACATTGAAACGAGCCGTGGCTGTCCTTTCAGTTGCCAGTTTTGTCTTTCTTCTATAGAAGTAGGTGTAAGGTATTTTAATCGAGAAAAAATTAAAGAAGACATAAGGTATTTATTGGATCATGGCGCCAAAACGATTAAATTTGTCGATCGAACTTTTAATATAAGTAGAAGCTATGCGATGGAAATGTTTCAATTTTTAATTGACGAAAGAAGACCTGGTTCCGTTTTTCAATTTGAAATTACCGGTGATATTATGAGACCGGAAGTAATTGATTTTTTAAATAAAGAAGCACCTGCAGGGCTATTCCGCTTCGAAATTGGAGTACAATCGACGAATGATTTAACAAATGAACTCGTAAAAAGAAGGCAAAACTTTGAAAAATTAACGAGGACTGTGCGCATGGTTAAAGAAGGCGGTAAAATACTGCAGCATTTAGATTTAATTGCAGGGCTGCCAGAGGAAAATTATGATTCCTTCCGCCAAACCTTTAATGATGTTTTCGCGCTAGAGCCGGAAGAATTGCAGCTAGGATTTTTAAAAATGCTTCGTGGTACAGGATTAAGAATTTCTGCTAAACATTTTGGCTACACATACATGGATCATGCCCCTTACGAAATTTTAGGCAATAACGTCATTAATTTTGATGATATTATCAGGATTAAGCAAGTGGAGGATGTGCTGGAAAAATATTGGAATGATCATCGGATGGATCGAACTGTCCAATTTTTAACTTCGCAAAGCTTTGAAACTCCCTTTGATTTCTTCCAAGAATTTGGAACGTATTGGGAAGAGCAAAACTGGTCGCGCATTGGTCACCAATTGGAAGATTTATTTACTCGTCTTAAGCAATTTCTTTCTGAAAAGAACATGAAACATTTTGACTTAGCTGAGGGGTTAATGAAATACGATTATTTAATAAATCGACGTTATAAACCTCGAAAAGCATGGTGGGATGATATTGTCGAACGAAAAACTCGCTCTGAACTTTACGAAGGAATAATAAAAGAAGGTAAATTAATGAGTGAACTGAAATTAAACGAAAGAGAGCTTTATAAGCATACACAAATTGAAGTGTTCCCTTTTTGCATAAAAACTTATCAACAAAACGAAAAAATCATTCCTCGAACGTCTTTTGGATTAATTCATTTCGAACCTACAGACGGAAGTCCAACCATTTATCCATTGGATTCGATAAGCATTCAGAAAAAAACCGGCAGCTAAATTGGAGGACACCGAAAATACCATTTATTTTTTAATGCAATCTTAGATTTGATTGTTGATTAGGCGAACGCTTTCCGCGGGGTCTCTCCTGCCCAGTATTCCCGCAGGAGTCAAGCACCTTTTGCTCTAATCAACAGCAAAGCCGACCGCAATATCCACTTCTGGGTTATTACGGTCGGCTTTTTTAATGCAAATTAATTAATCTGTAAAAAAGAATGATTTTCAGTTTCCTCCGTAAAAAGCTCCGGATTTTTTTTACCTTTATAAAAGTTCTTTTCTTAATTGTTCAGGTGATTTTGGAGAGAGCATTGCAGGTGGAACGTCAAATACCGTTTTAGCTCCCGCCTGTCCCTCTATGCTAAGCTTATATGCAGCTCTTGCATAGGCTGTTAAAACACTTGCTGTATATTCCGGGTTACTATCAAGCTTTAAAGAAAATTCCATGATTTCTTTATTGCCCTCACCCGTTTCTCCACTTCTTATGACAAATCCACCGTGCATCATTTTTGAGTGATTTACACGAAACTCTTCTTCATTAATAAAGTTAACGATTGTATTATAATCCGAAAAATAGTGTGGCATTTCCTTAATGGTTGTTTCAATTTCGGAAAGATCAGCACCATCTTCCGCTACAACAAAGCACTCCCTTAAATGCTTTTCTCTAGTGGACAATTCAGGATTTTCACCACTTCTTACTCGATTTACAGCTTCTTCAATTGGAATTGTATATTGAACTGCAGCTTTTACCCCTTTGATTCTTCTTACAGCGTCAGAATGTCCTTGACTTAAGCCTTTTCCCCAAAAAGTATAAGTTTCTCCAACTGGTAAAATCGCTTCACCAAGGAGCCTATTAATTGAAAACATTCCTGGGTCCCATCCCACAGAAATAATACTTACTTTTCCGGAAGGCTTTGCAACCTCATCCATAGAGGCAAAATACTCTGGTATTTTTGCGTGTGTGTCAAAGCTATCAATTGTATTAAAGTGTGCTGCAAAAGACGGTCCTTGTTCAGGTAAATCAGTTGCAGATCCTCCACATAAAATCATTACATCAATATCGTTTTTATAGTCCTCAGCAGACGCGATCGGCAGCACTTTTACATTCGGATCTGCTACAGTTACACTTGCAGGGTCACGCCTGGAAAACACAGCTACAAGTTCCATATCAGGATTTTGCTTTATTGATGCTTCTACCCCTCTACCTAAGTTTCCATAACCAGTAATCCCAATTCTAATTTTGTTTCCCATAATAAACCCCTCCTGTTGTCTGTATAAAAATATGATAAATCTTTTTTATAAGAAATCATAGTAATAACTTATCCAATAATGACTCTTTCTGTTGGATAATGAAAGTCAGGTTCTTTTTCATTATTAGACATAATGAATAAAAAGGACAAAATGCCGATTCTTCCAATGAACATTAACAAAATTAATATGGATTTCCCAAAATCAGATAAGTAGGGAGTAATGCCCATTGAAGCGCCACATGTACCGAATGCAGATGCTACTTCAAAAATAATAGAAATAAGGCTAGCATCTTCAGTAATGGATAATAATAAAATCGACATACCCGTCAATATTACAGCAAGCATTAAAACAACCAAAGATTTGATGACATCATTTTGATGTATTTCACGCTGAAAGACTTTAATCGAAGAACGGCCTCTTGCAAAATGAAACAGAAAAAGGATGTTAAGAGCAAAAGTTGTTGTTCGAATTCCGCCGCCAACTGAACTAGGGGACGCACCAATAAACATTAGAAATGATAAAAAAAGTATAGTGGATATAGTCAATTGATTAACATCCAATGTAAGCAAACCGGCACTCCTCATCGTTGTCGATTGGAATAATGCGTAGAAAAATGACTCATGCCAAGACTTTCCAATAAAAAAATGATTAAATTCAATTGCAACAATTACAACGGTTCCTATTATTAATAGTAAAAAATAAGTGGTAGTCGTAATTTTAGTAAAAAGACTAAAACGAAAGCGAATCTTTTCATTTTTATGAAGTAAAAATCTTTTCACTTCAATCCATACAGGAAAGCCGATCGCACCTAAAATAATTAAAAGCATCGTCACAAATTGAACAAAATAATCTCGAGCAAACGGAATAAGTGATTGCCCTGTTATATCAAATCCAGCATTTGTCGTTGCACTAATGGAAGCAAATAAACCTTGTAATAATGCTTCCTGCCAAGTAGGGAAATATTTAATATAGTAAATTCCGAGCACAAGAGCACCAAAAAGTTCAATCATTAAAATGATGTATATAATTTGTTTTAATAGTGCAACAAGGCCTGCAAGATTGATTTGATTTTGATCGGTTCTAATTAATTGTCTATGCATCAGTCCAACTTTTTTCCCTAGTAGCAGCCAAAAAAACGTACTGATAGTCATAATTCCAATTCCGCCTATTTGCAACACAAACATTAATAAAAAAATACCAGGTACTGTAAATGTTTCAGCGATATTTACAGTTGTTAATCCCGTTACACTGACAGAACTTGCAGCCGTAAACACAGCATCCATAAAGGACCATTCAGCACCAGGCTTTCGGGCAAACGGAAGACTTAAAAGAATTGCCGAAAAAGCGACCGTTAATACGTAATATGTAACTAGGATCCTAAACGGAGTTAGCCTAGTCAACTTATGTTTCTTTAAGTGTTTCATGCCTATTATTATCCCCCAATGTTACATCATGCTTCTATATTAAAGAAAAAGTGTAGCAATGAAAAGAAAAACATCCATTTTATTCTTCCTAGCATGCCTTTTCCACTATATACATTTTTCAGATAAAGGTGATGCATTTACCAGTTATGCTTTTTCTGTATGAGTCCATACTATAAGTACGAAGTAAATTAAATAAAAGGAGAGCATTTAAATGGCCAATCGAAACAGTAATCAATTACTTGTACCAGGAATAGAACAATATTTAGATCAAGTCAAATATGAAATCGCCCAAGAATTCGGAGTAACTCTTGGTTCAGATACAGCTTCAAGAGCTAATGGATCAGTTGGTGGAGAAATAACAAAAAGATTAGTTCAACAAGCACAAGCTCAATTAGGCGGAAAGCAACAATAAATCGAAAGAGGAAGCTGATCACCTGGATTAGCTTCCTCTTAATATTAATTATATAAATTAGCCGATTGTCTTTTATGAATGGCTTTTTTCTTTGATATTAAATATCCACCTAAGGCAATACCTATTAACACAATCCAAAAGGTTAATTTCCATGCGGTAGATTCTGGGAAATGTTCATCAAGTATGGATACATTCGGGTGCGCTAAGGTAAAGATTGATAATTTCACTCCAACCCAGCCAACAATTAAAAAGGCAGCTGTCTCCAGTGTAGGATATTTTGCTAAAAGTTTTACAAATGACGTCGCCGCAAAACGCATTATGACGACTCCGACGAGTCCTCCTAAAAGCATAACTGTAAATTGTCCACCGTCGATTCCGCCAACTTGGAACCATCCAGTTGGTTTTAATGTTACAGCTAAGGCGACAGCTGCAAGCATGGAATCAATCGCAAATGCGATATCTGCTATCTCTACTTTTAAAACAGTCATCCAAAATGATTGGCCTTTACTATTTTTAACAGTTTTTGTGGTTTTCTCTTTATTTTTATTTTTAACCATATGGTGAATTGCAAGATATATTAAATACACGGCGCCTATTGCTTGAATTTGCCATACATTTACGAGGAAAGTAATCGCAAATAGTGCGGCAAAGCGGAAAATAAATGCACCTAACAATCCGTAGAACAATGCCTTTTTCTGTAGTTTTTCCGGCAAATGTTTTACCATTACGGCCATTACTACGGCATTGTCTGCCGCAAGTATACCTTCCAATCCAATGAGTACTAAAAATACCCATCCATACTCTAAAATAATCGATAAATCCATCAAATTTCCTCCTTTTTTTTACATCCCCCCAGGCAGGAAATTTTGATTTCAATGAAAACAAAAAGACCTCTGCCATATGGGCAAAGGTCTTGCTGGACATTCATTATGCCAACAAAGCCGGTGAATTCCTTCACGAAATGACGACTTTGTTTTAGGTGAAATTCATTCGTTCACCTAACGCTACTCCCCTTTGACTTAACGTCAAATGTATTTATTTATTAATATTATAATATATGGAATCTAGTAAAGCAATATTCTTAAAAGATACTAGTCAAAAATGAAAAGTCTGTCTAATAGAATTAGACGAACTACTGAGAGTCTTTATACACTCAGCAATTCTGCTTGACCGTTTATTTTTGGCTATCAATTAATTTACATTCTTTTACGCAATTTAATTTCTATCTATAAATAGTTCCTCTCTTTCGGTATACTTTCGTTGAAAAGACAGTCAAGAGCAAAGTGGCGATAATAATATAGGCAATTCCGCCAATCATACCTAGAGACCGTGGTGAAATATATTGTAATGCTGAACCCGCTAAAAACATAGATATCCCCATTATGGTGTTACCTATGGTCGCCATTAGTCCAAACATTTTTCCTCGATGTTCTTCAGGAATTTCCTTCATGAGAATCGTATCAAAACAAGTATTACCAACTCCAGCCATACAAGCTGCTCCACAAAACGTGAAGAAAGCAATCCAAACTATATGTGTTTTACTTAACAGCAAAAGGAACATCCCTTCGAGCATAATACAAATTAAACCTATAGCTAAGAAATTTTTGTTAAGACGATTAGCTACAGAAAAGCTTAACATTAAGCCCATTCCTAATGCACCATAAAAAAGACCAACTCCTACATCGCCAAGATGGTACACATTTACGGCATACACACTGATAAGGACATTATCTATCCCATTTATTGAAGCTATTAATATTTCGCAAATAAGCAGAACTTGGATTGGAATTGACATTAACACAACTTTTCGAAATGTTGAATTAGATCGTTTCTCTCTTCCTTCTGTTATCATATCCTTCTCCATTTTATTTTTAGGTAAAGCTATCGTAGCTAAAATAACTGCCGCACCTAGAAAAGAAATCGCATTTAGCCAAAATGTAATATTTGCCCCAAAGATTGCAGAAACAATCCCACCTGTAAAGGCACCAATAATTAAAACAATCCCAACCATAACTTGTTCCAAGCTATTAATTTTGATTAAATTTTCTTGCTTCACTAAGGTCGAAATAGATGATTTCCGCACTGGACTGTAAATAGCTTCCCCAGCTGCTAAGATGAATGAACTAATATAGACAATCCAAAGATCCTCTTTGCTGTGTACAAATAAAAATGATAAAGCAAACACAATTCTAACAAGGTCTGTCGTAACTAATATCGTTTTTCGTGAAAATTTGTCAGCTGCCCATCCCCCTATTGGTCCAAATAATAAGAAAGGGATAAGCCGTATTGCTAATGTCACCCCTACAGCAAAGCCTGAACCAGTTATATGCAAAAGCATGGCAAGCACAGCAACTGAGCTAAAACGGTCTCCAATACCGTTAACAATTCCAGCTAGGAATAAGCGACGGTATTGTTTTTCTTCTTTAAGAAACGTAAGGCCCATAAATATCAACTCCTTTCATACTCATCTAATTTCACAATTATCTAATTAGATTTACAAAAAAACAGGTGTCTGAAACTTAGACACCTCCTTACTTTAACCACCATAATTCAATAGGATTTAATTCATATTGATTGTTTTCCCTGTACATATATTGACACATAATAAGTTCACGTCTTAATGTTGCATAATCCTCATGAAACTGTTTTAAATACTCGTTGATTTCTTTCTCAGGGTATACCCTTCCAAATTCCAATCCCTTAACCATATGTGTTAGCACAACAAGCTTTTTCTTACGCTGTGCAGGGTAGTTTTTCAACTTTCCTTCTTTTGTGAAGAAATTTTGAATAATCTTTATCCGTTCTTCTTCTGTCACAGACATTTCCATATTGGACACACCCCCCGTTCCTACAGATAAAATAGCATTTGCATTCATCTCTAAAATTTTTGTATTTAATGAAAAGTAAATTGTGTTTTTATCACGTCGTTCTCTAATTAATCCAACTTCACGCAGCTTTGCTATATGATGTGTGATGGTAGGCGGCTTAAGTCCAAGCTTCTCTGCGATTGCCTGACCATGCAACGGTCCTTGCTGTAGCAAAGCAATAATCTTAATCCGCGTGAGATCGCCTAATGCTTTATGAAATTCAACAATTTTATTTAACTGCATCTATAAACACACCTACTTTTATTATTATCTAATTAGATAATAATCGAATTGAAGTAACTTTTCAAGATAAAAACAAAAAAGAGATGTAACTTTTAAACATCTCTTTTTGGCAAATTCACACCTATAATTATTTTCACTGTTAACTTAACTATGTTCTTTCTTCCATCTTATTCTTTTCCGATTCATTCTCCTTGTTTCAGGATCAAATAAGCTATAAACAACCGGGATGACAAATAACGTTAAAAAGG
This sequence comes from Lederbergia citrisecunda, assembly GCF_018343695.1. Classification (GTDB taxonomy): domain Bacteria; phylum Bacillota; class Bacilli; order Bacillales; family Bacillaceae_C; genus Lederbergia; species Lederbergia citrisecunda. The sequence continues at coordinate 717,201 of NZ_JAGYPJ010000001.1, read as the reverse complement.
TACTACTTATTAATCCACCAATAACAGTTACCCCCATTGGTTGGTTCATTTCTGTCCCTTCCCCTATCCCCAATGCAAGTGGTACTAAACCGAGAATCGTTGTTAAGGCAGTCATCAAAATTGGACGAGCGCGGTCTTTTACTGATTCCACAAGTGAGTCATAACTAGATAATCCTGCTTGCTTGCGTTGATTAATATAGTCAACAATGACAATCGCATTATTTACAACAATTCCAGCTAAAATAATGATTCCGATAAAAGCAGGTACGCTAATCGGCATGTGTGCAGTAACTAGGGCAATGGCGACACCAATAACCATGAGTGGCACAGTAAACATAATAACAAAAGGATATTTAAATGATTCAAATTGAGCTGCCATGACGATATAAATAAGAATAATGGCTAAAATGAATGCCATAATCATATCATCGATTGAGTCCTCAAGCAGTTCCTTTTCACCGCTATATGTGATCTCCGTATCACTAGGAAGGTGTAAAGATGCAATTTCCGACTCAACTTCTTTTGACATTGTTCCTAAGTTTGTTTCTGTACTGTATTTTAATGTAAATTCTACTGAATCTAGTTGGTTAATACGTTGAATTTCCACTGGGCCTGTTCCTATTTCAATCTTTGCGAAGTCCCCTAAATTGCCATAAGATCCGTCAGGTCTTCTAATTAATAAGGATTTTAAATTATCAACATCCCTCGTAATGCTTTCTTCATATTCCACGAAAATCCCGTACACTTCCTTATCTTCCGTTATGATTTGCGAAGCTTGGACTCCTCGAGTGGCGTCATTGAATATCATTGCGATTTGGACAGGAGTGAGTCCTGCTTCAAACGCCTTGTCACGGTCTATCGATATGTGTACTTCTTCCACTGTATTTGCGATTGTTGTTGATAGATCCGATACATTTTCCAAATCTTTTAATGCATTGAAAATTTTATCTGTACTATCTTCCAATCTCTTTTTATTCGTGTCTGTTACATTAAATGTCAACGTTTGTGGTGCCATACCTGATGCAGCTTGTACATTAAAACGGATGTTAGCTTCTTTATTTACTTTCCCTACTTCTTTTTCAATCTTTGGCTTAATATCATCCACAATTTCAAATAAGGATCTATTTCGATCTGCAAGAGGTATTAATTTTACATATACTTCGGCACTATTAGCCGATCCTCCACCTTGAAAAGTAGACTCTTGTGTGGACCCAATTAAGCTGACATAAACATCAACATCTTTTTCTTTTTTTAACTCGTTTTCTATTATGCTAATAAATTTTTCGGTTTCGGATAATGCTGCGCCATTTTCAAGCTTAACGTTTACACTGAAAAAACCTTCATCTGTTGGCGGGAGAAATTGCATACCAACTGTAGTCATTCCGAATAATCCACCTACAAATAATACGATTGCGATAAATAATACAAAAAATCGATGTCGCAATGACCAACGAATGGATTGGTCGAGCATATTCATTGGTTTCGATCTACGACGTATCGCTTCATAGTCACCATGTCGCTTTTTTAAGAATCTACTCGCTAACATTGGAATAACAGTCAAAGCTACAAATAATGAAGCAAATAAGCTAAAAGAAATCGTAAAAGCAAATTCCTTGAATAATTGACCTAGTAGACCACTGATGAAAACAACAGGTAAGAATACAGCAACTGTTGTAAGAGTGGAAGCTGTAATGGCACCAGCAACTTCCTTTGCCCCTTCCAATGCCGCTTGTTTTGGCTCTTTACCCATAGATAAATGTCGATAAATATTTTCAATTACGACGATAGCATTATCTACAAGCATTCCTATGCCAAGAGCAAGTGCTCCCAATGTCATAATATTTAATGCAAAATCTGCAAAAAACATTAATACAAATGTCACGATGACAGAATAAGGGATGGCAATTCCGATAATGAGAGGACTCTTAATGTTTCTTAAAAAGAAAAACAATACGAGCATTGCCAATGCTCCACCGATGATTAATGAATTCGCGATATTCCCAATCGCTATCCTTACGTAATCACCCTGATCAAAAAGGATGTCTGATTCAATTCCTTTATATTGATCCTTCTTTAAAAGAGTCTTTAATTCTTTTTGAAAATCCTTTGAAACCTCGGCCGTATTAGCGTCAGACTCTTGAAGTACATTCAACAATACGGATGGCTTTTCATTTGTCCTTGTTATGCTTTCTGAGATTTGCTCCTGCTGCTTAACCATAGCAACATCTTTGATTCTAATTTTCTCTCCATTTAGTGGGTTTACCGTAATAACAAGATTAGCAATTTCATCGGCTGAATGAACCATACTCATGATCCGGGTCGTTAGCTCTTTTCCTTCAGTGAGAACTGTATCACCAGGAGTTGAGATATTGTTAGCTTGAATAATACTCACTACATCCGCTTGTGATAATGAATATTTTTTCAAATCATCTTGATGAATTGTCACGTTGATTTCTTCTATTAATTTTCCCGTGACGTTTACACTTGCGACTCCTTTTACTTTTGATAATTCCGTCGTTAACTTGTCAGTTAAATTTCTAAGACTCTTTTCATCTTTATCAGTTTTAAGTGAAAGTTGAATAACTGGGAACTGAGAAGGATCAAATTTCAAAAATCGCGGTTTCCCTGCATCTGAAGGGATTGGGGTCTGATCAATACGTTGAAGTACGTCATTTTGGATATCATCAATGGATGTGGACCATGAGAACTCTAAAAGGATTAAATTCGATCCTTCTCTTGAAACAGATTGTATATTTTTAATACCAGGTAACGTTGCAAGACTGGCTTCTAATGGTTTCGTTATTTTTTCAACGACTTCAACCGGACTTGCTCCTTGATAAGATGTAACAACTACCGCTACTGGAGGATTAATTTCAGGTATTAATTTCAATGGTATCTTTAAAAGTGATACGATTCCTAATATAATGACGAGAAACATTGTTACTATTGTAAAAACAGGTCTCTTTATTGAAAAATTACTCAAATTCATTATGTATGCCCCTTTCCCACTCCCTTAACGCTTACAATTATAACAATTTACAAAGTGGAAATATATTGAAATGATGGATTATTTTTGTCATTATAAAAAGCCGGTGCGCATGGTCCGGCTTTTTATTTTTGGCTATTGTTACTTAATTTTTCTTGTGCTAGTCTAACCATCTCTTTAACCATATTGCCTCCGATGGGACCCCCAACCTTACCCGCTTCTTCCGCCGACAAATGTCCATTATAGCCTTTTTCCAACGGAATACCTTGTTCTCTTGCGATTTCATATTTTACTTCATTAGGGTTGTTTGGATTTACATCATATCCTTTTTCAGACATTACTTTTGCTTTAAGATCATCTAAAGCGGCTCTTGCCCCAGGAACAAGTGTCCTATTTCTTCTAGCCATAAACATTCCTCCCTTTATGGTAGTATGTCCGAAAAAATGAAAAAGCTACAGGTGAGTATTATGGAGATAACAATTGAACAATTTGTTCCACGATGGCTTTTGCATTGCTAAGGTTTCAAAAAACAGATTGAGTTCGTTCATAGGTGAATTTTTACATTGCTCAAGGTCTCAATGTCTGGATTGAGGTTGTTCATCAATGATTTTTACATTGTTCAAGGGCTCAATACATGGATTGAGGTTGTTCATCAATGATTTTTACATTGCTTAAGGTCTCAATACACGGATTGAGATTGTTCGTCATTGATATTTGCAGTGTTTAAGGTCTTAACAAAAAGTTTGAGGTTGTTGATCAATAATTTTTACATTGCTCAAGGTCCCAATACACGGATTGAGGTCGTTCATCTTTAATTTTTACATTGCTCAAGGTCTCAATACAAGGATTGAGGTTGTTCATCAATAATTTTTACATTGCTCAAGGTCCCAATACACGGATTGAGGTCGTACATCGTTGATTTTTACATTGCTCAAGGTCTCAATACAAGGATTGAGGTCGTTCATCAATGATTTTTACATTACTCAAGGTCTCAATATACGGATTGAGGTTGTTCATCAATGATTTTTACATTACTCAAGGTCTCAATATACGGATTGAGGTTGTTCATCAATGATTTTTACATTACTCAAGGTCTCAATACAAGGATTGAGGCCGTTCATCAATGATTTTTACATCGCTCAAGGTCTCAATACAAGGATTGAGGCCGTTCATCAATGATTTTTACATTACTCAAGTACTCAATACACGGATTGAGGATGTTCATCAATGATTTTTTCATTGCTCAAGGTCTCAATACACGGATTGAGATTGTTCATCAATGATTTTTCCGTTGCTTAGCTCTCAATACACAGATTGATAACCTTTAAGAGTAGGCTCGTTGAGTTTATTAGGAAAATGGAGATTAGCAAGATATTCACTGACTCCCTCTGGGAGATTGTTATTCACAGAAGTTTTGGTTACATAATCAATCGAGTAGGAGGCGCCTCACGGCGCCGACCTCTCACACCACCGTACGTACCGTTCGGTATACGGCGGTTCGAAAGTTTATGAATTTACAATTGATGATAGAGATTTCAATCCTAATTGTTGCCAATATTCCTTGTTTAAAGCTATATCTAGGTAAGGAGATTTAGATATTCTCCAATAACCTTTCCTTGAGTTGGAATTCCTCCAAGCTTCCTTTCTTGAAATGCCTAACTTTATAAGGTTCTTGTATTTTGTATGAGTTTTCTTCCATTCCTTCCAGCGACATGCTCTTAATCTTCTTCGGATATGCGCATCTAAAAGTTTTGCGTATTTCTTTATATCGCCGATTTTAAAATAGTTGCCCCATCCTTGGATTAACTGATTAAGTCGCACAATTCGATACTCCATACTTACTCCCCAATTACGATTGGTTAGTCTCTTTAACTTATCTTCAAACCTCTTCTTTGATTTCTTAGGCACATATACCCTCGTATGCTTCTTAATTTTGTAGAAACTCACTCCTAAGAATACACGTGCCCTCGGCTTTCCCACTGCACTTTTCTCTTCATTAACCTTGAGCTTTAGTTTCTTTTCAATGAACTCTGTAATACCTTTCTTAACTCTTTCTCCAGCCTTTTGAGTTTTAACGTAGATATTACAATCATCTGCGTACCTGACAAACCTGTGTCCGCGCTTCTCCAGTTCTTTATCCAATTCATTAAGAATGATATTACTTAGAAGAGGACTTAGTGGACCACCTTGCGGTGTTCCTTCTCGATTAACTGTAACCACTCCGTTTTCCATGACTCCTGCTTGAAGATACCGTCTAATTAGTTTCAAAGCAGGCTTGTCTGTAATGGACTTTGCCACAAGGGACATCAGTTTGTCATGTTGGACTCTGTCAAAGAATTTCTCCAGGTCTATGTCTACGACGAAGTTGTAGCCATTCTCAATGTATTGTCTAGCTTGCTCAATGGCTTGATGAGCACTTTTATTCGGTCTAAATCCATAGCTATATTGACTAAACTGCGGTTCGAATATTGGAGTTAGAGCTTGAACTATCGCTTGTTGAAAGACCCTGTCAGTTACAGTAGGAATTCCTAAGTTTCGAATTCCACCGTTGGGCTTTGGTATTTGAACTCTTCTAACAGGCTGAGGTTTATATTTTCCAGCTTTAATTAATTGGATAATTTCCGCACCATTTTCCTTTAAATAATGGCGAGTAGCTTCAATATCTTTCGCATCGACTCCTGCTGCTCCTTTGTTTCTTCTAACCCTTTCAAAGGCTTGGTTTAGATTATCTCTATCTAGAATTATCTCTATCAGAGTTTTAGTAAATTGCATACTGTTCCTATGTTATGGGGGTTGTACGAGGATAACTCCACTCTATTGAGGGTGCTCCTGTTTTCCGAACATTCTGCCTCTCAATAGTCCTAGAGGTTGGCTGTGTCATGGTTATCTCGTAAATGACCCTAACATAGTCTCTCCTTTCGTTCCGTCCTTCCCAACTCTATGTGTTGGTACTACGACATCTGCTGACTTCTCTTAGTTCAACTATTCATCGCTGAATAGGTTCTCTTGTACGAGGTACTAAGAGATCTCCCAGGGTAAGTACATCAACTTTCTCCTCATATATCTGCCACATTTATTATTATTTCATCTGGGGATATTTTGGACTTTATCTTGTTTTGCAGACTCATCCTGAAATAATAACCTCGAATGTGATTCGTATACCTCAGACCGAGGATTTGCCTAGAGCTTCCTTCAGATTCCACGTCGCCGTGGACACCCTTGCCTTCGACTAATGGTTCGCATATCCCTACGCCCATAACGGACTTTCACCGTCTAGTTGATGAACATGCCTGGCACACAAAAAGGTAGTGTCTTGTTTTCACAAAGACACTACTTTTTATAACTCAATCATGTTCATCCATCGGATTGTACAATTTAATATCAGGGTTCTTATCTTGGAACCAACGCAAAGCAAAATCATTTTCAAATAGGAATAAAGGTTTATCAAATCGATCTTTAACGAGTAGACTTCTTTGACTTGAAAGTGATTCATCTATTTTGTCGTTTTCAATCCATCTTGCGATTTTTGATCCGATTGATTCCATAATGACATCGGAATTATATTCATTTTTCATTCTGTGTTCAAAAACCTCAAATTGAAGTTGTCCTACAGCACCGAGAATATAATCTTCCATTCTGTATGTTTTATAAAGCTGGATAGCACCTTCTTGTACTAGCTGCTCAACACCTTTATGGAAGCTTTTTTGTTTCATTACATTTTTTGCAGTGACTCTTACAAATAATTCCGGTGTAAATTGAGGTAACTTCTCGTATTGAATATTTTGCTTACCTTCATAAATCGTATCGCCGATTTGATACGTCCCGGTATCATATAGCCCAATGATATCGCCGCTGACTGCTGCGTTGACAGTGCTTCTATCATCAGCAAGGAACTGTGTTGACTGGGAAAGCTTGATTTGTTTTCCAGTTCGTGTGAGAGCCACATTCATGCCACGTTCAAATTGACCAGAACATATTCTGACAAAAGCTATGCGATCACGGTGAGCAGGGTTCATATTCGCTTGAATTTTAAAAATAAAACCTGAAAAACCTTCGGAAGATGGATCAATTTCCCCTTCATTTGTCATCCTTGGTTGAGGAGACGGAGCAAATTTCAAATAGGTTTCTAAAAATGTTTGGACGCCAAAATTAGTTAAGGCACTACCGAAAAATACAGGAGACAATGTTCCGTTATTTATTTTTTCTACTGAGAACTCGTTTCCGGCTTCTTCCAATAACATGATCTCTTCCAAAGCTTGAGTATATAAGTCCGATTCTTTTAAAGGATGATCTCCAAGTATTTCGCCATCCTCATCCAATTCCAAAAATCTTTGATCCTCATCGACTCTGAATTGTTCTATTCTGCTGTTATAGCGATCATAAATGCCATAAAACTCTTTCCCCATTCCAATGGGCCAATTCATTGGATACGATTCGATTCCTAGCACTTCCTCCAATTCTGCAAGTAACTCGAGTGGAGTCCGTCCTTGTCGATCCAATTTATTAATAAATGTAAAAATCGGGATTCCCCGCATTCTACATACTTTAAATAATTTTAATGTTTGTTCCTCAATCCCTTTTGCAGAGTCGATAATCATGACTGCACTATCTACTGCCATAAGTGTTCGATACGTATCTTCACTGAAATCTTGGTGTCCAGGAGTATCCAATATATTAATTCTGAAACCCTCATAATCAAACTGCATAACAGACGAAGTAACTGAGATCCCTCTTTGTTTCTCAATCTCCATCCAGTCGGATGTTGCATATTTTCCTGTTTTTTTACCTTTTACAGTACCAGCATCACGAATCGCTCCACCAAAATAGAGAAGCTTCTCCGTCATTGTTGTTTTTCCGGCATCTGGGTGAGAGATAATCGCAAAAGTTCTTCTCGATTCTACTTCTGCTTTTAATGTTTTTGCCATACACATAATTCCTTCCGTTGTTCAGTCTTTTTCTATCATATTCCTTGCAAGAATGAATATCAACGGTTAGTTCAAAAAAAATCATAAACTGCTGCAGTAGCAGCTTTATCTGAAAAGGTTTTCGAAAAACTTCATTCTTCCTATATGATTTAGATATTCTATTTTTCTTCTTTCGTAAAAATTTTCTACTTCTCCTCTATCAAAATACCTAACACAATCAATCAATATACTCAATTTATAAATATCAAATAAATGCTTTTTTTCCATATCGCTTAATGGCCTATACTTCATATATTCTGATATTATTTTCTTCGCTTCTTTTACATTAAGGTATTCGTCCACATCATGTTGCCAAGCGCCATATTCAATGAGGACGATAAGATCAAATAATAAGTATGTATAGTTCGCATCGTCAAAATCTATTAGCGCCTTACATGTACCGTCTTTATAAAGAATATTGGAAAAATGAAAGTCAGAATGACAAATCCCTTTAGGTAATGATTCTGGTAGAACCAGGCTTTCTAATTCTTTTTCAAGCCATCTTAATTTTTCTTTCGCATTATTTGTACATAATTGTTTTGCCTGTTGTTCTGCTAGTTTTCTACATGTTACAACACTATAATTCAATCGATCTTCTTTATACAATGGAATATAATTTTTACTAATATTATGTAACTCGGCTGCCAATTTAATCAGTTGCGTTTTTTGGTTTTCACTAGGATTAGTAATATGTTCTCCTTCCATATATTCAAAAAGAACATATGGCTTCTGCTTATAAATTCCCACAAACTCTCCATACTGATTTAAGAATGGTTTTGGGCAGGGAAAATCATGATCTTTTAAATAGGCAAGAAAGTTCGTTTCGAATAAAGCTGATTGTACAGAACGGTTTTCATAATATCTAAAAACAAACTGACCTTTAGTTGTTTTTACTTTAATATTTGTTTGAACGGTTCCACTTGTAAAAGGCGTAGAGTCTTTGTAGTTTCCTAAGTCATAACTTGAAAGAATTTGCTTTAATTCATCTTCTGAGAAATTCGTTTTATTAGCCATAGTACTTTATTTCACCTTCTTAACATATGAATGTTCCTCGTAAATTGGTCTAAATCAAGAAAATTGAATAAATTGCGAACATATTAATAAATGCATTTGTCCGGACAGTCGTTGCATATAGTTTGCACGAGTCCGGACATTGATTAATTTTTCATTATTTATTAAAGACTTTCACTTCAAATTAAATGTTAACAATCGGCGATTGTACATAAGCTAATAAAAGCTTTTCCGTATTAATAAGTGAAGATTCATGGGTCCTTTCGAATGCATGGGACGATTCGATCCCAGGGCCGACTAGACCATGAACGATATCATGCCCCGCATTTATCGCTGCAGACGCATCAGAACCGTAATATGGATATATATCTACTTTATATTCAATATTATGATCCTTCGCTAATTGAACGAGATGCTTCCTTAAACCGTAATGATATGGACCACTAGAATCCTTTGCGCAAATGGAAACCGTGTATTCATCTGATGCTTGCCCTTCACCAAGTGCTCCCATATCTACCGCTAGATATTCTACAGTTTCCGGAGAGATATTAGCATTTCCACCATATCCAATTTCCTCGTTATTTGAAATTAAGAAATGAGTAGTATAAGGCAATTCAATCTTTTCGGTATGAATATGTTTAATTAACTGCAGTAAAATAGCCGTGCTCGCTTTATCATCCAAATGTCTTGATTTGATAAAACCACTTGCAGTTACTTGCACACGCGGATCAAATGAAACGAAATCGCCAACATTAATCCCAAGTTTTCTTGTTTCCTCTTCACTATTAGTTATTTCATCAATTCTTACTTCAATATTTTGCTCATTTCTTTTTGCTTCCCCAGCGTCTTTATATACATGAACAGAGGTTTGTTTCATCAATATTGTTCCTGTATATGTTTTTCCCGAGTCCGTTTCAATTTCGCAATACTCACCTTCGACTGAATTCCAGCGAAATCCGCCAATCATCGCAAGCTTTAACCTTCCATTTGATTTAATTTCTTTTACCATCGCTCCAAGTGTATCGACATGTGCCGTCAACATTCTATGTTGATCTGTATTTTTTCCTGGAACAGTGATAAGCAAGCCACCTTTTCGATTTCTTTTCATCTCAAGATTGAGGCCTGATAAATACTCTTCGCAAAAATCAATCACTTTTCGTGTATTACCAGATGGGCTCGGAATCGAAACTAATTCCTTAATTAACTGTACAGTATGTTTTACTTGAGGATATTCACTCATCATTCATACTCCTTTATGTAGTAAGATCTTAGATGTTATAATCATAACACGAGTTTCATGAAACGGAGGATTTTAAAGTGGCTTTACATTCATTTTTATTAAAAGCAGATTGGCCTGGTGGACGTAATAGTGTCGGAACCATTGATGCAGGGAATCTTAAAACAAAAGTATCTATTCCACCTGAAATGGATGGACCAGGAGTGGGTACAAACCCTGATGAAATGCTCTTAGGTGCTGCGGCTACATGTTATATCATTACACTTGCAGCGATGTTGGAGCGCGCAGCTATTTCAGTTTCTAAACTTTCAATGGAATCGGAAGGTATTGTCGAAGTTGAAAAAGGGGTTATTACATATAAAACCATTATCCACCGACCAACCGTAATTTTAGCTGAGGGAGAACGGATTGATCTTGCTCAAAAACTTGCGGAAAAAGCAGAAAAAAGCTGTATGATTTCTAGAGCTTTAAAAGGAAATGTAGACATCCAGCTTGAAGCGAACATAAAATGACCGCCAACTTTGACGGTCATTTTATTATTTTCTAAATTCCTGCAATCCTTCATTTAATGCTTTTGTACTTGAGTAAACATTTTTATATAAGTTAAACAATTTCTTATAAGATGCTACATTTTCCTCGTTCGGTGTAAATGTTTCGTTTACTTGAACAAATTTGTCAGAGCACTCTTTAAGTGTGGAAAACCAACCACAGCCATAGGCAGCAAGCATAGCGGCTCCCATCCCTGGCCCTTGCTCACTCACTAGCTTCATGATGTTCACATTGAAAATATCAGCCTGCATTTGCAGCCAAGCATTATTTTTTGCTCCACCACCTATCGAAATAACAGTTTCTATCATTTTCCCGTTCTCTCTAAATATCTCAATTGATTCATTTAATGAAAATGTAATCCCTTCGAGGACGGCTCTAACAAAATCCCTTCTTTCGTGAGATGCATCCATGCCGATAAAGCTTCCTCTAATAACTGAATCTGCATGCGGTGTTCTTTCCCCGGCAATATAAGGTGTAAAAAGTAAACCATTTGCACCAATCGGGACTTCATCTATACCGTCTAGGAGTTCTTCAAAATCAATGTCTTTTGCGAACACATCTTTAAACCAACTTAAGCTGTATCCAGCAGCAAGTGTTACTCCCATCGTGTAATAAGCATTTTCTTCGCCATGGTTAAAATAATGAACCTTTCCACCGAAATCAAGGTCATTTCTTTGTTCATACGATAAAACGACTCCAGACGTTCCAATACTGCATAACGTTTTTCCATCAGATAAAATGCCTGAGCCAATAGCTCCACATGCATTATCCGCACCACCAGCAAACACTTTTACGTCAGGTGATAAGCCTGTTTTTTCAGCCACTTCACTTGTAATTGTGCCAGTTTGTTCATGTGATGATACAAGCGGTGGACAAAGGGATATATCAATTCCTAACAGCTCACAAATTTCTTCGCTCCATTTCTTCTCCCCTACATCTAAAAGCAATGTTCCAGCTGCATCCGAAAATTCACTATGGATAAGTCCTGTTAGTCGATAGCGCAAATAATCTTTTGGAAGAAGGAATACAGTTGCCTTTTCAAATATAGTTGACTCGTGTTCTTTTACCCATAAAATCTTTGGCAACGTAAATCCCTCAAGTGCAGGATTTTTCGTTACAGCAAGAAGCCTTTCTACACCTACAATTTCCTCAATCTTTCTACATTGCTCCGTTGTTCTTGTGTCATTCCAAAGAATTGCGTTTCTCAGAACATTGTGGTTACTGTCCAATAACACGAGTCCATGCATTTGTCCGGAAAAGCTAATCCCATCAATATCTTGAATACTCCCCTTAAATTGATCAACCATTTTTTTTAAGCCCACAATTGTTTTTTCAACCCATTGTTCAGGATCTTGTTCGCTATAGCCTGATTTCTCTTGAATTAACGGATATGACTTCGATACTTCATGGCATACTTCACCGTACTGGTTCATAAGCAATATTTTTACCGCGCTCGTTCCTAAATCAACACCAATCACATACTTCACAGATCTCACCCTCTCATATAGAAAGTGCTGGAATTTTTCAACTCCAGCACGCGTAATCACTTATTTCCCAGAAAGCGTTTCAAGCAAGTATTGATTGACAATTGCTTTTAATCTTTCTTGTCTTCCTGAACGGTTTTGAATATTACCTAATTGAAGTGCGTACTCTTCAAGCTTATGGAAATCTGCTCTTCCTTCCACAATATCCAATCCAATTCCTTCAGTGTAGCTGCTGTAACGATCTGCGACGAAATCTTCCAATACACGATCTTCTAAAAGTTTAGCGGCAACTTTTAACCCAATCGCAAAGCTATCCATTCCTGCAATATGTGCGTGGAATAAGTCTTCTGGTTCAAAGGAACCTCTGCGAACTTTAGCGTCGAAGTTAAGTCCACCTTTTCCTAATCCGCCATTTAGTAATATTTCATACATTGCTAGAGTTGTAGAATACAAGTCAGTAGGGAATTCATCTGTATCCCATCCAATTAATGTGTCACCTTGGTTGGCATCAACAGAACCGAGCATGCCATTAATACGTGCAACTCGTAATTCATGTTCAAATGTATGTCCAGCAAGAGTAGCATGATTTGCTTCAACATTAAATTTGAAGTATTTTTCCAAACCATAGTTTTGTAGGAACGCATGTCCAGTTGCGACATCAAAGTCATATTGATGCTTTGTCGGTTCTTTTGGCTTAGGCTCAATTAAGAACTGTCCATCAAAACCAATTTCCTTTGCATAATCAACAGCCATATGGAAGAAACGGGCCAAGTTATCAAGTTCTAGCTTCATATCTGTATTAAGAAGCGTTTCATATCCTTCACGCCCGCCCCAGAATACATAGTTTTCAGCTCCAAGCTCTTTTCCGATTTCTAAACCTTTCTTCACTTTTGCAGCTGCGAAAGCGAAAACATCTGCATTACTGGAAGTTGCAGCTCCATGTACATATCTTGGATGTGTAAACATGTTCGCTGTGTTCCAAAGTAATTTTACTTTGCTATCTTTCATGTAATCTTTAATCATTGCCGTAATCACATCAAGATGTTCATATGTTTCCTTTAATGTGTCTGCTTCAGGTGCAATATCAGAATCATGAAAACAGAAGAAAGGGACATTTAATTTTTCAAATAATTCGAAAGCAGCTTCTACACGCGCCTTAGCTAGATCAAGCCCTTTGAGATGGTCCCACGGACGAATGGCAGTTCCAACACCAAATGGATCCGTTCCATCTGCTGTGAATGTATGCCAATATGCAACGGAAAAGCGGAGTATTTCCTCCATTGTCTTTCCATTGATCTTTTCTTCAGGATTGTAATACTTAAAGGCAAAAGGATTTTTAGATGTAGATCCCTCATACTGAATTTGGTTGATTTCATCAAAGTATGCCATAATTATCTCCTCCATATATTTTTTAATGATGGCGTTTACATTTACTATTATGTATTTCTATCCGCCACTACTTGCTTGCCAATAGTATAACATCTTCTTTTCTTCTTTGTCTATTCATTAAACAAAGTATTTGTGATAAAATATATTTTAGTTTGAACGTCTTAAAGGAGAACGACTGTATGAATCCTACTTGGAATCAACAATTGATAAAAAAAGAGAATAAAACGATTGTGCTTCAATTAATTATTCAATACGCGCCCATTTCACGTGCAGACATTGCGCTTAAGTCTGGATTGAATAAAGGTACTGTTTCCACATTGGTTGCAGAATTGATTGACGAACAACTAATCCTCGAAACAGGTCCAGGAGTTTCTAGCGGCGGTAGACGCCCCGTCATGCTAGTATTTAACGAACACGCTGGATGCACAATTGGCATCGACTTAGGAGTCAATTATATATTAGGAATTTTAACCGACCTGCAAGGAAATATCATTGAAAAAAAGAGACATACGTTCATCCCAACTTCTTTCGAGCAAACATTGAAGCAAATTCATAATGATATCCAGGAATTAATGTCTAAAGCTCCTAATACACCATATGGCATTGTCGGGATTGGAATAGGAGCTCCAGGAATTGTTGATAATAACAGTTCAGTAGTACTAGCCCCCAATTTAGGCTGGAAAAACTCTTCTATCAAAGAAGTAATTGAAGAGGCATTCCAAATTCCTGTCGTAATCGAAAACGAAGCAAATGCTGGTGCCTACGGAGAAAAAATGTTTGGTCTTGGGAAGAATATAGATAATCTTGTCTATATTAGTACAGGAATTGGAATTGGAACGGGAATCATCATTAATGAAAAGTTATATAGAGGATCTTCAGGTTTCTCAGGTGAGTTTGGTCATATAACAATTAATATGTACGGAGAAACATGTCGTTGTGGGAATACCGGTTGCTGGGAGCTTTATGCTTCTGAACAATACGTTATTCAAAAAGCACTGGAGCTTCAATTGGTCACAGATGATAATGCAAATATTGAACAAATCATTGAACTTGCAGAAAACGAGAATGAGCAAGCAATCGCAATATTAAAAGAAACAGCCGTTCACCTTGGAATGGGGATTGTGAATATAGTACATGCTCTAAATCCACAAAAAATAATTGTCGGTAATCGTTTATCAGGTGCCAAACCTTGGATGGAAAAAACGGTACAAGATTATGTTAAAAACCGTGCGATGACGTCGCATCAATCTGAAGTAAAAGTACTGTTTTCCGATCCGGCATTTCCTGCAACAGCATTAGGAGTAGCTGCTTTCTCAGTAGAACATTTTCTGAAAAGGTCATTAGAAAAATCTATCCCAACTTATGAATAAGCGGGATAGATTTTTTCTTATAATTTCATAGATTCGCCATTATGTTTTATAAAAAATAAGTCTTCTTTTATTATTTTTTTCTTTTCTAAAATATCCAATAAATTATTAGCTGTTTCTTCAGGAGAACCTGGAGCCTTTTCCCCGCCCATATCTGTTTTAATCCAGCCTGGATGTACAGCATAAACATTAATATTTTTGTCAGATACATAATGCTTAATCTGTTTTGTGAACATGTTGAGAGCTGTTTTAGAAATGGCATACGGATAATCTCCGCCATATGCAGTAGTAATGCTTCCTGCATCAGATGAAATGTTGATGATTGTTTGATCAGTTCCATTATAAAGTGATGGTAAAAAATGTTTGATGACGCACATCGGGCCATACAAATTTACATTCATCGTCAGTTCCAGTAAAGAAAAATCCAACTCCTCAATTTTTACGTCCCTTTCGTACAAAACGCCAGCATTGTTAATAATGGCATCAATGGATCCCCATTTTTCCTTTACTTTTGCTGCTGCCGCCGCTACCGATTTTTCATCGGTTACGTCAAGTGCCAGTGGAAAAATATGATTTGGATATTCCTCCACAAGATCCTTTAAGCTTCCAGACGGTTGCTCTCCGTTCCGTGCACATGCTAAAATCGTATGCCCTCTTTCAACGGCTGCCTTACAAAGAGCTAGTCCAAGCCCCCTATTTGCCCCAGTAACTAAAACTCGCATTCTATACCTCATTCCTCTCTATATATTTTTATTTAAATATTGAAGAAAACGAGAAATATATTTAGTGTTCTTTGCGTTAGCTGGTACACAAATGATTTTATCCCCATCTTTCACCATGCCACTTAATAAGCCTATTGTAGATATATCAATTCCAGTGATATCATCCTTATCTTCTTTAGAAAAATGCAGATGTTCGTTTGGAATCGGCCAATCCGTTATTCCGCTTGTTTTTTGAAAAGACATTAATTGATTTTGATCATTCATATTATCATAAAAATCTTTGTCGACAATAAAGAAATCAATATATCCGGCAGAAAGCTCTGCAGCCATTTTTTGCATGTCTGCTCCCATCTTCATATCTAATTGATCAGTAGAAGAATTGATTGTTTGAATCACAATATTTGATTTATCTCTTTCTTCCTTTGTCAAAAATTCTTCATACAACTTATTCTCTAATTGATCCATATACTCAGGGTCATACAATCCCGACATGACTACCCCGTTTAACACAACTTCTTTTTTGTTCACGATGCTATGCACCATGGAGAAAATTAAAACAACTAGTGCAACAGCTCCAATAATATAAAATTTATAATACTCCCAAATATATTTCACTTTTTCAGATGTAGTCATTTCCGAAAGTATTTCTTTAAGAGGTTTTTTCACATCGATCACTTCTTTCTTGGTGTAATTTAGAAAATATGCATGGCAACAAATATTACTAATGTTAACGTAAAGGAGCTGAATAATGTAGTTGCAATCACTGCTTGAGAAGCAAATTCAGGTTCATTATTATATTCCTGAGCAATGATTGCACTGTTTACGGAAGTAGGCATTGCAGTAGAAATAAGCAATGCTTGAGCTATGATCCCATCCATTCCAAGCATAAGTAATCCGACTAAAGCGATTACCGGACCAACTAGTAAACGATAGAAAATAGTTAAATACAGTGGAATATATGTAAAGGTAATATTAATGTGAGCAATTTGTGCTCCTACCGTCAACAAAGCCATGGCAATTAAAGCATTTGAAATATATGAAATTGGCGTAAGGATGAAATTTGGCATAGGA
Source organism: Lederbergia citrisecunda (assembly GCF_018343695.1). GTDB lineage: Bacteria > Bacillota > Bacilli > Bacillales > Bacillaceae_C > Lederbergia > Lederbergia citrisecunda. The sequence goes on along the minus strand of NZ_JAGYPJ010000001.1, from coordinate 700,421 downwards.
ATATGTAGCACATTAAATAAAATTCCTATAAACATAGCGTAAAACAAAGGCATTTTAAAATATCCTAACACAGCCTTTAATTTTCCACCATGTACTGATTTAAGCGCAACGACTCCATATGAAAAAGTCAGCGTATTTTGAAAAGCCATGACGGCTATTTGGATTGACATTGCAAAAGGATCCTGTCTAAAAACCAAATCGTTGACAGGTATTCCATAGTTTCCGGAATTATAAAACATCACACTATTTGAAAAAGAAAGCTTCATCCTATCATTTAATTTACACAGCTTTGCGGTCGCCATACTTATTACATACAATATCACAACGAATCCAAAACTGAACAATATTACAGTTAAAAATAATGATAGAGAGAAAGAGCTTTCATATAGTTTAATAAAAATAAGTGCCGGACTTAAAAAGTAAATGTTTATTTTTGCAAGTGTATATAAGTCCAGCTGGAAAATCCTTTGCATGATGATTCCAATAGCAATTAATATAAAAATTGGCAATATGATATCAATAAATATAAAAAGTAAATGCGTCATCCCGATTATCTCTTCTTCCATTTTACAAACGTATGTTATTCTAGTTCGACATTTTTTGCTAGATTCCTGCTAAAATATTATGACAAAAAGACGCCTATGAAAAAGGCGCCTTCAGATCTTAGAGCACTTTACTTAAAAACGATTTAGTTCGTTCATGTTGTGGATTTGAGAAAAGCTCATTTGGAATGTTTTCTTCCACAATATATCCATTATCCATGAAAATGACACGATCTCCTACTTCACGGGCAAAGCCCATTTCATGAGTAACGACGATCATAGTCATTCCTTCTCTTGCTAGCTGCTTCATTACTTCCAGTACTTCCCCTACCATCTCAGGATCCAGGGCAGAAGTTGGTTCATCAAACAACATAATTTTCGGCTCCATAGCCAAGGCTCTAGCAATTGCCACACGTTGTTTTTGTCCACCTGAAAGTGAATCAGGATAGGCATCCGCTTTTTCGGACAAGCCAACCTTTGCTAAAAGTTCTTTTGCTTTTTTTTCGGCTTCTTCTTTCGAGACCCCTTTTACATTAGTCGGAGCAAGTGTAATGTTTTGAAGAATCGTTTTATGAGGAAATAAGTTAAAATGCTGAAAAACCATTCCAACATTTTTTCGAATTTCATTTATATCTGTCTTCTTATCAGTTAAATCCTTTCCAGTTACAACTACTTGTCCACCAGAAACAGATTCAAGCAAATTCAAGCAACGAATAAAGGTAGATTTCCCAGATCCTGAAGGACCAATAACGACGAGTACTTCTTGTGGTTTAACTTCAAGCGAAATATCTTTCAAAACCTCATTATTTCCAAAAGATTTTTTTAAATGTTTAACGGAGATCATTCAGTCTTCAGTCTCCTTTCAATATAATCCATTAGATAAGTAAGTGATAACGTCAACACTAAGTAAATAATCGAAACAAAAATGTAAGGCTCCCACACTCTCATGTATTGTGAACCGGCAACTCGGCCCCAGTACATTAATTCAGGTGCAGCAATAATCGCCGCTAGTGAGGTTTCTTTTAATAATGTAATAAATTCATTACCAAGTGGTGGAATCATCCGTTTAATTGCCTGTGGTAGGATAACATGCCTCATTGCTTGAGTATGAGTCATCCCAAGGGAACGAGCTGCTTCCGTCTGTCCTCTATCAATTGACTGAATCCCAGCACGAAAAATTTCAGAAATGTACGCTGCTGAATTTAATGCTAAGGCGATAATGGCCGAAACGATTGGATTGGCAGGAGACATAAATAGTGGAACAATCGCAAAGTGCATTAAGAGAATTTGAACGAGGAATGGTGTCCCTCTGAAAAAGTTAATATACCATACAAAAGGGAGACGAATGAATGATTTATTAGACATTTTCCCTAAACCGATACCTAAACCTAAAATAAGACCTAATGAAATTCCGGCAATTGTAAATCCGAGTGTCAATAACGTGCCTTTAATAAATAATGGCAAATAGTCAATAATAATATCAAATCGAAAATTACCCATCCGATAGCTCCTCCTCTCACCTAAAAGTTCTTTTTGAAACATTTTTCAGATAAATATGTCATCTCATGAAAAGCGGCTGTCTACTTGGCAAATAGCCTAAGGACAGCCACTAATTTAATAATAAAATCTAATTTCTGTTAAATCAATTGGTAATATGATTCCCTGCTTATTTTAAAGACTCAATATATGATTTTGCATTTTTTAAAGACTCAAGATCTGGATCTTCATTAAACCATTTCTTATAGATCTCAGTATACTTTCCATTATCAAATAATGTGATTAAAGCTTTATCAAAATCTTCTTTATATGGGCTTCCTTTTTGGAAAGCAATACCATAGTATTCCGGCTTAAAGCGTTCTTTATCTTCCACTGATTGGATGTTGCTATCAGGGTTTTGTTTAATATACTCCTCAGCAACTGGCTTATCCGTTACCGCTGCGTCAACACTACCACTTAGCAAAGCTTGAAACATTAAGCCAGATGATTCGTATTTGGAAATGTTTTTAGCATTTTTACCTACAACGGATTCTGCTGCTTCTGCACCAGTTGTTCCGTTCTGAACACCGACTTTAAGATTTTTTAAATCTTCCGCATTCTTAATATCAACATTATCTTTAAATAATATTAAGAAACCTTCAGATTCATAATATGGAATGGAAAAATCATACGAATCTAAACGATCTTTTTTAATCGTGATTCCTGACATACCGATGTCTAAATCCTTGCTATCAAGTCCAGCAAGCATAGAATCCCAGCCAGTATTTTTAATATCGATACCATATCCTGCTTCTTCACCGAGAGCTTTTAATAACTCAACATCAAATCCAGTGAGTTCTCCTTTATCAACTAACTCGAATGGAGGAAAAGTTGCTTCGGTACCTACATGTAAAACTTTCTTTTGATTATCATTACTTCCATTTTTATTTGAATCGTTTTGCGATGTGCCACACGCAGCTAATAGTAATGCAGAACTAGCAGCAAGCGCAAATAACGATTTTTTGAATGAGATTTTCATTCTGCCAACCCCTTGTAATGTATTCAATATAAGTATAATAGCTTGTAATTAATTATTTTACAACCTCTTTTTATATTTTTATTTATGTTTTTTGTATAATTATTCATAGTTATTTTATCCTATTGATTCGTAGATTATGATATTGATTTGAAATCGCTTTGGATAAAATAGATTCTTGTTTTAATTGAGTGTATCTTTCGATTGCCTTTTCAATTCCTGCTTGTTTAATCAATTGTTGAATTTGTCTAGCATCAAAGTCATCTTTATAATCAAAATGAAATGCTGCTGCTATACCTTTTGTTAAATACGTAGGGGTTTTTCCAAACCGTACCGTATATTGACTTGCTGGATTGATAAGACGATCATGAGCTCCCAGTTTTCTAATAGGAGATCGTCCCACTCTAATTACATCATCGTGTATGAAAGGGTTAGCAAAGCGATCGATTATTTTTTGAACATAGTCATCGTGCAAATTTTTATCAAAACCATATTTTGCAATCAATAATTCACCGGTTTCTGATAATGTTTGTTCTACTAAAATTTTGATATATTCATTGTTAAGCGCTTCGAAAATTGATTGTACACCAGCTATATAACCAAAATATCCCGCAACTGCATGTCCTGTATTTACAGTAAACAATTTTCGTTCAATAAAAGGTTTCAATTCATCAACAAAAATAATACCTTTTACAAATGGCATATCCCCTACAATATTTGTTTCATCCACAATCCATTCATAAAATGGTTCTACCGTTACAGTTAATGGATCTTCGTTTACTTGATTCGGTACGATTCGGTCAACGGCAGCATCGAGAAATCCAACAAACTTTGAAAAATCTTTTTGTTCATTTTCTTCCAAATTTTCGTATACCTTTTCTTTTAAAAATGTACTCCCACCAATCATATTTTCACAGGCGATGACGTTCAGTGGTTTTCCTGTTGTATTAATACGTTTTTTTACCCCCTCTGCAAGAAGACCTGCAATATGGGGTAAAATAGTAGGACCGACTGCCGTTGTCACTAGATCTGCATTGACAATCGCTTCGATAACCTCATCCCTATGATAAGAACTGTTTATTGCATGTACATTTTGTATGATCAATTCATCTTGGGTTCGATTTGCGAGCTTAACGATATATTGCTTTCTATCATTAAGCTGATCAACAATCTCACTATTCACATCTATGAAGCATGTTTCAAAACCCGATTGAAATAATAAACTACCAATAAATCCCCTTCCGATGTTCCCTCCACCGAAATGAACTGCCCTCATATTCATTCACTCCAAAAAATGACATTTTCTATTATTATAAAAATAAGTCATTTCTTTAAGTATAGCAATGTAGTTTCATTTTATATGAAGACTTTTTTCACTTAACCACTGGAACAAATTCCATGCAATGATGAGGTAAATAAAATATCCTATAAATGAGTAACTATGATTCCATCTTTCACTATGAATAAATAAACTACACCTTTCCGATATCATTTCACCTAAAGGCGCTAAAAAACTAATAATCAAAATGACTAACCATCTTTCAAGAGTGTTTATTTTTTTCATTATTATTAAGTGAAACAATGTCAGTAATGGGAGAGCACATAAAGTAAAGATAATATTTATGGAAAAGAGATGAGGAAATAGGCGTAGCGGAAATTCATATAACCCATTTTTCACAAAATATAAATCTAATAAACTCCCAAGTACGGCAGCAAAAAACATTGTAACTATATATGGAAAATATCTATTTAAAAATAATATTTTTCGCCATCGCAGCAAGTTCGAGTTTCTCCAATGCTTCACAATAGTCACCTTCAATTTGGCCGTTGATATCTTGATCATCTTCAAGTAAATAATTAATTACATCCCAATGATTATACCAATCACCCAATTCAGCTTCAGGGTGCTTTACATTCTCCCACGCTATTCTTAGAATTGGACTATACAGTTTCGGTTCCCCTTTTTTCACCTGACATTCTTTAAGCCGCCGCGAATATTTACCAGGAACGCCCTCATTAACGTCATTAAAAACATTTTTCCAATAATCCTTGCGTGATCCTGTATGAGGGTTGGAAGTGGCCCAATGATAAAACTTCTCATACTGATCACTATGATGAAAAAGGATTCGATACAATCTTTTTCCAAGCATAATCCGTTCATGCAATGAATCAAATTGTTGGAGAGTCTGCCCTAAAAGAGTTATTTTATTTCCATTATAAAAAGGAAATAAAATATGATTAACCGATAAAAAATCTTGTAAAACAAACTGGAAAGAATTCAGCACTTTATCTTTATATTTTGGACTATGAATAATTCGGTGCTCCAAATAACTTTGTTCATTAATTACCTGAGCGATTGCTAGAACATAGCGATCCCGAAAGCGCCAATAATACTCCCATATGACTTGCATAAATAGCGATACGTTTAAATATGGAAGTAGATAAAATAAATTTTTATTTCTTCGAACGCATTCCGCATACAATAAAAATTGCGGAAAAGCATCTTGAAAAATAAGCCAATTTCCACGTTCTAAAAAAGAAAAAAACACATTTTTAGTTTCGTCATTCATGAGTTTGGAAATAAGATCCCCTTTTAAATCAGTCATATTCCAGCCGCCATTCCTTGAAACCATATGTCCTAGAAATGCCCACTGGATATCAGAATAACTACAAAAAAAATCAAGATATGCTTTTGTCCTAGTCACGTTATTTATATTCCAGCGAGCAGTTTGCAAACGAATATTTTGAAGGATTTGCTTTTCTTCCGAAGTCAAAAACATTTCGTTTACTGGAATCTTTCTTTGCTTTTTTAGTAATTCCGACTTCATATATACTAATTTTTCTGGGAGTTTTCGCCTTTCCTTTAACTTTTTATTTAAAAAAATGATGGATCACCCCATAGAGAATCCTTTATTTTTTTATGGAATATGTTATGGATATAGACCTATAAGGGAGTTGTTATGGTGGAAAAGCATCATGTAAAAGAACATATAAAAAGTTTGATCCATACATTGCAAAATGACCAATTGGGTGATGGTTCTTGGGGTTACGCGTTTGATACAGGGATATCTACAGATGCTTACATGATTATTTTATTAAGAACTTTGGGAATAAATGATGAAGAGTTGATAATGGATTTGACGAAGCGGATTTTGAGTAAACAGGAAAAAAACGGTTCATGGAAGTTGTTTTATGATGAAGATGAAGGAAATGTAACCTCAACGGTAGAATCCTACTATGCACTTCTTTATTCAGGCTATTATACAAAAAAAGACGAACAGCTTCGTAAAGCCAAAGAATATATACTGGCTCATGGTGGCATTGAAAAAGCCCATATGTTTACGAAAGTTATGCTTGCATTAACCGGACAAACTCTGCAAAAGACCCACTTCCCAATACCAGTAGAGTTTATTCTATTACCTACATCCTTTCCAATTAATTTTTTTGATATCTCTTCGTTTGGAAGGGTTAATTTAGCACCGCTAATGATTTTAGGCGATAATAAGTTTAGTAAAAAAACAAAAAGGAGCCCAGATTTATCAGATTTATATATTTCCAGATCAGATGATTTTTTTAAATGGACAGAAACTCGTGAATCCAGAGGTATATTATCATCAATTGAGCAAGGGGTAAAAAGCATTATAGGCTTGCCACAGCATATACACTCGCTCGCTATGCAACAGGCAAAACAATATATGCTTAATCGTATAGAACCAGATGGGACTCTATATAATTATTTCAGCGCTACATTTTTAATGATTTTTGCCTTAATGTCATTAGGACATTCACGGAAAGATCCGCTTATCGTTAAAGCTGTCAAAGGCTTAAAGGCAATGAAAAGTAAAATTGACGGACATACGCATATGCAATATACAACCGCTAATGTGTGGAATACTTCCTTAATTAGCTTTACACTTCAAAAGGCCGGTGTTTCAGTTGATGATCGGATGATTTCACAAGCAAACGAATATTTACTTAGCAGACAACAAGATAAGTACGCGGACTGGGCAATTCATAATCCCGGGATTCCTCCAGGCGGATGGGGATTTTCAGATATCAATACGATAGAACCCGACGTCGATGATACAACAGCATCATTAAGAGCCATTTCCCCACTTGTGCAACAAGATGCACGATATCGAGAATCGTGGGATAAAGGTGTGTATTGGGTAACCTCTATGCAAAATTCAGACGGTGGTTGGCCAGCGTTTGAAAGAAATGTAGATAAAAAAATATTAAATTTGCTGCCCATTGAAGGTGGAAGGTTTTTATTGACAGATCCGAGTAGTGCTGATTTAACGGGCAGAACCCTTGAGTTTCTTGGCTTCTATACGAACTTGCCTAAAAATACAAAAATGATGGATAGAGGGAAAGAATGGATAATGGACCATCAAGTAAAAGATGGGTCATGGTATGGACGTTGGGGAATATGTTATATATATGGAACATGGGCGGCGATTACTGGGTTAATGGCATCGGGAGGAGATCCAACTGACGCCAAAATTCAAAAAGCAATAAAATGGTTGAAGCACATACAGAATAAAGACGGCGGCTGGGGCGAATCGTGTAAAAGTGATACAAACCGTACGTACACCCCTCTAGGTGCAAGTAATATCACACAGACGGCGTGGGCAATTGATACATTAATTGCAGTTCACGATCAACCTACTCCAGAAATTCAATCTGGGATTTCATATTTAATGGAAGCCATTGATAAGGACGACTGGACTACAGATTATCCTGTCGGTCAAGGAATGGGTGGAGGATTTTACATTCGTTATCATAGCTATCGATATATTTTTCCATTATTGGCTTTGGCTAATTATGATAGGAAGTATTGATTTATTAAATCAGTCCTTTACATGCGAGTGGAAGATGAAAAGCTGTTCATCTTTACTTTGCACTTATTTTTTTAGTGGTGAAGGGCACATTGGATGCTCCATCGTTACCTGGCACTCATTTTTTGTGCGGTCAAGGACACATTGAACGCTTCATCGTGACCATCCACTGGATGTATAGACACCGTCAGGATCATTGGCCCTAACTTTACTTTGAACAGCTTCTTTTCTAAATCCTGTAAAATTAAAGGAGATTAATAGACTAGTTAATTTCTTAATCATAGAAAATGCCAGTGGAATTAACGTTTTCCCACTGGCTGTTTTAAAAGTTATTTGAACAATTCTAGTCTATTTAATTGAATCGATTAATAAAACATGAGATTCCCATTTTTCATTTGCTTAGATCGTAAACCCATTAACCATGAAATCTTCACCAGTAAATTCTTCTAATCTATTGGAGTCAAGATTTTTCAAACGATAATGAGCTTTTAGATTAATACCGTATAACTTAAAGCTTCTTCTCTTGTTTGCGTCATCCTTACAAAATATGAAACGATTCTTTTATCGTCATCAGGCATGACATATTGATAACCGCCAATTAATAAATTTGAAAATCCCTTATATCTATAACAGCCTCCAGGTCGTTAATGGTTTCACTTTTTATTATTTGGATAAGCTTTTTCGCAGTCTGTTCAGGTGTGCTAAGCATCCCTTGCTTTTTATACTCCACAAACCGATCAAGCAGTTCAAATTCCTTCTTATTACTTTCACGAATTCGTTCCTGCATACTTGTATCAATGATTCCTGGAGCGATAGAAATGACTTTTACACCGTTTGGTTGATGCTTTTGTTCCTCGGAAACAACTCTCGTATAGTGGTCAAGACCCGCTTTACCCGCACAATAACTGCTCCAGCCTGAATATGGGTGACGACCAGCACCAGACGAAATATTAATGACTTTTTTGGAAATAGGATACTGATCAAGTTGTTTAATAAAAGCAGATGTCAAAACCATTGGAGCTGTTAGATTCACCGCAATGCTTTTAATGATGGCTTCAGGTTGGTTACTCTCTGTTCGTCCAATCGGGTCGATGACTCCTGCATTATTAATTAAAGTAACTGATTCCGAATGATCAGGCATAAAACTAAGCATTTCTTTCATTAGTTCCCCTAATCCAGAACTTTCAGCTAAATCATATTCAAGAAAGGCCAATCTACAGTTTTTTTCTTTTGCAATTTGAAAAAGTTCATCATTTTTAGTACGCGCTACACAAACAAGTAAGTTATTTTCATGCATTAACTCCTTGCTTAGTGCAAAACCAATGCCTTTTGAGGCACCCGTAATAAAAAATACGTGCATTTTATATCGCTCTCCTATCAGTTATTCTGCCGATATTTTCTCTAATCCTAATGTATCCCAATTTACTACAGCTTCTAGAAAAATAGATATTAATACTCCCATTATAAATCCATTGCTGATAAGAGGCTGAATCACCGCTGGAAAATTGCTAAAAAGCTCCGTTCCAACAGTCATTAAACAAACTCCAATGAGAACAGGAGCGGCAATTCGATGGATTGTTATGGAATTAAACGAATACCCACCTAAACTTTTTAAAGAAGTTCCAAACAATTGAAGATAAGCTACGAAAAGAACTGCGTTTCCGACTGTAATTGGCAATGTTGCAAGTAGTAAAGAAAAATACGGAACGATTCCGAGTAAAGAAATCAGTGCTCCGCCTATAATAAAAGGTTTTTTCTTATAAATCTGTGTACTTTCCAAAAATCCGATTGATGATGCAAATGGTGCATAAGAAACTAACCCAAACAAAGACGCTGCAAAAGTATAAAGACCTGTCAATATATACGAATTTCGATATTGACTCATTTCTGCTTTTTCATTCATTAATTTAGAAGCAGCTTGGATAGATGTAATGGTATTGATTAAATTGATAAGGCAACCTAAAAATGTAATAGCAATAATTCCTAACTCTAAATTAGGCTTCCCAAGAGGAAACAAGTTGAAAAGACCTACAGCCCCCGTGCTTAATTGTTGTTCAGTCGGAAAAAGTAAACTGTACAAAATCCAACCACCTATCATACCAATTAGAATGGAAAAATTCCCGACCATCTTACTACCTTTTACTTTTATAAGCGCCACTAAGATTGCAATACAAAATGAAAATAAAGTTATTGGTAAATCCAACGTCCCATCCTCATTTACCTTTAGCATCCCTTTAAAAAATACAAAAACAAGTTGAAAGGTAAGGAGGAATAAATAAACACTCAGCACCATTGGACTGAAGACTTTTTTAATGAATGGAATGAGTTTGAGAACAACAATTAGAAGGGTAGCGGCACCAGCAAGTAACATCCCCGTTGCAATGCCTCCCCCTACTTCCGTTAAACTCAATCCAAGAACTGGGGCAGATAAACTTAAATTCAAAAGCATTCCCCATATAACTCCCGACGGCCCTTCCATTAAAGGGTAGCGATGTCCCCAAAGCCCCTGTAACATACAAGCTATTCCTGTTACAATCAAAGACGTTCTTAAAATAGAAGCAATATCTGCCGACGAAAGATCGAAGGCAAATCCTATAGATACAGGAACGACAACGATATTGGCAAAAATAAAAAATAACCATTGTAAGGAAGCAAACATTGTTGTTAATGAAGATAATTTACTCATTGATTTCCCTCTTCCCATAGTAAAAAACATCGTATTAACCATTTTAACAAAAAAATAATTAGTTTCGCGTATTAGAATATATTATTTCACAAAAAATCCTCTACAAAAACAAATTAACTTACTCATTTACAAGAAAATTATGCTAAAATAAAAGTAGATATTGTGAAGTTTTTCACAATATCTACTAAAAAAATATATAAGAATGAGGGTGACCATGATGGAAAGAATTTGGCAAGGCTTTTGGCAATTGTCTGATCCGAAAATTTGGATTGCATCTACCATTCCAATGTTTATCGCGGCGGCTTTGTCTTATGGTTACACAAAAACATTAGATGTTGGGTGGTTTGTACTTGCCCTCCTAGGAATCTACTTAATTGAAATTGGTAAAAATGCTGTTAATGAATTTGTTGACTACCAAACTGGAGTGGATCGTTTTATTACGGAAGATAAGAGAAACCCTTTTAGTGGTGGTAAAAAAACAATAGTAGATGGAAAATTAACAATGAAAGAAACGATGGTTATTGCTGTTCTTACGTTGTTAGGAGCTTTCATCATCGGATTCTTCATTGCGGTACTAAGAGAACCATCAATTTTTTGGATTGGCATGATTGGGTTAGCTCTAGCCGTCTTTTATAGCCTTCCACCCTTTAAATTAAATTATCGGGGCATGGGTGAACTTGCAGTCGGCTTAGCATTCGGACCGTTAATCATGTGTGGAACTTTTTTATTACTTACTGGCACTTGGAGCTGGGAAGTTGTAATTGCAGGTCTTCCAGTCGCATTTTTAATTACGGCGGTTCTATGGATTAACCAATATCCAGACTATGAAGCCGATATACAAGGTGGCAAGCGCAACTGGCTTGTTAGAATTGGCAAGGAAAATGGGCTTATCATTTATGGATTATTATACGGTGGAGCTTATTTAAGTTTATTGTTTCTTGCCATTTTATTAAAAAATCCATTTTGGCTTTTAGGCTTCATTAGTTTACCACTTGCTATTAAATCAATTAAAATCACAAGACAACATATGAATAACATTCCTAAACTACTGGAAGCAAATCAAAAAACAATACAAATATACATTATTACAGGTATTGTTATGACCATCGCATCTATTATGACTTTTAACATTTAAATTTGATATGGGAAGAAGCCCTAAGTGTTTTTAGGGCTTTTGTTTTGCAATTATCCAAGCATGATTCTCTCTTCAGGATATTTATATGGTTGTGTATTGTTAGCTTTTGCAAGGGCAAAAGCAATAGTAAGAGGGCCAACTCTACCCATAAACATTAATATCGATATTACCACTTTTCCGACATCACTTAATTCAGGTGTCAATCCTAACGATATTCCTACAGTTCCAAAAGCAGACACTACTTCAAACAGTAAGACATTCATCGGTGCTTTTTCAGTCAATGTTAATATAAACAAAATCAAAAGGACAATGGATACAGAATAAACAGTTATCGTAAAAGCTTTATATATAAGATCCTTTGGAATACGTCGTTCCATAATATTCACATCTGAATGCCCTCTTATATGGTTCCATACAGCAAGAAGAATAATTGCGAAAGTGGTAACTTTTATTCCTCCTGCTGTTCCTCCTGAGCCCCCACCAATAAACATAAGGATAATTGTAATAAATTGTGAGCTTAATGTTAGTTCAGACATGTTCACAGCATTAAAACCAGCTGTCCTTGGAACTACTGCTTGAAAATAAGAAGATAGTATTTTATCTTTTAATGAATAATCTCCAATTGTGCCAGGGTTATGATATTCTAAAGTAAATATTAATAAAGTACCCAGAACGTTAAGAATGAGTGTCGTTAACAGAACAATTTTTGAGTGTAATGAAAGTTTTTTTATCGATTTTTTCTTTACAACATCCAAAAAGACAGTATAGCCTATTCCTCCAATTATCAATAACGAACTAAGGGTCAATATGATAGTGAAATCTCCCGCGTATTTTGTGACGCTTTGAAAATGTCCCATAAGATCAAACCCTGCATTATTGAAAGCAGAGATTGAATGAAATATACCGTAGTAAATCGACAGCGGAAAACCGTATTCGCCTCCCCATCGAATCGCTAAAATGATCGCTCCAATTCCTTCAATAATAATTGTGAAGCGAAATACGAATTTAACGACTTTAATAATTCCCCCGATTGAAAGAAGATTCCACGATTCTTGAATTAATAGCCTACGTTTTAAGCCAATATTTTTCCCAAGAAATAACGCGATAAGAATTCCTAAACTCATAAAGCCAAGTCCACCGATTTGAATCAAGATCATTAATACGATTTGCCCAAATAGAGTAAAAGTAGTTTCAGTATCCACTACGATTAAGCCTGTCACACAAATAGCCGAAGTGGCTTCAAACAAAGCATCAATAAAATCAAGATGGTGTCGATCTTTTGTTGCAAAAGGGAGCATTAAAAGCAACGTGCCAATTATAATGAGGAAAAAAAATCCTAAAGCTAATGTTTGGGCAGGATTTATCCTTTTCCATTTAACATCATGGTAAAGTTCTTTAGCACGCTTTAAACTAAAATGCATTCGTACGCCCCCTAAATGAAAATTCATTAATGTTTCTTCGTAAGTTTCTCACTCAACGAGTTACTAATCAGTAATTTACCATTCCACTTTTAGAGTCAGCATAATGTAAAGAAGCATTTATTTTTTATTCTCCCCCTTTTTCTTCAAATTTTACTTTTCTTATAATTTATGGATTACATTGTATAGATATAAATAAAACAAAATATCTAAGGCAAAAAAAATGAAAAAGACGCTATCCGTAATAAAAAGCGCCTTTTTCTTATAAGATCCGAGAGGAATTTCAAATCCCATTCCTTAATCTCAACAATTTTTTTATGTAAAATTCTAATATTCTTCTATCATATCCGAAAAATAATTCATAAACATTTCTTCAACGTCTGAAAAGGGTATGATTGTTGATCTTTTCCCTTCAGATTTTTCCCATAGAAACTTACATGACTCTACTAAATTAATTGTATCCTCACACCATCTAATATATTGTAGTTCTTGTTCGTATCCACGTTTTAACACTACTGAACTCATTAAGATTCTTGCCTTCATTACATTCCTTTCTTTTATACTTTTCAATCTTTCAATCATAATTTGCTTCATCTTATCTAATCTTTGAGTACGCTCTTTTTTATACATTTTGAGTTTGAAAACTACCTCTTCAACAGAAATATTATCCATAAAGAAGGTTTGCATCAGGAAAACATCTTTAAGTTTCGGAGATTCAGTCGGAGCAAGTAACCATTTCATTAACTCTTCTTTACCGTTTTCTGTAATTGTGTATATTTTTTTATCAGGTTTTCCTTCTTGAGCAATTAATTTGCTACTGATTAAATTTTCTTTTTCAAGTTTATTTAATTCCGGGTATATTTGCGATAAATGAGAATGCCAGAAAATACTCATGAGATCATCGAATTCTTTTTTTATATCATATCCACTGGCCTCCCACTCACTTAATAATCCAAGTATTCCAAAGCGCAAAGACATTACTTTCACCCTTTCAATATCTTTCTAATCTCACATTGCTTCATTAAGATTTTTTTCTTTTATCTGCCCATGCCCCAATTTAGGAGTAAAATAGATTCCTACAATGCCGATCACAAATATAATAAAAGAAATAACAAGGATCGTTTTTAGAACACCTATGTTATTAATAAATAATCCCGCCATCATTATCCCCGGCAATGCCATTGAGCTGAGCATCATGTTGTACAGACTAAAGGTCCTAGTGTAATTATCACTTGAAATAACATCTTGTAAGTACGTGACAAACGTTACATTAAAGCAACCTAACGCAATCCCCTGAAAAAAGAAAAACGGTAGAATTAGAACCCAATTTGTGATAAAAAAAAGGCTACCTATGCTAATGCTCAATGCAAATAATGGTGGTATCATGAGCCATTTTCTCTCTACTTCTTTATAGAATTTAGGAACAATTGTTGCTCCAATAGCTATCCCACATACCGATGCAGTTCCAATAAAACTTAAATTTTCGACTCCTACATGCAGTATATCACTCAAAAAAGAAATTAAAATTAAATCAACCGATGTCGCAAATAACATTGCCAATGCTAAGAATAAAAATAATGCCTTTAATTGAGGTTGTTTTACGACATAACTAACCCCCTCTATTATTAATTTCCATTGATTTTGTTTTATTATTTGTTCCATCCTTACCATTGGTTTTATGTTTTTAATAAAAAATATTGAAACAATTAATAAGCCAACAGAGACTGTTAATAGTGATACTGGTGAAAAAGATGCTTTAATCATTGAAGCTGTAAATATTTGTCCTAGTATTTTTACTGCTGTATATCCTAATTGTAATAAACTATTAGCCTTTGGACGATCATCATTTTCTACAATATGTGGTAAAAGTGATTGATTAGCAGGTACGAAAAACAGGCCTAAAATACTTATAACGATTAATAAAAGATAAGCCCATTGATAAGACATGTAGGGAATAAATAATAAAAAAAGGATAATCACGAAAACTTGCACAAAATTTGAATACATCATTACTTTTTGTAATGTTTTATTATGGATCCAAGCACCAATAGGCAGTGCAAAAAGAAATACAGGGAGATAAAAAGCAATATAAAACAATGTAAAATTATTACTGGATGTTGATTGGACCTCTAACCATTTTAATAAAGAAAAAAACAAAACCGAATCAGCAAATATACATAGAATTCTTCCAATAAATAAATTTCGAAACGCGATATTTTCTTTAAGTAACAAATTCATCTTCCCTTTCAACTTATAATTGTTACCAAAAGTGTAGCTCATTATTTTATATATGTAAATATTTATATATAAACATTTATATATAATAATGTTCTATGCGTTTTTTTCCTTTTAAGTAAGATCGTTTTCTATAGTAATGAAAAAAGAAAAAAGAGGCTGGGACAAAACCCTCCTCTAAACACTAAAAAGCCTGTGAAATTTTACGAGGAGTAAAATTTCACAGGCTTTGATTTTTTTTCATAATAAAAAGGACATCTTCTGATAAAATTTAAGTACCCATACCAAATTTAAATCAGAAAGAAGTGTCCTTATGTTTAAAGATTATAACATAAATCAACTGATTTTACCTTTAGATTTAGAAGTGAAATTACAAGAAAACGATGTTGCTTTTTCTATTCATCATTTAGTAGAAAGTATTCCTGAGAGAGCCTTCGACTCTTTCTTACGCCATACAGGTTGCCCTGCCTATCACCCACGCATGATGCTTAAAATAATTTTATGTGGTTATACGCAATCCGCTTTCTCTGGTAGAAGAAAATCGAGGATCTTGTGAAAGATAGTATGCATATGATGTGGCTAGCCCAAGGCTATGAGCCAAGTTATCGCACAATCAATCGATTCCGTATACATCCAGAAATGAAAGAGTTGATTCGTCAGTGCTTTATTCAATTCCGCTGTCAGCTTGTGCAAGAAAAGCTAATCGATCAGGAAGCAATTTTTATTGATGGTACAAAAATCGAAGCTAACGCCAATAAATTCACCTTTGTATGGAAGAAATCCGCTGAAAAATATCATAAGAATCTGGTTGAGAAGTCGAATCAGCTTTACAATGAGCTACTTGAAAAACAAATCACCCCTGAAATGACACGAGAAAACAACGAACAACTTTCAATTGAAGAGCTATCTCATATCGCCGAAAACATAGAAGAAGTCATTGAAGAATATACGGGGAAAATCGAAAATTCTAATGATGTCTATGGACGCAAAAAATTGCGTAGCGAACGAAAAACACCGAAACAAATTGTGAAACAAGTTTATGAATGGATTGAACGAAAGAAAAAATAACAAAAAGACTTCGAAATATTTAGTACACGGAATAGTTATTCGAAAACAGACCACCATGCGACATTTATGCGAATGAAAGATGATTATATGCAAAACGGTCAATTAAAGCCCGGTTATAATCTCCAAATTGCGTCCGAAGGACAGTATACGTTTGCCTTCGGCATTTTCTCAAATCCAACGGACACGAAAACACTTATGCCATTTCTAGATCTAATTGAGCAGAATTTCTAATTACCTAAACATATCGTCGCAGATGCCGGATATGGTAGCGAACAAAATTATGATAATATTCTATCCATGCGCATGCGTACACCATTGATTACGTATGGAAACTATTTAAACGAACAAAAAAGAAAGTACAAAAAGGATCCGTTTAAATCGGGCAACTGGGCATACGATGAAAAAAGCGATGCCTATACTTGTCCGAATGGACAACAAGTGAAGTTTAAATATTATTCGAATCCAACAGACAAAACAGGTTTCCAACGCACGTTTAAAATCTATGAATGTGAAAACTGTACGGATTGTCCACTTCGAAAAAGTTGTACAAATGCGCAAGAAGGAAAAAAACGTAAGCTGATGATAAATGAGAAGTGGGAACAACAAAAAGAATATATTAGAGCGAAGCTTTTAGAAGAAAAAACAGGTGCTATTTATCGTCAACGTAAAATTGACGTGGAACCAATTTTTGGATTTCTGAAGGCTAATTTAGGTTTCACTCGATTTTCTGTACGTGGAAAATCGAAAGTTGAAAACGACATCGGCCTCGCATTAATGGCCGTAAATTTAAGAAAATATGCGGCAAGATCGTAAGATCTTGTCCACATATATGAGAAATATAGTGAAAAAAAGTGAAATCGCATCGTCGATTTCACTTTTTTTCATTTAGAAGCTGTTTTGTCCCAGCCCCTTTTCTATGATGATCCGAGAGGGATTCGAACCCCCGACCCCATCCCTGTCAAGGATGTATTCTCCCACTGAACTATCGGATCATATGTATTAAACTAGACAATTAATAATATACAATGAACTTGGGTATGAGTCAACGATTTTTTCAGGATTTCTTGTTTATCCATAAGATTGTCATTTTTTGATGATCTCTCAATTACAGAAAAATCAGCTTTAAGACATGACAGATAGTAAATTTAGTAGATGAGCAGTATAGTCGGGGTGACTGAAAGTAAAAATATATCTACGGCATGTATTATCGAGATCGCGGACAGTAAAACTATATCTATGGCCAGTAATCACAGGTTCGTGGACAGTAAACTAAAATCACTGGCCAGTAAATTAAAATTACAGACGGTAATCCGAAAAAATACGGTCACAATAATCACCTCATCATGACCGTACATGATATTCCGTCAAGAAAGCAGACACATTTAAGCCAATCTATACTTTCCCTTATTTTTCGTCATGATTTGGCTTACAACTAATATCACAAATAATATCATTCCAATTGTATCGCTCATTCCTTCTGGGTACATGAGCATTAGCCCTGCAGCTACTGCAAGTAACCGCTCAAACCAATACAGTTTTCTATACCAATACCCGATAATTCCTGCACCAATTCCAATCATTCCTGTAAATGCCGTAAACACAACCCATATTAAATATGGGATTGTTGTATCAATCATTAATAATTCTGGAGATAAGACAAACATATATGGTATGACGAAAGCAGCAATTGCGAGTTTAGATGCATTTACCCCAGTTCTTATCGGTTCTCCCCCTGCCACTCCAGCTGCGGCAAATGCAGCTAACGCTACTGGAGGTGTGATGTCAGCGACAATCCCAAAATAGAATACGAAAAGGTGAGCAGACAGCGCCGGGACTCCAAGTAATATAATAGCTGGAGCGGCAATTGTTGAAGTAATAACATAGTTAGCAGTCGTTGGAGATCCCATTCCTAATACAATGGATGTTAACATTGTAAAAAATAAGGTTAAAAGCAATTGTTCATTCGCGAGTCCAACTAGACCATTGGCTAGTTTTAATCCAAGACCTGTTTTCGTTACAACTCCTACAATAATTCCTGCAGAAGCAGTTGCTGCAGCTACCGATAATGCAGTTCGAGCACCGTCCACTAAAGCTTCAATAATTTTTTTAAATCCAATACGAGTATCTTTGCGGAGAGCACTAACAACAATCGTACCAACAATGGACCAAAGAGCTGCCCTCATAACACTTACTCCACTCATTAAGAGAAAAATAACCAATAATATCGGGATTAGTAAATAAATTTTTGACAAAACTTCTTTTCGATTCGGAAGCTGCTCTTTTGTCAGTCCTTTAAGACCAACCCTTTTTGCTTCAAAGTGAGTCATAATCCATATACCTGAGAAATAAAGAATGGCTGGTATAGCTGCAGCTTTTGCAATATCCCAGTAACTAATTCCACCAATAAATTCTACCATCAAAAAGGCTGCTGCTCCCATAACTGGTGGCATGATTTGTCCTCCAGTCGATGCAGCTGCTTCGACAGCTCCCGCGAATTCCTTCCGATACCCTAATCTTTTCATCATCGGAATCGTAAAAGAGCCTGAGGTAACAACGTTTGCAACAGAACTTCCACTGATTGTTCCTTGTAAAGCACTTGAAAAAATAGCTACTTTTGCTGGACCACCAATTCTTTTTCCAGCAATAGATAATGCTAAATCATTAAAATATTGTCCAACCCCTGTTTTTACAAGAAACGCACCAAATAGCAAAAATAAGAAAATAAAAGTTGCGGAAACGTATAATGGCGTACCAAGAATCCCTTGTGAAGTAAAAAACATTGTGTTTACAAGTCCTTCAAAGTTCAAGCCTCGATGAGCTAAAAATCCGGGCATCGACTGACCAAAATAAGCATATGCGATAAATAATGTAGCGATGATTGTAATTGGTAGTCCTACTGCCCTTCTTGTTGCCTCTAGCGTTAATATAATCCCAATTGTTCCAACAGTTAAATCAAGAGTCGTCAAGACACCTACTCTGTTTACAATGGTATCTAACATTAATGGCCAATAAGCACCTACTCCAACTGCAAGTATTGATAATATATAATCATACCAAACTACTGAATCTTTTTTTCTCATTTTCCTACTAGCTGGAAATAATATGAAGATTAGAGATAAAGCAAATCCTAGATGGATGGACAATAATACTTGTCTTGGTACGGTTTGGGTTATAGATGCATACAGTTGAAAAATTGAAAATGCAAGCAAACCTACGAAAACTACGACGCCCATCGACCCTTTTAATTTTCTTGTTGCTGAATCTGGATCATATTTCTCTAATATTTCTTGTTGTTTTTCTACTGTTAAGGTTTCATGTTGATTTACCAACAATATTCACTCCTCTCCATGACTGCCACAACGATAAACGCCTTACTTTCATCTTTACTAATGAACCAGGCTCCACTATTGAAGACAACTTTAATTGGCATCCGTTCACAAATAATGTGTGATCGCCTACTACTTGGGCAACACGCATATTTATTGATTGAAAATCTCTTTTCATATTACGTATAACATATTTTCCTTCAACCATCTCAAATGTCTCACCTTCTTCTGCATTTGAAGGCATACCTATCGATGTATCTTCATACATTAACTCGATTTGGCGTATTTTATTATTGTTTAAAATAATGTAAGTCTCTTTCACGTCGGATTTATGAATGGAATGAGTATAAAGTATGTGAAAGGTTTTGTTTGTTTGATGTATTGGAAAATAGGCGAGGACCTTTCCAGAGATACCTTTTTCAATCACAAAAGATTTTTGGAAGGGTATACAAAAAATAATAAACATGATAATGACAATAAATACGATTTTTACATATTTCACAATCATAGTCTCCAGGTTTCCACCCTAACATGTGTTGCAAAAAATGAAAGTAGAAAGAATAGACCGGATGGCAAGAAACGGTCTATTCCTATATTCCCACCTTATTATTTTGCTGAAACACCTTTTTCATCAAAATATTTTTTTGCACCAGGATGGATTTCAATTCCCATACCATTTAGTGCATTTTCAGCTTTGATCAGCTTCCCTTTTGCGTGGCCAATTTTATCTGTATTTTCAAAAATGGCTTTTGCTATATCGTACACAAGATCATCTTTCAAATCGCTACGGACAACGAGCATCGCCTGAACAGCAACAGTTTCAATATTCGTTTTAATGGACGGATATGTTCCAGATGAGATCGTTTCCTTAGAATAATACGGATATTTATCTATTAATGCATCAATTTTATCACTATCAATTGGAACAATAGCCACATCTTCTGTAGCAGCTAATCCTTCAACTGCCCCAGTCGGTGTTCCTGCAGTAATGAACGCAGCATCGATTGTTCCATCTTGGATCCCTGTAGTGGAATCATCAAATGACAGATTACGTGATTTTAGATCGTCTACTGTCATGCCATACATCTCTAATATTTGTTCGGCGTTTGCTCTCGTTCCGGACCCCGCTTCTCCAATTGAAACGGATTTACCTTTTAAATCTTCTACTGATTTAATTCCTGTCTTAGAAGTAGTAACGATTTGGATGGTCTCGGGGTACAACGTACCAAGCCCTCTTATGTTATCAACTTTTTCACCATTGAACATCATCGTACCTTCATTTGCATACGTTGCGATATCTGTTTGCGTAAAAGCAACCTCTACTTCTTTTTTCTTCATAAGTGCCATATTTTCGGCGGATGCATTGGAAGTTACTGCATTTGAATCAATCCCAGTTGCATCTTGAATCATACTGGCAAAATTTCCGCCAAGTGGATAATACGTTCCTCCTGTACCACCAGTTGCAATACTTAGGAATTTAATTCCATAATCCTTTTTTCCGTTTTCAGCATTCTCAGTTCCTTTATTACCACCTGATTTATTTCCACCATCCTTTTGACTACTTCCACAACCGGTTAAAAGGATTGACAGAATGATTATAAGTGCTGCACCTAAAAAAAGACTCTTTATTTTCACGTATTCTCCTCCTTTAGGATAATTATGTCCACAATATTATCATAAATTTCTTTTAAGTGAACAAAAAACGGGCATTTCAGAGCTTTATACCTATAACAAGAACATTACATGCATCTTTTATCACTTCATAAAGATTTCTGTGGTAAAATATTCACCAACAAGTTTTTAGGGAGGAATGACAATGCCATCCCCGCAAGGAACCATTAATGATATTGATTTTAAGAGCAATGAACTAGGTGAAACATTATCGTTGTTAGTATATTTACCTGCTACTTTTTCACCGCTTAATAAATACTCTTTACTCATCGTTCAAGACGGAAAAGACTATTTTCAAATGGGACGTTTGGCCCGCTATGCTGATGAGCTGATTGATCAAAAACAAATTGAAAATATTATTATCGTTGGGATACATTATAAAAATGTTACTGACAGAAGAAATAAGTACCATCCATCGGGTGAACAACATCAAGCTTATATTCGTTTTTTAGCTCACGAGCTTGTCCCATGGCTAGATAAGGAATATCCTACAACCGGAATGGGTAAAGGTAGAACACTTATGGGAGATAGCTTAGCTGGGACAGTTTCGCTAATGGCTGCCTTAAAATATCCTAATATTTTTGGCCAAGTAATCTTACATTCTCCATTTGTAAATGAGACAGTGCTTGAAGCTGTTAAAAACCATCAAAATGCCTCACTTCTTGACGTGTATCAAGTTATCGGAAAAGAGGAAACGGTTGTAAAAATATCGAATAATCGTGATTTCCTGACACCAAACAGACAGCTTCATCAGTTATTCAAAGAAAAAGGTTTCCATACGTTTTATGATGAGTTTGACGGTGGACATTCGTGGAAATATTGGCAACCTGATGTAAAAAGAGCTTTGCAAAAAATGTTTGCTTAATCACATTTCTGCATCAATGCTATATGAAGAAATTTAAATATTTGATATAGTGATATTGAATGTTATAATTGCCAAAACATAACATTAGTATGAAAGAAGGAGGAAAAGAAAATGAAATATGGCATCGTTATTTTTCCATCCAAAAAATTACAAGATTTAGCAAATTCCTATCGAAAGCGATATGATCCACACTATGCCCTAATCCCTCCGCATTTAACTATTAAAGAAGCATTTAATACTGATTTGGATGCGGATGCAATAACTGAAAAGCTTGAGGAAATTGCTAAAAAGTATGAACCTTTCAATTTAAAAATCAATAAAGTAAGCTCATTCCAACCTATCACTAATACGATATATTTTAAAGCAGAGAATATTGAAGAATTAACAGGACTCCATAATGATTGTTACGCGCAAATTCCAGATGGAGAATCCGAGCATCCTTTTGTTCCACACGTGACAATCGGTCAAAAGTTATCGAATGATGAACATTCAGATGTTTATGGTTCCTTACGTATGCTTGGAATCGAACATGAGGAAATGATCGACCGCTTTCATCTTGTTTACCAATTAGAAAATGAATCTTGGACAGTATATGAAACATTTCGACTAGGAAGGGATCCACAGTAAATATGAACGTTGTAAAAGTCAGTACAGAAACTCAGCTTCAAGATGCTTATAACATAAGAAATAAAGTGTTTGTAGAAGAACAGAAAGTTCCATATGAACTTGAGATAGACGAGTTCGAACCTCATTCTGACCATTTTGTTTTATATTCTGAAGGAACTCCGATTGGAGCTGGCCGTTTTAGAGTATTGGACGGAAAAGGGAAGATAGAACGTATATGTGTATTATCACTTAATCGCGGATCTGGGGCTGGGAAAATCATTATGGGAGCCATTGAGGATCATGCAAAAGAAAGTGGTATCGTAATTCTAAAGCTCAACGCCCAAACCTATGCAATACCATTTTATGAAAAGTTAGGATATACCGTCGTCTCTGATGAATTTTTAGATGCTGGCATTCCACATAAGACGATGGAAAAAATTATAACGTAAAAACAAGCCTTGGTCGGTGATAAGAAGACCGAGGCTTTACGTTTTTAATAAGTTTATTTTATGAACATCGTAACCATAATTTATGATCATGAATGGAAATGGTAACAAGTCCTTTTTCAACTAATGTTGAAATATAAGCAGTATAAGACGTTCTATATAAAAGCCATGCCCCAACATTGGCAGGACTCAATTCATATTGATGGAAAAAGATTGTTTGTAAATTCTCCATTGAAATACCATTTTCTTCAACTTCAAGCCTTGAAAGTAAGTATTTAAGAATATTTTCATGACATTCAATATTTGCATAAATTGTTCGTTTAATATCAGTTTCAAACTCACCGTGGCCAGGTAAAGCCCCTTGACAGATAAAATTATATATTTTTTCTAGCGTCTCCAACGTTGCCTTAGCATCTACGATAAAGGGCACTTTATGTTTCTTTAGAACCTCTACTCCAAAATATGAGTCTGCAGCAAACAATATCTCATCAATAAATATCCCAATTTGTCCATAACTATGCCCCGGAAAAGAAAGAACATTAAATGAAAAAGGACCAATCTGCTGAAATCCTTCATTTAAAAAACTTGCTATATGTGCCTCTTCCCCTTCCAAAAATTTATTTCTCAATTCTTTAATTGGCATTGCGCCATTCCATAAATAAATTGGCTCAAGGATCGGATTGGCGACAAATGATGATTCAAGCTTCGAAGAATATAGCTCAACTTGCAATTCCTTTTGCAAGTAAGCAGCTCCCCCATAATGATCAACATGACCATGAGTAATAATACAGTAATGAAGTGGGAGTTGATTCTCTTTTAGGATTTTAACGATTTTTTTGGCGGCTCCTTTATCCAATCCGCAGTCGATTAATAATCCCTGACCATTTTTTGTGATGTACCCAATATTTACATGACCTTTAATACAAAAACAAGATTCGGATATTTTCGTCAACATAAAAAAGACATTCCTTTCAAATATGCTTTTATACATATTCGCTGAAATGTCGCCCTTTTCCTGTAACTTTTTCTATTGAATATGTAAACTTTTTTTCAATGCCATTATAGTTATTATCTGGAGTCAAATTTACTTTTTGAACTTTATTGATCGGATAAGGTTCTATTTTATTCGCTTTCGCCCTTAATCTTTCATGGTATTGCGTGTATTGATAATTATGTATAGGTGCAATATATCCCATCCTTTTCACCCCTACAAGTACTTTCCTTAACTATACCCTATTTTATTGAATAAATATGCCCATTTTTAAATTATATATTGATTACCGCTCCAAATACATGCTTTCCTTTGCCGCGGTACGCGATTCCTCGGCGCATATTATAGCCAATAGTCAAGAAAAGCGCAAGGCGCCCGTAATCGCCTACAAGCAAATGTTCTGATCCACCAATAGTCGCACTATGACTTTTAGTGGATCTGTTATTTGACCTCGAGGTGATGGCGCCTGGAGTTAGACAACGAAAGCCTTAGTTTAATAATATCGACCTTATAAAAGTATATACTTTCTTATCTTACAAAAAATAACTGCCCATTAAATGAGCAGTATGTTACATTATTATTTATTCATCATTTTACTAATCGCACTTAGGTCTAGCTTATTGCCATCTTGAATAATGGTTTGAACCATTTTATCTTCTAGTTCTTTCGGAACTGGTTTATTTGCCAATTCGGATACTCTTTTTATGATTCTACGTACGGTTTTTTCATCTTTGAAATTAGCATTTTGCAGAGAATTAGCTAATTCAAAGATGTCATTCATATTAACGCCCGTTTTCTTTTCAATGTTTTTAAAAAATTGATTTTCCATTGCTAGCCGCTCCCTCCCTTTCATCTTTATATGATATGAAGCTCATGCGCAATAAGTGAAATGGGAAAGAAAAAAAGACGGAATACACATATTTGGGTGCATTCCATCTTCCTTACGTTTTAGAAGCAAAAGCTTGCTCCTACAATGATTAGCAAGATGAACAATACAACAATCAAAACAAATGCATTTCCGCCGCAGAAGCCTCCGCCGTAACCCCCATATCCACAGCAGCCGCCACCGTAACCTCCAAAACCGCCGTAACCTCCATATCCAAACATAGACTTTCACCTCATTTCTGTTTTATCCCTAATAATTTATGTGATAAAAGTATATTCTGTATGGGCAAATGGGTGTCAATACAAAAAAACGTCCAAAATTATCCTTTCGGCTTAAATAAAAGAGATCCGATAAAACCGAAAACAATAGCAGCTGAAATTCCTGAAGATGTTACTTCGAACATCCCCGTCATGACTCCTACAATCCCATGTTTTTCAGCTTCCACCATGGCACCGTTAACAAGTGAGTTTCCAAAACTTGTGATTGGAATCGTTGCTCCTGCTCCCGCAAAATCAATAAGAGGTTCATAAAGGCCAAAGCCAGCCAAAACAGCTCCTACGCTGACTAAAATACTTAAAGTGTGTGCCGGTGTTAATTTAGCTGCATCAAACATCAATTGACCGATAACACAGATTAATCCACCAATCACAAATGCCCAAAAAAACATAGCAAGCATATTCTTCACTCCTTATCTAACTAAATTCAATGGCTACTGCATGGGCAATGCAAGGTATTGTTTCTTTTTGCTGAAATGATAACGGTGAAAGTAAAGCACCTGTCGCTACAACTAATATACGCCTGTAAACCCCTTCAGCCATTTGATTAAGCAAATGTCCGTACATAACAGTGGCAGAACACCCAGGACCACTCGCACCAGCAAAAACTTCTTGCTCAGGACTGTAAAGAAGTAAACCACAATCTTGAAATATTTCTTCCTCTATTGCCAAACCCTTTTCTCTGAATAACTCCAACGCAGTATTTCTTCCAATTTCTGCAAGATCGCCAGTTATAATCAAATCGTAATACGAAGGATCTCTTTTTAAATCAAAAAAATGGCGTTGTATCGTATCTACTGCCGCAGGCGCCATTGCTCCTCCCATATTAAACGGATCTGAAAGCCCAAGATCGACTACTTTTCCTATTGTAGAAGCAACTACACGGGGATGAGGGTTTTGAATATTTTCATTTGTTCCCACTAATGCAACTCCAGCACCTGTCGCTGTCCATTGTGCTGTAGGAGGCTTTTGTCCACCATATTCAGTTGGATAACGAAACTGCTTCTCGGCAGAAGCATTATGACTTGCAGCTCCTGTAAGAATATGCTTTGCTCCGCCATTATTTATGATCATGGCAGCAAGTGCAAGCCCTTGTGTAGACACAGCACATGCACTGAATAACCCTAAATGAGGAACTTGATTTGTTCTGGCTGCAAAACTGGTAGGCGTAATTTGGTTGATTAAATCTCCGGCCAGAAAAAATTGAACTGCATCTTCTTTTAATCCCTTTTTCCGAAGCGCAATTTGCACAGCATCTTCCAGTAATACACGTTGGGCTTTTTCGTAAGAATCTTGGCCCATCCATAAATCATCATGAAATTTATCAAAATCATTCGCTACGCGACAGTTTTTTTCAAAAGGGCCTCCTACGACTCCTGTTGAAAGTATGACAGGCTGATTTTGAAAAACCCATGTTTGCGAGCCTTGAAGCATTAGAATCCCCCCCACTGGGTGATGAAGGTTTTAACAAGAGCCACTACAAATGCTGAAAAAACCCCAAAAACAATAACAGATCCAGCAAGTTTAAACATATTTCCTCCTACTCCTAATACAAATCCTTCCGTGCGATGCTCAATAGCTGAAGAAATAACCGCATTACCAAAACCTGTGACAGGCACAGCACTACCGGCTCCTCCAAATTGTCCTAGTCTATCGTAAATTCCGAATCCCGTTAATAGCATTGCTATAAAAACCATCGTTGCTACAGTTGGGTTTCCTGCTGTTTTTTCTGTAAAATCAAAGTAATAAATATATAGATAAGTAATACCTTGGCCAATTAAACAAATCGTTCCTCCGACGAAAAAAGCACGAATACAATTCTTTAATATCGGTCTTTTAAGTTCATGCTTTTTTTGCATTTGATCATATTTAATTTGTTCAGGGGTTTTTGTTTTATTTTTTTGAGCCATTTTATGTCATTTCCTTTTTTAATTTAATGATTTTATTTAAACGCTTTTTTGCAACTTTATTGGATAAATTGCCGTATTCTAAGTCTTCTTTCAAGCGAATGGCTTCTAGAAAAATTTTATAATCACTGGAAACGATGAATGTATGGTTAGGAAATTGTTTATTCAATAACTTTGTCAAATTCTTCTCGATTTTTTTCATTCGAAATCGTTGGAGATGCTTCACTTTATATGACACAAGTATTTGATGATCACCTTCAATAACGGCTACATCATAAATTTCATCGATCTTTTTCACTTCTTCTCTAACTTGGAAAGCGATGGAATTATGCTTTTGTTTAAAATTAATTTCAATAGGAGCAGGCTGTGTCTTCTTGATTAGAGATACGTTGCTCTTTTTTTCATTTGGTTGGTTAGAACATCCGCCCATTATGACTATTACACATACTAATGCGGATACTAGCACTTTTTTGACCATGGACTCCTCCCAGTTTAAGCATAGAATGTTGGACCTACACTCTTTCGCAGAAAATAAAGTAAAGTTTTCATTATTTTTCACTACATTTGATAAATTATGAATGATAATGGGATGTTTTTAGAAAACCCATGCAATTACTATAACTAAAACTGAGATAATTAAACTGCCTTAATATAATGAAACAGGGATGACCCTATTTAAGAGTCATCCCTTTTTGCCATTGTCATTCATTTTAATAACCTCTTGGTTTTTTTATCGGTTTACCGCAGCCACAACCAGATTTCTGCGGTCTAGTTGGTGAAATGGGCTTTGGCCTTCTAGGTGGTATTTGCATATATAGATCACTTCCTAATTTTTTTGAATCTAACCTCTATATTTTATGAAATGAACAGTAAATATGTTTTTAAAAAGGCCTAATTAGTCCGGTAAAAGATTTTGGACTATCGTTTCAATAATGGCTGCCATACCTGCTAATCCAAAAATAAGGATGATTGGATCCATAATTACTGGAAATTTCCATTGAAAAAATACAACGGCTACGGACGTCCATATTCCTGTACACCAATAACAACTTATTAGATTTCCAATCCAACCTCGTAATCCTCCTTCACGAGGTACTAAGTAAGATTCTTTTTCCCCTAAATTATTTGTCTCCTCAAATTCCATTAAAAATGGAGCCCTAATAAATGCGGTAATTTGGTCAAAAACAATCAGTCTTGTTATACGAAATATAGCTAGACTCACCAATACGAATTTAATCCAAGAAATATCCATTTCCTCAGCTCCTAACCTGCCTATTTTCCCAAAATGGGGCGACTGTCCGTAACTCATTTGACTACTACCTAATATGTTAGTAGTGTAAATGAATCATTTTAAAGATAAGGAGGATATCATCCATGAGTTTTGAAGAGATGGAATCAAGTGAAGTGCTTGAAACCAATTCCACTTCCACTTCTGGTTGCGGATGTCAGCAAAACTGTGTATGTCAAGTTGTCCGCGCCATTAAGGATATTCAAGATGAAGCAGTGGAGGAAGAATGCTTCACTTGCACATCCAATTGTTTTGTTGAACCTCTAGGAGAATTAGCACTTCCAGCCCGCCAACGTTCGGATACTCGTGTTTTTACTTTAACTAATAAAAACGGAGAATTATTTAAAGGATTATTTAAAGGTACAGGTGGAAAATGTGTTTCAGTATTTTTTAGAGTCGAAGACATATTCGATAATTGCTGTGCCACATTACGAGTACTAATTCCTTTAAAAGACCAAACGGTTGTAAATTTATTCCCTAATGGAACACTTAGCTATGAAGCTCTTTGTTCGGTAAACAATTGGGCCAGAAGCAATAGCTGTATTACAGTCGACTTACACTGCTTCTGCGCAGTGCAATGTATTGCAGATGTTGATCTTGGCGTTTGCGAATAAGAATAATGAAATGGGGCATACAAAGTGCCCCATTTTATTTTTTATTCATATTTTTATTCTTATAGCCTGTATGTCTTTTACATTCACCTCATCATTGTCTCCTTGAAGGTTTTTGACAATAATTAGATCATTTTCGTATTTTGATAAAGTACCACTATATCGCTGATTTTCTGTAATGAATTCACATGGATAAGGTTGTTGACTACTTGGAAATCCTGATAAATATTGCAGCTTTTCTTTAATGGACATATCTTTAAAAGGTTGTACTGGTGTGAAATTCCAATTCTTTCTTTTTGATGTTGAAGGATTTCGTCGAAAATAATCTGCTGCAGAGATACGCTTCTTTTCTACCTCTTGTTCTTCTTGTTGTTCTTCTCGTTGTCCTTCTTGTTGTCCTTCTTGTTGTCCTTCTTGTTTTTCATCTACATTATCTTGAATTACTTCTATTATCTTTTCACTGTCTAAAGGCGGAAGAGTAAACAACTGCTTTTTATTCCCGTCTTGAAGTATTATTCCATCTAATTGTAAATCCTCTGTTAAATCTTCTGATAAGTAATGATCTTGCATTTTTCTTCCTGGTTTTTGAAATTTTGGCTGATGAATATATAATAATGGCTCCTCTTTGTTTCCTTCATTCTTATTCTCCATGTAGGAGCACCCCCGTTCTTCTTACTTCGTTTTATATGTATGCAAACAAAAGCCTAAGGTTTCCAAAAATACTAAAAGCAGAAGGGCTCTTGAAGAAGAAGTGTGTAGAGAGTAGCATTCTATAGGAGGCTCTTTAACTTGTATGCTATCGGTTGCCGACAAGTGAATGTTCAATCATTTTGCTAAACTCAGTTTAGGTTTTTCAAATACGTTGATTGGAGCGGAAAAGGAAGAGACTTCCGAGGGAAAAATGGGGAAACCACCGGCGTGTTAAGCACAGAGCAGTAGCGTCCGCACGCTAGCGCTAGCAACATCAAAA
Source organism: Lederbergia citrisecunda (assembly GCF_018343695.1). GTDB lineage: Bacteria > Bacillota > Bacilli > Bacillales > Bacillaceae_C > Lederbergia > Lederbergia citrisecunda. The sequence continues at coordinate 670,145 of NZ_JAGYPJ010000001.1, read as the reverse complement.
TACTAGTCAAAAAGCACCTTCTAAAAAACAACAAAGCAGCTGTCACACCAATAGTGACAACTGCTTAATATTAAATCGCTAAAATATTAAATCCTGAATCTACGTGAATGTTTTCGCCAGTAATACCACGAGAAAGTTCGCTAAATAGGAACAATGCAGTATCTCCAACTTCTTCTGGCGTTGTTGTTCTGCGAAGTGGTGCTCTTTCTTCAATGTCTTTTAAGATACTATTGAAGTCACTGATTCCTTTTGCAGATAAAGTTCGAATAGGACCTGCAGAAATGGAGTTGACTCTAATTCCATGTTTTCCAAGATCACTAGCCAAATATTTAACGCTTGCATCAAGAGAAGCTTTTGCAACGCCCATTACATTATAGTTTGCAACGACGCGTTCCCCACCAAGATACGTCAATGTAACAATGCTGCCGCCTTCAGACATGATGTCTAGCTTTTGAACGGCTTTCGCAACAGCTGTAAGTGAGTAAGCACTAATATTGTGAGCTAGTAAAAAACCATCTCTCGTTACATTTAAATAGTCTCCACTTAATTCCTCTTTATTAGCAAATGCAATACAATGCGCGATACCGTGGATTGGACCGACAGCGTCTTTTATTTGACTAAAGCATTGTTCAATCTCTCCATCATTTGTAATATCACAAGGTAATACGAGAGATTGTTCTCCCTCTAATGAATCAGCAAGTTCACGAACACTTTTTTCAAGACGCTCTCCAGCATATGTAAAAATTAATTTTGCACCAGCGTTATGTAGAGAACGAGCTATTCCCCAGGCAATACTACGTTTATTAGCTACACCCATTACGACATATGTTTTTCCATTTAAAGAAAGATTCATGAAATCATCCCCTTTTATTAAACTAAAAAGTTTTACAAGTTATTAGTACCTAGTCCTAATATACACGACAACTTTCAAAATTGTAAAGGAAAAGTATAAGCGCCTGTCTATCGACGTACAAACTTCAGGTCCTTTGACTGAGATAAAGGAAACACGACGTAGGACGAGTCGATGTTTACAACAAAAGAGAAAAGGACAAGAAGTTTGCTAGTCGATAGGCGCTAAAACTAGATATTGGAAAATTGTTATCCTCTTGACTAACAACGTACAAGATAAGGGGTGTGGTAGAATACTTAAAAAATCCTTGTTAACGAGAATACTGAAGTTCCCTCGTCAAGTGATCTACATACTCCTTCGATCCAGTCACAATCAGACGATCTTCCATTTGAAGTTCTGTGTCTCCGTGCGGAACGAGTGAATCTTTCCCTCTAAATATCCTAACGATGATTACATCGCCCATAAATGGGAATTCGCGTAACGTCATATACGCATACTGACTGTTTAGCATTTCAATATCATATAATGCGGTTTCTCCATTCGTCATGATTTGTGCAACGTTTGGTGACTCTAATAGAGCTTTTAATAATGCCGTAGTAGACAAAATGGTAGAAAATACTTCAATGTCATTTTCTTTTAATTCCTTTACTAAATCCGGTGTCTCAATTCTTGCAATTACTCTTTCAATTCCACGTTCTTTTCCCTCATATGCCAAGACAGCATTCAGTTTTTCATCTCCAGTAGAAATAAATAGGATATCTGAATCGAAGGCTCCCACCTTTTCAAGCTCGAGATTTTCATAATCATGGACTTCGACAATATTAAATGCGGATTCATAATTTTGCATATCCGTTTTATCCCTTTTTTTATGATAAACGGTGCAAATAAATTGTTCCGCATTTAATTCCTTGGATACAGGAAGGGTCAGTTGATTTGCACCAATGAGACCTACCGTAAGCTTCCGATCGTATCCATTTTCTTTAGGAAACCACTTTCTAAAGAAAATTGGTGTTACGATACATGAAATAACTGCGACTAATATTAATGTCCCACTCATTTCAGGTGTAATCACTTCAATTCGCTCTGCAATTTTAGCTGCGGCAATGACAAGAGACAAAGTTGATGTAAGTAAAAAGGCAGAAGCGATAACTGTTTTGGCATCATACCATCTTCTCAATATTAAAACTGGAATGATTTTAGAAACTAATAAGGCTATTAATAATAACGGAATTAAAACTAGCATATTTTTATCACTTAATAGAGACCATAAATCAAGGTCAACTCCTACCATTACAAAGAAAATAGGAATTAAAAAACCGTACCCAAATGAATCCAATTGATGGACGATTTCTTGTTTAGGGTTCAATAACGAAACGAGAGTTCCTGCTAAAAAAGCACCCAGAATATTTTCAGCCCCAACTGATTCAGATAATGCGACTAAAACGATAATCAATGTAAAGATGGCTCTCGTTCCAATTTGGACAGTTCCTGCTGATAATCTCTCTATAATTGCACGATTTTTGAAACGTCTTCCAATAAGATATAATATGACTCCAGCAGCGAATAGGATGAATAATAACCACATATTCCCTTGGCTATTCCCTGAAACGGAAACAAAGATAGCAAGTAATATTAACGTAACAAGATCGGCAATAACTGCTACAAGCAAAATAATTTGGCCAATTCCCGTTTTCATTATGTTTGCTTCTTTTAAAGTTGGTACTACGACTCCAAGAGAAATGGTAGAAATGATCAATGTCATAAGGAAAATATTATCAATCAAGCCGATTTTAACAAAAATAAAAGACAAGACAATCGATAAAATAAAAATGCCGAGAAAAATGATCGTAGAAACGATAAAACGATTGGGCTCTAGTTTTCCATTCGGCAAAACTATTTTCTTTTTACTAGCTTTAAATGCTGAGAAATCAATTTCTAATCCACTTAAAAACATGAGAAAAATAAAGCCTAATGTTGAAAGAATGCTTAACCAAGATCCATCATGTATAAGATTCAAGCCACTCTTTCCTATGATTAAACCCATTATTATTTCTGCTATGACTACCGGCATAAATGTAAGACGAAGCCGATGTAATACAAGTGGTGTAAAAAATGCAACTACTAATACAATGACTAGAGATAATAACGATGATTCCTGTCCCATAGATGGGTTCCAACTTTCTTTACATATTCCGTACAAAAGAACAAGTTAATGAATTAAATAACTCATAAACATCGTTGCCAAACCAAAATAAATTAGGATGGATGTAATATCATTCATTGTTGTGATGAATGGCCCAGACGCAACAGCGGGATCGATTTTAAATTTATGCATAACTAATGGAACAAGTGATCCTGCCAATGTAGCAACAAATAGTGATGCAAGAATAGAGATTCCTACAAGAAAACCCAGTAGGAGCTCCCCTTTCCATACAAATACAATGAAAGCAACCAACACTCCACAAATAGTTCCCGTAATTAACCCAGTACCTGATTCCCTTAAGATAAGTTTTATTTTACTTATTTCAGCCAGTTCTCCAGTAGCTATTCCTCGAACTGCGACCGCTAACGCTTGTGTTCCTGTATTCCCTGCCATTCCAGCAATAAGGGGTATGAAAACAGCTACGATAGGAACTTTGCTCAAAGTGTCTTCAAATCTTCCAATGAGACTAGCGGTAAACATTCCTAAAAACAATAAAATGATTAACCATGGTAACCTTTTTTTTGCTGCAGCAAATGGATTTTTATCAATTGTATCCATATCAGAAACCCCTGCTAGCTTTGAATAGTCATCTGAGGCTTCTTCATCAATAACGTCGATAATATCGTCAACTGTAATAATTCCAAGCAGATGATTTTGAAAATCGACAACAGGTAATGCAAGTAAATCATAGTCCCTCATTTGCTTAGCGGCTTCTTCCTGATCCGCGCTAACAGAAATGGCAACAATTCGATCAAACATAATTTCCGAAATCATTGTATCATCACTGCTAATGATTAAATCACGAAGGGAAATTACACCGACAAGCCTTTCATCTTCGTCTACCACATAAACATAATATATGGTTTCCGCTTTTGGAGCTTCTTTCTTTAAAATATACATTGCTGAACGGACCGTTTGATTTGCCGAAATAGCAATATATTCAGTGGTCATAATACTTCCAGCAGTATATTCCTCGTAATGAAGCAAACCTTTTATTTCTTGAGCTGCTGAATGGTCCATAATGGATAGATAGCTGGCAGTTTGATCCTTATCCAAATTGTTTAATACGTCAACAGCATTGTCGGTAAACATATTAGCAAGCATATCTGCCGCATATTTAGGATCCATTTCCGCTAAAATACCTTTATACTCATGATCCTCTATTTCTAGCATCTCGAAAAAGATAGCTAGCTCTTTTGGAGATAAAAAATAATAAACTTTTATACGAACATCGGGAGTTAATTTGAAAAAAAATTGTGCTTGATCATACGGGTGAAGAGTCATGAACTCCTCTCGAAATCCAACAATGTTATCTTCTTCTATTGTTTTAATGAGAAGTTCTTCATTCATTTGGGCATTTGTTTCTAAAGTATTGTCCATAATTGACTCCTCCTTCCCTTTTGTCTACACTATCCTAACAAATCTGTTTAGATTTGTCGCTACAAAATGAAAAGAAAAGAATACAATATTCGATTTTTTTCAAATGGCTATCATAAATATGTACGTAGATTTCCGTTTCATGTGCTCTGTTTTCCGCGGGTACAAAAAACCTAGGCGACTACATCTAGGCAAGGATTGGTAGCCTCCTCAGATCAGTCGCACCTGTGGAGTCTACCGTTACCCGTTTTTCGCGCAGGAGCTTGCACGATGTGGCAACAATTACAAAGCTAAAAAAAATAAAATAATGATGAAATAGGGTGAATAGATTGTACATTGATATTATTGGAGATATCCATGGTTGTTACGATGAATTTGTCACCTTAACAGAAAAAATGGACTATTCATGGAAAAGTGAAATTCCTATCAACAAGAATAGAAAATTAGCCTTTGTTGGTGATATTACGGACAGAGGACCAGATTCTTTAAAAATGATTGAAATCGTTTGGAAGCTTTGGAAATATAATGGGGCATATTATGTTCCGGGAAACCATTGCAATAAATTATATCGTTATTTTCTTGGAAGGAACGTGCAAATCGCCCATGGATTAGAGACTACTGTAGCTGAATTAAATGTTCTTTCTCAAAAAGAACAACATCAATATAAAAAAATGTTTATGGATTTATATGAAGGCTCTCCTCTTTATTATGTGCTTGATAATGAAAAACTGGTAATCGCTCATGCAGGAATAAGGGCTGATTATATTGGCAAGCACAATAAAAGTGTTAAGTCCTTTGTTTTATATGGGGATGTAACTGGAGAAACACTCCCTAACGGAATGCCTGTACGTAGAGATTGGGCGAAAATCTATAAAGGGAAGCCATTCATCGTATATGGACATACACCTGTCGAGGAGCCTCGATTAGTTGGTAATACGATAAATATCGATACAGGAGCCGTCTTTGGTGGAAAACTGACGGCTTTGCGCTATCCTGAAATAATAACTGTTTCTGTACCTTCATCCATGCCGCTAGTAACTGAAAAATTTACTCGTTTTCCTTCTTAATGATCGTTTCCATATCCAATGGAAGCGAAGCTGTAAATGAAAGTTTACTTCCTTTTATTGGGTGTTCGAAGTGTAATTCTTTACAATGGAGTGCTTGGCGTTGAATGACTTTTTCATTACCACCATATAAATCATCGCCAAGCAAGGGATGCCCTAAATAAGCCATATGCACCCGAATTTGATGAGTCCTTCCTGTCTCAAGATCAAGTCTTATATGAGAAAAGTCATGATAAGTACGAATTACTTCAAAATGAGTAACCGCCTTTTGTCCATCCTTCCTCACTTCCCTTTCGATTATACTGGAAGGTTTTCGTCCAATCGGGGCATCGACACATCCTTTCATCACGTCAAAAGCATTTTCTGCAAAAGCCTCATAGTATCGTCGAATCTTTCCTCTTTGCTGCTGCATACTTAATAAATGATGTGCATGCCGATGTTTTGCGATTAACACTAAACCAGATGTATTTCGGTCCAATCGCGTCACAATATGAATAGCTGATGAATTTCCTGTTTGTTCATAATAGTAAACGAGTGCATTCGCGAGACTTCCTGTTGGATGCTCCCGTGAAGGAATGGTACTCATATATGCAGGTTTTTCAAGAACAATAATGTCACGGTCCTCGTAACAAATAGAAAGAGGAATATTTTCCCCTTTCATTTTTTCGTTTATTTCTTCTGGAGGAAAATCGATGACTACTACATCATATTCCTTTAAAAGATACCGGACATTTTGTTCTTGCCCATTTACTTTTATCGAGCCACCTGTAAATTTGATATCCGTTAAAGCTCTTCTTGAAATTCCTTGTGCATTTAAAAATTCTTTAATGATTTGCCCGGCATCCGTTTTTTCAATCGTCCATTTTAACGAGTAATGATTCATATTATTAATCACCGTCTGAAATAAATGAATCGTGAACTCTTTTCCAAAATGGGAAAGGACGGAATCGCGCAAAACGAATTTTTTCTTCTGCCACCCGGAATTGAATAGATTTTACATCACGATGCATGACTGTTAAATGATCGACAGTTACATGGAAATCAAATGTTTTAACTGGTTTTAGAACTAAAGTGTGATGTTCCGGCAAAATGAGAGGTGATCCAACCGTTCGGAATACTTTATTATTAATGGATGCCATCTCAGCAAGCTGAATGGAATGAAGAGATGGATGGATAATTGCCCCACCTAAAGCTTTATTATATGCCGTACTTCCAGATGGTGTAGAGACGCATAAACCGTCTCCACGAAAACGCTCAAAGTGATCCCCACGTATTTCTACATCCATGACAAGTGTACCAACAATACTTTTAACGGTAGATTCATTTAATCCTAAATAACGAGTTTCTTTCCCTCCGTGCCGGTACCGAATTAACACTTCTAACAAAGGGTATTCTACAATTTGATATGGAGTTTTCGCAATGGCAATGACAAGTTTTTCGATCTCGCTTGGAACCCAATCAGCGTAAAAGCCAAGATGTCCTGTATGTACCCCTACGAAAGCCGTTTTATCCAATCTTGAACTATAACGATGAAACGCATATAACAAAGTTCCGTCCCCGCCAACGGATATTACGATATCCGGCTGTTCTTCATCGTATACCATTTCAAAATCCTGCAAATACATTCTCATTTTATGCATTAATGCATTGGATGTTGGATTTCCTTTCGATGTAATCGCAAATTTCACTATTCTCATCCTTTCATGCAAATATGAATTCTCCATTAACGATAGTCAGTTTTCTTGTCCAACTTTTTTACTGCCTCTTTATTTTTCGTAAAATATACTTGTGCTTCTTGAATTTCCTCTTTAATTTGCGACATCATTTCATCTAAACGAAAAGCTGCTTCCGCTGCACCTTGTAGCCTTTTATTAATCTCTTCAGGGAATTGTCCTTTGTATTTATAATTAAGAGAGTGCTCTATCGTCGCCCAAAAATTCATCGCAAGTGTACGTATTTGGATTTCGGCTAATATTTTTTTCTCACCGAGAATGGTTTGGACTGGATATTCAATGACAACATGATAAGAACGATAGCCGCTTGGTTTTTTATTTGATATGTAATTTCGTTCTTCAATAATTCGAAAATCATTCCGCTTTCTCAGTAGCTTGACAACCGTTTCAATATCATCAACAAATTGACACATCATTCTTAATCCAGCAATATCTTGCATTTCAGTTTCAATTTTATCCAATGGTATATTCTTTTGTTGTGCTTTATCCAATATACTTGCAATTGGCTTTACACGTCCGGTTACGAACTCAATTGGAGAATGTATATGTTGCTGTTCAAATTGGCTTCTCATGCCTTTTAATTTTATTTTCAGTTCATCTATCGCTTGTTTATATGGAGCTAAAAATTGTTCCCAGTGGTTCACTAGATCGTCACCTCTTAATAATAGCAATTTCGAAAAGCGCAAGCGCCTTGTTTTTTTACGTAAAAATGATTCATCTACCATTGCAAAATTTGTAAGTTGACTTCAGCTCTAATTAAAAAATAAGTAAAGTCAAACAATGAGCATTAACAAAGCGGTAAATTTCTAGAAAGAATTACCTCTTTATTTTAGCATAAACAATAATTTCTTAAAGTTTGACTGACTGCAATAATTGAAATCAATCCCTATTAAGGTAATAATAAGATTAGTTATATATGGAAGGAAGACCTAAATTGTCTAGAAATATCGAAATTGAATTTAAAAACATTGTTACTGAGGAAGAATTCCAACTTCTTTTAAGAACCTTTCATATTTCAAAAAAACAGTTTTTTTCCCAAAAGAATCACTATTTTGATACAAAAGATTTTGCATTAAAGAAATTAGGTTCCGCTTTACGTATTAGAGAAAAACAGGAACAATATGAGTTAACATTAAAAAAGCCCGCTGATATTGGACTTTTGGAAATAAATGATGTTATAAATCAAACAGAAGCTAATATGTTAATGAACCATTCCGTTTTTCCAAGTGGTGAAGTAAAAGACGAATTACATAAAATGAAATTCCCAATTGATGAATTTTTTCTTTATGGGACCCTTCAGACGGATCGAGCGGAAACGGAATATAAAAATGGACTTCTTGTATTTGACCATAGTTTCTATTTAGGAAAAGAAGACTTTGAATTAGAATATGAAACAATTGATCGAGATAAAGGCGAACAATTTTTTAATGAACTACTAGAAAAGTTAAACATTAAGATTCGATATGCCGATAATAAAATAAGCAGGCTTTTTAAAGTAATACAAGGAAAGAAGGAATCATAGCTATGAATATACTTGGCCAATTAAAAACGGTTCTTGATATACAGTTATTAAAAGGATTCTCAGGAGAAAGAAATGATAGTTCACTAAATGAAGAAGATCATTCTTTTGCCCAATTACTACAACATACATTAATGAATAATATTAATAATTCTTCACAACAATCAATTGATAAGAATACTTTAGGTGCTGTATATAATATGCAATTGAACAAGCTACCTGTTTTTTTCGGTAAAAATGCTATCCAGATAGCTTCAGAAATAAATGCAACTGAAAAAGATAATGCTACAATTCCTGATAATTTAGAGGCTATTATTCAAAAAGCATCTGAAGTGTATAACCTTCCTGCCAAATTAATAAAATCGATCATTAAGCATGAATCAAATTTTAATTCCACCGCTGTCAGTCACGCAGGCGCTTCTGGATTAATGCAACTCATGCCACAAACCGCAAAGGGGCTAGGAGTTAACGATATTTTTGATCCGTTACAAAATGTGATGGGTGGAAGTAAGTATTTGCGAAATATGTTAGACAAGTATGATGGTAATCTTGTACTAGCACTAGCGGCCTATAATGCAGGGCCAGGCAATGTTGATAAATATGGCGGTATTCCACCATTTAAAGAAACACAAAACTATGTCAGGAAAGTTACTGATACATTCTATAGTTAAGTACTAGGTTATAATAGATGTTTACTGTCCAGTCTTGGGCAGTTTTTTTATTTAAAGTTTCCATATGTAGTGCTATTTGTTTGAGTTATTACGTACTCGTTGTTACAATAAACATACAATTTTAGAAAAAGGAGCGATTCATATGGTTAGGAAACGTGTTAAGCCGTATGACGCACTTGGTGCTAATAAACGTTTAAAAATTACAAACCATGTCGTAAGGCATGATGACATAATACCTATAGCAACAGGTGAATGGTCTTGAATACAAAACGGTCAGCAAAAAATACAAACTCGCATTATTTGGACAATAAGCCTATGGAAATTTATTTGTTTGTCGATCCTTTTTGTGCGGAATGCTGGTCCCTTTCACCTATTATCAACAAGCTACAGATTGAATACGGCGATTATTTTACTATGAAATACGTTTTATGTGGAAATCTTGCAATCTGGAATCAAAAAGGTGGAAAATTAGATAAAAAGAAAAATAATCAACATTTAAAAAAAGAAGATCAACAACATTGCTACACACCTCATTTAGCTGCCATCAGCATTAAAGCAGCTGAGCTACAAGGAAAAAAAGCCGGGATACGATTTATTCGAAGGCTTCAGGAATTACTTTTTGTGGAAAATGCTGATATTACAGATATCAATGTCATCCAAAGGTGCGCACAACATGTCGGATTAGATTTAGAAGAATTTATTCGTGATGTTTATTCACAAAGTTCTGCAAAAGCGTTTCAATGTGACTTGAAAATTTCCTCCGAAATGGAAGTTAATGAAATGCCAGCAATGGTATTTTTTAACGAGAATATTGAAGACGAAGGATTAAAAATTACCGGCCTATATTCATACGATATTTATGTCCAACTTTTAACAGAAATGCTCGAGCGGTTTCCAAAACCAGCTGAAAAGCCCCCACTTGAACTTTTTTTGTCGACTAATCCAATCATGGCATCAAAAGATCTCGCCATGATTTACGATGTACCTGTACAACAAATTGAAAAGCAACTAAAAAAATTGCAACTCCAACAAAAGGTACAAAAAATACAAGCAAAAAACGGGCACTTTTGGAAATATACTTCAGGTGGCCTATAGTTTGAAAAGCTTAAGAGTCTCCCTCCTTGACGCTCCCTTTTTCGACTTTGTGACTTATCGTAGTATAAGTTTGATACGAAACTGAACAGGAAAAAGCATTTATTCCAATATATAGACATTTTGACCAAATGCCAGGCTCTTGCCTGGCATTTACTTTGTTGTGTTGCAATAAGTTTTTATCTTCAGTATTTTTCTTTAAATAGTATGACAAATGGGTTTCTTGCATATAAGTTAATAAATACTAGGAGGAAGGAGACGGGGATTGAGAAAAATTATTATTTGTGTATTGATCGCATTTATTGTTTTCTGTTTTTGCTTTAATATCCTCGGTTTGATGAACCTAATTCCGATTTATATTACTTCTCCTTTACTTTTTTTCTCATTGCTTTTGTTGTTGAACTTTTTAAACGGCAGAAACAAATTTCGTGGTTTTAAGAGCTAAGAAGTAAGCACCTGGCCACAACGTACAAACTTTGGGGTTGACTTATCATAGGGAAAAAGGAAAAGTTTGATAGTGGAAGCGCTGGACCTAGATGGGGACTACCTCTAAGTTCCAAATTGATATAATTTCCAAAACAATAAGTAAAAGCTGCTCCCTAAAAATAGAGAGCAGCTACTTATTTGTGTTTTATTCAGATAATAATTGCTCCATTTCGGCAAGCTTTTCTTCGAATACTTTACAAGCAGCTTCAATTGGTGCAGCAGTTGTCATATCAACCCCTGCTTTTTTCAATACTTCAATTGGATAATCGGAGCTACCTGCCTTTAAGAAATCGATATATCGTGAAACTGCAGGTTCTCCTTCTTCAAGAATTTGACTTGATAATGCAGCGGCCGCACTAAAGCCTGTCGCATATTGATACACGTAGTAATTGTAATAGAAATGAGGGATTCTCGACCATTCTAATCCAATTTCTTCATCAATAAGAATATCCTCTTCACCAAAGTATTTCTTATTTAATGCATAATATTCTTTCGTCAACATATCTGCTGTCAAAGCTTCTCCATATTGAGCTTTTTGGTGAATTAAGTGCTCAAATTCTGCAAACATTGTTTGGCGGAAAACAGTCCCACGGAAGCCTTCCAAGTAATGGTTAAGCAAATACAATTGTTCTTTCTTGTCATCTGTACGTTTTAACATATAGTCACCGAGCAAAGCTTCATTACATGTAGAAGCTACCTCAGCTACAAAAATGGAATAATCACCATATGGATATGGCTGTGACTTTCTTGTATAGTAACTGTGCACACTATGACCAAATTCATGAGCAAGTGTAAATAAATTATTCACATTATCTTGCCAATTCATAAGAATATATGGGTTTGTTCCATATGCACCTGATGAATAGGCACCGCTCCGTTTTCCTTTATTTTCAAAAACATCGACCCAGCGATTTTCAAAACCTTCCTTAAGAATATTGGCATATTCTTCTCCAAGTGGTGCGAGTCCATCAACTACCAAATTCTTTGCTTCCTCGTAAGGAATATCCATTTTTACATCTTTTACTAATGGCGTATAAAGATCGTACATATGCAATTGATCGACACCAAGTACTTTTTTACGAAGTTTTACGTAACGATGCAATAAATGTAAGTTCTTATTAATTGTATCAACTAAATTATCATATACACTTTCAGGAATATTATTTGCAGCTAGAGCAGCATGTCTTGCAGATTGATAATTTCTAGCTTTCGCATAAAAATTATCTTTCTTTACAGCACCACTCAATGTACTAGAGAATGTATTACTGAACTTGCCGTATGTTTCATACACTTTTTTAAATGATTCCTCACGAACTCTTCGATCGGAGCTTTCTAAAAAGCGAATATAATTTCCGTGTGAGATTTGAACTTCTTGTCCATCCTCATCTTTAATGACGGGAAACTCCAAATCTGCATTATTCAACATTCCAAATGTAGTACTGGAAGCGCCTAAAACTTCAGATGCTTGAGCAAGTAATGCCTCTTGTTCAGCTGATAATACATGACCCCTTTGCAGATTAATTTCTTCCAAAGCTTTTTTGTATAAATGCAGGTCATTATTTTCCTCTAAAAACTGAGAAATTTTACTTTCATCCATATCTAAAATTTCAGGTACAATATAAGAAAATTCACTCGCTAAAATGGAATACAGGCTTTCCGCACGTGCATTAAAACCTTGATAATGAGAATTACCAGTATCTTGATCATAGCGCATATGTGCATATGTATAGAGTCTCCCCATCCGCTCTGAAACTTTAGATTGGAATTCTAGAGCTTCAAATAATTGCTCCGCGCTTTCACTTAGTTTCCCTTTAAATTCTCCAGCATTTTTTAACAATTCTTTTATATCATCAAATTCTTTTTCCCAAGAATCATCTGACGAAAAAATATCTTCTAATCTCCACGTCATTTCCTCTTGTATTTCAGCACGTGAAGAAAGTGTTTTTACAGCTGTTTCGTTGGCCATTGCCATCCTCCATTCATATTGAACTCTACTTCTTTCGCTTAACGAAAGTTTTTTTACCTATTACCTATTCTACTTAATTTTGGTTAATCCTGCTAGTTGTTTGAAGAAAAGCGCAAGCGATTGTTCATCGACTTACGGACTACGTGGACAACGACTAAGGATATAGGAAACACGACAAGACCTATAAAACAAATTAATATTGACTTATCGTAAGAAAGGAAACAAAAATTTTGCTAGGCGATAGGCACTTGAGCTGTACCAAAAAAGAAACAAGATTCATCCATTTCCTCGTTACATGAGCTTTTATCGTTTAATCTATTAAAGATCGTTTCCTCCCAATGTATTGCTTCTTCGGTGGAACTTGGAGTTTTGACTTGCTTCGCCATCTCAAATAAGTCTTCGCCTAAATTCGAAAAATATTCCATTTCTGTTAATAGAGAAAAATATTTTTCGACAGCATTTCTCCAACTGATATTTTGCTCTAAAGGAAAGGTTCTTGGTACGATTAATCCTTCTTTTATCCAAGCTTGTACCTTTTGATTAACATATTTTAAAGAGATGCGACTGCCAACTTGTAGTTTACGAAAACATTCTAAATAAATCATAAACTGCCATTCAAGTGGATAAGAATAAAAGCATTCCATATGTTGAACTGGAAGCCCGCATAATGGTGGGAGTAGAAATGGATTATGTCCGGAGGAATAAATTGCTTTTAAAAAGTGATCATGTACTAGATTTCCATATTGAACCTTATGTTGAAGCCACTTTCTTTTGTGTTGCAACCATAATGTATGATTATTATTTTTATTAATATATGGAAACTTTAATGGGAGCGTAGCGGTGGTTATAGAACGTGATAATAAGGTGGCCGATACTATTTTAGGAGATATTGAGGTAATGTTTGATAACAAGTAAAATCTAGAACTTTCCGAATCAAAACTTAAAAGATTTAGACCAATATATTGTCTCTCACTAATCATTGACCAATGAAATTCAGATAAATGAAAAACGCCCTTTTGACTTTTTTGGAAAGGTTTCCCACCAATAATCCATATTGGGATAATACCTTTGCTTTTGTATCCTTTCGTTCGTTTTTCTAATAAGCTTTTAGGTAGAGGCGAACATTGATATTCTATAGCAAAAGATTGTGATTGATTTTGTACGAATAAATCAGCACGCTGTTTGATGTCGGGCAAATAATACTCTAAAGAAACGTTTAACCCTTGGTTTGAGAAAAAATGAAATAAATATTTCTTACCTTGAAGATGCTGGAGACTCTCAGGCTCTGTTTCAAATGTAGTACAAGCGGAATCTCGCCGATGCGAAAAATGGGGAATACGGATATTACCTGCTTTAAAAATAAGACGCTCCTTACATAAAGGGCAAAAATAATCGTCACTACGCAATCTTCCAATAAGATCTTTGTTAAAAAAAGATTGAATGAGGGTAATGTGTTTTCCTTCTTTATTTAACGCTGATAGCAATACACCACTTCCTTTCTTACTATATACCTTCTACACAGTTTGTCAAAATCCTTTATTAACATCTATGTAAAATAAACAGACAAATGTAAAGCGGATAAGGATACACATAAAATAATAATATCGTTATCAGATGGATGGTTTGATATTTATTAATTGCATCTTTTGTACTAAAGCAGCTAATACTATGTAACCATTGAATAATAATCTAACAAAAAAAGACCGATTCCATAATGAAATCGGTCTTTTTATTGAAAATATTGTCGAAGTGTTCCAAAAACATCTTGATCAATAATGTTTTTACCATATTCGGCAATACGATAAATAGTGTAATTACTTTCTATGCCATATTCAAGGAGAACACTCAGAGCATCGTCAATTTGGTCTTCATCAAAAAGATCTTCGTGGAATTTAACGTACAAATAATACCTATCTTCATAAGAATAAAGTTTCGTTTCTATTTCGGCTAGATCCTGTACTTTGGTAAGTGACAAAATATCCTCGAAATCCTTAAACAATAGAACGAATTCTAGTTCAGTCACATCATCAGCTTTTTCATCATAGTGCTTAATCTGAAAATGTTGATCTAAAAATTCTTCTATTTTTTCATCAACGTGCATATCACCTTTATCTGACATAATCGGAAGCTCCAATTTTTGCCCATCTTTTGACAGCTGTGCCTTAGTAACAATCACTTCTAGCCCTTTATCCAATGCCTGAATTTGGATCCAAAGAGGTCCGTCCGGAACAAAATCATCTTCTTGATGAATTTCGTCCATCATTTCCCAAAATAATTCTTCGCCTCTTTCACGATTGTACCAAATTTCTTCTCGATCAAAGCCACGCTCTTCTATATCAACATATGAAATGTAAAACTTTACTGTGTGTTCGTTAATACGCTCAATTTCCATACATTAACTCTCCCTTCTATAATTGGGTGTTGAAGGGATCATCATCCCGTACTCAAAGTACTTAGTGTTTTTTCTCCTTGTACTTATATTTTATGATAAGTGTCGTCAAATTGGAAACAAAAGATATTCCCAATTATAAAATAGTCAAATGCCTAACACAGTTATTATTTACGTTTCGATTATTTTATCTAACATACCCATTAAAATCAAGCCAATTTTCTAAATTTTTGTAAGAAAAGAGGAAGCGCCTGGACCATCGACGCACGAACTACAGGAACTTCGACTGAGACAAAGGAAACACGATGTGTCCTACAAGACGAATCGATGTTGGCTTATCGTAGAGAGAAGTTACGGTAGTTCGCTAGGCGACAGACACTGGTGCTAGACATATATGATGCTCTTCATCATTAAAGAAAAAGGGCTGTCCCTTTGCCTAACCGGCTTATAGGAACAGCCACTTTATCATAATAAATCTATGTTCAAAAGGCTTAATTTACCATTTTCTGTGCTTCTCGCAACTGATATGTTCGCACCTTCCGTGGAAGGAATCGTCTAATTTCATCTTCGTTATATCCGACTTGTAGTCGTTTTTCATCCAAAATAATCGGTCTTCTTAAAAGTCCAGGATTTTTTTGGATTAAATCATATAATTGCTGAAGTGGAAGAGAATCCAAATCGATATTTAGCTTTTGAAAAATTTTCGAACGAGTTGAGATGATCTCATCTGTACCATCTTCTGTCATTCTTAATATTTCTTTTATTTCATCTAAGCTTAGTGGTTCGGAGAAAATGTTTCTCTCTTTATATGGAATGCTTTGTTCCTCAAGCCAAATTCTTGCTTTTCTACAAGATGTGCAACTAGGTGATGTGTACAATGTTACCATAATACAAATCACACTCCTTTTTTAAGAATTAAATTCTTTATAAAGTGCCCTTATATAACAGAATTTAGAAGTTATGTTTCAATATTTCAACGATTTGAAACTATTATCACTCCAAATATAGAAACACCCTTACGAATGTATTATACACTATTCCAAGCAGAATGAATAGATTATTTAAGGAATTTCTAAATCTGTTACTATGAAATATGTACTGCTGTTATAGTCCTTTTTCATTCCATTTTTTTATACCACCACCGAACGAAAATTAAACAAGAATTTGCAATTTTTTTACCCATTCCTTTCAAATTGTTTAGCATGTTAAAAACGTAAGTGAATGGACTAACGCAGATCAGCTTTTAAAAGGAAATTCACTTGGTTCCATAAATATCGTTTCCTAAAAAGGAAAAAAAAATGCCGAAAAATTTTCGGCACTATTTTTTATCAAGTGTATAATCTACATTCGGTGAATAATTATTTCCTGCATTCCAAAGTAAATATTCTTTTATGCCTTCATCGTAAAGAGCTTTAATTTGTGCCTCCACTTGTTCTTTTCTATATACTTGATAATTTCCGGCACCTAAATAAGACGCCGTAAAATCTTGAATCCAAGGACGGGATATAGGAGGATTCTTTAATTCATTTAGCTTAGCCTTTTCCAATTTTGCATATTCCTTAACTAGCTTATATGGCTCTAAATCAGGCTTGGCAATGCCAAAATATGATGTCCAATGACTTGGATAGATCATTGATGAAATAACATCTACATTTTCCGATATTTTAGAGAAGTTTTGTCCAATACCCGGAGCTTCTGGCAATGTTGCTGTATAACCAAAAATGTCAACAGATACTTTTACTCCATATGGTGCTAATTTCTCTTTCGCATACGCTACAAAATCTGTCACAGCATGAACACGTTTCTGAACATTGTCTTCCTTTGAATCTTTGTAGTCCCCTAGTCCATATTTCAACTGACTATCCCGTCTTTCGAACCCTTCTGGAAAACGGACGTAATCAAATTGAATTTCTTGAAAACCTAGTTTTGCAGCTTCAATGGCAATATCAACATTATAATCCCATACTTCTTTTAAAAATGGGTTAACAAACGATTCTCCTCTACCATTTACCCATATTTTCTTCCCATCCATAAAAGATAAATCTGGTCTCGTTTTGGGTAATGTAGAATCTTTAAATACTACAATTCTAGCAATCGGATATATTTGTTTTTCTTCCAATACATCCAACATTTCATTAGGCTCTTGTATATAATTTTGACCTAAATGAGCAAATGGAGAATCATCAGGAAGTTTATATGTAATTTGTCCCCAATCATCTTTAACATCAATCACCATAGCATTCAGATCTGTGGAGTCTACTAATTTAACTAATTCATTAAATCTACTTCCACCAGCCGAATGACCGGTTACATATATACCTCTAACAGCATCAGGATATTCAAAATGACGACCTGAATTAAAAACAAAACGAGGAAGACTATCTGGTAAAACCTTTTTCTGAATAGATACCTGCCTAGCTTCGTGGATTTTTACCTTTTCTATCTCTTCTGCAGATGCACCTTCTGTTTGAAGCTGCCATATTAACGAAGCTGCAAGTCCCGCAACTGTTATGACCTTAAACCATTTCAACTTATCTCTCTCCCTTTGCGGTTCTTGTCATTATATAAGTTTCTTTGTCCAATTCCATTTTAGCAAGGATTATCATGAATTGATATTGTTTTATTGTATGATCTTTGAGTAAATATAAAGTTGATTCTTTCGACCTGGCTTGATTGTCATATTTTGTGAGGTTATAATAAATTCATGGATTTTTCATATCTATCGTGCTACTTATTAGCATTCATCCTATTTTAGGACGGATGGCTTTTTATTTCTAAAGGGCTATTATTTTTTTAACTAGTTTTCGCTGACTTGCTACAGCGCTTATCGACTAGCAAACGTCTCTTCCTTTTCGTTTTTGTTACGGAATCGTCTTGTCTAGCTGCAGGCGCCTTCGCTTTTCCAACCTCGTCGTGTTTCCTTTATCCAGTCAAATGCTGAAAAGTGAACGTCGACTAAAATCGCAACCGTACTGTGGCAACATCGATGAGCAAGGTGCTTACGCTTTTCTAATATTAAGGAGGCTTTTACATGAAAACAATATTTTCTGGTATCCAGCCAAGTGGTGTAATAACACTTGGAAACTACATAGGTGCCATTAAGCAGTTTATTGAACTACAACATGATTATGATTGTTATTTTTGTGTTGTCGACCAACACGCAATAACTGTCCCACAAGATCGTTTGGAATTAAGAAAGAATATTAAAAGATTAGCTGCACTATATGTTGCTGCTGGGCTAGATCCTGAAAAAGCAACTCTCTTTATTCAATCAGAAGTTCCTGCTCACTCACAGGCGGCTTGGATGCTTCAATGTACCGCATATATTGGCGAATTAGAGAGAATGACACAATTTAAAGATAAATCATCTGGGAAAGATGCTGTTTCAGCCGGACTTTTAACTTATCCACCACTAATGGCTGCAGATATCTTACTATACTCGGCGGACCTCGTTCCAGTTGGGGAAGATCAGAAACAACATTTGGAGCTTACGAGAGACTTAGCTGAACGTTTTAATAATCGATACAATAATATTTTCACGATTCCTGAAGTCAGGATTCCAAAAGTTGGAGCAAGAATCATGTCCTTGCAAGAACCAACGAAAAAAATGAGCAAATCCGATTCGAATCAAAAGGCTTTTATTACACTATTAGACGAGCCTAATCAAATTGAGAAAAAGATTAAGAGTGCTGTTACGGATTCTGAAGGAATTGTTAAATTTGATAAAGAGAACAAACCTGGAGTATCTAACTTACTTTCAATTTACTCCATTTTAGAAAATAAACCGATCTCGGAACTTGAACAAGATTATGAAGGAAAAGGTTACGGGGAATTTAAAGCGGATCTAGCAGCCGTTGTTATTAAGGCCTTATCACCTATCCAAGAACGCTATAAGGAATTACTTGATTCAAAGGAACTTGATGACATTCTCGATGCTGGTGCTGAAAAAGCAGCAAAAAAAGCAAACAAGATGTTGAAGAAAATGGAAAATGCAATGGGCTTGGGCAGAAAAAGAAAATAAATAGCGCAAAAGAGCTGATCTAATTTTTGAGATCGGCTCTTTCATTTTCCTAAACTAATTTACTTTTGAATCACATTCCATGTCCCATAGCTTTTCAAAGAATGGTTGACCTTTTATTAGATTTTCACAAAGCATTAAGTGTTTTTCCGACCAGCCAACCTTTGTTTCGTCATAAAGACAATTCCATACCTCATCAAAATCCATCGTTTGAATTTCCTGATATTTACTAGGAGCCCACTCAGTATACCAATAACGGATTTCCGGCGTATTTTTTGATGAAAAGAGTTGATCTAACGCCATAAACATAAGGTGCTTTAATTGTCTTTCCTTCCTCGTCAAACCGTACATTAATTTTGGTTCGGGCGACAAGATATGGTGCTCCTTGCTCAAATTTTCTTTATCAAATTTATAAGGAAACGGTTCATTTTTCATCGTCATTTCATACACTAACTGTTCTTGACGGGGAATTAATCTACTTTTTCGAAGTGGTATTGAATACCCGATTGTATCAACTGCCAATATTCCTTTCCCATCTGTTATGACAAAACAATAATCTAATTGAATACGCTCGTGATTTTTTCTTAAATATGCTTTTTTATAAACGTCATTTAATAATGTCTGTGGCAGCTCCGCCATATTATTTTCTATGTAATGGAAGAGGACCGGCTCTATCAACAATAGCGGTACTTGATCAAGGAGTTCGATGACATCTTCTCCCCTACGCCATTCATGAAAATGGCAAACATTATAGCCGTTTTCCTCCCCTTCAAACCAATTAACCCAAACATCATGAAGATATAGCATCCTTATCCCTCACTTCATCACCTTTTGTCAATCAGTATAGGCAGGGTGAAGTTAAATTATTCTTCTTAATCATAGTCATTACTTTTTTTCTCATCATTATAAAAAATAGTCCCAGTAATCATCAAAATACCAACCGGTAATAAGTAACACTCTGGCCTTTTAGCAATAAAAACGAGATAGTCAATGAAGGTGTTTCCCATTGTGACTAAATTTAAATAACCAATTAGGCTAACACCACCCGATACAGCAAAGCCAAAACCGAGAAGCAGCATAAACCCTCTAAACAACATAGCTTGCCACATCCTATCATTTTCCTTAGCCCGTCCCTATTCTGAATATATGTAAAATCCTACTGAGACATGATTAGAAAAGTACAAAAGCATAGTTTAGGATGATCACCGAATGCCTGATTTAATAAAATATACCTTTAGATTAAGAAAAGCCTCCATATTTGAAGGCTGTTAGCTGGAAGGTTCCAAAAATTCATTAGTTGAAAGAACCTTTTCGGATTGGATTGCAAATGTATCGTGAATCGTTATTTTGTTTCTCCTTACATACCCTTTTGCTATTTCGTATCCAACAGCGTAACCTAACATAAATGGGACGCCTCTCCTTCCAAATAATAGATCATCATGTTCACGATCTTTTCTCGTTAGATAAAAGTTAGGTTCATATCTACGCTTGAAATCATTTCTTAGTCTTTCCTTTGTATACAGCTTTGTCCAAGGTGCTAAATAAGCCTTTCCACAACTATTGAGAACAGCTAATTCAGCAAAACCTTCAAACAAGATTGAATCCAATAATGTATAATCACTTTCCTTCTTTTTAATCATGCTCAATCGTGCTGCATGATGATATTCATGAACAAAAAGAGCTTCAAGCTCCTTTTCATTGAGGCCTTCAGATATAAATAATAATAATTTATTATGAAAAGCCAATCCCGATCGACCGTTATTTCTACGGCGAAACAAGGAAGTTTGCTGTTGGATAGGAAAAATATAAATATCTACAGCAGGACCTTTCCATTTTTTCCGATAATTTAAGTATATATTGTTTATTTTCTCCCAAACTTTTTCTTCTTTTAATTTATTTAAAATATAAAATGCATTTCGTGAAGGTTTGTACATACCAAACTTTGTTAAGTATTCATAAAAATCCTCAGGGTCACGAACTTCTGGTTTTACCAACCTACTTAACTCCCAAGGCTGATTAAAGTAATTCTCCAGCCACTTATCAGTTTCAATTACCCCCATCATAACCGCCTCCTATTGTTATGTTATTAAACATGCAAGAGGGAGGTACATAGTTTTTAAGATCATATTAAAAAAGAACACGATCATTTGATCGTGTTCTTTACTTTTATTAAGAAATTTTAAATGGAACTCTGCGGCTGGCAAGGCGCTTCCGCTTTTCTAATTATTCATATTTTTTAAAAGCAATTGTAGCGTTATGTCCACCGAAACCAAGTGAGTTACTTAAAACAGCCTTAACATTAGCTTTTCTTGCTTCATTTGCAACATAATCGAGATCACATTCTGGATCTGGTGTTTCGTAATTCATCGTTGGTGGAAGGATTCCTTCTTGTATAGCCAACACTGAGAAAATAGCTTCAACACCACCCGCTGCTCCTAGAAGGTGTCCTGTCATCGATTTTGTTGAGCTCACTGCTAATTTGAATGCATGTTCACCAAAAACTTCTTTAATAGCCATTGTTTCATATTTATCGTTATACGGAGTGCTAGTACCGTGAGCATTGATGTAATCAATATCCTCAGGAGCAAGACCTCCATCTTGGAGAGCTATTCTCATTGCGCGAACGCCACCTTCTCCACCTGGAGCAGGTGCCGTAATATGATGTGCATCCCCAGTTGAACCATACCCTACGATTTCTGCATAAATATGGGCACCGCGACTTAACGCGTGCTCTAATTCTTCTAGGACAACAATCCCAGCTCCTTCACCAATAACAAAACCGTCACGGTTCAGGTCGAATGGTCTGCTTGCTGTTTGAGGATCTGGATTTGTTGATAATGCTGTATTTGCACAAAAACCAGCTACCGACATTTGTGTAATCGGTGCTTCTGCCCCTCCAGCAATCATAGCATCAGCGTCGCCACGCTGAATAACTTTAAAAGCATCACCAATTGAGTTTGTACCCGTTGCACAAGCCGTAACCGTACAAGAATTGACCCCTTTTGCTCCAAGGTAGATTGAAATTTGCCCTGTAGCCATATCCGGTATCATCATCGGTACAAAGAATGGACTTACTCGACGATATCCTCTTTTCTGGAATGTTTCAAATTGCGATTCAAATGTTTCCATTCCACCAATACCAGAACCAACCCATACTCCGATTCTTTCAGCATTGCTTTCGTCAATTTTCAACTTAGCATCTTCAACAGCCATAAGCGCAGCTGCTAGCCCATAATGGGTAAAACGATCCATTTTACGAGCTTCTTTTCTTTCGACATATTTTTCTATATCAAAATCTTTTACTTCTGCTGCAACCTTCGCAGAATATTGATCAGGATCCAATCTTGTTAGTGGACCAATTCCAGATTTACCTGCGATTACATTTTGCCATGATTCAATAGCATCATTTCCTACAGGAGACACAGCCCCAATTCCAGTAACTACAACTCTTTTTTTCATTCAATATCAGCTCCTTTAAATAAACAAAGAAGGTTTTTAAACGATGTATTTAACGTCCCCATTTTATGGCAACTGCACCCCAAGTTAGTCCACCGCCAAAGCCAACCATTACAATGATATCATCATCTTTAATTTTTCCAGCTTCCAATTCATCGGCTAGTGCCATTGGAATTGAAGCGGATGATGTATTTCCATATTTATGGATTGTTTTTGACATTTTTTCTTCAGGTAGATCTAATCTCTGTCTTGCAGCTTCCATTATTCGTATATTCGCTTGATGTGGGATTAAAAAGTCAACATCGTCCTTTGATAGACCTGCCTTTTCGATTACGTTTACGGATGATTCACCCATTTGTCTTACAGCAAACTTAAAAACTTCTCTTCCATTCATCATAATAAATTGTTCTTGGTAAAGATAGTTTCCACCTGTACCATCTGCACCCAATTCAAATGCAAGAACTCCTCTTCCATCTGAAACTGGCCCCATCACAACAGCACCTGCACCATCTCCAAACAGTACTGCTGTGTTCCGGTCATTCCAATCAGTAATTTTAGAAAGTTTTTCTGCACCAACTACTAAAATATGTTTAAAAGCTCCATTATCAATAAATTGCTTCGCTGTTGCAATTCCATACATAAAACCTGCACATGCAGCGCTTAGATCCATCGCAGAAGCTTTCGTACATCCCAACTTTGCCTGCAGTGTGCACGCTACAGTTGGAAATGGCTGATCTGGAGTAACGGTTGCAACTAAAATCATATCAATATCTTCAGGAGAAATTCCTGCATCATTCATTGCTTTTTGAGCAGCTACAAACGCCATATCAGCTGTATCCATATCATCGGTCGCAATTCTTCTTTCTTC
This sequence comes from Lederbergia citrisecunda, assembly GCF_018343695.1. Classification (GTDB taxonomy): domain Bacteria; phylum Bacillota; class Bacilli; order Bacillales; family Bacillaceae_C; genus Lederbergia; species Lederbergia citrisecunda. The sequence goes on along the minus strand of NZ_JAGYPJ010000001.1, from coordinate 646,453 downwards.
GATGCCTGTCCGTGTCCTGATCCATTCATCTGATGTATCCACCATTTTTTCTAAGTCTTTATTTGTTAAGACTTTCTCAGGAACATATTTTCCAACCCCGATTATCCCAGCATTCATGTAGCTGATCCCTACCTTCATTCAACATAAAATTATTATCATATATTAAGACTTGGTACTAATTATATCATCGGAGCAATTTCTTGTAAATCGGGATTGGATTAATTTCGTTGGGCTTATTCCCATTTTATGTATTAAACCAACACTTGTCCATTTATCTACCTTCCTTTGGATTACTTATATTTTAGACTAACACTAAATTTCTGATGGGTATAATCATTACAACTATTTATTTTGTTTATTTAGTGATTCTTAAATCAAGAACACTTCGGATAACTTATTTAAGTGAAATACCGTCTAGCACGAACAGTTACAGGGGAAAAAAGCACTTCAGAATGACCCACATTAAGTAGGCCTGTACGTCGACCGACAGCCCTTATGTTTTTGTTGTAAACATATTCTTTTCTAGATACTCAATGATTTCACTTGCAATGGAAGTTGATGACAATGTCAATTTCATCTCGTTCCAACTCTCTTGCGAATTAGACGTAAATAAAAGGAAATGATCTTGTTTATTAACAGGCACACAATATTCCGTTACCTTTATACCTTTTTCCTGTATTCCCTTTATAAAACTTTCTATTTCTGAATAAAAATTTGACTTTCTAACTTGAATGGCTGATGGGTGAATTATGATAAATTGTGTTGTAAACAAAGAGTCATCTTTCCCTATGATTTTTAATATTTGATTAAAACGCTCGTAGATTTCCGGAAAGTCCCTTGTATAAAAATCAAGAAGCGGAATAAAAAAATAGTGAATAGACTCACTTTGTTTTGTTTCCAAGAAGTCTTCCAAATGTTCGTATTGTAAATTGGCATTTCTACCAATAAATAGCCATTTTTCTTCTTGCTCTTCATTCTGCCATTGGGCAAAATCCTTCGCATATACTTTATAGCCTTTCTCAAGTAATTGAACACAAAGCTCATATCCAAGAGACTGTCTCGCACCAAAAACTATAGCTGACTTCAAAGCGTCCATCTCCTTTCTGAGTATCCCTTACTTACATCCTATGCAAACAGTTAGATGTATTACCTAGATCACATAATTATCACTTTTACATTACTGTTATGTATGGTATGATTTTAAAGGTATATCCATGAAGTAAAATATCTTTTACATACATTTCATTTTGAAATGGGGTGAATTTTATGAAATTTGTATGGGGATTTATTTGGACTTTTATTCTTGTCCATATGTTAACTTACGTAGCGGGATCGATGTTAGCCGCTGAGTATGATTTTAAAACAGCATCCATTTTAGGGATTGGTGCCTATATATTAGTACTTGTTATTACAACAATTCTTCCAACTCCTGCATCTGCAGAGGAGCATTAAAATGGGAAAGGAGTAAGTTGCTCCTTTCCCATTTTTGTTATTTCTGAACAGTAACTATCAGATCTTCATTTTCTACATCAATTATTATGGAATCATATGGACGAACATGACCCGCTATAATTTCCTTTGCTAGCCTTGTTTCTATTTGGCTTTGTAAATATCTTTTTAATGGACGAGCGCCATATACTGGATCGAAAGCTGCTTGAGCGACAAACTCTTTTGCTTGATCAGAAATCACTAATTGAATACTTTGTTCACGCAAGCGAAGTTGTAATTCCTCAGCTAATTTTCCTACTATCCCTTTAATGTTTTCTAAAGTGAGTGGTTTAAACAGAATGATATCATCCACTCTATTTAAAAACTCCGGCTTAAATGCACCCCTCAATTGACTCATGACGAGGTCTTTCGTTTTTTCATCGATATTCTCCTCATTTTTTTCACGTTCTAATAAAAATGCGGAACCAATATTTGAGGTCATTATGATAACGGTATTTTTAAAATCAATTCGTCTTCCTTGTGAATCTGTAATTCTTCCATCATCAAGTACTTGAAGTAAAATATTAAATACTTCTGGATGAGCTTTTTCAATTTCATCAAGCAAAATGACAGAATATGGTTTTCGTCTAACAGCTTCTGTAAGCTGTCCACCTTCTTCATAGCCTACATATCCTGGGGGAGCACCAATAAGTCTTGATACAGCATGTTTTTCCATATACTCGGACATGTCAATTCGTATCATATGTTCTTCACTATCGAATAATGTTTCTGCTAGTGCCTTTGCAAGTTCTGTTTTCCCAACACCAGTTGGTCCTAGGAAAATAAAAGAACCAATTGGTCTGTTCGGATCTTTAATCCCCGCTCGTGCACGTATGACAGCATTGCTTACGAGTTCAACTGCCTCATCTTGGCCAATCACCCGCTTATGCAATATGCTTTCCAGCCTTAATAGCTTTTCCCGCTCCCCTTCTACAAGCTTCGTAACTGGAATGCCTGTCCAGCGTGAAACAATATCGGCAATTTCATCTTCTGTCACTTCTTCTTTTACTAAGCGATGTTCATCTTCCTGATGCTTTTGTACATTTTCCTCTAAAGCCTTCAATTCTTTTTCGACTGACGGTATTTTTCCGTGGCGAAGTTCAGCTGCGCGATTTAAGTCATATTCATTTTCCGCATCTTCCAATTCCCTACGCAGTTTCTCCAGTTCTTCTCGTTTCTCTTTTATTTGTAAAATTTCATCTTTCTCTGACTGCCATCTTGCTCTCATTTCGTTCGCTTTTTCTTTTAAATCAGCCAATTCTTTTTGAAGAATTCCTAGCCTTTCTTTACTCGCTTCATCATCTTCTTTTCGAAGAGCAGCTTCTTCAATTTCAAACTGCATTACTCTTCTCGTTATTTCATCAAGTTCACTTGGCATAGAGTCAATCTCGACACGAATATTTGCACAAGCTTCATCAACAAGATCAATCGCCTTATCAGGCAAAAATCGATCCGTAATATAACGATCAGATAACGTTGCAGCTGCAACAAGCGCTCTGTCATGAATATTAACACCATGGTGAATTTCAAATCGTTCTTTTAATCCGCGCAAAATTGAGATCGTATCTTCTACAACCGGTTCCGGAACTAGTACTTTTTGGAAACGTCTTTCAAGTGCGGGATCCTTTTCAATATAAAACCGATATTCATCAAGTGTGGTGGCACCAATACAATGCAGTTCCCCTCGAGCAAGCATCGGTTTTAACATATTTCCTGCATCCATTGAACCCTCAGTTTTTCCTGCACCAACAATTGTATGTATTTCATCGATAAAGAGTAGTATTTTTCCTTCGCTCTTCTTTATTTCTTGTAAAACCGCTTTTAGCCTTTCTTCAAATTCGCCTCGAAATTTTGCACCTGCTATAAGAGCTCCCATATCTAAGGAAAAAATGGTTTTATCTTTTAATCCTTCCGGCACATCTTTTCTTACAATTCTCTGAGCTAGTCCTTCAACAATAGCGGTTTTTCCAACACCTGGTTCCCCTATTAATACCGGATTGTTTTTTGTTTTTCGAGACAAGATACGAATGACGTTTCTAATTTCATTATCACGGCCAATAACGGGATCTAATTTACCGGACTTAACTTCAGCTACTAAATCCCTACCGTATTTTTTCAACGCTTCATATGTTGCTTCTGGATTTTGTGAAACCACTCGCTGTCCCCCTCTCATTTTTTCAATTTCGATACGTAAATGATGTTTTGTAATTCCATGTTGATCTAGAAATAGGGTAAGCTCATTTCTATTCAGGTCCATTAAGGCAAGTGCAAAATGTTCTACTGATAAATATTCATCTTCAAAAGATGCCTTTACTTTTTCAGCTTGGTTCATAAGATTTTGCACATCACTGCTTAAATATTGCCCGCCTTTTACGCCCGAACCTGTTACTTGAGGTTTTTTATCAAGAATCTCATTTATTTTAAGTTGTAATGCACTTTTAACTAAGCCCAAATGCTCATATATATTATTAAGGAGACTATCATATCGATCTGATAATGCTTTCCAAATGTGGACAACATCAATTTCCGGATGATTGAGCCTTATGGCAGTTTGCTGAGCTTCTGCAAATGCTTCTTGCATTGTCATTGTCATTTTACTTAAGTCCATAGATTTCATCCCCCTACTCTAAAAACATTTGTATGTAGAATAAAAGTTATATGTATTTTTCGCGAAAAAATACAAATAGCGGAATAACTCACTATGATAAGGAGCATTCCGCTGTATGTTTTCCCAAATGTGCGCTCTAATAACGGCGTTCCTTTATCATGTTACGCCAAGTGCAATTTTAGCATATCGTGACATTTTGTCTTTTGTCCATGGTGGACTCCAAACAATGTCAACTTCAGTTTGTTTTACTTCAGGAATATCTGCTAGTGCAGCTTGTACCTGATCAACAATAATTGGCGCAAGTGGACAACCCATTGAAGTGAGTGTCATCGTAACTTTCGCAACGCCATCGTCATTAAGATCTACATCATATACTAGACCAAGATTTACTATGTCAATACCCAATTCTGGGTCAATCACTTGCTCAAGAGCGCCATAAATATTTTCTTTCAAAGCCTCATCCATTTTAAACACACTCCTTTACGAAAAATAGCTTCTCTTACTATCATACCAAACATGGAAAAAAAACAAACTGAAAAGACTCATTTTCCTTAACAATGTTTTTCTAATAATTATTAAACATTAGAGTAACTACAGTAAGTATTTTTCAAACCACGCCACTGTTTCCAATAAACCTTCCCTGCTCACTTTATGATCTGCCTCTTCATCTATAATCAATTTTAGACAAGATGGATTTTTTTCATATTCCTTCTTGATATTTTGATAAAAAGTATATGTAGGCTGGAACGGAACTACTGGATCTTTTTTTCCGTGCCAAAACATAAGTGGTCTTCCATTAAGTTTTTCTGGTTGCTTACTTAAATCATATTTCTGCAAACTCGCATACATTTCATCTAATTCATCTTCTGAAAAAGACAAACTTGGATTAGCTTTTTTAAGGTGTTCTATTTGCGCTCGTGCAAATGCCACATAATGGGGACTTCCCATAAGAGATACGGCAGCCTTTATCCACTCGTATTGAGTAAGCGCACCTAATGTGATAATCCCACCCATAGAAGTTCCTACTAATCCTATTTTGTCAGCTTCAGCTAATCCCCTTCTAATAAAATCATCCTTTATCACTTCTAATTCACCAATTGTATTGATTACGATATCCCAAAAATGAAACATGATTTCTTCGTTACTTTTACTATTGTTTCTTTCACCATGAAACATTGCTTCAGGTAGTACTACCCGAAAGCCTAATTCTGATAAAAGATAAGCGAAATGAAGATTATGCTCTTTTGCCGACGTGAATCCATGGACAAAAAATATAAGCGGTAGCATCTTTTTTTCATTTCCGCTTTTTACGACATGTAATAACGGAATATCATTTATCTGTTCTTTTTGTATTTCTATCATGATGCTATCCCCTTTCCATATATTTATCTCATTTCATTTTAGCACTTCTATTTGTGGATATTCAAAAAACAGCATTTAACTACCATAACTTTCACGTGTTTTTCACAATCTTTTAACAAACAATAATTTAGAACGTATTAAACGTTCCTTTCCATTTCTCAATAGGGGTGATACGTGTGGGTAAAAAGAGTAAATCGAAGCGTTTTATCATACATGGTAAAAATTCGATAGAAAAACATGCGGAACGTTTTCCTTACCGATCCACCTTGGAAGAAGCGGAAAATAAAATGAGGAATCTCTAGGAGGTAGTAAGCAGTGGGAAACAGATTATTCCAAGAAGCTAGGGATTTTGTTGAACACGCAGAAGAACTCTTCCTAACAGGAGGTTCCACTGAAGAAAAGGAAAGTGCCTTACAAGTCGCGAAGAACGCCCTTTCCTCTGCCTATGCCAATTCGACGTTCGCCGAGCAAGAGCAGCTTCGTGATTTTCAAAAGGTACTTGATCGATTAAAATAACGATCAAAAACGGGAGCGTTTATTCTCCCGTTTTTTTCTTACTTTGGAATTTAAGGATAATAGAATATATCGGACTTCCCATTTCCATTATTGAAAGTCTTTGTGACGAAGCCGATGGACAGTCGCTTACGCTTTTATTTTTAATCTTTTCTAAAAAAGCCAAATACAGCAGTCGTTTGAACGATGTTCGTAAATGCCTTGGGATCCACTTTTTTTACAATTAGTTCAAGCTCGTATAATTCATAACGCGTAATGACAATCATCATCATTTCTTTTTGTTCATTTGAAAAAGCTCCCTTGGCGGGCACCATCGTTATTCCCCTTACCATTCGAGCATGGATTGCTTCTTTTAACTCCTCCGATTTTTTCGTTACAATCATAGCAGTCAATTTCTGATGCCGCGTATGTATCCCATCAATAACCCTAGTAGAAGCATATAATGAAACAAGTGTATAAAGCGCTTTGTCCCAACCGTATATAGCACCTGCCGTTGCAATAATGATCGCGTTTATGATAAAGAAATAAATTCCTACTGGTTTATCTTTCATCCGTGAAAGTACCATCGCAATGATGTCTAATCCCCCTGTCGAAGCACCTACCCTTAAAGTAATTCCGATTCCGACTGCGGCTATCACACCTCCGAATACAGCATAGAGCAAAATATCATTTGTTTTCTCTATGACCGGAAGGATCTCTAAAAAAATACTCATAAATAAAACTGAAATAAAACTATATAATGTGAAGGATTTTCCCACTTTTAGCCAACCTAAAATTACAACTGGAAGATTGAACAACAATATGAGAATCCCAGTTGATATATGAACAGGAGTAAAATCCGATAAAATATTAGAAACAAGTTGCGCTGCACCAGTTATTCCACTTGCGTAAACTCCTGCTGGAATTAAAAAATAATTTAGTGCAACGCCATTTAAAAAAGCTCCTACTAAAACCGTAACGAAAATTTTTATATGAGTCCTAAAAGAAAATTGCTTTTTCTCCACGATCCTCTCACTCCTTTTTTCCTACAATAATGATATAGAAGATTGTACTTTTCCTATAAAGTCGTTACACTTAAAATATGGAATAATTTTCTGAATAATATATATGTCAAAGAAATTTTTCATTATTTTCCCACGAGAGGTGAATTTTATGTCAATAAAACTATTTGCGGATAGTGCATCCGACTTACCGTTATCTTTTTTTCAAGAAAATGACATTGATCTAATACCGCTTCAAGTACATATAGATGACGATGAGTACAAAGATTTACTAACCATCCAACCAATTAAGGTTTATGAAGAAATACGTGCAGGAAAAATGCCGAAAACATCGCAGGCTTCCCCACAATTATTTGAAGAATCGTTTACAAATTTAGCTAAATCAGGTGAATCTGGGCTTTATATTGCTTTTTCGTCTGAGCTTTCCGGGACGTATCAAACTGCTGTCATGATTCGTGAGCAAGTACTAGAAGAATACCCTAATTTAGACTTAACAATCATTGATTCCAAATGTGCATCTCTTGGTTATGGATTAGCTGTTATATCTGCTGTAGATCAAATTAAAAACGGCATCACAAAAGAAGAATTGATTAAGAACATAACATTCCAGTGCCAACATACGGAACATTTATTTACTGTAGAAGATTTGGATTTCCTTGCTAGAGGTGGTCGACTTTCTAGAGCATCTGCTTTTCTAGGGGGTTTACTGAACATTAAGCCTTTATTGCATGTTGATGAAGGTAAACTCGTTCCGATTGAAAAAATTCGGGGAAAGAAAAAGCTCTTTAAGAGAATTCTCGACGTTATGGAAGAGCGTGGAGCAGACTTGAGTAGCCAAACGATAGGGATAAGCCACGGTGACGACGAGGAAACAGCTCTTGAAGTGAAAAAGATGATAGAAGAACGATTTGGAACAAAGAACTTTTATATAAATATTATTGGTTCTGTCATTGCAGCTCATGCTGGTCCGGGAACATTAGCCATTTTTTTCTTAAATGAAAAACAAACCTAATATTTTCCTTAAAGAGTGGGAGATACTAATATATATCCCCACTTTGAAAGGAGAATAGATGGTGCGCTACAATACATCTGATAATGATAAAAAACCTCGAGACAATCAAGCTGCCCGAGAGGAAAAGAACCTATTAAGGGAAAAAAACATTCAAGAAGGCAAACTCAAATATTCGAAAAAAACAGATCATCTATAATCTAGCATTTAGACGTTTTCTATTCCCTTGTTGGAACGTTGTAAATCAACTATAATGAGGGAAAATGGTGCAACGGAGGTAGAAAATGTCTAAAGAAAATTCATTCGATATTGTTTCTAAAGTTGAGTTGTCAGAAGTAAATAATGCCATTATTATTGCTCTAAAAGAAATCCAAAATCGCTATGATTTTAAAGGAAGTAAAAGTGACATTAAACTGGAAAACGAAGAGCTTGTCCTTATTTCCGATGATGAATTTAAAATGTCGCAACTAAAAGATGTATTGATCGGAAAATTAATTCGACGTGAAGTTCCAGTTAAAAACCTTGATTATGGAAAAATGGAAAATGCCTTTGGTGGTACAGTACGTCAACGTGCTAAAATCGTTCAAGGCATCGACAAAGAAAATGCAAAAAAAATTAACAACCTCATTAAAAATAGCGGTGTAAAAGTAAAAAGCCAAGTTCAAGACGATCAAATAAGGGTCACTGGTAAAAATCGAGATGATTTGCAAAAAATCATTAGTATGATTCGTTCAGCGGAACTCTCGATTGAAGTACAATTTGTAAATTATAGATAAGAATAAAAAAAGAGCGGACGGGTATATCAATGATATATCCGTTCTTTATTTTTCATCAATAGGAGTGATTACATGAATAATGAAAAGCAAACGATGCCAAAGCAAAAACAAGTACAGCAGCCCGGTTTGGAAACGCTAATGAACCCTGAACCCGAATCCATTAAACTTTCTTATAAAGGAAGTGGAAAATTAGAAGGCAAAGTTGCTATTGTTACTGGTGGTGATAGCGGTATCGGAAAGTCTGTCGCCCTGCATTTCGCCAAAGAAGGCGCGGATATTGCTATTTGTTACTTGGAGGAAGATCAAGATGCAGAGAATACGAAAACTCTTATAGAACATGATGGTCGAAAATGTAAATTAATTCGTGGAGATCTTGGTCAAGAGCAGCATTGTATTCATGTAGTCCAGCAAGTAATCGAAGAATTTGGAAAAATTGATATTCTCGTTAACAATGCCGCTGAACAACATCCTCAAAAAAGTCTCATAGACATTACAGAAGCTCAACTTGAAAAAACATTCCGTACGAATATTTACGCATATTTCTTTTTGACAAAAGCTGCTCTCCCCCATTTACAAGCAGGGAGTTCGATCATTAATACCGCCTCTATCACAGCCTATGCGGGAAGCCCTGAATTATTGGACTATTCAGCTACAAAAGGTGCGATCGTTTCTTTTACAAGATCGCTATCCAAATCCCTTACAGCACAACGGATTCGAGTCAACGGAGTGGCACCTGGCCCCATTTGGACACCACTTATTCCAGCTACGTTTGATGCTGAAAAGGTCAGTAAATTTGGTGGGACCCAACCATTAGGTCGTCCTGGACAGCCTTCTGAACTAGGCCCTGGATATGTTTATCTTGCATCCGATGATTCCAGTTATGTCACTGGCCAAATGCTCCATATTAATGGAGGTGAAGTGATTAATGGTTAAATAATTTAAAGTGGAAACGAATCGCTAACTCAAATTAAATGACCCAATAGGAGTATGTATAAAGCAAAAAGGTATAATTCCTACAAGATTATGAGGAACTATACCTTTTTTTCTTTGGACGAGTTAAAGGTGATTACTGATTTTCTACCACTGTTGATTGGAGCAAAAGGCGCGAAGACTCCTGCGGGAGTACGAGCCACGTGAGACCACACGGGCGCTTCAGAGCCGCTCCTGCACGCCCGCGGAAAGCGAAGCGCCTGGAGCGTAAATCAACAAACACCGTTTAACGCACCACCAAAAATAAAAATAAAAGGCGGCTACCAATGGTCAGTGACCTGATTTTTTGGACCGCTTCTTTCATTTATTCCTGTGGATTCATTTTCTTTCCACGTTTCCATGTTATATACATAAAGAGAATAAATAGCGCAAATACGACAAAAATCGATAAAATGAATGGTATGTTGTACCCGCTTTTTTCTGTCAGCTTATAAATTTCTGCAGATTCACGTTCCAACACAATATGATAATTTCCATTATTATCAACTCGGACAAGATCTGTTCCAAGCAATCCACGTAATTCTTTATTTTTTTCAAGTTGGTCTTCAGAGATGACCGCACTTCGATCGGTACTAGTATTATTAATAGCTACTACTACGGTTTCCGAATGATATTGACGTTTAAATACGGTCATACCGTCTTTTTCATACAATAATTCCATCGTACCTTTTGTCAATGCCTTTTGATGATTTCGGACTCTACCCAAATCAGCAATATAATCAATTATTTCCTTTTCTGTTCTGAAATTCATCATTGGAGTGTTTTCTGGCGATTCCCCACCATTCACTGCAATTTCTGTCGCATAATAAACAACTGGAATTTCAGGTTGTGTATATAAAAAGGAAAGAGCGATTTTCCATCTTGTAACAGGATAAGTATTATTATTTACCATTTCTCTTGTGAATCTATCGGTATTCTGGTTATCAAAGAAGGCTTCTCTTAATCCGGAAGTGTTACGATCCAACGAATTAATCAATGTTGCTGTTGAAACGTCCGGTTTTGAAAATGCATCCCTTAGTGGTCTCACGAACGAGACATCCGAAATACTAGTAAAACCAACTTGGCTATATTCGTTCATTTCTTTTTCACTAATATTGCTAGCGGAACCGGATAAATAAAAGTTATTCTTAACGTTCGATATTTCAGAAGTAACCTCTTTCCAAAATTGCAGAGGTTTTTCATTAATATTTGTCATTTTAAACCCATCAATTTGAGTTTCTGTAATCCACCAGTTTGCAATATCAATTACTTCCTGAGCATCCATTTGTTTTTGAATAGGGAATTCCAATATGATATGCATTTTTTTCTCATGAACATCATCAACTAATTGTTTAAATTCTTCGACAGTGCCAAAATGTTCGTCTGTATTATAGTAGTCCTTAATCCACTCACCATGATATCCACCATCTTCATTATCAAAAATGGGTGATAGCTGCAAAGCCGTAAACCCCATCTCTTGCAAGTAATCCAATTTGTCCTTAATCCCCTTAAAATCTCCGCCTTGGAAACTTTTTGGGTCTGTCAAATTGACATCAAAATCATTATTATTATCGCCATTATTAAATCGATCGACCATTAAAGAATATATAATTTCATCTTCCCACGATTTTTGTTCATTAGCATGAACATTTGTAGCAAAAAATAGAAAAAGAGTAGTTAAAATTAAGCATAAAGCTTTTTTAAACAATGTTATTGCCTCCTGACAACTTTAAAAACGTAGATTAATATAGCTTTGACAATAAATCCGTACTATAATACCATTCTTCGAACTTTTTTGGCGACATTGGTTTTTCGACAAAGTACCCTTGTATATAATCGCATTTTAATTTTTTTAATAAGGTTAGTTGTTCTTTCGTTTCGACTCCTTCAGCCACTACTTTTAAACCTAAACCATGCCCCATCGTCATAATAGCATTTACAATGGCATACTCCCTGGAGTCAGTTTTAAAATGATTGATAAAGGAACGATCTATTTTCAATCGATGAATAGGCAATTGTTTTAAATAGCTTAATGATGAATATCCGGTTCCGAAGTCGTCGATCGATATATTCACGCCTAATTCATTTAGAATTTGCATCGTATTGATGGCTTCCATCGTATGATTGAGCATCGCACTTTCAGTCAATTCTAAATGTAAAAATTTTGCTTCTAGTCCTGAGTAATCAAGTGCCTTTTTAACCTCTTCAATAAAATGTTTATTCTGGAATTGAAAAGCAGAAACATTAACTGAAACACTTAAATGTTCTATTCCTTTTTCTTGCCATTCTTTAATTTGTTTACAAGCATTGTTCAAAACCCAATTGCCGAATGTGTGAATTAATCCGATTTCTTCTGCAATCGGTATAAATTGAATTGGCGGGATTAATCCATATTCCGGATGATCCCATCTAAGCAACGCTTCACAAGTAGAAAGTTTACCTGTCTTAGTATTAATAATAGGCTGATAGGCTATATAAAGCTCATTATTTTCAAGCGCCTTCCTTAAACTACGTTCAATCTCAATTCGCTGCCACGTTTCTTTATTCATTTCACCAGCGAAAAATACAATCGAACTTCCACCTTGTTGTTTAGCGTGATTTAATGCTGCATCTGCATTTTTCATCAGTTCAACATTATCACTGCCGTCCGAAGGATAAGTACTAATCCCGATACTTGCTGATACATACAGTTCCTGATTCTCAAAGTGTAACGGCATTTGAATGGATTGTAATAATTCTTGTCCAATTTGCATCACTGCCTCAGGGTCAGTTCCATCTGGCATGATAATAGAAAATTTATCACCACTAAATCTACCTAAATATGTGCCTTTTGGAATCACTGAAAATATTCTTTTTGCGACTATCTTTAATACTTTATCTCCAGACTTGTGACCAAGCATATCATTTATCGTTTTAAATCGATCTAAATCTAGAAATATAATTAAAAATTCACTATTTGCTTTTTTTGCCTTTTTAATTCTTTTTTGAAGAATCTCATCGAATTTCATACGATTTGGGAGCTTTGTATCTGCATCGTAATACGCGATTCTCTCCATCTTTTTTTCGATTTTTCGTTGTTTAGTAATATTGCGCCCAATAACAAAGATTTCTACCGTCTTGTCCTGAACATTGATTGGAATCATATGCATGATAAAAGTAGCTAAATCACCTGTTTTAACAATAAGATTTAGTTCAAATTGGACAGTGATTCCACGAACTGCTTTTATGAAATATCGTTTAATCGGTACATCTTTTGAAGAAACGTATGTAAGTGCAGATTCACCTTTTAACTCCTCTATTCCTAGTCCAAATGTATCCTTAAATGCAGTATTCACACTTGTAAAACACCCATTTAAATCCGTTGTAAAGATGATATCAGGCATATTTTCAACAATAGAAAAAAAGTATTCTTTTATTTCATTATATTTTTTTGAAAGGTTGATATATTGGTTCGTTGTAATATTAAGCATGTCAGCCATTGCTGAGTCATTTTCTATATGATTTTCTTTATTCTGATTGAACGATTCAGTAATAGATCCATAGCGATTAAATGTCAATGAAGCTTCTTCTTTATTAAAAGAATGGACTGTTATAAACACGGAATTCGGCAAAAAATTTAATAGAAATCTTTTTAATTGATTGATTTCTGTACTTTTCCAATCTGGTAAAGAAGCTTTTATGACATATAGTTCATTACTAGCGAAATTTTGCGTGTTCATAAAATCGAGCAAATCATTTTTGTCTTTATATGTATAGGTATATGATTTAATCAAATTGCCCTTCACCACCGCTATCTCATTTCGACATTTTTAGTCATTATCTTTAACTTTATTTTAATGAACAATTGCTTGAAAGTCATCTAGAAAAGCGCAAGTGAACAAACTTCATGACTAAGCCTTAACACAATGAGCCTGTAAGTCGAACTGTTGTTGATTTATAAGTAAAAGGAGATGAAGTATGCTGCTCACTTGGCGCCGGAACTAGACATAACAATCTTTATTAACAATATTACTTTTTCAAACCCAAAAGAAAAATGTAAAAACCAAATACAAAGGTTTTTACATTTTCTTAATACGACTCTTTATTAAGCAAACCAATTCCAATTTAGCGGGAGTCTTGCACCTAAATAAAATGTTATTAAGAACGAAACAATCAATAGCAACCAGAATATCCCAGTATTTTTATCGCGCTTTAAGCGAACCAGAATCATTTCCATCATCGCTATAACAATCAATCCGAAAAGAAACTTCATTCCATATAAGGCAGGATCGAAACTACTATGTCTTACAAATAATATGACTCCTGTAGTAATTATTAGTAAATAAAAAACTCTCAATATCATTTGTACAATTTTTGTCGCTTTTTTATTTCCAGCTTTATGTAACATTACGGCAACTATAAATAAAATAATTGCAATTGCCCAAGTCGTAATATGTGCGTGTGTGTTATCAAACATATATACTTTCCTCCTTCATTTATTGTGAGATAGCATATTTTCTCTAATCTTACCATATTTTTCTTGAACTCCACAGTATAGATGAACTATTTCACAATATTGTTCAATTTACCTATACCCTCTACTTCAATCTCAATTACATCCCCATGTTTTAAAAATCTTGGCGGTTTAAAGCCTTTTCCTACTCCAGCTGGTGTTCCGGTGGCAATAATATCCCCAGGCTCGAGCGTCATCCCTTGTGATAAGACGGATATGACTTCTTCAACAGGAAAAATAAAATGTTCAGTATTTGAATTCTGACGAATTTCTCCATTAACCTTTGTTGTTATATTTAAATGGTTTGGATTGCTAATTGTATCTTTATGGACAATCCATGGACCCATTGGGCATGAGGAGTCGAGACTTTTTCCAATGAAAAATTGCTTATGGCGTTGTTGGATATCCCTTGCCGTTACATCGTTCAAAATAGTATAGCCAAATACGTAGTCCAGTGCATCTTGTTGTGAAATTTTCTTTCCTTTTTTGCCAATGATGACTGCTAATTCACCTTCATAGTCTAATTGGTCTGTAATATCTACGTGAGCATCGATTGGATCATTATGTCCGATCACTGTTGTTGGGGCCTTAGTAAACACCATAACATGTTCTGGAATATCAGCTTCACTTCCCATTTCAATAGCGTGTTCACGATAGTTTTTACCGACACACATTATATTTTTTGACGGTTTTGGAATCGGAGCCAGCCATGTGATGTCAGAAAAAGGTAGTAAATACGATTCATTTTCCGTATTTTTTCCCCATTTCAATAACTTTTCAATATTTATTAAGAACTGCTCCCCTTCTTCAATCCCTTCGATTAAGGATGATGGGCATGATAATCCACTATCTTTGGAAATGGAAATAATGTCCCAAACACTCGAATTTTCATCATCCACTACACCAAAACGAACTTCATCTTTCAGCTTAAACGATATGAATTTCATTTTTCCCACCCCGTCCTTTCTTTTGTCTTCCGTAAGTTAGTAGTCTCCACAATTTTTCTACTGGTCCATATCTAAACTTCGATAGCCATATTTCCGCAAGGATTACTTGTATAACGTAAATGGCTAGCGCAAGTAAAGTTCCTGTAGCCATAGAAACTTGACCGTATAGCCCTAATCCATAATTATAAAATATTAAGGTCCCTATAATGGACTGAGATAAGTAAATGGTAATAGACATCCTGCCCGCAGAGGCAAATGGTTTTAATAATTTTACAAAAGGTCTGTACGACATAAGTAGCACAATGATAGCTACATATGCTATTCCTAACAATGGTCCTCCAATCATGTCTTGGATACTTTGAATGCTGATGGTTGGTCCAATTAAAAATGGCAGTAATTTTACAAAAAGCGCTATAGGCAAACTTGTCAAAAGAATGATCATCCATTTTTTCCTTTGATCGTTAGCCTTTTGCAGCCATTCCATTTTAGCTGCTCCTGCACCAATCATCATTAAAGGCAGTATCATAAACAGATATAGAAAAAATCCGCCCGGTCCATTATTCATTGACCAATCCGAGATACGTTGCATCGTGATTTCCCAAAACGTTCCATTTGCATATATTTCTGCCGACTGTTGAAGATTCACAATATCGATGTAATCAGAAAGCGAATCTGAACCAAATAAAGTTGCAAGCATGATTAAACCACTTAAAAAGAGCTGTGGTAATAGGTACAGGGCAACCCCAAGTCCCATTAACATTGGTCCTGACAATCTTAAAAATAACAATAAAATGAGTCCCATCGTCGCATATGTTATTAAAATGTCACCGTACCAAATTAAAAAAGCGTGAAGGATTCCAAACAATAACAAAACAATTAATCGTCTAACGCTAATTTTCCAAAAGGAAAAGCCTTTCTTCTTTATGCGATCTTGCATAATGACCATTCCATAACCAAACATCATGGCAAAAATCGGATAAAAGCTCGCTTGAACGAATATATCCAGCCACATATATACCGTTGCGTCATCATATTGCCACCATTCATACGGATTATAATATCCGAAAGGAGAATGAAAGCTAATCATGTTAACTAGTAAAATTCCAAGTAACGAAAAACCTCTCAACACATCAAGTGAATGAATCCGCTCTTCTGGGCGGATTGGTGTAAAACTTTGCATAAATCCTTTCTCCCCCACGTCCCTTTTTTATCCTCATAGTATCGATTTCATTCTTTTACATTTTAACCGCTAGGCGATTTAATCACAAATCCTTTTGCTTTTTCATAAGATACAGTGATGAATTATTACTAATTGGATAAAATATTTTTATTTATAAAGGATGTGAACGGCGATGCCAGCTTTTGTAGGAGCCGTTCAAGTTGTTAATATTGCTTCTTCAGGTGTCTTTAACATAGGAGATGTATTCCAAATCCACCCTATATCATCCACAAAAGTTTTTGCAGGAGCGGGATCATTTAATACGGCCGATCAAGTAAAAGTCATTAATGAATTATCATCTACTAACACGTTTGATGCAGATGTAATCGATCAAGGAATAGGATTTACTTTATAAGAATTAGACCTAACAATAGGAAGTATGCTATTCGATGGCTTTATGCAAGACTAGGATTCTTCCAATGGGAGGGACCAACACTGATTATCAATGTTCAACAATCAATTAATATCCACATGTTAAAAATTGGAGGAATGACAAACTCCTCTGTCTTACAAATCGGAACAACAGGAATTATTACAGAAGCTTCCAATTTATTTAATACGGGAGGTTTTACAGGTGCTGCCCCTTCTGCTATTGCAGAAGCAAAAACAGAGGCGCTTGGTGAAGCAGTAGAGCACCCGATCCTGGTACCACTATAAATTAATAAGGCGGAGATGACATGGATTTAAAATTATATCTTAAACAATTAAATGAATATGTCGCTTGGCAACAACAGGAAATCAATCAGCTGCAAACAACCATGGCACAATTATCCGCGGACGTTCAAAAATTAAAAGAAAAACCTTCAATAACAGTAGAGAGGCTTGAATACAAATTCGATCAATTAAAAGTGGAAAAATTGGATGGCACATTAAATATCGGGCTAAATCCAGCAGATCTAAATAATATTGAAGATTTTTCCGCCGTACCTAGTATGAGGAATGAAAAAGCGCCAGAAGAAGATCAGCAAATGAAAACAGAACTCCTTGAAAAATTGAATCAATATGTTGATCAACAGCTAGATAAGATTATTCACGAATCAGAAAACCAAATTGGTATTCAGTTGGAGGAATCCTACTTCAATTTAATAAAAGAAGATATACGTAAACAATTGCCAACGCGTGCCGAACATTATCTTCATTTTTTTAGTACTAGAACAAATGAAGATATAACGAGTGAACAGCTTTTTGAAAAAATGTACAGAACAATCATTGCTGATATTAATAATGGTGTACACACCTTCATTGCACAAATGCCTCGAGATAGAAAGGAAGGAAAATAATCATCATGGAGCTCAATGTCATAAATCGGGAATTAAACGTAGGCGAAATACATGTAATCGGGATAACGACTTCCTCTTTACTTTTAGTGGGTGATGCGAACACAATTCAACTTGCCTCTACATTTGACACACCTGCTGAATCTTTAATCATCGGACCATTCGTCCCACTTTCTGTGGGGTAAAACAAATGTGGGGACGAAATTCCGTTGTTCAGCATATACTTGTTTATAGCATTCTTTCAAACGGAGTATTGGAAATAGGTGATACTGTACAATTACGTCCATTTTCGCAGGCTCTTGCAGTCCAACGACAACAAGAAATATACTTTGGTAAGGAAGCAAACTACCATCCGCGAATTTTTTCAGAGCCTATTCCCATCCCAACATTCCTAATTCCTCCGCCTTATATTAGAAAATATCACGAAAAGCCAAATATAAGTGTAGGAAGGATCTGGATAAAAGGGATATCTGCGTCAGGAGTTGTGCATATTGGAAATACCGAAAACGTCCATGCAGAATCAAGGATAGACCATATACGGCAGCTATCTGGTCAAGCGATCCGTCCTAGAACAAAAGTAGAGGTGCGAAGGGACTGATTATATGCCGGCTTTAATAGGAGCAACTCAAATTATTAACGTTACTGGAGGGGTTGTTCATTTTGGAGATGTCGCTGTCATTTCTCCGAAAAGTGCTACCAAGACATTTGAAGGATCAGGTGCAGGTAATGTCGGTGGGATTGTCGTTACGCTTAACGGTTTTAGTGTAAATCCTACTATTGATTCAAACTTAATAGATCAACCAACGATTGGTAATAATTAAAGGCTGGTCCAATTTATGGTCCAGCCTTTTTTATCCTATACTAAGAATTATAACTTCAAAAATTCTCCACCATCAAAGAAATATAAATACTTTCCTATGACTGGTTTATCCCATATTTCAATAATGGCTCGTCCATAAAGACTCAATTGTGTTTCATAACGTCTAGAAAGTATTCTTTTTGCCTGTTGAAATCCGTTTGGAAATCTACCTTGAATGACATCAGTTTTATAATCTAGTAGAATGACCCCATCTTTTTCTTCAATAATACAATCAATAATACCTTGAACAAGGACGTTTTCATCAAAACCATCCCAATCTGAATAGACTTCTTGTGCGGGGAGACCCAAAGTAAAGGGAACTTCACGATGAACCTTTTTAGCTGAAATCATTCTTTGTCCAATCTCGCTTTCAAAAAAATGAACAATTTGGTCACATGAAACAACCTCTGCTTGTTCTATTGTAATGATTTCTTTTTCGATTAAGTCCTCTAATAACATTTCCACTGAAAATAATGTCGGCTGCTCATCTAGCGGAATATGCTGCATAACCGTATGCATCGCGGTTCCCCGTTCTGCAGGTGAAAGGACTCCACGTTCAATCATAAATTTTGGTCGATCGTATTGCTGAGGTACATTTTTTTGAATGATCTGTGTTCCACTTGCTTCATCTCTCATTTCAAACATTCTTTTAATCTCGGATACAGATTGTTTTGACATCCTTTTGGTTGATTGAGGATAGGCATATTCCCATGAAAGTCGTGAAAAAACCTCTTGTTTATTCTCCGATTCACTTTCGATTATATTTCCTTTTTTAACAGATTCCTGCCAATCATAATCGATGTGTTGTTGGTTTTTTATGTCTTCATCAAATTGATTTTGAGATAAAACTGAAACTTTCCAGCGTGATGGGTGCTCCAATATTTCTTTAGCCACCTTCATTTCACTTACCTCTAGAATATTATCTCCATCTCGATGCCTGACAAGTGCTAAACCAATCCAATCGAGATAGGAATTCGCTTGTGCACGATCATGGTCTGATAGTAGCCACTCTGATTGGCTTGCCGCTTTCATCCATTTTTTCATTTCTTTTTCGATATTTTTTACTGACCCTACTAAAAAGAGTTTTTCTTTTGCCCTCGTCAATGCAACATATAGGACACGCATTTCTTCGGAAAGCATCTCCATTTTTTTCTTTCTTCTTAAAGCGAGCTGCGGAAGTGAAGAATAGGAAATACGCTTTTCCGGATTAACATATTTACACGCAAATCCGAATTCTTTATCAAACATATAACCACTGATTAAGTCCTTCATATTAAACTGCCTGCCGATTCCTGCTACAAAAACTACCGGAAACTCCAGTCCTTTACTAGAGTGAATCGTCATAATTCGAACAACATCTTCCTGTTCTCCAAGTGCTCTTGCAGCCCCTAAATCATTTCCTCTTTCACGCATTCTTTCAATAAAGCGTAAAAAACGAAATAATCCTCTAAATGATGTGTTTTCATATTGACGAGCACGGTCGTAAAAGGCTCGTAAATTCGCTTGTCTTTGTTTTCCCCCCGGAAGACCACCGACAAATTCATAAAATCCGGTATCACGATACAATTGCCATATCAATTCTGATAATGCGCCGCTTCTCGCCATTGTTCGCCATTCATGAAGTTGATTAATAAAGTGAGAAACCTGCTCCCATGCATAACTAAAGTCATGATCAGGCATATTTGCGATAAATGTTTTGACTGCTCCGTAGTAGCTTCCTCTCCTTGATTGTAAGCGTATATGGGCTAATTCCTCTTCTGATAAACCAATAATCGGGGACCTAAGAACCGCTGCAAATGGGATATCTTGATCAGGATTATCAATAATCTTCAGTAAAGACATCATAATTGATACTTCAGTTGCTTCAAAATATCCAGTAGACAAATTAACATGTGCCGGAATCCCTGCAAGCTTGAATTCTTCCATTATATCTGGAGCCCAACTAAGAGAACGTACTAGGATTACAACGTCCTTATAGCGAATTGGCCGCACATTCTTTGTTTTTAACTCATAAATTGGATTTTCCTCATCAATCATCCGTCTAATTTTTTCCGCCATATAGCGCGCTTCAAGCTTCGTCTGTTCTAACTCATTAAGGTCAAAAGCGTCTTCGCTCACTTCTTCTTGCAATAAATCTTTATCGGATTGATCGATGATACCAATTTCTATAGGAAAATCTTCTTCATTTGGATATCCCGATCCCTTCACTAACTCGGCATCTCGATTATATTCAATTTCACCGACCTTAGTACCCATTATTTGCTTAAAAATAAAGTTAACACCATCTAAGACTTCTGCTCGACTGCGAAAGTTACGGGAAAGGTCTATTCGGAGACCTGTATTTTCTCCTTCACTTGTAAAACGCAAGTATTTTCCGAGAAATAAAATCGGTTCAGCGAGACGAAAAAGATAGATCGATTGCTTAACATCACCAACCATAAAAAGATTCCCATCGGACTCACCATCTGCTGATACTAAATTAATAATGGTTTCTTGAACCATATTTGTATCTTGATATTCATCGACAAGCACTTCTCTAAACTGATTTCGATAGTTATGAGAGATTTCAGACGGGATGATATCGTTCGTGCCTTCTTTTCGATCGATTAAAACCTGCAGACATAAATGTTCAAGGTCTGAGAAATCGACTAATCCTCTATCTGCTTTTTCTTTCTCAAAAACATGTGAAAACTGTTTAACTACCTCAACTAAAGTAGCAAGAACTTGTTTCATTTCCTGCATATCTTTTAGGAACTTTTCGGGGGATTTAGAGAATAAATCTGCTGAAAGTTTGTCCAACATTCCCCGTGCAGTTTTTCTTAAATCATCTGCCTCTTTTATTAATGCAGGATCATATTCATCGCCTCTACATGTTTTCGCCCTAGAAAAGCTCCAGTCTTTCATCGTCTCATATAGAAAATCCCACCCTTTTACTGCTGAATCCTCCATCCTCTCTATTATAGAAAGATCGCTTAAATAATTTTCTGCGCGTGGAGCGGGTCCTCCTGGAGTCTTTGATATTTCTAACGCTTGCTGAAGCAATTCTTTTGCCCCAGATAATTGAAGTTGAATATCAAATTTTAAAATATCAATAAAAGGAAGGTTTTCAATTTTAGTGTTTTCTGTTACGTCATACATTTCTACGATTTGATCGAGCCACATAAATGGATTCGGATGGGAACGGGAAAAATCATACAGCTTAAGAACAAGCTCTTGAACCGCTCCATCATGTCGATCGTTTGAAAATGTATCGACAAACCGATAAAATGACTCATTCCCTTGTTTTCCGTATTCATTTTCGAAAAGTTCATCTATCACTTCATCCCGGAGAAGATCAGCCTCCGTTTGATCAGCAATTCGAAAACCTGGATCAATGTCTATCATATAATAATATTTTCGGACAACATCGAGACAAAAGGAGTGCAGAGTTGAGATGGAAGCACTGTTCAATAAACTGAGCTGTCTTCGTAAATGGGTTGATAAAGGATCTTCATCTATGGCCTTTTCAAGCGCTTCGCCAATCCGATGTCTCATCTCAGCGGCAGACGCATTTGTAAAAGTTACGACAAGTAATTCGTCAATATTTAGGGGATCCTCGACAGCTAATATTTTTTGAATAATCCGTTCTACAAGAACAGCTGTTTTTCCAGAGCCTGCAGCTGCTGCAACTAAAATATCTTGATCTTTGGCCATAATCGCTTTCCATTGATCATCTGTCCATGTTACATGCTCTGGCTTAATTGGAATGACTGTCTTCAAAACTAACAACCTCCTCTCTAATTTTTGCAAGTACATCAAGAGAGTTTTGCTGTGAAATGTTGCGGTAACCATTATTCTCTAATGATTGATCAAACTGGCATACTGATTTATATGAACAAAATTGGCAAGGAGTTCTGTCCCCTAGTTTATAAGGATCAATATGGATATCTCCTGAAATAATCCTATTTCCTGATTCTTGATATAGATTACGGACATAATGTCTTAATATTTTAAAATCCTCTACACTTGCAGAACTTTTTTGCGAATTTGCCGACAAACTTCCATCTTTATTGATGCTCGCTGAGATAATGTTTGAAGATCCTGTTTCTAAAGTATTGTCCATAAGACGAATGATATTGGAATCGCCAAGTAAAAGACCTTTCATTTTAAATTCCTTTAAAATTTCATTTTCAATATCTTCTAATGTCAATAATTTTTCATTATTAATCATTGGATTGTGGACATGAAAATATAAAACCCCAGCAGGTGTCGCTTCTGTACCTATTAACTTACTTGAATGTGTAATGATAATATCTAAATAAGTAAGCATTTGTAAGGCAAGACCATGATATACTTCATTCAAATCTAAAGCCCTCGAACTCGATTTATAATCAATAACTCGTAAATAAACCCCATCTTCATTTTCCGCTTTATCGACTCGATCGATTCGACCTTGAAGTTGCATTTTAGCACCGCTTTTCAACGTAAATGCTAGGGGAGGCAATTCATTAAACGGTCCAAAATCCAGTTCAAGTCCAATGGGTGTAAATCCACTTACTTTGGCGTGTCTGCTTAAGACGTAAGAAGCCCTTCCGATTATTTGCTCTAGTTTCCTCTTTATATAAAAATGCCGATTTGAGCTTAGAAGAATTTGATTTTGTAGTTTAGGAGCAAATTGTTCTATTGCCATTCTAGCAAGCCATTCGCATTGTTCTTTCGTTAGGCTTGACCATGTAAGGCCCTTTTGCAAGACTTCCTCTGAAATCCACTTAAGTGCAGCATGGAATAAATCTCCAATATGGGGCGCATCAAGCTTATAAATCTCCCTTTCGCGCAAGCGCAGACCGTGTGAAGTAAAGTGAGAAAATGGACATCCGTGAAAAAGCTCCATTCTTGAAACACTAGCAAGCATTTCATCTCCATACAATTCTTTACTCGTTATTTCAGAAAGTGTCTTCGTTTCATTTTTATAAAATAAACTTGAAAGAATCTTCAACGCTTTTTGCTTCTGTTTAGGATGTTCCAAATAAAAATTATAAACATCCCACCAAAAATCAGCGATAAGATATCCATGTGCTTTTAATTGCAATTGTGAAGTTAAATAGGCAATCGCTGTATTCGGATGTGATACATACTTTAATTGCTCGTCCATTAAAAGCTCACTAGGATCATTTACTTCTGCGATTTCTTCTATTTCCGGAAAAATTTCTTTCATTCTTTTAATATAAGGTGAAGGCAGTAACCCCTTCCCCTCATTATCTGCAAGTGGATAAGATAAATACAGACGCTCCTCTTGAACTGTAAAAGCTCTATAAGCTACAAAATCTTCATCTAACAACTTCTTCTTACCATCAGGTGCAAGCTGTAACCCAATAGCTTTTAATTCACTCCGATCTCCATCTGACAATGCACCATCTTCTGATTGCTTTGCTGGAAGGACACCATCATTTAATCCAACGACAAAGGAGGATTTAATATTAGAAAGTCGAGATATCTCCAAATCTGCAACAAAGACCTGATCAATTGCAGGTGGGATCAATGAAAATTTCGCTGCTTCTAATCCAGAATCGAGAATATCAATGAACGTTTCAATCGAAATCTGCTGCTCGCCCATTACTTCTACCAATTGATCGAGTATATCTATGACTGCATTCCAAGCTTGATCATATTCCCTGGCCAAGACCAATTGCCCTTTTTCTTCAGCAATATTACTTTTTTCTGCTAGCTTATTGGGAATATCTAATTCCTCCAAAGTTAAATACACGGCTTCACACAGTTCACGAACATTTTTAGCTTTTTTTATCCTTCGAGATAATCGTAAAATGGGAAATACAACTAGGTTTCGAGATTCATTTATTTCTGCTTCTATTTGCTTTTCAGCATCCGTTTGTGGCGAACCTTCATGTTCAAGTCCGAAGAAACGCTTGTAGCGCCAAGGTTTCTTTTCAATCCACCTATCACCCTTTATTCCTTGAGAAAGAATATAATTTTCGAGCCTATCCATCTGTTCTCTTAACATCTTTAAATCAGAGCCTAATGGAAAGAGTAAATCTGTTTTTATCGCACGAAATACAGGCTCATATCTCCAATTGGAACTAATGATATCTAGTACACTTCGTACAAGTTCGATTAGTGGATGATTCAACATCGATCTTTTTTGATCAAGAAAGAAAGGAATATCGTAATCGTGAAATACCGTTTCCATTATCTCGTGATATTCATGTCCATTTCGCATTAAGATGGCAATATCATTGTAACGATATCCATCCTCTTTAATGAGTCTTCGAATTTCTCGAGCGATGCTTTCCACCTCAGCCCGTCTATTTGCAGCTGCTCTAATTTCAATCGCTGGGACATGTTGATATGATTTGATAGGACGTTTTTCGAACCTCGCTTGTAAATACTGCAATCCTTCATCTTGAAATCTTGGCGTTTCAGCTAGAAACACATCCTCTTCAAGCAAAATACCGGCGTCTCTGGCCATTTCAAATAAATCCGAATACGTTTCTCCGGTTATTCTGAATAAATCCAAATCTTCAGGCTTCAGACCATGTTTATATGGACGATCCAAAACGAGAGCAATAGATACCCTTCTACAGTAGGTCATCAGTTGTTCAATAACTCTTTTTTCTTGTGGAGTAAAATTATGAAATCCATCTATATAAATTTCAGCATCTTTTAAATAACTGGAATTTTTTATGGAATCAGCTAGTAAATTCAAATAATCATTTGAATTAGTGTATTTTCCAACGAGTGTTTGTTCAAATTTATGATAAATTAGTTCAAGATCATGCAACTTGTCTGCAAGGGCTCTAGTAGATGATTTAAAAGAAAGCTCATTCTGTGTGTTATGGAGATCATCAGGTGTAATGCAATAATGCTTAAATTCTGTAAGCAATCTTTCAACATGCTCAATAAACCCTTTTTTATCAGCTGCTTTTTTAAAAAGCTTCAAATCATCTTTATGATCCTCGATGATTTTTCGAATTAACATGTTTAATCCAACACTGGAAATATGATTTCTACTCGCGCCTCCAGTCTCTTGGAGAATTCTCCATGCTAAACGTGTAAAACTAAACACCTGTGTCCGAATCATTCCCGATAAACCAGGAGTATTCACTAAACGATATTCCGATAAAAACGTCATTTGCTCCGGAACTATATAGAGAACAGGGTGACCATCAGGCTGTTTCATCAGTTTTTCTTTTATTTCATCTAGGAACAAAGCTGTCTTCCCTGTTCCCGACCGACCAATGACGAAACGAAGCGACAATTTTCTCAACCCCTTTATATGTACAATCTGTAACTATTATACCATATCGAACGTATATTCCCAAAAATCAAAAATGCATGCTTCGACTATTCGGATACTAATCTAAATCAGAAATTCTGCATATATCATTTTTGTCAAAAAATAAAAAAAGCCACCTGATATAAGGCAACTTTTCATCCTCGCGTATGGACTTTATTCTTCATTCTACTTTCAATATGCTTTCCAACATACCATAGAATGAAAATGATGATTAAGACGATCCCCGTACGAATTGGCTGTTTTATCAAAGAAACAATATCATACCCAATAAAGCTTAATATAAAGATCATAACAGCTTTTCCAGCAAAAACAGCCAGCATGTATTGATATATATTGATTTTCGAGAGTCCAGCAACAATATTGACAATTGCGGACGGTGTAAAAGGAAAACATAATAATAAAAATAAGGGGCCAAACCCTCGTCTTTCTAACCATTCCGTTAAGCTTTGGACTTTTTTATTTTTTTGCAAAAAATGAAATACTCGAGAATTTCCATATCTACGCACAAGTAAAAAAACAAAAAGTGCACCAAGTGAAGCTCCTAACCATGATAAGAAGAAGCCCCATCCTAAACCAAAAGCATTAGCGTTAGCCATAACAAAAAGAAATAGAGGTAAAAATGGAAGGAAGGCCTCTAATAAAGGTAATAGTATACCTGGAAGTGGGCCAAACGAGCGGTATTTATCAATTAAATCGACTACATTTTCTAATGTAAACCATTCTTTAATAGTGTATAAATCCATGGACATTCCCCAATTCATTCGAAAGGATAAAGAGTACCCTCTATCAAAATCATGTAAATTATAGCACAATAAATAGAAATAATGCTCCACCTTTATTACAGATTTACCAATATTGACTAGAATAATCATTTTTGAAAAAAAGAAAACAATCCTTCGTCATTCGGATTGTTTGTAAATACTCATTATTAATTGTTTTTCGTTTTTACAAGTTCATCTACAATCATTTTGAAAAGCTTGAGATCTTCTTTAAAATCTTCTGGTGTTGTTTTTGGTGTTTTCCCATGTATGACAACATCATACAAATATTCTAGTTCTTCTGTATAAGCATCTTTGAATGTAGGTCTAATTATTTTTTCTTCCAATTCTTCACCAACTGTTTCTTTAATGGAGAGAGTAGTAGGCAATTGACGAATATATGGTGTATTGTATTGAATTTTGATTTGTTTCGTATCTGAATAGACCTCTAAATGAGCATCAAATCTTCTTAGTCGATCTACACCTGTTTCAAAGGTCGTACAAAAACCATCATATTCAAAAATAGCACTTAAAAAACTTCCACCATTCCATTGTGTTGCTGATACTACACGAATAGGAAATCCAATCAATTCTCTCATTGCAGATAAATCATGACTGCTTAGACCACACAATAGTCGATAAGCACTTTGGATTTCATTTGGAACATTCCCAACCGCAGTATGAACCATTTTTTTAGCTCTTGCTGCACGATCTTTCGTAGCTTCATCACTTATATCATTAAAACGAAGTACATCATGGGATTGTTCTATAAATAAATGATTTTGTCCTATTATATCTCGTACTCTAGCATAATTGATTTTGTCTAATTTCTTTACTTCTTCTACACCTTGAATGAATGCTGGTGCGAATCGACGCATATAACCAACCATCACTTGAATACCATTTTTATTACGTGCTTCGATAATCTTATCAGCATCTTCCATATTTAAGCACATCGGCTTTTCAACAAATACATGCTTCTTATTTTCTGCAGCGGATACTACACAATCGGTATGGTATTCATCACTATTGAGGACAAATACTAAATCAAGATCCTCTTGTTTCGTTAACTCGATTGCATCTGTATATAGATTATTAACTTGATATTTTGCTCCGAGTTTTGTTAGTAATGATTCGGATATATCACAAAAGGCACTTAGTTCATATTTATGCGACAGCGCTTGCAAGATTGGCAAATGAATGATTTGTGCTACTTCTCCAAGTCCTATCATTCCTACTTTTAATTTTTTCATAATTATTATCATCCTCAATCCAAATTATCATTGGTAAATGAGGCAGCCATTAAAGCTGCCTCATTTACTAAATTTATGATAGAACCTTGTTAATATTTAGAGGTAGCCAGTCTAATACTCTCTGAATATTTGTATCCCAATATTGCCATTCATGTCCACCGGGACCTTCTTCGTATGTTAGTTCAACATCTAGTTCAGCTGCGTAATCTCTAAATTTCACATTATCCTCGTACAGAAAATCTTCCGTCCCACATGCAAGAAATAGTTTAGGCTTTAATCCGGTACTTTCAGACAATCTTTTAGTTAAAAAGAAAATATCATTTTCACTATTATCTACTTTTTCAGGATCGCCAAATACATTATCAAATAAGCCTCTTTCCCCTTTTTTAAGAGAACCGACTAAATCCACTGCCCCTGATAAGGAAGCTGCAGCGGCAAATCGCTCTGGATGTCTTAGTGCTAGCTTGAATGCTCCATAGCCACCCATTGATAAACCTGCCGCAAACGTATCCTCTCTCCTATCTGATATTGGAAATGCAGCTTGAATAAATTGAGGAAGCTCTTCGCTAATATATGTCCAATATTTATGCCCATGTACCATATCACTATAGGCGCTCATATCGGCATTTGGCATGACAACAGCGATTCCCTTATCTTCAGCATAACGTTCGATAGATGAAAGACGAAGCCAGCATGAATGATCATCTGTTGCACCATGCAATAAATAGAGAACTGGGAACTTTTTATGTTCATAGCTTAAGTCATTCATCGTTTCAAAGTCGATGCGATTCATACCCATCGGCAATATTATATTTACGGATGTTTGCATTAACAGAGCTTTTGATTTAAAGCTTAATTGGATAAGTGCCATTCTAATCCTCCTACTCTAATCCTACTTTTCTAGTTTTGCCTTTTTATATCTTTCCGTTCGATTATCATGTATAACTCCTTGCCAGTTAAGTCCGAAAGCAAAATCATATGTGTTTCCTTCAGAATCGATATGGCATTCCATATCATGTGGAACATCTTCAAATTGTTCTTCAACCGTTTTCATGTTTGCTGGCATTTGCATAGGAAGAAGTCCTGAGGGTTCACTTTTTCCACTGATGATGTCTAGTAACGCTTGATCCTGAACACCAAAATTCGAAATAATCGCATTTACATCTTTTTCAAATTCTTCAACTACAGCAGGTTTTGAAAGTAGAATCGAGACAATGACTGGTTTTCCTTTCATTGCTTTCTTCGTCTCTAAGACCAAATCAAGGTCTGTCGTATTTGGTGGAATGAACATCTTATTACGGTAATTTCTGTCAAGAACCTCTCGCGAATCACCTGTAATACTTTGTTCTCTTGCATGCTCCGCTTTATAAGGCTTGTATTGCAAGCTAATTGGAACATAACCAGTTTCTCCTGCTTCTAAATCCTCCCTACTGAAGCCAGCTCCTTCTGGATTTGAGATTGCAACAATCGCAAAGTCTGCTTCATCAGGATTATCCGTAACATTATAATAATTTTTTACGATATCTATATTTATTGGATATTCCAATCTTTCAGGTATGACATGTCCAAACCAGCTTCTGCCCTCAGCGATATATCTCTGAGGAATATAAACAGTCTTCCCTTTTTGAATTGGTAACAAATTTTCTTGATTTTTTAATAAAACAAGGGATTTTAGTTGTGCTTCATATCCCTTTTTCATGAAATTAGCATTACCAACTATCTCTGCACTTTTTTCAGAAACTAAATACGGATTTTCAAAGAGTCCTAATCTAAAAATATTTAATAGAAGTCGAACAGCCGACTCTTCAAAACGCTTTCGCATATACTCCTCGCCGTATTCTTCTACTCCCATTTGATATGCTTCAATAATAGGTCCTGCTTCATTATTCCCACCAAACTGATCAACACCAGCCATTAATACTTTATAATGGCGTTCTGCCACACTTAAGTGTTCTACACCCCAAGACTTTCCGGCAAAAATATCTACCGACTCAGGTTCATCTGCTGTTATCATCCAATCTGTACAAACAACGCCATCATAACCGTATTTTTGACGAAGTAGAGTTTGAATGATGTATTTATTATATGAATTCCCAACATTTTCATTGTTTTCCTCGTCTTGATTATATGAAATCGTGTAGTAAGGCATAACAGCTGATGCCATCTTTGTTTTACCAGATAATTTGAAGGCGCCTTCTGTGAACGGAATTAAATGTTCATTGAAATTATCTCCTGGATAAACCGCGTATTTCCCGTAGCCCCAGTGAGCATCTCTGCCAGCTTCGCCAGATCCCCCGCCAGGCCAATGTTTAACCATCGCGTTTACACTATCGTAGCCCCATCCATCCTTAATTTCATTTTCTCCATCTGATGTTTGGAAGCCATCAACATATGAACGTGCCAAATCCGTAGTAAGTTTTGGATCCTCCCCAAACGTTCCATTGAATCTCATCCATCTTGGATCTGTGGCAAGATCAATTTGCGGGGATAATGCTGTTGCGATTCCAAGAGCACGATATTCCTTCGAAGCGATTTCTCCAAATTCTTTTACAATCTCTGGATCGAATGTTGCAGCAAGTCCAAGTGTTTCAGGCCACATCGAAATAGCACCACCGGCACCAGCATTAAATTCAGCACTTGCAACTGAAGCATGCCGTGGATCCGAGCTATTATTGATTGGGATTCCTAGTCCAATCCCTTCTACAAGAGCTTGAGCATTATTATTCCATTTAGCTGCAACTTCAGGACTTTCCACTGTCGTAATCAATACGTGACGTAAATCATCGTTAATGAGAAAATCCTTTTGTTGATCAGATAAATCAGAAGGTTCCGCACCGCTTTCATCAAATGGTTTACCATCAAATGTTCCAGGGAAAAAGCCTTTTGATGCTGGAATGGCCTGATGGCTACTATATAGCATTAATCCCGCGATTTGTTCAATCGACATTTTGGAAGCCAAATCTTGTGCCCGTTCTTCAGGCGAAAGACGCCAATCTTCATATTTATCAAGTTTTCCATCTTTATTTAAATCTTTAAAATATTTTCCATCTATTTCAATTATCCCTACTCCAGATTCTGTTGAATATCCAAGTGTAGGTCCACCTTCATTTTTTACATATTTAGTAGACATAAATATACCCCTTTTTAAAGTAGCTCTGTTAAACTTGTAAGTTGATTTTCGCTCCAGTGTGCCGGGCGGCTATGGAGACTCCTCACCACCGTGTGCCTCCGGGGTCTCATTTGACCCGTTTTTCTCCTAGGAGTCACGAGCCTTCCGCTCAAACAATGGAAAAATCACAGTGAATTTAACAAGGCCTTTAAGTTATTTGGATTACCTGCCTATTCAACTAAACCAAGTTTTATAAGATTATCGTAACTTATTTTCAAGCTTTCAAATGGATCTCTATCACTCTCATCTTGCTCAACGATTAACCATTTCGTGCCGATTTCCTCCGCTACATTGGCGATCTCTTTGAAATCAAGTATCCCTTCACCAATTTCTGCAAATGGTTCCTTCACTCCTTGAGCAAAAAGTTCTTTTAAATCTAAAATACCTTCGCCAAACCCTTTAGAAATATCCTCTCCGCCTGCTTTCATATCCTTAATATGAAGAAGTGGGGCACGATTTTTTACATTTCGAAGGTATTGAACTGGATCTTCCCCTCCTCTTCTAATCCAATATGTATCTAATTCAGTTTGCACAAGCTCTGGGTCTGTTTCACGCAGTAAAATATCTAAGACGTATTCCCCATCTACTTTAAAGAATTCCCAATGGTGATTATGGTATAGGAACGTAACTCCACGTTGACGGAACCGTTCTCCGACCTCATTCATTTTTTTCGCTTTTTCCAATACATCTTCTTTGGATTTGAAAATCATAGATATCGCAACAAATTTTTCGGCATTCATTTCTTCAAGATAATCCGCAATTTTATCTACTTCAAAATCCAATGTATCGAATCCAGCATGTGTACCGATAACCTTTAGGCCTAAACCATCTAAAAGTGATTTTTGCTCTTGAATTGTCATACCTTCCGGCGGCAAACCAAGTTCAATTCCTTTATAACCAATTTCTGCAACCTTTTTAATAGACCCTATATAATCTTTACTCATAGCCTCACGAATGGTGTATGGTTGAACGCCTATAGGAAACTTTTTCATACAATAAACCTTCCTTCCAAAGTTTTTAATATACTATTTTATTTATCTAGCAAATTATCTTTAAGACCGAGTGGTAATGCAGCAGGACGGTCAATTGTTGATTGAATATGAACGTGTTTTTCGCTCTCTGATGCTTCGAAAATACCTAAGGAAATATCCAATATATGTCTGGCTAATTGACCACTTGCCCGATGTTTTCTACCTGATTGTATGGCATAAGCCATATCGGCAACTCCGATCCCCCTACTATCTTCATTAAAACCGTGGGTAAGCGGAATTGTTTTTGTTTCAAAATTTGGATATTGAATCGTTATATCCCCGATAAATCCTTGGATAGGTCCAAAAAAGTTCGGATCTGGCACGGTCAAATTACCTTTCGTTCCAAATATTTCTAGTCTTGGGCGATATCCAAAACTTTCTTTAGTTGCTTGAACATTTGCTACTACGCCACTATGAAAATCTAAAGTTGCTGCCACATTTGTTGGTGCTTCAACAGGGAATGTTTCTCCGAAGCGTGGTGACTTTTCATTCGTAATCGTAACTTCTTCATGAAGTTTTTGTGCAGAACCTGTTACTCTCTTTACAGGTCCCAGCATTGCTACTAGCGCTGTTAAATAGTACGGCCCCATATCCATAATGGGATCCCCACCGAGCTTTAGGAAGTTTTGAAAATTAGGGTGCATACCGTCCGCTGCATTTCCCATAATAATAGATGCATTTGCTGCATACGGTTGCCCAATTTCTCCATCTTCAATTAGCTTTAGACAAGTTTGAATACTCGCTCCTAAAAATGTGTCAGGCGCACAGCCTACAAGTAAACCTTTTGATTCTGCTAGATTCAGAACCTCATCAGCATCTTCACGATTAAGGGCAAACGGCTTTTCTGTATATACATGTTTCCCTGCGTTAAGCGCTTGCAAATTCACAGATGCATGAGCTACCGGAGCCGTTAAATTTAGGACAATCTCTACTTCAGGATTCGCCAACAATTCTTCTACTGAACATGAAGTAGGAACATTAAACTCCTCTGCACGTTTTGCTGCTAACTCCGGAACTAAGTCCGCAACTGCAACAACGTCTAAAACATTATTAAAAACCTGAGTGCAATTTTTAAGATATATTGCACTGATCATACCGCAGCCGATTACACCGACTTTAACTTTTCTCATCGCTTTACCTCCAACTTAATTAAAAATAAAAATCTCCATATTATATTAATTTTCTACAAATCTTTAAAGTCCTTTAAAATTTTAAAATTTTCTTATGTCTTCTGTAAAAAACAGATAGAGCATATAGGATTCTCTATCTGTTTTTCCTGGTTTTTCAATTTACTGGCCGCGTACTTTGGATTACAAGCCATCTACTTCAGTTTACTGGCCGCTCACTTCAGTTTACTGGCCATTCAATCCAATTTACTAGCCGTACAATTGGTTTTACTGGCCACTATTTATTTTTTATTTACTAATACGTAAATCGATAACTCCCTGAGCCCACTAAAACTTTTACCTCATTATTACAATCAGTTACTGAAAGCTCATTAGATTGCTTTAAAGGATAATTACTCTCTAGGATTTGTTTACGTGAAGCATTAGGAAGAATAATTTCAGCTGATGTATTAGTTGGAATCGTCACTTCAAATTCCATTGTGCCGTCGTCACGCTTAGTCCAACTCGATGCTATCGTTCCATACATCGTTTCAAGCTTTCCTTTAGCATACGTTAATCCTTTACCTGGAAGCGGCTTTATGATGCTCTTCTTGTAAGCAGGGTGTTGTTCATCCATATCAATTCCTACTACTTTACGGTACAACCAATCTCCTATTGCTCCATAAGCATAATGGTTAAAGGAGTTCATATCAGCACTCCAAAAACTGCCGTCTTCTTTTATTCCATCCCAATGCTCCCAAATCGTGGTGGCACCTTTTGTTACTTGGTACAACCAAGATGGATAATCCTTTTGGAATAACAGTTTATATGCAGCTTCATTTTGACCGTTCTCACTTAATACATGGTTTAAGTAAGGCGTTCCGACAAAACCAGTAGTCAGATGGAAATTACTCTCTTTCAATAATTCCATTAACTTCTCAACTGCACGGTCCTTTGCTCTTCCTTCTACTAATTCAAACATTAAAGCTAGTAATTGAGCTGTTTGTGTTGGAACTGAAAGACGACCAGCAGGTGTTACAAACTCCTCATTAAAAGCCTTTACAATATTAGAGTGAAGCTCAGCATATTTTTCTGCATCCTTAACCTTTTCAAGAATCGTGGCTGTTTTTTGAAGCAAGGATGTAGAATATGCATAAAAAGCAGTTGCGATATAGTCCCGATCAGTAGCACCAACATAACTATCCGGCTTTGAATCAAGAGCAAGCCAATCTCCGAAATGGAAGCCTGTATTCCATAGAAATTCGTTTTCTCCTTGCCTGCGAATATACTCAACCCATGCTTTCATACTTTCATACTGTTCTTCTAGTAATCTCTCGTCACCATATACGAGATAAATAGTCCACGGACAAATGACAGTCGCATCTCCCCAAGCAGCTGAACTAAATGGAGGCGGAAATTCTCCCATCCCTTCTTTTCCAAGAACATTTGGTACGACGAAAGGAACTCCACCATCTTCAGCTTGATCGCTCTCTAAATCTCTTAACCATTTCGTAAAAAATGGGACAACATTCATTAAAAATGTGGACGTTCTGATGAACATTTGCGCATCTCCTGTCCATCCAAGCCTTTCGTCACGTTGCGGACAATCCGTTGGCACATCAAGGAAGTTTCCTTTTAATCCCCATAAAATATTATGTTGCAGCTGATTAATCATTGGGTCAGAACATTCAAAGCTGCCCGTTGGCTCCATATCAGAATGAAGGACAACTCCCGTGAAGTTATCTAAATGGAGTTGATCCGCGGTAAATCCAATCAACTGAACATAACGGAATCCTTGAAACGTAAAATGAGGTTCAAATATCTCTTTTTCTCCGCCCTTTAAAATATATTGATTCGTCTGTTTAGCTGTACGGATATTATCCATATAGAAGTTTCCGTCTTTATTCAGTACTTCAGCGTGGATTAACTTTACCTCTTGACCAGCGTCTCCTTGTACAGAAAATCGAAGCCAGCCTACCATATTTTGCCCCATATCAAGTACAACTTCATCTTTTGGAGTTGTACTCAGTGCAATTGGTTTAATTTCT
Organism: Lederbergia citrisecunda; assembly: GCF_018343695.1. Classification (GTDB taxonomy): domain Bacteria; phylum Bacillota; class Bacilli; order Bacillales; family Bacillaceae_C; genus Lederbergia; species Lederbergia citrisecunda. The sequence goes on along the minus strand of NZ_JAGYPJ010000001.1, from coordinate 611,277 downwards.
TCGATTTTGCGAACATGATCGTTTTCTTGGGCAACAAGAATATCTTTTGTATAGGAAATAACTTCGACTTGCTTCCAAGTCTTTTCCTTCTGTTCTAGTCGAGCATCGTAAGTTTCACCATGATAAATCTCTGACATGAGGATTGGACTTGCCGCTGCCTGCCATTGATTGTCTGAACGAATAATTATTTCCGTCCCATCATTTAATACAACGTGCATTTGAAAAAGAAATGCAAGACGGTTCCCATAATGAGAATGTGCTCCAGACCAAGCAAGTTCCCCTTTATACCAACCGTTTCCTATCATAGCTTCGATGTCATTGTTTCCTGAACGAAGCAAGGCAGTAACATCATATGTTTGATATTGTAGCCTTTCATTATAATTCGTCCAACCCGGGGTAAAATAAGCATCCCCTATTTTTTCTCCATTTAATTGTAGATTATAGATTCCTAATGCGGTTGCATAAATACGCGCCGATGATACTGGTGCATTTAAGCTAAAGTTTCGATGTAAAATTGGACTTTGAGTTCCATCCATTAATTCCAAATCACTTGGTGAGCTAATCCATTCAGCAGACCATTCGTTCTTATTTAGTAATCCTGTTTCCCAAAAAGATGTTTCTGACCAACCAGTTCCTTCCCCATGCTGATTCCAAGCTTGTACACGATAATAGTAACGCGTACGAGGTGTAACTTGTACGTCCTTGATTTCAATATGGATACTCTGATCGGATTTCACTTCCTCAGAATCCCAAACCTGTCTAACAAAATCTTGGTCCTCTGCAACTTGAATTTGATAGGATGACTGAACTACACCCCTATGATCAGATTCTAATTTCCAGCTAATTCTTGGCCTGACGACATCAATTCCAATAGGATTTTTCTTGTACTCACAACGAACGTCACTAATGTTGAACAATGCATTCTCCCTCCATTTCTTAGTGTCTACTTTTTAAAATCTTCTGATATTAATGTACCATTTTTTTGTTTTCTTTTGTATATGCATTTTTGTTTTTGTTTGTAGAGTAACTCACTTCAATGTATATATTGATTTCCGCTCCAATCAAAAATGAGCTTTAATATAACCAAAACAAAAAATTGGCCTAAGAAGCACTCTCACTTCTTAAGCCAACCCATTTTACTCTTATAGATATTCCACAAACCAGTCCCTAATATATTCTAGTCTGTTGATTCTTAACGTTGGTTTTCCGCTCCTTGAAAGCTCGTGATTGGATTCAGGGAAGCGAACAAATTTTGTTTCTTTTTTACGATGTTTTAAGGCAATAAACAATTGCTCTGCCTGTTCAATTGGACAGCGATAGTCTTTTTCACCGTGTAAAATTAAAAGTGGTGTCTCTACATTGTCCACATATTTAAGTGGTGAATGATTCCAAAGCTTTTCTATATCGTCTAATCCAGCGAGAATTTGCCAGTCTGTAAAGTAGTAACCAATATCACTTACTCCGTAAAAGCTAATCCAGTTACAGATGGAACGCTGAGTAACAGCTGCTTTAAAGCGATTTGTATGGCCGACGATCCAGTTTGTCATGAAGCCGCCATAGCTTCCACCTGTTACAGCGAGGCGATCTTGATCAATAAAATCATACTGCTCTAATGTATAGTCGACAGCCGCCATCAAGTCATTATAATCATTGCCGCCATAATCGCCGCGGACCGCATCAACAAATTTCTGGCCATATCCGTGGCTTCCCCGAGGATTCGTGTATAGAACCGCAAAGCCTTGAGCAGCAAGAATTTGGAATTCGTTAAAATACGTGTTGGCATACATGGCATGCGGACCGCCATGGATTTCAAGAATAAGCGGATATTTTTGTCCTTCTTCATATCCAACTGGCTTCATTATCCAGCCGCTTACTTTCCAGCCGTCTGCCCCTTCAAATTCAATGGCTTCTGGAACAGATAATTCTCTCGTCTTTAAAAACTCTTCATTTACATTAGTAAGCTGTTCTTTTTCGCCCGTATTTAAATTTACGTAAAATAAATCGCCAGGATTTGTATTAGTGCTGATTGCGACTACCGCTTTGTCATTTTTCTTATCAAGTGAAAAACCATATACATATTGATCATCATTAATAGCTGGATATAATTCTCCAGAAATATTTCCAAAATAAATGGCTGTATTTCCTTGATCTGTCACTTGGAAGTAAAAGCTTTCACTATCTTCCAACCATTGGACACGCGGAGCAACAACACCTTGAAGGAAATCACCTACGACAAAATCACCGACAGGTGCGTCAAAATCACTCGTTACACATGTCTTATTGTCATTTTCCACATCATAAATCCATAGCTTTGCATGTGTAGCATTTTCAAATTCTCTTTCACTTCCAACATAAGCTATGTAGCGGCTGTTCGGAGACCATGATGTTTGGTAGAACATTCCCGTTCCTTCCGTTAGCTTGCGAGCATCCTTCGTTTCTAAATCCAATAAGTAAATATCACTCATGAAAGAAAAATCAAGATCCTCTGTTAAGTCTGCAGTGTAAGAAAGATATTTTCCGTTTGAAGACCATGTGCCAAGCTGGAAATTATGTTTTCCTTCCGTTATTACTTCCAATTCCCCAGATTCTAGATTGACGATTGCAATTTGAGAAAATTGCTCCATATCAAGAAATCCGCCTGCATCCGATTTATGTTTCATTTTATCTATTTCAAGTGGTTTTAGTTCTTTTTCTTCTTTCTTGTCTTTTTCAGCTGTTTCGTTAATGGTTTCGTCTTTACCAAGTTTCACAGAGAAGGCAATTTTCTTTCCACACGGAGACCATACGGGTGATGTCGCACCGTTTCTACAATCGGTTACTTGTTCCGCTTCTCCACCTATTTTAGAAAGAACAAAAATTTGCGGCTTCCCATTTCTCGTTGACACAAACGCGATTTTGCTGCCATCTGGAGACCAAACAGGTGAATTCGTTTTATCTTCACCAAAAGTCCATTGTTGTGGAATTTTATCATTCAAGTTTATGTAAAATAAGTTAGATACATAGTCTTTCTTCTTTTCTTCAATATGCGTTCCGACGTATACAACGTCTGTTCCATTAGGTGATACTTGTGGATCAGCCACTGATTTTAATTGATATAGATCTTCTGGTTTAATCCCTTGTTTCGATTTCATCTTTTATCGCCCCTTCTTGTTGAATACATTATATTGTACAATATTTCGACGCCCTAAGTATTTTTCCTGCTTATAAAGGAGAAAATTTTTTTGAGCCCATTTTAATTTTTACAACTTGATATACACTTTTTTTCTTAGTATTATAAAAGGGAACGTATGTTCTGTAATTAAAGGGAGGATTTTACAATGACGAGAATTCCAACGAGTGACCGGGATATTATTGAGCAGGCCATCTACCTACCTATGTTGCTCACTATATTGAACCGGGATTTAATTGTAGTTAATACAAGCTCCTTTAAATTAAAGAAACCTTATTTAGAACTAATTGAAGAAACAATGAAAGCCATTCAAAAAGATCTTGCTGAAGTAAAACGGTATTTGCATAAGAATAATATCAAGGTGGAGCGTCTTAAATCAGATGATGCCTTTACAATGTATATGTTCATCTATAAAGGTTACGAAGAGGAGCATAATTACTTTAATCCTAGGCTTAGAAATAGAACAGAAGAGTTGCTCCGTTATTACTTATTTGAGAGGTATAAAAATATACACTTGGAAAAAAAAGCGTAGCTGCTTCGCACCGAATACGAAGAGCTACGAATATAATTTATTCCAAAATTGAATCTGGGATAAGTGGTTGTGCACCCATTTGAGTAACTACATAAGCGGCAACTTTCGTGGCAAACTCAATCGAACTTCGAAGCGAATCTCCTCTGCATAGTCCTACTGCCAAAGCTCCATTAAATGCATCTCCCGCTCCAGTTGTATCTACTGGATCAACGCTTAACGCTTGAACCCAGCCACTTTCTTCACGATTCATATAAAAAGAGCCTTTAGATCCAAGTGTCACGACTACCGTTCCGACCCCTTTATCGAGCAATAAACTACATGCGGAGCGAATATTTTCTTCCGTTCTCGTTTCAATACTAGTCAACTGCGCAAGTTCTGTTTCATTCGGAGTTAAAAATGTAATATTCTTTAATAAAGAATCGGACAATTTTTGTGAAGGAGCCGGGTTTAGGATAACCATTATCCCATGTTGGGCTGCAATTTCCACCGCCTTTTCAACTGCATCAAGCGGAACTTCAAGCTGAAGAAGGAGTGCCTTGCTTGAAGATATGATATCAGCTTCCTGTTCAATTTGTTTAGGTGTAACTAAAAAGTTTGCACCAGGAAACAAAACGATCGCATTATCACCAGCATCTGTCACTTGGATAATCGCTTGCCCAGTCGCTCCTTCCTTTTGAACGGAATCAATATAAACGCCTTTATTTTTTAAATTGTTTATCGCTTGTCCCCCGAAATCATCTTCACCTACTTTTCCAATAAAATGAACATTTGCTCCCAACTGGCTTGCTGCTACAGCTTGGTTGGCACCTTTTCCACCGAAATGAACACTATGGGAGGCACTGTGAAGCGTTTCACCATTATTTACAACATAAGGAACACGATATACAAGATCTATATTAATGCTGCCGACTATTGAAATATCCATGCCCGTTATCGTCCTCTCGTAAAATCTCTTTTCTTTAATACGGATAATAATTGGCCTTTCGTCAAGATACCTTTCTCCAAGCCCAATAAGTTGGCCATTTTAGCAACTGCAGGTGGTTTCAGCATACTTTCTTCTAATATCGCATGATTATAAAAAATATGTCCTGAATCATCATCTGCAATAATCCTACGATTTGCCATTACAACAATTCGAGAAAAGTAATCCGTGACAAATTCCATATCGTGCGTAATCGTAATAACCGTCTTTCCTTTTTTCTCCAATTCATCTAGGAGCTTACTTAATAAATCTAAGCCGACCCGATCCTGTCCAGCTGTCGGCTCATCCAAAATAATCACATCGGAATCCATTGCCAAAACGGAAGCAATGGTAACAAATTTACGTACGGAATATGGAAGATTATAAGGATTTTCGTGAGAAACATGACTAATTCCGCATAATTCCATCGCCCAATCTGTTAGCATCGATACACGTTCTGGATCAAAGCCCATATTTTTAGGCCCAAACTGGACTTCTGATTCCACATCATTATGGAAAATTTGATCGTCCGGATTTTGAAAAACATAGCCAACCTTACGGGATACTTGAGCTGTTGTATAATCTTTTGTATTCCAATCCCCAACATATACCGCACCTTCAGTTGGCTTTAAAAGACCGTTCATCAATTTTACTGCAGTTGTTTTTCCAGCCCCATTTTGCCCAATAATAGCAAGACGTTGGCCAGCAGGAATAGTAAGCGTCAAATTTTCTAATGCTTTTGTTCCATCGGGATAAGCGAAACTAACGTTTTTCAAATGAAGTTCAGTCATGAGCACTCTCCCCTACACTTTCCCAACTAATGCTTTCGGGTAATTCTTCGTCGCGAATTGGGACGTAATTTAACTTAACACCGTTTTTTTGTAAATTTAGAGCGACCTCGGTTACATGAGGATATTGAATATTATATTCTCCATATCGTGGATCCGCAAAAACTTCTCGCGTCGGACCTTGTAAAACAATTTCACCTTCATTAAGGACAATAAGATCGTCTGCATATTCAGCAATTAAGTCCATTTTATGTTCTACAAGAATAATTGTTTTTCCCTTTTCTTTCATGAGACGAATGATATCAAATACATGCTCCGTTCCAATTGGGTCTAGCTGAGATGTTGGCTCGTCAATGACAAGGATATCGGGATTCATTACGATGATTGAAGCAAGAGCAACACGTTGACGTTGGCCACCTGAAAGCCCCATCGGATGTTTATCTCGTAAATGCTCGATTTTAACAAGCTTTAATATTTCATTTACTCGGTCTATAATTTCATTTACTTCTACACCTAAATTTTCGAGCCCATAAGCTACTTCGTCAAAAACGGTATCTTTTACTCCTGATACTTGGATGAAAGGATTTTGAAAGACATACCCAATTTTTTCACCTAATTGACCTAATTGGTAGTCCACAATATTTTTACCGTCTACAATGACTTCTCCTTCAAGCTCTCCTTTGTAAAAATGCGGAATAAATCCACGTATAATATTACAAAGTGTCGTTTTACCAGAACCATTATTACCAATAATAGCTGTAAATTTTCCCTTTTCAATTGTTAATGATGCATTTTTGATTATCCAATCATCGCTGACCGGATAACGGTATGAGACATTTTTCATTTCAATGATAGAATTCATGCGAGTATCCTCCATAATACCATTCCGACTAAAATAATAATGTAGACGAATGGTAGAATTCGATCAGCTGTACTTTTTGTCAGCTTATGCAAACTTGTCTTCTTTGTTGGAGCAGAAAACGCTCTCGATTCTAGAGTAATTGCTCGTTCTTCAGTACTTGATATAGATGATAAAATGAGAGGAGTTAAGGTTGGGATAAATGCTTTCGCTCTAGTCAACATTGACCCTTCCGTTTCGACACCACGTGTTTTTTGGGCATCCATAATTGTGTTCGCATGGCGTCGCATTTCAGGAATAATTTGTAATGTTGATAATACAACATAAGCTCCCATTGGAGGTAGGCCCGCGTCTTCAAGCGACTTTACAAAGTCACGTACTTCTGTCAAACGGAAAAATAATATGAATGCAGATCCCATGGCAAGGATACGAGAAGTAAGCGTTAGTCCATAATTCAAGCCTTCCTCAGTCCACTTGAATATTCCCCATTGTCCAATCACATGATCACCTGGATAGAAAAAGAGCTGCATTAAGAAAACGATGATAAGTAAAAATAACAAAGCTTTCATGACAGTTCCAAAAAATTCTTTCGCAATACCTGCAGCAGCAGCGATAAGAAGTAAAATTGGAAAAACTAGAAATGAGAATATATACCCGGGAATAATAAGAACGGCAGCTGATACAAACAATGCAAAGAAGAATTTAGTCATTGGATGAAGCTGCTGGATGATATTTTTCTGCACTGTGAACCCTCCTCAGAAAAAGTAGCTCTTTCCGCTCAATAGAACGGAAAGAGTTGATGAAACAATTATTTATGGCCTCCACGTTTCATGTATAGAGTCCCGTAATTCATTTTTGATAGATAGCGGTCAGACATTTTTCTTACAATAAAATATACAATAAGTGCAGATACGATTTTGTCAGCAATTTCAAAGATAAAGGATGAAGCAAATACGGCACCCCAAATTTTTTGTCCTGAAGCAAGGAGTGTAGCTGTAAGAAGGGATGATGTACTTCCAGTAGCTCCACCGAATACAAGAACCGTAATTGGAGCTGACACGATAACAGCTATAAACGTAATAACAATACCGGAAACAATTGTTTTAGGAATATTTTTAAACATACCGGATTTAGACAATAACCCTACTCCAACACCAATCGCCATCGATGTAATCGCATACGGAAAATACGTAGGATTGAAAATACCATTGATTAGATTTGTAATTAATCCAGCAAGTAATGCAACCCAAGGACCAGCAACAACCCCGATTAAAATAGTTCCGATTGTATCAAGAAAAATTGGGAGCCTTAAAACGTTTGCAATTTGAAAACCGACAATGTTTACTGCTACACCAATTGGAATTAGAAGCATAGACATCATATTAAAATCATCTTTAAAACTACGTTTCATCTTGGTTTCCCACCTTTTTTAATTATTGACCGATTTGACGGCTCATTTTTTCAATCGCTTCCATAAATTGATTTACAAAAGCTTCACGGTTTACTGAGTGCAATACTTTTACATTATGAGGTTTTCCTGAACGATGCGAGTAATCGACAACAGTTGCACCAGCAGTATGACGTCCTTCTGTTTCAACCGCTACAAAGCAATCTTCTCCTTCGAAAAGTTCTGGAGTAACTACATAAGAAACAGCACAAAGATCATGCAAACGAATACCATTTTCAAAATCAGTTTCTTGGAAATCATTATTTTTTGCATTGTGAATATAAAAACGAAGCATAGAACCAATCTTTTGGGATAAATCTGTATTCATGCTCTCGATTTTTTCCAATTCCGCCATGTTGACATATGCTTTATGCGTAACATCAAGTCCGCTCATGATAATAGGAATTCCTGAACGAAATACGATATCAGCTGCATGAGGATCCACATATACGTTAAACTCCGCAAATGGGCTCATATTCCCAGCGACTGCTGCACCACCCATATAGGAAATATAGCTGATTTTTTCTTTTACTTCTGGATGGGCAAGTAGCAATGCTCCGATATTTGTAAGTGGTCCAGTCGCGATTAGTACGATTGGTTCCTCACTTTCAGTTAAAACATCTTTTAAAGCATTGATAGCTGTTCTATCACTTTCAAGTAAACCTGGCTCAGGTAGTACGACTTCACCTAACCCACTTTCCCCATGAACATCATCAGCAACCTCAAGTTCACGGAAGAAAGGATCATCCAACCCTCTCGCAATTTCAATATTTTGTTTCATGTAGCTAGTGAAAGCTCTAGCATTGTAGATTGTTTTATCTTGAGTTTGATTTCCAGGTTCAGTTGTAATTAACTTAATATCCAGATCATCTCGAGAAAAAGCTAGTAATAATGCCATTACATCGTCAATTCCTGGATCACAATCAATAATTACTGGTATTTTTTTCATCGAATTCACTCCTCTAGTTAATCTACATTCTTGATGATTTATTATGATGGGTTATAGTAATAGATTTGGTGATGTACTACTTTCACGTACTACCAGAGTCGGATTAAACATAACAGATTTGGTTTCCGTATTTTCAAATTTTTGGATTAAAAGCTTTACAGCCTCCCGCCCCATTTGATAAGTATCCTGACGAACTGTAGTGAGTTTAGGTATTAACGCGGATACTAGCGGTATATCGTCAAAGCCTACGATGGATAATTCAGTTGGTATATGAATACCAAGCTCGTGCGCCATACGGTAAACACCGAATGCCATTACATCATTGAAGGCAAATATTGCTGTTACTTCTTTTTTCATAAGAAGGTCTTTGGACTTATGGTATGCCATTTCCATCTGAAAATTCCCTTCAATAATATGTGATGGCAAAAGTTCAACACCTGATTCAGACAGTGCTCTTTTGAAACCTTCTAAACGTTCATTAGACAAAGAAATGGACCTTGGTCCTATAATGCATGCTATCTTTCTATGTCCTAGTTCTATTAAATGTTTTCCTGCTAAATATCCACCTTTATAATTATCTAAAAAGACACCGGAATGTTTTTTTTCGTTTTTTCCCCTATCAATGAGAACAAAAGGAATTTTTGCACGTGACAATTGCTCTTCATCCGATGGATCCAAATAATCTTTTGCCGAAAAAATGATACCATCTACCTGTTGTTCTTCTAATAGTCGTAAATATCGCTTTTCTTTATCAGAACGATCATCAGAATTACAGATGATTAAGCTATATTCTCTTTCATTCGCTTCATCTTCCACCCCTCGACATAATTCAGGAAAATACGGATTAGAGATATTTGGAACAATTAATCCAAATGTTTTCGATCGCTTCGTTACGAGACCACGAGCAAATTGGTTAGGCTGGAAGTCTACTTCCTCCATTACTTTAAGTACCTTTTCACGTGTCTTTTGGGACATTCCCTCCTCTTTTTGATTCAACACTCGCGAAACAGTGGTAATGGAAACACCGGCTTTTTTCGCTATGTCTTTAATGGTCCATCTTTTCACAATCTTCACCTACAATAATATCACTCTTTGAGAAAACGTTTTACGAAAACGTTTTCTCTACAAAAATAATATTGCAATCGTTTACAATTGTCAACATTTTTTTTGAAAAAATAGTAACCTGCTAAAATATGATTATTAGATAAATAGCTTAGTTTCATGCCCTATAGTTAATATTTACTGAGTATCTCTATTGAAATTTGTATACTTCAAGAACATCGTTGGCTAAAAAGGAATGGATTTTTAAAAAGATTTTTTAAATTAAATGGAAAAAGCTTGTTAAGAGGCAATAGCTTCTCAACAAGCTTGAAATGAATTTATTTTTTCTTTTTAGTTCTGTATGTATTATTAAATTCGGCCGCTTGATCAGTGTAGGATCTTGTGGAACGCTTTGGATACATTTCCATTCTTTCAATATTTTGTTGAAACCTAATTCGAAGGCGAGCAGTCCTAGATAGCTGATTCATAAAAGAAGTAATTGAAATGGGAATTTCAAAGCTTTGATCATTATTAAAATGTATGATCGTATTGTTATTACTTCCTTTTTGATGTGAAATAATATGATCATGTGATATCCATATGCATTGTGGGTTGGTCGGTGATGTAGTTGGAATAAAATATATTGAGGTATAGGGGTCAATCATTATAGGCGGTTTGTGGGTTACCATGATGAGCATTTTGGTGCCTTGTTTCCTCCCATCGAAAGATATGGAAATACTAAATAACCCCCCAAGTAGTTTACTATGTAATTGCTTGTATACATGTGAAGATCATATAAATACAATCAATAAAAAACAAAAGAGCACAGCGTGTATAAGTAGTGCTACCAACACTCTTATACCGTCCGCCTGCTAACCCAGGCAAACACTTGCTGTACCCTTATGTCTATTTTATAGTCATAGGGTTTATTTAGCAACGGTTTGCTTACACAGGCCGTTGCTTTTTTGTTTCCGAATAGGAGACATTTAAATGGAAAATAATTATCATTTTGGGCACTTAGCAAATTATGCAACATTTGATAACGTGGAGGAATTGAATCACCATGTTAATGGATTCCGTGATAAAACAACATCCACTGAATTTAAAGTACTTTGGTTCATTAGTAAGTATGCCGTAAAATTTGTTGGTGCTGCTCATTTGAAATTGGAAACAATCGCAAACGGGATCAGCATGTCTATTAAGACTGTTCAGCGTGCAATCAAGTCCCTCATTGATATGGAAGCTATTCAAAAGGTAAATACCACAAGACCTATCAAAGGTGGACAAGGGGCTAATATTTATCAGATTCAACCTTCTTATGACCTTGATGTCCAGGCGCAAATGTCCAAGCGTGAGTGTGACGAAACACAGCATGGTAGCAACGTTCAACAAGGAAAATCAGAAAAACAAACAGCTTATTCTTTAAGCAATAAATCTATTAATTCTATTAATACGTATACGGCACAAGAGACAGATGGTGATACTCATTACAGTAAGCCGTATTCGTCTTTCATAAAAACAGTAGGATATTTCATTGATGATAGAAAAACCGCATCTAAAATGTACGGAATATACTTGGCTCAAACGAAACATATTAAAAATTCTTTTGACCAAATCTCTCTTCTTGATACCGCTATTAGCGCCATACGCACTACCTTTCTCACTACTAAAAAGAAGGAAATTAAATCTATAACTGGCTATTTTAATGGAGTATTGGATAGAAAATTAGACCACTTATATATGCAAACAATGGAACAAACGTGGGATGAGAATGCTAATGAGGATATGAATAGTTATTATTCAACTAACCCAACTCTTTACAATTGGTTGGATGATTGTGTTTGATATCTTTAGTTAGCTTACACCATAAAAAAAAGCCCTTCTCATATGAGAAGGCGACTTTTTATTACATTTATTGACCTATTCACACCAGCCACAAAAGATATACAGCCTTTTTGTAAGATAGGACTTTTTCTTGTATTGCTATTAACTTTAAGGAGTTATTCTTTTTCTGCTAGAACACCTAAACTTTTGTTTTAATCGCTAGATTTATACTTAATATTTTGGGTAGCTCTTATGAAAATAGTTTTTAAATTAGTTTTATTATCTATATACAAATATACTTGTTATAGCCCACCCAGCAAAATTAGTCATTGCAGAATCAGCAAATAATTCAGCATCCATACTTAACCCATAGCTTCCAGCTCCTACAGTGAATGAACTAATATTAATCGACTTTATTGGTGTATTAGTAGAAAAATATCCAGTTTGAGTGCCTTTAGCTGCAATGCTTGCTTTGTAATATATTCTATTACATTTCCCTCTAGCCTGTAACTGATAATCTACTGTTGTTGCACCTTTATAATATGTATATGCATCAGTACCTACCCTAGCTTCACAAGTAGCACCCGCTTTTGGTACCGGTCTCCATTCACTCCAATTAACAATTGATGAAGCCTCTGACTTTGTTGGAGTAAATACAAAAGCTGCAAAAATAAAAGCAAAACTTAATAAAATCATTCTTGTTTTTTTCATTTTCTATCTCCTCTCTATTTCCATATTTTATATAATAATACAAAAAAAGTAATAATTCAACAACTTTAAAAATTTATCAAATTTACAGATCTTCCCTCCTGCTTCAACATTTTTTATTCCATTTTCAATTCACGAGCATACCTTCCATATCTCCAATTCGACATATGGTACAAAATACCTTCTTTATTCTACAAACTCCACGCCAATAATAGAATCGTAATTTAGTTTTTGTAAATCTCCATTCCACTCTGTTATCCAGATAATCTTATTTAAGTTGTCTATATTATGTATTCGCGCCTCTGATTCTTCGAAAAAACCTTCTATCCACAACTCAAATATTACTGACAAATTATACTCTTGTGCGGTTGCTAACTTTTCGTCAATTTCTCTAAGTTGAAATTCGTCCAATATCGGCTTCTTTTCTTTCTCATAGTCTTCATACATACCATGAAGTTCTCCGATATGTTCGGGCATTATGAAACCATGCCATTTTTTCATACCTCTATCTTTGATATCTTTGAAATCCATCACGCACTCCTCCTACTTCTAAATGGTGCAACAGAAAGGATATTTTCTAATTTAAATGTACGGAATTGTTGTTTAGTGTAGCAATAAGCTTTGATAGATTGATCAGTAACCGCAAGAACTTTGATAATTCGCTGTGATATTTGGTTATCGTTGTTCATGTAAATTAATTCAAGTCTTTGATCTGTACCGTTTGCGCGATTTATGATACCTTTCATAACAATCACCCCGAACGTTTGTTTGTGATTATTATATGCGAACGTGCGTTTGTTATGCAAGTGAAAAATCTACAAATAAATGCAAAATAATATAAAAAATAAGTTAATATCTATTTACTTTTTTAAATAGGTATAGTATAATTAAATTAAAGAAAGGGGGTGAACAAGTGGATGTAGAAAAGACGTTAGCAATAATCGCTCTTGCGGCAGGAGCTTTCAAAGCTACAGCATCAGGATTGAAAGACCTTCACGATATATCAAAAGAGCGAAAAAAACAAAAGCGACGCTCTCCGGCTAAGAAGAAACGTCGCAAGTAAGACAGAGGGGAAGAAATTCCCCTTCTAAAAATTATAACACATCCACTCTAAAATATGCTTAAAAAATTTGGTTACAGTAACATAATGGTATTAGTAATTGGCATTGTGATCATGTATGTTTATGTTGATTTCAAAGCCCCTACGATAATTGACTTTATCATGATGGTTATTTTTGGTCTAACAATTTTACTTTATGTAATTAAGTTAGTTTTACTTATTTTTAAGAAAGGGGATAAAAATTGAAATATCAATTTGAATCAACCAAGGATTTACTAAAGTTCTTGAATGAAAATTTGTTATCTACAGTTGAAGCAGCTGAACTATTAGGTATATCAAAATCAAGAATTGGTCATATGGTTCGGGATGGAAAATTAACACCAGCTAAAGATCAACCTAAAGTCTTTTTAAAAGAAAGTGTTTTGGAAAGAAAAGCAGAACAAGAGGAATTAAGAAAAAAGTATAGACCATATGATGAACTTGAATAGTTAAAAAAGATAAGGCCTGCAAATGAAGCGGGCTTTTTTTCAAATGGAAATGCAACAAAAGATGAATTATGAATAGAATTAACTCAAAGGGGGATTAAAACCCAAAGGAAAGGAGTAGATTAAAAAGAGAGAATCCGATTCCGAATTCATTCAAAGTGGCTCAACTATGCTCACAGCGATAGCCTCCGTAAAAATAAAAACGGCCCGTTTATTGCGGGCCAGTTACATTAGTAATAACAAATTCTATTTTCAAAAAAAATCCCTCCTAAAAAGGAGGGTGTGCAAAATATCATAAAGAGGGCTATCACTAGTATTTCTTATTTTGATTTTAATATTCCCGATTCACCATAAAATAAACCCGCAATTAAGCGGGCTTTGGAGAAAGGAGAAGGAAATGGGGATAACCTTCTCCTTTTTAGTATATCCATATTAATGAATCTTACTTAACTGTTACTAAATCCTTTCGCGCAGTAATGTAATATATATCCCCTTTACTGTTTTTGACTTTATACTGCGGAGAACCTTCCGTTTGAATCAAGTCTACTATGGTCCAACCTTGTCCTTTAGTAAAGTATCCACTAGCATTCGTCCATCTAGGGCCGTTATAATAATTTACCTTTGCTACAATAGACTCAACTCTCCTACCTGCTAATGAATTGACGGTGTCCTTTTTCTTATCGACATATTTGCCACCGACATTGGATACATATTGACCATTACCAATATAAAGCCAACCGTTTTTCAATTCTTCGTAGACTGTTACTTCTCTTCCCTTTTTATATTGTGTTACAACTGGGTTATTTGTTCCGGCACCCTTTCTCGCGTTAAGAGTGTCGACTTTAATAACACCAACCCACAAGACTTTTGGAGTAACCGGTGCTGGTTGTTTATCGTTTTTAGGTTGTTCTGGTTTAGTAGATTGTGGTCCCTTCATAGAGAGCTTCTGGCCAATCTGGAGCTTTGAAGGATCCTTAATATTATTCCATCGAATCAGATCCTCAACCGTCACTCTGTCATCATTGTTGGCGATACCCCATAACGTGTCACCTTGCTGCACTATATACACATCAGGTAACTCTTTTTCAACTGGAGTATGATCAAGGAATTTAAAAGCTTTGTTGTAATCAAACACACAACACTCTTTCCAAGAGTAGCCAGGGAACTCGTGATGAGACTTATCAGCTTTTCCAATTTTGTCCGCAACCAATGCAGCGTGTAACTCGTTAATAGATGCTTTTGTTGCATCGTCCAGCACATCATAACGATAATCACCTGCAACACAAACACCTACAGCGAAGTCGTTGCTGTTCCCAACGTTGTAAGTTAATAAAGACACATCATTCGCATAAACAATTCTGGCACGAGGACCTTTTGCTGTCTGAATAATATTCTTTGGTTCGATGACAAGGTGGTACCCAATCCCTGGCCAGCCGTTTGTATTTACATGGAAGTTTGCGAAACTAGCAGCGTCTGATCCGCCCAAATGCTTTAACGTCAAACTATGATGCCATGCTCTAATACAATTTGATAGGCTTGTTTTGCGTTTTGAATATGAGCCTTTCTTTGCTAATTTTCCACGGCTGTCTATTAACTGAGGTAACTTTTCAAATTTGTATGCCATTGATTTTATTCCTCCTAAAAGTTTTTTATAAAAATAAAAGAGCAACGATTATTCGTCACTCTCATTCGGCACTATATTTTTTAATTTTTGCTTTAATTTCAGATTCAAGAATCCTGAATAGCCACATTGGGAAATACTTATCCCATCCTAATACATATATATTGGCAGCAAACGATTGTAGATTGTGGTAGATAAACGAAAATGCTAAAATTGCAAATACAAATGCACCAGTATTTAACAGCTGATCGATTATCCATCCAACTGCCACAATCGCAAAAATAATACCGTCTCTTATCACGGCATCGATCCCGATATTACTTTCGTATTTATTATTTTTCTTGGCCACACGAACACCTACGGTATAATCAAGAGCCACGATAATTGCTAGAACTGCCGCTATATACGCATGCAGCAAGATAAATCCTTTCGCTCCTAATATTACATTTACAAAAGTACCAACTACGCCTGTGATTGTCCCTAGAACAAGACTCTTATTTACCACCATTTTTTGAAATAAACTTGATAGATTGTCAAACATATCCCACTCTCCTGTTTTTCATAATAAAAATAAGGACTGATAAACAGTCCTCTCAATTTCTCTTTATCCAAAATAAAAAGCACCTCATTTGAGATGCTTTTCTTTCGTCTAGTATGAAATTATTATTGATCCGGTAATAATTCATCAAAATCCAATAGTTTATTCGATTTGATAACGTAACCTAAATTATTCGGTATAGTTGATAATACAATTTCTCTCTGCGTTATTGGGATATCAACTACTCTAATATCTCCTTGCGCAGTGTGTTGTGGCCCTGCGAAAAGGATACCTAATAATATCACTCGATTTGCACCCATATAAGTATTACCTTTTTTATCAGTATATCCACCTTCGTCATAAATCAAAACAGGTGATCCGCTTGAACCAGGGAAACAAGCTGCATCAATAAGAAGTTGGGGAGTCCCGTTATAATCAAATTTTGGATGAGTTGCAGTAATACCCCTTCGCATTATAGGTAAGTTATTTTCCCGATCCCATATCCCATTAGGATAGCCAATCATGACTATATTTTCAATAGCTCTTAATTCATCGAGATTTTCAATAGTTGGTATTAGGCTTTTATCGAGTGATATAAAAAAAGGCTTCCTTCCTTGTAACTCTGCTAGGTGTAAAATGGGAGCTATAGGCATTATACATAAATCAATTTGAGGATCAGGATGATACAACCATCTTTGCTGGAAATTATCTAACTCAATTGGTAAATGTTCAGTATTTAAAGGATTACCATTTTCATCAGCCTCGGTTAAAATAAACCTTCCTCGAACCCCGCCATCAATCACATGCTTATTCGTTACAATTGCTGGGATATAGCTATCACCTTGTTCTTTAAACCTAAAAAAGAACCCAGTTCCTGTTCCTATCCCACCCGTGTTTAAGAAAGTCTCTATCCTAACAGTGGAATACATCAATTGTTCCGAAAGACCTAAATCAATCATCTTCTCAACCTCCCTATTTGTATTTATTTACAAATAGAGTATCTCCCATTTGGTGTTTAATAGACAAGCTTTTTCAAAATTTTATATTTTTATTGGTTACTAGATATTTTTCAGTACCTTTTTCTCCACACTTCGTACATACCCACGATATTTTTTGAGGTTCACTTAATAAAATATAATCAGAATAAGTTTTATCATGTCTGCACATTATAACCATTTCTACATTATTTGACATTCTTGACCACCTCCATCGATTAGGGGAGCAATTACTATTTTACCTCAGAGTTATCTGTTAATATTGTCTCTAGCCGTCTGTTTCCATAGTTAAAGACGGCGAGGCTATATACGACCGTCCGTTACCCTTTATTGGTAAAATAAAAAAATCCCTACTTGGCTACGATTGGTATCAACTCACCTCTCTCATTAAATGTCTGTTCTTGCCACTCTCGACACTTATCCACTGTTGGTAAATCGTACTCTCCTTGTAGGTGTTCATAATAAATAAAAAAGTAATCGTATGGCCGTGTAGGAATTATTGATGTGCCCCACTGCGACTCGATTACTTCTCCATCTTCATCTACAACTAAATATGCTCTTGTTAAACTATTATCCACTCTGCCACATCCTTAAAGTTCTAAATTGTAACCAGCTGCTTGCTGTGCCGCTAGCCCTTCTTACTTCTAAATAGAAATTTCTAGCTCCGTAAGTTGGTACGCCTAAATCGATTCTTATGGTGCTGAATTCCGTTTCTCTGTCCCTGTAAACTGTAACGGTTCCAGACGCAACTATGCCGCTATTTCCTCCAAATTCTCTTATTTGGTAAGCGCATGATATAGAAGCGGCGGAGGAGTCATATCTCAGGCTCGCGCCTGTGTTTATACTTAAATATCGACCGTCGTGTGAAATGTATATAATTTCTAGTGTTTTCATGGTGGTGGCTGTGGTTACGTAATTCATACCATCGAAACTTACATCAGCCATGTTGTAAAACGGCTTGGCTTGAACGGCCAGTGCGAATTGTGGCTTTCCGTCTACAACAAAAAGCGCGCCGTCATCCCTCTGTATCTGAACCGCACCCTTATTGATGAACAATCCCCTGTGATCTAGTCGGGCGTACTTATCCGATGTAGGAGTGGATGCTGTAATACCCGAGCTATCCATCTGCAATGCCGTCGGTAGTGGCGCTGTCAATCGTAAATCGTCTCTAACGTCTTGCTCTTTTGGTGCCCACCCGGTTGCGCGGTTGCCCTCCTCCAATTTCAATTCCTTGATATAAAAGTACGGATAGACCGTTGTGCCGTTCATCGCTCCCTCTGCCCTCGTGCCGATCAGAAGCCTGGCATTGTTGTCGCTTCTGTCTGCGACGAAAGTAAACTGTACCTTGTAATAGTTGTACCCCTCTAGATTTACCACCGGGAACCTAGACAATATAAGAGAAGGGATCAGCATATTTGCACCGCCGTCGTCGTGGATTAGATACATATAGTCAAAGCTCGTTATCCTGTTCACTCTTACGTAAAACGAAACGGTATACTCCCGACCGCCAATAACCCGGAATCCGTAAAGTCCGGCGCTAGAACCATATACTCCGAATGCGTCACGGTCGTTCAGCGGCGTATCAACGAGATTTAATAGCAATTCTCGCCTAATAGAGGAAGCTGAAATCCTCCCTCTGCTTCCCCAAGTCGCCCATCCTGTAGTGTGCGTGAATGTGGTGTGTGGTATCAGATTAGCGCCACCAATAATCATCTTAGTTGGATCATATCCACTCTCGAAAGAAGTACCTGCTCCAACTTTTATTTTTGCGGCATCTAGTTGTCCTCTGATCATGGCATTGACGATTTCAACATTTACAATTTTAGCAAAGTCTATTTTTGCCAGTGGTGAAATTAATTCATCAGTGATAACAGCTTTTTCGATTTGGGCAAAGCCAATGATACCCTCTTGCAAGTGGAATCTCTCGATAGCACCATAGGCAATAGCCGCCGCACCCACGGCAAGTGCTCTGATTTGTAAAAGCCCGTCGACCATCTCTAAGTCACCGTCAATTGATCCGTCAGCTAATAATTGCGCAACCTTACTCAATTCCCTTAATTCAGCTGCAAAGTCCTCGCCAAACAAAATATCAGGAGTCAGTATACGTTGAGTATCTGCAGATATTTCATTTGTAAATCCGGAAGCTGTACCACGAGTATTAATTGCCCGCATTCGGTAGTACCATCGCTGGTCTGTTTCGGCAGCATGACCACATCCCCCTGCTTTCCCTCTCCACAATAGATGTTGAGAGTCAGGTATAAAACCCTGCACTTGGCTCCCGTAAATCTCGTAAGCAGCAATAAATGATGTAGCATCATAATCCCATGACAACATGATCGTTTTAAAATTAGCTTCTGCCTTAAAATTAGTCGGAATCTTTGGCACGATATCTGGAAAGCTATCATCCGTAACAGGCTCTCTTTGCCTACCTTTTAAGCCTTCCACGTCATCTATCAGCCTATCGAGTCTGTCATCATCTAAACTTAAAAACTGACCCATTTCAACAACTGCCGTACCATCAATATCTAGCAAATCGTATTCAATCGCAATGACACGCGTCTGTATTTCTATGGGTCTAGCAAACTGTCTGTCAATGGCTCTTGCTGTGTCACCTAATGAAGCGTCTTTGTCCAATTGGTCTACTTTTAATCTATAATTAACTTCAGGCTTTTTCGCTACTTGGAGAGCATTCCAAGTAGCCCATAGTAATTCCTTGGGATCCTCATAGTCTTGGTTAGAAAACTCACCAAAACGATGCTTCAATTCTCCATTATGCTTTCTTCCATACATTAAAAGTGCATCCGGATCTCCTACCCACTTTTGCCCGAGTGGTTTGTCAACTGGGTCACCTTTAGAAACTTTCCACTCTACATCTCCGAAGTCGATATAACGTGTATGTCCACCTGTTGCGTTACCATCCTCATCTGTTATCTCTAGACTTGCACCCCAACCGTACATGGCTGTCTTTGGATAGCTTAAAATGGTGCGTTGTATTTCATCGATGTTGTGGTCAATTTCGAAACGAGCGCCTCTGTCCACTCCAAGACGCTGGTCAATGATGATTTTACGAACAGTGATTTTATTTCCGACAAATTCGACAGTATCTTTAAATTCTCCGCCCCATACATCGAGGATTTTCCAAATACAATCTGCACTGGAAAGTCGATAAAAGTTTGTGGATCCTACGCCCATAATCGCTCTAACCTCACCAATGTAACGTGTTCCTGATAAGGCATCGTTTAAAGCTAATTGTGCTTCTTTATCCGTATAACGTTTGTCCAGAACGAAGTTCTCGCTCAACTCATCCAGCCATGCTGGGAGACACGTTGCTGATGTTTGTGGGCCATCCGTATTGTCGATGTCGTCTAATTCTTTAATAACCATTTCACGGAAATAGCCGTCTTTATCTTGAAAAACGACACGATTTTCTTCTTTCACAAACTTTGATCTTTCGACATCAGCATCCACAATAAATACAAAAGGCTCACTAGCAACACTGTTTAGTTCATCTCTAAACGGTGCGCTAATAAGCCCTGTCGATTCTGTTAAGGTTGTGATCAAAACATCGTCTTGACTGAAAATGTAAATCTCTGACATTGGTTTCCTCCTTTCTTGAAGGATTAAAGCCCCTCCTGTCGAATTAGGACTAAAGGGAGGGGGTGTAATTCATGACATTTGATGGTGCTGTTATTAAAGAACAAGGTGTTACTTTTGCAATTGTTATTGTTAAGAGCCATATTTTAAACTCATCACACTTAATTGATGAAGCTAGAACAGATTTTTCTAGTCATTTTCCAGGAATGCCATTAATACTAATGGCCCAAAATTCTAGAGGTGTACCGACTTATCAAGGCAGAAAAGATATTGTAAATTTTTTATCTAAAATTGATTATCGTCGAATTCCTTGGAAGCGTTACACGGTTTAAGTGGTAATGGATCATCTGTAACGAATCCGTGAGGTGCGTTCTCTAGTAATTGATTAAACTCATTTTCATTTATAGAAATATTTGAGGTTACAGTAATTTCCTCAACCTCTGTTCCAACAGAAGTGGACAGCTCCTCATTCTCCAAAGTGTACAGGATGCTGTCCAGTTTCTTTTCGATTCGATTTAGTTGGTCATTTCTTGATTCTTCAATGTGTACAAATCCATCGGGTCTACTTTCTTCACTCATCATAAATCCCTCCTCAATAATATCTTTCGCTATACATCAACTCAGTCGCATGACTTGCTTTCAATTGTATTTGACCAACTGGTAACTCAAACCACACTGTACTTAAACCAATAGCCACTGCCAAATCCTTACCGTTTAACTTTACATCCCGTTTATCATAATCAATTTCTAAGACGTCTCCAGCAATGAAGTTATAGCTTAAGATAATCTTGCCACCCTTATTATTTTCAAGAGTAAAACTAGACTGTGGTACAGTGAACCTTGTTCGGCTTGTCCATGGCGTTTCAGTTTGGCCTCCAATCGTAAATGTTTGGTTGGTGGTGGTAAGGTTTAAGGATTTCGGTAACGATTGCCGAAAGGGATCCTGACAAACGAAAATGATATTTCCATCCGCATATCCTTGTTTGTCTTCCAAATCAATGTCCTGCAATCTAGCATTATAAAAGCGCTGTGGATTATCTTTAAACTTTAGTTGTTTGTCATCTTTATGAAATAACCATCCGGATAAATCTTCTTTCACTTGCTCCAAGGTCATTCCTTTTGGAGGAATTACTAAAACAGGTACATCAATCTCCAAAACCTCTAATCTAGTTTTTTTGATCCTTGCACCTGTTTTTGTTTTTTGACGATATTCGTGTTCTATTTTAGTAATAGGTGGTCTTTTTTTACCCCTCAATACAGTTAAGTAACTTTTCTCAACTCCATTAAAAATCATGTAAAAGCACCCCTTGGTGTACGCCTTACACGAGAATCTGATCTCTTTTGAAGGCGTGTCACTTCTGGATAAACTCCTCTTCCAACTTCTCGTCCATCCAATTCAACTATGATATCTCTCTCCGCCATAGACTCAATTTGCGTTTGCTGCATATCCAAAACATTACCAAGGAAATCAGTAAGCTTATCAATAGTTCTTTCCAATCCCTCGACTTTTTGTTCAAGGCTTCCACTCTTGAATTGATGTACAACAACAAACATGTCTTTATTAGCTTTAATCTCATGGGCAGCTGCATTAATAGCAAATGCTTGATCAGAAAAATCAGGAATAGCAGACTTCGCCATTTCTTTAGCAGCTGTCAAGACAGGTCTTAAATTGGCTTTAATCCCTTTTGCTAAACCAAGAGGAACAAATGGAGCTACATCTTTCTCCATCAATCGAGACGGAGATTTTATTTTAAGAGTTTCTTTGACAGTTTTTTCAATGGTTTTCGCTAAAGCTTTTGCTTCTTTTTCTAAAGGGCCTTTCATACTCCCTAAACCTTTTACTAATCCTGAAACCGTTTGTTTGCCAAGAACCTTACCGGAATTTTTAAAATCTCCTAGCTTTTTAACTTCATCGCCGAACTTTTTGATTTGATTAACCCAATCAGTTTTAGCTTGATCCAGTTCCTTTTTGGCAGCATCATTGAGATTCTTAATCTGCTTTTCCATGATTTCTTTGGCTTTTGCCATTTGGGTTTCGGCTTCTTTGTTGGCAAGCTCATGTTTTTCTTTCCAAGCAGCGACATACTCTTTAAGCTTGGATTTTGGCAAATTGGCAATCGCAGTTATTTCATCAGCGGCTCCCACACCCATAGATCTTAATTCATCAACAAACTTTTGAGATACACCGGACTTCTGTATTTTATCAAGATCAGATTGCCACTGTTTGAACTGTTTATTTTGATCTTTTATATTACCAAGAAGTTTATTCCCGTCAACTTTTTCGGTTTTTACTTCAGAAAACAGGCCTGTTTGATTATAGATACTTTCAGCTCTGTTTGCGAGCTCCTTCTTATAATCATCCTGGACTTTCTTTATGTCCTTCTTAAGCTTGTCATTTATAGATTTTACCTTTTTAAAATAAGCAGAATTGGCAGATTGAACTCCTTTGTTTATCTTATCTACCGATTTTTGATTAGCTTCTGCCTCTTTACGTAAGACCTGATTGGCTTTATAAATCTCTTTTTGAATTTTTCGTGCCTGATCACCCGTTAATTTATGGGTCTTTTGAATCTTCTTTAGCTCAGCTATATAAGTAGAGGCGCCAATTTTCTTTGTATCAAATTTTACTTGAAGATTATTTATTTTTTCAGAAGTTGCCTTTTGAGCAGCTGCCGCCATTGCCTTCGCGCTTGCTGAGACTTTCTTAGAGTTTTTATTAATCCCAACTGCCATACCTTCAGCATAGTTCTTACCTTCTTTTTCTGTCTCTTTTGAAGGAGAATGGGAATCAATAGATTGTTTTAGTGCACTTAAAGCAGATTTACCTAGTGACCATGCTACTTTCCAAACGGACCCGTTTCCATTAGAAATAGCCCATTTAAAGCCAGCTACAAAATCACTTCCAGCACTTGATGTTTTTACGGAACGAAGCCCTGACTCTCCTGAAGAAGCTACATTTTTTGCTGATGCACTTACTGCACTGGATTGACTGCTTATACCTTGTTTAAACAGTAATCCTGCTTTGCTACCTCCACCGCCATCTGTTGTTTTTCCTAAAGTGGTAGATACTCCTCCACTTAAAGCATAAGCAGCAATCTGGTTAGCACCTTTAGTCGATTCTAAGCCTTGCTTGTGTTTATCTCCTTTTTCTTTACCGTGTTTGTTAGCAGATTCTTTGTTTTGGGACAATGCTTGATCAGTGGATTTAGTGATGTCAGATCCGGCTTTTTTGTTGCCCTCTTTGGTTTCTTCAATGCCTTTTTTATGGGCATCGCCTTTTTTCTTACCAGCAACTTTAGCTTTATCGTCACCTTTTTCTAATTCTGCTATGCTACCTTCAACAATCTTCTTAGCACTACGGCGAGCTTCTTCTTCGGATTCGCCATTTGCCTTTTTGAATTCAATCAATTGTTTCTCAAACTGTTGGGCTGAAGCCTTAGTATTAGCATCTAAATCTATTAAATATTTATCGTTTCTTTCCTTCCAGCGTTTGTAATAGTTTTCATCCGCCTCGTCAATTTCATAATGAGCGCCAAGTTTTCCGAGAACTTTTTCTTTTTCTCTTTCAAGCTCTTTTCTGGTAGCAATATCTATCAACTTTCCGCGGTCATCAAGATTACTTTCTAAAATCTTTGTCGATTTGTTAAAGCTTGAGTTAGCTTCGTAAATCATCTGATCAGTTTTTGCCTGCAAACCTAACATTAGCTTGTCATATTCGTTTTGAAATTCAGGGTATAGTGCTAAATGTTTATCTAGATCAGTTTTTCTAGTATTGTAAAACTCATTAGCAGATTCAACTTGCTTTCGGTAATTCTCTCCAATACGTTTCAGATAACCTTCAGCTTCTTGAGCCATTATCTTTCCATCGCGCTCAGAAAGGTTTTTCTGAATTTGTCGCATTTCCTCTTGAGTCGCTGCAAATGCCCTTGAACCTTCGTTCATTATATCTAGGGACTCTTGATAAGACTTAGCAATTTTAGGCGGCATTTTGGTCATATCGCTGCCATATTCAGCTGTAATTTTGGCTACAGTCTCAGAAGCTTTTTTAAATTTGGCAATATCTTTATCGACTAATTCGATCGCTTTTTTGCTTATTTTTTCTGCTTCACTTAAATGGGCATCTCCCGCAACCCCGTATATGTCATAAATAGTATTAGCTATTTTTTCTTTTTGTGCCTCTAATACGGAAACTACTTGACTTCCCATGTCTTGGAACGCTTTGACTATTTCTCCTTTTGTCTTTTCCGCCTCTTCTCCAGACATGTTTTTCAGCTCAAGCATTTTTAGCTTAGCGCCTTCGTAAAGATCAACGTATCCTTTTACTCCTTTTTTAGTGCCTTCTGATAACCCGTCACCGTATCGAACAGCTTCTTCTTTAGCCTTTTCTTGTGCCTTTGCAAGATTTTTAGTATGAGTTTCAGCAGCGTATAAAGCTACACCTAGAGCTCCTAATAACGCAGTACCTCCTACAATAGCTAAACCTACTGGGCCAGTAAATGCTAATAAAGCTCCTATCCCTGCAGTTAAAAGACCTACTGCTGAAGTTACTCCTATTACAGCAGTTGTCATTGCAATAGTTTTTGCAATAGTGCCTTGTGTTGCTTCGTCTAAATCCGTAAAGCCCCTTACAATCTCTGTGGCTTGATCAACCAATTTATTTAATGAAGGCGTGAGGTGTCTAGTTAAACTTATTTGTAAACCCTCGATTGCAGACTTAAATTGAATGACCTTACCACGAGTGTTATCCATCATAGTCTCTGCCATTTTCTTAGCAGCACCATCGGCATTTTCCAGTTTTACTGTCAAATCTTTTAAAGTCCCAGAACCTTCTTTTAAGACGATCTGCCACTGCTTAAAAGCATTTTTCCCAACTAAAGTATCCATTGCTGCAGCTTTTTGTTTATCAGAAAGACCTTTAAGTCCTTTTTCCATTTCAGCCACAACTTCAGGCATGGATTTCATTTTATTATTTGCATCAAAGAATTCCATTCCTAACTTTTTCATTAATTTTGTAGCTTTTGGAGTAGGAGATGCCAATCTGACTAACGAAGATCCAAATGCTTGAGTTGCCATCGAACCTTTCAGGCCGTTGTCCGCTAATTTCATAACAATTGCAGAAGCTTCTTCCAACGACCATCCAAGCGAGTTAGCTGTTGGCGCAATGTACTTCATTGCTTCGCCCATCTGCTCCACGTTGGTGTTAGCGTTGGCTTGAGCATATGCAAATACATCAGCTGCATGTCCCGCTTTATTAGCTGATATCTGAAAAGCTTGCATTGTATCACTAGTAATATCTGCAGCCGTAGATAACTCAAGCGCTCCAGCTGCTGCTAAATCAAGCATTCCTGGCATTGCTTCCATAATTGCTTTTGGTTTCCATCCAGCTAAGGCTAGTTTTTCCATCCCCTCAGTTGCTTGTGTGGCAGTAAACATCGTAGTTCTACCTAACTCCTGAGCTTGTCCATCTAACT
This sequence comes from Lederbergia citrisecunda, assembly GCF_018343695.1. Lineage (GTDB taxonomy): Bacteria > Bacillota > Bacilli > Bacillales > Bacillaceae_C > Lederbergia > Lederbergia citrisecunda. The sequence continues at coordinate 585,235 of NZ_JAGYPJ010000001.1, read as the reverse complement.
TTTTTAGCTCTCCGGCAGTTGCACCACTAATTGCTTGTACTTTGGACATTCCTGCATCAAAGCTGACTGTAGCATCGTAAGCCTTTTTAATTTCTCTTGTTAAACCCGCAAAAGCCACACCAGTAACAATACCAACACCCATTCCCACAGATCGCATTTTCATGCCCGCATTGTTCATGTGTTCGCCAAACTGCTTCATAGTCATTGCGTTTCGCTGAGTAGCAGCATGCAACTGGTTCATTTTTGTTGTAGTCTGAGTAAGTTGATTTTTCGTCTTGTTTAATGCAGCGTTGGCATTGTTTAATCGGACAGCTAGATTTTGGGTTTCCTTCGCATCTTTCCCTTTAGTTGCAGCTGAGTCATTATAGGCTTTTCTGAGTTCGTTTACTCGACGTTTTTGCAAATCTAGGGTCTGATTCAGGAATTTTACTTTCGCTTCTGATTGCTTTAAATGATTACCCCAATTGTCAACACTAGTTTTATTAGCTTCAAACTCTGATTTAACAACCTTCATTTGCCTTGTAATAGAGGACATTTCGTTATTAAACTGCTTTGAATTGGAATACAGTTTTACTTTAATATCCTTGGCCATCTTCTCACCGCCTCTCTATCCAAGGACTTGATCTATATACAACACATCATTCTTTGGCTTTTGTTTTTCTTTCTTTCGTTGTGCTAGGAGTTTCAAGTGATACACAATATCCATTTCATCAATTTGATTTTGAGTGAAGCCAATATCCATAAGGGCGTTGTACATTTCACGAACAGCTTCACTCAGCGTCACTTTCCCTCTTCACTTGTATCCTCTTCTGCAATTCCTAATAGAGTACTAGCTTCCTCAATATTTCCGATTACAAAATTACAAACAGCGTATACCGTTTTAATTAGGACTCTTGAATCAATACCATCTTCAAATTCATCAATGGTAAACTGGTTTTCAAAAACATCTGATACAAAAGCTAATGGAGCATCAAGTCCTTCGTGATCAAGAGTTCCCCCCTCAATCATTTCAGTTATATCTGCAGCGCGTCTAAAAAGACTCCCTGGAATAAAAGATGGACTGACAAAACGTTTTTCTTTACCTTCAATTTTTAGAGTGATCGTAATTGGCTTCATTCAAAATCCTCCTGATTATTAAATTAAAAAAGAGAGACTCGTTAGAATCTCTCAAACTCGAACCCTCGTTTTAATCTTCCCATTCTAAAACAACACTAGTGTCAGTTTTATTTATTAGGGATATAGTCGAGGGTTCGTTAGGGAGTAGATGTTAAAATATCCCCTTTATAAACTACATCTTTAAACCATTTAGCAGCATCTAACTGTTCTGAAGATTCTGCTTGAGCTTTCCATCTTCCATTATGCTGCAGTGGCATAAACTTCAATTTAATTTTTGCGGTTTGTGGCGTGGTGTTCCCTTCATCTGTTTGATGCTCAATTGGGATTAATTCTGCTTTTCCTTTCAGAAGCCAATAAAAACGGTAACCTCCAGTTGAAGTCTTTGCTCGAAAACCTAAAGCAAGGTCAATGGAAATATCATCTTTACTAGCAAATTGAACTTCATTTTCTTCTGTATGGCCATAAATTGTCTTTTGCATAGCAAAAGGTAAATCAGCAACCTCCACATCAACATCAATATCTCCTAGACTGTTGAGAACCGCGTAGGCTCCATTATCAGCATAAAACGTATTTGATTCTGTGTTAGGTTGAACATTTACATTGACTGCTCCAAGAAGCGGTTCGGGTGTTTCATAGTCCACACTCGTCGTTGTATCCTCTGTTAATTCTGCAATGTGGAACATGTCTAAACCGTGTAATACTTTTGACATTTTAAAACCTCCTGTAAAATATAAAATTAAAAAAGCACTCTGTTAAGAGCGCTCAAGTAAAAACCTTTTTCCTATATCTCATTGCTTTGTGATGTCTTCTTGTATCCTCTTCAAACAGATCAATAGAGTCATAGCGTTTGTAGCCGATAGACTTTAAGACTTTATCAACTTCTTTGGCTATTTTGGTTTCCTTTGATATGGTCTCTTCATCACAATATATACTAATCTGGAATGCCACAACGGATGAAGCTGCTTGGTTATCGGCAAAATCGGAATCACTATTCGATATTTCTTGATACACAATCCTGGGGAAGGGATCTACTTCTGAAGCAACTTTATTATGAAAATCTCCAGTAACTTCTTTTGAAAGAAAAGCGTTAGATTCAAGAGTACGTAGAAGTTCCGCTTTAGCGTCAAAACTATCGGTAATGCTCATTTCTTCAACGCTCCTAAAAACACTTTTTCCATAGCACTTACTGCTTCAGCTTCCCCTTGATCAGCGCTCTTATCAATAAACGGTCTCGCTGCCATTTTCGATGTACCATACTCCAAAAACAATGCTCGATAAGCAACTTTTTGGTTTGGGCCCACAATGACAACTTTACCCTCATCTGTTTCTTTCGGTCTTCCAACAGTAATATTGTCTTGCATATGCTCTTGATCTTTTTTACTTCGATTGACATTCTCGATTTGGTATTTCTTGATAACCTCACCGCCAGCTTTTAACGCCTTGTTTTCAACTTTCGAAGCCTTTTCTCCCAGCTGTTCGAACATAAAAATATTATCATCTAGACCAGATATTTCTAGTTTAGCCATTGAGGTTCACCTCGTTTGCTAATATCTCATATTCGATATTTCTTTCCTCGATGTTATTTGGATTGACAATGTCAAAAATCCTTTTGCCATACTTAATCCTCATATCACTAGTCACTCCTGGACGATATCGAATATAAATACGTGTAGATATTTTCACCGCTTGTGCCCCAGCATCGATAAAATCTCGACCTCTTAAACCTTTAATAGATCCCCAAACAGTGAATTTATCTACCCAGTCTGTAACAGTGTTACCTTCCTTATCTTTCGTCTTTTCTTTCTTTTGAAAGGTTAATCTTTTAATATATTTCCTTGAATTTCTATTATTTATTGGCATACAATCACCAACTTTTCAGTTTTAAAATCAGGGCTTGTATGCTTTTATCAAGATTCTTAGGTGTTTCTTCACCCTCGTATGCTTTTTGGACCATTAAAACGACGAGCCTTTTATACATTTTAGACTCGTCGTCTTCAACACCAGATTTTATTAATTCTTCTTTTGTAGATTCAATTAAAAAATTAAGATCTTCATCCTGATCAGATTCATCAATTTCAAATCTTAATTGACGCTTGCATAAAGTTAAAAGGTCATCCTTCATTAACAATCACCCTCTTATGGTTCATTCACATTTACCGTTGCAGTTCCCTTTATACTTGCATTTTCAGTTGATGTTGCTGTAATGGTAGCAGTTCCTGCAGAAATTCCAGTCACCTTACCATTGACGTCCACTGTAACGATATTTGTGTCAGAGCTTGTCCAATTGACGGTTTGTTTCGCCGTAGATGGTGTGACTGTTGCAGATAAATTACGAATAGCATCAACGTCTAAATTATTGTTTTTTGGTGATATATCAACAGCTGTTGGATCGCTATAATTTGTCATCACTTTAATTGGATCAGACAGTTCGCTTTCCCCAAAACTATTTTCTGCACTGACTTGGTACGAATATTCCGTGTTAGGCGTCAATTCTGAATCGGTAAATGCATTTTCTGTTAGACCGGATTTTACTTTTGTTCCATCTCGATAGACATTATAAGTCGTCAACTTCATACCTCCTTTAAAGCCCTGAGCTCAAGGCTAGTCCCAGGACAATGTAATTTCTTCATCAGTCTTGGAACTCGCCTTGAGATTTACAGGCGTATTAGGGTGTATCAACAGTAGCAATTCTGAATGCAGAGTTGAGAGAACGTTTTTGATCGTACCAAGCTGTTAATACAAACAAATAATCCCCAGAATCTACATCTTTGTCAGTGTCAAAAGTCATTCCATCGTAGTTAATTCCAAAGAAATTGAAGTCACCAACAACTGGCTTAACTGCACCGTCTGCAAATTCAACAGGTTTTCCAAGTACTTTTTCTGGTGGGGCATCATAGAAGTTCGTAGTGCCGTTTGACAAGAACTCAATGATTTCCATGTAATCTGTATAAGACATAAGAATTTTTGCATTGTCTCTAAAATCCTCATGTAAATCAGCTATTGCCGCTTTAATTGCCTTATGCAGATTATCACCTTTCACACGTTTGATGTCTGTTCCGTTATAGAAAGACATATGTCCAAGACCAGTTTTTGGAGTCTCAGCTAAAGCGTCTTTCTTCTCTTTTGCAGCTAAACCAGAACGTAATGCATTATCTACGAAAGTTACAAGTTCAATGTCTGAACCGTGGATGACAGTATCAGGAATTTTCACTTTTACCTTAAATTTATTTCGACCAAAAGTAACGGTATCCCCTGTCAATTTCATTTCCTTTGCCGTTTCTTTATCCGTGATGAAATCATCATCATCGATTGAGTAGGCAATCTTAGGGATTTCCAAACCTTTAATTTTCGTTACTCTTGCCAAGTTACGTAATTGATTCTTTGCGAATGGCTCATGGACCAATTCCTTTTGCATATTTGTTGGAAGGAACTTATCTCCACCAGATGGATCTCCAGTTGGAATGGCAATCAACTGTTTTACTTCTTCACTAACTTGACGTCCTTGGATAGACGCACGGATAAATTCCGCTTTTGCTTTTACCATTTTTTCTTCTTGGTTCAATCCATCAAATCCAGCACGTTGCTGTGCAATTTGATTTTGATTAAACTTGGCTTTCTGCTCTGCTTCCATAGAATCATGCTGCTCCTTAATTACATCAAAACGAGCCTTTAGATCCTCTTTAGATTTTTGGAGAGTTTGAATATCTTCCATTGATGCAGAAGGGTCAATAGCTTTTTGAGCAAGTTCTCCCTCTACTTTTTGTAATTGCTGACCAATAGTAGCTAAATTTTGTTTCAATTCATACAGTGTTTTCATATTTTCATATTCCTCCTAGAATGGTATTTAAATAAGCAGAATTAGCTTTGGCTTCTTCTGCAATTTTTTGTCTTAAAGCCATTTCTGTGGCTGATATACTTTGATTGACTTTTTCAAATAATTGCTTAGGGACATTCTTGTACTTAGCAAATAAATCAGCGCTTATTGAAGCTGCCATTTCGTTAGCGCCTTCCACAACATCACAAAGACCATATTCATATGCTTCATCAGCAGACAACCAAGTTTCAGCGTCGAGCATTTCACGAAGTTTATCTTCTTGGAGTTTGTCTCCCGCCTTAGTTAAATAAGAACGGATGGCAGATTCCCCAATACGATCTAAATCGTCTGCTTCTTTTCGTAAATCAGCAGCATTGCCAATTGCAAAGGTCCAAGGATTATGAATCATCAACATGGAATTTTCATACATGCGGATTTCATCAGCTGCCATAATGATCACACTTGCAATCGAAGCCGCCAAGGCATCTACATATGCGATCACGCGAGCGCTGTGGCGTTTAAGCATATTGTGGATGGCGATTCCTTCAAATACACTACCACCTGGAGAATTAACATATAAATTAATGGTTTCCACATCTCCCAGATCATCAAGCTCTTGCTTAAAAATCTTGGCTGATTTTTCCCCATAATCTTCCCATGCGTATTTGGTAATCTCTCCATAAATAAAAATATCCCCCGACTTTCCGTCAGCGGAAAACTTCATTTCGAAAAATTTATTCGCTTTTTGTTTCACTAACCTTCACCCCCTTTCGATCATTCGGATCCATTTCTAAAGGATACATATCACCACTAATCCACAATTCAGCAGCCATGCCGCCACGTGGAGGCAAATCTTCTAACATACGGACCTCGTCTCGGCTCATTGCGCCATCTCGTAGCATGTTGTGATAAAATTGGGAACGTGCAGCAGTATCACCTCGTAACAAACCACCTAAGTTAAACTTAAAATAATGACCAGCTCTTCTTTGATCCTTAGTGAGCAATTTTCGATTGGCTTCTTGCTCGTATTGCCTGACTGTGGGCAACAAGTCCATTTGCACATACTGGATCATCATTTGTTCTGTGGAAGACATACTTTGTCCTTCTGTTTCGTTTAAAAAAGCAACAGGAACATTAAAAACATTGGCCACTCTCGACCGTGTAATTTTTTCAGATTTTAAAGTATCAGAAGCAAAATACTTTTTCTCAATTGGATCAATTGTGACACCTGGTTCTTTAAAAAGTATGCCGCCATTTTCGTTGTAAAATCTCCTGAAATTGTCAACAACTTCTTGCTTTTTATCCTTGTCCACATTTGCACCATATTCAAGAGTAAAGCTATCCTTCTTTTGCATTTCAGAAAGACTAAATTCTTGAACTGATTTATCATATTCAAGAGTGTTTTTTAATACTTCAATGGGATTAATCCCTTTCCACCGTGAAGCTCCTGTAATGTGTTTAACGTGAAAAATATTCATATTATGAAAATAATAGGTAGTATCACCACGGATCTCATACCACAATTCTTGATCGTCAGTATTTATAAACGGCGTTACGTATGACGGATCGATTGGCGTCAATGACTCAGGTTGCATCCGAATGTCCCGACCAATGACAGCATAACCATTACCTGTTTCATTTCGTGAGACTTCTAACTTATTAATAAAGTCAAAACTCGTCATGTTTGGATTCGGCTCACTTGTTAACACATCAGAAGCTTGATTATGGACCACATCAAAATCTTTATATAATTTAAGTGGTAAAGATGACAATGTGTTAGCTTTACGGCTAATAACGCTAAATATCGTTTCATTGGTGGCTAATTTGGTATTATCGATGCCCCAAAACGTTCGACCAAACCAACTGCCAAAATCGAAAGTTTTTCCTTTCCATCCGGAAGCAGCACCTTTAACCGCCATCCTTATTCGTTGATACCATTTCAATGTATCACCACCTTTCGATATGTGTTATTATTACTAAATTGCAAAAGCTATTATTTGTATACCTAGAGCATGCCTGTGCGTTAAATCATCATGATTATAAGTAGCTTTATAGTATTCTAATTTTTTCTCAATATTTGCTGGTGGGTTAGTAATTAGTTCAGGCTCAGGAAATCCCGGCATGGCTATTAATAAATTTATAGGTTTATTATTTTTTAGCTGTGCTTTTGCATATGTTTCAAGTTGTTCCATATTCATTACTATCATTCTCCTTTTCTATAAATCATTTATTGAAATAAATTCAACATTACCATTACCAACCGGCTCAACCATCAATTTCATAACCTCTGTATGAGCATTTAAAAAAGCCGCAAAACCGTCTATTTTACGGTAGCGACCTTGTTTTTGAGGCAACATATTCTTATTTCTGTCTGGTTTCATTTTGACATTATTTACATACCAACGGAAAAGCTTGTTGACCATTGGTTTTTCATTAACATTTGTTCGATAACTAAAAATAACTTTGCCATCGATAAACAACTCCTTTACATCGTCCACAGCAGGTCCTAATGTTAAAGCTCCCTGCCTTACTACTTCTGTTTCAAATCCGTGTGTTTCTAATGCTTTGTTTAACCTAAAGGCTTTTGCAGGGTCATAGGTTACTTTTTGAATGATATAGAGCTTTGATTGATCAAGAAACCAATTTTCGATGTATTCCTTTTTTACGTATTCACCTGGCACAACCGTAAGCCATCCTTGTTTTTCATAATCGCGATAAGGGATATTCTCATTATTTGCCTCTACTTTTTTCTCTGGTACAAACGTATGAGATAAAACAAAAACTTCTCCCGTATCAAGTAGGAATTCTAAACATGCACTAGAGTGATCCTCTGAGTCTGATAAGTCGTACCCACCGATACATGGTCTCCCCCTTAAAGTTTCAAGGTCAATGACCTTATTGTTTTTCTTTAATGTATTGTAATCCAAGAATGATTGGTTATTAGCATTCACAAAGAAATTAAACTGCTTTGTAATAAAATCTGAACGTTCCTCAGGTGTACGTTTGTCTTTATCCCAATCTTCTTTTAGGATGTCTAAATCGAGAGAAACACCCATATTCGGGTTAGCCTTAATCCACTCTTCTGGTTTTTCAAATTCCTTTTCGTCATCAAGTTCAGCGATATAATAAAAAGTACGCTCGTCAGGAAATACTTCATCCAGGACGTCGCTTGCTTGTTCGTAGTAGTTTACTAATGGACCGTCTAGTTGATAGCCAGCAGTTGTAATGTATAAAATTAACGGCTGTTTGCGGGATCCACGAGACTTTTTAATAACGTTGATCAATTTATAATCTTTAAATTCGTGGATTTCATCAAAAATACCAAGATGTGTATTCAAACCATCTAGATTTTCACTGTCAGATGCTCGTGGCTCAATTTTGGAAATGGATTTATCATAGAAAATTGCATCTCGTGTGGATCGATAATTCTTACGAAGCTTCGGCGATTTTTTAACCATCGCTTTCGCTTCATCAAAAATGATGCCGGCTTGCTTTCTTGTATTAGCTAAAAGATAAACGTCAGCACCGTTTTCTCCATCTTTACTAAATGAATATAAGGTCAATCCACTGACTAAAGTAGATTTACCATTTTTTCGTCCAACAAAAATAAGGCCCTCACGAAAGCGCCTCACACCAGTATCTTTATGAACCCATCCATAGAGAGAACCAATAACAAAATGCTGCCAAGGTTGTGCTGTTAATTGATCAAAGTCACCCTTTGAAGGTTTGCAAAACTTTTCAATAAAACGGATGGGGCGATGACCTTTTTCTTCAACAAATATCCAAGGGAAATCATCTGTTCCTTGTCTTTTTAAATCCCTTAAATGCCTTCTAGCTGCTAATTTATTCTTTTTACTGACCTTTATTTTTCCTTTTACAGCCTGTTCCGCATACCAAGTTGTTAATAGCATATCGGATGGCTTTTCAAGGATATTCCCTTTTTTAACCTGCTCTTTTCGCCAAGTAATAAAACTGAAACTTTGCTTTGCTTTTTTTACACTTTCAGAAATCGTCGAAGTCGTCGTCATTCTCTCCACTCACTACTTTCTTTCTTTGAGCAGGCGTCAGACCTAATGACTTCAGCAGGTTATTCAGTGTTTGTACAGTTTTCGTTAGTTCAATTGAAAGGGGGTTTTTAACCATATTTGAAGCCCCGGCTTTATTTGTGTATTCATACATCAATTCTGATTTCTTGATTTCTTTTTGCAATCGCCTGTAAAATTGGTGAGTCTCGATATACAATTGGATAAGTTGTTCGTCCGATTCCTCATAATTTTCTCCGAGATATTCTATCAACATTTTTTTTGTAGGAACTGCCATTTTTCAGGTTACCCCCCTTTCATGAATTTTTTATCTGCGGTGCAAACGAAGGGCCTCCCCGGTCTGGAAATATAAAACATTTCTATTTTCAAGGTAGGGGGGCTATGTTATTTCCGGATTAGCATCAAATTCTACAACGTTCAAGTTTCGTTTTTTTCTTCTCTTCCCTCCACCCTTCTCCGGATGCTCTTTGTTATGACATGAATTACAAAGACTGGTAAGGTTATCCTCATCTAATGCAAGTCCAGGATACTCTTCTAAAGGTTTAATGTGATGGACCATATCGGCTGGAGTAAGTGGGTTTTCAGGATCCTTCAAACACTCATGGCAGAGATAGTCGTCTCTAATCAATACATTCTCTCTACATGTAATCCATGCATCACTGTTATAGAACTTCTTTGATTCTTGGTTTCGTTTGTATTTATCGTAGAGTTGTTGTTGGTTCATTCTTATCAAAGGCAAACTTACCTCGCCTTAATCCGTATCCCTTTTGGATTGGTATTTCATCCACTATTTCGGCAAAATTAATGTCATACATTATTCCTCCAGATTCTTCATCAGCCTTTTTGGTTTCCCAACCAAAAGCAATTCTAATTTTTCTAGTAATCTCTTCACCTTTGTAGAAAACTTTAGGTACTGCTGTTTCATTTTCTAATTCAATAGTTAACAATGGAGTTTCAACTATCTTTACTGGTGATTCTGGTGGTGAAACTTTTTCATATTCGTATACCACTGAACATCCTCCTAATAGAAAAAGCACCCAACTAAGTGAGTGGGTACTACATAATTTTTTTCTCCAATTCAGTTATAAAAATGTCTACTTGTTCTAAAAAAGCCTCTTCGGAAGAAGTGTTTTTAGGTTTTTCTGCAATTTCTTTTGCAAGGTTAAGTAATGCAACAATAAACAACTCTTGGTTCAATTTATGACCACTCCTTTTTGAACCATAAAAAAACAGGACACCTATTGTCCCGTCATCTCATCGTTATCCATATTCAAGAAAAAATGCACAAATTCACGCCCGAACTTAGATATTTGTAGATTATCTTTAGATTTAAATTTCGGTTCTCTCAATGTCGGCAAAGATCCTTTGAACCTTGGGTTTGTTAGCTTTTTTAGATATGCGAATAATTCCTTAAAAGTCTTGTGTATCTGATCCAAATCATCATTAATGTTTAAGTCTGTTTTCGTAGTAAGAAGACCTCTTCTATGTAAATTCCGCCTAACAGACTCATATTGTTCCAAGCTTATTCCGTGCTTTTCCATTACATCGATATAGGTTTCCCGATTAGCTTGATCAAACATATAAAAGGAAGTGTACATTAACCTTAACACTGAAATATCAACCAGCCGTAACTCTTTCAAAACGTCATAATACGTTAAAACAAAATCTTCCGTTATATTTTCATGCTCTGTCATTTGTACAAAACCATTAACCATAAACTCTATTTTTTCTTCTTGCTGCTCATCAATTACATAATCCAATATATATGCCAATAGCTGGTCCAACTGCTCTTTCTGTTCTGCTGTTTTCTGTTCTAAATTTATGCGGAGATCTTCAACTTTTAAAGATAGCTCATTGGTGAATTGTTTAATGTTTCGCTCAAATCGTGCACGTTTATATCCGGATATTGCTCCAGAGATTCCAGGAATCATTGAGGCTCCCGTATCAACCAATACTTCTTTCAGTAAACCTGTTACAGTTTCTTTAACAACTTCTGCGGCAGCTTCACTTCCAACATCAAGTATGATATCAGCGGCAGTATCCTTTATACTTTCTTTTAAATCTTCCTTTTTCCCTTGATCCACAGTTATCACCTCGCAACTTTATTCTTCATTTCCTTCATCATCGGTTCAAGCTCTGCTTTCTTTTTGTTTATCTTTTCATTAATCTTACCGATCGTCTGTTTATAATCTTGCTCGTTTATTCGTCCATCAGCGAAGTCTTTCACATGCTGTTGAACTGACTCATGCAGCTGCCGTATCTCTCGTTGCCTTTTTCTAATATCAGCATTAGTAACGAAAGCTGTGTACCTTGCATCACAATGTGGACAGGTGAAATAAGTTTCTGTAATTCCTTTTCCGTGTTTCTTCTCTTGCGGTTTAATAGTAAAATTTTTATGGCAGTTGTCACAAGAAACAGTATTCATTTAATCGCTCCATTCTATATCAGAAAAAGTCTCTTCAAGACTGACAATTCTATCATAAAATAAATCATATACATCTTGATTATCTTCTGGTACGTTTTCGATAATCTTTTCTTTCATTTTTTTGGCTACATCTATTCCACCTGGCGTACTAATGATGACCTCATATAATTTAACCCCAACTTCAGTTTCAAAGTTTTCATATTCCTCATCAAATTCAGCTAGTAAATTATTTAACATTGTTAAGTATAAATCCTTTTGAGATTCCATGGCTTCTTCATGTAATTTTTCTACTTCTTCACTAAATTCAAAGTCATTATCATCTAACATTCCTATAACTGGCTCATCTTTTGAAGGTTCATCAGGACTTTCATTTAAACTTTCATTTGAGCAAGCCATTAATATAAAAATTATGGCTATGAAAAATATTATTAATTTCTTCATCCAGTTACCCCCTATGATTTACATAGGTTCATTGTCTGATAACTGGAAAGATAATGCAAGACTGTAGTGGATCTGTCAGTTAATGATAAAAGCGCCTCATCTAAATAGACAAGGCGCTTTTCATAATTATTTCACACTATCATTATATCACCTTATAACTGCATAAACACTGCACTCTTTTTGCAATGTAAATCACTTATAAAATCTCACTCCATCAATCCCAAAAACTAATACTGACAAGTCTTTACTCGCTTTTTCGATATCAAGGAATATCGTCCGAACTGCAACATTATGCATTGCACTAATTTCTTCAGCTGTCATTTTATCCTCTGAAATATACATGTAATAGATAACATCATATCTTCGAACATCTTCAGGCTTTCCTGATTGTTCACACATGACTTTAAAAACTGCAAGCATTTTATTGATAAACTGGATCATTGCTAAAGTCTTCTCTTTACTTTGTTTTATTGATTGTAATTTAAATTCATCGGAATCTAGATATTCAAGTTCAAGGCGTTCGTCGATGATTTGAATATCTAATTTTATATCTGAAGTATGTTTTACAAATGATCGATAGTTCCGAAGGAGAAGTTTAATATTACGCAAACGCCTATCATATTTTCTTTTCTCCTGATTCTCTTTTTCTTTCTCCCAAAACTCTAATGTCGTCTTGGCGATCAGCTCGACGTGTTTATCTGAAAGTTTCAAATGATTGACCTCCCTTTACGACTTCTGTTCATATTTCCCTCTCAAAATATTAAACTCCCTCTCCAAATTTCTGTGGTGCATTTTCAAATTCTCATAATCTTGCATAGCCTGTTTACGACGATCAGCTTTAACTTCAAGGCGTTGAAGTCTCGAATTGAGTTGATTTAATGTGTTACGTTGATTTCTGATAGTTTTACCCTGATTTATATAAAGCAAATCTATTCGTCTTGCTATTTCCTCCAGGCGTGAAGTTGAGACCGATTTTTGCGTTGCAATTATTTGCTTTAGTTCTTGGATGGGCATGTAGTAGCCTCCTCACAGACATTATGCTCCGTCCTCCAATTCCCATTCACACGCTTATGCTCCCCTTCACCGATTCGCACCATTTTTAAGCATTTATGGCAGATGCCTTTATATTTCAATTCAATTACTCCTTCCGATTCCTACTAGCTTCTTTCGAAAATCCATCAGGATAACGTTTAAATAATTTTTCTTGATTCATCTCTGTAATATCAGATAATTGATACCCCAGTACGTCTGCGAATCTTGCGACATAGTACATAATATCGCCCAATTCATAAGCCATAGCTTCTGGATCTAGATCGTGACCTTGAAATACGACTTTCTTGATGTGATCCGTTATCTCGCCACTTTCGCCTGATAATCCCATTGAAAAATTCACAAGATAATCGAGGACATTCCTCCCCAATTTAGGGGAGGTTCTCCGCGTACCGATTTGATACTCATTCATATCCATAACCTTACCAACTCCTTTAATGCCTTGTTTTCTTTTACATGTGCATCCATTCTTTGATTAAGTGATTCAAAGGCATAATCAAGATTAGTAATTTCGTAATCTTTTTCAATTAGCTTTCGTTGTAAGGAATTAGTTTCATTCTCCAAATCCGAACAGGCAGCCTTTAAATTTTCTAACTCTGAATTATCCTCCACATTCATAAATGCGACCCTTGAAGCCAAGTCTTCGTTTTCTTTCTTGAGTTCATTGCCTTTCAGCTTTACATCTTTTAACTCATCGGAAAGATGTTCATTTACCTTTTTCAATTCTTTTAACTCTGCAAGGGCTTGTTTCAATTCCTTATCAAAAGTATGAACTGGTTTACCTTGAGGCTTGTCTTTCTTTACTGGCGGTCGTCCACCCTTGCCTTTAATTTTCAAGTTTTGAATTTCATCATCCGTAAAATTTAATTGTTTCCAATCTGACAAAGATTGATTGTACATTCCGTATCTGCGCATGATTCGGCTATCGGATTCTCCAGCTTTTTTATGCTTGATATACAATTCCTTAGTGATTTTCGGATACATTACTCCATCTTTCAAAACAGTTGCAGTACTCACTTCTTCAATTCCTCCCCTTTGATTGAATTAATGTCGCTTTTCAACCTTTAACCTGTATAATTCTTCTAATTCTTTATCTGTCATTTTTTCAAGGGCTTTTTCGGTAAACTTCGTATTCAACATGATTTGAAAAATCATTTGTTCACGATCAATGACATCTTGATTCATTTAACATTCACCTTTCCGTTCTCATATACTTCTTCTAGCCACTGGTAAAGCATCGACATTTGTTTTACTACTAAAGGATTGTTACTGTACTTATTACATATCTCGCCAGTGGATTGAGTGACCCACCGCCAAAATTCCATGCTGTCGATTCCGTGTTTCATGGCTTTTTGGTTACTCTGATTTATCCAATCTACTACCTCAGCAAAAAAAGCTTTATAGTCCATCAAATCGCCTCGATTCGTATATAGATACCTGGAACGTTGGCCCAAAACTTTTCTACGATCTCTGAGGCTACTAATGCATCATCCTTCCAAAAACCACAATCAGACATGCAATCTTTTAATAATTTTTGAAGATTATCCGTATCAGGTCGAGTGTGCTTATATTGGCCGTCTTGACGATCACCAGTAATCGGGAAGCACCATTTGACGATTAATCTAACTGGACCTGTAAATTTTTCAGTTGGAACATGTTGTCCCAGATGAGCCATTAACTTTGCTCTTGCTGCCTTTAAATCTTCCGGTTCATAAAAGACAGGCTTTCCATTTACGACCGATACTTGCTTTTGTTGATGGGTCGTCGTTGGAACTTTTTTCATCGGCATGAAGAATTCTACGGTCATTTTCTAATCCTCCATTTTTTTACATTTATGTTTTTTGATTTTGAAATTTTGCTTTCGTCAAGGATAGGGGAAGTATGTCGTCGTGCGATAGCTTACGCACGACTACTTACCCCCTTGACCTTGAGGGAAAGGGACACCTTTTATATTACGTAGTAATATAGGCTGTCTGTCCCTCGGGTCAAAGTCGGTATTTTATCGAGTATGTCCCTATTAGAGTCAAAGTCGAAGTTTTATCGAGTTTGTCAGATTCGGACAGTAAGGACAATCCTCGAGTTTGTCTTTAAAGGAAATAAGGACATTTATCGAGTTTGTCCTTGTCCTTATCTACGTTTTTCTCCCAACTTCTCCCTCGTCAATCCAAAAATCAGCGTGTTCTTTAATCCTTCTTCTAACTGTTTTTTCTGATATTCCCATGTATTCTGCTAAAGCTTTTACAGTAACTTGTTCATCAATCCCACATGCTTCATAAGCAACCTCGAGAGCATCCTGTTGTTCCTTTTTGCGTTCCTCAGAGCTTTTTTTCTTAGTGAAATTCTTCTTCCAAGGCGGTTGCTCACCTTCTGGTTCGATGTCTTTTAGACTACCGATTTCATCCACCATATGAATTGGATAGGTAAACCACATGTTCACCGCGTCAAATTTCGGATACTCTCGCAATGTTCCTTCTACACGCCAAGCTGATCTGATTCTTACTTTGTTGATTGCTTTATCAACTTTCTCCTTAACTATTGTTAATTGTTCCGGTATTGCCCTCTTAGCATGATTCTCCATGGTTGTTGCGCTCAACAAATCGTCCTGCGATACATGTTCATCTAAATAATCAAAGTTATGATTTTCTAAGTAGTTTCGATAAATGGAACATGCCACTTTGTTCTCTTCCTGCTTCATTAGTGCATCTGTAGGCTCTAACTCTACTAAATCAATTAAAGCGTCTGGATCCCTGGCAAATACTCCAGAGCCGCTGGCACGGTCCATGGATTTTTTATTACCTTGCGAACCTTTTGAATGATGGTGACAGTAAATGACGCTTGAACCTAATTCCGTACATACCTTGTCAAATTGGTTAGTGAAGTGTGCCATCTGATCGGCGCTGTTTTCGTCCCCTGTAAGGACCTTATAAATCGGGTCAATAATAACTGCGATGTAATTCTTTTTAGCTGCCCTTCTGATTAACTTAGGAGCGAGCTTGTCCATTGGTACTGATTTTCCGCGTAGATTCCAAATATCGATATTTGATAGATTGTTAGACTGCCAACCGAGAGCTTGATACACGTCTTTAAAACGATGGAGACATGAAGCGCGGTCAAGTTCCAAATTGACGTATAGCACTTTTCCTTTCGTACAATTCCAGCCAAGCCATTGCTTGCCTTCTGCAATCCCTATGGAAAGTTCAATGAGTGCAAATGACTTCCCGGCTTTCGATGGACCAGCCATCAACATTTTATGGCCTTGTCGTAAAACTCCTTCTATTAATGGTGGAGCCAGTTGCGGCATGTTGTCCCAAAAATCTGTTAAACTTTCCGGATCGGGTAAATCATCATTCACATCTTCAATCCAATCGTGCCATTCATCCCAAGTGCTTTTGCCAATGTTTGTATCGATTAAGAATTGTTTCTTACCATTTCGTTCGATACCAGGCATACGAGAAAGCCTCGAGGGATTTCTATTCTGATTGTCAATGTTCAGACCGTTCTTTTTACAGACGTTATATAGATAATCAACACGTTTACGGTATTCTTCATAGTTCGCTGCATTAATTTTCACGATGGCGTGAATACTCTTTTTGCCACTGTAAACTAATGCCGCAATTGGCAATTCAAGTTCTCGCAAAATTGCGTTTTGCTTTTCCAAATCCATCGTGTCAGATTCAACTAAAGCGTATTTATATTCCGTGACATTCTCGTTTTTGACACCCTTACCATCCAATGGATTAAATCGGATCCAAGCCCCAGCTTCTGGGTTATAGTCACCAATAACTCCTCCTATGTCACCACCGGACTGGTTTAACAATTGAATAAGCTCGCCAGCAGATCGATCATATGCACCTTTTGTTGGCAAATGCTTTCCTTCTTCGTTTTGCCAAGTATCTGTAACGTAGCCCACGTTTTCGGAAGCTTCGAACAAAGTTTCCAAGTACCTAGTTAATTCCCTGACTGGATTCCACATCACGGGTTCGCTTATTTCTTTACCTTCAATCCAGTTCTTATCGATAACGACATAATCTTCATTTACAGAAATCTCGTCGTTCCAATCTAATTCACGATCTTCCCATTGAGAACGAGATTCCCATCCGTTATCCTTTGCCATCTGTGTAATAGTGGCACCAGTAATACCACTGCCTTCGAATGTAGTCCATTTTTTGAAGCATTCACCGGGATGATAACGTCCACCATCCCGTTTACTCCAATCGTCCCAATCACTTGCTGTATAACCTTCTTGTCTTAATGCCATTCCGACATTTAGCCATTCCTGATAGTCCAAAATTGAGGGATCGATATATTCTAATAAAGATAGTAAATCCAGCTTGTTTTCCAAACACTTTCACCAACTTCCTCTTGCGACTGTTGTAATATATTTTCGAAATGTGACTCTATACACCAACGGCGTATCTGGTATTCCCTACACACATTTCTGGCAAATTTGCTCTTACTAATGCTTCTGCAAATGGAGGAGGAACACTATTTCCTACCCTTGCCACTTGTGCGGTTTTTGGATATATTTTCCCTTCGAAATCCTTGTCGATAATGTAATCAGAAGGGAATCCTTGAGCATTGAATAGTTCTCTAGGTTGAAGCATCCTCATACCAATATCTACAATCTTGTAATCTTGTCCTTTTAAAGTGACTAGGCCAAACCTGTCCTTTGTTGTAATGGTGTGCAAAGGATCATTTAAAGACTGACCTGTATCTGAACCGTAATATTTCAATAAAAACGCTTGTACTAAGGAGTGATGATCTTTTACTGTTATTGTGTGTAATGGCTCATTTAGGTTGATACCTGGTCCCTTATAATTACCTCCATAGTTTTTAGCAAGGAACGCTGCAACTAGACCAAATCTATTTGCAGTGCTAATTGTATGAAGTGGTTCTTCTGTTGACTGTCCTCTCATTCCGTTTTTGGTAGTTTCGGTGTAGTACGTTGAAATAAAAGGTGTGACAAGACAATGCTCTGCTTTAGTGACAATTGTTGTTAATGGTTGATCTAGGGTATATTGCAATCGATCGCCACCATATCCGGTCTGTCCAATCCGCACTATAAAAGGTGACGGATTTTCTAGTACAAATTTTTGAATTCCTCTTGCGATCCTTCGCATTGTGTTTTCCGCTAAAGGTCTTTTTCTAGTGAAAATACTTGGACAATCTAAAGACCAATCAATTATTTCTCCTGCTGTTCTGTAAGGTTTTTTAAGCCCTAACTGAACATTTACTTCATCCGACTCACCATGTGTTGCTTTCGGCCATACAATCGGTTTTCCATCACATCTAGCAATCATGAAGAATCTTTTTCTAGTAGTAGGAGCCCCATAATCACAAGCCTTTAACTCCTTGAACTTAACTTCATACCCTTGTCTTTTGAGTGCTTTTACAAAAGAATTAAATGTCTTGCCTTTTTTATTTGGATCCGGCTGTCCGTTTTCCAGTAAAGGTCCCCAGGTCTTAAACTCTTCAACATTTTCTAGGATGATAACTCTTGGCTTTACAGTAGCGGCCCATCTAACTGCAACCCACGCAAGCCCTCTAATTTCCTTTTTCTTGGGTTTTCCACCCTTCGCTTTACTAAAGTGAGTGCAATCAGGTGAAAACCAACACAGTCCAACTTTTCGACCTTTGACCACTTCGACTGGATCTATATCCCAGACAGATTCAAGATAATGCTCCGTATCAGGATGATTTGCTTTATGCATGGCGATAGCAGCTGGATCATGGTTGATTGCTATATCAACATTCAAGCCTGTTGCCATCTCAATTCCAGTAGATGCTCCACCACCGCCCGCGAAGTTATCTACAATAATCTCTCGAAATAAATCTAACTGTTTCAATTTTTCACCGCCTACTCCCCGCGATATTCACTTGGAATGATACCAGTCGGTATTCTCCATCCGTTTGCAGCAATTCTATCTATCAATCTTTTCGCGTTTTCAAACGGCCATGTTCCTACATGCTCGAACCCTCTACCCTCAAGAAAACGTATCTGCTTCGGTGTGGTTAAACCTTCATCACGTCGTCTTTCTAAACGCTCTAATAGTTTAGTAGCTTTACCCGCGTTTTCAATCTGATCAGGTAGAATACCGAGCTTTTCTAAAGTTTTCACTTGATTTTCGCTCGGTGGTCCCATTTCCCAACCGAAGGATGGAACATAACTTGAAAGGTCCTCAGCTTGGATACTCATTTCAAATTGCAACGGATCCACAAGTTTACGTTTGCGGCGCTTCATTTCTGCTAGTTGTTTAGCAAGGGCTTCTTCACGTTGAGCAACTACATCCTCTTCTGCTTGTTTTTCCACCTTTTCTAAATCGAGTGGTATTCCAGCTTCTTCAATTTGTTTGGTCATTGCCTGTGCCACTTCTTCATTCGACGCAATCAAATGTGCAGGATGACATAACTCATGTCGATCTGTATGCCAAAGAAAATCCAGTAACAATAATTCAGTTTTACCTTTAAATAATCGGGTACCACGCCCAACCATTTGGCTGTATAAGCTTCTTACTTTTGTAGGTCTTAAAACGACAACACAATCAACTGATGGACAATCCCAACCTTCAGTAAGAAGCATAGAATTGCATAATACGTTATATTTATCATTCTCGAAATCTTCTAATATTTCAGCGCGGTCTTTACTCTCACCGTTGACCTCTGCTGCCCTAAAACCTTTTTGGTTTAATATTTCCGTGAACTTTTGGCTTGTCTTTACCAGTGGAAGAAAGACAACGATTTTTCTATCACTAGCCACTTTTCTCATTTCTTCGGCGATTGATTCAAGGTAAGGATCCAGAGCTGTTCCTAAATCACTTGTCTTAAAATCCCCTGCTTGTTGGCCAACTCCTGATAAATCTAATTTAAGTGGAATTGTTAGTGCCTTGATCGGGCTTAGATAGCCACTTTTTATAGCTTTAGGCAATGTGTATTCGTATGCAAGTGATTCAAAATAGGAACCTAGATTCCGCATATCACCTCTGTCTGGTGTAGCAGTAACACCTAATACATTTGCAGTATCAAAGTAATTTAAAACACGTTGATAGCTATCTGAAATACAATGATGTGCTTCATCGATAATAATCGTGTCGAAGAAATCTTTATCGAATCGCTCGAGTCGCTTCTCTCGCATCATCGTTTGTACACTTCCAACCACTACACGAAACCAACTACCTATTGAAGTTTGTTCAGCTTTTTCGGTCGCGCATTTTAATCCAGTGCTTTTCTCCAATTTGTCTGCTGCTTGTTCCAGAAGTTCGCCCCTATGGGCAAGGACGAGAACGCGCTCGCCCTTGATTACTCTGTCCTCAATTACCTTGCTAAACACAATCGTTTTACCGCAACCAGTTGGAAGTACAAGCAATGTTTTCTTTACGCCATTTTCCCACTCCGACTGGATGGATTCCCTGGCATCCTGTTGATAACCTCTAAGTTTCATAGCTACCTCCTAAAATTGCCCTGCTGTAAATCCGCCTTGTTGCTGTGTAGTTGGGAATGGCGTTTGTTGCATTGGTTGTTGTTGCTGAACTGGTTGTTGATAAGGTTGTTGCTGCTGATAGCCTTGTCCTTGTTGGAAAGCTTCCTCATATGGATAAAACGTCTGCACTTCGTTGTTTGAGCGTTCTTCGTTATCTCGACCAATGAACTTATTAATTTTTAACTTTAATTTTCCTTTGGAACCAATGACTGTGTTCCAGTTCATGCGTAACTTTTCGCCTTTTTTCTTTTGACCAATTCCGGTGAAAAAGTTTGATAAAAAACCTTCCGTTTTGGTATGAAGAAGTAAGGTGTGGAAAATAGTCACTTCACCATGTTCAGGAGAATGGACCGTTAATTCCAATTTCGCTTGATTACAAGCGGGCATTTTAGTACTACCCGCAAATCTACCACGTTCAAATTTCTTTACTGTAAAATGGTAGTCTCCTTCCGGCAGCAATATAAAATCGCCACCATCCTTTTCTATCTCATCATCCCAACCTAATTCTCGTTCTTGATTCATCTGTTGTTCCTCCTATATGATATTTTTAAATGGTAGAGTTTTTCTGAATTCTTGTACCATGCCGAAAACTTGCGGCCATGCTCCAACTAATACACCGTCTATAAAACTTGGATCATAATTGTTAATTGGTGTTTCCATTGGGTAATATCCTTTTCTACTAACAACAACTTGTATTTCTTCTTCTGAAACGTTACTTTGTATCATTAAATCTCGTAGAGATTGCGGAATTGCTGGGTTTAACTCCACTGTACTTGTAGGAGCGTTTTGCATAGGCTGTTGCTGAACTGGTTGCGTTGGCTCTACTATCGGTTGAGTTTGCTGAATAGGTTCTTGTTGTTGCTGAACTACTGGCTCAGATTGTTGCACAGGTGCCGTTTGATGATTTGGTACATTGGCAAAAATATGAGCGATATTTGCATAGTCCAACGGAAATTCATCTGGTAACCCATGACGATTTTTAGCATCCCAAGCCGGATGATGTGTTGCGAAAATAGTACGAACTCCACCTTGTGCCTTATGCTTCTTGCCTTTATCGTCCACCGCAACACTATAAGTCTTATAGTTAATGAATAAGACCATATCTGCCCATTCCTTGACCAAAGGAGCTGTCTGGGAGCTTGTCTTTTTACCTAGTTTTAATTGGTAACGGTCATAAGCGCCCATTTCGTCAGGCTGTTCGAATTTGACGATTTGCGAATGTGCCGTCAGAACGACATTGATTCCTACATCAACCACGTCACTTAATTTATTGAGAAAACGTCCTAACTCTTCTTTTACATAGACGTAACCATTTCCATAACCAAAATCCTCAACGCCCTTCTTACCATGTTGGGCACAAACAGATTCAGCACACTGCATTTCCGCCCAATCGATTGTGTCGATGACTAATGTTTGGAATCTGCCAACTTGCTGCTTAACCCAATCAACTTGTTGCTGGAGCATGGCCCAACTTGTGGGTTTAGGCAAGCGATCAACATTTAATTCAGTTGTTGAACCCTCTGTATCTATGAAAATAGGTTTCGGGAATTGTGCTGCTAAAGAAGACTTCCCTATTCCTTCTGGACCATATAAAACTACTTTCTTAGCCTTTTCGATTTTTCCGCTAATGACTTCCATTCTTAAAATTCACCAGCTTTCCATGTTTTTGTTTCAGGTGCTTTTGGCACATTCTCTTGCAATTGAACTTGCTCCTGGCCAGCAACATAACCGTCCTCGATGATAATACTGCACTCCTCACCAGTGCTAACTCTTGTGGCTATCGCTTGTAGTCCTTCCTGTTCTAGCCATTTGCCGAACTCATTTAAGGTATCCATATCCATCTGTTCCAATTTGTCTAATAGGATAAATCCGCAGTTAGGTTTCAATTTACGGACAATAGCAGTAGATACTTGTAATTGATCGGCTCCACTCATGTTGTCCCACTTTTGTCCCTTATAAATGAGATCCCCTTCTTCAACTGACAAACCCTCAAGAGGTAAATCTGCACTGTCCAGTAATTCTGATTTTTGCTTGCGCACATCATCAATAGCAGTTGTTAGTTTTTCGTATTGCGTTCTGTAATCATTAGCATCCGTTTCAGCTTTATCTTTATCGAGATTTGCTCGAACTTTCCTATTAATCTCGTCAATCTGTTGGATATTCGCTTCTAGTGCTTCTGTGGATTCGTCAACTAGATCCAGGGCATCTTTTTGAGCAATCGCTAAATCTTCACCTGTTTTTGCGTAAGCTGCCTTGGCTTGATTTAGTTGAGCTTCTAACCTTTGAATTTCTTGCCCTTGACTAGCGTACAACGATTGAATCTGATTAAGGTTTTGGCGCTTCCTTTGATTTTCACCATTTCTTGCTAAAATATCTTGTTGTTGCTTAATTAGATCAGATGCAGAAATCAGTTCTTTTGGTGCATCCGTAAAGTACGGTTGTTCCTTTGCGAACTTTGATTTCTGATCAGCAATCTGACCTATCGTACGACGTTGATTGTAGATTTCTTGTTCTTTTCTTTCTAGTTCATGAAGCTTGTCCCCAACGCCGATAATACGGAGTAATATATTAGCCTTTTCCTTGCTAGTAGAGTTCATGAACTTGGGTAAGTCGATGGCTAATTCTTCGACAAAGCCATTCAGCAACTGTTGCCCTGCTTTTTCTCCATTTGGATCAATGACTTTCAATTCACTGTTTTTTCCTTTACGCTCAACGACCAACCCGTTAGACAAAACAATGTGTAAATATGGAGGGATAACACTACCTTCCCTCTCTGCTTTGCTAGGGCGGTATTTGTTACCACCTAACCCCCAAGCGATTGCATCCAAAACACTAGTTTTCCCTTGATTATTATTACCGCCTACAATTGTTAGTCCGCTTGACGTAGGCTCGATTTTGACCGCCTTTACACGCTTTACATTTTCTATTTCAAGCTTGTTAATTTTAATCATGTCGTCCCCCCTGTTAAGCGATTACCGTAATTCTTCCGGTTTCAATTTCATCAGCTAATTCTGCAGCTAAATACTCACGAACGTTTACGATTGCTTGATTTCTCCAAGCGCCACCGTCCGCTTCATATATCGCGCCAGATGGACCGTTTTTCATACGGAAAATGAAATCGCTTGAAGGTTGTTCAACTTCCAAAAACGTTCGATAAGGTGCCAATGTAACAGGGTTTGGAACAAGCACATCATCAGCGGAAGCAATTCCCGTCTTAATCGTTACTGCTTGCGAAACTCCATTGTCCCCTGTTTGGCGAACGTTCTCTTCTTTGACATTACCTACAACTTTTAGCAATAAATCACGATCTGCTGTTTTGGTGAATTTCGATTGAAAAGCAATGATTAGTTCCTCAGAGTCAAGGTAATGTCCATAGCTAAACTTAGGAGTAATTGCATTTGCTATAACTAATGTTTCGCGTCCCCCGTCATATTGGAGAGTCCCTTTTAATGAAACGGTTTTTTCATCATAAACTTGTAGAAATAATTGATATCCAAAACGTTCAATATTGGCTTTGATATAATTAACCAATCCTGTCAGAGTATTAATATGAAGAGGTTCTAGTGCACGATTGTTTAAAGGTTTTATTTCTTTAGGCATTCCTTCATCGTTCAAAATAAAAGTACGTTTATTCCCCTCGTAATCATTTAAATCAATAACTCTGTCAGCAGGATTTATTCCCAATTCAGTTAAATATTTAATAGCTTCCTTTATCATTCAAATCAACCTCTCTCCGCTTGTAGATTTATAACTTTTTTTCTATTTAACTCTTGTTCAATCACATCAACAGGAACGCCAACATCTGTCCTTGTTGTTAAATCTTCATCGAAGTAGGTTTGTCCAGGAACATTTGATCTAAGTTCCTTCGCTTCAACATTTCCTGTGTGTAAATCCCTACCAGTTAATACCGTTGTCGATACCCCTTCAACATTGGCAAGACTAGTTGTAAAATTACTTGTTACTGCAACCGTTTGGCGGTTTTCATCAGGTTTGAATTCTAGTTTGATGGTGATTGTTCGCTTGTCCTGAGCTTTTGTATTTTTATCATGGATATTGTCAAATACTTTCTTTAACTCGTAATCTAGCTTTTCTTGAATAGCGCCATTCGCTAGTTTTGACAATGGTAAATCAATTCTTTTTTGTACCATTTAATAAATATCTCCCTTCGTGTTATAATCTTTGTAAGAATGTTTAGTTTTGGTCCTCATTCAGTGGCAGCTGATGAGGCCTTTTTTAGTTCCCTGCGAATGTTGTTACCTAGGCTGTTCATAAAAGCACCGAAGACAAGTAGTGATTTTTCACTTTTACTTAAAACATTCCAATCTCTTGCCTTGATGATCATTACTTACTCACCTCCTTGATTTTCACGAATTTATTATTAAATATTTCATAGCCAACACCATAGTATTCTTCATAAGATTTTGGAGAAGCACCGTTATATTGTGGTATGAACTGTTCTTTATTCTTTCGTGCTTCATCTCGTCTCTCTTTACGTGATTTCAACATACTTTCACCTCCCCTCAAAATTAACGCGGTCATTTTGCTGATACCTCCTTTAACTGTTTATTTTTGCGTCCCTCGGCTAAAATACGAGGGATAGATGTTTTTAAGAAAAACTCTGCAATTTTTAGCTTAGTAGCTTCGCTCGGCTGTTTCATGCCAACACCTCCTGACTACAGATATTCTGTAGTTGACCCTCAAAAAAAATTATACTGTTCGCAGGAACTTTCGTGATTCTGATAAATCGAAAAGCATCATCCATCCGAAAAACTTTTCTGTATTTTTCATATTGAATATATGTTTTTTCAGACATACCGAGCCTTTCAGCCATTTGCACTTGAGTCAACCCTCCTAATATCCTTGCTTGCTCTAGGGTGTATCTCATTAAGTTCACCTCCTCGTTGAATACCATGTTACTACAGAAATTCTGTAGTTGCAAGTCGAAAATACAGATTTTCTGTAATATTTTCATACCCACAAAAATAATATACAGAAACACTGTACTTTACTACAGTTTATCTGTATACTATAAATAGATAAAAAGGAGGTGAAAAAAATGAAGTTCGCTGAAAAAATAAAGCATTTAAGAAAAGAACATCGCCTAACACAAGCAGAATTAGCGAACAAATTAAATGTAGCACCTACTGCCGTTTCTGCTTGGGAAAGAGGAGCAAATCGTCCTTTAATGGATAAGATAACGATTATGTCGGAAATGTTTAATCTTCCAATTACATACTTTTTAGATGTAGAAGATGTTGGAGAGACGGTTGATATTGAAACTTTGCCTGTTTATGGAAATATCAGCTGTGGAAATGGTTTGGTTATTTATGACACTCCAGAGGCATATGAAGCTACGCCAAAGGATTGGCTAAACGGTGGAAATTACTTCTATCTTCGAGCAAAAGGAGATAGCATGAGTGGAGCTAGAATTTTTGATGGGGATCTACTACTGATAAGAGAACAAAATGATGTAGAAAATGGAGAAATTGCAGCTGTAGTAATTGATGGAGAATCAGTACTAAAAAGAGTTTATAAGAGCGACAATTCTATCATTTTACAATCGGAAAACTCTAAGTATGCTCCTATTACTTATGTTCCGGAACATAACAAAAATATAATTATTATTGGGAAATTAAAAAAAGTTATTTTGAATTTCTAGCTAGTAATTTAAAACAACACGGCGGGCTGATCACCCGCCAAATTTTTTAAAGGAAGGAATTTCAAAATGAGAACCGCTATCTATATAAGAGTAAGTACTGAAGAGCAAGCCAAAGAAGGTTATTCCATTTCTGCCCAAAGACGCCGTTTGCAATCATTTTGCATATCCCAGGATTGGCAAATTTCTGACTTCTATATTGATGAAGGGATATCAGCAAAGAACACGAACAGAATAAATTTAAAGCGTATGATTAAGGATATTAAAGATGATAAGATCGATTGTGTACTCGTGTATCGTTTGGATAGGCTAACTCGTTCAGTCTTTGATTTATACAAGTTATTAGAAACGTTTGATAAACACAATTGTAAATTTAAATCTGCTACAGAAGTGTACGATACCACTACAGCTATGGGAAGAATGTTCATAACTATTGTAGCTGCGCTTGCACAATGGGAAAGAGAAAACCTGGGTGAACGTATTAGCCTCGGATTCGCGGAAAAAGCTAGACAAGGAAAGTACCCTTTAAATTTTCGCCCTTTTGGTTACGATCTTAACCTAAAGGAAAGTAAATTATATATTAACGAAAAAGAAGCAACTACAGTAAGGTTGATTTATAATTTATATACCGATGGGCATAGTGGCCCTCAAGTATGCACTTATTTGAACAACCGTAATATTACTACGCGCGACGGAAACAAATGGAATGATAAACCAGTAATGGACATTCTTAAAAATCCTCTTTACATAGGTTCATTTCGTTGGCAAGATTTTATCGTTGAGGACACCCACGATTCTATTATAACAAAAGGACAATTTGAACTTGTACAAAAAATTATCAGCTCACGTAGAACTACAGAACCTAGAAGAGTCAGTAGCAGATATATATTTTCCGGTAAAATTAAATGCAAGAATTGTGGAGATTCTTTGGTCGGATATTTCACGTCGTATAACTCGAAAAAATATATGAATTACAGATGCGGTAGAAAAAGAACTGGTCAATGTATTGGTTCAAAGACAGTCTCAGAGACAAAGCTAGAAGAGGCATTTCTAGATAATATCGAACAGTTTGATTACGAAGAATCATTTAGGCAAGCCTCAGAGAAATGCGTAAAAATATTAAACAATACCCACGAAGTTGATATCAGGGCGCTAGAAAAGGAATTAGAAAAGGTAGAACGCCGAAAAAAGAATTGGCAGTATGCGTGGTCAGATGAAATCATGACTTATCAAGATTTTAAAGAACGTATGAACGAAGCAAATAAGGAAGAGGAGAAAATTAAAAAACTAATTAAATCCACAATAAATAATACTGAAAACGAAAAAATTAACAAGGAAGAGATTATGCAAGTGTTAATGGAGATAAGGAAGAACTGGTATTTCTTAGAAGGAGCGGAAAAGAAAAATTTAGTAAATTCAATAGTTGAAGAAATACACTTTAGTTACATGGATAAAAGACTAACTATTGATAACATAGATTTTATATAAGTGTATGAATTTTTAGTATTACCATATTACACGAGCCATCGAAAGATGAGCCGAAATACTCACAGCTTCGCTTAACAATATCTAGTGGTTTTTCCGGAATTATTAAACGTTCGTCCTCTTCAATAATCTCCGAGTAAAATTTACTATCCTTAAAATACGGTTTAATCATCATCGTATAAGGATTGATTTCATACTCTTCCTTTAATATTTCTTGCTTTAACATTTTTCTACTCCTCTCTCTAAATTGTGACAATATTACCATATCATAATATAGTTAAAATGTCACTACTTTTTAAAAAAATCAGAAAATAATATATACATTTTTTGTATATTTACACTTGAATTACTCATCTGAAAATTAACACTCTTCTGTTGATTTTTCCGCCCATTCCGTGTATAATTAAAAAAAGTTTCAGGGGTGATCATCGATGGAAAAGAGGAAATCTTATCAAGAATTGCTTAAAGAGTATACGATGACCCAGAATAAAAATGAAACAGAAGCTATGGAATGGTATGCAGATTTTTTCCTAAACGGTCTCCTATTGCAAAGACGTGAGAAACAGCTTCGCGAGGAAATTGACCGTGCGCTTGATCTACACGATAAAAAAACTTTTACAAAACTCTCGAAAGAATTAGTTGAGCTTTTGGGCCAGTAGAATGTTAAATCCCCCTTCAATTAAAGGGGGATTTTTTTGTTCTAACCTAGATTGAATTATCTAGTTTCGCTTATGAACTGGAAAACTTCTTGTCCTCATCCTACAAGATGCCCACTTAGAGTTGTCCCTGGCCTCTTAAGGTCAATAATCTGATCATTAAACAGGATTACATAGCATTTACTTTGTCGATAACCGCTGTGAGTCAGAAAGTTGTTGCGAATGCGATTTCCCTTCCTTCCTCTCTTCAGAGGCATTACACATTTCTAATCTTCACTAGAAGTATCATCAATTTTATAGTCTTCAATCCTATTTATTCTTTCCAGCATGGTTGGATGTTCATAACGGAATATTTTCACTAAAAGAGGAGGATTCACTTGACTTAATCCTGATTTTGTCAGGCTTTGAAAAGTTTTAATTCCTGCTTCTTTATCATGTGTCATTTTTATAGCATACGTATCGGCTCTCGTTTCTTGGTATCGTGAAACCCAATTTGTGAGAGGACTCGCTACAAATAAAAGGATGGATGTAATTAAAAGAAATGCTGGTAGCGATCCGATATTGGTTAATTTCTCTACCTTCCAGTCCTTTCCTCTTTTTGATATCCACTTATCCAGCAATTTTGCTGTCAGCCACAAACCTACAAAGGAAAGAAGCAAGTATCCAGCTATTCCTTTATAAATATGTTTTTCTACGTAATGCCCCATTTCGTGCGCCATAATAAAAAGTATTTCATCATCTGAAAGCCTTTCTAAAGTTGTATCCCATAATACTATTCGTGAATTTGAGCCGACCCCTGTAACATATGCATTCAATGAATTTGTTTTCGTCGACATATCCACTTCATACACATGATTAGCCGGAATATTAGCTTCTTTTGCAATAGCTAATATTTTGGCTTCCAGCTGCTTATCTTTTAATGGGTAAAAATCATTGTATAGGGGATCAATTACGACCGGTTGGATGAACATCATAATAATCGAAAATGGAATTGAAACTACCCATGCTGCTAGCCACCAACGCCTTTTAAATTTCCTCATTAATGCATATAAGACGGTTACTACAACAAGCATGGTTGCGTATTGTACCCAAAAATCAATCAATTTATCTTTCATCCACGCCGAGAAAACTTGTGTCGAAATATTATACGATTTCGAAATCGTATATGATAAAAAACTCAATGGAAACATGACAACCAATGATGCGAAGGACAACCAAAATAAGTAAATGGCATTCCGTACTACGAAAAATTTTGAAATGTGCTTCGCTGAATTTTCAAAAATTGCTGAGAGACCCAAAATTAATACTAAATAATAAAATAGCCACTCATATGGTGTTGCTAAAAAAAACATTAAATTACGGATTCTGGAGTACTCTTCACTTAATTCGAGCTCTCTTCCATTTAAAAAAGTAGCTGGATCAGCGCTTGTCCCTTTTAACGCCTCAGGTATAGAAGTATCAGCCCAATAAAATAAATACAAAAATATGGCGATACCAAATAATAGATAGGCGATAATCGCTCGCATTGCCCATTTCCTAATCAATGAAATATCCCCCCTGTCCATCTTTTATTATATGTAAGAAAAAAATCTTTAATTAGAACTAATTGAATGATTTTTTTCTTATTCTTGTATTACTTATTTTTTATGATGAATACCATATATTTTGTTAGTAACTATTATAGCATTCACTCTTCTAAGACTTTCTTTCTAGACAGGCTTAATTTGGGATTAAAATTTGTTTTTTCTGAAAATAGATAAAATAAGTAAACGCCCCTTGAATTAATCAAGCGGCATATTATTTGCTCTTATAATCTAAAAAAACCAAGAATAAGCACTAAGTATTGCGATAGATCCAAGAACGACTGCAATTACATTTGCACCTAAAAATGCTATCAAAAAAGCAGCAGCCATTCCAACGACACCAAATAAAATATCGCCTTCCTGAATAAAGAAAACAGCAGGGAATATTAAAGCACCGAGAGTCGCGTACGGAACATTTTTTAAAACTCCTTGTATAAAGGGTGGTAGCTCCTTCCCCCTAAACATAACAAAAGGGACCATCCTTGGAATATATGTGACTAAACCCATTCCGATAATCGTTAAAACGATAATCGAACTGCTCATCCTTCACCACGCCCCCTTCTTTTCATGGTTTCTACCGTTTCCACTAAAATAGCAGATAAAAGGGTCGCGACTACAATTGCCCAGCCTTTACTCATCATTTCAGAAAAAACGAAAATACTGTTAAAAACTGCAGCAAGGAGCGCAAGACAAGCTACTTTAACACTTTTTTTCAACGAAGGCACTAATAAACCGATAAACATTGAGTAAAGAGCAATAGCCATGCTTTCTTGTAAGACTTGAGGAAGGCCAGCACCTATTCCAAAACCTACACCTGAGAAAATAACCCAACTCATATATGCTATTAAATTGAGGCCAAATAAATAGCCAGTCCTAACTGTTTCAGTTTTTGTGGCAGCAACAGAGAATGTTTCATCCGTCACACCAAAGGCATAAACAGCTTTTTTCCAAGGGACTTCTTCTTCCACTTTTTCATTGAGTGCGGCAGACATAAGGAAATGTCTTATATTTACAATAAAAGTAGTTAAGATCATTTCTGCAGCACCCGTTCCGAGCGCAAACATGTTAAGCGCAATATATTGAGATGCTCCCGCATATAAAACCAAACTCATAAAGACTGTTTCAAATAATGTCAGTCCAGTTGTTTTTGCGAGCAAGCCAAACGTCAATGCAATGGGAGTGTAACCAATCGCGATGCTCATCCCTTCTTGAAGCCCTCGGCGAAATTCTGTATATTTCACTTTTGGCACCGAAGCTTCCATCCTCTAAATCCCCCTTAATTACTATGATTATTTTTACAATTATAAGAAAGATTCATACTTTCGGCAAGAATAGGAGATTCATGATCCTTGATCTTGTTAAAAATGATACATTTTGAGTGAAAGTTGATTGTCATATCTAATTGATGCATTCGATTGGACTTGCTCATTGAAAAATCACATTTGTGCCTGATTTTGAGTTTTCACTGTGCCTATGACCAAATAATTACCTCTTTTACTGTCCGATTAAAGCTTTCAAAATACATGTAACTACACGCAAAATGTATTTTTTGTCCGTTTAAAATGTTCAAAGGGACAGCGTTCTTAGGATGCCTGCATTTACTGTCCATTTTGAGGCCTTTAAAAGGACAGCAAGCATGCGAATATCGCTGTCGATGTCCGATTGAAAAGACATTAATATTTATTACATGTTATTTGCCTTTAAAAATCGGTTTTCTTTTTTCCGAAAAAGCCTTTAAAGCTTCTTTTCGATCTTCTGTAGGGATTGTAGCTTCATAGGCCATTCTCTCAATTTCTAACCCCGAGCGAAGATCTGTCTTCATACCCGCTTTGATCGCATATTTTGCTTGTTGGACAGCTATTGGACCATTTTCTAAAATTTTTTTTGCAAAAGCTATTACTTCTTCCATGAATCGTTCTTTCTCAATCGTTTTTAATACGATTCCATATGCTTCCGCTTCAAAAGCGGTCATTTTTTTTGCAGTTAAGATCAATTCTAACGCTTTCGTTTCGCCTATTAATCGTGGCAGACGTTGTGTTCCTCCGGCTCCTGGAATAATGGCGAGGCTTGTTTCAGTTAGCCCGAGCATTGCATGACTACTAGCAAATCGAAAGTCACAAGCCAAAGCTAATTCCAATCCCCCTCCAAAAGCATAGCCATTGATTGTGGCAATTGTCGGTTGCGGAAGGTTTTCAATAGCCAAAAATACTTCTCCTATTTTATTTACATATCGCAGAACTTCTTGTTCTGTAAGTTTTTTCCGCTCTTTTAAGTCAGCTCCCACGCTAAAAGCTCTTTCTCCTTCTCCGCGAAAGATTACCAATCGAGATTCAGGAGAGTTTTTTAAAAAATCAACTATAGAAGATAATTCTACTAGCATATCATAATTTAACGCATTCAATGATTCTGGACGATATAATGTGACTACAGCAATGTATTGGTTAATATCTAACTTTAAAGTATCCAAGTTATTCCCTCACTTAAAAGCGTATTTTTTAAAATATATACGCATATAGTCCAATAGGAATGCAAAAAGGATGGAGTTGTCTATAAATTGACTTTCCCATCCTTTAACCCAATTAGTAAATTAAATTAATAATATCTTCTTTTTCAACATTACCAAAATAATGTTTAATATCCACTTCTTCTAATGCTTTAGCGATTTCCGATCTTTCGTAACGGACACCTGTCAGGATATTTTCAATGTCTTTTACATCGCCAACACCAAAGAAGTCTCCAAAGATCTTACATTCTTGAATCTGCCCCTTATCAACATCAAGTCGGAATTCAATAAGCCCAACAGGGAAACGATGTGAATGCTGAATGTTGAAATGAGGTGATCTTCCATAATTCCAATCCCAATTTGCATAGTGAACCTTTGATATTTCATGAATTTGTTTCCAATCATCTTCTGTAAGTTTATATTCCGGAATTGGGTCCACACCCTCAAAAATGGATCGAAGTAATTCCTCTTTAAATTGTTCTATCGTCATTTTTCCATCTAAAAACTCAGAAATATTGGCAACCCTGCTACGGATGGATTTTATCCCTTTTGATTCTATTTTGTCTTTACGAACTTTTAATGCAGATACAACATTCTCTATTTCAGAATCAAACATTAAAGTACCATGGCTGAACATTCTCCCCCTAGTAGAGAACTGCGCATTTCCTGAAATTTTTCTTTCTCCAACGAGAATATCGTTACGTCCTTTTAACTCTGCATGAACACCTAATTTATTTAATGCTTTAACAACTGGCTCGGTAAACTTTTTAAAGTTTAGGAAACTATTTCCTTCATCTTTCGTAATAAAGCTGAAATTCAAATTTCCTAAATCATGATAAACTGCACCGCCACCAGATAGCCTACGAACGACATGAATACCATTATTCTCTACGTATTCAGTATTAATTTCCTCAACTGTATTTTGATTTTTACCAATAATAATCGAAGGCTCATTAATATAAAATAATAAATATGATTCATTTACATCCAAATTCTTCAATGCATATTCTTCTATCGCCAAATTAATTCGTGGATCCGTAATCCCTTGATTATCAATAAACTTCATCACTTTTCCTCCTCATTTTTTTGGGGGACAGTCCCCTTTAAACCTGTCCCCAAAGGGACTGGCACTAAAGGGACATGTTCAATCCTTTAGATGCCAAGACTATTTTTCCTTTGAAATTCTCTGCTGCTTCTTCTGTAAGTTGGTTTAATTCACCAAAGTGCGGTAAATGGGTAAGTACTAATTTTTCCACATTCGCCTTATGAGCAAGTTTACCGGCTTCTTCACTCGTCATATGACCAGCAGATGCTCCATCCATTCCCTTATAAAAATTTGACTCTGCGAGCAATACGTCAGCGTTCTTTGAAAACTCCACCAATTCTTCAAAATACGATGTATCTGCCGTATAAACGAGCGTTTTTCCTTCACATGTTATTCTCATAGCGAAACATGCAACAGGATGTTTCGTTTGTAAAAATTCAATTTGGAATGGTCCAATATGTAGATCAACATCTTTGTTGTATGCAATTCCCGAGGTAATATCTTTGTACGTTAAAGCAGTAAAACTCTCCTGATCGTTTGAATGACCATAAATAGGCAAGTTGCGGTTATAACCACTTACATATTTACTAATTAACAGTGCATGATGAAGAACACCTATATCTGCAATATGGTCAGCATGGTAATGCGAAATAATAACAGCATCTAATTCTTCTGGTTTTATGTACATTTGCAGCTGTGATAATACAGCACTGCCACAATCGATAAGAAGCTTAAATCCGTTGTGCGTCAACAAATATCCTGAACTCGCTTCTCCAGCTTTCGGATATCCACCCCAATGGCCTATCACTGTTATCTCCATATACACAACTCCTTTAATCCAACTAATATTACTATACTTTATTTTTTCTTGTATAACAAAAAGATTGACACTATCAAAACTGTTATAATACAATAAATATAATATTTTTCAGTACTGTAACAAACATCAAGGAGAGTGAAAAACGTGCTTGAAAACGTCATTGAATTTTTTAAAAACCTTCCCGCAAAAAAATGTACTGAATGCGGTGAAAAAATCACTGAACAGCATGAATGCTATGGTACAAAGTGTGAAAAATGCAGCGAGATCAAATAGTTTGTAAAAGTACTAATGTAACAACAACTTACAGGCCCACGTTCCTAGGTCGTTTCCTGAATTTAACGGACATTATGTTTGCTTGCCGAAAGCTAGATAACGTACTATTAAATAAACAAAAGCCACTAAAAATGTATACTTTCAATCTATTGAAAGACGAACCCCTTATGATCATTAAATGATCATAAGGGGCTTTTTTTCATTTCATATTCTTTTATCGATATAATACTAAGACGCTAATCCATCTATAAGCTTATCCTCCACTTAATATGGATTAAATTCAATCAACCAGCAATCTCGATATTCACCTTCATGGAGTTCATGTTTTGGCAGAAGTTGCATTTTCTTAAACCCACATTTTTCGTAGCAATGAATCGCTCTCTCATTCCACGTTTGCGGATCCATTACAATCTTTTCAGCTTGTTTTGCCTCAACCAAAAACTGTACCATTGAACGGACTAGAAGTTGACCAATGCCACGGTTCCAATAATCTGGTTCACCAATAAATTGATCCATGCCATACATTATCACTGTATCAAAATATCCGTACTCCTTTTTATCTTCATCTTCTAATTGATAATATTGAATATAACCAATTGGAACTTCTTCATATTCAATGATACAACGTTGAGTTTCATCATTTTCTCCATAAAACTTCTCTAATACCCTTTCCTCACTAAAAGGATTATCGCGACCTTCGTAGTACTTAAGAACAATTGGATCTGATAGCCATTTTGCCAATAAAAGATGGTCTTCAAATGTTAAAGGTCGCACTACTAATTTATCATTTTGAAATAACATCATTGACGCTCCTTATCTCTTTAAAGCCTTATTCCAAGCATGTAAAAATTCTTCCACCGATCCAAATCTCTTATTTCGATCCTTTTCAACCGCACATGAAGCTACTTCATACAGTTCTTTACTTGCTTCCCATTTTTCAAAAGAACGATCTAATTCACCACCTACTAAACAAAAAGCAACCGCTCCCATGTTAAAAACATTCGTTCTCTCATCTATTACCGCACCAAGTTCAAATTCTTCCGGTGACATAAATCTTGTAGAACCCCAAAGTCTCCCCATTGTGTTCGTAAAAGGCTTTTTCTTATATAAATCTATATCACAAATCTTCGTGGCATTATTATGAAAATCATGCATTATACTTCCATCATAAAAATCGACAGCAACAAAATGTTTCCTTTCAGCATACACGTGCAACTCATATATTATTTGTAAGGAATCTAATTTAAATGGCAAAGGAAGGTGTTTAAACCGATAAAATGGCGACTCTGGATCTTCATATTTTGCAGGAGGGGGAAATGACCAGTGTGAATGGAGACATTCTCCTGGAAACCATTCGAAAACTAACACATATCCTTGATCAACTTGAAAATGTCTCTCCAAATTAACAAGATGCGGATGAGCCAATTCTTCATAAATCTCCACCGATTTTTTTAACCTATCGATTGCCTCTTTGGGATCTCCTTCATAATCCATTGTTTTAGCACCAGCGTATTTCACAAATTTTTTTAGACCATCTTTTTCAATACCAAAACATAGATTACCTGAGTCTTGCTGATCAAAAACAGCAAATACATTTCCCATATGTTGAAGCCAATTAAAATCATGTGTTTCTTTTAATTGAAATGACATTTCTCCTAAACGCATTGTAACTGCTGACTTAGTATCCATTCTTATTCTCCTAACACTTTTGACATCATGATCATTCTTGGGTTGATGTAAAAACCATTTTTTACATAAAAAGCCTCAGCTTGTCCTCCTTCACCAGTCAACAGATACAAACGCTTTATTCCGTTCTCCTTGCAGTAATCTTCAAGAGTAGACAATAAGTTAGAACCTACTCCTTTTCCCTGTTCTTCTGTTTTCACGCACATTTCAATTACTTGAAAATGTTTACCATCCCACCAAGTTTCAGAGATTCCCATTAAAAATCCTATTAGTTGATTATCATGATCAAATAAGCCAACACCCCAATATTGACGATGTTGAATAATATCCAGCAAACGTTCCTTTGCACTTTCTAACGTCCATTGATCAAACCAGGGAGCTTGGTTAAATACGTATGTATATAAATTTGCACATGAATCAAGTTCATCAAAAGTGATATCTTTTTTATAAAATGTCATCTTTCCCTCCTAAATTGATTAACTATCTAATAGGATCTCCCGATACGATATGCCAATGAAGATGCTTAGATTCCTGATAATCCCCCAAGTTAGTGATGACTTTACAAGCCCTATTTTCTGAATTAACTTTGGAAGCTACCTGTTTTATGACAGAAAAAAGTTCTAGAAATAACTCATTATCACTTTCTTCAAGAGATAATAAGGATGGAATATGTTTTTTGGGAATTGCCACAATATGGACACGATAAAATGGTTTTGTATGATAGAAGGCAAGTACATTTTCAGTTTCCATTACTTTTCTAACAGATGTTTTCCCGCTTAACACCTCATCACAATAAAAGTCTACTGACATATTGATGCCTCCTAGCTAACTAAAAAATTCCATATGATCTTTATCTTGTTTATAATAATTCAAACGTTCTTCCAATGTACCTGTATGAAACTCAAACTTATGTCCATCCGGGTCAGTAAAGTATATAGATTTTTTATCCTTTTCATCTCTTGTTCGGCCTTGGAGAATATTTACTCGTAAAAGTGTCAGTTTTTCATATACGCAATCGAAATCAGACTCTTCTATTGAAAAAGCAATATGAGTGTATGATTGTTTTATTTCACTACGAGAAATATCTTTCTCTTCATTTAGAGCTAGCCAAATCCCATTCAGATCAAAATAAGCCGTACTTCTCCCCTTAACAAGGAGCTTTGCATCAAAAACATTTTGATAGAATATAATCGATGCCTCCAAATTGGAAACCGAAAATAATAAATGATTTAACCCTTTAACTATCACACTTTACACCTCTAAAATGATTAGTTCCAATATTAGCTTGGATACCTTTCTTGTAAGAATGTTACGGATTGGTTAATTAAACCTTTTAACACCTCTACATCGATATCTGCTACTTTGTTAATATACACACATGCTTTTCCTGAGGTGTGTTTTCCAAAATCCTTTAATAATTCCTCTCTTTGAGGATCACCTGTGGCAAAATATAAACTGGTTTTTGCTTTTCGAGGTGAAAAACCGACTAGAGGTGCATCCCCCTCATGTCCCGTTTCATACTTATAGTGATAGGAGCCAAATCCAATAATACTGGGCCCCCACATTTTCGCCTTATATCCTGTCGTTTCCGTAAAAATGTCTAATAACTTATAAGCATCTTCACGTTTTTTTGGATTATCCACATTTTCAATAAACTCGATAACACTGTTATCCGTTTCTTTTGTTTTTAATTCATACATCAAGTTCACAATCCTTTTCAATAATATTTTTTAATGATTACTAGAGGCCGCTGCTGCAGCTGCTACGGATCCTGCCATTGCAGCTTGTTGAGCCTGCAATATCGTTTCCATCGTCGTATATAGACTTGTTTCAGTCAAATTCGGTTGTTTCAACTTATCTTTTACATAGAAACTCACAGCAAGGATGAGGTTAATATCTTTTTGCCATTTGAAATGTTTTTCTTGATTAAACCGATCATAAACATCCGTAATGATTTCCATATCTAACTCTTCATTAGGCAACAAAGCTAGCATACCCATTGTCGGATAATACGTTGCTTTTGGCTTTATCCCTTTTTCCTTAAAGGAATCAAAGACATATACTGTCCTGTTTAATAAATCTTTCTCTGACTCTTCATTGTTCAATGAAAGAATGTGACTTATGAATTGTAAATTATTCCCTTTATAAAATCCATTCTGATTGAGTTGATCATAAAAGTACTCACTACGTTGAATAACATTTTCCCTATTTTCCGAAGCAAGTAAAACTGCAAGCGGATAATCCTCAGATGAAGTTAGGAAAGGATGTTCTTTCTTCATGGCATTATAAGTCTCTTTTCCTTTAACGATAAGCGAGTGATAATCCAAGTCAACCGTTATCTTCAACAATACTGAAGCCGCAATATAAGTAAAAATACCCCTACTAAATTTTTCTTTAATCATATCCTCGTAAATCTCAAATAATGAAGAAACTTTAGTTTCTGGGTCATCATAATTTACATCAAGGATTGCAGCTGCTGTATATCTTGATTCAGATCTCATATACGAAAAATATCCTGAACGATCTTTAATTTCATCGGCAATTTTTAAAAACCTTTCAATTTGAAAATCCTTTTTGTTCATCGCATAAAGGGAAGCAATCATCATTAAAATCTTTTTGTCAGATACTTTCCATTTCATTTCCTTTCTCAGCTGTTCGAATATTTGAATATAGTTGTCTATAATATTGTTCATGTAGGAATCACCCTTTCAACTTTATAAATGAAGTACGTATTAATTGAAATATTAGTTTCAATTTTCCTTTTAGTTGGGGAAAAAACCTACATTTGCTTAATACTTTCTGATAACTTTGAATGGATAAGCATGATCGATTTTTCAACGGAAGTTTCAATATAGCCAACTATTTGCTCAAAGGAAAACACATTTAACTGTTGATTAAGCACATTATCATGATAGTCCATATCTTCAGCAATCAAGGGTAATAATTCTATTACATTTTGTTTTGTCACTTCTTCAAGATCAATGACAGAATCACTTTTCTTCCAATCTATTATTTCTTCATCAACTCCGTAATAATGCAATAATTTACCATTTAGTAATCTAAAATCATTATGATATAGATTAACCATATTTTGATTATGTTCAATTCTATTTTTCAACCAAGGTATAAAAAATCCTTTTAACCATAAATCGTCTGCTATTAAATGACTATAATAGCCTAAAATATAACTTGACGGATGATATAAGCTATATTTATGTAAAAATGTTTCATAATCAATACTTCTTGAAAAATCTTGTAAATCCCCAGTGAAAAAATGAGATATTTCTTTCGGAGTTACAGCATCAGGCGCTATCCCTCCTAATAAAAATAAATCTTTATCCATGATTGATATTTTTTTAGCTATTTCATTTGTAATAATGAGATGCATCACTCTAGAACCCAAATTTTACACTCCTTTCATTCAAGCCGTTGTTTTCTTAAACGTAAAATAATTACCGGTGGAATTTCAAACCAATCAAACTGATTTGTTTCAAGTTCTTTTCGGAAGCTTGGTTCTATTATTCCGTCAAGGACAAAATGATGTTGAAACGCA
Source organism: Lederbergia citrisecunda (assembly GCF_018343695.1). GTDB lineage: Bacteria > Bacillota > Bacilli > Bacillales > Bacillaceae_C > Lederbergia > Lederbergia citrisecunda. Next base: position 545,609 of record NZ_JAGYPJ010000001.1, on the reverse strand, counting down.
AGATTTAAATAATAGGATAATGACCGATGAAACATATAATGTGAGGTTGGTTGTCCTTTAATACCGATCGCCTTATATGGTTGTGGAGTAAGATAGTTGAATATCTGAATGCTAGTCTTTGATTGTACGTTACTATTATTATCTTCTATTTCATGTACATTTCTCATATTTGGAGATTGAAAGCAAGGATGCGTTACGGAAAAAACAAAGATACCATTCTCTTTAAGTAATATTTTTAAAGCTCTCATTAGAGGCTGAATATCAGCAATATCGATTAATGCCATATTGGCAACAGCGCTATCGAATGTTTGTATACCAAGTTCTAGTAATGATTCTTCGTTTGTTACATCGCAAACTTTATATTGTAATTGATTAATTTTACTTACCGAACGTAGTTTAGCTCGTTCAATCATTTTAGAGCTATAATCGACAGCAACAACATTTGCTCCTAAATCTACAAGTCTTCTTGAAAAATTTCCATTCCCACAAGCAATATCCAAGATCCTTTGACCCGTTTTTACATCCAATAAATTTTCTGTATGAGGTCTAATGATTTCACGGTGAAATTGGTTGCTTTCATCTCCCATATAATCGTCCCAAAATTCCGCATTTTCATTCCATCTTGATTTTGATTCATCATTCAACTCTTTCCATTCACTCAAAGTACGGGCTCCTTTCAATCGTACTGGCAGATAAATGCACAAACTGGTTTTGATATTCTTAATTTTCCTCCAGCTAGCCTCAAAGCTTTTTCAGTAAAATGATAAAAAGTCGATTGAATTAGTTTTCTAATATCAGAATTAATACTTTCATCATTAAATGGCCCTTGATACAACTGGGTCGCCATGTAATATTGTAAAACTGGTTCTGGATCATCTACTTCAAAGCCAGCATCAAAACTATGCTTATCAACTTTATTAAAAAAGCTCCTTAACATATGTTCACCATTCTCCATGGAGAATGTTAAATGATTTTTGCTATGGTCAAAGCCGATCCCTAATTCACGCATCGTTTGTAGATGCAAAGAAAATAGTTCAGGCATCCCTTTTTCACTATTAGTCGTGGCAAGAAATATCCCTCTACTTTTTAATACTCTTCGGATCTCTGTTAATGTATTGGAAATATTACTAACATGGTAGAGCATATGATTCGCCATTACTACATCAAACTCATTAGATAAAAATGGAAGATCTTCAGCATCTAATCTCAAATGAACCATTGGCAAATCATCTTTATTTGCGATTATATAAGATTCTTCCAATACTCCAGTAGATAGATCACCTGCCATTATAAATCCACCATTATTTTTTAGCTTAGCTGCGATAGGGAGAGAAAATCTTCCGTTCCCAGCACCAACATCTAAAATTTTTTCATTGCCTACCAATTGAAGTTTCTTGATAGCCCATTCTTCAAAAGACTGTTCATGAATGGCATATTTGTTCATCACATCATACTTCCATTCAAGATTTTGTCCAGTTCGATAAATACTACGGATACTATCCTTATCTGTTGAATTTTCATAATAATCTTTTGCTTGAGTCATTTCATCACCCCTATAAAAACAACATATAAATTTCTTTATCCGAAAACCACTCAAATCCCATCGACCGATACAATGATCGGGCATTATTATTACTTGTGCCTGTATTTAGCTGCAAACGATTTGCATCTTTTTCATTCGCCAAAAGAATAGATTCGTTGATTAACATCTTAGCAATCCCTTTTCTTCTGAAGCTCGGCATAACAAAAAGATCCTGTATAAGTAATATTGGTTTTCCTTTCGTTGTTGAAAACCCCCAGTTCAGAGTAATGAATCCAGCAGGGGAATCACCACTTTTCACCATTAAAAAGTTTGCATTTTTGAATTGCAATAACTTCTTTAGATTGTATAAACATTCTTCTCTATTTTTTTCAGTCCATTGATTAGAGTACATATAGTGCACAACTAGATAGCTAGCATCAGGAAGTGTTTCTATCGAAAGAGGGATTATCTTTGTTTTTAATTGGCAAATAGTATTCACCTACTTTTAAGGTTTATTGTTTATCATTCCATTGCCAATGATAAAAACCCTTCTTCAAAGAGTAATATTTCTTAACTGATTACTATGGTCCTATTTTTTATACAAAAAGCAACAGCTTGTTCTAACCGTTTTTCGTAATACATACTCTTTAGTTAGTTTCATCAAAAATACCAAAAAGGGGTGAATTCAATGCCAGGTCCAACAAATGAGCAAAACCCACTATTGGCAACAATTAAAAAGAGCGGGGTTTTAAATCCGAATGCTACACTAGAACAATTGGTTAATATTTCTGCCAATCATGCTATTAATCCGGGTGGTCTTAATGCTGCTTGGGAACTAGTAACTAAAGATTTTGTTTACAAAGGAAGTATGCCTGAAGAACTTGAGCTTGGACATGTAGTCCGACCTATAGATAAGTAATTTTCTAACGAGGCAATTCGTCAACTAACGGAAAATTAGAAAGGATGATATTTCTTTGCCAGGTCCGACAAATGAGCAAAATCCACTATTGGCAACAATTAAAAAGAGCGGAGTTTTAAATCCGAATGCTACACTGGAACAACTTGTAAATATTTCTTCCAATCATGCCCTTAATCCGGGCGGTCTTAACGCTGCTTGGGAATTGATAACGAAAGATTTTGTATTAAGAGGAAGTATGCCTGAAGAACTTGAGCTTGGAAATGTAGTCCGACCTATAGAAAAGTAATTCATTTTAGAAAATAAATCAATGAGTGAAAAGAGAGAATTCTCCCTTTTCACTCTTTAAAAGGGGATGCGCAAAATGAATTTCTCCAAACCAGGAAACTCATTTTCCCATGAACAAGAAGTCATTATGAATTTAATGAAAAATAGCTTGGAATGGATTGATCGAAATTTACATCGGTTTTCTCCAGTGAGAAGCGGAGATCTTGATGAATGGGATGTTAAATCATTTTCTGAGTTATGTTTTCTTTATATACACTTAAAGCATTGGGACCACCCATTAACGGAAAATATACTTCCGAAATGGTTTGATTTTCTGCGCTTTCATTTAGAGCATCCAGTATTTGCCCAGATGGCTCGTAAACGACCAATTTCCTCTTTCCCCTTTGTGTTTCCTTATCTTAAGCTAAGATCTGGTGGGTATCGTAACGAGTATTATGAACAAACTTTAGAAATGATTGAACGTTGGGGGTATTTTAAATCAATTGAGGTTGTCCCATATCGGGCATTTGATTTAGTTTATACATATTGGAAATCCGGTTGGCTTGAGAAAGAGCCAGATTGGGAGAAGCTGTATATGGATACTGTGATGGCTCGTAGTCAAAACTCATTTTGTATAGACGTAGACTCCGCTTATTCAATTACACATACGATATTTTATTTAACGGATATGGGAAATCGTCCTGCACCAATCTCTAAATTACATTTCGATCGTTCAATACAGTTAGTAGAGTCTCTATTAATTCATTATTGGAGAATTGGGCATTGGGACCTGATGGGAGAATTACTTATCAATTTAAATAATATAGGTTATACGAATACTCTATTGTTGAACGGAGCCCAAAAAGCATTTCATAAAGTGTGGCGGAACAATGGGGCACTTCCTAGCATGAGGACTCCTCAAGTTATAAATTATGAGCCTTATTCCGAGGAGGAGTTTCAAAACTGTTATCATACAACACTTGTTGGTCTCTTTTATTGTGCTACAACCTTAAATCGTATGAATTCTGCTGTAGGAGGAACCCATCATGTCTCGTATCAAACAAGTAGCTGAAAAATCTAGCAATTGGCTTGAAAATATCCAGTCTGCAAACGTAGAAATAATAAATTTACGCGAACTTGGTATTGTGTTTTGCGAATCAATCCTATCCAAAAATGATATGTTGAACTTGTTGAGAAATAATGATATTCCAATTAACCATCCAGATGAGTTCCCATTATCACTACTTGATATGAGACGTAATGAAATATTATCGTTTGCAAACAATGTATTCTTTTCTTCATCTCCGAATAAAACTGATTTTCAAATAGAATGGGCACAAATTATTGGTGGTATTGCCATTTCATATGCTCGCCATGGGGACATTCCGGTTGTTTCAGCGTTGGTAAAGATAGCTGCGATACTTCGGTTAAAGGGTCCTCTATTAGACGAATCACATATTTTTTTGTTAGACCAGCAAAACATAGATGGATCGTTCGGATTTTTTGATAGAGAGTGGAAACTATGTAACGATTCAAAAATTGAAGAAGCGGAAACACATATCAAATTGCGCCTTACAGTCGAGGTACTATGGGCGCTGGCTGAACTTTCACAACAACCGTCGGAAGAAAATGAACGAATGCATTTCATAGTATAGAAAGGAGATTGACAAATGCAAAACAAAAAAAATAATGACATCATTTTACGTTTACATCAAAGTGGTTTATTAAATCCAGATTTATCTTTAGACGAGTTGATCGAATTAACTGAGCAGTTATGTAAAAAAATAGGAGCAACGCTGCTAACTGAAGATATGAATCAGATATTTATTCATAAAAATAAAAAATAATATTTTAACCAAAAGGAGCCATCGACAGACAGCTCCTATACTTTTGTATTCTTTTTAATTAATTCTGCAATTAGTACATATCGTTGAGGGGCATCTCCAATGTAGTAAAATGGATAGCATGTAGTCACTGTTAGTGTAGCCCTCGGTTTAGGGACGATAACCGTTCGATCATCAGCATCGACAATCCGTACCTTCCTTACTTCATACGTGAACTCACCTGCAGATGTGGTAACAATTAGTAAATCACCTTTCCCAACTTTTCCAAGCTTTCGAAAAACTGTATCTCGATGGCCAGAAAGAACTGAGTTATCTTTTTCTCCGGGTAAAACACTCCCTGTGAAATGTCCAACACCTTTTTCGAGTTCATCCTCATCCGCCCCTTGAAATATTGGCAAAGTGGCATCTATTTTCGGAATAATTAATGTACCAAATTCCTCACCCTTTTCTGGACGAATTGGATACAGTTCATTTTTCGGCTTTTTTTCTTCCAATACAATAGGAAGTTCCACTACTTGGGGTTTTGTCGGGTCCTTTTTTTCAGAAGTCCTCATTAAAGGCATGGCATTTACTACGAAAAGATATATCCCTGCCACAAGCATTGAAATTCCCATAAAGAGCAACAACCATTTTCTTAATATCATGGTTGCTTCACAAATCGTCTGCGGATTAAGAACAATCCTCCAATAGTAAGTATAAGTCCCACTGCCGAACCTTCAACATAATTTCCAGCCGTATTTGGCATTTTTGCGCCTTTCACAGTCTTAGGTTTTTTAGGCAACATTTTCTCAATTGGCTTCACAATTGCTTTTTCAGTTTCCTTAATCTGTTCAATCAAACCCGAATTGAATAAATCAGCAGTCAAAAGCAAATCTGCCAAAAGCACACCATCATAGTTATACAATTCGATAAGCAGGTCTGAACCATTAGTCGTTTCAAGTGAAATCAAATCTTCATAGGAAAGTTCTTTAGTCTTATGTCCTCCTTTATAAAGATAAAATTTTGCATCAATCTGGAAAATGCCCATTAATTCTTTCATAATTTCAGCCATATCAACGATTTGTTCTTTCGATAAATCCTTCGCGCTGTCAAAATTAGAAAATACATCTAAACGACTCATGATGCTTTTCAATTGCGACTCAACTTTCGTCTCATCAATTTGCAAGCTAGCTATATGAATAAATAAATTCATGATTTCATCTTCAGTAATCCCTAATTGATCAAACGTCTGCTGAGCAATATAAGTTACTACTGCAAATTCAAGTTCTTCAATAGATTCATAGTTTTCGATTGCATCATCGTTCGCTTTAAGAAGCGCATTTAAATCCGCCATTGTAAGATCATAATTTTTTAAAAACTGATTAAGCGATTCTGTTGTGATAGGGGTAGATAAATCTGTATAAAAAGAAATAATGAAGTCCAAGTAGTTAATATATTTGAAGACTTCTTCAACTTTTTGCCCTTTTTCAAGCTCCCCATTTTCAATCAAAAATTCTTCCAGATCTTTTTCACTTGAAAAGTTATATTCAGAAAGTAATTTTTGAAGATTTGTACCGTTGATGGGTTCCCCCAACGCATCATAAACTTCCTGAACTGACTTAATTTCTTCAATAAACAGATCCTTCGATAACAATAAAAATGTTTCTAGCTCATCCTCAGTAAAACCTGTATCTTCAAGGACAGGTGCAATATCATTTGAAGTTAGTGCAAATGATTTAATCGGAAAAACTACGACCAATAATGTAAAAGCCATCACCAAAGAGAGTACACGTTTCAAGTTGTTTTCCTCCAAAATAATAATAATGTACTTTTTTACTATAATGGAAGATTAATATGTAGAATAGTATTTTTTCACTGGAAAATACACCCGTTTTTTTAACGCTTTATGACATCTACTATCAATGAAGGAAACAAAAGTTTTTCCCCTTGATTTCTTGGATCATAGTGTTTGGAGCGAAAAATAATCCCTTGTTCTCCGTCCCAATGATTGTAGTGAAATGTTCCGTCCTCATCATGAAATTCCAATAACTTAACCTCAAAACCAGCGTCTTGGAACATGTCTGATAATGTTTTATAGTTATATACAATTTTATGGCTTGCGGCTGGGTGATCTTTAGGACCTGGTCCTCCGACCTGAACTATTTTTTGATACGTCTCATCTGGAAAAAAACCATCAGGTACAGCACATCGTATATAACCAAATGGCTTTAAGTATTTATAACAAATTTTAGCTGCCAATATTCCTTCTTCATATGTAAGGTGTTCCCAAACATGTTCTGCTACAATGGCCGTTATTGAGTTTTCATTGAATCTTTTCTTCCAAGTCGAAACATCCAATAAATTTAGATCATTTTGCTGCGTATGTATCCATCCCGGGTTGTTATTGTATTCCCCCGCTCCAACCACTACTCTTATAGACATTGATCTCTCTCCTTATTTATAGACCAGCTCAAATTGTTCAAAGACAACAGGCATTTCCCATGTGAACTCTTGATTAGTAGCTTTACATACTTGTGTGTAGTACCTTATATGTCCTTCACGCCATGATTCTAAATTTTCATCTTCCCCTTCTAATCTCGCTAGCTCAAACGTTACATCCTTGAAAGGTAGAATTTGCACGGATGTCGTTTGAATGATGCACTTTGGTTCTCCTGACCAATTCGTGATGACGCTATAGTCACCCACTTCTGGTAAAGGTTCATTTTCAAAATCATAAATGGAAGGCGCTGTTGCTTTCTTCTTTCCTTCCAAAACAAGTTCCAATAATTCATTTGCCAGCTTTTCATTTAATTCAAAATGCCATGATGTATAAGGTTGGTTCGGTGTATTCGTTTCCTCTAAAAATTTCTCCCAATACGTTTCTATTAGATTCATTTGTTTAATCCCCTTCTCCACCTAAATATAATAATCCCTAAAATGAGAGCAAGCAGAACGATAATACAAGCAATAACTCCGGGCAAAGGCCATTCACTCCTATACTCACCTTCTCTGATTGCTTTTACATATGTACCATCCGGTGTTTGAACTGCAATTGCTTCATCTGTACTAGTTCCAAATATGGAAAAGTATTTCGTTCCCTTTTGATAAGTATTTGAAAAATTCCCCCAATAAGATCCTTCTTTATCGGAGTATTTCGTTACATGACCAATTTCTTTGTCAATGTCCTCAACAATTTCATCACTTATAACATAAGCATATCCTTCCCACACAACAAATGAATGTGCCCAACTAGCCATTGAACGAGGCGTTATAATAAATGATAGGATTAACAAAAGAATAATTACTAGCGTAAATCTAGCTTTCATCATCATTTCTCCTCTAATCTACCAAGCAATTGATATGGCCTGACTTCCCATGTTTCATACGGTATGAAGTTCTTTGAATTCATAGCATCGATTGTGCGAGATTTCATATGAGGACGTGTTATGTATTGTTCAATATTTAATTCATTTATCTTAATAAACATAGCTTCTTGTATTTCTTCAGGCTGCATGTTTATAGTACCACTTACATACTCTGCCTTAAAAACGATCGACAAAATATGACTTGTTGCGTTGTAATAGATTCCCGTAATCCCAACCGGACAAATCACAATACCTGTTTCCTCCAATACTTCTCTACAAACGGCATCATCCAATGGTTCTCCGACTTCTACTTGTCCCCCAGGACACTCCCATGTATCGGATCTCGAATGCGTTTTAACTAACAACACTTCACCATTTTCATTAGTGACGTAAGCAGAAACAGCGACAATATGTTTAGGATGTTCATATCCCATTTCATAGCCCCCTTTTTAAAAAACTTGCCGCCAAATAAGGCGGCAGTTTATCCCTTTAGATTCACATAACCATTTCTATGATCCTAATGTATTCTTCCTCGTTTTCTTTTAGCCGAACTATCTTACAAAGCTCCTAATTTAGCCTTAAAAATTCAGCTATAATACTCGCTACTGTTTTCATAATTTCATTGGAATCCCTGCTGAAGTCCCAACTTTTCAAAAATGTAATTGCCATTTATGGAAATGACACCTATTTCCTTCCAAATTAGACCAAACCCCATATAGACTATCGAGTCGCACTCCCATTTCCAGATACGATCAGCCAACGAAGACGATCTAAATTTGATACAGCATAATACTATTCTTCCCTCATAACTGCACGGTACGTTTCGTGTAAAAACGCAAAAAACTTGCTTCTCCAGAATTCTAAAAACATTCTGGTCAAATCATTTAAAGCACTTATCAGCAAGCGATTCCGATGTTTTGGAAATTCTGTATCCCTTTCAACATGTCTAGATACAAATCCCACACATTTTTACCAACTCCATATTATGCGTGTAATCTATATCATTCGAGATTTACAATTCTTTTCCTTCTTTTAAAAATTGAAGTGCAACTTATCTTTTGTTTAAACGTCGAATATGTTAAACAGACTGGAGGGGGATATTGTGAAAAAAGGGTTTATCATATTATTGTTGACGAGTCTTTTTATGACTGCATGTAGCTCAAATAATTCAACTGAAAGCAAAAGTAGTGGTGGAAAATCTGGCTCTTCGTTAGCAGCGGATCAAAAAATGGAAATGTCCAGGGAAGATTTTTCAAATGAAGTAGCCATGGAGATGCCAAATGAAGAGTTAGAAAATGCGGACAAAGCTGCAGAAGTTAAGGATATCGACATAACCAAAGATAGAATGATCATCCATCAGGCACAATTACAGGCAAAAGTTAAAAACTTTGAGAAAGCACAACTTAACATTGAAAAGAAAGTAAAAGAATACGGTGGATATATTGTTGAATCGAATACTTATCGTGAAACCGATGAAACGGTCAGCGGTACAATTGTCGTTCGAATTCCCGAAAAACATTTTCAAACGTTTATAAATGATGCTGAAAAACAAGCTGCAGAAATATTAGGCCGAAACGTAACAGGGCAAGATGTAACTGAGGAATATGTAGATTTAGAATCTAGACTTAAATCAAAAAAAGCTGTTGAAAAAAGACTTCTTGACTTTATGGCTGACGCAAAAAAGACAGAGGATTTATTAAAAATCTCATCGGATTTAGCAAAAATTCAAGAGGAAATTGAGGTTCTTGTGGGAAGAATGAAATACTTAGAAAATCAAACTTCATTTTCCACAATCCAAATCCATATGATTGAAACTCGCGTCGTCATTCCAGGGATAGACAATAAAGATTTAAATACATGGGAAAAGACGAAAAAACAATTAGTGGATAGCACAAACTTTATTTTAGTTGCTTGTTCAGCACTAGTAGTATTTTTTATAGGAAATTTACCTGTATTCGTTCTCCTTTTAATCATTGTGGGTGTCATTTTCTTTCTTATTAGAAGAAGGAAGCGAAAAGATCTTTAAACAAAACGGAAAGCTAGGTACTATATTATCTAGCTTTCCACTCATATTCGAGAATACTATATAGGTAAGAATCACGCCAGCCATCTTTTATTAATAAATCTTCACGCATTCTTCCTTCCAACATCATACCCGTTTTTTCCAAAACTTTTGCAGATCCAATATTTCGTGTATCACATGTAGCAAAAATTCGGTGCAGATTAAATTCAGTAAATCCTAATGTAATCAATAGCTTTGCGGCTTCAGTTGCATATCCCTTCCCCCAATATTCGGGATGAATGATATAGGATATTTCACCTGTTCTGTTCGTATTGTCACGTAAATTTAATTCACACGAACCAATCAAGCTATCACTCTCTTTTTCTATAATCGCAAAATAATATCTTGTTCTTGGATTTTCTTGTGCATCCATAAGAATTTGATTCAAAAAGATTTTTGTATCTTCTTCCGTATTCGGTCCCCATGGTTGAAATCGGCAGACGCTAGGATTGGATGCATATGCGTGGATATCCTGCCAATCTTCATTAACAATTTCGCGGAGTTTAATCCTTGTACCTTTTAAAGTATCCATACTGATTTCACCTAAATTCTTTATTCAGTCGTTCAGCACGTGCTAAACTTTCTCTTAAAAATGGAGGGGAATTCGGATGCTCCATAATTTCATCATATGTCAGCCACATAACGGATTCAACTTCGTCCGGACTTTTAGCAAATGCTATACCACTTTCATATTCTGCTAGAAAAACAACATCTACTACGTGTTCCCCTTTATCTGTAACAAAGGACGTACTATGAACATAGTGAAGACGATCTTGGACCTTAATTCCAACTTCTTCAAAAATCTCACGTTTCACTGTTCGTTCCAAGATATCTGAGGAATTTCCCTCAGGATCAACTTTCCCGCCTATGAGGGATAACATTCCTCCTGCGTGCTCTTCTTTTTTGCTTCTTTCGATAATCAGCCATTGATCATCTTTAAAAATAGCTGCTTCAGTGTTCACGATAAACATCATTCGTGTAGATGCCTCCCTTTACTTTTTTAATCATTTAAATGTGATAAAGTTAAATCTATTGCTCCTTTCAATTTCGTCTTTCTCTTCCTATTACAGTTCTCTAGAACCTTCAACTATTCCTTTTTTATAAAAAAACAGGACAGGTACATATACCCTGTCCCGAAAAAATATTATTTTACTGGAATCCATATTTCTGAATAGCAATCTGGGCTGGATGGATTGTCATCTGTATAAACTTCTAAGTCTGGTGTACCGGCATGTGCATAGCCGCTTGACGGAAACCATTCAGAGACGATTTTTTTCCACGCATTTTGCATGGCATCCGGCATAGGACCATGAACTTCAAATACAGACCATTTGGATGCAGGAATTGTCAAGTTCTCTAAGCCATTTGAACCTTCACTTTCAGATGCTGTTGCAACCCAATAATTTATCACTCTGTTCGATAATGGGTCACAAACACCTAATATCCCTTTTAGTGTCCCATCATTAACTTTTACCAGTGTGTCCACAATTCCTTCTTGATGTACTTTTTCCCACATTTTTGGAATGCCGATTAAGTTCTCACCGTTTTCACAAGAAAAACTTTCCTTTACTCCCACTACTTGAAAACTTTCTCTTTCTACAATTTTGTATTGCATTGGCTCTGCCCCTTTCAGACTCACTTGGATTACCAAGCGGTTATATGATTTCAGCTTTCCCATTTTTTTTCGTGCTTCTGTTGGGCTGATTCCATGTTGTCTTCGAAAAGCTTTTGAGAAAGCCTCGGGAGAGTCATAGCCATATTTTAGGGCTAAATCAATGATCTTCTCATTTGTTCTTATTAGTTCTTGCGCGGCTAATGTCAGCCTACGCCGTCTGATATATTCGCCAACGGTCATATCCGTTAAAATCGAAAATGTTCGGTGGAAATGAAATTGCGATGAGTTTGCCTGTAGTGCAATTTGCTCAATCGTCATATCATCCAGCAAATGATCTTCTATATAATCAATTGCCTTTTGTAAAGATTCAACCCATGCCATATAGCAGCCCCCTTCCCTTGAATAAATCATAGCAACATCAGAGCTCGTCATCCTGTCTCTTTCTGCTTTGTTTTGTCAATTTTTATATATCGTTTTGGGAGCTTCAAGTTTTTACGCATTATTCAGTAATGATAATAGGTCCTTCTTTCGTCACGATGACAGTATGCTCAATTTGAGCAACATAACTTTGATTTACGGTAATATAAGTCCAGCCATCCCCTTTTTCGTATACTTCTTCGTCATTAGAAGAAATAAACGGTTCAAAGGCAATGACCATTCCATCTTGTAAGAGTTCATTATCCCACGGCTCATAGTAATTCATAATATGCTTCGGGGATTCATGCAAAGAGCGACCAACTCCATGGCCTGTCAAGTTTTTGATGACAGTAAAACCATGTTCTTTGGCAGTATTGTTAACGGCTTTTCCAATTCCGTTTAACTTAGATCCTACTTTAAATTTTGCAAGACCTGCTTCAAATGCTTTTTGTGCAACATCACAAAGAGAATACAATAATGGTTCGCCCTCACCTGCTACAATTGAGAGACCAGTATCCGCAAAATAGCCATTCTTAGATCCCGATACATCGATATTTACTAAATCACCTTCATTGATTACACGTTTTCCTGGAATTCCATGAGCTACTTCTTCATTTATGCTAATACAAGTAAAACCAGGAAAATCATATTCTCCTTTTGGCCCAGAAATGGCACCATATTTTTCAAACAGTTCTCCAGCAAAATCATCTAATTCTTTTGTTGTAATTCCTGGTTTAGTTTTTTTTATCATTTCGTCACGAATAATTGCAACGATTTTTCCAATTTCCTTTAGGCCATGTAAATCCTCTTCAGTTTTAACAATCACCGAATTTCCTTCTTTCTATAGTTAATTCAAGTTTTATAAAATCGTACAATTATGATTTTACCATAATCATTCACATTCAATGATTTTGGGCAATTTCAGACAGGTAAATAAATTAGACGATAAAGTCTTTCTTTCTATATTTAATCTTAGGACATTCCTTAATTCTAATGTTCCTTTGAGCCTTCTTACTAGCCATTGTTTTTGGAGTACTGTCCGTGAACACAATATTACCGACTGCAGTTTCCGGGTTTACTGGCTGCTACCATGATGTTACTGACCGCGGTTTCGGATTTAGTTGGCAGTTACTACGATGTTACTGGCCATAGTTTCAGATTTACTGGCCGTCACGACAAAGTTACTGGCTACAGTTTCAGATTTACTGGCCGTTACTACGATTATACTGGCCATAGTTTCGGATTTACTGGCCGTCACGACATAATTACTGGCAGGGTTCGGATTTACTGGCCTTTACCACGATGTTACTGGCCGCAGTTTCAGATTTACTGGACGGGTTCGGGATTACTAGTCCAACCCAACTTTCTCACATATTTTCCACTTAAATAATGCATAATATTTTTAAATAAAAAAAAGGAGAGCATTCATTTGAAAAAAGAAAAAAAGCATAATAAAACTAAGAAAAACGATATTAAAAATGATCGCAAACAATCAGTAGATGACTATTTTGACCAAGAAAGTGGGCAACCAGTACCTCAACCTAAAGACTATGAAGAAATTGATTACTGATCATTTATTATCAATTTTCCCGGAAGGGTCCAGTCAACAATTGCACCTTCTTTTATATACGATATGATTTTTCGCGACTCTTCCGTAACCCTCTTCCTCCCGTGTACATTTAAAAACCAATTATCCTTTTTTGTACTTTGGTCTTCTGCCGGACAAAGAGAAAATTCAATCCAATCTGGCATATACGTTTTTAAGGTCAAAAATGTTCTCCGCATGTGATAACTAGCTGTTACGATTAGGAGTCTTTCTATTTTGTGTAAATCAAAATATCTATCTAATACTAATAATGAGGCCAAAATATTTTCCTTCGTATGTGTTGAAATCGTTTCAACCAAAATATCTTCTTCTGGTACTCCTAGCTCTAGAGCTTTATTTTTTAATATTATAGCTTCTGGAAATGAATTTCCATTCCAAGCTACCCCACCAGAAAATAAAAGTTTATTTGCCCTGCCCTCATGGTATAACTGTAATGCTTTTGGCAGCCTATATTGGACTGCTTTACTACTCCCAAAAACCATAATGCAATCGCCTTTTTTAAGGTCGTCATTTATGTCACTATATAGAAGTTTCGTCATTAGTTCATCTGAAAGATCTTCAAATTTCAATTCAGAAATCTTCATTCACAATCCCCTCCAACACTTCAAGAAACAAGGCTTCGACTACAAATTTTTTTCAAGTATAATTTTGATCTCGCCATTTTTATCAATATATGTATCCATAATATTAAATCCATTTTTTATGTTTAAAATCAGCATTTGCCTCCATTTGTTTTTTGTTTTCGTTTGGACTATTTTATATCCTTTATCTATCAGATACTGGTGTTGTTTCTCCATTAACTTAGTGGCAATTCCTAGATTTCTAAAGGTTGTATCTACACCACCAAGCCAACTGTAGAATTTCTCATTCGAAATTTCGTATCCAATTTTGTAACCAACTACTTTTGAATTTATGGAAGCTACATGGATTAGTAAGTTTCGTTTATTTTCCATTTTCTTAACCATTATTGAAGAATCTTGAAAAATACCCTCATGAATTTGCAAAATTCCTGTCATGATTTCATTATCAGGTAGATCAGTAAAATAAGATATGTCCATTAAACCTCATCCTTTCTAAAACAAAGTATTTTTGAAGCCATCTACCTTACAGAGACAAAAATCCATAACGAGTAGTAAGAAAATGAACTTGCATTGTAACCCTTAAAAGGAGTATTTGCCTATAAAGAGTACCTTTAAATGCTTCATCATTACTCCTTGTACAACTTTTTGTCTCAAGAGGGAAAATTGAACGATTCATCGTTACTCTTAGAGCGATTTTTTGTCTAGGAAGAAAATTCTAAAAATACTAATAAAAATACCGCCACTCAAATAAATGACGGTAAATCGTGTTGATACATTTTCAAGGCATTTTTACTATTTTCCAATACAGCGATTGTTTGTTGATTCGGTTCAACATATATTGTAAGATAATCTATTTCATCCAGATACTCCCTAACAGGAAAAGCCAAAATTTCCTCATTGATAGAAAATTCTGCTTGTACACCAGGCTTATTTCCACGAGCATCAAGACGAATCCACTTGTTTAAGGACGATAAAAACACCCCATTAAATGCATGCAATGAATAACCTTTTTCCGGGCTATCAAATATCATAAGTCTTTGATAACAAAACCCAGTGGGCACCTTTTCCGCACGTAACAAAGCCGCCAATAAACTGGATTTGGCATAACATATTCCTTCACGATGAATTAGTACTTCTGAGGCTCGACAAGTTACCTTAGTACTTTGTATATCCCAAGAGTGATGAATTTGATCTCGAACATATTCAAATGCAATTTTTACTTTCTCAATATCAGTCAGACTCTCATAAAAAAGCTCTTTTCGAGTCTGTACGATAACTGGATGAGAATAATCTACTACATCTGACTCTTTTAAATAATCATTCATGCTATTAGATTCACATAGTAGCTCCAATTATTCCCCTCCTTGTTTCAATATCTCTTCCTTGTAGCCTTAATTTCCTCTAGTTTCGAATATAACTCTGTTTCAAGATCATATTCAAAATGATTTGCAAGTTTCAGTAAATAAGCTAGGCAATCTGCTAATTCTTTACCTAAATCTTCTCTAATGGACTCTTTCGCCATTTCCATTGCTTCGATATCTGTGTATCCTTCAGATAGATATTTCTCTGACAGATCAAACATACTCCTAAATTCCTCGGCAACCTCCGCGACTTCAGTCGTTAATAACATATGTATGTATAGTAGAAATGTTTGATTAGCTTTAAAGCTGTTTTTATCAAAGCGATTGTATCCCATTTCTGTTTCAAAGCTGCGATAATAATTTTGTAATTTTTCCATCATTGATCTCCTTCATTACGATTATACATTTTTTAAAAATACATAACTGACCTTGTCATATTTCATTTTCTCTTCATAAAAACGATGTGCGTCCTCACGTTGCAAGCCAGAAGATAATGCTACTTTTTCGTAACCATTTGCTTTTGCCCAATCGTGAACATAGGATAACAACTGTTCACCATACCCCTTTGACCTTTCTTTAGGGGATGTCACTAAATCACACACCCATATGTAATGACCATAATACAGAGTAATCATTGGCATAAATCCTACAACTGCAACAATCTTTCCATTGTGATCATAGTAAGCTGCTAATCTGTAATTCTCTTTTTCTTGCGCTTGCCGAACTATCGCTATATACGACTCTTCATCAAGATGAGTTCTTAAATGTTTCATAACTTGAAATGCAGATACAATATCTTCCGTACTCTCTAATTCTCTAATCAAAAACATCATCTCCCCATTGGTAAAGTAATAGCAGTTTGCTCAACGACAAACAAACTTCAGTCCATCCACATATCCAAAAATATATATTAAAAAAGCATTATTTTCTTAACTTTTAAAAAAGTCTTTGACACACCTTGCCAAAATTTGTATATTTTATATACTACTTTATTTTGATTTGTAAAGGAAGGTGCTTTTATGTGGGACTGGATTCTCTACCTATCTATTCCTTTCATTGCATTTGCAATAATTGAAGAGTCAATCTATTTAATTGTAAATTTAAGCGTTTTCCGTACAAAAAAGCAACCCAAAAAATTAAAGGATATTGATGAATAGACATATAAATATGTTTATAATATTATCAGTATCTTTTTTTGTTTGGCAATAGTGTTAACCTAGTTGTACTGTAGTTCATTGAATTTGGAGAGGAGTAAATTATGGCAGAAAAGAACAATAGGTTAGGCTTGGTCGTAACTGGGTTATTGTTAGCTATCTTAATGGCTGCAATGGATAATACGATAGTAGCGACATCCATGGGTACGATTGTTGCCGATTTAGGTGGTTTTGATAAATTTGTATGGGTGACATCAGCCTATTTGGTGACTGTTATGGCAGGAACGCCTATCTTCGGTAAATTATCGGATATGTATGGTCGCAAACGTTTTTTTATTTTTGGATTAGTTTTTTTCTTATTTGGTTCTATTCTGTGTGGAACTGCAAATACGATAACACAACTAAGTATTTATCGGGCAATACAAGGTTTAGGTGGAGGCGCATTGATGCCAATTGCCTTTACAATTGTGTTTGATATTTTTCCAGCTGAAAAACGCGGTAAAATGACTGGACTGTTTGGAGCTGTTTTTGGGACGTCAAGTCTTTTCGGTCCGCTTCTTGGTGCATATATTTCAGAATATATCGGATGGCATTGGATATTTTTTATCAATATTCCAATTGGGATCATCTCGTTTTTATTAATTTCTTTCTTTTATAAGGAATCACTTGAACACAGGTCACAGAAAATTGATTGGTTTGGAGCTTTTACTCTCATAGGGGCAGTTGTTTGTTTAATGTTCGCTCTTGAACTTGGTGGGAATCAATATGCATGGGATTCCTTGATTATCATAGGATTATTTAGCTTATTCACAGCATTCTTTATAACCTTCTTATTTGTTGAGAGAAAAGCAACGGAACCGATCATTTCTTTTCAAATGTTTAGAAAACGGCTATTCGCTACGAGTAACGCGATTGCATTTTTTTACGGTGCAACTTTCATTATCGCAACGATTTACATACCAATCTATATTCAAGGAGTTTTCGGCGGGACTGCTACAAATTCCGGGCTCATTTTAACTCCGATGATGCTCGGGTCTGTTTTCGGCAGTCAATCAGGTGGATTATTAACGACTAAGACGAGTTATCGTAATATCATGATTTTGTCAGGTATCTTTTTTATCACCGGTATATTTTTATTAGGTACACTGACCCCTGATACATCTCGTTTGGTGGTAACTATATTTATGATCATTACCGGCTATGGAGTAGGTTTCAATTTCTCAACATTAAGTATGTCGGCTATTCATAATTTTGATATGCGCCAGCGTGGTGCCGCAACGTCATCCCTTACATTCTTTCGT
Organism: Lederbergia citrisecunda; assembly: GCF_018343695.1. Lineage (GTDB taxonomy): Bacteria > Bacillota > Bacilli > Bacillales > Bacillaceae_C > Lederbergia > Lederbergia citrisecunda. Next base: position 527,619 of record NZ_JAGYPJ010000001.1, on the reverse strand, counting down.
TCTCTTGGAATGACCCTAGGGATCACGATTTACGGAATTATTCAAAGAAATTTGTTCACGAATTCATTAACTAAAGAATTTGCTGGGATGGGAAATGGTAAAGGCTTTGGCGATTCCAGGGAGCTTTTATCCCCGGAAACACGTAAAGAAATACCAGCACCTGTTTTAGAGAAAATTACGGATGCATTATCTAATTCAATTGCTCACACTTTTATGTGGGCACTTATTCCAGCTTTGTTAGCGGTCATATTTATTTTTATGATGAGTAAGGAACGGGTTATTGTGCCTGTGAAAAAAGCACATTCTTAAAAGGAAGCGGACCTTCGCTTCCTTTTTTCACTTCTTATGCAAGTATATAAGTTTCTGCCGTTTTATATTTACTTACTTTATAAAGTCTAAGGTAAACAGACACGCTAGGTTTCTTAGTCAAATAACCTCTAGCCCAGAAGGGAATATCAGCTTCCAGGTGTATAGATCATTTGCTTATCACTCCAGTTTTAGCACCTTCTCTTTTCCGACCTCGTCTTAGTTCTTTTATCGAAAATCTTGGATCGAAATCCTGCGATAGCTGCTTCGTGTGGTTTGCACTTTTCTAGCCATATATTTGGAGAATTTCCGAACAATCTACTGTACTATCCAATAACTTTAACTATTATTATATAATGAAGGCAAGCATTGATTTTTAGGAGGTTTTTTCGTGTATGAAAAAACGATTTTTTGTCTTTTTATGTTCTATTCTTCTCTTATTAAGTGCATGTTCTTCGGCTCCTAAAAGCGGAAGCCCAATAAAAGATTTTAATTATACAGACCAAGATGGTAAACCACTAGGTCTTAATGATTTAAAAGGCAAAGTATGGGTAGCGGATTTTGTTTTTACTAACTGTACGACTGTTTGTCCACCAATGACCTCGAATATGAGCCAGCTTCAACAAGAAGTAAAAGATGCTGGATTAGAAGATATCCACTTCGTTTCTTTCAGCATCGATCCTGAAATTGATACACCAGATGCGTTGAAAAAATATGGTGAAGCCTTCGATGCAGATTTTTCAACTTGGCATTTTTTGACAGGATATTCACAAAAGGAAATTGAGGACTACGGCCCAAAAAACTTTAAAACTATCATTAAGAAACCCAAAAATGATGACCAAGTTATACACGGTGTAAGATTTTATCTCCTAAATAAAAAAGGAGAAATTATTGCAGATTATCCTGGAAACGAGGATGTTCCATTCAAACAAATTATAAAAGATATTAAAGCTGCGAATAAACAATGAAAATAAAATGGGTGGCCGGATAGTCGTTTTACGACTACTGGCCACCCATTTATGTTCAGATCCTTTTGTTATGCGTGACTATTTAATACAGAAAATTGTCTTTTATGTTTATATTGAAAGAATCCAAATGTCATCACCATACAACCAATGGCAAATAAACTTAAGATAGCTATATTATGCCACATAAAGCTGAAGTCGCCACTAGAAATGACTGCTTTATATGCTTGAACTGAATAGGTCATCGGCAAAAATACATTAAACGGCTGCAGCTGTTGAGGAATTAGCTCAAGTGGGAACGTTCCAGCACTTGTCGTCAGTTGCAAAATGAGAATAACGATAGCAATAAAGCGACCAGGATCTCCAAACAATGTCACTAAAAATTGGATTAGTGCTACAAATGTTAGACTTGTAACAATTGTTGTCAAAATAAAGAGAGGTACACTTTCAACTTCTATTTTGAGACCAAATAACATGATGGCATCAGCTAGTAATGATTGGATGATTCCCACTATTGTAAGTACACCAAATTTCCCAATAAACCAACTAATTCCATTCTTCGGTAAAATCGCAGGCTCTATTAGAGGAAAAACGATTGAAATCAATAATGCCCCAACGAAAAGACCTAATGATAAAAAGTATGGTGCAAATCCTGTTCCATAGTTTGGTACCTCATTGAGTGCCTTTTTATCTACTGTAATCGGTTCACCCATCATATCGTACGTGTCATCGTTTGTTTTTATATCTTTTACCTGATCTCCAGCGTCCGAAAGCTTATCCTTCATCTCAGCGGATCCATCTTCAAGCTTTTTCATCCCATCTACAAGGTCTTTAGTGCCGCCCGCTAATTGATTGCTTCCATCACTAAGTTTTGAAGAACCTGAAGCTAATTCCTTCATTCCACCACTTAATGTTGTTGCCCCATTTGAAAGCTTATTTGCTCCTTCACTAACTTCTGTTAACTTTTCATCAAATAATGAAATTCCACTTAATAATTGATTTTGTCCTCCTTCTAATGCTTGAATTCCGTTTAATAGTTCTCCTGAACCGGAGGAAAGTTCATCCAATCCTGATTTTAATTGATTTTGCCCTTTTGTTAATTCACCCATTTTCTCAGCTAATGTGCTTGCACCTTTTTGAATTTCTTTTGAAGAAGAATGTAATGTTTCAGTTCCTTTTTCGACTGCACTACTTCCAGCCTCAAGTTTTGCAATACCTGCTTCAAGATTAGCTTTCAATTGGTTTCCAATTTGTTTCTTTATTTCATCAGGTAAAGGTAAGTCGGCTAACTGATTATCAATGTTTACGAGTTGCTCTTGCATTTGTTTGATTCCTGCATGTAAATCACTTGCACCTTTTGCAACTTCGCCGGCACCTGTTTGAAATTCAGCTAATTTATTCGCTAAAAAGCCTGTTTTATCTTGTATTTGAGTTGCCCCGGAAATGACGTCCCCCATTGCTTTATCCGCATTTTTAAAACCTGCATTTAAAGTATTGGCTCCACTCGATAATGTCTGAACGCCTTTATTTGCAGCAACTGCTCCATCTACGAGCTTTCCATGTCCTTCTTTTAATTGTGTAATTCCATTTGCAAGATTTCCGGCTCCTTGAGCTAACTCATCACTTCCAGATTGCACTTTAGAAACACCGTTATTAAACTCAATCGATTTTTCAGCTAGTTCATCTAATCCTTCTTTCAGAGTTATCGAGCCATTATTAAGTTTTCCTGCTCCATCATATAATTCTTTTGCACCGTCACTTGCTTGTGCGAATCCGTTGCCCATTTCTTTTATTTTATCAAACATCGTTTCTGAGTAAGTCGCTACGACTTCTTTTGATACAGCTGATTTTATTTCTTTTATAGCTGTTTCCCCGATTTGCGCAGATAAAAAATTATAGCTTTCATTAGGTATATATTTTAATTCCAACTTTTTAGGATGTTCATCTAAAAGGGTAGTCGCATTTTCTGAAAAATGCTCAGGGATTTCAATGAGCATATAATATTTCTGATTTTCAAGGTTTTTATAAGCTTGTTTGCTTTCAACAACTTGGAAATCAAAATCCTTACTCTCCATCAATTTTTCAACAAGTTCATTTCCCAACTGCAATTCTTTATCCTCAAAAACGGCTCCTTCGTCACTATTTACGACCGCTACTGGTAAATCGCTAAGACGATCATACGGATCCCAAAACGCCCATAAGAACATTCCACTATACAATATTGGTACGAGCATCACAGCAATAAGGGGAATTAGTAGTTTCTTATTCTTAAATATTTGTTTAACTTCAGCAAAAAATAATGTGTTTCGCATACAAAAATCCTTCCTTTGTAAAAATAAAACATTATGACTATTTTTCTCAATTGGTCAATCACCTTTTAAAAAAACGGATCATCTACTTTGATAATCCCGTAAATAAGTAAAATTTGAACAGCTCAGAAATTTTTTCTTTATCCAATGGTTTATGAGATTTTTCCCAATCGAAAATTAAAGATATATACATCTTCAGCATAATAAATGCTGTAATTTCCGGATCGCATTTTCGAATCTCACCTTTTTCAATCGCTTCTACCACTTTATCTTTAATATAATTCACGATTGCTGATTCAACTTTATCCATCATTTCTTTAACCGCTGGGGTACCAATTTCCCGTTCTTCTTGAAAAAGCTTTATCGTTAATTGATGTTGTTTTCTAAATTTCAATAATTCGTATATAGCTAAATTGACGTTTTCAAAAAACGATAATTCTTCTTGAATGGTTTCTTCTGCAGCTGCCTTCATTTCTTTTATTAAAGAGTTGACAATTTCACTAAGCAATTCTTCTTTATTAGTAAAAAAAGTATAAATGGTCCCTTTTCCAACATTAGCTATTTTTGCAACTTGATCCATCGAGGTTGCTTTATACCCGAACATAGCAAAGGATTTTGTAGCAGCTTCAATGATGAGTCGCTTACGATCAATAGACATTATATATACCTCCTTTCAATAATTGACCAAAATACATTTTCAGTCAGTTTGTACTTTAAAATTTAACATATATCTTTTTTAAAAGCAAGAAAAAAACAGCTAACATAATTAGCTGCTTCACTTTATATATTGAAGAACATCCTGTACTGCTTTTTTTCCTTGGTCGATACAGTCCGGAATTCCAATCCCATCAAAAGAAGCTCCTGTCACAAAAACACCAGGCATATCATCACCAAGCTTATCCTTCATTTCTTCTATTCTGTTTTTATGGCCAACAGTATATTGAGGCATTGACTTTTCCAAGCGAGTAACAATTGTGAATAACGGCTTTGCTTCAATATCCATCGTTTTCTTCAAATCTTCTAAAACAATTTTCTCAATTTCCACATCTGAAAGTTCGACTACCGCCTCTTCCCCAGCTCGCCCTACATAGCATCTCAATAGTACTTTTCCTTCTGGGGTTGTATGTGGCCATTTTTTATTTGTCCATGTACAAGCTGTAATTGTATAGTCACTATTTCTAGAAACAACAAACCCAGTACCATTAAGAGAATTTTCAACATCCTTTTCATCAAATGCCATAGCAACAGTTGCTACCGTTGTGGCAGGCATTTGTTTCAAACTGCTTAAATATTCCTTTTCATGTAAAAGCTCTGCAATCGCTAGATGTGGCAATGCAATCACAACGCTGTCTGCCTGGATGATTTCATTATTATTCAGTTTCAGCTCATAGCTTAAATCAGACTGTTTTACTAATGATGTGACTTGTACACCTTTCATGATTGTACAATTAGTTAAATTCTCCTCAATTGCATCAACCAATGATTGCAAACCACTTTTTAATGTAAGAAAAATGCCTTGATTCTTGCTTGTTAAACGATTTTTAGGCGCTTGCGGCGTCGTCTTCTTCATTCCAAGAATTAAACTTCGATGCTCCTGCTCCACCTTATAAAACTGAGGAAATGTTGACATTAGGCTGAGTTGGTCAATATCTCCTGCGTATATTCCTGATAGAAGCGGTTCGATTAAATTTTCGACTACTTCATCACCAAGTCTTCTTCGGAAAAATTGACCAAGAGATTGGTCGCCTTCTTTTTTTGATCGAGGCAAAATGAAATCACATGCTGCACGCATTTTTCCTTGTACAGAAAAGAGCCCAGTCGTTACAAATGGACCTATTTTAGTTGGAATTCCCATTACAGCCCCTTGAGGCATAGGATGAAGCTGTTCTTTTACTAATACATACGATTTACCAGCAGTATTATTAACGAGATCATCACCTAATCCAACTTCCCTAGCTAACTCCGCGGCACTCGTTTTCCTCTCCAAAAATGAATCAGGTCCTCTTTCAATGACAAAACCATCTTGATGAATCGTTTGGATTTTGCCTCCTAATTTATGACTTGCTTCCAGGAGTGTCACTTCTATGGGAAGGTCCCGTTCATCAATTGTTTTCTGCAAATAATAAGCTGTCGTTAAACCAGTTATTCCACCACCGATCACAACAACCTTTTTTTTATTGTCATTCAAGTTAAAATCGCCTACTTCTACTAGTTATTGTTCTTTACCGAGATGCTTTAAAATAACGGAGACAAGAGCGTCAATGAATTTAGGTTGTGCATCAGGCATAGCTGGTCGGTAATATGCTGCACCTACTTCATCCGTTACTACTTTACATTCCACATCATTATCATATAAAACTTCAAGATGTGTTGAAACGAATCCCACAGGAATATACACAAAGGCTTTATAGCCTTTTTTCTCGAATAGTTCTCTAGTTAAATCTTGTACATCTGGTCCTAGCCATGGATCAGGAGTATTACCTTCACTTTGCCAGCCAACTTCATATTCTGTAATACCCGCTTCTTTCGCGATTAAATCAGCTGTTTCTTCTAATTGCTTAGGGTACGGATCTCCTAATTGAAGAATTTTTTCTGGAAGACTATGAGCGGATACTATTAAGCAAGCTTGATTTCGCTCGTCCTCTGGCATAGTTTGATATACTTCTTTAACCTCATCTGCCCAAAATTGTATGAATTTAGGTTCTTGGTACCAGCTTTCAACAGATGTAATAACTGGACCACCAAGCTTTTCTGCTGTTTCTTTCGCACGCTCGTTATATGATTTCACACTAAACGTTGAAAAATGAGGAGCCAAAACTAACGAAACAGCCTCTTCAATTCCATCTTCATGCATTTTTTCCACAGCATCCTCAATGAATGGCTCAATATGTTTTAAACCGATATATGCTTTAAATTCAATTTCATCTTGAATTTCATTTAAATGATCTTGAAGTCCGAAAGCTTGCTGTTGTGTAATTTTGGCAAGGGGTGATATTCCGCCGATTGCTTTATATCGATTCTCCAAATCTTCGAGAGCTTCCTTCGCAGGCGGACGCCCATGGCGAATATGTGTATAATATCGTTCAATATCTTCCTCACTGTATGGAGTTCCGTAGGCCATTACTAAAAGTCCCATTTTCTTTTTTGTCATTTCGTTCACTCCGTTTCGTATGATCTTTATTTTAACTTTTCAGCACTGTATTCATGAATAAATGAAGTGAGACGCTTTAACATTTCAGGATCGACTTCTGGGAATACTCCGTGTCCAAGGTTAAAAATAAACCCTGGTGATTGTATGCCTTGATCAATAATTTCTTTTGCACGTTCTTCAACTGTTTCCCAATTCGCGATTAAGACAGCAGGGTCTAAATTTCCTTGAACTGCTTTTGTAACACCTATTTTTCTAGCGTCAGCAATCGGCAATCTCCAATCAAGTCCAACGACATCAAGTGGGAGGTCATTCCATTCCAAGGCCAAATGACTTGCCCCTACACCGTGCATAATTAATGGAACATTCTCTGTTCTCATTTCAGTAAATATTTTAGTCATGACTGGTTTAATGTATTTTTTATAATCAGCTCTACTTAGCGCACCTACCCAAGAGTCAAAGATCTGTACCGCACTTGCACCAGCTTTGATTTGTGCTTTTAAATATGTAACAGCCATATCTCCTAGCTTTTCCATCAATAAAAACCAAGCTTCTGGTTCAGAATACATGAAAGCTTTTGTTTTATGATAGTTTCTAGAAGGGCCACCTTCAATCATATAACTAGCGAGAGTAAAAGGTGCACCGGTAAAACCAATTAAAGGAACTGTCAGTTGTTCTTCTGTTAAAATTTTGATTGTATCAAGAACATATGGAATATCTTCTTCAGGGTGAATTTCACCCAAAGCTTCTACATCTTTAATCGAACGGATTGGGTTATCAATGACTGGACCGATCCCACTTTTTATTTCTACATCGACTCCTATTGCTGGGAGTGGAGTCATAATATCTTTATAGAGAATGGCTGCATCCACGTTATACATTTCAACAGGGAGCCTAGTTACATACGCGCAAAGTTCCGGTTGGTGTGTGATTTCAAATAGTGAATATTTTTCTTTTATTTTGCGATACTCAGCTTGAGAGCGACCAGCTTGTCTCATATACCAAACAGGAACATGTTCCGTTTTCTCTCCTTTGGCAGCACGCAAAAAAGTATCATTTTCAATGTTTTTCATGATTGTCCACCTTTCAAGGTTTCAGTAACTGTATTGTATTATAAAAGTGAATGAACTAAAAATTATTAGAAATAAAGTAATCCGATATAACTATAGTATTTTTCCTATTCAAAGTATAGGCAACTACGCTTGTTGTCATAAATTTGTCCTTTTTATATCTTCATATGTATATTGTTACTGACTGTTTGCCAATCTGTTTCAAGGGTAAAACTTATGATAGGTTAAATACAATAAATAAACGTTATTAAATGAGAATGAGGTGGTTGTATGTATGTTTATATCGCGATGGGGACTCATTATTTTTTGAAAAAAATAGAAGAAAAGTATTCAAATGAAAAAATGGTTTTAATGCAAAATGTAGAAGGTTGCTTGCTTTGGCATGAAACAACAGGATCAACAGTATTCCAATCACCTAAAAAGTATGAATTAATGGAAGCAGTAGGCGACTTTGCAAATGAAGGTGTCGTTGCATGCAGTTTTATTCCAGTAAGAGATGAAAACAGGCCGATTTTTGATTATGGAATGGCGGACAAGGTAAAATTAATTCAAAATGAAACTGGATTTATTACAGCTCGTTTGCTTCGTCCGTTATCAAATGATACGTACTTGCTAATGACGATGTGGAATGACGAAGAGCATATTCGTACATGGAAAAATTCTAATATGTATCAAAATCTCCATTTTCAATCAAAAGGTACTAATATATTTTCAGGGCCTGCATATAGTTCAACCTATTTTGTTTCCGAAGAAAAGAATACAGATTGAGGATAAAAAAACCGAGTGTAATCTCCGGGTTTTTTAATTTCCTTCGCACACTCTTCTGAAAAATTGATATAATTATTTCGAGCCTAAAAATATTTATTAAGTGGGTGTGCGTAGATATGAAGGAAAAACTATTTGAACGATTAGAGAACTACTATAATGACATGGTTAAAATTAGACGCTACTTGCACCAAAATCCTGAACTTTCCTTTAAAGAGGTTAAAACAGCTGCGTTTATCGCAGAGTACTACCATCGTCTTGGTGTGGAAGTGAAAACCGGTGTTGGCGGCAATGGAGTTGTCGCTAAAATTAAAGGTGGAAAACCAGGAAAAACTGTAGCATTGCGTGCAGACTTCGATGCTTTACCTATTCATGAAGAAACAGGTCTTACTTTTAAATCACTTGTCCCTGGAGTCATGCATGCGTGCGGTCATGATGGACATACTGCTACGTTATTAATATTGGCAAGGGTTTTGAATGAAATGAAAGAAGAACTTTCTGGAGAATATGTGATGATCCACCAACATGCGGAAGAATTTGCTCCAGGCGGTGCTAAACCTATGATTGAAGATGGCTGTTTAGATGGCGTTGATGTCATTTTTGGTACCCATCTTTGGGCAGATGGTCCTTATGGGAATATTCGTTACCGAAAAGGACCGATAATGGCTGCAGCAGATCGGTTTGAAATTACCATTAAAGGATACGGAGGTCACGGTGCACAGCCTCATAAAACGAAAGATGCAATTGTAATTGGATCTCAGCTCGTCATGAACCTACAGCAAATCGTAAGTCGCAGAGTATCTCCAATTGAATCAGCGGTTGTATCCGTAGGATCTTTTGTATCCGACAATGCTTTCAACGTAATAGCAGATCAAGCAAAACTTGGAGGCACGGTTCGTACGTTTAACGAAGATGTAAGAGATATGATTGAAAAAGAGATTGAGAGAATAGTAAAAGGTACTTGTATTGCGGCTAATTGCGATTATGAGTTTAACTATTATCGAGGATATCCAGCTGTTGTTAATCACGATGCTGAAACAGACTTCCTTGTTGATGTGGCAAAAGAAGTACCTGAAAATACTTTAATTGAAGAAACAAAACCAGAAATGGGCGGCGAAGACTTTGCCTATTATTTGCAAATTGTGAAAGGGACATTCTTTTTCACAGGAGCAAGACCAGATGGTGTCGAGCAAGGCTATCCTCATCATCATCCAAAATTTGATATTAATGAAAAAGCGATGCTTGCAGCAGCAAAAACATTAGGATTGGCAGCATTACGTGCGCAAAACAACTAAATAATGTAGAATGCTTTATAAAACTTTTATCGAGACAGAAATGATATTAACGACTGGCTCTATCCCAATGCATGCTAAATTGAGACCATAAAAAAGCAAACATTTTTCTATATTTACGAACTACCGGGACTAAAATCAATGATTTTAGTCCCGGTTTATGTTCGACCAATATTTATTATCCAAGGTAAGACATGCTTTTTGTACACTCGCTTTTTAATACACGTAACCTCTAATAATATTTCTCCAATTTCATAACTCTACCCGGTGCATAAAGTTTTGCAAATACAAACGTAAAAATAATTGAGATTACTAACACTATGATCCCATTACGCAACCCCGCACTGATAAACGCACAAATTCCAAATAATACCGCTTGGGCAAGTAAGATTTGTAATAATAGTGCTAAAAAAGCTTTTCTTTTTTGAGACTGCTCAACCGGATATAGGCTCGTCCATATCTTCAATTCATGTTTGCGAAGTAACGGAAATAATTGAAATCCGGTTAAATAAAGAAAAAGCAAAGAAATGATAACGGACAAATAGAAATTCCCACTAAAAAGAATGATAAAAATTGAAATTAGAGAAAGTCTTATTATCAATCCAGAAAATTCACTCATTCTTAAAAGCGTCCTTGAAAATAAAAAACGATATGTATGTTCACTGCCGTAAGGAATCACGGAAAAGATTGGATCCAACCATCTCCTTCTATTCACTCTACCTCTTAAATGTGGAACGTCTGTGAACATGTTCGCTGCCTGGTAAAATGCCTGCATTCTTCCCTGTTCTTTTTCAATTAATATTTCCCACTTAATCGTTTTATCTTTAGTAGCTTCCCTTACATAAATTGTAAAAACAGCCATGATTAATAAAACGACTCCGAAAAACCAAAACGATGCTTTTTCAATAAAGAAATAAAACAAAAGAGCATTAAAAATATAGCGAATGATCCAATTGTAAATTTGCGCATAAGAATCTCTTATTTTTAACATTTGCCAATGAATCATAAGATTCCATAATTTTAAGCCTAGGGCTAAGAGCAGCATGTAAAAAAACATCTGAAAACCATTTCCCGTTACTTGAACATACATCGGCATACAAGCTGCAAGAATCAGTAAAATAATATATGTTTGACTAATAAAGCTTACGCTCATCCCTTTTCTAAAATACGGCCCGAGCTTTGTCTCAAGAGGAAGTAAAAATACGAGATCTGCTTCCTTCAGAAGAGTTGAGATTGGGCTTACCGTCAATACAATCCCCAATATAAACGCCATTACGATTCCTACAGGAAATCCTGAAGTTAATGTTTTTACCCACCCTGAGTAATAGTAAATCGCTGCTCCCCCACCAAAAATGAGTACAAATAGCAAATGGTCATTGAACATATATTTCAGATAGCGCCGAAGCTCTTTCAAATAAGTTTGAAATCTCTCCCGCCATAACTCATAAATATGCTTCATGACATCTCTTCCTTTGTCAGCTGTATATAAATATCATCTAATGTAGCATTTGGCATTGAAAATTCCTTTTGCAATTCCTGTAAGGTCCCTTTTGCTCGAACTTCACCATTATGTAAAATAATAAATCCGTCGCAATAGCGTTCTGCTGTCGCCAATATATGAGTGGACATTAAAATTCCTGCCCCCTTCTCTCTCATGCTATTCATTAAATCAAGTAGGGATTGAATTCCTAAAGGATCAAGTCCGACAAAAGGTTCATCAATGATGTATAAGGACGGCTCGATTAAAAACGCGCACATAATCATGACTTTTTGTTTCATCCCTTTGGAAAAGTGAGCTGGAAACCATTTGATTTTTTTATCAAGACGAAATTCTTTTAATAGTCGATCTATACGCTCTTCATATTCTTTTTCAGAAAGTCCATATGCCATCGCAGATAATTTTAAATGTTCCTCCAATGTTAGCTCTTCGTATAATATCGGAGTTTCAGGAACAAACGAAAATTGTTTCCGATATTCTTCAGGTTGTCCCTTTAATGATAATCCATTAATCGTAATGGAACCTGATCGTTCTTCCATTAATCCAATTATATGTTTGATCGAAGTACTTTTACCTGCTCCATTCAAACCAATTAAACCGATCATTTGTCCAGCATCAACTGAAAATGATACATCTTTTAAAACAGGATTTTTCGTATATCCACCAGTTAAATTCTTCACTTCAAGTAAAGACATGAAAAACGCCCTTTCTTATTAATCACTACAGTATCATTATTGTACCAAAAGAAAACTCGAGAGACATACTACTTTTATGGTTATTTTTACCTGTATTCTCGATTTAAAATATGGACAATATAATATCGAAGGAGCGGGACTAAGCGAAGCTGGGGTGGTTGTCGAAGACACTTATCTGCAGTAGAAGCGGAAAGCCACGATGAACATTGACCATGCTTATCAAACTTGACACTATTGACAAGGGAGATGATTGCGTTGGGCTTTGAAAAATCGGATATTTCTTTAATAAAATCATTTCATTAAAACGAAATGATGTAAAGAAGAAACCTTTCCAAGTAACCCGCTAATCCCTTCAACGTGCAGGATTTTTATTAAATCCTGCACGTTTTCACTTTCCGGACGGGGTATGCTAAAATATCCGTATTATCCTTAGGAAGGTGAAACAAATGAGCGATTGTATTTTTTGTAAAATTGTTAATGGTGAAATACCATCAGCAAAAGTATTTGAAAATGAAGATGTATTGGCTTTTCTTGATATCAGCCAAATTACAAAAGGACATACTTTAGTCATTCCGAAAATACATAATGAAAATGTATACGATTTACCAGAGGAAACTGCAAGTAAGTTATTTAAGGTTGTGCCAGAAATTGCTCGAGCCATTCAGGAAGAATTTCAGCCTGTCGGATTGAATTTATTAAATAATAATGGAGCCTTTGCTGGTCAAGCTGTTTTCCATTACCATTTGCACCTCATTCCTCGATACGATGAAAATGACGGATTTGGAACAAAATACATTAGTCATCAGGCAGATTATACCGGGGACGATCTTCAATCCATCGCACAATCTATTCACAAGCATATTTCAAAATAACTCCCCTTATGTGGGAGTTATTTTTTTGCCTTGCTAAAGCATATTGTTAATTTTTCCACTAAGTGGTTTGGAGCAGAAGGCACGAGGAGGCCTCCGATCCGTCCGCGATATGCGAGCGAATGAAACGAAAATCAACGTGCTTGGTTAACAAATCTTATTTTCAAAAAAAGCGCAAGGCGCCCGTAATCGCCGACAACCAAATAACCTGATCCAACAAAAGTCGCTCTTGACTTTTAGTGGATCAGGTTATTTGAGCTCGAGCCGATGGCGCATGGACCTTGACAACGAAAGCCTTAGTTCAAAAATATAGACCTTAAATAATTTTATACTTTCTGATCTTATAAAAAATACTTCTTCTTTCTCTAGGACTATTATGCTACAATATTCTTAATCTTTCGCTAGCAGCAAAAGTGCATGTCTAGGAAAGGAAAATGAGAAGAGAATAGTTTAGAAGAGGAGAGATTTATTCATGAATACAAGAGTACTTGTAATTCTAGCGCTACTGATGGGAATCGGTACCGTACTACACTTTGTTATGCCCCCTATAGCAGGTATAAAACCTGACATGGCGCTACCATTAATGTTTTTAGGGATTGTGTTATTTCCTGAGAAGAAGAACGTTTTACTATTGGGTATTGGTACTGGAATCCTAACAGCATTAACAACTGGATTCCCTATGGGGCAAATCCCTAACTTAATAGATAAACCAATTACAGCATTTGTCTTTTTTGGCTTATACGTTTTAATTGTTAAAAGAATTCCTAATATTATTGGAGTAACTATTTTATCTGCACTTTGTACCGTTGTTTCAGGGGTTGTATTCCTTGGATCTGCAGCAATCCTATTTGAATTGCCTGGACCGTTTTTAGTTTTATTTGGATCTGGAGTTGTTCCTGCAATGATTATTAACGCAATCATACTATTCATTCTGTATCCTATTGCGAGCTCGATTCTTAAAAGATCTAATTTAGCCAACGCAGCCTAATAAAAGCTAAGAACCTGGATACATCCTCCAGGTTCTATTTCATTTTCCCAATATAATGATTAATATACCGATAAATAGAAATATGAGTCCAGCACCCCCTAATGAGAATGAGCGATTTTTTAAAATCCTTTTAGGAGGGAAGATTCCTGGTCGTTGATATGCAGAGAAATAATAAAACATCCCTATTAAAAAAATAAATCCTATAACTATAAAAAAAGTCGAGACTCCTTTCAATGTAATCACCTCAATCGCCTGTCTTATTCCATCCTATGCGAAAAAAAGTGTTTACATGAGTAGCCTCGGGGAAAGTAAATTTATATTGAAAGACATTTTCCTAAAAAATTTTAAACCTAACCATTTGGCATAGAAATTCATTGTTAACCATGGACGTATTCTGTTACATCATCTTGATTCCTGGAATTTTTATCTTTTTGGAAAAAAGGTTAAAATAATAACAAATAATGGTTGAGGTGATTGTTTTGAACACAAAAGCACTTGCATATGGAGTCTTGCTCGGTAGTGTTGTCGGCGCTGCAACAGCTTTATTAACTGCTCCTAGCTCTGGAAAGGAATTTCGCAATCAACTAAAAGAATCTAAAGGCGAATGGGTCAGAATTGCCCAAGACTTAAAAGAAGATGCGATAGATATTAAAAATTCTGTTGCGAAAGTTTCAAAAGAAGGAAAAGAAATCATTAAAGAGCTTGCAGGCGATGTAAAAATGGCCGTCGAAGAATGGCAAAGAGAAATCGAGCCCAATATCACAGCAATGCAAGAAGAAATGCGTGAAATCCAAAACACCATTGCACAATTAGAACAAAAAATACAAGAAGAAAAAGCAACAGTTTAACATTATGAGGAGGTTGCCAGTCACTGCAAGGCAACCCCTCATAAATTTTTTGTTAATTTACATCTTTATTAATTTTTACTTTATTGGCATAATAATTAAAAAGCTATTTTTATTTCAATACAAACCACGTGGAATCAAAAAAGTGAAATTTTTTGATTATTCAACAAAATGGACTTAGTTAATCCACATTGTTGATTTTTCCTAAGTTGAATAGAGCGGAACGATCGAGACTCCTGCGAATGAAAAAGCAGAAGGCACCTTCAGCTAGACAATACAACCTAGAAAAAAATTATAAGTACGTCAAGAAATGAGGAGTCTTTGACGCCTGTAGATAACAAGCGCCTAGAGTGGAAATCAACGTGCATATTTACAAAGTCACCAAATAAAAAAAGATAACACAACAAAAAACAGGGCGGGGAAAAAGAATGGAAGGTAAACATTATTCACTAATTGAATCGTTACTTTTTAGCCAAAGAATGGCTCAATTAAGCAAAGCACTATGGAAATCAATTGAAAAAGATTGGCAAAGTTGGATTAAACCATACAATTTAAATATTAATGAACACCATATTTTATGGATTGCCTATCATTTAAATGGGGCTTCCATATCTGATGTCGCTAAATTTGGGGTAATGCATGTTTCTACTGCTTTCAATTTCTCCAAAAAGCTGGAAGATCGTGGATTACTAGAGTTTTCAAAAAAAGAAAGCGACAAGAGGAATACTTACATCAAGCTTACAAATCAAGGAGAAAGTCTGTTATTACAATTAATGGAAGCATATGAGCCAAAAAATAACTCCGTTTATCAAGGAGCACTTCCTCTTCGAGAGTTATATGGCAAGTTTCCAGATATCATTGAGCTTATGGCAATTATTCGTAATATTTATGGGGATGATTTCATGGAAATTTTCGAGAAATCATTTCACAATATAGAAACTCAATTTATTGAGGAAAATGGCAAGATGAAAAAAAGTAATATGAAAACAGTCGTATAAAGTAATCTTACATTGTATCTGCAAACATATTTTTCCGAATATTCACTTTCGCAACAAAATTAATTATAAATTTTTCTTAAGTATTTTCATAAGATCGAAGTAAATATTTTGTTGCAAACAAGCATGAATTACTTCGCCCGGCTCTAACTTAGGGTTAAGTTTCATAACAAATTCTTTAAAAAGCGGTGCATAAAAAACAAATTTGTCCGCTTTTTGTGCTTCCATATCATTGCTCACATCTTCACATAATTTATAAAATTCCCTTACTTCTTTCTCATCAAGATTTTTCTCTATAATTAACCGGTCAAATTCATGTCCTTCCGATCGGATCATTCCCAGCAATAATTTTTGATGAAATTCTAGGCATTCTATTTTTGCCAGTAATTTATCCATACACAAAACTCCTCTATAAAATTGGTCTATCTATCAGTGTATTCGCTGTTTATTCCTATAATCCTCCAATAGATATAAATATAAAAAATGAAAATTACCTATTGCTATTCTGCATAATTCATCGTAAAGTATGTAGTTGAATCTGCTTGGATGTCAAATTTATTTGGAGGTTATCATTCATGCATTGTTGGAAATCATATAATGTAAATAAAAAATACGAATTCTATCGTCTATTTATCATATCGAGCTTTATTACGTTGCTTGTTTTTGTGTTTGCTTATGTATTAATGCAGTCTATTGCAGTTAATCCGTTAAACGATAATTATTTTATTGTATTTGCGTGCATTTTTATTTTATTATATCCTGTGCATAAACTATTTCATGTAATTCCTTTACTCAAACATTATAAACATTTGAAAATTGACTTAGATTTTTATTTTTATATTTTACCAATTGTTCATATAACGATTCGTAACCTTACATCAAAAAGAAGGTTTGCCACCTCGTTATTTTTTCCTTTTTTTATTATTAACTCGATATTAGTACTAGCTATGTTCTTATTTCCGGAATATGTTCATTACTTAACCATCTTGCTTGCTTATCATGTCGGTCTTTGTTCAATTGACATGATATACGCAAAGTCATTACTTTCGTCTCCTAAAGGTGCAATGATTGAGGAGAATGAAGATGGTTATGAAATATTAGTAAAGGAATAAGATTTATGCAATAAATCATGGACAATCATAAATCTTAATCTATCTTTTTTCAACTGAATTTGCTATCCTTTTACTATATGGGAGATGAAAGGAAGGATGAACATTGATCTCCATCTTTGTTGTATTTGCTATTTTCATATTATACATTTTTAATAATCTAACCAACTCGCTTTGTATTCAGCGAGAAATCCCTGAAGAACGTCAACCAAAAGTATTTCGTACGATCAATATCTTAATTACTATTTTATTGTTTTCTTCATATATTGAAATTTTATACACATAGAAAAGCGGAAGTTCCTTTATTATCGACGTATTCCGTCGATTTTTGCTACAGAACGCGGTGGTCTTACTCCATGCGAACTTATCGAGGAAAGCTTGTTTGTCGATAAGCGTTGGAGGCTAGGCAGGATGAATCAAGATAAAAAGGCAGATTCACTTTGGAATCCGCCTTTTTATGTTGTATGGCCCTTTAAGCCTAATGCATCCATTTTAATAAAACCATGATGCTCCTACGATTATTAACAAGATAAACAATACCACGATTAATGCAAAACCAGCTCCGCCTCCGTATCCTATTCCTCCACTCACTATTTACACCCCCTCCAGGACGTTTCTTTTCATCCTATTCAAAATTAATGTTAGGTGTCAGGATATTAGCCCATATATTGCAGATTTTTCATCTATATATAAGCGGCACCTACAATGATTAACAATATGAAAAGTACTATAACGAACGCAAAACCTGAGAAATTACCAAAGCTCATATTGATACCTCCTTTACTCTTTCGCTATAGCATATGCCCTCCATATTTGTCTTGGTTGAATCAAAAGCCTATTTTTTGGTGAATTGTCCTGAAAAGAGTTTTTTTTATTTGATATTTTATGATATAGTATGTTTTGTGGCTTTCAACAATAATTGACATAAATATAGGGAGTGTCTGAAATGAAAAAATGGGTATTATCCCTTACTTTAGCTGCAGGAGTCGTTGGTCTTACTGCATGCGGTGGTAATGGTGGCGAAGCAGTAGTGAAATCGAAAGCAGGAAATGTTACAAAAGATGAACTTTATGTGGCTATGAAAGAAAAAGTAGGAGAACAGGTTTTACAACAGCTTGTTTTGGACAAGGTCCTTTCAAAGGAATATAAAGTAACTGATAAAGATGTAGATAAGAAAATGGACGAAATAAAGGCACAAGTTGGCCCTCAGTTTTCAATGCTTCTTGCTCAAAACGGTTTTAAAGACGAGGATGAATTCCGTGAAGCTGTGAAATTTAATCTCCTTCAAGAAAAAGCGGCTACAAAGGATATAAAAGTAACGGATAAAGAAGTAAAAGAATTTTACGATAATGAAAAACCAGAAAGAAAAGTACGTCATATTATCGTAAAAGATGAAAAAACGATTAAAGAGATAAAAGGAAAATTGGATAAAGGTGAAGACTTTGCGGCACTTGCGAAGGAATATTCAGAAGATGGAACAGCTGAAAAAGGTGGAGACCTTGGCTACATCGCTTATGATGATCCGAGCATGGACCAAGATTTTAAAGATGAAGCTTTCAAATTGAAAAAAGATGAAATTAGCGCACCTTTACAAACACAATTCGGATGGCATCTTTTAGAAGTAACTGATATAAAAGAAAAAGAACCGTTTGACAAAGTAAAAGACAAGTATGAGTATGATTTAAAACTTTCAAAGGTTGATGCTGAACTAGTTCAAAAGACAATGAAAGAAGAACTTAAAAAAGCTAACCTAAAAGTTGAGGACAAAGATTTAAAAACAACATTTGATCCAATTCTTAACTACGAAGAACCAAAAGCTGAGGATCAAACAGAAGACACAAACAAAGATACTGATAAAAAGTAAAGAGCTGCGATGCGCAGCTTTTTTTTTTGCTTCGGGACCTTCATGCATAGAAAACTAAGTAGGATAGATCTGCAATAATGTGAAATTATCAACTTTTTCGAACTCAATAGCTAGATAGAGAGCCTCATAGTATAAAATCGGAGGAGCTTAGAGCCTTAATCACTCCTTTAAGACCCTAAAGCGGGTAGAATCTGCAGAGCTTAAGACCCCAATAACCGGATTGAGACCGTTCAGATGCAAAATTAGTCTGGTCTAAGGCTTCAATAACTCCTTTGAGACCTTGAGCCAGTGAAATCGGCGGAGCTTAAGACCTCAATAACCGGATTGAGACCGTTCAGATGCTAAATTAGTGTGGCCTAAGGCTTCAATTACTCCTTTGAGACCTTGAGCCAGTGAAATCGGCGGAACTTAAGACCTCAATAACCGGATTGAGGCCGTTCAGATGCAAAATCAGTGAGGCTCAAGGCTTCAATAACTTCTTTGAGACCTTGAGCCAGTGAAATCGACGGAGCTTAAGACCCCAAAAACCGGATTGAGGTCGTTTAGATGTAAAATCAGTGTGGCTTAAGGCTTCAATAACTCCTTTTAGACATGAGCCAGTAAAATCGGCGGAGCCGGAGCTTAAGACCTCAATAGCCGGATTGAGGTCGTTCAGATGCTAAATCAGTATGGCTTAGGGCTTCAATAACTCCTTTGAGACCTTGAGCCAGTGAAATCGGCGGAGCTTAAGACCTCAATAACCGGATTGAGGTCGTTCAGATGCTAAATCAATATTGCTTAAGGCTTCAATAACTCTCCTTTGAGGCGCAAAGCCAGTGAAATCGGCAGAGCTTAAGACCCCAATAACCGGATTGAGGCCGTTCAGATGCAAAATCAGTCTGGCCTAAGGCTTCAATTACTCCTTTGAGACCTTGAGCCAGTGAAATCGGCGAAGCTTAAGGACCCCAGTAACCCCTTGAGACCCTGACCAGTGAATATACAGACCCTTACCTCTACAGTGTCTAAATAAAATATTCATCAGAAATTCCATTATCTAAATAATAAGTAATTACACGTTGTTTATTCCTCTGAAACGGTTACCTTGCCTCTCTGTACTTTTTCCTTTTCCATTCTGTCAATGTATACTTGCCCTTCTTTCTCAATCCATTCTGTTTCCATCTCCTTATCCTCTTTTGCTGTTTTGATCGCCATAAATGCGCTTGTAAAGATTCCTAAGATCACAAAGTATACCCAAATTGGCAAAGACAATATAATCGCTCCTTTCAGGTGCTTGTCCACTTGCTACACTATATGAGCGTTCAATAAAAAAAATGCCCTCATAGAAGGCATTATGAATGGAAAGTTGGTTTATAAAACGAACGGTTATCCAATGGGAATATTTTTTCTGAAAATTCGCCTGGTTTTACACGCTGTAGAGAGCGATCAAGCATATTCATTTTGGCATCAAGATTATCGATTAAATGTAAAATTTCCGCTTCTTTAATCATTGGTTGTTTCGGGCTTCCCCATTCAAGCTTGCCATGATGACTTAAAACAATATGTTGTAAGACTACTACTTCTTCACCTTGGATACCGAGTTCCTCTGCGGCCTTACCGATTTCATTTACGATGATCGTAATATGCCCGAGTAAATTTCCTTCAACTGTATAAGTAGCTGAAACAGGTCCCGATAATTCAATGACCTTTCCAAGATCATGAAGAATAATACCTGAATATAATAAATCTCGATCTAATGATGGATATAACTCCGATATGGCTTTGGCCAAATCCAGCATAGAAACTACATGGAACCCTAAACCAGATACAAACTCATGATGATTTTTTGTTGCTGCCGGATATTCTAAAAATCCATCCATATGTTTTTTTAATAAATGTCTTGTAACCCTTTGGATATTAGGATTTTTCATTTCAAAAATATATTGTGTCACTTTACTCGAAATTTCATCTTTACTGATAGGTGCTTTTTCTAATAAATCCGAGAGTCGAACACCATCATGATGGGTTGTCGGTCTTATTTGCCTTATTTTTAACTGTAGCCTTCCACGGTAATTATGTACTTCTCCCGCTACTCGTACGATGGTTTCTGGCTGATACATTTTCACTTCTTCATCGGACGTATCCCAGAGCTTCGCTTCAATATCACCAGAACGGTCTTGAAGGATAACAGTTAGAAAAGGTTTACCATTGCTTGCAATTCCTTTTGTCACACTTTTAATCAGTAAAAACAAATCTACTTGTTCCCCTACATCATGTTGTAATAGTTCTTTTACCATTAAAAAACACCCCGATTCTCCAATCAATTACGCCTCGGTGATTGCACCCAGGTTTTTATCGAGTTTGCCTCGATAATCATTTAAAAAAACTGAGTCATCTACCGGAGGCTTTAACTTATTTCAGCGAAGATTTGAACGAGTTCTGCATATTAAAATTTTATCTATCATTCTTCCAACCATTATATTGAAATTAGGACTTTTGTTGAAATAAGTTAAATACTACAGAAATTATACCATATCAGTTTAGTAAGGTCTTTATCACTTTAAAGTTTGTAAAACATCCCGCTCTTGCGGCAAAGTTTTGACGTTACTTTCTGAAAAACGATTTCTAATATGCTCGTGGCATGTAAATAATACTACTTGAGTAGTTTTACTAATCGTTTCAATTAGACCAAGTACTTTCCCTGTTCGACGTGTATCGAAATTGACAAATCCGTCATCGATAATAATTGGAAATGGATAATCCTCATAAAGCACTTGTACTAGAGCTAATCTCAATGAAGTATATAACTGTTCACTCGTTCCTTGACTGAGTTCAGCGGGTGTGAAGCGTTGTCCGTCAGCTCGATCAATAACGATCCCTTCATCATCAAGAAAATAAAGTCTGCTATACTCATCATCGGTTAAAAACGCCATATATTCTTGTGCTTTTGATACAACTATAGGGAACCTCTCCCCTATATACTTGTCCATCGTTTTTTGTAAAATGGTTTTGGCAACTGTATATTTAGCCCATATTTTTGCTTCCTCATTAAATGATGATTTTAGTAAATAAAACTGATGCAGCTTCTCAGTATAGGTCCCGCCCTCCTCTAAAACCTGTATTTCATGACGGAGAGATGCATATTCATTTCTAAGTTTATTTAATAATGAAGATTTATCATCTATTAAATTCATTAATTCATTCTTTCTTCTTTTCAAATCCATGTCAGATTGATAAGCTTCTGCATGCTTCAGTAAACTATTCCCCAATTGCGCTTGTAGAATCTCAAAACGTTCATTTAGTTTTTCAAGTTTATTGAATTGACTTGCTTGTTGTCGGAATTCTTCCTCGTTGTTAGTATCGGTTATCTTAAACAATTGATCTTTTAAGGAATTATATTCTTGTAGTTCTAATTGCAATTGGCCACTTTCTTCTTTAAGCTCATTCAGTTTAATAAAAAGATCTTTTTGAACGAGCTTTTTTTCTCGTTCAACTTGTAATAATTGCTTTAGTCGAAATATCGCTTCTCCTGTTTCCGAAAATTCCAATCCTGCAGAATGAGAAATTTCATGGAGATCCTCCATCCATTGTTCCTGTTTCTGTACTTTCAGATTTAATTCTTCCTCTATTTTTTGAGAAGCTTTTATTATTTTTACGAGTTCCACTATTAAGTCAAAAGCTTCATCAAGACGAGTATCATTAAAATGAACGGATAATCCCAATTCCTCTTTTATGTTATTAATCTGTATCTGATTTCTTTGAATGAGGTTGGATGTTTCAATTTTTTGCCTTTGCAGTTGATCCATATGTTTTAATTTTTGATCCAATTGATGATCATAGTTTTGTAACTGGTTTCTATAATTTAATTGCTCATCATAAAGTTGAATGGGATTATTATCTCGACTATTGGCCATCATTATCTCTGAAATTGTTTGAAGGCGTGCTTGCAGCTTTACATTATCTGATTTTGTAAAATGTAGTCGATTTAAGAAAGTTTTTAAGTTTGTTAAAACATATACAAGAACTAATCCAGCAAAAACAGCAATCATCCACTCCGATGCAAGAATTGCCCATATAATAAATCCAATCGCTCCAAGCAAAAATAATGCATTAAAAAGAAATGCTTTCTTCGTACCTTTAGCGTCACTTTTATTCTTTTTAATAGTCTTCTCAAGATTATTCTTTTCCTCAACTAATTGATTAGGATTTTTCCAATTCTCCTTTTCTTTTTCCAATTTCTTAAAATCTTTTTCGGACAACATGTTCTGTTCAATTAATTCACACGCAGCCTCAACCTTCTCAATTTCGCTATGTGTACTATCTATTTGAATTTGAACGGAATCTAGCTTAGTCATTAACGTAACTTGGTCATGTAGGGTTTCTTTTATATTACCTTTCATATCAAGTCCAAGATTTAAGTTGAATATTGTAGAATGAGACTCGTTTTTAAAATTTATATCTCGGCATATTCTTTCCACTTGATCTGTATAACTTAATATTTCCCTTTTTAGGCTAATGATCTCAGTCTGGAGCTGCTCGTATATCGGCCACTCCATAATCACTTTTTCTGCTCTTTCCATTATCGATTGAAACGATGTTAATGGTGTATTTTGCTCGATTCGATAATCAATATTTTCTATTTTTTCTTGTAAAGTCTTTAATCGACTGGAAATCTCAATCCTTTTTTCAGAAGTATTTTCATATCGCTTTAATCCATCAGTCGGAAAATGAACAATCCCGATTTCCACAATATGACGTTGAATACGGTCATATTCTTTTACTTTCTCCCACTTTTCAACTAATTCATTTACTTTTTGTAGTTCATCATTTAATATTTGTAAATCATTTTGAAGAAGTATCAATTGTTCCTCAGTAGCTTCTCTTTTAATAAGTAATGATCCATATTCGTCATTTTTTTGCTTTGCCTTTTGTAAATCTTTTTCGTTTTCTCGCAATAAAGAAATCATTTCATTAAGTTTCGGTTTTCTCCCGTTCGGTTTAAAAAGTTGATCTAGCTCTTTTTGAAATGATTGCTCTATATTTAGTAATATATCCGTCCCCATTGTGCCAGAAGCTACTAAATAACGGTTAATCTCGTCTCCTTTTAATTTATGTACTTCTTGAATCCCTTGAAGATTAAATGAAAAAATACTTTCATACAAAGATCTATTCATTCCGCTAAGCAATTCAGAAAGAAGTTCTTCTCCTCCAGTTATTCCATTTTTCAAAAAAATAGTGACGTTTCCAGCTGATTTTCCTTTCAGCCTTTCAATGATGACATCCCCATGTTCTATAGTTTCTAAAGTAAGTCTGCCGCCATATGCAGAGTGGTTTTTAGGTTCATATCTTAAATTGGATTGTTGCCTAGACGGGAAACCAAAAAGGATGCTATGGATAAAAGACATGATTGTCGATTTACCTGCTTCATTTTCACCATAAATTATTTGCATATTAGAAAAATCATCGATATAAAAATCAATGAATTTTCCATATCCAAATATGTGAAGACTCTTTATCTTCAATCCCTTCCCCTCCCTTCACCAGCTGCTATGCTCGCTAAGATTAAGTCTTTAGCTGCTTTATACAGGACTTTTTTCTCTTCTTCCTCAAGGTTTATTAAATATCGCCTTCCATATATGTGAGAAAATAAACTTGAAATGGATTGTTCAAACGCCCCCTCTTTCTCCATATCCTCAACTGTTATATCAAGATTTTTTATAAAAGAATCTTGAAGATTATGACTTACGATAACATGCTTATGTAACGCAAAAGGCCAAACAAATATTTCATGAAAATCAATTCCATCTTGGAGCATTTCTAAAAATTCGCCATTGTCTATTGCTTGATTAATTTCATTAGATAATGGGCCTTGAAGTTGAATTTCGATCATGGTGGATTGTTGATTAGCTTGCATCGTCGATTCCATTTCTTCCATACATTTGCTATACAACTCAGAAAGAGTAATATTTTCATTACAGTATATATTGACGGATTCCCATTGAATAGCGGCTGTTTCAATAAAGGTGAGTTCGCCTAATCCACTCTTTGAAAGAGAAACATGATAACACCCTTTACTACCGTCTTCATTTTTATGTCTACCTTGAATATTTCCAGGGTAAACAATAAATGGAGCTTCATGTAAAACTTGCCTCGTATGTATATGACCTAAAGCCCAATAATCCATATCCTTTTGCAGCATTTCTTGAATCGTAAATGGAGCATAAGGTTGGTGTGTGGTACTTCCACCTTCACAATGTCCGTGAAGAAGACCGATATGAAAATCAGCATGACCTATTTTTTGATATCCTAAAATTTTCCTTTCAACAATATGACGCTCTCCGTAGCTAAATCCATATAAATGGACTTTGTCACCACGTTTTGACGTGAAAGGAATCATTTCATAATCTTTACCGAAAATAAATACATTGTCTGGCATATCTATAGTTATCCAGCTTCCTTGTAAATGGTCGTGATTCCCGTGCAAAATATAAGCATTTATATCCTTTTCTTTCAGCCTTTCCATTTGTTTACGTAATCTCGCTTGTGCTTTTATGCTTCGGTCTTCTCCGTCATACAAGTCCCCAACGATCACAATAAAATCAACTTCTTCTTCAATGGCTGTGTCAATTACCTTTTCAAATGCAGTAAAGGTGCTTTCTTGAACTAGGGTAAAAAGTTCTTTTGGCAAATGCTTTAAGCCTAAAAAAGGACTATCCAAATGTAAATCTGCCGTATGAATAAAACGTATTCCATCCATCAATAGCCCTCCCTCTTTTATCGAATGTACGTTCCTATTATTATACATCATAAGACATGTATAAGAAAGGACAAGCTTTATACGAAAAAGAGGGTTTTGTTAAAACTCATTGTTGTTTTTTAAACAATGTAGATTGGGGCCAAAGGCGCGACCTTACAGTCGTGTCCAGCACAGAAGAGTCGCGTGCCGCAAGTGAAAAGCAAGCGCCCATACGATTAAAAAAACAAATAGAAAAAGCCCTCACAAAGAGAGCTCATGTAGAAACTATTATTTTAAAACGTTTATTTTTTTCAAGAATTCTAGTTTGTATTGTTTACGGAAGTGTTCTTTTACCATATAGGCCACACCATTATCATTATTCGTCCTAGTGTTCCAATTCGCTGCCGATCGAACGATATCAGGTGCATTTCCCATAGCTACCCCAAGTCCTGCCCATTTAATTAAAGGTAGATCATCGAACCCCGCTCCAATCGCTACAACCTCTTGTCTGTTTACACCATATTGTTCACATAAATATTTAACTCCATTCAATTTTGAAACACCTGTTGCAACAATATCGAGCTTTTTTTCATCTGTTTTAATGCATACAACCTCATCGTACATTTCTTCCATTGCTTTTATAGCATCAGCTACATGTGCAGTGTTATCAAAAATGGCTTCAATTTTTGGTGGTGAAACAGGATTTTCAATTAGTTTTTCACTTAGTTGATCAACGTATTGTTCAGAATAGGTAAAGCGGTTCGCTCTTTGGAACACAACCTTTGCTAGTATATTATCCGGCAGCTTTACTTTATTTCCAATTGAAAATTTTTCATGAACAAGCTTTATTTGACAAGAAAATGATTCAAGAAATGTTGTTATTTCACTCGTCAGTTTCTCGTGAATTTTATTTACATAAACAGGCTTGTTTAATTCCTTAGCTATAAATCCACCTTGATGTGAAACAATATGACTATCAACTTTTAATGATTTCGCTACCCTTTTTGCTGCTGAAAAATTTTTTGAAGTAGCCAATACTACTTTTATATCTTTTGATTGTGCAAATTCGATTGCTTCACGGGTCATTTTATTTATGCGGCCATTATCCTGTAATAATGTACCGTCAATATTTAATACAAGCATTTTATAAACCATGATGTCCCCCCTCATCGTGCAAGATATAACAATCCTATTTTATATTTATGTAAAATGTTTTGGGATAGAACACATCACTTATAAAAATAGAAAACCGCCTTCATTAGAAGGCGGCATATTTTTCCTTATTGATTGATAAAACCGTATAATTCATCAAGTGGTTTCATAATGATTTTGTTTAATTCATTTATTGACATACTCAACTGTTGTTCAGCTTCCATCAACCTCGTCACTTTTTCATTTCCTTGGACCTGATTGGCAATTTCCTGGGCTTCCATTATTTCTGTCTCTGTAATATCTCGCCCTTCCATTTGCTTTTGCTGAAGATTCATTTGAATATTTCGAAAAGCATCAAACATCGATTTTGCAATTTCATCATTTTCGACCTCGGTGTACATCATCTTTAAATGGATGAACTCATTACTGTTCCGCAAAGCTTTCTCAAGATCATAGGCATAATCAAACAAATTTGTAGCCATAAAGGTCATTCCTCCTTTCTGCCATATTATCATATTACGAAGTTAATAAAACAATAATTCCTTGAATTAGGCCAATGGCTCCTCCAAGAAGCGCGCCCAAATATGTGATCATGACTAATTCTTTTTTGGCAATTGAAATGACAAGTTCCTCAAGCCGAGGCAAGGAAAACGATTCGATTTGTTCCCGAATAATATCCTCCACTTGAAATCTTTCAATAATTTCACCTGATCGTTGTGCTAAATAAATCCCCGCTGATTCCAATATGCGTGGAACAAATGACTCTTCAATCGTATCTCTAAAAGGTAAAATGAGTTCCGCAATTTCCCTTTTAAAGAAGTTTTCTAGTTGGACTGTATCCTTTACAAACTTTTTTAAATAAAATAGTATTTTCTCATCTTCTAATTGGTTCAACAATTCACCCAACTGATTATTTTGCACTTTATTCCATTCTGATTCAATAACATTTACTAACATTGATTTTGTTCCGGGGCTATTTAAAAATTTGATAATTTCAGGTTGGACTTTTTCGGCTAAAGAGTCGTTGCCAAAAAACATTTGAATCATATTCCAAAGTCTCCCACGATCCTTCAAAAAGTCTTCAATCAATGTCTTTATTTTGTCTTTTCCTTCAGGGCTGGAAAAGTATTCAATTGTTTTTTGAATGATTCGATCTGCAGTTGCAGGAATTTTACCATGTACACTGGCTTTCCATTCATTTGGTAATATCTCTTGAATTTCTTTTTGCCAAAAATTATCTTTCAAGACTCCATATTTTTTTTCTATTTTTGTATCGATAAAGGAATGTATTTTTTCACTTGGATTCTTAATATGAAATTGTTCTAAAAGCTGCTCCAACGTCAATCCTTTTTCCAAAAAGCTTTTAATTTTACCTGAGAACCAAGTTTCCGTATCATGTTTAAATTTTTCTTCTGAAAGCTTTTTTTGAATGCTTTCCGGAGTTACTAAATGACCGACAACTAATTTTCCGATTTGTGCAGCAAGTTCATTTTGACGCTTAGGTATCAACCCAGGAGTAAATGGAAGTTGCCATTTTCCGATAAAAAATGTTTTGTATGGACGAAACAACATTCGAATAGCTATAAAATTGGTAAAACCACCAATTACTGCTCCAATGATTACCATAAATAAAATTAACCACAATCCGTTTTGCATCTATATCATCCTTTCATGAATCTCGGTTAGTGCAATATAAAATTGATAAAACATATTATAGCTTTTACGATTCCAGTGTACAAAAGGATTCTTATTTTTAGTCAAATAAGTGAATTTTTTGACAAAGTCTTTATTGGCCATCCACTTTTCTGTTAAAATAAACAATGAGGTGATTTACATGCTTCAACATTTCCAGATTCAATCACTTTATAAAGAAAAACTGCTTCCTGGATGGCTTTTCTCATTTTATTTTCGACAACAAAAATTCAATGGGATCTATCATCCTAACGGAAAAATTGAATGGCAATCAATATCACCAGATGAGCAATATATTTTATCATTGGAAAAACAAATACATGATTTAATGATTTATCATATATATGATAATCAGCGGTGACAAAATAATATTACACATATTTACCAACCAATAAAATGAATGTACCATACATCTTGCCTCCAAACTATTCTAAAGGAGGCTGATGAAAAATGAGTCAAGATAAAAAAGATCATCAATTTTTACCTGATACACAACATGAAGGACGAGACCAATTATATGTTGATGTGGACAGAATGATTAATGAAGGGATGTCCGGGGGCTCTGTTCATATGAGATCTGATTACACAAACATTGAAGAAGCCATCGATTTTTTTCCTGAAGACGAACCGAAAGAAATTTAGCGGGCTGGCATCATGTCAGCCCTTCCCTATTATGAAATAAAAGCGGAGGTGCCTTGATCATCGACGTACAGGCCCACAGGATGTGGGTCCGTCGACGATGGCACAAGGACGTGCCTATTTTAGTCGACGTTCCTTGCTTGGCCTTTGATAAAGGAAACACGATGAGCCTGCAAGGCGAATCGATGTTGACTTACGCAAAGGAAAAGGACAAGAAGTTTGCTAATCGATAGGCGCTGTAGCTGGACAAAGAAAGCCAAAGTTCAATAATATAGATTAGTAAAAATCTTATACTTTCTTATTTTTATATAAAGAGGCGACATTATGTTCAATCGATTATTACAATTGTATCCAAATGCTATTTCTGCTAGTGAACCAAATAACGATCTAGGATATATTTGGTTAAAAAGCGATGAAAATTATATAGGTATACCCAAATCTGATCTTTCCGAAAAAGAAAGATCTTTATTACATTTATTATTTCCAATTGAAAATGATGTTAAGAGTGAGCCTACCATTTCTACTTTTGCCAAAGAGTGGCGTAATTATTTAATTAGTAATGGCCCACTTCCAACTACACATACAAACTATATTAGATTTATTCACTTTTCTATTAAAAATATTCGTGATGTATTTCAATTTGATGAATGGGAAGAAGCAGTGAAAAGTTTATTTTCAAATGAAGTATTGATTGTTCCTTTTAGTAATAACGAAGGGGTTATTATAGAAGAGCAAAGTAATGTATCTATTACCGAAGAAGAACTTTTTTCCGCTATTCAAGCATTTGAGAGTGATTTTTTCTTTAAAATTCATTTTTTCATCGGTCGCTTTCAAGAAACAAACGATTCGTTGAAATCGTTATTTACCCTAGAACAATCAATGCTAGAATTGTCCCAATCTGAACACCCGGAGGAAAGAATTTTTACTAGAGAAAAACTGATGCCGCTCTACTTATATCAAATGATTCCGAAATCTGAAAAAAATATCATGTTTGCTGATGTACATACCTTATTAAAAGATGATATGGAATTAGCCGAAACGATTAAAGCGTATATTGAAAATCAGTCAAATGCCACGCTGACAGCAAAGCAGCTATTCATGCATCGAAATAGCCTGCAATACCGTATTGATAAGTTTATTGAAAAAACAGGAATCGACATTAAAACATTTCACGGGGCATTTTTTGCTTATTTAGCATGTTTGCATATTGACGAAAAATAATATGCAGCTTGCCTAAAAATCGTTTCTTTTTTTTGTGCACCCTGTCCATAGTCTCATGAAAGCGGATTCTGTAAACTATGAATTAATAACAATACTTTTTAGGGGGAAATAACATGGCAGAACTACGTTTAGATAATATTTATAAAGTGTATGACAACAAAGTTACAGCTGTTGAAGACTTCAACCTTCACGTTAAAGACAAAGAATTCATCGTTTTCGTTGGTCCTTCAGGTTGTGGTAAATCTACAACACTTCGTATGATCGCTGGATTGGAAGAAATTTCACAAGGTGATTTCTACATTGATGATAAGCGAGTAAACGATGTTGCTCCAAAAGACCGCGATATCGCGATGGTATTCCAAAACTACGCTCTTTATCCACATATGAGTGTTTATGATAACATGGCATTCGGATTGAAACTTCGTAAAATGCCGAAAAAAGAAATTGAACAACGTGTTAACGAAGCTGCCAAAATCCTTGGTCTTGAAAACTTCTTAGATCGTAAACCGAAAGCTCTTTCCGGTGGTCAGCGCCAACGTGTTGCTCTTGGACGTGCGATCGTTCGTGACGCAAAAGTATTCTTGATGGACGAGCCGCTTTCTAACCTTGATGCTAAGCTTCGTGTACAAATGCGTGCAGAAATTGCAAAACTTCACCAAAGACTACAAACAACTACTATTTACGTAACGCATGACCAAACAGAAGCGATGACAATGGCTAGCCGTATCGTTGTTATGAAAGATGGAATTATCCAACAAGTTGGAAGTCCAAAAGAAATTTATGATAATCCTGATAATATTTTTGTTGGTGGCTTTATTGGTTCACCTGCAATGAACTTCTTCCATGGTAAACTAGAAGCTGACGGCTTCACACTTGAGAATAAAGTTAAAGTCTCTGTTCCAGAAGGTAAATTGAAAATGCTTCGTGAACAAGGTTATGTTGGAAAGGAACTCGTACTTGGTGTACGTCCAGAAGATATTCATGACGAGCCAGCATTCATCGAAGCTTCACAAGGTACTAAAATAAATGTTACTATCGAAGTTGCAGAGCTTTTAGGTGCTGAAACAATGCTTTATTCAAAAGTTGGAAACCAAGAATTCGTTTCTAGAATTGACTCTAGAACGATTGTAGAGCCAGGCCAAAAAATGGATCTTGCATTTGATATGAACAAAGCTCATTTCTTTGATATTACTACTGAACAAAGAATTCGCTAAAATATATGAATCAAACCCCTACCTGAAAAAGGTAGGGGTTTTTCTGTGTAAAAGAAACATACTACATTTACGTACAACTAGAATATTTGGTGAAATTTCCCTGATACGTTAGCGCATATTTTAATGTAAAAAAAACATAATACAAAATACAAAAGCGCTTAAACTATTGGGTTAACCAAAGTTGGCACAGACATTGTGCGCCGGTGCAATTCCGGCTAGCCCAACCAATACTATATTTCACAACAAGGAGATGACACAAAATGGCTAACAACAACTCCAACCAAATTTTAGTTCAGGGTTCACAGCAAGCAATCGATCAAATGAAATACGAAATCGCAACTGAGTTTGGAGTAAACCTTGGCGCGGATACAACTTCTCGTGCTAACGGATCTGTTGGTGGAGAGATTACGAAACGTTTAGTGCAAATGGCTGAGCAACAGCTTGGCGGTTTTTCTCGCTAACACATTACAATTTTATAAAAATGGAAAAGCCCTCGGTGTAATACCGGGGGCAGTTTCTTTTTTATGAGATTATTAAAGGTTCACCATTTTACTTGGCACAATCCATTCGTCATACTGTTCTTCTGTTACATAGCCAGTTTTGATAGCTGCTTCTTTTAATGTTGTGCCTTCTTTAAATGCTAGTTTTGCAATTTCTGCCGCTTTTTCGTATCCAATATATGGATTCAATGCAGTTACAAGCATTAATGAGCGGTTTACGTTTTCTTCGATTACCTCTACATTTGGCTCAAGTCCTTCTACACAATTAACATCGAATGAAATCATTCCGTCCGCAAGTAAATGCACAGATTGCAAGAAATTATAAATAATCACTGGCTTGTAAACATTAAGTTCAAAGTTACCTTGGCTAGCAGCAAAACCAATTGCACCATCATTTCCAAACACTTGAACTGCCACCATTGTCAGTGCCTCACTTTGTGTCGGATTGACTTTTCCAGGCATGATGGAGCTTCCAGGCTCATTAGCAGGAATCGTAATTTCGCCAATTCCACTTCTAGGACCACTAGCCAACCAGCGAACATCATTAGCTATTTTTGTTAAATCAGCAGCTAGTCCTTTTAAAGCACCATGAACATACACGATTTCATCATGGCTTGTTAGCGCATGATATTTATTGTCAGAAGAAACAAAGGAATAACCAGTTTGTTCTCCAAGTTGAGCTGCCACCATATCGCCAAACCTAGGATCTGCATTGATTCCTGTACCTACAGCTGTTCCACCAATCGCTAAGTTCAGTAAATGTTCTGCACTTTCTTTAATCATTTTTTCACATTTTTCTAGCATTGCACGCCAACCGCTAATTTCTTGTCCAAGAGTAATCGGTGTAGCATCTTGCAGATGTGTGCGGCCAATTTTGATGATATTCATATAGGCCTCTTCTTTATTTAGTAGCGTTGCTTTCAATTGGCTTAGTGCCGGTAATAAACGACTGTAAATATCTTCGTATGCAGCTACATGCATTGCCGTTGGAAATGTATCATTTGAACTTTGTGACATATTGATATCGTCGTTTGGATGAATTTTTTCTTCAGAGCCTTGTTCTTTTAAAAGCTCATTCCCACGTCTTGCCACTACTTCATTCACGTTCATGTTCGATTGTGTGCCACTTCCAGTTTGCCAGACAACAAGTGGAAAATGATCATTAAATTTACCTTCTAACACTTCATCGCATGCTTTTGTAATAGCAGCTGTTTTTGCATCGGATAATTTTCCAAGCTTATTATTTGAAATAGCCGCTGCTTTCTTTAATTGCGCAAACGCTCTAATGATCTCGATTGGCATTTTCTCGTCGCCAATTTTAAAATTTTCTTTACTTCTTTGTGTCTGTGCACCCCAATACTTATCTTGAGGGACTTTTATTTCGCCTATTGTATCTCTCTCAATACGATATTCCATTATGTATATCCTCCTAATACTCGTTTTACACAATTCTTATTTTCTCATAATTCTTCAAAGTTTTCATCTAATAAGAAAAGTAAAAAGCGGCGAGCCCATTGAAGTTCAGGCCCACAGGTCGTGGCAGCTTTTAGTTTATGTTCCTTCTTCGGCTTAAGCCTTGAGATAAAGGAAACACAATGAGCCTGCAATGCGAATTGAAGTTGACTTACCCAAAAGAAAAGAACAAAATGTTTGCTAGTCGATAGGCGTAAGAGCAAGATACTAACAAGAAATTGATACTTTTATGAAAAAAAATAAGGGACAAATAATCGCCCCTTAATGTCTATATTTCCTATATATATCCTTGAGTTTTTCTTCAAATTTCTTAAGATTTCCTTTTCCTTTTTCGAGCTTTTGCTTCCACTTCTCCGCTTCTTTCGTCATTTTTTCATCGAAGTCATCAAACTTTTCTTTAAACGATTTATTCTCTTGTTGCTGCTTCAAGTTCTCATTTATCGATTTAGTTTCAAAGCTCATTTTTTCAACATTAGGAAGTGCCCCGCTCATTATAGCACGGAAAATAGGTACTACTGTGTCTCCACTTTTACCTTTCAAATAATGAGTGCGATCCGTAATATCATATCCTAACCATACTGCGCCCACTAAATTAGGAGTGTACCCTACAAACCATTGATCCTTCGTTCCTTCCGTGATGTCTTTAAAAGGGAGCTGGGTTGATCCAGTTTTACCTGCGATCGTATACCCATTTATTTGGGCATTTCTCCCTGTTCCCGATTCGACAACATTTAATAACATAGAAGTCATTTGTTCTGTTGTCTTACGGTCCGTAACTCGTGTTTTCTTAGGTTTAACTTCTACTTCTACATTCCCAGTAGGTCCAACTATTTTAGTAATAATATGGCTTTGTACTCTTTGTCCACCGTTTGCAAATACGGCATAAGCTTCAGCCATTTGTTTTGGAGAATATCCAGTTTTCGTTCCTCCAAGAGCCATACTCAAATATTTATCATCTTCCTGAAGAGGAAGACCAAATCGCTGAACAGAATCTATTCCTTTATTAAGACCAATCTCATTCAATAGCCATACTGCCGGAACATTTAATGACTCCTCAACTGCTTCATACATTGGAACTTCTCCAAGATATTGATGGTTATAGTTTTTTGGCTGGTAACCATCAAATGATAGATCTGCTTCATCTTTTAACTTAGCCTGCAGAGTATAACCAGCCTCCAATGCAGGTGTATAAACAGCTAAAGGTTTCATTACTGAACCCGGTTGTGCTGTTAATTGTGTAGCACGGTTATAAGCACGAAATGTATGCTCTCCTCTTCCGCCCACGAGTGCTCTTAACCCTCCCGAACTTGGTTCAAGTAAAACTGCACCGCTTTGTGCCAATGTTCCATCGTTGCTTACAGGGAAAAGTGAGTCATTTTGGTATACTTTTTCAAGGGAGGATTGGAGATTTTGGTCCATTTCCGTATATATTTTATAACCTCTTGTTAAGAGTTCATCTTGAGTATATCCATATAAATTAATGGCTTCATTAATGACTGCATCTACATAATAAGGATATTTCCCTTTTAATGGGTCGCCGCCTTTATCGTTAAGAACTATTTTTTCTGCGACCGCGTCTTTATATTGCTGTTCGGAGATCATGTTATACTTTTCCATTTGTCCTAGCACGACATCTCTTCGATTAATTGCACCTTCATAATTTTGATAAGGACTCAATGCAGTAGGCCGATTAATAATCCCTGCAAGCATCGCTGCTTCACTTATTGTTATATTTTCTACGTCTTTACCAAAATATTTCCTTGATGCGTTTTGTACTCCCCAAGCACCGCTTCCGAAATACACTTGATTCATATACATTTCTAAAATCTCATCTTTAGAAAATGTCTTCTCTATTTCAACCGCTAAAAATACTTCCTCCAATTTCCGCTTGAATGTACGTTCAGGAGATAACAGTGCGACTTTAGTTAATTGCTGAGTAATCGTACTTCCCCCTGCACTTATTCGTCCTGATTTTAGATTGAGGAAAACGGCCCTCATGATTCCTTTTACATCAAATCCCTTATGCTCTTTGAAGCGGTGATCTTCAATGGCAATGATGGCATTCTGTAAATGGGCAGGAACTTTGTCAATCGATACTCCTTCAATCCGATTAGCTGATATTTTACTTGCCTCGTCCCCATCTTTATCATAAATGACGGTAGATTGAGAAAGGCCTTGTTTTAATGATTCGACATTCGCTGCACTCGCTAAATAAGCAAAATAAGCAAGCACAAATAATATGGATAATGATAAAAGCAAAATAATAATTTGGTTAAGGTGAGCTCTTTTCCAAAATTTCTTAATCGCTTCTTTTGCTAAAATGATATATTTCATCAAAAAGTCCTCACTTTCTAGCTCTGCAACTATTATATAATATACGTTTTTTTATGACTAATTCTGAGAAAAAGTTCGATTTTTCTTCAGAAAAGCGCAAGCGCCTGTCCATCGACGTACAAACTTCAGGGTCTTTGACTGAGATAAAGGAAACACGATGAGCCTGTCAAGGCGAATCGATGTTGACTTATCGTAGGGAAAAGGACAAGAAGTTTGCTAGTCGATAGGCGCTGAAGCTGGACAAAGAAAAGCGCAAGCGCCTGTCCATCGACGTACAGGCCCACAGGATGTGGGTCCGTCGACTTTGGCACAGGACGTGCCGGTTTTGTCGACGTTCCTTGTTTGGCCTTTGACTGAGATAAAGGAATCACGATGAGCCTGTCAAGAAAGTGACAGCCAAAATTCAATAATGACCTATAAAAACTAATATTTACCTGGGTACACAAAAAAAGTCTTAGATAACACCATGACTGAAATGGTGTTTCTAAGACTATTTACGTTTTACTATACATTTAGGTTTCTTTTTTTAATTTATCTATTTCATCGTCCAAAGCTTTTAAATACATATACACTATTTGTTTCGTTTTGTCGTTCGCTTCGATGACATCTAGATGTTGCATACATTTTCTAACAAGCGGATGAATCATTTTCTTTTTAACAGTTTCGCCATTCATTTACTTCACCCCATTATCATATTTAATGTTTTGAAGCAATAATCTATAGTAAGGCGCAAACGGCTCTCGATGTTATAGTCAAATAAAACGCACAGACTTTGTCTGAATTTTGGTAAAATAAATGACAAATAAAGAAAAAACACTATTTAATACTTATTATTATAGACTAGATTTTCGATTAAATATATGGGTATATTTTCGCGGCTTATATTCAGTGGAAAAGTCCTATTTTTCGAATTATTATAGAATAAAAAATATTAAATCAAAAGATTCTTTACTATTTCTGTAAATAGACGATAATAAAAGGAGATGACAAACAATTCTTTCATTTAAAAACTTTATAGTTTTGGTAAATAAACTAAATATATACATTTTTGCCATTTGATAGATTTTTAGGAATTCACTGGTATAATATAATTGAGGTGAAGTGATGGATCAGTTGAAATTAGATATTGTTTCATTTATTGAATCAAGGAAAGAAAGTATTTTTGCCCGTTGGCAAAAGAAAATCATCTTACCAACTGAAAATGATTATGAAAAAACTATTTTAAGTGGCCAGTTTTTATTTGAGGTTATACTACGTGCTTTTTCATTAGAAAAGAATGAACTAGATCAATATTTTAACAAAATTACTTCTAAGAACGCTGAATCTTTGAAGATATATGAAACATCAAAAATCAGCTATTTTATTTATAATGCCAACATCGTCAAGAATGAAATACTTATCGAAATTTTGCAATATGACTCTTGTTGGGAAAATATTCACCCTGTTTATTTAAAACTATCTGAAATAAGTGATCGATTTTTATTTTTCGCAACGAAATTTTTTACAGCAATAAAGGATCAACAAGTTGAAGATTCTAAACATTTAAACAAAGATAATCACGAAGAAAGACTAACACTATTAGGTCAGATGACATCAAGCTTTGTTCATGAATTTAGAAATCCATTAACGACGATTCATGGTTTTGTTCAATTGTTACGTTCCGAAAATCCTGAACTTCCATATATGGATATTATCTTAAATGAACTTGAGCAATTAAAATTTAGAATTACTCAATTTTTGATGTTATCGAGAAAAGAAGTGCTTAATCAAGAGGTTACATTATTTTCATTAAATGAGTTACTCGATCAGATTGCGTCCTTTATCTATCCTCGGCTCCTTGAAGCTAATGTGGAATTAGAAAGGGAACTTGAAGATCATTTATATGTTAACGGATACATAGAAGAAATAAGACAAGTTTTAATTAATATTATTTTTAATGCAATCGATGTGTTAACCGAACAAATGACTTCCTCGGTCATAAAAATAAAAGGTTTTATGACCGAAGATCAATCCATCATTTTAGAAACGTCGAATACTGGCCCCAAAATACCTGAGCCATTATTAAATAGTATTTTTGAACCTTTTGTTACGACTAAAAAAACAGGGACTGGACTCGGATTATACGTTTGTAAAGAAATTATAGAAAAACATGATGGACAATTATATTGCACTTCTGACGATGAGTGGACAACATTTACGATTAAACTACCACCTGCTAATAAGAGTAATAAAGCCAGAGAAGAAGAATAAACTTTTCTGGTTTTTATACTTTACAAGGAAATGATAAATTTCGAAAAGTTGTGGAAATCGAAAAAAGGATCATTCCAGTCTATCTAAATCGATTATTAAAAGAATACTTCTTGTCCCTTCCTTCCACAAAGCCCACATCGACCCGTTCTATCTAACTAATAGCTCGAATACTTAAGGTCAAATACCCTCCAACCAATGACGTTATTAAGAACAACTTCATGGGATAGTGAATATATGCTTGTCCCACCAGTTTGAGCACGCTTTTTCAGCTCCGTTGTGTTTCCTTTATTACAAGTCATTGGCCAATACAGAAGGTCTACCTTAACTGCCACGTCCTGTGGCGACATCGATGGACAGGCACGAAAGATTAAAATTTAGCGGAGGGAATATTGCATCCCTCCGCCCTTATTTTCCCATTCTCCATTATGGCGTTTTATCAGGATTTCATTTAGAACCAAGCTGCTCCTACTATGATCAAAAGGATAAACAATACTACGATCAACGCGAAAGCACCAATGCCACAACCTCCGTAGCCATAGCCTCCATAGCCATAACCGCCATAGCCGCAACCGCAACCTCCATATCCGAAGCCCATTCTGCCTCACCTCCTGATTCGGAATAAGTGAGTGAAATCACTCTTGCACAATAGTCTATTCAGAAATAGCAAATGTGTATGGACGTTTTATAAAAAAAATGGTTTTTTTACTCATTCATGACTTTTCATTATAATGATATCTATCCATGTTAAATGTATGAAAGATGTAATACATCTTATGAAGTCACTAGTTCTAGCAGAAAAGCCAAGTGTAGCGTGTGATTTAGCTCGAGTTCTTGGTTGTACAAATAAACAAAAGCATTTTATTGAAGCTCCCAAATATATCGTTACATGGGCTCTTGGGCATCTAATTGATATAAAAATGCCTGAGGATTATGACCCTAGATTAATATCTTGGAATTATGAAGAAATTCTTTTGATCAGATATGTCATTCTTTGCATCAATAAAATCTTTTTGTTCATTATTGGGAATCAGTTGAATTAATAAGATTTATATATGTTAGAACATCATATTAACCTGATTAGATTCATAAGAAATTAAATGTACAATTTTTTTATCGCCATTCGTTTTAAAAAATAAAAAATGAGCTGGCAGTTCATAAGAACTGGCAGCTCATTTTAATTAAGAATCTATTTTTATTCCTTTCAACGCTTCTGCTAAAGCATTATTTATTGGTTCGTCTTCTTTTTGTTGTTGCTTCATGTATTTTTGTACACTACGCTTATCCGCTTTTCCACTACCTTCTTTTTTACGTCTCGCTTCAAAAGCAGATAGTTTTTCACGATAACCACATTTACAAGCGAAGATTTGACCTTTACCTTCACCACGTAGTTCCATTTTCTTTTTACATTGAGGGCAGCGTGCGTTAGTTACGCGTGAGACATTCTTTTTATGACCACATTCACGATCTTGACAGACGAGCATTTTGCCTTTCTTACCGTTTACTTCAAGCATTGGTTTTCCACAATCAGGGCAGGATTTTGTAGAAATGTTGTCGTGCTTGTATTTTTTATCACTTGCTTTGATTTCAGCAACGATTTCTTTTGTATGTTCTTTCATTTCATTAATAAACACATCTTTTTTAAGTTTACCTTTAGCAATCAGCTCAAGTTTTTGTTCCCACTCAGCAGTCGTCGCTGGCGATTTTAATTCTTCTGGTACTAAATCTAGTAGTTGACGACCTTTAGAAGTGATATAGATTTCTTTTCCACCACGTTTTTCAATAAGGAATGAATTGAATAATTTATCAATAATATCAGCACGAGTTGCAACTGTACCAAGTCCACCAGTTGATTTTAACGTATCAAGAAGTTCCTTATTATTTGTTTCCATGTACTTCGTAGGATTTTCCATTGCCGACAGTAAAGTTGCCTCTGTAAATCGTGCAGGAGGCTTTGTTTGGCCTGATGTTTGAGCGATTAACTTTGTTGTTAAAACATCATCTTTTTCAAGACGAGGTAATAACTGCTCTTTTATATCATCCATTGATTCTTCATCATCGAAACGGTTTTCGTACACTTCTTTCCAACCAGCATTAATTACTGATTTTCCTTTAGCAATGAATTTTTCATTACCGATTTTTACTTGAACTGTTAATTGCTCGTATTCAAAAGCCGGGAATAAAACAGCTAAGAAACGTTTTACGACAAGGTCATATATTTTACGTTCTTTATCTGTAAATGCTGAGAAATTTACATAACCTTCAGTTGGAATGATGGCATGGTGATCACTTACTTTATTATCATCTACAAAGGCTTTTGTTGCTTTTATTGGCTTTGCTAATACTTTATAAGCAAGTGAACGATATTCGCTTACCCCACACGCTTTTAAACGCTCTGGAAGCGTACTAACAATGTCTGAAGATAAATAACGTGAGTCTGTACGAGGATATGTTAGCACTTTATGTTGCTCGTAAAGTTTTTGCATGATATTTAGTGTTTCTTTGGCTGAATAACCAAAGATTTTGTTGGCATCACGTTGTAACTCTGTTAAATCATATAGTGCAGGTGAGAATGTTTTCTTTGCTTTACGGTCAACAGAAACAACAGTCGCCTCTTTACGTCCAAGTGATTTTACGATTGCATCTATTTTTTCTTTATTAAAGCTACGACTATTCCCATTCGCATCTTGCCACGTTAATTTAAGTCCATCTGTTTGAGCTTCAATGCCATAATATGTTTGAGGTTCGAAATTCATTATTTCATCTTCACGTGCGGCAACCATTGCAACTGTTGGTGTTTGCACACGTCCACAGTTTAATTGTGCATTAAATCTTGTTGTTAAGGCACGAGTTGCATTTAAACCTATATACCAGTCTGCCTCCGAACGTGCTACTGCTGAAGCATATAAGTTTTCATAAGCTTTACCAGGCTTTAAGTTATTGAATCCATCTTTAATAGCTTTATCTGTTACAGAGGAAATCCACAGACGTTTGATAGGCTTATGAACTTTTGCTTTTTCAATTATCCAACGTGCAACTAATTCTCCTTCTCTCCCTGCATCAGTAGCTATGATTATTTCATTCACATCACCGCGATTTAACTGTGTTTTTGCAGCATTAAACTGCTTTCCGGTTTGTTTCATGATAACTAATTTCATACGTTCTGGAAGCATGGGGAGGTCTTCTAGATTCCATGTTTTATATTTAATATCATATACCTCAGGATCTGCTAAAGTTACTAAATGTCCTAGCGCCCAAGTAACGATATATTTGTCGCCTTCTAGAAATCCATATCCTTTTTTCGTACACTTCAATACATTTGCTATATCTCGTGCAACAGAAGGTTTCTCAGCAATTACTAAACTTTTTGCCATTTTTCCGAACTCCTTTACCAACTATGTACAGTCTAATATACCATAGTTTTAGGGAGAAAATGTTTGGACACTTTTATTTAGCGGTCATAATAGACATTGCTCGCTTAAGAATTTAAACTTCTTGTTTTAATCTTTTATTATCTCTAAAAATTTCATTTAACTTTTTAGGAGTAAATGTTGTTTCTATATTTGAATAAAGCTTGATCCATTGTAAATAGACGTATGATATATTCCATATTCTACTCCTAAATTGGAAACAGATATGCCCTCAATGTGTAATTTAACAATTTGTTTTTTAACTGCTCGTCATGGAATTCTCATATGTTCAAATAGAGAATGTAATTTTTGGAAACGCAAGGATCCAAAGATATCGATTTGAAGATGTCCTAAATTCCATAAGAAAATGGAAATTCATTCAGGGAAAGCTGGAGCATATTTTCAATGTCGCGGATGTAATCTTGTAGAAAAGGCGGGGCAAAGGAAAGAAGCTGTCAGTAAAAAAGAAGAACGGCAATTACTTAAAAAATATTCCAGTGAGGAAACGATTGGCAATAGCTTGGCAGTTGCACTAAAAGCAGCACTGGAAGATAAAGAATAAATCAAAAGTGGAGACTTCTGTACATCGATGTAGCACCAGATTATTAGTCTTATCGCAGTGAAAGTACGACGATAGGCGCTCGATCCAGACGGAAACGTAGTCCACAGATTCCCCCATTTATATTCAATTTATCTAGTAGAAAAATCCAGATTTTTACTTTAAAATCTGGATTTTTTTTGAATTACATTGGAAGATGCCGAAGAAAATTTTCTCCCGCAAACCCTCTTACTTGATCATCTGAATAATATTTTAGCAGTTCATTTATTAAATTTTGATGTTTGGACGCATTTTCCAAATCAACAATATGTGTTTCTATTCCGTCAAAATCTGATCCAAATCCAATTTGCCTTACCCCGCCAAGGTAACAAAAATGATCAATATGACGAATCAAATCGGAAATATAAGCAGTCTCATTATGTGTTACAAATGGCGGATGATAGACAACATGGATCAATCCATCTTTTTGAAATAATGTTTTTGCCTGCTCGTCAGATAAGTTTCTAGGATGATTACAAATTGTTTTCGAATTGGAGTGACTTGCAATTGGAAAATCAGCAATCTCCATTACATCCCAAAAACCTTTTTCACTTAAATGAGAAACGTCTGTAAACACTTTATGCTTATTATTAAATTTTACAATCTCTTTTCCAAATGATGTTAGTCCAGCTCCTCGTGGTTCCCAAACCCCATCTGCAGCGAGATTGGCAAAGTTCCATGTCAAGCCGACAGATCGAACTCCCAAATGAAATAATATACTTAATTTATGCAAATCATTTCCGATACAATCAACACCCTCAAGTGTAAGGATCGCACCAATTTCATCTGTTTTTAAATAAGTAATATCTTCCCAATTTCGAATATGAACGATGTCAGGATTATTTTCCAATACATGAGAATAAAAATAATCTATTTGGTCAAGGGCAGCTTGAAATTGTTCCTCACTTTTTAGTTCGGGCGGAATAAAAATAGCAAAGCATTGAACCTTTACCTGTCCCTTTAACATACGTTCCTTATTCGTATCCAGTTCAGGTGAATCTTTAAACCTTAATGTGCCCTTACTCTCCCAAATTTTATATAGAACATCACAATGTAAATCGATAACTTCCATAATCCTCACCAGCCTTTCTTAAAAATTTTCTTTCAACAATATTCTATAATAATTTATAAATTCCTTCTTTATCCAACTTGTCTACCGATTCCAAAATTATTATGAAATCCCAATGAATCGCAATTAAATAGTTGGATTTTCCAATTTACTTGTGACTTCAGCAGCGATTCGAACGAAATCAATTGATTTTCCAATTTGATTGTGAATCCGACATTGTTTTACGATGAAACTAATGAATACTCCAATTTGATCGTGAATTCTGTTTTGAATCGCTTGAAATTCATCAAATGATGGTATGATATTGTATGGAGGTATGCTAAAGATGAGATGGTTATTAATGGTTTATTCAGCAATATTAAATGGTTTGCTAGGTTTCGTATGGATTATTTTTATTTCAAAACTACTGGATTTATTCAATCATTCTGGTAAATCAATTTGGATGGGGCTTTTTATTGGAATAGCCACTTTGCTTTTTCTGGATATTACTACGAGGGTCTTCGAATCATTTGATAAAGACAAAAGGCATCCTGTAAGAATTGCGGGCTATGTTTCTTTTGGAGTTGTTGTTTTGATATGTATCGTGAAGTTGAAGTCCTCATGAAATAGCTACCCTGGAAAAGCATCCGGGGTAGCATTTTTTAGGCTATATTAATAATTTAGAAATTTGCTGTCCATGTTCAGCGCTTGTCGACTAGCAAACTTCTTGCCATTTCCTACGATAAGTCAAAGGTCAAATAAGGAACGACCATGAGTAAGGCTCTTGCGCTTTTCTTAATGCCCTCTCACATAGGAGAAAAGCCAATTTTTCATGACGTCATTTTCATAT
This sequence comes from Lederbergia citrisecunda, assembly GCF_018343695.1. Taxonomy (GTDB): domain Bacteria; phylum Bacillota; class Bacilli; order Bacillales; family Bacillaceae_C; genus Lederbergia; species Lederbergia citrisecunda. The sequence continues at coordinate 483,811 of NZ_JAGYPJ010000001.1, read as the reverse complement.
GTTGGAACCCATGCAAAATGACCATTAATAGGAGTGGTTCCTCTAATAAATTCTGAATAAAGAGTGTGGCTGCCATTTTCCATTGCAGTATTTACTAATTGTTGAGCCGCTGCATTAGCAGCTTCTCGACTTAAATTACCAGCATACTCAGCTCTAACGACTTTACCGCCAGCTGCTGCAATTGCATTAATCATATTTCTTGAACCGCTTACTGGAACAGTTGTATCATCAGCAGAATGTGTCACCCAAATCGGTAGATTCACTAAATTTTTTGCCTGATTTACATTCCCTGTCCCACAAACAGGAATGGCAGCTGCAAATAGCTCAGGATGGCTCTGTATGAGTGCCCATGTCCCCATACCCCCCATTGAAATGCCAGTGATATAAATTCGATCCGGATCAATAGGGTATTCATTTTTTAATGTTTCTATAAGATCTAATAAAAGGTTCATGTTAGTCTGACTAGTCCAACTGTTACCAATCGCTGCCTGTGGTGCTGCAACATAAGCAGAATTTTTTGCTTGCTGATCAGGAGCTGCCCAACTTATCGCCCCTCTATTTGCTAAAAGCTGTACATCGTTACTTACTCCTCTTTCACCCGCTCCATGCAAGAATAAAACGAGAGGTTGCTTTCCTTCCGTATTTTCAGGTTCGAAAAGACGATAATTTAAAAAGTTCCCTTTGTTATCTGAAATAACTTCTTCAGAAAAATCATCAACGATTAAATTGATCTCACCCGAATTTACGATAATATTTGGTGTGGTTGGAACATTATTTCCAATCACAGTCTCTATATTTTTTTCTTGAGTAATCGTATATTCAAGGGATAGCCTTGTATTAATTCCAGTCCTGAAATCGTAAAATAATGTACCAGCAATTGGATCCTCTTTACTTAACTCAATAATAACGAACTTTCCATCTTTTCCTTGAGAGCTAAGTTCAGGAGAGGTATTTGCGTAAACTTTTGTAATGGTTCTTTTTGCAGTATTCTCGCCATGAAGCGCGTTCACTTCATACGATAAAGTGGAAAGTGAGTCATTACTGATTTCCTTCTTGTACTGAACAGCGACAGCAACTACCTTTTCTCCTTCAGGTAATACATCTGTAATTACATCCATTCTTTCAATTTGCCCAAAATTTGTCTTTGGTTTTGTGGTACCTGTTGCTTCGCTACTAGTAGTCATGTTGAAGCTAATCATTAATACGACTGCAAACATCCAAAATGCCTTAATAAAAATTCTCACCTTACATCCCTCATTTCTTTTAATGAAAGTATTAGAAATGTGAAAATATTAACTTGGTGTACTTTTCATACTATACTAACTTTTCAGAAATAAACATCAGTCTATTGTCCTAACTTCTATTTATGAACTAGTATAAAGTAACTATATTGCGTTATCCGACTTTTTTCTGAGGTTTAGATTATTGTTCATTAGCCATTTTTTCAAAAATTACACGTTGTCCCATACAGATTGTTCACATGTTCCATAACATAAGTTAGAACCTTTAAGGAGGTGCCATAATATGAGCCACATTCACCATCATCACCGCGTCAGAATGAATTTTGCATTGATCGTCGTTCTGTTCATTCTACTTATTATCGTCGGTACTGCATTCTTGTACTAAGGTTCGAACCGTGGGAGGAGCGTCTAATGATGCTCCTTTTTTTCATTCATCATTTTCTATTTATTAGGAAATGCTAATAAAAACGGTTAAGGTGTTGGTGTAGATGGAGCATTTTCCAATTATTCATACAAATTTTTGGGACGCTGTCATTGCTGTCCCATTAGTAGTAATAGTTACACAAATAATCAAGATCTTTTTAAGGGTTCCTCGTTTTTTAGTACCGACAATTGCGACGATCCTCGGCCTTATTTTTTCTATCTTTATCGCTCATAAATACAATTTTTGGGGTGCGGTTTTCATGGGCTTTTTTTATGGGAATGCAGCTGTTGGTGTGTATGCAGGGTTGAAAACTTCAATCAACGCCTATCGAAAATCAAAAAAAGAATAATGCACACCTGAGAATTGGTATGCATTATTCTTCGTCTTAGATAAACTTTCTTTGCATATTTCTTCCGTCGAAACTAAATAACATTGGTCTATTTTCCACTGTACTTTCAAGGTGAACTGCTCTTCCCCATAATTGATAAATGTAAGGCAGTACTTTCTCCAAATATTTTAAATCAAGTTCGATACCTTCAAACCAATGCTTTAAATAAAGCTCCCCATTTTTCATATAATCCCCGTGATTAACCGTTATATATGGGAATCCGCCGTTTACCCTCATGTTCACAAGCTGATCACGAACTTCGGTCCATTCTTTGTCGATAATTTTATAATCACGACCTTGCTTTTGGAATAAATACATATCCTCTTTTAAAACAAGATCTTTTGTTAGGTAATTGCGTAGAAAAGAAATATCGGATTCAATTTCTCTTACTTCGAATATTTTTTCACGACCTGAATTCGGTTCTACCCCATCCCTTATCAATTCTTCATCCGGATTATTCCAACGTTCCTCAATGTCCTCAAATATTTTAAGTCCAAGATAATATGGATTAATATTTGTTTTTGATGGTTGAACAACACCTGCATTTAGCTTTGCAAATTCGATGGATTCGTCACTTGAAAGATCCATTTCCCTTAAAATTCGTTGATGCCAATAAGATGCCCAGCCTTCGTTCATAATTTTCGTTTCCAGCTGTGGCCAAAAATATAACATCTCTTCTCGAATCATTGTCATGATATCCCTTTGCCAATCTGAAAGCTCTCGGCTGTATTGCTCGATAAAAAGCATAATGTCTTTTTCTGGTTTTGGAGGAAATGGCTTTTTCTTTTTTTTACGTTCTCTATTCTTTTCCATTCTATTGTCTATCGACCATAAATCATCATATTCCGTTGAAGGGGTGTTTTCATCCTCCCATTCCTCCTCATCATCCAATGACCAATCTAAAGACGGTCTTAATATAGAAGGATCAAGATGCTCTTCAATAGCAAGGACGGCATCTAAAAAGCTCTCTACTTCTTCTTTTCCATGTTCAATTTCATATTGTCTCACCCGTTCAGCCGTTGCAGCCATGCTTTCTACCATATCCCTCTTTGTATTACGAAAACGAACATTATTTTTAAAAAAATCACAATGAGCAAGAACGTGTGCGACAATCAATTTATTTTGAATAAGGGAATTAGAATCAAGAAGAAATGCATAACAAGGGTTGGAATTTATGACGAGCTCATAAATCTTACTTAGCCCTAAATCATAATGTAGCTTCATCTTGAAGAATTGCTTTCCAAAACTCCAATGAGAAAAACGGGTTGGCATTCCATAAGCTCCGAATGTATATATAATATCTGCAGGGCATATTTCATAACGCATTGGGTAAAAATCCAAACCCATTCCGCTTGCAATTTCGGTAATTTCACTAATGGCATATTCTAATGCTTTTGAATCGGCATTCATTTTCAATCCCCCCTTTTATCCACAATGTATGTAAAAAATTCATACAAAATGTCAACATTTACACCACTAACATCTTTCCTTCAAGCAAATAATAAAGGTAACTCCAAAAAGGAGGGTTTCATTTTGGACATTTTAGACTATGATCGTGCTTTATACTACACACACAGATCAGAGTGGGACAATTTGATTGTTTTGATGGTAAGAACAAAAGACAACATGCTTTCTAAGAGGATTGAACGTTTTTTGCATGCTTATCAATTCTCTAGTGATTATACAGTGATTGAGCGTAATTTATACTCATTGCTTCGCTATTTGGATCATGCAAATAGTGTTACAGAAGTTCATTCAAGTAATGAAAATCCAGTACTATCGATATAGAAGAGCATAAGCTCCTGAAGTATCGACTACCATCTTCAAAGCCTTTGATTTTAAGCTCTTTGCAACGAAAAAAAACTCGGTGTCCTAAATAGGATACCGAGTTACATCTTTGACGCTACTTCTGATGTGATTTTAATAAACATTTGTAATTCTTTTACCAAATCATTAACTAATTGTGCCGGTTCGTCCCAAAGGGATGCATCATCATAGTTAAAGCATTCCGGATCAAGTACAATTTGCTTCGGAATGACATTGGCATAAAAACCACGCATAACTGTGCGCATATTGTTTAAGCAATTAATACCGCCTTTACCCCCACCTGCTGTCGCAATTAATGCAACAGGCTTATATTCAAGTTCATCACTAGTCAGAAAGTCTAATGTATTTTTTAAAGCACCCGTCATCCCGCCATGGTATTCGGGTGAAATTAATATTATTCCAGATGAGAAACGAACTTTTTCTTTAAAATTTATGACAGATGGCAATCGCCACTGTTCTTCTTCACCAGTTAAAAAGGGAAGGTTCGCGTCACTTATATCGATATAATCAACATCATATTTACGTGCAATATAACGAGTCAAAAGCTCAGTTCTTCCGCCTTTTGGCATTCCTCCATTAATCACTAATATTCGATCCATTCTTTTCGCTCCTTCACTTCTAACTGCTTTATTGCTCTACAAATCCATTTTTCACTGCAAACAAAGCAGCTTGAGTCCGATCTGCCACTTGTAATTTCATAAATATATTAGAAACATGTGTCTTAACTGTTTTTTCGGTTATTTTCAACTGTGCCCCTATCTCTTTATTGCTTTTTCCTTTCGCAATTTCTGTCAGAACTTCTCTTTCCCTTTGCGTTAATGAGGCAATCCGATCGTTAGCGGGATTTTTCCGGTTCATACGTGTCATCAATAAATTCGTTGCTTTAGGATGAAGTGTATTTTCTCCATTAGCAAGCTTTCTAATGGCGGATGCGAGTTCATCAGGCTCAATATCCTTTAGCTGATATCCAGAAGCCCCTGCTTCAATAGCAGGGATTACATGATCTTGATCAGAAAAGCTTGTTAAGATCATGATTTCTATATCAGGGCATATTTCTTTTATTTTACCTGTCGCTTCTATTCCATCCATAATGGGCATAACAAGATCCATCAATACAACATCTGGATGCAATTGAACAGCCATTTCCACTGCTTCTTTTCCATTTTTCGCTTCTCCCACTATTTGGATATCCTTTTGAGTTTGCAGGAAAAAAACAAGCCCCCGCCTTACGACATGATGATCATCCGCAATCAACACTTGAACCGTCATTCTTTTTCTCCCCCTAATACGGCAATACTACGTCTATACTAGTTCCAACACCAAGCTCACTCTTTAAAACAAAACGGCCATTAAGAGCTTCCGCGCGTTCCCTCATACCTTCAATTCCAAAGGAAGGGAGTACTTTTTCTTTTTCATAAATAAAACCACATCCGAAATCACTAATTGTAAGCTGCACTTCACATTTCGATACCTTTATCGATACAAATACTTCTTCTTGATCAGAATGTCTTTTAGAATTATTTAGAGCCTCCTGACTGATCCTCCATAAAGCTTCTTCAACAAGAGATGGTAAGGCTAGCAATCCTGATAACTTTGTATGAACATGAAGTCCTAGCATTTCTCCATAACCTTTAATGGCTTGAATGAGCCCCTTTTCCAAGCCACTTGGCCTAAGCTGCCATATCAATGCCCTCATTTCTGTCAAAGCTTCCTGAGCAAGCTCTTGCATATGTTGAAATGTATGTTTTGTTTCTACATCTTCTGTCATCTCAACTCCCCCTCTTGCAGTTAAGGTGAGGGAAAATAATAACTGATTGACCGAGTCGTGCAAATCACGAGCGAGACGATTTCTTTCTTCAATCAGGGCAACTTCTTGTGCTTTTTTTGTTAATCGTACCCTTTTAATAGCTGAACCAATTTGCAATGCAATCGATTCAAGTAACGCTAGCTCATCACGACTAAACTCCTTCTTTTCAGGAGCTGCTACATTTAATAACCCGAATACTTCATCCCCTGATGTAAGGGGTATCGTTGCATGAAACGCAATTCCTTCTGTTTCTTCCTTATTTAATATAGAAGCTTTTTCAAGCCGTCTACATTCAATAATATTTGAAGCCTTCGTCAAGCTTCCGTTGCGAAAACCTTCAATACACCAACAACCACCTCGTCTAAGTGGTTCACAATTATTTTTAGAAAGCGCAAGAGGTAAATGCTCTGCGGATGCAACTGTATGACGACCATCAGGTCCGATTAAAAATATCCATCCTGTGGTTACTCCCGTAACTTCTAACAGTTTCTTTAAAACATCTGATAATAAAGGAGAAATTTCAGTTCCTTCATTTAATAATTCAGCAATTTCTTTAAGTACACGTAAATGGGAGTTCTTTTCATATTTTTCACGCTGCATCTAAAATCCCTCCTGATACTCTCTATATAGTATACAAAAAATTCGCTGTAGACTTTATTCTCATTATGGCGTAAATCTCCCTACAACTTTAGTAGGAAAAGGAAAGCGAAACTTACTGAATAGGGGGTGACAAGGTCATGCTCTTTATACAAGAAAGTTCGTCCTTTAACTACTTTAATAGCAGTTTTTTAACCTGAGCACCTAGCACAAACATAGAAAAGCGATAGCGCCTATTCATTCGACGTACAAGCCTACAGGATTGGTTCCTTCCTTTGAGTCAATTTTTCGATTTCATCTAAATTTTAAGGAATCACGACGTATTCAAAAGGCGAATCGATTAAGACTTTTCGTATAAAAAAAAACAATATGTTTGCTAGTCTACTTCTGACTATACTATTTACTTTTGTAAAAATTACAAATTTGTGACTTTTCGGAAGGAAATTTTACATTTATAAATTCTGAGAACTATAATTATTATAGTACAGTTCTGGTGGGGGTTGAGAGAAAATGGCTAATAAAAGTGATGCTAGGGAGACTTTGATGTTTTTTGCATTTGCTGTTTCAGTTACTGCTTTATTGGGTAGTTTGTATTTTTCAGAAATACGTAAATATACCCCATGTGACATATGCTGGTATATTCGAATTTTTATGTATCCTATCGTACTTATCCTTGGAATTGCGACTGTAAGAAAGGATTATCATGCAGCTTTATATTCAGCCGCTTTGTCCGGTATTGGCATGCTTGCTTCTCTATATCTTTATATGATTCAAAAAATACCTTCTATTGCAGATACAGCTCCCGCTTGCGGTATCATACCATGTACAACCCAATATATAAATTGGCTTGGATTTATCACAATTCCTTTTCTTGCATTAACAGCGTTTATCATGATTTTCCTTTCAAGTATCTTTGTGATAAAACGAACAAGGAGGAATAAACAATGAAAAAAGTTCTAATCTTTTTAGTCATCATTATTGCCTTATTTGCCGCTTTATCTGTCTCCACTAAAATGCAACAAAGCGAGAAAGTTGCTGGCAATATTTATGAAAAACCTGACCTCCACCCTTTGACGATTGAACAGCTTGAAGATCCACTTTATCAAAATATCATTTTGCCTGCTGATCTTAATAACAAGCTTGAAAAAGGCGAAGATGTGGTCATTTACTTTTATAGCCCAGAATGTTCCTTCTGCATGCAGACTACTCCGATTCTTAACCATGTCGTAGAAGAAATGAATATATCGGTAATGCAATATAATCTTTTAGAATTTAAGGAAGGATACAAGCAATATAATATTGAATACACACCTACACTTATCTATTTCAAAGATGGAAAAGAGGAAGCAAGAATAGTAGGATTGCATACTAAAGAGGAATTTGAAGTCTTTTTCAAAAAAATTATTCAATAAGCTTTGAAAAGGCTGTCTACATGGTAATATTAGTTTCGGACAGCCTTTTTTGGTTATGTTAAACACGTATATTGTTTTCTACACTTATTCAATCAGTTGCATGATCAACAATAATCATCAACAAGCCATCACATTAATAATTGATTTGTTGCGTTTGAATACATACTAACGATAACATTTGCTTCACTTCTATTTCGAGAAGTAAAATTGCTATATGAAAAAGGAAAAAATAAACCTGATTCTATTAGAATTTCAGCATTTTTATTGAATAAATCTGAGAAATCTTTATCAATATTTGACTCTAAAATCAAAATGATGACCTCAATGCTACAGATAGCACGAAATGCACCATCTAACGTAAATAGTCGTTCATCCTTTTCTTTAGGTACTTGTAGTATTTTTAAATTTAAAAACTCAGATATCTCATCGTCATCAAAATATTGTGGGAAGATGGAAGTATAGAAGTATTGTATTAGTTCCTCCAGTTTTTCCTCCTGCTTTTCAGTCGCTGCTACTACTACTTTCATACTAAAGACCCTACCTTTTGCATTTCTATATTTTCTATTAGAATAACATAGAATGGCGGCTGAAAAGCTTGGGAATTTCAAGAAACTTTTTTGAGAAGGGATAAAAATTAAGATGCGAATAACGATTCCTGAACAATGGAAAGGAAGGAATATAGAAGATTTATTGCGTAACCAATGGAGGGTTCCAAAAAAGTTGATTCACAATCTAAGAATGGACAAGGCAATCACATTAAATGGGAAAATCACAAACTGGAACATTACGTTAAATGATGGCGATGAACTTTTCATTTCTTTACGCGAAGAAGGCGAAGGTATTGCTCCATACCCTTATTCATTGGATATTCTTTACGAAGATGACTTTTTAATAGTAGTGAATAAACCAGCTGATATGGCGACTCATCCAAATGATAGCGAAACGAATACTCTTGCAAATGCGGTATCATATCATTTGCAAAATGTATATGACGCTCAAAATCCACGCCATGTTCACCGTCTCGATAAAAATACTTCCGGAGCAATTCTTTTTGCAAAGAATATTTTTAGTCAAGTAGTCCTCGACAGAATGCTCACAGACAGAGAAATAAAACGGACATATTGGGCGCTAGCTGATGGTATTATTAGGAGTAAAAATGGAAAGATTACAGAACCTATCGGTAGGGATCGCCATCATCCAACTCGACGAAGAGTTTCAAAGACTGGTCAACATGCTATCACTCATTATAAAGTAATTAATACTTTTCCAAAGGACAAGTTATCATTAATTGAATGCTCCTTGGAAACTGGGAGAACCCATCAAATTCGAGTACATTTATCTTTTATCGGACACCCCCTGGCTGGTGATGAACTTTACGGTGGGAGCTCTAAATTCACAAGGCAGGCACTCCATGCCCGTAAACTTGAATTTATACATCCTTTTTTACAGAAAAAAGTCCAGGTCACTGCACCATTTTTAGATAACCCGCCTATTTTTGAAAATTTTCTATAAAGTATTTTAGGGTAAAAACGACAAAAACTTTTATCTTTAGATATTTTGCGATAAAATAATATAGGTTTAAATTATTGCTAGGAGGGCTAAAAATGGTCTTTAAAAGAAAAAAAGATAAATTTGCGATTTTACTTGAAAAAATTGCTGCCAACTTAAAAGAAAGCTCCATTTATTTTGCCGATTTTAAGTTAACAAATAAAGAAGACACTAAAATTTTTGCTGAAAAAATGAAAGAGTATGAGACAATCGGAGATACTTACGTTCATGAGATTATTAAAGAATTAAATAATTCATTTATTACTCCTATTGAACGAGAAGATTTACTTACATTATCGATGATTATGGACGATGTACTCGATGGAATGGAAAATTGTGCCGCTTTATTTGAAATGTATTCCATTGTTCATGCAGACGAATATATGTATAAGTTTGTCGAATCCATAAAGAAATGTGTTGAAGAAATTGAAGTTTGCATCGGGTTAATTTTTAGCAAAAAATTGCCTGAAGTTCGTCCGCATGCTATCAAAATCAAAGATTACGAATCCAAATGCGACGATGTACTTAGAGAATGCATTAAGCATCTTTTCACGGTAGAAACAGATCCTATTCGATTAATTAAATACAAAGAGATCTACGAAAACCTTGAAAAAACAACAGACAGCTGCCAAGGAGTTGCCAATACCCTTGAAAGTATCGTCATGAAAAATGCATAAGGGAGTCCTATCAAATGGGAATAGATTCAATACTTATCATCACAATTATCATAGTCATTGCCGCCCTTGCATTTGATTTCATTAATGGTTTCCATGATACGGCAAATGCTATTGCGACTTCCGTTTCTACGAAAGCTTTAAAGCCACGCCATGCGATTATATTGGCCGCGGTGATGAACTTTGTAGGTGCATTGACGTTCACAGGGGTCGCACAAACGATAACGAAAGATATTGTCGATCCTTTTACATTAGCTAATGGTACAACTGTTATTTTAGCAGCACTCATTTCTGCAATTGCTTGGAATTTAATTACATGGTATTACGGCATTCCTAGCAGTTCGTCACATGCTTTAATTGGATCTATAGCGGGAGCAGCAATCGCAGCAGCAGGTCTCAGCTCAATAAAATATGCAGGTTTTTTAAAAATCATCCAAGCACTCATTTTTTCACCGCTAATAGCTTTTGCTGTAGGTTTTATCATCTATACAATATTTAAAATGGAATTTAAAAATTTGAGCTTAACAAAAACGAATAAAGGATTTCGGTATATTCAAATCGCTACAGCAGCTTTACAATCTTATACCCACGGGACGAACGATGCCCAAAAATCGATGGGTATTATTACGATGGCTCTAATTGCGAGTAATCATCATACGACTACGGATATCCCCTTTTGGGTACAATTCTCCTGTGCTTTGGCGATGGGACTAGGTACATCCGTGGGCGGTTGGAAAATTATTAAAACGGTTGGCGGAAAAATTATGAAAATTCGCCCAGTAAATGGAGTTGCTGCCGACTTAAGCTCTGCACTTATTATTTTCGGTGCTACGTATATTCATTTGCCTGTCAGTACAACTCATGTTATCACGTCATCGATCCTAGGTGTTGGGTCTGCTCATAGAATTCGTGGCGTTAAATGGGACACAGCACAAAGAATGATCATAACTTGGTTTATTACTCTCCCCATTACTGGATTGTTAGCCGCAGCTATCTACTATATCTTAAATTTATTTATGTAACAAAATAAGCCTTCCTAAACAGAAGGTTTTTTATGTTGATTTTTTTATGTTAAATGGTAAATAATGAAGGTAGTAAGAGGGGGAATGGCCATGTCTACGGTTATTTTATTTGACGGCGAGTGTAATTTTTGCAATTCTAGCGTTCAGTTTATTATTAAGCGAGATCCTGACGGTTATTTTCAATATGCTTCATTGCAAAGTGAATATGGACAATCGTTGTTAAAAAAGCATAGAGTTCCATTAAATGTAAATAGCCTCGTATTACTTGATAATGATCATGCTTATTTGAAAACTACGGCCGCATTGCGAATATGTAAAAAATTGAAATCTCCCTTGAAATGGCTTTATCTTTTTATATTCATTCCAGCCCCGGTTCGCAATTTGTTTTATCATGTTTTTGCCAAATACCGTTATCGATGGTTTGGAAAAAATGAAAGTTGTTTGCTCCCACCTACCGAAATTCGCAAAAGATTTTTATCTTAATTATTTATAGACTTACAAGTATCCCTCCGTCGCTATGAAGGGATACTTTTTATTTTTCATTTTTCAAATAAAAAACATATCCTTTTTCCAAGCTTACGCACCATTTATTTAGCTATTACAGAAAACGATCAATAAGTATATTTAATATAGAATTTTAAGGAAATAATAAAAATAACTTGCTAAATTAACTAAAAACGAATATTATACATAATGGATTAATAATTGTTCGTTTTTTGGAGGTTTTCATATGTTTAAATTAAAGGAAAATAATACGAATGTTCCAACTGAATTAATAGCAGGACTAACGACATTTTTAACAATGGCCTATATTATTATAGTTAATCCAATCATTCTTAAAGATGCAGGAGTCCCATTTGAACAAGTATTTTCAGCTACTATCATTGCTACGGTAATCGGCACATTGTGGATGGCATTAGCCGCTAATTATCCAATTGCGATTGCACCTGGAATGGGGCTTAACGCTTATTTTGCCTACTCTGTCGTTGGTACTCATAATATTAGTTATCAAACTGCGTTTGCAGCTGTTTTTGTTGCTGGCATTATTTTTATCATTTTATCTCTAACACCTTTTCGTAAAATATTGATTGAAGCAATTCCTGAGAATCTTAAGCACGGAATTACCGCTGGAATTGGATTATTTATTGCTTTCATTGGGATGAGAATGAGCGGAATGATTGTTGCCCACCCATCAAATCTTGTGGCACTTGGCGACCTTCATTCTTTTGGTGTGATTTTGACTCTAATTGGTCTAGCTGTAACGTTAATACTTATGGCTTTAAGAGTACCCGGAGCATTGTTTCTTGGAATGATAGTTACGGGGCTTATCGCCTATTTTACTGGACAACTTTCATTCGAGCAATCGATTTTAGACAAGCCAACACTTCCAGAAGGCTTATTAGTTGCGAATCCAATTTCGGCAATAGTGGATGTAGTTCAACATAGTTTATATGCGGTTGTCTTTTCATTTTTACTCGTTACCATTTTTGATACAACAGGTACTATGATTGGAGTGGCGGAACAAGCTGGATTAATGAAAGGTAATACGATGCCACGTGTCCGTCAAGCTCTCCTAGCTGATTCTGTCGCAACATCCGTCGGATCCATGTTCGGTACAAGTCCTACAAGTGCCTACGTTGAATCTACGGCGGGGGTTGCAGCAGGTGGTAGAACGGGTCTAACGACTGTAACAGTTTCTATCTTGTTTATCATAGCAGCTTTTTTCGGTCCTCTTGTAAGTGCGGTATCTGGTATACCAGCAATTACTTCTCCCGCTTTAATAATTGTTGGAAGTTTGATGATGGGAGCTATTGCGAAAATTGAATGGGGCGAGTTAGATGAGGCGTTTCCAGCATTTTTGATTATTTTAAGCATGCCTCTTACTTCGAGTATTGCAACTGGAATTGCATTAGGCTTTATTTCTTACCCTATTTTAAAAATAGTGACAGGAAAATGGAAAGTTGTTCACCCACTCGTTTATATTTTTGCGGTGTTATTCCTTTACCAACTAGTGTTCTTACCACATTAATAAAAATTGAATTATAGAGACTGAAAGCTACCTTTTAATCTATATCAAGCATGATCCGGTCTGAAACTTTGCTTTCTTCTCATTTTAGTACAGATTTACTTTGTACAACTCAATTTTCCTAATATTTCAGTCCATATGGAAATTGAATATCTTTTATACTTAAAAACTCCATTAAAAAAGAGGTTATTCAATTTATGAATAGCCTCTTTTTCATTATATCGTTAGTAATGCTTTATCATCTGTCATCTTTTCTCCACGAATGCGCTGAAATTCTGCCATTAGTTTATCGATTGTCAGTTCGTGCTTCTTATCAGAATTAACTTCCAAAATAATTTGACCTTTATCCATCATAATCAGGCGATTTCCAAGATCAAGTGCTTGTTGCATATTGTGAGTGACCATTAACGTCGTCAATTTGTCTTTTTCGACAAGTTGCTTCGTTAAATTCGTGATCAATTCCGCTCTGGATGGATCTAGTGCTGCCGTATGCTCATCCAACAACAAAATGGAAGGCTTGGTAAATGTAGCCATTAATAAGGACAACGCTTGTCTTTCCCCACCTGAAAGCAATCCTACTTTCGCATTGAGGCGGTTTTCCAGATTCAAATGAAGGGATTCCAGTGATTCACGAAAAAATTCACGTCTCTTTTTATCTACACCTTTTCGAAGACCTCTTTTTTTGTTTCTTGAATAAGCCATCGCAAGGTTTTCTTCAATTGTCATATTAGGAGCCGTTCCAGCCATTGGGTCCTGAAATACCCTACCAATAAACTGAGATCTTTTAAACTCCGGAAGCTTTGTAACATTTTTTTCATCAATGAGTACATTTCCGAAATCCGGAATAAGAGCTCCAGAGATCATATTCATTAAAGTGGATTTTCCAGCACCATTGCTTCCTATTACTGTAACGAAGTCACCTGACTTCAGTTCAAGATTTATTTGATCTAGTGCTATTTTTTCATCAAGTGTTGCTTCGTTAAATATTTTATTAATCTGTTCTAGCTTCAGCATTGAGCTTCCCCTCCCCTTTTTCAAGTTTGGAAAGAGATGCTAACCTCTCTGCATGACGCTTCGCTTTTCTCTTTTTTTCTCTGCTTTTTTCAAACAATTGCGGAACGATTAGAGCTAAAATAACAATAATAGCTGTAATAAGTTTCATATCTCCGGTATCAAGCAAATCAATTCGAAGTGCAAGCCCTAAAACAATACGGTAAATAATAGCACCAGCCACGACAGCCAATGTTGTCCTCACAATCGTTTTCGTACCGAAAATTGCTTCGCCAATAATGACGGAAGCGAGTCCAATGATGATCATTCCAATTCCCATACCAATATCCGAGAACTTAGAATACTGAGCGATCAATGCTCCTGAAAAAGCAACTAAAGCATTCGATATCCCCAACCCAAGAATAATAAAATTATCGGTATTGGCGGAAAAACTACGGATCATCCTTCTATTATCTCCGGTTGCCCGAATGGCGAGTCCCACTTCTGTTTGTAAAAACCAGTCAGCAACAAATTTAATCAACAAAGTCACAACAACCATGAGGAAAAAGATACCCCAAGTAGTAGGTAAAAACTTAACCCCTAATTTTGTTAAAATCTGATTTAAAAATGGATCAATACCGAGCGATCCCCAAAATTGGTGAAACTTTGTAAAGACAGTATCTAGTTTCATTAACGAAATATTAGGGCGTCCTACTGAATTTTCTGTCGTTAATCCCATTATTCTTAAGTTAATGGAATATAAAGCAATCATCATTAAAATACCTGATAATAATGGATTGATTTTCCCTTTTGTATGCAAAAGCCCTGTAATACATCCCGCTAAGAATCCAACTACAAGAGCTGATGCTGTTGCAATAATAGGATGAAACCCGAAAACAATCATAGTAGCTGCGGTACTAGCACCAGTAACAAAGCTTCCATCAACCGTTAGGTCTGGAAAATCAAGCACTCGGAATGTAAGATACACTCCAAGTGCCATAATTGCATAGATGATTCCTTGCTCTACGGAGCCAAACATTGCTGCAAACATATTAGAATCATCTCCTATCTATTCTAATTCAGCTTTCCATTCGTCCTTAATTTCTAATCCAATTGTTTCTGCTGTTTCTTTGTTCATAACGAGTTTAAGGTTTTGTGGTACTTGTGCAGGTATATCAGCAGGTTTTACACCATCTTTTAATATTTTTACTGCCATTTGACCAGCTTCATAACCGATATCGAAATATTCAAAACCATATGCGCCAAGACCGCCATTTCTAACTGAATCAAATTCCCCTACCATTAATGGCAATTTATTGTTGTTTGCTACATCAACAACAGATTCTAATGCAGATACAACTGTATTATCTGTAATGATGTAAAGTGAATCAACTTTCCCAAGTAATGATTCAGTCGCTTGTTTAACTTCAGCTGAAGTTGAAACAGAAGCCTCTTCAACTTTAATACCAAGTTCCTCAGCTGCTTTTTTAGCAGTATCTACTTGTGCTCTTGAATTTTGTTCACCAGAGTTAAACACCATTCCAACTTTTTTAGCATTGAGCTGTTCTTTTAGAAATTTCATCGTATTTGGAATCGCATCTGGATGATTGTCAATTGTTCCTGTAACATTCCCACCTGGCTTTTCCATTGATTCAACTAATTCTGCCCCAACTGCATCCGTTACGGAAGTGAATACAATCGGAATATCTTGTGTTTCGCTGGCAACAGATTGTGCACTTGGTGTGGAGTTAGCAAAGATCAAATCCACTCCTGCATTTACAAGATTTGTTGCAATAGTAGGATTATTATTAGGATCTCCTTGAGCATTTTGCACATCATATTCAACTTCTAGCCCAGCATCTTCCAAAGCCTTTTTGAATCCGTCAAATGCCGCATTTAATGAATCATGTTCAACAATTTGAGTAACCCCAATTTTATATTTTTTTGCAGGTTCTTCTTTTTGATTTTCTTCCTGATTACTACCACTTGGCTTTTGCTCTTCTTCTTTTGGTGCATTTGAGCTTGTCCCACCACAAGCTGCAAGCATTAACATGGCACCGAATAGCAAAATAGCAAGCTTATTTAAGCTACCCTTCATTCTATTTCCCCCTCAATAAAGTTTTTTGCTTATTAGCAAAATAACTATCTATTATGCTCATTGCCTATTTTCATAAAATATTGGCAATAATTATCGTTATGTTACACTGCTTTTGTCCTATAGTCAATAAGATTTCAAATATACAGAAAATTAAAATACATGCTTTAAAGCGTTAAACAAGAAAAGTGGAAACCCTTTGCCCATGACGTTCAGGCCAACAGGATGTGGGTCCGTCGACGTCGCCACAGAACGTGGCGGCTTTTAGTCGATGATGACTTACAGTAGGGAGAAGGACAAGAATCTATCATGAACGAAACTAGCTCCTTACTCGTAAATAAGTAGATTAATTTTGTTGGCATGTGTAATGAAAAAACCAAACCAAATCAGAGCTACAATACAAAAAAGAGCTAGTTACTATGAAATACCATATAATACATGGGTTTAAACGTACACAAAAAAAAATTACTGTCGCTATTACTGAAGAAGGTCGTGAAGAACCAAGATATCGGGGTTGATTCTTTTATAAATAGAAGACATTAGAATATTGATTTGAAAAATAGGAAAGATATCCAGGGATATAACTAATTCGCGCGGTGCCTATCACTTTATGATTATTGTCGAACAAAATTAGGGTGGTGCCAGGCACCACCCTAATAATCTATTTAACTATCCTTTTAACTCCAAGGTATTTAGAGCTCCAAGTAGTATTTGTTTTGATGTTGGTGATTCTTACTCCGTCTGACACCGTTACATGAACAACTTGGTCGTTGCCGATATAGATGGCTGGGTTAATCGTTGTTAGTTTAAAAAATACGATATCACCCGGTTGCAGATCGCTTCTTTCTACGCTTTCACCAATTAACATTTGTTGGTCTCCCCAGCGTGGGATATCCACATTTGCTGCTTGTTTGAATACATATTGAACAAAGCCAGATACATCAAATCCTGTGTCTGGATTTGTTCCACCATTTACATAGGGTACTTCTCCGATATATTTCGTTCCTTCGGCAACAAGTGGGTTTTCTTTTGGTAATGTTAATCCGGAAAACCTACGTACTCCTGTAAATTTAGATTGCCAATATTCACTGCTTAAATAGGAAATGGTCACTGCATCACCTCTTGTCGCATGGATAAACTGGTTACCACCAATATAAATGCCATTATGAGAGATTCCATCCCTGTACGTATCGCTGAAGAAAATGACATCTCCAGGCTGAATATCTGCCAATTCTATCTTTTTACCAACTTGCCATTGTTGGTCTGTAGACCTAGGCAAGTAAATTCCTAACGCTTTTAAATGCACATAGCGGACAAAGGCTGAGCAATCAAATCCTTCTCCGGGATTCTCGCCTCCGAATACATAAGGAACTCCTTGATATTTTAGAGCTTCTTTTACAAGTGGATTATTTGCATCAATAACTGGCGCTCCAGTTATACGTTTTGCTCCAACAAAATTAGAGCTCCAGTATGCACTTTTTTCAAAGCTCGTAATCGTTACACCTTGTGAAACTGTCGCATGGATAAGCTCGTCATTCCCTTTATAGATTGCGACATGTGTGATATTACTAGTGCTGCTGCCAAAAAAGACTAAATCTCCTGGCTCTAGTGACTTCCTAGCTACCTCTGTTCCCATGGCAAATTGTTGTTGTGCAGTACGAGGAAGCTTAAATCCTAACGTTTGATTAATGACATATTGCGTAAATCCTGAGCTATCGAATCCTTTAGGTGTCGTCCCGCCATAAAGGTATGGAGAGCCTTCGTACTTTAGTGCTTCTTTTACAATAATATTATCTATCGTTTCTGCAGGTAATTTGGATATACGCTTGGCACCTACATAATTTGCGCTCCAATACGCACTTTTTTCGAAGCTTGTAATACTTACACCTTGTGAAACTGTCGCATGGATAAGCTGGTCATTTCCTAGATAGAACGCTACGTGAGTGATATTAGTAGCACTACTTCCGAAAAAAACGAGATCCCCTGGCATAAGTGAGTTTCTTGCTACCGCTGTTCCCACACTATATTGTTTTTGTGCCGTACGTGGCATGACTTGATTATATGTTTGTCCAAATATATATTTTACAAATCCTGAACTATCAAAGCCTTGAGGATTTTCCCCACCATATAAATACGGAACTCCTATATATTTATTTGCTTCGATTAATAAAGAATTTTCCGTGGCTGCCTGACTTTCCTTTACTCCATTGAAAACGACTATAATAATCATGATAGTCATCAAAAAAATGGATTTCGTTTTCAAAATTCTCGTTTCCTCCCCTTTTTATGGTAATTACATGAATATTTTACCATATTATGGGCGAAAACCTCGAATTTCGAATATTTTTATTATATATGTACAAAAGCGGAAGGCGCCTGGAGCTAGACGAAAACTGTCTTTATATCGTTCTCCACATCGTTTCATATTATTAATTTTCTAAGTATAGAAAAAGGCCCTTTTCAAAAGGACCTTTTTTGATTATTCAATTGGTAGATTACTAGTAGCCCCCTTGTTTTTAAAAAACTCGACTATTTTCTGTGACTCGAGTGATGTAAGGACTTCTTTATGTTTAAAATTGGACATGGCGAATAGTGCTGTAAATAGGAATACAAAAGGCATAACTGCTTGCATTATTTTTTTCATTCTTCTTCACTCCATCTTTTATTATTCTGCTACTTGCCAGTAACCACTTCTCCGCTGGTCTGCGCCTCCATATATTTCTTCCTTTTTTCGATCAATAATGAGAGCTTGTACTCCTCCGTAAAAGGAAGGCGATTTTTTAATTATTACTTTATATCCTCTTGAACGTAGTTCTTTACTAATATTTTCAGAAAGAGGCTCTTCCGTATATATAACGTTATCTTCAACATAAAACCTTGGTGCATCGATCGCTTCTTGAACTGATTCTCCTAGTAAAAGATGGCGGATGATCACTTGTGTAAGCACCATAGGAATGCGTTTTCCTCCTGGAGTACCAATGCCAATAATCATATCCTGATTTTTCAAGATTGTCGGGCTCGTAAAACTTCTTGGTCTTTTACCTGGAGCAGGACTATTTGGTAGATTCGGTGATTGACTAAAGTTGCTCAACTGATTGTTTAGGAAAAATCCTCCTACATATTTACCCGAACCAAAGAAGTTACCTAGCGTGTTTGTAGTAGACACAACCATTCCTTGTTTATCTATGACGACAAAGTGAGTAGTATTATCGTAATCCTCTTCGTCTGCAACCGAGTCGTTGATCCGGTAATTCTCAGAGAGCTTGTCCAAAGAAATATCCTTTACAAGGTTTTTAGTATATTCCTTACTCGTAAGGTTCTCTGGAGGCTGAAAGTAACTTGGATCTGCAATATTTTTTAATCGGTCAAAATAAGCTCGCTTCGATATTTCTCCTAACAGATGAATATAATCAGCAGAATTAACTTCAAGAGAAGCAAGATTTAGCATTTCTGTCATTTGTAAAGATTGAATTAACGTAGCACCAGAAAGAGGTGCGGGAGCAGAAATGACGTCAAAATCTTTAAATTTACCGATAGCAGGTCTAGATATCGCAATTGAGTAACTTTCCAAATCATAAGCGGTAAAAGGCTGCACCGCTTGTAATAATTTCTTAGCGAGTTTTCCTTTATAAAAGGATTCTGCCCCATTTTTTTTAAGTATTTTTAAGGCTTCTGCTAAATCTGTTTGTTTTAATACTTCATTTGGTTTAATCGCTTCACCATTTGGAAATAAGTGTGTCAGGTTGTTGATTGGCATTCTGCTACTAGCACCCTCTAAGCGCTCTGTCAAATGGCGATTCACTTTAAACCCCTTTTCGGCGAGATGAATAGAGGGCTGAATCAAATCAGCCATCTTTACTGAACCTAAATCATCATGAATAACTTCCATCCCTTTAACAAATCCAGGGATTCCAACATATCCATTAGGGATTGTACCCGACATCGGCACCTTTTCACGATACTCATAAAGAATCGGCTTTTTCCCGCTTGCCGGCAGAATCAGCATTTCACCTCCACCGCCAATACCTGAACCATACGGCTCAACAACACCAAGGGCATACGATACGGCGATGGCAGCATCCACTGCATTTCCACCATTTTCAAGAATGTCCATCCCTACTTTCACCGCTAGTGGGTGAGAAGAACTCACCCCATACCCTACGGAACTTTCTAATGGAGTCTCAGGCTCAACTTCAAACTTCACATTGTCATCGGTTGGCTGAAGCTGAATATCATTGTTCTTAAATAACATAAAAGTTAAAACGCACACGACGATGAACAAAATGGAGAATAATAGCTTATTTTCCACTAGTCGCAACCTCTTTTAGGACATTTGAATGATCTAATTCATAAGTCAACTTCCCATTTTCAATTTTCCATTCGTCCTTGTTTGGCGTATCCTTCGTTAACGTGCGAAATATTTTTTGGGCATGGAAGTAACCTAATTTCCCAATGGGTTTAGGTGTTGCTTCCCGAATTCTTAATGGTGTAACTTCAATTTTTGCTTTGCCATTAGAATGAAGCTTATATTGGACAATTGCGCTATCTCTCGTTCTCGTCCAACCTTGGTCAAACACAAAGTTTCCTAAACTATAGAAAATGACACTATTTTTATACACTTCTACAGATGAAAGAACATGTGGATGATGACCTACTATAATGTCAGCCCCGGCATCGACCATGGCTTTAGCTATCTCCTTTTGTCTTGGATGGGCTTCGTTATCATATTCTTGGCCCCAGTGGACATTCACGATTACTAAATCAGCATTCATTTTCGCTTCATTAATGAGTGGCAAAAATATTTCAGGATCAGCCGCTAGCACCCCTGACCGGAGCTCTAACGCTCGGGCTCCTTTCGTAAAAGAATCGGTGAACCCAAGGAGCGCCACTTTAACATTATTCTTTGTTTGATACGATATTTTTTTTGAATCCTCAAGATCCAATCCTGCACCTACTGCATCAAGGCCGACTTCTTTAAAAGTATTAAGCGTGTCTACCAATCCTCTTTTTCCATAATCCTTTAAATGATTATTTGCAATGGTGACAGCACTGAAATTAAGGTTCTTTAATGTCTCGACGGACTCCTTAGATGTTTTTAAATGAATGTACTTTTCAGCTTTCGTGTAGCCATCCTGTAGAACAACGGGATGCTCAAAATTACTCACAACATAGTCTGACGACTCCAAATATGGTTTTACATATCGAAATAAATAATCCTGACCATACCGATTCGTTACGTACTCAACATTCCGTCCCATCATTACATCACCAGCCATAGTAGCAGTAAAAATAGTATTTTTATCATTACTCACCTTGATTTTCGGCGGCTCACTGGCAACGGAAAATACAATCATTAAGATCATCGTTATCGCTAGGGTAATGATGGTATAAGGTAGGTTTTTCTTTTTATCGCGTTTTAACTTTCTTAGTATTCTCTCTTGTGCAGTTAGTTTTCTAGCCATATAAAATCTCCTAAATAAGGTAGTAGCCTAACATGATGAGGAACGTCAGACCACTAAGTAATAATGTCGATGTAAAGGTTAAAATGACACCTTGCTTCTGGATCGTATTAGCAATTAGTCCAGGTACAATGACTCCAATTCCCCTAAACTCGTATATTTCAAAAGGAAGGATGGGGTAAAAAAAGTCGAAAATTAATTTTAAGGCGATACCTGTCACTAACATGGCTGCAAATTTTCTTCTTCCATATAAGATCGTAATACGTGATATTCCGTAATTTACAATAAGGAAAGTTAATAAACTGATAGAAAAAATCATTAACATAAATACTGGTTGATCAAAAACGAGAGCAAGGTATCCTGGTACGACCAATCCTGCAGGCATTACGCCAGTTTTTTCTGCAAATATCAAACTTAAAATGACACCTAGTACAAGCGATATGTATAAATCTGAGCCAAACATTTAATTCCCCCTAGCTGACATGCTGTTCCAATTTGAATTCTTGTAGTTTTTCTATAAAGGGTTCCCCCGCACCGTGGATATTTCCCACACCGTAGATGACCTTGCCAGTAAAATCATGAGAAAGAGCTTCTATAATTGTTTCTGTATCTTCCTCCTCTAGATCAACTACTTTCTCAGCTGGTATGTCACCTGCTTCAAACGCTTTTCTAATTGGCTCTGTCGTCTCACCAATTAATATTAATTTCTCCATTTCAATATATGGGAGAACATCTCTGGCAAACTGTTCCGTACGATCGACACGGTCAGCACGACAATTCATGACGACAATGGGGTTATCCGTAGGATAACCTAGCTCTTCAACGCGCTTCCAAATATTCAACGTTGAAGAAGGATCATTAGCAGCAAATCCATTAACAAAATAGGATGGGCGTTCATACTCACCCATAGGCAGGATCCTCATTGCACCTGGATCAGGATGCGCATTCAACATTCCACGCATAGCCGTTTTTTTATCGATTCCCAATGCTTTAGCTACACCTAGTGCCAATGCTGCATTTTCTGGAAATATCATATATTCAAACTGCTTTAAGAATTCCTCTGATACATCATCATTGTCGACGACAATTACTTCGGATTTCCGTTTTTCGGCTATTTTTGTGAAATAATCCACATAAGGACTCTTAGCAATGATAAGTTGACCGTTATAAGGAATCGTTGCAGTAAATGCTTCTGCAATCTCATCTAGAGTTGGCCCCATTACATCCATATGATCTTCCAATACATTCACAATCACACCAATGTTAGCTTGAAGCATTTTCTTCTGAAAGACAATTTGGTAGTCTGGATTTACGGCCATACACTCACTTACTAATGCTTCTGCCTTTAATTGAGCAGCTTCTTTGACGACCATTTTTTGTTCACGGATATTTGGACCTTCTGGACGGCGCTTGATTGGCTTTTCCTCATCCGTATTCCAATAGATCATTCTGGCAGACGTACCCGTTGTTTTCCCTACCGTTCTTAACCCTTCTTCTACAAGAATTCCCGTTATTAATCTAGTAACGGTTGATTTTCCTCGAATACCATTCACATTTATTCGTATAGGGAGAGCATTAACATTTCTTTGATGCTGCCTTGTTTCTATAAAACCGACGACCAAAATAACAATACATACGATTGGAATTAAAATCATTTATAAAATATCCCTCCAATTCCATTTGTTGTGAGCCCTATTTAAGAGTATAGGGGCATAATGTTAATATTCTGGTTAATTTTCATTACAATTGTATAAAAATTGTCACTTTTTATATTACAAGCATGATTTTTAGGGCGGTTCCTTTTTCCTACGACAACATTCTTCTTACAGTGCCTATCACTCCCCGAATTTTTTCGAATAACGTAAAAAGGCTGCCTTTACTGGAGGACAGCCTTAGGGGTGACAGGCACCGCTCGTACTTTATCAAATTATCGTTATTTTGCACATATTGTTCTCTCTTGTGGCGCCAGCTTAATCATCAGTAAAATTTTGTACGTCTTTTCCAGTTAGCTTACAAACTATTCTTTAAAATATACACCTAGTACATATTTTTTATAAGGAATATTAAATGTGAAAAACCAACGAATATCAGAGTGCTAACTGCAGTTTACATTTTGTCATCTTGCCGTGTTCTATTTCTTAAAAAAAGATCGATAATCCATTTCTCGGCTATAAAAACTATCTAAATATTATAATTGTCAGTCAAGAAAGCACTTGACTGATAATTATAATATTTAGGTATAGTTAGCATGCTGAGAAGGAGATAATCTAGCCTAAAATCTCAATACCAATTTAATACCATAGAAGCCGAAAAATGCTTACTCATTGGGTCAATAAAAAGTGGGCATTGACAGTTTCCCCCATATCAGTTTTCTAGTTGGTGGGCGCTGGAGTTACATACCAAAAAAAAGAAAAAACCGGAAAATATATCCGGTTTACACCCGTTGTCGTTCTTCTTCTTTTTTAAAGAAACTTTTCATAGCATGAAATACATCTGATTTTTGTTTTAAGATATAGTAATAAAATTTTTCATCCTTAATATTTTTATAGGCAGACATTAACGTGGAATTTCGCTGATATTGATTTACTTCACCATATCCAAACATATTCGTTATTTCCATTAGTTCATTAACGAGCTTAATGCATCTTGGATTATCTGATGTTAAATTATCACCATCAGAAAAATGAAACGGATAAATATTGTAGCGTGCAGGATCATATTTTTCACCTATTATTTCAATTGCTTTTCTATAAACAGAGGAGCAAATCGTACCTCCACTCTCTCCTTTCGAGAAAAATTCTTCCTCGGTTACGACTTTAGCTTCTGTATGATGGGCGATAAATTCAATTGTGACTGATTCATATTTTGTTCTTAAAAAACGTGTCATCCAGAAAAAGAAGCTTCGCGCCATGTATTTTTCCCATATTCCCATAGAGCCACTCGTGTCCATCATCGCTAGTACAACTGCGCTTGATTCAGGTTTTTGTACATCGCTCCATGTTTTAAATTTTAAATCTTCTGGATATATAGGATAAAATTTGGGCTCACCTTTCATGGCATTTCGTTTAAAGGCTGACATCATCGTTCTTTTCTTATCAATATTTCCCATTAATCCAGTTTTGCGAATATCATTATATTCAATATGTTCAATTTGATTTGTATCGAGCTCTTTTCGCTTTAGGTTAGGCAGTTCCAGCTCTTTAAAGAGCGCTTCCTCAAGCTCCATCATCGAGACTTCTGCTTCGTAATAATCTTCTCCGGCTTGATCCCCTGCTCCTTGACCTTTCCCAGGACCTTTTTGGTCTGGCCCCTCTCTTGCGACGACATCTCCTATTTTGCTGTCACCGTCTCCTTGCCCGACATGCTTATTTTTATCATAATTATAACGAATTTTATACTCATCCAAAGATCTAATAGGAATTTTTACAACGTCCCGTCCATCGGACATAATAATACTTTCTTCTGTAATTAAATCAGGCAAATTATTTCGAATTGCCTCTTGGACTTTTTCTTGATGGCGCTGTTGGTCATCATGGCCTTTCCGGTGGAGGGACCAATCTTCCTGTGATACAACGAACTGGTGATGCACTTGCTCTGACATCTCTACACCCTCCCTCTTAAAAATAAATCTTTTGAAAAAAACTTATATTTTTTAGTCACCAAAAATGAATTTTTACATATATTATCTCGACTGCCATCTTCATTCGCCCTTTTCTAATGAATGCTTGTTGTAATTACTCTATCATATGCAAAAAAACAAAATAATTTACAAAGTGTTTTAGAAAAGGACAAGCTTATTAGAAAAGGGCTATCGTTTTAGACAACGACAGAAGTATGATGAGGATTTTGATTGATCTATTAAAGACTCATTTGAGCTGTAATACGGGAGGCACTTAATTTGGGAAACAAAAAAGAAGAATTTGGTTATTATACTTATAAGGTTTGAGGTAAACTCATATAGTTCACAAGTTGATAGGTATTGCCTGCAATTCATTCCTAATTAAAAGCCTTCTCAACAGCAAATTGTCTGCTAAGAAGGCAAGTATACTATATCAACGATTCAATAAGCTTCCTACATATCGCAATAAATCATTGGCCGAAGTGGAATTGTATCCATGTTCATCGATTAATCGAGCGACTACTTCATTTATTTTCTTTAATTGCTGCTCATCTGGAGTTTTAGCGGATGTAGTTATCTTCACGACATCCTTCAGATCTGCAAATAGTTTTTTCTGTATCGCTTCTCTTAGTCTCGCATGCGATCTGTAATCAAATCTTTTTCCTTTTCTTGCTAATGCTGAAATACGAATCAAGATTTCTTCCCTGAATGCTTTCTTCGCATTTTCCGATATGCCAATCTGCTCTTCAATTGATCTCATTAACTTTTCATCTGGATTGATTTCTTCACCTGTTAATGGATCACGCATCTTTGTTTTATTACAGAAAGACTCAACATTATCAAGATAATTATCCATAAGCGTTTTAGCGGATTCTTCATATGAATAAACAAATGCTTTTTGAACTTCCTTTTTTGCCATTTCATCGTATTCTTTTCGAGCAAGTGAGATAAAATTTAAATACTTCTCTCTCAATTCTTGTGTAATGGATGGATGCTGATCTAGACCTTCTTTTAACGATCTAAGCACATCTAATGCATTGATGCTTGTGATACCTTTTCTAATGATAGTGGACGATATCCGATTGATGACGTAGCGCGGATCTATACCACTCATTCCTTCTTCTTGAAACTCCTTTTTCATTTCATTAACATCCGCTACATTATAACCTTCTACCATTTCTCCATCGTAAAGACGCATTTTCTTTAATAAATCCACATCACTTCTTTTTGAATCTTTTAACCTTGTTAAAATTGTAAACATCGCTGCTACTCTAAGTGTGTGTGGAGCAATATGGACATCAGCGACATCACTTTCTTTAATCATTTTTTCATATATCCGTTCTTCCTGAGAAACTTTTAAGTTATATGGAACAGGCATAACAATAATCCGTGAATGTAAAGCTTCATTCTTTTTATTGGAAATGAAAGAACGATATTCCGTTTCGTTCGTGTGGGCAACGATGAGTTCATCCGCGGATATTAAAGCGAATCTTCCTGCTTTAAAATTTCCTTCTTGAGTCAAAGAAAGCAAATGCCATAGAAATTTTTCATCACATTTTAACATTTCTTGGAATTCCATTAATCCTCGGTTTGCCTTATTCAATTCCCCATCAAATCGATAGGCTCTTGGATCTGATTCAGAACCATATTCCGCAATCGTAGAAAAATCTATACTACCTGTCAAATCTGCAATATCTTGGGATTTGGGATCAGAGGGGCTAAACGTTCCAATTCCTACACGCTTATCCTCAGTAAAGAAAACGCGCTCTACGAGTACATCCTCTATTCGGCCACCATACTCTTCCTCTAGCCTCATTGTATTTAATGGTGAAAGATTTCCTTCGATCCTTATTCCGTATTCTTCATAAAAATCATCTCGTAAATGAAGTGGAATCAAATGTAATGGATCTTCGTGCATAGGGCATCCCTTTATTGCAAAAACCGCTCCCTCATCTGTCCTCGTGTATGCCTCCAGTCCTCGTTTTAGCATCGTAACAAGTGTCGATTTTCCTCCACTGACTGGTCCCATCAATAGAAGGATTCTTTTTCGGACATCAAGGCGTTTCGCAGAAGGATGAAAATATTCCTCTACAAGTTTTTCCAATGCCTCTTCAAGTCCAAATAATTGATGGCAAAAGAATTGATACACTTTTCGATCGTTTATTACCTCGACCCCTGCATCTTTGATCATATTATATATTCGGGAGTGGGCGGACTGGGCGACCCACGATTTCTCTTTAAGCAATAACAAGTAGTCGGCAAACGTCCCTTCCCATTTCAAACTTTCCTCTTGCGAACGGTATTGTTCAATCTTTTTTAAAATATCCATAAAGGACCTCCCTGTTGATGAGAGATGATTATTCCATTGTATGCTTATGGACAACTAAAGATGATTAATTCCCGAAGAGCTCCATAACTTACTTCACGAACTCGTCATATTTCAGGTAATAAAAAACATGATTCATTCACATTATAATAAAAATGGGCTATAATAATTTCATAATCGCGTTAGGATTAAAAGGAGGCTTACATATACTATGAAAACAATCTTGGTCATCGGAGTTATTATTGCATTTTTATCTGCTATCTTTACAGCAGGTTATGAAGATAAGCCGGGAGTAAATAAGAAATAAGGTCGGCGCTTGTGATAAAGAAGCACGACGGATCCAACAGAACTAGTCGGTTTTGAGTTATCATAGGTAAAGGGGCAAGTGGTTACTAGTCTAAACAAAAAATTGCACTTATGATGGTAATTTCAAACTGTAGCCAAAAGGAGATTATTCGAATCTCCTTTTGGTTATTTATATGAGCTTTTTCACAAAAAAGTACTACCCAATACTGGACCTTGCCAAATCCAATTGGTCATCTTCTCATTTTCATGACCATCGTGAAGAACAATGTTTTAGCTCTTTTTGGGCAGTCCACGAATTTCCCAAATAAGGAAAACCACTCGATGGTCCTAGCTTATTATCTAATTATTTTTTTGCCTTGTCCGCATCATAATTGACGTTTCAACTAATCTGAGTAAAATACTACATAATGTTTTCGTTGTTAACGCACTGAAACTGCCATCATGATGGCAGTTTCAGTGTGCTTTTTTTATGGTTTTATTCAGTAGCTACACGTTTGGACTGAACGACTGATTTATTATCTTGCATTGATTGTACAGGTGGTTTAACCCTTTTAATAAAGAACGCTAAAATTAAGGCAACTAATGCGATGAAAGTAGAGATTAGGAATGCATGTGTAATTCCGTCCAACATTGCTTGATGCATAATATGTTGCTTCATTTCCGCTGCAGCTTCAGCTGATGGTTGAGCAGCATTTGCATCCATTTTTGCCATTGCATTAGCAGCTAATTCCTTTGCTGAACTTTCTGTTCGCTTATTCATAAGAGTAACCATAAAGGCTGTTCCAATCGCCCCAGATACTTGCTGAAGAGTATTATTCATTGCAGTACCATGAGGATTCATTTGCATTGGAAGCTGGTTCATTCCATTTGTCATAACTGGCATCATTACCATAGACATACCAAACATACGGAATGTATATAACAAAATAAGATGTAAATAAGAAGTTTCCAATGTCAAATCTGTAAATAAATACGTAGTGACAATCATAATCGTTAAACCTACAAGTGCAAGAACCTTAGCACCATATTTATCGAAAAGCTTTCCAGTGATTGGCGACATAATTCCCATCACTAACGCCCCAGGCAACATTAAAAGTCCTGAATCCATTGGTGAAATTCCTCTTACTATTTGCACATACATTGGTGTTAAAATCATTCCTGAAAACATTGAAACAGAAACGACAATCGAAATAGCTGAAGACAATGCAAACATTCGGTGTTTATAAATCCGAAACTCGAGCATTGGTTCGTTCATAAACAACTGGCGCACAATAAAAAGAATTAATGCCACGGAGCCAAGTGAGATAGTTCCATATACGATCGGATCTCCCCAGCCTTTATCTCCAGCTGAACTAAAGCCGTATAAAAGACTACCGAAAGCGATACTTGACAATATTAGCGACAATATATCAAGATGAACATTTTTCAATGGTGTAATATTTTTCATTTTAAAAATAGCTAGGATTAAACATATTAAAGCGAATGGCAGAACTACATCAAACAACGTTCTCCAGCTGTAATGTTCAATAATATATCCTGACAATGTCGGTCCAATAGCAGGAGCGGTAATCATTACAAGACCAAAAAATCCCATTGCTGTTCCTCTTTTTTCAACAGGAAAAGCTGTTAACATGACATTCATTAATAACGGCATCATAATAGCAGAGCCTGAAGCTTGGACCATTCTTCCAGCTAATAAAACGCCAAAAGACGGAGCAACACTTGCAAGTAAAGTTCCTAACGTAAATAAGCTGAGTGCGGCAATTAATAATTTTCTGTTGGAAATTCTTTGAATAAAAAAGGCACTCGCAGGAATGAGAATTCCATTTATAAGCATATATCCTGTTGATAACCATTGAACGGTTGACATGCTTATATCAAATTCTTCTTTTATTGATGGCAGTGCAATATTTATCAACGTATTCGTTAAAAATGATACGAAGGCTCCCAAAAAAAGAATACCAATCGCACCATAAGGTGGCTTTTTTTGTATGGATTGTATATCCAAAATTCACTCCTCCAGTCATACAATTAATATCTGTATTTTTTCTTCCTTATACTCGCCTTTCACATTTTATACCCGCAGTCTATAAAAATCAATAAAAAAATAATTATATTTAAAAAAAGTTGATTTAACCCTGATTTGAAGCTAATATAAAAAATAGACTACCGGTACAAAAAGGTGAGAATATGAATCCCAGAAAAAAGCAAATACTAGATGTAGCACATCGTTTATTTATAGAAAAAGGATTTCAAACGACTTCAATTCAAGATATATTAGATGATGCTCGAATTGCCAAGGGTACTTTTTATAATCATTTTACTTCAAAAAATGCATGTTTAATGGCCATTCTTGATCAAGTAGGAGATGAAACGAGCTATTTACGACAAGAAATATCTCTTGGAAAACCTAAAAATGATCCTGAGGTTTTTATTCAACAAGTATTAGTACGGATGAAAATGAACAGGGAGCAAAGTTTACTGGCCCTTTATGAATCTGTATTTTCTTCAAAAGATGAAGAGTTAAAAACATATATGCGTCATCGACATATGAACGAACTCAAATGGACTGCAAGTAGAATAGCGGAATTATTTGGAACAGATGCTATACGCTTTTCAATGGATTATTCTGTGATTTTCTTTGGAATTATACAACAAACAATGCATGTAAGGATGCTAGGTTCAAAAAAAGAATACGATTTTGAGAAGACAATCCGTTTTGCTTTAGACCGTATTCAAGTACTCAGTGCTCATCAAAACGAAAAAGCACCATTTTTTTCTGATAAATGCCTAACATTTGAGAAAAATAAAAACTCATACTCGAAAGATGATATTAAAGAAAAAATAATGAATCAGTTAGACATCATCGTTTCCCATTTAAGATCCGAAAATATTGGTGAAGCAAAACTAAATTATTTGGAATTTCTTCTTTCAGAATTTCGATCAGAGTCACCAAGAGAATTTTTAGTTGAAAGCGTACTTAACCCAACGAAAAATGTTTTTAAGGAGACTATTTATAAAGAAGATATAAATGAAATTTGTGATTTAGCTCTAGAATATATAGCATATGAAGAAATGCAGGTATAAATTGAAAAGTCCCCATTCAAAAATGGGGACTTTTATTTATCAAAGAAGATCTGGATATCCTTGTTGACGAAGAGCTTCATAAATAAGGATCGCTGCGGTGTTAGATAGATTTAAGGAACGCACATGATCATTCATAGGAATCCGCAAACATGTTTCCCTGTGTTCATCGATAAACTCCTTCGGTAATCCTTTCGTTTCACGCCCGAAAATAAAATAATAATGTGTATTTGGATCACTATAATTAAAACTAGTATGTGGTTTTGTACCATATTTGGTTAATAAATAATGTTCACCTTCACGATTCTTCTCAAAAAATTCTTCTAAAGAATCATAATACGTAATATCTACGAACTCCCAGTAATCCAGACCAGCCCTTTTTAGCATTTTATCATCGGTTGAAAATCCAAGTGGTCTAATTAAATGAAGCTTCGTTCCGGTAGCAGCACAAGTTCTTGCAATATTTCCCGTATTGGCAGGAATTTCTGGTTGAAATAATACAACATGAATTGGCACTTAAATTCACCCCTTAATCTATAACCCATGCGGAAAGGCGCCCATATTCAGAACTAAAATTCCAATTCAAAAATCCGAGGCATCCGCTGGAGGCAAAAACAAAAATCAGACGAAGATTGAACTCCTTCTATGCGCTTTCCTTTTTTTATTCAAAAGAACTCTTCTGATTTTAGTTTACTATACCGTGCCATTATACAATAAAATCCTATGCATCATCTACAATTGTAAACATCTTGTACTTAATATTAGGTGTATATGCCGAGGAATCTTCATACGCCCAGTACCGCATTCTACTATTATAAGTGTGGGCATTGACTAGCGGCATCCCGGCTGCATCTTTACCGGTTACGATTGTGTTGTGATCAAACCGCCCATCCCCTTGAAAATCATAACAAATGACATCCCCTAACTTAAGTTGCATTGGATCTCTTACCTCACGCGCCCTAAGACCAACTGTAGATGTTTGAAGATGCCTCTTGAGTGAATTAGCAACTGCCCAGCTATAGCTCCAGCTCCGATATTGATGCCACCATCCTTTCGAAGGATTAGGGTACCCTCGCATAGGAGCACCACCTGTATGAAGGCATTGGGATATAAAATTAGTACAATCCACTTCAAATTTTTTATATGCTGGATTATAGTCATTCCACCATCTCTCGGCATATTGAACTGCTCTCAAACGATCATAATAATAAGGCGCTCTTTGTTCATAGCCACGCTCCCTCAACAATGGGGCCTCTTCTTCCTCTTTTGGATAATTGACTGGGATCTCTACATCTTCGAAAACCGCTCCTTTAAAAATCGATGCCTTTCGATTTTCAATCTCTTCTTCAAGATAGAAATGCCCACCTTGACGAATAAAATATTTTAAATGCACATGATAATATATTTGTTCGTGATCATCGGTTCTCTCCCTCGATTCAATTTTTCCAGTTGCCATTACTTTTACAATTTCGGCTTTTCTTTTCTGCATTAATTGTTGTTTCTTTACGATTTTTTCATCTTCTATTTTTCTCCTCTGAACAAACTGTTCAGAACGTTCCTCCAGTTTTGCAGCCAATTGCTTTTTCAAGAGACGCACCTCCTCACCGATATATATGCGTGAGAAGTCGGTTAAAAGTATAAAAAAAGATGAAGTCATTACACTTCATCTTTAATAGTAAAAAAATCTAGACCTTTTTTAATTTCCTGCAATACTTCTTCATCCTGTTCTTCTTTTTCAGCTTCCAACAATGCTTCTTTCGCTTCTGATCCTCCAACTTTTCCTAATGCCCATGCGGCTGTTCCCCTCATAACAGGGCGAATATCTTCCTTCATGACTTCAATTAATTCTTTTACTGCTGACTTTTCTTTAAAATGAGCCAGAGCAACAATAGCATTTCGTTGGATTGGTTTCTTACCGCGCCATGAACCTGAAATTCCCCCAAACTGTTCTTTAAAATCTCGATTTGATATGGAAAGAAGCGGTTGTAGTAGCGGTTTGGCAATCTCAGGACTCGGCTCCATTTCAGGATGGACATGATAATCCATTCCTTTATTTTTCGGGCAAATCGTCTGGCATGTATCACAACCATAAATACGATTACCAAGTTTATCCCTAAACTCATCTGCCAATAATCCTTTTGTTTGGGTTTGAAAAGCGATACATTTCTGCGCATTTAACTGACCGGGTTGGACGAGCGCTCCTGTTGGACAAACATCGATACACAATCTACATTCTCCACATTGGTCGTGTAAAGGTTCATCCGGTTCAAAAGGAAGATTCGTAATCATTTCCCCAAGATATACATACGATCCAAATTCTGGAGTAATAATGGAACAGTTTTTTCCACTCCAACCAATACCAGCTCGTTCAGCAACCGCTCGATCCACTAACTCCCCTGTATCCACCATCAATTTATATCGTGCATCCGGAATCCTACTATCGATATATGAAGCTAATTGTTCAAGCTTTTCACGAACTAAAATGTGGTAATCGATCCCCCATGAGGCGCGGCAAAAGATTCCCCTTCTTTCACCTTTCTTGCCTATCGGTGCATCTTTCATTCTTGATGGGTATGCAAGAGCAATAGCTATAATAGAACGCGGACCATCAAAAATAAGACTCGGATCCGTTCGCTTATCAATATCTTTTTCTTCAAAACCGGATTGATATCCGAGCTCTTGTTGTCGAATCAGTAAATTTTTCATCTCAATAAAAGGATCGGAACTAGCAAATCCAATTTTATCAATGCCGATGCTTTTACTATATGCAATTATATCTTTCTTCAGTTGACGATAATCCACTATAGTTCCTCCTTTCTTTTTATTTTTGGCTTAGTTTAAGATAATCGTTGATTTAGCTATTGTGTTGATTAACGGGTCAAGGTTAACCCCTGCGAGAGAGTTGGTTATGCCCTCTGAATGCGAGTGGATGGAGAGTTAATCAACATACAACTTTAAAAGAGCATTTATTTTATATAAACGACGATTTGCCGATTAAGATTTTATGGATATTTCTATGGTAAACTATTTTTAATGCTTTTTGGAGGTGGAAAGGTTGGAAATTCATTTAGACTCACAATTATGTGTTGCATTGCCTGAATTAAAAATTGGTATTATCGATTATGAGAACATCATAGTAGAAGAATCTCCGCAAATGTTAAAAGGAAGACTACAATTATTCCAAGAATCTTTATTTTTTGATCTAGAAGATTTGAACATCAATGACTATGAAGAAATAAAAGAATGGCGCACGATTTTCAAACGACTTGGTAAAGACCCGAATCGCTATAGACACTCAGCGGAAGCATTGTATAGACGAGTAAAGAAACAACAATTTCTTCCTAGTATGAACTCGGCTGCTGATATAAATAACTTTTTTTCATTAAAATATAGAGTTCCGATCGGCATCTACGATAAGGATAAAATATTTGGGGATATCGTACTTCGCATTGGACAAAAAGATGAAATGTATGAAGGTCTAAACGGAAGACAAAATCAGCTTGAAAATTTGCTTATTTCCTCTGATAACGAAGGTCCTTTTGGAAGTCCTTTCGTAGATTCAACCCGAACTGCTGTAACAAATAATACAACGAATGCCGTTCAAATCGTTTACTTACCATCTTCAATTAATGACGATTCAGCAAAAAAACTCCTCGCTTCCTTATCTGAAATGTTCATTCAAATCAATGGAGGTGAAGGAAAGATTACAGTAAAAAACGCAGCACCCCGTTCAATTTAAGAACAAGTCACTGCGCTTGGTATGTATGGAGCGGGTGATGGGAATCGAACCCACGACAACAGCTTGGAAGGCTGTAGTTTTACCACTAAACTACACCCGCATCAATTAGGAACTTTTTCATTATATAAAAACCATGACACAAATGCAACGTATGTAACAAAATGTTCAATTTTTTGTCGAATGTTACGAGTTCCGGTAAATAGAAAAAGGTCTGGAGTGGTGTAGGTGCTATTTGAGCAAATTTGTGTAAAACTCACCCAATACATACTTATACGATATTGCACTAATAACTATCGCGTTCCCAGGCAATCGAGACTGAATGATGCAAAAGATAAAAGTTTTGTCTCGATTCATGCTCGTTCGAGACAGAACTACGTAAAAAGCAATTGTAATATCCAGATTCATGCGCAATCGAGACGAAATTATGAAAATAAGTCTCGATTGATTTCCACTCGATTAAACTCGTACTACAAAAAAGAAAGGACCTCATCATGAGCTTCTCTCTCTATTCCAATCTATAACAGAAAAATATCGAAAAAAGCTCATCTTATTTTATAAGTATCATTGAATATATTTTAACGCCTTCTTTGCATTACCACTCACAGTCTCAGTGTATCCCCACACTTTTCCATCTAACGGGTTATCATTTAAATATCCATCTAAATCATGAACAATGCGATGAACGACAATCAAACCATTAATATCTTCATTTTTCATTGCCTTTTCAAGTGCATCTAAAGCATTTTGCATATCGGATTTCACTGTGTCTGTTTTTGCATAAATAATAATTAATTCAATGTCATTATATAAAGAATCTAATTTCTCCTTATTAGATTTAAAGCTGAATTTTTCAGCTTTTCCCCATCCAACAAGACTGTTTAATCTATCGTGCGTTTCTTTAATCGCTTCATTTGTTAATGCTATGTTTTCATTTTCATCCACTTCCACATCAACTTCAGCTACCGGCTGTTCTTCATTACTCGTTGAGTGTTCTTTCACAACTTTAACTTCTTTTCCAGGATAAAATTTTGTTATATAAATAGCGGAACCTACAAGGACTAAAATGAGGGGAATTCCAATTATTAACCATTTCTTCAATCGTCTAATCCTCCTCGTTTTGATAATTAATTCAAAAGGCGACATAGCAAAAAAATAATGCCGCCTTATTACTTTATTCCATGACCGAGTAAGAATTTCTTACAGAATTTAGACCATACTTGGCAACTTCAGCAACTGTTTTTCCTTGAAAATCCTCGATGAATAATTCCAAGGACAAGTATCCATCATATTGTATATTATTTAATATTTTTGCAATTTCGCTAGTAGGCGAATCTCCTTCTCCTGGAAAAACGCGATCCTGATCAGTTAGTTCCTCTTTCACAGGATGACTTGGACAATCATTAATATGAAAAACGCCGATTTGATCTCCTTTTAAGTTTTCCAGTCCAGTAAAATCACTACCACCAACATACATATGAAATGGATCTAATAACATTTTGCCATTAGAAACATTGCTCTGATCTAATACGTAACGGGCTTCATCCAATGTTGAAAGCTTTTTAGCCTTTCCCCAAAATTCAAGAATCGGCTCGACTCCAACTTGCCGTCCGATTTGTACTAAATGTACAAAATAACTTGCCATCTCATCTAGACTAGTCTCTTCAACATCACCAAATGGAGGAGCAGCTATGTATTTACATCCTAATGACTCTAGAAGTTGCATTTCCTTTTCAGCCTGTTCAAAAGCTGCTTTTCTAGTATCAATGTCCACGTCAGCCCATTTAAAAAATGCAATCGCGTTAATAAATTCTATATTCGCTTTCTCTAAGGCAGACTTAATATCTTGAACCGTTCCACCACTCGCAATATAAGCTTCGATATCTTTCATCCAGAGCTCGATCCCCTCATATCCTGCTTCCGCAGCTATCTCAATTTGCTGGATGACATTGAGCTTAAAAGGAAATAATGTTGAAGTGTTAAGTGCTATTTTAAATGGAAACATATCTCTCAACTCACTTTGTTTTTTTTATAAGCGTATTGGTATTACTTTACCTTCCTTATGGCTTTCAAGTGCAAGCTCTATTAGACGAATATTCATTCGTGCTTCCTCTGGTTTAACAACAAGATCGGATACTCCCGTAATATGCTCATAAATATTTTGATAGTAATCCTGATAGGCACCAGGAATTGTTTCTATAGTACCTTTAACATTCAATCCACCTACTGTCGTATCAATGGATCCCCATAATTCCTCGGGTTCTTTTCCCCAATCTCTACTATTCGCTGGTGTATGTCCGTCAATTAATGCCTGTTCTTGGGGATCTAATCCGTATTTAATAAATGATCCTTTATCTCCATGCAGGGTATATCGTGGGCCTCTCGTGCGGACCATTCTTGACGATTTCAACGAAACTTTCAGATGACGATCATAGAAAAGGGTCAAATCGAAATAATCATGTGCGGCAGCGCCTTCACGTTGAATATGAACATCAGCAGAAATCATGTTTGGGATACCAAAAAGACAAACTGCTTGATCAATTAAGTGAACTCCCAAATCATACAATACTCCAGTACCTAGACCAGATTTTTCCCTCCAATTAGTGGATGCTGCGATGGGATTAAAACTATCCCAATGGAATTCGCATTCCTTCACTTCACCAATTAATCCATTTTGAAGGATTTCACGAATGGTCATGAAGTCACCATCCCAGCGACGATTGTGAAATACACTTAAAACCTTATTTTTTTCTTTAGCAAGTTCAATCAATTCATCTGCTTCTTCAGCCGTAGCAGTAAATGGCTTTTCTACGACGACATGCTTATCGGCGTTAAGAGCATCACGCACAAATTCAACATGATTTGTACTTGGAGTCGTTACGACGACTAAATCAATTTCTGGATCCCTATATAGATCATCCGCAGAGCGAACTATTTCAACCCACGGATATCGTTTTTTAGAAAAATCACTGCGTCTTTCCACAACTTTTCTTAAATTTAATCCTGGTACTGAAGTGATAACAGGTGCGTGAAAAGCTCTTCCTGCAAATCCATACCCAATTAAACCGACATTCAGCTGTTTCTCCAAATGTATTCGCTCCCATTCTTTTTCTAGAAAATCATAAATTTATTTTGTTATATATTATTAGTTTACTATATTTTACAATTGAATTCTTCTTACCATGGCCAAACTTCTCCTTCAAGATCAATAAATGCGGGCTCTTCCGCCATAAATCGTTTATGATCTTGAACGAGTTTCATTATTTTATCCGCCGCAACTTCTGGTGGATAAGTAGCTTCCTTATAAAAAAAGCCTTCCATATACGTTTGCATCCAGCCCGGATGAAATACTAATACTTGGCCACCTAAAGACACCAAATGCTTATGTAAAATAGCAGACTGCATATTCAACGCTGCCTTTGACATGCAATAACCATACCAATTCGTTCTATGGTTTTTTGCAATACTTCCTGCCTCGGAAGAAATATTTACGACTAGTTTTGTATTCCCTTTTAACAATAAATCCACAAGTTGATTAACAACTCTCAGCGCACCAAGTGAATTTACATTAAACAATTGCTTCATAACCTCGAAATCTTGTTCCTCCAATATCGTTGCATCTTTTGCCTGATCAATAATACCTGCATTATTAATAATTACATCTAGATAAGACGTCCGTTCCTCTATAAAAACTGCAGCTGCTTTTACACTTTCATCATTACCAACATCCAATGTAACCAACTCAATTTTTTCAGGATATTCTGTTTTTAATTCATCTAAAAGATTCCACTCCTTGTTATATCGTCCTGCAAATACTCTGTACTCATTCTCTAACAGCCAGCGTGTTAACGAAAAGCCTAACCCACGATCTGCTCCTGTGACGAAAGCGATTTTTTCCATAAGATATCCTCCATAAACACCTTTAATATATTTGGTTCTGGATACACTTTCTCTTTAAGCGGGAAAAAATCCTTTAATTTTTTTTACTAACCAAAAATAAAGCCATCTTCGATAATGAAAATTGGCTTCAACACACATCATCATTCTTAAATCAATGTTATAAAGGTATTCACTAACAGTTTCACCAGAAATAAAACCATGTAATACAAACACATTTTTGCTTTTCTGTTAAAAATTATAAGGCGAGAAAAGGATGTGCATGACGTTCTTGCGTTACCTCTATTACTTAAAAAGATAGCCTAAGGTCATGCAAGACTTTCTTGCGTTACC
>NZ_JAGYPJ010000001.1:0-440000 GCF_018343695.1 Lederbergia citrisecunda | reverse complement strand
AACTGAGAATGGTTTTATGGGATTGGCTCGACCTCGCGGTTTTGCTGCCCTTTGTACCATCCATTGTAGCACGTGTGTAGCCCAGGTCATAAGGGGCATGATGATTTGACGTCATCCCCACCTTCCTCCGGTTTGTCACCGGCAGTCACCTTAGAGTGCCCAACTGAATGCTGGCAACTAAGATCAAGGGTTGCGCTCGTTGCGGGACTTAACCCAACATCTCACGACACGAGCTGACGACAACCATGCACCACCTGTCACTCTGTCCCCCGAAGGGGAACGCTCTATCTCTAGAGTTGTCAGAGGATGTCAAGACCTGGTAAGGTTCTTCGCGTTGCTTCGAATTAAACCACATGCTCCACCGCTTGTGCGGGCCCCCGTCAATTCCTTTGAGTTTCAGCCTTGCGGCCGTACTCCCCAGGCGGAGTGCTTAATGCGTTAGCTGCAGCACTAAAGGGCGGAAACCCTCTAACACTTAGCACTCATCGTTTACGGCGTGGACTACCAGGGTATCTAATCCTGTTCGCTCCCCACGCTTTCGCGCCTCAGCGTCAGTTACAGACCAAAGAGCCGCCTTCGCCACTGGTGTTCCTCCACATCTCTACGCATTTCACCGCTACACGTGGAATTCCGCTCTTCTCTTCTGCACTCAAGTTTCCCAGTTTCCAATGACCGCTCACGGTTGAGCCGCGAGATTTCACATCAGACTTAAGAAACCGCCTGCGCGCGCTTTACGCCCAATAATTCCGGACAACGCTTGCCACCTACGTATTACCGCGGCTGCTGGCACGTAGTTAGCCGTGGCTTTCTGGTCAGGTACCGTCACGGTACCGTTAGTTAGACGGTACTTATTCTTCCCTGACAACAGAGTTTTACGATCCGAAAACCTTCTTCACTCACGCGGCGTTGCTCCGTCAGACTTTCGTCCATTGCGGAAGATTCCCTACTGCTGCCTCCCGTAGGAGTCTGGGCCGTGTCTCAGTCCCAGTGTGGCCGATCACCCTCTCAGGTCGGCTACGCATCGTCGCCTTGGTGAGCCGTTACCTCACCAACTAGCTAATGCGCCGCGGGCCCATCTGTAAGTGACAGCAAAACCGTCTTTTAACCTTTCCCCATGCGGGGAAAGAAGTTATCCGGTATTAGCTCCGGTTTCCCGAAGTTATCCCAGTCTTACAGGCAGGTTGCCCACGTGTTACTCACCCGTCCGCCGCTAACTTCAGGGAGCAAGCTCCCATCCATTCGCTCGACTTGCATGTATTAGGCACGCCGCCAGCGTTCGTCCTGAGCCAGGATCAAACTCTCATATAAGTAGTTGATTAGCTCATTAGCTGGCAATGGTTTAAAACCATTGTTTAAAATAATTTTTGACGTTTGTTTCGTTCAGTTTTCAAAGATCAAACTCGGTCGCTTTCTGACAGCGACTTTCTTATATTATCATCATGCGACTCGAAAGTCAATCATTTTTTTTCGCCGCTTTTCAGCAACATTTTCGCTTTCGTTATCAGCGACGTTTATTACTATAACAAGTTACTTCAAAGTCGTCAACAGTTTTTTTGAAAAAAATTTAAAAAACTATTTTTCAATTCGATAACAGCGATGGAACAACCCCGAACCTTTAGTTTCTATCTCTACTACTTGTATAAAGTCCTTTTCAATTAAATATTCCAAGAGAAGACTAAAATCTACTCCGTAATGAACAATTTCAAGATGATTAGATATTTCATCCATACTCCATTGATCCCGTGTTTCCATAACTTCAAGTAAATGCTCGGCTCCAACTGGAGTTCTTGAAAATATTAAAAATTCACTTGCAAGAAATAAAAGCTCTAATCTTTTTTCAATCGGCTCCTCACTCTTAATCAATTCCTCGTACAATTTGAAAATTTCCGGTTCTATTTGTTTCACCTGATTCCAAACTGTTAGTTCTGGATGATACCCGTTTTCAATAATCGAGAGCCTTCCTAGATGATGTAATGAATGCACAATATGGTTAAATGCGTCTAAATATTGGCCCGTTTCAAAAAATGCTTTTCCATCCATATATCTCTTAATTAACTTTGCAAATTCTAATCCAATTTTAATTTTCCTTCCATAGAAAGGAAAATCTTTGAGTTCATTCCTTAAATCTTCCATATAATCATTTCTATCAAATAAAATTTTACCTTCATATATCCATTCAACGATTTTGCGGTTGGAACCAAGAAGCAACCATTCCTTAAGTTGTTGCTCGCTTACAATATGTAAAGCAGCTTTTTTATCTTCATATTGATAATGCTTAATATAGATAGGTTTTGTTTGTTCTTTTACAATCATCAATAAAATAACGTCAAAATTATCGGTTAAAGTAGCCGCTTTATGTTTTTTCTCGATTTTTATAATGCCTAATGTGTTATCATGACTTGCTCTTTCTTGGTAGATTGGCCTCAAGATGTCTTCCATAAAAAAACTCCTCCAATATAATTTCCTTTTTCAAAAGTAAAGACAGTGCACATTTTTTATTGGACTGCATTTTGAATATAGGTGTTCTGTCATCTTCAGCGACTATCGACTAGCAAAATTATTTTCCTCTACTCTCCGATAAGTTAATAGCCCTTAAGCTTGAAGATCGATAAGCAAGAGGATTGCGCTTTTCATAATTTCGACAGTGATTTCGTGATTTCCTGCATGTTCAACTAATCGCCTTAATATTGTAAGATGTTTTTGGGTGATTGTGGTATAGTTTATTTTCAGGAGGGCTAATGATGGCAAAAAAATATTCAAATAAAATTAATAAAATTCGTTCATTTGCATTATCTTTAGTGTTTATCGGGTTTATCATTATGTATTTCGGAATTTTCTTTCGAACTAATTATGTGGTTATGACTATATTTATGATTATTGGGCTATTGGCTATAATTGCAAGTACATTCGTTTATTTTTGGATAGGGATGCTTTCCACTAAAGCATTACAAGTTGTATGTCCAAATTGCGGTAAGCCTACAAAGATTTTGGGTCGTGTCGATATGTGCATGCATTGTCGCGAGCCACTTACAGTTGATCCTAGCTTAGAAGGTAAAGAATTTGATGAAAATTATAATAAAAAAAGAAATAATAAGAATTAAATCATACTACTGAATCTAAATCAAAATTATTGGTGAGACGAATGAACATTTTAAATAGTAGATTATACAGCATGCTGGAGGTTTTATCTTTTTTCTTCTTATTAAATATTTTATGGGTTTTGATGTGCCTGCCTATTATTACGATTTTTCCAGCGACGGCCGCGATGTTCGGGGTAATCAGGCAATGGGTAATGAAAAAAGATACAGCGATATTTATTTCTTTTTTCCGTTTGTTTAAAGAAAACTTTAAACAAAGCTTTATTGTTGGCATCATTTTCTTTGTTTTTGCTAGCATCTTTTATATTGATTTTATGCTAGTTAATACATTTAATCCAAAGTTACATACTATATTATTCGCATCTTTAT
The DNA here is from genome assembly GCF_018343695.1 of Lederbergia citrisecunda. Classification (GTDB taxonomy): domain Bacteria; phylum Bacillota; class Bacilli; order Bacillales; family Bacillaceae_C; genus Lederbergia; species Lederbergia citrisecunda. Next base: position 436,533 of record NZ_JAGYPJ010000001.1, on the reverse strand, counting down.
TTTTATTAGGATTGATCGTTACTTTTACGTTAGTATATATTTTCCCAATGATCGTTCACTATCGACTAACCTTATGGCAAGTTATTAAAAATTCGTTTTTCTTTTCAATTCGCTATGCACTAACAACATTTCTCTGTGTGTTGATAGTAGCCTCAATGGTCTCACTGTTGTTTCTTATTCCTGTTTTTTCTTTAGTAATTTTCAGCTTTACCGCTTATTTAATATTTAATATTTGCTATAGTAGATTTCGAAAAGAAGAAGTATTGGCTGCCGGGAGCACAGAACAATAAAAAGCAAGCAACCAGAAATTAGGTTGCTTGCTTTTTTAATGCGTGTAAGCTTTTTAATGAGTTCCTTTATCACATTCAGGGCATATACCATATATCTCCATGCGGTGATGACCTACTCTAAATCCGGTCACACTGGAAGCAAGTTGTTCGACTTCATCCAATCCAGGATAATGGAAATCGACAATTTTACCGCAACTTTCACAAATGATATGGTAATGATCTGAAGTTACATAATCAAATCGGCTAGAAGCATCCCCATAAGTGAGCTCCTTTACTAGTCCGGCTTCACGAAATACTCTTAAGTTATTATAAACGGTGGCAACGCTCATGTTTGGAAATTTACCTTCAAGTGATTTATAAATGTCATCAGCAGTTGGATGAGACATGGACTGAATCAAATATTCCAAAATGGCATGACGCTGAGGTGTAATTCGGACTCCCGTCTCTTTCAATGTATGGATTGCTTCTTTTAGTTGAATGTCTGACACCGCCATGCACCTCTTTTCTAAAATAAAATTTATTCTCTATTTGTAATTCTTATAATTAGTGTACTAATAAATCGGTTTCTTTGTCAATGATTTCAATCATTCATGGAGCTTTAATTCTTCAACATTTAGCTTATGATTTACATAACGAGCTGCAACAAAAAGAAAATCTGAGAGACGATTCAAATAAGAAAGTACTAATGGATTTACATTATCAATTGAAACAGTAATTCTTTCGGCTCTTCGGACAACGGTTCTCGCTAAATGAAGAGCTGCCCCAGTAGGATGGCCACCTGGTAAGATAAAGTTCGTTAATGGCGGTAATTCCTTATCCCATTGATCAATTACATTTTCCAATTCCTTAACGTTTTCCTCCTTAAGCTTCCATTTTACTTCTTTCCCTGCTGGTGTAGATAATTCCGCCCCAACATGAAATAAGGTTGTCTGGACTTTATGAAAAAAAGAAGCCGCTTCTTTTATTTCCGTATTTTCTATCTGTGCTAAGTAGCTCAAAGCAAGTCCTATCATGGAATTTGCTTCGTCACATGTCCCATAAGCCTCAACCCGTATGTCGTTTTTGGACACCCTATCTCCATAAACTAATGATGTTGATCCTTTATCACCTGTTTTTGTATATATTTTCAAAATGACTCCTCCATTGAAAACATGCTTTATGTATATATTATCATTAACTACATATAAATTCTCAATTATGAAATCGCTTTTTTATTTGATAATTGATAGCTTGAAGGGACGTACTATTTAAACCCACGTTTTTATTTGACCTTATGATTGACAGCTTGTCAAATAAACGTTGAGGTTGACCACTATAGTCTATTTTCCTATAAACTTATTCATTCTTTTTTTAAAATGGCTGTTTTCGTAAAGTTTGTTGTTTTGTAAAAGCCCAAAAGCCGGCTTTTACACCTACACAATGAAGTATAGCTGTTCTTATGAAGCTGGCAGCTCTTTTCTCAGCAGAATGATTCTTTTTTGAGGTTCAAATCAATCTCTTATTATTAAAAATATGAAATAGCAACATGTTTGAGAAAAGAGCCTTTAAAATAAAAAAATAGGGCTGTTTATTCACAGCCCACAATTAATTTTCCTATTGAGGAGGTATGCCCTAATATACATTATGCAGACCGCTATATTTAGAATGGACAACAGCCAAGATAAAATGAAAAAAGGCAATAATTTTTACGAAAGCTCATCTTTTACAAACTGAAGAGCTTCTTTAACATGACCTTTTACCCTTACTTTTCTCCATTCTTTCACTATATTGCCCTCTTTATTGATAATAAAAGTTGAACGTTCAATTCCCATATATTGTTTTCCAAACAATGTTTTTAATTTCCACACTCCATATTTTTCTGCTACTTTGTGATTTTCATCAATAAGTAAAAGAAAGGGCAGATTATACTTATCAACAAATTTTTCGTGTTTCACTAGTGGATCAGGACTTACTCCCAAAATAATCGCATCCAAATCGGAAAAGTCCTGATTGAATTCACGAAAATCACAAGCCTGTGTTGTACACCCAGGCGTCATATCCTTTGGATAAAAATAAAGGATAATATGTTTTCTACCCATGAAGTCTGCAAGTCCTACTTGTTCCCCATTACTTGCTCGTAATCGAAATTCCGGCGCTTTATCGTTTGTTTTTACCGTCATGATGTATGCCTCCTGATCTTACCTATCATACCTAGAGTAGCTAAATAATCTAAACAATACAAATAACTTATTTCATTTCCGATTTAGTGGTTCATGTTCGATAAATGATCTTACAACAAAAGCTGCAGGGATGGTATATCCGAGAAGAGCTTCTAGCATGACAAGCAAACGGCCTACGCCAACCGGAACGACGTCACCGTATCCTACGGAAAAAAGTGTAATTGCACTTAAATACAAAGAAGTGGTGAGCTTTTCATTCCACTCTTTTTCTTGTACAACTGTTGTATCAATAATGATTGTCATTCCTTTTAGCTCAAGCAATAAAAACAAGAGACCAAATCCAATCATGATAATTGCATACGTACAACCAAGGAATACAAAATTTTCAAAGGATACTTGCTTAAATGTAAATCTATCCGGAATAAACAAAATTCTTAATGCCATAAGAAGACAAATAATGACGGCAAAAAAGATGATATACCACATAAGAATCACCTCTTTATTTCTTGTCCATTTATTTTACGTTTCGTCAATTGTACATAGACCAGGCTTTTAAGTGTAAAAGCCAATAATTGCGAAGAAGCCGCTGAATGACTACAATATAAAGAAGCTTATATGTTAAAGGAGAGGCAATTTAGATGAATTTTACACATTCTGAAGAAATACATAAGGAAGCATTAGAGCATATAGTAGGTGGTGTTAACAGCCCTTCTAGATCTTATAAAGCAGTTGGCGGTGGCTCTCCAGTGACAATGGAAAGAGCAAAGGGAGCGTATTTATACGATGTTGATGGGAATCGATATATTGATTACTTAGCGGCATATGGTCCCATCATTACCGGTCATGCTCATCCACATATTACCGAAGCAATAAAAAAAGCGGCTGAAACAGGGGTATTGTACGGAACCCCTACCCCACATGAAGTAAAATTCGCAAAAATGATTAAGGAAGCCATTCCTTCACTTGATAAAATTCGTTTCGTCAATTCCGGAACGGAAGCCGTAATGACAACTATTCGTGTCGCGAGAGCTTATACAGGTAGAAATAAAATCCTTAAATTTGCCGGATGTTATCATGGTCATTCAGATTTAGTATTGGTTGCAGCTGGCTCGGGCCCGTCCCAATTAGGCATGCCTGATTCCGCGGGAGTACCTGAAAGTATTGCAAAAGAAGTCATTACGGTTCCTTACAATGATATCGAATCATTCAAGGAAGCAATGGATAAATGGGGTAGTGAAATTGCGGCAGTATTAACTGAACCAATCGTCGGCAATTTTGGTATTGTTGAACCGCTTCCCGGATACATTGAAAAAGTAAAAGAAATTACTCATGAAAAAGGCGCACTTCTCATTTTTGATGAAGTCATTACCGCATTTCGTTTTATGTACGGAGGGGCACAAAATATACTCGGTGTTACACCGGATTTAACAGCTCTCGGTAAAATTATTGGAGGCGGACTTCCAATTGGTGCGTACGGTGGCCGTAAAGAAATTATGGAAAAGGTAGCTCCGCTTGGTCCTGCGTATCAAGCAGGTACGATGGCCGGTAATCCCGCTTCTATGTTATCAGGTATTGCTTGTCTAGAAGTGCTTCAGGAGCCTGGAATATATGAACGCCTTGATAAACTAGGAGCAATGCTGGAAGATGGGATTTTAGAGGCAGCAAAAAAATATAACGCTCCTATAACAATTAATCGTTTAAAAGGAGCATTAACTGTTTATTTTACAAAAGAAAAAGTCATAAACTATGAACAAGCTGAAGAGACAAACGGGGAATTATTTGCAACTTTCTTCAAAAAGATGTTGAATCAAGGGATCAACCTTGCACCGTCTAAATATGAAGCTTGGTTCATTACGACAGCCCACTCTGAAGAGGATATTTTGCAAACAATACAAGCAGTGGAACATGCATTTAAATAAGAAAAGCGAATGCGCCTGTTCATCGACGTGCAAGCTTCAAGATCTTTGACTTAAGCAGTTTGGATGTCGATTAGGCGCTGGAGCCATACACTTTAGATATTAGGAAAGGAATAAATACCGATGAAGCTTGGTGCCCGCATGCTAAAAACGGGAATAGCCATTATTTTAGCGCTTTATGTTGCAGAGCTTCTGCATATACCTTCACCAGTGTTCGCTGGAATTGCAGCAGTATTTGCTATACAACCAACGATCTATCGCTCTTATTTAACATTACTTGAACAAGTCCAAGGAAATATTATTGGAGCAATCATTGCAAGTATTTTCGTTTTATCTTTCGGAAATCATTTTTTAATTATCGGTTTTGCTGCAATTATTGCGATTGGCATCATGGTGAAATTAAAAATAGAGAATGCGATCCGACTTGCCCTTGTAACGATTATTGCAGTTATGTCAGCACCAACTGAGGATTTTCTCCAATTTTCCGTGGTCCGTTCTGCAACCATTTTGCTTGGAATATTGTCTTCATTTGCAGTAAATCTCATCTTTCTGCCACCAAAATACGAAACGAAGCTTTTTCAAGGAATTTCTGATGTATCAGAAGATATTATTAAATGGATGAGACTTTCAACAAGATTTGCATCCGAAGATAGATTATTGAAAAAAGAGCTTGGTACGATAAAAGAGAGAATTGGCGGAATAAATCAGTTATACTCCATGTATAAGGAAGAAAAAAGATATTTTAGAAAAAGAGAGTATTCAAACGTACGCAAAATAGTTATCTATAGACAGATGATCCAAGTCAATCAAAAAAGCTTTGAAATCTTAAAGCTTCAGCACCGTTATAAAAACATTTTATTTGAACTTCCCAGCGCCTTACAAAACGACACGCGTGAAAAACTTGAATATTTATTAAGGTACCATGAACAACTGCTGCAAAAATTTATGGGGCGAGTACCGCAAGAGTTCGAACTTTTTAACGAGAATATATTTAACAGAGAACAGTTGATGAACTCATTTTTGAAAGAAATCAAAAATAGTGAAGTAGAAGATGAATTTCAACCTTTTCATCTAATGCATATTCTTTCTGATATCGTTGAATATGAAGAACAGCTTGAACATTTAGATAGAGTGATTCGCATATATCAAAAATATCATCAAAAAAAGCTCTGAGTCGTTAATACCACTCAGAGCTTTTTTTCTATTAATCTCTAATTATCTAATTGTTGTACTTGGAATAGCTGATAGTATTTCCCTTGCTTCTGCATTAATTCCTCATGTGTTCCGACTTCCATAATTTCACCATGTTCAATTAATACAATTCGATCTGCATGTGTAATAGTAGAAAGTCGATGAGCAATAATAAATGTAGTTCGATCTTTGGCTAGTTTCTCTAGCGCCTCTTGAATAAGATGTTCACTTTCAAGATCTAGTGCTGATGTTGCCTCATCCAATATAAGAATTGGCGGATTTTTCAAAAATACTCTCGCAATCGCCACGCGTTGTTTTTGTCCCCCGGAAAGCTTTACTCCTCGCTCTCCGACTTTAGTATCATAACCAAATGGGAGATCCATAATAAAATCGTGAGCATTTGCCGCGTTAGCTGCTGAACGTACTTCTTCATCCGATCCATCGGGCTTTCCAAGTAGTATATTTTCTTTAACAGAATCACTAAACAAAATATTGTCTTGAAGAACCATACCAATTTTATCTCGGAGACTGCGAACTTTAAACTTGCGGATATCGATACCATCTAAAAGCACTCGCCCTTCGCTTACATCATAAAATCTAGGGATGAGACTGACAAGTGAAGATTTTCCTCCACCGCTCATACCTACGAATGCGATTGTTTCTCCTGCTTTTACGTCAAGATTAATATTCCGAAGGATCGGTTCTTCTTTTTCATCATAAGCAAAAGTCACGTTTTCTAGTTTAATATTTCCGATTACTGATTTTAATTCTTTCGCGTCTGGTGCATCATCTATATCATACTTCTCATCTATCAATCCAAATACTCGATCCATAGAAGCAATTGATTGTGTAAGAGTAGTCGAAGAATTTACTAGACGTCTTAACGGATTATATAATCTTTCCACATAACCCATAAAAGCCACCAATGTACCGATGGAAAGATCTCCATTAATAACTTGATAACCTGCGTAAGTAATCACAATGAGTGGTGCCAGATCTGTAATCGTATTAACAACAGAAAAAGCCTTTGCTGTCCAGCTAGTATGTGTCAATGCTTTATCCAAGAAATTGGCATTATTTTTATCGAATTGTTTTTGTTCGTGATCTTCTATCGCAAAACTCTTAATGATCGACATTCCCGCAACACGTTCATGTAAATAGCTTTGTACCTCTGCAAGAGCCTGAGAACGGGCACGTGTAAATTTTCGCAAGTTGCCGAAAAAATAGCGAACCGATAACATATAAAGTGGAAATACAGCTAGAGATACGATTGTAAGAGGAACATCCATTGTTATCATAATGGCAATAGCAATTATTACGGTTGTGATATCAATCCATACATTCATTAATCCGGTAATAACAAAATCTTTCGTCTGTTCCACATCATTTATAATTCTCGATATGACTTCACCAGCACGCGTATTTGAATAATATTTGAAGCTTAATTTTTGTATATGTGTAAACAAGCGGTCACGGATATCGTATAAAATTTTACTAGCAGTCCACTGTGCGAAATATTGGCGGTAATATTCTATAGGTGGCCTTACTACTACGAATAATAAAAGCATCAAACCCATTGTCATTAATAACTTAGATGTCTTTTCATCTGCTGTTAGCTCTTTCGCACCAATCACATCATCAATGACATATTTCATCAAGAATGGAATTAATAGAGGAATTGCAAATTTAATGACCCCAATAATTAACGTCCCAACAATTCTCCATTTATATGGCTTTACAAATTGCATGTATCTTCTGACGATACCCAATTTAACAATCATCCTTCCACAACAAAATAAACCTGTTGAATAAAAAATCAACAGGTCTTTCCTGTTTTTTAGCAGGAAACTTTTAATTGACTCAGTGGTAACTTCGTAATATATTGGTTTCCTTCTAGTTCTATCACATATCGACTAGCAAACTACTTGTACTTTTCACTTACGTTAGCCCCACATTCTGTTGGACTGTTTGTGTCGAGGAACAAGCACTTTCACTTTTGCCCTGTCATTACCTTCGATACATTAAATATCGATCATACCACGTATCTATAAAATCCGGTGAAAACGGACCTTTTCGTTGCCGAATCCAGCGTACTAATTTATCTACATTCCGCTTTAAAATATGGTCAATGACATCTGGATATCCCATTTGCTTACGATGGTATTCGTATTCGTCTTCATCAAGAAGAGTAAAAGTCATATCTGGGTACACTTTTACATCTAAATCATAATCGATATATTTTAATGCTTCATAATCATACACATAAGGCGAACCTAGATTGCAATAGTAATATATGCCATCTTCACGAATCATCGCAATAATGTTAAACCAAATATCAGTATGAAAATAACAAATGGCCGGCTCCCGTGTGATCCACGTTCTACCATCTGCTTCCGTCACTAAAGTTCGGTCATTTGCTCCAATTACGAGATGTTTAGTTGCTTTTAAAATTTTCGTTTCATCCCAAATTCGGTGGATATGTCCATTATGCTTATAACTATGGATTTGAATGTTTTCGCCTTCAACGGGAATACCCATATTTTCCCCTACTTTCTAATCCGAACACCCCATTAAAGGGTCTTGTATCATTATAACGTTCTTTTTCCGTTTTTAAAACAAATGAGTTTTGTATGTAAAAATGACAATAAAAAAATAAGGATCCAACCTTCGCCATGTGAAAGTTAGATCCTTATTATTTCATTACTGTTGACCGTAATTGCCTGAGTTTTGAGCTTTCTTTGCTTCTGCTTGTTGGTTTTGTTTTTGCACCTGTTGAGCATCTGTTTCGCTTGCAAACTCAGTTCCATAACTTTGTCCAGTAGCGGATTGTGCATTTTGTTGTCTTACTTTTTGAACATTAGTTCCAGCTTGTTGTGCTTTTTTCATTTTTCTCACCTCCACGTTTGTTAATGTAACCAGAGGGTGAGAATGTTATCCAAAAAAATATAATAATTTTTGAGCGATTATTTTACACAAGAATTGAACGGCCACCATCAACGATGATTGTCTGTCCTCTTATCATAGAAGCATCATCAGACACAAGGAACATAATCGTTTTTACTAAGTCGTCAATTTCTACCATACGTCCAGCTGGTGTATTTTTTCTGGCATCTTCTAACAATTCCTCGCGATTTGGAAAATGTTTCAAAGCGTCCGTATCGATAGCTCCACCAGATACAGCATTTACTACGATATTTTTCGGAGAAAGTTCTACAGCTAAATAGCGAGTCAGAGCCTCTACAGCTGCTTTAGATACCCCAACCGTTGTATAGTTTTCCAAGTATCGGATTGAACCAAGCGAACTGAGACTTACAATTTTTCCTCCGCCATTTCTCTCCATTAATTTTGCTGCCTCTTGAGCGCAAAATAACAAAGCCTTACTGTTAATATTCATCGTCCAATCCCAATGAGTTTCCTCAAGTTCCATAGCAGGTCTCAATACTCCAGATGCTGCATTATTGATGAAGACATCAAGTCGGCCGAATTCTTTTTCTATATCTGCAAACATATTCTTAATTTTTTCAACATCACCAACATTAGCACGAGCGAGGAATGCTTTTCTACCTAGTTTTTCAATTTCCTCTACTGTTTCTAGTGCAGCTGATTTGCTGCGAGCGTAGTTGACTACGATATCATAACCTTCTTTTGCTAATGCAATCGCAGCAGCTTTTCCTACCCCTCTACTGCTTCCTGTTACGAGTGCTACTTTATTGCTCATCAAAAATCCACCTTTCAAATTCAATATGTCTATTTTACCTTTTTGATCAAAATTGGACAATTTTACAGTTGAAATTTTTCCTTATACGCTTTCCAGATCGTTTGATGGGAAACTGGAAATGCATATTCTTCAAGCTCTTTTTTTGTCACAAGCAGATAATTACGTTCCAAGTTAATTTCACCAGAAATAGATCCTGCAAAAACATTAATTGTCCAAGTTAAATGTGAAAAAACATGATCAACTTTAACAAACGCTCCTGTTTCTAATTGAGCTTTCACATTTATTTCTTGGTCTAGGTACTTTAATAATGAAGTTCGCATTTGAATAAAGTTTCCATCCTCCACAGTCGGAAACTCCCATAAATTTGCGAGCAATCCTTTACTAGGTCGTTTACGAATAATAAATTTTCCATTATCTGTTTTTAAAACGGCTGCAAGTAAATCCACATGCTTTGTTGACTTTTTACGTGTTTTTACAGGCAAATCTTTCTCAACGCCCGCAGAAAAAGCAAGGCAATGTTCCCTCACAGGACACAACAAACACGATGGAGAAGTCGGAGTACATATAAGTGCTCCAAGCTCCATTAATGCTTGATTAAAATAAGAAGGATGATCGCAATCGATAATTTCCCTAACAGCATCTTCAAAAATTTTACGAGTTGAAGGCTTGGCAATGTCTTCATAAATAAGCAGAATTCGCGAAAGAACACGCATAACATTTCCATCCACCGCCGGCGCTGGCACGCCGTAAGCAATACTTAATATAGCTCCCGCCGTATATGGTCCAACGCCCTTTAACATAGAAATCTCTTTCAGTGTATTCGGAACCTTCCCATCGTATTGTGTAACAACTTCTTTAACAGCTGAATGAAGATTTCGAACTCGTGAATAATAACCAAGTCCTTCCCAAATTTTTAGGACAGATTCATCATCTGCCTCAGCGAATGTCTCAAGGGTAGGAAACTTTTTAAGAAAACGTTCATAATAAGGTATAACGGTGTCAACTCTCGTTTGCTGAAGCATGATTTCAGAAACCCAAACTTTATAAGGATCCGAATCCTTTCTCCATGGTAGATCACGCTGTTCACGAATAAACCATTGTACTAGATCCTTTTGGAATGTTGTTATTTCCATTTCCTTTAAATTGTATTGCAATTGCTCGTTCATTTTTATTAATCTCCCTGATGTTAATCAATAAGAATTTTAGGGAATAATCCACATAAGGCATGTAAGTTTGACGCCTTTATGCTTATTCCAAATGATTGCATTTTAATTTTTTATCAAATATGATGGTAAAAATACTAACTATAGCCATCCCTTCCCGAGGAGGATTTAGATTGGATACAGCTACTCACGTCGTTATGGGAATCGCGATAGGCGGACTTGCTACTCTTGATCCAGTAGTGGCTGAAAGCACAGTCAACAGTCACAGTGTACTTGTAGCAGCTATTATTGGCTCGCAAATTCCTGATATTGATACATTTCTAAAATTACGAAATAACGCAGTATATTTACGAAACCATCGTGGGGTCACACACTCGATACCTGCTGTATTATTTTGGCCGATTCTTGTAACGGCCTTTGTAAGTTTATTTTTCCCTGAAACGAATATGCTTCATTTATGGATATGGTCTTTCATAGCCGTTTTCCTTCACGTTTTTGTCGATATTTTTAATGCATATGGAACACAAGCTCTACGGCCTTTTTCAAGTAAATGGGTGGCATTTGGGATAATTAATACGTTTGACCCAATTATTTTCAGCTTACATGTCCTTGCCATTATACTTTGGATTTTCGACTCACCGCCGGGATATACGTTTCTAATTTTGTATATCGTGATTATTTTATATTATCTACTACGATTCATCATGCAAAGAACGGTACGATCAGCACTTTTAAAAATAATACCAGATGCTGAAGAAATTATCATTGCACCAACAATGAGTTTCAATCAATGGAGACTCGCTGTCACTTCAAAGGATAACTTTTATGTAGGGCGCGCATATAAACGCTCTATTACGATCTTTGATAAATTTAAACGAATACCCGTTCCAGAATCTCCTATTATTAATGCCGCCAGTAAAGATAAAAATATATCAGCATTTTTGTCCTTTTCTCCTGTCTATCGTTGGGAAATTGGAGAATTTGATCAGTATTATGAAGTCCGCTATATCGATTTGCGTTATCGAAGCAACGGACATTACCCATTTGTCGCCATCGTTCAGCTTGATCTCAATTTGAACATCATTGCATCTTATACTGGCTGGATTTATAGCGAGGAAAAATTAAGAAAAAAATTAAATATTGTGACCGAATAACTCCGTGTAGGTAAAAGCTACATGGAGTTTTTTACTTTAAGACCTCATAATTTCATCATGATAAAACCATAATAAAAATGCGAGACGGTTTCTCGCTTGTAAAGGAGGCACAGCAAATATGCGTAATAAAGCAAAAGATTTCCCTTACAAAAATGAAAACAAATTCGAAGGTGAGCCACGAGCAAAACCTGAATTTGCTTCTAAACGTGCGGATGGTACCACTAACACGCACCCCCAAGAAAGAATGCGCGCATCTGGAGCACGTGAAGATAATGACCCTAGTTGGATATCAAGAGGATTTCACTAAAGGGAGGGAAATTATGGCTAACATCAATGAGAATTCTCATTTAAATAGACAGCTCAGCTCATTTAATCGTGGGAATTATAGTCCAAAAAAAATGTTCAACCAAGTAAATGGGCAAACAGAGCAATCCCAATCACAAATTATCCTCGAGAATATGGTAGTACAATATCAAAAAAGATAGCGACGATAGACGGTTAGCGGAAAAAATTTCCGCTAACCTATTTTAATAATGAAATCGGCAATGCTTCTTCCTTACCTGAACCATTTAATCTGTATCCCCACGCAAACACACCTTTTAAATAATCGATTTTAAAGTATGTACCTGGTGCTCCTTCAACTGCATAAATTTCTCCTGGTACGAAATCAGCTGGATCCAGTAAATAAGCCTGAGCCATAACTGCCTTTCTTTCCATTACAGCAAACTCATTTACTATTCCCAATTGTTCAGCTTTCCGCGCTTTTTCCTTTAATTGTGCAATCTCTTGTTTAAGCTCCGTTTCCGTCATTTCACTATATCTTCTTTCTCTTTCCATTACCGTTACCACCTTAAAATTTCAATTTTATTAGCTATTCTATATTAGAATTTGCTGCGACCACGTTATCGTGAACTTGTAGACGTTGTTTCTGTTTACAAAGTCACTTTAGTGCATCCATCATGACATTGCAGACGTTGCATCAAGGGCACGTTGAAACGGTCATCGTGACCTTGCAGATGTTTTTTTCCGTTGTCATGGGCACGTTGAGACATCCTTCCAGCGTGGGCGGCACTACACTTTTCACATAAAAAAGAGCACTTATTATAGGGATTGTCCATTTTCACTTAAATAACGCTCAATTCCTTCTATTGAAAACCCTTTACGGTATAAGGCTTGTTTCATTTTTTGCTCATATTCGAAACCGGTCAAATTTTTGTATCTTCTATGTGCTTTTTCGGCTTGTATTTGCAAGGCACTCCACTCATCATCCTCATCTTTTTCATATTCGATCTCTTCAATGGCGATCGAAATGATGCTGAAAGGAAAACCTTTAGTCATTAAAAACTGTTCTATTTTTTGCTTAAGAAACAATTCGGAAAGTTTACTATTCTGTTTTGCAAGTTTATTTCCAAGCTGAATAGCATGATCAATCTGTTGTTCCTTACTATATTCATTCATTGCCCGTTCTATCAATTGATCATTTATTCCTTTTTGTTTCAATTCCTGCTTAATATTTAACGGACCTTTTTTTCCTCCATTCACTTGGGTGCGAACATAGGCAGACGCAAAATCCAAATCATCAACGTATTTTCGTTCTGCTAATTCCAGCAAAACAGCCTGTATGACAGGCTCGTCCCATTCTTTTTTCTTTAAATGCTGACGGATTTCGTCCTTAGATCTCATTCTGAAAGATAAAAAATTGATAGCCGCGTTTAACGCTTTCCTTATTTCATCTTCATACTGAATTTGTGTAATGTCAAATTCAGTCAATTCCTTCCCCTTCGCCAATTGATAGCGAATCAATACTTCTTCGTCAATACCAAAAGCATAGGCTTCGTCCAGATATATATTATATCGATCCGTACTATTTTTTTGAGTTGTAATCTTCGTGATGATAGGCATAATACATCATCCTTTTTTAACGCGTATTAATATCATTTTATCATATTATGTTGTTTGTATGTTTGAGCAGTGAATGGGCAAAACATTAAGGAAGGAGGTGAAAATGATGAGCAAGCGAAAAGAGATGAAAACGAAAAGCACATTATCAGCAACTCAGGAAGTATTGTACGGGAGAGAGTATAAACGAGCGGATAAAGCTGGTGGCTACACAAATGAGCGAAAATAAAATACTTACACAGATGATACATAACAACTAAAAGGAGGACATATTAAATGGGACGTAATGATCGACGCAGCGCTCGCGATAAAAATAAGCAAAAGCTTCCTCAAGTACCAAAAAACATGAAATCTGATGGGCTCGATGTGGAATTTTCCGAGGAACTAGCGGACCACAATGATAAGGTTGCAATGGAAAGATCAAAGGCAGCGGATAATAGGGCAAAACGAAAATAAAAAAATCGGGAGAATAGTCACTCTGTTCTCCCGATCTTTAATTATCATCGTTACACACTTACAATCATCCCATCATACGCCACTTCAATCCCGAATGGGTTCAAAAGACTTTTCAACGCTAAATGAGTCAATTTTGTATTATGCGAAAAATGAGTAGCGACCACTTTGGATGATTCATCTATAATTCTCTTCGCACTAAAAATAGCTTTAATTTCTTTTACTCCCTCGATATTAAGATGATTTCTTTTTTCAGGAATTAATCCATGTGTACAATCCAACAAAACAAAATCCAATTTCTTATGTTCGAGCCATGCCCAAGTTTGCGGTGGAAACCATCCCGTATCATGGCCATACAGTATGCTTTTATTTCCTTTTTCAATATAGAAAATAAAGCACGTCTCATCTTTGTCATGGTCTGCGAGTAATGGCGTAACTTGAAAAGATCCAATCGTATACGTGATAAAAGGCGCAATTCGACGCAATTGAAACGCTTCTTTTGAAAACTGGAAAACCTCTTTACATTTATGAATGACAACATCATTTCCATGTATATATAAAGGATATTCAATGTCGTGGGCAAAAATAGGTGATCTCATCGTAAGATCTTCGGGGTAAAAATGATCATGGTGTGAATGAGTAAAAAGAAGATGTTGAATGTCTCCAAGATCTAAATTGTATGTGAGGACATGGTGAAAAGAATCCGGAGGAAAATCAATCTTAAGTTCATCATCGATAATAGCAGATGTTCTCGTACGAATATCTTTTCCTCCCAATTGCCTTGCTCTCATACAAGCATCGCATTTACAAAAAATTGCAGGGTACCCCTCTGCCGCCGCAGTTCCAAGTAATTGAATTTTCATTCATACCTCTCCTTTGAAAACATTAATCCAGGACTACTTGATTTTGAGGATCTCTTAAGAATTCAAAAAGCATTTTAATCTGTGATTCTGTATTTCTATTTAAGGACAGTAGTGGCAAATGGTTTTCGGAAAAAAATTGGACATCATTTGTTTCCATACCTATATTCGCTTCCCCACCAATAATTCCACATTGGACAAAAATCTTATAATAATGATACGGTTGTGGCGGGTGCGGATGATGATTAGAATCTAATAATGCAAGCAGTCTAAAAACACGTACATCAAAACCTGATTCTTCTTTTATCTCTTTTACAATATTCTCGGATGGAGAGAGCCCAATATCACAAAACCCACCAGGCAACGACCATTTGTCATCATAATTTTCTCTTACCATAAGAATTTTATCGTCCTTGAACACTACACCTCGGATATCCACCTTTGGTGTTTGATATCCCGATTCATTCGCAAATAATTCTTTAATTTTATCCATCTCCAAATCCGTATGTACAGCCATAATCTCAGCACTAATATTTCGCAATTCTTCAAAACGTTCTATATCATATATATCTTTTGAAAATTCTAGTCCTGCTTGAGCTAGTGCTTGGATTCTCTTAGCCCAGTCGAGCCATTGATAACTCATTAACAACATCCTTTACTGACAAGTTTATTCTTTCATCGTTTTAATCATAACATAAAGAACGATCCCTTCACGAAAAAACCAGGACAGCGTTTTTACGCCATCCTGGTTTTTATCTTACTCAATGTGCTGCTGCACCTCGTATTTTTTTAAAGAAGTTTGTATTTTTAAATTTATTGATCGTTTCTTTTGTTATTAAGTGGTCAATTCCATAATATCTTGTTCCTTTTATGACGAAGAGGAGGATAACTGCTACTGCTAGTAAAATCGGATTAGTGCTTACAGTACCGGCAAGTAGGAAGTTCAAGTTCATGAATGCTCCAGCGATTAATGCAGGTAATGTTAACGCACCGACGATAAGCCCTAAACCTACTAGAATTTCTCCCCAAGGGATGATGAAGTTAATGATTTTCACGTTTGGCAATGCTACATTTTGTAAAAAGTCTGCGTACCAGCCTTGAACTGCCGGAAATTCTCCCCCTGCTTTTGCAATAGCCCCTTGTAGGAATCCTCCTGCATCAAAAGCTCCTAACTTATGCCATCCTGCTTCCAACCATTGAACCCCTAGCCATATTCTTATTGCTGCCCAGATAATTGCGACAAAGCGATTTTCATACCATCTTTTCATTGTTCTCACTCCTGGAATATTATTTGTAAGTAATGTGAAATCTTTCACATATTGTTTTAAAAAAATATTAGTTCTTTGATCAGCTGATTTTGCTCTCTTTGTTTGTGAACCATTTCACATTTTCTTTACACTCTTAATATACAATGCTTTCTATAATTTAGCAATCCCTTTTTATGCATTGTCACGAAGTTGCCACAATAAGGAATTAGTTATGTTTGCCTGCCATAAATCCCATTCGTTGGCTATTATATACTTCATACCCCATTTTTCCATACCAGTTTTCAAGCCATGTGTAACAGATGTATGAATGAGTATATCCTAATTTTTTTAACTCCTTATTAACTGCATGAACTAATGATGTGCCTATCCCCTGTTCCCTATATGTTTTTCTTACTCCTAAGCAGCCGACACCACCTACTTTGCCTTCAATCGTTCTCTTCCATCTAATTTCTTCTTCATGAAGAACCATTGCACAAGCAACAATCGTATCATCAGAACGTGCTACAATAATTTGATCAAAGGCTGATCTATCGATCATATTTTGGTAATAACGAACCCATCCAAATAACTCCTCTTCATTCTGGAGTAATCCAATTAATTCGATATTTTCATGTGGCATCAGACTCCCAATATTGATGTTTGTTTCTAGATCTGGCACCTGCCATTCCTTCAAGCTCATTAACATGTCAATACTCGTCCACGTCCACTGAAAACCTTTTTTCTCAAGAAAATGATCACCACATCCTAATGGAACTCCTTGCCACCAGTACCCAGAACCTATTCCGGCCGTCCATTGATCTCCCGCATTTTTTAAGGCACACTCAAAAAGCATATTGCCGATCCCTTTGTTTCGATATTCCTTTTTCACATGGAATAACCATAAAGCACTTTTTTCCGTTTCTTCACTTACGAGTATTCCATAAACATCGTTGTCTTTAAAAGCAATATAAATCCATAAATGTTCAGCTGCTTCTTTAGCAAAATATAATATGCTGGTTGCTTCCATTTTCCATTCAGGAATATGATTTTTCCAATACTCCGTTAATATCGTTTCGTTTCCAATGAGCGGTAAACGGTCTATACGAAATTTCAATTTTTCAACCTCCAAAATCATTATTTTAAGCAGGTTTGTCCCAACTCTTGCATACAGTCTTAATGAGGTACAAAGACTCTAGGAGGGAAAAAATTGATTATATCTTATAAATTAATTCGATATGTAATAGCTTATGTGTTTATCATATCTGGTTTATTGAAATTAATAAATGAAGATCTTGGAAGTACATTTGTTAACTTAGGACTTCCGTTCCCACTCTATTTAATGTATGCAGTTGCACTTATTGAAATCATTTGTGGAGTCCTTATTTTTTCCGATAAAATGGTTCACCAAGCTGTCATTCC
Source organism: Lederbergia citrisecunda (assembly GCF_018343695.1). Taxonomy (GTDB): domain Bacteria; phylum Bacillota; class Bacilli; order Bacillales; family Bacillaceae_C; genus Lederbergia; species Lederbergia citrisecunda. Next base: position 419,064 of record NZ_JAGYPJ010000001.1, on the reverse strand, counting down.
GTTGATTGGTATAATGATTGCAGCCATTTTATTAACAAAAGTTCCTTCTTTAAATATAGGATTCATGCAATTTGCTTTTAATGCTAGATTAGATATTGTCATGTTGGTTTTGTTGTGGGTGGTGTATAAGTGGAAGTGGGATTAATTCGTTATTTTCCTTAATACAGTACCAATTTTAGACTCTTTCTTTTTAAAATAGGAAACATGAATAATGTACCAAATCACATAAACTCCTAAAACATCATTCATCAAATCTACTATTGAAAATGAGCGAAATGGCACAAAATGTTAGTGAACTTCATCTGCAATTCCATATAAAACAGCAATTGCAAAACAGATAGCTTCTATTCTAGAATCAAGTCTTCGAAATGTAAGAACAGCCAAAATAAGTAACAAATACAATATTCCAAATTAATATTCCAAATTCAACTAAATGGGCAAGTTCAAAACAAATACCTAAAAACAAAATTAAGCTGCTACTAATATAGTTTGATAGATTTTGTACAGACTCAGGATCAAAGGAACTGGATTGAATCCAAATAAACGTTTTATAAATAATGGGGAGAATTCTTAAGATTAACTTCATGAAGGCACCTTCTAGGATAATTATTGGTTCAAAAAAAAACTGCTTTGGCGTGCTAGGATTTGTAGTCGATAAATAGCACCACATAGAATAAAAATTAAGAACATAAAAAAGATTGCCACTCACCTAGCAAGAATAACATAGGTGAGTGGCAACCTTAAATTTCAATCCTGGTTTTATGTCTAGTTCAATTTCGTAACTGGATTGAAAAAAAGTACTTTCTTGACAATCGGAGAAGGCCAAGAAGCTTTATCTCTGCTTAAATACTTGCGTTTTCCAAAATTCTGCTCATTGTTTCTGCATTAGGATAGTTAACATCTTGATACTGCTGAATAACTTTATTCGTATCAAATGGAACTCTAACGATAGCAGCTTGAAAACCATTATCCTGAATATCTACAAGTGCGTAGGATGATTTTTTCATTCCATCAAACGGAAGTCCAACACTTCCTATGTTAATTACACACTTACCGTTAATATACCGAATATATGGCTTGTGAATATGGGCATATATATACAGGTTCGCTTCATTTGCCATCAATTTATCACTTATTCCCTCGTCACTTTCGGATGGTGATACGATATCAAATAAACTATTGGGAGTAGCGTGAAAAGCATGGATTTTCATACCTTCTGCTTCAATTGTTAATTCAGATGGCAGTTGCTCCAAGTAAGCTACGCTTTCTTGGTTCAAATGGGAATAAATCCAATCCCTCTCTCGATTCATCATTTCCAAAGCCTGGTCTGGAACTTCACCTTTATGGACACCACGGACAACCCATTCGTCTGCGTTTCCTTTGATGACATCGCAATTTAATGATTGAACCAATTCTAAGGAACGCTGCGGTTCAGGGCCACGGTAGCAAATATCTCCGAGAACATAAATTTTGTCTACGTTTTTTTCTTTGATATCCTGAAGAACTGCATCTAGTGCGATGGCGTTTCCATGGATATCGGATAGGAAGGCTAGTTTCATGGTATGACCTCTTTTCTAAATCTTGCGTTATTTCAATTTATTATTTTTGTTAATATCATTATTTTTTAAATTGAGTTTTGCGTTTAATAATGTATTGTTCTCTATTATGTATGGTGGTGCCCCGACGCCGCCATTTTTTGTATCGATACCAATAATTGGCGATTTAGAAATGAATGTATTCCCTTTTATTGTGGTATCAAATATTTTTGTCGGGTTTGATTCTGATGCATCCCTGCCTATTTGTATAATAGGCTCTATTTCCACGGATTCAACCACATTAAACGTATTATTTAATACATTTATATTCTTTGCTTCAAGTGCCAGTATACTTATACCTTCACTTTCAAAGTTGGAATTTTGAAAAGTTGCCTCGGATTCTGTATTGTAAGTATAAAACATTGTATTTTTGAATTGACATTTATCCATTATGATTTTTCCCTTATTATTAAGTTCCATTGCTGTATTTTTCATGGAACAATTATTATATATCCCAAAAGCTAAATTCATATCCGGAGAATCATTAAATGAAAAATCATCATAGACACTTTTGCTATTCCCTTCACCACTAAATTCGTTATTACCTTCCAAAGTAATATTTTTCATATGTATGGGCTTACCATAAACAAAAAGTCCACCAGTAGAAGAATCTTTTCTTGAAGATGTAAGTAAAATATTCGCAACTTTTATTCCATCTTTTTCTGTTTGATTGAACTCGATATTTGAGTCAATTCCTACTATTTCTTCTACAATCACATTATTGCCTCCATCAAAAAAGGCTGAACTAGAGATTAATTCATTATTACGAAATTCAGTATGACCCCATGTGGTAAAACTTGATTGTTCAAATTTATTATTTTTTACAGAGGCACCATAATATGCCGGATTAATCGTGAATCCTCCTCCTCTTTCTACATTTGGACCAAAATAATTATCTTCTACTATGGCATTTCCTCCATATGCAAAAACCATTTGAATTTGATTTTTCACAAATTGGTTATTTCTTATAATTGTGTTAATAGCTGGGAAAAAACCAGGTTCAATATCTATTCCGCTTTCTGGAGCAGTGCCATTCGTATTGTGAATTTTATTATTGGTAATCTCAACACCATCAGAAGCTCCGACTGTGATTCCTTGCCTTCTATTAAAACCAATATCACAATTTTTAATTGTGATATTTTTAGTAATGGCAACTGTCATTCGATTAACTTTAATATCATTAGTGGTATCACTATTAAATACTACTTTGAAATAGTCTGCATCATCAGGTATTTCAGAATATCCCCATGTTGAATTAAAGCGCATATCTCGGTCAACACTTATAAAACTATCGTCTTTACGATAAAAGAAAATATCATAATTCCCCTCGACACCTTCAGGAATCCACATCATTATATTACGGTAATGAGGATTTTTATAGACAGGATGACGGAAATTTGAAACCTCATAATTTTTAGTTCTTATTTTCCCCTTCTTCAATATTAAATTACCATTGTCGTCTATTCCACCCATTTCAACATCATCATCTGTTATATAATCACCGTATATTGTCGCTCCACCAATTTCTATTCCATCGCCTGTAAATCTTTCAATTTTCACTCCATCGATAACAATATTTTGTGCTCCCGCTGTATCAATCCCGTTACCCCATTCATGTGTTCCACTTGTATATTCGCCTTTTTGGGAATAATCATGAGTGTCTCGATCACCGCGAATAATACCGCCTTTTATCGTAACATTTTCTATATCTGAATCTAGGAATAACGTAGAATAAATTTCAAATCCATTCGTTTCTTTTTGGATAACCGTTTTATCATCTAAGAGAAATGTCATATTAGAAACTAAATTTATTCTTGCTTCTGGGTCATTATCCTCTTTTCCTTTTGATATTAAATAGGTACCAGGGGGAACATAAAACGTCTTGTACCCTTCTCTTTGTGCCCACCTTAATGCTTCATTAAATCCTTTTGTTGTTTCCTCAGGATGGGTTCCGTCGTTGAAAATCCCCCATTTTCGAAGATTAAGTTGATAGACATTTACATCTTTGGAAATTGTAGAAACTTCAATTACTTCATTTTCTGGATCAATTATATCTTGAGGCGTCAAAGAACTTGAAGTTTTATTTTCGCTATTATCTATTGCATTCCGATTATTAACTAGAAATGTTATGTATATAAAAACGATAGTTACAAGGATTATGCTCCATCTTTTCACCAAATTTCATTCCCTTTTTTGTGGATTTTATATGATTATTTTTTATTTAAAATATAATTATTGACAATAACTATATGTTTTAGACTAAGCTCTTATGCGATGGAAAAAAACCTTTTCCTGAAAAAAGTCTTTTGAAGCGTTTAATGATTTTGGAAACGAATGCTTGCAAAAAAATGGTGACTTGGAGGGAAATCAATAGAATTATAACAGCTAGTAGTAAGTTGAAAATAAAATGCTTTCTAAAATCAGTGACATTTAAAAAATGTATTCCATAATATGCAATGTTGATAAATATCAAGTGTACTAAATAAATACCTAATGAATTTTTGCCTAATAAAGAAAAAATAGTGTTTTTTCCAAATTCTTTATTTTTTATGATTAAAATGAATAAAGTAAAGGTTTGAGGAATAGGTGATAGGTAATAAGCTATTCCTCCTTTTGTTCCGTTCCACCATATTACGGTAATATAGCTTTCTAGCATTTGCATTAAAGTCGATACAAGGAATAAACCAGCAATAAATAGCATATTTCCCTTAATGAAAAACCTTTTAAAAAAGTCTATGTGATATGCAATAAAACATCCGGTTGTTGTATAAAATAGACCAAAAAATAGCGCATCAATTGTATTAATGGATAGATGAAATATTCCGGAATAAGTTTGGCCAAATAACCCAATAACATTCAAAATAAAACTTGAAAACAGTAAATATTTGAGCTTATTTATTTTAATAAAAATAAATAATATAAATATAGACCAAATCAATGCTGTTAAAAACCATAAATGATAAGAGGCGCTTGCTGTACCATAATACAATACACTTATTTTTATATTTGAATTAATAAAATCTTCTATAAAACCCTTAACCTCAAATCCCTTATACATGGCATAACTAACCCTCATAACAAAATCAAAAAGAAAGTAAAACACCTGACATATTATCAAAACATTAACTAATTTAACTATATAGCTTTTAAAATAAGCGGACTGAAATACACTCTTTTTAATTTCATTCCAAAAAAATATCCGGAAGCTATGAAGAAAAATGGAATAACAAACCTTGGGAATGCATATAACAATAGACTTCCAAATTCGCCATGTAATTCTGCTTTGTGAGACATCGTATGAAAAAAAACGACAATAACAATAGCAATTCCTTTCAAAAAATCTACTGAATATATTCTTTCCAAAGTCATCCCCCATAAAGGTATTTGCCCATATTTAATATGTCATTTATCATCTTATTGTGTTAACATTGCTTCTTCTTGAAGATATTGCTTGATCAAGAGCTCATAATTATGCTGGTTGTATAAAACATAATCAATCGCTTCACGAACCGCACCTTCACCGCTTTTGTATTTACTTACAAAACTAACTGAGTTCTTTACTAATTCAACCGCATCTTTTGGTGCGGCGGAAAAACCAACTGATTGAATAACTGATAAATCATTAATATCGTCACCCATGAAAAATACATTTTTCATATTGATATTAAGTAATGACACTAGCTTCATTAACACTTCTTTCTTGTTTTTTATCGCTTCATATAAAAAATCAACATTCAATTCTTTTGATCGAATGTTGACAGATTCTGATTTCCTACCAGTTATAATGGCAATCTTTATTCCGGAAAAGCGTGCTAAACTAATACCCATTCCATCTTTTACATTGAAACTTTTATACTCCACACCGTTAGATCCAATTAATAATTTCCCATCCGTTAATACCCCGTCAACATCTAGTGCAATTAATTTAATATCCATTTAAAAACCCAACCTCGTTATATCATGTAGATGAATCATTGAAATAGGTTCATTTATGTCATTTACAACAGGAAGTACATCAATTTTTTTTGTCTTCATTATATTTAATGCTTCAACTGCAAGGACCTCCTTTTTAACTGTAATTGGATTTTTATTAAATAATTTAGTAACTGAAATATCTAAAAAATTTTGTTGTTTTCCTAATGCTCTACGAATATCTCCATCTGTAATGATGCCAATTAATCTTCCATTTTCATCAACGATGCTTATTGCACCCAACCCTGATTCAGTCATACTAAATATGGCTTCTTTAATAGATTTTTTGTGCAATAAAATGGGATTCTTTTTTGTAATTTCAATAATATTGTTGACTGTTAGTAATAATTTTTTTCCTAAAGTTCCTCCTGGATGGTATATTGCAAAGTCTTCAGATGAAAAATTGCGAGCTTTCAATAAAGCGATAGCAATGGCATCCCCTAAAGTAAGCATTAAAGTTGTGCTTGTGGTCGGAGCTAAACCAAGAGGACATGCTTCCTTTACATCACCGATGCACAGAATTTCATCGGCCTTTATTGCCAAAGTGGAAGATGCATTGCTAACAAAGGCAATTAGTTTTGCACCAATACGTTTAATTGAAGGAATAATATTTATTATTTCTTCCGTTTCTCCACTTTTAGATAAAGCAATTACTATATCAGAATTTGTCACCATTCCCAAATCCCCATGAAGACCTTCAGATGGATGCAAGAATAAAGATGGGGTTCCTGTGCTTGCCATAGTGGCAGTTATTTTTCTGGCAATAATTCCGGATTTACCCACCCCAGTCACAACGACTCTTCCGTTACATTCTAAAATCATATCAACCACATTTTCTATGTTTTGATTAACAAATTCTACTAGGTTTATGATTGCTTGAGATTCCATGGTCAAAACTTCTTTAATAGTAGTTAGATGGTCTTTTTCTGTAGCAATATATGCCACTTTTAATCCCTCACTTTACATTCCTTTTATTAATGCATCTATTTCAATAATAGGCTTCAATAATTCTTCGAGTTCAGAAAGCTTAATCATATTCGGCCCGTCTGATAATGCCTTATCAGGATTTGGATGTACCTCTAAAAATAAGGCATCGATTCCAACTGATGCAGCTGCCCTTGAAAGAAAAGGAACAAACTCTCGTTTACCACCCGTACTGGTTCCAAGACCACCTGGTATTTGAACACTATGTGTTGCATCAAAAACGATAGGGACATTGAATTCTCTCATTTGAATAAGAGACCGCATATCAACTACTAAATTGTTATACCCAAATGTTGTCCCTCTTTCAGTCAATAAAATTTGACCATTGCCACATTCTCTTATTTTTTCAACTACATTTTTCATATCCCATGGAGCTAAAAATTGACCTTTTTTAACATTAATTATTTTGTTTGTATTTGAAGCGGCAACCAAAAGATCTGTTTGTCTACATAAAAAAGCCGGAATCTGTATAATATCTACAACTCCGGCTATAAATTCCGCTTGACTAGGTTCATGAATATCAGTCGTTACGGGTATATTAAATTGGCTTTTTACTTTATCCAATATCTCTATTCCTCTTTGAATCCCTGGTCCTCTCTCAGAATATATTGAAGAACGATTTGCTTTATCAAAAGACGCTTTAAAAACAAAAGGAATTTTAAGCTTGTGTGTAATTTCTTTTAGCATGGCAGCTGTTTCCATGACAAGAACTTCATTTTCGATCATACACGGACCCGCTATTAACACAAATGGCTTATCACCACCTAAAATAATATTTTCCCGTATTTTAATTTCTTGAAGCATATTGTTCATCCCCATAAATAAAATTAGATTTTAATAGATAACTGGTTGTTGACTTCCATAATTTTCAATGCAAATTCATAATCATCTTTTTTATCAATATCAATCGCTTCAATATCATCAAGTTCCTGAAAATATGGATTGAAGCCTATTCTTCTTCTATTTTCAGTAAAATGGTGTTTCTGAAAAATATAAAACCCGCTAGTTTCAATATAAATAGGCTCAATATCCTGTGTTCTTGGAATATCATTCATTTCAAAATTTAACGTTTGACCTTGATACCATACGAAGGTCTGCTTTTTTTGAACACTAAGGGCTGAATCGTAACTTCCATTTAAAACATTATCTAATGCATTTGAAACTGAATCTTGAGAGATAAACGGTGACGTTGTATGTGCCAATATATAAATATCGCTGTCTATTTTTTCAATAAAAGATTCGTATATTTCATTTCCTTTTACTAGATCCCCATCAAAATATGGATCCCGCTTTACGAGTTTTACTTTTGGCGGCAAGTAAGTCATAACTTTTTCATCACTACAATAAACATAGACTTCATCAATTTTTTTTATTTTTAATAAAGTATCAAATACATACCAGCATAATGAATGGTTTCCTAAGGGGAGGATATTCTTCTTTGGCAATCTTTGACTTTTTAATTTTATTGGGACAAAGGCCACTACTTTTTTTTTCATATTCGAATCTCCTTTAAAAAATACATTATAAAGAACGAAAGGATTGAAATAAATATTATCATCTGCACCTAATTTATCTTTAACTTATTAATCTTTTCTTCGGTATTCGATAATTATTCGAATAATAACTTACCTTCTCCATAATTAATTTAAAGTGTTTAATTTTATTAATCTTATTAATTCCAAAATAAAATAACGAACGAAATGAACGGTTAAAGACTAAATATTCTACTATGTACTTTTCTAGAGCTCCCGTTCTCTTTTTATAACTTTCATCTCCTCTCAAAAAATCTAAAAACTGATATTCTTTTTCACAAGCCTCTAAAATAATTTCATATAATAAAATATGGGCTATCGGATATTTTCTAAATTTAAGATTGTATGTGCCTAGGTAAAGATATCTCCTCGTACCATCTGTCATTCCAAACTCCACGGCGGCAATTTCATCATTATGGCTTAAATATGATAAATGTAATAGATTCTTTTTAAATAAATTTATTGCAGCATTTAGTGCAAATTCTCTCTCCTCCTCTTTCCTAAAGAAACTAGGGGTTTTAGTTTCATTCCATCTTTCACAATGCAGTTCAAAAAGTTTATTCATGACAGGCTCTATCTCTTCTTCGGCCACAACTTTATAATATTTTAATAATCCTTCTCTATTTAGTTTTCTTTCATAGTAACGAATACCCTTTAGAAATTTCTTACTCATTTTTAGATTAATAGTTTCAATGTCTTTATCTAATTCTAATAATGGACAAACAAAAGTCTTTTTTCTTTCCATTAATGATTGATTTTTCATCAACTTCTTATTTAGTGTTAAATCAAATGCTGAATTCTCTGGTATGGATCCCCAATCTATACAATCCCAGCTTTTCTTATCCTCATATAGTTTTTTAAATACTTTCTTCATCAATAACTCAGAACAGTAGTTCTTCGATAATATCGGAATTAAATAATCCGAATTTGTTGTGCCAATTGGCTTTAATATCTTAAAAGGAATCCTCGCGTAAGTTTCCACAACAGTATAAAGGGGTATGATTCCTATTGTTTTATTTTTATCTCTTATTTCAATAATATAAGGCATAATATCATTTCGTTTTCTTTCATACTCCCACCAATTTTGCAGCCAACCTACTTCTTGAAAAACAGTAACTTCACGATATTCTTTCTTAAGTTCATCCCAATTTGGCATTATTTTTTCTAGTGAATCTATATCTTTATGTATTAGTACTTCCAATAATTACACCTCATTTTATAATAGCTTATTTTGTTTTCTTTAGAATCCTAAATACTATAAGGAAAAGGTTCCATTAATATTTTATCAAGATCAACCCTTTCAAATACTTCCAACATCCCTCCCCTTGTCGCATTATAAATTCTAATATTATTGCGGTCGGCATATTGCTTAGCAACCCTGTATGCGCAGGTCATCATTTCACCTGATAATGAAAATGTTGGGTCTATATGATCATAATCTTTGAAGTGATGTTTCATATCACTAGAATAATGGCAGTCAGCACCGAGTAAATAAATTTCTTTAAACCCCATGTATACTGCAATTTGTAATAAACAATAAGTTATTGTATATCCACTATATACATTCGCAAAAATATCTTTACTAAATTTTGTGTGGTATTTACGTGAAACTTTATGATTCAAGAGATTAAGAGGAAATATATAATAATCTTCAGGAACTTCTTTTTTTAGTTGTTCAAGAATTGTCTGACTTATGAATTTACCCTCACACTCCAAATTATTAATATATTTTTCCATTCTTCTATATACATTTTCATCCTGAATACCATAATAAGTTGGACGCCAATCAGTATCTTCGAACGCCAAACATATTGAATTCATACTGATAGTAGTTTCGTTTTTTAACTTTTCAAGATCTTCTATTTTTAGACTCGGACCAGTGGCAATAATAAAACAACGTTCCCCTTTGTGTCTATCCTTAAGTTTTTTTAATCGTTCATATTGCGAATTTCGATGAATTCTACTTACCCTTAAGATTCTTTGTATTTTAAAAGAAATAGAAGGTAAAAAATATGCTTTAAAAAATCGCCTTATAAAATATTGTGTTTCACCCATTTTTATTATTAAACAATAGATATGTTTATTGCTTTTTAGTACTCTTTTAACACTATGCATACCTTTCACCACCTTAGATAGTTCATTGTTTTATAATGTTAATTTCCAATTCTATAAGACAGATTTTATTTTTGGGGCTCCCTTATTATTTTTTTCTAATACTTTATCTAGATTTACCCTTTCAAATACCTCAAGTATCCCCCCCCTTGTTGCATTATAAATTTTGATATTATGAGCATTAGCATGCTTCTTTGCTACCTTAAAAGCACTTATCATTTTTTCGGAAGCAGACATAAATGTTGGATCCACATAACCATACTCTCTAAAATGATGGTTCATATTTTTAGAATAGTTACAATCTAACCCAATTAGATAAATTTCCTTAAAACCCATGTATACAGCCAATTGTATAAGCGAATAGGTTATAGAATATCCGTCATAGACAACGGCAAATGCATTATTACTAAATTTTGTTTTATATTTTTTGTGGGTATGTTCATGGTTAAGTAAATGAAGCGGGTATATATAATCATTCGAATTTAAAAAAGGCAGAGATATAGTATCTGCAAAGAATTTCCCTTGAACATCAAGATGTTTTACATATTGCTCTAGCTGCATATATACATGTATTCCCTGAATCCCGTAATAAGTAGGCCTCCAATCAGTATCTTCAAAAGCCAAGCATATTGAATTCATACTAAAAGTAGTCTCATTTTTTAGTTTTACTAGATCCTCAATTTGTAAACTTGGGCCCGTCGCAACAATGAAACACCTTTCTCCTTCATGCTTGTTTTTTAGACCTTTTAACTTTTCATATTGATTTTTTTTATTAATTCCCATCATTCTAGTGATTTTTTTTAGATTGAAAATAATAATTGAAATAAGATAGGGAAAAAAAATATATTGTACTTTTCTTATTTTTCTAATTAACGAATGTGAGTATTTGTTCTTTTTTAAAGTTTCTTTTAATGACATTGATTTTTACCTCGTTAAACAAAAATGAAGTGCAAAAAAATAACACATTACTAATGTGTTAAATTTAAAGTATTTTCGGGTTTTACAACTTTTTCAAATAACATAAAAACATCTATCCAATATCCAAGAAATTTTTCTTGCTCGACATCACTTTTAGGATATTCCTGCAATTTAAGAAGAATAAACTCTAAATAAAATAGATACCGGTTAATATCTGATTGGCTTATCATATCTTTTTTTGTTGAAAAATAATTATTGTTTTCTACCAAATATATTTGAAAGCTATTCATAGTTGAAATTAATTCCTTAACTATTTTCGTTCGCAAATTATTATTAAAAACAGCTTTATAAAATAGAATAAAATATAAATCAAAATTACAACTTCTCATATTAATAGTATTCCAGTCTATTACACTCGTAATTTTTTTATTTGTAAGAATATTACCTTCCCAAATATCACCATGGGATAATACTAAGAGAACTTCACCATCAATTGAATTTTCCATGAGTTTAGTTTTGATAAAAGTATAAAATTCAAGAAAATTATTATATTCCGGTGTATCCCAATAAACCTTTATTAATTTCTCTGTACTTTTTGTTAGGCTTTGTACATACTGTTTTATAGGTATTACAATCGGATCAGTACTAAACATTATTGTTTCTATTACCGGGAATAACTTGGAGTTAAAATTATAGACGCTTTCATAATTAAATTGTGATTTTTTTAGATTAATGTAACACTCCTTTATATAACGCAAGTTAATATTCCAGTTTTTTATTCTAGGGGCCAAAACACATTCCTGGGATTTTAATAATTTTCTTATATTATTTTCAATCTCAGATATCGTAAAATGATCCGGAAAGACGGTAGTAACATCCTTTTCCTTAAAATTGATTATTTTATATTCTCCCAACCGAAGTACCATTAAACAGTGGCCGTAAAATGGGGTTGTAATTGAAGGAAAGGATTCTTTTGACTCCTTATAAATTTTCCTTCTTCTATAAAATAGATAAGTAATTTCTAAAACTCTCCATACTCTAAGTAAAGGAACGAAATTATCCAAAACTTTAATGTTTGTTTTTCTTTCATGAAAATTGAGGGAATTAGCTCTGAAAAATAAAAAATACATAAGGTTTAAAACGTTTGATTCTACGTTAATATATAAAGAATAATCGGTTAATAAATACGTATATTCCATATTTAACTCCTTTGAAGCTATAAAACTCAATTAATAAAATTGAGAAATATACTATCATAAATTTTTTCAATTATATACATTTATTAACTTCTTCAATTATCGGTTGTAATTTCCCTTTGGAAAATTGAGAATACTCATACAAATCTCTTTCAATATTTTCTATAGTGGCAATACGTATTGCTTCTCCTTGTAAAAAATATTGCTCAACATCTTGGGATTGATGACAAGCAAGCATTTTTCTCTTAAGATTTCGTTCTTTGGCTGAAATATCTATTTTGGTTTCTTTATTAGTAGATAAATGAGTTTGCAAAAATTTCACATTATGAGCACCTAAAGACTGATTTGGATTATATTCTGTCCATTCAAATACTTGATCATAACTGATTTTCTTGCATAAAGACTTAACTACAAAGCTAGTCAAATCGTGGTCTCTATGACCACCTTCAATACAATGAACATATATACGACCTGGATTAAATTTATTAATTAGAAAATAAATATCACCTATAATATTTTTTAGATAACGTTGAGTTCCACCATCAGGGAATCCTAAGCAATAGATATTTTTCTCAGGTATATTTATTAAGGACAGCGCATGAACAGCCTCTTTATATCTTATATTTGATTTTTTTTCAGATTCACGTGCATGTACAGCCCAACTTTCACCTCCCCTCCCTGTTCCATTAGTTATAAAAACAACCTTAATATTATCTCCATTTACACTATGTCTATAAAGGGTAGTTCCTAAGCCTAAAACATCATCATCTGGATGAGCTGCAAATACCAGAACATCCGTTTTATTCAAGTTATTTAAAGATATCTTACGTCCTAGCATTTTTTTAGGATAAACGTATAATCCCCTAGTATATTCAATTACCTTTATTAATTTTTCTCGTCCTTGTATATTGTCTATAATTTTTCCTTTAGAATATTGAAATAATTTAACCAAAAACTGTTTTAAATCGGGTAATAGCAAATTGCCAACCTCCCTTGTTCACAATTGTTAAGGTTATGGCAAAATCACACACTTTCTAATAATCTTTCAAGCTGATTTAAATCCATTATGTTGGTTTTTTTTAACTTTTCCGTAAACCTAAGAGATAGATTTCGATTATATATGAGTGTTTTAATTGCCATGTACATTTCGTTTTCATCAAATTTTATTATTAAACCATTATGACCGTTGACAATTTGTTCCCTTGAACCTGCAAAATCTGTCGTGATGATTGGTTTATTTAAAACTCTAGCTTCTGCTAGGGTTATACAATAACCTTCATGTCTTGATGGTTGGACATATATATCGCATTGTTTAATATACGGGTAAGGGTTAATTTTTTGTCCTAAAAGAATTAATTTATCTTTTAATCTATATTTCATTATCAAATTCTCTAGTTCGGAACGACAATCTCCGTCACCTATTAAGTACCATCTAATATTTTTACCCTCTTTCGATAATCTTGTTAGTACTCCAGGAATTATGTCATGACCTTTCTCTTTTGTTAACCTTCCGACAGTTAGTATTCGCAAACCATCAAATTCATCATAAAAACCACCTTCTCTTGAAGCTAATTCTTCTACTTGTTGCGTATCAATTATGTTGTAAAATACCGATGTCTTATTATGGAGATGAGGATAAATATTATTAAATTTTTCCATCGCTTCCTTTGAAACACAATATATTTTATCGTATTTTTCATAAAACTCTTGATATAATCTAAGCTGCTCTTTATATTTGGATACATCTGAATGAATCCAAGCTATCTTTGATTTGGCTTTTATATTGTTCATGACAAACACAACAGGAAAAGATGCAGGAACATGGTATGCAATCGCAAGATCATAATATATTTTACTTTTTGGTAGCATTTTTGAATGATACCATTCTTGTTTAAAGATACTTTTAGTCATTTTAGAAAGTAATGTAAACCAAGCAATTTTTATTGCCGCAATTAATTTTCCTTTTCTTGTATTCTTCCATATTTTTTCCAAAGTTGTTTTTTCGTTACCATATAAACAGTCCAATTTAATATAATTTGGGATTTCTTCTTCAAGTTCCCCACCTTTCCCCATTACTAAAACAGTTATTTCATATTTATCTTCTGGAATAGACTTTAACATTGAGATTAATGCCTTCTCTATTCCTCCCAATATCATTCGGCGAGTAACAATTACTATTTTTTTCATTTAATCATCTCACTTATTAATACTCATGTTTATATTGCTGAACGCCCAAGTTTTTTCTCCACAGAGACCAATTTCCCATTGTTAATTTTGAAAACAATATCACAATTGGCAATTGTGCTTAATCTATGAGCAATAATAATTAGTGTCTTTTCACCTTTAAGACTATCAATAGATTTCATTATTTCTTTTTCTGTTTTATTATCAAGGGCCGATGTTGCTTCATCCATAAAAATTATTTCAGGATTATGATATAAGGCTCGAGCAATTCCGATACGTTGACGTTGGCCTCCCGATAATCTTACTCCCCTTTCCCCAACAGTTGTATCCAATCCATCGGGTAATCCTTTTACAAATTCCATTAATTGAGCCTGTTCAAGTGCTCGCCAAACTTCATTATCATCAATATGCTTATCATCTACACCAAAAGCTACATTTGCACGGATTGTATCATCTGATAGAAATATTGATTGTGGGATATATCCTATCTTTTGCTGCCATAAGTCTAGTTGATCATTTAAGTTTTTATTATCAACTAGAATATTACCTTTATCTGGTTGAAAAAGACCTAATATAATATCAACTATAGTAGTTTTTCCAGCACCAGATTCACCTATAAATGCTACCGAACGTCCAATTGGAATAGTTAATGTAATATCTTTAACTGTATATTCAGTTTGGTTCGGGTATTTAAAAGAAACCTCGTTTAATTTTATTGAATCTGTGAAGTGTCTTTTCTGTTTTATTAATCGAACATGATCCTTATTCGAGATGGCGTCAATAAAATGATTACTGTTTGTTCTGTTTACAATCAAATCTTTGTAAATGACAGTTAAAGCAGGTTTACTATAACGTATCGATGTAAGTAATGATGTTACTTTTGTAATTGAAGGCATTAATCGAAAAGCTGCCATCGCAAAGAGTGCCATTGTTGAAACTAACTGCGTTGTATCCAAACCTTCAAACACAATAATTAACATTGTAATGAGAACAATTGAAACTAATAGAGTTTCTATAAAAAGTCGCGGAATATATTCTAACATTCCCATAAAACGACTGTTATTAGCACTAATTTGACTTTGAATGGTGAAGTTATTAATGAAGAAGTCTTCTTTTCCGGATACCTTAACTTCCTTACTCGCACCAAGTCCTTGATTTACCCATTTAATCATCTTGCCACTTACTTCTTGTTGCTCTTCGCCAAGTTGACTAATTTTTTTCCTGAATGTTTTAAAAAACAAAAAAACACTTCCCCCCAATAAGACGGAAGCTGTAATTGTTGCTAAAGGTGATGTAACAATTAACAGTGCTAGTATAAATGTAATGACAAGAAACTCCGTAAATAATTGAAACCCGGAAATAACGATCCCATAACAAACTCTATTTACCTCACTATTTACATTCCGAAGTAATTCAGCTGTATTACGTTGTATATGGAATGTATAGGGTTTTGTTAAATATTCCTTAAACAATCTACGAGATAATTTAACTTTTTGATTTAAAATTATCCTTATTTGTGTGTAGTTAAATAAAAGTAAATACAGATTTTTAACAACAAAAACCAATAGTAACATTAATACAGCAAAAACAATAAAGGCTGATGTCGTTTGAAAGTTAAATTGATTATATATATATGATAAGATTTTTTGTTCATGGATTACTTTTGGATTGGTTAATATTCCTACAAGGGGAACGATTAACCCAATACCTAATGTTTCAAATATAGCTGCAACGATCATCATAAAAAGTAGTAATAATAACAATTTCTTTTCATTTTCATTAAAAAGAATCATTATTTTTTCGATGGTTTCTTTCATTTTCACACACGCTTTCTCATTTTGATAATGAATTCTTTCTACTTAGATACAAGAGAATGAATTTCCAAAAGCCATCATGTTTAAACTTAAAATTACACAACTTCCTTTTAAATGTGTGAACAAAGAGCCCTCGAATGTTTTTTTCTTCTTGGAGAGCTGGCCATCAATACTTACATTTTTAAGTTTGGGAAGTTTCTTAAGCAATCTAAAATCATTTAATTCATTATTTCGCAGATTTAATTTCTCTAAATTCAAAAAGTATTCAATACCATCTAGATTAGAAATACCTTTGTTACTTAAATCTAATTCCTTCACTTTCATTAGCTCTTTAATCTCTATATCTTTGTAGGAACTAATAGACAAATGCTCCCTTACTGCTTCTTCCATTTTATGGTCGATAAAAGTGGCAATACCGGCAATTTCTGAGGTTGTGTAAAATTCCAAATTATTTTTCTTGGCTTCATCTATAATTGTTTTTATTAGTCTAGTTGATACTCTCCAGGTACCCCACTCACTCGCTTTTTTTCCGACTCCGTACAGTTCCCCACTATGTTCTTCCGGTAATATTGAGTGACAAGTTAAGATCAAATTTTTGCCAGTTTTTTTTAACAACTTGATTATTTTTCTTAAATAGTAGGCACTGTAAGAATAATAACCATCTAAACATATCGATGGGACATAACCAACAGCATTAAAGTTCGTTAAGTTGTCTTTATATAAATGTCCTCGAGCAACTTTGAAATATTTAGGGACTATTTCCTTTAAAATTTCTTCGTTGTATACAAAATGAGGAAACGCAAAAGAAACTGGCTTTTTGAATCTTTCATTTGTAGTAGAGTGTGAATGATTTTCCATCCAATGAAGAAGGGAATCGATTTCATCCTTTAGCCAGCTATCAACACCATATTTTAACGCGTAATTAGTAGTTGTCTTATGTTTAAATCCGTGATGAGCTATTTCATGGCCTTGCGCCTGCAATTCCAATAATTTATCTATTTCCTGTTGTGTATGTTCCCGATAATTCTCTAGAGGGTTTACTCCATTAATATTAAATGTTACTTTAATATCGTAATACCCAAACAAATCTTTCCCGTATTTATACCAATCATAGACTCTGTAACTATCATCGAATGAAAATGCAATTCCGGGTTTATTAATATAAGGAATACACTCATTGTTTTCTTTATTGCTAGGGAAGTAATCAATTTGTCTTACCATATTTCTGTATAATGTACTCCAATATCGCCATTTAAAGTAAGGTTTCAACAAATATTCAATAGAGCGTCCAATTTTTTTTATCAATCATCCCACCTCCACAGATTTCTCATGTTATGCTTGTTTTAGTTCTATTTTTCTCTATATATCGTTTATTAGACCTTTTTTCTTTAATAAAAGTTAAAAATTTTGCTAAAATACGATCCACTTTCCATAAGAAATAGTTTTTATTTACTAAATTATGACCATCTACAGCTACTAACCAATTATTATCTGAAATTTTATACTGATCAATAGAATGCATACCGTCTTTTTTCCAATCTGCCTTCATTTTAGAGCCGTTGAGTACAACACTCAGCTCTTCCTCTTCATATTCCCTTTCTGATAAATGAGTAATTTTAAATACCCGTACAGCACTCCCATAATTCGGTTCCCCGTCTTGTGTGTATCTAAATATATTGTTTTTCTCTACAATCACCCTTCCTCCCGGCCTAGTAATGTTATAATTGTTCTCTATCAAAGGACTTTTAACATGCTCTATCCAATTTGTATATAAATTGTCTGAATAAAAAAGATGCAATTTCCCACTCTTTCCGGCCATAATCCACCACTTATTCTTATAATAAAAAATACTCGCATCAACATAATTCCCCTGAATCATTTCTGATACTATTTCCCATTCATATGGGAATCTTTTAGCCTTATATAGCAAAACTTTGTTTGTTTCACATGTCTCAGGTATCATGTAAAAGTTATCTTTATATTTAAAAACATAGGGATACGATAAATGATAGGTTTCCTTTAATACTGTTCTTTCATAACTCCAGTCTTTTCCATCTCTACTGGTTGCTAGCCCTATTATCCCCTTATCTGTGGATTTATCCAGAATTTCAAAAAACATATAGAAAACTGAGTTATGATTAATGATAAAGGGATCAGCAACAAACTCTGCGTAAACATCCGACACATCCGAAGCTTGCAATGAAGGCAGCATACTATTGCCTTTTGTTTTTTTGGAAATAATGGATGGAGAATTAAAAACTGAAATTGACCAAACACCTACGATTAACTTTTTCCTAAATAACAAGATCATAAGTGGCAGTAATATGATTGAACTTATATATATTAGATACATGTAACCACCTTTCATTTCTGAAAACTTCAACTAAACTATATGATTAAATGCTAAATTTATATTATTTTTTTCGTTATTATTTAAAGCTAAATTTGTAGAAAACTTTTCACATAAATCTTTATTTTCAATTAATTTCACTACTGCTTTATAGATTTCGTCATCATCAGTATCAACAATTAAACCATTCTCGCCGTTTGATATTTGTTCCCTAGCTCCTGTAAAATTAGTTGTAATTATTGGTTTACCCAAAATTCTTGCTTCCATTAAAGTTATACAATATCCTTCATGTCTTGAAGGCTGAACATAAATATCGCATTGTTCCATGTAAGTGTAGGGATTGGGATCTGAACCTAATAAAATAAATTGATTTCTCAAGTTTTTTTGTCTTATTAATTGTTCATATTTTTCCCTTGAAGGTCCTTCTCCGACACAGTACCACCTAACGTCATACCCTTTATTTACTAATTTTTCTAGTACATGAATTGCTAGATCCTGCCCTTTTTCTTCTGATAATCTTCCAACAGTTAAAATCCGAATTCCAGCAAAAGAATCTGTAAATCCTACACCCATTTTTGCTTGTTTTCTAACAAGTTTTGGTGATGTTGTATTTAGGTACGTTTTTGTTTTATTTTCTAATGTCGGCACAAGAGATAATAAATGATTTTTCGCTTCTTTAGAAACAACAAATATTTTGTCAAATCTGCTATATATACTTAATGCAAATTTAGGATTAAACCCTATTTTTGTTACATCGAAGTGGATCCATTGGATTTTCTTTCTTGAACTGATCTTTTTTAAAACAAAATAGCTTATGAAATCCATGGGACCATCATAAGCTATAGCAATATCATACTCCTCATTAAGCACTGGATATTTTCTTAGTACATATTTAAAATAAATACTTCTATTATTTAACACCTTTGTAATAATATGTAACAATATAATTGTAATAGCCTTTAAAACTTTTCCATTTTTTAAAAATTTCAAAGATACTAGTTGAGGAGGTTTATTTAAAATATCTTTAATACCTTTATAACCATTAAAATATTTAACTTTTACATCAGATGGAATATGATCTAGGAAACCACCATATTTTTCAAGCATGAAAATAGTTATTTCATACTGGTTCTTAGATATATTGTTTATCATATTTAGGAGGGCTTTTTCAGTTCCACCAATGTTCATATTTATTATGACAAATATTATTTTCTTCCTCATAGAAAAGCTCGCTTTCGTTATAAACTTAACTAATTAATTTGTAAAATTTATTCAATTCCTCAAGATTCCCCTTCTTCTCATTTTTTAGGTAATTTATAATATCTTCTCTAAGTGCATTATTTTGAATTAGTGATATTATGCCATCCATAATTGCATTTGGATCCATGTCAACGACCAGCCCGTTTTTCCCATCGACCATTTGGTTATATACCGCATCAAACCTTGTTGTAACAACAGGAATATTTAACATTCGCGCTTCCGCAATTGCGAGTCCAAATCCCTCGAACCTGGATGTTTGCACATATATATCACAGTTTTTTATTAAACGATATGGATTTTCGGTAACACCTAATAATATAAAATGATCAGATAAGTCTTTTTCATTAATTGTTTTCTTTATTTCTTGCATAAGTGGGCCTTTGCCTAAAACATACCACTTAAAATTAATTCCTTTTTTCTTTAATTTTTCGCAAGCATGTAAAGCAATATCATAACCTTTTTGATAGGCTAATCTTCCGATTGTCAGTAATCTTATTCCATCAAAATTATCATTATCATGATAATCTTTTCCAATTTCAGCCATATTATTGATAAAATCAGGATCATTAATATCATATATAATTGATATTTTATGATTGTAATAAGGAAAGGTCTCTAATAGTATCTCTTTCGTTGAATCCGACACTGCTACAATTTTATTGTATTGATCGTAAAATTGCTTTTGAAAATTAGCTTCTTTGTTATCAAGCCTGTAACTCACATTTACCCAAGCAAACTTATTGTTTGCCTTTACCTTATCTGCTACATAGAATGTTGGAATCCCTTGAGCATAACTTATGGCGATATCATATTGTTTGGGATTTTTTTCAATTACATTAGAAGTGAATTCCCAAAATAATCTAGCTTTTTGAGCATTACTATATTTTTTTAACCTTAAATTGATAGAGAATTTTAGCCGTGATTTAAGCATTCTAAAATCTGAATTTTTTATAGAATAAACAATTGCATCTTTTATAGTTAATTTTGAAAAGTTAGTATACTTTAACGGCTTTAATATATTTACTTCCTTTGGGACCAATTTTTCAAGAAGTTCTCCATGTGCAAATAACATTAAGTCTACCGAATATTTGTTGTAATCTAATAATGAAAGTAATGTTATTAAACTTTTTTCCGCTCCCGCTGCCACTAAAGAGTCTATAACAAATAATAGCGATTTTTTCATTTTCTTTCTCTCCATTAGTTAAGTTGCTTTTAATGATCTTCTATCAACCAAATTTACAATACGGTCGAATATAACAGGATGTATAATGAACAAAGTTACCATTACTTTTTGTTTCGAACTGATATATGGATTTTTAATAAGAGGAAGTAAGCTTCCATTTAAGGTTTTCTTAAGCTGCTTCAACTCTTTCTTGGCTTCTGAGAGTCTTAAACGTCCCTCAAGATAATTCCAAAATAACACTTCCACATAACATTTAAATGCTTTTTCATGTAAATCAAGCTCTTTTACATGCTTAAAAAAATCTGAACGATCTTTTAATGCATATACTCTATCGAATTTTTTGGTAGAAAAATTTGTATTTACGATGCTATCTGGTCTTTGCACATAGTAGTATAATTTAGCAGAAATAGAGGTGATCTTGGTGCATTGATAATAAATTTTATGTGCTATATATTCGTCTTCAAAAATTCTCCCTTCTTCAAATTTTAAAGAGTAGAATAAAGAACGTTTATATATCTTGTTGACTGCAAAAATCCATCTTTCAGCCTTTTGGCCCATTGAATCGAAAATGTTATCAATTGAGTTATATAATTCATTTAATGCTTGAATATTTGTAAAGTGCTTTACATGATAGTTTTTGTTTTCTTGTTCGTTTAACTCGTCTATTTTATTAACATTTACTTTAATCACATCGCAAACAACTACATCTGAAGAATGCAATTCAGCATTTAGCAACAATATATGATACTTATTCTTATCTATAAAATCGTCACTATCAACAAAGCCTATATATTTACCTCTTGCAACCTTTATCCCGGCATTTCTTGCAGAAGATAATCCACCATTTTCTTTATGAATCACAATGATTCTCTTATCCCTCTTTGCATACTCATCACAAATCCTACCGCAGTTATCGGGCGAACCATCATTAACAAGAATAAGTTCAAAATCCGTAAAAGTTTGTGCCAAAATTGAATCGATACATTTAGGTAGATATTTCTCCACCTTATATATTGGAACTATGATACTTAGTTTTGGAGTCATCCTTTACATTCCCAACCTTAATATTTTTCTTAATGTTATTATGAGCTATCAATAATTTTGAACTTAATACCATTAAAGTGATCATAGCTTTATATTTTATTGACAAAGATTCGTTTAATATTATCTTTTTATAATGTTTTCGAACAAGCTTACGAATGCTATTTAAGTACTGTTTCGCCCGATCGGTTTCCTCTACTTGGTTCAAAATATAATAAATGTTATCCACACATCCATACGTAAAACAGGAAATAAATTCATTCGTTAATCCATCATATTTTTCACTCATAAAAGATAAAATTTCTTCCCAACCTAAAAAAGCATCCATTCTCTTTTCGTTAAATCTTGAAGTAAGGATGCTATCTGCACGTTTTACGTATATATATCCAATATAATTTGTATAAACAGATTTTTTAGATTTAGAAAATATCTTATAAGTGGTCGATAAGTCCTCGTGAATCCTTCCTTCTGGAAAGATTATTTTTTCAAAACAACTTTTCTTAAATAATTTATTACATAAAGAAAAACGGTATAACTGGCCTTTAAATAGTTCTCTCATTGCTTCAAGACCATTAAGCTCTTTATTAAATTCTTCTTCAATAGGATTGATTATTTTTCCATCTATTTCTCTTCCAAGCCGGCAAATAGCTATATCACTATCTGTTTGGATGCTGAGCTCTAATAATTTCTTATACATGCCATTGTCGATTCGATCATCGCTATCCACAAACCCTATATAATCCCCTCTAGCCACAGAAACACCGATGTTTCTTGCAGAACTGACTCCTCCATATTTTTTATGAATAACCATTATTCGGCTATCCTTTTCGGAGAATTCATTACAAATAATTCCACTGCGATCTGTTGATCCATCATTAACAAGGATTACCTCGAAGTTTTTAAAAGTCTGATTTAAGATGCTGTTTAAGCATTCTTCTAGATATCTTTCTACATTATATACAGGCACTATAATACTAACTTCTGGCTTCATCGTTTATATAACCTTTTCTTTATATTTAATTTTCTCTTTCAAAGCAGTCGATGAAACACCCTTTGTATATGGAAAATAGACGATATCTACCCCAACTTGGCGGAATTTATTTTCGACTTCACTAAAAAGAGGATCACCTTTCCAGTCATCCCCGACGAACATGGCATTGAATAATAATTTTTGCCATGCTAAAAATTTATCACGATTTGTTTGTGGAACAACTTGATCAACGAATTTTATTCCTTCAACTATCTCTACCCTTTCGTGATATGGAATGACTGGCACTTTAAATTTGTATTGCTGGACCAGTTCATCCGTACTTACGCCAACAATAAGATATTCACACTGTTCTTTAGCTCTTCTCAAGATGTTTAAATGCCCTACATGAAATAAATCAAAAACGCCAGTCGTGTATCCAATTTTATACTGCTTCATTCATAATCTCCCTACTTTCACCAAAGCAGATATTATTAATACGTCGAACTAAGTATTCACTTGCCTTTCCATCTTCGTAGGATCCAATTTTAAAAAAGAACTGGTCTAAATCCTTTGAGTAAGTGTTGGATTCAAAATGTATAATTTTATGCAAAAGCTCTTCCTTATTCATGGCTACTTTAAACGGTAATTCCAAAACATTAAAATATAAGTTTCTATCTTTCGAAGTATACTCCTCATAATCGGGAACATATAAAAAACAAGGTTTTCTCGTCATGGCAAAATCAAACATTAAGGAAGAATAGTCGGAAATCAAGATATCAGAGACACTTAATAATTCTTGAATGTCGTCATAATTTGTTACATCCAAAACATCTTTTCCTCGAATGATGTTATTTGATAAGGAGAGAAGATGCGGATGTAATTTGACTAGACAAATCCATTTTCCACCAAATGTGTTTTCAACCGTCCGAATGATTTTTTCAAATTCCAATTCATAAATCGTATGATCCTTATGATTTCGAAAAGTCGGTGCATACAAAATAATCTTATAATCGCTGGGGATGTTTAATAGATTTAAAACATTCCTTTTAAGGTTTACTTTTTGATTTAAGAGAAAATCATTCCTAGGGGTTCCGTGTTCATAAATTTCCCCATCATACCAAAAAGACCTCTTAAAAATATCTGTAGAAAATTTACATCCAGACAGTAGGAGGTCACATTTTTTGGAATCCTTTTTGGCCATCTCAACATAAGACTTTGGGAGTTTATCCTCTGCATCTTTTTCAATTTGTTTTAACCTTAGTGAACTATGCCATGTTTGGATATAATATTGATTTTTTCTTTTTACAAACAAATCCGTCGTTCTAAAGTTTGTAATTACAATTTTTGAGGTGCATAGCTCATAAAAATACTTCAAGGACATGTTTTTTACTTTCCTAATGTATGGAATATGTTTATGCTGTATAACATCATTGAAAGCCCAAACAATATCAAAATGATCCTCCGGCATATTTCGAATGATGTATTCCGTTATATATTTTGGGTTGCATCCATACTGACTTCCATAGTAACTCGTCATAAAGATTTTATTATTTTTAATAGGAAAACAATTGAATAAGTGAATAATGAAGAGGCTTATTATTTTTTTTAGTTTTTCGATTAGCCGATTCATTTATATAATCCCCTTTTTTACACTTTAAAACTAAAATTTTTTCTCTCAAATCCAACCTGTTGAGGCAGAACTTTTAGCTTTCTAGAAATTTTTCTCAATGCTAGAAAGCTAAAATTTATAATTGGATGGATATGAAATAATAGAAGCTGCGTTTTCATTTCTTTATTTCCTTTTACAGCTGCTAGAAATTCCTTGTAATGCATCTTGATGTATGATCGTATTCTTTTCTTGCAAATCCCATTTTCATCAATTCTCCGATTCATCATCAAAAGATTATAATGGATTAAGCAATTTGTTAAGATAACAGTAAAAGATTCGTCAATTAGGTTATCATAATGTTGTTCAATAAATTTATGCCTTTCTTTTAACCCTTCAATGATGTCCAAGTTTCTCAATGAATAATTTGCTACTATGCTTTCATCTCGTTGTAAGTAATAATACATTGGTTTGTGTGAAATGACGTATGTATTCACACGATGCATAACTAGATGTGCCCAAAATACATCTTCAAAAAGGACTCCTTTTTTAAAAGGGAGATTCTTTATGAGATTCGTTTTATACAACTTTCCCCATGCAAAGTTTTTTACTTTTTCATTGCGAACCAATTCATACATCAGCTCTTTTTTATTCAATAAAACATGTGGATCATTCTGGGAAAAATATCGATTGTCATAAAGTAAATGATCGTTATAAGCATAATAAAAAGCCGATTGAACAACATCAGCCTGATAATCCAAACTTATTTTCACTAACACTTCAACCATGTTTCTTTCTAACCAATCATCACTATCTACAAAAAGCGTATATTCACCAGTTGCATATTCCATCCCTTTATTCCTTGCATCCGATAATCCACCATTTTTTTTGTGAACTACATGGATCCTATTATCTTTCCCGGCATATTCATCTATTATTTTTCCACAATTATCAGGAGAACCGTCATTTACCAAAATTATTTCCAAATTTGTATATGTTTGTTCTAAAATGCTTTCGATACATCTATGAATATATTTTTCGACTTTATATATTGGTACTACAATACTTACTTTTGGAAACATATAATCCCCTTCAACCTAATGATTTCCATCATTTCTATTTTTCCACTTTATAAATTCCAATAAAGTTTTATAATCTTCGAATTGATCTTTTTCGACCCCTGATTCCTTAAGTTCGCGAGCAAAGCCAACCCATTCTTCATCTAAATGTATTTGCTCTTGCTCCATACTTGGATTTAGTAATATGCTAACGTCAATATCTAAGACTTTTGCTATTTTTTCTACTACATTAACAGAGGGATTTTTATTAACACTTCTTTCAATATTACTTAAATACGATTTTGCAATTCCTGCTCTGTCTGCCAGCTCAGTTAATGTAAGACCCTTTCTTTTTCTAATTTCATAAATATTTTTTCCAATCATTGATTTTTACCTCTCTCATCCTGAAATAGGATGGGTCATCTTAGCTCTTTGTAATATTGCCTTTTTAAGACTTTCGATCACCCTCAATTGTTCATCATTTGACATGTTAGAGCCAGAAGGAAGACATATCCCCGTCATAAATAATGTCTCGGATATACTTGTATGTTCTCGATGTGATAAGTACTTTGCATCTTTAAAAAGTGGCTGTAAATGCAATGGTTTCCAAACGTGACGGGCTTCTATATGATCATCAGCTAAAGATTGAATTAACTGAGTGGCCGAAATACCCGTTATTTCCTCATCAATGGTCAAAGTTGTTAACCATCGATTGGATAAAGTCCCTTCCAGTTCGGGCATAAAGCGAACGCCCGGTAGTCCTGACAATTCTTTATAATATTTTAAGAAAGTAACTCTTTTTGCGTTAACTCTTTCCTCTAATACCTCTAATTGTGCCCTGCCAATCCCAGCCAATACATTACTCATGCGATAGTTATATCCCATTTCACTATGCTCGTAATAAGGAGCTGGATCCTTTGCTTGCGTTGCTAAAAAGCGCGCTTTCTGTATTGCATTCACATCATCCGAAACAAGCATTCCACCACCCGAAGTCGTAACAATCTTATTTCCGTTAAATGAAAAAACACCAAATTGTCCGAAGGTGCCACTTTTCTTCCCTTTATATTGTGAACCAAGTGATTCTGCAGCATCTTCAATTATTGGTACTTCATATCGACTACAAATAGCTAGAATCTCTTCCATCTTTGCACTTTGCCCATATAAGTTGACCACAATTACTGCTTTTGGTAATTGTCCTGAAAGTTGTGCATCTCTAAACGCTCTTTCCAATGCCTCAGGCGACATATTCCATGTTTCTGGTTCAGAATCAATAAAGACTGGCAAAGCACCTTGGTAAAGAATCGGATTTGCACTCGCCACAAATGTAAGGGTTGAACAAAAAACGGTATCACCCTTTTTAACATCCAATAAAGAAAGTGCCAAATGAATGGCTGCAGTTCCTGAACTAACCGCTACAGCATCCCTTACTCCCAAATAGCTAGCCATTTCTTTTTCAAATGCATCAACATTAGGTCCGAGTGGAGCAATCCAATTTGTGTCAATTGCCTCCTGTATATACTTCCATTCATTACCAGACAAATGTGGTGGTGAAAGAAGAATTTTTTTATTCTTGATCTGATTCACTAATACCTCCCCCATTTTATGTTTTTCTTTTACCTTGGCTGGAACACCGACTGCAGTGCTATTTGGAGGTATAGGTTTGATGACAGCTGATCCTGCTCCAATTACGGACCATTGCCCAATTTCTATGTTTGGTATGACCGTTGCTCCAGCTCCAATATGCACTCCTTCCTGAATTTTGCAAGCTCCTGTCAAAGTCGTACTTGGAGATAGATGCACAAAGTCTCCGACAATATTTTCGTGTTCCACGATTGAGTTCGTATTAACGATGACATGATCTCCTATATAACTATCTGCATTAATGACTGCATGGGCCATAATTACAGATCCATGACCAATCGTAGTGCTGGGACTTATAGTTGCCGTTGGATGAATAAGAGTTGCATAATAAATATGAGGCAGGTTTAACTTATTAATGATTTTCTTTCTTACCTTGTTATCACCTATAGTAATGACAAATTTCACATTTTGAAACATACCCATAACTGTCTCTGCAAAAGAAATGGGTCCAACGATTAGATTGCCTTTCGTATATACTTCTGAATGTTTATCATCTAGAAAAGCAACAAGCTTAATATTTTTATGCAACAAAACTAGGTCTTGAACTACTTTACCATGCCCGCCATCACCGATTAGTACGATATTCATCCATGTCCCTCTTTCAATACTGACTTTGACCCCTTAAAGTCTTCCATTGTGACTTGTTCACTTTGATTAATCCCTTCTGAGAATAAAACTTTTTTAATCGTCAAAAGTAATATCTTTATATCCAGGTGCCAAGATTGATTGTTCACATACCATAAATCTAATTCAAATTTCTCTTCCCAGCTTATTGCATTACGGCCATTTACTTGCGCCCATCCGGTTATTCCAGGCTTTACCAAATGGCGTTTTGCTTGTTCTTCTGAGTATAAGGGCAAATATTCCATTAAAAGCGGACGCGGACCTACTAAACTTAATTCGCCCTTAACAACATTTATTAGTTGAGGAAGTTCATCTATGCTATATTTTCTTAGAAACCTCCCAAACGGTGTTAACCTTATTTCATCTGGGTACAACTTTCCCCATTGATCCCTTTCGTCCGTCATTGTACGAAACTTATATAAATAAAAAGGTTTTCCGTTTAACCCAGGACGTTGTTGTGTAAACAAAACAGGACTGCCAAGTTTCAACTTTACTAGCAGTCCAACACAGATTATAAGGGGAAAAGAAATAATCAAAATAACAATAGAACAAAAGAAATCTAAGAGTCTTTTCATCTATTTACAACTCCTAGGTGTTAATTTGTTGTATCTAATAACTTAATCAATTTAGTTTGAATTTCATTCATTACTTCTTCTATTAATAAAAACTCCGTTTCCTGCCCCTTAATATATATATCCTCCAACAATTCCTTGAATTGTTTTTGAAACTCCCCTTCAGTCCTACTCATACTCATCTCTATATCTTCCTCACTTTGTTTCTAATACATGTTCACTTAATTTGATAAAATTTCTCGGTCTACACTATACCCATTTGGATTTCTGGATTGCCATCTCCATGAATCTCTACACATGTCTTCAATCTCTTTTTCAGCTTCCCAACCAAGTTCTCTCTTAGCTTTAGAAGGGTCTCCATAACTAATGGCAATATCCCCTTTTCGTGGTTCCGAAATTTTATATGGGATTTTAATATTTGACGCTTTTTCAAATGCCGCCACTATTTCGAATACGCTATATCCTTTTCCTGTCCCCAAATTATATGCTTCCACTCCGGTTGACATCGAAACTTTTTCCAATGCTTTCAAATGGCCTTTTGCTAAATCGACTACATGAATATAGTCCCTCACACCCGTACCATCCTTAGTTGGATATATATTTCCGAAAATGGTAAGCTCTTTTAATTTTCCAACTGCAACTTGAGTGATATAAGGCATTAAGTTATTAGGGATTCCATTAGGTGCTTCACCAATTAATCCACTTTCATGAGCGCCAATCGGATTAAAATATCGTAATAGGGCAATACTCCAGTCCTGGTCAGACACATACAGATCACGTAAAATTTCTTCAATCATTTGTTTCGTCCTACCATAAGGATTCATGGCTCTTAATGAGGAGTCTTCGGAAATTGGAATACGATCCGGCACCCCATATACAGTCGCGGATGAACTGAACACTAGATTTTTAACATTATATTTTTTCATTACGTTACATAGTTTCACAGTGCCAAGAATATTGCATTCATAGTATTTAAGTGGATTTTGAACACTTTCACCTACCGCTTTTAGTCCTGCAAAATGTATGACTGCATCAATATCATTTTCTATAAATACTTTTTCTAGTAAGTCTTCATTCATCAAATCCCCAAGATATACTTTAAAACTTCTGCCAGTAATTTGACTGACTCGTTTTAAAGCTTCAGGATGGCTATTCTTATAGTTATCAAGAACTATAATTTCATAGCCCGCTTCCAATAATTCAACACATGTATGGCTACCTATATAGCCAGCACCACCTGTAATGAGTACTGCCAAATGAATCCCCCTTTACATTAATCTCCAATTAATCGATACAGTTTTTCTATTTCACTTTCATTTCCATAATTATTTTTACTTACATTTGTAATTAAGCGCTCCCTTAATGACTGTTCATCTATTAATCTTTGAACCCCTTTTACAATTCCCTCGGCATTCTTGGGCGTGATTATTGCATCATATTCATCTTGTGCTTGACTACGTGCAGTAGGAAAATTCGTGATCAAAACAGGCTTCTTTAATATTTGCGCCTCCCTGACGGTCACTGCTTTTCCTTCATATCTGGATGGCTGCACATAAATATCACATGCTTTAATATATGGATAGGGATTGACCTTCTTGCCTAATAAAAAAAACCTCTCATTCAGCCCCAGTTTATTAATTAATGTTTGAAGCTCTTTTTCGAGTGGTCCATATCCTACGACATACCATTCTATGTCATACCCCTTCATTAACAATTCCTTACAAGCTTTTATCGCCTGATCAATCCCTTTTGCATGTGAAAGTCGACCAACAGTCACTAATATTGTTCTACCATCGCTTTTCTTTATTTCAACTGGTTCTTCTTTCCTTGCCTGTTCATGTATGAGCTCCGGAGAAAGAATGTTTTCAATGACCAAAGTTTTTTCTTTATAATTTGGGAAAAACTTCAAAAAAGTTTCTGAACAGTCTTCGGAAACTGCCACAATCTGATCTACTTTATTCCACATTTGATCATCCAGTTTTTTGTTTATATGGATATTGGAATAATCAGTATGAATCCAACCAATTTTTTTCTTTGCATTTACTTTTCGTCCTATAAAATGATGTGGCCACAGGAAACCTATGGCCACATCGTATTCTTTATGTAATTTTGGAAGAAAAGCATGGGACATTTCCCAACCATACTGGATGTTTAAATATCCTGGTTCGTCAATCTTTTGAACTATCCCTTGAATAGAACTTACAGTTCTGGCTAGTAATCTCGAAATCCCTATTTGAAAGTAACCTTCTCCTACCGTTTGTTTTATCGATTTTCTGAACGTACTATATTGCGGCACTTCAGCCAATAAATTAGGTCCTGAGGGCAATAATGAAAAGAATTCCCCTTCATGCTTATAAAGCATCAAATCTACATCATATTTACTGTAATCGATTGTTTGTAGTAAGCCTATTAAGCTTCGTTCTACGCCCCCTACCGCTAAATCAAAGGAAGAAATGAGGATTTTTTTCTTCATAAACTATAACCTCTCATCACATGGTTCTTAGCCCATATAGTTGTAACCAATCATGCACATTATCTTGTATATTGAACCCCAGTTTCGATAAATTATTTAAAATTATTATTTTATTTGGCTTTTCAATTTTAAATGAATTCTCTATACTATTACTCCATCTTAATAAATCCTCTTCAAGTGGTAAGTAAGTGACGAGTCCCAATTCCATATCTGTACTTTTAGGAACTGTATCAGCAACAATGCAAGGAATACCTGCACATTGCGCCTCCAAAAGAACTATTCCAAACCCCTCAAATTTTGAAGGGAATAGAAAAACATCAAATACTTTCATTAATTTGGGGATATCTGATCTAACTCCTAAAAATCTAACGTGTTTATCTAATCCTAATCGTTCAACTTCCAATTCTATTGTTTGTCTTAATGGACCATCACCAACTAAAAGAGCAATATAGCTAGGATCTTTCTCAACCATTTGCTTTAATACTTTCAATAAGAACAGATGATTCTTAGATTCGGAAAATCGTCCGACATGCCCGATGATTTTGACATCCATCGATATCTGCAATTCCTCTAAGATTTGGTCTCTAGCTTTTTTATCTACCTCTAAAAATTCATTAATATCGATTCCATTCTTTAGAATATGCACTCTATTAGAATATCTGCCATATAGGAATGATGCTGCTTCTTCACTACAGCTGCACAATTTTGTGGCTGACATTTTTATTAACATTTGTAACACCTTTAACATGAGCAGCCCTTTGAACCCATTCTTCAACCAATTATTACTATGTGAGTGACAGATTCTATGATTAATCTTGCATATTTTCGCGGCCAGTGCAGGAAAACCGCTTTGGAAATCGGTATGTGCGTGAATCGCAGTATATTTACTTGATGACATCACTTTGATTAAAGACTTTAAATAGTGAATTGGTCCAGAAGAACCCAGGCTCGAAATTCGGAAAATATTACCTCCCATTTCTTTAATCTCCTGATCAAAATCACCTTGTTCATAACTATGTGTAATGAAATCAAATTGGACCTTTTCTCGATCTATATGTCTATAAATATTCATAATTATTGTTTCCGCACCACCCCTTTCCAATGCACTTACAATATGCAGCACTCTTTTTGGTTCTGCCATTTCCCTCTTCTCCTAACCAAAATAATTGCTTTTATATACAATATTTAAACTAATTACACTTTCATAAAAATAATATAGGAAATAACAAATTAATAATCCATAATAAATAAGCGTTTGATCTTTTTGTCTAAATAGCTTTATGATCCAGGAAATTAAAATTAACTGATATAAACTAAAGTAAATTCCAAATCTGGCGAAAATCCAATTTTGAGTGGAGATAATCATAAACATGAAACCAATGAGAGCCATATTGACAATGTAATCACTACTAGGAAAAATGTTTCTAAGCTTTTCCCGTCCTAGATATGCAATAAGTAAGGGAACCGCATCCACGCCAACTCTCAAAGCATTTGCTCCACCCTCATTAAAATTGGAATAATGCCCATACTGACTATCCTCTATTGCTGCAAATAATAGAGTTGAAAACTGATGATAGCCGACTACAATCAATAAGGAGAATGCCAACAAAACTAATGTTGCTTTTGACCATGCCTTATATCTTACGAAAAAATAAATCGGAATTAGAATTAAAGCACTTTGATGAAATGTTGATGCCAAAAGTACAATAAAAAAGTATTTAATCCATTTTCCATCGATTAAATATTTCGTAGCTGTAAATATTATTGCCGCCGCCAATACTTGCCTAATTCCATTCATGGAAACTAAAAATAAACCACCCGTAATATAAACGTAAACACTTAGTTCAATCATCCGTGAATATTTCATAAAAACAGCAATTATCAGTACATTTGTTATAAGAGCAGTTGTAAAAATCATGATTTGCGGATCACTAGAAATCTTTTTTAATAACATTTGTAGAATCCCAAATCCTATATCTTTTTGAGAAAAAATGTATTCCCAAGTAAAATCATTGATCTCATATATATGCTTGTAAAAGAACGTATCTCCAATATTGGATCTTAATCCCGAGATGATGATTAATGAGGCAAGGACACCGGTCATCAATATTTTGTTTGGCTTAATTGAAAGTGTTGATTCTCCTACTAAAACAGGTGTTCCAAAATACCTTGCAAAGAAGGACAACATAAATACAATTGCAAGGTTCATATATAAAAATGTCATCATTCCGTTCCTTTCACAGAATTTAGACTATGTCACTAACGTTTTTGTTTTGGACACAATATATAAATATAATAAGGCGCCAAACGGTATTGCGATTACCGTTAATCCCTTGCACGGTGTCTCACTGATAAAATTCCTATTTTTTATCATTATGCTACTTGAAACATAATGAATTGCTTGCCTGAATTTAAAAATAAAACCAGCAAAAGGAAGTTTCATTAATTCCTTACGATAAAAAGCGAACCCTCTAGGATTTTTTCTATACTGATGAAACATGTTTAAGGATGATCCATCTTGCAGATACTCGACATAACATAATATTTCATTCATAAGGAGCATCTCGAATTGCCGGTCTAACATAAAATATTTGTATGCTAATCCTACATATTTTTCGTTTTCAAAAAGTGGATATGGAAATTGTTTTGTCAATTCTGTTCGATAGACAAGCTTTTTGTCTCCAGTTACTCCATATCGATTGTACAGATCAAATAGTGTTGAACTTTTAATATTCTCAGGTAACATTGTTCCGATTATTTGATTATCCGTATTTGCATCAAGTCCTATAATACCGCTGACTTGATCATTACCGTTTTTCATCCAAAAAGATTTGATTTTTTCCACTGCGTCATCTGGCATATAATCATCTGAGTCAATACATACATTTAGTTCTGTATCGATTAGCTCATAAGCTGTATTATGTGCCCCATGCATCCCCTTATTTTCTTGCCAAACATATCGAATATCGATTTTATTTTCAGCAATCCATCCTTCAACCAATTCCTTTGTATTGTCAGTTGAACCATCATCAATAATAAGCCAACAAAAATCATTACTAGTTTGCCGTAAAAGACTTAAGTAACAGTTCACTAAGCAATAAGAACGATTATAAGTAGGAGTGAAAACAGTTAATAATTTTTTCATTTATTTCATCCTCAACAACTTAAATAAAAATTTTCCATTTCTTTTGCTGTGTTCCGAATATCATAACCACAGTTAACTAAAGATTCGTATGATGGTTTCCTCGATGTTTGTTTGGATGCTATTTTTTTCATTTTTTCTATCCAAAAGCCTATATCATCAAGTGGGGCATATTCTATTAACTTCATTCCTAAATCAACTTCTCTTGAAATTTGGTCTGAAATAATACAAGGCAATCCTGCTCCTTGTGCCTCAATTAATGAGACAGGAAGTCCCTCATGTAAGGATGGAAAGATAAAAAGATCTATACCTTGAAGAATTCGCTCAATATCACTTCGAACTCCTAAGAATCTCACATTCTTTTCTAACCTGAGTAAATGTACTTTATTTTCTATCGTAGTTCGCAATTCGCCACCACCCATTAATAATAGAATGGCATTTTCCTGTACTTTAAGAAACTCTGCAAATATGTCTAGTAAAAACAAATGATTTTTTTGATAGTTAAACCTTCCTACATGGCCAATTACAAATGAATTTTTTTCAATGGCCAATTCATTTCTTACTTGTTTTCTAATTTCCTCTGAAAATGAAAATTTATTATATTCAATTCCATTTTTTATAATCCTCGCGTTAATAGACTTTTTAGTAAATAACCATTTAGCTGCTTCATTAGAGCAAGCAAAAAAAGTGGTAGCACTTGGAATTATATAATTTCCCGCTAACCACTTGTATGTTCTTGCGGCAATGCCACCTTCACTTTTCGTATTATGGCTATGTGAAATTCGAACTGGAATTCCACCTTTTTTTGCTTCACGCAGGACGATTCCACTCATCTTATCTAAATGCGAATGAATAATCTTGTAAGAATGTGCAGAAAAAAACTTTCTTAACTCTTGAATATATTTAAAATGACCAATTTCAGAAATATAAGGAATTCGGTGTATTTTTCCACCCATCTTAATAATCTCATCATCGAAATCTCCTGGCTTACATGTCAAAAAATCAAACTGTACGTTTGACCTATTAAGATTTCGATATAAATTCATGATAAGGGTCTCAGCACCGCCTCGATTCATATTAACCGCAACATGCAATACCCTTAATGGACCGCCCACTGAACTTCCTCCACCTTATCCATGACATTTTTGTAAATAACCTTTTTTTCTTCCAATACTTTATTCAAGCTATACTTTGATAAAATGATTTTTCGACTTTGTGACCCAAATCCCTTTCGAATATCTTCATTCTGTGCAAGTTGAATAATTCTTTTAGCAATCTCTACTTTATTTTTTTCCACAAGCCATCCGTTTTCATTATGAGAAATGAGCTCTCTATGTCCTCTATTATCGACTGCGATTATGGGCAATCCACAAGCCATTGCTTCCATTATGTTGACTGGCAATCCCTCTCTAATGCTAGAAGCAACTGTTATATCGCTCATTTTTAACAAGAAATCAATGTCATCACGTTGCCCTAAGAAGTCAACTAATTCCTCAACTCCAAGTGTTTTGGAAAGTTGTTTACAATAGTCTAGCAGCTGACCTTCACCAGCTAATAAGAGCTTGATATTTGGAACATGTTCTTTTATAAATGGCAAAGCTTCAATTAAAAGCTTTTGGTTTTTATTTTTATTAAATTCTGCAGCGTAAAACATTAAAAAAGTATCATTTTCATAATGATACTTAGCTCTTAATACTAATTTATGAAATTCTAATACAGGTGCGAATCGATCTGTATTTACTCCAACACCATGAATGTGTTCAATACGCTTCGATTTAAAATGAGTCTTCGCAAGCTCAAAATCCTCTTCATTTATCGTTAATAAACAATCCGTAAAATAGGCAAGTGCTTTTTCAATCGGATAATAAATGAGCCAATTGAGGAGTGGTGCCCCTTTGCAAAAATGAAAACCATGTGCAGTATAGATCACTTTCGTCCCTTGTCTTCTTGCTTTAATGGCAGCTAATCGGGCTAAGGCTCCCCCCATCGGTGTATGACAATGGATTATATTATATTGATTTTGTTTAATGATTTTTTTTAGCTCTTTATATGCCTTCATGTTTTTTAATTTGAAAGGTGATCGTTCAATGGAAAGATGGTACTTCTTATCTACATAAAGAATATCCAAATATCCTGCCGCTGCAACATGTACTTCCCATCCTTGTTCCTTAAACCATTTTATATAAGGAATATGAAAAGAGGTAAAATGCTCATCAATTGTTGCACAGAATAAAACCTTTTTCTTCATTTTGCTCACCCAATCAATTGCCGATCGAGTACAGATGTTAAATAATCAAGGAGATCTTTTTTTATATCTTCTCTTTGTAATGCAAACTCAATTGTTGTTTGAATAAAGCCCAATTTTTCTCCAACATCATATCTCACCCCTTCAAAATCATAGGCGAAAACGGCTTCGTAATGATTTAGTGTCGCAATGGCATCCGTCAACTGGATTTCTCCACCCGCTCCAGGTTTTTGATCAGCTAATATTTCGAACACCCTTGGATTAAGAATGTACCTCCCCATAATAGCTAGATTTGAAGGAGCTTCCTCTTCACTTGGTTTTTCTATTAAGTTATTAACATTATAAAAACGTTCACCTATTTTATTCACATCAACGATTCCATATCTTGACACGTCGTTTTTCGGAACAGATTGGACTCCTAGAATGGATGCATTATATCTTTCATATTGTTCAATCATCTGTTTTAGACAGGGCTTCTCGGCTTGAACAATATCATCCCCAAGTAATATCGCAAAAGGTTCATTTCCAATAAATTTCCTGGCACACCATATTGCGTGACCTAACCCTTTCGGTTCCTTTTGACGAATATAATGAATATCGACTAATTGGGACGACTTTTGAACCTCATTCAGTAGATCAAATTTCCCTTTTTCATATAAATTTTGTTCAAGCTCAAAGGAATGATCGAAATGATCTTCAATCGCTCTTTTCCCCTTACCCGTCACAATAATAATATCTTCGATTCCAGACTCAATTGCTTCCTCAATAATATATTGAATCGTTGGTTTATCAACAATTGGCAACATTTCTTTTGGCATCGCCTTCGTAGCAGGTAAAAACCTTGTACCTAATCCTGCTGCTGGGATGATAGCTTTTCTAACTTTCATATATGTCACCCTCCTTAACCTGAGACTTGAATTAGTGGTTGTGGTATAAGTCTTACTTTTCGATTTGCTAGGACAATTAATGTCTCTCTTAACGTTTCATTATCCAATGTAGAATACGTTTCGATTATTTCTTCAATTTCTTCTAGATAAAGCTTTGCTACTTTTCCAACATAAATATTAGGATATACTTGTTTTTCAATCACTTCTTCATCTTTTAATAACTCTTCATAAAGCTTTTCACCAGGTCTGATTCCTGTGAACTCAATTCCAATATCTTCTACAGAATGTCCTGATAACTTTATTAAATTCGTAGCCAAGTCAAGGATTTTTACAGGTTCCCCCATATCTAAAACAAAGATTTCGCCACCTTTAGCTAACGCACCAGCTTGAATGACTAGTCTTGAGGCTTCAGGAATGGTCATAAAATAGCGAACCATTTCTTGATGAGTAACGGTTACTGGCCCACCTTTTTCAATTTGTTTTTTAAATATGGGAATTACACTCCCACGACTTCCTAATACATTTCCAAATCTAACGGCGACAAATTTCGTTTTACTCTTTCCATTCATATTTTGAACAATCATTTCTGCTAAGCGTTTAGTCGCTCCCATTACACTCGTAGGATTCACCGCTTTGTCCGTAGAAATCATGACGAAAGTATTGACTCCATGCCAACTCGCAGCCTCTGCGACATTTCTCGTACCAATGATGTTATTTTTAACCGCTTCTTCTGGATTGCGTTCCATTAAAGGAACATGTTTATGCGCCGCAGCATGATAAACAACATCAGGCTTGTATTTATTCATGACTACCATCATTTTATAAGCATCCTGTGTATCAGCGATTTCAGTTACAAATTCAATTGGAAAATGGCCAAATTTCTCTAATAACTCCAATTCAATTGAGTAAATGCTATTTTCTCCATGCCCTAATAACACTAATTTTTTAGGGTTAAACTTTGATATTTGCCTGCAAATTTCTGAACCTATTGATCCTCCTGCGCCTGTAACAAGAACCACTTTGTTTGTTATATACTCTGAAATGCTATCAATATCTAACTCTATTGGTTCTCTTCCCAAAAGATCCTCGACTTGGACATCACGAAATTCATTTACCGCTATTTTAC
The DNA here is from genome assembly GCF_018343695.1 of Lederbergia citrisecunda. Classification (GTDB taxonomy): domain Bacteria; phylum Bacillota; class Bacilli; order Bacillales; family Bacillaceae_C; genus Lederbergia; species Lederbergia citrisecunda. The sequence goes on along the minus strand of NZ_JAGYPJ010000001.1, from coordinate 380,579 downwards.
CTGTTACTAGATCTTCAAGTAGAGGAAGGATTTGTGTTTTAGCCTTTGTCTTTGCACATTCTAAAAAAATGGTGTTTAATTTTTTCTTTGATAAAGAAGGTATGGAAATGATGATATAGTCTATATTTAAATCTTTAACCGCCTGTTCAATACGATTGATCCCACCGAATACAGGAATACCGAGTATATCTAATTTATGTTTCTTATTGTCATCATCGATAAAAGCGACAGGCAACAGTTCAGCATCTTTGCTTTTTAATAATTGTCTCGCTACCATCGTCCCAGCTGATCCTGCTCCAATAATTAATGTTCTCTTTCGATCATCAGTCTTGTTTAAATAGTGGTCACGGAATATTCTCCAACAAAATCTAGATCCTCCAATCAAAAGCATGTGAAGAAGCCAAGTAACAACTAATAATCTTAAATAAATTTCATTCATAACCATTTTTTGTACAAAGGCAGTTACGATTATCGTCAAAGTGACGACTTTAAAAATGATGATTAGCTCTCCAATGCTCGCATATTCCCAAGCTTTTTTATATACTTTGAAAATAAACGCAAATAGATGATGACTAATGACGATTGACAAACAGATAAAGATAACCGGCAATTGAAATACATTAAGACTCGCATTAACTAAAAAACGACTGAAAAAAATAGCTGTTAACACAATAAAAGTATCAACAACAATAAATAAAGATAGTCTTTGTCGATAAGTCATATAAACCCGCCTTTTATTACTATTTTTTAGAATTAAAGACCTTAATGATACGGTCTCTGGCACAAAACAACATCATTAAAATCTTTAATGAATTGGGGCATCTAACCCCTCCTCACACCACACTACCGACGACTCGCGTCTAAGGTCATAAACCCACAGCATGATCGAGTGCCTCCGTTGATATTGGTTAGGAGGCATCACCAGTTGTACACAATAAAACAACAAATAGTTCTTAATAAAGAACATAAAGAACAAAAAAAATAAATACATTTTACTTTTTATTATTTAATATTATTCCTACAATTTTGGCCTTAGCATAATCTAATACTTTTTTTGTTTCAACTGCACTCTCGATATTTGTTTTATTTTGCTTTATGACTAATACAACGCCATCACAAATATTTGCAATGATTTTTGTGTCCGTTACTTCTAATATTGATGTCGAATCAATAAGAATAGTGTCATACATGGTTTTTATTTTTTGCATTAATAATTGCATATTTTTAGATGCTAATAACTCTACTGGGTTCGAAGGAATCATCCCACTTGTTAGTATATCTAATCTTTCAATAGTAGATGAGTAAACTGCTTCTTCAAAAGAAGTTGTTCCGGTAAGAACATCTGTTAGTCCAATTGCATTTGATGTTTTAAAGATGTTGTGAATATTGGGATTTCTTAAATTTCCATCTATCAATAATACTCGTTCTTGTTGCTGAGCCATTGATATAGCTAGATTAGCAGCTGTTGTAGATTTACCGTCTAGCTTACCCGGAGACGTGATGAGAAGCGTCTTGTTTTTTTTATCAACATTGAGAAAATATAAATTGGTTCGTATCGTCCGGTATTGCTCGGAAATAATGGAATCCGGATTTGCGAACGTTATTAAATTTCTTTTTTTATTGGACACGATCCGTCTTTTCTTATTTAGAAACAATTGTCTCACCTCGGAGTCCGGTTTCGATTCGTTTGTGTTTTTTTTTACTAATATTCTTTTTGTTCATAGAAGAAACACTGCCTAAAACTTGAATGCCCAATATCATTTCGATGTCACTTTCAGACTTAATGGTATCATCTAGGGAATCAATGAGAAAAAGTAATCCGATGCCTAAAACCACCCCGAATACAATTGCTGCAAGGATTATCTTATTTGGGTTACTATTATTAATTGGTAAAGGATTCTCCTTTGCTCCTGATAATATTCGAATATCTTCTTTATCCTCTTTGAATTTAAGAATAAGTGGGATTTTTTCAGAAAAGACTTTAGCAGTTGTGTTTGCAATCTCCACTGCTCTCTTTGAACTAGTATCTGTTACAGATATTCTTACTACCTGTGTATCATCGATGCTATACGCATTAATTTGACCTGCTAATTCAGCAGGTGATTTTTCTAGACCAAGGTCGGCGATGACACTTTCTAAAACACTGGGGTCTTTAATAATGACTTGAAGGGTTTTCCTATATTCTGAATCTGCCTCAATAAAGATATTTGTTGAAGCTTCATACAATGGTTCAGTTTTATGGAGGCTACTATAGTACCAACCTGCAATGGTAGTTAAAAAGGTTATTACCAAAACAATCCAGAATCTTTTGATGATGACATTATATAAATGTTTCAAATTAATTTCTTTAGCTATTCCATTTCCTTGATTCATAAAACCACCTTATATGTATGACATGATATTCTTAATAAAGAACAAGTGTAGTAAAAAAAATTCAAAATTTTCGTCTGTGTTTTCAATAAAATTTGATTACATTTATAATAGTTCTTTATAGAGAACAAGTCAATAGTCTTTTTATACATTTATTTTTTTCCTTTTCAAAAAATTGTTATGACAAACTGTTATGTATAAGAAAACATATTACTGTAGAAACTACCCAAGAACCATATTATGCCTTCGCTACATGAAATAGAACGGAGTTGTAATAATGAAGAAAAAGAAACCGCCCCTCCTCAACCAAGAACAAATCACCATCACATCAAACTTAAATAACCTTAAAGCAGGCGATTCAGTCAATGAACATCGCATGGTCGAAAGAGGGAACCTGATACAAGCTGAGGAAGAAATAAAGCAGCAAAATAATAATTTATGATGTTTAGATAGCCTCCAACTTTTTATGTTGGAGGCTGTTTTGTGTACATCTCCAGCGCCTATTAGCTAGCAAACTTCTCGTCCTTTTCCTTCAATATGTCAAAATCGATTCGTTCCTCATCTTGCTTCCTGTAGTTTGAACATTCATAAAGATGTTTCTGCTTTTCTTTATATCTCCGTCTCGAGACTTAGTCAAAAATATGTCTCAGGCTGGTTATTCAGATTATGAAAGCTGGCTATGATAGGAATTAATGTTTCAGTGTATTACCAAATTCACCGAATTTTTCCTCCACATTGAAATATAAAAAAACGAAAGGGGTATGAAATATGAAAGCAATTATGTTTATTGTGAAACGAAAGATTTTAGTAGGATTAATGACTGTATTAATTATTTTGCTAGGTTGTTATTCTGTTTTTAAGTTAGATAAGGAGCTGCTGCCAAACATAAAAATGGACGGAGCGTATGTGGAGATCAGTGCTGGTGAAATGGCAGCTGTTGAAATTGAACGAACGATTACGACCCCATTGGAACAAAAGCTTAAAGGCTTGAATGGAGTTGAAGAGATTCAGTCTACGTCATCCATTGGGCGGAGCACTCTTTTAATCAACTTTAAGCGTGGTAAAGGAGATGAGATGTATAAAGAAGTCGAGTCAATTTCTAACTCCTTAAAAGGCTCTGTATCCGGTATTACTGAAGTCCATTCTGGGCAGTATGGAACAAGTCAAAACTACGAATTTTTTATGGATATTTCCAATGGGAATATGGAGGAAATGACCGATTTTGCCAAAAATGTTTTGGAACCTAGACTAGAAGCTTTGAAAGAAGTAAGAGATGTAGCGCTTGTTGGTACTGTAGAGCGTGAAGTGTCCATTGAGTTTAACCGTGAAAAAATGGCTAAGCATTCTTTGGATGTAACTCAAGTAATTGGTGCATTACAAAACGTTAATACTGAAGCTACTTTAGGAGAACTAAACAATGACAAAGATTCTCCATCCATTCGCTGGAATACTAAATTAGAAAATGTTAATGATGTAAAGAATATTAAAATCCCTACTTCAAATGGCAATATTTTACTAAATGACATTGCAAAAGTATCAGTTCAGCCGTTGGAAAACTCTTCGTATGTATGGAAAAATGGATCGAAGGATTTTATATTAGTCCAAGTGGGTCGTTCTTCTGAAGTTACTCAAATTGATATGGCCGATGCTGTAAGGGCAGAAATTGAAAACATTCGTAAAGAAAATTTAATTCACGGCTTTGAATTAAATGAAATGGTCGCCCAGGCTGATTATGTAAAGGATTCAATAGATGGTGTAACAGATAATATACTTGTCGGAGGAATTATTGCAGTTGCCGTACTTTTATTATTCCTTCGCAACTTAAGGGCAACGTTTATTATTGGAATATCGATTCCAACCTCTGTTCTACTTACTTTTTTAACAATATGGTTATTAGATTATAGCTTTAATATTATTACTTTGATTGGCCTCGGATTAGGGATTGGAATGATGGTTGATTCATCCATTGTTATTCTCGAGTCGATTTATAAAAAGAGAGAACAAGGGTTAAGCAAATTTGATGCCGTAATAGAAGGAACGAAAGAAGTTTCATCTGCAGTCATTGCATCGATGTTAACAACTATCGTCGTATTTCTACCGATTGGCTTGGTCCAAGGTGAAATGGCCCAATTCATGGTCATTCTTTCAACAGTCGTCGCTATTACTTTAATAGCCTCTGTCATCGTCGCTTTCACGATTATTCCGGCACTTTCTGAGAAATTATTAAAGCTTCGCCAGCCTAAGAAAAGAAGAAAAGAAGGGCCACTTCTACGAAGCTACAACGGAGTAGTCGCATGGACCATTAGGAAGAAACGTCGTAGTTTGGCTATTATTACCGCTTTTATCTTAATGTTCGTAGGATCATTATTCCTTGTAAATAAAATTCCAACGAACATAATGCCAGATATGTTAAATCGTTATTCTGAGCTAATGATCACTTTAGAACCTGGCCTTTCAAATAAAGATAAAGAAGAGATTGTTCATAAAATTAATGATAAACTCCAATCGATCGAAGATGTAGAAACAAACTATGTTATGGATAATGGAGGGATGTTTTACACCATTATCAATATGACGAAAGGTGACGATATTGTTTTACCCCAAAAAGAAGTAAATGAACAAATTATGAGTTCACTGCGTGATTTACGTGAAACTTCTCCAATCGATCATGTTCAAAGTGCGATGGATGAAGGTGGTGGTTCTCCTGTTCAAGTTAACATTAAAGGAGAAAGCTTTGAACAATTACAACAGATATCAAATGATTTTATGAATGAACTCGAATCTATTGAAGGTATCGTTGATTCAAAAAGTTCTATGAAACGCACATCACAAGCTCAGGTTATCCAATTAAAGGAGAAAGAAATAGAAAAGGCTGGACTTTCCCCTATTCAAATAAAGCAATTCATAGAACAAGCATTTTTACAAATGCCTGTTGGTGAAATCACGCTCGAAGACGAGAACATTCCATTAAATGTAAAATGGGATGAGAAAACGAGTAAGAAGTCTGACCTTTTGGATTTGAAAATACCACTTCCAAATGGTGAAAAAAAGCTATCTTCCTTTATCGATTTAAAAACGATTGAAACTCCGAATGAAATTAGACATACAGATGGAGACCGCTTTTTATCCATTAATGCAGATATTGAAGGAAAAGACTTAGGTACCATTAATCGTGATGTCCAAAAATTGATAAAAGACTTTAATACACCAGATGGTTACACAATCACTGTTGCTGGGGATCTTGAGGAGCAACAAGCATTAATGAAGGACTTACTATTTGTTTTTGCAATCGCCTTATTCCTTGTGTACCTTGTAATGGCCGTCCAATTTAACCATTTAGGTCATCCCCTTATTGTCATGTCCGTAATTCCAATGACAATCGTCGGCGTCATTCTTGGATTATTCTTTACACAAATGGAGTTAAATTTAATGTCTGGAATTGGAATTGTCATGTTGATTGGAATTGTATTAAACAATGCGATTCTTCTCATTGACAGGACGAATCAGCTTCGCAAAGATGGATACTCAATTGAAGAGGCACTCGTTGCAGCGGGGAAAGATCGGATTCGCCCGATATTCATGACAACCTTAACGACAGCAGGAGGAATGCTTCCATTAGCACTTGCCTCTGGTACATCAGGTAATTATCAAGCACCGATGGCTACCGCTATCATATGCGGATTAATGTTTGCAACCTTTATCACCTTATTACTCGTACCCGCAACGTATCGACTATTTTCCTTTTCACGCGTCAGTGTTGAACGAGTGAAAGTGAAGGAGAAAAGGAAGAAACTGAAAGTATCCGTCACACCTGATAATGTTGGATAATTAATTAAACGAAAGGCATACCTATTTAAAATTTCTTACCTTATTGAAAAAATGGCTTGGAAAATTCCGAGCCGTTTTTTTCTATCCTTTTCTAGTTATCTATTCATTGCTCTATTCGTCATTTTTACAAGCATACGACCTATAGATAATGGGAAAAGATAACTGAATTTTATTGATAATGCATCCTTAAAGGAAGGAGTAATAATGAACTTTTTACTGTCGATGTTTCTAATAAACCCTTTTCCAACTCTTTCAGGTGAAGCTTTAAACTCTTTCGGAATTGGCAACGGCGTAGATGATTTTGTATTAGTAAGGGGTGGATGCATAATATGAAATGTAATACCACTGTCTACAAATTCTAGGTTTAAGCATTTTGCTAAAGATTCTATAGCACCTTTGCTGCATGCATACGCACTTAAATTGGTATATCCAGTAACTCCTATACCTGAACTTGTGAATATGACCTTACCACGTTTTAGATTTTTCATAGTCCCTAATACTGCTTTAGTTATATTCATCGCTCCATACAAATTTACATCGATTACTCTATCAAAATCTTCCCTACTATGTTCCTCAAAATCTTTAAATAAACATAAGCAGGCATTATGTATTGCGTAATCTATACTTCCAAACTGACGAGTTGTTTCGTTGACCGCCATTTTTACGGATTCCAAGTCTGTAACATCATCTTTAAAATATATTAATGTTGTTGGATAAAAGTTTTGTAACTGTTCAAGGTTATCACAATGGAGATCAAGTACAGACACACAATGCCCATTTCTAAGCCATTCCTTAACCATAAAATAGCCAATTCCATTGTTACCACCAGTAATAAGTAAAGTTTTCATAATATCCACCACCTTTTTTGTTAAGTTACAAATTTGCCATTAAAAATAAAAATCCTCCCAAATATATACCTTGGAAGGAAATCTTTTATAAGCCTCTATCTAGTAAATACAAATGGCGATAGCGTTCGTTCTTTGCCATTAATTGTTCATGAGTTCCGCTCATGGCAATTTTCCCTTCATCTAAGAATATGATTTGATCCATATACTCCATGCCAATTAGATGATGAGTAATCATAATTATTGTTTTATTCTGCAATCCAGCAAATATTGTATTAAGTAAATCAGCTTCTGTTAATGGATCCAATCCTACTGTTGGTTCATCTAATACGACAATCGGAGAGTTCTTCAATAAAATTCTTGCTAATGCAATTCGCTGCCTTTCCCCTCCGGAAAATCGTTGGCCAGTCTCTTCCATTTGAGTTTCGATTCCTATCGGTAGAGATTGAATATATTTCTCTAGCTTTACATCACTTATAACATTATTAATATCTTCATTAGTTGCCTTTTGATTTCCTAAACGGATATTGTTTTTTACCGACGTTGCAAATAAATAAGGCTTTTGATTAAGAACGCTCAAGATGTTAGTAATATTGTCGTCACCGTACATTTCTGGCGCGTATCCACCTATTTGTATGTTGCCTGAATCTGGTGTCAAAGCTCCTAAAAGTAATTGAAGCAATGTAGATTTTCCTGCACCACTTTTTCCAAGGATGGCTACTTTTTGTCCATTTTGAACGGAAAGTGAAATATTTTCCAGAGCCGGTGCCACTTGACCTTGATATTGATACGTAACATTTTTCAAGATAATATCTGGATATTCATTCATGTTCAGCTGCTCTGTTACTTCCCCTTTTTCAGAAACAAATTGTTGAAGGTTATCAATTCTCTTCAATGATTCTTGGTAAGATGGCAACCTTTCAATTGCATGTGACAATGGGATTAGCCCTTCTAATATAGGTAGAGAGACAAGCGTAAATGCAGCGATATAAGTAGGAGCGATATCACCACTTTGAGCAGCAGCCCCTGCCCACAAACCTACTAAAATAAGGATGATGCCACTTATTATTTGTAGTTGAAATGTCCGTGATTGATTCCAGTTTTCTAGTTTCTTCTCAAGAATACCACTCTTCCTGCTTTCTTTTGTAAATCCATTAATAAACGTCTCTTTTCTCCCACTAATCATCCAATCAGTCAATCCGAAGATCGCATCAGTAAATGATTGATAAAGTCCTGAACGAATGTCTTTTAATTTCAATTGATGTTTTTTCAAGAAATACAGTGAAATAAGAGGATACACAAATACGATAATACTTAAACAAAATGTCATAAAAAGTGCGAAAAGCCAATCAAATAGCGCCAAAACAATGACAGAATAAGTAAACAAAAACAAACCTATGATTGTAGGAAAAATGGTGCGTATATAAGCGTCTTGCAAATGTTCAATATCATCTGCGAGTGTTCCTAATAAATCACCAGTTTGAAAACGTGAGCGGATAAATAAAGCTTGCGGTTCTAATATAGAATAAAGCTTTACCCTCATATCCGCTAAAATTTTCAAAACTGTATTATGACCTGTCAAACGCTCTAAGTAACGCGTAACAGCCCGTGATATTCCAAATGTTCTAACCCCCACAATTGGAATATATAATAGAAGAATTGTTGCGGGCATTTCTGATGCTCTCGTGATTAAATATCCTGACGTAAACGTAAGCATGGAGGCGGCAACCACTGTTAAAATCCCTAAGAAAATCGTCGCAATCAACAACCATTTAAATTGTTTAAGATAAGGTATTATATACTTTTGAAACAACTTCATTTCATGCCACCTCCCCCAAGTGCAGAGACTAAACGAAAATACTCTCCATTTCTGCGAATAAGTTCATCATGTGATCCATATTCAACTAGCTCTCCATTTTCCAATATAAGAATGATATCCATGTTTTTCATCCAGTGAAGGCGATGTGTCGCAAAAAAAACGAGTTTATTATCTAACATTGGTAAAATAATATTCTTAATCTCATGTTCCGTTTCAATATCTAAATGTGCTGTTGGCTCATCAAACAACATAATCGGTCTTTTTTCTAGTAAAGCCCTAGCAAGCGCAACACGCTGTTCTTCACCACCACTTAAGATCCTTCCTCCTTGTCCAACCTTCTCTTCTAATCCTTTTGGTAAACTTTTCACTAATTCGGATATCCCCGCCATTTGTACAGCCCGTTCTATTTCTTCTTGAGACGGATTTTTCGCATACAAACCGATATTTTCAGCAAGCGTCCCTGAAAAAATGTATGGATGTTGAGGGATATACGTCACTTGTTCCTGCCATTCTGAATTAGAAAAGTGGTGCAATGTTGTTCCATTGACATGGATATTACCTATCGAAGGTTGTGTAAATCCTGATAAAATATCAATCAGTGTCGATTTCCCTGCACCAGAAGTGCCAACTATCCCTACTTTTGCAAAACCACTGATTTCAAAGTTGATGTTATTTAAAATAACTCGATTTTCCTCCTCAGAGGATTTCGTCAAATTTCGAATAGATAATGTGCTATTCTCATCCCATTTTTTGATTGTCACATTCTGATATTGATTAGAAGGCCCTTCTTTTTTCAATAATGAATGGATCTTCTCTCCCGCTTCCTTCCCGTCCATCGTCGCATGATAATCATTTCCTAATTCACGCACTGGAAGAAAATATTCAGGTGCCAATATGAGAATCGTTAAAGCAGACTCGAGACCAATACCACCGTTAATGAGCCGGAGCCCAAGTTCTACTGCAACAACCGCAACAGAAAGACTTGAGAAAAAGTCTAAAGAAAAGGTTGATAAAAAAGCGACCCGGAGCGTACGATTAGTTGCAATTCTATATTTATTACTTACAGACTTAATGGCTTCTTGATGACTCTTACTTTTTCCTAAATATTTTAGTGTCACTAGACCCCGTAATGAATCGACAAAATGGCGAGAAAGCAGCTGATACGTATCCAATTGTGCTTCGATTTGTTTTTTGGCAGTAAGACCCAATAATATGAGAAAAATAATCATAATCGGCATGACAACCGCTAAAATAATCCCCGATGCAATATCTACTTTTAATACATAAATTAATAGCATAATAGGGATGCAAATCGTAGCAACGAAACGTGGAATAAACAGCTTTAAATATGTCCGAAAATTTGGGATTCCTTCAAGACAAAGCGTAATTAAATCTCCAGAACCCTTTTTGCCAATCTCTCGAGGCCCAAGATCAAATAATTTATCAACGAGTAATTGCTGAAAATGAATAGACGTTTTATCAGCAAAACGGTAAGCTAATTTATCCTTCATCCATTGAAGAAAATGTCTAGCTGCATAGGCTCCAAAAAATATGAAAAAAGAAGGAAGGACTGCGGATAAAGCAGCCCCCTTATACATTTTTACTATTGCCTCTGATAAATACACCGCTTGAAAAATAATGGCCAACGTCTGTGCAACTGTTAATATTCCAACGATAACGATAAGACTTTTACTTCCTTTATAATGTAGAAGGTTTCTGTCCATCAGTATTCTAAATGCTCCTTACTTGTAACTCGTTTCCTGAAAATATAATAACTCCAGATTGTGTAGCCGAGGACTATAGGTACCATAACTGCTGCTACAATGGTCATTAGTTTTAATGAATAGTGACCAGAAGCAGCATTATAAACCGTTAAATTGTTTAATAAGTTCGTAGAGCTAATCATGACATTAGGAAATAATCCGATAAAAAAAGAAGACGTAATGATCATTAAAATTAACCCAGTGACGGTAAAACTAAATCCTTCTTTTTTATGGCGCAATAAAGGAAACAATACAAGGTACAAAATAATCGCAACGCTATAAAGCGGATAGAAAATAATCCCTTTATCAGAAAATGCATCAGTATACAGACCTGTTAAAACTGTAAATAGAATAATTACTCCTCCACCTAGCAAGTACATTTTCATTGCAGTCTGGCGGGAGCGTTCACGTAACGGGCCGGTAGTTTTTAATGAAATGAACATTAAGCCATGCAAATAAGTTAGGGTAACAAAAGCAATACCACCTACAACTGTGTAAATATTAACTATATCTAGGAATCCAGCATGCATATTCATATTTTCATCAATAGGAAGTCCTTTGATCAGACTTGAAAACAAGACACCTAATAAAAACGGCGGCAATAAACTCCCAAGGAAAATCGACCAATCCCATGTAAGTGTCCATCTTTCTGATTCTACCTTTCCTCTAAATTCAAAGGCGACTCCTCTTGCAATGAGGGCAAGTAGAAGGACAACAAACGGTAGATAGTAACCACTGAAGAGAGTGGCATACCAATGAGGAAAAGCAGCGAACATCGCACCTCCGGCAGTAATAAGCCAAACTTCATTCGCGTCCCAAAATGGTCCAATCGAATTAATCAGCATTCGTTTTTCCAACTCATTTTTTGCTAAAAGCTTCGTGCTCATTCCAACCCCAAAATCAAATCCTTCTAAAAAAACAAAGCCTACAAACAAAACAGCGATTAGTACGAACCACAACTCACTCAGCTGCATTTTGCAACCCTCCCATTTCAAATGGATCTGAAGCTGAAACATCTTCTTTAACCTTCTCATGAGGTCCTTGCTTAATTACCCTAATAAATAGATACACCATTGCTATTGCGAGCAGCGTATAGATGAGTGAGAAAGATATTAATGAAAATAAAATCTGACCAGCACTTACATTTGGTGAAATTCCATCGGAGGTAAGCATTAAGCCGTTAACAACCCAAGGCTGACGACCAATCTCTGACATAATCCAGCCAAATGAATTTCCAATTAACGGGAAGAAAATCGCAGGAACAAGCCATTTTAAGTAACGAGTGCTTTCAACAATTTTGCCTCTCCACATTAAGAATAAACCGAGTCCACTTAATACTATTAAAAGTCCACCAGTACCGGCCATTATTCTAAAGCTCCAGAAGGTTGTTTTTACAGGTGGAATATAGTCTCCTTCACCGAACTTTTGCACAAACTTTTCTTGAAGTGTGTTCATCCCTTCTACTTTTCCGGAAAATTCACTGAAAGCTAAATAACTTAATAAATATGGAATTTCAAGTCTGGCAGTACTTTCTTTGTTCTCCACATCGATATTTGCGATGACTGTCCATGCAGCCGGATCATCACTATCTTCCCAAAGTGCCTCCGCAGCCGCCATTTTCATTGGTTGTGCAGTCATTAAATACGTCGCTTGAGAATGTCCGGAAAAAGCGATGCCTAATCCGGAAACAAGACCGAGAATAAGAGAAATAGCCATCGATTTTTTGAAAAAGAGCAGATCTTTTTTCTTTAATATGTTCCAAGCACTTACACCAACGACAAAGAAAGCAGCTGTAGCAAAGCTAGCAAAAATAGTATGCGGGAAAGCAACCATTAATTTGGGATTAGTCAAAACGGCTAAAATATCATTCATTTCTGCCCGCCCATTTTGAATAGTAAAGCCAACTGGATTTTGCATAAAGGAGTTAGCCGCTAAAATCCAAAATGCTGATAATATCGTTCCGATTGAAACGAGCCAAATACAAGCAAGATGAAGTTTTTTCGGTATCTTATTCCAGCCAAAAATCCAAAGCCCGATAAATGTGGACTCCATAAAGAAAGCAAGCAGCGCCTCAATTGCTAATGGGGCACCAAACACATCCCCAACAAAGCGTGAATACGATGACCAGTTCATCCCGAATTGAAATTCTTGAATAATCCCAGTAACGACCCCAACTGCAAAGTTAATAAGGAAAAAAGTTCCCCAAAACTTTGTCATTTTTTGATAGATTTCGTCTTTTTTGATTAAATACATCGTTTGCATGATAGCTACGATAAAAGCCAATCCAATCGATAAAGGAACAAAAATAAAGTGAAACAGTGTAGTTGATGCAAACTGAATCCTTGCAAGAATAATCTCTTCCATTCTTTGACTCTCCTCCTACGTTAACAGTTGATTGTAAGACTTTTGTAATTTGTGAAAAAGTGATCATAAACAAAGAAAAAAATATTACTAAGTGAAAAAGTGAACAAACATAACTTTACTAAATACTATTCAAATAAAACAATGATTCTATGTATATATGTAGCTCATTCCCTCCTTAATTAGTGAAATAATGAGCATTTCATGCTAAGCCTAACATAACATTTGTGAAAAGTTTAACATAATCTCTTACAATCATACCAAATCGTTTACTATTTACGATAGTCTCTTGTTACAAACTTAAGAAGATATAATGGCAGCTTTTTGAACAACTCCTTTTTTTTTCAAAGATGCTTTATCGAACAAATTGGAGGTAGCAAAAGTATGGATAGGCTAGCTGAATTCATATCTTTCTCTCGATTTACCTTGGATGGAGACTGAAATTTGAATATTGCTAGGTCTCTGTCCAGATTCATTACTAATCGAGACAGTAATTCGATAATCCTAGAGTTCCCGACTCGATTCTAAGTCTGGTATTAATATATTTGCTACTTTAAGAGTTTCAGCTCCATTCGATGCCTTTTTAACTACTGATAATCCCTCAAACTTAAAATAGTCTCTGATCCATCACTAATGAGGTGTTGTTCATCCGTTACAATATGTAGATTATACTGCCTAGCCTTCGAACGTCCATGTTTTCTTCTGCAAAGGAAAAGATATTTTGATTAGAAATCCATGTTCTTTTTTACTAATAAATTGAATCATACCGCTATGTTCCTCCACTCTTTCTCTCATATTGATTAATCCAAAACCTGGAACAATACCCGTAACACCTGCTCCATTATCAGCTATCTCTATATTAATTTGTTGTTCCGTAACATGAAGATTGACGTTGGCTTGCGTAGCGTTACCATGGCGTTTAGCATTGGTTAGAGATTCCTGAATGACACGATAAATGATTGGTTGCAATGTTGCCGATACGGAAGAAAGATCACCTTCTACTTGTAAGGATGTTTTCACTCCTGTCATTTCTGAAAAGTCAGTTAGCAACTTGCGTAAGGATTCAATGAGTCCAAGCTGTATTCCTACTTCTTCGTGAATCGCTCTTACTGACAGCCTGACTTCTTGAAGTGCAGATTGAGCTAATTGTTTACAAAGTTGTATCGTGTCTTTTGCTTTTAAAGGCTCACTCTCTTGGATCATTTGTGCTACCTCAAGCTGTACTAGAAGTGCTGTCATCTTATGTCCAACAGTATCATGAATCTCTCGCGCAATTTGATTACGTTCTCTCGTCGAAGTAAGTATTTCAACTTCTTCTGCATAGCGGCGCATCTGTTCATGAGCCTCTTGTAAAGCCATATGGGATGAGGTTACTTCTTTGTACTGATCGCTAATTTTATCTTGAGCAAGGAGTAAATAACGGATTAATCCACCAACCATGCATCCTTGAAGCACAAGAACGACGAAGCATATAATATTGAAAATCAAATTGGCAGATCCAGTACGATAATAGTCGGTCGCCATATTGAACAACCATGCAATAGTAAAAAGAACTACTCCCCCCATCAAGACGCCCTTGGAACTCGTACCTAAAAATAACGTTACTCCTACTACTCCAAAAAAGAGTAAATACAAATAATTAGATTCTGGAAACATGTATCCATATCCGACACCGAATAAAAAGTCAACTAAGTTAAGAAGGATAAAGGTTTTAGTCGAAAAACGTGAAAAATAGAAAAAATGGGTTAACGTAAAAATAAGCATAGAAACAACAATGAAGATACTCTGGCCACTTCCAACTTTATCCACCATAGAGATATGTACAATAGCTAAAAAATATAACATGAGTAACCGAGTTGATCTAATTGCATGAGATCTTATTTTTGAAGAAATTTTTTTCTCGTATATGATCGGTATCATGAAATAAAAACCTCACTCATTTTATTAATTTATGAATCTTAAATTATCTAATATTGAACATAAAACTTAATCGATAAAAGATAACTACGGGTTACCTACAAATATCTTAGCGACGCATAAGATAAGGGTCAAGTACATTTTTTTTCGTCAAATCTCTGCTATTTGAACATGAAAAAAGTTTTACCGATTGTATCGATAAAACTTAACAAAAAATGAACCATGGATGATAATCTTATACATTCCCTTTTCTGACTAATGGTTGATAAGATTTAGATGTCCTTAATTCAACGGTCAATGCTCCACCATTTGTAAATGCTTTAATCAATAACGGTACACCAGCTTTATTTTGGAATCTAAAATCTTTACCACCATAAGATACCGTTGCATCCCGTCCTTTCGGTACGTATCCAACATTAACGGAGTGGTGATGCAATTCGACATAGGAAACGCCCATTTGATCGACAGTATTAAATAAGGTAGAGGATGTTTGACAGATTCCCCCGCCAATTCCTTCCACTAGCTTACCATTTAAAGCTTCCATGGCTTTTTGATATCCGTGTTCCGCGTCACTTGGTCCAACCGTTGTGTTAAAAGAAAAATAATCGTCTATCCCAAGAATTACGTTATTTATAGCGTCTGTTGAAAGCTCGATATTTTTATTCCGGCCATCGGGACTTCCACCAAAATATGTAGTAAACGAAGCTACTACAACTTCATCCAATTTAGATGCTTCTTCCTCTTTATAACCACTTTCGGTCACTTGTAAAGGGAGTTCTACCGTCCCTCCATCGATAAAAGCTTCCACTACTTTTTCAACTAATTCCGATTCCTCTAAAATAACTCTCGGATTACCTTTTATTATTTTCCCGTCATCCCCAATTCGATCAGGAATCATCCTCTGATCATATCCTTCTGTTGTATCCGTTCCTCTTGCCAATTCCCTCGCCCAGTTTTGAATCTCCTGCTTATATGTTTCCTCATTTTCTTTTAAATCTTTCCGGATAAAATTAAATGTCTTAATGACTTCATTCTTCAGTGGATCTACGACCTCAATATCAATTGGTTTTAACTCTTCTGCCTTTCGCCTTTCTTCTTCCAACCGTAATTCTTCTGCTTTCTTCCTTTCCTCTTCTAATTTTTTCTGTTCTTTCTCATATTGTTCCTTTTGTTTCTCTAATTCTGCGATTTTTTCATCCAGCTCTTTCTGTTTTGCCGTATGTACCGAACATCCGGTCAAACCTAATAAACTACTTACCAAAATAACAGTAAGCACCCCTTTATACATCCCCATTTTTTTATCCCAACTTTACTAATATTTTTATGGTTCCATACACATTCTCCACTCTATTCATTTGGGCTTATCTTTATTCCCCTATCATCATTATGTTTCTTTTCTGCATGGACAATATGTGAAACCGAATAATTTATTTTTCTTGTATAATTATGATTCGATATGTGAACTCGAATCCCTTGAATAATATATGCAAAAAGCTAAAAATTCGTTCGACGGTTTTTTTCGCCATTCTTTTTTAAACACCATTAATAAGTATCGTGTCATATGAATTTTAATAGAGGTTTTCTTCCTTAATATATTTGACGCAAAAATGGAATGTTGAGATTCATATTTTTTGAATTTAATATGAAGGATATGGAAATATAACTTTTACGGTATAGCTTTCCATACTTGAAACAAGCGGAAAACTTTGAAGTGTAGGCAACAATTATTAAGTTAGTAAAAATAAGTAATAATGCTGTATATGATTGTAAAGGTGGATTTTTTATGATTCTTTTGGAAAAAATAAAGGAAAATAAAATGGAGTATCGAATATAACCAGTTAACATATTGGTAAGGGGTGCTCTAATCATGGAAGCTGTTATTGTGAATCAAAGTAAAACATTTACATTATTTGGATTTTCCAAACAACATGATCAAAACAGAGCGTATAGTGAAACGATGTTCGAATTATTGGATAAGGTATGGGCGGAAGTTAGAAACAATAATCTTTCTCATAAAGGCATTAACCATGTAGTATATGACGCTAATCACATCGTATTTGCAGGGATTGAGCTGAATTCTTCCCCTTCAGAAGATTCATCATTAGAGGAAAAAATTGTTCATCTTGATAAATATGCATACTGCAAACACATTGGTCCTTATAGTGAATTGGACAAATCATACAGAAAAATTGAGTCAATCATTGAAACTTCGGGTGAGCACCATCAGCCACCTTCAATGGAAATTTACGGACATTGGAATGAAGATGAATCGAAACTTGAGACTGAGATTATCTTCAACATCAAATGATAACCTCTACAAAAATAAAACCCGATTTTCTTCAATTAGAGAATCGGGTTTTGTATTCACCAAAACATTTTTTGTAAGACAGGATATTTATTTGCTTGATCCAATCACTATAAACAAGAATATCCCCTTATATCGCTGGCTGTTTTATGATGGGGTTTCCTATGTTGTTGTTTGTTGTATATCAAATCTTGATTAATCAAAGTCTGATAATTTAAACCGAACTCCCATTATATAGGGCTTGGCCTCTGTTCCTAATTTCTCAACTTCATCCTTATCAAAATATCCATAAGAGTTCAAAAAGAAAGTTCCATCTTTCATGACTACATTTCCGGCATACCCGCAGTCTCCGGATTTTCTCGAAGGAGTAAAGTCTTCCCCTAAAAGAATACGGTACTCTCCTTCTTCTCCATTGATTAAATTTTCATATGTACCGATCCAAGCGACCCAGTCACCCGCCATCCAGTCATCATGTTCAATCAATCCATTATTGTTATAATCAAGTGTAATTTCCCTGAAGGAAATGACAAGTCTACCACTTATCGGGTCATAAGCTGCTTTATGGCGTTCTCCATTTAAGGCCCCTGGCACTTCCCTTGGCTTTGTCCAACTTTCTCCTTCATCATCCGAAAACGAAATAACCGATGTATGCATATGGGATTGACTTCGCGCTAATAATATAAGCTGGCTTTCATCGGGGGAACGAAAAATACAGACCTCGCATAATTGAACGGTGGCTTCAATATCACGATACTCTTCTAAATAAGGTTTTGGATTGCTCCATTGCTCTTGGCCATCTTCTGTAAATGTTAGATATGTTTTATAGTTTATAAAATTAGGATCATGGTAAATCCCCATCCATTTATCTAGCCATCTTCCCTCTTTATCTTTTAACCTAACAAGACTGGCCATCGCTACAATCGTTTGGTTTCCCATATACCAGTCTTTATAATCACTCCAAGTCTCACCATTATCAATAGAAATAGAAGTTTTCCATCCAGTAAATTTATCAGGTCCCCAACCAGGGCCACCAGATATAGAAATTAGTTTTTGATCGCCATTATTAAGATTTAATTTATATATTGTCGGTGTTTCCTGTGAATCTTTCCATGTAAGGTTTGCAGATTTTCTTCCTGACCAAGTAAGTCCGCCGTCGGTACTTTTATTAATTAAGGCTTCTCCTATCCCGTGTCCCTTTGGATACACAGTCAGAATGGTTTGATCATCATCGAGCAAAACGGAGTCCGGTTGCCCTAAATACTGCCCTGGCTCACGATCAATGATCACCTGTTTAGCTGAATCCAGTCTATGTGTAATCAGATTATTTCTAATGCTTCTCTGTATTTTAGTTTCAGTGCTCATTTTTTTATTGTTTAGTTCGGCTGTTATCCCATTTTCTCTATTCATAAGTTCACCTTTTATCCATTTTCTGTTTTGATTATCTGTATGTATTTTGGGAGTTGCTTGCAAAAGCGTATAAACTAGATCCGTTCGTTGATTTCTTTAAGTCAGGTGTACCTGAGTTCTATTATACCAATATTATAAATAAGAATTAGAGTTTTTCCATTAAATAAAAAAGTAACTTTTCTACTTATAAAGTTAGTAGAAATAATGAGCGGAAGTATAATTGTCACATCTTATAATGGAGATTTTTGTCCGACCAAATCTATCAGAAACAAATAGGCTAACTAGAAACAACAAATGAATGATTGAAGCGTTCCGTTTCTCATCCCTGAAATTACATATAATAGTAATAGGAATAATAACTTTGAACCAAAGATTAACATCTTCTCTTTCCTGCCTCTTCCAAAAAACAATTGACAACTTTGTGAACAAAATGAATAATAAATAACAAGGGGGAAATAAAATGAATGATCGTAAAAAATTACTAAATGCTGTTAAATATGTTGGTTTTACTTTACTTACAACTGGAATCATTATTTTCTTATACGGATTTTTTGTAAGCGATCACAGCGCGATCACAAGTATTGGAATTGGTACAGTGATGGGGGCAATTTTTATCTTTTTAATGGGGGTTTTTTTCGTAGCAACAGAGGAATTGCATGAAAAAACAAATAAAGGAGTTAGGATTCCTGCTAAGGGAAAAACTTTCTGAACAAAAAGGAGCGCCATCATAGGCGCTCCTTTAGAATTTACATATCCCATATCAAAATGAGTAATGTCCCGAAAATAGTAACGAGGGCGATCGCAAATCCATAAAAAAGATTCGTATAAATCGATCCTTTATCTCCCGTTTCACCTGCATGCATAAATACAACAAGTTGAACGACTGCCTGCACAAATGCGGTGACTAAAAGAATGGTCATTGCTACTGCAAATGATAGATCAAAGAAATACACAGCTAAGGCGACAGCGGTAAGGACTAAAGAAAAGACAAACCCCATTACTTGCTTCCTCGGAAATAATTCGCTCATATTACATCATTCCTTTCAAATAGACGAAGCTGAAAATGAAGATCCAAACAACATCTAAGAAATGCCAGTAAAGTGAAAAGATGAATGATTTATTTGCTGTTTCCGGAGTAAGTCCACGTTTTTTCACTTGTAAAATGATAAATAATCCCCAAAATAATCCGAGCGTCACGTGTGCTCCATGTGTTCCTAATGTTGTTAATAGGATCGCGGTAAAAGCACTCGTTTGAAGACCTGCTCCAATATGCACATAATGCGTAAACTCATAAATCTCTACCCCTAAAAAGGTAAGACCAAGAAGGAGTGTAATCGCAAAGAATGTGATCATCGCATTCTTTCTACCTAATCTCATTGCATGAACACCAAGTCCAATTGTAAAGCTACTTGTTAAAAGGACAAGCGTTTCAATCAGCACTGGAGTAATTTCGAAAATATCTGCGCCCATAGGTCCGTTTCCTGTGCGATCCACTAATGTAAAATAAGTGGCGAAAAGCGTGGCAAACAGCATAATTTCGGCCCCAAGGAAAATCCAGAACCCTAAAATATTTAATTTGTTTTGGTCAGTACTATATTCAAGTGGAAGCGAGTGATCTATTTTCATTAACTAACACCTCGCAGCTTTTTTTCGGTATCTTCAACATCTTTAACAGAAATATAATATCCGTCATCCTTTTCAAATGAACGATGCGCCATACAAACAAATATACCGATGGTTGTAATAATCGCTGGAATCCACATGCTAAATACGAATGAAAATCCCCATACAAAGAAAATACTACTCATAATAAAAGGAACACCACTATTATTCGGCATATGAATCTTATCTATTTTCCCTCGGAATAAAGGAATATTCTTTTTCTTAGCATCCCAGAATGCTTCAATTGAACCAACTTGCGGTGTGACGGCAAAGTTATATGAGGGAACTGGACTATGCGTTGCCCATTCAAGCGTGCGTGCATCCCATGGATCTGAACTAATATTTCTTGAAGCATAACGAGTACTGTAATAAACATTATAGACAATTAAAGCAAAACCAATGGCAAGTCCTACCGCACCGACAAATGAAATCAAGTTCAATGGACCAAACCCAGTTGCTTCAGAGTATGTGTACATCCTACGCGCCTGACCGTCTAAACCAGTGAAGAACATTGGGAAGAAGGTGACATTAAAGCTTACAGCAATAAACCAGAATGCCCATTTTCCAATTCTTTCATTTAGCATGAAACCGAACATTTTTGGCCACCAGTACGTAAGTCCGGCAAGCATCGCAAATACGACCCCAGGAATAATTGTATAGTGGAAGTGTGCAACTAAAAACATCGTATTATGATATTGATAATCGGCACTTGCCATCCCGAGCATAACCCCAGTTACCCCACCAATTGTAAAAATCGGAATAAAACCAACCGCATACAGCATTGGAACCGTAAATTTAATTTTCCCTTTCCACATCGTCAGCAGCCAATTAAAAATCTTAATTCCGGTCGGAATCGCTATGGCCATTGTAGTAATCGAGAAAATACTATTCGTTAGTGGTCCTTGCCCCATAGTAAAGAAATGGTGTGTCCAAACTAGGAATGAGAAAAACGAGATAATAACAATGGAAGCGACCATTGATTTATATCCATAGAGATTACGTCGTGAAAAAGTAGAAATAATCTCACTATATATACCAAATGCCGGAAGAATCAAAATGTACACCTCAGGATGTCCCCAAACCCAGAAAAGGTTCGCCCAAAGCATGTCCATACCACCATTTGTTGTGGTGAAGAAATTTGCGCCAAAAAGTCGATCCATTGTCCCTAATAAAAGGGCAATCGTTAAAACTGGAAAGGCAAAAACAACAATGGCATTCGTAATGAAAGCAGTCCATGTAAACATTGGCATTTTCATTAATGTCATACCTGGCGCTCTCATTTTTAAAATCGTTGTAATAAAATTAATTCCCGATATTAATGTTCCAATACCAGCAATCTGGATCGAAAGCATATAATAATTTGTCCCAACCGATTGACTGAAGTCATTACCAGCAAGTGGGAAATAAGAAGTCCAGCCAGCATCAGGTGAACCACCAATGACGAAAGAAATATTGAACAACATGGCTCCCATGAAAAATAGCCAAAAACTTAATGCATTCAAGCGTGGGAACGCCACATCACGTGCACCAATTTGTAAGGGAACAACGAAATTCATTAAAGCATAGATAAATGGCATAGCCATAAAAATAATCATAACCACCCCGTGGGTAGTAAACACCTCATTATAATGTTGGGCATCTAAAAGCGTATTTTCAGGAACAGCCGTCTGTGCCCGCATCATAAGCGCATCAACGCCACCACGAAATAACATTAGTAGGGCGGAAATTAAATACATAATACCAATTCTTTTATGGTCAACAGTTGTTAACCATTCGCGCCATAAGTATCCCCATTTTTTAAAATATGTTAAGCCGAAGATGATGGCAATAACGGTAAGACCGATGGCAACCATCGAAGCATAAATCGCCGGGCTTGGATGCGGAATAGCAAATCGATCAAAGAAATTCATACTTTTTGACTCCTTTCATGCAAAACGATTTGTTAACTAACTCTACATCTATTAATGATGATGATGTTCATTTGTTTTTTCATGGGAATCTTGCTGTGCATGTTCATCATGATCGTGTTCATGCGAATCGGTTGATCCATGATGATGACCGCCATATTCACCTTCTGGAGCGGGTAAAAAGGTTAAATGTGTACCACTAAACGTTAACTGTCCAAGATGACCTGGTTCTAATAGCTCATTAAATTTTTCTTCAGTTAGTGGTTCGGCAGAGGTTTTTACCTCTTCAACCCATTTATCAAATTCTTTTTGCGGCATGGCTTTCACTTGAAACGTATTTTCTGCGAATCCCTTCCCACTAAAGTTCGCATTTCTTCCCATGTATTCACCAGGTACGCTTGCTGCTAAGTGCAATGTCGTTACCATATCTGACATAGCGTATTTTTGACCGCCAAGCTGAGGAATCCAAAAACTCGTAATCGGTCCATAAGAGTAAAGTTTGAATTCTAACGCACGATCAGTTGGGATATATAAATAATTAACCGTTTCGATATTTTCTTCTGGATAACTAAAGTGCCATTTCCAATCAGAAGAAGATGCATAAATCGTCAATGGCTTTTGGTCTTCATATCCTTTTGGTGTTGCTTCCACATCATAGGTCGATTTAACGGTGACAATCGAAAGAAATATAATAATTATCACAGGAATACCAACAATAATCGACTCAACGATCGGATTCCCTTCAATGTGTGGTGGCTCGTAATCTTCACTTTGTTTAGATGCTCGATATTTGGTAACGACATATATTAAAAGGGCAAAGACTACAATCACAATAAATGCCATCGTCGCTATCGAAAGCCAAATCACATTAGCTTGTGTTTCTGCTTGAGGTCCTTTCGGATCTAATACCATTAATGGTTCACAACCAGTTAATGTAAACAGGCATATGATAATCAAACTAAAAAAAGCCCATTTCATTTTCATTCAGTTCCCCTCTTTCTTGAAGATGAAATCTAAAATGTAAAAATACCATAATATATTTCATATTTTATTATCATCAAATAATAAAAACACTTAAATGTGATAAAAGTCACAAACTGTTCATGAAGTTCATTCACAGAATGTTAATAAAACCGTCGTAAAATAGATATTATTTCAATATAGTAATGGATGTAAGTGAAGATGAGGTAAGATAATAGCTTAATTACTAAACGAGATTATCTCTTATTAGAAGGATGTGGTACATTTTTACATGTACTTAAGGTAAACAGAAATGGCTTGCAAATCGTTATTTGCAAGCCTGTTTTTCATTTAAAAGTTTGGAAAAAGTTGGGGAAAATGGTACGAACCTTTGATTTCAAGTAAATAAGCTTCTGTTGCTTTCATCTAAGTCCATTGACATTTGGTATTAAGTTTTAGGCAAAATATTATTTTCTTCTCTAATAGAAATCCTCCGGCCATTCCAATTCAAAGCCATCATTTCTCAATTCCACTTGAAATGCAGACAATAGTTTCTTATCTTCTCTTACCGTTTTTGGATAGGTATTGTGTTTTATACAAAATGCTACTAATGCTCCGCAAGCTTCACCTATATTCCACTCCGCTGGATGCAATCGATAGCAGCCGTTCGTAATATGTGTCGTTCCGATATTTTTGCACCCGGCTAATACGTTGTCGACGTCTTTCGGTAGTAATGCACCTAACGGAATATGATACGGCAATGCTTTAATATCAAGATAATTTCTTCCTGCCATACTTGGATGTAAATCAATACTGTAGGAACCGATTCCTACTCGATCGTGATATTTCTTTCCGGTTCTCCCTTTATTAAAGTCTGGCGATACATCCTGTTCTACAATCGTATATTCTGCTTTAATTCGCCTAGATTCACGAATATATGCTGATTTAGCCAAGCCATCCTTTGTGGCAAAAATATCTTTTCTTAGTTTTAATCCTGTGTAGCCTTTTGCTCCATCCGGACGGGGGGCTTCAGTTTGTAGCCAATAAAGAAGCGAAAGACTGAGTTGTTTTGCCTGATATACATGCTTCTTCTTGTCTTCTTCAGAAACATCATAAATATTTCCTAAAAAGAAATCATTTTGTGGCCAGTTCATCAATGTAATATCTCCAGCTTTGTATTTCGAATCAAACTGGTTTTTATCAAAAATTCGACGATATTCCCAAAGTGGGAACCCTGTTTCTTCACGAAATAATGTGTACTCTCTTTTTTCTTTCGTAATCGGATGTGGGGCAAAAAAACTTAAATATCTATCCGGCCAAATATCCGGATGATATTCTCTCCAAAACTCGTACATTTCAGGTTCTGGAATGACATGATTTTCCCCTTCGCGATATTCCATCGGCAACACGTATGTGAAAGCTTGAATATCTTCTGGATTACTCGATTCTAATGCATGAGGTTCTCCTGTTTCAGCTTTAGACTCTGCTCCCACCACATATTCAATATCTGCCAATGGAAGAACGTCCCCTGCTTCTGTTGCATCAATAAAATATGGAGCTATCACTTGCACCTTTTCAGCAGTAATCGTATTTTCAAATGTCATTTCACGAATGGTTTTATCTATTTTTTTCACTGATAATATTTTTGTATTTAAGCTTAGTAGTAATTGATTTGTCAAAAGGTATGGCATCAGCATTTCGTTTAAAACATGCAATGAAACTCGTGGATCATGACAAATTTTGCTTACTAGTCCATTGCCAGGGTTAAAAGAAGAACTAGCCTCTTTAACATTAAACGTTTTAATATATGTATCTCTTACATTATCACGGTAAGTCCGATATCTTTTTGTACATCCAAATTGTTCAATCCATGGACGCTCATCTGGAGGGACACCTTGAGAAGTGACTTGGCCCCCAATCCAATCTGTTTCTTCCGTCATAAAAACCCTAAGTCCATTCGCGCAAGCCGAAAGAGCCGCTGCACAGCCTCCCAATCCCCCACCAACAATTACTAAGTCTACTAACATGGAATCCTCCTAAAGACGAAACTTATTTTTCCAGTATTGAAATCTCCCCAAGTTCCTATAGATTTTTCAAACTCAATCATTGTTTTAATACTAAGTTGATTGGAGTGGAAATCAACTTATTTTGTATAAATTGTCAATTAGAGTAATCAATCAGTTTCGTTAAAATCGTGGATACCTAATTTAAAAAGCTATTAAAATCTTCAACATCACCTTAGGAAAAGTATACCAAATTGTAAAAGATTTACATTGGCTTTATTTCCTAATTGTTTGCAAAGTTTTTTATATATAGCCGCATATGCTAAATCCAGGGACTTCCTCAATTGTGTCAGTAACCCATCTTGTTTTGTTTACATATCATGCAAAAAAGATATATAAAGTAGGTGGTTCTGATCGAGCAGTCCATATATTTAGATTTCTTGTCCAAATTTGGTGTTAGTGGTGCACACCCTGGAGGTATGAACCTAACAAGAGAAATATTAGCGACAGAAGAAATTAATAATACTTCTCATATTTTAGATGTAGGATGTGGTACCGGCCAAACCGCAGCTTTTCTAGCTACACATTACAAAGCAAACGTAACTGGATTAGATATAAATCCAATTATGGTGGAAAAAGCCCAATATAGAATGGAGCAAGACCAGTTAGGTGTAGAGATTATCCAAGGCTCAATTGAAAAATGTCCGATTGAGAATGAAAAATTTGATTTAATCATTTCTGAGTCAGTCCTTGCTTTTGTAAATGCAACTAGTGCAATGGATGAAATATTTCGGTTATTAAAAAAAGGCGGACGGTTCATTGCAAATGAACTTACGATAAATCATGAGCTCGATGCTCCAGATAAAGAGGAAATTAAAAAATTTTATGGCTTTGATTCTTTCCTAGCTGAGGAGGAGTGGCTATCATTATTAGAAAAGACTGGCTTTAAAAATATTTATGTTCACAAACCACAGTATTCTCTTCAAGAAAATAATACTATAACTGAATTTCGCTACTCAGATTCCATTGAACCAAAGCTTTTCATGGTCATGATGCAGCATTTTATTAATATGTATGAGTATGACGGCACAATAGACTATCGAATATATTCATGTACGAAGGAGTAAATCAAAACGGCTTGCAGCAAATCATACTGCAAGCCGTTTTTCTATATTTTAGATAAAGAATGGGAAAAATGGTCCAAATCTTCTAATTCCAAAGAATGGAAATCCAAATAATCCAAATGGTCCAAAGAAAGGAAATTGGCGGCTGCTGCTTTCATCTAATTCCATTGACATATGGTGATGCATTTTAGGCATAATAAGAAACAATTTGTCCATATCATAGCTGTGTAATATACCTTGATAAACTGAGCCATCATTCATTTCAACTTGCACAAATTGATACAAATGTTGTTTTGACTTTTCATGATGATGCTTCATATCTCTTTGATCATGCGTAACATGTTCCATTTTCATTTACCTCCTCTATATTCTCTTTTCAAAATATTCTTGTATGTGGGTTTGTGTTACGGTTTCTGAATTTATGTAGGAGGGTTGGAACAGAAAATTGTTATATAAGAATGAATTAATGTTCTTTTTACATCACTAGTCTTTAATCCACTATCTTATTTTTAATAAGGATATTAGTTCGTTCATAACAATAGTGACCTCTTTTTTCATATCACAAGGATTTTCTAAATTTAATTTCACTTTATAAATTTTTTTAGTATTGTAAACATTTTTTGATTAACAAAGCCGCTCTATTAGCCAAATAAGAAATTGGCGTCTCTACTTAATGTAGGTACGCCAATTTTTAACAATACAGTATCATCTTACTTCTATTATTATGTGAATTTCTTACTGCACAAAAAGCTAATGTGTTCTAGTAAGGATATGGGTAGGGATAGTGATGATATGGATAGTGGTGGTGGTGGTGGTATGGGTAGTGTGCGTATGGATAGCCATATCCAAATCCTGGGCCACCAAAGCCTAGACCAGGATAAACCCCAAAGCCCGAACCAGGTCCGCCTAAACCTAGACCAGGAGCAAAGCCGAATCCAGAACCTGGTCCACCTAGACCAAAGCCTGGTCGAATCCTTTCATCTGTTAAGTTATGGGCATTATAATTTACATTATATGGAAGCACTTTTATCCTCCTCAATTATTTTGTCAATAAAGCATATGCATTAGCGGATAAAAGTTCTTGGGTATTTGCCCTAAATCAGTGACAAATGCTGAATTCGTAAAAAGGATTAGACACGAAAAAGAATGTTTTAACGAAAACGAGGTCTGGCCATTAAGGTTTATGTAAAAGGATATATTTTAAATTCTATCTACTCGACTGACTCCACATGCGCCGTGTGTGGGAACTGAATATACTTCACCTCATACATGTCGCCTTCAAAATAAAAAAGCTAAAGTAAAAAAGATTTTCTTACTTTAGCTTAAACAATTATAAAAATAATTGAATATCTAAATAAAATTCATATAAGAAATAACAAGCAAATCCAAATAATAATATGCCAGCTATAATGGATGTCCATTTAATCATTTTTCGGTTCATTACTTTTCGAGTAGTTGAGACGATACTCAGTAAACCAATATCATGTAAAAGAATTCCTGTTAAAATACCAAATGCGGCGATAATAAAACTAGCTGATTTAGTTTGTGTATAAGAATCAGCCAGAACTGCTCCAAATACAGAAACCCAAAAAACTAAATTCCCAGGTGAAATAGCAACCAATAAACCATTAAGATAGGTCTTAAATAAAGATTTATTCACTTTTTTACCAACAAGAGTAATATCTTTATCTGCATTTTTGATAGAATCATAGGCAAGCATGAATAAGAATCCTGCTCCTATAATCCACAATGGTATTTGCACATATGATAAGGACAGAATCTTCGCAAGACCCATATACAATGCAAAAATGAGCAACATATCGACGGTCATTCCACCAATACCAACTGCCCAACCATGAAAAAACCCATTTTTTAATCCCTGTTTAGTCATTTCTACGGTGATTGCCCCAACAGGTAAGGCAATCGAAAAACCTACTAGTACAAACTTCAAATATACATCCAAAAAGCAAAACTTCTTTCAGCCTATATTTACACTATCATTCTCCGTTTATTTTGATTATACATACAATATTATTCAAATCAAATTATAGCTCGGATTATAAAATATTCGAATTTCAAATCTTTTTTTCTTTATTAAAATCTATACATTATTATGTATTTACCATCTTTAACTTTCTTTGGTTTAATAGGTCCAATACTAACTCACAAGCATAAACAGCCACTTGCTGTACGATAGAAGATAAACAGACTGAAAGGCTTCATTCATCAAGAGAAAGAACACACGACAAATAAACTAAACAAGTCTCTTCAAAACTTGGAGAAAAAGACCCCGAATTCGCAAAAGAGTGTTTTAACGAAAACGGGGTAGGACCATCGAATGTTTTAAGTAGGGGTTACTTTTTTTAATTCTACTTTCACGACTGCCTCTACATGTGCAGTCTGTGGGAACATATCCACAGGCTGAATATACTTCACCTCATACATATGGCTGATCGCTTGCAAGTCCTTAGCTAAAGTAGAAGGATTGCAGGAAACATATATAAATTTTTTCGGTTTTATTTTTAATAGTGTTTTTAAAAACTTATCATCGCAACCTGTACGAGGAGGGTCAACAATAACTACGTCTGGATGCCAGCCTTGTTTAAGCCATTTTGGCAAAATATCTTCTGCCTTTCCCGTTTCATATTTTGCCTTCCTAACCCCATGCTTCATGGCATTTTTTTTCGCATCTTCAATGGATTCTGGTATTACATCCATTCCACGAATTTCTGCGGCACCTTCAGAAAGCCATAATCCGATTGTTCCAGAACCACAATAGGCATCTACGATTTTTTCCTTACCAGTGAGGGCAGCTGCTTTTTTTACTTCATCGTATAGTTTTACAGTTTGCTCAGGATTTAATTGAAAAAATGCACGAGCTGAAAGCTCATATGTAAATTCATTCATTTTATCATCAATGTATTCTTTGCCTGTAATATTGAGTGTTTTGTCTCCGAATACAAGTGAAGTTTGCTTAGGATTAATATTCTGCATGACGGATACAACTTCTGGAAGTCGCTTTTTTATTTCTTCAGCAATCATTTCCTTACGGGGAAGTTTTTCTCCAGCCGTTACAATGACAACCTGAACTTGGCCAGTTTGTACTCCAACACGAGTTACAATTGTTTTCACAATTCCTTTTTTTGTTTTTTCATTATAAATAGGAACTTTAAAGTCTTCAAAAATTTTCTTAATGGCATTGTTTACTTTATTTGTTGCAGGATGCTGGACGATACACTCAGGAACACTGATTAGTCGATGAGAATTCATACTGTAGAGTCCTGCGACTATTCTTCCGTTCATTTCCCTTAATTGAAATTGGCTTTTATTACGATATTTCCATGGATCTTCCATACCTATTGTTTCACGGATATCTAAATCATCAATCGTAAATTTCGTATGCCTTTCAAGTGCTTGAATTAATATATCTCGTTTTTCCTTTAACTGTTGATCGTAACGTAAATGCTGGAGCTGGCATCCTCCGCATTGTTCGTATACAGGACAAGGTGCTTTTATTCTGTATGGGGAACGTTTTCGGACCTTTTTTACGATGGCTTCCGAAAATTTCGGATGAACATTGACGACTTCTACGACGACTTCTTCACCTGGTAGCGCACCTGGTACGAATACGACCTTCTTTTTAAAATAGCCGACGCCTTCCCCGTTGATTCCGAGACGTTTTATAGTAAGAGGGAATTGTTGGTTTACTTTGATAATTGTTTCATTCACTTTTGTCATAAAATCACTCATTCTACAATTAATTCTTTGATAGGAGGTTCTATGCTTCTCCATAAATATAGAGAGGCATAGCTCAAATAAGGTTGCCATTCACTGCTATATTCCAGCATTTCTTCTTTCGTAGGTTTTCGATCCAGTCCATAAAGATCTTTAATCGCATTTTGTAACCCAATATCAGCAAGAGGAAATAAATTAGGTCTTCCCAGTCCAAAAAGAAGGAAGCTTTGAGCTGTCCAAGGACCAATTCCACGGATTTTTACTAATGATTTCATAATCTCCTCATCTGACAGCTTTGACAACTGTTCTAAATTAATTTCACCCTCTACTATTTGTTTTGCTAAGCCGATAATGTATTCCGCTTTTCGCTGACTAAATTTTAATGTTCTTAACGCTTCTGGCTGTATCGTAGCAATTGTCTCTGGGGACGGATAAAAATATACCCCATCCATTTGGAAGCCAAACGTTTTAACGAATTCCTCCGTCAAAGAAATGGCAAATTTCATATTAACTTGTTGATGAATAATCGATTTTACAAGCGTAGTAAATGGTGAAAAATCTAATACGATTGGAGTTCCTCGATGGTTATCGAAAATTTTATTTAAAGAAGTTGTTAAAAAATGATTTTGAATTTCGGCTAATGACGTATCCCATTGAAAAATGCCGGTTATTTTCTCTATCACATTTGACTTTGTTGAACCATTTTGGCCACTTACAAGAAATACTGGTTCATCCGTTGAACCAATTGCCTGCATACTCGCTACTTCAGGAACAGCATCATAAATTGGAACCATTAAGGATCGTTCCTTCTGATTTACGATATTTAGCGGATCCATGGATAGCCTACTTAAAGCCAAGTCAAAATCATATGGGCCGGAAAATTCTATCTTTTCTTGCCACACTTATATCTCCTCCGAATGGTTAAATGTTTATTTATTATACCATCGTGGATGGAGTTTTTTCACTCAATCAAAAAGAATATTAAAGAGTTCCATCAGTTTTCGTGTTCATTGGTAGAAATACAAATGTTTCTGTTTTTGATGATTTCAATCCTCAATAGTGTCATTCTCACTTGAACAGAAAGAGGCAACGTTACCTTCCGCTTTTAGCATTCGATATGCCTGTAACCTATGGAAAAGTAACGTTGCTATCCGATTGAAGCAATTAAGTGAAGGGCAAATCAATGTATAAGCGCCATTATTCATGAAACGGCTGGTAAAGATCTTCAATGTGTCATTATTGGATTTTTGACTTTTTCCTTAAGCATATAATCATCGAGGCTTTTAAATATATACCCGCGTTTTTTTAAGTCTTGGATTACCTTTTCTAGTGCATCAGCATTATCTTTTGATACGGTATGCAATAATATGACTGCACCTGGATGTGCCTGTGCCATGATATTGTCATAAGCGTACTTCCAGCCTTTTTGTTGGTTGATTTGCCAGTCTTTAAAAGCTAATGACCATAGTACATGAACATAACCCTCTTCTTGTGCTACTTTAAGGGTCCGTTCACTTAGTATTCCTCGTGGCGGACGTAAATATTGCATATTGGTTTGTCCTGTAACCTTTTCAGTTGCCTCCTTCACTTTTGCGAGCTCCATTTTTATTTTTGCATCACTGATTTGGGTCATATCGGGATGGCTCCATGAATGATTGCCAATAATATGTCCTTCATCCGCCATCCGCTTCGCTAAATCAGGAGCACTCTCTAAGTAATGACCTGTAACAAAAAATATAGCTGGTACTTTTTCCTTTTTCAAAACATCTAATATTTTTGCCGTATAACCATTTTCGTAGCCATTATCAAACGTTAAATATAGTATCTTTTCTTCCGGGCTACCTTTGTAGAAGGCACCATATTTTTCAAGTAATTTATCATATCGTTCACCTGCATCTGCTTGTTGTTCGTTCGCTCCTTTTTTAAAACCCCAATGAATCGGTTGATTGGAGACGGCATGGGTAGTCGCTGCATGAAAAAACATAAGAAACAGAACAGGGAAAAATAGTATCCATTTTTTCATTTCATTTTCCGCCTTTCATCCTTTTCCTTTAGATTTTTCCATAGTTAAAAAATCATGCCTGACAATAAAAGGGACAGGTTCATTTGAACCTGTCCCTTTTGAACCCGTCCCCTCAATTTGCAGTGAAGGAAAAGGATAAATGATCTTGAATTGGGAGCCATGCTCCAATTTTTTGGGAGGTTACGTTTTTAACGACGATTTTCCGTTTCGTCCCTCTAATGACTAAGTATACCTCTCCGTACGTTACCTCTCCTTTTTCAATTATGGCTGGGACATGAGCATGCAAATATCCAATTCGCTTTGGATGTACATTGTAAATTTGCGAATGTTTCGTACCGGCACCAATAACTGTTTCAGTGGCAATTGGAAGATTTGTTTTTTCCATTGCTTTAATTAGGATCATCTTTTGTACATCCTCTGGATGAGGAACTCTTCCAGTTAAACCACCTTTTACCCTTTTTTGCGCTTGCTGTACATAGTTAATTTGGTGGTTTACTTTTCCGACAGTATTATCGTATACATTTGTATTTATTTTTTGATATTGCCAATTAGGAATTGTTTCATCTGATTTATAGTTCAATGGCCACTCACCCATATAAATCGTTGCTCGCATCCCAATAGAAAGTGGGGACTTATTAATGGAGGACTCATTTAATATTCGAATCAAATTAGGATTTTCGATTGCTTCATTTGATGATTTAAACAATTCCTTCGTAAAATGGCTTGGTTTTAAATAGATTAAGTCTTCCATTTCAGTTGGTATCGTATTTTCTTTTGCTATATTTACTACAGATGAAGGCAGTTGAATGGACCCCTTTGATTGCCCTTTTGCAAAGCTAAAATTAGTAGGTCCAGATAATATTAAAAGTAAAATAAGCATTAACTGCATTCCATAACGAAACTGTTTCATAAAGGCAAACTCCTTTCATCATTTACCTTTATTTTTTTCCGAAAGTAAACTGTTTATCCAACTTTAGAGCAAATAAAAACCAATTCCCATGATTAAATAGGCTGCAAGCAACGTTGCACCTTCAAACCAGTTCGATTCACCATCATTAACGATTACGATCGTCAGTAAGACAGAAGTAGCCATCGCAACTATATCAGGCACAGTGAATATGAGCGGCATTGAAATTGGAAAAAACAACGATACAAGGACAAGTAGTGGCGCAACGAACATAGCAATTTGCAAAGTCGATCCAACTGCAATTTCAACTGCAACATCCATTTTATCTTTAAATGCCATTAAAACCGCAGAGGCATGTTCCGCGGCGTTTCCAACAATGGCAACAATGATAACTCCAATAAATAACTCGCTCCAACCAAATTTGACACCAACTTCATGAAACGTGTGAACAAGCTTCTCAGACGTGTATGCTACAGCTAACGTAGCCACTGCCAAAATAAGGATTGCTTTTCCTATTCCCCATTCCGGTTCCTCATGCTCAATATTTTCTTCCGATTCCTTTGTATTATAGACCCCTCGATGAGTAACTAATTTAAAATACAATGCGAGTATATAAAGAATAATCATAATAATGGAAACACCAATACTTAACGTAATAGTTTTTGTTTCGTTCATGCTTTTTGAAAACATTTCCGGTACTATAAATGCGACAATGATTGCAAACATAAGTAACCCTGAATTATGCCTAGCATCAAACACATTAAAGTTTTGACGTTTAAATTTTAAACCTCCAACAAAGAATGATAAACCCGCGACGAGCAAAAGATTTCCAATAACGGAACCCGTTAATGAAGCAAGCACAACTCCAATGAGCCCAGCCTTTAATGAAAAAATCGAAATGATCAGCTCCACGGCATTACCAAAAGTAGCATTCAATAGTCCACCAATTCGTGGGCCAGCCACAATCGTCAAGCTTTCAGTGGCCCTCCCCATGAAGCTAGAGAGGCCGATAATGGTAATGCAGGAAATTCCAAACATTAATACGCTTGGGAATTGTAATAGCGCTCCGATTACAATTAATGGAAAGCCAATCAATATGACAATAAGAAAAATTCTATTTACCAATGCATTCCATTCCTCTCAAGTTCTTTAGAAAAGCGCAAACGCCCTGCTCATCGACCTACAGGCTTACAGCCTTTGGGCTCTCAATGGTGCCACAAGAAGACGTGGCGTTTACGGCCTTCGACTAAGCTAAAGGAAACAGGATGAGTCCATTAGGATGAATCGATGTTGACTTATCGTAAGGAAGAGAACAAAATGATGGCTAGTCGAATGGCACCGGAGCTGGGCAGCAAAAACCTATATAAAAAGATATAACTTAATAAATTTTTATTTGCATACTTTTGACTACATTATTCCCTAAAGCTCCATTAGTTTGCACCATTTAACTATAATTCCATTCATTTAACAACGGTCTTTTTCTTTCGTAACAAGAGAGTTAATCTCTCCCCCCACCATAATAATGATGGCAGTGATATAAAACCATAACATTAAAACGATAATACCTCCGATGCTTCCATACGTAGCCGAATAATTTCCAAACTGAGAAACGTAGTAAGAAAAACCAAGTGAAACAATGATCCATCCTATACTTGAGAAGATTGCTCCAGGAACAGCTGAAATACATTTTATTTTAATACTTGGGGCTATATAATAAATGGCCAAAAACACAATGAATAATATAACAGGGGTTAAGGCCCAACGGATTACACTCCATATGTTTAAAAACATATCAGAATCACCAAAGGTTGAAAAAAGGAAGACTCCTAATTGTTTTCCAAAAACAGGTAACAACAATGCCAGAATAAAGACGAAGATCATCGCAATTGTAAAGACGATGGCAAGAGATCTAGTGACAATATATGATCTTTTTTCTTTTGCATTATAAGCTCTGTTTAAAGATTTCACTAGTGCGTTCATCCCATTTGAAGCAGACCAAAGTGTACCAATAATACCGGCAGTTAACAGTCCACCACTTCGATTTTGCATCACTTCATTTAGCGTTCTTTCGATCATCGAAATTGTTTCAACAGGAGCGACATCTTTAATTAAGTTAAAAATATCATGTTGTGTTAAAGGGGTAAAAGGAATCAGTGTTACAACAAAAAACAATAAAGGAAATAATGAAAGCAAAAAGAAATAAGCAAGCTGGGCTGCCATTCCAGCAACATCATTATCCAGTATTTTGCGAATCAATATTTTAACAAACTTCATGAGTTGATTTTTTTCGTTTTTTACCTTTAACCTAGATTTGTCCATAATACCACCTCAATCTTTTCATAAAGACAAACTTGGTATATGTTTTACCTTTCTTAAAAGCAATAAAACATGAAATATTCAATAGCCTACTTTAACGTAGGGAAATGGACGTGAATTTGGCTAGTCAGGTGGCGCTTTAGCTAGACGGGAACTACTTTCTATAAAGTTATCTATAAATTTTCCAAACTATAGAGCTTGACATAACGATACACTTTTCAGAATAATTTAAGTTGAAGCAAGATTAAAAGGAGGGATAGCCTCAAATGGCAGATAAAGAACTTTCGATGTCAGAGAAGATTTTAAAAGTGTTGGAAGCCATTAGCGGTCAAGTATGGGGTATACCATTGCTCGTCCTTATTGTCGGAACTGGAATCTACTTAACTATTAGACTCGGATTTTTGCAATTAAGACTTCTCCCCTATTCGTTAAAGCTTGCTTTCAGTTTTAAACAGGACACAAAGTCAGAAGGCGACATTTCACATTTCCAAGCATTAATGACAGCGCTTGCAGCTACAGTTGGAACAGGAAATATAGTCGGAGTCGCTACAGCCGTTGTTTTAGGCGGCCCCGGGGCTGTTCTCTGGATGTGGTTGTCTGCATTTTTTGGAATGGCAACAAAATATGCAGAAGCCATTTTAGCTGTTAAATATCGAGTTGTCGATGAGAATGGTGAAATGTCAGGTGGACCCATGTATTATTTAGAACGAGGGTTGAAACAAAAATGGTTAGGAGTGTTATTTGCTATTTTTGGAGCTATCGCTGCATTTGGTATTGGAAACCTTGTCCAATCTAATGCAGTATCGAAAGTGGTTAACTCTACTTTCCATGTACCACAAGCTGTTACAGGTCTTGTATTAATGATATTTGCAGGTCTTGCTATTATAGGTGGAATAAAGAGTATTGGTAGAGTAACTTCCTATTTTGTTCCATTCATGGCTGTATTTTATGTCCTTGGTGGACTAGTTATTTTAGTAATGAATATTAAATTAATCCCAAATGCTGTTGGAATTATTTTTTCCGATGCATTCACGGGAAAAGCTGTTGCCGGTGGAGCAATAGGTGCTGTTATCCGGTATGGAGTAGCTC
Source organism: Lederbergia citrisecunda (assembly GCF_018343695.1). GTDB lineage: Bacteria > Bacillota > Bacilli > Bacillales > Bacillaceae_C > Lederbergia > Lederbergia citrisecunda. The sequence goes on along the minus strand of NZ_JAGYPJ010000001.1, from coordinate 344,238 downwards.
GCGGAGTCTTTTCCAATGAAGCCGGTCTCGGATCCGCCCCAATTGCTGCTGCCGCGGCAAAAACTGATTTACCTGGTCGTCAAGCACTCGTTTCCATGACCCAAGTATTTATAGATACAATCATTATTTGTTCGATTACTGGAATTACTATTGTCATGGCGGGATTATATGATGATACTTCAATCAAAGCAGGAGATTTAACTTCTGTTTCATTTGCCCACTTTCTAGGGAATACAGGCTCTATCATCGTAGCACTAGGACTATTGTTTTTTGCCTCTTCAACAATTATTGGATGGTCCTACTATGGGGAAAAATGTTTCTCATATTTATTCAATACAAAAATAGTCATCTATTATCGTGTCATTTTTGTACTTGTCGTTTTCATTGGGGCTATTATCGAATTAGAAATTGTTTGGACTTTCTCGGATATTATGAATGGTTTAATGGCAATTCCAAACTTAATCGGGCTATTAGGTCTGTCCGGAGTCATCATTCATGAAACAAGAAAAGTGGTAAAGACAATCAAAAAGGAAAAAGAAGAAATGAAAAAAAACGTATAATAGCTTTACACATTTCCTTTTTCATAGGAAAGGTATTTTTTTCAAAAGTGATATTTAATTTTTTTCAAGTACGTATTTTTGAAACCTTCCTATTTTTCCAATCTCAGTCGAGGTCCTAATAAAGAACATCGACTAAAAGCGCCACATCTTGTTACAACGTCGAATGACCCACATTATTGAGCTTGTAAGTAGACAGGCAAGGCACTTGCGTTTTTATTATTGACATTGACCTAGCATCATGAAAGTATAGTAATTATGGATGACAGAGAGGATGGAAATGATATGGATTTATCCAAAAACACACCTGAAAATATTGAATTTATGGTCAATGAAATTGTGACGAAGATGAGGATGGTTAATATAGGGGCAATAAGATCGGAAAGCATGGATTCCGAAATGTACGAGGAATTACATGAAATCTATGAAATGGTCATGAAAAAAGACCATTTTAGTCCAAGTGAAATGCAAGCTCTGGCGGAAGAACTTGGTCGACTAAGAAAAGCGTAATATAAAAATGAACTGCACCTCACACTTGAGGTGCAGTTCGTTAATTTATCAAGTTACAGAAGGTTCCCGATCAGCGTTGCAAAGACCTCTAAGAATTGCGAGCATCTTTCTAATGTCCTTTTCTTCTACATCATTGATGCAAGAAATTTGCATCCAATTTCTTTCGTTTAAATACGAACTTTCATAATGAAAGTTGTATCCATTCAAATATAAATTATCCCCAAGTTCTTTTGCATTAATTTCTTCAGGAAGTAATACTGTCATAATGGTGCTCGCTGAATTTCTTGTATCAGATAATATGGTTAACCCTGCTTCTTCCACACCATTTCGAATGGTATGATATCGTTTGTTAATGATTTCATACTCTTCATCCCGGAAATCATATCTTTTTAATGCTTCGGCGAGTGCAGTTACTAGATTCGAAGATTGAGAATAAGGAATACTACCTGCTGCCGAGTATGCACCAAGATCTAAATACCGAGGAATACTTTTATTTGGGTTCACCTCAACATTGTGAAAAACAAAAGATAACCCTGAATAACTCGCCAATGCTTTTCCACTCACTCCTGAGGCAAATAAAACCCCATCCAAATTAAGCGGAACCGCACCTAACGAACTGATACAATCAAGGGACAGCTGTACATTGTAGGACTGACAAATGTTTTTAAGCATATCGATATCATTTAATACTCCGGTTGAAGTTTCACAGTGAACTGCCCATAACCAGTTATACGTTCCGTTGCTCATAGCTTCTGTGATGTGCTCTTCTTGAAATGGAGAGCCCCATGCTGTTGCTATCACTTCGAAATCAAGGTCAAATCGTTCTGCGTGATTGACAAGCCTCTCTCCAAACTCTCCATTAACCAAAATTAACCCTTTTCCAGGCAACAATGATAATTGTCCAGCTACTACATCATTAGCCAAAGTACCAGTTCCATGTAAAATTTGAACATACTTTGCATTTGCCAGTGTTGTTAATTTCTTTTGGACAACGTGAAGAAGAGTTTCAAAACCTTTTGATCTATGTGAATACGGAGATGCAGCAAGTGCTGTTTTTACAGATTCTGATATTGTTGCAGGTCCAGGTAAAAAATTGACCTGATCCTTTAATATTCTACCTGCAATTCCTTCATCAAAAGTTGCTTTTGTAAGATACATAGGTTGGAAGGCTGCATTTTCGTCTCCCGTTAAATAAGCAAATGGCTGGAATCCCATTTGACCATATAATTTTTGTTCACGTGTAGTTCCCGATATTAGTGCTGCATCATATCCCAACTTTAGGCAATAGCGAATTAACGCTTGTGCCAAGCCTAAAAAAGCTCTGCCATTTCGATATTCGGGGTTTACGGCTAAAAGTCTAATTTCACAAGGGTTTTCAACAACTACAGGTAAATGCTTCTCGACTTCGCCGATTTTCCCGTCTAATGAAAACGGCCTATTACTTCGTACACAAATCATACCAATCACTTGTTCTTCTTTCATACAGATGATATATGTATTTTCATCGTGAAATTTATCTATCAAAGTGCCTGAATTATTTACTTCATGTTGAGGAATTTCTTCTACAAACGTACGATAATTCAGTTTTAAAATTTGTTCAAATTCCGATGGTTTAGTAGCAATTTTATAAATCAAGCTCATCAGCTGATTTTCCTTTCACTGAAAATTTTATCTCTAATATTTTGCCGATGTGCAAATATTACCGTGGCAGAAAGTAAAATACAAAAAAGAATCGGATACAGGTCAAACTGAAAGAAATACATAATAGTTGGCAATAAAGCTACGGCAGCCATACCGGCTAAAGTTAAACTTTTTAATATGATATAAAATAATATAAAGACAGCTGCAAAAGCAGAAAACAATAATGGATGAAAAGCTAATATCCCACCTATAAAAGTCGACATACCTTTTCCACCCTTGAAATGAAATAATATTGGAAATATATGCCCGAGAACAACAAAAAATAAAGCAAGTATTTGAATGTCTATACTGAACTCTAGCCACTTCGCAATCAAGACTACGATGGCCCCTTTGCCGGCATCACCGAAAAATGTGATAACAAAAGCTTTTTTACCAAAAATTCTGCCCGCATTTCGAGCCCCTATATTCCCACTCCCTTCATTGTGAATATTTTTGTGATAAAAAAACGTTGCTAAAACATAACCAGTTAAAATGTTTCCTAGTAAGTAAGCTCCTAAAAGCAATACAATCTCTTTCATTATACTTCCTTTTCTAAATTGGTTATTTTTAAATAATATTAACATAATTTAAAAGTTTTTGTGTCAAAATATGTAAAACTCATGATATATCCATCTTCCGAGTACGCCTTCACATGATTGTGATAATTATTTAAGCGTATTTTTGATAAAATAATGTAGGAGCATATTGAAAGAGTGGTAATCATGACAAAAATAATATTAATATATACAAGCATGACCGGAAACACTGAAATGCTTGCAGGAGAAGTAATAAAAGGGTTGGAGCAAATGAATATAGATGTTACAGTTAAACAAGCTTTCGACTCTCTTCCAACTGATTTACTCGATTATGATGGTTTTTTAATCGGTACGTATACGTGGGAAGGAGAAGTTCCCGATGAATTTATGGATTTTTTTGAGGAGCTAGATCATGTTGATTTATCTAGGAAACAGGCTGCTGTTTTTGGGTCAGGAGATTCATACTATGGATCTACTTATGGTGCAGCTTTACGTTTTTTCACAGACAAAATAACATCATTAGGTGCTGATGTCCTTCTTCCTAATCTAGTAATTGACCTCTATCCTGATGATGAAGAGCTAAATCAATGTCAAGAATTTGGTAGAAAATTCGCAGAATTAATGCTGAATAATAGCTAAAAAGTACAAATTCGACATTATTTGATATAAACAAGTTATTTCCCAAGAAATAATGACATATTAGAATAGTCGGGAGAGCCTAGCTCGAACCGTTCCTTTTTCGACCTAATGTCCTAGGATAAAGGAATCATAGCCATCCTAAATGGGTAGAGATGTTCGACTTGTATTAAGGACAAAGACAAAAAGCTTGCTACTATGCTCGCGCTGGATAGCGAAACACCTAATTAATACATAGCATTCCTTTTTCAAAAAAATCGAGGATACAATCATTTTGATTATATCCTCGATTTCTATCATTTTTCCTCGTTTTTTATTCGAGGCAATATTAAAACTTCAACTCTTCGGTTTTTAGCTCTTCCTACCTCGGATTTATTATCTCCTATTGGCTGAAATTCACCGTAGCCTTTTGCACTAAACCATTTCGGATCAAGTTTCTCGTCTTCTAGTAAAACCTTCATGAAATTAACTGCTCTCATGACACTAAGTTCCCAATTTGATTGAAAGTGGGCATTTCCAATCGGTACATTATCAGTATGACCACTAATAATAATATTCCTAGGAGGATCCATTTCGAGTAAAACCGCTAATTCTTTTGCCGTTTTTTTGTCTTCTTCTCTTACTTCCGCTTTTCCGGATTGAAAGAGAACATTGTCGCGAATCGTCAGTAAAAGCCCCTCAGTTGTCAACGAAGTATCAAATTTATTATTAAAGTCATTTTTTTGAATATATGCATTGATCTTCGACTGAATCGCTTCTAGCTCCTTCTGTTCTTCTATATCCAGAACAATTTCGTCCCCTTTATGAGGCTCATCCATTTCTTCTTGTTCTTCTTTTTCCCCATCTAAAGGTTCTGGATGGTCTTTACTATGGTCATCAGTTTCGATTGGCTGTTGAAAATCCATTGGACCTGTCCCGCCAATGAAAATTCCGTTAAAAACCTGGGATAGCTTTTGGAACTTTTGTGCATCAACAGAACTGGCGGAAAAAAGAACGATGAATAACGCCAAGAGCAAGGTCAGTAAATCCGCATATGGGAGAAGCCAAGATTCATCTGTATGATGGCCTTCTTTTTTTTCTCTTCTACGCCTGGACATTTTGGCTTTCACCACTTTCCTCAAAAATTTCTTTTCGTTCTGAGGCAGGTAAGTAAGAGGCCAATTTTTGCTCTATTACTCGAGGTGCTTCTCCTTCCAATATGGATAAAATTCCTTCAACCATCATTTCTTTAATTCTTACTTCTTCTTGTGATTTTCGTTTTAACTTATTGGCAAATGGATGCCACCAAACATATCCTGTGAAAATTCCAAGCATCGTGGCCACAAATGCCGCTGAAATAGCTTTACCAAGCTCATCTGTATTGTCCATATTTCCAAGTGCAGAGATTAATCCAATAACCGCCCCAAGTACTCCTAGCGTCGGTGCATAAGTACCAGCTTGAGAAAAAATAGAAGCTCCAACAGCGTGACGCTCTTCCATCGCATCAATTTCTTCATTTAATACATCTCGAATGTAATCCGCACTATGACCATCTACTGCAAGACTCAAACCATTTTTCATAAATGGATCTTCAATTTCGTCAATCGAAGCTTCTAACGCAAGCAAGCCCTCTTTTCTAGCCATTTGTGCAAGATCAGAAAATTCGATAATGACGTCTTTCGCTTTAAAAGTCTGTTTATCTTTAAAAACAATCCCGAAAAGCTTGGGAACTTTTTTTATTTCTGAAGTTGGAAAAGCGGTAACTACGCTTGCCATTGTCCCCACAATGATGATAAGTATAGCCGCTGGGTTAATAAGTGCCATAAAGCTTACACCTTTCAACACCATTCCCACACCTACAGCTGCGACTCCAAGAATTAATCCAATAAGCGATGTTCTATCCATATGCTTCACCCTAAACTTTATAAATGTCTTATTCTATATATCGACAGATAGAAGCAAATTTCAATCACTTTTCACTTAGAAAAACTTTTTTTCAATTTTGCTCTCATACTGCTTAAAAACGGACGAGTTTGTTTTAATTCTTTTTTTCGCAAGTAAACTATTATATTGGAGAATTTTTTCATTTAATTCCCGTTTCAAACCTTCTTTTTCCATATCATTTTCCGTCTTACGAATTAAATCCTCTATCGTCATAATTTCTTTTTTTACATCCATCTCATCAGGGGAATATCCTGCGTTTTTCATCAATCTATAAGCCATTTTTAGTTCATCCGGAATACCGGCCAATGAATCCTTTGGTAGTGGTTTCCCTCGTCCAGGGAGATTGTCAAACTCTCCTTCTTCATATGCCTTACGAATTCGTTCTTCCGATAACCCTCCAAATTTATCCATCTTACCGCCTCCTTTTATCGATACCTTCATTATACATTTATGCGAAAAAGGAATTACTAGATAAAAATGACAAAGAAGTTACGATAAGTACGTTAATGTGACCATAATCTTTTTCACAATAGCAAAACTCTCTCAATGGCCTCTTCATTGAAGCGTTTCCCCAACTCTCCCATATGGTCTCTAATGAAAAAGTTGTTAAATTTATCACTAATATGATAGAAGCGGAGATCGACATACAAGTTAGCAAAAACTAAAAAAAGAGAAGCAATTAGCTTCCCTTCATTCACTATATCGATATCGTTTTTCAAGATAGGACTGACCTAGTTCAACAATTGAGCAGATTCCCCAATATATAAAGGCGACCAGAATATACATCGTCATATAATCAAATTCCCTGCCCCCGACAATTTTCGCACGATTAAAGAGATCAGGAACTGTAATCATTGCCGCTAAGGATGAAGCCTTGATCAAATCTAATAATACGTTTGATAATGGTGGAAGAGCGATTCTCGTCGCTTGTGGTAAAATAACTAATCTCATTGTTTGCCAATAAGACAGGCCGAGAGCTTTAGAAGCTTCCCATTGCCCTTTATTAACTGATGTTAAAGCAGAACGATTAATTTCAGCCATATAGGCCGCAGAATGTAAACTAAATCCAATCAACGCACACGTAATTGCGCTGAACTCAATCCCTACCATAGGGAGCCCGAAATACAATAAAAACAAAAATACGAGCATCGGGGTTCCTCTCATGAAAGAAATATAAATTCGAGCTGGCAAGTTAATAATCAAATGCTTGGACATTCGCCCGAGAGCTAAAAAGAATCCTATCAGTAATCCAACAGCCATTCCAACAAATGAAATGAGAATTGTGTACCAAATTCCTTGTAGTACATATGGAAAGGATTTAATGGCAAGTGGAAGGTCGAAAATGTATTGCCATTGGATATTACTCATTTTTCAACCTCCAACTTACTGAAAATCAAAATCTTGTTTTACGGAAACATCCGCTTCATTGAAAAATTTCTTGGATAACTCGGTAATTGTTCCGTCTTCTTTCATTTCCTTCAATACTTCATTTACTTTATTTAAAAGATCATTATTATCTTTTTTCACTACAATCGCTTGATCATTTGGATGATATTTAATATCAGGGTGAATCGTAATATTTAGTTCAGGAAATGCTGCAAGAGCTAATGTTTGTAAATAATAGTCATTTAATATAACATCCGTTCTCCCAACTGCAACATCACGAAGATAAACCTCATTTGTAGCATTCTCATAAACGACCTCTTCAGCACCGTGCTCACGAGCAATCTGCATATAGATGGAAGTAGCTGCACCTGCAGATTTTTTTCCTTTTAAATCATCCAACGATTTAATTCCAGAAAGATCGTCTTTACGGACAATTGCTGTACCATATGAAAATTTATATGGATCTGAGAAGGAAACTTTCTTTTTTCTTTCATCCGTTACTTCTATATCATTTGCTGCAATATCAATTACTCCACTGTTTAAGGATGTTAAAAGACCATCAAAACCCATTTCCTTGAACTCAATATCTACATCCAACCGCTTTGCAAGTTCTTTTAAAATTTCAACTTCATAACCAGTAAGTTCATCAGTACCTTGCTCATGATAAGATGTAGGATATAGCGTTCCGGAAGTACCAGCTATGATTTTTCCTCTTTCTTTAATAGCTTCCAAAGAGTTTTTATCTACAGCTGAATTTTTATCTCCAGCACCACAAGCTGAAACGAAAAATATAGCAATAATTACTACTAGTGAAAATAAGAATCTTTTATTTTTAAGCATTTCCATCCCCCTAAAATAATTCCTAGTATTCCTACCAATATTATTCAACCTAATAAAATATACATGGGAGTAGGAAATATTGCAAATTTTTGTCCGAAAACTTTTACGCTAAGTTTAGTAAAAGCTTCGCCATTGTAAAATAAATAATTAATCCCGTTCCATCTACTAATGTAGAAATAAATGGACCAGAAACAACCGCAGGGTCAATTTTTAATTTATGCAAAATCAAAGGCATAACAGCCGCGACAATAGAAGCCCAAATAACGATACATATTGCTGTAATGGCTACTACTGAACCAATATCGAAGCCAACACCTAAGATTTGTGCTCGGATAAATGCGACTAACCCCATTACTGCTCCAAGAAGAATACCAGTCGATAGCTCTTTACGTACAACTTTGAAAATATCTTTGAATTCCACTTCACCTACAGCCATCGCACGAACTAATGTCGTAACCGTTTGTGTTCCAGAGTTTCCACCGGTTCCAATTAATAATGGAATAAAAAAGGATAGAGCAATTACTTCGTTGAGTGTGTCTTCATAATGTCTTAATACATTTCCGGTATATGCTTCGGCTACAAATAAAATGAGCAGCCAGCCAATCCGCTTTTTAAAAACGCTCCATACTGAGTTCTTAAAATAAGGCTCTTCTAACGGTTGACTTCCCCCTAATTTCTGAATGTCTTCCGTTGCTTCTTCGTGTATAACGTCAATCAAATCATCAACTGTAATAATACCGATCATTCGGGAATCATTAGTAACGACAGGAATGGCAACAAAATCATATTTTGCTAATATTTCTGCAACCTCTTCTTGGTGCATATCAACTGTTACAGAAATGACTTCTTCCGTTACAATCTCCTCTAATTTCGTATCTGGTTTTTCTAAAATAATTTCTTTCAGTGATACAACTCCGGCCAATTTTCCATGTGTATCAATGACGTATATATACGAAACAAGTTCGGCGTCGTGACCTACTTTCCGAATATGTCTTAAAGTGTAATCAATCGACCATGATTTCCTTGCTCCAATGTAATCGATTGTCGCCAAGCTCCCTGCAGTATCCGCTTCGTACGTCATTAACGTTTTAATTTTTTCTCGATAATCAACCGGTAGATATTCCATTAACCTTTTCGTCTGGTGTGGATGGATGGCCAAGAGCAAATCCACCACTTTATCACTCGACACGTGATTCAGTAATTCTATAGCACGATCTCTATCCAAATGATCCATAATTCGATATTGTAGTTCCGGCTCCAGATATTCAATAATTTCAGCACCTAATGAAGATGGAGCTATTGTGAAAAAGTTGATTTGATCATCGTACTCTAGTTCAATGACCATTTCTGCCAAATCATATGGTTGATACCTTTCGATAAATTCTTCAAACTCATAGTTATTAATTAACGCCATTTTCAATTCTTGTGTCATTTTTACTACCCCCACATGCTTAATTCATTATGAGGGTAAATGCCATTCTTTATTTAGTGATAATGAATGGAGAAGACTAGCATCACCTTCACTTACCCTCATTTTCCGATATGCGATTATGAACGTACAATTATCCGGGTCCTCATCCATCATTATCACCTCCTATAAGAAAAGCAGAAGCGCCTTGCTCATCGACGTACAAACTTCAGGGCCTTTGACTGAGATAAAGGAAACACGACGAGTCCAATAGAACGAGTCGATGTTGACTTATCGTAGGGAAAAGGACAAGAAGTTTGCTAGTCGATAGGCGCTGGAGCTAGACATAGATTTACTATTTCTTAATTTGTTCCTTTTTAAAACTTAAATCTTCATAAAATAAAAATCCCCCTACAAATCAATAGGAAGGATTCACGTAAAAAAATCCCCCCTGTTGAGTTTTAGCACTGTATAACGTAGAGCAATTGCTCAGCCACATTAAGTCATGCCTTAAGTCGACAAGACCTGTTCTACCCATTGGCATCTCTCGATGTTTTTGGGCAGTGGCTTATATTTATACAGGAGCCTCACCTAACGAGGAATCACTATTTTTTTATCCTTTTATACTATAATGCTAAATATCCCACATAATCAAGGGGCAGTTTCACTAATATTATTCATGTACTGCAACTTCTTCTGAGCTCGCATCATCAGATGATAAAAAATCCTTTAAGGCTTGAGTGTTTTTTTCAAAGTCTATGCTTAAGACTGCACCGACATCAACACTTTTATTTTCAAACGTGTCTTGAAGAGGTATTCTAAATGTCTCCATTTGCTTAGAGTTTCCCACAATTAATCCTTTACCAACCGCGAGTAAAGTACTTGCATCAACATTTGTATTAATATATGGCTCTGCCATCCCTAGTATTTTAGGGAGATTGACTAAGCTATGAATACTAACAGCCTGCTCTTTAAGTTTGGACATTACTTCTTGTTGCCTTCCGACACGTCCAAAATCACTTAAACGATCATGACGAAAACGAACATATCCAAGTAGTTCTTTACCATGTAAAACTTGTTTACCTGGATGCAATGTCATTCCAATTCCATACTTCATTTCATTCTCAATATCGACTTCAATCCCATTAGGAGCAATCAAGTCTACAATTTTAGGAAATCCTTCAAAGCCAACCACTGCATAATAATTTATATCTATGTCAAAATTTTGCTTGATCGTTTTTCGTAATAATTCTGGTCCACCAAATGCATACGCTGCATTGAGTTTATACTTGCCATGTTCGGGAATATCAACATATATATCTCGCATCAAAGATACTATTTTCATATCATGAGTGTTTTGATTATAGTGGGCGATCATGATTGTATCAGAATTTCCGCGATCATCGGCTCTTGAATCACTTCCAATAAGTAGGACATTTATCTCTCCAAATTGTGGTTCTGGACCTTCGAACGGTTCAAATGTTGTTTCATCTTTTATATATGAATCATCCATTGCAACAGATAACCCTTTATAATATTGAATGATACTATACGCGCCCACTGATAATATGAAAATAGTAAAAATAATAAATAGATTACGTAGCCATTTTCGTTTAGTTCTCTTTTTCTCTCTTTTTGTCACTAAAAGTACCACCTTTCCCTTGCATTACTACGACTGTATTCATAGTTGTTTTTCATTTGAAAGTAAATTTAAAACGATATTAACAGCCATAGCGTCATCTAAATAGCCAATTGGAAAGATGTAATCCGGAATAACATCAACTGGGATGATAAAGTATAACAAGACTCCTCCAATTATTGCTAGCTGATATGGAGTACCTTTTTTAACTCGAAACTTCTCAAATAAATCCTTTAAATGATTAATAAACGGTCCAATGCTACCTACTTTTTTTACTTTTTCATCAAAATCATTATGAATCGTGTCTCGTCCCTCTTCGGTTTGTGAATACTGGCTATAACTTGTTAACTTCTGTTCAACATTTGCTATTGAAAACTGATTATCATATAAGTTAGATGTTTCTAGAAAATCCTGAATCAAATCAACAGACTTCTGAATATCAGATTGAGTCTCCTCTTGCTTTTGATCAATTGAATAGCCCGCTGCTTCGAATAGCTCAGCCAATGGAACGTTTAAACATTCTGCAAATCTCTCTAAATGCTGTAAATTGGCTTTTCGCTTACCATTAATGATTCTCGAGATTGTCGCTGTATCAATTTCAGTTAGTTCACTAAATCTCCTCATTGACCATGCATGCTTTTTTAATAAACCCCTTAACAACAAGCCGAGTTTATTATTTTTATCTATCTCAGACATGTTCTATTTTCCTTTCCGACTTATTTTATATAAATTTATCACGCATTGAATCTCTCTGTAAAAAAATGTATTTACATTATTTTCATATGTTCTTTTAATTGTGTTTGAATTTTTGATTGCTCTTCTTCTGAAACAATGAAATACCAAATGTTGTCGATTATCTCGCCTGTTCCTTCCATTTGAATTTGTTCAACGTTTTGAGGTACGTCCCCGTAATATTTTTGCATATCCTTCATTTCATCAAAGGAAATGTTTGTTTCAACATTATTAGTCAACGCCTCTAGTATACCAGTGTATTTCCATAGCGTTGAAATATTAGCGGCTTTATTCATTACGTCTTGGATAACAAGACGTTGACGCATTTGACGACCAAAATCTCCACGTGGATCTTGTTTGCGCATCCGGACAAAGTCTAATGCTTCTTTCCCATTCAAGCTTATCTGACCTACTGGAAAATGATTTTTACCTACAGAAAAATCAAGATCATTATTCACAGTTACACCGCCGATAGCCTCTACGATATCTTTAAACCCTTGCATGTTCAGCTTTACATAATAATCTATCGGAATATCAAGGAACTTCTCCACTGTATTCATGGACATCTTAACACCACCAAATGCATAGGCATGATTAATCTTGTCATCAAACCCTTTGCCGACAATTTCAGTACGTGTATCACGTGGAATACTTAGCATCTCCATTGACTTTTTTTCGGGATTCACAGTAATCATAATCATAGAATCGGATCGCCCTTTATCTCCTGCCTCCTCGTCAATACCAAGTACGAGCACGGAAAATGGATCCCTCTTTAATAAAGATAAATCCGATTCTCGCTTTACTGTCGGAGTACGATCAATGGGACTGTGAACTGTATTCGCCGCTTTATTTACGTTTTTGTAAATTGAATATCCGTAAGTGACTATACCAGAAATAAGCACAAGCAAAGTAACTAATAAAATTTTAAAACCTTTTTTATTCTTTTTATGTACTTGCCTCTCCATCAATGGTTACCTTCTTTCCAATAAGATGCCTCTTTGCATCTAACATTATATATAAGAATACACATCATGTTGACATTTTGTCAATGTGATATTCTTATAATAAACTCAGCATTTATTCATCTATAACTCAGATTACTTGTTGAAAATAAACATTTTATGATGATTTTAAATACTTACATTGTTGCATTTTTGGCAACTCTAAGGTTATTTTTTCAACTTTTTGGGAAATAAACATACATCATTTTTCAGCTATAGCAATATAATAAAAAAAATAATATCAGGGAAGTTCTTAAATCAAAATGATGAAATCAAAAGAGACTTTCTGGAGGTGAAATAGGGTGGATAAATATACAAAACAGGCAATCTTTTTAGTAATAGTCCATACAGTTTTTTTTCTAGACTTAACCCTTGATCTTATTTTTCAGTAATTCATCTGAAGACAAATAATGAAGGTCATTCGTTCCCCCTGAACAAATGACCTTTTTAGCATAAACTTATCTTATTGTATTAAAATATAGAAACGCTTATAAGGTTTAGGCCACCCCCCCATATTAAAAGAACGCAGTAAAAGCAATGACTAAAATAATAGCTCCGCTTAATACGGTTCCAAACTGCCCCACTGTAAATTTGCCAATCCGCACGTTTGCTAATTTAGCCCCTACATTTACTCCTGCCCAAACACTGATGAAACTTCCAATTGCCGCAGTTATCGAAATAGCAAGGGGAGATAAACCTAATAATCCTGCACCTAGGCCATTTGTAAGTGCATTGGCTGATAATGCAACTCCGAGAAGAATAGCTTCACCCCACCCGATTTCTCCTGACTTATCGATATCAGCCAACTCGGGATTTTTTAGTATACTTTCAATCCCTTTAGGTTGCTTATCAGATGTAATAACCTCTTTTTCATTTCCTTTTTTGCGTGGGGTTGCCAATAATATGATCCTAAGCCCGATTACAAACAATAAAAACGACCCAAAGATCACTGGAAGCATACCAGGAAGAATTTTTGAAAGCCATATCCCGAACGAAATACCCGCCATACTAAAAAGAAAACAGATTACAGCAATCATACAGTTGGGACCTGTACGGATGTGTATTTTTCGAATACCATAAGAAATTCCTACCCCTAAATTGTCTATGCTTGATGAAACAGCAAAAGCTAAAATGATAAGCCATGTTGCCCAAATCGTCATGAATAAACACTCCTTATATTTTTTTAACATGTTACTATCCAAATTGATTAAATGTGCTTATCCACTACAAATCTGTTGACAATTATTCAACACATCATATTAATACTGAAAGGAGGGATTATTTATGTCAAAGGACGGGACTGAAAATTTCGGGACTTTAATCAAATCTTTGTTAAAAAAGCGTTCTATTACGATGAGGAAGCTTAGTGATCTAACAGGAATTGACACAGCTACCATTTCACGAATAGCAAATAATAGACAACAGCCGAGACCATATCACTTACAACAGTTTGCACACCATTTAGGAGTACCTATGGCAGTACTACTGCAAGCCTCAGGCTTTGATGTTGAAATAAATGAAAATAATCCGGTTGATTCTGATATGTACGAATCAATCGATACTATACACGGAGTTCTCATATCTTCTAACTTTTTAGGAGATACTTTTAAAATAGATCAAGTACATCAAGAGCTAGCAAAATATGAACAATACGCCCTTACAGAAGAAGGAGAACAAAGGATTCGCGAAGAGTTTGAAACGAAAGTGGAACAAGTTAGAGGAGCAGGACCTTTTATTAATGAGTTGAAAAAAATGCATCAAATTTATCTTAATGAACAAACCTCACAGGAAATACGATCGATCATAGGGAGTGCAATTCTATATTTTATTTTGTCAACGGATATTATACCTGATTACGTTTTTCCATTTGGATATTTAGATGATGCGATTGCTGTACAGATTGTTGCAGAGCGCGTTTCAAAACTTAAAGAAAAATATATGGAAAATGGTGATAATAATTAAAGGCTGTTTTCATAAAGATAGTCGTTTTGAAGGACTATAAAAGATATCTATTGATTTTGAACACAAAAATTAAGACTGTGTAGATGATTATAGTAAATTCCATCCAAACTTTAATCATTAGGTCAATAAAGTAACAACCCATACGAAAATAGCCTAATTAAAAGGAAAAAAGATGTGCTTCATTGAAGAATGGCACATCTTTTTCATTAGCTTAGCGGTGTATAATATTCATACACGTATGGATTTTCAGGCTCTTTAATTTTCTCAACGTCCGTGATTTTCAAGAAAGGAAGCTCCCATTCGTTCATTGTTGTTGTCGATAACTTTCCAGTTGCTCTGACCCATTGATCCTCTTCTATACTGTCAGGTCCATCCATAGTTGATACGATTCCATAAACAGACGCATCTGCAATACAGCAAGATACTCCGAATCGCGCAACAACAAATTGATCATTTTCAAAGTCGGGCTCTTTATATGCAAATCCGACGATCTCAATTTCTTTTCCAATAAATAAACTAGGGTTTTCATGAATTATGTTTAGAATAGCGAGGTATTGGTCATCGTCCACCACAATTTTTTCGCTTTTTAACAGCTCATCCTTCAACTTCTCTTGATCTTCTGACGTCATGATCAATATATTACTTCCATCCTGATTCGTTCCTAGTCCACTGTTTCCTTCCAAATTCGTTTCAATTCCTTCATTGCTTTCGTCTAACCCATCATTAGATTGATCTTCAGCTTTTTCATCTAGCTTTGCCATATAGCCTTCTGGATCATCCAAATATTCTTCAGCTTTTGATATATCTAAGGAGCTGTCAGTATTGATATCAGGTGGCTGGGTATATAAACCAGATCCATATTTTATTCCCCTTTTTGCAGCAACAGCACTATCAAGAGTATTAATTGGAAACAATAATCCAGTCAGTACAGGCAAAATAAATATTGAATAAATTAGAAACGTTTGGAAAGGTGATCCGTTTTGATTATGGTCAAATCCACAATTACAATACAGTTCTTCTTTATTCTTTGAGCCACTTCTCCAAATTTGGATAACTCCTAAAATAAACAAAACAGCAATTGAAAAATAAGAAAATGGGACCATTTTAGGCGCAATAAAATGTTGGATATTTCCAGTTATTAATAGTTTAAAAATCACAAGGAAAAAACCGATTAAAATAATCCCTCGCAGGTAAACATGGAAACTATAATCACGTTCCTTTGGCATTATAGGCACCTCACAAAAACAAATATTGATAGATTAAAATTATCGCATAAACAGATACCGTGACAATCACCATAAAGCCGATGACAAATTTAGCACGGAAGTACGCAAACATCATGATCGTATTCTTCAAATCTAACATCGGTCCAAATACTAGAAATGCAAGAAGCGAACCTGTAGAAAATGTATGTGCAAACGAAGACGCTACAAAGGCATCTGCTTCCGAACAAAGCGATAAAATAAACCCGAAACCCATCATGATAAGAGGTGAAGCAGTGTCACTCGTACCCATGCTAATTAATACACTTCGGTCGAAGAACGTCTGAAATAAACTTGCAATCATAGCCCCCATAATCAAATATTTTCCCATATCAAAAAATTCATCGCTAGCATGGTAAAATGTCGATTTTAGCTTATTTGTCTCCTGTCCACTTGATTCCACAGGCCTGTCCAACAGCTCTTCTGTTGTCCACTTTAATTGATCACGATTCCGAAAAAAAGCATACGTTATGCCTCCGATTACAATTGCAAGAACGAATGCTAATCCCATTCGGGCATACGCGATGCTTGGCGTTGTTTGAAAGGCATAATACGTAGCGGCAAATACGATTGGGTTTAATATAGGTGCCCCAACGATGAAAATAACCCCAATGTGCAATGGCATCCCTTTTTTCATCAATCTTCTCACAACTGGAATGATGGCACATTCACACACAGGAAAGATTGCACTTAAAATAGCTGCTGGGACAATAGCGACTAAAGGATTCTTAGGTATGAATTTCTGAACCGTTTCCTCTGCTACAAAAGTTTGTATTAATGCTGAAACAAACACCCCGAGCAGTACGAATGGCAATGCCTCTAATACGATACTCAGGAAAATAGTATTTACATTCAATAAACTTTTAGGAATAGAGTCTTGTATTTGTGTAAACTCCGCAAATAGAAATAAAAATAGGAGCACTCCTATGAGTAGTAAGCCCGTCCCTTCTTTTAGCCATACACTTCCTTGTCCCCGCATAAATAAACTCCAATCATAGTCATTTTTACACTCTACTCACTACTTTACTAATTGCTTCCAATGGTCACGAATCTGATTCTCATCCAGTCCCATACCAATTAAAATAATGATTGGTTTTCGATTCAAAGATTTTGGAACTGGCATAAATTCCGCTTTTTTTGATGCATACTGAAAACTAACTATTTGCTCAGATCCTTCACTTTCAATGAATCCCTTTCCTCTTAGCACATTAGTAGGTAGCTGTTTCAGCCATTTTTCAAATGTTTTTTGTTTTAATGGTGGAACATTCTCCAACTTAATTGCTTGAACAGTTGAATGATGATGGTGATGAGGGTGATGTTCGTCTTCTGAATGACTGTTTCCAATTAATACGGATTGGATTCGCTTTTCGAAAAGTACTTCTGGATCTATTTGTCCATACACACCTTCTATCATTACTTTTTCATGTCCTGCTATTTTCGTAATTCTTTGTTTGATTTTCTCAAGTTGCCCCGAAGGAATTAAATCGGTTTTGTTTAAAAATAAAAGGCTTCCGCAAACGGTTTGTTCTTTCATCAAGTTACGGACTTCGCTAGAACTTGAAAAGATGCTTTGATATTCTAAGTAATGACTAGCATCCAACACTGTAATAATTGACATTAATTCAAACTGGTTTATATATTGGCTGCTTAACAAGACTTCTTGGATTTCCAATGGATTCGCAACTCCGGTTCCTTCAATAAATAAAATATCTATAGGTTGTTTTTCCATTTCCACTATTAGCTGGTTCATTGTTTCTTTTAAATCATCCTGGATTGTACAACAAATACAACCATTTAATAACTCAAATACCTTTTCATTTTCAAACAAATGACTTTCTACATTGGCTTCTCCAAGTTCATTAAGGATGATCCCCGGTAGCCATCCTTTATTCTTGCAATGTTCAAGCATCTTCAATAAGACAGTCGTCTTTCCACTTCCAAGAAAACCACTTAATACAAAAACAGGAACCCTCTTCTCGTTTTTCATCGTATCACTCCATAATGGTTGACTATTATTTCATCTGTATCTATTCTATGTTTGTATCCTAGCATATTATCACATTTCATATATTACAATTTGATTATTAATGAATAATAGCTTAATAAACCCTGTAAACATAAGGATCTTTCGGTTCCTCTATTTTATTTAGTTTATTCACTTTTAAGATAGGAATGGTTTTTTTGAAAGGCTGGTAATAGATAGAGTCCATCGTTCCTTCTACTTCAAGCCATTCGTCGTTAAAAAATTCTTCCCCTTTTGGCAGTTCCAAAAGCATTCCAAATACGCCAGAATCAGCCACACAGTGAATCATTCCGAACCGAAATAAGAAAACTTGATCCGTTTCTTTATCAATATAGGTGAATCCTTTAAAACCAATTGTTTTCCCAATAAAATATCCTGGATTTTTATAGATTGTTTCCATACCTAAAAGGAAATCTGGATCATTTAATATTAATTTATCTTTACTTCCAAACTGCCCCATAGCTTCCTCCATAAGCTCTTCGAAGCCTTCCTGACCATAAAATATACTCGTGTCAGGTTCTAAAAACTGATGAGTACTATACGGATCATGATCATTATACACTTCAAAATTAAATCCTTTTGCCGCTACAATATTGGAATCCAAAGTGGCAATTGGAAGAAATAGAGCTGTTATAATCGGAAAAATAAAAATGGGATAGCTAAGTTTTTCTTTCCACGACTTCCCGTCCTGTGAATGGTCAATCCCACAACCGCATATATCATTCAACTCCTCGTCATCTTTCCCATCTCTCATCGTGAGATATAACTGAACGAGCATAAAGAAAAGAAAAACAAAGATAGCTATAAAAGATAGAGATGAATATTTCAAATTAATATACTTAGAGATGTTACCTGTTGCATGCAAATGCATAAAAAGGAATGAAAAGCCAAGCAAGATCCAGCATCGAAGCATCAATAAATGCTCCCCTCTTTATAAATTTGGTATTAAGAGTGAACCAAGGAATACTAAAATAGCTGTATAGATGAATAGGAAAAAGACGAATTTTGTTTTGAAAACTCCTAACATCATTAATGTATTTTTTATATCAAATTTTGCTCCGAACACTAAAAAGGCAATCAAAGCACCTGTAGAAAATGTGCTTCTAAATGAAGCAGCAATAAATGCATCTGCTGAAGAGCATAGTGACAATATATATGCCAAGCCCATCATTACTAATGATGACGAATATTCACCATGGCCAATCGCTGTCAATGTGGATGTTTTCATAAAAGTTTGCATAGCCGCAGCAATCAATGCACCTAATATTAAATATTTTCCTACAGTGAAAAACTCATCAATCATATGTTTTAAAGTACTAAGTACTTTCTTACTCTTCGGTACATTTTGTAAAGGTACTTGGCGATTTAACATATGCTTTAATTGTGAATCCTTGAATTGAAAGGAAAGGATAAATCCTACTAACAATGCAACTATAAACGAAAGTCCACCACGGTATAAAGCCATCTTCCAACTATTTCCGAATGCAACATACGTAGAAAACAATACGACGGGATTAATAACAGGACCAGTGAGCATAAATGCAACAGCTGCATGAAGTGGAACCCCCTTAGCCATTAATCTACGTGCAATTGGAATAATCCCACACTCGCAGGCAGGAAATATAGCGCCGAGTGAAGTAGCCGATAAAACAGAAAGAAAGCGATTTTTCGGAATTACTTTTGCCATCATTTCATCCGTTACAAATACTTGAATTAAACCTGAAATAATAACTGCTAACATAATAAAAGGTAATGACTCTATTAAAATACTAATAAAAATGGTGTTAAATTGTAAAAAAAGTTGGCTGGACATAATTTTTACTCCTCAAAAGTTCAACTCTATGCTTATATTATTAAAACAAAATTATCTAAATAGCAAAATGTGAATATTTTCCGTTACCGCTTAATTTTTTTAGATTATCATTCATAAAAGAATGTTAAGTCCATAAAATAAAAATATAACTTGCCAATTTAATTTTTTTATTATACGATACAAATCGTAATGATTACGATTTAACAAAGGAGAATTTATGAAAAAAATACCTGTTACTGTGTTAAGTGGATATTTAGGAGCTGGAAAAACAACTCTTCTCAATCATATTTTACATAATAGAGATGGACTTCGCATTGCGGTCATCGTCAATGATATGAGTGAAATTAATATTGATGGAGATCTTATTCATTCTGGTGGATTTCGAAGAACAGAAGAAAAACTCGTTGAACTGCAAAATGGCTGTATCTGTTGTACTTTGCGTGAAGACTTAATGATTGAAGTTGAAAAATTGGTTGAATCAGGAAATATCGATTATATCGTTATTGAATCAACTGGTATAAGTGAGCCGATTCCCGTCGCACAAACATTTACGTATATAGATGAGGAATTGGGAATAGATTTAACAAGTAAATGCAGATTGGATACAATGGTGACCGTTGTTGATGCCAATCGTTTCTGGACAGATTTTTCATCTGGCGAAAGTCTACTCGATCGTAATGTCGGGATGAATGATACAGATGAAAGAGAAGTTGTTGACCTATTAATCGATCAAATTGAATTTGCCAACGTCATCGTATTAAATAAGACGGATCTTTTAGAAAAAGAAGATGCTGAAGAACTTTCACGTGTGCTGAAAATATTAAATCCTGAAGCCAAATTGATTCAAACATCATACGGAAATGTCCCTCTAAAAGACCTATTAAACACACAAGCTTTTGATTTTGAAAAAGCTAGTCAAGCAGCTGGCTGGATAAAAGAATTGAATGAAGAACATGTTCCAGAAACAGAAGAATATGGCATTTCTTCATTTGTATATAGAAGAAAACGACCATTTCATCCCGAGAGATTAAATCAATGGCTAGAAGAATGGCCAGTAGAAGTTATTCGTGCAAAAGGTTTTTTCTGGCTTGCTACTAGAAATGATATGGCAGTACTACTTTCACAGGCTGGAACATCCATTACTGTCCAAGCTGCCGGTCATTGGATTGCAGCATACCCAGAAAATGAGCGTGCCATCATTTTCGAAGAAAAACCGGAATTATTGGATAATTGGGATGCAACATACGGTGATCGAATGATAGAACTCGTATTCATTGGAATAGAAATGGATAGAAATCTAATCGAAAGTCAATTGGACAAATGCTTATTAACTGATGATGAAATGCTTGCGGACTGGAAAAAAATATATGACCCTCTCCCCTCTTTCACATATTTCGCTTAATATACCTTGCAAATCGTAATGATTCCGTTTAATATATTCAAGGTGTATTAAACTTATATAATGTGATATTAGGAATCTTTCATAGATTATGATTTTTTATTAAGAAAGGAAAATATTTATGAAAATCAAATCAATTTACTTTACTATTCTTTTGCTTACTGCTGCTTTTTTGGGTGGTTGTAATACAAGCCCATCGAACAAAACAGATCAAACAGTAAACAAAAATGATGATAATACATTAACTATCTTCACAACGATCTATCCGATTGAAGATTTCACGAAGAAAATCGGTGGAAAACATGTCGAAGTGAAAAGTGTATATCCTGCTGGGGCTGATGCCCATACATTCGAACCAACGATGAGAACGATGATGGATATTGCAGATGCTGACTTTATCATTTTTAATGGGGCTGGCCTTGAACCATTTATAGATAAAACGAAAAGCTCGTTGTCAAAAGAAAAAGTAACGATGATAGAAGCTTCAAATGGTGTTGAATTATTAAGTGGACATGATGATCACGACCACGAGCACGATGAAGCGGATCATGATGATGACAAAGCTGATCACGATGATCATGATCATGCAGAAGTTGGACATGATGACCATCATCACGACAAAGATCCACATATTTGGCTAGATCCTATCAATGCCATAAAAATGGCTGAAAATATTAAAGATGCTCTTACCGAAGCAATGCCATCTGCAAAAGACGATTTTGAAAAGAATTTCCAAGAAGTAAAACAAAAACTAGAACAATTAGATCAAGAATTGCAGAAAACAGTTGAAGCAGCTGATCATAAAGAGATATTAGTTTCACATGCTTCCTATGGATACTGGGAACATCGATACGGTCTTAAGCAAATTAGCATCTCTGGATTAAGTCCTGAAAATGAACCATCTCAAAAACAGTTGCAAACCATTATTGAAACAGCTAAAGAGCACAATATTGCCTATATTATTTACGATCAAAATCCAGTAACAAAAGTAGCTGATGTCGTTAAAAAAGAAACAAGAACAACTCCAGTTACATTGCATAACTTGGAATATATTACAGAGAATGATCTAAAAAATAATGAAGACTATTTTAGTATTATGAATAAAAATCTAGATACCTTAAAGAAGATTTTATCTAAATAGTCCAAAGCCTAGTGCTTTGGATTTTTTTTGTATCTCAATTGGCTTTCCTTCCATTGCTTGGTAAAATAAACAAGTAAGAATAATGCTAAAGGAGAATTGTCATGACCAAATTTCAAGAAACACTTGAAAAGTATGCAGACCTCGCTGTTAAAGTAGGAGTAAATATTCAAAAAGGACAGACTCTTGCTATTAATTCAGCAATTGATAATGCAGAATTCATTCGTTTAGTTGTAAAAAAAGCGTACGAAGCTGGAGCTAAAAATGTAATAGTCAATTGGAATGATGATGTTGTTTCAAGACTAAAATATGACCTTGCTCCAGATGAAGTGTTCAAAGAATACCCTATTTGGCGTGCCAAAGAGGTGGAAGAGCTTGCTGAAAATGGAGCTGCTTTTATGTCTGTCGTCTCTTCCGGCCCTGACTTAATGAAAGGCGTCAATCCTCAGAGAATCGCTGATTTCCAAAAGGCTGCCGGCAAAGCAATGGAAAAATATCGCCAATACATACAATCGGATAAAGTAAGTTGGACAGTCATTGCTACACCTTCAAAAGATTGGGCTGCTAAAGTTTTCCCTGACGCAGATTCAGAAGAACAAATCTCAAAACTGTGGGATGCCATTTTTACAGCAACTAGAGCTGATTTGGACAATCCAATTGAAGTATGGAAAGAGCATGATGAAACACTACACGAGAAAGTTGACTACTTAAATAACAAGCGTTATAAAAAACTTCACTATACTGCACCAGGCACAGATTTAACAATAGAATTGCCTGAAGGACATCTATGGGCTGGAGCAGGTAGTATTAATGAACAAGGCAATGAATTTATGGCCAATATGCCTACTGAAGAAGTTTTTACCGTTCCACATAAAGATGGTGTAAATGGATTTGTATCAAGTACAAAGCCTTTAAGCTATGCGGGCAATATCATTGATGAATTTACAATTACTTTTGAAAATGGTCGAATTGTTGATGTAAAAGCTAAGGAAGGCGAAGAAATTTTAAAGAAGCTCGTTGAAACAGACGAAGGCTCGCATTATCTTGGTGAAGTGGCACTCGTCCCACATAACTCGCCAATTTCTCAATCAAATATTTTATTTTATAATACTTTATTTGATGAAAATGCTTCGAACCACCTTGCAATTGGAAGTGCGTATGCATTTTGCTTAGATGGCGGCAAAAAAATGTCACAAGAAGAGCTTGCCGAAAAAGGCTTAAACTCAAGTATTACACATGTCGATTTCATGATTGGTTCAGCAGAAATGGATATCGACGGAATTACTGATGAAGGCGTAGCTGAACCTATTTTCCGAAATGGAGATTGGGCGTTTTAATTAGATAATGAAAAAAAGAGTCTGGGAAATTTTCCAGACTCTTACTATTTAATACTGCAGTTCTGTTTCCCAACCGTTATTTCTATATTCCCTATAATCAATTTGATTCGTATCTAAACCCACCACATGTAAATGATCAAGTGAATCTGCTTCTCTCATCATCTCTTCAAGTAGTTCAGCATAATACTCCTTCCGTTCCCCAGCAGTTTGTTCATAACCACTTGCTGTTTCAAAAATCGCATCAAACTTTCCTTTGACGACAAGAGTGTTATTCCAACGTTTGAATAGAATCGATCCATCTGGATTACATCTAATTCTTCTCAACCCTTTATCCATAAAGCATCATTCCTCCCCAAGAATGGTTAATTGTAGTTGTACAAACGTTGACGGCAATAACTTTGAGGAACAGAATCCATACTTTTATGGAACTAATATACCCTATTTTTTACCTAATAAACCTCTTTTTCTGCATTGTGCTATCGAATGATTAAACAGTGGTATACTAAATGAGACAATCTATTGTTATGAGGTGAATTACATGGAAACGCCAATTGAGAAATTTATGAAAGATTCAATAACGATTAAGACAAGTCATGTTTTTCCACCAGATGCCAACCATCTTGGAACGTTATTTGGAGGAAAATTAATGTCATATATTGATGATGTTGCATCAATTGCAGCTATAAAATTTGCCCGAAACTTAGTAGTTACGGCATCCACTGATTCCGTTGATTTTATTAAACCCATTCGAATTGGTGATGCAGTTACTTTAAAAGCAATGGTCACATGGACAGGACGTAGTTCAATGGAGGTTTTTGTAAAAGTAACATCCGAGCACTTATTAACGGGTGAAAAATCAATTGCAGCCCTTTCATTTTTAACGTTTGTCGCTTTGGATGAAAATGGAAATCCCACTCCAGTTCCGCAAGTTATCCCCGAAACGGAAGAAGAAAAATGGCTTAATGAAACGGCAAATTCTAGAGCCTCCCATCGAAAAATACGCAAACAAGAGAGTAAAGATCTTGCTACGTTCTTTTCCAATCATATTAACGAAGAATAAGCTGCCTAAAATGGCAGCTTTGTTTACTTTTATATGGGATTCATATTGGTCATTTGATGATAAAACATTTTTAAGTATTGTAAGTATTTATAAAATGATATCGAACTTTCATTATGATGTATAACGAAATGTTGAAATTTATAGGCAGAATAACTTCGTTGTATCTTTGATAAATGCGCCAAATGCTTAAAAGACGGTCTTGCAACAGAGTTAGTTAGATAAGCTGATTGAATGCTCCCAGGTTTTCTCTTTTCATTTAGTGCATTAATCATGTCTACTGCGTTATTAATTCCTAATCCATGTCCAAAAAAAGTACCATCTCCGAGATCTACAGCATTTTCTCCTCTCCACCATGACATTTCCGGATCGACGTCAGGATTTTGAAAATAGACAACATCTCCGGGTATGAAATGATCAGAATGAATACTATGAATCCCAAGATCAGAATCGGAATGCCAGCTATATAAATAAATATTTTGGAATAGCTGATTAAATAAATGTTCACCTATACTTCTTAGAACAGCATAATAATAGATAATTATCATTCCCGTTGAACATTCATACGCATATAGTGAGCTATTCTTATAAATGTCTAGAATGGCTTCAGATGGTTTTACATCAGACCTCAATTGAAAACCACCAACATACGTCAAATTCCAGTATTCGGGATTACAATAAGATTTTTCGAAACTCGCAAATTCAGCATCGCCTTGATCCATGACGATTGCACCTTCTATGATGTTTTTTCTTAACTTGATTTCAAATGTTAGTTCATCGATAGATTTATACAAATAAACGGCCGAATCATCTTGCATTCTTTGAATAATGTCACTTTCAATACTACCTTTTGGCCAAGCGTCACTTTGTTGAAACGGCATCCCCGATATCTGTATCATAATCTCCCTCATTTCAAGGTAAGAATATTTACACTATTACCTATTGTATTTGAGCTACCTTTCTATATGACAAAACAAAAAAGTAATCGGTTCACCTTTGCGTAATCATAGTTATGAATTATCTGTCTTCATGATATTTCTTTACAGAATAGTTAAGTTTTCATAACAGCACTTACTTCTCTCTTTTTCCATTCCTTTATATATCAACCGTTATCGAGTGTTCCTCTGTAACAATCCTTCATCTTCCATATTCTACTACAAGCAATCTACAAAAAAATTGTCTATACTTATGGAAAACTGTACATAATTGTATGCTTTTAAAAAAACAAAGGTATGGTGATAAATATGTTTTCAAATTCAGAAATTGGAATTGATTTAGGTACAGCAAATGTACTTGTATACACGAAAAACAAAGGAATTATTTTAAATGAACCGTCAGTTGTAGCTGTGAATACAGAAACGAAAAGAGTGTTGGCAGTTGGTTCAGAAGCAAAAAGTATGATTGGAAAAACTCCTGGGAGTATTGTAGCAGTAAGACCTTTGCGCGACGGTGTCATAGCTGATTTTGATATTACAAGTCAACTTTTAAGAGAAGTGATGAAAAAAGCCGGAAAGAATATAGGTTTTGCATTGAGAAAGCCAGATGTAGTCGTTTGTACACCATCAGGCGCGACTTCTGTAGAACGTAGAGCTATCCACGACGCGGTTAAATCATGTGGTGCAAAAAATGTACATCTTATAGAAGAACCCGTAGCTGCAGCAATTGGTGCAGACCTTCCTGTAGAAGAACCTGTAGCAAATGTCATTGTAGATATAGGTGGTGGAACGACAGAAGTGGCCATCATCTCGTACGGCGGTGTTGTAACGTGTAACACTGTTCGGATCGGCGGAGATTTATTTGATGAAAATATTATCCAACATATTCGAAAAAATTATAATTTATTAATTGGTGAATCTACGGCCGAAAAAATCAAAATGGAAATCGGCTATGCATTAATTGATCATCCTGAACAGCATATGGATGTGAGAGGGAGAGATTTACTAACTGGATTACCTAAAACCGTCTCACTAAGTTCCTATGAAATTCAAAATGCTTTAAGAGAATCATTGCTTCATATTTTAGAAGCTATTCGTGCCACTTTAGAAAATTCACCAGCTGAACTTAGTGGTGATATTGTTGATCGTGGAGTTGTTCTTACTGGTGGAGGTTCCCTATTGAATGGATTGCAAGAATGGCTAAGTAAAGAAATCATCGTTCCTGTTCATATCGCACCAAATCCTCTAGAATCGGTCGCAATTGGAACTGGTCGGGCTCTAAAATTTATCAATAAATTGCAGAAAGCTTCTAAATAAGGTTGTGCCCCTGAGTAGAACTTTGAACTCAACGGCTCATTTGGAATTTAGGGTATGTGAGAGGATTCGAACTCGGGATAAAATGATTTCTGGACAGATGAAATGATTCAATTGGACAAATATAGTGCTTTATCTAAGTTCTATGTGCTCTACATAGATTCGGTTGCGATTGAGACGCTAACTTGAGTAATATGTGCTTTCTGTCCCGATTCTCTCTTAATCGAGACATTATTCATTAACATTCACACTTTTTGTCTCGATTCTCTCTCAATCAGGAGACTATTCATTGATATTCACATTTTCTGTCCTGATTCGCTCTCAATCGAGACACTATTCATTGAATTTCACACGTTCTGTCCCGATTCGCTCTCAATCGAGACATTATTCATTGATTTTCACGCTTTCTGTCCCGATTCACTCTCAATCGAGACATTATTCATTAACATTTACACTTTCTTTCCCGATTCACTCTGAATCGAGACATTATTCATTGATTTCACGCTTTCTGTTCCGATTCGCTCTCAATCGAGACACAAATCATTGAAATTCACACTTTTTGTCTCGATTCTCTTTCAATCAAGACACTATTCATTGATATTCACATTTTCTGTCCCGATTCGCTCTCAATCGAGACATTATTCATTGATTTTCACGCTTTCTGTCCCGATTCACTCTCAATCGAGACATTATTCATTAACATTCACACTTTCTTTCCCGATTCACTCTCAATCGAGACATTATTCATTGATTTTCACGCTTTCTGTTCCGATTCGCTCTCAATCGATATTCAGTTCAAAAAAAAAGGTTTCGTCCTCGATCCATCGATCGGAGAACGAAACCTTTAAAATTTTTTGCTATTCTTAAACTGGTTCGCCTTCTTTAGTTTCTTCGTTATTATTTTTTTCGCTTAATTCATAAGTTAACGCATCAATACTCTCACGAACATTATGTTTTCCGGATAAGTTTTCCAGTAACTCGCGTACATCGATTCCAGAAGATGCTTTTAACGATTCTTGCATAGTTGCCATTAAATTGGTTGCATAGCCAGTCACTTTATTAGCACCGCCTTCACCATTACTACCTGTATCGACGACAGTGATTTTATCGATGTTGCCAAGTGGAGCTGCAACTTGCTTCGCATATTCAGGAAGCATTTTTAAGACCATATCGAGAACGGCAGCTTGACCGAACTGTTCGAACGCTTCTGCTACCTTCTGCTTAGCTTCCGCTTCTGCAAGACCTTTCAAGCGAATAACTTCGGCTTCAGAAACCCCTTGTGCTCTTTGTGCTTCGGCTTTAGCTACACCATCAAGACGAACTCTTTCTGCGTCAGCTTTTGCCGTTGCCTCAACACGATATTGATGAGCATCTGCCTCAGCCATTTGCTTCACTTTTTCAGCTGTTGCAGCCTGCTCAACTGAATAACGATCGGCGTCTGCTTTTTTCTTCACTTCTGCATCATATTGTAACTCACGGCGCTTAATTTCTCTTTCTTCAAGCTCGATTTGCTTTTGGCGCTCAATAATTTTGATTTGCATTTCGTGTTCAGTAACTTCTTGCTTTGCACGTGCTGTTTCAAGATCATACGCTTGGTCAGCATTCGCACGCGCGATATCTTGCTCACGGCGGAATTCTGCCATTTTCAATTGATTTACTTTTTCAGCTTCTGCGATTTCTGTTGCCCGCTCTAGTTCAGCTTTCTTCGCTTCTTTTGCTGCTTCAGCACGTTTAATGCGTGTTTCCTTATCTGCATCGGCTGTTGCAATGTCGGCATCTCGTTTCACTTGCGCTATACGAGGTTTACCAAGTGAGTCAAGATAACCATTTTTATCGCGAACTTCTTTTATTGTAAAGGAAACAATGATTAAGCCCATTTTTGCAAGGTCTTGGGACGCTACACGTTGAACCTCTTGTGAAAATTTATCACGGTTTTTATAAATTTCTTCAACAGTCATGGAGCCAAGGATGGAACGCAAATGCCCTTCCAATACTTCCTTCGCTTCAGTTTCTCTATCTTCCTTTGTTTTACCAAGGAATTGTTCTGCAGCTGTGGCAATCTCACCTATGGAACCGCCGATTTTAATAATGGCTGTTCCGTCAGCCATTACTGGAACACCCTGCTCCGTATAAACCTCAGGAGTAGTAACTTCAAGTTTACTTGATAATAAACTTAATGGTTGTGCTTGTTGGAACACAGGCAATACAAACGTACCGCCACCACGGATGATTTTTATTTTATTCCCAGCTTCATCAACGTGAACATTTCTTCCACCTAAATAACTTCCTGTTACAATCAAGGCTTCGTCTGGTCCCGCAGTTCTATATTTCGAAACAAACACACCAATTAAAGCAATAATAATAAAAAGAACGATACCACCGACAATCATTATTTCAACTGGCATACCTGACATACTTCTTCCCCCTTAGGCATTATTTAAAATTTGGTTTATATGGCATTACATATAAAACTCCATTTTTCACTTCAATGACAAGTACTTCTGACCCTTCCGGGATCGGAGTATCCTCAAAACTTGCCGCAGGCTTTGAAATCATCCCGCTGTAACTTTCTATTACGACTTCTCCAAAACCTTGTTGTGGGATGGAAATAATCGTTTTTCCCACTCGCCCTTCCAGCGATTTTTCGGTATAGCTTAATGATTGTTCTGCTGATTTCATCGGAACGAGTACAAATACATTTAAAAGTACATCCAATAATGCAGATACAATAGCTGCAATTGCAATTATGAGGAAGCTATTAAGGGTTGTAACTTTTTCTAAAATATATCCCCCTGCAGAAAAAAATGTTATAAAGGCCAATATTAAAACAGGGTTTAAAAAATCAGTAGCTTCCCCCACTCCTTCCAGAACATCACCAAAAAATAAATAAAGAATGGTTAAACTTCCGGAAACAATGAGCAAAATAAGATAGATTGTTTCAAACGACATACCAAACAAAGTCATCCCCATCATCCCTTTACATTGTTTTTTTTTCCAACAATGCGTGCTCGCTTTCTTCCTCCTCCCTCCATATCTTATACGCTAATTATTACAAGAAAGTTTCATAATTTCCAAAGATTTTCGGAAGTTATTACTTTTTTGTTTCTATTTATTTCTGTAAAATAAAATCATTAGCGTTATCTACTGTCTTTTAATGAAAATATGAGCGTATATTTTGCTTTCGTTAAAAAGGCTGTTAGCGTTAGTTGGGAACTAGTTCTTGAAAAATTAATCGTAATTTTATATAGTTTCCAGATATACAGAAATAAAAGGAGCTGTAGAAATGACATTACTTTCAGAAATTCTTGAGTATAACAAAACGTTTGTCGATGAAAAATTATATGAGCAGTATACGACAACAAAATTCCCCGATAAAAAACTTGTCATTTTGACATGTATGGACACACGTCTAATTGAGCTTTTACATAAAGCAACGAATATGAAAAATGGCGATGTCAAAGTCGTAAAAAATGCAGGAGCGATTCTTTCACATCCATTTGGTAGTATTATGCGTAGCTTATTGATCGCGGTTTATGAATTGCAAGCAGATGAAGTGTATGTTATCGGACATCATGATTGTGGAATGAGTGTTCTCGATGGGGAAAAAATGTTGGAAAAAATAACGGAACGTGGAATCGAAAAAGAAACATTGGACATTATTAAAAATTCGGGCATTGATCTTAATAAATGGCTTGAAGGTTTTGATAGTGTGGAGGACAGTGTTAAACACAGTGTCGATATGATTCGTAGTCACCCGCTCATGGCGGATGAAGTTCCTGTTCACGGATTAGTTATTAATCCGGAGACTGGTAAATTAGATCTTGTTGTAGATGGTTATAAACGTTAAATAGTAAAGGTGGAGCCAGCATTTGGACTCCACCTTTATGATTTATCTTTTTTCTCCGTCTTTTTATGCTTGTTTTCGTTGTTACCTGCTTGGAGTTCATAAAATTTAATTGCATTAATGTCTCCCATTTCCATTCCGAATTCTTCTATATTTTTACTTTGTTGCTTTTTATCCATTCCCTTTTCCTTTTCTGCCGATTTTTGAATTATGATTGGCACCTTTCATCGGGTCTTCTCCTTCAGCGAATTCAGCGGTATAATCCGATTCCTCTATGTTTTTCTTCGGGGTTTTAGCATACTTTTCAACAGCATTTCTTGCCGCTTTTCTTTTCACCATCAATTCATCACTCCCATTATGATAAAATCAGCAATAGTTTCCTCCGATTCTATCGTTTTTATCCGTATAAAAATGCATTTTCCCCCAATATAGTATTTCAAAATAAGAAAAACGATTTATAATAGAAAAAGCAAAAGATACTGGGAGGAAAAAAATTGAGACGTAAAATCGGTATAATGGGGATGGTCGCAGCATTATTTTTTTCACTATTTTTCGTGCAAAATGTTACATATGCTGCTTCCAAAAATTTAGTTGTACACTTTATTGATGTTGGACAAGGAGACTCTATTTTTATTAAAACACCTCAAGGGGAAAATATTCTCATTGATGCAGGAAATCGGGCAAAGGGTCATGATGTCGTTGCCTACTTGAAAAAGCAAAATGTCAAAACAATCAATTACATGGTTGCTACTCATCCTGATGCAGACCATATCGGCGGTTTGGATGAAGTGATCAATGCATTTAAAGTAGACCATATTTACGCACCTAAAGTGTCTCATACTACACAAGCGTATAAAGATTTCTTAAATGCTGTAAAGAAAAAAAATTACAAAATAAAAACTGCTGCTTCTGGAGTAAAATTACCTTTAAAAGATAAGTCCGTTGCAGCATCATTCCTAGCACCTGTAAAAAGCTACTCGACAAGTGATTTAAATAACTGGAGTGCCGTTTTGCATGTAAAATACAATAAAAACACATTCTTGTTTACTGGGGATATCGAATCAAAAGGCGAAAAAGATTTGATTTCCAAAAAAGTATTGACTAAAGTAGACGTATTGAAAGTAAGTCACCACGGTGCCAAAGAAGCTTCGACAAGTGAATTTTTAAATATTGTTAAACCAAAATATGCTGTGATTAGTGTTGGAAAGGGAAATAGATATAAGCATCCAACTTCTGAAACGTTAAAGAGACTCTCAGCAGTAAAAGCAAACATTTATCGTACTGATTTATCCGGCACCATTACTGCTACATCTGATGGAAATACAATAAAAATCAATGCGAAACCAAGTCAAGTAAAAGATCCCTTACCAAATACAAATTACAAACTGACAGCTAGTCTAGATAATAAAACACCTAAGCAGTATTCAACGATTTATTTAACTGTGAATGGACTTCCAAAAGGAACGAAATATACAGCAGTATTTAATTACAAAAGTACAAAAACGACTTATTATGGAATAGCTGGTGAAAAACTTCCTGTAAAAATAAGTCGAGCAACAAAAGGATTTGCAGTAAAAGTAGATATTTCAGCTACTTATAAAGGAAAGACCTATAAAACTCAAACATCATTTACTCCAAAATAAGGAAGTGAAAACATGCGGGGAATCATCGATCGATTTGAAGGTGAATGGGTTGTAGTAGAAATTGATGGAGAAACGCAGGATTTTGAAAAATCCATGTTCCCAAAGGAAGCAGTTTCAGGTGATGTTGTAGAAATCAAAGGTGATAAAGTAAGGATTCTTAAAACTGAAACCGAACAATTAAGAAAAGAAATTGAGAAGCTCATGGATGATGTTTGGGAGGATTAAGAAAGACGAAGTTTAATTGAAGGAGATATTAAAATTGCCTAAGATTATAAGCGTTAATAATGAAAATAATGATTTCCAAAAGTTCGAGGTTATAAAGAAAAATCGTAATAAACGACATAAATATAAAGAGTTTTTTGTTGAAGGCGTAAGGAATATTAATGAAGCGATTAACAATAATTGGGATATTAGGGCGTATCTATATTCTCCACAAAAACCGTTATCCAATTGGGGAAAGAATATATTAGCACAATCTAACGCTGAAATTCATTATGAATTACAAGCCAATCTAATGGAAAAAATCAGTGATAAAGAAGATACTTCAGAATTGATTGCAATCGTCGCGATTCCTGAAGATGATTTTTCTCGTATTCCAGTAAGTGAAAAAATGTTAATTGTTGTATTTGATAGACCATCTAACAGGGGTAATCTTGGTTCAATAATTCGTTCCTGCGATGCGCTTGGTTGCCAAGGTTTAATTATGACCGGTCATGCTGTCGATTTATACGACCCTGAAACAATCCGAGCTACAATGGGATCATTTTTCAATGTACCAACGATTCGAATATCTTCACCCAACGAGGTGAAAAACTGGGCAGATTCATTAAGACAAACATATCCCGAATTACAAATAGTCGGAACAAGCGCAACAGGAAGTGAAGAAATCTATTATTGCGATTTTTCAAAGCCGACTATTCTTCTCGTTGGAAATGAGACACAGGGACTTAGTCATTTTTACAAAGACATCTGCGACCGTATGATTAACATTCCTATGTATGGATCAGCTTCGTCATTTAATGTCGCATGCGCTACTTCAATTATGCTTTACGAAGTCAGTCGACAAAGGCAGTTAGGGTATTGAGGTAGTTAGGTTATTCAAACAAATCGAGTAGGAGGCGCCTCACGGCGCCGACCTCTCACACCACCGTACGTACCGTTCGGTATACGGCGGTTCGAAAGTTTATGAATTTACAATTGATGATAGAGATTTCAATCCTAATTGTTGCCAATATTCCTTGTTTAAAGCTATATCTAGGTAAGGAGATTTAGATATTCTCCAATAACCTTTCCTTGAGTTGGAATTCCTCCAAGCTTCCTTTCTTGAAATGCCTAACTTTATAAGGTTCTTGTATTTTGTATGAGTTTTCTTCCATTCCTTCCAGCGACATGCTCTTAATCTTCTTCGGATATGCGCATCTAAAAGTTTTGCGTATTTCTTTATATCGCCGATTTTAAAATAGTTGCCCCATCCTTGGATTAACTGATTAAGTCGCACAATTCGATACTCCATACTTACTCCCCAATTACGATTGGTTAGTCTCTTTAACTTATCTTCAAACCTCTTCTTTGATTTCTTAGGCACATATACCCTCGTATGCTTCTTAATTTTGTAGAAACTCACTCCTAAGAATACACGTGCCCTCGGCTTTCCCACTGCACTTTTCTCTTCATTAACCTTGAGCTTTAGTTTCTTTTCAATGAACTCTGTAATACCTTTCTTAACTCTTTCTCCAGCCTTTTGAGTTTTAACGTAGATATTACAATCATCTGCGTACCTGACAAACCTGTGTCCGCGCTTCTCCAGTTCTTTATCCAATTCATTAAGAATGATATTACTTAGAAGAGGACTTAGTGGACCACCTTGCGGTGTTCCTTCTCGATTAACTGTAACCACTCCGTTTTCCATGACTCCTGCTTGAAGATACCGTCTAATTAGTTTCAAAGCAGGCTTGTCTGTAATGGACTTTGCCACAAGGGACATCAGTTTGTCATGTTGGACTCTGTCAAAGAATTTCTCCAGGTCTATGTCTACGACGAAGTTGTAGCCATTCTCAATGTATTGTCTAGCTTGCTCAATGGCTTGATGAGCACTTTTATTCGGTCTAAATCCATAGCTATATTGACTAAACTGCGGTTCGAATATTGGAGTTAGAGCTTGAACTATCGCTTGTTGAAAGACCCTGTCAGTTACAGTAGGAATTCCTAAGTTTCGAATTCCACCGTTGGGCTTTGGTATTTGAACTCTTCTAACAGGCTGAGGTTTATATTTTCCAGCTTTAATTAATTGGATAATTTCCGCACCATTTTCCTTTAAATAATGGCGAGTAGCTTCAATATCTTTCGCATCGACTCCTGCTGCTCCTTTGTTTCTTCTAACCCTTTCAAAGGCTTGGTTTAGATTATCTCTATCTAGAATTATCTCTATCAGAGTTTTAGTAAATTGCATACTGTTCCTATGTTATGGGGGTTGTACGAGGATAACTCCACTCTATTGAGGGTGCTCCTGTTTTCCGAACATTCTGCCTCTCAATAGTCCTAGAGGTTGGCTGTGTCATGGTTATCTCGTAAATGACCCTAACATAGTCTCTCCTTTCGTTCCGTCCTTCCCAACTCTATGTGTTGGTACTACGACATCTGCTGACTTCTCTTAGTTCAACTATTCATCGCTGAATAGGTTCTCTTGTACGAGGTACTAAGAGATCTCCCAGGGTAAGTACATCAACTTTCTCCTCATATATCTGCCACATTTATTATTATTTCATCTGGGGATATTTTGGACTTTATCTTGTTTTGCAGACTCATCCTGAAATAATAACCTCGAATGTGATTCGTATACCTCAGACCGAGGATTTGCCTAGAGCTTCCTTCAGATTCCACGTCGCCGTGGACACCCTTGCCTTCGACTAATGGTTCGCATATCCCTACGCCCATAACGGACTTTCACCGTCTAGTTGATGAACATGCCTGGCACACAAAATGGCAAGGGAGCGAGAATGCACCCTTGCTCTTCTTTTAGTTAGAGCTAGGCTAATATTCGATATCCCTTTAGTCTTATATTTTCAGAAAACAAACTAACATAAATCTCCTTCCTTCAATTAAGCCCCAGTCCCTTTCCCAAAGAAAAAAAATTACTAATTTGTTGTCATCCAGTACGCTTGCAGAACAGTAAACAATGATAACTTTCATTTCAACAACTTCAAATTTTTTTTCAAAAGGATCCTGTATAACTAAGCACTCTTACCATTTAACATCACTGAAATATATTGTTTTTTTTTCAAAACAAAAATAATTAATAATGCGTAAAAAGCCTCATACAACACATATTATAGTAAAGCTAATTTATTATGAGGTGAACATGAAAACAATAAATCACAGTACTTTGAATGATAATTATTCTATTCTAATATGGAAAATAGCAATAGGTTCTACTGTATCTTGGGAAATTGCAAAACTACTAGGTTCTGATCATCCCTACTTAGCCCCACTATCGGTAATATTATGTCTCCAAGCAACACTCAATAATTCGGTCAACATATCTATAAAACGTGTAATTGGAACGATAATTGGTATTCTTGTTACTGTACTAATTGCAAGTCATGTTAAAAGAAACGGTTTAAACTTAGGACTATTAATATTAATTGGATGCTTTATTACAAAGTGTTTAAAATTTGACAAAATTGTAACTCACCATGTTGCAATTACAATTTTATTTGTCTTTGTATTTGAACACCAATCGAAACATTATGCAGTAGACAGAATGAGAGATACTATTATTGGTGTAATTGTTACAGTATTAATTCAATTAGTTTGGTTCAAAATCATTGAGAAATATTTAAAAAAACATTCATCAAATACTAATGCTTAATAGAACATTGTATTTGAGTATATACATAAAAATCTTAAGTAACTTATATTATTTATTCCATAATTAAATGGTCATATTGAATCGTTGCATCTCGGGAATAAGCTATTCCAGGCTTTGAAAAAGAGATGTAAGAGCCTCTATCTCGTTTCTTCGGAATATCAGCAATTAATTCTACATAACACAGAAACATTTTAATTGCATAATATGCCTATATAGTTTTTATTTAACCGAGAGGTGATGCAAATTAATGGTTTCATATATGGATTACACTTCACCGTCAACTCAATATTTTTTTGACGTAAATAAAAGTCCCTTGTTTAAGAAAGATAACAACAATCTTATTAACGTATTAGGAATACAACAGTTGAATACACTGGAAAATGTGTCACTTCTTGATATTTTCCTTAGTGTTAATAATGTTGTAGAACCACACTATCATCAAAATGCTGCCCAGCTAGTCTATTGTATTTCGGGTGCTGCTACTGTATCGATGCTAAACCCATTTACAAAACAGATTCTCAATTATCCAATTACACCTGGGCAAGTCGCTAACGTTCCACAAGGATGGTGGCATTATGAAGTGGCTACAGTTGATAACACTCACCTTTTAGCCATTTTTAATGCACCAACCCCCGAAGTAATTTTAGGTTCTGATATCTTAAAATTTACTCCTGCAAATATCATGGCGCATACCTATTGTCTCGATGAAAACCAGTGGAAAAAAGTAATAGCGCCCATTAAACCCTCAACATATATAGGTCCATATGAGGATTGCAACAGAAAAAATGGTAACATGGCTCATGAATATACAAATCAACAGTTTCCACAGCTAGAATATATTCAACATTACCAACCAATTCCTTACATCTCTGGAGATTGGAACTATTAATTAAATAAAGGGATACTACTTTTGGCATGGATTTTCCATGTTTTTTTGTTGCGTTTTTTGCATCGAAAGCATTTCAATCCCTTTGCAATTTCATAAATGACATTAACAGTCCACTTTAATAGCTTGTTTATATAGTTGTCTATTTGAGGTTACTTGTGCAGCTTTAACAAATGCCCAGTAACCTGGCAGTCTCTAGCACTATAGTGAAATTCGAATGACAAAGTATTAAAAAAACAGAGAGAATGTTTGGATTTTTCTCTCTTTATGGTATTTTTAAATAGAATTTCAATTATAGGGGTGTAAGAAGTATGTCTATATTTTCACAAACGATAATTGACTTTTGGCAGGCGCCATTTTTGAATGGAGACGTCCTCTATAGCGATGAAGTCTTTACTCTCGTCATCAACCCTGACCTGAGCGAAGACCGTCGGGTCATGGTGCTGGAAACCTCCGAAGGTCGGGTTATGGCGGTCCTGACGCCTACGCTAGCCGATAAGTTAAACCTTTATCAACGGCAAGACCTGTCTGAGTCGAGCTTTCGCCAGAAATTGAATAAAGCGGGAGTCACTCTGCATGGCGCAGATTATCTTTTTTATTTTTCAGAAGCCGAAAAGAACCTTTTACTGCAAGAAAACCTGGAAGTTGTCTTGCGCCGGTTAACAGAGCAAGATGACGCGGTTTTCTCAGAGTTCCAGTCCTCCGCCTCGGAACAAGACTTGGATGATTCTTATGTGGAATTGGATCACTGGGCGGTGTTCGGCTCTTTTGAGCAAAACCGCTTGGTTAGCGCCGCCAGCATGTATCCCTGGGGGAATTCGCAAATTGCCGATCTCGGCGTACTGACTCTGACGCCCTTTAGAGGTAAAGGTCACGCTCGTAAAGTAGTGCGTTCAATCTGCAAGTACGCCTGTAATCAGGGATACGAACCCCAGTACCGATGCCAGCTTGATAACCAGGCTTCTACGTTGCTGGCTAAAGCGGTGGGTTTGACACTGTTTGGAAAGTGGGAAGTGATTTCTCCTGACTCCACTAACTGAGACCCCAACTAAAAATATAATTATTTTTATTCAAGCTCTTGCTTCGAGTCATACGCCGGATGGCTCCGAGAGCAACCAGGCATCCAGACGAACATAAAAAGACAAGTTATACGTAATGCAGGATTAAAGATACCGCGTGGTTATGTATGGATACGAAATCCTAAGAGGTATGTGTATATATTAAAGTGTATAACAGAACCACGTTTGACATTTTTAAACTTATCAAGAAAATAATTAAGAGATAAAGCAAGTATTAAGAGACTAAGGAGAAGGAGATTACCTTCTTCTTTTTAGTATCCATTATTTTGTAGAATTGTATATGTCATATCCTTTTTTCTTTAATTCATTAGAAAATTTTCAGCATTCTTTTTATGATTGAAGACTCCAAGTAAAACGCGATGTAGCTTGTCCGATTTAGCAGAGTTCCAGTTTTGGCAGAGGCTTGCTTGCCTCCATTTAACCTTTGGTATTATTTAAATGGTTAGCATAATAGCTGATGGAGCCAAGCTAAGACGGCTAATATCATCCCTAATTCAATATTCAAATGAACAACTCATTTATAAAGCATAAAAAAGAGCCACAAAGGACTCTAGGAATACTGCTGTTATACTAATGAAACAACTTTTGCTATTCCTTCAAATAAATATTCCATCTTTCCACCTCTAAATATATTACCAGTCCAATAGTTTATTGCCTTCTCTCTTACTACCAAAAGCGGAGAAGGCTCGATTTCTATCCAGTGTGCATCTCCAAGAAAAATTTTCCCATTTAAATTAAGCTTTACTATTTGAAATTCTTCATTTACAAATTGGCTTTTCCAATAATCTAAATGCTCTTTATCACTTAACCATAAGGATCTCCATCTTGATGGCAAATCCTCATTTATTTGCGACCTCGTCTGTTCAATTGCAAATTCTTTAGTAAATCTCCAATAGGTTTTTGCACATTCTTCAGCATAATTAAGCGACGTAGAGCCAATTTCGTAATTGTTTCTAAAGGGATTATAATTCCTACTAGTATCAATTACATCACCAATCTTAAATTGGCTATACAAATTAAAATCACTCATACAATTAATATGGTATAGAGTATGGTCTTCGACATATTGCATTATTTCACCCCCTCATATCGTATGCTTCGATATAAAAGAGCGAACCACCATTTTTATATAAAGAAAGCCCTATTCAGTACGACTTTCTCCGTTTACGATTTGTCCAACACCATTTTTTTTGTAAAATAAAAAAGCCTTCTCAGGCTTATTCTGGTTGTTCTCATTGTTCATTGATTTCTTCTACTTTAATAATTCCATTGACTTCAAATACATAGATTCCACCTGTCCAGCTTTCCCAGATTTCTCTTTGTCCCCTTCTCATATCCCAATCCAGAATTGGCTGGTGATCGTCTTACTGGTACTTTTGGACATCTCACTACATATGTGTCGTTATTCCCGTGTATTTCAATGTATTCCTTTTGGCAGTCTTTTTTCGTACTGCTGTGTAAAAATTTTGTATATTTTTGTAAAAATAACGTAAAAAGTATACCACCATTTTTATATTTCGGCTAACATATCTAATGTGGTTTTTATCAATTTCATCTATAAGGAGTTGAATTTAATGTATATAAAAGAGATGTCCAATGAATTATTAATATCTTTATTTCGGAAGGCAAAATGCAATAAGTTGGACCATAATTTAATAAAATTATTACATGATGAAATCAAACGGAGAAAAATATATCCTCCTTTATAGGCAATATATTTGTCTCTGGTGCCTTGGTAAGTTCATTCCTTCCCCCTCTACTTCTTCAATTCTCGTACTGAATAATTGTTAATTTATGAGGATATTTCTTCTCAAACAATTTCCGATTGATTTTTAAATAAACGTAAAGAAATTTTTATATACTTTGATTTTTACGCAATTTATTCTAAAGACTTTTCCTTAATCACGTTATGCTGTATAATAAATTTCGGCGTTGAAAAAATGAAAAGCTTGAAATAGAGTTTTGAAAGATGGCTCCGTAGCTCAGAGGATAGAGCGTCGGTTTCCTAAACCGTGCGTCGCAGGTTCGATTCCTGCCGGGGCCGCTTAAATAAAGCCAGTAGTAGCAAGGGTTACAGTATTTTGTGCCCTTGCTATTTTTTGTGGAGAAAATGAATTTGGCATTAAAGGTAATCAGAAACAAAATTCATATTATTAATAGAATCAATTTCAAAATTGCTTTTAAAAAACTAGAATGTCCCTAGATAGACTAATTCAATTTTTAAAAACTATTCTACTTGCTGATTTTCTGATGATTTACGGAAAATTTGAAGCATTTTAACAAAAATCAAAATGTAACTTTGTTTTTTTCATTTTCGATGGCGAACGATGATCAATTGGAAAAACTCTTTTTTAATAAGCATTTCACACTCAAATACTGTTCTCTCACCAAAAAGGTTTTCCATTTTTCTAAACCAAGAGCCGGAGTTGAATATTTTCTCAGATCTGTACAATTTTTTTTTGGCATAGTTCTACTTTTATCACAGTTATTATCAATTAAAATGTAATTTCAAATTCATCTTCTGTTCATATACCAGGTATAAACTATCGTTGTAGTAAAGAGATAGGAGGAAATAAGATGAATATTGCATGGAAAGAAATAAAAAAAAATAAAGTAAGGTTTTTGATTTTAGGTTCTATCGTTTTTCTTGTTAGCTTATTAACATTTATTATATCTGGTTTGGCAAGTGGATTATCTCAAGACAATGCCGCATTAATTAAAGATTTACCAAAAGGTCAATTTTATATGTCGAAAGATGCAAACCAAACCTATAATATGTCAAGAATAGATAAAAGTACTCAAGATAAAGTGTTAAATAAACATATAGATGCTGCAGCATTTTCTATTCAAATGGGATTTTTGAATGATCGTGCTGACAAGCAACAAAGTGTCGCCTTTGTTACATCAACCGATTCAAGTTTATTTAATAATGTTAAAAAAGGCGAAATCGTCCTAGATCGATCTATGAAAGATAAAGGTATAAAAATTGGAGATACTTTAACGAATGATCAGTACAATGGTAAGTTTATTGTAAAAGGTTTTGTGGACAATAGTAAATTCAGTCATGCACCTGTCGCATATATCAATATGGACGACTACAAAGGTATTTACCGGGTCAATGAAATGCAATTGATTTTCGTACCAGGTGGAAATTCAACACATGTCGCCGGTTTGGAATCATTTTCGACAAATGAGTTCCTTAATACCATGGCAAGCTATAAAGCAGAACAGATGTCTCTCAATATGATTATTTGGTTTTTAGTTGTCATTAGCGGAATGTTGTTTGCTATCTTTTTCTACATGATGAACGTTCAAAAAATTGGTTTATACGGCATTCTTAAAGCCATCGGTGTAAAAACAAGTGCCTTGTTCAAAATGATTTGGACGCAAATGGCTGTTATTACCGTTATTGCTCTTTCGTTATCAATTGTACTCAGTCAAGTGTTTAATATGATTGC
Source organism: Lederbergia citrisecunda (assembly GCF_018343695.1). GTDB lineage: Bacteria > Bacillota > Bacilli > Bacillales > Bacillaceae_C > Lederbergia > Lederbergia citrisecunda. The sequence continues at coordinate 302,372 of NZ_JAGYPJ010000001.1, read as the reverse complement.
ACCTGAAGGAATGCCTTTTAATTTAACCTCTGCAACAACCGTACAATTAACGATTGTCTTCTTAATTATTGGATTTATTGGATCTACTCTTTCAGGTTTACAGATTAAAAAAATCGAACCATTACAAGCTATACAACAAGGAGAGGTTTAATATGGCAATTCTTACAATAGATGAAATTAGAAAAACGTTTACGAATGGTGAAGTGAAGGAAGAAATACTAAAAGGTATTAATCTTTCCCTTAAAGAAGGAGAAATAACTGCATTAGTAGGTGCGTCAGGTTCCGGTAAAAGTACACTTCTTACAATAGCTGCAGGACTTCAATCCGCATCAGACGGAAAAGTAGTATTCGAAGGGCTAGATTTGATTAATATGAGTTCAGAGCAAGTTCGGAAAATACGTGCAAGTAAATTTGGTTTTGTTTTTCAATTTGCCCATCTCGTTCCTTTTCTCACCGTAGAAGAGCAACTGAAGTTAATGCTAGATGTATCTGAAACAAAACTAAAGAAAAAAGAACAAAAAAAGGAAATTGACAAAATTCTAATATTAGTTGAAATGGACCATCGAAAAAATGCGTATCCATCTTCACTATCTGGCGGAGAAAAGCAGCGGGTTGCCATTGCTCGTGCCATTATCCATCAACCAAAAGTTCTCTTTGCGGATGAACCAACTGCAAGCTTAGATTCAAAAAGGTCTAAAGATGTTATGACGTTAATTCGAAATTTAACAAAAACGCTAAATATCACTACCTTAATGGTTACACATGATGAAGAAATGCTTTCCTTTGCAGACTCGATCATTAAAATGAGCGATGGACAGATTTTGCAAAATGCAGTTTAATTCTATAGATCTAGACAAAGCATTAAAGCTAGATAAAATTTTATTGAATAGCCATGACATTGCATTTTTAATATGAGTAATCGGTTGAATTATTTCAAAAGAGGCTGAGCATACACCAGATTTTTTTCTGACTAATAGCTCAGCCTCTTTTTGCATCTTATGTTTATTCTGCTAGTGCCTGTTCCACCGTTCTGTTGGATTCGAGTATAATTACAACTTTCCTTTAAAAACTTTTTAATATCAAATGTACCATAAGATTTACATAGTTCATTTTGAAGGAATATTTTTAAGTTTTGAAGTTATACTTCCATTATTTCTTGTTCGGCTGTTTCTGATCCCAGTAAACTATCATCTTTTATGTAATCGGCTATCATCCTATCCTGTTTTCTTATTCATATTTTCATTCTTAAGACTATTGTTTGAAATAACATAATGAACAGTTCTAAATGGATCCTTCAAAATCATATAGAAGATAACTTCTCAAAGTTTTATGGTGCTTCTTTCTTTGTATTGACATAAATTATATTCATACTTTTTCAGATTATCTTATTATCATAGACATATTTTCGACACAAAAGGAGTGCATTAAACATGAATATACAAAATTCTTTTGATTAAAAGCTAAAACTCCTCTATACTATTGATAGTGTTTTAGATTATTAAATAATATTTTTCTATATATGTTTGTTATAAAGATTTTAGGAGGGCTTTCATATGCAAACTTGGATCTTAATTGGAATTATGGTTATATTAGGTTCAGTCGCAACATTTTTAATGTATTATATTAACTCTGCGATGAACTATGATGACGCTGAACGAATCGATGAAGTACCACAAAATACATTCAACCAAAACTAATATACTCAAAACCTCTTGCTTCTGATGAAGTGAGAGGTTTTTTTCATAATTAGTGTGTGTGGGCTGAATTGTCACCTTTTGATATTTTCAGCTCCGATTTAATGCGAATCGAGACTGAATTTCTCCTAATACTATTTACAGTCCGATCTAATGCAATTCTGCTTAAACCATACTATCCCCTTATTCTTCCTACATAAAATGCTTTGGGAACAAAAATCCTCTTTTTTAAATTTTTTTAAGAATTATTCGAATTTTGTGTTTACTCTTCACGAAAAAAGGGTAAATAGTATTTACTCTACTTTTCTGCATATATTTTTAAAGCAAGGGAGGGATTGAGTATGGATTTATGGGTTACACTCGGACTCTTTGGAGTTTTAGCTTCAATTGCTTCTTTTCTCATTTACTTTATAATTGCAGGCATGGATATGGATTCCATAAAAAGGATCGATGAAGTGCCACCTAAAACCTTTGATCAATAGAAGTCATCTAGAGTTGTCCATCAGCATTCAAGCTGGGACAACTCTTTTTTTCAGGATAGGGCGCTCGTCTGCACCCTTTAAATATGTCTTAACTTTCTACATCCACAGCGTAGCGTTTAGCAAACTTCATGCCATTTCCCCTACAATAGTTCTTTAAATAGGCTCTTAGGGTCTCCTTTATTACAGGACTCACATTCCTGTAGGTAGTACACTGAAAATCAAAGTGCAGCTGCTTTTCTTACTTAAAATTAATACTAATCATCTTCATTCTAGTCATTTCTTTTATGGCGTATTTAACTCCTTCATGACCGTATCCTGAAGATTTAATTCCTCCGTATGGCATATTATCGAAGCGTAATGTAGGGACATCATTAATCAGTACTTGTCCCACTTCAAGTTCATGTGCAAAATGAAAGGCTTGTTTCAAATTATTTGTAAAAACGCCCGCATTCAATCCGTATTGACTTTCATTCATTTGTTTTAATGCCTCTTTATCATCTGAAACCTTATTAATCATGACAACAGGTCCAAATACTTCTTCACAAGCGACCTTTTCAGTTGGCTTTACATTTGTAAGGACGGTCGGGAGAATCCCGTTATCTTTTCTCTCTCCACCGATAAGCAGTGTTGCTCCCCCATTCACCGCTTCCTTTACCCATTCAAGTACACGAGCTTGTGATTTTTTATCAATCATCCCTGTGACCACAGTATCTTCATCCATTGGATCCCCGAATTTAAGTTTCTTAGTCTTTTCAACAAATCTTGCTAAAAACTTTTCCGCTATTCGTTCATGGACATAAATTCTCTGAGTATGGATGCACACTTGGCCATTGTAACTAAAGGCCCCGACAACTGCCTTCTCTACAATATCTTCGAGACTTGCCTCTGCCGAATCATCTACATATAGTGCGGAATTACTCCCTAACTCCAACGTGATTCTTTTCAGTCCCGCTTTATTTTTAATTTCCTTTCCGACTTTTGGACTTCCAGTAAAAGAAATCTTTTGAACCCGGTCATCTTCTAACATAACTCCAACAAGGGTTGCCCCATCACCAGGAATCACATTCAACACTCCGTCTGGCAAACCAACTTTAGAAAAAAGCTCTGCCAGCTTTAACGCTGTAAGCGGCGTTTTTTCGGCAGGCTTTACAACGATCGTATTTCCGGATGCAATTGCAGGTCCTACCTTATGAACAACGAGGTTAAGTGGAAAATTAAAAGGTGTAACGGCTCCAATGACTCCGATCGGCTCATAGATAGTGTAAGCATCTCGCCCTCCACCTCCTACCGCTGCATCGAGTGGAATAAATTCTCCAGCAATTTTCTTTGCTTCTTCCCCAGAAAATTGCAATGTTTGTACAGAGCGATCCACCTCCGCTCGAGCTGCAGATATTGGCTTTCCTGACTCTGCTGTGATCAGCTTTGCAAATTCTTCTTTTTTTTCAGCTAGTAAACGGGCTGCAGCGAATAAAATGTTTGCACGTTCCACCGCAGGCATTTTTTTCATTGTCTGAAAAGCCTCATGAGCAGATGCTATAGCTTTTTCCATATCTACAGTTTTTCCCTCTGCAACTTCAGCAATTACTTCATCATTGTATGGATTAGTTAGTTCATACGTTTTCTCCGCATCCTCGAATTTTCCGTCCATGAATAATCCAATCTTCATTTCTCTCACCTCATCTACAATGTCGTTTCTTTTAATATAACAAAACAAATTAAAAATCACACAGTTGACAAATCTGTTCATACTGTATATATTCATTATCAACAGTTATAACAGGCAGGTGATCAAATGAATGTCATCATTTCAAATAGCAGTGAACAACCCATTTATATTCAAATCAAAGAACAAATAAAAGAACAAATCTTAAGAGGGGATTTGGCAGAAAAGTCTGCTCTGCCTTCTATTCGTAAGCTGGCGAAAGACTTACAAATTAGTGTCATTACAACGAAGCGTGCTTACGACGAATTGGAATGGGAAGGCCTTATCGAAACATTCCCTGGTAAAGGATCGTTTGTCGCTGCTCAAAATCATGAATTTTTAAAAGAGAAACAATTGAAATTGATTGAAGAAAAATTGATTGAAGTTATTAACGATAGTAAAGCATTTGATGTTGGCCTTGACGAAATTATTCAAATACTAACTGTGTTGTATGAGGAGTGAATGTTTTTGGAAAACATTATTGAACTAAAAAATGTGACTAAAAAGATAAAAGGCTTTCAACTAAATAACGTTTCGTTTGAATGTAAAAAGGGCTATATTATGGGTTTAATTGGACCAAATGGAGCTGGTAAGAGTACATTGATTCGCTGCTTAATGGATTTAGTAAGAATTGATGAAGGCGACATAAAATTATTTGGTATGACTCACATGGAAAACACAAAGGAAATAAAACAAAGAATTGGATTTGTTTACGATGAAAGTTATTTTTACGAAGAATTTTCGATAGAAAAAAATAAAAAGATCATTGCTCCGTTCTATCGCAATTGGGATGACCAAACTTTTTACAATTATATTGAAAAATTTAACTTACCACTGAAGAAAAAAATAAAAACTCTATCAAAAGGGATGAAAATGAAGTTTGCCATTGCGATGGCCTTATCGCATCATCCTGAACTCATTATTTTAGATGAACCAACGGCAGGTCTTGATCCTGTTTTCAGACGGGAAATGCTAGATATTTTACTTGATATCATCCAGGATGAAAACAAATCCGTGTTCTTTTCTACCCATATAACAACGGATTTGGATCAAGTGGCAGATTATATCACTTTCATTAATAATGGAGAAATTGTATTTAGTAAAGAAAAGGACATTATTTTTGAGGAATATTTTTTGTTAAAAGGACCGGATACTTTGGCAGCTGACATTCAAAAAATGAATCTTATTGGTGGGAGAAAAACCGGAGTCGGTTTTGAGGCGCTTGTCTACGGAATAGATCATATTGAGCAACAACTCCTTAATCAATTACATATAGAAACTCCAGCTCTTGAAACCATAATGTACTATACGATTAGGGGAATTTCACTATGAAACCTTTAATTCTAAAAGATTTATATACTCAAAAATTGTTTGGCTACTTATTTCCACTATTTTTACTTTTTCCTATTTATGTAAATGTTATGTATGCAGTTAGTGATTTTAGTTTCGTCGCTTTATATGTCACTTATGCAGCAATTTGGATGTCCGTTTATTCAAATTTTGGGACTGCTGTGTTAAACAGACGAGAGCAAAAACTATTCGCGAGCTTTCCAGTTACAAGAAAAATGATTGTTCAAGCAAAATATTGTGCTGCTATCATGTGGTGGGGAATTGCCCTTGCCAGTTATGGTACACTCGCGTTACTAATATCCATATTTATGCGAAATACAGTCAGTTTTAATGGAATAACTGATTTGATTGTATCCCTTTTTGTGACTTTAGCGGCAATATCAATTTTTTATCCACTATATTTCTTAGTTGGGTATCAAATATCTGCATTCATAGCAATTGCGCTTCCAATGATCATATTTTTCATATTAACCTTTATTTCTATTGATCATGAGAACAGAGGAACTATGTTGGTATCCATAATTCCAACGGATCGTCCCATAATCATTTTTTCGATTATAGCGGCGTGCTCGATTATAAGTTATTTTTCTTATAAACTTTCTGTAATCATTTTCGAAAAAAGGAAATTGTAAGGGGGGAAAGCCATGGTAAACCTTATTAAAGCGGATTTGAAAAGTATCAAACTTCTAGAATATATGATACTGATTCCATTTGTTTTTATACTCGCTCTTCTCGTAAATCCTGGTTTTACAAATCCTTATTATATGTGGATTTTCTATTTTACTCTAGCTCTTTCTAGTATTCTAATTGATCGGAAAAGACAAGACCAAGTACTGCCTGTAATGATGGGCTTACCTATTAAAAGAAAAGAATACATAGCCGCAAAATACTTGTTTACAATCGTATGTTTTTTTATTTCCACCATCGGCATGACCATTATTGCATTAATGCTCGATTGGAAAATGGAGTTTTTTAATTTTAATCATTTGATAACAGCTTTTTTGTTACTCTTATTGTTTATGGCTATTTTTCTACCACTAGGATTATTTTTTAAACCAGCTAGTTTCTTTATAACTTTTATACTTATTTTCTTCATAACGATAAGGGAATCATCAGGAGCACCTTGGATTCAATTTCACCCTACTCTATTATTATCAATTATTCTTTACTATGTTTCTTATCTTTTATCCGTGAGAATATTTGAACGAAGAAATATTTAGCTATTCATTCGAGGCATGTGTATGATGCCTCCATCTTTATTTTTGGAGTGAGCTTTTAAAACGAAGTGAAGTAAGATATTGATGTCTGTCAATTGCTGAAAAATGTTACTACTACTAGATTTCTGAACGGAAAACGAAGATTGAACAATCCATTGTTACTTTTAGCGCGGATTTCTATCCGATAAGGGCACGATGGACGCTGCATCGTTACCTTCAACGCGCATTTCCATTGAACGCCAAAAGGGACAACCTCATTAAGATTGTCCCGTACTTTTAATCAATGTCTTTTACTTTTTCCTTTAATCGATATAGCTCATTTTTTAATTCTTCGGCTACATCTATGTAATCTTCGTGTCCGTACACATTGTTGATTTCGTATGGATCTTTTTCAAGGTCAAATAGTTCCCATTGCGGTTCGTATTTAACATCGCGGGCACCTGGTATTCCGAGTCCTTCACCGTAATAGTATATTAATTTAAATTTGTGGGTCCGTACACCGTAATGGGCTGCAACGTTGTGTTCTTCACTCATATGTTCCCAATAACGATAGTACATGGAATCTTGCCATCCGTATGGAGTTTCTCCTTTAAGAATTGGTCGTAAGCTTGCTCCTTGCATGTCCTCTGGAGCTTCTATTCCAGCATAGTCTAGGAATGTTTGAGCGAAGTCGACGTTTAATCCAAAATTCTTCGTAGAAGTTCGAGCAGGGATTTCACGTGGATATCTTACTAAAAATGGCATTCTCAATGATTCTTCGTACATGAATCGCTTATCATACCAGCCATGATCTCCTAGAAAAAAGCCTTGGTCTGACGTGTATATGACAATCGTATCCTCTGTTAATCCTTTTTCATCGAGGTAATCGAGTAAGCGACCTGTATTATCATCAATCGATGCGATACAACGCAAATAATCCTTAATATATCTTTGATAATACCAGCTCTTCAATTCAGATGTAGAAAGGCCCTCTGGAGGATCTGCTTTCACATCTCTCTTTCTTAAATCTCGATCAATACGCATAATTGCTTCTGTAGCTGCGTATGAACGATTTTCGTAGTCATCATGAAACGTTTCCGGTTCTGGGATATCAATGTCTTCATATAAGTGCATATGTTTTTCATCTGGATCCCAAGGGCGATGCGGTGCTTTATGATGACACATTAAAAAGAAAGGACGCTCTTCGTCTCTTTTTTCAAGCCAATCTAAACATAGATCCACTGTGATATTAGTGGCATAGCCATGGAATTTCTTCTTTACACCCATTTCGATCATGTCAGGATCATGGTATTCTCCTTGGTTAGGAAAGACATTCCAATAATCAAAACCCGTCGGATCACTATTTCCCCCATGACCGAGATGCCATTTACCAATCATAGCTGTTTGATATCCGTTTGACTGCAATATTTTTGCGACATGAGGCTGTCTAGCATCGATGTCCTCATATAGTGTTCTAACGCCATTGATATGATTGTACTTGCCTGTCAAAATCGATGCACGGCTAGGAGCACAAATAGAATTTGTACAAAAACAGTTATCGAGCCTAATTCCTTCATTTGCAATTCGATCAAGGTTTGGCGTTTCATTAATTCTGCTTCCATATGCACTAATTGCATGGGCTGCGTGGTCGTCACTCATAATAAAAATAATATTCGGTTGTTTTGACTTAGTCATTTATCTCACCCTTCCTATGTATACACCGATATTTCTTGACGAAAAAGGGCGCGGATTCCCGAACCCTTTTTCATAAACTATGTTACTTTAAATTTTTGAATCTATATCCTTTTCGCAAACGATCTTATTTAAAATTATCGTAGTATTTTTGGTAAAGCTCCATTAATTCATCTAAGCCCATCTTTTTCAATTGATCGATGTAAGCATCCCAACCTTCATCAACTTTACCTTCGATCATGAATTTAGGAATCATTTCTTTAATGTATCCGTCAATGTCTGTTTGTAGGATAGATAAGCGTTCTGCATCTTCTGCACTGTACATTACATTCGGATAATATTCTTTCGGCTGATATGGGCCATATAAGTCTGCCAATGCGTCTTTTTCTGACGCTCCTTCACTTTGAATCAATTTGGTTCTAATATCTTGTAAGTTTCCATACACTCCGTAGGAACCAGGTGTAAATTTATGTCTAAATTCTTCATATCCTACACCTTCAGGAGCGTCGATTAATTCAATAGTACCGTCATCGTTCTTTTTCAAGTTTTGGTCAAATGGTCCAAGCGTCATTTGCAAACCGATTTCTGGATCATACATTTGGTCCATCCATTTCATAGCACGAGCTGGGTTTTTATTAGCATTTGTCACCGAGAATCCTGAAAAACTGAATGCTCCTGCATTGATATTCCACATTTGATCGCCTTTTGGTCCTTTCAACGGAGCAACAGCTACATAATCTGTATCTACTTTTCCGAACATCGCAAAGTTAGACCAGTTAAAATATGCACCTAAAATTGGTGTTTCGTTTTGGATTTTGGCATCGTAAACTTGTACATCATGTGTAAATGCTTCTTGGTCAATTAAGCCTTCAGCATATAACTCATGCATAAACTTAACATACTCTTTAAATTCAGGTTTTGTTGGCGCATAAAATACCTTTCCGCCTTCAACACCAATATTACGACCTACAACTCCGAATGAACCGCTTAAAGAGTGTGGTCCACGGATTCCATTATTGTACATAAAACTGAATGGGATTTCGTCTTTTTTACCATTTTCATTTAAGTCTTGGCCTTTAAACGCCTTCAATACTTCTTTGAATTCCTCAGTAGTTGTTGGAACTTCAAGACCTAATTTATCAAGCCATGCTTTATTGATGAAAAATGCGTCGTTTGCTCTACTTCCTTTTGACACATCATATTGAGGAATAGCATAAATATGTCCGTCTGGAGCAGTAATCATCTTTTTCAAGTCAGGATTTTTATCTAAAAAACCTTTAATATTTGGAGCTTCTTTTTCAATTAAATCTTCAAGCGGAATTAATTGTCCAGTTGAACCGTATTTTACAATATCATTCGCACCTAGTGTCCATGCGGAAAAGAATATATCTGGAAGATCATTACTTGCGAACATTAGGTTTACTTGTTCTTGATATGTTTGTGCTGTTGCATTTGTCCAATCAATATCAACATTGACATTGTCTTCCAAGCCTTGTAAGAACGGCATATCATTCCAATCTGTTGTAGCAGCTGGAGCTTTTACTCCAAATCCCTTAAATGTTACTTTTTCATCAGCATTATCTTTAGGGATTTCTTTTCCAGCATTCCCTGCTTTTTCGTCTTTACCGCATGCGCCTAGAAGTAGCAATAGTGCAGCAAAGAGAATCATCAACTTCTTTTTCATTGTTGGTTTCCCCCTTAATTTTATTATATATGAACAAGTCAATTAACCTTTAATTGACCCGATCATGACACCTTTAACAAAATGCTTTTGAATAAATGGATACAGGATCAGCATCGGTAGGCTTGCAATAATAACGATTCCATATTTTATTAAACCGGAAACATTTGCCATTTCCTTACTACTTTCCACTAATGCACCTGAGTTTTCTACAACCTCATTTGCTTGTGTCAAAATTAAGACTTCTCTAAGTACTAGTTGAAGTGGATAGAGTGCTGTATCTCTTAAGTAAATTAAAGCCGAGAAATATGCATTCCAGTGACCAACTGCATGAAACAATACCATTACTGCAATGATTGGTTTGGAAAGTGGGATAACGACATTTGTAAAAAACTTCAAATTAGTACATCCATCCATAATACCTGCTTCTAATAACTCGTCTGGTATCGTGCTTTGAAAAAATGTTCTTACGATGATGAGATTATAAGCGGAGATTGCTCCAGGTACGATTAAAGCCCACATCGTGTTGACCATTCCTAAATCTTTTACCAATAAATAAGATGGAATCATTCCACCGCTAAAAAACATTGTAAAAACGATGAAAAACATGAATATATTTCTTCCTGGGAGGTCTTTACGAGATAATGCATAACCTCCGGTGATTGTTAAAACAACATTAATCGTAGTACCGACTACTGTGTAAATGATAGAATTTTTATATCCTGTCCATATTTTGCTATGGTCAAAAATCATTTCATATCCTTTAAATGTGATGTCCTTTGGCCACAGCCATATTTCTCCATTATTCACTGCAGTAGGACTACTAAATGAAGCGATTAACATGAAATATAAAGGATAAATCGTAACGATGAGTACGATTGCAAAAAACAATGTGTTCGCGATGTCGAAGATTTTATCTCCTCTAGTACGACTGATTGAAATCAAACTAAGTGCCTCCTTTCTTACCACAGACTTGCTTGTCCGGCTTTTTTCGCCGCTTGGTTGATGAATATAAGCAAGATGAAGTTAATAATGGAATTGAATAATCCAACTGCAGCTGCGTAACTATATTGGGCACCGAGTAGCCCTGTTTTATATACATGGGTTTGAATGATTTCAGAAGAAGATACATTCAACGAATTTTGCATTAGGTAAACCTTTTCAAAACCGACATTAAGTAAGTTTCCGATACCTAGAATCAACAATATAATGACAGTCGGCATAATTCCCGGAATGTCGATATGCCAGATCCTTCTTATCTTACTTGCTCCATCCATAATGGCTGCTTCATGTAGTTCTGGGCTGATTCCACTTAGTGCAGCAAGGTAAATGATCATTCCCCAACCAAGGTTCTGCCACACACCTGATGATATAAACAATGGTTTAAACCATTCGGGAATTCCGAAGAAAAAGATTGGCTCCATTCCTATTAAAACTAGAAATTGGTTTATTATCCCGGTCCTAGGAGAAAGAAATAAATACAACATTCCTACCAATACAACGACGGAGATAAAGTGTGGAGCGTACGTAACCGTTTGTACGATCCTTTTATATTTCCTACTAGTTAACTGGTTTAATAATAAAGCCATAACAATTGGGATTGGGAACGTTGCCAATTCAAGCAATGCTAACCCAAGGGTGTTTTTCAAAACCGTCCAAAGTTGGTATGAATTGAAAAATCGTTCAAACTGAGAAAAACCGATCCAAGGACTACCATTAATTCCCAACACAGGATTAAAGTTTTTAAATGCTATTTGCACTCCGTACATAGGCAAATAATGAAAGATTAAAAAATAGAGAAGAGTTGGTAGTAATAATAAGTACAAATCGTAATTTTTCCATATTTTTTTCATTCTTTTCGATAGCTTTTGTTTTTTGACTGCAATCGGTTTACTTTTTTGGATTGCGGTTTGTTCTTGCACCTCCATTTTGTTTTCTCCTTTCTATAATGTTCTGCATGATCTGGATGTGGAAAACGATATCATTTCCAACCAAACACCTCGTCGTCCAGTGAAGCTATCATAAAATGGATTTTTTTCATCGACAATCAGTCAATTCAAAATAGATATGCCAAAACTATAAAAGCCGGTTGTAAGGAATAAGGATTCAAAATAGGCGAAAAATGAACCGATATGCAAAAAACAAACACGAAGAAAGCTTGATTTTATTGCATTTCTAGAAGTTCATATAAAAAAACCACTCCTTGAAGTAGAAACTAAGTTCTACCTCAAAGAATGGAAAATTCATTTATTTACTTTGCATTTTTATTGGAAAATTGTTTTCTATATTCTCCTGGTGTAAGTTTCTCCATTTGTTTAAACTTCCTGATAAAACTAGACACATCACTATATCCAACTTGCATGGCGATATCTTTTACAGGTAAATCTGTATTCGTTAACATTTCTTTTGTTTGATTCATTCTTATTCGATTTAAATGCTGTAAAATTGTTTCTCCTGTCTGCTTCTTAAAATAACGCATAATGTAAGCTTCAGATAAAGAAAAATGGTCCGCCAGCGTCTGAATCGAGAATTGATAATCACTGTAATTATCTTCCATAAAAGAAAGTATATTTTCCAGAAGCTGATTTTCAGATTCATTTTCTTCATACAGTGCAAAAAAAACATCGATCATTTTATTAACGGTCTCTTCCATTTCTCCTACTGATTGAAAATCATTAATAACAAGTACATCCGGAAATGCTTCATTCATCTTTGCACGAATCGTTTGTATGTCGTGGACAATCCTCATAACAGTACTTGTAACATCATACATAAGACACTTGGCCATAAACAAAGTGGTATCTGGCGATTTGATACTCTGTGTTAGCTTGTTCATAATGACAACAGCATTTTCCCTTTGTCTCTGCCGCAATGACATTTCCAATTCAGCCACAATCTCTCTTTCATACCAATGAATATTTGTTTTCACCTCGAAAATTTCAGTGAAATAGATTATTTGGTCTGCACCTTTTATTAATTTATAATCAAGAGCTGTTGCAGCTTCTAAATAAGATTTTCCAATTTGCGTTATTTCGTGATAACTATTACCAATCCCAATTGTTACCGGGAAAGCTTTATTTTTAATAATGTGTTGATACCAATTATCAAGAAACGTGGTTTTCACATCTCCGGACAATATAATCGCTATTTTAGATGTTTCTAGTAAATTGACTCGATATGATTCAACTGCGGGTATTTTCTCCAACCAGCCATCTATTAACTGATCGCGTTTTTCTGCATCTTGTAACCTCTCTTTATAAAAATCAAGAAGCATAACATAATGGCAAGGTTCCTCAAAGGTAATATCTATATCAGCCCCAAGTAAATTAAATTCCTCATAATCAGTAATTTCACCACGGAGCAAGCGAATTAATAGATATTGTTGAAGAACGGGGCGGTTTTTTTCCACTCTTTTACTTAATAATTGATTTCGGGACTCAAAGTAATTAATCGCTTCCCAAACGTTATCAAGCGCGTTGTTTTTTTGACCGAAATGAGACCATTTTTCCTCAGCTTTCCGGATTAGCTTCCGTAAAGGTTTATAATTGATGTGCATACCTAAATAAATTAATAATATTCCCGCTCCTAAAACAAAGGCATAAGAAATCATTACCTTATTCCTAACACTGTTTACATCTTTCATCACCTCTGATTCAGGAGAAATTGTAATAAATGTCCAATCCAAAAAATCTGACTTGATGGAGGACAAATAATAAACCTTATTATCAATTTTTACTGTTTGTTCATCCTGCAATTTTTTCAGTTTAAATTCATTGGTGATACTAGTTAACTCTGAATCTCTATTAAATAGCTTCGTTACAATCCCGCCATGTTGATCAAGTATAAATGCATTTCCTTGATTAGAACTTATAACGTTTTTTAACATATCCTTAATCGCTTGCTCTTTAATAAAAAACATTAATGTTCCATACGGCTCCGTGTTATTAAATGGAACAGGTACTCCATATGTGATGATGTTAATTGATCTTCCGTTAAAGATGCTAACTTCTTCAGCATTTCGTAAAAATGGATGATGTCTTTCATTCATATCCTTATAAAAATCATCATAGGACCAATTTGGAAACTGATAATAGGAATTGATAAAAGGTGCTAGCATATAACTAGATCCCCCAGAAAACAAAAACTGATCGCCCCTAATGTAATAAAAAATCTCGTATATAAAATCATTTCCGACCTTATAGTTTAATAATTTTTTTGCTTTGTACACATCAAAAAAATTATTAACAAAATATGGAGTCAATTCATGTTGTGAGGAAACTTGCATCGATATTTTATGCAATTCCGATAATTTTGTATCCATAATATCTTTCATCTGAACTAGTTTTTGCTCATTCGAAGCTGTCACTTGCTCTTTTAAATTTGCCAGCAAGTAATAATGTATGATATATCCCATAAAAATAACGGGGATAACTAATAAACCAATATAGAAAGATAGATGCTTAACTGCAAGCGGTATTCTAATCCCTTTTTTCACGTATATCCCCCTAGCTTAGTACCTGTAGCTTAACATAATAACGCTTTCAATTACTGTTATATATGTAAAATTTTGTATGATGGTAATACCACTAAAAGCTTCAGATCGTATACCCCGATATTTAATTAAAACGCTTTACAAAAAACTCGTCAAGAAATAATTGTCGAAATGTTGTTATGATTTTTATATTTTATTACAAATTGATAAGCTGCTTAATAAAAGTCTTTTCTGGTGATCCTTATTCCTTAATCCGCCAACAATGTTTTAATAAAATGAAAAAGTTGAAAAAAGGTGTATAGTTCACTACATTTTTACTCATCATAATGATCAAATTAGATTCTTTGTGAGGTGAATAAGATGAGTAAAACAAAACTAAACAGAAATGCAAAAGATGGTGGCAATGCAAGGGGAAAGCAGGCTAACAGCGTAAATCCTCAAGGTTATGGACAGGATACAGAATTTGCTGCAGAGCCGAAAACAAAACTTGAAAACGCTGCTAAGAAGAAAAATACGAAATGAAAGAAGAGCAGGCTCCTGCTCTTTTTTTTGTATAATAGGGGAAAAGGTTCTTTTTGGGAGATATGTTTAATGAACAACGAAAAATTACTTCAAATAGATTTATTACATTAAACTACGCTCATCATCAAATTCTACTCAACGAGTGAATTCTTAGAATTAAGATAATAAAAGGGTTTTTGAATTTTTTAGATAGGGGTATACTATAGTCAAGGAAACAAAAAAAACTTCGATGCTGGTAACATCGAAATTGTAAGGCGATAGCTAGTCCCTTATCGGAAGTCATAACACAATTCGCTAAAACCGCCGGAGTCGGGACATCTCAGGAGCGGTTTTAGTCTTTTTTATTGAATGACAGCGTTGCAACAACCAAAATTGAGAATGAAATCATGATGGTTAATGCTTCAAATACTGTCATACGGCTTCACCTCCTTCCTATATGGAGGAGTATGTGCCGACCGCCCTGAGAAAACTATGCTGCCGCTTTTCTCATTGAATTTTATCAGGATGTAAAGTATTAGTGTGATATTTATTTACCCCATTACCGAAGCGCATAAACCTTGATTTGGTACAATTTATTTAACTTTTGTACGTATTTTCCTTTTTTACCTGGATACCGTTTAATTTCCAATTGGTTCACTGGAACAATTTCTTGAACAGAATTTGTAAAGAAGATTTCATCCGCTTCTTCTAATACCTCTTTCTTGTAGAATCCTTCCTCTACTAACATCCCAGCTTGTTTAGCCAATTGCATAACAAATTCACGAGTGATGCCGTTCAATATTCCTGTTTCAATTGCAGGGGTATATAGCACTCCATTTTTCACCCAAAATACATTCGAGGTAACTCCCTCAGCTATATATCCATTTTCAGCCAGAAAGATCCCTTCTTTACTAGGGTTTGGTCCTACTTCCCGTTTCGCTGCCACATTGTTAAAGAAGTGATGTGATTTTAAACGATACGTTGTTTCTGGTGAATTGCGGCGAAGTTCTAGAACTACAGCTTCTTTTTCCACCATTCCACTTAAAATTTGAAGAGGCTTTTGAAACATGATAACAGTAGGTTCGTCGTAGGATTCTGTTTGCAAACCGATTTCTCCGCTGCCTGCTGATACATTGAATCTTATATAGGAATCCTTTAAACCATTTAACTCCGAAAGCTTATCAATGATACTCAAAACTTCTTCATATTCGAACGTTCGTGTAATAAACAGTTCCTCTAACCCAGCATTCAGCCTATTCAAATGTTCCATTAAAAGAAATGGGTGACCGCCGTAGGTTCTAAAAGTTTCAAAAACCCCAAGCCCGTATAAATATCCGTGATCAAAAGGCGAAATCATCGCCTTTTCTTTTTCTATAAATTGCCCGTTCAAATAAATAAACATGTTATATTACTTCCATTCGATAGCAGTTAAGAAAATTATGCAGAAGCTGTTTTCCCGCTTCGGTCATAATGGATTCCGGATGGAATTGGACTCCTTCAATCGGCAACTCTTTATGACGCAATCCCATAATTTCTCCTTTATCCGTCCAAGCAGTTACCTCTAAACTTTCAGGAAAGTTCTCTTTTTTTACAATTAATGAATGATAGCGAGTTGCACGGAATGGATTATTTATATTTGAAAAAATGGTTTTGCCATCATGATAGGTTGCAGATGTTTTCCCATGGAGTAGTCGTTCCGCCTTCACCACTTCACCGCCAAACACTTGCCCTATTGCTTGGTGTCCTAAGCACACTCCTAGTATAGGGATTTTTCCGGCAAAATACTGAATAGCTCTGAGGGAAATTCCTGCTTCATTTGGTGTGCATGGTCCTGGTGATATGACTAAATAACTCGGCGCTAACTTCTCAATTTCTTCAATTGAGATTTCGTCATTTCTTTTGACGATTATTTTTTCACCAAGCTCGCCTAAATATTGGACAAGATTATACGTAAAAGAATCGTAATTATCGATCATCAAAATCATAATCCCATTCTCCTCATTTCAGCTGCTTCCTTCGCTTTCCAAAGTGCTGTCGCTTTTTTTAGTGATTCTTCGTATTCTGCTTTTGGATTGGAATCTATGACAATGCCTGCACCTGCCTGTACATGACACATTCCGTCCTTTACTAGCATCGTTCGGATGACAATGTTTAAATTTACATCATTATTAAATCCAATCCAGCCAAATGATCCCGTATATACTCCACGCTTGACCGGCTCCAACTCTTCAATGATTTCAAGCGTACGAATTTTCGGAGCACCAGTAATCGTACCACCTGGAAAAACAGCTTCGATTAGATCATAGGCAGTTTTTTCGGGAGATAATTTTCCAGTGACATGCGACACAATATGCATGACATGCGAATATTTTTCAACTGTCATCAATTCATCCACTTTTACCGTCCCATATTCACACACTCGCCCTAAATCATTTCGTTCCAAATCTACAAGCATAATATGCTCGGCATTTTCCTTTTCATTTCCAATCAATTCATTAGCCAAGCGGGCATCATCTTCATCATCTATCCCACGTGGTCTTGTCCCCGCGATTGGCCGAGTACTTACTATATTGCCATCTTTTTTTACTAATAGCTCTGGGGAACCTGATACAATTTGAAAATCTGGAGTATGCATATATCCCATATAAGGTGAAGGATTCAATATACGCAATTCTTTATATACTTCAATTGGTGGAACTCTTAATTCTTTTGATTGTCTAACCGTTAAATTCGCTTGAAAAATATCTCCTTCAGAAATATACTGTTGGATTTTTTCCACGGCGGATACATATTCATCTTCCGTTAATGAAACTTGAATTTCTGGATTATGTAATTTTACATCGACTGAACCTTGCATAATCGAAGCAGTTTCATTCCACTTTGCAGTTGCTTGTTCCAATTTCTCCTTTGCATTCTCACGATTCAACACCATTACCCATAAGCATTCTTCCTCATGGTCAAAAACCGCCCATTCATCGAATAAGAAAAAATAAATGAGGGGAACGTTTAAATCGTCATTAGCTATGTTAGGTAGCTTTTCAATGCACCATGCGTAGTCATAACTAATATATCCAATCGCTCCGCCTTGAAAATCAGGGATTCCAGCAATAGGAGAAAATTCAAACTGTTTCATCCACGATTCCAGTACTTCTAGTGGTTTTCCTGATAAAACCGTTTTCTCTCCGCTATGATCGATTACAACCTCGTTTTCATTTCCATTCACTACTGCGAATGGTGTTATACCAGCAACGCTATATTTTCCAACACGTCCACTTTCAAGCAACACATGATGATCGCTATTTCCTGTTAAATGTACATATGTATCGAAAAACTTTTCTTTAGTAAAAGGGATTCTTTCATATAATACTGCTTCCAAAACTAAACCTCGCTTCCAATCTAGGTTATCAGCTTAATTTTAATAGTATCTGCGAAGATTGCAATATCCATTAAGAAAATATATATATAATCTGTTTTCATCTTAGCCATATCGACTTATAATGAAAGGTATGAAGGGTGGGATAATCGGTGAAAATATTGAAATGGTCATATACGAGGCATTATAATATCAAAGCTCGTTTTGATGAATTTCCCAACTCAGATGTGATTTTCAGGCAAATAAAAGATTACTATTTTATATACAGAGTAGCTTGGTCAAAGGAAGATTCCGTAGTAGAAAGGCAGCATTTAGAGGAAATGGAGTTTCTCTTAAACAGTGAACTTGGTACGATAGATTATTATAGAGAGAGATTAGCGTACATAAAAGCTTAAAGGGAAATCGATTACTATTTTCGATTTCCCTCTTTTTTACTGTTGGCCACAACTTAATTTTATTGAATTTGCAAGAAGTGAAGTCAACATTTGATTCAACAATCCTTCTTCTAAATGTGCAGGTGTTAAACAGACGACACGCCCCTTTCCATATTCATGAGTCCAGCCTGCAATGGATGAACCGTCCACAGATTCCGATGTAAGGAAAATATTTGTATTATCTTCATCACAAAAAACAAAGTAATGCTCATCCAGAAATTCGAATTCGCTTTCGTCACTCGTTATTTCAGTTCCCGCAACCATCTTGTATGTAACGACTTGATGCTTATCAGGATGATATTCAAAGTAACCTCTCAACATAGAAGTATATTTTTCAATATTTTCATAGGATGCTAAACCCGAGTGCCAAGCAACCCAGCCGCCGCCATCCTGAACATATTGGCTAATAGCCGTAGCTACTTCATCATCCATCCATGTTTCAATCTCTTCATCCTGAGGATTTGACCGATTTTCTTTAAATAGAACGACAGCATCCGGATTAGTTTGTAAATGCTCGATGATATTTTCTGCTGGTGCATATTCTACTGTGACTTCAGGCAATCTTTCCAAAGCTTTGTTTAGCGATGCAACCGCCCATTCCTCTTTATGGTAAAAGTCACCAACCATTGCAATAATTCGCTTAGTCATTTTTTCACCTACTTATCGTTTTCCAACAGTTCGATCATCACTTTTAAATCTTTTACAGAATCAATATACGCATAGCGACCGCCCTCATATTCCCCTTTTTGAACAAGAGGCATATTGGCCCGCTCTAAGACTTGGATTTTTTCCTTCATCCCTTCTATTTGAAATGCGATATGATGGACACCTTCGCCATGTTGATCAAGATGCTCTCTCCAAGTGCTTGGATTCTCGTCCGGCTCTATTAACTCAATCTGCAAAGACCCCATATCCAAAAATGCTAGTTTTGCTCTTGCAACAGATGGCTCTCCCCTATACTCCGTTTGTGCCTTTTCAATTGTATCCGTGACGATTGCTTCTGGTTTATCCACTCCAAAGAAATCAGCATATACTTGTGATGTTTTTTCAATGTCGTGTACTAGAATGCCGATTTGAGTGATAACATTTGTTCCTAGTAGGTTTTTCAATTTGCTCTCCTCCCTAATATGTAAAATAAATAAACTACCATCTATTCAAAATCCTTGTAATGATAGCACTTACATTCATTTAAGTCAACGAAATATTTAAATGTTCTAAAATTACAGAAAAAAGAGCAGATGATAAAGAAAATAGAATACATACAGGTAGCTCTTACTACTTAAGCGACACCATTTACAATTATGAAATATCTATTGTAGGAGCACTTTTACTATGAAGCGAATTAATAAAATAACGGGTTCCCTTCAGGGGGGGGCCATACCCAAAATAATATTTAAAATAGTAGACCTTTTCGCATAAGTGAATAGGTCTCTTTTTATTGATATAACCGCCATTTTTTTGATTTTTCACCAAAAATAACACTCATTTTAGCATTAAATAAACATTGTACAATGGTTTATGAACAAGTTGATATTATTGCGATTTTACTGTCTAAATTTACTGGTAAAATTTAGCTATTTTTTAAGTTTAAAAGTAATCCCTAAAAATGCAAATAAAGGTAGTATAATTAGAATAGATACAAGTACATAAGAGGGAGTTAGAATATGACAGCAGAAGAACTTGTTAAAAAATTATATCAAACAATAATCAAAGAAAATCTTGTTTCGTATCAGGAATTATTTAACAATAATGAGATGAAAGATGTTACTGATTCTTATTGGAAAGAGGCATTGAAGTTTTTTGAGGAACTTACGGAGGACAACAAAAAGATACTATTTAAAATCATTGAACAAGTTCAAGTGGATGCTATTTCGACTATTTTAGGAATTATCGATGGTGTTGTTACCATACCTGGTGAACAAGTAGAAATTGAAATGAAGATTACTGGGGATAAAGAACCTATAAATGGCGATTTACAAGATTTATTCTTAGCGTATGATGAAGAAAATAGATGAATGCGAAAAGAGCATCAGAATAATGCTCTTTTCCTTTTGAATTAATGTTATTTTTGGTGTTAATTTAGTTGCAAAAATTGATACGAAATACTGTGTTTTTGTCACAAAACTCCCCATCAACAGAACCAGTTAAAATTAATGTTCCATGCTTTTCTTTTCATCTTACTTGTTTGTCTATTATTTTTTAAAAACATACCTATTTCTTTTTCGCAAAGAATTTCAGACGGAGTAATTTTAGTATTAGATATCATTTTAAGCTGCATTTCTCTTTGAGTCAGCCATTCTTCCCCTGGTTCCATTGTCGTATTAGGGTGAGTGATAATATCTGACTCAGTTATTAGCTCATCAATAATATAGATATAACCCTCCATATCCACATTGTGCATCATCTTTCCATTCCCATCTTTAACAACAACTGAAGGTTTACTTCCAATTCGAAGCTTATCTTGAGATTATTTATTGTAATCCAGCGTAGATGCTAAAAACCCGCGTCACAAAAGAACGCGGGTTAAAAAAAATTATTTTCTCTCTTGTTTTACATTTTTATTGTTTAGCTCTACGAACTGCCCTTTAAAAATTCTTCGTGGTTGAATCGATAATTTTAATATCTTTCCATATTTTTTTAGCTCCCTTTCATCCCTCGGAGTCACGAATGACACTACTGTTCCGGCAGCTCCCATCCTCCCTGTTCTTCCTGAGCGATGGACATATTGATCAATATCATTTGGAAAGTCATAATGAATTACATGAGTTAAGCCTTCTATATCAAGTCCTCTGGCAGCAACATCAGTTGCAAGCAATAAATTTACTTCAGCGTTTCGTATCGCTTTGATTGCTTTTTCTCTCTGATTTTTTCCTAATTCACTATGCAGGATATCTAAGGAAACATTTTCATATTCAAGCTTCTCAGCTAGGACTGTCATATTACCAACGTCCCTAACGAATACAAGTGCTTTTACATCTTTCATGGCAGCGATTTTTTGAAGAAGTTTTGCTCTATCTCTCGGATCACAGAGTAAATAATAGTGATTTACTTTCGCCGAATTATTTTCCGTTCTTTTTATACTAATAATTTCAGGCTTTCTTCCAATCATTGCCGTAACTTGATCAGGGTCCTCCAATTTAGTCGCGGAAAACATTAAGAGTTGCCTATCATTCATTGTAGATTTTACAATGTTTCTCACCGAATCCAGATGTTCTTTATTTAATAATTGGTCCCCTTCATCAAGTACAACGGTCTTAACTTCATGCATTTTTAGTTTTTTCATTTTAATTAATTCTAAAATTCTTCCCGGTGTTCCCACAACAATCTGAGGTCTTTCTTTCAACCTATCGAGTTGTCGTTTTATGTTCGCTCCACCTACTAATGAGGTGCTTTTAATATGTGTTCCAACCTTCCATTTTTGTACTTCTTGATATATTTGCATGACCAATTCACGGGAAGGGGCTAAAATGACAGCCTGTAATCCGCTATGTTCCTCATTTATTTTTTCTAAGATCGGCAATAAATACGCTACTGTTTTTCCCGTACCAGTAGGAGATTCTGCAATCAGATCTTTTCCTTCTAATATAGCTGGAATAGCATTTTCTTGTATTTTAGTTGGATTTTTAAAATTGGATTCTTCCCAGATTTTTTGAAGAGTCGGTTTCAAATTAGATAATATATTCATGACGTTTCCTCACTTTTACGTTATAAATTTTATCATACTACAATCTACGCCCTGAAGAAAAACTATTTCCTGTTCCTTACCAAATGGTAAACTAGAGAATATACCATATATTGTGAGGAAGAGCATGAAAAACCGTTATGAAAACTTAGATAATGTTTCTACTGCTAAAACATTTAAGGATTTGCGTAATTGGAGAAAAGAAAGAAAAAGCAAGAAAAAAGATTTGTCATTTCAAGTTCCTTCTGTAAATCCAGAGGTGCGTTTTTTACAATTAAATAAATCCGGAGCAACAATTACTTGGATCGGTCACTCTACTTTTCTAATCCAATTGAATGGAAAAAATATATTGACCGACCCTGTTTGGGCTAAGCAACTGGGTATGGACAAACGGCTTTCGCCACCTGGTCTCGATATTAATGATTTGCCGCCCATAGACTTTGTACTTATCTCACACAGTCACTATGATCATTTGCATTATTCTTCTATAAAAAAATTAAAAGGAAATCCTACTTATTTAGTTCCAATTGGACTCGGAAAATGGTTTATGAAAAAAGGGTTCCAAAATGTAACCGAATTTAGTTGGTGGGACGGTAAAAATATTGGAAACTTACATTTTACATTTACCCCAGCGCAACATTGGACAAAAAGAACGTTAACAGATACTAATCGATCACACTGGGGTGGTTGGGTCATAAGTTGTGCCAATCATTGTATTTATTTTGCAGGGGATAGTGGCTATTTCAAAGGATTTCTAGAGGTTGGTAAGAGATATTCTATCGATTTCTGCCTTATGCCGATTGGTGCTTATGAACCTGAATGGTTTATGTCGAGCCAACATGTAAATCCTGAAGAAGCTGTGAAGGCTTTTTTAGATACTGGAGCTAATTTCATGATACCGATGCATTATGGTGCTTACCGTCTTGCTGACGATACTCCGAAGGAAGCACTGGATCGAATGTATAGTGAATGGGATAAACGTGAATTAGACAAGGATCGATTAAAGGTCATAAAAATTGGAGAGACGATTAAGCTATAACCTTGTTGCTTTTTTACATAATAAAAGGGAACTCGATACTGTCTTGTGAGTTCCCTTGTTTCATTATGTTATTTTTAAAATGTATTAAGTAAGTATAGGCTTTATTTTCAATAACCCCACATTAACGGATGTCTCTATATAACCAACTATTTGATTAAACGTAAAAACATTAAGTTTTTCATTTAAAATTTCCTTATCGTACTCCATATCACCTAATACATAAGGAACGAGTTTTTCAACGTCTTTGGACTTAACCTCATCTAAATCTAAGATTGCAGGAAAATGACTAAACGTTTTTCTCAATTCATTTGTAAAACCATAGTGTTCTAATAATTTTCCATTTAGTAATCGAAAATCATTATGGTATAACTTATATAATCCTTCATCAGCATCCATTCTGTTCTTTAACCAAGAAAGATTAAAACCTCTTAGCCATATATCATCCGCAATTAAATGTGCACAATACCCCAATATATATAAATTTTTATTTTCTACTAGTGAACTATATTTATGTAAAAATCCTTTATAATCAACACTTCAAGTCTATTATATAATGGAAAAATTCTGATAAATAAAGTTATTCATAGGTTGTATGTATTGAGAACAGTCAACTTTCAACAATCATCGTAGAAACAGTATTGTCGTTATTTCGGTGCTTGATTTGGTCTAGAACAACGAGGTTTTTTTTCGTCACGCCTTTGAACCGATTTTCCTAGCCCTACAAGGTTAAATAATATCAGCCTATTCAGATTACTGTGTTTTTATATTTTTGTTGTGTTAGGGTTTAATATTTCAAGTTCTTTAGTAACAAAGTAACCGTTTTCTCTTATCAAGACATCATCTAGCCATATTTGCCCACCGCCGTAATCTGCACGTTGAATATATACAATATCCAAATGGATAGAAGACAGATTTGAATCCTTACATTGAACAGGGGCACTACCAATTGCCAAATGAATACTCCCCCAAATTTTTTCATCAAATAGAATATCGTTAATTGGCTCTGATATATTTGGGTTTAGACCAATACCAAATTCACCTATATATCTAGCACCTTCATCTATTTCTAAAATCTCCAAAAACTTTGCCGTATTATTTGCTTTTGCCTCAATTATTTTTCCATGTTCAAATGTTAATACGATATTATCAAATGTAGTCCCTCTAAAATTAACAGGACTATTAAATGATATCATTCCATTAAGAGAATGCTTGATTGGGACACAATAAACTTCACCGTCAGGAAGATTTTGCAGCCCGGCATCTTTTCTGACGGGCATTCCTTTAATGGACATCGTCAAATCAGTCCCTTCTCCCTTAATTCTCACTTTATCAGTTTTGCTTAAAAGATTAACCAAAACATCCATTTGCTCGGATAATTTCGAATAGTCTAGATTACATACGCTAAAGTAAAAATCCTCAAATTTTTCCGTTGACATCATAGCGCGTTGTGCTGCAGCAGGGGTAGGGTAACTCAAAATACACCATTTAGTTTTTGCCCATCGAGGTTCATGGACATGATGATAATAGACCTTCCAATATTGATCGATTTTTTCTGAAGGAACATCAGACAGTTCACTTTCGTTGGCATCTGCTCTAATTAGCACATATGCATCCATATCATTCATACGGACAAAATCATATGAGGCTAATCGTTCTAATTGTTCTAGTGAACTATTTATCAATTGTGTTCGAAGAATATCCTTATCCGTGAATATTACAAAAGGATAGGCGCCTACATTATAAGCTTCTAACATAATAGCTTTAGCCAATACGCTATCATGTCCTTCTACCTCAATTAACAATTTTTCTCCCTTTTGGAGATTTACAGAATATGTAGCAACATTCCTAGCAAGTTGCTCTATTCTTAGGTCTTTCATGGTATCCCTCCTATGCCTGAGAGTTAAAATGCCACATTGTGAGTTTTAATGTAAAAATATTTAATAAGGGGCTACTCAAAAGGCAGCCCCGATTAATCCTTGTTACTTTTACACTTAATGATTTGCTTGTTTCTACTCATCTTATTGTTTATTTGTCCTTATTTATCACTATCTTCTTTCAAAACAGGAGCCTTCCGATGTTTATTGGTCTGTTCGAAAGCGTAAGAAATTTTTAGTAAAATCTCCTCACTATATGCAGTACCTGTAAAAGACACACCAAACGGTTCTCCATTTGGAGTATATCCAGTAGGTACGATGACTGTAGGATAACCTGCTTTTGCGGCTATTTCAGAGCCTCTATCTCCTCCGAAGAAGATTGCATCTAAGTTATTTTGTTTTAAGGCAAAGTCAATTCCTTGATCTCGTGATAAGTATTGGTCTTTTTCCAATGCTTCAATATATTCTTTTTCTAATAGAGTGCCGCTCGTATCTTCAGAAGCGACCAACAGTTTTTGTCCGTATTTTAGCATTGCCTTCGGATGCTTGTAATTGAAGGCAATGACATCGGCCAGTGAACGAATTTTATTGTTAGGTGCTGTTGAACTTAAATATGTATTCAAGTCTGGTTTAAACTCGTAAAGTAATATTTCATAACCCCATTTTTCTTCTGCAGAGGGAATGACGATGTCTTCTACGATTTCAGCTCCAAGCTCCCGTAAGCAATGAATTGCGTCTTCAATCATCTTTATTTTGTGCTTATTCATTCTTTCAGAAAAAGGTTTTCCAGCAATACCAATCCGATAACCCTTCAAACTTTTTTCTGTTAATCCAGCAGCATAATCTATTCCGTTCCTTGCTGGATTTGTTAAAGTAGCTGGATCTTTTTCATCTAGACCTGCAATTGCTGTTAAAACATGGGCTGCATCTTTTACAGTCCTCGCCATTGGTCCTGGTGTATCTTGAGTATGGGCAATTGGAATGACACCACTTCTGCTTACGAGCCCAACTGTTGGTTTTATTCCAACGAGTGAATTTTTCAAGGATGGATTTAAAATCGATCCCGATGTCTCCGTTCCGATTGATGCAGCCGCAAAGTTTGCTGCAATCGCCGCTCCTGATCCAGAGCTAGAACCCCCTACATCAAATTCTCCGTACGGATTTAAGGTCTGTCCACCTCTTGAACTATATCCACTAGGCATCCCAAATGTCATAAAATTAGCCCATTCCGTCATATTTGTTTTTCCAAGTAAAATGGCCCCTGCTTCACGCAATTTAGCTGCTACGAACGAATCCTTCTCCGCACAATGACCATCAAGAGCAAGCGAACCGGCAGACGTATGCATTTTATCTCCAGTATCAAGATTATCCTTTAATAATATAGGAATTCCGTGCAGCTTACTTCTAGGACCCTTTTGAGCTCGTTCAACATCTAATGCCGCAGCAACGTGCAGCGCTTCAGGATTTACTTCTAATACTGATCTAATCGACTTGTCATAATGGGATATTCGATATAAATACATATGTACAAGATCAACAGATGTAATTTCCCTAGAATCTAATTTATCCTGCATATCCTCAATGGTTGCTTCGATTAACCATTCATCATGCAGCTTTTTCAACTTAGGATTTTGCATTATTCAATTCTCCTTTTCTACTATTTTTAAAACAAAAAAGCCGCTACTGAATAAAATGAGTGAGCTTATATAAAAAATAATGTCCAATGTAAATAAATCAATAATAAAGCCCCCAAGCATGACAGCAATTCCTGTAAAAATCGATGTCCAGAAATGGTATTTCCCGATAGCCCTTCCACGTTTTCCTCGTTCAGTAAAGTCAGCAAGCATCGCCTTTTCACTAGTCTTTTGTGTTGCTCCAATGACTCCGAGGATAATTTGCAGTCCATATACTTGCCATACGTCTGTTACAAGAGGGAAAAATAGTAATAATATCGCCATTCCCCAACTACCAATTAACAAAAATAGTTTTCTTCCTAATTGGTCCGACCATTTTCCTACAATAATATGGACAAGTGACGAACTGATCGTGAACAAACCATATGAAATACCGTACTGTAGAAAACCTCCACCAACTTCTTTAATAAAAATTAAATAAAACGGAAAAACGAGACTGCTTCCAAGAATAGCAATACTTTGCGATATTACGATCCATCTCATTTTCCATACTCCTCATAAAACTGGTTCATGAATCTCTCATCCGGATCATATTCTTTTTTCTTTTGAAAAAATTCGTCTGTCAGTGGGTATGCCTCCCTCATTTGTTCTTTCGTTGGATAATGGTAGTAAGGTAAATAATAAGACCCACCCATTTCAAGCGTCAAATCAATTATTTTTCTAATGACTTCCCCTGTCTTTTCTATTTCCTTCGCAGAAATTCCTTGATTAATGTAAAATACAAGCGCAAACATATCCTCTTTCGCATAGGAAAGAAAAGCCTCTTCGTTTTTTGGTACATGTCGGACTGTAATATTTAAAACGTTTAAATCATTTTCGGTTAATATCTCTCTTAATCTATCAACATATTCCGGAAAATCATCCACTGGGACAAAGTATTCCTGAAGGATATCTGTATCATTTTTTCCTTCATAATTTAAAAACTCAACTTCTGGACGCATGACATTATTTCTAGAAATAAATTTTTCTTTTCCCTCTTTAAACGCATGCTTTTGTACAAACCAAACGAAGTTTTTACCCCAATCAGAATTTCTTGAAAGTCCAAATGCAAATTTATTTCTACGGACATATTTTTCATCTACTAAATCAGTGTAATCTTCCAGCTTTTTCTCATCTGTTAAGGAATAATTCGTTACATACATTTCCGTTAAAAAGCTTTTTGGAGCAACGGATATCCTCGCGTTATGCATTTCAACATCACGGTAATTCAAAACTTTTTCTTTAAAGTATTCAGGGTAATCATGATAATCAATCCATTCATTGCTTACTTTATATAAAACGTCGTCTGTAAGCTCAATATCTACATCTAAAATAATTCCAAATAACCCATACCCTCCATTGACAAGTCGAAATAATTCTTCGTTTTCTGTCCTGCTGACATTTAATATGTCTCCATTTGCATTCATCAATCGAAAGGACAGGATGCTTTCAATTAATGGTCCAAAACGGATATCTCTTCCATGGACATTTACACTCATGGAGCCTCCAATCGTAAAAATATTAGGAGCCTGCATCGTTTTAATACATAGACCATAAGGATTAATCGTTTCCTGAACATCTGCCCAAGTAGCCCCGCTTTGAACGGTAATTAGTTTTTCTTCGGGATCTACCTTAATAACCTTGTTGTATGTAGTCATATCCAGGACAATTCCGTCCTTATAATATGTATGTCCCCCTTGGCTATGCTGTTTTCCAGCAATCGAAACCTTTAAGTTTTGCTCCTTTGCTTCTTGTAAAAGGTTCTTCATCTCTTCAACTTCCAGACCCTTTACTACTTCTTTAACTTTAATAGGAACTAAGCGACCAACATCACTCATTAAAGATTCGTCTTTTTCTTTATGGTGAAAGGAAAAAAGAAAAAACAAACAATAAATCACAATAAATAACACTATAAAAATGATTATATTTCTACGAGAAAGCATTTCTTCCCCCTTTCTATCCGTATATATTTTACCAGTTTTGTATGTATATGGGATGGTTTTATATATAATTGATTTACTTAGGGGGGATAAAAAATAGACAATATTATTGTGATCGCATTTTTTTCCATCATTATCATTGCTATGGCATTGGACTTTGCGAAAAATAGGACAAAACATCTTTTTAAAAGATTCGTTTTTTATAGCTTTATAATTTATTTGTTGAATGTGTCCTTCATCACTGCTGGGAGAATCATGATTCAACCAGATCGATCATGGGCAACAATTATTATCCAGTACATTCCGTTTTATTTCGTTTCCGACTGGATTGCCATGTATAGACTAAATGGTGCTGATTGGCTCTTTTGGAATTCTATTAAATTATCATTCTATAATTTGATAATGTTGGGTCCACTTGGAGTGTATTTATCGTTATTGTTTAATATTAATAACATAAAAAAGGTAGCCATCATTGTTTTCTTAACAAGTTTAACGATTGAGAGTTATCAACTCTCCTTTAGTTATTTTGGAATGATCATTCCGAGGAGCTTCGATGTAGATGATTTGATTTTAAACACTGCTGGTGGTGTCATTGGGTTTGCTTTAGGAGATCTAGCTAAAAAAGTGTATATTAAAACGACAAAGAACCAATATTTACAAAGTTAAGAAGAACCCAAAACGGATATGGGTTCTTCTTACACTTCAACCACTTTTAATTTTTCAATTTCCCTAGCCTTCAACTCTCTGCGCAAAATTTTACCACTAATTTTTGTCTTCGGTAATTCTTCTATTACTTCAATTTCTCGTGGAGCAGCGTGTGCCGCTAATCGATTACGCACAAAAATACGAATATCGGCTAATAATTCTGGGGATGTTGTATATCCTTTTTTCAGTACGATAAAGGCTTTTACAATCTCACCGCGGATGAAATCTGGCTTTCCGATGACTCCTGCTTCTGCAACTGCTGGATGTTCAATTAGTTTACTTTCCACTTCAAACGGTCCGATTCGTTCTCCAGAGGAATTGATCATATCATCGCTCCTGCCTTGGAAAAAGATATAGCTATCCTCATCTATTAATGCGAGATCACCAGACAAATACCAACCTGAACCGAAAGGAAAATAAGATGTATATTTTTCTTCGTTTTTCCATACTTCCTTCATGATGGCTGGCCACGTTCCTTTTATCGCCAGATGCCCGACTTCACCAACTGGTAGTTGATTTCCTTCGTCATCTAATATAGCAGTTTCAATCGTAGGGAACGATTTTCCCATGGATCCTGGCTTGATTGGTTCAGTGGGCAAGTTCACAATTAATTGTGCTCCTGTTTCAGTCATCCACCACGTGTCATGGATACGCAGTTTTAAATGTTCCACACTCCAGTAAATGACTTCAGGGTTTAGTGGTTCGCCGACACTTAAAATATGCCGGAGTGTACTGATATCATATCGTTGTAAAGTTTCAATCCCCTCAGCCATTAGCATCCTAAATGCTGTAGGAGCACTATACCAAACCGTCACACCTGTTTTTTCAATCGTTTCATACCAGCTGTCCGCATTGAAACGACCACCATGCAAAACAATCGTTGCCCGATTCAATAATGGAGCGAATATGCCATACACACAACCTGTCACCCAGCCGGGATGGGCAGTGCACCAATAAACATCATCCTCTTTTAAATCAAGAACCCATCGCCCTGTTATATATTGTTGAATCATCGCTCTATGTGCGTGTATAATTCCTTTCGGTTTTCCGGTCGAGCCACTCGTGTAATGGATATTCAACCCATCTTCAAGATCTACCCATTCAATTACGTCTTCCTTTACATCAGTTTGACGAAGCTCTTCTGGAATCGAAATAGCGTTAGCAGTAGTGCTATGCTGATCCGTTAGAAAAATCGTTGTTAAACTTGGTAAATCGTGCAGCGGGACACGTTGTAAATATTCTTCGTTTGTAATAAGGAATTTCCCTTCACAATCGGAGATTCGGTCTCGTATCGCTTCTTCCATAAATGCTTCAAAAAGTGGACCTACAATCGCTCCTAGTTTAATCGCCGCTAAAATAGCGATATGGCATTCTGGATGTTTTGGTAAAAATACGAATAAAAAGTCTCCCTTTTTTACTCCGTGCTTTTTTAAAACAACTGCCCATCGATCTGTCGCATCTTTCAATTCACGATAGTTTAATGACCATTCGCTATTTTCCGCGATGTAATGGAGTGCTTTTTTTTCACCAAACCCAGCTTCAACATGTCGATCAATACATTCATAAGCCATATTGACCTTCCCTGTTTTATGCCAGCTAAAATGTTTCTTAACTTCTTCCCAGTTAAACGGCTTACGTCCAACAAGATCGTTTTGTACGTTATAAGAACCTTCGTATGGAGGAATAATTAATTGTCTCGTCATAGTAGGGCCTCCTTCGAGTTACGATTTAAATCAAGTAGATTTAATATTTCAGCTTTTTTCTCCGCCAAAACCACATTTCCTCGTGACCGTGGTTTTGTTTGTTCAACCTCTATCTCTGCGTATAATTCACCAGGTTGCCCACGCAATATAAAAATCCGATCGCATAAATACAAAGCTTCATCTATATCGTGAGTAACGAGTATCATCGTTGTTTGTCTTTTTTTCCAAATGGATAATAATAAATCTTGAAGTTGCATTTTTGTAAAAGCATCTAAAGCACTGAATGGTTCATCTAATAGCAACACGTCCGGCTCGGTAATCAATGATCTGGCAATTGCCGTTCTTTGTGACATCCCACCGGATAAATCTTTAGGATAATGATTAGCGAATTCTTCTAGACCAACCAATTCTAATAATTCCTTTGCCAATTCTAGTTGCTGTCCCTTTTGAATGCCAAAGCAAATATTTTCATTAACTGTAAGCCATGGCATTAAACGCGGCTCTTGAAACATCATTCCTACCGTTTGCTCTGAATCTTTTTTTGCGAAGGAAAATCGCCCTTGATACTTCTCATCCAGTCCGGAAAGGACACGTAATAGCGTGCTTTTTCCGCATCCACTCGTACCAAGAATGCCGATTACTTCTCCCTCCTCAATGGAAAAGGTCACATTTCGAAAACCAGCTTTTCCTTCATTGAAAGTTCTCGTTATATTTTGTACGGCCAGCATTTCGAAGTCCTCCTTTAACGCTGATTAGAAAAGCTATCCTGCCAGCTAAGTGATTTTTTCTCGATATTTTTTAACAAAGAATCGGTCAGTTTGCCAATGACGGCAAATAATAAAATACTGGCAATTACTAAGTGCGGCGAGTACGTATTTTGACCGACGACTAATAAATAGCCTAATCCTTTGCTTGCTCCCATAATTTCTGCTGCGACGACAAACATCCAGCCAAGACCTAACCCGCTTCTCAGTCCTACTAAAAAGGATGGCAAGGATGCAGGTAAAATGATTTTTCTTAATGTTTGTGCAGAAGTAAATCCATATATTTTCCCAACTTCAATGAGTTTGCGATCAACACCTTGAATGCCTGAAACAATGTTTAAATATACTGGGAAAAATACACCAACAGCAATGAGAGTGACCTTTGACGACTCTCCAATTCCCATCCATAGGATAAATAAAGGGACCCAAGCTAAGGAAGGAATCGATCTGAATGCTTGAATCAATGGATCCATTAATTTTTCAAAGACAGTGAAATATCCGACAATTGAACCTAATATAAGTGCGGCAATTGTACCTAGAAAAAATCCTGCTCCTACTCGCAACAATGTCGTCCCAATATGTCCCCAAAGAGTACCAGCTGCTCCCATATTTATGATTTCATTTATGATTTTTGTTGGCGTTGGAAGGAGATGAGCTTCTATCAACCCAATCCTTCCTGCCACTTCCCATGTAATTAACAGAATCAGAGGGATAATGCCACCTAGTAACCAGTTCAAATTAAGTTTCGTTGATCGCTTTTTAAACTCTTTTGTTTTCGGCTTTTCCACCGCAATTTTTAATGATTCGCTTCTTCCATTCATGAAAAGCACCACCTTTTGCTCTTTAAGTTGTCTTTGTTTTTCTCCAAGAAGAAGTTTTATTTGAAATAGCTCGAATTAATTAAATCTCTGACGATTTTTTCAATATCCGCATTTCCCTCAACTAACCCTTCATTTTTTAAAACATCGCCTGCAGCAGTAATGGCAGCTATTTGCTCATCGCCAGGTTTAGAAGTGGAAAAATCATTGCGACCAATTTGAATTTTGGCAACTTCTATATCAATTTGCGCTTCTTTTGCTAAAATTTCAGCCGTTTCTTCCGGATGATCAATCGCCCACTGACGAGCTTTTTCATATGCTTCAATTACCTTTGTCACGTATTCTGGGTATTTTTCAGCAAATTCGGTCCGAACGTTTAACGTTCCATACGTATTAAAATCTGGGTTACGGAAAAATAAATTAGCTCCTGCTTCTTTTTCAACCCTTGCCATATGCGGATCAAGTCCTGCCCACGCAACTACTTCCCCAGAGAGGAGAGCCGCTGCACCATCCGCATGTTGGAGGTTAATAATTTCCACATCTTTTGCAGATAAGCCTTTATCTTCTAATGCACGCAATAAGAATATATAAGGATCTGTTCCAAGCGTTGCTGCTACCTTTTTCCCTTTCAAATCTTCAACACTATTAATCGAAGAATCTTTCGATACAAGTGCAGTCCATTCTGGCTTTGAGAAAATATAAACGGTTTGTATAGGAGAACCTTTCGCCTTTGCAAGAAGCGCAGCTGCTCCAGCAGATGAACCGAAGTCAACACTTTTTGAATTTAAAAACTCCAGCGCTTTATTGCTTCCTTGACTCAGTACAAATTCTACCTCTATTCCTTCTTTTTTAAATAAATCCTCTGCAAATCCTTTTTCTTTTAAAATGAGGCTCGTTGGTGAATAATACGCGTAATCCAAAATAATTTTTTTCGGTTTTCCATTTGCTCCACTTGCATTACTCGAGCACCCTGTTATTGTGAATAAAGCTAATAATAGAATAAAAAATCTAGTAAACGATGATTTCATTTTTGTTCCTCCAATTTTGATTAAAATGATAGATTTACTCGGTTTAATAAAAATAAGTTTGATCATTTTATCATTATAAACATCAAAAAGCCCCCTTCATAAGAAGAGGGCGAATTAATACGGTTCCTCCTCTTATCTTCCAGATCCATGATCTGTAGGATTTAGCACCTTTGCCAAACATAATGTTTGCAGGTTGCCGGGCTTCATAGGGCCTATTCCCTCCGCCACTCTTGATAAGAGATCGTAATTTAATTGTTTAAAGCACTAATACATTTCATTTGTAAAGTGAGTATAAAACACTTTATAAGATGTGTCAAACCCTTTTTTGAATAATTTACCTATCTTAATGATGTTTTAATTGCTGATAAAAGCTGATCTAAAATTTCTGTTTGATTTTCTATCCCAATTGATATGCGAACGACACGAGCATTTATTCCTAGTTTTACCTGTGCTTCTGACGGCAAATTGCGATGTGATGTCCCTGATGGATAGGAGACAGAGGTTTCAACCCCGCCCAAAGATGGAACAATTTTTATCCAGCCAAGTGAAGCAAAAAAGGTATGAACATTACAATTTGAAGAAAGTTCGATTGTTACGACTGCCCCATTTCCTTTTTCAGAAACTTTCTTAGGGTAGTATACTTTTTCAATATGTGTGCTTTGATTTAGTTGATCCGCAATAAACTGAGCATTCTTATTCTGTCTTTCCATTCGTAATGCAAGTGTTTTAATTCCTCGACAAGTAAGCCATGCTTCAAAAGGACTTAAATTTGCACCGAGGCTGATGACTTTTTGACGGGCAGATTGAATTAATTGCTCACTACCTACAATGACACCTGCTGATACATCACTATGACCACCTAGATATTTTGTAGCGCTGTGAACGACTAGGTCCACTCCGTCCAAATATGGCTGTAAAACATATGGAGTAGCAAAAGTATTATCGACCATCGTAGCTAAATTGAATTCTTTAGCCAAGTTAACGAGCATCTTGATATTTTCAGCACGCAGGAATGGATTAGTAATAGATTCTGTATATAATAGTTTAGTATTTTCGCGAATGGCGTCTCTAATCTCTTGTTCATTCGCAAATGAAACAAATGTGACATCAATCCCAAAGTTTTTTAATTCAGCATCCAATAGATGATATGTACCACCATATAAATCATCGCACGCCACAATATGATCACCATTTTTTGCAACGGCCAGAACACCTGCCAATATAGCAGACATCCCTGATGAAGAAGCAACTCCCGAATCTGCACCTTCTAAAGCAGCTACTGCAGAACCTAATTCATCTGTATTAGGATTGCCATATCGTGTATATAAGTATGGCGATTCGCCTTCAAAGTAACTCTCGAGTTCATCCAAATTTTTGAATGAAAATGAGGACGTTTGAAATATCGGAGTAGCCTTACTCGTAAAGTTGTTTTTATTTTTATGTGATTGGTGAACAGCTAATGTATCAAAGGAAACGTCCTTCACAGTATTTCACTCCAATGTCGAATTTTAATATTGCGATTATACTTTTAATTTTCAGTGATGTCAAAATTGTTTAGTTTTTAGACACTCGAACAATTAATAGAAATAGATAAAAATATACATAATATGATATACGAAAAAGAGGCTAATTGACTTTTGTGTCAAATTGCCCCTTTTTCGGCCAGCACCGCTTTTCTTTTCACCACTTATTTATTTCACGTCGTTCTTTTTTGGCATTTCCTTTTTTGGAAGATCTCTTGCGAAGCTCGGCTTCCACATCCTCTAAAGCTACTCCTTGTTCGGCAAGGAGTACGAGGCAATGATATAGTAAGTCACTTGTTTCGTTTACTAATTCTTCTTTGTCATTATTTTTTGCCGCAATAATGACTTCTCCCGCCTCTTCGATAAGCTTTTTGGCGATTTTATCTATTCCTTTTGTAAACAAGTAATTCGTATATGAGCCCTCAACAGGCGTCATTTTCCGTTCTTGGATTTCCTCCATTAAATCAGCATAAATCGTTTGATTTTCACCTTGAACTTCACTTGCATCTTCGCCTTCTAGCTCTACGGATTTGAAAAAGCATGTTCTCTCTCCAGTATGACACGCTGGTCCTAACGGATCCACCTTTATTAAAAGAGTATCTCCGTCGCAATCATATTGGATGGATTTTACGATTTGCTTGTTTCCTGAAGTAGCTCCCTTGTTCCAATATTCATTTCTGGAGCGTGAATAAAACCATGTTTCTTTCGTTTCTACGGTTTTATTAAAGGCCGTCTCATCCATATAAGCCAGCATAAGGACTTCTTGAGACTGATTATCTACAATAATTGCAGGAAGGAGTCCTTTGGAAAAATCAAGCTTCACTTACGTCAACTCCCCGTTCCTTACAAAGTGCTTTTACCTCGCCAATAGTAACAATAGCTTCGTGAAAAATGGAGGCCGCTAAAGCAGCATCTACATTTGTTTTTTCAAACACTTCCACAATATGTTCTGCATTTCCACAGCCACCGGACGCAATGACAGGAATACTAACTGTATCAACAATCGCTTTCGTGAGTGCTAAATCATAGCCATCCTTCACACCGTCACGATCAACACTTGTTGGTAAAATGGATCCTGCACCAAGTTCTTCAAGCTTTTTGCTCCATTCAATTGCATCGATACCTGTATCCTTTAATCCCCCGTGAGTCATTACATGCCATGAGCCATCAGGAAAAAGTTTTGCATCCACTGCTGCTACAATACACTCAGAGCCAAATTTCTCAGATGCTTCAGAAATAAGTTCAGGACGTGCAACTGCAGCAGTATTAATTCCTACTTTGTCTGCCCCAGCATTTAAAATTTGTTCGATATCTTCTAACGTACGAATGCCGCCTCCTACGGTAAACGGAACTGTTACTTTTTCAGCAACTCTTTTGACAACATCTACGATTGTATCGCGGCCTTCTGTTGTTGCGGAGATGTCTAAAAATACCAATTCATCTGCACCGTTTTCGCAATAGGATTTAGCCATTTCAACAGGGTCTCCCATTTCGCGCATACCTTCAAAATTGATACCTTTCACGACTTTTCCGTCTTTTACATCTAAGCATGGAATAATTTTCTTTGTTGTCATAAAGCACCACCCCTTAATTTAATTGTGCCTTCATACATCGCTTTTCCAACGATTGCCTCATTAATTCCAATTGCAGCTATAGCATCTAAATCTTCCTGGTTTCTAATTCCACCTGAAGCAATAATGTCACATTTAACTGCATCATTGATTTTCTTTAGTTGTTCAAGATTGGGTCCTTGCATCGTACCGTCTTTAGAAATATCAGTGAACACTATGCGTTTAACTCCAAGTTCTTCCATTTCCTTTGCGAATTCAATATAATCGACATCCGTTTCAGTTTCCCAACCGCTAACAGCTACTTTTTCATTTTTCGCGTCAATTCCGATTACAATATGGTCGCTATAACTTGCTAAGGCATCTTTTACAAATTGTGCATCCTTCAATGCAGCCGTACCTAAAATAACTCGCGTAACACCAGCTTCAACATAAGCTTTTACTGTCTCAATTGAACGAATTCCGCCACCAATTTGTATCGGAACAGTGCTAATCGAACAAAGTTTCGTAATTAGCTCGATTTGATCGGGTTTTCCAGAGCGAGCTCCATCCAAGTCAACGATATGAATGATTTCCGCCCCATCTTCAATGAACGTTTTCAGTTGGGACTCAGGGTCCCTTCCCACCTGAGTTGTTTTATTAAAATCTCCTCGATAAAGCCTTACGCATTTTCCATTTATTAAATCCATCGCAGGTAATATTTTCAATTTGTAGCCCCCTGATACAACCATTTGCATTAACATGATGCTTGATTTGAATTACGCACACTCATCGTTTACTCAATCAAACCCTTCGTCGAATTAACCCCTTTAATAGTAGGATCAATTCGAATGGCTTCTGCCAATGCACGGCCAACTGCTTTAAATATCGCCTCAATTTTATGGTGGGTATTCTCTCCATACAGTACGCGAACATGTAAAGTGATGCCGGCATTAAAAGCAAATGCTCTGAAGAATTCTTTAACTAATTCAGTGTCAAAATTTCCGAGTGATTGCGTTTGAAATTCTCCTTCAAATTGAAGGAACGGTCGCCCGCTAATATCGATTGCAGCAAAACCAAGCGTTTCATCCATTGGGACGTAAGAAGATCCATAGCGGACAATTCCTTTTTTATCTCCTAATGCTTCACGAATGGCTTTTCCGAGTACGATTCCCGCATCCTCCACTGTATGGTGGCTGTCGATATGTAAGTCACCATCTACCTTTAATGTCAAACCAATTCGGCCATGTCTGGCGAATGCATCCAACATATGGTCAAAAAATCCGACTCCAGTTTGAATGTCTACAACGGATGGATCATCCAACCGGCACTCGAGTTCAATTTTTGTTTCTAATGTTTCTCTCTTATTAGATGCGCTTCGCATACATCTCACTCCATTCATTTAATGCAGCACGGAGCTTCGCATGTTCTTCCTTCGTTCCTGCAGAAATCCTAACTGCCTTCATTGTTTCATCATTAAAAAAGCGAATCTTGATTTTACTTTCATAAAGGAAATCAGCTAAAGCCTTAGCATCATTCATTTTAATTAGAAAGAAATTAGTATGACTTGGGAATAACTTAGCACCTACAATTTTGCGAATAAATTCATTTAACATTTCCTCTAGCTCAGCAATTTGATTTAGCTGCACTAATAAAAATTGATCCAATACATTAGGATTTTCCAATAATTGTGCACCAATTTGTGCAGAAATTGTATTCACGTTGTAAGGAGGCTTAATGCAACTAATTCCTTCAATGATTTGATCATTCGCAATCAAGAATCCAAGCCTTAACGCAGCCATCCCCATTGCTTTCGATGCAGTTCTTAATATAATAAGATTTCCATAATTCAATACTGTTTTTGCAAAAGGAGACTCGCCTGCAAAATCGATGTAAGCTTCATCTAGTACAAGGACACCTTCCACTTGACGAAGTGCCAAAATTAGTTCCTCAATTTCTTCTTTTGAATAAAGTTGACCCGTTGGATTATTTGGGTTCGATAGGAACAGTAGCTTTGGTTTTCTTGCTTTAATTTCCTCCAAAACTTTCTCCAAAGGTAGTGAAAAATCATCATTTAAGGAAATGCGGTTTACTTCTGCTCCCATAATGACAGCATTTTTCTCATACATTGAAAAATCAGGCTCTAGGACAACCACTACATCATCTGGGTTTAAAAAATATTGGGCAATGATTGAAATTAATTCGTCAGATCCATTCCCGGCTAATATATTGTTAGCAGGGAAACCGCTGAATTTCGAGTATGCTTTGACAAGATTCTCAGAGCTTTCAGCAGGATAACGATTTATTAGTGTTTCCTGTAATTTTCCAAGATCTACTGATGACAATAAACTCATAAATGCCTCATTATTATCGAGTCTGATCATGTCAAACTCTGGTTTTACTTTATAGGGCGATAAACCTTGAAGAGCTTTTCTCATTTTTCCAGCCTCACTTTCACGGCACGAGCATGCCCATCCAATTGTTCTTCGGTAGCAATTTTTTCAATATATGGTGCTGCACTACGTAGAGCCTCTTCGGAATAATACACAAAAGTCGTTTTCTTCACGAAATCATCTACTGAGAGCCCTGAGGAGAATCTTGCAGTTCCTGAAGTTGGCAATATATGATTAGGGCCGGCGAAATAATCACCAACAGGTTCTGGAGTGTAGCTTCCAATAAATACGGAGCCGGCATTTTTCACCTTACTTAAATATTGAAGAGCATTTTCGACTTGAATTTCTAAATGTTCAGGTGCAAGGGCATTGACCAATTGAAATGCTTCATCTATAGAACGAACGACAACCGCAGCTCCTTCATTCATAAGAGAAGCTTGAGCGATTTCTTTTCTCGGCAACTCAGCACATTGCCTTTTTACCTCAGCCAATGTTTCTTCTACTAATCGTTCAGATGTAGAGAAAATAAAAGCTCGTGCTTTTTCATCATGTTCTGCCTGTGCGATCAGATCTGCCGCAACGAACTTAGGATTTGCTGTTTCATCAGCAATGATTGCTACTTCAGATGGTCCGGCAATCATTTCGATTCCGACATCACCAAAAACTAACGACTTAGCTGCTGCTACATACGCATTTCCCGGACCAACAATTTTATCAACAGGCTCTATTTCTTCAGTTCCATATGCTAAAGCAGCAATAGCCTGACTGCCCCCTATTTTATAAATCTTGTGGACTCCTGCAATATCAGCAGCTACCGATAAAATTGGCGTAATCGAACCGCCACCACGGGCAGGTGTTGCCATCACAATCTCTCGCACACCAGCTAAAACAGCCGGAATTGTATTCATTAAAACAGATGAAGGATAGACCGCTGTTCCGCCCGGTACATATACCCCAACACGATCTATTGGACGAAAAAGTTGTCCCGAGATAATGTCGTCTGTCATCTCCATCATTCTTGATTGCTGTAATTGTTTTGAATGAAACTTTTGAATATTATCTGCAGCTTTTTTCAACGCTTCAATCAATTCTTCTGGAACTTGTTTCCATGCCTCTTTTCTTTCTTCATCCGAAACTTCCCACTTTTCAGGAATTCCACCATCAAATTTCAATGTATATTCCTTTAACGCAGTTTCTCCGTTATTCCTAACGTTTTCCAACACTTCTTTGACAGTAGTTAACACTTCATCTTCAAACGCTTGTTTTTTTGTTTTCCTCGAAATAAATGCTGTAATGAATTGTTCGGGAGTATAAACAGGAATCATATTATCGCCTCCTCTACGCGGAACGAATCGATTAATGGAGTCAGAATGGATCTTTTTAATTTCAATGAGTTCCGATTCGCTATTAAGCGTGCTGATATAGTCAACATTTCTTCCTTCACGACAAGCCCATTTTCTTTTAACGTATTCCCAGTCTCAACAATGTCGACAATATCATCTGCTAGTCCGAGAAGGGGAGCCAATTCTACGGAGCCTTCAAGCTTCACGATGTCGACAGATTTTCCTTGATCACGGAAATATTTAGTCGTGATATTCGGATATTTCGTCGCAATCCGCTGCTTTTTTAGAGGTGTCAAATTTGAAGGTTCTCCTGCAATTGCAAATCTACATTTTCCGAATGGAAACGGTAATAGATCGAATACATCTGGTTGGACTTCTAATAAAATATCCTCGCCTACAACACCCAGATCCGCAATTCCATACTCAACATAAGTCGCTACATCAGTGCCTTTTGCAAAAATGGCAAAAAAATCATCTGTTTCAACTTGTAGTTTTCGGCCTTTATCGAGCAAAGGGTTCACATCATAATTCCGTTCTTTTAAAAATTGGATAAATTGCTTCTCCAACCTTCCCTTTGTCAACGCAATAACTGGTTTCATCTTTCAATCACCTTAAACTCTCCATTCAATTTCTTAATTTCGTATACCATATCATAATCTCGAATATTTACAGGTTCAGCCTGGACATCTACTATACAATTTTGAAATGATTTCCTAACATTTTCAGCAAATGCTAGTGATTCTTCATTCGCAATGATGCAGACCTTTTCTAATGAATCTGATTCTTGTACTTGTGCAGCTAGTACCTCGACTTCAAGGGCAACCCCGACTGCAGAAATACTTTTGCCAAATTGTTCATATAAACGATCATAACGACCTCCGGAAAAGCAGACCGCTCCCGAACTTTGTAAAAATCCTCGGAACATCAAGCCTGAATAATACGGAAGATTTTTCACTCTTCCAAGATCCACAAGAATTTCTCCACTACCAGATTGCTTTAAAATATTGGCTAGCTTTTTAATGTGCTGTAAAGTACCAAGCACATTCTCTCGATTTTTCCATCTTTCTTCATATTCAGCAATGATATCAATTGGCCCGAACGCATCAACGAGTGATGCAAGCTCTGCCGCTTTCTCTTTATCGCTATAGCTAATTGCAATTTGATATACTTCATCTTTTTTCTTATCATGCATAGCTTGTCTTAATCGCTCTGCATCACCCTTCGATAATTGCAACTCTGCAACGAGACTTTCATAAATTTCAGTATGGCCCAGTTCAATCACACATGTGCCAACTCCACTTTCCATTAAGAAAGACTGCGCCATCAGCAGACATTCACTTTCTCCCATCAACTCTGGATAATGAAGGATTTCTACACCAATTTGATGATATTCAACTCCAGGCATATTCCGTTTAAAAATAGAACCTTGATACGCCCATTTTTGCGGCTTCTTTTCTTGAGAGGATAATGCTCGGGCTATGGCTGTCGTCCAATCAGGGCGAAGTACTTCAATTTCTCCCTCTCCATTAAACCACTTCATCATATCTTGTAACTTCATATCAATAAATTCATTCGTAAAAGTCGAAGCATATTCTATGACAGGTGTTGATATAGGCTTATATCCTCTCATTTTAGTCACTTTTCTAAACTTCTCCATAACATGAAAACGATTATTAAGAGAAATCCCCATTTCATCTTTACTTCCGGCCGGTAAAAACAATTTCGATCACTTCCCGACTCTTTAGTTCGTTATCACTCTATCGAACTAAAGGATTTTTAATTTTCTACAACTATATCATAAATCAAAAGTGTGCACAAGCATAATTTTCCCCATGAAAAAAAGGAGCATGATTTGCTCCTTTCGGTTTGTAGATAAAATTATGACTAAGCAATCTCACACTAATTGACATGAGGTTTCTTCATTGATTATGTGGATTTATGTAAGGGTTAGTGCAAAGGTTAATCTGTGGGAAAACCTTTTGCAGTTACGAATGTATGTGGATTTCTAGGGGATACGAAAAATACCTTTTAAAGAAGAGGATTGACGAAAAGCAATCAACCCTCTTATAAACTGTCTTTCTTTTACTTCAATAGATTGGATATATCTTTTTCTAAAATCGGCATATTCAATGAAAAATAAGAATCATTAATTTCTATTTCATCATCTAGAAAAGTTATATAAAATTCTTTGTT
This sequence comes from Lederbergia citrisecunda, assembly GCF_018343695.1. Taxonomy (GTDB): domain Bacteria; phylum Bacillota; class Bacilli; order Bacillales; family Bacillaceae_C; genus Lederbergia; species Lederbergia citrisecunda. Next base: position 259,550 of record NZ_JAGYPJ010000001.1, on the reverse strand, counting down.
GTCACAATAAAGAACAGAGGCATATACAAAGCCCTTTGTTTTTTCATGATTTTTAATTTCTTTATATTCCCTTTCATTTAAAAGATGAATAAATTGTTGTATTTTTTCTTTTTCAGTAATACTATATCGTTTCCCATTTCTTCCATCAACAATTTCTATTTTAGATACAGATATATCACCAACGATTTCCATAAAATCTTTACTTGTACTTGTCTGAGAGCATCCACAAATAAATAAAATGACTATAGATATCAATACTATTGTGGAGTTTTTCATTTTGGTCTTCCTTGATTTATGATTAGGAACTGTAAGCCAGCGTTTGTAAAAAGTCTAAATTCAAACTTCATATAAATGACATGCAGTAAAATGTCCTGGTTTTACTTCTTGCCACTTTGGCTCAACTTTTGAACATATCTCCATCGCAACTGGACAGCGAGTACGGAAAACGCAACCGCTCGGAGGTGCAATTGGACTCGGTACATCTCCTTTTAAGACAATACGTTCCCGTTTTACTTCGGGGTCCGGAATAGGAACTGCTGATAGCAATGCTTGTGTATAAGGATGCAAAGGTTCATCATATAAGCTTTCACTGTCAGTTAATTCGACCATTTTCCCAAGATACATGACGAGAATACGATCGGAAATATATTTTACCATCGATAAATCATGAGCAATGAATAAATAGGTTAGCCCCATCTTCTCTTGCAGTTCTTTCAGTAAATTGACAACTTGCGCCTGAATGGAAACATCAAGAGCAGAAATTGGCTCATCACAAACTATGAATTTTGGATCTAATGCGAGAGCACGGGCAATGCCTATCCGTTGCCGTTGTCCTCCACTGAATTCATGAGGAAAGCGGCTCATATGATCTGGATTTAAGCCTACTAACTTCAATAACTCCTTAATGCGTTCTTTTCTCTTTTTTCCACTTAAAGTTCGGTGAATGGCAAAAGGTTCTCCAATTATTTCTTCAACCGTCATCCTTGGGTTTAAGGAGGCATATGGATCTTGGAAAATCATCTGAATTTCTCGGCGAATTTTGACCATTTCCCTATGCTTATTTGAGAAAATATTTTTCCCATTATATAAAACTTCACCTTCAGTCGGTTCGTATAAACGGATAATCGTTCTACCGGCAGTTGACTTTCCACAGCCACTTTCGCCAACTAATCCAACCGTTTCCCCAGGAAAAATATCTAGTGTTAATCCGTCAACCGCCTTTAATTTATGACGGTCGATAGAAAAGTATTTCTTTAATTCTTTTATTTGAATTAGAGGAGTCTTAGATTCATAACCTTTTCTGTTATTATTTTCAGTTAATTGTATTGGCATTTGCCTCCCCCTTTCCAGCCACTTTCTTTGCCATTGGATGATGGAGCCAGCAAGCCGCAAAATGGCCAGGATTTACCTCTTCAAGTTCCGGGCTATGATTTTTACAAATACTCATCGCATATTCACATCGTGCAAAAAACGGACACCCTTTCGGAGGATCGATTAAATCCGGAGGAGTTCCAATGATTGGAGCTAAAGGTTGTTTCCTATCCATATTTAGTTTTGGAACAGATTTTAGCAATCCTTCTGTATAAGGGTGCTGCGGCTTTCTATACAAGTCCTTAACTGTAGCCGTTTCCACCACTTGTCCTGCATACATGACGACTACCCTTTCACAGATTTCAGCTACTACCCCAAGATCGTGTGTAATCAATATAATGGATGTCCCGGTCTTTTGCTGTATATCTTTCATAAGATCCAATATTTGTGCCTGAATCGTCACATCGAGAGCAGTTGTTGGTTCATCTGCAATTAATAACCGCGGATTACATGCCAAAGCCATCGCAATCATCGCTCTCTGCCTCATACCACCTGAATATTCATGAGGATATTGATGAATCCTTTTTGATGGTTGGGGGATTCCTACAAGTTCTAACATATTTAAAGCTTTATTAAAAGCTTCTTTTCTACTAATCTTATTATGGCGTAAAATAGCTTCAATAATTTGATTTCCAACTTTACTCGTTGGATTTAGGGAAGTCATTGGATCTTGAAAAATCATACTAATTTGCTTCCCGCGAATTCTTTGCATCTCTTTCTCAGAGCTTTCCAATATGTTTCTACCATTAAGTTGGATTGACCCTTGTTTATAACGAACGGAATTATTCGGTAAAAGCTTCATAATTGATTTAGCAGTCACACTTTTTCCACAGCCAGATTCACCTACAATTCCAATGGTTTCCCCTTCTTTAATGTCAAAGTTGACTCCACGAACCGCCTTAACTTCACCAGCATATGTTTGAAAAGATACGTGTAAATCTTTTACTTCTAATATTTTTTCCATATCCATTTAACCCCTCTCTAATTCCGTAATCTCGGATCGAGGGCATCACGCAATCCGTCGCCGAACACATTAAATGCCAACATCGTGAGTGAGATTAGAATGGCCGGAATATATAGTTGATACAAATTTCCTATATGAATGCTTCCGAGAGCATCATTAACAAGGGTTCCCCAGCTTGCTTGAGGGGGCTGTACACCCAAACCAAGATAGCTCAATGTAGCTTCTGCAAAAATAGCCGTCGGAACAGTAAGAGTAAGGTTTACAAGGATTGGGCCAAGTGTGTTTGGAATCATATGTTTCCTTAAAATCCAGCTTATACTCGCCCCCATTGCATTAGCTGCATGAACAAACTCCAATTCTTTTAGTTGCAATACTTGTCCACGAACAAGCCGCGCTGTTGGGATCCATCCTGTAATCGTCATTGCAATGATGATTGGCCAAATCCCTCTATTCATCGCAATCATAACCAAAATAACCATTAATAAATATGGAATCGCATACAATACTTCCCCAATCCGCATCATGATATTATCAGTGCGGCCACCCTTTATTGCAGAAATTCCTCCATACAGGACTCCAATGACAAAATCAATCAATGCTGCCATAAATCCTATAAATAATGAAATTCTTGCTCCATACCACGCTCTCGTAAATAAATCACGACCGGAAGTATCCGTACCAAACCAATGCTCAGCATTCGGCTTGAGATTTTTTTTCGTAAAATCTTGTTCATAGTAGGAATATCCATTTAAATATGGGCCGATGATTGCCATAATGAGAAATAAAATAATAATGACAAGTCCAAACATTGCAAGTTTATTTGTTTTTAACCTGCGCCAAACATCAGCCCAGTAAGATATGGACGGACGGGATATTTTTTCGGCTTCTTTAAAATTATCAGTGACTGGTTGAAACATATCTTCTGTTAACTTCATTTGTTTTTCCATCAGATGTTCTCCTTTGCGACCTTTATTCTAGGATCAATCCACGTATAAGCTACATCAACAACAAAGATTAAGAATATCAAAATAGCACTATAGAAAACGGTTGACCCTAAAATGACAGAATAGTCACGATTGAAGATACTTTTAACAAACATTTCTCCCATTCCAGGAATTCCAAAAATATGCTCAATAATGAAACTTCCTGTAACGAGATTCGCAGTCGTAATACCTAGTACTGTTACAACTGGAAGGATAGCATTCCTAATTGCATGTTTAATAATGATCATACTTCTTCCAAGACCTTTCGCCTTAGCAGTCAACATGTAATCTTGGTTCATGACCTCCAACATGCTCGACCTCATAAGTCTTGCAAGATAAGCTGTAGGCAACATCGCCAAAGAAATGGATGGTAAAACGGTATGTGCCCATGATTTCCATGTTGCGACTGGTAGGACCTTTAAATAAACTGCAAAATATTGAATAAGAAAAGTGGCAAGAATAAAGCTAGGAACAGATATTCCGAGAATAGCAATGACCATCGAAAGGTAATCCGGCCAACGATTATGATATAAAGCGGCAATGACACCTAATATTAAACCAAACGTTATAGCAATAATAAGCGCTTGCAGCCCAAGATGAAGAGAGACTGGAAATCCTTTCTTGATATAGTCATTGACTGTCAAAGTCTTAGATTTCATGGAAGGACCGAAGTCTAATTGAAGCAATGACTTTAAATATAATCCGTATTGGACAATTTCAGGTTTGTCTAGGTTATAGTGCTTCTGTAAATTATTATAAATAGCAGGCGGCATCGGACCTTCTTTAGCAAAAGGGTTTCCAGGAATGATTTTCATAATGATAAAAGTAATCGTGATAATAACCCATAATGTAATAATGGCCCATAATAAGCGCTTTAACGAATATTTCAGCATGTTAACACCTCTTTCCTTGAAGTACGTACACATGTAGGGTATATAAGACTTATGACTTAATTTATTTTGAGTTAATGAAAAAATGAGATTAATAGATTGCGGAAAAATGGTTAATTAAGAAGTGTAGTTTTATACTAATTCAGACCTTCAACTCAACCACTAAGGGCGGTCAATCAACGGTAGCGTTCCACAAATATTTTTCCGAATTTTGGATTTTATCCATCTTAGAAAAATCGGGGTATGCCACATGGACATACCCTTGATTTTTCATAAATTTGCCACATATCTTCACCTATTATTTTTCAATATCAGCATAAATGAACTGAGGGTAACGGTTAATTGGTGTAAAGATTCCTTTTACATGTGGCTTCACCATAAATGGTTTTGTATAGAAATAGATTGGAACGACTGGCATTCCTTCCATCAAGATTTGCTCTGCTTTGTGCATTGCTTCCATGCGTACTTTTTGATCCGTGGAAGTTTTAGCTATTTCGATTTGCTTATCATATTCAGGATTACCCCAGTTGGCATCATTGAATGGACCATCTGTTACCCATAGATCAACAAATGTCATTGGATCTACATAGTCACCAGACCAACCTGCACGTGAGATTTCATAATCTCCCGCTTTTTCACGGTCGAGCTTCACTTGGAACTCTACGTTTTCAAGCTCCACTGTAAAGTCAAGGTTTTTACGCCACATTTCTTGGACAGCTTCTGCAATTTTCTTATGACCATCGGACGTATTATAAAGAATTGTAAACTTAGGCATTTTCTTCATGCCTTCTTCAGCAAGCCCTTCAGCTAATAATTTCTTCGCTTCTTCTACATCTTCTTTAAAAAGGTCTCCTGAATTTTCTTGGAAATCACCACTGACATCATTGATTCCCGGTGGAATGATACCGAATGCAGGCTTTTGACCACCTTGAGCAACGTGCTCAGTAATTGTATTCCGTTCAATCGCCATTGCTAGAGCTTTTCTAACTTTTACGTTATTAAACGGTTTTACATTATTATTCAAGTTATAGTAATAGACTGAAAAGTCAGGGCCATTATTGAATTCAGGATTGCCGGAATCTACAAGCTGTCCTTGTACATCTTGTGGGAGCGGATAAGCGAGATCCAACTCGTCAGCTTGATACATTTGCCAAGCAGTGTCTTCATTATCAATAATGACAAACTGTACTTCGTCCAACTTAATTTTATCTTTATCATAATAATTTTCGTTTTTCTCTAATTTCATGCTTTCTTTATGGTTCCACTCAGTCAATTTAAATGCTCCGTTGGAAACGTAGCTAGAAGCTTCATGAGACCAATCAGGATTTGCTTCCTGTACTTTTTTGTTTACTGGATAGTAAGTATAGAAGGAAGTCAAATCAAGGAAATACGGTGTTGGTTGTGCTAATTTTACTTCTAGTGTTTTTTCGTCTACAGCTTTAACTCCAACCTTTGCTTCTAATTCCTCAAATTTTGACTCTTCTTCAGAGCTGTTATATTCCTCTGCTCCTTCAAGATAATAAAGCTGGTACGCATAATCGGAAGCGCTATCAGGGTTAAGCGCATATTTCCAAGCATATTCAAAATCTTCCGCAGTAACTGGATCACCATTCGACCATAGTATGCCGTCCTTTAAATGGAAAGTCCAAGTAAGATTATCATCACTGACATCCCATGTTTCAGCCATACCGTCAACTATTTCACCTTCAGGAGTTTTCTTAGTTAACCCCTCAAATGCATGCTCCAAAATCCAGGAGTCATGTGTACCTTGTGCGATTCCCGGATGTAAGGCACCAGGTTCTTCATTATTATTAAGATACAATATTTTTCTTTCCGCTGGAGCTTCTTCAGGTTCCTTTCCTTCCTCTGCTGTCTTCTCACCATCATCTTTTGGAGGAGAGGACGACGGTTCATCCGTTTGCCCACTGAAACAACCGCTAAGAACTAACATAAATACCAAAAGCAGTGAGAATAATGATAATCTTGAAGCTTTCAAATGTAATCCCCCTCATATATATTTTTTACGAAAAAACAAATCAATGAAGCTTTAGTAGAAATTTCCCCAGACTTTTATTTAGATTGTTTAATATTACCTATAACATTCTGGTATTTACTGAAAGCTTTAACTTAATTAGAAGCTTTTTTCCTGGCTAAGTACATTTCTAAGAAAATGGAAAACGCTTACAGAATTAAGTTTTAAGACCATATTCATATTATAATGGTACTATGCATTTAATTTGTAATTTTCGTATGTATCAAATATATCAAAATTTTTAATAACAAAACAACATTTATTTTATAAATCGAAATAATCATAGAACAATAGTGCTAGAATTTGTTATAAATTAATTTTTTTATTCGTTTATAGTGCTTATATCGAACTAATTTAGTTCCAAAAAGAGGAAAACCATTAACATAATAGTAGAAATACTTGCAAATCATTAGTATATTGCCGTCACTATCTTTAAAATTAAAGCCAGCATGGTCCTCGTGGTGAAAAATTGGTTCTACATCTACATGTTTTTCTATTAACTGCTTGTGTGCTTTGACAATATCCTCTGCTTTGAAAACAAAATTTGCTTTCTCCATCGGCTTAAACTCTTCAGTTTTAAAAAGATGCATCACATATTGTTCATCTACCTTTAATTCTACAAAGTCATTAAAATCATAATCACCCATTGCGAACCCAAGGTTTTCACAGTACCATTCACTTGCAAGCTCAAACAGCTACATAATTCATAACTCCTAATATATCTTTAGTAACTAATGGTCTCAAAACTACATCTCCTTCCTCAAAATGGTTTGAATTCCCATATTAGTAAAGTACATAATCTAAATAGCAAATCAAAAATGGCTCAGATTTACATTAGTAAGTACAAAAAAATCAAGTCATTCGTATTCGCAATGAAAAAGAATGAGCTTGATTTTCTTAAATGTTTCACTTGTCTTCATGTTTTTAATAAACGATTTTTTTATAGGATTTTACCTTAATTCGCAATATCTCTTTTCGTAAAAAACACAAATGCCATCGCATGAAAAATGACGAAGTAAATAATGATCATTAAGATTGAAAATGATAAGGTCATTCCGTCAACAAGAGGCACTCCATCTACATACTGCATTAAATTCGTATTAGCAAATAAACTATATTTTGCCCAATCAAATTTAGCAGCTAATAAGTTTGTAATAGTTCCTCCCATCAACAGTAAGAAGATAGAAATTCCGATTGCTAATCCACTATTTCTAAACACTGCGGAAATCATAAACGCCATTGTTGTAAGCAAGAAAACACTTAATGAGTTTAAAATATATGTTTTGATTAAATAGAGTAAAAGATTTTGTTCTACTACTGCCCCATTTACATAAGCTAGATGTACACTATCAGTTGTTCCTTTTCCAAATATGATTAATCCTAAAATGGAGACTGTTGCAAAAAGTATAGCAAGCATAGTCAGAAGGTACAGGACAGTCGTTATATACTTTGCCATCAATATTTTCCAACGCTTGTAAGGCTTGATTAATAATATTTTAATCGTTCCCCATGAAAATTCATGAGCGACTATTCCTGATGCAATAATGATTACTAGCAATCCTACAAAGCTAGTCAAACCAGAAGATTCCTTAATAAAATCCCATACGGAATATGAATCTTGGGGTGGTAAATTATGTTCAATCCGATATTCATTAATGGCAATTTCTTTAGAATAAAATTCTTTAAGTGATGGTGCAGCAAGTTCTACATCTGCCAGTTGTTTCTTATACTGCTCATTTTGAGCAATAAGCTCTTGTTTCCAATTTTCATTAGCTGGCTTCTCTTTAGACTCCACATACTTCGTAATTCCACCCGCTGCAATGATTACGAGAAGTAGAAACCCAATCATTATATACGTACTAACTTGTTTAAATATTTTAATCCATTCATTCTTTATGAGATTAAGCATTAACAGCGACCTCCCCGCCATTAGTAATTTCTAAGAATCTATCTTCTAGCGTTCTTGTTTGTCCTTTCACTTCATAAATAAGGAAATCGTTATGAACAAGAAGATTAATAACATTTGGCACTTGTTCTTTTTTTAGTAGTAACCCGATTCCTTCTCCATTCACTTTTGGAGCATATCCTTGCTTATCTAATAAACTTAAAGCTTGTTTTCTGTTATTTATAATGAAAACATATTCTCTTTCGTTTGTATTTTTTTCCTCACGCACATGCTGAACATTTATTAGTTTCCCTTTTTGGATAATGGCAATTCGATCACACATCATTTCCATCTCAGAAAGTAAATGGCTAGAGACGATAACGGACATTCCTTTATCTCTTGCAAGACTACGTAAATAATCACGAATCTCCCTTATCCCCGCTGGATCCAATCCATTCGTCGGCTCATCTAAAATTAAAATTTTTGGATCATGCAAAAGACTTTGTGCAATACCTAAACGTTGTCTCATTCCTAGAGAGTATGTTTTTACCTTTTCATGAATGCGATCTTTTAACCCTACTAGTTCTACTACCTCATCAATTTTTTCTTTCGTTATTCCTTTTATTAAACGAGCGACTTGCTCTAAGTTTTGATAGCCAGTAAGAAATTTATATAGCTCCGGGTTTTCCACGATTGCACCGACATGCTTAATAGAACTTTCGAAATCTTTTTTTACATTTTTTCCACAGATGACGATTTCACCCGATGTAATGCCAATCAATCCAACCATCATTCGAATCGTCGTTGTTTTCCCTGCACCATTTGGACCAAGAAACCCAAATACTTCGCCTTCCATTACTGTAAAGCTCAAATCATCAATTATTTTTTTTCCACGAATTGTTTTCGTTACGTTTTTTAATTCTACAACTGTTTTCACTTTAATCACTCTCCTCGTTACCCATAATTGATTTAAACCATTCAAGGACAGAATAGCCTTGTTCCTCCCGTAAGCTTTCCACATTTTCATGCCCAATAATATGACCATTATAAATAGCAAACACTTCATCCATAATTGGTTCAATTTCATCTATCTCATGTGTCGCTATTATGACTGTTTGTTCGTTAAAATCGATGTAAGTCAATAGACTTTTAATAATAGAGTCTCGTACCATCGCATCTAATCCTGAAAAAGGTTCATCGAGTAAAACAATCGGTGTTTCACGTGCCAATGTTAAAACGAGCTTTAACCTACCACGATTTCCTTTTGATAGTTGCTTAATTTTCTTCTTTCCATCCAGTTTCATATCTACTAAAAGCATCGCTGCCTTCTCAGGATTGAAGTCAGGAAATTGAGTTTTAAAAAAGCTCACCATTTTATCTACAGTAAGTGAATCGTAAAACATATCCAGTTCAGTTAAATAAGCTACCTTCCTGCTTATTCTTCTTGTCACTTCTTCACCAAGAACGGTCACCGCCCCACTACTTGGGTATACAAGCCCCGCAATCAGTTTTAAAGTAGTTGATTTTCCACTTCCGTTAGGACCTAGCAATCCGTAAATTTTTCCAGCTTGAAGCTGGAGGGTTACATTATCCAAAGCCTTTTCCGAACCATACTTCTTCGTTACTTGATTAAATTGGATCGCCATTCGTATCCCCCTCACTTAAAAATGATTGCAATCCATGTATCATCTCTTCTTTAGAAAATCCAAGCTCTTCCATGCTTTTCACGAACTGAGTAATAATTTCCTTTTGCATTGTCAGTAGTAACTCCTCCACAATACTATCTCTTTCTAAGACAAAAGTTCCTTGACCTCGTTTCGTTTCCACTACTCCCATCCTCTCCATTTCTGTATACGAACGTTGAATGGTATTTGGGTTAACACCTAATTGAATTGCCATTTCACGTACAGATGACAATTTGTCTCCTGGTTTTATTTCTTTACGGACAATCTTTTGAAAAATATGATCTGCAATCTGCAAATATATTGGTTTTGAAGCTTCGAAATCTGCTGCCATTCCCATCACACCTCCACTTTTTTATCAAGAAGTCGACTTGCAATAAGGAAAAGCGCAATTGCGAAAATGATGTACATTATTATTGGAACGATAGGAACAGGTACATCTGTATAAACAATCGTCCATCCATTTCCCTTCGCATATTCCATTGAAGGGGCAACATTTACATTAGCTGAAAAAGAGAATAAATTATTTTGCAGCACTTTGAGTTTTACTAATTGCGCTTCAACAAATCCAAAGGCTATCCAAATTAATAACACTACTAGCCATCGGAAGTTTTTCAAAGCCGGGATTTTTCCAAGAGAATGATAAATCGTCCAAAGAAAAATAATCCAGTTTGTCATATACAAGGATGTAGAGAAAAGGGCGATATGAAAAAAAGCTCCCTGTTCAAAAGGCAGAAAATCGCTATACGTAGTGATCAATCCTTTTTTAAGAAGAAACTGCATAAGAATCAATCCATATACAACAAGCAATAATTGCGAAATAAATTGTAATAAAGCGGCAGAACTTAATTTTGCTAGCAATAATTTTTTACTGCTTTGTGGATTATAGAGCCATAATTGTGTTTTTCCTTCGACGTTTAATACATGCAAAATCATGATTGGCATTAAAAACAAATGCATGCTCATCAAACCGATATAAATCGGAACGACAATGCTCGGTTCATTCCAGTAATCTTGCATAAAATATCCACCCACAATGCAAATGAGTGAGAAAATAAGCCATGTAATATACCAAAATCTCATTAAGAGCATATCTTTTTTCATTAGTCCCCAAAAAGCGGTCATCATGCGCACCTCCATAAGTTATGTATTAGTGTACTAACCAAATAGTACACTAATACATAATGACACGTCAAGCGGGTTTTTACATAAATGTAAATAATCTCCTTTCTTCAACAGGACAGACACAGAAAAATTCTCCTTAAAATGAAAGGCAAAACGTGATTATTGATATGCACTCCAGGCGCTTTGCTTTCCTTGAGGCTGAAAAGCTCAAGGCCTTTGATTAAGGGCGACAAGCAAATGATCTAAACCTGGAAGTTGTTCATTTACTTCTTAGGTTGCTGGTTTTTGACTTCGATCCCCTAGGGCCTGCAGCTTTACTTTGTACGGAGAACTCCTCGAAGCTGGATTTACGCTGCCTCGTACTCCTCAGGATTCTTCTCGCCTTCCGTTCTAATCAACAGTGAAAAATGATAAGTACTAAATTTTCACGCTATCTAAGCAAAAATAGGTTCAATACTTACATTTATTTCTTTAGGACGATTTTATCCATCATATTAGTTATCAAGGACAGACCCTTAGCTTTCAAGATAGATTCTGTCGATCACAGTGGTTATATTGGACAATTTCTTAGTCTTCACGACGATTTTGTCCATCATAGCTCTTATATTGGACAGTTCCTTAGCTTTCATGATGGATTTGTCCATTATAGAACCTATATTGGACAATCCCTTAGCTTTCACGATGGATTTGTCCATCATAGAGCCTATATTGGACAATTCTTTAGCTTTCACGATGGATTTGTCCATCATAGAGCCTATATTGGACAATCCCTTAGCGGTCACGACAATTTTGTCCATGATAACACCAATATTGGACAATCCCTTAGCCTTCATGTTGATTTAGTCCACCATATTGGCTGCTATAGTACAAATCTCCATTCAACAGGACGATTTCTGCAAAAAAAAAACGCATCGCTGCGTTTATCATCTTGATACAAATGGATTGTCTTTAATCCAGAAGCGCCACGGATAATCGCGGGCCTCTCCTGTATTGTCTATGCCGATTCGTTTTCCTTCCGTAATTTCTTCAGGTATGATCCCTGGCGCAATATAAAGCGGGCGCTCAAATAAGGGATGACCATAATCCTCCATAGTGATTCCCATTGCCTTCGTGAGCTTTCCCGGTCCATTCGTTAGATTCTTCATCTTGTCTACATGTCTGCGCATATTCATTAAATCTATACCCGTGTGCGGCTCCAACGCCCTAATTAATACAGCATGTGGCTCATCAATACCTGCACTCACCACATTTATAAGGCAATGGGTATGCATCGTATATGTATAAACATGTCCAGCCTTCCCATACATAATCTCAGTACGTTTTGTCCTTCTATTATTGAAGCTATGAGCTGCTCGGTCGTGTGGTCCCATATATGCTTCCGTTTCAACGATATAGCCGGACGTTATGCCTTCTTCGGCTTCTTTCACTAGGAGGCAGCCAAGAAGAGCCTTTGCCAATTCAAGTGTAGGCATCTGATAAAATTTCTCATCTAAAGGATCCATCTATATCACCCCATTCTATTGCGATTCAAGTGCGGATTCAAAGAATTCATCAACCCTTTTTATATATTCATCTGAGTTTTGTTTATATGATTCTACATGTCCATCACCATCAGTTAACCAAAACGAAAATGACTCTGGATACTTCTGTACCATCTTTTCACTTTCTGAATAAGGAATCAAATCATCTCCACTATTATGAATAAAAAGCACAGGTCGATTTGCTAATTTATTCAACAGATTGATGGGACTGGCATCGTATAAATCTAAGTTTGTCATGAGTGGAATTATTGTTAAAATTAATGGTGTAAACGGAAAACTAGGAAGATCTGACCATTTCGTCATATTTTCCTTTAGATAATCATGTAAATCACTGAAGGGACTATCTGCCACGACTGCGATTACATCCTTAGATTCTGCCCCAGCCAAAAGAGAAGTCGAGGCCCCCATTGAAACACCAAGCAACCCAATTGGTTCTTTATAGTTGTTTTTTGTCCAATTTATTACTCCTAGCAAATCTAATTTTTCCTTTATTCCAATTGTAGTCATATCCCCCTCAGAATTTCCAGAATGGCGAAAATCAAAGGTAATGATTCTATATCCTTTTTTAATAAGCACATCTGCAAGTGAAAAAAATGGCATTCCTTCTTCAATGCGATTTTCTCCATAGCCATGCGCAAAAATAAGATTCATTTTAGGCTGCACCTCTGGATCTAAAACCCAGCCCGAGAGCTTTGTTTCTCCATCTTCACTTAAAATTTTTATATCTTGATAATTAAATCCAATATCACTAGGTGAAACATCAATTGTTTTTTTATCTGGTCTTAATAAGTTCAATCCTGTATAGGCCGAGATGGCGGAACATACAATCAAAGTTAATGCAATTATGATACTTATAATGATAATAGTTAATTTTGTTATACTCATTTTTTTTACAGAATGTTTAACCTCTGAAACACTCATCTTTTCGACCTTCTTTCATCTATTTATAACATTTAAAAAAATGAATCTATTTAAATAGTAATGCAACCATTTTTAACGTACAATTATCAGTAAAAATATCTTGACATGCGGCTTTAAAATGTCTACTATATGGAGACAAATGTTTTTTCTGAAGAGACACAAAAGGGGTGAGGACAAAATGAAAAACTACATTTCTATTGGTTTGCTGGGTTTGGGGACAGTTGGGAGTGGAGTTGTTCAACTAATTAAAAATCATCAAGAGGAACTTGTCCATCAAGTTGGCTGTGAAGTAAAAGTAAAAAGCATTCTTGTTCGAGACGTAGAAAAAGAACGAGATATCCAAATTGGGCAAACACACCTCACCACTGATCCAAATGAACTTTTAAAAGATCCAGAAATTGATATTGTCATTGAAGTTATCGGTGGTATTGAAGAAGCCCGTGAACATATTATTCAAGCTTTAGAAGCCAAAAAACATGTTGTAACAGCGAATAAAGACTTGATTGCATTATACGGGCCGGAATTACAGCAAAAAGCATTAGAAAATAATTGCGACTTATTTTACGAAGCTAGTGTTGCCGGCGGTATTCCCATCTTAAGAGGATTGTCAGATGGACTTGTTTCTGACCGTATTCAAAAATTAATGGGGATTGTGAACGGTACAACTAATTATATTTTAACTAAGATGGACGAAGACGGTCTTTCTTATGAAACTGCTCTAAAAGAGGCACAAGACCTTGGCTTTGCAGAATCTGATCCTACATCTGATGTAGAAGGTTTAGACGCTGCCCGAAAAATGGCCATTTTAGCAAGACTTGCCTTTTTCACAAATGTAAATCTTGAAGATGTTGAAGTTTCCGGTATCAGCAATGTTTCTGTTGAAGATTTAAATTACGGAAAAAAATTAGGCTATGTCATGAAATTAATTGGGTATGCCCATATGGAAAATCAACAATTAGAAGTAAATGTTCAGCCTACTTTTTTATCAAAAAGCCATCCGCTCGCTGCAGTTAAAAATGAATATAATGCCATTTACGTAAATGGTGAAGCAGTTGGAGAAACTATGTTTTATGGTCCAGGTGCTGGAAGCCTTCCAACTGCAACTGCGGTGATGTCCGATGTAGTTGCTGTCATTAAAAACATGAGACTAGGAGTAAATGGAAAAAGCTTTATTAAGCCTCGCTTTGAAAGAGTGTTAAAAACTCCCGCTCAACGCTTTGGTCAATATTATTTCCGCCTCCATTTGAAAGATCAAGTCGGAGCTTTCTCAAAGATTACTACACTATTTAATGAATTGGACATTAGCTTTGAAAAAATACTTCAAACACCTATTAGCAAGAATGAACTTGCTGAAATTATTATCGTTACACATAATGTTTCCATGGAACGTTTTGAAAGAGCGCTCATGGAATTAAGAGATTTAAGTGTAGTAGAAGAAGTCATCAGCTACTACCGTGTAGAAGGAGATGCAAAAAAATGAATTGGCCGGGATTAATTGCAAAATATAAAGAATTTTTACCTGTAACAGATGAAACACCGGCATTAACGCTTCAAGAGGGAAATACCCCATTGGTACATCTCTCAAACTTATCCAATCAGCTTGGAATTGAACTTTATGCAAAAATTGAAGGTGCAAATCCAACAGGATCTTTTAAAGACCGCGGAATGGTCATGGCTGTTGCAAAAGCAGTTGAAGCTGGAAGCAAATCGATTATTTGTGCTTCCACAGGAAATACATCTGCTGCCGCTGCCGCATACGCTGCAAAAGCAGGCATAAGGGCGATCATAGTCATTCCAAATGGTAAAGTGGCACTTGGAAAGCTTGCACAAGCAATGATGTATGGTGCTGAAATAGTGGAAATTGAAGGGAATTTTGACGAAGCTTTAAATATGGTTCGCAAAGTTAGTGAAACAACTGCAGTAACACTTGTTAATTCCGTGAATCCATACCGTCTTGAAGGTCAGAAAACTGCTGCATTTGAGGTTTGCGATCAACTAGGTGGTGCACCTGATATTCTAGCGATCCCTGTAGGTAACGCTGGAAATATTAGTGCTTATTGGAAAGGATTCAAAGAATACAATGAAGTTAAGCTGTCAGGACTTCCAAAAATGTATGGATTTGAAGCTGAAGGAGCTGCTGCCATCGTAAAAGGCGAACCAATCGCTGAACCTGAAACCGTCGCAACTGCTATCAGAATCGGAAACCCGGCAAGCTGGAATCTTGCTGAGGCTGCGCGCGATGAATCAGGTGGAATGATTGAATCCGTTACAGATGCTGAAATTCTTGAAGCTTTCAAGCTTATCGCTAGAACAGAAGGAGTATTTGCAGAGCCAGCATCTTGCGCTTCCATCGCAGGAGTTTTACAACAATTGAAAGCTGGAAATATTCCAAGAGGAAGTAAAGTTGTCGCAGTATTGACAGGAAACGGACTAAAGGATCCACAAACGGCTATTTCAGAAATTAATATTGAGACTGTCGTTCTTCCAAACGACGAAAATACCGTTTTAGAATATATCGAAGGTGTTGTAACTGCATGAGTATGTTCAGCATCACTGTACCAGCAAGTACGGCGAATCTAGGTCCTGGATTCGATTCTGCTGGTCTAGCATTAAATCTATACTTAACCCTACATGTTGAAAAATCAGAGCATTGGGAATTTGTACATGAATCTGTACATCTTCCTCCTGCTCCTGATGCAAGTGAGCATTTAATTTATAAAACGGCCGAGCGGACGGCAAACTTATATCATTCTACACTACCGCCATGTAAAGTCATTATGGAAAGTGATATCCCATTAGCTCGAGGACTTGGCAGCAGTGCATCTGCAATTATTGCTGGGATAGAACTAGCTAACCAATTATGTGAACTTTCACTTTCTATTGAAGAAAAATTAAGGATTGCAACCGATATTGAAGGCCATCCTGATAACGTTGCTGCTTCCCTTTACGGAGGTTTAGTCATTACGTCGCAACTACCAAATGGAGATATTGAGGTTTTTAAAAAGACTGACGCGGAACTAGATTTTATCGTCTATATTCCAGTCGTTGAATTAAAAACAGAGGATGCCCGTAAAGTTCTTCCCGAGCAATTTACTCGAAACGAGGCGGCTAAAGCAAGTGCGGTCGGAAATGTAATGATTGCTGCTCTAGTTTCCGGAAATTACGAGCTCGCGGGAAAAATGATGGAGGAAGATCTTTTCCATGAACCGTATCGCTCTTCCCTCATTCCAAACTACTCGGAAATTCGTGAAGAAGCGAAAATTGCGGGGGCTTTCGGGACTGTCATTAGCGGTGCTGGGCCTACAATGATTTCTTTTACTTCTAAAGGTAAAGGGCAAGAGGTTGCAGCACAACTTCAGAACTTGCTTTCATCCCATCAAGTCAGTGTATTAAAAATGGATTCAGATGGAAGTAGCGTAAATCTCGATGTTAACAATTTCAAAGCCTTTGGCATTTAGCCTGGGCTTTTTTTATATACTCGCATTTTTGCTTTCTACATATATTTCAAGGATAATAATACATGAAAGGGGATGAACTTTAATGGATAATTTTTCTTTTTGGAATCCAACAAGATTAATTTTTGGAAAAGGTCAATTAGAGCAATTAAAAACGGAAGTGCCAAAGTACGGTAAAAAAATACTCGTTGTATATGGCGGCGGTAGTATAAAAAGAAATGGATTATATGACGACGTCATGACTCTTCTTAAAGAAATTGACGTTGAAACATTTGAATTATCAGGTGTAGAGCCTAATCCTCGTATTTCGTCTGTTAGAAAAGGTGTGGACATTTGTAAGAATGAAGGTATTGATTTTATATTAGCTGTCGGTGGTGGAAGTGTCATTGACTGCACAAAGGCAATTGCTGCAGGAGCAAAATATGATGGAGATGCATGGGATGTCGTAGTAAAACGCGGAATCGTAAATGATGCACTTCCGTTTGGAACTGTTTTAACTTTAGCGGCTACCGGTTCTGAAATGAACTCTGGCTCAGTAATTACAAACTGGGAAACAAATGAAAAATATGGTTGGGGAAGCCCTCATACGTTCCCTAAATTCTCAATTCTTGACCCAGTTAATACATTTACAGTACCCAGAGATCAAACCGTTTACGGCATTGTCGATATAATGTCGCATGTGTTTGAACATTACTTCCATCAAGCGGAAAAAACTGAGCTACAAGATCGTCTATGTGAATCAATTTTACTTACCGTAATGGAAACAGCTCCAAAGCTCGTAAATGATTTGGAGAATTACGAATACCGTGAAACAATTCTATACTGTGGAACGATGGCCTTAAATGGAATGGTAAATATGGGCTATAGTGGAGATTGGGCTACTCATAATATTGAACATGCTGTTTCAGCAGTCTATGATATTCCTCATGGTGGCGGACTTGCTATCCTTTTCCCAAATTGGATGAAACATAATCTACAAGTGAATCCATCACGTTTCAAAAAACTTGCCGTTCGTGTGTTTGGGATTAATCCTGATGGAAAAACAGATGAAGAAATCGGCCTAGAAGGAATTGAAAAACTTCGCGAGTTCTGGAATAGTATCGGTGCACCCGCTCGATTAGCAGATTATGACATAGATGGAAGCAAACTGGATG
The DNA here is from genome assembly GCF_018343695.1 of Lederbergia citrisecunda. Lineage (GTDB taxonomy): Bacteria > Bacillota > Bacilli > Bacillales > Bacillaceae_C > Lederbergia > Lederbergia citrisecunda. The sequence continues at coordinate 241,547 of NZ_JAGYPJ010000001.1, read as the reverse complement.
TCATGACCGACAAAGCAATGATCAACGGAGAATTCGGTAATTTTAAAAAGCTAAACAGAGACGATGTTTATGCGATTTATGAAGCTTCTTTATAATGAGTTGATCTTTAGTAAATTGAATTGACTGCCTATATTTTGAATTCTTGGCCATTAAACTTGGGATAATGGCCAAGAATTTTTTTTTGAGCTAGTAAATATGGAGTAGTGAACAGTAATTTCTATTCTTAGCCACTAAACATGGGCTAGTGGACAGTATTTTCGGATTCTCGGACAGTAAACATGGCTAGTGGACAGTTTTTTCGATTCTTGGACAGAAAACATGGGTCAGTGGACAGTATTTTCTATTCTTGGCTAGTAAACATGGGTTAGTGGACAGTAATTTCTATTCTTGGCTAGTAAACATGGGTCAGTGGACAGTATTTTCTATTCTTGGCTAGTAAACATGGATAGTGGTCAGTAATTTCTATTCTTGGCTAGTAAACATGGGTTAGTGGACAGTATTTTCTATTCTTGGCTAGTAAACATGGATTAGTGGACAGTATTTCAATTCTTGGCTAGTAAACATGGGTTAGTGGACAATATTTTCGATTCTTGGCCAGCAAACATGGGCTAGTGGACAGTATTTTCGATTCTTAGCCACTAAACCAGATGATGTAATAAGCAAAAATGATTTCAAAATATCAATAAAAAAAACCTAGGAATCATTCTAACGGGTTCCGTTCTAAAAGTACAAACAATGTTAATAACACCTTAAATAGAACCAAAGATAACATAGCGTTTTTACATATAAAAACAAATTACAGGTCCCTCCCATCGCTTATACGATTTATTGCGAAAGAACTGTTATTAATAGGTTCCTCAGAAGGGGAGGAAAAGATTGTTACTTACACCACATAAAATATATATTTTTAAGGAATCCCTTTAAATTTATGGTATTCTAGAATTAAGTAAATACATTAAATTAAAATGATGAATACAAAAGGGGAGGGGGACGTTTTGAGGTTTTTATATTTATTAGTATTTTTGGTAGCGCTTACAATCACTGGATGTGATTCAAACCGTCTATCTGACGATTATCCAACGGTTTATAGAATTTTTTCAGCTCAAGAAAGCGATGGAGTAACGATTACATTACTTGAAGTTTCTAGGAAAAAGGAAATTTTCAGGGAAAATATAAGACAAAATTCTATGACAACTTTTTCTTACAATATTTCCAATGATACTGGTGATGAGATACAAATTACCAATAAAGATGGACAATCAATTTATTTAAAGGATGAGAAGGATGAGAAGGATGAGAGTTTTCGCATTGTTGGGTTGATGTCTGATAAGATTATATGGCCTGGCGGTTCAGATATATATACAATGCCTATTTCTAAAGATTCAAATAATATGAGAATGGAAATCGATTTTGATGTGTTTCATATAGAACATTTCGAAAACCAATTGGTGGTAACATTAGCCGATGGAAAGACAGTACCCTTTTTATTCAAAGGAGACTTGAATGAAAAGAACCTTAATAAAATTGGAGAATAATAAGACAGGTGCAAATCAGTAATTGGTTTTATTCTTTGAAATTAAAACCGAAACGGCTTATCAAAGCGGTTTTTTTGCTAATAATGTATGGTTTTTTAATTAGTTTTTTAACGTTTATATATAATCTCTTTCCTAGTGTAATGTGTTTAGCTAAACCAGGTAACAGGTTTTACATTCGTATGCATCGTTTTAATAAACTTCAATTTGGTACTTACCCTTTTTCATCTGATTCGTATATGAATTGGTATACGGTTTGGTATATTAATTCACATATGTATTCACAACCTTACACCAATCATTGTAAGTGGTGGAAAATATGTGCTAATTGTATTACCAAAAAGGAGAGTTTTTATAACAAAAACATTGATATATCAACGAAAAATAAGAGCTAAAATCATAGCGATTTTAAGCTCTTATTTTAGTGTTATAAGGTTGTTTGTACTTCTGAACGGAACCCGTTAGAATCATTCCCAGGTTTTTCTTATTTTACTACTACCTCATATTCTTCGTGCTCATGTAATCCTTCATCATTTTGAACATGAATTTTAAACTTATATACTCCTGACTCACTAAAATCGTGGCTTCCAGCGTATTCTCCAGGTTTCGTTTCGCTAGCGTCTACCCACTCATGTTTATCAGATATTTCATCATTCCAAATTTCGTAGCGAACGCGAGCATGTTCTAATGGTTCATTATGATCTTGTAAATGGACAACAAATTCTGTCTCTTTACCTTTTTCGATTGAATCTGGTTCCATAAAGTGCATACTAAAATCTTCTGAATGATGACCATGTTCATGATTTCCGTGGTCGTCGTGATCTCCATCCTCGTGATTATCGTGAGCATGTTCTTCTGTTGCACCCTCACCAACCGTTACTGATGTTTTAGGCATTGTATGTAATCCTCGGGCAGTGACATGAACTTGGACAGTGAATACACCATCATGATCAAAGGTCTTTTTGGCTTCATATGTGCCATCTTTCTTATTTATCGCTTCAATCATTTCACTATCGTCTTTTTTACCTTCTTCCCACACTTCAAATTCTACCTTATCTGCATCCTTTACTTTTTCATCGCCTTGAGTAACAGTTGCTGTAAATGGAACCTCTGCATTTACATCTGCTTTCTCTTGAACTTGTAAATTGACTTCCAGCATTTTAGGGATCTCATCGTCCGTACTGTTATTGTTACTGCTATTACACGCCGCAAGCATTAAAACAAGCATAATAATAGAAATTATTGCAATTCGCTTTTTCAAAATTTTTCTCTCCTCATATGATTTGACGTCCATATAGTAACTTTACACTAATATTGTGTAATTGATGTGAAATCAAAGTTACTATTCATTGAAATTTATTAGTGGCAGTCTAATAACAACAATTGTGCCTTTACCAAAGTTGCTATCAATATGCAATGTTCCATTATGCAACTTTATTAGGTTTTCCACAATAGACAAACCTAGACCTGTGCCACCTTCCTTCCTAGTCCTTGCTTTGTTCACTCGATAAAAACGCTCTGTAACTTTCTTTAAATCTTCTTTAGGAATACCACTTCCACTATCTTCAATCGTAAGCAATGCAGAAGCAGAAGCTTCCTTTTGAAGTGTTATCGAAATCTTTCCCTTTTGATTCGTATAACGGATAGCGTTATCCAATATATTCAACAACGCTTGTTCGAGACGTTCTGTGTCAGCTTCAACAATCAATTCATAATCCAATTTACATTCCAAATCTATGTCTTTTTCAATCATTTTCGGTTTAATTTTTTCAACAGCCTCCTCGACTGTTTGAGCAAGAGAGATGGGAGCTGTTTTCAATGAAAACTCTTTAGATTCTAGCTTTGCTAAATCCAATAAATCATCAACAAGCCTTTCCATTCGCATTGATTCACGGACAATGATTTGTTGATACTTATAGACATCTTCTTCTGAAACAATCCCCATTTGAATGGCTTCCATATACCCTTTAATATGGCTTAATGGTGTTCGTAATTCATGTGATACATTGGCTAAAAACTCTTTACGTTGTTCATCCTCTTTTTGGATAGATTCAGCCATTTCATTAAAGGTGTTTGCAAGCTGCCCAATTTCATCGTCATCATGATGAGAAATTCTCGTAGAAAAGTTTCCTTCTGCAAACTCTTGAGCTGCTGTCTTCATTTCTATCAAAGGTTTAACGAGGGATTTTATCCACTTATTTCCGATTGTTAGTACAATTAGTAAAAAAATAACCGAACCTATTAACCAATAGACTGTATATTGAAATGTCATCTCATTCAGATTTGCTAATGGGTAATATATATAAATAATCCCTTCTAATTTTTTTTCATCTAATAGAGGAATTACTGCTGAAATGACATCCCGATTAAGTCGCTCTACGCGGCCTTTCTTAAAGACTATTTTTCCACTTAAAAGCTGTTCCCTTTCTTCTCCATTAATGATGGCTTCATAATCCATTTCAAAAGGTAAACACATACTTAATTCTCTTGGATTTTTAACCGCAAAGATTTCAAATTTTGATTTACTGTTATACCAATTTATTTCCTTAATCAGTTGTTCAGAAACTAGTCCTCCCTTATAAGATTGAGCGAGCTTAGTACCAGTTTCGAGCATCTCATCCTTCATATTTTGAACATATAATCGTTCGTATAAAAAGATAGAAAAAAAATAAGTAGATAGTATGGATATGATAAAAGCAAGCAATAATACTAAAGATAATTTCCGAGCTAATCCTATTTTCATTTTGGCAACTCCATTTTATATCCGCATCCCCATACTGTCTGAATCATGCCTCCTGCGTTATCTCCCATTTTCATGCGCAATGTTTTGATATGAGTATCAACGGTCCTTAATCCACCTTGATAATCAATGCCCCACACTTGATCAAGCAGCGTCTCTCTCATAAACACTTTACTGGGAGATTTAAGCATTAATCCAAGTAATTCAAATTCCTTATATGTTACATTAATGTCTACACCATTAACTGTGAGCCTTCTTTGATCCACATCTAATTTAATTGGTCCATATTCCAATATAGAATCTGATTTTATAGGCAAATGAAATCTCCGTAAAACCGCTTCTATTCTCGCTACAAGTTCTCCAGGTGAAAAAGGTTTTACAATATAGTCATCTCCCCCAAGTTGTAATCCTTTCACCTTATCCCATTCCTCTCCTTTTGCAGATAAAAAGATAATTGGAACATTACTGTTTTTACGAATTTCTTTGCAAATTTCAAACCCATTCATATCAGGAAGCATAATATCAAGTAAGATTAGATCAATCTTTTCAGTATCTAATAAACGCACTATTCCGGTATACCCATCTGATTCAAACGTATTGAATCCAGAGTTATTCAAATACATGACAACAAGTCTCCGCAAATCTTCTTCATCATCAACGATTAATATATTCATCTTATTTCACCTTCTCTCGTACAAAAATAACGAACGGTCCCTTGCCAACCTTAGTTGTCATTTCTATTTTCAACGAATCAGGGTCAATCCAGTAAAGCTCTTCACTGTCAAATCCAGCTACAATAAGTTTCCCATGAAAAAAATTAATCGAAAAAGGATTTGCTCCTACTTCTATTTTTTGGATTAGTTGTTTATCATGATTAAAACGGTATAACATATTTGTTCCATGGCTTAGTGCGTATATACCTTGTTTATTTTCATAAAAATCTACAGGCATAAGCGGGGCAGGAATTTCCTCTTTCAATGCCCTATCTTTTAACGAAAACACTGATATGAAAGATTTAGCTTTGTTACCTACTCCATGTCCCCCTATCCATAATTCTTTCTCATCTTCACGAAGAAGCATTCCAACAGAGGAGGAAGGTATTGCAATTTCATCGGTAATTTTTATTGTATTCAAATTAATGACGGATAGTCTTTCTCCTTGAAAAGCGGCTACATATAGATGTTGATCATCTGCAGCCATTGCCATCGGATAATTGTCCGTTTTAACGCTATTTGTTTCTCTTCCCTTACCATCAAAAAAACGGATTTCATTTCGATTTTTATCAGCGAAAGCAATCTTCGAGATCGATCGAATATATGTGCCATTCACTATCCCTTTACCCGTCTTTATTGTTCTCCCAATTTTCCCTGTCTTCACTGAGTAAAAATCTACCCCATCAGCTTCTGGGCCATATAAAACTAATGTATCTCCGTCAGTATGTAAAAAGCCTCCAGTATACATTTTGTTAAAATTCCATTTTGTAAGTTCTTCACCGTTTTCGTCCACAAAATCCATGCTATTTTCTCTTACATTCAAGGTCGCTACAAAAGGTTTGTTGTCAGTAATCGGCGTCTGCTTCTTTTCCTGACACCCTGTCAAAAATATCACTATTGCTATTGTACAAGTAGTAATGAAATTATATATCTTCATCTCATCTCTCCCTAGATTTTTAAGAAGCCGTTTCGTACTCTTTTAAGAATAACGTAAATTTGTGATATTTTTATGAAATTAGTTTGTAGTTTTAAGGATAAATACATAGGATTAGCTACATTAGAGCTTTTATTGGCTGTTTCTGAACATAAACATTAAAAGCACAGGGAAAATGATATGCTCCCCTTACGGTAGACAGATTAAAAAATAAAAATCTGACTACCAAAAAGGGGGCATTTTTGTGTCTAAAAGAGCTTTCACAGCGGGGTATAAGTATAAAGTAATAAAAGCATGCGAGGATGGAAAATGGACATTAACTGAAATCTCTACCAAGTATAAGGTGAATATTTCCACAATTAATGAGTGGAAATATAAATTTGATAAATATGGTACCGAAGGTCTTAAAGAGTCATCATCTTGGAAAAAGTACAGTAAAGAATTAAAACTAGCTGCTGTCCGGGATTATCAGTCAGGTGAATTCTCTCTTCGAGAGATTGTGAGAAAGTACAATATCTCGGATAACTCTGTCCTCAGAAAATGGATTAACAAGTATAATAATCATAGAGAATTAAAGGATACGTCGAAAGGAAGGACGATCTCTATGACTAAAGGGAGAAAAACTACTTGGGATGAACGGATACAAATAGTGCTGGATTTCTTGGGGAACGGTAAAGATTATCAAAAAACAGCAGAGACGTTTGAAGTTTCTTATCAACAAGTGTATCAGTGGGTTAAGAAGTATGAAGATGGCGGAGATGAGGCACTTAAAGATAAACGTGGAAGAAAGAAGGAAGAAGCTGAGCTAACGCCAGAAGAGAAAATCAAACTTCAGATGAAAAAGTTAGAAAGAGAAAATGAACGTTTACGTGCGGAGAACTTATTCTTAAAAAAGTTAGAGGAGATCGAAAGGAGGCGAAAGTAAGCCGAATCCGATTTGAAACTATTTATATCGCTATTCATGAGGTTCATGTGAAGGAAGATTTGAGTCTTTTCTTGCTTTGTAAAATCGCTGGTATTTCAAGAGCTGCTTACTATAAGTGGCTTAAACGTACACCATCTGCAAGAGAACTTCAGAATGATGAAATTATAAAAGAGATGAAGGCTCTCCATGAAAAAGTGGGGGGCATTTATGGCTATCGTAGAATGATGTTGAACATAAATCGAAAATTCGAGCAGAACTTCAACCACAAACGTTATTATAGGCTGATGAGGGTTGCTGGTTTACAATCCATCATACGGAAAAAGAAGAAACGTTATAAGCGTTCTATCCCCCAACATGTTGCGGAGAATGTATTAAATCGTGACTTCAAAGCTGAAAAGCCCAATGAAAAATGGGTAACTGATGTCACAGAATTTAAATATGGTCCATCAAAGAAAGCTTATTTAAGCGCTATTCTTGACCTGTATGATGGCTCAATTGTTAGCTATGTTTTAGGACATTCCAATAATAATAACCTTGTGTTTAAAACACTTGATCAAGCTACAAAACAATTGGACGAGAATCATCCACTTATTCATAGTGATCGTGGATTCCAATATACCTCTCATGGCTTTAAACGTAGAATTGATAAAGCAGAGATGACACAGAGTATGTCACGAGTTGGTAGGTGTATCGATAATGGACCGATGGAATCTTTTTGGGGTACACTCAAATGCGAGAAGTATTATCTAGATAAGTACGAGACATTTGAAGACCTCTCTAAAGCGATAAATGAATACATTCGTTTTTATAATCATGAAAGATATCAAAAACGACTAAACGGCCTTAGCCCTCTGGAATAGACGGTGCGGAAAAAGTTGTGTAAATAGGTTTCAAATCAATCCTCCTTGGCGAGAATTAGGATAACTAATTTTGCCAAGGAGGATTTTTCGTCATGAAATTACCAAAGGAATTAATCAAAGAAATGGTAAAGGAACAAAAGTTCACTAGTACCGATCAAATTATGGAAACGATCAAGGAGATGTTTTCCAATGTCTTGGAGGAAGTGCTCAAATGCGAAATTGATGAGCAGTTGGGTTATGAAAAGCACCAACGTCGGAGTGATGGACCTAATAACTATCGAAATGGTTCAACAAAACGGAAACTAAAAACGCAATTTGGCGAAGTTGAAATAAACGTTCCTAGAGATAGAAATGGCTCGTATGAGCCACAAATTTTGGATAAATACCAAAGAAATGTGGACGGGCTGGAAGAGAAAATTCTTTCTCTTTACGCACATGGTATGTCTACCAGAGATATCAAGGAACAAGTCAAGGATCTCTATAATATTGAGATTTCCTCAGAGCTAGTTAGTAAGATTAGCGAAAAGATTATGCCACAAGTAAATGAGTGGCAAAGCCGTCCACTTGAAGCCTATTATCCTTTTATTTTCATGGATGCCATTCATTATAAAATTCGGGATAATCACCAAATTGTCTCGAAGGCGGCCTATGTGGTATTGGGTATTAACAATGAAGGTTATAAAGAAATATTAGGCATCTGGGTTGGGGGAAATGAAAGTAGTAAGTTTTGGTTAGGTGTGTTGAACGATTTGAAAACGAGAGGCGTTAAAACGGTTAATCTTTTCTGTGTAGATGGGCTTACAGGATTCAGAGAAGCCATACAAGCCGTGTATCCTTTCGCTGGAATTCAACGTTGTATCATTCACCAGATACGTTCAAGTACTAAATATGTTTCTTATAAACACTTAAAGGAATTTGTCGCTGATTTAAAGCTAATCTATACTTCAATTAACGAAGAATCGGGTATGGAAAGGCTCAAAGAATTTAAAGAAAAATGGGGTAAAGAGTATCCAACTGCAGTTAAATCATGGGAAGAAAATTGGGATATTTTAGCTACCTTTTTTGCATATCCGCCCGAAATTAGGAAAATAATATATACTACGAATGTAATAGAAGGGTTACATCGTCAATTTAGAAAAGTGACCAAAACAAAATCCATTTTCCCTAATGATGATAGCTTAAGGAAAATGCTCTATTTGGCATCTCAAAATATTACAAAAAAATGGAAGATGCGTTATCGTAATTGGGATATAATCTTGAGCCAACTTGAGATTTTAAATCAAACATCATAATTGGGGACTCTGTCCCCAAACCCCTGAAGTTTAACGCATTTGTTTTCCCTAAAACGGATGAAAAAACGGACAGATCAAGTCCGTCCGTTTTAGTGTAAAAACCATAAAATCGCTCGGGTTGCACTTCTGCATTGCCCTATCCTGTTTTATGGTAAAAGGCAATAATAGTTTTGCCAGATTGTATTTTTTCATACCTATTATTTCTTGCCTTGCGAAGATTATAGAATACTACTTACACAAGATTTTACGCAGATCCCTGGAATATAGAGCTAACGCCGCTTAGATTAGTTTTTATTATTTCCACTGTCTACTTGACTGGGGGCAGTTCAAAATCCCTGCGCTTTTTTATGTGCTATATGATTTTTAGCGTGGCATTCGAAACGTCTTAGTGATTATTTAAACTGTACAGGGGTCATCTTTTCATCCAGTGCTTTCATTTCATAACCGTTGTCTTTATAATATTTTAATATTTTTTCCAAATTTGCAAGGGTTGTGGGTTTTTCATGCATTAATACGATTAATGGTTCCTTTTTATTAAATTGTTTCGTCTGTTGAATGACTTGGTTTACGTAAGCACCGTTCGTCAGTTTCCAGTCAGTCGAATCAATATTCCAGTCCCATAAAATCATTTTCTCTTTATCTGCAGCAGCTTTGAATGGAGCCGTGACGTATGGTTTCGAACCATACGGAGCTCTTATGAGATGCGTTTTTACATTTGTTGTTTTTTGAATAAAATCAATTGCTTTATTCATTTCACCTACAAAGCTTGCTGGTGAACGGTACACTTTGGACACTTCATGTGTGACCCCATGAACTCCAACTGTATGGCCTTCTTTTACCATTGATTTAACAGCATCAGGATAATTTCTCATATTCGGTTCTAACATGAAAAAAGTAGCTTTTGCATTGTATTTCTTTAGTAATTTTAAAATATCTTTTGAAACAGCATGGGGACCATCGTCAAAAGTCAAATAAACAACTTTTCCCACTTTTACTGGAGCCTGATCTTTTGTTTGTTCTTTAGTAGGTTTTTCAACTGGAGGCTTTTCTTTTGCGGGTTGTTCGGAATTTTGCTCTTCCTTAGTATCTTCTTTTTGCTTTTCTACATCTTTTTGATGTTGTTCTACGTCTTGTTCGTGTTTTTCAATATCTTCTTTATGTTTATCGAGTTCGTCTTTATGCTTTTCTACTTCGTCCTTATGTTTATCAAGTTCTTCTTCGTGCCTTTGCATGTCTTGTTTGTTATTTTCTGTATCTTTATCATGGCTCTTAGTTTCTTCAACTTGCTCATCTTTTTTTGGATCAGCATTTTTATTTTCGACAGGATTCTTTACAATATTTGATTTACCTGCAATCCTATCAGACTCTTTATCTTTTTGATATACAGTTTCCACAACTTTTGTTGGAATCTGTATATTCTTACGTGCAGCAGCATTTTTTTCTGCAATGTTATCCCAAATAAAATAAGTTAAAACTGCAATAAATAAAATTAATGAGCCTAAAGTGATTTTCCCTAAACGGTTTAATTTTCTTCTTTTCTTTTCTGACCCCTTCAATCCCTTCAACCCCTCGACATGATTCTACTATTATAATAGACGACACTTCACTAAAAATCGTTACAGAAAGGTTACAAATATTACAGATTAATTGTAACCTATTTTCACTTTATTTTGGGCATAAAAAAATCCCTTCTCCAAATTTTTTGATGAAGGGAATAATATATTAGTTGAATACTAGTTCATCTTGTCGAGACAAGCTTTTCCCGGTCACAATTTCTTGCACTTCGAATCCATCTAATGTCTCTTTCTTAAGCAGCCTTTTAACTAAATTGTCAAATTCAGTTTGATTTGCCTTAATCATGATTTCCGTTTTTTCCAACGCTTTTTGGAACAAATCCTGCATTTTTTCATCCTTATCTTGTTTATGGAAGGTTAACATAAACCCATCTTGGAGCATACCCGTTTCGACCATATCCTCTAAAATTTGCTTAGCTTGCTGAACATCACCGCTTACGCCGATACTATGTTCTCCAAGATAAATACGTTCCGCGACTCCGCCAGCAAGAATCATGCTAACTTGATCCAACATTTCACTTGTCGTCGTTAAATGAAGTTCTTTTTGAACTGGTGCAACATATCCTAATGCTTGTCCACGAGGTATAATAGTAGCCTTGCGGACAGATCCGGGTTTTGTCAAAGCTTGAATTAGGGCATGTCCAGCTTCATGTATCGCTACGCGGCGTTTCGTTTGAGGATCATTCAAAGCTCGAGAAGTATTGCCGAGAATGGTTCGGTCAATAGCATAATCCAAGTCTTCCATATCAACAACATCGCGTCCTTCACGAACAGCTTTTCTACTTGCTGATTCAAACAAGTTACTTATTTGTGCTCCAGAAAAACCTGTTGTACTTTCAGCAAGAGTATTTAGAGAAGCGTATACTTCTTGAGATAACCTCTTCCCTTTTGTGTGGATATTAATGATTTCTTTCCTTCCTTGTGTATCTGGTAATGGAACTTGGAAGGTAAAGTCGATTCTTCCTGGACGAAGGAAAGCATCATCCAACATATCTTTTCTATTCGTTGCCGAAATAAAAAGAATTCCATCATTAGCATGTCCGCCATCAAGCTGGACAAGTAACTCAGTCAATGTTTTTTCTGCTTCTTCTCCACCATGCTGCTTTCTTTTTCCTGCAAGTGCATCCACCTCATCGATGAAAATAACAGCTGGAGTTTGTTTCCTTGCATTCTCGAATAATCCACGAATTCGTGAAGCACCTACCCCAACAAAAAGTTCAGTGAATGCAGAACCACTTGCAGAAAAGAAACTAGCTCCAATTTCATTTGCAATTGCTTGGGCAAGTAAAGTTTTTCCTGTTCCAGGTGGTCCGTATAATAAAATTCCTTTCGGTGCTTTTATCCCTATATTTGCTGATCTTTCTGGATTCTTAATGATCTCCAGTGTTTGATGGATTTCTTCCTTCATTTCTTCTGGTAATCCACCAATTTTATTTAAGGTAATGGATGGAAGCGGCAATGGCTTCGATGTACTGTGTTTCATTTTCGTAATGCCGACTCCACTTTTTTTCTGGACGATTATAGCAGCCGCGATCAATAAAATCACGATTCCGCCAATGATCCAATTGCCCATCTGGCTTCCGTCGGAATACTTATAGTTAATATTATATTTATTAACAAGTTGTTCAACTAACGGGCTATTTGGACGAAAATGTGAAACATATTTTCCTTGCGGAGTTTCTATATAAAGTGTGCCATCTGACATTTCTGTAAGGGTAACGAGCTCACCATTTTGTGCTTGAATTGTTTTTTCAATAGCTGAAAATGGAATAACAGTTCCCTTATTCATTGCCAGAACCGCCCACACAGTGAATGCTACTACAACAGCAATACCTATGGCTAAAGGAACAATCTTCGATGCGATTCTTGAATTTGATTTCACTGTTCCATCTCCTTTTAGAAAAGCGCTAGCACATTGCTTAAAAATCAAAAACTACAAGGCTTATTGGCTAGTCAATCACCATTTGTGCTAGACATATAAAATAAGAATCTAGCAATAAGTATAACATTATTTTAATATAATGGTCATTAAACATTTTATGACATTTTAAAGAACGTAGATTTACACATCAAAAAGGAGAAAAAGATTAAAAACTAGGAAATTCAAATAAAAAAGTTGATAAAATGTAGCGAGCGATAAAAATATAAAAAATTTTGTAACGAAACTAGTTTTTTTTAGATATATAGGTGGAAAGGAGGTAAAACATTGGACGAGCTAACGGAAGTCTATGAACAACATGCCGAACAAGTCTTTAAATATTTAATGGTACTTTGTCGTAATTTAGACATTGCAGAGGAACTAACACAAGAGACTTTCTATCAGGCTGTTCGTTCAATTGATACATATAATGGCGAATGCAAAATGTCAGTTTGGCTTTGTCAAATTGCAAAGCATACATATTATAAGTACGTGGATAAACAAGTTAAACAACCACAACCACATCATTTACTGAACCATTTACCATCAGTAGAAACCAATCTCATCGAAAGTGAAAATAAAATTGGACTTTATCGGATGATTCATCTGTTAGAGGATCCGTATAAAGAAATACTATTACTTCGTATACTTGGTGGCTTAACATTTAAAGAAATTGGAGAAATACACCTAAAAAATGAAAATTGGGCAAGGGTTACCTTTTATCGAGCCAAATTGAAATTAAGAGAGCGGGGAAATATGAATGAAGAATGAATGTTATATTGTGCGTGACTTATTACCGTCTTATATAGATGAGCTATGCAGCGAGGAAAGCGCGAGATTTGTAGAGCAACACATCGACACTTGCGAGGAATGTTCTCAACTTCTGCATCAAATGCGTGTAGAATTCGATACTCAAGAGCAACCAGAAATTTCAGCTAGACTCGAACAAAAAAAACCATTTCAAAAAATAGCACATTTTTTTAATGCTCAAAAAAATTTCACGAGATTTTTTAGTATTTCCTTTTGGGTTGCACTCATTATAACGATAGGATTTTTTATACACGCTTTGAACGTATTGTCCAATCTTAACGATATACGAGAAGAGGCACAAGTAGTTGAACAACAAAAGCAGGATATTATGGACAAGGCATTTGCAATATTATCGAGCAAAGAAATTGTAGATGAAACAGCACTCCAAGCTGTTTACCGTGAGTATAGTGAGCAATTGCAGCATTTAGCTGTGTTTTCTACTAAAAATATAGATGATGTGACACGTTTACAAAATGGTCCAACCACTACTTTTCCTATCGATTATTCACAAGCAGTACTTGTCATTGGAGAAAATGGAAAGATTTCAGAGTCAATCGTTCCAGATATTTATGATATAGGAACTATAGCAATGGCTAATAATCAATGGGTCGTGCAATATGAATATAAGAAGTCATATCTTAAAACGGTTGAAAATGCACATCAAATTAAACATTATGCACCCACTAATTGGACAATCTTTCAGTTACCAATTGTGTTTGCCATCATTACTGTGTTCATATTAGGGGCTTGCCTATTTCAAAAACGCATTACAAAACCAGTGGAAAGCATATTAGACTAACAGCCCTTTTCAAATTTTAAACATAAGAATAAATTAGTTTGGGAATAAACCACCCCAAGTTCCAATTATTAATATGCGACATATAACAGAGTTAATTCTACATTATGTAGATTACTCTGTTTTTATTTTGAACCTTATGTTTTGTTTAGCAACAATATTGTTTCTTCTTCATTTTATATGTACTTCTTTAACTAAATTGCTCCGTTCAAAATATAAAAAGATCGCCGGACAATCCTAATCTTTAAACTTTTACACTTGTTTGTTAAAGAAAAATAACCAAGTCTTTTAATCTAAAACTAGGTGTTCCTCATTTACAGCTTTAACCACGACTTCAAAATCATTCATTCCTAGCTTTTCAGCAATTTGAATCACTGTATCGTTGATTTCATTACGTTTTGTTTCCTTTTCAGACACATAGATTTTTATCTGTGGCTCATAAGCCTGGACACGGACCGATATAATATCATATTTCTCTATCAACTTTCTGCTTTCTTTCATAAAGGCATCTGACTGTTTTTCTATCCTCTGATTATCCAAATAATCGTAGACCCAAAAAAGTGTAAATGCAGCCACAAGTATACCTAGCCCCAGTAAAATCTTTTTTCTAATTTGTTTCACTTGTATATCTCCCTTCTCCAAGGTCCTACTCTTTATATATCTATTCGATTTTATCATATTTACTCAAAGATGGAAATATATGGTATAAAATAAAAAAATGTATACTGGAGTTAATTATCTTCTTCCATTAGCTGATGTGTTCGTTGAAGAAATAAAAAGGCTCCAGTAGTTACCCTGTTATGTAATGAAAGCTTCCTTACGTTAAGTGAAATTCGCTTCAAATCCTCGGAATATACCGAGTTTTTGTGTAAATAATAAATAAGATTATTAAATACTAAAATGAGGAGGACCTTGTATGCAACAGGATCAACAAAATAAAGGCTCTATGATGAAACCAACATTTTCCGGAACTAATGCACAAAAAGTAAAACAAGAAATTCAAAAAGATGTAAGCGAAGGAAAAGGCGCAATGACCTCACGAGAGGCAGGAGCAATGCGCGATTAAAAAACCACTTTAAGTGGTTTTTTTGCTTCAAAATCACTCTCTTTACAAACTGACACTTCTATTTGATTTGATATGAACTCCAACTCAAGGTAACTTGTTCTCTCTCACAAGCCGAATTTTTGTATATTAATAGGGTGCCACTCGAAAGGTTTCAGTGAGGTCCTTTTTCAACTCCCTTCCCGAAAATTGTAAGCACATACTAGATTTTTTCTAATATTGAGTTAACAAAATCAGTTTTTTCGTCTGCATATTTGAGTTTATTGTTTTTGTTTAAAGTTGATAGTTTCTGTTTTAGTTGTTCATATTTAATTCTTGCATCATCATTTCTTCGTAAATAATCTCTGAATTTCAACTGGTCGTGTAAATATTTGCTTCCACTTTGAAACATATGGATTTGGTGAGTTCTTGGTTCACCCTTACTAAAATAATGTCTGCCAGGTAAAACATTTATCCCTTTGTATGAATATCCTAAGTCTTCTAAAGAAGAGACACAGTACAAACCCTCATTGAATTCTCTTATTTCAATTGCAATATCGATTATCGGTTTTGCACTTAATTGTTTTACTGATGTACTTCCTATGTGGTGTATATTCACCAGGTACTTACCTATTTTATTTTGTATTCTCTCCTTTTCAAGTAAAAATTCTCTTTCCCACTCATCTGTCCAGGGGATAAGAAAAACTTCTCCTTTTGGTAAGCCCAACATTTTTATCACCTCAATCATCTTTTTTTCAATTATTTTAATGTATACTCAAGAAAATACCTACAAATAGAAGCCATCAAAAATGCATATTCCTGTTTTTACACCACTTTTTCTATGTAGTATAGTACAACTATTTTCGTTTGTGTTAGTTGAAATTAAGGTCGTTGGGAGATCTAATAAACAAAAAGTACATCACTAAAAATGATGTACTTTTTGTTTATTCATGTGTGTTATTAAAGACAATCATCAACTCTTACTATAAAAAAGTACAATCATTTGTCTTTAAAAGTTCTTTTCAATTATATGGTTAACGCCAGTCGAGAAAACCTTCCTCCAAGCCTCTAATTAAAATTTCAGCCGTTCCCATATTCGTCGCAAGCGGAACGCCATACACATCGCATAGACGCATAAGTGCTGAAACGTCTGGCTCGTGAGGCTGGGCTGTTAATGGATCGCGGAAAAAGATGATCATATCCATATTATTTTGCGCGATGTAAGCACCAATTTGCTGATCTCCTCCAAGCGGACCAGATTGAAAACGGTGAACATCCAAACCTGTAGCTTCCATAATTCTTAACCCAGTTGTACCAGTAGCAAACAATTCATGGTCTTTTAAAATTAACTTATAAGCAGTGGCAAATTGTATCATGTCATCCTTCTTTTTGTCGTGTGCGATCAATGCTATTTTCATCCTATTTTCCCCCAACATTAGAATTTATCAGCTGATTCCCTATCGATAGGCTTACTATAATTTATCCACTCGTATAGTCGCAGTCTTACTTCGTATAGTGTCAATCGATTGCGGAAAAGCTCAGGATTTGATTTTATTTTTGCTAATTCTGCCTTATTGATTTCTACTTTTCCATCCATTTCTTCAACTGTTTGCTGCAAAATACTTAACGGATGGCGAAAGAATATATGAATATCTCTACCAATTGCTTTTTCAAGTAATTCAAATTGTCGGAAAAAATTCGAAATAATTGAATCGGCTGTTTCTTGATACGTATCGTTTTGAATATAGCTTTTATAAGTATTTGCCAAAATCGAATTATTTTTCGGAATTACCCCTAATAATTTTCCAGCACCTTTTAGCAGTACTTGAGAAGGTGTTCTTCTAAGTAAAATATTCTCTTTTTCAATATGAAATGTACTCGTCATCCTGTCAATATCTCTCTTCCAATCCTCGATGATTTGAAAATCACATTGAAGTGACAGCTTTTCTTCTCCGAGTATTGAATTAAACCCTAGAGCCCATTCTGTTATATGATCTTGACATTTTGACAGCTCAATTTGTGAAAAGGAGATCCAATCTTCGAGTGATCTTATAAAGATCGGGATAATCGTATTATTTAAATATTGATGAATTCTTTCATTCATTTCATTATTTAAATCGAAATGAATATTTTTAAAATCACTGTCTTCTGTTATGATTTCCGACGATTCTCTTATCAGCTTTGGTATCGTTTTTAGTAAATCGGCCTTAATTTCTTCTTTAATATTATGATATGCGTCTTCAATAACATGTACTTTTTCCTCTTCCAAATCCTGCAATTGATGGACCGATCCTTGCATTCTAGCTAAAATATCACTGTCAGTGTGAATTGATTCGGATAGCATTAGGGTTGTTTGTTCCCTCTGATCAAGCAAACTTGAAATGGTTTTTCTGATGGCAGATAAAAGAGTTGTGGTTCGCTCATGCTGATCCATACTTTCATCATGTATAAGCCACTCAATGCTTTGCTCCACTTCCAATTGATTAGAGTGAGCCCAGTGGCTAATAGATTGAATGATATTAACGCATTCTTGGAATATATCTTCATTGTGATTGACTTTAGAAAGATCTATCTCAGCTTTTTCAACAATCTCGCTGCTTACCGTTTCAGAAACATTATCATTCCAAGCTAATATTGCAGCAGAAACAAATAATGCATTTTTTGAGTTCGAAACTTTTTGCCATGATATCAATAACATAGGTACGATATGTTCTAGTTCTTGTAGATCATATTTACCATCTAACAATTCCAAGAACGAATTCTTATACAAAGTTGAGATAGAAGAATTTTCTTCGAGGAAATCATATTCTGCTTCTATTATTACTTGATTGACCAAATGAAGCCATGAAAGAAAAGAATTCTGATTTTGAAAATTGGACCATAGCCCCGCAACTGTACGTTCAAATTGAGAGTAATTATCTCGAACTAAAACCGTTAATAGTGGAGCAAAAAAGGATGGATCATGAAACTTAACGTATCCTTCGTTAATGTATGAATTTAATGTATGAAACCAATTATTAGATTTTGTTCGAATGGCTTCATTAGTTGCTAATTCAATTGCATGATTCCAATCTTCTTGATTTTCAAAAAAGGCACGAGCTACTTTTGTCACATTTGGGTAATCAGGATTAAGATTGACGGCATTAAGAATCGATTGATGCGCATCTGAATACTTCCCTTGAGCTAAATATACTCCAAATAACTGAAGGGTGATTTCCATATTTAACGTTAGTGAATCCGTCTTAATCGTTTGATATATATTGGCTGCTGTATCATATAAATCGAGTTCAAAATAGGCGTCTGCCATATTTTTTTTAGCCCAAGGCTCAAGTTCATTATGTACATTTTCCCATTTGAATATGGCCGCTTCATAATCTTGACATTGATAATACGCTTCACCTTGAGCAAAACGGATCATAGAAAGATCGGAAAGCTCTTTTTTTTGCTCTGCAAAAAATAAGTCCCCCAACACTCTAATAGGATGTCGTTTTTCATTATCCAAAACAAACGTGGTGTAGTGTGTTTTTTGGATCAAATTCTCTTCAAACGCCATTTTCATCACCGTCTTCCAAAAGATTTTTGTTTAAAGAAACCGCAAGCGCTTTGCTCATCATCTACAAACTTCAGCTTCTTTGACTTGGTGAAAGGACAAGAAGTTTGCTAGTCGACGGCTTCTTGCTTTAGAAATCGCTTGTCTATTATACAAAATAATAGACTTTAATAAATTATCATTTTCATTCCTCTTAATCTAGATCTGCAGGATAAGTAAGTCCAATTTGCTTCCTTGCCTCAGCAAGAATGCGCGCAGTAATTAATGAATTTTCAAATGAATTGACTTCTGATTCCATCTTGCCAGATTTTATTAAGTTTATAAACTCTTCTATTTCATAATACATGGAAGGAACAGTATATGTTTGACCAATTTTTTCCGATTTTCCATTTCGATATCGGATTTCAACATTTTCAGGTGTCGAAATTTCATCAATAATAATGCTACCGTCCTCTCCTTGAATTTCTGATGGAACAAATGAATTGACGATTTTAGAATGAGTGAGTACTGCTTCAAAATCATCGTATTGTAAAATGAGACTTCCACTTCCATCTACACCTGACTCTAGCATTACTGCGTTTGCATGAACATTCTTCGGTTCTCCAAACAAGACTACAAGCGGGTAAACACAATAAATACCCAAATCCATTAACGATCCATTCGAAAACATAGGATTAAATGCATTTAATATTGTACCGTCTCTATAAGCATCATATCGAGATGAGTATTTTGAAAAATTTGCAAAAAACCTTCTTACCTGTCCAATTTTATGTAAATTCGCCTGAACTGATTTAAAATTTGGTAGTAAGGTCGTTTTTAATGCTTCCATTAATAAAACATTATGATTTTTAGCTGTTAGTATCATTTTTTTTAGCTCAGTAGGATTAGATGCAATTGGTTTTTCACATAAGACGTGCTTCCCATTTCGAAGGAATGTTATAGATTGCTCAGCATGAAATGAGTTTGGACTTGCAATATAAACAGCATCCAAATCATCACTTTCAGCCATTTTCTCTATATTTGTATAAACAGTATCCACACCATATTTCTCTGCAAACTCCCGTCCTTTTTCTTCAGTGCGAGAATAAACGGCAGTAAGTCGGAAATCTTCTATATTTTGAGCCGAACGAATAAACTGATCTGTAATCCAATTCGTTCCAATAATTCCAAACCGAATCATCCCTTACCCTCCCATTATAATGAAAATCTACATATGTTTATTCTTACTATATTGCATTTGCGTAAATCTTGCATTTAAAAGATCGAATTTTATCAAACAATCAACTTTATTCGAAAATATTACCTTCGACCTCTTGCATCATGATCTTCTTGTGTTAAAATATTTTGTATATTCAATTCAAACAAGTATATAAGGATATGTAATGATGAAGAAGGCAAGTAGATGATTGCAAAGAGAGTCGGTGGTTGGTGGAAACCGATGTATTGTCTATTCTAGCCCAGCACTTCTGAACTGGCATTAGCCCGGCCCAGCCGTTATCCACTCGAGGCTAATTTGTTTTTCAAATTAGTGAACGAGGGTGGCACCACGATTTCACGTCCCTCATAACTTGGCGCATGCGCCTGTTATGGGGGCGTTTTCATTTAATAAAAGCGCAATGCGTCCATCTATCTCGAAAACCAAATTTTTGCCGATTTTTTTAAATAAAGTGGATAAGATCTGGAGATAGACATTGAACAAATAAAAACATAATCAGAGGAGATAATCAATCATGTATAAAATTCTCGTATCAGACGCAATCAGTGATAGTGGTTTAAAGGCTTTATATGATCATCCAAATTTTACAGTTGATAAAAAACCTGGCCTTCCAGCTGAAGAATTAAAAATAATTATTCAAAATTATGATGCATTAATTGTACGTAGCCAAACGCAAGTTACAGAGGAAATTTTAGAAAACGCCAATAAATTACAAGTAATTGCTCGTGCTGGTGTTGGAGTAGATAATATCGATGTTAAGGCCGCTACTAAAAAAGGAATCATCGTCATTAATGCACCTGGTGCCAACACAATCTCTGCTGCGGAACTGACGATGGCGATGATGATGTCTTTAGCGAGGAGCATTCCACAAGCTCATGCCTCTACTTCAGTTGGAAAATGGGAGCGCAATTCTTTTAAAGGTGTCGAATTATACGAAAAGACCCTTGGCGTTGTAGGAATGGGAAAAATCGGAACAGAAGTGGCAATGCGGGCAAAAAGCTTTGGAATGAAAATTCTTGGCTACGACCCATATTTAACCGAAGATAGAGCAGATTCACTAGGATTAAAAAAGGCATCATTAGACGATATTGCTCAAGAAGCTGATTTTATTACTATTCATACGCCACTTATAAAAGAAACACGCGGTCTTATTAATGACGACTATTTAGCTAAAACAAAACAAGGCGTACGTATTATCAACTGTGCTCGCGGTGGAATTATAGATGAAGCAGCACTAGTAAGAGCCTTAAATTCAGGAAAAGTAGCTGGAGCTGCTCTTGACGTATTTGAAACTGAACCTTCCACTAACTTGGAACTATTAGGTCATCCAAATGTTATAGTTACACCGCATCTTGGAGCATCAACTGTTGAAGCTCAAGAAAAAGTCGCACATGAAGTCAGTGAAGAAATCATCGAGATTTTTGAAACACAATCCATTTCCCATGCAGTCAATATGCCGCAAATTTCTGGTGAAACTCATAAGAAGCTTCAGCCATTTATTACACTTGGCGAACAAATGGGGATGCTTGCTATACAATTGTTAAAAGAAGCTCCTGACAATATTGAAATAAACTATTTCGGTGAGCTTGCGAAAGAAAATACGGATTTACTTACTCGTACAATGGTAAAAGGCATCCTTTCATATCATTTAGGAGATACCGTAAATCTAATCAACGCACATCACTTGCTAAAAGACCAAGGTGTAACATCCAACGTATCTAAAAATCCTAAGAGTAAAGGATTTGCAAGTTATGTTGAACTTACCCTTTATAGAGATGGCGCAAAATCCAATATCGGAGCAACTGTATTAAACGGTTATGGTGCACGTATTGTTAAAATGAATGATTATCGGGTTGATGTTCGTCCAGAACCATATCTTTTATATATTAAACACCATGACATCCCAGGTATGATTGGCCGAGTTGGCTCTACACTTGGTGACTTTGATATTAATATTGGCACAATGCAGGTTGGACGTTCCGAAGTTGGCGGCGAAGCGATCATGGTACTTACACTTGATAAAATTGCCGATAAAGACGTGATTCATGCTTTAACAGTAATAAGAGGTCTCGAATACGCTCAATTCCTTGAATTGCCTAATGGTGTAGTACCCGTGATGAGTTAATCATTTTATTTAAAGCAATTATAGATTGGACAGAAACCTTGGAGTGTACGGGGTTTTTGTCCATAATGATTGCTTTGTTGGACAGATTTTTGGGTCGAGCAAGGGTTTTGTCTTTCATCACAGCTTTGATGGACAAATCTTCGAATCGAGCAAGGGTTTTGTCCTTCATCACGACTTTGATGGACAATTCTTCGAGTCCAGTAAGGGTTTTGTCCTTCATCACGACTTTGATGGACAATTCTTCGAGGCGAGCATGGGTTTTGTCCTTCATCACGACTATGATGGACAATTCTTCGAATCGAGCATGGGTTTTGTCCACCATAACAGCTTTGATGGACAGATCTGCGAATCGAGAATGGATTTTGTCCATTGTGATCTGCAGCCCCTGATACCCAAATAAAAATATCCGAAGGAAGCAGGATCTTCCTCCGGATATTTTTATTTTACTAATGAAAGTACTAAATCTTTAACGTCTAATACGCTATCGAGAATGTATTCTGTATTGTGTTTTTCAAACTCGTCTCTTGCGTCTTTTCCTGATAAACCTGTCAGGACTGCTGCGAACGTACATCCCATTTTTCGTGCAGCGAGTAAATCCGCAAAGGAATCTCCCACTATCAATGTTTCCTTACCATTCGGAATTGGCATTTCTTCCTCAATGCACTCTTTATCTAACTTTGTTTTTCCGGACAACGCCTTCACATATGTAAAAGGATGTGGTTTTGAAAGTGATGTTGCATCTAGAAAAGATCTTTCAGCAGCCAATACATCGTCTGCTGTAACGATATAGTTTACATCAAAATGTTTTCGCCAATCTAAATATTGAAATGGTTCAAGCGTCTCAAGTTCTGGACGTCCTGTTCCAATACCGATCGTAACCCCAGCTTTTTTTAATGATTCAAATAATGATGCAATTTCGTCTGCAGGTGCTAAAACTTTTTCAGCAGATAAAAATCCTTTTTTTCCAGTTTGAACAGATGGACGACCCGTTGAAGCCATAACGTGCTTATCACCAACATACCATTCCTGTGAAACATGCTCACAAGTAGACCAGAGTTCCCCTATTTCGCCAAAGACCGATTTTTCAACACCAAGCTTTTCTTTTGCTAAATAATCAAGATGTGAAAATAATCCTGCCTTTGTTCTTTCAGACAGCTCAAAGTCATCTAAAAATGCAGCAAAATCGAGATATAACTCTTTTCCAGCTAATGCTTTTCCTATTTCCAATAAAACATCCCGATTAATTTCATTGGAAACCCACTGACCAACCTGTTTGGAATCCTTCACATGTTCTAAAAGACGTATTAGCTGGTAGGCTACAGTTAAATAAATCATGTCCCAATTTGCATTTAATCCACATGACTTTTGAAATTTCAAAACAAGATCATGTTCAAAAACGCAAGCACGAATTTCATCAATTTCAGAATCGGAATAATCAATTTTAAATTTTTCCGGATTTAGTCCTAAATAATTTTTGCTATATATTATTTCCCATACCGTTAAAGCAGACGCATCGAAATAGCGCTCCTCGCTTAATAAAACCCCATCAACATCGAATAAAACCGTCTTAATCATCTATTTATCTCCTCTATACATGATCAGCACTTCTATCCTTTAGTGTATCATAGTGTCTCTTGTTTTCAATCCTCATCTTTTACATCTATATCATCTGGAATTGGCTCGTTAGCCAATTCTTCCACTAGGGTCTTATATTTTTCAAGCTGATCAAAATGAGTTTTAAATTGATCTTTATATATCAAAACTACTCCATCACCATCTCGTAAAAAACGAATTTTTCTTTGTAAAATTAAGTTTTCTACATAAGGTACCGATACAGATAAATACTCAGCCGTTTCTTCTATCGTTAAATACATCTCCATCACTCCAACTAAAAAAACTCGCATATTTCTTATTATATAATACCATCCTTATATTAAAAGGAGTGATTAACATTGCCAAGGAAAACAAGAGATACAGGTTCGCAGGCGACTCCCCATTTTGACGGGGAATATGAAGATATTATTAATGATCCAGGTATGCAAAGTTCTCAAATGGGATTGAATATAAATATTACGGGAAAACAAAACTCTTTCCATGTGTCTGAACTTCCTAACGACGATATGAAAGATTTTGAAAAGCTAACGAAGGGTAAAAACATAGATTAACTCTCAAAAAAAGCATGAATGGATTCTGTTTCACCCATTCATGCTTCTTCTAATCTTTGCGTCACAGTATCGAGTGATTCTATTCCTCCAAAATAAGCAATTTTTCCTTCGCTCAGATATAGTATTTTATCTTCACTTGATTGTCGGATCTCATCAATTAAATGAGTGCTAATAATAATGATACTGTGGTACGAAAGACGCTGGAGAATACGTTGAAAATAGAGCCGCTCCTCAATATCCAGTCCTTCAAAAGGCTCATCTAAAATGCAAATCCTCGGGAGGTTTATGAGCGCCTGAATTAACCCTACTTTTTGCCGTTCTCCTCCTGAAAGATGGCGAATCTTCCTCCGCTTTACATGGGTTAAATGACTCTCTTTCAACCAATTCTCAACAGACTTTTTTACAAGCTTCCGCGGGATTCCCTTATGATAAGCGATGTAAGTTATATATTTTTCCACCGTCATATCTGAATGTCCTGTAAAATGTTGCGGTAGAAAGCCAATGATTTTCCTAATTTCTTCGATACTTAGCTTTTTCCTGTACGTCCCCAGCTGCTCGTCTCGAACCAATCGAGTATAGTTGACTTCACCGTGTACTGGTTGAATCGCGGTCGTAAGTAGCTTCAAAAGTGTACTTTTTCCAGCTCCGTTTTTTCCAACCACATACGTAATTCCTTTTGTAAAAGAACAAGTTATACTTTTTAAAAGTTTAGTTTCAGGTAGAGAATATTCCACATCATGTAATGCTATTCTCATTTCGATCCCACCGATAATCCTTTTTTAAATAAAACACTACTTAATAAAAGAACCGAAACTCCTAAAATAATCACATTCATTACTAGAAAATATTCATTATCTGGAGTTTGGAACAAGAGCTTTTTCTTTAATAACACTTGGCTGAACCAAATAAATAGTGCGATTGACACCCCTATTTTTTGCCCTAACCAAAATATCGCAACAAACCCGATCACACCAAAAAAGAAGACAGGAAGAAAGGAACTAACGAGATACAATATCGTACTCTCTTTCCCAACAACGATAAAGCTTAATGGTAATGTCAACAATAATTGAAATCCCATAACAATCATAAAACGGATAAATATTTGATGGATCATTGGATAGTAACTCAATGTTTCAATGATCTCGTTTCCTTCATTTTTCGGTCTGAAAGAATAGCCAATCACTCCGATAACAAGAAGGGTAATCCACTTAATCCAACTTGCAAATCCCGACACTGCGTCTGCAACATTTTCACTAATCGTAAAAGTAATGGCAATCATAAGAAGTCCAGTTAACAGCCAGCTTGTCGTACCGTAAAAATTCCATTGCGTTAAAAACATATTAACTATTTTTGATCTAGTCGAAAGAGAATGTTGGGTCGTTTCCAGCTCTACGCGCAAATCAACTGGACTTTCGTTCTGCTCCATATTTTTGATTTTTTGAATCAAATCGAGTGTCATTTCTCTCGTAGGCTCCGGGGCAGTAAATCGATCAAAATGAGCTTTCCATTCTTGTTCTAACTTCGTTAATTCTTGATTTTCACTCATTTCCACTAGCCCCTTTCCGTTCATCCGTAACTAATATGTTTTCAAGCTGTTTTAACCCACGCGCAATGCGTGTTTTTACTGTGTTAATTGAAAGATCCAATGCCAATGCTATTTCCGAGTATTTGAAGTCTTGATAGAAACGTAGATAAAGAACCGTTCGATAATCAAGGGAGAGTTGATTTAACGACTCTACCATCCATTGGCGTTCGAGCTGATGATCAATAATATGGTGAACCTGCCCTGCTTTTTCTATATCTTGATCCGTCACATACTCAAGACGGGATGCAGGTTTTCTCCAATAATCCTTGCAAGTATTCGTCGCTATTTTATACATCCACGGTTTGAATTGATCGGGAACAAAACCCTTTTGCCCTTGTTGGTAGATTTTCAAAAATGTTTCTTGAACAACGTCTTCAGCCAATTTTTCATCTTGTAATAATCGATATATATATCCAAACAGAGGCTTATGATATCGGAAAACAAGTGCATCGAAAGCTGTATCTATCCCAAGCGACAATTGCTGCATATATTCTTCATCATGCATTCCCATCCCTCCGTCTCATGCTGACTTTCGATTGATTTTAAAAATAGCTCCTATTGTACATATTACTCCGAGTCCGATATAAAACAATCGGTTAATGAGAATCCAACGATTTTCCGCCAAGAAAAATCTACTTTCTCCACTTACAACACGCTCAACACTTCCATATATAAGTAAAATCGCATTTAATTCCCTAAGCAACGCCCCGCCGAAAAGAATCATCATCCAAAAAAGAATTCCAGCTATCAATCCTCCAAGCGAATGCTTTCCTATCATCGTTCCAAGAATAACAAATCCACCTAATGCCAAATATACTGGAATTGTAAAAACAAATCCTTTCCATACAAAGTTCCCTAATATAAATCCTAATGGTAATGAGATGATAATCGCTAAGCTAAAAAAAATAATGATGGAAAATAAAGTTCGTTCAAGTAGAAATCTCCACTTAGATACGGGATACGTAATAAGCTGATTGAAAAATTTCGAATCCAAATCTACCGAAAAACACCATTGAATGATAAATACAAACCAGATAGTCGCAGTTTTTTCATAAATAAGGCTAGATAAATCATCTATCGTATATGTCCCAGAGTTATATATAATAATCCCGATAATCGGTATCAGTATGATCGTCAATAACGAATAAAAGGATGTGCACCACAGCTTTAAAAATAGTCGAACTCGAATAGAGAATCCCCTCATGATTTTGATTCTCCTTCGTATTCATTTAAGGCGTCTTTCATGTTAAAGTCCTGCTTGTTCTCAAGTCCATTCCAATAATTGAAAAGATATTTTAAAACATCTTTAAATTGATCGTGGCCTTTATCCTCATAGGTTTGTAGCATATTTACAAGTGTAAGATCCTCTTCCGCACCCCACCATGTAGATTTATACCATTCCACAAAACTAACCTGTTCGTGTAACTGATTCATAATGATCCATTCCATTGCATCAACTATTATTCGAAAATCCTCATTGTAACCTTCAGAAATTTCTGGATATATTTCATTTATCATTTCATATGCAATACCCCAATCATCCACTGATGCACTTCTTATTACAAAAAAGTCGTGATTAACACTATCATGTATTTGATAATAGTAATTATCGCTCATTACATATACAACGGATGGGCTCATCGAAACTTCTAGCCAATCTTCCATAAAACTCCATGCTTTTTGATATCTTCCAATCACTTCTTTAGCTCCATTAAAAACTTCAGGATGTGCGACAACTCGAATGTTTCCAACCTTTTCTTCCATGAAATTCCCGCCTACCAATGATAGACCATATTGAGAAGTCCCTTGATAAACATCTTCACTAATTTCCGGAATCGTTAAAGCAAGAGGAACTTTTTTATTTTCTCTCATAATGTTAACTGTGAAGTCCGTAGGAAAATCCTCTACTAGCCGAGCATTTCTTAATTCAAATTGAGGATAAAGATTATTATGCTCCCTAGCAATTACGAGTGGTCGCTTTCCAATCAAAGGATACCAACCCGCTTCTTTCGGAAGATACATTCGCTGATTTTTTATAAAAGCTTGTTCAATATACCCATCATCTCGGTATTGCAAGATTTTCCCATCATAATGAAAGTCTAAGTCAAATTCTTCACCAGGCTGAATCATTTGATCAAAATGAAGTGTTATAAAATCATTTTCTCGTGAACAAGAAACAGATTTTTCACTTGTGCATTCCTTTATTTCTAACCCATGGTACAAAGTTAAAAATACTTCATTCACTGCCTTATTGCCTTTATTTTTTATTGTTAAGGTACTATCAACTTTTATCTGATCATCAGCTTGAAACTTCACATTTAAATTTGTTTTTTCCATAGAAAAGTCATATGGCTGATCATCTTTATGCACTTCGTAGTAGGAATTCATCCATTCGTCATATTCACCCTCTCGATCAAACGACTTTGCATATTGTTGCCCAGTTGCAATGTATTGCTTAAGTGCTTGATCATATTGCATGAAACGCATTCCACTTAACACAATTGTAGGAATGATGATGATTGTAGCAATAATAGGAATCATCTTTTTTTCTTTATAACTTTTACGATTACGTCGAAACAATATAAGAGCTAATATAATTACTACAATTCCTAATAATACAGTAGCGCCTTGGTGAAAAAGTGACCTTTTAAACACATGATGAATCCCCCATATCCCCTCATATGGAGACCCAATAAACATATAATCGAATGGAGTTAATAAATGAAACTTTGGATTATCCCATATGTAGGCTTGTCCAACGTAATCAAATGGGAACATTAAACTTAATACTAAAATTGCCGGGATAACTAGATACGCCAACATAGATTTAATCAAGATTGCAAATAAAAAACCAAAGGAGATAAGAAGAAAAAACGCTCCTTCCATTTGAATGAATACGTAAAAGATATTTTTAAACCAATCTCCTACTGTCATTGCAGCACTAACAAACCATATTGCTTGCACGATTATTGTAATTACGGTAATACAAAGCCCGTACAATTGAGTGATAAGCCATTTTCCTATAACCCAATCCACATTTTTCACTTCGTATGTTACGACTAATTGTTCAAAATCACTATCCCGATCCTTACTTGCCATATAAACAGCAAACAGTCCGACAATGAGTAAATTGAGCAGCAGCATCCAAATGAAACTTTGATAAAATGCAGCAGCACGTTCTTCGTAATGGATAGGCTTTATTTCATAAGAGATGATGACGTAGCCCCAACACAAAATATTTACTAATAATGGAATGGCTAGAAACTTATTTCGAAGTAAAAGAAGCCCTTCATTTCGAAATACGGATTTCATCAAGATCATGCCGTCACCCCGTTTATGACCGCCATATAACCGTCCTCTATTGTTGGTTGTATAGGGCTTACTTCACCTTGTGGTTTTTCTTTTGAAATGATTCGAAAAACAACCTGATCCTTTTCTTTTCGACTGGAAATAATGACGTATTCTCTTTCCACTTGATCATATTCGGAAAATGGTACCGTTAACTCCCACACTACATTTATCGCCTTCTCAGCTAATGCTTCAGTGGATCCTTTGAAAAGGACCTCACCATGATTGATGACTGCTACATTTTCACAACTTGATTCAATATCACTAATGATATGTGTTGATAATATAATAGAGTGGTCCTTACTCAATTTTTCTATTAAATTTCGAAAACGAATCCTTTCCGAAGGGTCCAGCCCTGCTGTCGGTTCATCAAGGATAATTAATTTCGGATTTCCAATGAGAGCCTGAGCAATTCCAAGACGTCTTTTCATTCCACCAGAGTAACCTTTAATTTTTTTATTTGCTTGTGCGGCTAGGTTAACTTCTTCCAGTAGCTTCTCAACCTGCGAATTTCGTTCCTGTTGATTTGTTACACCTTTCATGGAAGCAACATAATGAAGAAATTCCTTTCCCGTAAATTGTGTTGGGACGTTAAAATGCTGCGGCAAATACCCAAGCAGTTGTCTAACCTTATCTCCTTCTTTGACAAGATGATGATCATAAATAGTTACGCTCCCTTTATCAAAAGGAAGAATCGTACTTAAAATCTTCATTAGAGTCGATTTCCCCGCCCCATTCGGTCCAAGAAGTCCGAATAAGCCTGTACCAATATGTAGGTCAATATTTTTTAAAGCTTGAAATGAACGATAGGATTTTTGCAATCCATCTATTTTTATAGACAATCCCTTTTCCCCCTAAAAATACCTTTCTGAACCTTACACGTATGGAAGAATTAAATTGTTTCAACTTTAATAATTTTTCTTTGTACAGATAGATGTGAAATTTTAGGAAAAATTCGAATTTTTTTTCGATTTCATCGTGAATTAAGATGGAATTCTCGACAAAATTCTTACTCTTTTCAGTTTCATCGTGAATCAGAAATATATCGTGAAAATGAGTAACTTAAACGAAACCCATTCGTCTGTTTAATTGGAGGTGTTAAAAAATGAATAAAATAATTTCCAGCTTCATTTTGATGCTGTCACTGTTTTATTTAACAGGTTGTACAAGCTCAGAAACAAAAGTGGTAACTATAGGAAATCCTACTGCCGAAGAAGTTTTACGACAAGACGAAAAGGCGGATATCTTTCAGTGGGATGATCTCATTTATACAACGAATGTTGATTGGGTAAATGAATTAGAATTAACGAGGAATGAGCTAATCGGCGAGATCAAAAAGTCATTTATAGACTTTTCCACAACACCCTTTGAAAATGGAATGGCAAATAAATTGCCGTTAGGAGCTAAAATTTATTCGGCAAAACAACGAGGCGGTATATTAATTGTAGAGTTCAATAATGAGGAAAAGTATTATTTAGCTTTAGTTGAAGGATAGATACTTTGCATCGCAATTATTGTTTTTATAAAAAATGAAAGCAAAAAAGTTTGGCGTAATTTCCAAACGTTTTTTGCTTTTTTATATGAAGTGCGTTCACTAATATGCATAATCACCAATTCTCAATCCGAATAATTTTAACGATTTTCCCTTCTTGTACGGTAATTTGTAATTCTCCAGATTGCATATTATTTAACGAATCAACAATTACTTGTAATTGATCACTCTCTGCCTTAACCTTTTCTGCCATTCCACTCATCCCCTTTGATCGTAAATTTACCTAAGCACAAGAAAAAGACCTCTTAAATAAATAAGAGGCCTTTGCTTTTAATATGTTTATGCATTGGTCTCTTATCTGTCAGATTATAGTAATCTGCTGGAATTGGCACCGTTTGAATTCAAAAAATTCAATGGTTGCCGAGGTTTCAACGGGCCAGTCCCTCTACCTCTCTTTATAAGAGTTATAACTATGAAGTTTTTTACGTTAACATTAATTGTATTTGGAAAAAAATGAGTTGTCAATCGACAAATCTGTTTGAAGGTAGCAATATTACCATTCTTAATAAGAACAATTTCCATAATTTGCTCTTCACTTTTTCGTTACATTCGTTATAATAGAGAGCATGTTGAACTTTTTTCAACAATAGCAAGACGTGGTTCGAGACCATCCCACGTTAAAAAACTAAGGAGAGAATTGAATATGAAAACAAAAACACTTGTAATCAATGGGATTATTGCCGCACTTTATATTGTGGTGACTCTTTTGATTAAACCATTCGGTTTTACAAACATCCAGTTTCGATTATCTGAGATGTTTAACCATCTAGTGGTGTTCAATAAGAAATATTTCTTTGGAATTGTTGTCGGTGTACTTCTGGCAAACTTATTTTTTTCGGAGCTGGGATTATATGATCTTTTCTTCGGAGTTGGTCAATCAATTGTCGCTCTATCTATAACGATATTTTCAAGTAAATTTATCAAAAGTATTTGGATGAGAATGATTTTTAATACGATCATTTTTTCTTTTACGATGTTTTTTATCGCCATCGAGCTTAATTTAGCTCTCGGTTTCCCATTTTGGATTACGTGGTTTACAGTAGCCATTAGTGAATTTATTGTGATGGCAATCGGTGCACCGTTAATTATGGCACTCAATAAAAGGATCAACTTTGATAAACTACTTTCATAATGTTGAGATAACCCCTTTCAAGGGGTTTTTCATTTATCTTGAAAGATAATCTTTTAACGCTTGTTCCAATGAAGCAACAATATTTGCTTGATTTTCAAAAGTAATTCCTAAGAGAATCATATTTTTAACTACTTCAGGTCGAAGTCCGGAAATTATTGCTTTACATCCCATCATGACTGTACCGTCAATGACTTTTTTCAATTGATCAATGACATCTGGTTCCATTTCAGCTACCCCAGATAAATCAATGATTAATGTTTGAATCTTTAAGTAAGAAATTTCAGTTAGTACCTTTTCCATAATAACCCTGGCTCTTTTTGCATCAATGGGACCAGTTAGAGGGAGGACACAAGTTTTGGTCGTCACTGGAATAATGGGGACCGAAAGATGCTCAACGATTCTATTTTGTTCCTCTATTAGAGAATCTTTGAATTCGGAATAACTAATAAAAAAACAATTTAAGAATTGATCAATTTGGTTGTTAATTCTACTTTCAAGATTATAAAAATTATCCGTATTTGATTGTCTATTGTTTTTAATTTCAAACTTATGTAAAAACATCCATAACGTTCTTCTGATAGCGTGGAGCCATTCTAACTTGAAAGCCAATGTTAACTGAAATTTCGCCCATATTTCCCCTTCTTTTTTGGCGAATTCAATTACTTCTGACTCTCTTTCTTCAATAACATAAAGAATAAGTAGATGAGCATTTTCTAATAAATTTATATTGCCGATTAAATGAATATATTCAATTTTATCCCTTACATTTACTGCTTCACTTAAAAGCTTATCTTCAAATTCTTGACGATTTTCAACTAAATAATCCTTTAATGCCTTTGCATCATATGCATAGTTCACGTTATCACTTCCCCTTTTGGTGAATTGATTCACTTAGCATTTAGTTTTTTCATCATGTTTTTAATATTATCATAATTTCGGTTTTTAAAGATAGTTTAAAGAAATGTTCAAATAATGATAAATTGGTGTGTTGAGGTAGTGTGAAGTAAGTTAACTAGATTAGAGGAAGAACTTTGCAAAGAAATTACTACTAATTTTCAAAATGATAAATTATTGTCTAAAAAAATTAAGACCAGTCCCTCTATTAGTGGGGACTGGTCCTATTTCAGCTACAGCGCCTATCGACTAGTAAACTTATTGTCCTTTTCGCTTGCGTAAGTCAACATCGACTCGTTCCTCGTCGTGTTTCCTTTATCTCAGTCAAAGTCCCTGAAGTTTATACGTCGATGAACAGGCGCTTTCGCTTTTCTTATTACTTTCTTTCTGGTGGAACTTCTTTGTTTAGTACTTCAAAAAATTTCAAGACTGTAAAATAGCTTAAGCCTAAATCTCCAACTCCCTCGTATGCTGATACAATGTCAACACTGCATCTAAGAGGTTCGACTTGAAGAACGGTAACTACGATTTGATTTTGTCTCATCGCTTTTTTTTCAATTAACATTTCACCGCGTTCTGCATCTAAATGTGTAATTTTCCAACCAGGCAGCTTATTAGTTATTACATATTGGATCTTTTCAAGTAAAACTCGCTTACTTATTTTATAATAACGCGTTTTCAATTGTGGATCTTTTGCGCGATCACTTGTTTCCGTACTATTTTTCCATAGTCCTGTCAATATACGAGCAATAGACATGGTTTTCCCCCCTTTTTACAAAATTCTAGTAATTATGTAGATATGCTATATATTATATGTCTTTTCAGATAGTAATGTCTATTTACTCGATGTAA
Source organism: Lederbergia citrisecunda (assembly GCF_018343695.1). Taxonomy (GTDB): domain Bacteria; phylum Bacillota; class Bacilli; order Bacillales; family Bacillaceae_C; genus Lederbergia; species Lederbergia citrisecunda. Next base: position 207,992 of record NZ_JAGYPJ010000001.1, on the reverse strand, counting down.
ATTAATGATGAAAACAAAAAGAAAAGGAAAGTCCTCACAGCGTTGACTTCCTTTTCTTAATCTCTTATTGTCTTATTGTCTTATTGTCTTATTGTCTAGCAGACCAATCTACAGCACGCTTTTGTAAATCATCCAAAAACTTTTGAATATCTGGAGCTTGGTCATTGGCAGCCTGACTGATAAATCCATTAATTGCAGGTGTAATTTCACTGCTAAAGAATGGATTAGCTTCATCCATCATTACAGAAGGAGAAACGGCTGCCACTTCCATCGCTTTTTGGATAAACTTATCTTCTGGTAATACAAAATCAGCTTCTGCTAGAGTCGGCGTAGCTTGGAAGTTTTCATAATTCCATTTTTGCGTTTCGTAACCTGATAGAAACTTCATTACTTCCCAAGAAGCTTCTACGTTTTTAGCGTTCTTTGCCATTACAAATGGATCCATTGCAATCCATCCTTCACCTTTTGGACCAAGGTTAAGAACTGGGACAAATCGGTCTAATAAGTCCTTATCTTTGTTCGCGCGGTACTCACCCATAGTCGCCCCACCTGAATGATCCAAAGCGATAGCAATATTGTTCGTTTCAATCCCAAAGTTTTCTTGACCTTGACCATTTACAAATTCAACAGGAGGGTATTTTGCTGCTTCTTTTATCCATTCCAATACTTTAACCATTTCGGGTTCATTTAATTTCCACTCGATATTTTTAAGATCACCCAAGGAACCAACAGCTCCTACAGCTCCAAAAGCATGAGTCAATGCTACAACAGTTGAAGCATTAAGAGAATTCCCACTCCACCATAAGCCATAATTTTCCTCACCGGTAACAGGATTTTTTCCTGTCATCTGTTTTGCTTTATCCAAAATTTCTTCAGGAGTTGGGTTCTCAGATAACGGCTCAACACCCCATTCTTCAAACATCTTTTTGTCATAGATCGTCACACGTTTTCCCAAAATTGCAGGAAGGCCGAAGCGTGTGTTTCCATCAAAAGCAACAGTACTATAGGAATTTTCCCAAATTCCTTTTAAATAAATATCGCCTTTAAAGCTAGAGTCATTTCCTATTAAATCGTCGATACTTCTTAGGAGCCCTTGCTGCATCCATTGAGACGCAAACGCTCCTCCTGAATAAATAACATCCACATCACCTGATTGCAACATAGCTGTTTGTTTTGCTTGGGCATTTTCCCAAGGAACTTGATATACTTCTAGCTTAATATTCGGAAATCTAGGATTAAATTCTTCTTTTACAAAAGTATCAAACCCAACATTGTCTATACCTGTAATTGGATCAATCCCGTCCTCCAACTGCCAACCAGCCAAGGAAACTCGAACCGTAGCTTCTATATCCGACACGACTTCAATATCACTTTTCGGTTTATCGTTTTTCCCCCCACCCCCGGAGGAAGAAGAGCATGCCACTAAAGTAAAAATAAGAACAAGCCCACTAAACATCGCTAAAAATTTCTTCATTGTTAGCCCCCTATATGGATTTATACCTTACGAGAAACAAATCAATCTAAACTTTTCCTAAATAAGCATCACCTCCCAAAAGGTAAATAGAAGCGGCTTTAGGGATTTTTTACTGCTTAATACCTGACAACGCTATGCTCTCCACAATATATCTCTGCAGAAATAAATATAATGTAATGACTGGAATTAAACTGACAGTTGTGGCTGCCATGATGATCGACGGAAGTGGTTGATTCTTATTGTAAGTAAACATCGCCAAACCAAGTTGAATGGTATATTTATCTGGTGTTTTCAATGCCAATAATGGCCAGAGTAAATCATTCCATACACCTAAAAATTGAAGAATTGTCATCGTTGCGATTATGGGGATGCATAAAGGAAAATACACTTTGAAAAATACTCTAAATTCTCCGGCGCCATCAATAATTGCTGCCTCCCTTAATGTAGATGGAAGCTGATCGATAAATGATTTTGCCAAAAATGTCCCGAAAGCATAGTTTAGTGCGGGTAAATAAAATGCCCAATATGTATCTAGTAATTTTATTTTTGCAAAAAGCAAATATTGTGGAATCATCGTCATTTCAAAAGGAATCATCATTGTACTTAACGCTAATACGAGTACAATCATCGACCCTTTAAATCTTAATTTGGAGATGGCATAACCGGATAAAAGCGCCGACATCATGCTTACAAAAATGACTCCTATAGATATAATCCCAGAGTTGATCATATATTTAAGCATTGGGATGTTTTTGAAAGCGAGTTCATAAGTTCTCGTAGAAAAATCCTTCGGCCAGAACCGTGGTGGAAAAGGAATATTTAACCTTGCAGCCCAATCAAAACTCGTTAGCAACATCCAGACAAAAGGAATAATCATAATCAATGATCCTAATAACAGTACAACTAAAAGAGTAAAGCTTCCTACTAGCTTAGATTTTTTCATTGATTTACCTTGGAAGGATTTTGGATCTTCCAGTTTCAAATTTGAAATACTCATTGGATTGCTCATATAATCCCCCCTCTAATCAAGATTGCTCTTCCTGTTTGATAGCAACATGAGAACTGTTAATACTAGAATAATCATAAATAATATATATGAAGCAGCAGTTGCGATGCCCATTTGACTTGCAAGGAAAGCATTTCGATAAATATATAAAACGACTGTCATTAGAGAACCAGCAGGGTTTCCAGCCGTCCCACCAATGAGCCAAACATCTGTAAATCGTTTCATCGCACTAATCGTACTGATGATAACCATAAAAAGAATGATTGGTTTTAAATATGGAACGGTTATATAAAGCCACTTCTTAAACCAATTTGCCCCATCTACCTCTGCCGCTTCATATAAATCTCTCGGAACACTTGTCAATGCCGCGATAAAAATAATTGTATTGTATCCAAGCATTCCCCATAAGGTCATTAAGACGATACTAAATCTTGAGAAGCTTGGATTTGTAAACCAGCCAATAGGATCCATTCCTACCCAACTTAAAACAAAGTTCAAAAGCCCTTCCTTCCCAGGGTTGAATAGAAACTGAAAGAGAATACTAGTTGCAACGAGAGAAACAACGTTTGGAAGAAAATAGACTCCTTTGAAAAAATTTCTCCACCTAAGCCACGGAATGTTATGAATAAATGTAGCTAGAATAAAAGAAAAAGAAACTCCTAGTAATACCGCAAGAAACCCCATATAAACGGTGTTGTATAGGGATTTCCAAAAAATCGAGTCAGAAAGTACAAATTTATAATTGGAAAATCCTATCCATTCGCCGCCAAATGTAGATGCTGATTTTTGAAAACTTAACACAAGCGCTCCAAACATTGGATAGATTGCAAACATTAAAACTCCAATTACTAATGGAGCTGAAAACATATACCCCGCCCAATCAGTAGAGGTAATTTTTTTCTTTCTACGAGGCTTTATTCCCATCCGTTTTTCTATAGAAGGATTGAGTTTCTGTTCCATCACTTCACCCCTTTTAATATTTCGGAATTACATGAGTATTTTCGCGTATATTTCTCCTCTCCATAAGACTTTCATACTATCTTTCTCCAGTGCCTTTATTAAGTTTACAATACCATAGTCGATGTAAAAATTTCAATACTTTTTTCTGTATATTTAAAACATTCAGATTTTTAGACAACATTCTACAATATCCCAATGAAAAAACGGAAATACATTCCTATTTTCAGGAACGTATTTCCGTTTAAAAAGATGCTTTGTGTAGATATTAATCGAAATAAATCTCTTTTCCTTTTTGTGCTGATTCGTAGATACCACATAAAATCTTTGTCATTTCGACACCATCTTGTACTGGGCTGAATGTTTCTTTCTCGCCTAAGCAAACGTCGACAAAATGATCAATTTCATTTTGGAATCCATCGATAAAATCAAATGTTAAGCTATCAACTTGAGGAGTCATATTCATGATTGTATCATGTTTTTCTGAGATTATTGCAAGCTCTGGCTCTACCTCTGCTCCACCTTTTGTACCGTAAAGCTTTATTGCAATTTCATCCTTTTTAGCATGAAGCGTAAAGCTGACATCCACAAGCATAGAAGCTCCATTTTCGAAGCGGATCAACGCATTTGCCATATCTTCTACTGTATTTTTTTCTGGATCATAATCTGCAGCTTGATAGAAAGATAGATTTTTAATATTTTTACGGTTACCTAGTTTATTGTACGTATTTCCGGAAATAGATTTTACTTTTGGACGTCCCATTAAATACCATAGAACATCAATAACGTGTACACCGATATCAATTAATGGTCCACCACCTGATCTTTCAACATCAGAGAACCAACCACCAGGGTTTCCAAGTCGGCGAATACATGTAGCTTTTGTAAAGTAAATTTCACCTAGGTCATCATTATCAATGAACTTTTTCAATACTTGTGTGTTGGAAGCATATCTTCTTACGAATCCAACCTGTAGTTTCTTTCCGCTGTTTTTCACAGCTTCTTCAAGCTTCAATGCTTTTTCAACGTTTGTTGTCATTGGTTTTTCTACAAGAACGTGCTTGCCGCTATTTACTGCCGCAGTAGCAATTTCAGCATGAGTGTTGTTCCAAGTACAAATGCTTACAGCATCCACTTCTGGGTCATTCATTAAATCATTGTAATCAACATAAACTTTTTTCGCGCCATATTTTTCAGCTTTTTCTTTTGCTCTTTGTTCATTTAAATCACAAATTGCATAAAGTTCCACTTTATTGTTGTTAACATACGCTCCTAAATGCGCTTCTGAAATGGAACCCGCTCCGATGACACCAATTTTTAATTTACTCATGTACATTTCCTCCTATGCTTCCTCAAATAATCTACGAACATTATTTAAAGCTATTTTTGACGCTTGCTTACATTCTTCCATTCCTTCGAATTCGATTGAAATGTATCCATCAAATCCAGAATTTTTAACGATTCCTACAATTTCTCTCATATCAATATCGCCTTGGCCTACAATCGCACCTCTTAAATAATTTCCAGCAATTGATTGGAAAAATCCGTCGCCAGGGTTTTGATATGATGGGCGAATGTAAAAATCTTTAAAATGAACTACTGATGCATGACTAATATTTTTCTTCACTGCAGATACCGGATTTTCGTCAGCACATAAGAAGTTGCCGATATCAACTGTCGTTTTAAAATTGTCACGATTCACTTCATTCAACAGACGAAGAACACGGTCACTTGCTTGAACATGGAAACCATGGTTTTCAATGCTCGTCGTAATGCCGTATTGAGCTGCATAATCAGCAATTTGTTGGCAAGCATCTACGATTGCAGGGAGATCTTTTTCAAATTGAACAATTGATGTGTCGCTAGGTGCACGCCAAGCTACATCATGTCTCATGAATTTAATTCCGAGAGCATTCGCAATATCAACTTGTTTTTTTACTCTTTCAATTTCAGCATCAAAGGCTTCTTTTGTTTCAGTTAAAAAGTTAGCTCCAATTAAATAATGGGAAAGCTCGATGCCTACACTTTGTGCTTTTTCTTTAATTTGTTCAATGAGCTCATCATTATCATCTAGGCTAAATCCAAGAGGAACAATCTCGATATGCTCCCCACCATTATCTGCCACCCACTGAATAGCATCTAAAATCGTCATTTCTCCGGAGTTGATCGCTTGGTATAAACTGTATGAACTTAATCCAATTTTCATTTTGTCCACCTCTTATGGATGTATATTTATTTTCAGCTGTCTAGCAAACTTCTTCACCTTTTCGCTACGATAAGTCCACATCGATTCGCATAATCATGCTCATCGTGTTTCCTTTATCTCAGTCGAAGGCTGTGAAGTTTGTACGTCGTTGGGCAGGCGCTTCCGCTTTTCTTTGTCTAGCTATAGCGCCTATCGACTAGCAAACTTCTTCGCCTTTTCCCTACGATAAGTCAACATCGACTCGTTCCTCGTCGTGTTTCCTTTATCTCAGTCGAAGGCTGTGAAGTTTGTACGTCGTTGGGCAGGCGCTTCCGCTTTTCATGCTATCTATTCACTAATACAGCTTTGCCTTTTTCAAATGATTCGTAAGCTGCCTTTACGACTTCTAGTGTTCGTAAGCCGTCAGTACCTGTAATGGATGGTTCTCTTCCTTCTTTTATGCTTGCGATAAAGTCGTTAACGAGTCCTTCATCCATATCTTCGGCAAAAGGAAGTTGAGAAATTTCCTTAGAGGCGTCGTTATAATAAACAGAATGTTGTTTAAACGCATCAACCTGTAAGTTTCCTTTTGTCCCGATAAAGTTGATGATCGCATCTCCCCATGTTGGGAACGTCTGTGGTCTTGACCAGCTTGGATCAATGGAAACGATGACTCCAGATTCCAGTTCCAACGCAACCATTCCGCAATCTTCTACATCGATATCATAAAATCTTCTATCGAGTTCTGCATATACGCTTTTTACTTCATCGTTAAGAACCCAACGAATGATATCCATGAGATGTACGATATGATCAGTCGCAGCGCCACCTCCTGATAATTCCTTTTCTATAAACCAACCACCAGGCATTTTGCCGTGGTTCGTTCCATTGATGGCAACAATTTCACCAAGAGCTCCGGAATTAATTAACTCTTTCGCCTTTTGGAATCCTGGAGCAAATCGAACTGGATATGCAATTTGAAGGATAACTCCTTCTTCTTCACAAACGCTGATCATTTCTTTTGCATCTTCGATTTCTGTGGCGATCGGTTTTTCACATAAAATATGTTTTTTAGCCCTTGCAGATTTGACAACATGTTCCTTATGTTTAGCATTTTCGGAGCAAATCACGACTGCATCAATATCTGTACTAAGAAACTCATCTAGACTTGATACGTATTTGCAGCCAAAATGATCAGCCATTTCTTGTCCGCGGCCTGCATCTTCATCCCAAATATACGCTAATTCCGTTTCAGGATGATGGACTAAATGCGTAGCATAACTATGTGCATGCATATGAGCAAAACTAATGATGCCGACTTTCATGTTAATTTCCTCCTTTTCCTAGAGTGACAGGTTGTCCTTCTTCAGCAGATTTAGTAGCAGCTTCAACAACCTTAATAACCTTCAATGCATCTTCCACCGTTACGATCGGTTGTGCCTCTCCAGAAATACATTTGATGAAATGCTCTAATTGGCGTTGGTAAGGATCTTTTTCCATCATATTTCTTGGTATTTGAACATTCTCATCTGAACGGAATTGAACGACTAATGGATTGCTGTCATCGTGATTGTATGTAATCATTCCTTTATCGCCTGTCAATTCAAAGGAAGCTTTAAATTTCGTCTCTGCCCAAGATAGCTCAACATGTGCAATCGTTCCATCAGCCATCTTAAGATTAATAAAGCCGTACTCTAAACCACTTCGTTTTACACGTTTAGCCATTACTCTATCTACATCACCAAACGTCCATAATAACCAATCTAAATCATGAACTCCGAGGTCCATAAATAGTCCGCCGCTTTTTGACTCATCAATATACCATGAATCCTTTGCTGGATATGGCACCCCTCTAGACATTCTCATGACACCTGGATTTCCTATGGCTCCATTTTTCACTTGTTCTCTTGCATTTACGTATTCTGGGAAGAAACGAAGAGTTTGACCAACAAATAATTGAACATTATTTTCCGCACAAACTTTCAAGATATCTTCCGCTTCTTCACTCGTTAAAGCTAATGGTTTTTCACAAATAATGTGCTTCTTTTGATTCGCCGCTTCCACAACGAGAGCAGCATGGGTATGAGTAGGTGTACAAATATCAATTACATCTACTTCTGTATTTGAAACTAGTTCATCAATACTATTGAAAGCTTTTGTTCCGTATTCACTAGCTACTTTATCTAATCTTTCTTGATTTAGGGCAATCACTCCGACTATTTCGATTCCCTCGATTTTTGCCCAAGCAGAAAGATGTCTTTGCCCAAGTTTCCCTGAGCCCACTACTGCTATTTTCATTAACTTTCCACCTCACATATGATCAATGACACATTGGTAAAATCATCAAACTTTTCGATTTAGCAAAAATTAGTTAAAATCTGCTAATCTAATCGCTTTATCTTCTTGATTTGATTGATTAGCAGCAAGAGTCACAGCTAATGTTTTCAAACCATCTTCATATGAAGCTAAGATTAAGTCTTGGTTTTTTGTTCTTACAGCTTCAATGAAAGCACGATCCTGAACTTCGTAAAAATCAACCTTTGATTCGATCGTTTCTGTATCATCTTTTTCAACAATTTTAAGATTTGTTCCAACTAATTCAACACGGAAGTCACGACCTAATACTTCAACCCCCATGCGGTGATCAGGTTGCGTAAAAGAACTGTCTAAATGTCCTACTGCACCAGATGAAAACGTAACGTTAACAGATGTTACATCTGGGATATCAATATGTTCGATATCATCCATTACTTGAAGTGACATATTGGCACTTACTTTTTCGATATCTCCGGCAAGGTAAGTCATTAAGTCCATAACGTGAGTAGATTGCTCAACTAATTGGCCGCCTGATTTGCTCATAATACGGTACCATGGTGTTTGAACGAAGCTAGAAATATATTGACCTCTTACCATAGCAATCTTTTTATCAGCTAAATACTCCTTCGCCTTTTGAATCGTATCCAAATAACGGAGACAATACCCAGATGCATTTATCACGCCTGATTCACGAATAGCATTTGCTTTTTTCTTGGCAACTTCAAGATCAAGTTCTACTGGCTTTTCAACAAATAAATGAATCCCTTTTTGAACTGCTTTTTCCTCAATCTCACCGTGTGCGAATGGAGGGATGCTTAAAAATAGTGCATCTAAATGTTCATTTTCCAACATTAAATCAAAATCAGTATAGATCGAAGCGTTATATGCTTCACCTTGTTTTTTTGCATTTTCTTCATTAATATCGCAAACGGCTACAATTTCAGCATGTTCATTTTCTGAGACATTCTTTAAGTGGACAGAGGCAATTCCTCCAACACCAACAAAACCAACTTTAACTTTGTCCATATTTTCGCTCTCCTATGCTCTTAGAATAACGTCTAAATGACGTGCAGTATCATCCGCTAAAGTACTTGGGCACAAGGCATAAGGTGAAAGCTCCGCAGTAAGAGTATCTTTGTACCCAATCTGTTCAAGTGCATTTTTTACCGATTTCCAATCAACATCTCCTGCAAGTAAGGGGACGAAACCTGTAATATTTCCAACACTTGTACTAAAGTCTTTCACATGGACTTTAAAAATTCTTTTTCCTAAAATTTTGATCCATTGTTCTGGGAAACCGAATTGTAATACATTCCCAACGTCAAAATAAGCACCAATGTACTCTGAATCAAGCTCATCAATATATCTGGCCATCTCAAGTGGAGAAAGTAAAAATTTATTCCAAACATTTTCTATACCAATTTTGACGCTAAATTTTTCAGCAATAGGAATGATTTGCTTAATTGCTTCCTGACTTCTTTCATAACATTCATCATAAGAAACTTCTTTAGACACTGCTCCAGGTACTAGTAAAATCGTGTCTATTCCTATGAAACTAGCTATTTCCAACATTTTCTCAACAACACGTATTCCTTCTCTTCTCACACTTTCATCAGGTGAGCTCAAAGGAGTTTTCCAAAGCAGGGATGTAGACAAGCTTCTAAGCTGCAGTTCATATTCTTTGGCAAGAGCAAGGATTTTTTCAGCTTCTTCTTTTGTTGTTTCCACTGTTAATCCTACGCCGCCAGCCTCGTTTAAATTAAGTTCGACAGCATCAAAACCCGCATTTCTACTATACTCAAACACTTTTTCAATCGGCGTTCCTTCGGGATAACACCATTGATTGATACTTTTTAGCATAATACCCCTCCTTAAAATAATTCCTTATTTTAATGTAAAATGAAATAACTCATGAAGTAATAGCGATGCGGAGCCAACCACCTCTGAATCATTTCCGAAAGAACTTGGAAACACTTTAACACCACGTGTATGCGTTTGCAGGGCGTAGTGAGAAATATGCTCATTCACCTTTTGGATTAAAAGAGGATTTTCAAATGCCAGTTCTCCACCAAGAATAATCCTTTCTGGATTAAATAAATGAATGAGATTAACTATGCCTGTGCCGAGATAAAATGCCACATCATCCAAAATGGACTTTGCTAACTCATCCCCGTAATAAATTGCTTTTCGGAATATTTCTGGAGTTATTTTTGAAAAGTCTCCTTTTACTTCTTCTACTAAAAGGGATTCCTTTCCTGCCATAATTTCCGAAACAATCCGAATATAAATGGTACGCCAGCTTATATAATTTTCGAGGCAGCCGACGTTTCCACAAGTACATGGAGCACCTTTATAATCAATCGTTGTATGCCCGAACTCACCGGCTCCCCCATGGAATCCACGGAAAATTGAATCATTTACAAGTATGCTTGCACCAACGCCATCGCCGATCGTCACATATATTAGGTTTTTAGATTGTTGATAATTCCCAAAACCCTTTTCCGCAAGTAAACTTCCATTCGTATCATTATCTATGTAAGTTGGAATATTAAACGCATCTTCTATTGCGTTCTTTAAAGGAAGATTATCAATTTTGAGTTTTGGATTATAGGCTACAATTCCTTTTTCGGAATCAACAATTCCTTGAATGGTGATCGAGATACCAAGACAATCATTAAGATTTTTACATTTTTTAAAGAAGTGTTCGATCATTAAAATTAATTCACTACTCAAATCATAATCTACATTCTCTTCTAAAGAATGCACTTCTTTTCTTTTTACTTTTGCATTTAAATTCAATTCAGCAATCGTAATTTTGGAAGCATCGATGGCAACACCAATTAGAAAACAAACATCAGGATTCAATTGCACTAAAATCGGCTTTCTTCCGCCGCTTGATTCTCCTGTTCCTCCTTCTACTACAAGAGAATCGCGAATAAGATCACTAACCGCAGATGTAACAGTTGTAGGGCTTATGTTAATTTTTTTAGCAATCTCTGCCCTTGAGATGGGGCCATTTTTACGAATAACATCTAAAATGATTGACTTATTAAGTTCCTTAATAAGTTGTAGGTCACCTGTCCTTTTCAACATAATCTCCTTCCATTGAAATCGCTTAATAAGTTTCTTTCTCCAGTGCCCTTATTAAGTTTAAGAATAGCACAATCATGCTATTCAATTCAATCGAATCCTCGTATGAATGTTGATTTTTTTAAAAAAGTTCTGATAACCTTTTAAGGTGTTGAAGGTTTAGGACCTTCAACGATTTGACTAACCTGGGCTTTCAACATTGATTCGTTTTTTCCGTCCTCACTCCTCATCGAATATTGTATTAAAATTTACTTTCTAATTGAACAAAAATCTATAAATCTTCTATTACTATATATGCAGCTTTTACCGGTCCATGCACTCCAACTACAAGATTCATTTCAATATCTGCAGAGTTACTTGGTCCTGTTATAAAATTTATACAAGAAGGAAGATGTTCACCGCTTTTTATTTTTTCTCTAATGATTCTCGCAGCCTGAGTCATTCGTGGGACAATTGAACTTTTTGGCATAATGATGATCGACTTAAGAGGTAAAAAACTAACGGTTCTTCCTTTGTCCTTATCACTGAATAGGACAGCTGTACCAGATTCCGCTAGAGTAATATCACTTATTGTTATGCCTATATTCGACTTTTCGGCTAGTTTAATATTTTCTTCACCCAGAGCTGACTCCCATTGGTGAATTTCTGTATTTTCTGATGGCCATATGTTATTAAACAGTGGTGAAAGCCCATATTCTTCAAATCTGGAGTCTTTCCAAGCTACGATCGGCCCTCCACCATATTCAGAAACAATCGTACGTATAGTTTCAATCAATTCCGCTTTATTCGTTTCAATTAAATCAGTGTGTATTTTTGTACACTGAGTTTTCAATGCTTCAAGGAGCTCGTTGGAATCTGCATCTTTAAAAACAGCATCTTGTGGATGATAGCTCCATTTTGGTCTTTCGACATTAGTAAGGAAACGATTCCTACCTAATCGTTCTGCAATTTTAGTCAGGAAGGCCTCTCTATTTTGGATCGTTCCGCTCATGATTGATCCTCACCTTTTTTATGATTTTTATACCAATCTCGAAATCTCTCTTTATTCGGAGCAGGGAAATCCCGAATTTCTGTCCATGCTTTCAATGGACCTACTCCTTTAGATATCTTGTTCCCATCAGTAAAGGGATTCATCGCTGTAGGAGCTATTTTTGATCCTATTTTATAAAGTGATGGTGATGCAGCTCCCAATCCAAATGCTTTCATGGTAAGTTTTTCAGAGATTGGAGCCCTTCCTTCTTTCTCAACGATCACTTGACGATGCTTATGCAATAAATCATGAAGAGGGATTTTTACAGGACAAGCTTCTGTGCAAGCACCACATAAAGTGGAAGCATAAGGGAGTTCTTTATAATCATCATACCCACCTAATAAAGGTGATAGGACAGCACCTATAGGACCAGAATAAATCGATCCGTACGAATGTCCACCTACATGACGATAAACAGGACATACATTTACGCAAGCAGCACAACGGATACACTGAAGAACCGATTGAAATTCTCCACCTAAAATATTGGATCTGCCATTATCGACAATGACTAAATGAAAATCTTCGGGACCGTCAACATCTCCTTCATCTTTTGCCCCGGTCAGAACGGTAATATAGCTTGTGAGCTTTTGTCCAACGGCACTTCTAGTGAGTAAGCCGACTAGGACTTCCAATTCCTCAAATGTAGGAACAAGTCTTTCCATCCCCATGACTGTAATTTGTGTTTTCGGTAATGCTGTGACAAGATCCGCGTTTCCTTCATTTGTCACTAAGCAGATCGATCCTGTTTCGGCCACAGCGAAATTACAGCCAGTAATACCAACATCAGCTGTCAAATACTCATCTCTCAACATTTGCCTTGCATGCCAAGCCAATTCTTCCGGTTTTTCAGTCAGTTGATAGCTTAATTTTTCTGTAAAAACGTCCCTGATCTGTTCTTTATTTTTATGTAACGCTGGTGCAACAATGTGTGATGGCGGGTCGTGATCATCTATTTGAAGGATGTACTCACCTAAATCCGTTTCGATTACTTCACATCCAGCTTCCTCGAGGTACGGATTCAAATTGATTTCTTCCGTTACCATAGACTTTGATTTTACAATCTTTTTGGCATTTTTCTTTTCAATAACACCACGAATATATTCATTAGCTTCCTCCGGTGTTTCCGCAAAGAAAACATGCCCACCTCTTTTTGAGACATTCTCGCTTAATTGATACAAATAATAGTCGAGATTTTCCAAAACATGTTGGCGGATTTCTTCTCCAAGAGAACGCCATTCTTCCCAGTTTCCTAGTTCTTTTGCTTGATCCAACCGTCTTGTCTGTAGTCTTTCTTGTGCGCTTGAAACGGCTCCTCTCATAAAAGTATTATGAATTCCGGTATCTACACGCTTCTTAAAATCGCCAGTATCAATTTTCATTGGCATAGTAATCACCCCGCTTTTTCAAAAATTTAACGACTGTTTAAAACTTCCGCAATATGCATTACTTTTACAGGTTTTCCAACTCGGTCCATTCTTCCCCCGATATTCATTAAACAGCCACAATCCGCACCGATTAAAAATTCTGCTTCCGTTTCATCTATATGTTGTACTTTTTCATCTACCATTTGTTCTGAAATTTGGGACATTTTCACCGAAAAAGTCCCACCAAATCCACAGCATTGATGTTTTCCAGGAAGCTCCGTATTTTCAAGCCCCTTCACATTATTTAATAGTTTCATAGGAGCTTCTGTTACACCTAACAGTCTTGTCATATGACAGGAGGTATGGTACGTTACATGTCCTTTAAACGCTGCTCCAACATCTTCAATTTTTAAAACGTCTACAATAAATTCCGTTAATTCATATGTTTTTTGTTTAAGAGCTTTTGCCTTAGGTTCCCAAACAGGATCCCCTTTAAAAATATTCTCATATTCATGGAACATATAAGCACAAGAACCCGAAAGACCTATGACATATTCAGCATCTTCAAATGCTCTTATCATTCTTTTCATAGCTTCTTTTGAATCTTTCACATATCCACTATTATAGGCTGGCTGACCACAGCAAACCTGTGACTCAGGAAAATCAACTTCGCAACCTAGCCGTTCCAATAATTCAACTGCTGCTTTACCAACATGACTATGAAACATGTCAACTAAACACGTAGCAAATAGACTGACTTTCAAACTTTTCACCTGCTCTCGAAAAATGAAGTTTCATATAAATCTACTGTATTCCTATGAAGCACTATAGTCAACAGGTCATCTGATGACTAAACTAATTTTATGACGGATCCTTCCGTTTTCTAAACCTGATTGTTGACGTTTAAAGAAAACTTGCAATGCTTGTGGGCCCATAATAGTCGGATTGAGGACCTTCCTCAGACAAATTTTCTATTCTCAGAATCTCAATAAACGGATTGAGGACCTTCGTCAGACATTTTTTCTGTTCTCAAGACCTCAATAAACGGATTGAGGACGTCCGTCAGACATTTTTTCTGTTCTCAAGACCTCAATAAACGGATTGAGGACGTTCGTCAGACAAATTTTCTATTCTCAGGACCTCAATAAACGGATTGAAGACGTTCGTTAGACAAATTTTCTATTCTCAGGACCTCTATAAACGGATTGAGGACCTTCGTCAGACAAATTTTCTATTCTCGAGACCTCAATAAACGGATTGAGGACGTTCGTTAGACAATTTTCTATTCTCAAGACCTCAATAAACGGATTGGGGACCATCGTCAGACAAATATTCTATTCTCAAGACCTCAATAAACGGATTGAAGACGTTCGTCAGACAAATTTTCTATTCTCAGGACCTCTATAAACGGATTGAGGACCTTCGTCAGACAAATTTTCTTTTCTCAAGACCTCAATAAACGGTTTGAGGATGTTGCTAGATAAATTTATAAACCTCTTAAGGCCTCACTGTGCAAATACATATATCAGAGTTTATTCGAGGTTTTTTCATAATACTCACTCAAAACACCCTCTACATTTTCAAGATGTTGCACCATCGCTTTTCGAGCTACCTTTTCATCTCCTTGGAAAATAGCCTCATATATATGCTTATGCTCCTCATACAGTTTTTCTGTTGTTATTTGTCCCGAATAAAGCCAAAGTCGTCTCGTTTCTTTCATTGTTTCTTGCATAAGCCCTGAAACATGATTTAGCAAGCTAGCTAGAAGGTGATTTTGTGACGCTTCCGCTATGGCAAGATGAAAATCAAGATCCGCTCTTTCCCCTAATTCTTCATTGCCATTCGCAGTTTTCATTTCTTCTAATGCCGTTTCCATAGCTTTTAAATTCTCGCTTGTCCTTTTTTGGCTGGCGGATGCAACAGTACCTGCTTCGATTATTTTCCTTACTTCCAATAAATTCTCCACATCATTCTGATTCATTAAAATCGCTGTGGACAAGGGAAATGCAATTTGATCCGAGCTAAACTCTTTTATATAAGTCCCTTCCCCTTGCTTCATTTCTACAAGTCCCATCGCTCTCAGTGCTGACAATGCTTCTCGAATAGCGGAGCGACCTACCTGAAAGTTTTCTGCCAGCTGCTCTACAGAATCTAATTTATCTCCTGGCTTTAATTGGCCAGACCGGATCATCTCATGAATGGCTTCAGCCACCTTTTCATACAGTTTTGTAGGTTTTATTTCTTTGTATTTCAATTGACATTCACCCTTTTTTCATCGCTTTTTTATATTTTTCTCAATTGCTAAAAATCTTCAAAGGAATTAATATGTTTTTATCACACTATTTTACTAAGTGAAAGAATCAAACTAGTTTTTACTATAACATCAATAGATAGAAATTGGAGGACTTTATAATGGCTAATATTGAATTTCAATTATCGGATTCATTAGAAAAAATATTTCCTGATTCCCCACCAAATACGACACCTATGAATGATATTTCTATTTTTCAAAATGAACAATTTTCTTTTCAACTCGCGTATCGATCTAATGATAATAAAAAGATTCACATTAAAGTAGGAGCGGATGATACACTCCTAACATCCATAAGCCATGTGAAAAAGGTGCCTTCTAATCTACCAGCCTATCCCGATTCACACGATGAGAATTACCTTTCGACTGAATCAGGGTTATTTCCCGATTTACTGGAGCCTGTAACTGCTGAAGGAATTGACCTAGAAACAGATGGCTGGAACTCTATATGGATTGATGTTTGTCCAAGTGCAGGTGCTGCGGGAGAAAAGTCGTTAACATTACATATTACTGATGAAAGTCATCAATCCATTTTCGAACAATCTTTAACGATTCGAGTCATCCCTCACAATTTACCTGAACAAAAACTAATACATACTCAATGGTTTCATACAGATTGTTTAGCGAATTATTATAATGCAGAAGTTTTTTCAGAAGAACATTGGAGAATCATCGAAAATTTCATTCGTACAGCAAGTGAGAATGGAATCAATATGATCCTTACTCCAATTTTTACACCTCCATTAGATACGAAAGTTGGAGGCGAGCGAACAACGGTTCAACTCGTGCAAATTTCTTATGAAAATGGTAAGTATGAGTTTGATTTTTCATTACTGAGAAAATGGCTAGATATATGTAAACGCAACGGAATTAATTACATTGAGATCGCCCATCTATTTACACAATGGGGTGCCGAGTTTACTCCTAAAATAATGGTGATGGAGGATGGGGTTCTTTTTAGAAAATTCGGTTGGGATGTAGCTGCTGATAGTAAAGAATATCGATTGCTTTTAGAATCGTTTCTCCCTGCTTTGACTGAGTTTTTAAAAGCAAATTGGGATTCGGAGAAAGTTTATTTTCATATATCCGATGAACCAAACGAATCAAATATAGCTACTTATACAAAAGCTAAAGAATTGGCTGAACCCTATCTGAAAGATTTTAAAATTATAGATGCATTAAGTGATTTTTCATTCTACCAAAAAGGCATTGTAACGAAGCCTATAGTCGCAAATGACCATATTCAAACATATATCGAACATAATGTCCCAAATTTATGGACCTATTATTGCTGTGCCCAAAATCAAAAAGTAAGCAATCGATTTATGGCGATGCCTTCAGCAAGAAATCGAATTATCGCTACACAATTATTCAAATACGACATCGAAGGATTTCTTCATTGGGGATATAATTTTTACAACAGTCAATACTCGATAGAGCCAATTGATCCTTATGTCATAACGGATGCAAAAAATGCTTTTCCTTCAGGTGATACATTCCTCGTCTATCCTGGGAAAGATGGAAAAGCAGTTCCGTCTATTCGCTCCCGAGTCTTTTATCACGCATTGCAAGATTTGCGCGCGTTTCAATGGCTAGAACAATTAAAAGGAAAAGATTTTGTTTTGAATATAATTGAAAAATGTCAAACGATCACTTTCTCTGATTATCCAAAAGATAAGGAATATATCTTCCAAATTAGAGAAGAGATTAATAGGGAAATAGAAAAAGTGCTAAGTGAATAAATTAAAAAGGCGATGGGATTTTTAAACTGTACCCTATAGAGTAGACACTAAAAAAGGTCTGCCCTATAGGGTACTTTTTTGTATAATGAACAAAATGTGGAATCGGAGAAAAATAAAATGACAAAAAAACACTTTTCAGAGAAAGAAATAAAATTACTTTCTAATAATCCATATGCTAAATCTGTTAGTTCAAAGGGTATTACTTATTCAGATGAATTTAAAAGAATATTGATAGCTGAAACAGAGAATGGCAAGACACCTAGACAGGTTTTTGAAGATCATGGTTTTGACGTTGAACTGATTGGAATAGTCAGAGTTCATAAGGCTGCCTATAGATGGAGAAAAGCATTTAAAGAATCTGGGGTATTTGGTCTTCAGGATGCACGTACAACGAATTCTGGGAGACCGTCTGAAAAGGAACTTTCACTAGAAGAAAAAAATGCAAAGTTAGAGGCTCAGATTCACCTTCTTCGTGCGGAGAACGAGTTGTTAAAAAAGCTAGACATGATGGAAAGGGGAGTGAAGATAAACAAGTAAAGGTTTCTGCTGAACAGAAGTTTCTTTTAATTCACTCAGTGATTGAAGAGTACGAACTTAAAAATATGGTTGGTTATTTGTGCGAGCTTTCACAGGTTTCACGATCAGGTTACTATAAATATTTCTCTGTAGAATCAAAGGAAATAAGAAATCGACGAGAGAAGAAAGATTTAGTACTAAAAGATATTATTTTAAAGGCTTTTCATTATAAACGCCGTACTAAAGGCGCCCGACAGATTAAAATGACCTTAGAAAAGCAGTTTAATATTACATACAACTTAAAGCTAATACGAAGAATCATGAGGAAATATAATATTGTATGTCCTATTAGAAGAGCTAATCCTTATAAGAAAATGTTAAAGGCTACCCAGGAACACTCCATATTGCCCAATTTACTAAATAGAGAGTTCAAACAAGATATTCCAGGTAAAGTGCTGCTTACAGACATCACTTATCTTTATTATGGAAAGAATCAAAAGGCTTATTTATCCACTATTTTAGACGGGTCAACGAATGAAATAGTGGCCTATAACGTATCCGATAAACTTACATTGGATCTAGCTACGGATACATTAGTAAAGTTAAAAAATAATAGAAAAATAGAGTTTGCTGAAGGAGCTTTTATTCATTCGGATCAGGGCGGACATTACACTAGTCCTACTTTTCAAAAACAAGTTAAGCAACTGGGGCTAAAGCAATCGATGTCAAGAAGGGGAAACTGTTGGGATAATGCACCACAAGAATCTTTTTTTGGACATCTTAAGGATGAAGCTACTATAAAGACATGTAGTTCTTTAGATGAACTTAAAAAGGAAATAAGAAGTTATATGACTTATCACAATAATTTTAGGTATCAATGGAATTTAAAGAAGATGACTCCTGTTGAATACAGAAATCATCTTCTCCAAGTTGCATAACCTTTTTCTAATGTCCTTTACAAAGGGTACAGTTTATTTTATCCCTCGCTTTTTTTGTCCTTTTGTTAAGGCTCTGAATATGGATGTTGATTTCCGCTCCAGGCGCTCGCTTTCCTCGGGGAGTTCGAGAGCTTCCTCGGCAATCGTGCCTGTGGGATCTCCCGTAGACTCTTCCCGCAGGAGTCTTGCGCCTTCCGCTTCAATCAACGTAGTGGCAATTAAAATATAATAACCTCACCAATCTTAAAATAGTAATTGATACTTCTGGTTTCTATTCATATCAATCTCAATTAATCCATCAACTGGCTCTACCATTTTATCCTCTTTTTCTTTTTCACGAACGATGACAGGTTTACTGGATTTTAGAATAAATGAATTTTCGGCATTACAAGTTACTTCTACTTCATTCACTTGTAATTTATCCCAGGACACATTTACTTCAAATCCACCGTGAACTCGAATTCCATTAACAGATCCTTTGATCCAAGTTGAAGGAAGTGCCGGTAAAAGTTCAACATAGCCATTATGAGATTGAATGATCATTTCTACTACTCCAGCTGTATAGCTGAAGTTTCCATCAATTTGAAACGGCGGATGTGCCCCTAATAGATTCGGGTATATCCCTCCACCAACAAAAACTTCATTTTTCTCTTCGACAACGTTAAATAATTGTTGAAACAGTGCATTCACTCGTTCACCATCTTTTAACCTTGCCCATAGACAGATTTTCCATCCAAGACTCCACCCAGTTCCTTGGTCTCCTCTACGGTTAAGTGTCTGCTTGACAGCATCCAAGAGTGGTCCATCCGTAATTTGCTTCCCTGGATAAACACCATATAAATGAGAAACGTGGCGATGGTGCGGTTCAACGTCTTCATAATCCATCGCCCATTCTTGCAATTGACCATATTTACCTATTTGCATTGGATACAGACGTTCTCTTGCCTGTTTCACATTCTCTACCCATTCATCTTCTAGACCAAGAACAGTAGTTGCTTCGATGCAATTTGTAAACAAATCCCAAATGAGTTGCAGATCCATTGTCGCACCTTTCGTAACTGAGCCAACTTGTCCTTTGTCAGTATAGAAGAGATGTTCTGGAGAAGTTGAAGGTGAGGTAGTCAAATAACCATTTTCATCTTCTATTAACCAATCCAAACAAAATTCAGCTGCACCTCTCATAATTGGAAGTGCTTCAGTTTCTAAAAATGCTCGATCTTGAGAAAACGAAAAGTGTTCCCATAAGTGTCTACATAGCCAAGGGCCTGACATTGGCCAAAACGCCCATATTGGATCTCCATGACGGTCACCTCCAACTGGATCAGCATGTCTCCATAAATCCGTGTTATGATGAGCTGTCCATCCTCTTAATCCATAGCGATCACTTACCATTTTCTCGCCATTTACCGCTAATTCACTTACAAGTTTTAATAGAGGTCGATGACATTCTGCTAGATTCGTTATTTCAGCTGGCCAATAATTCATTTCTGCGTTGATGTTAACTGTATAATTGGATGACCACGGTGGACGAGTTAAGTCATTCCAAATCCCTTGCAAATTGGCAGGTTGTGTTCCTTCTCTCGATGAAGATATCAATAAATATCGTCCATATTGGAATAATAGTTCAACCATTTCTAAATCGTTCGAACCGTACTTCTTCACTCTTTCGTCCGTATCAAAAATTTCTTCAGGCTTTTCGTAGTCCAAAGAGAATTCAACACGATTATAAAGACTTTGATAATCTCGTATATGTTCAGCTTTTAACTCTTCATATGAAATGCTCATCGCTTTTGCCAAAATCTCTTCATTTATTCGAGTCAATTCGCCAAAATATTTCCCGGGTAATTGATCAAAACCCTTAAATGAAGTTGCAACAGAAAAGTATAGTATTGCTTTACTTGCATTAGTAATGGAAAGAATGCCGTTTTCAGAAGTGACTTTCCCGTCTTCTACCGAAACTCCTAATCTTCCTTCAAAATGAATCGCATCTGTTTCTCCAAACTCTCCATAAAGAATAGGCATTTCGTCTTCATGAATATAATTGGGTTCACTTTTTTCAGGACAAATACCTTGTATTATTATGTTTCCCTCAGAATTTGAAATTTTATATTTTAACAAACTATCCAGTGTGATATTTACATTTAAACTTTTTTCCACTGAACTTGTAAGTTGAATAGCCAATACTTGATGTGGATGAGAAATGAAAGCTTCCCTCGTGTATTCTACTTTTCCAACTGTGTATTTTACGGACGATATTGCCTCTTCGATATTTAAAGTTCTTTCATATCTCCTAGCAGCATCTCCATGTAAATATTGAATCTTTAAATTTCCAAGCGGCATGTACGATTGAGTGAATGGGCCAAACATATTCTTCGTTTCACTTATTGCTTCTTCATAATTCTCATCATCTATTAGTTTTCTTACCTTTTTAAGGGATTCCCTATCATCATATTTCTTGTCTTTAGCAGGTGGGCCGGACCATAACGTATCTTCATTCAACTGAAATTGATCTACCTCAATCCCACCAAAGTGCATAGCACCAATTCGCCCATTACCTAAAGGCATAGCTTCAGTCCAAGTCTTGGCCGATTTTTTATACGTTAATTGATTCAACTGTTTATCCCTCTCTTTTCTATTTATTTCAGAGAAGCATATCTCTGTTTCGCAATATTACTAATAAAACTTTATTTTCACTAAAAAAGAATACACTTCAGTGCATGACCTTCATGTATCCTTTTATATTAATTAAAATTATCGTGCAGCATTCCTATTCCAAGCTATTCGCACAGTAACATGAAAACTCTTTAATTAATGGTATTTCAACTGATTCCGACACTACTAACTTTAATTTAGTCGATTTGTTAGAAGGAATTTGTTTAATGTACCGATGTCCAATTGCTGAACCTTCATATACTATTTTCCATTCTCCATCGATGAAGACTGAAACTTCAAATTTACGTACCCGTTCACCAAATGCTATATCTTCCTTTAAAACAATATGATCAATAGTCGTTTCATTTTCTAATGATAATTCTATTTCCGTTCCAGTACCTGATATACTTCCTAGAGAATTTGAAAATCTTCTTTTGATTTCAGCACCGAATTCGAGTAGACGCTCTGCATCAATTTCAGGAATTAATCCTCGATCATCTGGTGAGAGATTCAATAAAAGGTTTGTCCCATGTCCGACTGAATTGTAATAAATATGCATCAACTCATCTAAAGAGCGTAGACTTTCTTCATCGTTTGGATGCCAGAACCAGTGAAGCTTGCGAATCGGAACATCACATTCTGCTGGGAGCCATTCGGGTGTCCCCGGCAGCCAATTCACTTTTTCATCAGAAAACATGCTGATTTTTGCAGCACTTTCTGTGTTCCAGCATGGATATGGCGCTACTCCCTCTTCATTCCCAACCCATCTGATTGTCGGTTGTCCCATATTGAAAATCATCGCATCTGGTTGATATTTTTTTACGATACCAATCATTCTTTCCCAGTTGTATTCTCTGCCTTCAGAGCCAGCCCCATCAAACCACACTTCCATAATTGGCCCATATTGTGTTAATAGTTCTGTCAGCTGCTCGCTGTAAAAATCATCATACGCTTCTGCATCTTCGTAACAAGGTTCATGACGATCCCACGGAGATAAATATAGGCCAAAGTGTATGCCTTCTTTTTTACAAGCCTCCGCGCATTCACGAACAACATCACCTTTACCATTTTTCCAAGGACTCGATTTGACAGAGTAATCTGTTGTTGCTGTCGGCCATAGACAAAATCCATCATGATGCTTTGCAGTCAAAACAAAATATTTAAATCCTGCATCTTTTGCAAGCTTTACCCACTGGGCTGCATCCAATTCAGTTGGATTAAACAGTTCCGGTGAATCCGTGCCTTCTCCCCATTCTTGATCACAAAACGTATTGATTCCAAAATGGCAAAAAACACCTAAATCGAGATTTTGCCAGGAAAGTTGGGCTTTTGATGGGAGTGCTAGATTAGTTGTTTTCATTTTTACACCTCAGAAATTTATATGACGCCTTTTTTCAAAATAATATTGGCGTAAAGAGCTTTTTCACTTGTTGCGACTACCGCATATGCTTTCTTCGCTCGCTCATAAAATTCAAATCTCTCAATATAATCAATCGGACATGTCTCGCCATTATCTTGAATAATGGCTTCGTACTCTTTCCAAATGGTTGGTTGGACAGGGTCACCAGGAACGACAGCCATCACTCCAATTGGATGTTCAACGTATGTATCAATTGGTAGAAATTTTAGAATGGCGGCTAATAATTCCGATATCCCGTGTCCATCACAACGTACTAAGCGCTGGGCGTGGCTGGCAGCTGGAAAATTCCCATCTGCCAGTACGATTTCATCTCCATGTCCCATTTCCATAAGTATTTTCATTAAATCTGGTGAAATTATTGGAGGAATTCCTTTTAACATTTCTTATTTTTCCTCTACAAAGTAATTTGTTAACGCACCTAATTTTTCTATTTCGACTGTTACTACATCACCTGGTTGCAAATAGACTTGCTGGTCTTCCGGAAGTCCAAGAACAACCCCTTCGGGCGTCCCAGTTAATATTATATCTCCCGGCTCCAATGTCATATATTGAGAAATATAGCTGACGATTTCAGCACAGTTGAAGATCATATCGTTTGTATTTGAATCTTGTCGTAACTCTCCATTAACGTATGTTTTCAGAGTTAAGTCATTTGGATTTCCTACTTCATCAGCAGTAACTAGTAAAGGCCCTACTGGACTAAATTTGTCACAAGTTTTTCCTAACAACCATTGTGGAGTTCTTAATTGTAAATCACGAGCTGATAAATCATTGACTGGACAATAGCCGAAAACATAATCAAGAGCTTCTTCTTTAGATACATATTTAGCTTTTTTTCCAATGACGATCCCAAGTTCTACTTCGTAATCTAGTTTTTCTGTTACTTTTGGTACCGGAATCTCACTTTTATGGCCTGTTAATGTATTATCAAACTTATTAAATAGGATCGGCACTTCTGGATACGGAGCATTCGTTTCATCAGCGTGTTTACGGTAATTTAGCCCTACGCAAATGATTTTATGTGGCTTCGTTACACATGGTCCCCACGTAATATCTTCTTCGTTAATAAATACTGCTTTCTTTTCAGAAATCACATGATCAATAAAATCTTGTAGTTTTGACACTGCTTCTTGATTGCCTGAAATTACATCCATAATATCTGTTTCAATGTCAAAATTCGCCCCGGACTTTACTGAAGCTGATATATCAATAATTCCTTCCTCCGTTTTAACCCCTAATTTATGTAAACCTTGTTCTTCAAATGTTAATAGTTTCATAATTTGCTCTTCTCCTGTTCTATGCATTTTTCCCGAACGTAACGCCGCCATCAATATAGAGCGGAGAACCCATCATGAACTTGGATTCATCTGATGCTAAAAATAATGCAGCATTTGCGACATCTTCCGGCTTACCAAGCTCTCCACTTAATTGCCTAGCTTTTATTCCATTAATCGCTTCTTCAGGATTGCTATAGGCCGTTTTTAAATAATTTTCAACAAAAGGAGTATAAATCGTACCTGGAAGCAACGCATTTACACGTATATTGTAGGGTGCATAATCTACTTGCATTGCTTTTGTAAGTGCTAAGATTGCGCCTTTCGTGGCGGAGTATAATGCTCGTTTTGCAAGTCCCATTTCTGCAGCGCAGGAGGACATATTAATAATGCATCCACTTTTTCTTTCCATCATATGTGGAACAATATACTTAGATGGTAAATATACGCCTTTTACATTGACACTCATCACCTTATCCCATACGTCAGGCTCGACTTCATCTACTCTACCAACATTACTGATTCCTACATTATTAAATAAAATATCAACTTGCTTATATTCACTTAGTACATATTCGGTCAAT
Organism: Lederbergia citrisecunda; assembly: GCF_018343695.1. Classification (GTDB taxonomy): domain Bacteria; phylum Bacillota; class Bacilli; order Bacillales; family Bacillaceae_C; genus Lederbergia; species Lederbergia citrisecunda. The sequence continues at coordinate 183,130 of NZ_JAGYPJ010000001.1, read as the reverse complement.
GCTTTAACCGATTCAGGGTTCGTTACGTCCGCATGAAAAAACGTTGCACTTCCCCCATTATCTTTAATAAGCTTAACAGTCTCTTCTCCATTTTCGCTTACAATATCATTGACAATGACATGGGCGCCTTCTTGTGCAAAACGGAGTGCCGTAGCCCTGCCAATTCCACTTCCAGATCCAGTTATAATCGCTACTTTTCCTTCTAATCTCATAGCGTTAACTCCCTTTCTATATGGTCCTCCGGTTGGGCAGCTTTTACTGTAAGCCCCCCATCCACCATTAGTAAGTGGCCATTAATTTGCATAGCTTCATCTGAAGCTAAAAAGACAACCGCATCCCCAATTTGCTTCTCCGTTCCTAAACGTTTCATTGGATTTGCTTGGATTTCATTGTTGCGAATCTCTGGATCTTTTAAATAATCACGGCACATTTCTGTATCAATCGTACTTGGACCAACTGCATTTACGTTAATATTATATTTCCCGAGTTCAATCGCTAACGCCTTCGTCAATTGGTTAGCTGCTGCTTTTGATGAAATATAGTGAGGAACAACAGGACTTGTAACTAAAAGACTAGCAGTTGATGCGATATTAATGATTTTTCCATAGCGGTTTTTAATCATATTTTTTGCTGTACGTTGAGAAGTGAGAAAGATAGATTTTACATTCGTTTGATAAGTCGCGTCCCATATTTCTTCAGAAAGGGTTAAGAATGATTCAAACGGTGCGATTCCAGCATTATTTACCAGAATTTCCACACTTCCAAGTGTATTCTCTACTTGGCTGATCATTTCTTCCACTTCTACTTTAATTCCAACATCAGCTTTTACAAGCATATATTTTTTGTTATATTTTTCCTGTAACTTAGCCATTAAGGCTTGCGCATTTTCTATGTCAGCGGAAGAATAGTAATTAATCGCTACGTTAGCTCCTTCTTCTGCTAATCTTTCTACAATAGCAGCTCCTATCCCCTGACTACCACCAGTAACGAGTGCTACACGATTTTCTAGCCTTTTCATATTCTTCCTCCTCTTCAAATCTCGTAATTATAAACTAATTCCAATTCTGCTAATGCTGAATTCAGTATGACCTAAAATCTCAGCTTTCGTCTGCTCTCCATTTGCTACATCCATAATAAATTGATGGATTTTTTCACCTGACTCATCTAACGTTTCTTTACCTAGCAAAACAGCGCTCGTATCCACATCTATATTATCTGCCATTCGTTTTGCAGTAAGTTTATTACCTGTAATTTTAATGACAGGGATAATTGGATTTCCTGTAGGCGTTCCTCTACCAGTTGTAAAGCACACGACGTGAACTCCAGCTGCAGCCATCCCTGTTACACATTCAATATCATTTCCTGGTGAATCCATGAAATAATAACCTTTGCCTGGAATTTCATCTGCAAAATCAACCACTCCCTCCAATTGAGCAGTCCCCGCTTTGCTAATACATCCAAGAGATTTTTCCTCAATAGAAGATAAACCGCCTTCAATATTTCCAGGACTAGGATTTCCACCGCGCATATCAACACCCATACGCTCAATTTCGTCTTCAAATTGTTTAATGCAGTTATATAGTTTTTCCTTCACTTGTTCATTCACAGCTTTGGCGGCAACAAGATGTTCAGCACCAATAATCTCCGTAGTCTCACCCATAACAATAGTTCCACCGTTTTTTAAAATCAGATCAGCCGCTTTTCCAAGAGCAGGGTTGCTGCATAAGCCAGAAGTAAAATCAGAACCTCCGCACTTCACTCCAACAATAAGTTCTGAAACGGGTACATCTTCAACAGGAATATCTTCAATCAATTTCATAAGTTTACGCGCTTCCTCAATTCCTTTTTGAATCGTTTTAATGGAACCGCCTTCAGTTTGAATATCAATCCAGATGACTGGCTTACCTGTAGTTTCGATGTCCGCTTTTACCTCTTCGGCATTGATGACTTCACACCCAAGGCTAACAATTAATACCGCACCCACATTCGGGTTCTTCCCCATGCCTACTAATACTTTATGCGTTCTTTCTTTATCATAACCCACTTGGCTGCATCCGTGTTGATGAGGGATAGCAACTGAATTAGGAACTTGCTGTTGAATTCTCGAACAAACTTGGTTCGCACATACGACAGTTGGAAGAATTAGTAAATGATTTCTTATTCCAAACTTGCCATTTTCTCTTCGATATCCTTTAAACGTTTGCATGTTCTTTCCCTCCTTCTTTTTTATCTCCTCGACCTCTTATTCCTTCGATATTATGTACATGGACATGCTCCCCAATTTGAATTTCGCAAGTAGCAGCTCCAATTACTTCTCCGTATTTAACCACTTCTGCATGAGGTTGAATATTGGAAATCGCTACTTTATGACCAAATTTAATATCCTGTTTCAACGTTATCTCGTAAGTAGTTCCTTCTTTCGTATACGTCAAAAGCTCTCCCTCTTTAAAGTCTTTGAGAACGGTTGCAACATTATCCTTAGGATCCATAATAATTGACGTTAATCCTTCTTGGTACGTTTGTTGGGACATTATGGAATCTCCTTTCTATTAAATTATTTATCAATTTTTGTTATCGGTAACAAAATATTAACAAAGGTGAAATTCTTAATCAATACATACTTGAGCTTTCTCTTAATTTTCTATGGAAATAACTTATATATTAAAATAGCATTAACACAGAACTTTCTATGTTAATGCTGTATGTTTAGTCTACTGCTTATTCATGAACTTCATTCCAAAATCTTCTTAGATTATCCATTCCAATTTTCGATCCGACTTTACAATCTTCCATTCCTTCGAATTCAACTGTAATATAGCCATCATAGCCAGATTTTTTAACAAGCTTAACGATTTCTCGAATCTTAATATCACCTTGCCCTACAATTGAACCTCTTAAGAAATTACCATTCGCTGATTTGAACCAGTCACCGTCACCAGGATCTTCGTAATATGGGCGAATATAAAAATCCTTAAAATGAACAAGCGATGCAAATGGTAGGTTTTTCTTAACGCCAACAATTGGATCTTCATCCACACATAAAAAATTACCAACATCTAGAGTTGTTTTAAAATTTGATCTGTCAACAGCAAACAATACACGTTGTACACGATCACTAGCCTGTACACATTGACCATGGTTTTCAATAGTTGTCGTAATACCAAATTGAGCGGCATAATCCGCAATTTGTCTACTTCCTTCTACGATTAAAGGCAAACTTTTTTCAAACCACTCAATCGTAATTTTTTCAGGTGGAAGTGTGAATGACGTTACATCGTGACGCATATGTTTAATGCCCATTCGATGGATTAAATCAACATGAGTTTTTAACCGCTCTACTTCCGCGTTAAATTCTTCTTTTGTTTCTTGAACAAAGTTTGCAGGTAAGGAATAGTTAGATAATTCAATACCTACAGAAGCTGCTTTATCCCTTACAGCATCAGCAAGCTCCAAATTGTCAACAAGTGTAAATCCGTATGGAACAATTTCCATATGTTCTCCACCGTTGTCTGCTATCCATTGAACAACATCAAGAACATCCATTTCTCCCGTGTTTAGTGCATTTAATAAACTGTATGTACTTAAACCAATTTTCACTTAGACCACCCTTACTTAATAAAAAATTTAGCTTTCAAAAAGTTCCAATTCAATCACTGTGTCCATTTCATCAGGAAGTTGCGCTCCCTCCAAATTTATAAAAGCACCACTTTCTATATCTGAGTATTGCTCAGCCATCCAAGGGGTTTGAACATGTAACTCAGAGCCATCCGCTAATAATCTAGCTTTTTTAATTTTACCTTTCAGTCCTGCAAAATAAATCGGCCCAATACCTCGATCAAAAACATGTGCATAAAGCTTATTGCCTTTTTGTGTATAACGACCCCATTCTGGTTTTGGCAATCTTGAAGCTGTGCAACCGTATATACTCTCTCCATTTCGTTTCATCCATTTACCGACTTCTTCTAATATCTCTATAGATCGATCTGGTATTAAACCCTTCGCATCAGGACCAACATTTAATAGCAGATTCCCATTTTTACTAACACATTCTACTAACGTTCTAATCGCTTGCTTCGGTGATTTATAGTTTTTATCTTTTGCATGGTAACCCCAATTGTCATTCAATGTAATACAAGCTTCCCAAGGAATTTGGTTACCATCTTCATCTAAAATTCCTCCTGGAGGAACAATTTGTTCAGGTGAGTAGAAGTCCCCTGCATAAACTTCAGGATTGCTCGATTTAATATTTCCACCTAATCTATTATCAATGATGATATCAGGTTGAATACCACGGATCATGTTGATTAATTCCGTCGCCTTCCACTTTTCCCCAGTCATATCATCGTAAGAAAAATCAAACCACATAATATCAATTTTTCCATAGTTAGTAAGAAGTTCTTTTACTTGTCCATGCATATATTCTACATAAACATCAAAATCAATAGGTTTATCTCTAAATTCTTCATTATCTCTCATCGGATGAATGCGGTCACCAAAAGCGGGATAATGCTCATGATGCCAGTCTATAATTGAATAATAGAAACCTACTTTTAAACCTTCTGCACGGAATGCCTCTACATATTCTTTAATCAAATCTCTTTTAGCAGGAGTATTAGTAGCCTTGTAATCTGTTAGTTTGCTATCAAATAAACAGAAACCATCATGGTGTTTTGTAGTAAGAACTACATACTTTTGGCCAGCGGCCTTCGCAATCTTTGCCCATTCCTTTGGATCATAATCAGCTGGATTGAATTCCTCGAAAAATTCCTGGTATTCATCAATACTTATCTTCTCGTGACTTCTAACCCATTCCCCTCTTGCAGGTATTGCATATAGCCCCCAATGAATAAACATTCCAAACCTGTCGTTTAAAAACCATTCAGTACGTTCAGTTCTATCCAACAACCTCAACCACCCTTATAAATTATTGTTAATAGAAAACGTTTACAATTGATTATTTGTTACTTATGGTTACCGATAATCTTAACATAACACTATCAAATATTACTGTCAATCTGAAGTTTATGTAGACTCAAATAACACTATTACTAATATCTCTCTTATGAAACACTTTATTTTTCATTATTTTCATTCTTTATAGGCTATAATGTTCATATATCCTTCATCACCGATACCAATAACATTTAATAACAAACACTACATTTCTAAAAAAGTGAAAGGATGAATCCGTTGGTAACCATTTACGATATAGCAAAAAAAGCTAATGTCTCGGCAATGACCGTATCCCGAGTCATTAATAACTCGGGATCCATTAGTCAGAAAACAAAAGAAAAAGTTGAAGCTATTATTAATGAACTTGGTTATATTCCAAATAGTTCTGCTAGAAGTCTTATTTCCAAAAAAACAAAAATACTATCCTTGATGATAACTGATATTTCTAATCCTTTTTTCACGAGTGTTGCTCGAGGTGCAGAAGATAAGGCTATGCAAATGGGATATCAGTTAATGCTTTGTAACAGTGACGAGAATATAGAAAAGGAATCGAAATATATTGATATGCTTATTTCTACTGGAACTGATGGTGTGTTAATTGCCCCAGCCAATGATTCCTCGAAAAAGAACATTCGAAAACTGACAAAGTTCAATATTCCTTTCGTATTAATAGACCGTCACATCAAAGATTTGGATTGTGACCAAGTGTTAAGTGACAATGAGACAACTACCCGTAGACTGATAGAACATCTCATAAATCAAGGACATAAAAAAATCGCGATTATCAATGCTCCATTGGATGTGGCAACTGCACGAGAACGCCAACAAGCATATTGCGATACACTGAAATTACATGGATTAGAAGTGAACGAAAACTTAATCCATCAAAGTAATTTTCTCCAAGATAATGATGTTTCTGAAGCTATCAAAAAGATGATGGAATTACCTGAAACGGAACGTCCAACCGCAATTTTTGCAACAAGTAACTTTATTGGAATTGATGCAGTAAAATTTTTAAAGGAAAATAAGAAGAATGTTCCCGAAGATGTAGCGGTTGTTTGTTACGATGGGGTACCAAATTATACCGGAAGTGAGCCTTTTATAACGGCTGCAGAACAACCTTCTTATAATTTCGGATATTTAGGGATGCAAATGCTAATTGAACGAATTGAAAATACGGCCCCAAAAATGCCTAGAAAAATTGTACTACCTGCAGAAATCCATGTTAGAAAATCTTCTATCCAATTGTTAGATTAAAAAACGAGGCTCCTCCTATATTTGAGGTAGCCTCGTTACTTTATTGCAATTTATAAAACTTCTTTGCATTTTCACCAAATAAACATTCTTTTTCTGCGGATGACAATCCTTTAGCCAAATTTTCAACTACCACTTCCATGATTTCATCATAAGAAGCAGCTAGAAGACATACCGGCCAATCACTCCCAAACATGATTCGATTTGAGCCAAAGCAATTAAAGACATGCTGTATGTAAGGTTTAAAGTCATCCAATACCCATGATTGATGATCAGCTTCAGTTACGAGGCCCGATATTTTACACATTACCGTTTCAAACTTCGCTATCTTCTTTATTTCCTCTGCCCATTTATCCCATTGCTGTTCCTTTATATTAGGTTTGGCACAATGATCAATAGCTGCTCTTAGTGTTGGAAATTCTTCCAATAACTCTAAAATAACAGGAAGATGTTTAGGAAAGATTAATATATCAATTGGAAAATCGTTCGCAATTAATAGATGAATATTCTTCTTTACGTCAGGTCTTACAATCCAGCGATCATCCTCTATGCTTTGAAGCATCGGCCGAATACCTACAAATTTTGGATGACTTTTTAATTTAGAAAAATGCTCAGGAAATTGTTCAGATGACATGTCAATCCAACCCACAACCCCTCCAATAGAATCATGATGCTCTACCAATTCTAGTAAAAATTCATTCTCTCTTAAATCAGGAGATGCTTGGACCACGATAGTTTTATCAACTTGATGTTGCATTAAATGTGTCTCGAGATCCTCGGGAAGGAAATTGCGATAAATCGCAGCTAAATCAGAAGTTGGCCAATCGGTATGTTGATTTTCAAGCTTCCAATAATGTTGATGTGCATCGATTTTCATTTTATCCACCCTTTATTAAAAATTCAGTTAATTGTTACTGATAACATTAACTAAATTAGTTTAAACTGTCAATTTTTCATCGAGTGCTACTATCATTTATAGTGTTGTTATATTAATCTCTGACAATAATTGCTTTATTATTTCAGGTTGAACAAATCCAGTTTTTGCTTCCATCGCATTCGCCATTCCGCAAGCACAAGCCATTCTTAGGCTTTCTTTAAGGTCGAAACCATTATTAATAGAGTATGCCATCCCTGCTATCATACTATCTCCAGATCCTACAGGATTAACGACGGGTATAGTCGGAATATCTGCTTTTAAAATAGTATCTTTTCTAACAAGCATTGCCCCATTTTCTCCTAAAGATAGAAGAACATTTTGTACTCCTTGATTGCAAATTTTTACTGCCACTTCTACCATTTCCTCAATTTTCATTAATTCCTTTCCGGCAAATTGAGACAATTCCTCTTGATTCGGTTTAATTAAAAAAGGACTTCCTTCAATACCAAGCTTTAAGGATTCACCACTTGTATCTAGAAAGAAGGGAATATTTTCTTCTTTTACTAATTTACAAATTTCCTTATAAAAAGATGGCTCTAAGCCTAAAGGTAAACTACCTGAAGCAATGATAAGTTTTGCCTTCTTCAGCTGTTGATTAAAGGTTTCGAGAAACCTTTCCTTTTCCTCTTCCGACACATTAGGTCCTTTTTCCAACAATTCTGTCTGCGTGGAATGATCTTCATCGATAATCGCTAAACACGTTCTAGTTTCCTCTGTAATTGTAGTAAACGACTGCTCCATCCCATCCATCTCTAATCTTTTCTTAATCCATTTTCCGTTTTGTCCCCCAAGAAATCCAAGGCATAGCGACTGCTCACCAAGTTGCTTTAGCACACGGGATACATTTAAACCTTTTCCCCCAGCTGTCTTAAGGCCATTTTCAACACGATGACCTTTATTGATATTAAAGTTATTTACACGATAGGAAATATCAATTGCTGGGTTTAGAGTAACAGTTATGATCATAGTATCAACCTACTTTTTTATGAAAAATATGTTTAAATAATATCATTTAAAATATCAATAAACGAGTAGGAAGCAAACCTTCCTACTCGCATTTTAGAAATTTATTTAGAAACTGTTAAAGCTTCCAGTTCTGTCCATCCATCTTTACGTTCACCTTCAATGGCAAGCTTAATACCAGGAAGCTTGGTTTCATCATCCAAAATGGCAACAAGTAATGTATAACGACCTGGCTTAAGTTTGTTTGTAATAGGGAAATTAACATCCTCCTGAAAGCGTCCCGGAAGCCATTCGCGAATATCAGTAGAATCAATTGTTTGAATGCTTTCTTCGATAAGATTACCTTTGTTATCAGCAAGTGCAAAAGCAAGTGGCCATTTAAAATAGAATGGCGCAACTCCCTTATTGTTCCATGTCATTGATAGGTTCAGTTTATCTCCTACTTTGGACTTTTTACTAAAATCAATTGACTCTAATACATATCTATACCCCATAGTGTTGTGCAATAAATTAATATTCGCTTGTTCGCTTTCAGTAACATCCTTACCAGTAATATATAGTACAGGGGATGCAGGTCCCATCCATGAAGAATGGCTTTCCCTAGCTTGTTTCAAGGTTTCCATGATTGTATCGTTAGATAATGATAACAGTGCATTCCCACTATGAAATTCTCCTCCTGAGAATGCCTTTTTCCAAAAGTCTGGCATTCTTGATGCAGCTTGTGCCTCAGCAGGAGTTTGGCCATTATCTACATATGGACCAATTTCGTTCCATCCGTTTATAGTCCAATCAATCCATGTTTCAGTAGCTCCTTTACTTCCAAAGACATCATTGAACAATCCTAGATTATTTTCTGCGGCAATCGGATAAGGCTTTCGCATTCCAATCATTTTGTTAGTAAAACTATCTATATAGTGTCTTACATATTGGTCTGAAACAGATATATTAGGGAATTTACCAGATACCTCTTCCGGCCAATTATGGAATTCTCCCCAGTGTCCAAGACTTCCAATTTGTACAAAAGCAATTCTAGGATCATTATTATAACGATTAGCAAGTGCTTTAATAACTCTCTCGTGCTCAGCAATCAACATCGTACTATTATAATTAGGAGCAAATCCTGAACCTACTACTGAGGATGGTGTATTATACCACTTACCTGCGCCATCTTTCCCTTCGACCATTATCAATTCTTGATAAAGCCAATTTGGAATATCCATATCGGGATCGTTTCCTGGATCATCCAGAACAAAACGGAGATTGATTTTCACTCCTTCTTTTTCCCACTTATTAAATTGAAAACGCTTTTCAATTGCTTCCCAATTGAAAGTTCCTTTTTCCGGTTCAAGATCTCTCCATGTAATGTTGGCATAAACGAGAGAATGTGGTTGTCCGGATGGTTTGTTAGAAATTGCCCAACCTACCCAACCCATATATGGATTGTTAAGAACATCAAATCTCTCAACTGGTTCATACGTATTTTGCTTTTCTTTAACCTGAATTTTTTCAGTGACATGTAATGCTCTTTCACCCGAAGCTGGAAGATGATAGGCTTCTTTTCCAATATAGCTGATGTTAAAAGGAGCAGCTTTTTTTCTTCCAATTTGATCTTGATAAAAGTAATATAAGGCATATTCGGAAGTAATTTCGGTACCGACAGGACCTTTAAGGATCCATTTCTTCATACTATTATCATAAAGATATAATTGGTTATACTTTATCATGGCGTCAGGACCAAACGACTTCCACGCGGTTGCAGGATCTCCTGTTTTTGATTTATCATCAATATCCAAAAAGAAGGTGTTTTGATTATTAATATTATCGCCTTCCACAAGTAAATAGACTTTTTCATTATCTTGGGTAGCGCGAACCGTAATATTATCACCTTTTCCTTTAATCGCAGTGTCTATATTGACCCAATCGCTATCATAACCATCTAAAATAATCTTTCCACCAGAAGGACCCGTCGCAAGCGCATACTCACCTTCACTTGACACAGCCGGAGCATAATCACCCCCGACACCTATAGCTACTCTCATTGTGTCGTTAGCATTTGAAAAAGATGAAAGATCAGCCTCAGTTTCTAATATTTTTACACCTTTTGTATTAGAATCAGCGACAATCCATGGAACAGGTCCAATTTCTTTCCATGCCCATCCTGATCCAGTACTTTCGTATAATCTTCCATTTTGAATTAAATAATCAGCGCCAGTCCGCTTAAATTCCCAGCCTTGATAACCAGTTTCAAAATTATTATCACTATCGATAAATATATTTGTTTCCTTATTGAAGTTAGAAGCAAGAGCTAATATTGAGACTTTTTTATTCCTGGCAAACGCCTTCATTGAAATAACGTCGCCTTCACCATTTGCTGTTAAAGGAAAGCTTTCCCACTTTTCGGCATCACCGTCAACGTTCATTTTTGGTAAAGGTGGGTTAATGGTAGGTGCCTTTTGACTGGAATCTGGGACTCTTATGTCATTGGATGTTAAGCCAAGTGAAATCGGCCTTGGACGTGGAATTTCTAAAGCTTCAAGCGGGATACTGTATTCTATTGTTTTTACTTCCCCTTCAGCTTTTTCTGCATATTTTATATCCACACCGTCAATGGGCCCCCAATTCCAACCAGCACCGGTGCTTTTATAGAGTCCACCATTCTCTACTAACCAATCTCCGCCAAATTCAAGCCACCCTGCACCTGTATATCCTGTATCTGAGCTTCGATCGGTATCAATAAAAATATCATTAAATTCTGCCATTCTACCTTTTGCAATTAGAAAAAGATTTTCATGATCCATTGCAGCATATAGCATTGTTTTTCCATCGGCTGATATAGCAACCGGCTCTATTCCTTCCCAGTCATCCATTTCTGCATCCACAGTAATATTCACGTCAGGTCCAAAGGCATTATCAGTCTGTGGCGGGACTACTAACATCTGACGACCAGGGGATGGTAAATATTGACTACCTAGCTGAGCAAACGCGATCCGTAGATTTACATTTTTATAATTTTCAACTTTAGATAAATCCAATTCTAATTCCCTGACTGAGCTGTTATAGACTTCCCTCGATTCTCCAATCGTTTCCCATCGTCCGTCCTTTACAGCCCAAATAGTGCCTTCTTCAACTTTCACATCAATACCTTTACTATTGGTCCAGTAAGGGATAGCTAATCCCGATTTATCATTGCCATCTATATCTATATACCACGTTCCACCTGATTCAAGACCGGGACCTTTTACCATTGCGTATAATTTTCCATCCTGCTGAACGGCTTTCATAATTTCTAACTGCTGCGTAGCCGAAGTTTGAGCATGAGGAACTGTATCCCACTGATCTGGCTTTCCTTCAAAAAAATGATCGGATCCTTCTTGTTGAATATTTGACCATCCTCCAGAAAAAGTAAGAGACAAAGCTAGCATTAGTAGTAGGACACCCCTTACTTTTCGGTTAAGATAATTTCGCATACTAAATTTCCTCCTACCATTATTATTTAATTGGTTGGATAGCAATAAAGATTCTGGATGCAAATTATCTATCAAACTTCCTGCTATATTAGCGAGATGACATCGCTATTTTATCTCAAACTACCGTGCTGCTTTTTCTTAATTGAGTAACGTATTCGTTCATATCAATCGTTTTTCCTGTAACCCTTGATTCCTCAGCTGCAAATGCAATTAAGTGGCTTTTAGCTGAAACGATTCCAGAACTATGGCTCTTATTTTCATTACTCCTAACTTGTTTGATGAAGTCTTCCATGATTAGCGTATCCGCTCCATCATGACCACCTTCCACTTTTTCTGGGTAGACTTTTTCTACTCTTCCAGAAAAATATTTAATTTCTATTTCATTAATATAATGATTACCGCGGATTTCGCCCTTCGTACCCATAATTTTAAATGTTCTACTTATCTCATTTGTAAATGCCGACATGGTAAAGGCAACAGTCACTTCGTTATCAAATAATAGATTAACAACTTGATGATCCACTACATCATTATCGCAGCGATATACACATCTTCCATATGGTCCTTCTTGCAAAGCCTTTAATCTTTTTTCATATTTCGGTTCAAGAGTAACGACATTTGCTGGCCATTCATCTTTTTCATTCAAATACATTTTGATAGCCGAGAACGGGCAATCTCTTTCCACTTGACAACCGTCTGTACATCGAGCAGTGGAACCTTTAGGAGCATTTTCTTCTTTGAAATAGGAAAGGCTTCCAAAAGAAGACACCTTCACACAATCAGCGTTTACTAGCCACTGTAACATATCCATATCATGACAGCTTTTTTGTAAAATCATTGGACTTGATTCCTTTGAGTTGCGCCAGTTTCCACGAACAAAACTATGGGAATGATGCAAGACACCAACATTTTCATTCCATTGTATAGCTGTCACTTTTCCAATCGTTTCTTCTTCAAGAATACGCTTTAGCGCTCGATAATAGGTAGAATATCTCATTCCGTGACAAACAGATAAGAGACTTCCATATTTTTCAGCTTCTTCAGCCATTTCTAGTGACTCTTTTGGTATGGGAGACATTGGCTTTTCTAGTAAAATTTTATACCCTTGTCTGATTGCTTTCATAGTTGGCTCATAATGCATACGATCTTGAGTGCAGATCAATAAAGCTTCACATAATCTCGGGTTATCTAGAAGTTGTTCCCAACTTGAAAATTGCATTTCAATTGGAATACTGTGGTCTTTTGCGAACTTCTCTCTTCTCTCACGATTTTCTTCTGCCACAGCGATAAATTTAATTTCTTGGGGATTTTTCAATGCATAACTTGCATATGCATGCATTCCTCTAGCTCCAGCACCTATGAGGGCAGCTTGTATCATCTAAATCATCCTTTCCATTCATAAAATGATGTTTTCTATGATTGCCGATAAACCTCAATCCCTTTTACGTAAGTAGATAAAATGGATATTTCATCATCAACGATTAAAAAGTCTGCATCCTTCCCTTTTTCAATTGATCCCTTCAAGTGATCTATCTTCGCTTGTCTCGCTGGTACCAGCGTATAGGAAGGTAGAACATCAAACAGTGAATATCCTGTGAAAGAAATAACATTTTTAAGTGATTGGATCATTGTCAGCGTACTCCCAGCCAAGGTCGATCCGTCAGACAAGTACACTTGACCTTTTGTCACAAATACTCGCTCATACTCTCCATCCGGTAGCCCAGCACAAAATACAGCATCTGTAATAGCGCAAGTATTCCATACACCTTTTACGTCGAAAAGAAGCTTTACCATTTCCGGGTGAACATGAATGCCATCCGCAATAATTTCTGTTGTAAGTTCTTTTAAAGCCATTCCAGCTCCAGCAACCCCTGGCTCACGATGATGTAAAGGGCTCATTCCGTTAAAATGATGAGTTGTATGTGTTGCACCACACTTAATCGATTCTAAAACTTCTTGAAAATTTGCGTCAGAGTGACCAATTGATACTGTTACACCTTGGTCATTGAAATATTTTACTGCTTCGAATCCATTTTCAACTTCCGGAGCAAGTGTCACAAGCTTTATTAAGTTGTTAGAAGCTTGAAGAAATTGGTCAATTTCTTCAATAGAAGGCAGCCGAATATCAGACTTTTCTTGAGCCCCGCTTCTTTTTTCATTAATAAAAGGTCCTTCTAAATGGACTCCAACTAAATCAGCACCCGGCATTCCCTTTTTATACGACTCAGAAGCACAATTCAAAGCTTTGATAATATTTTCTTTTGATGCAGTAGAGGTTGTCGCTAAAAATGAAGTAGTTCCGTGCTTGGCATGAAAAGAACTTATTTCTGCCAGTGATTCATAACTTCCATCCATGAAACTATAGCCATTTCCACCATGCATATGAACGTCGATAAAACCTGGGATAATACAATTCCCCTTCACGTCTACAATTACATCACAGTTTAAATTCTCAGGACTCCCTTCACCGATTTCTTCAATTGTTCCATTCTCATTAACTAGTATCCAACCTTGGTCTATGACTCTATCTAGTAAAAATATTCTTGCATTTTCAAACAAAATTTCTTGATTTTTCATCAAAACATCCTTCCTTAAAACGTTTTCTACTAAGAAAAACTTACTTTATCCTTTCGTCCCTGTCAAAGCAATTCCTTGAACAAACTGCTTTTGCAATATGATAAACATTAGAATCATAGGCCAAGTTGCCAATAGTGATCCTGCCATTAAGACAGGAAAATCTGTCATATATTGTCCTTGTAGAGATGCTAATCCTGCGGATAGAGGCATTTTGCTCGGTGAATTATTGACAATAAGTGGCCACATTAAGTCATTCCAGGACCAAAGAATTGTAAAGATAGCATGCGCAATCAATCCAGGCTTTGCTAATGGAAGCATAATTCTCCAATAAATTTGAAAATGGTTACAACCATCCAATTTTGCTGCATCCTCAAGTTCACTAGGAATAGTTAAAAAGAATTGCCTTAATAAAAATGTTCCAAATGCACTAGTAATTCCTGGGACAATTAAAGCTTTCAAGGAATTTAGCCATTCTAATTTCACCATAATTAAATATTGCGGAATAATATACGCTTGATTTGGTACCATTAAGATGGATAAAAGAAGTATGAACAAAAAGTTTTTTGCAGGAAAATCAATTCTCGCAAAAGCATATGCAGCTAGCGAACAAAATACTAATTGCCCAAAAGTTTTAAAAAAGGTAGTAAAAACGGTATTCAAATAAAAATTAAAAAACGGCAATGTAATAAATATTTCCGTAAAATTTTTCCACTCAAGATGACTCGGAAAAATAACAGGAGGCACCTGTGTCGATTCTCCAAATGTTTTTAAGGACGTTAACACCATCCAAAAAAATGGAGTGGTCATAATAATGGCCCCTACTATCAAAATAATATGGATGGTCATTTTCTTCGGTTTCCCACTTGAAATACTATGTACGGACATTTAATATTCCTCCTCAATCATAATGAACCCATTTCTCTTGCATCCTAAATTGTAATATCGTGAAAATTAAGATGATCACAAAAATAAAGAGAGATATGGCGGCCGCATAGCCTTTATCATTATTAATGAAGGCCTCCTCGTAAAATAAGTAAACTAGAGTATGTGTATCTCGAATAACTGGACTATTAGGTCCAATCATCATAAATACCAATTCAAATACTTGAAATGTATTAATCAATGACATTACGGAAACAAAAAAAAGTGTTGGCGTTAATAATGGAAGAGTAATTTTAAAAAACTGTGCAAATGGGCTTGCTCCATCAATTTCAGCCGCTTCGTAATATGTTTTTGAAATACCTTGTAAACCAGACAATATGATAACCATGTTATATCCGATTGCTCCCCATACAGAAACTAACACTAACGAATAGAGAGCTATTGCCGGGTCAGTTAACCAGCCAGGGCCTTTAATCCCAATTAAACTTAATACATGATTAATCAAACCGAAGTCAGCATTATATAGCCATTTCCAAACGATTGCGACCGCTGCCGGCATTGTAACAACTGGAAGAAAGTAAAGAGTCCGATAAAAAGTTACTCCCCTTATTTTCTGGTTTAAAAGAACTGCTACCAAAATAGATAATGAAATCCCTAACGGAACAGATAACACTGTATATATCGCTGTATTTTTTAAAGCTGAAATAAGATTAGGATCTTGAAAAAGACGTTTATAATTGACTAACCCAGCAAATGAATATTGGCCAAAGCCTCCCCATTCTGTAAGACTTAAATAAAATGATTGAAAAACTGGCCAAATATTGAAAATGAATGTACCTGCCATTGTTGGGAAAATCATTGCATACGCCCAAAAATAATCAGATCTTTTCATCCTATTCAGCTTTCTTCTTGGTTTCTTGTATAAAGGTACCCCATCTTTGTGAGCCTGAATTTGTTGCATTGTCTCACCCCTAGTAAAATAATCATTTTTGAAGAAGTGTTAGATAAACAATATCCAACACTTCTCTACAAAAATATATTTATTTCTTTTCCTCGGCTAGAACTGCATCTACTTTTTCGGCAACTTCTTTAACAGCATCCTCAAGACTCATATTGCCTGCCCAAGCTTGAGTTAAAATTTCTGTTTCAATTTGTTGCCACTTTCTTGTCTCAATTGATACTGGATAAGGTACTGAATACTCAGTCATATCAATAAATACTTGAAGATTGAAATTTGGATTTGATTGGACCCAAGCATCTTGTGTTCCTTGGTATGCTGGAATTACAGTACCAGTTTCTGCTTGAATCTTATGAGCTTCTTCAGATCCTAAAAACTTTGAAAACTTCCAAGCTTCTTCAGGGTACTTTGAGTTAGCAGCAATCACATTTCCAAGTCCATGTATAATGACCGCTTTCTTTTCCCCAGTAGGTAAAACTGTGACATCTACTTTATCTCTTGTATAATCATTCTTCTCAAATTCAATTTGAGACCATGAGCCAGCAAACATCATGGCAACCTTACCAGATTCAAAAAGTGATATAGCAGGAGTATCTGTCATTTGAGCAACCGTTGGTGAAACCTTATGTGTATGGATCATGTCGTACATAAATTTAATACCTTTAAATGTTTTTTCGTCTGCATGACCAGCCTTCGTCATATCGTCATTGAGAATATAACCACCAGCTTGATAAACAGTATTATAAAATCCAGTTTGCGTCTCAAGAGGTGCCGAAAATCCCCAAATTCCTTTTCCTGAATCCGTTAATTTTTTTGCATTTTCTACTAGATCATCCCAAGTCCAATTCTCATTTGGATATTCTAAACCTGCATCATCAAATAGAACTTTGTTATACCAAAGACCGATTGTATCAAAATCCT
The DNA here is from genome assembly GCF_018343695.1 of Lederbergia citrisecunda. Taxonomy (GTDB): domain Bacteria; phylum Bacillota; class Bacilli; order Bacillales; family Bacillaceae_C; genus Lederbergia; species Lederbergia citrisecunda. The sequence goes on along the minus strand of NZ_JAGYPJ010000001.1, from coordinate 166,218 downwards.
TTGGTAGAGCATAAAGCTCATTATCGACTGTATAAGTTTTAACGAGAGCTTCTGGATATTTAGTTAAGTCGACACCATCTAAATCAGCCTGCTCAGTAATCGGTAGTAACACTTTACCTTTAGCATATTTTTGTATATTTGATGCATTTAGCCAAAAGAGATCAGGCAAACTTCCACCAGTTGCTGCCGTTTCAAGCTTCGTCCAATATTGATCCCAAGGCGTAACTTCAACTTTTATCTTAATGTTTGGATTTTCTTCAGTAAATTTGTCAGCTATTTGTTGAAGTGCTGGTGCTTGGTTTACATCCCAGATTGCATACGTTAATGTAACATCCCCAGACTTTGATTTACCGCCACCACCCGTAGTTTTGCCATCCCCTGAACATCCTGACAAGAACATAAATAACAATACAACAATAATGGCCAAATACTTCTTCATTCACAATCCCCCTAAGAATTAAGTTTATTTATACTTTCTGTGAATACACAGAAAGGCGTTACCATTTGTATGCAAACAGATTTTTATAATAACTCTGTATAAAACCGGCAACGATCCCCTCTAACGATTGAATGACAAAATTCAACTGGTACTTCGTATGCATCAAAGGCGATACGATCAAGCGCCAATGCCGGGTACCCCTCTTCTATTTCTAAAAACTGACTTTCATATGATCTGATTAAAATAGGTTCAAACGTTTCCTTCGCTTTTGTAACAAATATCCCATATTCTTTTTGCATTAGGTCATAAAGTGAGTTTTTCTCCAACTTTTCACGTGATAATCCTAGGCAATATTTTTCAGGTATATATGAAGTTTCAAAGATCATTGGTTCTTCCTGGGCATAGCGAATCCGTTTTAATTCAAACACATAGTCCTCTTCTTTAAGTTTTAGCTGCTTCGCAATTCTTGGTTTTACTTTAATTCTTTCAATGCTTTCAATTACATCTTTAGGCGATATTCCTCTTTCCTTCATTACTTTACTGAAACTATAAAAACCAATTAGTGATTGTTCAAATTTAGGCCGGGAAACGAAAGTTCCTTTCCCTTGTACACGATTTAATATTCCATCTTGAACAAGATTCTCTATAGCTTTCTTAACAGTATTTCTACTAATAAAGTATTCTTGCATTAATTGATATTCCGATGGGATCATGTCGCCTGGCTTCCATACACCAGACTCAATATTTTCTCTCAAAATTTCTTGTAATTGATGATAAAGCGGAAGAATGCTACTGCTATTTAATACTTTCTCCATTTTCTCCTCCTGAAAAATTACTTAATTATCTATTAGAAAATAAAAGATCTATTATAGATCTACTAAACCCAATTAATTTACAAGTATTTTTTGGAAGATTAAGGTACTTATATTATTGTATGAAGGTACATCGATAAAATAGTAAGGATTCTTAAGGTGGATTTGTTGTATTAATTTGGAGTGATGTTTGTTTGCTAGCTAATCGAGAAGTAAACATTGAAAAGTGGATGTGATTTTCTTTTAAAAAAACCACTAACATTTTAGGATATCTTGGGATGAGTTTTAGTTTCCTTAGAAGTGAAAGTTGGACTTCTAATCATGAGGTAATAAGTGAGAGTTTGTTGATGTAACAACTAATATTGTGGGTAATCATAACTTTTCATAAAAATACTAAATATAGTAAACATTTGAAATTATTGAAATCATAACACGGTCGGGTTGTTGGGTCAACCCCACGATTATTATTTTTTTGTTAAAAATTTCATAAAAAATGAAAAAAACACCCAAAGAGTTATGGGCATTTTTTATCATAAAACTAGTATTACTCTAAATATTAATATACCGAATCAGCTGAACCAGTTCCTGTTAAAACAGAAACGATATTTTGTGCAGCACGCTGCATCATTGAATCTCTTGTTTTTTCTGTTGCTGATCCAATATGTGGGATGGTTACGACATTCGGCATTTTTAGTAATGGGTTATCCTTTTCAACAGGTTCCTTTTGATAAACATCAAGTCCAGCTCCGTATATTTCTTTGTTTTCCAGAGCACGTATCATGGCAGCTTCATCGACTGTTTTTCCACGGGAAACGTTAATAAAAAAGGCAGACTTCTTCATGATTTTAAACTCTCTTTCGCCGATTAGGTGCTCTGTCTCAGGTGTAAGTGGAGTTAACAACACAATAAAGTCGGATTTTTGTAATAAGGAATCTAAATCACAATGCTCAGCGCCATATTTTTCTTCAGCTTCTAGCTTTCTGTTCCGGTTGTAATACAGGACATCCATATTAAATCCAAACTTCGCCCTTCTAGCGACAGCTTCTCCGATTCTACCCATCCCAATGATTCCAAGAGTTGTGCTATGTACATCCAAGCCATAAAATACTTGATCATCTTTTGTAGGATTCCAATTTCCATCTTTTACAAGCCTATCCAACTCAGCAATTCTTCTTGCAGAGGATAAAATAAGAGCAAATGTCAAATCAGCCACTGTTTCATCTAAAACATAAGGAGTATTTGTCCCTATTACATTATATTTTTTCATTGCTTCTACATTAAAATTATTGAATCCTACTGATACATTGCTGACTACTTTTAAATTAGGCGCGCTTTTTAATAGGTCTTCATCAATTCTAATTCCAGACGTTAAAAGTCCATCGACACCTTTTATTTCTTCTAAAAGAAGATCTCGCGAAATACGGTCTTCTCCCGTCCACTTGCGAACTTCGCAGTATTCAGAAAGATATTTTTCCACATCTGTCGGTATTGGTAGAGTTGCATAAATCTTAGGCTTCACTGCTTTTTTTCCTCCTATTCTGAAGACAACTATACATACATCTTACCATATTGACTGACAATGCTGACAACGTTCCATTCTTTAATAATTTTATCATTTAAGTAAAAAATATATATGATTGGAGGGATGATTAGTGGAAAAAGACAGGAGACAAAAAAGCGACGATCCAAAGATTGCGCCTGGTATTGATACCGAAGATTCTTACGGCGAGGATGCAACACAAGCTAATATTGATAAAGGAGATTATACAACCGTTACTAGACTAGTGTATGATGAATATGATCCAAGTGAAAAATAAGATTTCTCTTTGCTTAGAAGATATATCACTTTTGATTATCTTCTTTTTTTATTAATATGATTGTTGAACACTGAATGGAAGGGAACTATGTTTATGGAATTTACAGGTTTCACACAACATGATTTTGACACTTTTCATGTAGAAGGTCTTGAGGAAAGGATGGAAGCAATCCAACAGAGGATTCAACCGAAATTCAAAGCACTTGGCGAAGTGTTGACTCACGATTTATCTGCCATGGTCGGGTCTGAGATGTTTTTACATATTGCAAAACATGCAAGGCGTACAGTCAATCCACCAAAAGATACTTGGCTAGCAATTGCAGGAAACAAACGAGGATATAAACAGCATCCACATTTTCAAGTAGGTCTTTTTGATGATCACTTATTTATTTGGCTTGCATTCATTTATGAATTACCAAATAAAACATCGATCGCGAAAAACTTGCTAAAAAACATAAAAACTATTGAAAAATCTATTCCATCTGAATTTGTTGTATCTTTAGATCATATGAAAAAAGAATCTGCTTCAGTGGCAGATACAAAATTAAAACAAGCTCTTATTCGTTTTCGAGATGTGAAAAAAGCAGAATTTTTGATAGGCAGACATATTGATTCGAATGATCCAATTCTTCAGGATGGAGCTCAATTAACTGAATTCGTAAAAGATACTTTCGAAACGTTGGTTCCCATTTATAGACTTGCTTTTAGTTGATTTTACTTTTTACTGATCTACTTTCGGATTGAAGGAAATATTGAAGGGTTCATCGTGGCCTTGGTAAAGGTCTTACACATTTGAGGGCACATTGAACCGCTCATCATGACCCTGATAAAGGTTTTTTCATGATTGAAGGCATAATGATGCGCTCATCGAACGCATTTTTATCAAGGAAGGTCACATTGACGATTTAATGTGACCTTCCATTTATTAAATGCTTATACTTGCCTACAAAGGTCCAAATAAACATTAGTCCAACTCATTTAGTTTCTACAGGTCCAAATTTCGTCCACCCTATATCCTTTCTCACAGAAAGCCATGGACGGTTATCTTCCCAGTGAACTCCTACGGAAATACCAAATGTTTCTGTTAATAGTTCATCTGTAACCACTTCAGACTTTGGTCCGGCAGCAACTATTTTTCCATCGCGAAGAAGCAATACATGACTTATCTCTTCCACTAACTCCTCAATATGATGTGTTACATAAATTAAATGACAATTGTAATTGGCAATCTCTTTGGTTAAAAGTAAAACATCTTCCCTTGAAAGAATATCCAACCCCGAACACGGCTCATCTAATATAAGAATTTTTGGTTCACTCATTAAAGATCTTGCGATTAATACTCTTCTCTTTTCACCCTGGGATAATAGATGATATCTCTTTCCTATTAAATAGTCTAATCGAAAGCTTTTGATTAACGTATTTGCCTTTTCCCAATCTTCTTCTGTAACTTCCTCGTACAATCCGATGGAAGCAAATTTCCCACTCACGACAATTTCTTCTACCGTTTCATAGTCTAATACTTCAGAAAATCGTTCTAATGCACTGCTGACAAATCCAATTTCTTTTCGTAAATCAGGTATATATGATTTACCGAATTGACGTCCAAGTACTGTGACATCACCAGTTGTGGGCATCTGGTATCCCGTTACAATATTGAGTAGGGACGTTTTTCCCGATCCGTTTAAACCAAGAATCGCCCAATGTTCATCTTTATTTATTTCCCAATTGACTCCACTTAATATTTCCTGCTTATTTCTTCTAAAAGAAACGTCCTTCATAGAGACAACTTTTTCCACCATCATAACCCTCACTTTTTCTAATCTGTTCGAATTTCTCTATTATATCATTAAAATATTTAATTTTTAGAAATATTCAAGCCTTTTAATGTTAAAATTATAACATAAACATTTTTATAGGAGATGGGAAGATGGCCAGGCGTATAAAAGTGGATGGAAAACATTTTGTAGATGAATTTGGTAGACAAGTGTTGCTTCATGGCGTCAATATGGTCTGTAAAGAAAAGAAGCAACATTATATCGGTTCTTGGACTGAAGAAGATTTTCAAAAGTTACAAATGTGGGGCATGAATGTTATTAGACTCGGAGTCATCTGGGACGAGCTAGAACCTGAACCAGGTGTTTATGATGAACATTATATTGAGGAATTGCGACAATTGATTCATAAGGCTAATCAATACGATCTTCTCGTGTTTTTAGACATGCACCAAGATTTATTTAGCTCAGAGTTCGGAGATGGTGCACCTGCTTGGGCAACGATAACTGACGGTGAAATGTACGAACCTGGCCAAGTATGGAGCGATGCGTATTTATTTAATGCTGCAGTGCAAAAAGCATTCGATCATTTTTGGAATAACTCTCTGGGTCCTGATGGGGTTGGCATTCAAGATCATTTTATTAATGCTTGGGCATATCTGGTCAAAAAACTTCATATAGAACCAAATATTATTGGCTATGATTTAATAAATGAACCTTTTATAGGAAGCCCTGTTCAAAAGGTTAATGAACTTATGTTTACCACATTTGCCGAAATCTACGGAGAACGATACGGTGAAGTTGATATCGAACATTTATTTTCTGCGTGGAGTGATCCGAATAATAAGGATGATTATTTGAGTTTACTTGAAGATGTTGAGGTATTTCAGAGAGTTGTAGACTCACCAACTCATATTATACAATCTTTTGAGAAAAATCACTTATCGCAGCTATATCATAAACTTTCCAAGGCAATAAGGGCATACGACAAAGATGGAATATTATTTTTGGAAACTAATTATTTTTCCAACCTAGGTGTTTCAAGTATGATTCTTCCGATTAAAGACGAACAAGCCCAAGCTTACGCCCCTCACGCCTACGATTTAGTTGTAGATACAGAACTAGCTCATACGGCGAACGATCGTAGATTAGAGTTCATTTTCGAACGACATGAAAGTACGCGGAAAAGGTTGGATATGCCTATGCTTATTGGGGAATGGGGAGCCTTTTATGAAACAGACGATACTGGACATGTATCTCTTCATAACCAAAGACTTTTTGAAAAGCATCTTTGTAGCGACACGTACTGGAGTTACACACCGGATATGGATAAAAGTCTATCCTTTTTAGGTGTCTCGCGAGGTTTTCCTTTAGCTGTTGCTGGATGTTTATTACAATATCGCTATGAGCATAGCTTAAAAACTTTTCAAATGAAATGGAATGAAACGATAGATTTAGAGGAACCGAGCATCATTTATCTTCCAGATATTCGAAAAATGAGTATTACGTTAAGTCCTGAAGGGAGCACATATAAAATCAGGACGATAGACGATTCCCATACTGGTTATGTAGAAATTCCTCCTACCACCAATGGAATTCGCAGCATTACAATTACTCGAAATCAATAAAGGTAAAGCCGGATCTCCTGTAAGGGAATCCGGCCATTTTTTATGCTGATAATGTCATTGGTTTTTGGCGATTTTTTAAAGCTAAACCACCCATTAATAAAATTCCTACTCCAACGAGGATACTCGGAATAATGAAAATTTGCGGGCTGTACCCTTTGATTAAAAACGGCAAAATATAGCCTATGAGGGATGCCATTTGAAATAAAAACACATAAATACTTGAGCCGAAGCCTATTTTCGTATGGAACATTCTTTGTACATACCCCATAGCTACACCATACAACACAGATACGTAAAAAGAATAAAGCGGCTGGACAAGGAAAAAGACGAAAAGCGGTGGACTTGTACTATAAATTGTATATGTAATAAGCGCACAAAAGCTGCTCAATAATATAACCCTTTTGCTTCCGAATTTCATTGCCCAATACCCTGCGAATGTCATGAATAGCAATTCAAAGACCGCTTGAACACTCCATAAGTACGACATGATTTGTGGTTTTTCAAATAAATTAACGACAACAAGCTGTAAATAAAGCCCTCTTAAGGAATCCGCACACCCTAACAATAACAGTGCAAAGAGCATAATGAATGAAAAAGCTTCTCCTTTGGAGACATTCGATTCAACATCAACTGGATCATATTCCTTGTACAATAAAAGGAGAACAAACAGCAAAAAGTACCCTGCTAAATTTCCAATGAGAATCCCTTTGAAACTAGCGATTAAAAATAAGTTCGCACCTAAAAGAAGTCCTACAAAAAAACCAACACTCATCATAGCCCGCAACCAAATTTGCGCGATTTCAAAAATATTTGGAGCAAGCCTCATGAAATGGTTACGTGCCATTGCAAAAAACTGCCCCATAATCAAGCCGGAAGGAGCTACTGCTATAATCATGCCTATCAGTGCTTCAACAAATGTATCCGCTCTCATATAAAGGATAAGCCCAATCATACATAGTATTAATGCAAATAGTGGCAACGGTTTTTTGCGTTTCATTTTATCACTAATAAAACCGACCATGATCGTAATAGCCATATTCATTAAAACGGAAATCGAGAAAATGGAAGCGATTTGGACTTTAGACAACCCGATTCCTTCACTCATATAAACCGCATTCATTGGGGCTAATATCCCTGTCCCAATTCCATACAAAAACAATCCAACAAGTAAATACCAAGCCCCTTTAATTCTTAAAAAGTCTTTAAAGTCCTTGAAAACATTCATGATTCTTCTCCCATTTCCATGGATAAAATTTTTTGTATATTAACAATTATATAATAGCACAGTGGGAATAAATCACTCTATCAAAATTGTAAAAATATTAAATCATATATTGAAAAACCTCCTCCTATCCACAAAAGATGGAATGTTCGTAAAAGAAACCATTATTTAATTGATCAGAGCTTCAATATTAACAGAATTGCTGTTCATTAACAAAAACAAGAGGCAGTGCCACTATTATGGTGAACACTCGTTTTTATTGCACATATGATATATAGCGTATGAGGAGAGGAGGATCCGTATTGTACACTCCTAATTTTTGCTACAATCCATATGGTTACTCATACAGAGGATTGCCTGTCTTACATCAATATCCTGTGTATTATTACGACCGGCAGATGTTTCCACCAATTAATACTAAGCAATTTATTCAATCTACTAAAAAATTTCGAATCTTAGTGAACGAAGCAAATAAGATAATAACAAAAATAACTACTTCCCCAAGATTTGCTCATGACCTTATGGACGCAGCTCAAAAGGACAATCAAAGTAAAGTAGATCAATTAATACAATCCACCGGTATTACAGTTAAGGCAAAAAGTCATTATACTCCTGATGGCATCGTCATTGAGTTAACAAATGCTAAATATCAAGGTGATTGCTGTACATTAAGATTGGGATTAAATTGGTAAAAAGCAAAAAAGAAACGCCTTGTTCTTCGACTCACGAGTTATTGAGACTCCGACTATGGCAAAAGAAACTTGATGAGATTAATGCTTACTTACGATGGGAGGAGTCATGAGTTCGCTGGATTGATAGATATTCCAGTTAGACACGAAATAAGGAATCCAATTTAAGGATTCCTTATTTTTTCATTTTAAAATGAAGGTAAGTTGTCTAAGTTGTTTTCTTTAATCCCGTCTGGTTCGCTTCGAATGATATCTCTCCCATATTTATGGAACACATCAATATGAGCAATATTCCCAGCCTTCGCTTCGTCTAGGGCTGTCACATAATCCAATTCCCGTCCTGATTTTGTTTTAAACGCAATGATATCTCCATCATCATTTTTTCTGACAGCTACAATTTGCTCTTTTCCATTTTCTTCTTGGTAACTTTCGTCCACTACTTGTTGCTCACTCTGTTCACGATATTCATTATAAATTTGTTCAAAATCCTTTTCTTGCAATTTCAACACCTCCCAATGGTTATGGTCTGCCATTTAGGATTGTTTTATGTAGTTCAACGAATATATTAAAAACTTCTCATGTGGATTATTTTGATAAAGATCTGGAATGATAATTTCATTTTTCAATTCAAATGAAGTTTGATTCTCCAAATAGAAAATATAGTCATCAGAGCTATAATATAAAATTAGCTCTACATCTCTTTGAAACTGTTCAACAGATTGCAGAATATGATTAACTACTTTCATAAAAATCTGGATCGTAAATGGATTAAAAAAATAAAAGCGATTATCTTGAGGGTGTATTTCATATTCTTCCGCTAGACAACATTGAAAATGAATATTGTCTTTTCCGGATCTTTGTTTAATATAACGCTTTTTATTTTCCAAAGCATCGTGATACAAATCTTTATTCATTTCAATTCCAGTAACGAACGACTTATACAAATGATGGATATAAAATAATAAGCGCCCTTTTCCACATCCAAAATCAACGACGTGATCATCCTTTTTTAATTCATAATGATTAAATAATATATCTAATCCACTGTATGGCGTCGGCTCATAACGATGGTAATGAAAAGACTGATTAAAGCCCTTCTGTTCCCCTTCCGTTTTAATATTCAATATTGCATCATAATATTTTTCATTCACTGCTAGGTATCCTCCATTTTGTTTCTTTCCTAAGTTAAAAGGGTACATCTCGAATGAGGGGGATTTTGAATGGAGCTATTTCAAGACATCTCTTTTTTTAAAACATTATCGCTAAAGGAAATTCTTTTATTCTTTGTATATGTATTGATCATTCTTATCGTAAAATGGGGGTTGCTTTACTTCTTAAGAAGATGGATGAAATCCGATTGGTCTAAAGACCGCATTCTTCCTACAATTATAGCAATCCTAAACTGGGCTACCTTTTACGGCGCGATACTTTTGTTTCTTTTTTATTTTTCTAATGAATCATGGGTCTTTTCACCCATTTACGAAATGGATGGGGTCGAGGTTTCCTTATTCCTCATTATTGTCGCCATTATGATTATCACATTTGCAAGCAGACTTGTAAAAACATTTAACACCCACATAATGCCTTTTATTTATGAGAAGTTTGATATCGACATTGGATTAAGCTTTACGATTAATCGGCTTATTTACTATGTCGTGATGATTATCGCGTTGATCATAAGTTTTCAAACGGTCGGATTAGATATGCGTGCATTTGTAGTCTTCTTAAGCACTCTAGGAATCGGAATCGGATTCGGCTTGCGAAATGTCGCCGCCAATTTTGTTTCGGGAATTATTATTTTATTTGAACGGCCGATGGAGGTAGGGGAAACTATTGAAATTGAAGAGAAAGTTGGACAAATTTCAAAAATCAACTTAAGATCTACTGTCATCACACATAAAGGAGGGAAATTAGTCGTTCCAAATCAATATTTTATCGAGCAAATCATCAATAGTCGGTCTGGAGAACAATATACCGCAGAAGTTAGAGTTAGTGTCTCGTTTGGCACAGATTCTAAAAAAGTTGAAATGTTGCTCCATAAAGCAGTAGAAAGATTACAAGTCTCCTCTATTCCTACTATTCGTTTTATTGCTTTTAAGCAATCCGCCATACAATTTTTAGTGGAGCTTCCTGTTCAAAACAGTACCGAGAAAGAACAAATTGAGAATAATTTACGTCACTCCATCTCCAATATTTTATCTAAACATAACATTAAACTGGCTGATTGCCTGGAATTGAAACAATGACAAGATTATTAACATTTTAAATCGCAATATTTCAAGAGAAAGCTTCCTTGTCAATATTCACATAAGGCAAATGAAACTCTCTCATAGAATTTACCCAGAAACAACTGAACCCGTCCTGATGGCTTGCATACACAATCAGGGCGGCTACTTATTTATTTTTATAAAATCCCAAAGGAGAGTACGTATATAACAAAGCTACAAATCCATTAATCATTAGAAACAATGACCACATAATACTTGTACGATTAATTGCTTTATTATGAAAAATGTCTCCCGTTTCACTGTTGAATAAATCTGAAATAATATGAGTTGATAGTAACGGCGAAGTAAATTCGATTACAAGCAAAATATGAATCAAAAGAAAAACGCTAATATGCATTAAAAAACCTTGCTTAATGGACTTAGCGTAATCCTTATTAGGAGGAATTCGCTTGTCCTCTATGGACAAGGATTTACCCTTTAGTATCATTATTTTTCTTTTAATATACATATCCAGCTTTTGAATGTTTTGATTTCCAAATGTTAAAGCATAAAAATAAATGATTAATATGGTAATTTGAAAAAATGATATCCGTCCTGTATTTACATAATCCATAACGGCAATTGGTACATCTAAACATTCAAACATAATTGTAAAAGCCAAAAAAATAAATTTGGCTTTTGTATCAAACCAATATTTGAGCACCAAAAAAGTAATAAAGGCTATCCAAAATAATACCTCTAGCCCAATTAAAAAGTGCCATTTGTATGTGGATATTATCTCTATCAAACTTATCCCTCATTTCCACACAAAAAGGTCCTTTTTTAATCTATGAACAATCATTTAAATGAATGCATCATAACTAGTTATGTATCTTTCACTTTAAGTCATATTTTCTTCCAAAACACTATAAGATAATATATCTATTATTGTTGGAGGGAGAATCTTGAAAAATAATCAGGATACTTTAATTACAGGAGAAATGCTCATTAATTATTACGAGCTAAATAAGAAGAAAAAAGAAATCGAAGTTGAAATGAATCATTTAAAAACGATCTTTCATGACTTTTTCGACCGTCAAATTGGCTCCCTTGATAAAGGCGAAATAATATTAAATGGATACAAACTTCAAAGGCAAATAAGAAAAGCAGAAAAATATAACGAAGAAGAAACGGTTAAAAGATTGGAAGATTTAAAAATGAATGACCTTATCCAAGTTGTTAAAAAACCTGACGCACTAAAAATCAAATCTGCTCTTAATCTTGGTTTTTTACAAGAGAAAGATCTTGAAGGCTGTATTATAACGACTGCCTCCCCAGCGATATCAGTTAAACCTATTACGCCTAGATAAAATAAAAGCAGAAGCATTGTTTAAGGGGTTTAATATAAAAAAATCAAAGGGCCCAACTATCGGGTCCTTTGATTTTTTAAGTAGCCCCACAAATCCCAAGGATATTCTTTTGGTGGAAATGAGAAAAACTCTACCATATCTTTTTTTGTTGGATGTGTAAATGCCAATGAATTGGCCCATAATGCAATTTGCTGTCCAGGCTTATTAAGGGACTGACCATATTTCTGGTCACCAAATAAAGGACAACCCACTTCCGATAACTGAACTCGAATTTGATGAGATCGGCCGGTTAGAATCCGTACTGCGAGCAAGCTGAGGTCTCCATTCTGCTCAATTACTTCATATTCAAGAATCGCTTTTTTTCCTTCTTTGTGGGTGGACGGAACTGTATAAACTTTGTTTTTTCGTTGATCTTTATAAAGATAATGTTCCAATACTCCTTTTTTTCTTGGAGGAGTACCTCTTACAATAGCTAAATATTTTCTGTCCATCGTTTGCCTGCGAATCACATCAGATAATCTGGAAGCTGCTTTAGATGTTTTGGCAAATACCATAATACCTCCAACAGGACGATCAAGGCGGTGGACAAGACCAAGATAAACGTCCCCTGGCTTATCATATCGAATTTTTATATCTTGCTTTAGTAAAGACTGTAAATCTACATCTCTAGTATTATCTTTTTGTACAGGAATATTTACAGGCTTTGTAATTACAAGTAGATGATTGTCTTCAAATAAAATAGGAATGCGCATTTAGTTCCTTAACCTTTCGTAAATGGTTAAACATATAGATATAACCTTAGATCACTTAATTATAAGTTAATCTATACAAAGGAACAAATTAACTTTGGAAGAACAAAAACCCCAGGGCATGACTATGATAAAGAGTAACACAGGACGTGGCGGTTTTAGTCAACAGCTAGACAGTTCAAACCTTTTAATGATAACCCCAACTTTACTAATGTCTATAGCGCTCCAAGATTAGATGTAAATATTTTAACTTTTGAATGTTTTCTTGCTATTTTGAATGGAAAGATGCACTATTTATATATATAAATGTAATAATAATCGGAGGATGGAATATGTCTAAAGTTACAATTTCTGAACTAATCTTAAATACTAGAAATGGCCAAACTCTAGCACCTGAAGGTTCAAATATTACAATCGCCGAATGGAAAGCGGAAGGTACTCCTGAGGGTGAAACACCGATGTTCATTGCTCCACTTCATTTGCATCATAAAGATGATGAAGCATGGTTTATATTAGAAGGTACACTTGGATTTCAGATTGGAGACGAAACAATCGAAGCTAATCGTAATGAGGCCGTAATCGTACCACGAGGAACACCTCATACATTTTGGAATCCAAAACAAGAGACTGCACGATATCTTATAATCATGACTAAGCAGACTAAAACATTGATCGAAGCCATTCACAGTACTGAGGACCGTAATCCAGAGTTTATGAAAAAACTGTTTGAACAGTATGGAGCTGAATTGCTTTAATATGATTGTCTATCATGCAAATTATTTACTGAAAAAGTGATGTAGGTATAGAGAGATGGAATGCAATTCACGACCATTTTTACTATTGATCTGTTTCATCGCGAATAATTGATGACCTTTACAATTGATTTTTCAATGCTTAGGGTGTCAATCCCTGGATTGGCCACCTTCAACGATGGTTTTTTCCTTGCTCAGGGCATCAATCGACGGATTGGTGACCTTCAGCGGTGGTTTTTTCCATACTAGAGCAAGGGAGCTGCCCAATACTATATAATCAGCTCCCTTTTACATGTGAATCAGTGCATACCGCTCCATTCACCTTGGTTTTTAGATTTTTTCTCTTTTTTAGCTTTTTCTTTATGGGCACGATTGGCGTTCGCACTGCCAAATTCTTTTGAGAACTCCGAATCAACTTTACTTGAGTCAAATCCTTTTTTATTTTTTTGTTCAGGATCATTTTTCTTTGTTCGCTTTGCCATGAGTAATCCCTCCTTCGTTTCTTTAGTATTAGAATTGAAGTCGGAAATATACTCCTGTCATTATTATGTAATGACAGTACGAACTCCATATAAAAAAAGCCAGAGTCACTTTTCTTTGACTTCCTGATTATTTTTCATAAATATTCTTCCCGTAAAATATTTCATCCATTTCCTTAGTAATTCGTTCTGTCATTTCCGCTGCGTCTTCGGAACAAAGATTTTCTTTGGAAAGTCCAAATAAATAATTATTTAAATCAAATTCTTTTAGCTTACATTTTGTATGAAAAATATTCTCTTGATAGACATTGACATCAATCATATCAAAATCTTCCTTTAGATCATCAGGAATATAGTTCTGAATAGAATTAATTTCGTGGTCGATAAATAATTTATGACCATCCTTTGCTCTAGTAAATCCACGAACCCGATAATCAATTGACATAACATCTGTTTCAAACGATCGAATCAAATAGTTCAATGCTTTTAATGGTGATATTTCTCCGCAAGTAGATACATCAATATCTGCTCTGAATGTACTAATCCCTTCATCTGGGTGAAATTCTGGATACGTATGCACAGTAATATGACTTTTATCAAGCTGGATAACTACATTGTCAGGAAGTGGTCCAGGTGACTCTTCATACGATTCTGCAGGTACCTCGACGACCGGTCCTTCTGAGACAAGCATAGTTACACTTGAACCTTGGGGCACATAATCTTGCTTCGCAATATTTAAAACATGTGCACCTATAATATCCGCTACGTGTTGTAAAATTTCTGTCAACCTATCGGCGTTGTATTGTTCGTCAATATATTCCAAATAAGCTTCCCGATCCTTTTTCGTCTGAGTATAACAAATATCGTACATATTGAAGCTTAATGATTTAGTCAAATTATTAAATCCATGCAGTTCAATCCGCTGCTCAGGAGTGAGTTTCATACTACTTCCCTCCCCTATGTATCGTTTCTTTAAATAAGATATTGTTATGTTACCCTTTCTGTGAGATAAAAAACAAAACTATCCATTATCAATGCAATATGTGAAAGAAGCTTGTATATTTTCTCCTCTTCTACAGCAAATATATTACTACATACGATTTGCATGTCTTTATATGTAGAATGGTTTCTAGATTATAGAGGATTTTCATATTTACTGAGGCTTAAAATTATTGTTGAAGTTCTCTTGTCTTTCGATTAATGACGATTCAAATTATCAGCTAAAAAATTGATCTCTACCATCGTATTGCTTTTCAATACATATCTATTTTATCTAATCTATTGTCGAAATTTTCTCTTAGAGAGACTACACCAGGATATGCTACAATATTGATTAAGAGCATGATTTTAGAAGATGTGCTAGAACTTAGCTTGGATTGATATCATTCCTTAAAATAAACTGGCTAAACGCTATGTATTAAACTAGGGTTAAAATCTATGGTAAAAGTCCTTTGGAAGGAAAAGTTACTCACTGTTAGTAAAACATATTTTTGAAAAGGAAGTGATTATATTGAATAAATTAACTAAATCTTCAAAAGACATAGTATTGCAAGGAGTATGTGCAGGAATCGCAGAGTTTTTTGGGATTTCGCCTTTGATTGTCAGACTCATATTTATCTTTACACCAGGATCCCTTCTTATTTATATCCTTCTAGCTCTTACATTGCCTGAAAACCGTTCATTATCGTAAGTATGGTATTTTTTATCTATGGATACAGATTTTCTTTTATCATTGTTGAAACTTTTCCTTTCTGCCATCTTAAAACATACTTAATTGATAATTTTTAGAGAGTAGCTCCAATAGTTTGATGCCAGCAATGCTATTTCCTTTTTCATCTAAAGCTGGACCAAATATTCCAATACCAAATTTTCCGGGAACTGCACCCATGATTCCGCCGGAAACACCACTTTTTGCTGGGATACCAATTTTTATCGCAAATTCACCAGAAGCATTATACATACCACACGTAACCATGAATGTTTTACATATACGAGCGATATGAACAGGAATAATTTGCTTACCACTTTCTGGATCCATCCCATCCATCGCAAAAATCATCCCGATTCTTGCTAATTCCAAGCAATTCATTTCAATAGAGCATTGTTTAGTGTATAAATCAATTAACTCTTCAACATCTTCTTCAATGATGTGATGGTGTTTTAAAAAATAGCATAGAGCCCTGTTTAAATATGCTGTATTATATTCTGACTGCGCTACTTCTTCACAATATTGAATCGATGAATCACTCGCCATTTCTCTTATAAAAGATAGAAGGCGTTGAAATCTTTCATTAATGCCATTTCCTTTTATCATATGGGTTACAACAAGGGCTCCTGCATTAATCATTGGATTCAGTGGTTTGGCTGGTGACAATGTTTCTAATTTAGCAATTGAATTAAAAGGATCCCCTGTTGGTTCCATGCCCACGCGTTCAAATACGTAGCTTTGCCCCCTATCCATTAATACAAATGCCAGGCTAATTACTTTTGATATACTTTGAAGAGTAAATTTCCTATCGATATCACCAGCTGATATACATTGCCCATTAGGGAACTGTATGGCAATGGATAAATCATGCGGATTAGCTCTTCCTAGCGCAGGGATGTAATCTGCCACTTTTCCGTCTTTTGTATATTTCTTTGCCTCTTTTACTAGAACATTTAATTCATCATCCGATTGACATGGCATTTTTATCACCCAAACATAGTATGAACCAATGTTTGGAATATCACTCAACTTTTTCAATTCCTTTGGGGTCATTTCTCACAATTTTTAAGCCACCTGTCCCATGAAAAATAGGCTGTCTGAAATCCAATACTATGGAATCTCAGATCAGCCTATTATAAATCAGAAAATTGTACTTAATGTAAGGCAAGCTCCCTGCCTTTTTTACTCAAAAGTACCCCTGTCACTACCATAGAGCATATTCCGAGTATGAGCAGCAAAATAAATACATTGTGCAAGCTTGATTCTAGAGCAAATCCTTTTAATTCATCGCTTAACCATAATCCCGAAACGGCAATCCCGATTGCTTGGCCAAGATTTTTTAATAAATTATGGGAGCCCATTGCCACTCCGCGAATCTCCCATTCCACCGAAGATTGAACGGCTACGGTAAAGGCCGTATAAGCCAATCCAAATCCTACGCCTAAAACTCCTGTTACAACCATCATCCATGTCACGGTTGTTTCTGTTCGGAAAAATACTAACCCAATACATCCGATGATAATAATCGCAATTCCACCTAAAGTAATATGGGCAAGCGGCTTTCTACTCATCCACTTACCCGCCAAGAGAGCACCAAACGGCCATGTTACGGACATTGGTAGCATGGCAATTCCGGAAAATGTGGCATTTAAATTTGTAACACCTTGTACCCACAAAGGAATATAAAACGTAATGGTCACAAGAATAAAACCTAATAAAAAACCTACCGCATTAGAAATCGTAATAAATTTATTTTTGAATAAGGAAAGCGGCAGCATTGGCTCTCTTCCCTTTGCCTGAATCCAAAGAAATGCGCAAAGTCCTACGAAAGCCACAATAAATAAAATCGATATATTGCTTGTCACTTGTTTATATTCTTTCACTAACGTTAAAGCATATAAAAAAGCGCTCATACAAATAGTAAATGTTAAAATGCCAGCATAATCAATGACTTGTTTTTTCTTTTCAATATGCTCATGCAAGGCCACCCATAAAAGAATCAAGGATATGATTCCAAAAGGAAGGTTCATAAAGAAAATCCAGTGCCACGAAATCGTATCGACGATAAAACCGCCCGCAAGAGGACCAAAAATACCGGCAATCCCCCATACACTACTCATCCATCCTTGCATTTTTGCTCTCATGTTAAATTCAAACACATCACCAATGATGGTAAAAGGAATCGTCGACAATGCCCCAGCCCCGATTCCCTGAATAAGGCGGAAAATAACGAGCTGCTCCATATTTTGTGAAAGACCCGAAAGCATAGAACCGACTAAAAATATGAGCGTCCCGATTGTAAACATTAACTTTCGACCATATAAGTCAGCCATTTTCCCAAAAATCGGTGTGCTGATAACTATCGCTAATAAATAGATCGAAATCACCCATGTATATAAATGGCTCCCACCAAGATCTTCTACAATCTTTGGCATCGCAGTACTTACGATTGTTCCTTCAATGGCTGTAAGAAATGTTGATATTAATAACGCGATGACAACGGATTTTTGTTTTGTCTCTCTATTCAATTTTTCTCTCTCCTTTATTAAAAAAGCATAAGCGCTTTGCTCATCGACTTACAAACTTCAGGGCCTTTGACATATCGTAGGGAAAACGACCATAAGTTTGTTTCGATGGCATTGCACTATACACTAACAACAAACATTCTCAATGATTCAGCTTTATAAAGTATAGCAAATTAATTTCCTATATACACTCAGCCAAATCCTCCCATTATAAATAGCAAAAGCTGCCTAAAATAAGACAGCCTTTTATTGAAAAATTGAACTTATTCCTATTTCATTTTCGCATGATCGTTTAAAAGCAAGGATTCTATCTCTTCAGCGGTGATTGGTCGGCTAAATAAATAACCTTGAAGCTCGTCACACCCCATTGACATTAATGTATTTCTTTCATCTTTTGTTTCAATTCCTTCTGCCACAACATTTAGTTGAAGTCCTTTTGCCATACTTAGAATGGACTGAACTAATCGGGACTTTTTCATATTTTGATGGATATCCGATATAAATTGCCTATCAATTTTTATTTCATCGATTGGTAACTGTAATAATGGATATAAAGAGGAATATCCCTTTCCGAAGTCATCGATTGATATTAAGACACCAATATCTTTTAATTGTTTAATAATACTTGCTACATAGTCTAAATTTTTGATAAAAACACTTTCCGTTATTTCTAGTTTAATATATTCAGGGGCTAATCCGGATACTGTCAATGCTTCCTTCACCATGGAAACCAAAGAATCTTGTTGAAATTGTTTTGCTGAAATGTTTACAGAAACAGGAATTTTTGGATACCCCCGATCCTGCCACTCTTTATTTTGTTTGCATGCTTGGATTAAGGACCAGCGATCAATTTGTAATATTAACCCAATTTCCTCAGCAATAGGAATGAATGAAGCCGGTGAAACAAAGCCGAGTTCTGGATCAATCCAGCGAATCAACGCTTCCATACTTGTGATTTTGTCGAATCGATATTTTGGTTGATAGTAAAGTTCAAAATCACCTTTATCGACAACTAGTCTCAATGAATTTTCAATAAGGAGTCGATCATCGTATTTATTTCGCATCGATTCATTGAAAAAGTGAGCAACGGTTCCTCCCTTTTCTTTGGAATGGTACATGGCAATATCCGCACATTTAACAAGACTATCAACATCTTCCCCGTCTTCAGGATACATACTAATACCAACGCTTGCTGTCACATAAAGCAAGTGACCTTGAATTGTAAAAGGAGACGAAAACGCTTGATCCATCTGCTCTAAAGTTCCCTGTACTTCTTCTCTATCTTTCATCCTTAGAACGATAACAAATTCATCTCCGCCTAATCTAAAAATTTTACGATTTTCTTCATTTAATGTGCGAAGTTTTTCTGCAACTAATTGAAGTAAAAGATCTCCTGTCACATGTCCTAGAGTATCATTAACTTGTTTAAATTGATTAATATCAATAAAAATAACAGCAATAGTAGAGGAAGGATGAGTGTAAATTAAGCTTTTTACATAATCTTGAAAATGTCGACGATTCGGTAGCCCCGTCAATACATCATAAAAAGCTAAATGATTTAATCTAAACTCCGATTCGATTAACTGTTCTGTCTGCTCCTTCAATTTACTATTTATTTCGTTACTTTCTCGAAAAGACTGTTTAAGTTTTTCTGCCATTTCCTTTAAATTTTTTGAGAGCAAACGAAGTTCAGAAACATGACCTTGGGGCCATTCAATTATTTCATTTTGTACAAGCTTTTGCGGTAAATGTGTCGTTGCCATAGTCAGTTGTCTAATGTTATTCATAAAAATGCGACTAACCGTCTGAACAAAGATTATAATAAAAATCGCAAAAATAAATGAATATCCGAGTTGCTCTAAAAAGATACTATATATCTTATTTTGATATTGAGAGATAGGAAGCTGAACAATAATTTTTAATGATAGCGGTTCAAATTCTTCTATGTATAAATAATATCCCTTACTCCATTTGTGAATAGGGTAGCTATTATCCCCCTTTGGTAAAATGACCATAAAATCCTTATCATTGCTAGGGATAATATCGTTATTTTTCAGTTCAAATACAGTTTGAGAAGGAACATTTGTTGAAGTTGAAGCATACACAAGATTATTTGAATCACTGATGATGATGTCGAAATCATGGGATTGATAATGTGAAATCATATCAGCTAACTTACTAGTCTGCAAATCGTCCTTTTTCCAATTAGACATATCCCTTTTTAATAGTGTCACGTTGTTTTTCACAGCAAAAATATTATCTTGATCTAAGGAATCCTTTGTATTCCACACATTCGTCATAACACTAAAAAAGAAAGGAATAATGATGGAAATGAACGTAATATGCGTTATAAATTGATGAATTGAAACATTGTTACGATTCACTTTATTATTTTTAAAAAACTTATAAAAAGGAACATAAGCTAATAGCATATCCGCTATTAAAACATTAAATAATCCATTAACAACCGTTTTACATATTTGAAAATAAAGAGCACTTCCTGTCAAATAGGAAAGGTTGATTAACAAAAGACCTATCAAACCAATAGTCAGCCAAAATAAAGTATCAACAAAAAACATTTTTGCTCTTCTACCATTATGAAAAAAAGCACCTACAAAAATGATTTCCACTACTAACAAAGCATGCAATGCTACATATGAATAGTGATGTGGGATAAAAAGAAAAGCGAGCAAGCCTGTAATTATTGCATGTCGCATACCAAAGAGACGAAGCATTAAAAATAAAAAAATACTCGTAAAAGCAAAGGAAATTCCGTAAATAAATGTTAAGTTCAAGCTCGACGATAAAAGAATAAGTCCTAATAAAAGAATAAATAGCAAAACTTCACTATTCCATAATTTATGTATAAACATATAAACAATCCTATCTATAAGAAATACATTCTTTCTTTATTATTCATAATAAACAGAAAGAGTAATGGTTGTAAACTGTGCATTATTAAGGAAGTGCTGGCTCCATTAGCTAGACTAATATTCACTTTTTGAAAAAAGCTGATTGCCAGAAGACAATCAGCTCAGAGTGTTACATATTAATTTTCAAGTAGATTTAGACTTATTGACAACCTTTTCTTTCGGGGGGCAAAACCTTCTGTAAAGTGGAGTTGCCTTACGCGACAATGATCAACGAAGAAAGCAATTGTTTGTCAGCCGTCTGAGCTAATTACTAGAAGACTATTCTATTAGCCTTCCTTATGAAATTCCGATCTCGCGTTATCTAGTATGCTAATAAGTTTGGCTCTGAGAGGTTCATACCAAGAAGGTGCATCAGCCATTTCACTATTTTTCAATGATCTTTTTATTCGTGCAAAACGATACAATTTTCCAAGTCTTTGGAAGTTCAAAAAGTGACTAAAAACTTCATCTTCCAAATGGATAACCGAAGTGTATCCCTTTATAAAGGAGTTTATTAGAGGAAAATTATCGTTTTCATATAAATCAGCCAGCGCCATCACGATATCCATCGCGAACCAATGATACATCGAATCATCAAAGTCTATTACTTCAAATGAATGACGGCTCTTCTTGTAAAAAATATTATCTAATTGAAAATCATAATGGATCAATCCAAACGTTTCAGGTGAAGTAGGCAGATTTTCTAGCCAAAGAGTCAAATTTTCCAACTCTACCTTAGCCTCATGCTCATCAGGATATGTTTGGATTACATCCTCTATCATGTTAAGCATATCACGCCAACTTTTTCTTTTCACTCCAATAGGATTATATAATCTTGATAGTGAATGCAACTTAGCGAGTGACCTTCCCCATTCTTCGCATTGTTCCTCGTTAATATCATCATCTAATAAAATCCCACTAGCTGAACTAAATACAACAGCAAAATATCTACCTTCTGGGTACTCTTTTGTTTCAATCAGTCTGCCATTTAAAGAAGGAATCGGATGGACAGAAGGAAAATCATGTGATTTCAGATATTGAATAAAATCAAGCTCTGCCATTATTTCATCAAATGGTTTTTCCTTTTCTAAAGTAAATCGTAAAAAAAATCTCTCTTGTTTTTGCGTAAAGGCATATACGAAATTTGAACTCGCGCGCCAAAACTGTAAAGACCCTTTATCATGATCCCAGTTTTGAATAAGATTTTTGGCAATAACATCATCGGATAAACCTTTAAGCATCGTTCTTAAGTTTAACATTAAATAAGATCTCCCACTCTCTCCTGTGAGGATCAACAGAGCTACTTTGCCAACCCTCTCATCATTTTGAAAATTTGCAAACACGTCATTTTCAAAATTCACCCCTTCCCTCTGTTCTATGTAAAAGTTTACCACAAAAGTTATCTTATGGATTAACTAACTTTATGAAGGCAGACAACGTCGTACTATTATTGATTCGCACTCTTTTCATTTCATATAAGGAATCCGAGGTATTTGCGATTCCTGGTTTAGTTGTGACGGCATATTGATAATATTTTCTTGCTTCTTCAATTACTTTGTCGTTATATATACCAGAAGGATAAGCGAGTGCTGTGATATTTTTCCCCGTAATCTCTTCAAGCTTTGTTTTTATATCACTCAATTCAGTTATGTAATATGGAGTTTCTGTTAGATCAGGATGTGTTTCCGTGTGAGATTGTACAGAAATTATTCCCGAATCACTCATTTCCTTTAATTGACCTCTTGAAAGTCCGCCTTTCGTATCGATCTTCCTTCCTAACATAAAGATCGTCGCCTTCGCTTGAAAAGAAGAATCGTTTAACGCCTTTAAAATGTTGTAGGCATTCAGACTATTTTTATATCCATCATCTAGTGTAATTATTATTGGTTTCTTTATATTTTCGAGATTAGGAATATCATCAAACGTAATTGGAGTAAATCTTTCAGATTTTAAGTATTCCATTTGCGCTTTGAAATTTTTCGGATGCACGAAATGTTCCTTATATCCATATCCTTTATATTCATCTATGGAATGATACATTAAGATCGGCACATCATATTCATTTTCTGCAGCATGAATAGGTACATTTGAAATCAACGTCAGTATTAGTACTATTAATGTAACTTTCCTAATGAATAACATAAAAAATCCTCCTTCAAACTACGGTAAGAATCATTTTATTTTACCGTCCGTTCAAAGGAGTTATTCATGAAAAGGCCTGATGTTAGCAAGTAACTGAAAAGTTCATATTGAGTTCATAAATTTAATGTAGGATTATTTATGTTAGAAGGGAGATTATTCTCCTTTATGTAAGCTGCTTATCACGTTTACGAAAAGGATTGAAGAGACGATGCCGAAAATCTTAGTTGTTGATGATGATTCATATATTCGTGAATTAGTAAGTCTTCTCTTGCGCAATGAGGGATTTATAATCTTTGAAGCCTCCGATGGCGTAGAGGCCATGTCAATTATTGATTCAGAACAGGTAGATATGGTGATTTTAGATATTATGATGCCGAACATGGATGGTTGGGAGCTATGTCGTGAGCTTAGAACATTTTATGATTTCCCTCTGCTTATGCTCACCGCAAAAAGAGAAACCTCACAGAAGTTAAAGGGGTTCGAAATGGGGACAGATGATTATTTAGTAAAACCTTTTGAACCTCTTGAACTTGTAGCTCGTGTAAAAGCACTCTTGAAACGTTATCAAATTTCGATTTCTCAAAGTGTGCAAATTGGTAATCTGCATTTAAATCAAAAAACATATGAAGTGATATACGATGGCAACCTATATGATTTGCCTCGAAAAGAGTTTGAACTGCTCTTTTTATTAGCGAGTTATCCTGGAAAAACTTTTACACGCGAACAATTAATCGAAAAAATATGGGGCTATGATTATGAAGGGGATGACCGTACGGTAGACGTTCATATAAAACGAATTCGTGGACGATTTCCAGACGGCCAATTTGATTTTCAAATTAAGACGATTCGCGGATTAGGCTATCGATTGGAGATAAAATCATGAAATTTCGCATCAAAATGGTTCTCGGTTTTTTATCCATCATCCTTTTGTTGTCACTCTGCTGGTCTGCCGCCTATTTTTTGTCCGATTATCTTTATCAATATTTTAATATAGCCTTAAGCAATTTTCTCATTCAACTCATTAATTCATTATTAGGCTTTTTTATTTTCGGCTGTTGCATGTATCTTCTCTCTCATATTTTTTCTCGCCAAAGGGAAAGACATATGGAATTTATTCAGTCCATTATTAATGCGATGAGGCAGATTGCTAGAGGGGATTATAATGTAAGATTAAGCAAAATTTCAGGACATGAATTTCGGGATGATCCATTTTCTCAAATCGTTGACAATATTAATTATATGTCCCGAGAATTAGGGCAATTGGAACAAATGCGCCAAGAGTTTGTATCGAACGTTTCACATGAAATTCAGTCCCCGCTCACCTCTATTAGCGGTTTTGCACGAGCATTACAAAATGAACAACTTACACATAGTGAAAGATTACACTATCTCTCTATTATAGAAACTGAAAGTCAGCGGTTATCCAAACTAAGCGATAATTTGCTTAAACTGACATCTTTAGAAACATCCCACCATCCTTTCGAATTAAGGGAATATCGTTTAGACAAACAGCTGCAGCATATTGTCCTATCATGTGAACCACAATGGTCAGCAAAGCAAATTGAAATGGATCTTTCCTTTGATAAAACGAATATTATTGCCGACAAAGATTTACTAGATCAGGTTTGGATGAACTTGCTTAATAATGCTATTAAATTTACACCAGATGGGGGAAACATTAGCATAAAAATCTCTCACCTAGATGGAAAGATTTCCGTTATTATTACTGATACAGGAACAGGTATTTCTGAAAAGGATCAGCTCCATCTGTTCGAACGTTTTTATAAAGCCGATAAATCAAGAAATCGAAATACAAGTGGAAGCGGACTTGGCCTCTCCATTGTGAAAAAAATTATAGATATGCATGGTGGGACTGTAAATGTGACAAGTAGACCGAACGAAGGAACAACTTTCATCGTTACTTTCCCCACTCGTCACGAATTAGAATAGGAGTTAACATATATGAAAAATAAACAAAATAGCCTTAAGCCTTTTATCTCACTAATTTTATCAACGAACATTCCAAAGCTAGCATTAACGTTTGGATTGATCGCAAGTCTGATTACGACAATAGCGGGACTAGTCGTTCCATTACTTACCAAAAATTTAGTCGATGGATTTTCAGTCTCCATGCTTAGTGTTCCACTTATCATTGCTATCGGCATAGCATTCATTGCTCAGGCAATCATTAGTGGGTTAGCTCTTTACTTATTAACCTCTGTCGGTCAAAAAATAGTCGCCAGACTACGTGATCGCATGTGGCTAAAGCTCGTACGTTTACCTGTCAGCTATTTTGATAAAACATCAAGTGGTGAAACAGTCAGTCGAGTGGTAAATGATACAAGTATTGTCAGAGAATTAATCTCTCAACACTTTCCGCAATTCATTTCAGGTATTATATCGATCATTGGTGCAGTTATCATCTTATTGATTATGGATTGGAAAATGACACTTATGATGTTGATTGCAGTTCCAGTTACACTCATCATTATGTTCCCACTCGGTAAACAAATGGCAAAGATATCACGTGGATTACAAGACGAAACTGCAGTGTTTACAGGGCATATTCAACAAACTCTTGGTGAAATCCGGTTGATGAAGGCATCGACTGCTGAAAATTATGAAGAGAAAAAAGGACTTTCTGGTATTCAAAAATTATTAAGTTTTGGCTTAAAAGAGGCAAGAGTCTTTGCTTTAATCGCACCCATCATGCAGTTTGTTATTATGCTCGTTATTGTGATGATCATTGGGTATGGTGGGATGCGCGTTGCAAGTGGATCGATGTCAACTGGTTCACTTGTTGCTTTTCTGCTCTACCTTTTCCAAATCATAATGCCTGTTACGACTTTCGCAATGTTTTTTACCCAATTACAAAAAGCAAAAGGTGCAACTGAACGTATTATTAACATTTTGGAAATGCCATTGGAAGATGGTCAGGACGGTTTAGACGTTGATATAACAAATAAATCCGTCCATGTAGATAACGTTTCATTCGCTTATAGTGAAGATGAGCAAGTCTTAGAAAATGTTTCATTCGAAGCAAAATCTGGTCAAATGATCGCATTTGCAGGACCAAGCGGAGGTGGTAAGACAACGATGTTCGGCTTGTTGGAACGGTTTTACGAGCCTTCTTCAGGAGATATTCGGATAGGTGATATTTCTATTAAAGATTTGTCTATTGAATCTTGGCGAAGTCAAATAGGGTATGTATCACAAGAAAGTGCCATGATGGCCGGGACAATCCGTGAAAACCTATGTTATGGTTTAGAAAACTGGAAGGAAATATCTGATGAACGTCTATGGGAAGTAGCTAAGATGGCTTATGCAGATGAGTTTATTCAATCCTTCTCCCACGGATTGGATACAGAAGTTGGAGAACGAGGAGTGAAATTATCTGGCGGTCAAAGACAGCGGATTGCGATTGCACGAGCATTCTTGCGAGATCCTAAAATATTAATGATGGATGAAGCAACTGCAAGCTTAGATAGCCAATCAGAAGGTATCGTTCAGCAAGCATTGAGCCGCTTAATGGAAGGTCGAACCACATTTGTCATTGCTCACCGGCTATCTACAATCGTTGATGCAGATAAAATTATTTTTATTGAAAAAGGGCAAGTAACTGGAAGTGGAACGCATAAAGAATTGATTGAAACTCATACGTTGTATCGGGAGTTTGCAGAACAGCAATTGACTTAATGTAATATTATATGAAAAAGAAGAAGTCCTAGAATTCTAGATTTAGGACTTCTTCTTTTTCTCGTTCTAGCCTATCCCTTATTCCTTTTGGATACCATTCATTTATTTTCATTAATTATTTTCGACTTGGCTCTTTTCTCAAACAATGTTGTTATTCATATAAAATTCTTAAAATAAGAAATGGATTTGAACCTCAAAAATGAATCATACTGCTGAGAAAAGAGCTGCCAACTTGATTAGAACATCTAAACTTCATTGATTAGGTATAAAAGCCGGATTTTGGGCTTTTACATAAACAACAAACTTTACGAAAACAAACTTCGACTTTTACCTATCAATCTATGATAATCTGAAAGATCTTCGGGTTTATCGGAATCAATGTTAATAATCACTTTCCATCCCATTTCTTCACACACTTGATAAAGATCTGTTGCCTTCTCCTCTGAATGGACACGTAAAACTGCTGGTCTTGCATTCGATCCTAGTTTAGACACGTTCCTTCCTCCCTTTTAGTTTGAATTAATATCCAATTCCTCTAACTTTTCATACATTTTGTTTCGAGTATAATTATTGGACTGCCACATATTAGTTGGTCTTAATTCTGCTTTTAGCTGTTTTAATAAATCATTCAACTCTTGATCATTAGGGTCTTTTTCATATAGTTCGATTAATCCCAAGCGTCCAGCTGATGAAAAACTACTCATATATAATGTGTCAATTTTTCCTGTTTGCTCGAAGCGTTCAATATTTCGTTCGACAACAAATCTGTCGATGTTAACGATATTGATGCCAACATAATAAATAAGTGTTGCGATGAAATAGAAGTGGAACAAAGAAAGCTTTTCGAGCCAGATTTTTATTAACGTGTAGGCTAAAATCACCATAAGAAAAATCATGAACGAGTGTGCAAGCACGCGTGTAAATGTAAAACCATACGCTTCCTCATACATCGTTAAGCGCATAAAGGCAGATATTAGAAGGACACCGCTGGATAAAACTAGTAAGGTTAGAGCACCCCGAATCGCATTTTTCAAAAACCCTTGAACATTTTTCGTTAAACTTATAACACCTGTAGTTACGCTTAGGTTTATGAGAGTAACAAATAGCAATTCAAAAAATCCACGTCGTGCATATTCCGCGTATGTGTACCCTTCACCAAGTGTGCCACTGAAGAAATATTTAAATTGAATAGCTACGAATAGTATATAAACTAAATCAAGAAGGCTTAAAATCGTTATAGTAATAATTCCATCCATAGAAATCGGCTTTATTTCCTTTTGCTCCGTAATGGTATTCTTTTGTAAAAGAACTTGCATAAAGCCAAAGAACGTGAATGTGTAGACTAAAATAATGATAAAGCGAAAAGCATACTCTGCCCGAAAACTAAATAAACTCGGAATGCTAGTCATAAGTTTTTCAAACTGAGTATCTGCTGAAATTAATAGGTTAAGTATGATAAATAGTAACGGTACAGATATTATCAGTCCTATTAAAATCTTAACCCAGACATCATAATGCTTTTTGTTGACACTTTTCCTAAACAACCCAGAAAAATATTTTGTAAAAATAGCGCTATATCTTATCCCTTCAAAAAAGCGACGTAACATATAGAAAATAAATCGTATGTTACTCCACTCTGTTTTTTCTCGTGAAGTAATTAATACTAAATGAAAAATGACAAGTGCTGGGATGATGAGGATGTTCAGTGTATAAAAAAGTGTTGTATCATACAAATAATAACTGATGGCCAACAACCAGATTGAAATAAGAACTAAATATCCAAATCGTTGATGTGAGAAAGAATATGATCGAAAGCGATAGAAAAATATTGTGTAAAACAATACGATAAAAACGATATATGAAATACCAATCTGCCCTCTAAAAAACGCTTCTTCCGCTACAATTCCGACTAAAAAACACATTATGAAAAACAACCAGTCTATCTTTTCTATTTTTAACTCCATTACACTACCTCCTTATTCTTTATATATAGATATTCTATGTACATAGTTAAAAAAAGCTCATACTGAAGCTTTTTTGCCCCATTTATAACTGATTAAGCAAACCGGATATAAAAGAAGCGTGAAGAAAATGCAAAGTCCAATAAATGTTTCCGTCAATAATGGATAAAACCATTTATGAGGAATAATTTGAAAGACGGTCAAAACCATAAGAACAATATTAGGAACTAACGCCAAAATGAATGTCCTTTTTAACAATTTTCTACCATTATGTCCAAATCCTCTTCCAATTTCGTAACCTAAAAGTGCCCAAAAAAACATGTATATAAACGCAATAATGATAGGAAAGCTTGTCAACCGATCCCAAAAATAAGTTAACCAGTTCCAGTCGAACAAATTATGCGCCAAGGTGAGAGCTGCCCCTCCACCAAAAAACAAAATATTTACAGCAACAAACAGCCATTTCATATTACTAGGTGTAACGGAAAGCTCTTCTTTCCACATGGCCGAAATTTCTTTAGGTGACCCTAATTTTGAATAGATTTGATCCCGTATTTCATTTTCATCAACCAGATTAGGGAGACAACCAAGGAATTCATCAAGATGGGCTGCATATTCCTCTAAGATAGACTCTTTTTCTTGATGCTCTGCAAGATTTTCCTCAAGTTCTGCTAAAAACTCATTCTTCAGCCGTTCCATGATTTTTTCTCCCTACTACCTTGTTCATGACTGAAACAAAGTCGTGCCATTCATCGGTTTTTTCAAGAAGCATTTCTTTTCCTTCGTTCGTAATATGGTAATACTTCCTTGCCGGCCCCTTCTCTTGCTCCTGCCAATAGCATTCGATGTACCCTTGCTTTTCAAGCTTATGCAGTGCTGGATATAGCGTACCTTCCTTAAAGGAAATCCCATTACTGCTGCGCTTTTCCAACTCTTTTACAAGCTCATATCCATACATGTCCCGCTCATCCAATAGTTGAAGCAGCAAAAGGGAGGTACTACCTTTCACCAATTCTCGATTAAACATATTCTCACCTACCTAGATTTTTTAGGTATATAGAAATTCTAAATTACTTTTAATAAATTGTAAAGAATCATTTATTTTTTCTCAACAATAATATTTTTGCATCAATCCCAAATACCCTATTTCTTATTTTAGGATGTACTTAATCATTTTGAGTCCATTTTTCAAATTTGGGTATCGAAAAGGCAGATCGAATCGGGTCGTTTGTTTTAGAATGCTTTTATGATGAGAAAATGTATCGAAGCTCCCTTTTCCATGATATGCCCCCACTCCACTTCTTCCTACTCCTCCGAAGGGTAAATATGGAGTAGCTAGATGGTAGACAGTATCGTTGATACAACCACCTCCGAAAGGTATGCTCGTAATCACTTTATCTTGGACCTGTTCATTTTCAGAAAAAAGATAGAGTGCGAGCGGATTTGGATGTTGCTGAATCCCTTCTATCACATCGGGGAGCTGTCTGTATTCAAGGATAGGAAGAATGGGTCCGAATATCTCATCCTCCATAATTAAATCCGTCCAAGTAACATTGGTAACGACCGTTGGTTCAATCGCTAAGCGTTCCTCGTCCTTTTCTCCTCCAATTATGATTTCTCCCTCTTTAAGAAAGGATTCTAATCGTTGGAAGTGCCTCTTACTTACGATATGTGTATAATTCGGGTTCTTTAATGGTTCATTCCCATAAAGCTCTTTGATTGCTAAAGCAAGTTGGTGAAGAAATTCATCACGAACGTTTTCATGAACGTACAAATAGTCAGGGGCAACACAAGTTTGTCCTGCATTCATGAATTTTCCCCATGCAATTCGTTTTGCAGCTAACTTGATACTGGCGTCTTCGTGAACAATACACGGACTCTTGCCACCAAGCTCCAAAGTGACCGGTGTGACATATCTAGCTGCTGCCTCCATGATTATTTTTCCGACTGAAACACTGCCAGTAAAAAAAATATAATCAAATCTTTCTAAAAGCAATGCTTTACTCGTTTCGACGCCTCCTTGGACAACTGCTACAAATTCTTCCGGAAAAATTTCATTTATCAGTTTTCCAAAAACAGCAGATGTATTTGGGGTTAATTCAGAAGGTTTAATGATTGCGCAATTTCCCGCGGCAATCGCTCCAATTAGGGGTGCGACTGCCAATTGAAAAGGATAATTCCAGGGGGCGATAATGAGTACGACCCCATAGGGCTCAGCATATATATAACTTTTAGAGCCCACATGTGTAATAGGGGTTTTTACCCTTTTAGGTTTGCTCCACGAACGCAAATGTTTTTGGATGAAGCGAATTTCTTCTAGTACAATTCCGATTTCGGTTGTATACGATTCAAATTCAGATTTATGCAAATCTGCTTTTAACGCATCCATCAACCGCTTTTCGTATAACTTAATTGCATCACTTAGCTTTTGCAGTGCACTCAATCTATAAGAAATTGATTTTGTGGCCCCTGAATGAAAAAACATATTTTGTTTGTCAACGAGCGATTTATAATTTTCCACGTTTTTTCACTCCATCCTGGTAAACCATATTATTTCTAATAACTTGGATAATGATCTCAGTTTACTTTTCCTCTTTATATTCAATGATTAAATCATCAGCAACTTGGATAAGAACATCATTAATTCATCATTTATACTACTATCTTCCGGAATATTTCCTATTCCTGAATAAGCTCCATGAATATCTCCAGAAAATGTTACGGTTTTATCACTATCGCCATCATGATTTACCTCAACAATCAATGCTAT
Source organism: Lederbergia citrisecunda (assembly GCF_018343695.1). Lineage (GTDB taxonomy): Bacteria > Bacillota > Bacilli > Bacillales > Bacillaceae_C > Lederbergia > Lederbergia citrisecunda. The sequence goes on along the minus strand of NZ_JAGYPJ010000001.1, from coordinate 134,569 downwards.
TTTAAAATCTACTGTATACTTCAATGCATGATAAACTGAAATGGCTAACGCTTCTTCCCTGATCTAACCTTGTAAAGCTCAACTGCTCTACCTATAAGACAACCTCTAAAGGAATCTTGATTTTGTTTCATAGTATCATCACCTTATCATTTTAGCAGGATTTTTATCTATTAAGACACTAAACTCTGGGTTGAGAGGCTTACAGTGCTACTCATGTGCAAAATTTCATAAATCCTACAATTTCCTCATTTTTTCTCCAGACTTAATAATAATATTCATACCACTAGTATCACCGTTTTCAACGTAGTTTTCTAAATTAGAAACATCTATATTAGACTCGATTTTCACATTCCTCCGCTCGTACCCTTTTAACATTACCTCATAAGGAGCATGATTGTTTAAGAGAGTTACCATTAATACATCATCTTCAATAAAATATTTTTCATAAAATTCAACAGAGAACTGGACTTCATTTTTACTATAATTTTCAAAAGGAAGTACACATTCACCGCGCAATGTTGTTTCATCAAGCATTTCAAAATGACAATTACTCAAATTACTTTCATAGGAAACTGCATAAATGCCTGTAGCAAATGCTTTTTGAAATGTACTAGCAATCATTGGTGGAGCAAACATAACGACAACGATTGCTAGTAAGATAATACGCCCATGATATTTATTTAACGAATTAGAAAGGAAAAACAAACTGGAAATAAATAACAATAGAGAAGCAAATCCTACATAATACCATCCATTTGCTGATTTAGTAGGTATGTTCAACTCCGAAGCAATAGTCTCACCATAAGGATCGCTGTGTGGAAAAGGGAAATTTAATACAATCGATGCAATGAATAGAACGAGAGCTAATAAAAGCATTGTTTTACTTCTTATCATACAAAGCACCCCCCATTTACTTTTCGTTTCCTATATATTAATACGAATTCCATAAGAGAATTACCTTTAAATTCCAAAAAAGTATATTAACTTTACCTTTTAATATTTAAAAGCCACTCCATCCTTCGAGTGGCTCGGTAATTTTTCATTGTAAGATTATTATATGGGAGACTGCCTAATGTATCCTAACTACGGACGATGAAAGTCTGGCAATGTCTCGTAAAGTATTTTTCTACTATTCTCAAGTTCTTTATTTCCTACACCTATTTTTCTAATTTGCACTTCATTTCCGTTCAATTCGATTAATAGAACTTCAGGATCGCAAATCGGGGCTCCTGCTTGGATAAAATGGTGATTTTTCCTATGAATGTAAGATGGCACATGGGTATGTCCATTGAAATATAATACTAGTCCATTTCTTTTTTTCAACAATGGGCGAATGTCTTGGAACGATACTAAATCTGCACCAGCTATAGAAAAAGCGGTTGTTTCTGGAACAGGATGATGGGCATATGAATAATGGCTTCTCCTTCGAACGATCAATTTGCTTCTCAAGCCACTGCCATTGCTTTTGATCTAATCCCCAGCCATGAAGTTCAAATTCTTTCGTCGTATCTAAAAATAATAATAAGGATCCTTGAGTTTCAATCAAATCATATGTAGATTGTTGGATGAGTGAGCTGATTTTTTCTTTAGGTAGTGATAGTACATCATGATTCCCAAGCACAGCACGAAAATTGATGTTGTATTGTTTAATATAGTTATAGACGTTTACGAATTCACTTTCTAAACCAAGATGTGTCAAATCCCCAATTGAAACGTGAAAATCAGCTTCAACACTAAAAAATTCACGTAAATATTGTCCAAAAAAATGGTCAACAGCAACTGATAATTCTTCATTGTTTGAGCCAACATCAGGATAATGCAAATCCCCTAGTAATGCTATGCGCATCATTCTCACCTCATATTTTTACCACTGCTGTTGTTCCTCGAATAATGAGTTGCGGTTTAAATAATATTCGTTCCTTCGTTTGATTCTTATTTTTGATCTCGCTAATGATAACATCTACAACCCTATTTCCCATTTCTGTTATGGGCTGCGCGATTGTCGTTAAACCTGGGACAGTTGTGGTAGCTAAAATGGTATTGTCGAAACCTACTATAGACAAATCCTCTGGAATTTTTAATCCCATTTCTTTTGCTTCTTGAATGACTCCTACTGCAATAAGATCATTACATGCAAAAATACCTGTCGGAACTTTTCCTTTTTGAACGATTTTCCTTAAGCTTTCTCTCCCATTTTCGATTGAAGCTATTGTCCTAAAAATATGATCTTCGCTGGTTTCTAAACCTTGCTCCTCGTGAGCTTCTAAATATCCGTAGATTCTCTGCTTACTGCTTTTAGCGTACTCAGCAATAATTGCAATATCTCGATGTCCCTCGGAAATTAGATGCGATGTCGCTTCATATCCTCCCTTAAAATCGTCAACAGAAATAGATGTTACTCCAAGACCCGCATCATCTTGGGTTAGCATGACAAGTGGTGTATTTCTGTTTACTACCTCTTTTAAAATCTCTATATTATGGTAGCTTGAAGCGACAATCATTCCATCTACATGTTTTCTTTGCAGTAACTCAACGTATTTCTTTTCTTTATCTGTGTTTTCGTCTGTGCTGCAAATGATGACACTCATTCCATTTTCATGCGCACGATCCTCAATCGTCTTCGCTATTTGCGAGAAAAAAGGATTGGAAATATCGGGGACTAAAAGACCTAGTGTTTCTGTCCCCTTTCCAGTCAATGCCGAAGCCATCAAACTCGGTTGATAATTAAGCTTTTTCATTGTGTCTTTTACTTTTTCCCTCGTTGTATCACGCATTTTTCCAGTATTATTAATCACTTTCGACACTGTGGCAATAGATACGCCAGCTGCTTTCGCCACGTCATATATAGTTGGTTTCATTTCTTAAATGCCTCATTTCTTCATTCATCCTATTTCATATTACCAAAATGAATAGGTCAAAAGAATTGGCATTATTCATGTAACAAGATTTTCTGCATTCACTTTGATTAATTGACCAGTTTCATATGATTTTTTACATGAATATCCTAGAATGGTTGACTGTACTCCATCTTCAACTGTAATTGCAGGCTTGCGGTTCTCCAATATACAATTGATAAATTCCTCCGCTTCGCTTAAATAAGCCTGTTCGAAGCGTTCCAAAAATCCATCCACACATTCTTGGATAACACCCTCATCTTTCATAATGACAACTTGATTCCGTTCAGGTACAGTCCCGATTCGAAGCGTCCCTTTTGTTCCGATAATCTCTGTTTCGATATGGTATCCGTGGGCACAATTGCGACCGGCAACAAAAATCCCAATGGCGTTTTTTTCGAAACGAACCATGGCTGCTCCAGTTTCAGCATCCTCTATCTCATCGAATTCTGGACGAGCATAACTCCCTCCGATTGCCCAAACTTCTTTTGCTTCTGCTCCAAGATACCAACGAGCTAAGTCAAAATCATGGATGGACATATCTAAGAACAGTCCTCCACTATAATTCGCACGCGCAAATTTTAAAAAGCTGTCCATTTTACTTGCCGGGTCCAAACCATAGCAACGAATTAAGAATGGTTCTCCGATCACTCCCGCTTCAATTTTTTCCTTTGCAGCCATATATGAACGGTCGTATCTCCGCATAAACCCTAGCATAAAGACTTGATTTGGATGTGCTTTTACCGCTCGCTCTACATCAAGTGCTTCTTCCACATATAATCCTAACGGTTTTTCACTAAAAACATGGAATCCTAGACTAAGAGCTTGCTTAATTTGTTCACAATGAAAATTGGAAGGAGAAGCAATGAAGATGGCATCCAAATCTTGATTCGCAAGCATATCCTCATATTTTGTATAACCATAAGGAATATTCCACTCATCCATCACTTCCTGAACTTCCTCTTCTACAACACTGCACACTGCAGTTAATTCACAATGAGGGATTCTAAATGCTAGATTTTCAGCATGCTTCCGTCCAAGCCGTCCAAGGCCAACGATTCCGACTTTCACTTTTTTCATCCGCAATCACACCCCAGCTGCTTCTTTTATAAAATTGCGTGCCTTTAAAGCATATTCGAAAGGATTTGCTTGCGCTGGGTCTTGCTCAGCTTCGACGATCATCCAGCCTTTATATCCTGACTTTTCCAGTACTTGAAAGACTGGTTCAAAGTTGATTGCTCCATCACCAGGTACGGTGAATACTCCTTTTTTCACCCCTGTTAAAAAGCTAAGACGATCTTGTATGACTTCTCTAGCAATCTCAGAACGAACATCTTTTAAATGAACATGTTTAATTCTTGGGAAATGTTTTTCTAAAACCTCGAGTGGATCCTCTCCGGAAAAATAAAGATGGCCAGTATCATATAATAGATAAACGAGATTCGGATCTGTCATCTCCATTAGGCAATCAATTTCTTCCGTTGTTTGCACGCCAGTCCCCATATGATGATGGTAAACGAGTTTCATATCTTTCTCTTTTGCGAGTTCACCTAATCGGTTTAATCCGTCCGCAAGCTTCGCCCATTCCCCATCTGTAAAAATAGGTTTTTCCGCAAATAAAGGAGTGCTTATGTTTCCTTGAATACTTCGCCCTTGTTCCGAAACAACGATTACTTTTGCACCCATCTTATATAAAAAATCACGATGGGCAATATACGCTTTTTCTGTTTCCTCAAAAGGCTTTGTCGTTAAAAATGCACTAAACCATGCGCTCGCAATTTCTAAATTTCTTAAATGTAATGCCTTTTTTAGTGTTGGAATATCTCGAGGATATTTGTTGCCGACTTCGGTACCAGAAAACCCAGCGAGAGACATTTCACTGATGCATTGTTCAAATGTATTTTCCCCACCTAGTTCGGGCAGATCATCGTTCGTCCAACCGATAGGTGCAATCCCAAGCTTAACCGCGGTGACATCAAACATAACTTTTCCCCCCTATTAATATTGTCTCGCTTTTTTCAGTTGTTTTTCTTTTTCTTCAAAAGCTGCTTGAATCGATTCTTTTTTGGATACTTCTGCAACCCCAACATGCCACCATGCTCCGTATCCATCTGTCATTGTTTTAGGTAGAACCTTAATATCAATTAAAGTGGAAACGGTTTGTTTTTTTGCATCTTCCAGTGCATCACGCAATTGTTCAAGAGTTCTGGCTGTATAAGTTTTCACGCCGTATCCCGCAGCACTTTGCGCATAATCAATATGCATAATCGGTCCGGTCAATTGGTTCGTTTCTTGATCACGCATGCGGAATTCTGTACCGAAGCTGCCCATTCCATTTCCCATTTGCAGATTATTGATACAGCCGAAGCCCGCATTATCAAATAGAAGCACATTGATTTTCTTATTTTCTTGTATACTCGTAATCAACTCGGAATGAAGCATTAAATAGCTGCCATCCCCAACAAATGCATACACTTCTTGGTCAGGAGCAGCCATTTTTGCTCCAAGCGCACCGGAAATTTCGTAACCCATACATGAATAGCCGTATTCCATATGGTACGTATTTGGCGCTTTACTAACCCACATTCTTTGTAAGTCTCCTGGTAAACTACCGGAAGAACCGACAACGATGGCATCACCATCGATTGTTTCATTGATGGCACCGATCACCGCTGTTTGTGTGAGGGATGAACCGAAAACTTCTTCATATTCAGTAAGTGTGTCGTCCAAATGTCCCGCCACTTCTGGTTTGAAATCTTCTGATTTAAAATTGGTTTCGTATAGTCTTTTTAACTCAGCTTGCCAAGCTTCTTTCGCAACTGTTATTTCATTTTCATAGGAGCTTCTATATTGAATTTCATTCAACTTCTCTGTAAATGTTTCCAATGCAGTTTTCGCATCAGCCACAACTTGAGTGGCATCTAATTTTCCTGCATGGAATTCAGATATATTGATCGTAATAAAATCAACATCATCTGATTGAAAAAGATGTTTCGATGCAGTCGTAAAATCAGTAAATCTTGTACCCATTCCGATGACTAAATCCGCGGATTTTGCGATCGTATTTGCTGTTGCATTTCCTGTTACACCGATTCCGCCTAAATTAAGTGGATGCGTGCTTTCAATAGCACTTTTCCCTGCCTGAGTTTCGGCAAAAGGAATATGGAAGGTTTCAGCAAATTCACGCAGAGTGCTTGCCGCTTCTGAATAACGGACACCGCCACCGCAGACAATGAGTGGCTTTTTCTTACCTTTAATTAATTCAATTGCTTCATGCAGAGCACGATCCGTTGGCTTTATTCTATTAATCGTATAAACACGCTTTTTAAAAAATGACTCTGGAAAATCAAATGCTTCACCTTGAACATCTTGAGGAAGAGCAATCGTGACAGCACCAGCATCTCCCTGATTCGTCAGCACACGTATCGCATTGATCATGGCAGACATTAATTGCTCAGGACGATTAATTCGATCCCAATATTTACTCACAGCCTTGAATGCATCATTCGTGGAGATTCCTAGATTATAAGATTGTTCGATTTGTTGGAGAACCGGATCTGGTTGCCGGGTCGCAAACGTATCTCCTGTAAGCAGAAGCAATGGAATATTATTAGCCGTTGCCGTGGCAGCCGCTGTAACCATATTTGCCGAACCAGGGCCGACCGATGTCGTACAAGCGATTAACTGCCCGTGGTGCTTTTGTTTTGCAAAGGCCGTCGCCACATGGGCCATTCCTTGTTCATTTCGTCCCTGATATACTTCAAGATCGCCACTATCTTCTTCCAATGCCTGACCCATCCCGAGAACATTTCCATGGCCAAAAATCGTAAAAATACCTTTAAAAAGTTTTTGCTCCTTGCCATCTCTTTCCATATACTGCTGATTCAAAAACTTAATCAACGCTTGAGCAGTTGTCAGTTTCAAAAAACTCACCTCAGTCTTTTGTTTTTTTATTAATAAGGCTCCAAAAAAAATTCACTTAATTTTCTTAGTAACTATACTGACACTCTTAACTCCCTAGAAAATGCGACACTTTTTCCTCTAAAAACTGGATTGGGGTCGTTTATCTGCAAAATCAGAATGGCTTAAGACCTCTATAACCTTATTGAGGGCTTTGGCCAACGAATTCAATTACGATTAAGACCTCAATAGTCGGATTGAAGACCTTCATCTGTAAAATCAGAGGGACCCAAGACCTCTATAACCTTATTGAGGGCTTTGGCCGATGATTTTAATTACGATAAAGGCCTCAATAGCCGGATTGAGGACTTTCATCTGTAAAATCAGAGCGGCCCAAGACCTCTAAAAACTTATTGAGGGCCTTGGCCAATGAATTCAGTTACACCTATGGCCTCAATAACTCAAAGATTTTCAAATACTACTTCTCTCTTAATCTCACTGTGATTCCTCGTAGATTCGGAATACAAGCTTTCGTACTTACATTCTTACACCCACCTCGCAGTGACAACTTTCTTTCTCGTATAAAATTCCACACCGTCTGTTCCGTTCGCATGTAAATCTCCATAGAAGGAATCTTTATATCCCGAGAACGGGAAGAATGCCATTGGGGCAGGTACTCCGATATTTACTCCAAGCATGCCTGCATCGATCGTTTCACGGAACTTGCGAACATTTCCACCGTCTTTTGTAAAAATACAGGCGCCATTGGCAAAACGTGATTGATTAGAAAGTTCAATAGCTTCTTCAAGATTTTTTACCCTGGCGATTGACAATACAGGAGCAAAAATTTCATCTTGCCAAATTTTCATTTCGCTTGTCACAGTGTCAAAAATAGTCGGACCTACGAAATAGCCTTCTCCGTTCACTACGTCTTTGCGACCGTCACGAACAATGCGTGCACCTTCTTCTACGCCTTTTTCAATATATTGCAAAGTTCTTTCTTTATGCTGTTCACGAATGACTGGACCTAAGAAAACACCTTCATCCAATCCATTACCCATTTTAATTTCATTCGTTTTCTGTAAGAGAGTTTCAATAAACTCATCAGCGATTGTCTCTTCAACAGCCACTACGGAAGCCGCCATGCAACGTTCACCAGCAGACCCAAATGCTGCATTCATAATTTGCGTTGCTGCATTTTCCAAGTTTGCATCTTTTAACACAATGGAATGATTTTTTGCTCCAGCAAGCGCTTGAACTCGTTTTAAATTTTGTGTTCCACGTTTGTAAACATATTCAGCTACAGGTTGAGAGCCTACAAACGATATTGCTTTTACATCTTTATGATCTAATAAACCATTGACGACATCATGAGCGCCATGAACGATATTGAGCACTCCTTTTGGCAATCCTGCTTCTTCGAATAATTGTGCTAGTCGATTTGCAAGTAATGGTGTTCTTTCTGAAGGCTTAAGAACAAAGGTATTCCCTGTTACGATGGCCATTGGAAACATCCAGCACGGCACCATCATCGGAAAGTTAAAAGGTGTAATTCCTCCGACCACACCAATAGGATATCGGTAAACTCCGGATTCAAGGTCAGTAGCAATGGATGGTAATTGTTTTCCCATCATCAAAGTTGGTGCACCAGCTGCAAATTCCACACATTCAATACCACGCAACACTTCCCCGTGAGCTTCGGTAAAATTTTTCCCATTTTCTTTCGTAATAAGTGTTGCTAGCTCATCCCAATGCTCTACTAGGAGTTGCTGATATTTAAAAAGAATACGTGCTCTCCTTGGTACCGCAACTTCTTTCCAAGTCTCGAACGCTTCTGCCGCCGCTTGTACCGCAGCGTCTACATCTTCCTTCGTAGAAATAGGAACATGAGCAAGCTCTTCCCCTGTTGCCGGGTTATAGACAATTTCCGTTTTCGTCGTATTGGCGCCTACCCATTCCCCATCTATATAGTTTTGTAAAATCTGCACTTTCGTTTGAGTCATGTTTAAAACCTCCAAGTTTATTAATCAATCGCAACAGCTTCAGACATAAATTCATCAATTTCATTCTTCGTTGGCATCGCATCTGAACAGCTATGTTTGGAAATGACAATTGCTGCTGAAGCACTTCCAAATTCCATTGCTTTCGGGATATCCCAACCATTCATCAAACCGAAAATAAATGCCGACGCATATGCGTCTCCTGCTCCGAACGTTTTTAATACTTTCGTTTTGAATGTGCCGCCTTTATGGGAATCACCGTTTTTCGAATAAGCGATTGATCCTTCCGAACCATGCTTGATGACCACGATTTCCGCATGATAATCAAACCATTTTTGTGCTGTTTTTTGATCATCTTGATAGAAGTCTATTTCAAATTGCTCCATCATATCGAACTCTTCACGTGTGCCAATGATGACATCACATTTTTCAGCAGCCAAATTGTAATACACCGCTGTTTCTTGCGGAGATTTCCATGTATACGGACGATAATCCAAATCCATTATGACGACAACATCATGCTTACGAGCATAATCTAGCGCCAAAAATACCGCTTCTCTTGAAGGGCTTGCCGCGAGCGCAGTACCGGATACGAGCAAAGCTTTTGATTGCTTAATATAGTCTTCAGAAACATTCGTCGTATCCAGTTTTAGATCCGCAACATTATCCCGATACATTAAAATACTGCAATCTTCTGGACTCTTAATTTCTGTAAAAGCTAGTCCCGTCACAGCCCCAGTTTGATCAACGGAAACTACGGAAGTATCGATATCATTATTTTTTAAATATTGAACGATGAACCGACCCATTTGATCGTTAGCTACCTTACCAATAAACCCTGTTTTCAAACCTAACCTTGAGGCGCCAATCGTAATATTCGCCGGAGAACCTCCAACATATTTTGAAAAAGACGACGTTTCTTCCATTGGGCGGTTAAATTGATCTGCATTTAGATCAATACAAAGTCTTCCAATTCCAACTAAATCAAGAGAACGCTCTTGTTTAAAATTCAAATTGTACATTGTTTATCATCCTTTCTTTTATTTTTGAAATAGCCACTCATGATCTGGATCATTATAAAACTTCCAAGTTCGTTTCGGACCAGCCATCACATTTAAATAATAGGATTCATAACCAGCAACGGCTGACACCGGATGATATCCTTCTGGGACCAACACAACATTTCGATGTTCAACACTCATTGTTTCATCCAAGCTTCGGTCATCGTTATAAACACGTTGAAAAACAAACCCTTGAGTCGGGTTAATCTTGTGGTAGTATGTTTCTTCCAAGTATGATTCATGTGGCAAGCGATCCTCATCATGTTTATGTGGCGGATAACTAGATGTATTCCCATCTGGTGTAAAAACCTCAACGACTAGCAAACTATCAGCCTCTTTTTGTTCTGGTAAAATATTATGGATTTTCCGACTCATTTTTCCTGATCCACGATCTTCTTGTCCTACATCTTCAGGCATAATTAGTCTAGCTGGATAATTTCCTTTTCCAGGTGCTAGACAGACAGCCATCTCTAAATCGGTCAAGGCTTTCACCGTATAAGAATCATCATTTGGTATATATACAGAATACGGAGGGATCTTTTCAAAAACACTCATTCTCTCACCAATGTCGCTGAACGTTTCTTTATCTGTATGTACGTCAGCTTTTCCGCTTAATAACACAAGGCACACTTCATTTTTTTCGGTTGGTTTCGTTAATTCCTCCCCTTCCTTTAAAGAGTAAACTTCAAAACCAACATACTGCCAATTCGCAGATTCCGGTGAGATGTGCAAAATTTTCCCTTCATGATCACGGTTCTGAGGTTTAATGAGTAATTTAGACACGTACATCCTCCTTTTCCAATTCGGATAGAGATACCGAACGTTTTTCTTTCACTGAAACTTTCGCAGCGAGAGCTATTAACTCGGCCTTATAGCCATCTTCACCACTGCAAGAAACCGCTTTATTTTCTATGATTGCATTTGCAAACTCTTGAATTTCAGACATAAATGCTGCTTTATAACGGTCAAGGAAGAAAAATTTTGGATGATCTAAGAGGATGGAATCTTTAGTTGCAATTTGAACATTCGTATATCTTTCATTTTCAGCAAAGGCAACCCCTAAGTCGCCAAATACTTCAATGCGTTGGTCGTAACCATACATCGCTTGTCGACTATTATCTATAACACCGAGTGAACCATCTTCAAACGTAAGTGTCGTGATGGCAGTGTCAACATCATTGTATTTTTCAAATATAGGGTCAACTAAATTTGCAGCTTTTACAGATACTTCTACTACTTCTTTACCGGAAAGGTAGCGTATCATATCAAAATCGTGAATCGTCATGTCCATAAACATGCCGCCCGAACGTTTAATGTATTCTTCATGTGGTGGTTGTGGATCTCGTGAAGTAATTTTAATAATATGGGGATTTCCAACTGTTCCTTCTCTAACCGTTTCATACACTTTTCGAAAGTGTTGGTCAAAACGACGATTAAAACCAACTTGAAGCTTTACTCCAGCTTCCTGAACTGCTTTTAGCGCTTCTCTTGTCTCTTCAATGTTAAAACTAATTGGTTTTTCACAGAAAATATGTTTTCCAGCTTTTGCAGCAGCTTTTATAAAGTGCACATGCGTATCTGTGGAGGAACAAATAAAAACTGCATCGATAGATGGATCCTCAAGTATTTCTTTAGGATCTGTTGAAATAAGCGAGATTTGTTGCTCAAAATGCGTGCCTTTCAAATGATCGATATGGATATCAGCAATCGCTTTTAGGTTAATAACATTCGATCGCAACATATTGTCAGCATGCAACTGACCAATCCTCCCTGCCCCAATAATCCCTACGTTTACTTTTTTCATATCATTCACCTCGTGTTTTTGGTTAAGCGCTTACCTTAATTCTACAAAAAAATAATAGAAAACGCTTTCTATATATAGCTAATAATCGACATTCCATAAGAATGTCCTAATAATGAAGTAAGCGCTTATCCATTTTATATAAATATATAATACGATTCATCCTTTATCAATAGATTGTAAGAATTTTAAAAACTTTTCTTCTTTATAACTGATTCACTTAGTTGAAAAAAAAAGGCTGCATTTTTTAGCAGCCAGATCATTTAAGGAAAACTCCAAGTTAGTTCAACCAGGATTATTTCTTTTTCAATGGTTTTTTCCCAATAATAATAACAATAGCGGTAATTACTGCAAACCATATATACCAATCCATATAATTTCCTCCTTAGGTAAAGAACATCAATATGTTGATTCAACAAATAGCCATAATATTGAGTAAAAAAGCCATATACTATGAGTTATGTTTTTTTATAATAGAATATTCCTTATTCCACTTTTCGATTTAATGGAGATGATCCAAATTTAATGATTAAGCATAATTGATTTGAAAATGCAGTTCAAGCGATTGACCGTTGGCCAGCTTCGATTTTTTGTATTCTTGAGATAGCAGCACAAGACAGTTAATTAGACGGTAAAGTTTCTAATCCTTTAAAATCGCATTTCCAATCTGACACCCACCCGGGAAAGTACCCTGATCGTTGAGCCACTTTTTGTGAAGCAAGGTTACTGGCAATTACGTCATAACTCGGTACATCTCCAAGTTCCAATATTTTAAAAGTCAACGTGTTTACTAGATAACTCGCTAATCCAAAATTACGATATTCAGGTAATACGTCTATGCCAATTTGCCACAGTTTTGCGCAAGTTTTGCTTGCACCCGCCACACCAACAATTTTCCCACCTTTCTTTGCAAGCACAGCCAAATTAGTCTGCCAGGGGTGATCCGTATCATAGATAATTGCATTATTGAATCCTGTAACATCAAGTAAATTGATGGCTTCATCTTGCTCAATCAGTACAAATGAAAAATTTTCCGGTGGCAAGACGGGCTTTATTCTTTTCAGGTCAGGCAGATAGTGCAAGTAAAGACCTCTGATAAATGGCAAGGAAAATACGGTATCCCTGTCTTTACCTTGCATCTGCGCTTTGGCAATTAACAACCGTTCTGGCGTAGCCGATACAACAATCGATTTCCCCATAGACACAATTTCAAAATAACGCTCATTCCTCCGAAATGGCCGGCATCCGGGATTTTCTTTAGCTTCCACAAAAATAATACTGTCATTTTCGCCATTCAAGTCATCGATCGTGCAATTCAGGTCAATTGCAAGTTGCGATTGCACAATGTGCAACATTTCTTTTTGTGTCATAATCATTCGTTTCTCATACCTTTCGCTGCCCTTACGGCACAATACGAAATGAAATCCGTACGTCCGGGACTAGATTATATAGTCATAGCTACGGGATATTTTAAAAAATAAACTAATCTGCTTAGTTAGCATAATAAGAATATAAGCTGCCTCCAATGGTAGTTGGGATTGAACTTTACTCGTTTAACATTTTCTTATTTAAATGATTCTATATTTTTTTAACGCGAATTCAATACCATCTTCTCCAGATTTTTTTGTTACGAAGTCTGCAACTTTTTTTAATTTTTCATTCCCGTTCCCCATAGCTATTCCAAGCCCAACTAATTCCAACATATCTATGTCATTTTCACCGTCGCCAAAGGCAATAGCTTCAGATTTATCAATGCCAAAATACTGTAGAACCTTTAATATAGCTAAGGATTTAGACACTTCTTCTTGTAAAACATTTAATACGTAAGGGTGCCATCTTTTAAATGTTAAATGTGGAAACTTATGAATGTATTTTTCAAGAGCATCGTCAGTCACAAATAGGCACATTAAATATACCTCTTCATGATAAATGTGTGGATTTATTGTAGGGTAAACATCTAATGATAAAGTTTCCTTCAAGGCTAGTAATACTTCCTCTTGTTTTACACCATTCATACTAAATTGTTCGTTATAGTATGAAAGAGCGTGATTCTCTACTTTTGAAAATTCAACCACTTCTTGGACAATTGTTTTATCCATAGTTATTTTATGTATGACCATTTGCTTATGCTTAACATAGCCTCCGTTTGCTGTAATAAACGTATCTATTCCCATTTCCTCGATTTCCTTGCACATAGACAACGGTCTTCCAGTTGCAGCCACAACCTTTATCCCTTTGCTTTTTAAGGATTTTATTGCATCTTTGGTTTTACTTGAAATACTGCCATCCCTATGATGTGTAATGGTTCCATCAATATCGAAAAACACAATTTTATAATCCATAAAAATCCCCTTGGTGATTATATTTGCAGGAAAGGATCTCCTTATTTCTAATTGATTTCTCCTAAGAAGTCTTAAATCCCTTCTTAAGCTAATCTGCTTGCTTAGCGCAAGAAACGATTGCCCTTATTGGACAACCGGAACCTGTTCGTTAAAGATACTAATTAAATCCTTTGAAAGAAAATACAGTGTCGCCCTCTCCGTTTATGTTTTCTCTATAATTACCATTTGTATAATTACAAATGATTTTTTTCCAAAACTCTTTAGCTATGTTATTTTCCTTTATAATGGACACTTGCCAGTTTTCTTTATATTTGTCAAATAGATTTAAAGAAGCTACTCTACCTACTCCCATTTTTCTATACTTTTTCATTACAAAAAACTCAGCCATTGAATTATTAATACCCGTATCAGTTTTAATCTTTCTTATTAAAGCAAATCCAGCGTATTTACCATCAACTTTAATAAAAAATGGAAATCTGCTTGCTTCATTCCAATAGTTATCTAGGTACTTATAGTCATATAAACCAATCTCATTAACATCATCATTCGTAAATTCACTAAAGTCATAATTGTACAATTCAATAAGATGTCTCAAAACAGTTTTTTTATCATAATTTACTTGTTCAATTGTGATATTCATAAGCAATGCACTCTCTTTCAATACTAAGTAATAATTTTATTAACTGCCCCATTAACCCAATAAGAAGTTCACAAAAAAATGCTTTAGTCCTTCTGGAGTAAAGCATCCAATTGATAAATAACGCGAATTATTCTTTACAAGGTAAAATGTATGTAATTTGTTCCATTCCTGGTAAAAATCCTAAATTATAGTACAATGACTCGGCTGAATTTCCTACAGTTACAAAGAGACGAATAACATCATGTTTTTCTTTCAAATTAGATAAAGAATGTCTTAATAAATTTGAAGCTATACCTCTCCCTCGGTATTTTTTGTCAACGACAATGTTTGATATTAACGGTAGATCTTCCCACATAGATATTAAACAAGCTCCAACTAATTGATTATTTTCTTTATCGAAAACAAGGCAAGAAGACTTTCGTAACAAATCTTCAGTGGTATGCTTGAAATAGTACTTTAAGTCTGATCTTTGTTGTTCGATTGTATTTTTTGTTGGGTAGCCAATACTGTCGGCCCCTAAAAAACTTTTGTATGAAAGCTGTGCTATTACTTCTAAATTTTCTAAAGTTGGAGTCTTTATTAAAAATTCATTTCCAAAGTCAACCATTCCAAATTTCTCAGTAGGTCTAATCATAATGCGTCTTGTTTCAATCGGTTTAAACCCTAATCGCAAAAAATGTTCAGCCTGATAAGGCAATATTCCTATTACTTCAATAGGCATGGCTGAGTCTGATATCTTTATCAAGTACTTTTTCAACCATACTAATACACTATAAATATCTGTAAATGGTGGTTCTAAGAAAAAAGACCATAGCATATTAGGTTGTAAGCATACACCACCAATACGCCCCCCATTATGTAACAACCAATAACAAGGGATATCATCTCCAAAAATAGCTACACGTCTTTCCCAACTTTGTCTAAAAAATACATTTTCTCTATAAGTTGTGTAATGTATTGCAAAATCATTTGAATTAGCTTGTGTTAGGCTAAATTCATTGTCCAATTTTAATAACATAATAACCCCCTTAAGTTGATCATTATATACGTCTGTTATTCCGTTATTGTTGTACTACAACGAATATAAGTCACCTTTTGATATTCACTGTTTACGCGCAGTAACCATCGGCTGATAAAAACCTGATTCCTCAGGCATGTGCCACCTGACATCAGTAAATCCACAGGATATTAGAATTGTGCTAAGCTCTTGGCGTTTAAGAGCACGATAATTTGTTGAAAAATGTTTTGTCTCCCACCGATCATTATTGTCTTGAATCATAAATTGATTTACAGTATACGTTTTTGAATCATCATGCCAATCCCACACTTGAAAAGTAATCAGTTTCCCGTTATCAAAGACATTTGGCTGAGTGGCTCTTGGTTTATCGTGTAAGAGTGCATCATAGTCCCTTATTGAAATAAGCAATAAGCCGTCTTGACGTAATTTTGAATACATATTATGGCCAGCTAATTGTAGATCATCATCTGATTGAAGATGGGGAATCGCGTTATCAACTGATATAACTACATCAAATTCTCCGGAAACATCCTCCGTCAAGGAACGAAAATCCGCAACACCAAAGGTAATTTCGACCCCGCGTGACTCAGACTCTCTTTCGGCCCTCTTAATTGAAGCAGGGCTTAAGTCCGTTGCTGTAACTCTATACCCCATTTTTGCTAATCCTATTGCTTGTGTACCTATACCACAGGAGCAGTCTAGGAGTGAGATTGAACTGTTTTTTAAATGAGGTAGATTATCTTTTATCAACTGATCCAAAATCTTACTTTGACGTACTATGGCACAGTCCCAATCGGAATAAATAAGGTGGTAATCTTCTGAAAGGTCATCATAAAACTTCATCACCGATTCTTTCACTATGCACCTCCGGTTTGTCTGTAAGGAACTATTCAAAAACTAAGCAAGTGCAATTAGTACTAACAAATATCAAAATAAACCTTCTGCACCTATTGTTCCGAGTATAATGATTAATTCGGTACCAGTTACATATTTCCTGCGTTTTTCACAAAATTAGTCCCTACTATGGAATACTATTATTGTTTTCTAAAGTTCCGAACTTAAAGTTGGTCTGGTCCGAGTGAAAACTCCCAGCTTTACTGTGTCACGGAAGGATAAAAGCATGGGAGAAATGGTTTTACAGTTTTCTCTCAGGCTTTTTTGACTTTTTGGAGAAAAATAAAACCGGAGGTGTCATATAGATGAACAAAAACTGGATTAAATTGTGGCTGCTTTTTTTGAAGTATTTTGGGTAATAGGATTGAAACACGCTGATGATTTTTGGACTTGGGCTGGAACAGTTATTTCCATCATCATAAGTTTCTATTTATTCGCTACTATTCCACTTAACTGCCACGTTTCTCTTAATAACTTCAACAAAAAAAGCGTTAATCCTTCGATTAACGCCCCCTTTAGTTGAACAAAAAACCTTAAAACATAAAAATAATTATTCAATAACAAAAGATAAACATTTCAATATAACATCTTTCATACTGTAAGGTATTCAGCAATTATAATATTTCGATATACCCTTCTGTTCCATGCACGCGAATTCGTTGCCCGTCTTTTATCAGTTTGGTAGCATTCTCCACACCTACAACTGCTGGCAAGCCATATTCACGTGCAATAACCGCTCCATGTGTCATCAATCCACCAACTTCGGTGACGAGTCCTTTTATAGATACAAACAATGGTGTCCAGCTAGGGTCAGTAAAGGCAGTGACTAATATATCTCCATCTTCTAAATCAGCATCATCCATGGTTAAGATGACACGAGCGCGTCCCTCTATTACTCCGGAAGAAACAGGTAGACCTACAATAGCTTCGGCTGGGAGATTTTCTCGTTTGTACTCACCTACAATGATTTCACCATCAGACGTAATAACACGTGGAGGAGTTAGTTTTTCATATAATTTGTACTCGTCTTTTCGTTTGCTGATGATCTGTCTGGTCGCAAGCTCTGCTTGCTGCTCGACCAAGCAACCTGGGTAATCTAATTTATTTGTGCATACGACTTCGTGAAGTTCTTCAAAAGTGAGATAGTATATATCTTCTTTTTCATGAATAACGCCCGCTTGTACGAGTTGTTCGGCTTCTTTCAGTAAAGCTTGCTTATAAACGAAGTAGCGATTAACCATGCCGTATTTTGGATATTCCCTAAAGCCGCTGAAATTCCGGATTAGGTCGATCATTCGTTTTGTTTCTTTGGCTTTTTGTTCACCCTCCGGTAATTGCTTCAATCGCCCTAATAACTCTTGTTCTTTTTTCAAAGCTTCCTGTCGCCCTTGCTCAAATTTTCGCTTGCTAGCATTAGGCTCAAAGTTTTTGATATTACTAAGAATCAGGGGGACAAGTGTAGTAGGTTTTTCGCTCCAACGAGTTTTAGTAATATCGATTTCTCCGGTACATCGCATTCCATATTTGCTGAGATAAGCATTGATAGCATCTTGGCTTTCCAGTCCACCCTCAAACTTACCTATTTTCTCCAAAAAGTTATCATCTTTTACATGCTGTAAATAATCAATTACTTCTGGATAAGGGCGAATCACATCTGCTACATCCAATAGCGCCAGCCCCATTTCCGAAGTAATATTGTTTGGTACAGATTGAGAAAGCGTATCTGCTACGTTTTTTTCACCTAACCACTTGTTCATTTTTTCATTGATCCATGTTGAAGCATCCATAGCAGCCATAATCAAACCCAAACTTTGTGGGTCAAATAAAATCTTCTTTAATTGCTGGATATCTTCTAGAATAAAATCAAATAAATCTAATCCTGATTTCGTCTGGATGTTTTGTTTTAACTCTTCTATCGATGTTTGACTACTCTTAATCAAATCAGAAACAATTGTCGAATCGTTTGCGATTTGTGCTTGAAAACCTGCAGATGACATACCTTTCTTGCTTTTACCGGGATTCTGTTCTTTTTTATCATTTGGTAACGATTGGGTAAAGTCTCCTCGTTCTATGATAGTCGTAAGTGCGTCTTTGATGAGCGGATCGTGTTGTCCCATGTTTTTCAATAAAGTTTCTCTGCTAACAGCTGAAGTCAGCATAGGGGTAACATCAACAAACAACCTTCCACCAGCTTTACGCATAGGTGCAGGAGTCGTTAAAAGGAAAAAAGACAATCCCAATGGTTTCATGGGGTCGGTCATCATTTGTTGATGACCAACAGATACATAGACGCGATTTTCGTGGGTCTCACCTGCTTCAGGGATGGGGTATAAAGTAGTGATTGGACGACTCTGGACGATATAAAATGTATCATCAACTAAACACCATTCAATATCTTGCGGGGAACCAAAATAAGCTTCGATCTGTCTTCCGATGCGTGCTAGTTGTAAAATTTGTTGATCAGTTAGTGTTTGTGTCTTTTGCTGATCGGGATCGATCTGCTGGGTCTCTGTTCCACCTTCTTTTAGTCCATATATAGCCAATTTTTTAGCTGCTATCATCTTATCGACGATTTCCTCTGCCTGTACTTTATAGCAATCGGCAGATACCAAGCCCGAGACAAGGGCCTCTCCTAGTCCAAAGCTAGCATCGATAGATAATAGCTTTCGATTGGAAGTAATCGGATCAGCAGTAAATAAAATTCCTGAAGCTTGTGGAAACACCATCCGTTGAATAATAACGGATAAATACACTTGACTGTGGTCAAATCCGTTTTGCATACGGTAAATTACGGCACGATCCGTAAATAGGGAAGCCCAACATTTGCTGATGTGTTGCAAAATGCCTTCTTTTCCGATGATATTTAAATAGGTGTCTTGCTGACCGGCAAAAGAGGCATGTGGTAAATCTTCAGCAGTTGCACTAGAACGCACTGCATAAGCATGTTCATCACCATATTGGGAGAGATAGAGAGTAACCGCCTTCACAACATCAGAAGGAATTTCTACTTCCATAATGATTTGTCGAATCTTCCTGCTGATTTCACCAATTTGATCTCGATCTTCTACTTTAAGCATTGTTAGTTGATCCAACAAAGCATGATACACTTCGTTTTGTTCGATGGCTTTTTGATATCCCACTGTTGTAACACAAAATCCTTCTGGAACTTGTATTCCTTCAATTTTTGATAATTCCCCTAAATTTAACCCTTTTCCTCCAACGAGCATAAGCTGCGTTTTGTCCATTTCCTGAAAACCGAGAACCACAGAACTCATTCTCCATCTCTCCTAAACATTAATGTTCTATTGATTTTAGCAGCAGTAAATGAGCATAAAAAGTCTATATTAACCATTTTCTAAATGCTATAATTAAATTAGGAAGAATTCAAAAAAATAGCTAGACCTTACCATAAAGTAAGCTAATGCCCCAGCTCCCCCCTCGAAATCAACTCAATACCTTTTAACCCACAATGAATATGGATAAAGTCAATTTTTTCCATTTAATCTGTTTTTTTCAAAAATACCTTGTATTAATATGAGATATCAAGCTCTTATTAAATAATTGCTTCGTTAATAAAAAACTGGTGTAGTTTAAGCACATTATTGTACAAAGTATTAATATTTCTGAAGTGGATTACCTTTCTTTCCCCCTATATTGTCCAGTTTTATTAAGTTGATCTGTTTCCTATAATTCTTTCAAAAATATGTAACCTTTCCATTTCATTATTTCCAGATAGTTCATCAAATTTTTACCCCGTTTATCATATATTCTTACAAACTGACTTTCAAAAAAAAAAATACTTGTATGCTTATCCCTTTAACCTGTTTCGTACGTTAATTACTACAACAAACAAAGCGTTACATCCTTCTTCCTGGCAGGAATCTTATTACACCACTCCTTGCCGTTTGTTCTCATATATCTATATTAAAAAAATATATTAATATTACCCCTGAAAATGATAACAACCTTTTACAGAAAGGAATCGTTTGGATAATATGTTATCTATTATTGCTTCTACTATCGTGCTTTTTACTGCAACGAATATTGACGACGTCTTCCTGCTGATTACTTGGTTTTCACAAGCAAAGACAACGGAACAGAAACTTAATGTTGTGGCTGGACATTGTCTTGGATTTATTATTCTTCTTACATTAAGTTTAATTGGAGCATGTGGGGCTATGCTCATTCCTAAAGAGTGGCTAGGGATACTTGGATTAGTTCCTATTTATATTGGCATAAAATCACTGATCGCAGCGCCCCTATTTAGAGGAGTGACATCTATTAGATTAGTTTGGATAATAAACACTGCTACAATCACAATTGCAAATGGTGGTGATAATCTCGGTGTTTACATTCCATTTTTAGCAACCAATAGCCTTTTTAATATTATGTTGATTGTGGTTATTTTCATTATTCTATTAGCAGTATGGTGCTATCTAGGATATTTATTAGCTCACCAACCGTTAATAGCTTACACTCTACAAAGTAAAGGTCACATTATTGTACCTTTTATTTTCATAGGATTAGGTATCATTATTTTAATTAAACAAGAGACAATCCATTATCTTTTTACCAAGTTTTTATCATCCTTTATTAATCAGTCTTAAAACGGGTTGATTTAAAAACACACTTACATGTCACTCTTCTTCTCACCCTTTAAGTTAATTAGAAAAAGCCAACAAATTGTTGACTTCTTCGTAATAGTTAGCGTTTAGGAAAGTTAAGATTGATTAATTAATTGCTAATCTCAAGGCTTTCTTTATGAAGTAATCCATACTTCGATAGGTTTATTGCCTTCTAAACTCCTGCAGATTTCTGCAGGAGTTAGTCCTTTTCTTATTAACTGAAGTTTACAGTTTAGATATTTCTATAGCCTTTTTAATCTCATTGGCCAATTTTCCAAGAGGGTGATTTTTGGGTACTTCTAATATTTTTTCCTCAATGATAGTATAACCTCTTTTGGATTTTTCATAGAGCTCAACTGTTTAGCCTTCATGTTCATTCCAATAAATAGATACATATTTAAGACTTTTTGTAGCTTTGGAATACCCCTTTATCCCTAATACTTTTTCAATAACTGACTCTTTACTTTCTTCATCAGGGGTCAAGACATCAAATAAATCGAGAGCTTTGTTTAATTTCCCCTCTAATTCGCTATCAGAGAAAGGTGAGTTCAACTTAAATACTGTATCTACCTGAGATAACGAACCTTCATATTTTTTTGATCTACTATTTGGAATAATAATCAAATTACCCTCTAAATCACTAAAAATTGAAGCAATTCCATGATTGGTTCTCAAGTCTGTTCACCCTATTACTTCATAATTTCTTCTTTAATCTTAATATCTCAATTATTTGCATATTCTACTATCTTTTTCAACTGCGACTCTTGAGAACTAGTGAGCTCTACTGAAGTAATGCTAATTCGAGTAACGTTTTTGTATAATATTTTTTATTACATTTTCCATGTATATGGGTAAGAAAAAAAATTTATAAAATTTGCTTTAGTGCAAGAGTGATTAATATAAGCCCACCTATGAGGGAAGAGTATTTACCTAGTATTTTTGTAACTATTCTATTACCAACTACATTTCCAAACCAAATGGCAATATACCCCCAAATAGTGATACTGATTATTGTTAGCCAGATCATCGATTCGTTTATAACGGTTAATCCAAAACCACTTGCAATATTTGTAAAAGATAGGGCAAATCCAAGGAAAATAGCTTGTCGGATACCAATTTTCCCCACCTTTACTTCTAGTTTATTACCACAAACCAAAAAACAATATTCACTATAAATGATGAATATACCAATACCAAACAAAACACAACAAGATAATATACCTGCTTCTCTCGGAGAAATAAATTGTGAAATCATAGAACCCGAATAAGCCCCAATTAGGGCAAAACAGAATCCGATAGAATTAACAATCATATTAAACCAGAAAGGAATATGGGTATTTTTGAGCCCATAGGCAATTCCTACAGACGTATTATCAAGATTTGTACTTATCCCTATCATATTCACAATTAACAAAGAACTAAACCAATCTAAATCGATTATTTCGCCCCCTTTTGAGTACGAATAATAAATTTTTTACTGCTTTTACCCGAGGCATAACTCCTAATTACATGCTATGTAAGGGGACATCTTTTGTGTACCCAAGTTCCGTTACTTTTTGTTCAACCTACACCGTTACATAAATAAGAAAAATGCGTCTCCATTTATAGAAACGCACTTGTTAGTTTAATAATTTAATCACTACCACCAAATACCATTACATAGCCATCTAAATCTTTAACAGCAAATTCTTTCCATTGCCCATTTCCCATAGTCTCAATTTTTGGTCCGTATGCAATAATAGCACCTTTTGACTTAAATTCCTCATACAACTTCCCAACACCCTCAAAATTAGAGTAAAAATATGAATCCCATCCACTATTTTTTCCTTCCCACTGAATATTGTCTGGTTTTGCGTTGGGTCTTACATCACCAGGATGCTTAGCTTGTTGAAGGATAAAGCCAAGGTTATTTCCACGTTCTGCATGTCCCCAACCATCTACACTAAATCCTAGGATATTTTGATAATACATTTTTGATTTATTAAAATCTGATACAAGTCTTACTTGAAGAAAATTCTTAAGATATATTTCCTGTTCTACCTTTTCCATATATCCCCCTCCATTTCTAGATAAATTATTCTACATACTGTTCCATTAAACCTTCTTATTAAAATCGTTCGGTAATGAAAGATTGTTCTTAAACGAAATTGATCCTTGCAATAACAAAGTCTGTTGTTTTTCTTCTTATTCATAGACTGCATTCCACAAGCTGCGGCAAGTATTTTAGTGTTTTTTAGCCACTAAAAAAAAACTGAATAAATTCGCCATTTTAACGTATAGATGACCAATTGCCTTTTTCTTTACTATTCTTTCTTCTACATTAGAATCACAATATATAAAATGAATATGTTCTGATTTTGGATTGATTGATGGAAATGCAACAAAAGATGAAAAGTATTAATCGAACGAAGTTAAAAATGAAAAGGAAAACTTCGGGGAACAGAGAAAAAGAATATCCCGATTGTGAATCGTTCAAAATGGTACTAAGGATCTCCAAAAGAATAAAGCACTCGGGCTGGAATAATTTAAAGGAGAGACAGACGATATATATTAGTAATGAATAATGTAAATACTGATTAATATTTATCATCGATTAAAGGTGAATTATTAAAGTAAATAGAATATAAGCATATGTATATTTATCGGATATAGGTAGTTAAGTTTGTTGCAAAAACATATTGATTCATTAGATCATATTCAAATTCCTGTTAAAGATGTGGAAGAATCTATCGAATGGTACACTAATCATCTTGGTTTTCATCTTCATGGAAGGCCAAACCATGACCAAATGGCTTTTCTCTGTTTAGACCAAGAAAATGATGCTGATAACAGGCCTTTATTTCTCCTATGGAAAACAAATGAAAGTACAAACATTCACTTTACTAAAAATGTTGTACAAATGCCTGTCTTATGCTTTAAAACCAATGATATACACTTGTTGCGAGACAAATTAATAGAAGCAAAAATACAAATTGCTAGTTTTACAGATGAAGGCTGGGCTTATTGTATGGATTTTTACGATATTAATGGAAATTTAATTAACGTAACTGAATACAATTAAAAAGTTGAAGATATGGATTTCTATCTCGTTAAACTATATTTTGAAAGTAAGAGAGAATTGAGGTTATGATTTGTTAGACAGGAAATCAGATGAACTATATTTCTTTAGCAAGGACAAACTCCTAACAATTTTCCTAAAAGATAGGAGTAAAATCATCAATTTTGATAGACTTTAACGGCAGTTCTTCTTTTACTTTTGTTGTCGATACTACATTGGAAGGTGCTGGTTACGTGGGCGAGTAGTATTCAAAAATAGTTAGGAGTAAGTAAAAACCGCCACAATGAAAGCTCTAATCTTCAACTCTATCACCATTTAGGTAGTATAAGAGCTTTTTAATTCACATTCATATCAGAAAGTATTTTATCTTTGTACATATTCACTTATTCCATCATATGACCAATATATTCTTCACCAGCCAATTGTTGTTAATGGTTGATTCAAAGAAGAAACTGCTTTTTTGATTTCTTTAACATCACCTTTTAATGCAATAGATATAAAGTAAGTAATGAAAATAAATATGATAAAGCAAAAATAAATTCATATACTTTCTCAAAAAAAAACCACCATTTAACCTTGGTTAGAACAATAAACATTTAGAGAATTCCATTCATTTTTGAACTTTATCTTTAAAATAACTTTCTATGAAAGTAGTAAAAAAGAAGGATTGCTAAGCAAATCATCGTATTAAGTATTAGCATCTTCTCGTTTTGACTTGATTAGATATTTAATTCACTTTCTAAGGAAAATAGCCAATAAAGGAGATAAAATTAAAGTAACTACTATACTTTGGATAAGTGTTAAAATAATGTCTTTTTTCCAAGTATTACTTTTCGGGTAGCGATTATTTATTCTTTGAAATAAGAGAAATATTGCCCACCAAAATAATAAAGCATAAATAGCTGAACTGAAGCTTTCATAAAACAAGTTGCCTCACACCCCTTATAATGTATATTAATTACTTCGATATCCTTTCAAAAATACCTGCATGTTCAACTATCCGTTAGTTAAATAAGAAAAAGGCTGCATTTTAGCAGCCAGATCTTGAAGCATAACTCCCAATTAGTTCAACCCGTATTTTTTCTTTATAAATGATTTATTCCCAATAATAATAAGTACTGCGAGCCATACCATCCATATAAAATCCTCCTCAACCGAAAAAATCAATATTGTAATTCGATAAAAAGCAGCAATATTGCTTAAAACAGCTATATAAAGAGTTATGCTTTTCACACTAGAATATGCCTTGTACATTAACCCGCCCTTTAAAAATAAAGGCGAGATCTCTTAATTGAAGATAAACAGATGTTACTTTAATAAAAACCATTACGACAATAAACAAAAATAATGGAACGATTCTAACCCCAAATTTGTCTAATAAGTAGTCACGTTTGGAGACGGCTAACCAACAATGTCTATACGGATGGATTCATAGTAAAATAATGCCAAATGAAAGGGAGGGGTCCAATGTCTATTTTCAAATCATTTTATCAGAATTCAGATTCTGAAGAGGTTTCCTTCGAAACACTAATCAAAAAAGAACAGGAAAAACTTTATAAGGTTGCCTTTTCATATGTAAGAAATGAGCAAGACGCATTAGACATCGTACAAGAAGCAATCATAAAGGGTTATCAATCTTTTAAAAGATTAAAGGATATTAAATACTTCGCAACTTGGATAACTCGCATTCTAATAAACACTGCTATAGATCATATAAGAAAGAAAAAGGACGTAATTGTTCTAGAACCCGAATGGTTTGACCCCGGACGAAATGAGGAAAATAATTCGATTATAACAATGGACATAAATCTTGTATTCGAGCAACTTAAACCTCAGCAAAAAACTTTATTATTATTGCGTTTTTATTATGGCTATTCTATTTCAGAAATATCGGAAATACTTAGTAAGCCTGAAGGAACAATTAAATCCCAACTACATCGCACCCTTCAATTAGTTAAGGTAAAACTTGAAAATGGAGGAGATACATATGGAAAAGCTTCAACGAGATATTAAGAGTATGGTAGACAATGTAGCCATACCAACTGATAAACTTAATAAAACCGTCCATACAGCCATATCTATTGTAAGAAAACAAAAAAAACATTCGCTCTTTAATAGGCAACATGTAATGGTTAGCATTGCTTCTATTTTTGTTTTTGTAATTGTAGCTATATTATTTGCCACTAACTATCCAAAATCACCTGAGTTAGCAGAAGGAATTACTAGCAAACAAACTACTGAATACTTTTCATATGATGATAGTATCTTTTATGCTGTAGGCGATGATGGGTTAAAAAGAATGGCAATTGAAGGAAGAGTTAAGGATTTATCACTAGAATCAGAAGACCAGAAGATAAAAGTTATTCTAAAAGAGGGATTTTTAGACAGCCATCAAATGGCATTGTCATATCGAGTAGAATTTAATGATGAGGTTGCCAGTACACATGATAACACGACAATAGAAACTGAGCTCCTGGTTGATGGTATTTCCAATGGTAATTCAGGCTTTGGTGGGATGAAAACCAAAGAAATACGCGAAAAAGGTGACATCTTTCACTTCGAGACTTCTAATGATTTCCCAACAAATCCGGAGCTAGAGGTTCGCATACATTCTATTAATGGTGTCCAGGGCAATTGGTCCTTCACTTTTAACTTACAAAAGGAAAAAGAGTATATTAAAAAATCAAGCCTTGCATCTAAAGAGGACAATTCTGGTAATTACCTTTCCGTAAATAATGCGTATCTAACTCCATCTAAGTTAGTGTTAAACACAAAAACTGAAATTACATTAAATAAAGCCATGCCAGATAATAGTTTTCTTTTTATGTCGGTTGTTGCACTAGGACCAGATGGAAATAATTATCTTTCAGATCCTTTAAGACAGTACAGCAACGATAGTGGTGCATCATATGATCCAATTACCGATAATAGAACAATAAATGAATTTCTAGAAATATCAAGAGGAATAAGTACTTATTCCTATAAAATTGTACCGTTTATCGCAACTTATAAGGGCGAAAAAGTTGGTGAATACGGATATAAGTGGAATGAGATCACTTCCCCTTTCAATCAAGGAGCAATACTAGAAACAGACTCTTTGATTAAAGTTGCAGAAATTATTAATAATACAGACGAGACTGTTGTATACTATGAAATGGAAGATTTATTACCAATCTTTCCAAAAATTATAGATCGTGAAAATGACATAATGCTTGAGGCATTATCCTTTAAAAAAGATGGGAAATTTATAAAAGTAACCTATCCAAAGATAAGCAACCCTGAAACCTTGGAGTTATTAATGTACGACGCTACTTATAAAGTATTTAAAGAATTGGAGATTGGGATAGATTTCTAAGATGATGCATCCTAACAAATAAATTAAAAAAACTATTAGGTTATCTAAAGAAAAAGTTCAAGCTTGAGAAGCATTCTTTTCTCTGGCTTGAATTTTTTAATTATATTATCTCGATTTCCTTCATCAAAAGAGCAAATTTAGGTCCCCAAGGAGCTGGTGAAATAGACTTTTCTTTAATATTTTGTCTTTTTAACCCTAATTTATTTGCATAATAATCAAGCATTTCAAAAACTGTTAAGCGATGAAAACTTCCGTGGAGAAATTGGGGTTCATTTCTTCTGTTAGGATCTATTTGCCAAAGAGAAATTGTAACTCTTCCAGTATTGTCGTTATATTCATTGATTGGAACACTAAAGTCAATATGCTCGTTATAACCATTTGCAATCGCTATTACAGTAACCTCTCCCATATTTTTCATAGGAAACCTACTATCTTTAGGCACTGAAACAGCTATTGTTGCTTCCCCGTTGGAATTTGTTAATTCTGTTGATATTATCTCTCCGCCTGAGTTTATTACAACTATCCTAGCGTTGTTTATTGGAGTACTTTGTTTTTGTGATGGACTAATAGTTGTCATCACTTTAATATTCAGTATTCCGTACACTGCATTTTCATTTGTCTCTCCAAATACTGATAAAGACGGATTGAAACAAATAATCATAATAACTATCATAAAAATCTTTTTAACCAAGGATTATCACTACCTTTCATCTAGTTTACTCCTCAGTATTTTTTGATTTTCTTTATAAATAAATACATTTTATTATTATTGGACCATACTGCGCTGTTGAAGATATAAACGAGCAGTCTCGAAATCATCGGAATTCCAATATAACCTAACTAAAACACCCAAAAACAGCTCCATTTTAACCAACTTTTCATATCCTTTTCCCCTTTTTTTATATTCACTTACTAAAAATTCTCTTATTTTACCCATGCCCGTTAGTTTAATAAAAATTCTATAAAAAATACGTTAATCCTTCTGGATCAACGCACCAATTACTTTAAGTGGAATGGTTCACATTACTTGTTCTGCATACGATAATTTATTCATACATATATTTATATTGAATTAGGACAAGTCGTGAAAAATGTAATAAACAAATTGGAGGTATAAGATTGAAAAACATGGAAAAGGATTATCAAGGCAATATTCAAAACAGGGACAATATAAGCGTTAATAACAACATTAGTCTTTCAATTAATTTAGGTGATTCACTAAACTTATTAACCCTAATTGCAGGTTTATTTATCGTTAAAACAATCTCAAAACAATACAAACTAAAAAAGAAATTGCAAAAGGAGAATAAAAGAAAAAAATGATTGTAGAAGGCTTTCCCCTTCTGCAATCATTTTGAACTTTAGCATAAAGATTTCTTGAGGATTTCTTCCCATTGAGATAAATAAAGTAAGTGTCCTTCATCATCGAGAAATGAATTAGTAGAATTAGTATACTTTTCTCTAAGATACATCGAAGTCGAAGGTGTCCATATGTTATCCTTCCTACCTTGCCAAATATTCACTTTAATATTGGATGATGGTTTATTTAGTGTTATTTTTTTACACAATGCAAGAGCATCATTATACACAGCTGCCCCCTTATTATGATACGCCTCTACTGCACCTTTAGTAATTACAAGCTTTAAATTTGCATCATTTACAATTCTTTTATCTTCTTCAACCATTTGATTAATAGATTTTTGTATCGTAGTTTCTAAATTATTGGTTAGATCCTGACTAAGTTTACGAAAGAATGTTTTTGACATCCACGGAAAATATCGATTCATATACGATATCATCTTCCAATTTGAAGGGAGTATCTTTTTGGTTTCTTTACTATTTAAAGGTATTGCACTGCTAACTAGGTTAAGAGAAATGACTTTTTCTGAATACTTGTCTGTGAAAACTTGGCTAAAAAGCCCACCTGCTGAATAACCAATAACTGAAACTTTTTGAATTCCTTTACAATCAAGCAACTCATTTATGTCATCAGCTACATCTTCCATTGTATATTTCTCAATTAAAGTCGAATCTCCATATCCTGGACGATTCACTGCAATAAAGTGAATATTGTTTTTATCTAATATTTCTGTATCAGGATGAATGGCACTGGCTGAAGAACCAAATCCGTGAAAGAAAATAACTTTATTCTCATTCTTATCACCATAACTCTTAAATGATAATTTACGATTATCTCGTAGATGAATATATGAATCTTTAAAATTGTTCAAGCTTATTTACCTCATTTCAATTTTATGAACCGATAATTTACACTTTAATTGAACTCCCCACCACTTAACAAACTTATAGAACCAGGTGATCATAAACCCTTCATTTTTTTACTTTTAAGTTTCTTCCCTAAATCATTAAATATAATTTCACCCAAACTTTTTATCCTTCTATTAAATAAAAAAACACCTTCTACAAAACTTTAGAAATAATAAAATTTTTTTTTTTTTAATCAGGATCCTTTAGTTTGATAGTTAAGTAGGAGGCCTCAATCCATCGACCTTATTACTTTTGTTAGAATAAGACCAGCTATTTGTGTATACACAGATAAAGTATATATCAAATCAAAAATACACTGTCGTTTCTTATGAAGTTACAGTGTATTATTACTCTAGATTTAGTTTATTTTCTTACTTAGTTCCAATGTGATTAAGTGCATTAACAACCCACACAGTGTAGCCCGCAAACAAGATTAAACAAATAAAAGATAAGCTGATGGTGATATTCTTGGCTTTTCCCTTTGGCATAAAGAAAGATGTGATAAGAGCTGCTATAAACAATATAATGTCCCAAAAGTATAATGACGCTCCAAGTCTATGACCAAAAAACATATACAAAAAAACAATGATAGCGATAACGAGACAAAAGATAGAAAGATACTTTTTTACCATTTTTCACCTCCAACAAGAAAATTCTAACATAAATACCCCATTATCATATACAAAATTTTTAATTTATTTAGTACCAACAACCTATATCATTCCACTAAAGAAGCCAGAGTGCATTAGTATAGAAAGCATTAAAAGTCATGATATTCGCCCATATTTTAGCTTTCTTCCTGAATATGTTTGACTACATTAGGTAATTTCTGAAGCAAATAAATATTTTTAGAATTTACTGTTTTTTAAAAGCTTCTGTAACCTTATTCTTTCGCACAGTAAAAAAAAGCCGCCACAATGACAGCCCTAATATCAGTTAGCTAAAAATGGAGTACTTAGCGAAATTAGTGTTCTTTCCATATATCATATATGTTAATAATTATTTCTCACTTCTCTTATGGTTGAATTCTTCTACCATAAGAGAAAGCTTAGTGAGAGTTTTCCAATTGCGGACAGTTGCTGGAACCTCCAGCTTTTTCAGATTATTAGCGAGTTTGGAATTTCGAATGCTGTCATAGAATAAAAGATAAACATCTCTTCCATTTATGACACAGAGTTCTTTTTCATGTGTATAAGTTAATAACTTGTCACTATTGAACTTGGAAGGAGCTTTAGGCAACAATGCAACATGTAGACATTCCCCTTTAGATGAAGTGCTCGCTTCTGAGATCATTTGATCTGAAAAAGGGCATTGACTAACAATTTGCTGTAATTCTTCGGCTGTCCTAATGATAACACTACTGTTTATCCCATAACCCTCTTCAATTTTATTATGAATTTTCTTTTGTAAAGTCTCCTCAGGTTCGCTCGATTCAAAAAGGATGTTTCCACTTTGGATATATGTCTTAATGTTTTGTAATCCTAGTTGTTCAAGGGAACTTCTTAAGTCTGCCATTTTTATTTTATTATGTCCCCCTACATTTATCCCTCTAAGTAGTGCAATATATATGGTCATACTATCCCACCTAACATACTTTATAGAAATTTAGGTTTACATGTGTAACTGTTCTTATCCTGCTTCTTCACTTCAACAGAATCGTCTTATCATTCACAACTGTATATTCATTGTTTACATTAATTTCCCGATGAGTGAGCATCACGCCATTAAATTTTTATAACCACTCATTCACAGTCTTTCACTTCGTAATGCTTCCCCTCTTTAGGAAACTTCCCTTCAGGAGGAATCCATGCACCTTGGCAAATTCTCTTTTTATTTTTCACCAGGTAAGCATAGGTCCAATCACTTTCATTGTCAAAATTCACAAGTAAATAATTTCTATTATATTGCCTCCCCATTCGCCTCGTTATTTCCCAATTTTGATTAGGGTATTTTTTAATGAGGTATTGATTTAAATACTCCTTCTTTTTTGAAAATTGATAGTCGTGTATATAGGGGCGGGCTATAAAGAACATAAGAAGCAAGAAAGTCAATAAACCCGCAATATATAACCCACGCTTCCTTATCTTTCTGGGCAATAAAATCGCGACAATAAATAATGAAGCAATTAAAATACTTGATGCGATTATTTCAATAACGGTTATTGGATG
This sequence comes from Lederbergia citrisecunda, assembly GCF_018343695.1. Taxonomy (GTDB): domain Bacteria; phylum Bacillota; class Bacilli; order Bacillales; family Bacillaceae_C; genus Lederbergia; species Lederbergia citrisecunda. The sequence continues at coordinate 102,545 of NZ_JAGYPJ010000001.1, read as the reverse complement.
CAATTCCATCCCCATTATTTATCCTTATATTTTTTTATAATTTTCTCAATAGACTCCATCACATCATAAACAATATTAATCGTCATTTTAATATCTCCTTTTACCTCTAATCCATGATTTGCCTTAGGAATGACAAGTCCTGTAACGTTGGTATTTTCATTAATGGATGCAATAGACTCTTCATTATAATGAGGGTCATCCGTTCCAATTACATAAAGAGAAGGAATCTCTGTTTTTGAAAGGGCATTGTACACAATCTCATCTTTGATAAGAGGTGTCAGCCATATTCCATATGAATTTTGCTTGCTAATAAAGTCCTTCTCGATCCATTCATATGCCATAGGAATGGTTCCAATAGATTTGCTTAAAATAAAATACGTTTCATACTTTGCATCTTTAAGAACTGCTGTAACCACAGATTTCACATCTTCATATATCCATTGATCCTGATCATGGTGGTCCAGTTTTTTAAAGGCTTCATTGCCTAAATAGTTATAATTAATATGGAGAATATCGACATTCTCATTCATACACACATTGGTCGCATAGTGAAAAAGTGGTCGCTGGGTTGTGTAGCCAAGTCCAGGAAGCATAATGCAAATACTATTATTTTTTTCTTTACCACAAATCCATATATAGTTAATTGCTGATTGTTCATTTCTAACTACGTTTCCTTCATTAAACTCATACATTCTATTCATCCCTATTTGGTAGATCACTTGGATATCGTGCAGAAAATGTGTTGTTACACTCCCAACAAATGATAGTCCCACTATCTCTGCCTAGATGTTCATGAACATGTTGTAACATGCGCCTTAAACCATTCTCTATTTCCCTATCATTAGAAAACTCCTTATATATATTCTTACCATTTTGATAATACTCCTTCCCACATTCCAATATTCCATCCGTAAGCATTAGGATTACGTTTCTTCCAGGTCTTAATTCCCTAATGCCAGTAGAATAACAAGGGACGGGTAGAGAAAAAGTATTAACAAAACCAATCCACTCATAAAATTGACGCTGATTTAGTTTATATTGACCTAAATTATGTAGTTCTTCATGCAACAGATATACTAAACAATCTCCAACTGAAAACCACCATAGGTAATTTTCCTTTCTAACACAAATGAGGCAGGCGGTTTCTCCTTTGATATTTTGACAGGCATTTATAAACTCAGATGATTGGAAGACTGATAGTAAATGAATTTCTAATAATTGAAATACATGTTTTATAGGTTTATTCAAAATCTCTGAAATACTCTTCCATTCATTCTGGATGGTATGAATAACAAGGTCCACACTCTCTGAACTATCATGACCATCCAAGATCATGGACAGCTCCCAATCCACACCTGTCCATACTAAAGCACCGTCTTCATTTTTATTGGCACCTGCACTTGAATTGCCACCATACCTCCCTATAAGAACTTGATTACATGATTCTATTTTTATCTCATCTACATAATGAATTTCACTTCCACTCCACTCAAATGTATATCTTTTCGACATAGAGGATCCCACCTTATTAATGATTCATATACATCGTTTCGCTAATAAATATTAATTTTACTTTCTTGAATAAATTGTAAAAATTATACTTTTAGTCGTAAATAATATCAACTATCAGTTTAAAATAGAGCTTTACCTACCTTTATTAAGTAAAACAAGTACAAATCATTATGATATTTCCATTGGGGTCTTTAAACGTAAAATCTGCAAGATTGGGGAATGTTTCTATTTCTGTTACAATTTCCGCTCCCATATCTTTTACAAGTTTATAAGCAATATTAATATCATCAGTACTTAGATTAAATAGGGGTTGGTTTGAAGGCATGAATTTATATTCCTCGTCAAAACAATGATTGTCTAACGTTAATCCAGGTCTTCCTGGCCCCATATCTATCGTATGAATAGGTCCCTTGTAATCCGATTCTTTAAATTCTAGTCCAAATAATTTTGAATACCATCTTACCGATTCTTTTAAGTTACTAACATGAATAAAAATGGTGTCCACTCTGTTATAAATAATTGGTTTCATAAAAAAACCCCTCCTACATTTAGTAATCTCCAAATCATTCACTTGCTTATTAATTCGGCTGTTTAGCTCAATTTCCTTTTTTATGTAATGATCTTTTGTTGTTCTATCTAAATGTTTGAGTGATACTTCCAGAAAGCGTATGTGCAGAAAATATATTGTCGACATTTAATAAAATCAAAAAAAATAGAGCTGACTCTCTAACTTGTAAAATCAGCTCAACATCTATCTCTTAAGTTTAATTAGAAAAAATACTGCTTGGTTATTAAAGTACACTCACCTACAAAGACCACTTTTTTTACTTTGCTAATTATTAAACTCTTCCAAAGTATTATTTAACCAATCTGCAAATAATTCTTTTTGTTCAAACTGTGGGTAATGTGCGGATTCATCAAAAATTACAAAATCTTTTACAGGTGCTTCTATTTCATTAAAGTATGTTTTTGCTGCATTTACTGATGTCATATAATCATATTTCCCCATGACTATAAAACAAGGTATTTCCAGTTTATCAACTATACTTGTAATATCATGTTTTCGTTCCTCAGGTATTAATATCTTCTGAGAGAGAGAAACTCCCTTTATATAACGAGCAGCATCAAGAAAATTATACTCAGGACTAAAGAGAAATCCTAAATAGTAATCCATATTATCATTAATCAGTCTTGCTGCTCCACCATATTTTCGAACTAAATTTCTTGGTGTAAGAACTTCACCATTTTCAATTGAGTTTTGAAGGCTTTCAAGTTTTTTTACGTCTTTCAGATTTCCAGCTAACGTTGCCTCATTTATTGTATAGCTTAAACTGTCCAATTCACTTTGAACCGAATTAGAAACCTGGCCTATTCCTATGTACATTGAAAATTTGTTTGGTGCTTTGTTTGCTGCTTTCATTCCTATGTATGTACCATATGAATGCCCTATTAAAATAACCTTTTCTTGCCCCAACAATTCTTTTATATGGTCCGTCAATTCTAAAAGGTCATCTACATGTAAATCGGATGATAAATTTGAATAATCCTCAAAGAAATGATATGATTTCCCGCTGCCTCGTTGGTCATAATGAACAATCGTAAAATTCTTTTCGAGTAAATCTTGGTACTTCCTAACATAAGGTATTTCGGAACAACCTGGACCACCATGAACAAATATGATAATCGGATTAGATCGATCATTACCTCTAATCATGACTTCCAGTTTAGTTCCATTAATTTCTACCTGTTGCAAAGTGCTAATACTATTTTTCCCTTTAATAGTTGGTGTCCATGTAGGTAGGAATAAGCTAATTACAACTAATGAAAAAATAAAAATACAAATCGCTATCAATTTTTTCTTTCTATTCAAAGCCAAGCTCCTAATATGTTTATTTACTTTTCTCTCTATTTAATCTTCAAAGAAAAATCCTCTTCTTGAATTATAGAAAAAAGCATTACTAACTTAATAAAACAAACTGTATCAATACTTCAATGCAAAAGTATCATTGTCCTTCTTCTCCAAATGAATTTTAAGTAAAGGAAAAAATCATTATCAGAGAAAATTTTTTTACTTTTCAAGTCGATAATATAAAACGGAATGTAATGGATAAAGAGGGGGAATTCCCCTCTTTAATTTAATCGGCAAACTTTCTAGTAATTATAATAAAACTTATTTACTAATTTCTTTTCGGACAACAGGAGCTACTTCTGTGGCTAAAAGTTCGATGGCCCTTGCTACATTCTTAAACGGAATTCCTCCTATGTCCAACTGAGCCATGAAACGTCTATGTCCAAATAATTCATATTGATAAAGAATTTTTTCAACTATTTGCTGCGGACTTCCAACAAACAAGACTGTCTCTGGACCTGTCATTTCCTCGAAATCTTCTCGCGTCATCTTAAAACTATTCCCATGCTGGTGGTTTACGTTAGTCCAGTAATTGGAGTAAAAAGGGTAAAATTCATCCTTTGCCTGTTGCGTTGTCTTTGCAATATACCCATGTCCTGTTACGCATACGTTTAGCTGATCCTGATGTCCTGATTCCATACCAACTATTCGGTAAAGATCAACCAGAGGCTTAAACAATCTTGGCTCTCCACCGAGAATAACCATCGCCAATCCAACCCCTAAAGTTCCGGCATGAGCTGCACTTTCTATATTGCGGCTAACACCTACCCAGGTTGGCAACTTATTTTGTAATGGACGAGGAGAGATTTCAGCATTGTTTAATGACGAGCGAAAGCGACCAGACCATGAAATTCGCTCACTATCATTTATTTTTAAAAATAGCTCCATATTTTCTTTAAATAATGCATCGTAGTCATTAATGTCAAATCCAAAAAGGGGAAAGGAGTCCAAAAACGCTCCTCGACCTGCTATGATTTCAGCACGTCCATCCGATATCAAATCTAAGGTAGCAAAGTCTTCAAATAAACGAACTGGATCAACTGTGCTTAATACGGTAGTGGCACTCGTTAATTTAATTCGTTTTGTTGCTTGAGCAATAGCTGCTAAAACAACTTGAGGGGAGGAAACCGCATAGTCTAACCTATGATGCTCTCCAACTCCGAATATATCTAACCCTGCCTCATCAGCTAGCTTTGCTGCTTGAATAACCTCTTTTATTCGTTGACTGGAACTAATTGTTTTACCAGTTAGAGGATTAGGAGCGATGTCCGCAAGCGTGTATAGACCTATTTCAAATCCCGTATGTTTCAAACTATTTCCAGATTCCATAACATACCTCTTTTCATTACCAGAAGGGGCATGAGTATTAATCCATCGTCTTCCCTTCTGAAAAGTTGCACCAAATTTTTTCTATTTAGCTACTTATTTCGAGTTACTTATCTGAGAAAATCAGTGTAAATTAATTAATCCCAACACAATTTTTTTAGGTTACAGTGCCCCCTATTCCACACTCCAAGTATTTGAATATGTGGTAATTGATATTAATATATGAAAATAAAAGAAAAAGCGAGTAAGTTCCATGTGAATTATTTGGATGGGTCAGGAGGAAATTTCCCTTAGCCCCTTTATGTTATTTGTACTAAAACTACTACTCTGGCTGTTTGGGCTAGACGGTGGGATTTGGTTTTATTCGCTGTAACGAAATTCCGAAAATAGATTTCGTCACAATGAAAGGTGAAAGGAAGCCTTTTTTTACTTACCAAGTTGAAAACATAGAGGATTCATATAGGAATGACGTAAAAGTGCATAGAAGTTTAAAAAATGGTTTATAAACGAAGTTGCGGACACAGCTCCCTTTTTTTCGACCCAAATAGAAATTACTAGGGTATATGGGGCGGCCGGTCAAAAGAAGAAAACGGTAATAACGAGGGGCTAATACCCAAAATCCTGCTACAAAACGTGGATTTTTTTGAGACTATTTCTGGATGAAAAAAGCCGATTTCCTAAGCATTTAGGAATATCGGCTCTTCCATTATGTTAAATTAATGTCCACTTTTATCTATCGGTTTTTTATTGTTCCACATCATATTGATTATCAATCATTGGAACATCTCAGGCAAGCTAATGATTCAAAAACATTTAGATACTAACACTTCATTGTTTTTATCTTATGTTTTTAAATGCACTACCCCAAGCCACAACGTCGCTTAGCATTTCATTCACATTGTCTAGATGCATATCCCGAGGTTTGAAGTCAGTACCATTTTCAAAATCTAGAAATAATGACAAGGTTGGATGTGTACGAACGTCTGCCACTTTTAGTTCACCACAAATTCCTCTCAAATGTTCTACTGCACGTGCACCACCTGTAGAGCCATAGCTTACAAACCCCGCTGCTTTGTCGTTCCATGCTTCGCGTGCGAAATCAAGTGCATTTTTTAAAGCTCCTGTAATACTGTGGTTATATTCTTGAACGATAAATACGAATCCATCCAAATTCGCAAGTTTCTCATTCCAAGCAACTATTCCCGGTTCTGTACCATCGCTTGTCCCTAAGAAAGGTAAATTAAACGTAGCAATATCGACGATTTCATAATTGGCATCTCCACGTTTATCCGCAATGTCTTTCACCCATTTACCTACTTGTGGACTTACGCGACCTTGGCGTGTACTTCCTAAAATAATTCCAATGTTTAATTTTTCAGTTGCCTTTTCTTCATGATTTGGTTGTTTTCTAAATAATTTTTGTAAAAAACCCATTGTTGCACCTACCTATTTATACTTATTTACTTGTTTCTTTTCTGACAACAGGAGCTACTTCTGTAGCTAAAAGCTCAATGGCCTGTGCTACATTTTCAAAGGGTATTCCTCCTATGTCCATCTGAGCCATGAAACGTCTATGTCCAAATAGCTCATATTGATAAAGAATTTTTTCAACTATTTGCTGCGGACTTCCAACAAACAACGCTGTCTCTGGCCTCGTCATTTCCTCGAAGTCTTCACGTGTCATTTTAAAACTCATTCCACGCTGTCGGTTTACGTAAGTCCAGTAATTGGAGTAAAAAGGGTAAAATTCATCCTTAGCCTGTTGAGTTGTTTTTGCAATATACCCATGCCCCGTTACGCTTACGTTTAGTTGATCTTGATGTCCCGATTCCATACCAGCTTTATGGTAAAGGTCAACCAAATGCTTAAACCGTCTTGGCTCTCCACCGAGAATGACCATCGCCATTCCAACCCCTAATCTACCGGCACGAGCTGCACTTTCCGGAGTACCGCCAACACCAACCCAGATTGGCAACTTATTTTGTAATGCACGAGGAGCGATTTCAGCATTGTTTAATGGTGTGCGAAAGCGACCAGACCATGAAATTCGCTCATTCTCATTTATTTTTAATAAAAGCTCCATATTTTCTTCAAATAATGCATCGTAGTCATTGATGTCGAATCCAAAAAGAGGAAAGGATTCCACAAACGCTCCGCGACCTGCTATGATTTCAGCACGCCCATCCGAAATCAAATCCAAGGTAGCAAAGTCCTCAAATAAACGAACTGGATCAACTGTGCTTAATACGGTAGTGGCACTTGTTAATTTAATTCGTTCGGTTGCTTGAGCAATAGCTGCTAAAACAACCGGAGGGGCTGACACCGCATAGTCTAACCGATGATGCTCTTCAACACCGAAGATATCAAGCCCAGCCCCATCAGCAAGCTTTGCTGCTTGAATGATTTCCTTTATTCGCTGTCCGGCACTAATGGCTGTTCCTGTATGAGGATTAGGAACGATATCTGCGAGCGTGTACAGTCCAATTTCAATTCCTTTTCCCGATTCCATATCACACCTCAATTCAGCTAAAACATCAATGAAATTGCATTACCAGAAGGATCATAAGTGATAAAAACATCGTTTTCTTCCTCAATAATTGCACCAATTTGCTTCAAATTGGCGGCCACCTTGTTACGAGTTTCTTCATCTGGGAAAATCAATGTAAACGACTCAAGCCCAACACCATTTTTTGGTGGCTGCGGTGCCCCTATACCGTTCCATGTATTTAGGCCAATATGATGATGATATTTATTAGAAGAAATAAAAAGTGCCTGGTCTCCAAAACGGTTTACTACTTCAAAACCAAGTCCCTTTGTATAAAATTCTTCCGTCTTAACTAATTCTGAAACATGTAAATGGATATGTCCCATTACCGTACCAGCAGGCAGTCCATTCCAAGTTCCTTGTTTTCCGCTTGATAGCAAATCTGGAAAATTCAAAGGATCCACTGCCATTGCTACTTCTCCGTTACTCCAGTCCCATTCGGAAGGATCACGGTCGATATAAATTTCAATCCCATTTCCATCTGGGTCAGATAAATAAAGAGCCTCACTGACAAGATGATCAGATGACCCGACTCGGACCCCTTTTTCAATAAAATGAAAAACTATATTCGCTAAATCCGAACGATTCGGCAAAAGAAGTGCAAAATGATATAATCCTGTCGTTCTTGCTTGTTTTGGAATCACATTCTCTGGCTTTTCTAGAGACAAGATACTAGTTTTTCCATCAGTCGTTAACTTGGCAGTTGAATTCGTTTGTTCTAAAACTTTAAAACCAATCACTTCCTGATAAAATTGAAGAGAACGCTCCAAGTCTTCTACTTTAATTGTTACATGACCTACAAAAGTAGTTGGCTTAACATGAAATGTCACTATAACCCTCCTTATCGACTAATTTCCTTTTGAACGAAATAACTTGTAATCAAGTGATAATGCAGATTGTCTTGCTATGACAAAATAAATAGATGCAGCAAGTAAAATTAAATCAAGTTCATACCCGGCCATTTCTCCATTCCCAAGAAATCCTACCGAAAGTTTGACAGTAAAAATGGCTCCTAACATAATTACAGCAAATAATATAGATACAATTCGTGTCCCTATACCCAATATCAACGCAGCACCACCAATTAGTTCGATCAGTGCAACGACATAAGCAAAAAATCCTGGAATTCCAATACTATCAAAGAAGCCGACAGTATTCGTGATACCTCCTTGAAACTTTACTACTCCATGAATAAAGAAAATAATACCTAAAGCTAAACGTAATACTAGCTTGCCTAACTCGTTATTCATTACATTTTTTCTCCTCTCTATACAATCAGGTTACTTTACGTAAGTAAGTATACATAAGTGTGTAAATTGCGTCAAGTAAGTTATATTGAAAAAATAATGGAACATTTGGTTGTCCAGTTATTTTTTAAACTGAATGACAGAGAAAATTATAATTCTTTGGCTTATTCAAGAATTGATTTAGCAAGTTTATTTTGTCAATTGCACCTACATAACGCTATATATTTTGAAGAAGATCGTTATTCATCTTGTATTAAATTGAATAGTTTTAGCCCCCATAATAAATAAATCCCTCAAACATATATTTGAGGGATTCTATTACAATCTTCACTTTTAATATTATTTGACAAAAACGAATGATAACAAAGTAATTGCAGTTTACAATGCTCACAATTTTTAGTTGTATACGATATGATTTATGGTTCTAACTTATATTGAATTTCACAAATTACTAGCTAGTTTGCATATATTGAAAATCCGACAATAATTAACTAATACTTATTTATCTAAATCCTTAATATCCACACCTTGTAAGAATGGATTATTTCCAATTAAACTTTTCACCCGCTTCATCGTATTTGGCCCTATGGGTGTACCTCCGCTTCTACTTAGTAAGATCCATCTGAGGCAAGCCAATGATTCGAAAACTTCTAAGTCTTCGTTTGGAATGTCATTATTCAATAGATAACTAGAACGAAACACTTGTGCAAGTCGTTCCGAGATGTATATTCTTTTCAAAGTAAATGACCAGGCAAAATCATATCGAGGATCACCCAATTGTCCATTCGTCCAATCTATAACATTGTATCGGTCATTCTCTTCCAAAATATTGGCTAGATGAAAATCACCATGAATAATACGTTCCTGTTTTATATGTATTAGATGAACTAAAGAACTTACGGCGTTGTGTATGTCAGGATGTTTGTTAAGTTCAGGAAAAAAATAGTCTACGAAATCGTACTTTGGAAGTTGGATCGTTCCTTTATCTTCAATGTTAATTTGATGTAAAGTTGATAATATGTATGCAAAATCAATCATTTTCTTGTTATTTACTTTAAGAACAGGCTCCCCATCAAAAGTTGTTAACAATACCTTGTCTGAGTTTTGATCTATCCCCCAACCAATAGGCTTAGATACGGATAATTCTCTTTCAAAAAGGACATTCAATAAATGATATTGAAAACGAATATCAGGTTTGGATCTCTTATTCCATACTTTTAGTACAAAACTCTCATTATCTGAATCTATTTTTATGACTTCTGCTTCATATCCTTGATTCATGGGATGTAAGGTTAAAGTGTCTTCATGATTAATTAAATCATCTAGAATTTCACTTTTTTCTATCCAATTCACAACGCTTAAGGGTGTACTCAATGACCATCTTCCTTTCGTAAGCTTATTTTGATTAGTATGTATAAGTCCATTACAACTGCTGTTAACACAATAAATCTTAACTTTATTCAACATGAATTATCTTAGTTTGTTCTTCTACTTTCCCTGTTCAAATTCCTTCCGAAAAAAATTTAGAGTCATCCGAAGCTTCTCTTTTATTTGTTTTACCAATTATAAATGATTCTTTTACTACCTGGGATTGGGCACCAAGTCAACACTCTCCTCCCCCATTTCCATGTTTTAAGAAATATCTTTAGATACCCATTCATACTGCCTATCCGGTAAATTTTCTTCATTTTCATATCCTCTACCAATGATTTTAAACCCGTGCTTTTCATAAAATCGATGTGCTTTTTCATTTACTTCAAATGTAAATAACGTTATTCTTCCACTTGAGTGCGCTTTTGCCCTATCTAGTAATGTTTGACCTATACCCATTCCTTGATAATCGATATGAATATAAAGTTGACTGATTTCCATTTTAGTAAAGGCAATCATTCCCACTACTTTTCCATCCATTAACGCTAAATCTATTTGAAACTCTTCGGATAAAATTTGATTCAAAAAATATATATGATTATCAAAACTATGAATTTCTTTCTGACCAATAGCCTGTTCCTTACTATCTCGCCACATTCTCACGGTTTGTTCAGCGTATTGGGGATCATATTTAGTAATGATGATTTTGTGTGGGTTCACTAAGACGGCTCCTCCCTTTACATTCATTCTCTTATTCACTTTCATTTATTGGCGATAAATACCTTAGACGAAAAGAGTCCAGTTATTTCTTTATTTCAGGATTACTTGATTTTCCTATTCTAAAATCAAATAGTTACTTTTTTTAAATGAACATATAAGATTTACGATTACTTCAGATTTACCAAAATAAATGCTCTATCTAAAAACATGAAGCTCCAATTCAACAACACGACTGTTTCTAACAATCGTTTCTAAGTTCACCTGAATGTCATTTTTATGACTTTCCTTAGTTAAATATTCACCAATAACAACTAATCTTTGTTTTATTTTTCCATAAAAAAACTGCACCGCCAATCTAACAATGGAAGTGCAGTTCAAATAGAATATCTTATCTATCCTATTTTGGTGAAATCTATTTTTTTTCCTTCTTTACGCCACTCTTTATATTCAGCAGCTGCTGTGAACAGAACATCAGTAGAAGAGTTAAGTGCCGTTTCAAAAGAGTCTTGTAGAACACCTATGATAAAGCCTACTCCAACTACCTGCATAGCAACATCAGCCGAGATTCCAAATAAGCTACAAGCTAGAGGGATTAGCAATAATGATCCGCCAGCAACCCCAGAAGCACCACAAGCACATACTGCTGACAATACGCTGAGAATAATTGCAGTTGGTAAGTCCACTTGTATTCCAAGAGTATGAACCGCTGCAAGAGTTAAAACAGAAATAGTAACAGCTGCACCAGCCATATTAATCGTTGCACCTAACGGTATGGAAACTGAATAACTATCTTTATTTAAACCAAGATTTTCACATAATTTCATATTTACCGGAATGTTTGAAGCTGAGCTACGCGTAAAGAACGCTGTAATAGCGCTTTCTCTTAAGCACTTAAAAACAAGCGGGAAAGGGTTTTGCTTAATCACTACAAACACAATGATTGGATTAACAACCAACGCCACAAAGAGCATACACCCAATTAATATAGCAAGTAATTTACCATAGCTTAGTAAAGCGCCGAGTCCACTTGTCGTAATTGACTCAAATACTAGACCCATGATTCCTAATGGTGCTAACTTAATCACCCATGTAACCATTTTGGAAATAGCATCAGAAACATTTGAAATCATTGTTTTTGTCGAATCAGCTGCATTTTTTAAAGCCAAACCAAGAAGTACTGCCCAAGCTAAAATACCGATATAGTTCGCATTAAAAATTGCCTTTACGGGGTTATCAACTACGTTCAATAGTAATGTTTTAAGTACCTCAACAACACCTTCAGGAGGCGTCACACCCTCCGCACCCTTTGTAAGTGTTAAACCTACGGGAAAAATAAAACTTACAATTACAGCGATTAATCCAGCTAAAAATGTTCCTAAAAGGTATAAGATGATAACAGATTTCATATTCGTTTTTTGACCATTCTTATGTTGAGCGATGGCCGACATAACCAAAAAGAGTACTAACACAGGTGCAATCGCTTTCAAAGCACCTACAAATAAAGAACCAAAAATGACAATAGGTTTTGCTACTTCTGGGATCGTTAAAGCTAGGATAATACCAATAATCAGACCTACAATGATTTGTTTTACTAGACTCAAGCGATTCCACTTTTTCAGTAGATTTTTCATAGTTGCTCCCCCTACTTGTTATATTGCGGATACGGATAAAATCGTAGATAATTATAAAATGGAGATAATATCAACTTTATTGCTAGAGACCTTCAAAAGTTCATCTAAATATTAAAGCGGTTTCATTTAGAAATAATTTCTCTTATTTATGGACACCCCATTCTCATTCCACGCCATTAAGACATTTAATTTTCTTGTAAGTAAAATTATACTTACTTTTTATTATATTACAATACTATTATTATTAATGGGAATTTTTAAATAAAATGGGATTTAGATAGATAATAAAGAAAAGGTGATAGTTACTAACAAAATCATCGATGAGGATTATTATTTTAAAAAAACATTACGACCAGTAATAAAGGAAGCCTTGCAAATTATCTATATCCATAGAACTTTGCTTATGAATAGAGAAAAACAGTGTTATATTAACACTGCTTACTTTCTTCCATGTTCTTATTTTATCTTGGAAATTGTTTAACAATGAGGTTATTCCTATTTAAGCATTAGCACATATGATTTTTGTATCGAACTTCTGATTCATATTGTTTTTTTCAAAATATCAAGACAAACAATTATTTTTACTAGATGTTCAAAATATTAATTCGATAAAGGAAGTTCTACTATTTTTCAGTTGATATCTATGCATTCGTTCCATTCTACATGGAAAGGACTATTTATTCCATTCATCAGCTAGCATTCCATAAATAACATGATCTACATAGTGGTCATATAACCATTCGGCTCTTCTAATACAGCCCTCATTTACGAAACCTAGTCTTTCGGGAATACTTCTACTTTTTTTATTCTCTACAGCAGCCCTAATTTCCACTTTGTTTAATTTTAATTCCGAAAAAGCATAATCCGTTAATGCCCTAGCAACCCTAGTCATAATGCCATTTCCTTGATACTCTTCCCCAAGCCAATAGCCAATATATGCTGTATTGTTTGACCAATTAATACTATTAAAGCTAGCAACTCCAACGATATTTCCTTTAAACAAAATAACGGTAGTCAGACTATTATTTTCAGCAAAACCTTTTAAACACATTTTTATATATTCTGCTGTATCTCCCACTTTTGTTGTAGTATCTAGCCAAGGCAGCCATTCACGTAAATACTCTCTTGAATGATTGCTTAATTCAAAAATCCTTTCCCTGTCCCTTAAATCAATTAATTTTAAAGATAATTCCTCATCAATTTTATGTACAAACATTATATTCCCTCCGCAACATATAACCTATGAAACAATAAATTGAGAATATTTTACCAAAAAATAGATTTAAATTCTATTAAACAATTAAAAAGGAGAAGGATAATATTTGCTTCGTTCCTCCCCTCAATTTAACTAATACATGAGAATATTTGTTGACTTTTCGAATCATCCAACTTGGTCTCTTCTTTATGAATTTTGATCTTTAAAAAAGCTGAATAAACCATAATTTAAATAATTTTTTATTAAGGGTGTCCTTTTGACCTCCTTTTCCCTATATAGAGGGTGGAGGGATTAAATTGACAAATCGAATGAACAAAATTGATAGATTAGAATTATCACCGAACTTAGCTATTAAAATTGGGTTAAATGAGAGTATTGTTTTTCAACAACTCGCAAAATGTATTGATGATAATGGAATCTTATTGGATGGAGAACGTTGGGTCTCAATGACATATGAGCAGTGGCAAGAGATTTTTCCTTTTTGGTCTACTACTACGATTAAAAGAATCTTTACCTCACTACATAAAATGGGATTTATTAAAATTGAACAACACGGCAAACATCGTTATGACAGAACCAACTGGTACTGCATTTGTAACACTAAAAAGAAGGAGTTCTTCTTAAAAAATGAAAAGAACTTAGAAAACATTGCGGAGTTGTCTACACATACTGAAACCAGTCATACTAACGAACAAAGCCTGTCACCAGAAACAGAGCAAAAATATAAAGATATAGAAAACAGGTTGAACGAACTTAACTTTTTTCCATTAAAAGAAGATCAAAAGAAAGAATTGAAGGAAGCCTGCCAGTCCTTTCCGCTGTCGCAAATCATGGCTGCCATTGAACATACTGCGAAGAAGTCTATTTACGCTTGGAAATACGCATATAAAGTATTGATTACAAACAGAGCGCATGCCGGTAGAAATAAAACAATCTTTCGAAAGCAGCTTCGTACGGAATCACTACCATATTGGTTCTGCAAAGATGAAAATGAAATAAATATTGAATTCGATGAAGAAATGCTTGCAAGGAAAAAACGATTGGAAGAGATTCAGGAAAGATATAGGGCCGTGTAATTAAAAGATATACATTATAATACTGAGAAAAATACATTTATTGAATGGATTTCGAATAGTAAATTGCCTCTTCTTCTCAAAAAAGATGTGGTATATGCTGCATATAAGTACTAAATCCTAAGTTTGTCACTTTTCATTCTCGTATTTGAGCGTTACGAAAATGAATTCAGCTTATATAAAAGTCCATTTTTAAGGAATTTTTTATTTACTGTGCCATAAGCAGTATTCTTATACGTCTAATTAGTGAAATCGAAGACGGGGGACGGTGGAATGTCAAAAAGTAACATAATCATATCCGAATGGTTTCATCTATATAGCAATGACGTTTACAACTATTTAGTTTATTATACCGGGTCTACAGATGTAGAAGATTTAGTGCAAGAGGTTTTTATTAAAGTAATAATGGGGTTGAAATCATATAAAGGACAATCTAGTCCAAAAACTTGGATAATCAGTATTGCTCGTAATGTTGCAATTGATGACGCAAGAAAAAGAAATAAAAAAAGGAATTTATCATTCGATGAACAATTGATTAGTATTGACGGGGATTCACCTGAAAAATTTTTCTTACAAAATGAAGAAAAACAAGCATTATATAATGCAATTCAGATGTTAAAAAGTAATTACCGCGAAGTGATTTTACTAAGAGGTATAAAAGATATGACGGTTTCAGAGACTGCCGAAATTCTTAATTGGAAAGAAGAGAAAGTGAGAAGTACTTATTCCAGGGCACTGAAGTCACTAAGAAAGCTACAAGGTGGGGATTTAAATGACGAACTCTAATCAAAAAGAAATGGAACAACAGCTTCGTGACTTACCATCCTTTCAGTTAAACAAATCAAGCCAAGAGCACATTCACAAACAGTTAATGAAAACCGTTATTCAATATGAACAGAAAGAAAGGAAAGCAAGCATGATGAAAAAATTACTTGCAAGCTTTGCAGGAGTAGTTGCATTTTCCTTAGTTGTATTTTTCACTTTTACGATGATTGATGGCCACTTTTTGAATGATAATATAGATTCTAAAAATCATGGGTCCAATCAGGGTCCAGATAAAACACAAAATCCTCCTATAAAAAATATGTCTGAATTTAATGCCGAAAAAGCGAGGGAATTAACGAGCAAATACAAGCAATTATTTAATTCTTTTGCAAAAGAAGCAGAAGAAAATAATGAAAAAATCACATCCTTTGCTTCTAAAGCTGAAATTCAACAATCCTTTACTGGAGTGTTGACAGAGGAATTTGCCGCATCCATTGTTGACTCTTATTTTACGGAAAAAGACGGGAATGTATTTATAATTCCAAAGAGTGGTCCAGCTTGGTTATCAGAAAAAGATTTTACAGTTACGAAAGTCGAGGATGATCAATATATAGTTATCCAGGAACAAGATTCCCTCACCCTTGGCCATGTTTTATTAACGTATCACTTTCAAAATATTGATGATAATTGGCTAATAAGCAAAGTGGAGACACCAAATCTTGATGAAGAAGTTGTCCTACAGGAAACCGCTCAAGCCATTATGGAAGAAATTGATAAATTGGATATGGTGAATCTATCAGATTATGTCCATTCAGAAAAAGGTCTTTTGTTTTCACCTTATGTATTCATCAACCAAGAATCTGTCGTTTTTCATAAGAATGAAATTAGCGATTTATTAAATGACAAAAACAAATACTTGTGGGGATATTACGATGGCAAAGGGGAGGAAATCGAGCTTACAACTAGTGAATATTTTGCAAAATTCCTTTCTGCAGAAAAATTCATAAAAGATGGCTTAGTATTAGTTGATGATTTAAAGGAACGCGGCAATATTAAAAACAATATTAAGGATATCTTCCCTCAATCAAAAACGGTCGAGTACTTTCTAGAAGGTACGCAAGAAAATGACGGAATGGACCGAGAAAGCATTATACTCGTATTTGAAAAAGACCAAAATGGTATGTGGAAGTTAGTTGCAATCGTGAATGATGGGTGGACGATTTAAAATAAGAGACCCGAGACCTCCCATAAGATTATTGATAATGCCAATTCAATTGCTCATTCTTCAAACTAATTTTCCAGTATTAAGTGGGATAAGGGTTATTCCTTGTCCCACTTTTTTAATAATTCCAATTTCGGAATTTTACTTTCCAATAAACATTTGAGTCCAATGTTTACCAGTCTGCTCATAACCAACTCCGATATTGGTGAAGTTTTTACTTAATATATTTTCTCTGTGACCTTCACTATTCATCCATGATTGAACGACTTCTTGAGGGGTTTGTTGTCCCTGTGCGATGTTTTCCCCTGCACTTTGATAGGTCACACCTGAGTCTCTCATCATGTCGAATGGAGACCCGTAAGTAGGACTCGTATGTGAGAAATAATGTTTTTGTTGCATATCTTCAGATTTTTTTTGGGCAACATTACTTAATTGTGTATCAGCTTTTAAATCAGGCAAGCCATTTTTTCTTCGCTCTGCATTCGTTAAATCAATCACCTGTTGTGCTGCTTTACTAATTCCAGTAGTTTGTGCTTTTTCCGGCTGTTTCTGTGTTGGTGCCGGTTGCTGTGTTTGCGCTTTAGGAGCTTGCCCTTGCTGTTGTGTTGGTGCTTGTTGATAATTTGATGGTGGAGCCGCTTGTCCTTGTTGCTGTGATGGTGCTTGTTGATAATTTGGTGGTGGAGCTGCTTGTCTTTGCTGCCATTGTGGTACTTGCTGAGAAATCGGTGGTACACCCGTTTGATCTTGCTGCTGATTTGGCGCTTGACCGAAATTAATATCAGGGGCCTCCACTTGAAATTGAAATTGATTTCCAGGCTCTATCGGAACAAAATCGTATTTCGCCTGTTGAGTTAAAACCGCTTTTGTGTGAGGATAATCCTTACTAGACATCGATGTAGCCATACTAGAGATATTAAGATCCTTGGTTTGATCATTATTATCATTATTTGCATTATTATTACATGCAACAAGGCTAAGCATGATGAAAGGTGTTATTAACATGATTTTCTTGTTTATCAATTGAAACGCCTCCTTTGAAACGATATTATTACATTTATATTTTTGATTATTTTATTAAAAAAATAACTGGTAAAACCAGTTATTCAAATGAATTTCATGAACCTCAAAAGTTAAAATTACAACAAAAGAGACTGAGAAACCATGAAATTTTTCATGATTTCTCAGTCTCTTCTTACTTTCCTTAAGACAATCAACGCCATAGCTTCACAATGGCTTGGATGGTGATGGCAATTTAATATATTTTGGTTTACTTCGCTAATTTTCAAATAAACATAAAGCTTTCCTAATTTATCCATATTTCCCAGCAAACATTCTAATTATCTACTCCATTTCTTTCCTTAGGATACCTATCCTCTTACTTTATTCCTAATATAATGCTCTATTATTTCCACAGCTTTCAAACCCAACCAAATTAAAATCTTTAACTTATTTATATCAGGTTTGTTGTTTTGTTCAAAAGTCAAAATCAAATTTCTTATCTATGTAATTCTATCTGCATGTCAGATATTTCCTTGATTAGATTTAATAGCTATGTATTTGCTTCATTAACGATTTCCCGCACTGATTTCACATTGAATTTAATTATTGATAATTCTGAATTGGATTAATGTTTTAGATAAGGTTTCGTGTTATTCTTTAAAAGGGTAGATTTCATAGGAGGGAACAGCTTGAGTATTTGTTTTGAAGTAATAAGGACTGTTCAGGTATCCAAGCAAAAAGCGTACACTGGTTTGCTAGATCTTGATTCTGCAAAACACTGGATGAATGGATTAGTTCGAATAAAGCGATTGGACCAAGGCCCATTAAAAGTAGGGAGTCAGTGGAAGGAAACAAGAAAGATGTTTGGAAAAGAGGCTTCTGAACATTTTGAAGTAGTAGAGCTTAATGAACCTGATAAGATTGTTCTTCGTTGTGATGGAACAAAAGGAACAACAGGAAAAGGAGAATTTGTGTTTACTTACATACTTACTTCAACAGATAATTATACAGAGATTTCTTTGAATGGAGAAATAAATGGACTTACTGGATTATCTAAATTTTTTGGTAAAATGATATCGGGAACTTTTAAAAAAGCCTGTGCAAAAGATTTAGATTCGTTAATTGACTATTTGGAGAAATAAGTGAATAGGAATACTAATGCACACCTGGGAGTCAGGTCCATCTTAATAAAATATAGTCACGAGAAAAGAGAGGAATCTATTTGAAAATATATAAAAAATGCCAGAGTTGTGCAATGCCCTTAAAAAATAATGAGGATCGCGGGATCGAAAGAAATCTAGAAAAAAGTAATATGTACTGTAAGCACTGTTATCAAAATGGAGAGTTTACGCAAAAAGATATATCAGTAAATGAAATGAAGCAGCTTGTAAAAGACAAATGTATAGAGATGGGATTTCCAAAGTTTCTTGCTGGAATATTTGTAAAAAACATACACAAACTCGAACGTTGGAAATAGAAAAATAATATAATTGCATTAGTACTTTTAAGATAAAATGTCATACAATTTTACTCGAATTACTACGTTACATTCGTATTCATTTTTGACCATTTAAAGTTTGATTTTATATTGAATTTCCTCTCTAAAAATTCAATTAAATTGGCTTTAATATTAAGGAAGGAAGTACAATAACTATGGATTTCGAAACAGTTATGCAGGAGCTTGAAGCTCTCGGTAAGGAACGAACTAAAAAAATATACATATCCAATGGTGCGCACGAGCCGCTATTTGGGGTGGCTACAGGCGCTATGAAACCAATCGCAAAAAAAATAAAAATAAATCAACGATTAGCTGAAGAGCTTTATGCGACAGGCAACTACGATGCCATGTATTTTGCAGGCATTATTGCAGACCCCAAAGGCATGACAGAGTCGGATTTTGACCGTTGGATAGATGGAGCGTATTTTTACATGCTATCCGATTATGTGGTGGCGGTAACTTTATCAGAGTCAGATATTGCACAAGAAGTTGCTGATAAATGGATTGCAAGTGGTGAAGAGCTGAAAATGTCAGCGGGCTGGAGTTGCTACTGTTGGCTTTTAGGAAATCGCAAAGACAATGAATTTTTCGAAAGTAAGATTTCCAATATGCTTAATATTGTGAAAAATACGATTCATGATTCACCTGAGCGAACGAAATCAGCTATGAATAATTTTCTATACACCGTGGGGATTTCATATTTGCCGTTACATGAAAAGGCAGTCGAGACTGCACAGGAAGTAGGTATAGTAGAAGTCAAACGAGACAAGAAAAAAAGCAGTTTCCTAAACGCTTTCGAAAGTATTCAAAAAGAAATTGATAGAGGGAAGCTTGGTTTCAAACGCAAATATGTAAGATGTTAAAAATTAGCTTCGCATCTGTAAGGACTGACGCTCTTTTTGTTGAAGTTACTGAACTAAAGGGACGTTAGTGAAGGAAGAATTTTAGGCTTGGAGCTATTTCCAAGCCTTCTTTATTTAGATGCTGATTGTATGATTATTCGAGGTAGTTAGGAATTCCTTATCATTATTTTTTATTCAATTTGGCACTCACCTTCTATGCCATCCAGCAAGGTTACAATCACCTTTCACTGCAATCTTTACTAAAAATCCACGTAACTATGTTGATACAAATCTATTTCAACTCTATCAACCACCACACACACTCCACGTATCTTAAGTGTATGTGGAAAAAAGTAGGTTTCTATTGAGTTTTTATACTTAGATTACTCTAAGATTCTAAAACGAAGAGCTTTTCGGACATAGTATGTAAGCAATAAATATTATTCCAACGAAGTCTTCACTACATCATCCAAATATTTTGTTGTACTGTATTCATAAATCTCCAGTCTTTTAGGAATCACTTTCTCTTCAGTGTTGATATTTTCCAACTCCATACTTTGAACTGTAAAGAAATAACGGGGCTGCTCGATTTCTTCATATACGAATGGGTTTTTATTCATATCGTATACAATCCCATTTTTATCAACAAGCACTCCTTCTGAATCCATCCCCACTAAATTAACTTCATTTTCGTTCTCAGTCACAACATGGAATTCAAACCGATCATATGCTCGATTTTTGATTTCATGATTACTTATGACAACAGTGGTAGGCTGTCCAACTTCCACTTTGTCGATGGAGATTGTACTGCCTGCATATTCAAAGGTTTGAGGATAAGCCTGAGCAGCATCTAGCTCGATGAATTTTTTGTCTTCATATATTAAATCAACAGATTCGAACTGAACGTTGACCTCTTTTGGCTTTTCTCCAAAAAGTGGGTCAAAGTATGTTTGGAAAGAAATCCAATTACCGTTTTCAGTTATAAAAGAGTTACCATATAAATCAGCTTTTAATATTTTATCGTCCACTTTTAGATTGTCAAAATTAAGATTTTGTATCCTCTTCTCTGGCATTTCATAATTAAAAGCACAATGCAGAATCGTCGTTGTTGGAGCAATCGTTAGTTTATCAAATCGAACAGGAATCCCCTCGATTTCTGTTTTTTCATCCAACGTATATTCAATAGAGGGCTGTTTAGTTACAGAGATCTCAAAATTCCATTTCCCTGTTTCATATTCCATGTTTTCGTAATTTATAAAATTATTCTGTTCAGAGTCATCACGAATCAATTTGTGAAGCTTTGTTATCTTAAGTTTTATCGTATCTTTATCATTTAAAAGTGGCCGCAGACTTATCTTTCCTTGATACACATTCTTTTCTATATTATTTAGATCCGATTTAAGATCAGGAGGATAGTACCTTGGATATGTTGTATGACTCATGATTTCATATTCGTTCTCTATAGAAACACCCTCATCGTTATCAATCATATATTGATTCTCTTTGACTGTATCTTCTATTTCATAAAAAACAAGCGTCTGTACATCATCAGCAATCACGCTTTTGAGCTTAATTTTCACCCCATTGCTTTCCGCTTCCATGTTCAGCCTTTTCCCCAGGCCATGTTGTATAAAGGCTTGCAATTGCTGATCTTCTTCTGTCCATGTATAGTAAAGATTCGTAAAAGAGTGTGTAAAAACTTCTATACCTATTAATAACGCGATAATACTAGCAAAAACATATCCCATTCTTTTATGCTTCTTGGTCTTCTGTTTTTCGTGCTTTTCCTTTACAGCTAGCCTATCTTTGACGTTCTCCGTGAAACCAGATGGCACATGGAAATCCTCCATCCTTTCAGGAAGATTTAACATGACATCCTGAAAGTTGCCCAAATCCTCCTGACAGTCTTGGCAATGATAAATATGCTTCTCGAAATCAATCTTCTTCGAACGATCTAGGGTTCTTTCTAAGTAATCGATGTAATTCTTATGGTACTCCTTACAGCCATCAAAGGATGTTCCGTATCCCATTTCTTTCCTAAGTGACTGAATTCCGGAAAACAAAAGATCTTTCATCTTTTCCACTGAAACTTGGAGAAGCTGTGCCGCTTCCTCTCGAGAAATTCCTATTACATATGTAAGAAGCACCGCTTTTTTCTCATACTCTTTCAACTGATCGAGTGCTTTTAATAAATCCTGACGTGGTTCTCCTTCCTCAGAAACTTGTAAACTTCTATCATCAGAAAGTTCCCGGCATGTATGTATAAAAATAGATGTTACCCACATTTCGAATGATGTTTCTCGATTAAATCGTGGCAATTCCTTCTGTACTTTTATAATGGACCTGTAAAAAAGCTCTTCTATTTGCTGCTGATTCCTAAGATAGGACCAACCAAGTATATAGAAAGATTGTTTATGCTGATCGAACCAATCAACGATAGATTCCACGCCGTTTTCTTTAATCGTAGTGATTGACATGGAATCTATTTTTGCTGGGATCATAAATGTGTATCCCCCTTTTGACATTCTTTTTATAGCTGAATTCTCTATTATTCAATCCATCGTTCGAAAAGGGACGTAGGCAGGGCGAATCAAAACTCGTATACCCGTCTCTAATTGCGGAACTTTGCTAACGGTAGGGCTCGTAAATGTTTCTTCACTAGTACACTTAACTCTGTTACTTAATCATATTTTCCCCTGCCATTCCAGATTGTTTAATCTAATTATAGCTTTGTTCATCTGTTAAATAAATTAGATTCTGAATCGAATTAAATATCAGTAAACTTTAAAAAGAACTTCTTAACTATTTATCTTCGATGAGTTAGTACTCCACTGCCTTGAGTTCATAGTAAGAACAAATGAATAACATTAAGGAGTAGTGCTTGCCATTATTTTTATTTTCATCATAATTGTCACAATGAGTAGTAATCCTTCGATCTCTCCTCTCTATTCTCCTCCTGTTCTTCCACTTGGATTCAGTACTGACAAGGGATTGAAGGAATATTGGACAAAAGAAAAGACTGGATCTACTATTGGATCCAGTCAGTAATTGTTATAGGTAACCAAAAACAGAAAGAAATAAATTAATGAATATCATGCTTTTTGAAATTACCACCCTTAACTTCTGATACTTCGTATATCGCTACAAATGCTTTTGGATCAATTTCATTAATGATTTCTTTCATTTTACTTTCTTCCAACCGGTTAATGACACAAGTAATTTCCTTAAATTGCTCATTAGAATAACCCCCTAGAGCAAGTTGATATGTTGCTCCACGACCTAATCTGTCACGTATAGTTTCAACCATTAATTCAGGTTGAGTTGTAATAATTTTAAAGGTTTTCAAGCCGCTTAATCCTTCTTCTACAATGTGAATAACTTTAGATGCGATAAAATAAGCAATAGCTGATAAAATAGCTCCTTGAAGACCGAATACAGTTGATACAACAATAAAAACAAACATATTCAAAAAAAGGATTAAATCACTCGTCCCAAAAGGTAATTTTCGGGAAAGTAGTACGGCCAACATATCAATTCCATCTAGTGCACCGCCATTACGTAAGGCTAATCCCATCCCAAAACCAATGATAATACCACCAACAACAGTTACTAACAATGTATCACCTTGAATAATGGTTGGTACATGGTGCATAAGGCTAGTGCTGATTACTAGTGAGGCTATACCTATAACTGAATAAATAGCAAAACTTTTACCGATTTGTTTATATCCTAAAAATACGAATGGGATATTTAATAATGCAATGAAGAGTCCCAGGGGTAATCCAAATAATTGTGAACCAACTATACTCAGACCTGTCACACCACCGTCTGATACATAGTTTGGAATTAATACTGCTTCTAGTCCATAGGCTGTAATAATTCCACCAATAATTACTATTAATGCTCGTGAAACCATAACAAGTTGTTTACGTTTGGTCTTTGTAGTTGTACTCAAAATAATTTCCTCTTTTCCAACTTATTCAAGAATTTTTGTCTTTACATTATCCTTTTTAATGAGTTAGTTTTATTCAAAATTTCTCAAACCATTTAAAATGGATAACCTAGGACATCCATATCCTGGCAGAAATAAACTGTAGACAATGGGGACCTTCTCGGGACATCACATTTCTTATTTTAATAATGTACCACACGAATGGATAGCTAGGAATATCATGGCGGAAAAAAATGATGTTGCAATGATTAACTTTACCAAGTCATTTTTTACGAGACAAACAAAAAAAAAGAGAGAAGCTAGACGCTCCTCATTACTATAAACTCTATTAGCTTTAATATCATTTCTTACTAAAAGAAATACATTAGGTGAGTTTGATAAATTCTTTAATTATTTTCCAATTTTAACCATAAGTCCATTAATGAATCTAGTTCTTTATTTAACTCAATTTTCCTGCCATATAGCTTACTGAGCTCTTCATAATTAAGATGATTTTCAGCCATAGTTAAATCTATCTCATTTATTTCATTTTCAAGATTTTCAATTCTCGCCAGTGCTCTAGCTTTTGTTACTTCTTTCTTTGAATCTTCAGAGGTATTTCTTTGTGTTTTTACTTTTTCAGTTTTTATAAAAGGCTACTTCCTATCCTGAAGAACTACTTTCTCTTTTTCACTTTTATAATAATCGTAATTGCCAAGATAGCTCTTTAAGGAATGGTCCTCAATAACGACCACTCTTTCACCTATTTTATTGATAAAATATCTATCGTGAGAGATGAAGAATATTGTCCCTTTAAAGTCTTCTAAAGCTTCCTCAAGCGTTTCAATTGAATCAATATCAAGATGATTTGTAGGCTCATCAAGTATTAATAAATTGATATCTTGAAATAGCAGTATAGCTAGCTTTAGCCTGATCCTCTCTCCACCTGATAAATGCTTTATTTTTTTGAAGACACTACTTTTATAAAACATGAATTTTGAAAGATATTCCCTTGCTTTCCCCTCCACTATCAAAATGTCATCTCTAAAAGATTCCAGCACCGTGTGTTCTTCATTATTAAACGTTATTTTTTGGGGCAAATATGCAACCTTAACATTAGCGCCAAGTTCCACCACACCATTATCAGGTCGCTCTTCACCTAAAAGCATCTTAAGGAAAGTGGTTTTCCCGCTTCCATTAGGACCGAGCAATCCCACTCTCTCACCAAAAGTAATCATTACATTTGTATCCTTAAAAATAATTTTATCATCATAGTTTTTTGAAAGATCGATCGCCTTAATGGTTTCATTTCCACTCCGACCTGCAGCTTTTAAATCCAGTTTCATATTCCGTCTTTCAAAAACTGGTTTATCGATCCGATCCAATTTATCGAGCTTTTTTTGTATACTGGCAGCTCTTCTAAAGAACTTGTTATTATCAGCCCTCATCGCCCATTCTCTCAGGCTCATTACGGTCTTTTCCATGCTATTGATCTTTTTTTGTTGCTCCCTATAATGCTCATATTGAATCCGCATATTTTCTTCCTTTTGATGTACAAAAGAGGAGTAGTTTCCCTTGTAAGATTTCGATTCCATATCCTCAATTTCCACAATTTTAGTCACGACATTATCTAAAAAATATCTATCATGAGAGACAATCAGGACAATTCCCCTATAGTTTTTTAGATATCCCTCGAGCCACTCAATTGATTCCATATCTAAATGATTCGTCGGTTCATCCAGCAGCAATATATCCGGAGTATGAATCAGGAGCTTTCCAAGCACGACTGTCGTTTTTTCCCCACCACTTAATAAATCAAAATCCCTGTTTAAAAAGCTCTCATCAAAATGAAGACCTGTACAAACCTTGCTTATCTTTTCTTCCCTTTCGTATCCACCTTTTACTTCGAATAATTGAACGAGATCACTGTATTTTTTTAATGCTTTATCCAGGGCATTATCTTCCAATGACCTCATTTGCTCTTCTAATTCACGCATTTGTTTTTCCATGCGATCAATCTCCTCAAAGGCCAGGTTAAGCACATCAATTACTTTTAAGTGTTCGGGATACACTGGCGATTGTTCGAGGTAAGCCTTAGTCGCTGCTTTTGACGGGTTAATTAGACCTTCATCATATCCAGGGCTAGAGGTTTGCGGATAACCGGGATAATAATTCATCGGTTCTATTCCTGCAATTAGTTTAAGAATCGTACTCTTTCCACTTCCGTTTGCACCAATGATTCCAACCTTCTCTCCTTCATAAGCTTCAAAGGAAACATTTTTAACCACAAGTGTGGCATCCATATATTTTTTAACGCCGATTAATTTCAGTTCCTTCATGAAATTCCCTTCTTTCATCCATAATGTAGTTACGCCTTTTATGGAAAGGGTTAAGAAGACAATCTTTACTATTTTTTTGAAATAAAAAAGACCGTAAGAAGATAGTTTCTTCTTACAGTCTATAATCAGCGAAAATAATTTATTAAAAGAAGTCTACACAAAAATGTGCATGCTAAAAAAGCACAATCATGCCTCTTGTATAAAATCTGCGGAATACTTCAAATGAAACCCTGAAATATCCAATAAATTATCATCTCGATATTAGTAAAGTAAGTTACCTTCTAAATTGCCTTATTCATAAAGAGCATAACAAATAAACCTAACGTAAATAGGTAAATTTCCTCTTCATAAAATTCATATTAATTTTCAAAATCAATTAATATTAGCAATTAGTTGGTTCCATAAACTTACTTTCCTCCTCCGAAATTTTCCTTATTATCTCACCGTTTCACTTTTTTGTAAATAATGAATTGGTAAATTTTTGTATCTGGAATGTTTGCTGACAATTCATTGAAGGTAGCTTCAATCCGAATCACTCAATCCAATTGATTGTGCAAAAAAAGAACTATTTTATATTCAATTATTATAGTTTCTATTTAGCATACTCATCGGGTTGATGAATTCCAAATATATTGCCTTCGGTATCAATATAGTATCCTTGCCACGCCATTCCAGGTAGAGCATATTTAGGCATAGCAACCTTGCCGCCATTTTCAATAATTTTAGACTCCGTTATATCGTAATTCTCCACTCCCATTGTACAAGCAAACCCATTTTAAGGCTGGTTTGTTTCCGGCGGAGCACAGAGACGCTAACTCAGGGGCGGTTTTAGTCTTTTTTGTTAAATTTGAGCTAGTCAATAAAGACACATTAACATTACTAAACGTATTACAGATTAACTAAATCTGTTTTAACAAGTATTCACACACTCTACTCGAATTAAGCCTAGCGGCTACATAAGGGGGCTGGACTCCTCTAGCTCCTTCGAGCGGAAGTCCTAACCACAAAACTTTCGCGTCAATGATCACAAACGGAAATGGAAAGCTTTCGTCCATCCAGTCATCGCACTCACTCCACTTTTGATTCGAAATAATGGTCAATTTTATTCGTTTTCCTCTATTTAGTAACTGTTTAGTCCATTCATCAGATAACTTGCTTCCTTCTGGCAAGGTGATCGTAATCGATGACTTTGCCGAGCTCATATCTTGAAAAACAGCTTCCACCTTTCGCGCATGAATCCATCTTAATTTTGGGTGTTGGTTTTGAATCCAAGAACCAATTTCTTTTGTTGTGACCGTTTGTTTGTTCCTAACCTGATGGTTAACA
Source organism: Lederbergia citrisecunda (assembly GCF_018343695.1). Taxonomy (GTDB): domain Bacteria; phylum Bacillota; class Bacilli; order Bacillales; family Bacillaceae_C; genus Lederbergia; species Lederbergia citrisecunda. The sequence continues at coordinate 75,070 of NZ_JAGYPJ010000001.1, read as the reverse complement.
AGATGCCGCAGCGTTTTTCCCGAATACTTGTGCTTTTCGATAAAATTCCTGTTACTGACGTGAAGAAATTTTCCTTTCGTTCTTGTAATGGCTACATTAATCAAACGTTCGCTTTCCTTGCCGGTTATTAGCATACCAGCCCGATTTTGCGGAGCACTATCGACGGTATCAAATATCATCATATCCCTTTCACTTCCCTGGAATCGGTGGACAGTGGCCGCAATAATATCCGCTTGACTGCGCTCTTTCTCATATATCTCCTCAAGAAGCAGCTCCATTAGATTCGCCTGAGCACGGTATGGTGTTACATATCCGATCGATTTAGCTCCACTTAATGTTGCTTCATGAATCAATTGAAAAGAAAGAAGCAGCTGCCATAGATTGAATCTGGAATTGGTTGTTTTATCACTTATACAATGTAGACCTGTGAAACTAGTATCCAAGAGCACAGAAGCTCTATCTTTAAAAGGAGCAAGGCTTGTGATGCTATTCCTGCTTTTATAGACACTTTCGTGATTTCCAACGAGTGAATGATAGATGTACTGATTGGTAAAAGCTGATATATCAGGGTGCATCCTCCGCTGTTCTTTTAATAAAAATAGTTGAGGGTGAAGTTTCTCATCATTCAACCCTTCCACCACTCCAGCCTTATGGAACACATCCTCTTTCAGCCATTTGGCTACAAGCGGGTCACGGCTTGTTGCAATCGGAGGCAACTGCTTGAAGTCACCGCAAATAATGACTCTCTTTCCCAAAGTTGCAGCAAAAGCTGTCTGTGGTACATAGGCCATACTTGCTTCATCGAGGATGACGAGATCATAATCAAGTTCATAAACAGCGCTGTCACTAGCTGCTTTCGCAAGTGTCGTGCCAACAATGAACGCATCTTTTACTAATTGAACTTCTTTCTTACGCACCTTTTCTAGTATTCTGGCAATCTTGGTTTCTAGTTCCAGCAGAAGATCGGAGTCTCGTTTACTGAAAGATTGAGCCAAGTCTTGCTTTAAGTAGCGCCTTTCCTCAACTAGTCTCTCTCTATCGTTGGCAAGGAGAGGGTCCTGCTTTTCAATCATCAGATTTGTTGTAATTTCTTGATGAGCTGATAGAGTTTCCCCGTTAATCCCACCGTAGCGGAGCACATCCCCTTCTCGAAATCTTTTTTTCTTTTTAATAAACTCAGTCAGTTCCCCCATCAATACATCGACAGCTTGATTGCTATGCGACAAAATCAATACTTTCTTCTTCTGAAAATATTTATTAGCTGCTGTTCTGGCTAAGCTGTATGTTTTCCCCGTACCCGGAGGCCCCCAGACGAACGTAACTGGATTGTATTTGGACCGCAAAACCAATTCATGGACATTACTCTTGATCTTTTCCTCAGGATGCTTCGTTTCCATGGAAGGATTCATCAATCTCTTCACTCTCAGCCGTTTTTGTTTGTTTTTTTTGATTTCATCCAAGCGCTCTATTAATTGTTCAAGTAATTCCCAAGGGTCATGCAGCAGATACGCATCTGGAATGAGGTCGCCAAAGCTTTGTTCTAATGCAAGAATGATCCCCCTGCCTTCAGAGGAAAGCACCTTTCCACTGCTTTTCATCGTTCCCCATTCCAATTTTATGGAGGAACCAACTGGTATCCTTAATGAGATGGCTGTATCAAAATAATAGCTATAAGGACCTTCGTTTGATAACAGCCTTCCATTTATGACAGAATAGCGGCTTCCGCCAAACTTTTTTAAGTGATTAATCTCTTGTTGCAGAGCTTGCTGCCATTCTTTGATATATGTCTTCGTTGTTGTCATTTACTTCCCCTTGTCGTTTACTACATGATAGTCTGCTTTGTTCCAATAAAACTAAATTAAACTTTAGAAAAAATATCATAAGTCTAAGTAAGAGATTTCTATGTTGCTGAAAAAAGGAGACCTAATTATGAGTAGCCCCTAGTCTCTCACTGTCTCTGAACTTATTCTTCTACCCTTTTGTACAAAACATGAATCTCAGACGAAAAGTTAAAAGGCAACTCCCAAAGGTTAGTTGCCTTCTTTCAATATTTATATTACCACGCGCTATCATCTTGAATCAGTAAATTACTTGCTAGAATTCTATGGGAATTATTCCCCCTGTGACCTTCTTAACTCACTTTCTACAAGGTAGTAAGCTTAGTTTGGCTATTTTTAACACTTTAGAGACTTCTTCTATTGAATGCACTAATTGTGATACGTACCAATTCTAACTTCTATATTTCTGTCTCCAGCAAATAATTTCTTATGTTTCATTTTTCCAATTCCAACTGATCTTGAATGATTTTACCTTACGAGTGCATTTTTGTAAAAATAATAGATTATGATAAAGTCGAAATTCCTTCCTGTTGATTAACCTACAAAATCAAATTCCAAGTATGAAGCTTTTATCATTTTCCAATAGTATTATACTAATCTTTTGGTCTAAATCTAACTGTAATCATATATTTTATTAGAAGGATACAATTTGTCCTTTTTATGTAACACCTACCATATGAAAGAGGTGAGGCCAAAATGTTTGTTGTTTATTTTTTAGAAAACAAAAATGTTTTATTAAATCAGCTGCTTAAACGTGTTCCATCCGTCGGTGAGGATATAACTATTAAAGGTCGTAAAGGTAAAGTTTCAAGTGTTGAAAGTATTGATGAAAAAAAATTTCATGTTCAAGTTATTTTTGAAAAGGTGAAAAAAAATACACTTATTGTAGATAATTCAAAAAAGAAAAAAAGGTAAGTAACATTTGTTTATCTCTTCACTGATAATTTTTTACCACTTTCACAAAGGCAAGGATTTTTCGACAGGAGTTTAATAAAAATGTCAGGAGTTTTTTGCTCCACAATTGATTAATCTGCAAAAGGCCTCTCCTTTTCGGGAGAGGCCTTTCTAACGCTATAAATTAAATTTTTGTTTAAATATTTGCAGGTTTCGTTAGTTTGGCTATTTTTCACTATACTTTAAAGACTTCTTCTTTTGAACTCTCTAATTGCATGCGCTCTAATTCTAGTTTTAATTTTTCCGTCTCCAGCAAATAATTCTGATGTTTCATTTTTTCCAATTCTAATTGGTCTTGAATGAATTTACCTTTGATATTTGCACTAGAACGCAAATGGTCCGTTATGATTCCAAGTATTGGAATTGAACAAACCATGATCCCAATAATCCACCACAAAGAAATCACCTCATTTTTTTCTGTTTTCAATAGTTTAATACATTATGGATAAGTTATATATAGTTTATATACGTTAGTAATAAAATTAAGATTCAAGCTTAGATAAAATGAAATACCTCTCTTAAATTTATCGAAAAATATTTGGGACATAACCTGTAGCGATTAATGTTATTTCAAAGATATCTTCACAACATCATCAAAATATTTTATTGTATTATATCCATAAATCTCTAATCTTTTAGGAATTACTGCCTCTTCTGCGTCGTTACTGTGTAACGCTACATTTTGAACTGTAAAGAAATAACGAGGCTGCTCGATTTCATCATATGCGTAAGGGTTTTTATCTAAATCGTATTCAATTCCGTTTTTATCGACAAGTACACCTTCAGAATTCGTATCCCTTGAACTAATGATACTTTCATCCTCACTCACAATATTGAAGTGAATCCAATCATATGCTCTATTCTCAATTTCCTGATTACTAAAGACAACTTGGGTCGGCTGTCCAACTTCCACCCTGTCGATGGAGATTGTACTGCCTGCATATTCAAATGTTTGAGGGTATCCTCTAGAAACATCCAGTTCAATGTTTTTTTGTTCATCAACCGATAAAGAAACAGATTCGAATTGAACATTAACCTCTTTTGGTTTTTCTACAAAAAGTGGATCAAATTTTGTTTGAAAAGAAAACCAATTATTATTTCGATATAAGTTGCTATACATATATGCCTTCACTTTTTTATTGTTCACTTTTAGACTGTCAAAAGCAAGCTCATCTATCCTCTTCTCTGGCTGTTCATAATCTAAAGAATAATGTAGAATCGTCGTTGTAGGAGCAATCGTTAGTTTATCAAATCGAACTTGGACCCCCTCGACTTCTATTTCTTCATCCAATTGATATTCGATAGAGAGATATTTCGTTACAGGGATCTCGAAGTTCCACTCTCCAGTTTCATATGCCATGTTTTTGTAAGCCATATAACTCTCCTGGACAGAGGAATTACGAATCAGTTTCTGAAGCTTTGTGATCTTAAGTTTTATTGTCCCGTTATCCATTTTCAGTGGCAATAGACTAAGCTTTCCATGATATACGTTCTTTTCTTTATTATTTAGATCGGATTTAAGGTCAGGAGGATAGTACATTGGAGAAGTGTCACGACTCATGATTTCATATTTGTTCTCCGCAAAAACCCCATCATCATAATTCATCGCATATTGGTTTTCTTTAGCTTTATCTTCTATTTCATAAAAAACAAGTGTTTGTATATCATCAGCAATCACACTTTTGATCTTAATTTTTATCCCATTGCTTTCCGCTTCTAGGTTCAGCCTTTCACCTAAGCCGTGTTGTAGAAAGGCACGCAATTGCTGATCTTCTTCTGTCCATGCATAGTAGCGGTCGGAAAAAGACCCTGTAAAAACTTCTATACCTATTAATAACGCTAAAACACTTGCAAAAACATATCCTATTCTTTTACGATTCTTGGTCCTCTGTTGTCTGTGATTTTCCTTTTCTGCAAGCCTATCTTTAACATTCTCCATGAAACAAGATGGCACATAGAAATCCTCCAACCTTTCAGTAAGATTTAACATGACATCTTGAAAGGCACCTAATTCCTCCTGACAATCTTGGCAATGATAAATATGCACCTCGAAATCAACCTTTTTTGACCGTTCCAGTGTTCTTTCTAAGTAATCGATGTAATTCTTGTGATACTCCTTACAGCCATTAATGGATGTCTCGTAGCCCATTTCTTTTCTAAATGACTGAATTCCGCAAAACAAAAGTTCTTTCATCTTTTCCACTGAAACTTGGAGAAGCTGTGCCGCTTCCTCTCGAGAAATTCCTATTACATATGTAAGAAGCACCGCTTTTTTCTCATACTCTTTCAACTGATCGAGTGCTTTAAATAAGTCCTGACGTAGTTCACCTTCCTCAGAAACTTGTAAACTTTTATCATCAGAAAGTTCACGGCAGATATGTAGGAAAATAGACGTTACCCACTTTTCGAATGACGTTTCTCGTTTAAATCGAGGTAATTCCTTGTGCACTTTTATAATGGACTGATAAAAAAGCTCTTCCATTTGCTGTTGATTCCTAAGATAGGACCAACCAAGTATATAGAACGATTGTTTATGCTGATCGAACCAATCAACGATAGATTCCACGTCTTTTTCTCTTATCGTAGTTCTTGATATGGGATCTATTTTTGCTGAGATCATAAATGCGTTTCCCCCTTTTAACATTCTCTTTGTAGCTAAATTCTCTATTATTCTATCCATCCTTTCGAAAAGGACGTAGATATGGTGAATCAAAACTTGTATACCTGTCTCTAAATGCAGAACTACCTGTAATGGCTGTAAATCTCTATTTTCTTGTACACATAACTCTGTAGATAAACAACTTGCTGCATTGTATATTTTTCCCTGAATTTCCAGATTATTTAATCCTATTATAGCTTTGTTCATCTGTTAAATAAATTAGGTTCTGAATCGAAATGAATATCAGCAAACTTAAACCATGATTTTTTGTTGAAATTTGTATTTTGTTTATTGTTGCTAATTAACAAACAGTAGATTACTATTATGCGAAAAGTTTTATTAGCATCTATTGGATTATGTTTTTTAGGAGGAGTAAAAGTGATAAAAAAACTAATTATCTTAGGTGCATTCTTGAATTTGCTTTTTATCACAGGTTGCGGAGGAAAAGAATTTGACTTCGAAGGCAAAATTTTAGAAATTATTGATCCAACAACCATTCGTGTTGGAGAAGATGCAGGTGATCCCACTGCTCTATATCCTATGTACGATATAACAATTAATGAAAACACCAATATAAATGGGAAGGTAGATTCTGCTTCTGATTTAAAAGTTGGGCAGAATGTAAATATTTTAATTCAAGGTGATGAAGATATATATAAATCAGTCGAGTTGATTGCTACAGAAATCATTGTAGAGTAGATTTCCCTCAGTTTAATAGTTTTTTGACAAATAAAAGGTTAACCTGTTATGAGAAAATATATCCAATTGGAGTTTAATAAAAATTTAGTCCATATAACATCAGTTATCACTATGATAGTCATAAAAATGGAAAATAAAGAGTCCTATTTAGCCTACGTAATTAATCCCCGCAAGCTAAATAGGACATGTTTTTATCTGTTAAGCACTTTGCTTCGATACAACAACGGTTTCCTGCCTTTTCCTATTTGGCAACATATTAAATATAATATTAAGCGCAATGGCCGTTACACTGCCTGCAACAATACCATTACTTGTCAATATTTGCAGTCCTGATGGAAGTGCTGAAAATAAGTTAGGTGCAACCGTAACACCAAGACCTAGACCGACAGAACAAGCAATAATCATCGAGTTTTCTTGCGAATCGGAAATAGTTTTACTTAGCATTTTAATCCCTTGAGAAACGACCATCCCAAACATCGCCATCATTGCTCCCCCTAAGACAGATGTTGGAATAATGGTTGTGAATGCTGCAATTTTAGGCAGGAATCCAAGGGCGATTAGCATGGAACCCGTAATCAAAATCACTTTTCGAGACCGAACACCTGACATTTGAATCAAACCGACATTTTGCGAAAATGTTGTATATGGAAAGGCATTGAAAAGACCGCCAATGACGGAGGCTAGCCCTTCTGCACGATAGCCTTTTGCCAAATCTTCTTTCTTCAACTTCTTATCACAAATATCACTCAAGGCAAAATAAACACCCGTTGATTCTACCAAAGATACCATCCCAACGATTGTCATTGTAAGGATGGCTGACCATTCAAATGTCGGATATCCAAAATAAAATGGTCTTACGATTTGTGCAACTGCTGCATCCTGAACTGGCATTAAATCAACCTTACCCATGATACTGGCAGCAATTGTTCCAACACCAAGACCGAGTAATATGGAGATGGCCCGAATAAAGCCAGTGGAAAAACGGAAGATTAAGATAATCGTTAGTAAGGTCCCAAAAGCTAATATAATATTCGACAATGACCCAAAGTCTGCTGCATCTTGGCCACCGCCCATATTATTGATCGCTACTGGAATAAGGGTAATACCAATAATGGTCACAACGGAACCTGTTACAACGGGTGGAAAAAATTTGATCAATTTGCCAAAAAAACCAGCAATCAACATAATGATCAAGCCAGAGGCAATGATGGAACCATAAATAGCAGAAATACCAAATTCCTCACCAATTTTCATAATCGGACCTACCGCAGTAAAAGTACAGCCAAGCACAACTGGGAGGCCTATTCCGACAAATCGGTTACTCATGATTTGTAAAAGTGTTGCAACTCCACACATTAAAATATCAATCGACACAAGATACGTTAATTGTTTATGATCAAATCCCAAAGATTTTCCGATAATTAATGGCACGAGAATAGCACCCGCGTACATAGCCAAAAGATGCTGGATTCCCAATGTGGTGGACTTCAGTGCATTTTTCATTAGATGGAACACTCCTCCATAAATTCGACTTTTCCATTTTGCAAGGAGGCAATATTGGCAAGTGATTCAACCCGAATTCCGCGATCACGAATCAATTGACCACCTGATTGGAAACCTTTTTCTATGACAATTCCAACTCCCGCAAGTTTTGCTCCTGCCTGCTCAATCATTTCCAGTAAACCTAAAACAGCTTGTCCATTTGCCAAAAAGTCATCAATAATCAACACAACGTCATCTTGTTGAATATAATCACCGGAAATTGAAATTTCATTTGTTTCTTTTTTTGTAAAAGAGTGTACTTTAGCAGTATAAAGATTTTCTGATAGCGTTAATGACTTCCTTTTCCGAGCAAATACAACGGGGACCTTCATCAAAAGTCCCGCCATCGTTGCTGGAGCAATACCGGACGACTCGATTGTAATAATTTTTGTAACACCAGCTTCCTGAAAACGAACGGCAAATTCCTCGCCAATTTCCTTCATTAAATTCGGATCTATTTGATGATTTAAGAACGAATCCACTTTTAACACGGTATCTGACAAGACTTTTCCTTCTGAAACAATTTTCTCCTGTAATGCCTTCACAATGTTGTCCCCTTCCAGCTAACTGATATAAAATACAAAAAAAACTCGCAGACGATATGCCCCTTTTTAAATGCAGGGTAGCAAAGTCTTCGAGTTTGAATCTAAAAGAAATAGGAAAAAAACAAGATTTTCACATAACCTTATTTTTTCCAATCATTTGCCACCCATAGTCGATTTGTTTACGGCAAATCGGTAGAAACTTGCAGACCCTATCCCTGCGATTATATGAGTGAATACTATAGAATTGTAGAATATTGTTATTATAGCACTTCTAATCGGATTTTCAATAACTACTTTTAGGTAATAGAAAATGGATTATATCCAACCTCGCAAGAGCTACTGCCTAAAAAAGGTATATTTTTCGTCTTTTTTGTTAAACTTGCACTCGAAATAGGTTTAGGGATTACTATATAGTCATTTTCCAGCTTGATAAAGACAGCCAGTTTTCCTTTTCCTTATAATCTGGCATTATTTTTCCAACAAGGCGCCAGAAGGATCGGTCGTGATTCAGATGAACCATATGGCACATTTCATGAACGACTACATAGTCAATGACCTCAAGTGGTGCCATTGCTAGTCGCCAATTAAATGTTAACTGCAGCTTTGAATCACAGGTTCCCCAAGTCGTTTTACTATCCGAAATACGAATAGAACGTGGTTTTGTTTTGAAGTTGCTTTGATAGGAGAAAATGCTCTTTTCCACTAATGCCTTACACTGCTGGTAATAAAATCGTTTCAAAGCTTTTTTTATTTTTTCAGTGTCTGGCTGCTTTACATATATAAGGAGCTTACCGTCTTCAAACACTACATGTTCTTGCGTTATATTTATATCTTGGAAGATCTGAATGGGATAATTGTTTCCTAAATAAAGAAAACTCTCACCATACTCATAGACCTTTTTCTCAGGTCCCAGCAGCCTATCCTTCATTTCTTTTAATTTTTGCTGTATAAGATCCCATTTTTCTTCTAGTAATTGAAGCACTCTATCATCAGATGTCCCTTTCGGAGCGTGAACCTTAACAATTCCATAACTATCTATTGTAACTCCTATGGAGGTACGATTTTTGTACTTGATATCAAAACGTATTGTCTCACCTAAGTAGGCATGTATCATGTCATCACCTGTATTAAGGCTTATCCCCTGTATTTGATCGCCAATCCTTTTAAGAAATTCCTGGCATATTTATCTCCGCACTCTTTATAGTTCTTATGCCCTTCTTTTCTTAATAAAGCGCCTAGCTCCCCTTTTGTAACTGTGATTCCTGCATTTTCGAATATTTCCAGCATATCCTCAGTCGTTAATGCTAATGCAATTTTTACCTTTTTTAACAGGAGATTATTAACATTTGCACTTTTCTTTAAAGATGGTTCTGGCGTATCAGACTGCCCTAGTTTGGGCTCTTGTTTTCCTCTTTTATAAATAATCAAACCATTTAAAAATGAATCTAACATACTGTTATTACATTTTATTTGATCGTCACTTTCGGCATCATACTCGTCTGACTTTGTGAGAATCTTTATTACTTCTGGCACTGTTACGCCCGCTCCCCCAAGTTTAAAGATCTCTGCCATTTCTTTATTTTTAATCTCAAGCGCATATCTCAATCGAATTAATATATCGTTATTATCCATAATAGACCTCCATAAAAATAATAGTGTCAAGCCTCTGTCCCACCAAAGGTAGTGACCAATTGATTAATCTAATACTACCTTATCGTAAATTGGATATCAAAAAAGTAAATAGGCAACTCCCAATGGGGTAGTTGCCTACTTTTTTAATGAGGACTCTTCTACTGTTCCCCAATTTCATCGAGATTCTTTGACCCAAAATTATCGAGCATCGCACGCACTTCATCTGTTGACTCTGTGCTCATTAATTGATTTCTTAATTGACTCGCCCCTCGAAATCCTTTGACATATATCTTAAAAAAGCGATGAAGAGCCTTAAACGGACGTAGCTCTAATTTTGAGTATTTATCATGGAGATCCAGATGCAACCTTAAGAGATCAAGCAATTCCTTACTGCTATGATCTTTCGGTTCTTTTTCAAAGGCAAATGGATTATTGAAAATACCACGCCCAATCATAACCCCATCAACACCATATTGATCAACAAGTTTCAAGCCAGTTTGGCGGTCAGGAATATCCCCATTGATCGTCAAAAGTGTATCTGGTGCCACCTTGTCACGAAGTTTCTTAATCTCCGGGATTAGCTCCCAATGAGCATCCACTTTGCTCATTTCCTTCCTTGTACGCAGATGAATGGATAGATTGGCAATGTCTTGTTTCAATATGTGTGTCAGCCAATCCTGCCATTCGTCTACATCCGTGTAACCAAGCCTTGTTTTTACACTTACGGGTAATCCTCCTGCTTTTGCTGCTTGTATTAAATCTGCAGCAACTTCTGGACGGAGGATAAGACCGCTTCCCTTCCCATGCTGTGCCACATTAGGTACAGGGCAGCCCATATTGATATCTATACCCCGAAAGCCTAGTTTCGCCATACCAATACTCATTTGCCGAAAGTATTCAGGCTTATCCCCCCATATATGGGCTACAATTGGTTGTTCATCCTCTGTAAAAGTCAAACGCCCACGCACACTCTGGATCCCCTGTGGGTGACAATAACTCTCCGTATTAGTAAACTCTGTAAAAAACACATCAGGTCTAGCCGCTTCACTCACTACATGGCGGAAAACAACATCCGTCACTTCTTCCATTGGTGCCAGTATAAAAAAAGGTCGTGGTAAATCACGCCAAAAATTATCTATCATAATCAAATTCAAATCCTCTCATTATTGGACACCTAGGCAAGCCCATGTCCCCAAAAATAAAAAGCAAGGATTTCCCTGCCTTTATTACACTTATGCCGTGCTTAAGCACTTTTTATCAAACGATAGTAAATTTTAATCATTATACATTTTAATATTAACAAATAAAAAGTGCAAAGAAAATCGGGTAAGATGAGGTGATTTGAGACACACAGGTATAGACATATTGTCCAGGTTTCCGCATTTTTTCACATTTTAAAATAAAGTCTTCTGAAATAACGTGAAAAGCCAGGAAGGACAAGGGATTGAGACAATAATGAAAAAGACTGGAACCATAAAGGTGTAGAATGGCTAATTTCTCAGCTTTAGAATATTTAATTCGAGCCATATAAAATACACCCCTTAGATAAACAGATTTTATTTTTTAATCTGTCTACCTAATGGGGAGCATATGAGCATATCAAGATTGATCAAAATGAATTCTTCTCTAACAGATTTATGTTAGTTTTCATAAAAAAGTTTGATCATTTTAGCTACGTTCTTTAACTAAAGTACCATATAGTTTAATTATCTGATTTACTAATTACATCTTTTATTCTTCATATTTAACTACATAGATATAGTTTTTGTTGCAACTGTTTGTTGAAATACCTTATCATGCTCAACAATAACCATTGTGGGATTAAATCTTTGAATAAGTTCTTCAATCTGCATGCGTGAATAAATATCAATAAAATTTAACGGTTCATCCCAAATATATAAATGAGCTTTTTCACATAAACTTTTGGCTATAAGCAGCTTTTTCTTTTGTCCACCAGAATAATGAGATATATCTTTCTCAAATTGAATACGGTCAAAATCCATCTTACGTAGGATGGATTTAAATAACGTTTCATCAATCTCATGCATTTCAATAAAGTCCGATAATAGCCCCTTCAAATGAGAAGTATCTTGTTGAACATAGGAAATAATGAGGCCTGAACCTAAATTCATTGTACCTGTATGTTGGATGGGATTTCCTAGAATTAATTTTAGGATACTACTTTTTCCACTTCCATTCTTTCCATCAAGTACAATTCGGTCACCTTGTTCAACTTTAAAGCTAATCGGCTTATTCACTATATGTTCAGCGTACTTAACAGACACATCAGCCAAACAGATCAATTCATTTGACTGAAATTCCAATGGTTCTAATTTTAATGACTCGGTTTTTTCCACATTTTTCAGCAGTTTTGACTTTTCCTCAATAGCTTTCTGTTGCCTTGATTCAAGGTTCTTTGCTCTCTTCATCATCTTTTCCGCTTTATGTCCTACAAAACCCTTGTCCAACTTCGAACCCGAATTCGTTGTCCCATTTTTGGAGTCTTCCACTTGATTAGACCAACCTGTTGAACGCTTTGAAGACTGTTTTAATCTCCCTATGTCTTTTTGTAGACGCTGATTTGTTGCCTCTTCGTGTTCCTGCTGTCTATCAAAATTTAACTTCCAAGAAGAATAGTTACCACTTTGAACTTCAATATTTGCTCTATTTATAGATAAGATATGGTCAACGCATCCATCTAAAAAGATTCTGTCATGTGAAATTAAAATAAACCCCTTTTTTTTCCTAAGATAATCAGAGACTATCTTTCGTGCATCTGTGTCTAGATGATTAGTTGGCTCATCAATTAATAGAAATTGACCCTCATTCAAAAAAAGTGCAGCAAGCAACACCTTTGTTTGTTCTCCATTTGATAATGTTTTAAATGGTCGGTACATGACCTCGGCATCAACATTTAGATAGGATATTTCACGAAGATATTCCCAATCTTCTGCTTGGGGGCAAATTTCTTCAAAGATTTCATGAGTATACTTATTTTTATCCGAAACTGGATAAGGGAAATAATTAAATTCTTCCGAAGAAATGATTTTTCCACTATACTCATAATTCCCTAATAATAAATTAAAGAATGTTGTTTTACCTCGTCCATTTCTACCGATAAATCCAAGTTTCCAATCTGTATCTATTTTAAAGTTTACACCTTCAAAAATATTATCAAAGCTACCTGGATAAGAAAAAGTTAAGTCTTGAACTTGTATCATTGACATGATAATTCCTCCTTTGTATATCAACACTTTTACTTTTTTATACAAAGTCGGCACATCCATCTATTCTAATTTCTCCGTATAAGTTTGATGGATATTAACGACTTATACGGAGTATTACATGCGTAACAATAGTGTCTGAATTGCTCATTTCTCTCACTCCTTTATTTATTCTATTAAAGTTACAAATGAAAAAATATCCAGCTTATCTATGGGAGAATAAAAATCCTCCCAATGTGTAATTGGAAGGATTAGTCTTTCTCTTATATTAAATAAGTTCTTTTTTGCCATTGGAATCATGACAAATAAAGTATAAACTGATTTATAAAAATGGATAGACTAACCCTATATTTTGTAGTTTGAAGTTATTCATTTCAAATAAAAATTTAGATTAGTTAATCATTGTCCATCCATCAGTCCTCTCATAATTGTATTTTTATATTAACAATTTTTTTTATGGAATACAATATAGCATCATCTTCGCCTGAAATTACTGCTTGTTGCTCTTTTGATAATTTCCATACAATTGACCACAAGCAGCATCTATATCAACTCCAAATTGACTTCTAATGGTCACATTAATACCTGATGATTTTAATTTTTTGTAAAAATTACCAACACTACCTTCATCAACTTCACCGAAACTTAAAGGAGAACTGATAGTTGGGTTATATCTGATTAAATTTACATGATATAAACTTCCTTCTTTATATCGACCTTTTAATAGACTTACTACTTCTTTAGCATGGTCAATGGAATCATTCACACCAGGCAACAAAATATAAGCAATATATACTTTTCTTGATGTTATTCGTATATGCTCATCTAATGTGTCCATTACATCTATTAATGGATACCTATCATTAATCGGCATCAACTTACTTCGTTGTTCATTAAAAGGAGAATGTAATGAAAACGTCAAATTGACTTGCGGATAATTCAAAGTCATTTTTTTTATACTTGGTATAATACCAATAGTTGAAATAGATATCCTACGAGGACTTAAAGCAAACAGCATAGGATCAGTGAGATCATCTATAGCATCAAAAACGTGTACATTGGATAACGCTTCTCCCATCCCCATAAAAGAAATACTATCAATTGAATGACCTAGTAAGTAAAAGTGGAGAATTTGGTCAGTAATTTCATCTGAAGTCAAATTTCTTTTTAATCCAATGTCACCTGTTGCACAAAATTTACACCCAAAATTACATCCGCACTGAGAAGAAATACAAAATGATTCCCACCCAGCTTTATATTTCATATTTACCGTTTCTATCCTTTCATTCCCCGAAATTTCAAATAAGACTTTAGTGACTTGCTCAGAATATTGTTCCTTTAAAGGAACAATATCTAAAATAGTCTCTCCAAATTCCTTAACCAAAACTTCTCTTAATGATTTTGGAAGTACATTAATTTCGTTGAATTTAGGTATTCTTTCTTTAAATATGGCATTCAATATTTGTTTCATTCTAAAATTAGGGTAATTATGTTCCCTTAAGAATTCTTTTATTCTTCTATACTTATTGTTTTGTTTAAATTCCATCTATCTCATCCTTCCATATGACTCTCTAGTTTTATAAGAGTAAATAGAAAGGAGTTGTCTATCCCTTTAGTTTAAATTAATGCAAAAAAAGCACCGATAGAATTATCGGTGCTGACCTTTTAAACATATGCACAAATAAATTAACAAGGACTCTAAGTCATTGCTTTGTAATTTATTTGCCATAGAGGCAAAGCTCCGATAACTGTTTTTGTATGGTTGTAGAGCATAAAAAAGGACAGACTACTCCCTTTGTCTGCTAAACCATCACCAATTTTTACGTTTTTACCAAATAGAATTCTAAAAACAGTTAACATTGCTTGCACCTCCCTTTGTCAAATTTAATATTGAGTAATCTAACATAAAAGTCAGTATATGTAAACTATTTTAACGCTTTTTTTTTACATTTTTTTGGGAGTTAAAATAAAGTTTACCGAAAATGGAAGGAAGAGAAAATCGAGAAAAGACAGACAGGGTAAGGGATAATAGGAAAAAGACCCGGAAATCGGAGGAGTTCATTTTCTCGAAATCAGGGTCGAATTGAGAGATGTTTATTTTTACTGGGTAAAGTTTATTATTGGATTACAATTACAAAACTAATTGCGCCACGCACTCATCATGCCCTAGTGTATGTGGCAACACATGGGGTGATTGGTGAGTTTACACTCGCTTTTTAAAGCTTTATCCCGTTAAAAAAGCAGATTCTATCATCTTCCTTTAAAGAATTAATTGTTGATCCTTTTGAAAAAGCTAGATTTGATAACTAGGAAATTATATTATTATTATTGAGATAATTATAATAATTTAAAGGGGAAGGAGAGTTATTATCCATGACACAAGATATAGGTCATAATTATTATAAAGAATTAATTGATTTACAAGATGTAAAAGAGGTCGAAGCTCAAATTCGAAGTTTACTAGATGTTCCAATCGAATCCGTTTCTGACCTAGAAAAGTGGTTAAAAGATGAAAAGAATTTAATGATTAAAATCACTGAAGCGATGACAGGTCACCAAGTCGACTTCTACCGAAACACAGAGGATGCGGACATCAAGTCAACTTATCTTCACGATCAGCAAGTCATCCAACCACTTTTAATGAAATATGAAGCAAAACTGAATGAGAAATTCTGTGAGTCTCCTTATTTAAATCAATTAGATGATAACCGCTACGGCTTAATGCGACGCGTTCGCGAGTCCAAGGTTAAATTGTTCAGAGAAGAAAACATTCCATTAATGGTAAAAGAACAAGAACTCTGTACGAAGTATAGTGAAATTATGGGAGGGTTAACCGTTGAATGGGAGGGGGAGGAAAAGCCTTTTCCATTTATCCAATCCCAACTGGATCATCTAGACAGAGCCGTGCGAGAAAAAGCTTATCACGCGATGATGTCAGCCCATCGTCAAATTAAGCCCGATATGGATGCCATCATGGACGAGCTCGTTCAACTACGCCATCAAATCGCTGTAAATGCAGGCTTTGAAAATTATCGCGATTATATGTTTGTGGTCAAAAATCGTGAGTATAGTGTTCAAGATTGTTATGACTTTCATGAAAATGTAGAAAAACATATTATTCCGGCTTGGAATCGACTCGCAGATGTTTTTAAGTCCAAGCTTGGTGTCGATACATATCGCCCTTGGGATAACACGGCTAAATTGATGAAAAACCCACCATACTCCGAGGTGTCTACTCTTATGGATGGCGTTTCTGAGATATTAGGGAAGACCGACCCATATTTTGCAGACCGTTTCGATTATATGAGAGAGCATGGGTTACTAGATCTTGGGGATCGGAAAGGAAAAAGCCCAGGTGGTTTCTGTACCTCCTTACCTGTTTCAGGGGATACATTTGTCTTTGCGAACTTTAGTCCATCCTTTTTCTCTCTGATCGCATTAATTCATGAAATGGGCCATGCAGTGAATGGGTACCTCGAGTTTTCAGAACACGGTCCTATGGAAGACTACCAGCACAGAATGGAAATTGCTGAACTGTATTCACATGGGATGGAATTGCTCTTATTGGATAAGCTGGATCGTTTTTATCCAGATGAAGAAGATTTTAAGAGCGCACAGCGTGAAGAGCTAAGACGGGCATTTACAATGTTATACGGCCCATTGTCAGGGGATCTCTTCCAGCATTGGATGTATACGAATCCTAAACATACTGCTAAAGAGCGTGATGAAAAATACTTTGAAATCTCAAAACGTTATGGCTTAAACCCTGTCGATACTTCTGGGTTTGAGGAGGAAATTGGGATGAGTTGGGCAGGTACCCTTCATTATTTCGAAGTTCCTTTCTATAATATTGAATACTCCATCTCGATGCTTGGTGCTCTACAATTACTTGAGAATTATCGAAAAAACCCAGAGCAAGCTGTCGAATCCTTTAAAAAAGGGGCAAGTGCGGACTACAATCAGTCCATCGCAGCTATTTATAAAGAAACTGGGGTAAGTTTTGATTTTTCAGAGCCAGCCGTTAAGCGAATGGGTGAATTCCTAGAAAAAGTCATTCAAGACATTCATTAACGAAGTAGGAGCACGGGGACTGTTCTTAGCAGAGGACAATCGGAAGTTTTCCGCACTAAAAGGTACAACTAGTGAGAGTTTCTAGTTGTGCCTTTTGTTTTACAGTCAAAAGATCTGTCCACAATATTTTCGATTGCCTGAGAAGAATGAAGTCGCGACCCTAGCCTATGGGGTTTCAATATTATGATCTTCCATGTTTTTTGCTTTTGTTTTTTCCTTCACTTCTTCCTAAATTTCATAGAAAAACATATTTGGGTACATCTTCCCCCTCCCCAATGAATTGGCTTTTTGAGTAATAATGTTTGATATAGTTAAGAGATTGCCTTCTGTAACAGGTCCTTTTAGTAGCTCATCAATTCTATTTTTCCCCAAATGTTTTTGATGAAGTTCAATGGCTTTCTGGCTTTCTCTCTCAGGTAATTATTTGTTGAACAGTTGAGTCTACAACTTAATATCAGAGTAAGCTAACACACAATTTGGCCCGATTGTTAAACAAGTATTCAGGAGAGTAATCATTTAATTCTATTTCCAAACACAAAAAGAGTTCACCATTGAACTCTTTTTGTGTAAATTTTGCTAATATTATAGGCTTTAACACCAAACTTACTGCAAATCTCCTTAACCTTTTGCAGAATAACGTCATTCTTCCTATTGTCTACTTGACTGTCGTCGAACCAATTAAGTTTGCTCCAAGGGAAGTATTCCAAATATCGTGATTCGCAAACTGGATACTACGCCTGTTAGTGCTAGTTTCTTTAGGATCATTGATCTTCAAGTAAATATCATAGTCGCCGGCAGGCACAGAACCAAATTCGCTCATCTTAATTGAGAAGTTCAAATCACGGTATGCAGCGGTATTGCTTGCCCTACTGTCCAAATCAGGCCGCCAATCCCTTGCTTCAAGGTTCGTAAGTGCCGTGTAAGTGTTAGAACCATCTTTGGCTTTCAAAATGACTGAAACATTTTTCTTGTTTACTATATTACCAAAGCCGACGTTTTGGATCTTTCCTTCGAACCTCAGGGTGCCATTCCGCACTACCCATTTACTTGCATAAGCCTCACGCAACACTAACCGATAGCCCAATCTGTCACGCATATATTCCATTCCGTTTCTGCCGTCATATACCGGATCAAAGATTGCCGTTCGAGTCACTCCATCGTGTGGAGACGTAAACGGTGCGGTGACGTTTGCTTCATTATAAACAAAATCATCCCAAAGTTTATAAGTGTCTCTGTTCCAACTCGTATTTAAATGAGTTGTTTGGGTATAAGCAGCTTCATAAAGAGCGCTCGGAAGTTTGGGATAGATATTATCTTCATAACCTTCCTCATCTTCATCGAGCTCATTTGTTTCACCGCCATAGAAATTATTTTGATTTCTAATCCAGTTTAAAACAGCGTTACGATCATAATCGTCATAATCTCCAGTTCCAATTAATGCAAATCCTTCGGAAAGCGAGCCCCAGTCATCATACTCTCCGTCTTCCCCACCATGCGCATAACTATCGTTAAACATACCGAACCGTTGTGCCGGTGTTCCGCGTTCCGGGGCCGGCATTAAATTAGTAAAGCTATAATCGGTACCATACTCAACGTTATGCCATGCCATCACACCGCCTGCATGTACTAAAATTGAACGCGAATCGGGAACATAGTTCAGCAACGCATTCAGAAGCCAGTGGTAACCCTCCCGAGTTCGGGCATATGATGACGAGTGCATTTCGCCCCATGGGCCAAAGATTCCCCCTTTAACAACCATTATGCTATCTTCGAATTCGCTGAAAACATTCCCAAGCTGCCAAAGATGATATTGTACCCAGTTTTTCTCCTCATGACCGGGTATTCCACTCAAATCAGATTCCTCACGAACTCCTGTTTCATACCAAACCCGACCTTGTGGCGCCCCTGGTTCGCTATCATGAATGACCTGGTCATAAATTCCACTATCAATATAAGTATAGCCCTGTCCGTCATAACTAAATTTCACAATGGCAACAGCTTCACTATCTCTTACTTTTTGAAGTGCTGCCCTTACATAATCAAGTGCAGCGGGTGTTATAGGTTGAGTTGTTCCATAATTTGGCGGAGTAGCACCAGCTTTACTCCAGGGTCCTATGGGTCTTCCATTGAGAGGAGCGTTCGACGAAAAGTTTCTAAGGTCAAATTCCATATAAACGATGCGAGCATCAACCTGGACCGTGGTACCTGTTATAGTGGCCTTTAAGTTAGGAAAACTTGGAGTTCCACCGTTAACCGGAATTACATATGATTGGGGTCTGTAAAAGCCCCTATCCGGATTCGGAATATCAACAGGATTCTCCGTATAGTTAAGCTCCTGTAACACAAGCGATTTTTGTTTGAACTCACTAATAAATACCATATTGATGTTTTTGCCTTCCTTCACCTTTGGAATAAAAAACACAAAGCAATCATCTTCGGTCATTTCCTGGCCAGGCTGGATCGCGATTTCGAAATCCCAGTATGAATTGGATGTCTTCGCGGTCAGTATGAAGCTATCAAATTTATCGAATACAGATGCATGAACCTTTAAGTGGCCATTGTCCGATTGTTTGGAATCCCAGATAAAGTAGGTACCGGGAAATTCCGCACTGTGGGCATTGGATGTTATTTTAGGGCCAGAAGCATTTTTGCGCGTATCGTTTTGAGCGACATCAATAACTGCTGCTACTTCTCTATCATCCGCACCATTCCATACAATGTCGTTTCCTGGAGTCTTCACAGAGCTGAAATCCGACCCTGCGACATCCAACGAGCTTGACAACACCAGGCAAACGATAAACAGGATCGCAAGCCCTCTGAATACTATTTTCAAAGCGTAACCTCCCCAAATTAAAATAGTTAATAGAAACTCTTTACAAACTGGTTCCTCTATATTTCAAGCGGTTTTTTTGTAGAATCTAACATTTCAGTTCGAGAACATTTTAGCTTGTCTCCTTTGTGATTCAAGCTAAAATGTCCGAATTCATGTGCTTTTTTGTGAAATTTATTCTTCAATGTTCCGTTTGTTTTTTTAAGTTGGAATCTTTATAACCAAGCCCGCCAATATGTTTGCGTTGCGCTCTACTTGCTTGGTTTCAGCATCATAATATTACTCTTTTCAACAATGCCATTTCCCGAGTAGACAATATAAGCGTAATATGTTTCCCCATTTGTTAGGCCCTTGACATGCGCGCCCTTACTGTTGAAATTAACGTCTGCCAACTTAAATGAACCATCCGTACCCGTTTTGGAAATATATACCGAATAGCCCTTGCCGTTTGCCGACCATATCCCAAAGTTAATATCGGTTTGGCCGTTGCCAGGGGTAACGCTCGTCACGACTATCCTTACTACCAAGCCTTTTACAGCCTCCCTGAGATCAAGTTCCGATACATCGACCTCTTCCTGTGTGGCACTTGGATTATCCAAAACGACCTTCGCTTTTTCTAGAGCATTCTGGAACGAATTCCAGCTTTCATCCGTGTAGTCATCTTTCTTCAAGTGATCATACTCTTCGAACGCCGCCTGCAATCCGCTCTTGTCTATCTTGTGAGCTGGTTTCGGCCCATTCAAAACGTACACATAATCGACGTACATCTCGCCGTAGTCAGCAGTCAAACCTAAAGGTCCTTCAGGGCCGTCATAATATATGCCCATGCCGGACCAGTCGCTGGCCTCAACTGACAACTTGATATAGTTCGGGTTCTGGTTTATGCCTTCGTTCTGCTTAGTCAGGCCATCCCAATTATTATCCGGATTTTCCTCATCAAAATAGTGAGAGTCAAGATTTCGGTGGCTGGCTACCTCAATGTCGTCCACATAGAGTATGTAATCTGTGGGCGACCACTCCAGCCCGAAGGTATGGAATTCGCCGTCGTAAATGTTGATGCCTGTTGAGGTTTCGTCATTGCCCATAAAGACTTCCTTGTGCTGACTACCGTATCCGCCAGAGTGTAAGGCAGAGTTGAAACCATTATCAAAAACGCTGGAGGAGGTCTCCACGATGTCTATTTCGGTTCCGTATATGCTGCCGGCAGGGTTTGTGGTATTAGTCGGGCCCATCAACCAGAACGCGCCCCACATGGCGTTGACTTTCGGGAATTTGATGCTGGCCTCGTAGTAGCCGTACGCGTTTTCAAAGGGAATCTCAGAGTAGTCTTTGGAGCGGGTTCGTACGGCGCCCGACCTTATAAAGTTATTTTTTACATATTCCGAATCGCGGGAAGACGCGAGGGATGGATCTCTCTTGAAAGCAAGCACAAGCTGTCCGTTTTCCTCGTCGATCCACGACATGTCGTCCTTCCACCAGGACATTGCTTGACGTTTCTGATCCGGGCCCTTTACCCAGCTGGTCGTGAGGCCGTTGGCATTGCGCTCGCCCGTAAAATCATCGTAGAACAGGAAGTCTGGGGCTGCTTTATCAGACCCTGTCGCTTCAAACGTGATATGGATCAGCATGTCGGCGTTGTCGTATTCATAGCTACTTGACTTCACTCCCTCGGTGGGAAGCCCAGCAATTTGTTTGATGTCAACGTTATTGATGCTAAAGCTGTTACTCTTCCCCGGGAAAACACTTGACCAACGGTTGTTCGGAGACAACCTCAGTGTCACCGTGTATTCGGTATTGGTCAAAAAGGTTTTTTCTATCTCCGGGCTCCAAGTGAGAGTCTGGTCGAAGCCGTTATTCGTAGTTGAATTAGACTTGAATGGGTATTTGTACAGACTTGTTGGGAAATGACCCGCCACAGGTGTTGCGATTGGCCTGACCTCTAAGAATACAGTGTCCTCATCTGGAGCTGCCTGCGCGGAAGGCAGCATGCCAAGTGTTACGACCAGGCTCAATACCAGTACCAACGAAATATAAAAACTATACCTTCTTTTCCTTGACATATATTTTCTCCCCTTTACCATATATATTTTTTGAATAAGACATGGAACCCTATCTCGTTTCCTTTCCTGAAGAGAAAGACCTGCAAGGCGGGTATCATTAAAAAGCTGCCTTGGTCCTTCCCATCGACTGTAATTACAGAGAGCACCCCCGAAGGGGACACCTACCTGCAAATAGCTATGTTATGCGACCGCCATTATGCTCGAAGCTTAAAGCTATACGCTGCGTCTAAAAGATCACCTTCCTTCTTTACATGCGAATCAGCACTTAATCCGTCAAATTCCACTAGAAATTCACCCTATCGCACTGCAACAAGGACTCGGTTAACCTCGTGATGTATTTTTACACTTCGCCAGGGTTCCTTTGAACGGACAAAAAAAATTTCGTACAACTGTAATCACGTGATATGGTTTCAAAGAAGTAGTTATGAATCATATTTTTTCAAAAAACTCTTTAATCATATTAAGTTTTCTAGCATCCGCTGTATGAACGCTACAACTTGTCTCTCAAATTAAGTTCTTTTGCTTTATCTCTAGCAATTTCAACTAATTTATGGGGAAAGTCCGCTATACTAGCTTATATCCATTTCTTGCAAGTTCCATTGAATATTTCCCTGGTCCAGCCCCATTATCAAGGACGTACCCTGTTTGAGGCATATATTTTTTTATATAAAGAAATTACTTGGAATTCAAATGGTTCACTTAGAGTCTCCCTCATTCATCAAATTGGTTATTATCTAACTCATAATTTTCATCTTATTCATATTTACCTAAATATTAATATTATTCTGTAAAAAGACTTTGAATTCCTCCTTACTTCACTAAATCGCAACGAAAGTACTAGTCCCCTAATAAATGAAAATCATCATGATCATAAGTGAACTTATAATAGGAGAAATCAGGAAAATCAATACCACATATAGTGAAATAGAACTAATCGGAATAAGAAAAAAAGCTTGCGATTTAGGAAATAAGTATGAAAATCTTCGGGTGGAGGCGAATAAAGAAAACGAAGATATGCTAGGAGAAAACTCATTATGGGGGGAAGTGGAAATCGAAAAAAGACAAGCGGGATAAGGGATATATCCCTTGAAGCAGAACTACCAATTGATATGATTTCATATGTATTTCCTAAAGGAACTTATGCAATCTTAAAATATCATGGAGACATAGATAATGCTGGAAGTGCATATGGAGAATTGTACGAATGGATTAATGACTCGGAGTATGAACACGCAGGGACATTCGGATTTGAGATGTACTTAGAGCCTTTATACTCTTCCTTTAGTGAAGCTGTTTTTATATGGGTAGAGATTCTCTAACTCTTTTCCTCGTAAAACAAAGCATACAGACCGAATTTATCATCAGTATAATCCTTTATTGTATCAATAGCACCAGCGAAAAACGTTCACTTCAATACATTGCCGAATTTTCATTCTATACGTGGTCAGAACTAAAAAACCGCTCATCCTCCAAAAGAAGTAAGCGGGCTTTAGCGTTCTATAACTCATTCCGATGTCGTCAGGGACGCCTGGACATCCGGACTGATTTTCGGGTAAGGATAGTTAATTTTTTCATCAAATTCCACCCAGTCGAGATTTGCCATCATTAGTAGGTAGCGTTTGCCGCTGGACGGGTCGCTGATGATGATGTGGTCACGACCAGCTGTTTCTATGCGCCCGTGGTAAACCATTGAATTCCATTTGTCGTTACCTTGGTAAGTAAAGTAGAATGTACCAATCTTACCTTTGTTGAAGCGTATAATATTTTCGATAAATGATTCTTCCATCGCGCCTCCTAGAAGTTGCTGTGCGGTCCCCATCGGGACCACTGGGGCGGCATACGAGGGGCCAGAAGGCATAGCCATCGGATAGCCAGCAGGTTGTGCGCCAGTGCCCCGCATCATGTAAGTTGGATAATAACCATGATAATAATTCGTTGGATAATAAGTAGAGTCTTCGCGAGTCATGAGAAGATCAACTCCTTTTTAATTTATCTATAAAACTCTGGGCAATAGCCCGGTACCCCGACATAGAAGCAATGGTTCTTGTGCGCAAAATCGAACTTCGTCATGGGGGATCTTGGCATCGTTTCGGTACAAGGAGCTCGGTACTTTTTCCCCGGACTGGGGTTAAAAAACCACAAATTCATTCTTGAACGAGGTTCCCTATCCCCCTGTAACAAATTCCTAGCCCTCTGGAGGTCAGCTTCTGTGGGACGTTGTGTATACAATGTTCCATTTAAGACAGGCTCGAAGTGAGGAATACCAGTTCCGGGTATGGTTTGATAGATCGCATGTCTGATATTGCGCAACCCTCTGAAGTCAGGAGAACAGTCAGCCTCGACTCGATTGGCAACAACCGTTCCTACCATGTTCATCCCTTGAACGCCTTCGCCGTTCGCTTCCGCCAGCATGAGCCTCGATAACTCCTCCACGTCACGTGATGTATGTTTTATTCGTCTACCCATTTTCTCACCACCTTCGGCTTATACAAATAACTTATTGCCTAAAGATGGTTTTGGTAACTTGCCTATCAGCCCAAATACTTTGCTTCCATCCGCTATTCAAATTACAAATACAAAAGCAGCTTCTCAAAAAATAAAAATGTTTATACATCCAAAGATTATGGATCCTATTTACTACAGTTTTCTTTCTTAATGACTTGTTAAAAAAAATTTTTTTAGATGACAATAGCACTCTTACTGAAATATCAACCATTAGAAAGACTAGCTACGTTGATACATGAACAAAAAAACATTTTCAAAACATAAGATAAACCAAAATATGATTTGTTTGAATATTTAATTAAACAATGTAAATAAGTATTTATGTCTAAAAATTATTAATTATAGATAAAACATAATATTTCCTTAGATATGTATTTAACATGACTATTACTTCTTACTTAACTCTAAAATAGCTAGGTATATTATAAAAAATTTCAATCCTCCCCCTGGCAACGTAGAGATTGGGAACCTTTTTATATTTACAAAAACTTAAAGCCTTTCCAAATGGAAAGGCTTTTCTAATTGTTACATCTCCTATTATTCTTTTTGTACAACCAAAATAAACCTTCCGAAATCCCCCGCTCCAAACCCGCATTCTTCCGTTGCCGTTATAATAAAGATTTCCGACCGGGCCCCCAAAATGGAGGTTTTTTGATTAAAAAATGTAATGTCCTGCAAGGTCTAATACTCCATCAACTCGATATCCCTCTAATGCTTTGATAAATTTTCTACTGCATCTCTCCCTCCTTATTGAACTTAGGGAGTTTAAGTGTATATATACACATGAAAAGGTATCCCTATACCCATACTAACTTTGGGAGGTAGGTTATCTTATGAAATTCATCTGGTTGTCAGTATTATTATTGATAGGAAGTCAAAACAATCTTCCTGACAATTTAGTCGTTAGTCATGAAGGAAAAACAATTGCAAATGTTAATCGCGTTTATTTTTCAAACCCATTAATAGATATTCCACTTATTGATCAAAAAAACTACAATGAATTTATTCAAAAACTAGATAAGACCACCTATAAACCGCCAACAAACGCTTCTCTGGATAACAATGGGAATATTGTTGCTGAAAAAGTAGGGTATAAACTGAACCATGAGGCGTTCACACGTATGTTTTATACATATTTTTTCAATAAAGGCTCCTCTTTCGTAGAAGCTCCCATGCATACAATATTTCCAAACGTGGATAGCGAACTGCTCTCACATATAAGAGTAAATCGAATTGGACAATATGCTACCTATTTTAATTCAAATAACAGAGAGCGTTCTCATAATATTTTACTTGCAAGTGAAGCAATCAATAACCACGTTGTTTTTCCTGGTGAGACTTTTTCCTTTAATCAAGTGGTCGGAAAACGAACGAGGGAAAAGGGCTATAAGCGGGCACCGGTTATCGTAAAGGGTGAATTGTCGGAGGACATTGGTGGTGGAATATGCCAAATTTCTTCAACGTTGTACAATGCAGTAGATAAAGCGGGGTTGACTATTACAGAACGATACTCCCATAGTAAACGGGTTGGCTATGTACCTTCAGGTAGAGACGCTACTGTTAGCTGGTATGGACCCGATTTCCGCTTTACGAACAAATACAACCAGCCTATATTGATTCGATCAAATGTTTACGGTGGAACCGTTAGAATTTTGGTGTATTCGTCAGATGTCATTAATAATGAGCCACGAAAAATTCCTAGCGCTTCGTATAAGCTTCCGGAAGAAGTTCCTCTTGGGTCAGAGGTTAATCAGAATGATTAAGTTTTTTTACAAAAACCGGACTAGTGAACTTGGTATGTCCGGTTTTTAGTTTGAATTTATTCTTTTTTCATCGAGTTTTGTACTTGCTTGGGGTGGATATCGATGATTTTCTGAATTTATCGCTTTAACCTTTAATTTTAAACTGACTAAGCTAAAAACGGACCACCAATAGGTGAGTCCGTATTAATATATATCTTCACAAAGTCAGCTGATAATTAAGTCTATTGCTGCGCAGTATAAGTCTATTCCGTAATATACGAGTTACTCCACATTCCTAGCCTGTTGTGAAAAAAATTAAAGTATCTAATTCTAGAGCAATAAAATACATGGATAAACAGTGTCCATACAATTTTGTGCAGTAAAGACCTTTCCCCTGAAAATTTTCCGTATTTCGCGTAAAAGTAAGACCCCGAAGGTCAAAAAATCCCCCAAACCATTAGTCCGAGGGAACATTATACACATATTGATATTTATTAAAATTGAGTATAACCAGTGATACCTAGCTATTTCAATTCTATCAACGCTACGCACTCCACATGATTGGTCTGCGGGAACATATCCACTGGCTGCAATTCCACCGTTTTATACCCACCATCTTCCAAAATGCGCAAATCCCTTGCCAAAGTTGCAGGATTACACGATACATAAACCACTTTTTTCGGTTTCATGTTAATAATTGTATCTAGCAACGCTTGATCGCAGCCTTTCCGCGGTGGATCTACCACTAGAATGTCTGCTTGAATCCCTTGTTTATACCAGTTTGGAATAACTGTTTCGGCTTCCCCTACTTCAAATTCTACATTCGTGATACCATTTAATTCTGCATTTCTTTTTGCATCTTCAATTGCTTCAGGAACAATTTCCACTCCGTACACTTTTTTTGCTTTTTGGGCTAAAAATAAGGAAATGGTGCCAATTCCGCAATATGCGTCTATGACGGTTTCTTCTCCATTTAGATCTGCATATTCCAACGCTTTATCATAAAGTACTTTTGTTTGATCTGGGTTTACTTGATAGAAGGAGCGAGCTGAGATGGCAAATTTGATGTCTCCGATAAAATCATATATGACTTCCTTTCCCCAAAGGACTTTTGTTTGATCGCCAAAAATAACATTTGTACGTTTGGAATTAATGTTTTGCACGATAGACTTAATGCCTGGTATTGCCTTTACAATATCCTCTACAATTTGTTTACTGTTTGGTATTTCGGCAGTCCGGGTGATAAGCACAATCATCATTTCACCAGTTACTTTACCAATACGTGCCATCACATGTCTTAACGTTCCTTTATGAGTTTGTTCATTATACGCTTTTACTCCATATTGACTGCAAATCTCCTT
This sequence comes from Lederbergia citrisecunda, assembly GCF_018343695.1. Taxonomy (GTDB): domain Bacteria; phylum Bacillota; class Bacilli; order Bacillales; family Bacillaceae_C; genus Lederbergia; species Lederbergia citrisecunda. The sequence continues at coordinate 47,408 of NZ_JAGYPJ010000001.1, read as the reverse complement.
AACCTTTTGCAGTATAACGTCATTTTGCTCCATTTGGATAAGACACTTTTCCATATCAATGATGTCATGGGATCTTCTTGTATAAAATCCTCCGATCAGACCGCCTTCATGCTCACCAATTGGAACTTGGGATTTATTCCGGTAGCGCCAAGGCTCATCCATCCCAAGAACAGGATGAACCGTCACATTTTCTAGTTTTCCAATCCGCTCCACTACGTCTCGAACTTGCTTTTCTTTCGCTATTAGTTGTCCTTCGTAGCTCAGATGTTGAAGCTGGCAGCCGCCACATTCTTTATAAATTGGACATTCCGGCTGAACTCGATACTTACTTTCTTCGTATAATTCAATCAATCGTCCAAAGCCGTAGCCCTTATTTAACTTAACAACTTTAATTTTTGCTTTTTCACCTGGTAATACATTCGGAACAAAAAGTGGATATCCATCAACCTTTGCTACTCCGTTGCCGTCATGAGTCAAATCTTCAAACGTAACATCTATATAATCGTTTTTGTTAACTGGTGCTTGAAATTTAGCCATTATTGTCTTCCTTTTCAGTACATTTTTTACTTTGTAGATTATAACATAATTTGAATCTAGTTCATAAAGGGTATATGACCGGAGTGGAACCTGCTGAATGGTAAAGAATCTAGATTGAAAAAAATGTTAATTAACAAATATTTTGCAATCTGAGATAATCAATATAAATTGTGCCTTTTGGTGGTGTGTTATGATCAAAAAATATTCATGGCTGAATATCATTCCGTTTTTCTTATTTTTCATAAGTACAATTATTACATTGTTTATTGTTTATAAGGATATTGATAATCCTTTCTCAAACATTTTTATAATAGGCTATGTTATTTATCTTTTGATGTATGCTTTGTTTTTAATTATTGTCGCCTTTGTAAATATAAAGAAACTATCTTGGAAAGAGATAAGAAAAAGAACTTTCAATTTTATTATTTTGTTTATTTTATTGGGTGGCTCGAATTATTTGTTCAATTTCTTTTTTCTGCCTGAAAAAATTAATACTTATGGATTTTTGTTTATTGGGTTAGGGTCTGCTTTAGGCTTATCATTTATGGATCTAGCATTGTTTAGAAAAAAGAGATCTTAACTCTTTTTGATAAAGCTATTTTCTCCTATAAGCTAAATAACTCAATCCCAAATATATAATCCCTAAACATAAAATAAACAATTCATTTATCAATCCTAGTGCTCCAATAGAAATAATAAAGGCGATGACAAATCCTATTCCAAGAATGAAACAAAATCCTATATAAATTATTCTCCATATTTTGTTTTTAAGTTTAAACGGAGTGATTCCAGTTATTAATGCAAAAAGAAGAAGAATGATTATGATGATTGCCGCTGAACTGCTAGATGAGGAGTTATCATATCCCGAATTCAGTGCATTTGATAAGCCGGTTCCTATTAAAAACAGTATTCCAAATCCTACTGCTGCAAGAATGGTTAACGCTCCAACAAAAATACCTAACATTTTTGTATATAAGTACTCTTTCATACGTCACCTCATAGTAAAATTTTTTACCATTATATTCTATTAAACTGGATCTTTGGAAAAATAGTTTTATAATTATGGAATTTTTTGTTATTTCGAAAAGATAGGGTAAGAACATGTATTGGGAAACTCTTCTTAGTTGGTTTTGGGTAATTTATTACATATGCTTGTTGATAACAGTTGGGGCTTCAATATTAAGTGTCAGATATAAGAAATTGATAAAGATGTCTTTGATTACAATCATACTTACTGTGACTATTCCTATTGTTAGTGTGATCCATAGTATTGGAAGAATAGAAGGCCATAATGAAGTTGAACATTTTCTTAGTCAATTACAACAGGGGGCAATCTGGGCTATTTATTCTTTCTTGGGTTATTTGTATATCATTGTTTGGTGGGTATTGTTTTTCAAAAAAACTTTTCCGAATCCCAAGTAATAAAGGCTAGATATACTAAGTCAGTATATCTAGCCTCTTTTCTAATTAATTTAACTCAATTCTTTTTCCTTCTTCTTGTGAACGGGCAGCAGCTTCATTCACAGCTGTTAAACGGATAGCGTCATCTTTCGTGATGGACGGAGTTATGCCATTCACGATTGCTTCTGTCCACTGTACCATTGGCATTGGTAATGCTTCAGGTGCTTCTGGATTTTGCCAGCCGTCAAAGTGCTTGCCGTTTATTTTTATACGGCCATCTTCGATCAATACTGTTCCTTCTGTACCATATAGTTCAAGTTGGAATGGACTTCCGTTCGATACGAAACTTGTTTCGATAATCCCTAATGCACCAGATTCATATTCTACTAGAACGACAGCATTGTCGTCTACACCAAGTCCATTTGTTTGTTGAAGTCTCGCTTGAACAGAAACAACGTTTCCAGCAAGGCGATTCGTTAAATAAATTGGATGCGCACCAAGGTCGATTAATGCGCCACCGCCAGCTTCTTCTTTATTGAAAAAGCGTTCCGGTAACCAGCCTCTTGTTGCTCCTTCATTCGGAACAGCTCCGTTATGTGCAAAACGGCAACGAATTGTTGTAAGCTTACCTAGTTTTCCTGAATCTAATGCATCTTGAGCATATAAATAATAGCTTTCTGTCAATCTAGGTAATGAAAGCATAAATTGAACGCCATTTGCTTCCACAGCTTGATAGATTTCTTCACAATCTTCCACTGAAAAAGCCAACACTTTTTCCGAGAAAATATGTTTCTTGTGATTAGCAGCTGCAATCATCACTTCTTTATGTAAGCTTGTTGGAGTGCTAACGATAACCGCATCGATATCGGAATTTGATAATACTTTTCCCAAATCTTCTTCAAAAGGCACTCCTAGCTCTTCTGCCCACTTTTTACCACGTTCAGCATCTTCATCCCATACTAATTGAATGGAAAGGTTTGCATTATCTCGAGCATTTCTCGCATAATCATCAGCATGTACATGCCATCTACTTAATAAAGCAACATTAATCAAAACTTACACTTCCCTTCTATTATTATGAATCCTCAAAAAAGTAAGAATCATACAAAACTATTATATCTTTATATATGTAGTATGTGAAAAGAAATGTTATTAATTTTTTAAATTTTGTTAACGCTAACATCACTCTTGGATTTAATTAAAAACTGGTCATATAAATCTTGCAGTATGAGGTGATTCAAATAAACGGTAAAAAACTCTTATTGCCTAAAGATGGGATGTCCACGTTCCTGAATGGGTGGTGAGAGAGTACAAGTACTTTCATAAGATCGTTACGAGCAAAACATTTCCTTATACCTTTGGGATGGCAGGAGAGAAAAATCACTAGAATACTATCGTCAACTGGATAGTTTTATCTTTTTACAACACCATTGCCCTTTTCATCAATTTGCGGTAACCTATTTACTAAACTAATTAAAGGGTGTTTTTCATGGATTATAAAGCGATCATATTTGATTTGGATAATACTTTATTAAACTACTCTGTCAGCGAATTGAAATCCATGCAAAAAACAGTTACAGAGCATGGATTAATTCACAATAAGTCATTTACATGGGATGACTTTTGGAATGTGTATACAACGATCAATACCAACTATTGGAACGATCGAGTAAAATCCAACTACTCTATTTATCAAGTATTAGAGTATTCCTTTCAGGACACGTTAAAAAACCTGAATCTTGATAGCACGGAATCTAAGATGTTGGCTAATTTTTATTGGGAAACATTTTGCAACGCCTGTGATTTTGAAGAACATGCTCAAGATTTATTGTCCCATTTACATGGAAATTATAGAATGGCTATCATATCAAATGGGATTGGAGAAGCTCAGAGGAGTAGACTATCTGTTGGTGGGATTGATCATTTTTTTGACGAATTAATTATTTCCGATGAAGTGGGCTACTGGAAACCTGAAAAAGAAATTTTCGAAGAAGCGTTAAAACGTATGGATATCAATCATACCGACGCATTATTTGTCGGAGACTCACTCCACGACGATTACTATGGAGCGTTAAACGCAGGAATTGATTTCTGTTTTTATAATCGTATGGGGCATACGATTGAGAAAAATATCCGTCCAAAATATATGATTGAGAATCTTAATAAGTTAATGGCTATATAACAAATGCGGAAGCGCCTGTTCATCGACGTACAAACTTCAGGGGCTTCGACTAAGATAAAGGAAACACGGCTAGGAACGAGCCGATGTTGACTTATCGTTAGGAAAAGGGCAAGAAGTTTGCTAGTCGATTGGCGATGGAGCTGGACGAAAAACCCCTACCTAGAAAATTGTCCACTAAATACCAAAATAATTCTTTAGCTATATAAAAAAGATCTCTTCTGCATTCAGGAGAGATCTTTCTCTATTTCTTTTAACAGTTCCCCGATTTTACTGTTATTGATCACGAGATCAGCGTATATATCAAAGTCCGTTGGCTCCATATTGACGATTACTAGTTTTGCACCATTCTGTTTTGCAATAATAGGAAATTGGTTTGCAGGGGTAACTGTCAAGGAAGATCCGAGAACGATAAACAAATCTGCTTTTTCGCTTTCTTCCGCTGCTTGTATTAATGCTTCTTCAGGCAGCATTTCTCCGAACAATACAACGGATGGACGGAGCTTTCCTCCGCATTCACATATAAACTCTTCATTCGCATATTTCTCATTCCCGTATTCCTTGCCGCATGACTGGCAATGGACCCTTTTCATCGTTCCATGAAGTTCTACCACCTTTTGACTTCCAGCTTCTGAATGAAATCCATCAATATTTTGAGTGATAATACTTTTAATGAGACCTTGCTTTTCCAACTTGGCCAGAATTTCATGACCTTGATGAGGCTTCGCCTGATTTAAGCCAAGTACACGGTGGCGATAGAATTGAAAAAATTCCTCGACGTTTTTATTTAATGCTTCTGTGCTAGCAATCTGACTTGGATCTTTTTTAGTCCAAAGTCCTTTTCCGGCAGAACGAAAATCCGGCAACCCACTCTCTGTCGACATTCCAGCACCTGTTAAAATAACTGTATAGTTAGAGTCCTTCAACCATTGTGTTAACAATGAGATAACCCCTTTCAGCTTTTACTAGTATTATACCAAATAAAAAGACTGCCCCAATATAACGGAGCAGTCCCAACGATTATTCTAATGCACCTTCAACTTCTTTAACCATGCTAGAAACAGATTCAAGTCCGCCTCCTGATAAGTACCAATAATCCGGATCTAAGTAAATGATTTTACCATTTTTATAAGCATTTGTTTTTTCGACCATGTCATTCTCAACAATTTGCTTGCCTGACGATTCACCATCAACGGCTGCACCTCTGTCCACTACAAATAAGTAATCCGGATTTTTTTCTACAATGTACTCGAAAGAAATACTCTGTCCATGCGTTGATACTTCAATTGTATCGTCAACTGGTGCGAATCCAAACACATCATGAATAATTCCAAATCTTGATTTTGGACCATATGCACTTACTTTTCCTTCATTGGCCAAGACAATTAATGATTTTCCGTCTACTTTAGAACCTTTTTCATTCAATGCTTTAATGCTTTCTTCAATGGCAGAAAGTTCTTTGTTTACTTCATCTTCTTTATCAAAAATGTTACCGATTGTTCTAGCATTTGATTCAAATGATTCCATATAGTTTTCAGTATCAACACCTAAGAAGATCGTTGGAGCAATTGCTTTGAATTCATCATATAACTCCATTTGTCTTCCAGAGATGATAATTAAGTCTGGTTTAAGAGAATGAATTTTTTCAAAATCAGGTTCTTTTAAGCTTCCGACATTCTCATACTTTGCATCTTCGTATTTTTCTAAGTATTTCGGGATATTTGCTTTTGGCAATGCAATTGGCTCAATTCCAAGTTTATCTAATGTATCAAGTGAGCCAAAATCAAAAACGATTACTTTTTCAGGGTTCTTTTTCACTTTTGTTTCGTCTAGCTTGTGTTTAATTGTCAATTCTTCTGTAGGCTCAGCATCTGTATTTTCATCATTATTGCTTTTCGAACTTGTGCCACAAGCAGCGATTATAATCATTAATGCAGAAATGATTAATAGAGAAATTATTTTTTTCATTACCTTCACCTCTAGAAATTTTTATGTAAAATTATCAATGATAATCATTATCAATTAATCTCAAAAAAAATAAACTTTAATATTCCTCCTTTTCTCTTCACATGACAATGATATTCATTCTCAATTAGTAATATAACATAAATATATTTAATTTCAACTAAAAAAACCCTTGTCACAAATTAGACAAGGATTTCAGTATTTATTATTTTTTTGAAATTTCCTCTAATGGCTTCGCATTTCCATATGCAGGATACGGACGATTAGATGGGCTTACCCATTTTGCTGCATTCACAAGCACTTTTTGAATTTCTTTATTGTGGTATGTTGGGTAAGTTTCGTGACCAGGTCTGAAGTAGAAAATTTTACCGTTACCTCTTTGGTATGTACATCCAGATCTGAAGACTTCTCCCCCTTCAAACCAGCTTACAAATACTAGTTGATCTGGAGCTGGAATGTCAAAATGCTCACCGTACATTTCTTCTTTTTCTAATTCAATATACTCGCCAATACCTTCTGCAATAGGGTGAGAAGGATCAACAACCCAGAGTCTTTCACGATCGTCAGCTTCACGCCATTTTAAGTTACAAGTTGTCCCCATTAACTTTTGGAAAATTTTTGAGAAGTGTCCAGAATGCAATACGACTAGTCCCATTCCTTCTAAAACACGTTTATGTACTCGGTTGACAATTTCGTCAGTTACTTCATGATGAGCCATATGTCCCCACCAGAAAAGTACGTCAGTTTCTTTTAGAACTTCCTCAGTTAATCCATGTTCTGGTTCATCTAAAGTTGCTGTTTTAACATCAAATCCATTTTCGGCAAGTGCATTCGAGATCGTTCCATGAATGCCCTCAGGATAAATATCCGCAACGACTTGATTCGTTTTCTCGTGGCGGTTTTCATTCCAAACTGTAATTTTCATATTATTCTCTCCCTTACTATTTTATGTACTCTCTAAAATTAGAGTTTTAAACGCTTTCATACTCTAATATTGTTAATATAGCAATTATACGGTAGATGAACAAGGGATTAAATTCAAAAAAGTCTAAAATAAGAAACAGCCTTTCAAAAAAATGAAAGACTGTTTCATACTTTATCTTGTTCCCTAATTTTGTCAATCGGTACAAAAACTTCTAAGTGGCGATACAGATTTGAAAATTCAGCTGGCAGCAGACCACCATACTCACCGTCAATGTTTAGCTGCATTTTTTCTTTTGATTTTACTTTTATATGATTTGCTTTTGTATAAATTAAATTCGGATCATTAATATGCTCTCCACGAAGGGCTAATGACGCAATCCTTATGAATTCCGCTAAGTTTGTCTTTTTCAAAATCATCAGCGTAAATAATCCATCATTGATCGATGAATCGGGAGCCAATTTTTCAAAACCGCCGACAGAGTTGGTCAAGCCTATTAGGAAGAGCATGATTTCACCTTCAAAAAGCCTACCATCGTATTCGATACTAACATCTGCGGCGTGGATAGATGGCAGCATCTCTATTCCTTTTAAGTAATAGGCAAGTTGTCCCAAAACGGTTTTAAGCTTACTCGGTACTTCATACGTCAATTCTGTTAACCTTCCGCCTCCAGCAATATTAATAAAATAACTATCATTCATACGACCAATATCGACGGGAATAGTATCATTTTTGATGATAACATCAACAGCTGAATCAATATCTCTCGGTATATTTAAGGCACGGGCAAAATCATTTGTCGTTCCAGTTGGAATAATCCCCAATTTTGGACGATACTCCTGTTCGGCCAACCCGTTAACTACTTCATTGATTGTGCCATCTCCGCCAGCTGCAATGACAATATCGTATTTACGATCTACAGCAGTTCTAGCAGCCTTAATCGCATCTCCCTCACTTCTCGTAGCGTGACAAGATGCCTCATACCCAGCACTCTCTAATTTTTGTAAAACATCAGCTAGATTTCTTTTAAAAATTTCCCGGCCTGAAGTCGGATTATAAATAATTCGTGCTCTCTTCATTCACTTCACCCCATCACCAAGAAATCAATGACTACATCATATTATTATCAATTAAGTATCCGGACATATCATACCTCTTTTTTTCAATAAAATCCAGAACAGTGGACAAGAATTGGCCCAGATGATGGAGATGTTGTGAACATTTTTAAACAGATTGTGATTACGTAGCGAGTTTGCAATTGATTATTAATTTTAGGATTAATAGTTAATTTTTGGATTGAAGTGTCACACTACTACATAATCTTGACCCGCTCGTAATCCATTTTAAACCCTGAGGGAACAGTTAATACTTAAAGTTATTTTTCTCATCAAGTGGGTACTTTGAATGCTTCAATCGGACACCATCTCCGACTTTCTCAAGATCGACTTGCGTGCCCTTCTCGCTGCTTTTTCCAAATCTAAGGCACCTGGAATACTTCATCGTGACCAACAAGCAACAGAATACTACTTACTGGTCACGACGAACCGATAATTTAAAAATATTCCATCATTAACTAATAAATGGTATCCAATCTTCAGGGCCTTACACATGACTATTTGATATGGACGCCATCAGCATTTTTAATAAAAATGGTATGCTTACCTGAACCAAATGTTCGACTCGCTGATTTCACAGTTTCCTCGTCTTCGTACTCGTTCTGCACTTTTTGAATGTTTTTCCATTTTCCATCATCCAAATTACGGGAATCCTGAACTTCAAGCGTGACGTTTGTTTCTTTCGATACCATGATGTCCAAATAACCACCATTTACTACTTCCCAGTCACTTTGCATATTCCGAGGTTTCAACGCCAATGAATTTCCTTTTCCATTGACTTCAAGATTCATATTTTCTGGAATTAGTAGAGTAGGCTCCATTTGGCCGCTAAAACTACTATATCGTTTGTACGGGATTTCTTTAAAACGAATATAAATCGTATCCCCGTGTTTTTCTACGAGTGCATAGTCTGAAACCTCTTTAACCGGGAAGCCTTTTTTATCGACATTCCCTCTATATGTTCCGAACATCGTCATCGTTTTACTGGGCGTACTTTCAATCGTAACGGGATATGGACCCGTGTCTACTTGGACGCGTGTAATCCCATCAAGCATCGTTTCTTCATATTTTGGTAGATCGACCGTTTTTACATCCGCTGAAATATATTGGTTCGCCGCGTCCAGCAGCCCCACAGTCTGCAACAAAGCAACCCCTAGTCCAACAGTTCCAATAAAACCGATAAAGATGATACTCATAAAATCATATTTGACATGGCTATTTTCTTTGTTAAAAAACGATAAGTAAACTAGGATCTCAATTCCTAAAATAATGAATAATACGGGCCACCATGATAAAAGAGCAACCGCAGGATCCCAATCAAGGACTTGCTGTAAAAGAAGGAACACGCCGAGGAAAACGAGTGCTCCTCCCATTGAAAAAGAACCGACTCTCCACGTTCTCATTCTGTATCACCTTCTTCTTTCGCTTGTGTTATTTTTTTTCCAGACATTAATTTGATTCCGCCTCCGATGAGTAAAATACAGAGCACTCCCGTCTGGAAATAACGATAGAACCAATAATTGATATCGAGGTCTAAAAGTCTTTGGAAATACGGAGCGACAATTGGCATTAAAATGTTTGTTCCTAGGTAATACACGCCAAGCGCTATCAAACCAATCCCGACCCATTTTTGATGATTAACAAAGAAAGATACGATTGGTACATCATCTTCCACTTCATCACTTTCTGCTCTTGAGGCTTTTTGTAGACCGTCAAAGAAGCTGAAGAACCAGATAATCGGAACGACAAACAGGAAGATTCCAAGCCTTAATACATCAAGGATGTAGATGGAAAAAAGGAATGCTGCCATTAACTGAATCCCGCGTTTTTGCAGTCCTAGATATAAGTGACCCGCTCCTGGGATAATGGAAAGTAATGTTGCAATGGCTTTGCTTTTTCTGCCTTCTCCTGATCTATTTTCAATATCTTCTAATACTGATTTATCGACAAGCGTCTCTCCTTTTTGTTTGGCATCAAGTAGCCTAATTACATCAAAGAATCCGTAAATCCAAATGATTGGAAGTGTTGCGAGAAATACAAGAAACTCACTTCGTCCCGTCATCATTGTTACAAATAACACCATAATCATTGCTCCAAGGAAGGAAGCAAGCAGTGTCATTCCTCGATATACTAACCCTAACTGGAAATGGCCTAATCCAGGTACAATCGACAGCACTATTGTAAAAAATCGTTCAGAGTCATTAGCCTTTTTTTGTAAGTCCACATCCTGTGTATTGGCTGGTTGTTGATATAGCTTTGACGCGGTTACGACAGTATCAATAAAGTTGATAATGTACATGATCACACCGCCTATGGCGAATGCTGCAAATATACCTTCGTTCGACATTGCTGCCAACCCAAACGACACAAGTGGAATTCCAAAAACAGTTGCTGTATAAAATAGCCCGCGCAATACTTTCCCAAGATACATCAAACCTCCACCCGGAAAAAATGCGAGCAAAAAGGCGATAAATGGGTTTTTATTCATGACGATCCTCCTCCTTAAGTATCTCTTCGAATTTATTTGTAAAGGAATCTTGTTTATTTAAAAACGATTGAACAAATGATTCTGCTTGTTTCTGCTCACTATGTTCAAATGAGCTTGCCATATTCATTAGATGAGAAAATACTCCAGTCGACATTAAGACCAGTGTTACTGCGGCCGCTACGAAATAATGAACAATTGTTTGTTTTTGCGAAATCTTTTTTCGTGGCTTTGGCTTTGTCTTTGGTTTATTTAACTCTGTGACTTGTTGCATAATCGAATCTGTAAAGCTGGACACTTCCTCTAATCCCGGCATCTGGAATTCCGTCGCTTCCACCGCTTTTAAATAAAGTTCTAGGCAGTGGTCACAACTGTATAGATGGTTTTCATATACTTTTCGTGTTTCTTCATTAAGCTCATCCCGAACGTATTCTAGCCAATTTTCATACGTCATGTGATTCATGAAAAATCATCCTCCTTCCAGTGCTTTTTCATCCATTGTCTTGCACGATATAGCCTTACTTCGATTGTTTTCGGCTGTACATTTTGTTTTACTGCTATTTCTTGATAAGACTTTTCTTTTACGTAAAAGTCCTCAACGACTGAACGATAATTTTCTGGCAGTTCTTTGATCCTTTTTCGTAAGAGTTCTCTTTTTTCCTTATTAATGACTAAAAACTCCACACTTTCCGCTCGCGGTGCATGGCCGGTTTCGTCATACTCAACTTGCTGGTTTTCCTGCCTTCTTACTTGTTTTCTTTTTATATCTATCGCATGATTGACGGCAATTCGTGTAATCCAAGTTTTAAAACCTTGCTTCTCGTATTGGGGGAGAGAAGTATAGATTTTTAGGAACACTTCCTGCGTCGCATCTTCTGCATCTTTTTCATTTCGAAGAACGCCGTACACTGTATAAAATATATGGTTTCGATATTTTTCAACGAGAATACGAAACGCATGATCATTTCCGTTTTTTATCTTTTCAATGAGCACATCATCCAAATCTTCTCTCCCCCCTTCCTGAGCTTGCATCTCTATAGACGTTACAAACAACATCCGACCCTACACTTTTTTCTAATTTATTTTATCATGGTCGGGCAAGCTTATTTTCTTTATTTTGTACAAACCCATAATCCAGTAACGAAATGGAATCTGTCCACATGGATTCTTTTCCTGAATGAAGAACAACCGAAATCAGCTTACGATTCCCCCTTTTAGCAGACGATACGAGACAATATCCCGCCTGATCAGTGAATCCTGTTTTTAGACCTGTCGCGTCCTCGTAATAATAATCGCTGTTAGGATTTAAAAGCTGATTGCGATTTTTATACGTATGTGTTTTCGTAGAATAAATTTGCTGACTTACAAGTCTGTTAATCACGTTATTTCTTTTCGCTTCTTTTGCAATTAACGCCATATCGTAGGCAGTGGAAAAATGATTTTCATCATGCAAACCGTGTGGATTTACAAAGTGAGAATGGATCGCTCCGATTTCCATCGCCTTTTTATTCATTAAATCTGCAAAATACTGAATAGCTTCAAATTCACTCATCTTCTTGTCTTGGTTAGCTGTATAGACAGCTAGTGATCTTGCCGCATCATTTCCAGATTGTAAAAGCATGGCGGCTAGTAGTCCCTCTACAGTCTGGACTTGTCCTTCGAATAAACCGGCGCGCGCCTCACCTTCCGTTTGCAAATAAACTTCTTTACCAATCTTTACTTTTTCGTTAGGTGCGCTTCTATCAAGGACCACCAAAGCAGTTAAAAGTTTCGTCGTACTCGCTGGATACAATTTTTCATTTTTGTTTTTTGAAAAAATGATTTTCCCAGTATTTTCATCCATTAGGACGGCAGCTTCTCCCGAAATATGTACAGGTGAATGCGTAAACGCCATAATAATTTGATCTTTTTTATGATAAGTAATGACCGCTAATAGAATAATAATAAGTAAAATAGCACTTCGTTTCATGGAATTCACTCCTATAATTCACATATCTATAACTAATAGACGTAGAAAAGAGACCTTCCCCTACACTAAAAAAGGATATAATATAAAATTGTAGAATTATAGGTGAAGAACATTTTAGAAAGGAACGAAAATATGAATATCAAAAAAGCCGTGCTAGTAGGTGGCATGGCAATCGCAATTATAAGTATGATAGGGAATTATTTATTTTTTGTGAGTAAACAATTGAAAGAGCCCATTATGTTGAAACATTATTATGACACCCAGGTTAGCGTTGGGAGTACCTTAGAATTTCAATACATAACAAATCGAAATGATGATATTGAAATTGCTTGGTTTATGATTCCTGATTCAGAGATAACGCTGCCAGTGCTTGAAAATCAAACATATGATACATTTACACATCATCAAATAAAGATGGTCCATGTTAATGTAACTGAAGAACTTGAAGAGATCATGAATAATGGAGAACTACAGCTAACCGAAGTAGAAGCACATTTTACGAATGGGGAAATTCAATTAATGGATATTGGAGATGTGATTCTTCGCAAATACAAAGAAAACAAGACCCCTTTCGACTTTAGTGCCAGTGGGAGTTCATCGGATCATACTGGATATACAGTAGCTGTTGCAAAAAAAGATGTGACTATCACGGATTTGGAAATTCCGTTTGTGGATAAATTTGAAAAGGCAATAAAGGTTTATGTAGGAGAACATCAAAGAACTCCTGAAAATCATTCAGATATCGTACCAAAGGGAGAGCTCCTAACTAAAGATTCCTTTCCCATACTAAAGAAAAAAGGCGATTATTTGTCAATGGAATATCAAATAAAGTTTAATAATGATGATAAAAATAAACTTCATTTATATACCTTTGATATTAAATTGATTGGTAATGATGAAGAAGGCAAAACATTTTCATTCCCAGATACGATTTACTATCAGCCAGAAATGACCGAAAAAGATATTGTATCCATTATTCAGGGGGAAAATTAATGACAGACATCGCAAAAGCCTTTACGAAAATCTTCTGGGGATTCATGCTCGTATTTTTAAATTTAAACATCAATCAATTCGATCTCTTCCCGGATTTCATCGGCTATTTTATCATCGTATCCGGTCTAAGTGATTTAAGCACATTTTCTTCTTATTTTAAAAAGGCTAATATTTACGCAATCCTTTTAGGAGTAGCATCTATACCCACTTATTTTATTGGGGAAATCAATATTTTGGAAGGTTTCATCCCTTCTACATCGACCATTTTGATTCTTGCATCATCATCTATAATGACTTTGATTCACCTTGTTCTTATTTATTATTTATTAAAGGGTTCCATAGAACTAGCGAATCAACATAAACAGGAGTCGCTCGCCAATACAACCAAAAACAACCTAAAGATTTATGTCATTGTTGTACTTAGCGTTGCGATTCTAACACCCTTTGCTTTAAATATTTCGGAAGGTGCAGCCCTCACTTTGATTACAATAGGAGCAATTGCCTCATTTGTAGTGGAAATCATGATCCTCATTCTAATATGGCAATATCGCAAAATCTTCAACAATATACAAGCTTAAAAAAATGGTAGGCATCCTTTTGAAGATGCCTACCATTTTTTTAAACCTCAAAATCTACTACAATTGGAAAATGATCACTTGGGAACCTTCCGTCTACTTGATCATTTACAATTTTAAGAGTACCTACTTTTACATCTCCACGATATAAAATCCAGTCGATCCGTCCTTCTCCTCCGGTCGGATCATTAAAGTTATTAAAGCTGCCCAGTTCCTCATTCATTCGTTCAGATGAATTACTCCATGTATCCATGAAATTCCCTTTTATCAAAAAGGCCTGATGTGTGTCCGTTTCGGCTAAAGTGTTAAAATCCCCCGTAATAAATATCGGAACAGACGACTCAAATGCTTTTGCATGTTTTACAATCAACTCGGCACCTTTTACTCTCGCAACTTCAGAAATATGGTCCAAGTGAGTGTTTAAATGATAGAAAGATTGATTCGTCTCATTATCAAGGAAGCGAACCCAAGTGGCCATCCGCGTACAATCATTTCCCCACGTGCTTGAGGCAATCACATTTGGAGTATCCGACAGCCAAAAATGATCGTATTCTAACACGTCGAAACGACTTTTTTTATAAAATATCGCCATAAACTCACTTTTACTGCCGCCTTCTCGTCCCAAACCAATCCAATTGTAATCCTCAAGAAGATGATCCAAATCCTGCACTTGGTTAAATTTACATTCCTGGGTACCAATCAGATCTGGAGATTCTCGAATAATCAAATCCCTCATTAGCCCTTTACGTTCCTCCCAAGAATTAGGCGGTGCGTCACAGTCATTTCGCACGTTGTATGTCATAATACGTAAATCCATCAGAAAAGCCCCTTTCTTTTTATGTATACGATTGCAATTATAGCAAAATATCAAAGAGAATTAGTATAAAAATTCGCGTTGGTCCCACTATTGATTTTTATATGCAAAAGCTGAGTTAAGAACACTAAATCCAATAATTGCAATAAATATATACGAATTAACAGTATCCACATAATTTAACTCATCTGCTACATACCCAAGCATAATCAAGTTTAAGGAAGAGATTATTATACATATAAAACTGATCAACATAACTGAAAATCTATTTAAAAATTTCGTATACTTTTTAAGAAAAACAATGCTAATAAATATTACAATTAAGATAATCGTCAAAAAAACCATTTCATATTTTACAAAGTTAAAAGCATCAGGTGAATACATAGCGCTTCCTCCCCAATATATTTATCTTCTACAAGTTAAGACGTAAATTATTAATATTTGTTTCCAAATAAAAAAATCCACCTCTATTCAGGTGAATTTTTTAAAACAATTTAATTCCTCGTTCGGCAAGGAATTGAATAGAGTCTACTAAAGACTCGGAATCTACTTGATAAACTTCCCCTACTAGTTTCTCCCATTTACCAAAATCATTCATTTTTACCTCACTAATATTTCGAAACGTCATGATCTTCATCGAGTTATTGCGTAAAAAATAACATTGATGACCATTGAAACGAACGGCAGTAATTCTTCTCATAGTAATATTGTCATCACTGTCTAAATACGATGAGCGAATATCATCCGTAATATCCTTTTCCGAGAGAGGCTTCCAGATGATTTGTTTTTTTACAAACGATTTACCATTTGATCGGCGATCTATTTCGTATGTATCCAAACTAAGCTTCGTAAAAATAATTTCTTCACCGAACCCGTGCATATGATGCCTCGTTTTAGCTTCCAAGTCCACTGGCTTCATAATGGGAGAACCATATCCAACATCTACATAGTATTTTCTATCTTGAATCATCACCATAATGGCAAGATGGCCTGGTTCTACTTTTACGAGAGAGCAATCATACCCTAGCAATGATAGTAATCTAGCAAAATTCATGTTAAGCGTATAGCATGTGCCCCCCCAGCCTTTTTCAACCATATTTTGAACGAAGACAGGTAGTGGTGGAATATAATCCGGTGCAAGAGAAAAATATTGAAATTTACTAAACGTTTCATACGGAATAAATGACAAATGGTGTTGAATAAGGCGCTGCAAATAATTTAGATTCGGTTCCTCACGTGTTAAGCGTAAATATTGTAAATATTGATTTGCAATTTCCTCCATTATTCAACACCTCGATTTTATTGAAGTCTATTTTTAATGCTACTATATACATCGTCCCAAACAGTAGAATCTGTTACATATTTATCCATCATTTGAGCGTACATTTCACTTTGCTTTTCCGCGAAGGTTTCATCTTCCTTACTAGGGAGCATAGAACGCTGCTCATCCACATATTGTTGCACACTCTCCGCTCTTGGTCCCCAGACGGCACGTTCATTTCCCTCTTTATCGATAAAAACAAAAATAGGGATTGCTCGTGATGTACCATTCGTTAAATATTGATCCATCAATTCTAAATTTTGATCACGAAGCAGCATACGAACTTCTATTCCACTTTTTTCGGCTATTTTTAATAAAATAGGAACATTCACCATGGCATCGCCACACCAATCTTCCGTAAGGACAATAACGCGAAGTTCTTCATCTTTTAATTTTGCTAAAGATGCTTCATCTCCTACTGGAACTTCAAATTTTTGAAGAATCGTTTGCAAATTTTCTTGATGCTTTTCCATTGAATTTATGTACTCTTCAGATGTCATTCCTTTATTAAACCAGTCCACTAAGTTCATATTTCCGCCTCTTTTCTTTTGTTATTGCCTATTATTATATACTAGGATCCATTTTCATTCAGCTTAAAGGCTTATAAAATAAAAACTGTTTTTTCTACATATTACTATTCTAAAGATATGGTTTTATTTATGGGGTAGCCGTCCTCTATCGTCTTCAGCTGATTCTATTACCGTCCAAACATCTTCTATTCCCGTTCAGCTGAATCCTATTAGCGTTCGAACACCTTCTATTCCCGTTCAGTTGAATCCTATTACCGTTCGAACACCTTCTATTCCCGTTCAGTTGAACCCTATATCCGTTCGAACACCTTCTATTCCCGTTCAGTTGAATCCTATTGCCGTTCAAACACCTTCTATTCCCGTTCAGTTGAATCCTATTACCGTTCGAACACCTTCTATTCCCGTTCAGCTGAATCCTATTACCGTTCGAACACCTTCTATTCCCGTTCAGCTGAATCCTATTACCGTTCAAACATCTTCTATTCTCGTTCAGTTGGGTCCTATTACCATTCAAACATCTTCTATTCCCGTTCAGCTGAATCCTATTACCGTTCGAACACCTTCTATTCCCGTTCAGCTGAATCCTATTGCCGTTCAACCGGCTTTTATTTTATCGAATGACGTTTAACTTACTAATAAAATGCAATTTCCTTAACCTATTACCGAACGGTGATCTTTATTTGACCTCGAAACTCGTACACGCAGTATTCAGCCGCCAAAAATAAAAATAGGCACCCCGTTACGGAGTACCTATCTCTATTATTATCGTTTATCCATTTCTTGTTTCAATAACTTATTAACCATCGGTGGGTTCGCTTGGCCTTTTGTGGCTTTCATGATTTGGCCGACTAGGAATCCGAGTGCGCGGCCTTTTCCATTTTTGTAATCTTCAATGGATTGTGGGTTGGCATCTAATGTTTCGGTTACGATGGCGAGCAATGCGCCTTCGTCTGAAATTTGGACTAAGCCTTTTTCTTTTACGATTGTTTCTGCGTCTCCGCCTTTTTCAACAAGTTCGCGGAATACTTGTTTCGCAATTTTGGATGAAATCGTTCCATCTTCGATCAACTTAATCATTCCTGCGAGTCCAGCTGGCGTTAGTGCCGTTTCATGTAGTTCTTTTTGCTCGGAGTTCAGGTAAGCAGAAACTTCTCCCATCATCCAGTTGGAAGCTTGCTTCGCGTCTGCCTCTTCAGCAAGTACCGCTTCAAAGAAGTCGGACATTTCCTTCGTTAACGTAAGGACCATCGCATCATACGCTGGGAGACCTAAATCTTCAACATAGCGCTTTTTACGAGCATCTGGAAGCTCAGGAATTTCCGCACGAACGCGGGCTTTCCACTCATCATCAATATATAACTGAACGAGATCCGGCTCAGGGAAGTAGCGGTAATCTTCTGCTCCTTCTTTGACACGCATTAAGATCGTTTCACCAGTAGATTCGTCAAAACGACGAGTTTCTTGTTGGATCACTCCACCTGATAAAAGAACTTTCTCCTGACGTTTTTGTTCAAACTCTAATCCTCTACGGACAAAGTTAAAGGAGTTTAAGTTTTTCAATTCTGTTTTTGTTCCAAATTCTTCTTGTCCAACTGGACGTAAAGAAATGTTGGCATCACATCTTAGAGAACCTTCTTCCATTCTAACATCAGAAACACCTGTATATTGAATAATGGATTTTAGTTTCTCTAAATAAGCATACGCTTCTTGAGGTGAACGAATATCCGGCTCAGAAACAATCTCAATTAGTGAAGTTCCAGCACGGTTTAAGTCAACGAGTGATCCGTCTTCTTTATGCGTTAATTTACCAGCATCTTCTTCAAGGTGAAGGCGTGTGATACCTATTTTCTTTTTAACACCGTCAACTTCTATTTCAATCCAGCCATGTTCCCCAATTGGTTTGTCAAACTGAGAAATTTGATAAGCTTTTGGATTATCTGGGTAAAAATAGTTTTTACGATCAAATTTCGTTTCTGTTGCGATTTCACAATTGATCGCCATTGCAGCTTTCATTGCATATTCTACTGCGCTCTTGTTTAATACTGGCAATACACCAGGATAGCCAAGGTCGATAACAGTTGTGTTATGATTTGGTTCCGCTCCAAAATGGTTAGGAGCTGGTGAAAATACTTTTGATTCCGTTTTTAATTCTACGTGGACTTCAAGTCCGATTACCGTTTCAAAATTCATGTCGTCTCTCCCCCCTTACAATTGTGGCGTTTGTTGATGGAAATTCGTCGCTTGCTCAAATGCATGAGCAACACGGTAAATCGTTTGTTCGTCAAAATGCTTTCCAATAATTTGTAGTCCAAGTGGAAGACCTTCTGTAAATCCACAAGGTACAGATATTCCTGGAAGACCCGCTAGGTTGACAGGGATTGTCAGTAGATCTCTTACGTACATGGTTACTACATCATGAACGACTTCTCCAATTTTATAAGCTGGTGTTGGAGTTGTAGGTCCAATGATTACATCATATTTTGAAAACACATTATCGAAATCTTGCTTAATCAGTGTTCTAACTTGTTGTGCCTTTTTATAATAAGCATCATAAAACCCTGAGCTAAGCGCAAAAGTCCCAAGCATGATACGACGTTTTACTTCGTCGCCAAAGCCTTCTGAACGTGACTTTTTATATAAATCCATTAAATTTTTCGGATTCGGTGTACGGTAACCGTAACGAACACCATCAAAACGTGCAAGGTTAGCAGAAGCCTCAGAAGAAGCAAGTAAATAATACGTTGCTACCCCGTATTGAGAATGCGGTAGGGAAACTTCTTCCCAAGTTGCGCCAAGACCTTCAAGTACTTTTAGCGCATCAAGCACGGACTGACGTGAAGCTTCACTTACTCCTTCTCCTAAATATTCTTTAGGAACAGCAATTTTTAACCCTTTTACATCTCCAGTTAATCCTGCTAAGTAATTAGGCACTTCTTTGTTCACAGTAGTGGAATCGTTGGAATCCAAGCCTGCAATAGCTTGTAAAACAATTGCATTGTCCTCTACAGTTCTTGTAATAGGACCAGCTTGATCTAAGGATGACGCAAAAGCGACTAATCCATAACGAGATACACGCCCATATGTAGGTTTCATACCAACTACTCCACAAAAAGCAGCGGGCTGACGGATAGATCCACCTGTATCGGTACCTAGAGCAAATGATACTTGTCCAGATGCAACTGCGGCTGCGGATCCACCTGAAGATCCACCCGGAACTCGGTCAAGATTCCATGGATTCCTCGTTATGTGAAAAGCTGAGGTTTCAGTTGTAGACCCCATCGCAAACTCGTCCATATTCAATTTACCAATTGTAACAGTGCTCTCTTCATTCAACTTTTCCATGACCGTTGCGTCATAAACAGGATCAAAGTTTTCAAGCATCTTACTAGCACATGTAGTGCGCAAGTTCTTCGTAACGATGTTATCCTTCATCCCTGCTGGAATTCCGAAAAGTGGATTGTCTCCCAACTTACCGTCCAATTCTTTTGCTTTTTTTCTAGCATTTTCTTCATCCACTGTTAGAAAAGCTTGTACTTTTCCATCAACTTCATTGATCCGATTAATTGATTGATCTACTAAATCAGAAACGGAGATTTCTTTTTTATGTAAAAGTTCATGTATATCTTTTATGCTATGATCCAAAATCGACATGGGAGTCCCCCCTTAATCCAAAATTTTAGGTACTTTAATTTGTCCATCTTCATGTTGAGGGACGTTTCTCAGCACTTCTTCAATTGGCAACCCTTTTACCGCCACATCTTCACGCATTACATTTTCTTGAGCGAACACGTGGGAAGTCGGCTTAATATTCTCGGTATTCAGTTCATCTAATTTCTCTGCCATTTCGATGATGCGGTCAAGCTGTTCAGTAAATTGTTCCGCTTCTTCATTATTCATTTCAAGTCTAGCTAAATGAGCTACATGCAATACTTGATCTTTCGAAATTCTCGACATTTTCTGCACCTCCGGTAAAAAATCGATCCTTGCAATACTATTGATAATATCAGAAAAACTTAAACAAACGCAAGAGGGCAAGGTATTTGCCCCCTCTTGCTTTGATAAAATTGCACGCTGGTTTCCGTACCGAGAACTTCTCCGTAGGTCTCCTCTGCACATGACGTGCCTGCGAGATCTCCTATAAGTCCCAGACGGCGATATAAGTTGTGATTCGGATTTATTCGAGACGGAATGGGATGGTCAATTGATTTCTTTCCCGAATCGGGCTGGAGCAGACATTAACGCGCCTGATATAGAATCAATTAGTATATATGAACAAACGGCTCTTTATCTCCGGCGTTTTTAACAATTAATGCTTCCGCTCCATTAATGGAATTTATATTTACATCTACCGTAACATAATCCGGAAAATGGTCCATGACGAGGGAAGTCGCATATTGAGTAAAGGCTATAATTTCAGCATGGCCATATAACTGAATTGGTATATCAATGGAAAGTTTAATAAACTGTCCATTTTTATAAAAGGCCTGTCCTATTACACCGTTATAATTCGGGAAATATTTCTCGACTTCGTCTTTAAACGCCATAAAGGAGGTAACATCATCTCGATGATCTTTTTCAGCAGCGGATGATGGGAAGAGATAGTATGTTTCATCAATCGCTTTCCAGTCGCCTAGAGAAGCACTCCCTCCATTGGCATGTGCGTATGCAAAAAAGTTTCCGGGAATGACCGAGTTTTTGCCTTTCTGCTCGAACAAGGCGATGGTAATCGGTACATTACCAATCTCTGTATTAGAACGAAGTCGTTTAATAATCTCCTCGGCCATTTTCTTTCCTTCCGCGGCCAATTTATCATGAGGAATGTCCTGTTCGAACGTCGCTCCATATTTTTCTTTTTGGTAATAATGAACAGAATTTAACGCAAGTCCAATCACAATCCCGCCAAGTTTCACCTTGTCATCTTTCTTTATTAAATAGTCATGTTCAAGAACTTGTGCAAGATAAATTGGACTTTTCTCATTTTGTTGTTCAATCGACCCTTTTTCGTTATTTAAAGGATTGAGACCAATGTTATCCTCTTCTTTTATGTTTAATTCTTTTAATTGACTCGCTGTATATTTTCGTCTTAACCATTTGCTTACTGTTTCTTTATCAAGCTTTTGGCCTTCTTCAAATACGTATTTATCCGTCGAGAAATGTTCATTTGCAACTCGCATTAAGCCTGTTTCAAACTCATCAATATCATATTTAGAATTTAGGTTTGATACGACCATTCCTCTTGTTTTACTAGTCCTAAATGGAACAACTGATCGATAATAAGAATCAGATATTTGATAACTAGGTATGATCGATTTATCCTTGTTGTCATTATTATCTTGTACAACTTCATCATTTTTTTGAAACGTTGGCACACAGCCACTTAAAAGAGCCGTTGCCATAAGCAAAGCCAACCATTTTTTCATGCCATTTTTCCACCTTTATTTTCAAAAGATTGTGGGGAAGTGCTAGTCGACCAGTTCTTCTAGAAGCCTTTCTTCGTCCCACACTTCAATTCCAAGTTCTTCTGCTTTTGTCAATTTCGATCCAGCGTCTTCGCCAGCTATGACTAAATCCGTTTTTTTACTAACACTGCCGGAAACTTTACCACCTAATGATTCAATCGTTGCTTTTACTTCGTTTCGGTTCATTTTTTCAAGCTTTCCGGTTAGTACAACGGTTTTTCCGTTAAAATAAGAATCTATATTTGCTGTCTCCGATCTTTTTGGACCGAGATATTCCATATTTACTCCAGCATTTTTCAACTTTGAGATTAACTGTTCGAATTCCTCGTTTTCAAAAAACGTAGCAATTGCATCTGCCATTTTTTCTCCAACTTCTTCAACGCTTATTAATTCTTCACGTGAAGCAATAGAAAGTTTATCGATCGTTTCAAAATGCTCTGCAAGTGTTTTTGCTGCCTTTTCCCCTACATGACGAATACCAAGACCGAACAACAATTTTTCAAGTGAATTAGCTTTAGATGCTTGTATCGCATTGATTAAATTCGTTGCTGATTTTTCTCCCATTCTCTCCATGTTTAATAGTTGATCCTTTGTTAAAAAGTAAATGTCCGCAGGATCTTTTACAAGTTGAAGGGAAAATAATTGACCAATTACCTTTTCACCTAAACCATCAATATTCATTGCATTCCGAGAAACAAAGTGAATTAGACCTTCACGTCTTTGTGCTGGACATGTTGGGTTAATACAACGAAGAGCTACTTCACCTTCCAAACGAATTAATTCACTATCACATTCTGGGCAATGCGTAGGCATATGGAACGGAATTTCTTCACCGTTTCTTCTTTCAGTGAGTACATTTACGACTTCAGGAATAATGTCTCCTGCTTTTTTAACAACTACGTAATCGTGAAGCATAATATCTTTTTCTCTTATCAAATCTTCATTATGAAGAGAAGCTCTTTGTACAGTCGTTCCTGCGACACGAACAGGCTCCAATATAGCCGTTGGCGTAATTACACCAGTTCGTCCAACGCTTAGTTCAATATCAATCAGTTTTGTAATGACTTCTTCCGCAGGAAATTTGTAAGCAACGGCCCAGCGAGGCGTTTTGGCTGTACTTCCTAGCTGTTCCTGTTGGTCGATTGAATCAACTTTGATCACAATCCCGTCAATTTCATAATCGAGATGTGGTCGATTCTCTGTCCATTTTTTAATATACTCTATTACTTCTTCGATAGATTCACATTTTTTTCTTTCGTTATTCACTTTTAAGCCCATCTTCTGAAGTAGATCAAGGCCCTCACTATGTGCGGTTACGCCGGTTGTCCCAGAATCCCCCATCCCATATAAGAAAACATCCAGGTTACGTGATGCGGCAATTCTCGGATCAAGCTGACGGAGAGAGCCTGCAGCTGCATTTCTCGGATTTGCGAATAGTACTTCACCATTTTCTTCTCGCACTTTGTTTAATTGTAAAAACGATTTTTTAGGCATATATGCTTCGCCGCGAACTTCAAGAGAAAATGGCTCTTTTAGTCTTATAGGAATAGAACGTATCGTCCTTAAATTAGCGGTAATGTCTTCACCAATGGTGCCGTCTCCCCTTGTAGACCCTTGTACAAAAAGTCCGTCGATATAACGAAGCGATACGGCTAATCCATCAATTTTCAATTCACAAACATATGAAAATTGTTCCCCAATCCCCTGTCTAACTCGACGATCAAAGTCGCGAAGATCCTCTTCAGAAAAAGCATTAGCTAAGCTTAACATCTGTGTTTCATGACGAACTTTTTCAAAAGTCGATAACGGTTCGCCACCAACACGTTGAGTTGGCGAATCGGGCGATATGAGCTCGGGATGTTCTTCCTCGAGCTTTATTAACTCTCTCATCAGTCGATCATACTCTGCATCCGGAACAGATGGATTGTCCAAAACATGATACTCATAATTGTATTGATTTAATAGATTGTATAATTCTTTTAACTGTTTTTCTACTGAATCGCGGGCCATCTCTCAGTCCTCCTAAAAAGCTTACTAGACTTTTTTAATCGGGGCATAATCAGCCAATAGGCGCTTAATACCAATTGGGCTTGGAAAAGCGATATCGAGTTCGACACTTCCATTCTTTTCTTTTACCGTTACAACTGTACCGATACCCCATTTTGTATGCTCTGCTTTATCGCCAGCTTTCCAGGCTACTCCGTCAGCACCGGTTGTAACTGGTGTAGGAGTAGGTCTACTTACAGGCTTGCTCCTCGTTTGTCCTCCGACAGCAAAGCTTTGGGAAGCAACAGGTCGTCTCATTTCCTTATGGGCATGCTCTAAAACATCTTCTGGAATCTCAGCTATAAATCTCGAAACAGGATTCATACTCGTACGGCCGAAAAGCGTCCTCATTTGTGCATTTGTAATAAATAACTCTTCTTCTGCACGAGTGATGCCGACGTATGCCAGTCTACGCTCTTCTTCCATTTCTTCTTCTTCCATTAATGATCGGCTATGCGGAAAAACTCCTTCTTCCATTCCGATTAAAAATACAATTGGATACTCTAATCCTTTTGCGGAGTGAAGGGTCATTAACGTCACAGCATCCCCTGGAGTACCATCTTCATCAAGCTTATCGATATCTGCAACAAGCGCCAAGTCTGTTAAAAAGGCAATCAAGCTTTTATCATCATTACCTTCTTCAAAGCTTTTCGTAACAGATAAAAATTCGTTTATATTCTCTAATCGACTTTCGGCTTCGAGTGTTTTTTCCGCTCGCAACATCGCTTCGTACCCTGATTTCTCGATTACTTCCTCCACGATTTCAGTAACAGACAGAAAATCTTGCATTTGCGTAATGTTGCGAATGAGTGCATGGAATTCAGCCGCTGAATTTGCCGTTTTTCCGGATAAACCGATAAAATCAATCTCATTTAACGCATGATACAGTGATAAGTCATGTTCTCTTGCATAGGACGCAATTTTATCTAAAGAAGTTGCACCAATGCCTCGTTTCGGAACATTAATTATACGTTGCAAGCTAATATCATCGTCTGGATTTGCAATAAGCCGTAAATAAGCTAGCAAGTCTTTAATTTCTTTACGGTCATAGAACTTTGTTCCGCCGACGATATTGTACTCAATGTTTGATTTTAATAAAACTTCCTCCATTACACGGGACTGGGCATTTGTCCGATAAAGGATGGCCACATCTGAAAGCGTGCGGTTAGGATCTGCCGTCTTTTCTTTTATTTTGCCAGCAACGAATTGAGCTTCAGTTTGCTCTCCATCCGCACGGTAATACACAATTTTTGGACCTTCGTCATTATCAGTCCACAAATTTTTCGGCTTGCGATTATGGTTATTTTGTATGACTTCGTTTGCTGCTTCCAAAATTCTTTTAGTAGAACGATAATTTTGCTCCAATAAAATAACTTTCGCATTTGGATAATCTTTTTCAAATGAAAGGATATTGGCAATGTCCGCTCCGCGCCATCTGTAAATGGACTGGTCGGAGTCGCCGACGACACATAAGTTTTTCAACCTAACGGCAAGTAATTTGACTAAAAGATATTGAGCACGGTTCGTATCTTGATATTCATCCACATGAATATATTGAAACTTACGTTGATAAAATTCGAGAACTTCTGGGACACCTTGAAAAAGTTGAATCGTCACCATAATTAAATCGTCAAAATCGAGTGCATTATTTCTGCGTAGTCTGCGCTGATATTCTGTATAAACCTTGCTGACCGTTTGTGCATAATAGCCTGCTGCTTGTTTCTCATACTCGCTCGTTGTGACTAATTCGTTCTTAGCACTGCTAATAGCGCCAAGAATCGCCCTTGCATCATATTTTTTCGAATCGATATTGAGGTCTTTCTGGACATTTTTAATGACAGATAGTTGGTCAGTCGTATCGAGGATTGTAAAATTGCGGTTATATCCTAGCCGATCAATATCGCGTCGTAAAATTCGAACGCACATGGAGTGAAATGTAGAGATCCAAACTTCTTCAGCTGTACCGCCCATGATTTTTCCAATACGGTCTTTCATTTCGCGTGCAGCTTTATTTGTAAACGTAATTGCTAAAATATTGTAAGGATTCACACCTTTTTCCACCATTAAATAGGCAACTCGATGTGTGAGCACCCTCGTTTTTCCACTTCCAGCCCCCGCCATAATCAACAAAGGCCCATCTGTTGTTTTTACAGCCTCCTTTTGCTCAGGATTTAAACCTTCAAGGAGACGATTTGTTAAAAATTGCACGTTGTTCACCGCCTATTAAAGAACATTTGTTCTATTATATCGTTATATGTTAACTGTTTTCAATGCTTCACCGAAGTTTTCATAAATGGCGTTTCCGACGATAATTACATCGGCAACCTGCCTCATTTCAATTGCTTGTTGTACGGTATTAATTCCACCACCATAAAAAAGCTTTGTTTCATTGAGCTGATTTTTCACTTTTTTTACAAGTTCGGGGTCACCGTATGTACCACTATATTCCATATAAAAAATCGGCATACGAAACATTTTTTCTGCCATCATCGCATACGCAACGACATCGTCCGCATCGATATTCGTATTCGCATTTGTTTGTATGGCCGCTTTACAATTATCGTTTAATATACAGTAGCCTTCAATAAGAATTTCATTCCAATCCATTAACTCTCCGTATTCTTTAACAGCCTCGTGATGAATACCTGAGAACCAGCGAATATCCCGACTGTTAAGTACAGAAGGAATGAAGTATAGGTCAAAGCCTGGAGTAATTGATTCAAGATTGCTGACTTCCAATACGCAAGGTACGGTATACCTTCTAATTCTTGCCATCAGATTAAGAACTTTATCCAGAGTTACATCATCTGTACCTCCCACAATGATGGCGTCCGTTCCCGATTCGCATAATTCTTCAAGATGATCATCTGAAATCTCTTTATTCGGGTCCAGCTTAAAAACATGACGCCATTTTTTTACATCGTACATATGCTAAAAATCCTCCATTTTTCATTTTATATGAAAGCATATATTTTTTAAGTGTATATATTATTTATTTAGAGTGTTCTAGCTACAGCGCCTGTCGACTTCCCTATGTGGAGTCAATATTGATTAACCTTGCAGGCTCATCGTGTTTCCTTTATCTCAGTCGAAGCACCTGTAGTTCGTACGTCGATGAGCAAGACGCTTTCGCTTTTCTATTGTCTAGCTACAGCGCCTATCGACTAGCGAACTACGTGGCTTCTCCCTACGATAAGTCAATATCGATTCACCTTGCAGGTTCATCGTGTTTCCTTTATCTCAGTCGAAGCACCTGTAGTTCGTACGTCGATGAGCAAGACGCTTTCGCTTTTCTTATTACCATATTACATTATAGCATTTTGACGAGTGTGGTACTGACGTAAAAGAGAAAATTCTTTGGCTAATAGTTCGTTGTTTTTGGCAATCCTTTTTATCTTGTTCGTCGTTTGAGCTGGAGTTAACAAGAATTCTATTCGGTGTTCCTGCAAGTCTATTCTCAATAGGCGTTTTTCTAAGCCATAGCTCTGTCTTCTATTAGTTGGTTTGGCGCCTCTATTAGATGATTCAGCTGTTCTATTAGACGTATCGACGATCTATTAGACAATTCTGCCAGCCTATTAGACGATTCAGTAGTCCTATTAGACGTTAAGACATCCCTATTAGCTGATTCCATTGACAATATCTATCCTGACGTGCAGTTTCTCGCTCACGTCTCTGTTCGCTATGCTCACAATTATATTCTCCGTGCTCACTTTTCTATTAGCCGTGCTCTCTCTTCTATTAGCCGTGCTCTTACTTCTATTTCCCAATCTCTCACTTCTTCTCGACATGCCTACAATTCTATTCGTATCCCACCACTTATAGGATTATTTTAGACAAGAATTGCAACTAAAAAGCCCAGTATCCAATCTTACCAAGATACTAGGCTTTATTCTATCTATTCCTTATCTTTATAAATCCTCTCAAGGACCATTTCATACGTATCGTTTCCATAATTGAGACAACGTTTTACTCGAGAGATTGTTGCCGTGCTTGCACCTGTTTCTGTCTCAATTTTATGATAGGTTTTTCCATCTCTTAGCATTCTAGCTACTTCTAGACGTTGCGACAAAGCTTGAATTTCGTTAATCGTACATAAATCATCAAAGAAACGATAGCATTCTTCAACATTTTTTAAAGATAAGACCGCTTCAAATAATTGGTCAAGCTCTCGACCTCTTAATTTTTCGATTTGCATCCATCTATCTCCTTTTTTATTTGAGCTCGTATGAGACATCGTTCAAACTAGGTATGACATTGACCCACGTTTTCCCTGGAACAAGCTTTGCAGGTTGACCATTCTCATATGGAAGAATCTGGCCGTCAGTATTTCTCCATTCTATTTCTTTCATGTTCCCTTCTTGGAACAAGTAAGCTTTACCGCCAGATTTTAAATCAATGAAGCGTCTTCCAGCTGAATCCAAAACTTTATGTTCAGTTTCAATAACTAAAAGATTTTTGACTAACACAGGTTCTCTAGTTTTATATTCAACCGTTTGTTCACCATCGGAAAAACGAGAATATTCACCAGATTGAGAGTCATATTGATACTCCGCTGTAAATTGTGAGCTATTTCCGTATACAACTTTTATATGATTTGCGCCAGTTCCACTGATACTCTCAAGTTCTTCTTCTTTATAAAAATCCATTGAAGCTGGAGGACCGGTCATTGAAAATCCATTATCCTCTGCTCCTTTTTCGATATTTTTATAAGTAATATAAGAATTATGTGGCGCTTTTCGATCCGATGATCGTTTAAATAAAGTACCATCATATCTCATCCCGTTTAAATTGTCGATGACACCGGATGATAGTATTTTTTCAGCTTCTGGGCTATATCCATGCGCAATGAAAAGAGCATTATAGCCTTGGGCAAGCTCAATATAATATTCGCGGGCACTACGAACTGGACCAATATTTTCAGGCGCTTCGCTTTGAAAAATAGCTAAAAATCTCGTAACATTTCCTTCAGCTAGTAGTTCGTACACTATATCGGCCTGCGAAAGTCCCGTTTGAGGACGCGCTTCCGGATGATTATTTATCATGACTGCAACCGCTCTTCGATTAGGCTCCACGTCAGTGCCTATCCCTGTTAATGGAAAATGATACTCATCCGTTTTGTCCGAAGTCTGCTCCGTTGTCTCCGGTTCATTTACTTCTGGCTTTGGAGTTTCTTTATCTGGAGCCTTCTTACTACAGGCTGATAAAAGTAATATGGCTGTGATCAATAATATGACTGGTATCGATTTATGCTTCACTATTCCATCCCCTACATCATTCTTTACTCTATCATTTTAACGCATTAATGTTGGAAATAGTATAGTTTTATTCATTACATCATACATTCCGCTTTGCGTTACCCGAATATACGGTAAATGAGTTGCAGAGAAAAATAGTAAAGAATAGATAGGATCAGTAAAAGAATACCCTCTTTCGTATAGTAGCTCCTTTAATCTTTCTTCAGCTTTTATTAATTCCTCTAATGGCTGATCTGACATTAATCCAGCAAGCGGCAACGGAATTTCATGTATGACTTTTCCATTTTCAGCAAGGACAATGCCTCCACCAATTTCTTTCATTCTTTTAAAAGCAAGGAGCATATCCTTTTTCATTTTACCTATTAAAATAATATCCCCAGTATTTGAAAAAGAAGAGGCGAAACCGCTTACACTTTTTGCGAATCCTTTGACAATTGTGTTAATTCTCCATTTCCCCTTCCGATCAAACAACGCAAAATAACTCTCCTCATGTTTTTGTGGAAGGTAATCAATTGATAAATCGAGAGAAACGGAATATGGCTTTGTAATGACATCATTGACCATTTCGATTCCAAAAGGCATGGAAAATTGCAAATCGGATGATTGTAGTTCCCAATTTAAATTCAACGGCTCTAATCCAAATTCCTTCCAATTTATATCCTTGTCATTGATTAAATTCTGACCATCTCTTTT
Organism: Lederbergia citrisecunda; assembly: GCF_018343695.1. GTDB lineage: Bacteria > Bacillota > Bacilli > Bacillales > Bacillaceae_C > Lederbergia > Lederbergia citrisecunda. The sequence goes on along the minus strand of NZ_JAGYPJ010000001.1, from coordinate 17,146 downwards.
TACCCATTGTCCTTTTGCAAGAACTGATATCGGAGTAGGCTCTGTTTCATTTGAAAGAAAATTAATATTTGCGATTCTGCCTGTTGCAATCATGCCGTGATGATGCGACAGATTATAATGACGAGCGATATTATAGGAAGCCATATGATACGCATCAATCGTCGGTACTCCATTTTTAATCGCCATGTCAATCATCATATCCATGACCCCTTGTTTATAAAAGGCAGGAGTAGATCCATCTGTTGTAAAAACAAGCGAATCATATTGATCAATACCTAATTCATGGATTTCTTTTAACATGACATTTAAATCTGGTCTGATTGATGAATGTCTAAGAGCAACCGTATATCCATGCATGAGGCGCTTGTAAACATCCGCCCCTGTCATTGATTCATGATCCCCATCCACGCCAAATAATTTCATTTTTGTCAGTGTCTTATCGGAACCACCAGGGAAATGACCTTCGACTTTTTTACCCAGACGCTTCGTTTCTTGAATCCAATGTAGCATTAAATCGTCCCCAGCTAGAAGCTTGGGCCAGCCCGTTAATTCTCCACCTTGCACAACAGCTTCATGCTCAAGCCACGACTTAATTTCACTATTTGTAAAAATAGTCTCCTCTTCATTCATCTCGGTTTGAGAATCAAATCGTCCCCACCAATACATAGAGACAGGTGATTCGTTCAGCTCATTCAAAAGTGCAAACGCTTTCTTTTTGTTTAAATGTAGAAAAAAGAATAGGTTGTCACATATTAGAGTCGTTGTACCAGATTGAGATGCAAAACGAGCGAATGATTGGGGATTATAAAGTTGAAACGGGTGAACGTGAGGCTCTATATATCCAGGGACAAGAGTGAGTCCGGAGCAATCGATAATTTCACAGTTTTCTAATCTTTTTGGTAGTTCTTCACCAATATAAATAATTCGATCTTGATAAATCCATATATTGGACGTTATCCATTTTTTTAAAATTGAATGTAGGAAACGGGCGTTTTTTAATAAAAGTGTTGGCGACTTCTGCCCATCTATAACAGACACCTGTTCCCGAATCTGTCTATTTTTCCAACGGTATCGTTGATTCCACATACCCATTCCTCCTGGGAGTATAACTTTCACTATAACATTATTCTAACATACTATTCGTTTTAACGCAGTAAAGTTCTACAGAAAAAATTTAACAAATTGTGACTAGAAAAGCGGAAGGCGTCTGCATCGAGACAGGCAAAAAGGGGACAGGTTCATTTGAACCCGTCCCCAAAAATTATAATGCTTTATGTGCAATATCTTTACGATAGAAAAATTCTTGATGGTCTAGTTGTTTCATTTCTTGATAGACTTTATTTACTGCTTCTTCTATAGAATCTGCTTTTGCAGCAGCTAATAATAATCTGCCGCCATTTGATAGATATGGACCTTCTTTGTCATCACGGCTCGTGCCTGCGTGGAAAAGGGCCACGCTAGAATCATCAGATGAAAAAGTTGGTAATGCTACACCTTTTTTATAGTCTCCTGGATATCCTTCAGCTGCTAAAACGACGCCAACGACAGCTTCATTAGACCATTGAATTTTCGGCTCTTTTCCGTCTAGTAAATCATTCAGTAATTCTACTAAATCACTTTCAAGTCTCGCTAAAACAACTTGCGTTTCCGGATCGCCGAAACGGGCGTTAAATTCGATTACTTTTGGACCTTGCGAAGTCTGGATTAATCCGGCATACAAAATCCCTGTAAAAGGACGATCTTCTTGGATCATGGCTTTTGCAGTAGGGAACAGGATTTCTTCAACCGCATGTTCAACTTCCGCTTCAGGAATAAAAGGTACAGGAGAATATGCACCCATCCCCCCTGTATTTGGACCTTTGTCGCCATCAAAAGCACGCTTATGGTCTTGTGCAATCACCATTGGGTAAACCTTTTCTCCATTGACAAAAGCCATTAAAGAGAATTCTTCTCCTTCAAGAAACTCTTCCACTACGACGGTTGCTGATGATTCACCAAATCTTGCATCTAACAACATATCCTTTAAAGCGGCATCAGCTTCTTCTAGTGTCATCGCAACGACAACACCTTTTCCAGCTGCAAGTCCATCAGCCTTAATGACAATAGGCGCTCCCTTTTTATCAATATATGATTTTGCTTCATTATAAGAATGGAAGGTTTCGTATTCCGCTGTTGGAATTTGATATTTTTTCATCAATTCTTTCGCGAACGATTTACTACCTTCAATAATGGCAGCATTTTTTCTAGGTCCAAAAATTTTTAAACCCGCTGTTTCAAATTCGTCTACGATTCCAGCGGCAAGGGGAACTTCCGGTCCTACAATCGTTAAATCAATCTTATTTTTTTTCGCAAATTGAATAAGTTTGGAAAAATCGGTTTCTTTTATCGGAACAAGAATTGCATCTTCCGCAATCCCCGCATTTCCTGGAGCACAATACACTTCCGTTACAAGTGTGCTCATCTTTACTTTTTTACAAAGGGCATGCTCGCGACCGCCTCCGCCCACAACTAATACCTTCAAAAAATCACCGCCCATTACTATTTTGAACCTGTCCCTTTTGGACCTGTCCCCAAAGGGACTGTCCCCTTTTAATGTTTGAAGTGACGTACGCCTGTGAAAATCATGGCGATGCCGTGTTCATCACAAGCTTTAATGGATTCTTCATCGCGAATGGATCCGCCTGGTTGGATGATGGCTGTAATTCCAGCGCGTGCTGCTGCTTCTACTGTATCGCTCATTGGGAAGAATGCATCTGAGGCTAGGACTGCACCTTTTGCACGTTCACCCGCTTGTTCTAGGGCAATTTTTGCCGCTCCAACTCTGTTCATTTGACCAGCGCCAACACCTAGTGTCATGTCGTTACCAGCTACTACGATTGCATTGGACTTAACATGTTTAACTACTTTCCACGCAAGTTTCAATGCTTTCAATTCTTCTTCCGTAGGTTTACGTTTCGTAGGGATTGTAATTTGTGCGTCCTCATATGTGAATGAATCTTGATCCTGCACAAGCAACCCACCTTCTACAGAAGTGAGCATTTTTTCTTGTTTTTTCGCGCCGTCAAATGGAATGGTCATTAAGCGAATATTTTTCTTGTTCGTTAAGATTTCCAAAGCTTCCTCTGTAAATGAAGGAGCAATAATGATTTCTAGAAAAATTTCATGTAATTGACGAGCTGTGTCGCCATCTACTTCTCTGTTAAATGCGACAATTCCACCAAAAATAGAAGTTGGATCGGCTTCATACGCTTTTTTGAATGCTTCTGAAGCAGAAGCCCCAATTCCTGCTCCACAAGGGTTCATATGCTTTACCGCAATAGCAGCAGGCTCATCGAAATCCTTCACAAGCTGTAAAGCCGCATCCGCATCATGTATGTTATTATAGGATAATTCTTTTCCATGAAGCTGCTCTGCATTTGCAATTGAAAAAGCTGATCCTAGTGGTTTTTTATAAAAAGCTGCCTTTTGATGGGGATTTTCACCATAACGTAATTGTTGTTTTAATTCGTATGTATACGTTACACGTTCAGGCTGTTCTTCACATGCAAGCTCAGTCATATATTCCGCAATTTGTGCATCGTATGCAGCTGTGTGACGAAACACTTTAGCAGCAAGCTTTCTTTTTGTCTCCTTTGAAACTTTTCCATTTTCTCGTAGCTCAAAAAGAACTGTTTCGTAGTCAGCTGCGTCCACTAAAACGGCAAGATCTTCATGGTTTTTTGCAGCTGCCCTAAGCATGGAAGGTCCACCGATATCGATATTTTCAATCGCATCTTCCGGCGTTACCTCTGGTTTAGCAATTGTTTGTTGGAAAGGATATAAATTTACGCAAACGACATCAATTGGCTTAATTCCTTGCTCATCAAGTTGTTTCATATGGTCATTGGAATCTCTTTTTGCGAGTAATCCTCCGTGAATCATTGGATGAAGTGTTTTTACACGCCCTTCCAATATTTCTGGAAAACCAGTAATTTCGTCTACTCCTGTAACAGGTACGCCATTCTCCTCAAGTGTCTTTTTAGTTCCACCTGTTGATAGTAATTCAAATCCAAGCTCAACAAGCGCTTTTGAAAAGTCAACTACACCTGTTTTGTCTGACACGCTGATTAGTGCTCTTTTCATGAACCTGTCCTCCTCAATTTTTTTCTACGAAGCATTTTTGTAAAACTTCCGGATAAAATACATGTTCTATTTCATGAATCTTCTGTTCTACTTCAGAGAGTAATTCCTCACCCGACAGTTCTAATGCTCTTTGTGCAATGATCGGTCCTGTATCCATTCCTTCGTCCACATAATGGATCGTAACTCCCGTGATTTTCACACCTGCACGAAAAGCTTGGCCGATTGCGTCCTTACCTGGGAAGGATGGCAACAATGACGGGTGAATATTGATGATTTTATTTTTATAAGCAGTAAGCAAGGTTGATCCAATTAACCTCATATAGCCTGCAAGGACAATTAGATCAACGCCATTTTCTAGCAAAACGCTGTTGATTTTTTGCTCAAAACTTGCCTTCGTTTCATATTCTTTTGGATTAATTACAAAGGTTTTAATATTTTCATTTTCCGCTTTTTCTATAACCAAAGCCTCTGGCTTATCACAAACAAGCAAGGCGACTTCCATTTGAAGGCACCCTGCTTTTATTGCATCTACGATTGCTTGAAAATTGCTCCCTGTACCTGAAGCAAAAATAGCTATTTTTTTCACTTTACTGTCCCCGCATTCACGAATGTAACACCTTCATTTTTAACAATGGAACCAATTTTATAAGCTTTTTCACCATGTTCCACAAAAAAACGGATGGCTGACTCTGCATCTTCAGGGCGAACAGCTAATACAAATCCAATCCCCATATTAAAAATATTGTACATTTCGTTTTCATCTAATTCTCCATATTTTTTAAGGGCTTGGAAAATAGGTAAAACAGGCCACGTCCCTTTTTCAATGACAGCACCGAGTCGATCAGGCAGCATTCTCGGAATATTTTCTATAAACCCGCCACCTGTAATATGAGACATTCCTTTTACTTCGAATTCTTGCAAAGCTGCTAAAGTGGACTTGACATAAATTTTCGTAGGCTTCAACAATTCCTCGCCTAAACTTGCTGATAGCTCAGGAAGTCGTACATCTAATAAAAACCCTTGATCTTCAAGAAAGATTTTACGGACTAAGGAATAACCGTTGCTGTGGATACCGCTTGAAGCTAAACCAATTAGAACGTCGCCTTCTTGAATATGCTCACCCGTAATGATTTGCGATTTTTCACAAGCCCCTACTGCAAATCCGGCAAGATCATATTCATCTTCCTCATATAAACCGGGCATTTCCGCCGTTTCTCCGCCGATTAAGGCACAACCAGCTTGTTCACAGCCATCTGCAATCCCACTCACAATTTGTTCTATTTTATCTGGAACTGCTTTTCCTAGCGCGACATAATCGAGGAAATAAATCGGTTCCGCCCCTTGGACAACGATGTCATTCACACACATCGCTACACAGTCAATTCCGATTGTGTCATGCTTTTCCATCATGAAAGCCAATTTCAGCTTAGTCCCGACTCCATCGGTACCAGAAACGAGAACCGGCTCTTTTAAATTCAAATCCGACAAATCGAACACTCCGCCGAATCCGCCCAATTGTCCCATAACTCCGGCGCGCATCGTCCGTTTCGTATGTTTTTTAATTTTTTCAACCGCTTCATACCCAGCTTCTATATTAACTCCGGCCTTTTGGTAGGCATTAGCCATCCCGCCCGCCTCCTAATAATTTTTAATAACTATTCAATTCCTTCTCATGCGGCAATAACGTATCAGGATAAATTTCCGTAGGATATTCTCCCGTAAAGCAAGCAAGACATTGACCGCAATTTTTGCCGTATCCTTTTCGTCCTATTGCCTCCAGCATTCCTTCAACGCTTAAAAATGTAAGAGAGTCCGCTCCGATGATTTCACGAATTTCCTCTTCACTATGATAAGATGCAATTAATTCTTCATGTGTTGATGTATCAATCCCGTAAAAGCAAGGATTTTTCATCGGTGGTGAGCTGATGCATACATGAACTTCTTTTGCACCCGCCTCTTTTAACATGCGAACAATCCTTTTGCATGTCGTTCCACGAACGATTGAATCATCGACCATGATAACGCGTTTTCCTTCAACTACTTTTCGTACAGGGGAAAGCTTCATTTTAACCCCGCGTTCACGTAATTCTTGTGATGGTTTGATAAATGTTCTACCAATATAGCGATTTTTAATTAAGCCCATTTCATACGGAATTCCCGCTGTTTCCGCAAAGCCGATTGCAGCAGAAATACTTGAATCCGGCACCCCTGTTACAACATCGCCCTCTATTTGAGCTTCCCGCGCCAGTACTTTACCGAGGTTTTTTCTAGCTGTATGGACATTGATTCCCTCTATATCACTGTCTGGACGGGAAAAATATACGTATTCCATCGTACACATCGCGTTTGATGAAGAAAGGGTAAACCTCTCAGCGTGTAAGCCTTCGTCGTTAATAATAATAAGTTCGCCAGGCTCCACATCGCGGACAAACTCAGCTCCGATCAAATCAAAAGCGCAAGTTTCCGATGATACACAATAAGAGTCACCGATTTTCCCGATAGAAAGTGGTCGCAAACCGTTTGGATCCAAAGCAATCATCAATTCAGTTTCAGTTAAAAGGATAAGTGCATAAGCACCTTTTACTAAGGATAAGGCATTCTTCATTTTATCTTTGAACGTAAGATAACCGCTTCTTTTAATCAAATGAGCTAAAACTTCCGTATCAGAAGTCGTTTGAAAAATACTTCCCTGCATTTCAAGTTGATGTTTTAAATCATTCGCATTGATTAAATTGCCATTTTGCGCAAGCGCCAAACTCCCACTTTGCGAATGGAACAAGAGGGGCTGGACATTCTCCAACCCACCCTTTCCAGCTCCTCCGTATCGAACATGGCCAATGGCACTTTTGCCCGGAAGACTTTCAAGCTTCTTTTCATTAAAAACATCATTTACAAGACCTTCACCGCGAATGCCTTTTAGGCGCTGACCGTCCGTTACAACAATTCCAGCACCTTCTTGGCCGCGATGCTGCAAACTGTGTAAACCATAGTACGTTATTTTAGCAGCATCCGGGTGACCCCATATTCCGAAAACGCCGCATTCCTCGTTTAGCCCTTTAATGTCAGCAAACATGGAATGGCTCCTTTCCAAGCATCATCCAACGCCTTGACTTCAGAAGAAATCAATTGTTTTTCTGAACCTTCAATGATTAATTGGCCACGATCTGTAACTTCTCCGATTAATGTCGCATCTTCCACCAATTGTTCAAACGCTGCTTGATGTTCCTTTTTCACGGATAAAATAAATCTGGATTGTGTTTCTGCAAATAATGCTGCTGTTTCGTTTCCAACTAGTTTTAGTTCTGCTCCGAGTCCATCTGTACCAAACAGTGACTCTGCAATCGCAACAGCTGCTCCACCTTCTGAAACGTCGTGGGCAGATGCAATGTATCCACTGCGAATCGCTTCAAGAATTTGCTTCTGTCTTTTTACTTCTACTTCTAAATCAATCGCTGGAGCTTTCCCGAAAATCTTGCCGTTAACCATCTTCTGTAGCTCACTTCCGCCGAACTCATCTTTTGTTTCTCCAACCAAATAAATGAGGTCGCCAGCAGATTTAAAGTTCTGAGTTGTAATGTAAGATAAATCTTCTATCAAACCGACCATACCGATGATTGGCGTTGGGTAGATCGCTTTTCCGCCTTTTTCATTGAAAAGAGATACGTTTCCACCGATAACCGGACTTTCAAGAGCGATACACGCTTCGCTAATACCTGCGGCTGATTTTTCAATTTGCCAGAAGATTTCTGGTTTCTCAGGGCTACCGAAGTTTAGGCCATCTGTAATCGCAAGTGGTTTTGCACCTGAACAAACAACGTTCCTTGCTGCTTCAGCAACAGCAATTTTCCCACCAACTTCAGGATCCAAATAAATATATCTTGAGTTACAATCTGTCGTAATTGCGATTGCTTTATTTTTCCCACTAATTCTAACAACGGCTGCGTCTGAACCAGGGCTAACAACCGTATTCGCTCCAACATGTTGATCGAACTGGCTATACACCCATTCTTTACTCGCAATTGTTGGTTGTTGTAAAAGTTTCACCAATGTCTCGTTGTAGTCAGTCACTTCAGGAATTTCTTGCTCCATCGCTTGGAATTCGCGGTAATACGCTGGTTCCTCTGACGGCTTATGATAAACCGGGGCATCTTCTGCAAGAGCATCCGCAGGAACTTCTGCCACAACTTCCCCTTTATGAATCAAACGAAGCATTTTATCATCTGTTACATGTCCAACAGAAACAGCTTCTTGGTCATATTTTTCAAAAAGATCAATGACTTCCTGCTCGCGTCCTTTTTTCACAACGATAAGCATTCTCTCTTGTGATTCTGAAAGCATCATTTCGTATGCTGTCATGTTTTCTTCACGTTGTGGAATTAAATCAAGATTCATTTCCACGCCGAAGCCTGCTTTACTCGCCATTTCTGCAGAAGAACTTGTCAAACCTGCTGCTCCCATGTCTTGAATCCCTATCAACGCATCTGATTTAACGAGCTCCAAACAAGCATCCATTAACATTTTTTCTGTAAAAGGATCACCCGCCTGTACGGCAGCTCTTTCCTTTTCTTCTTCCTCGTCCGCCAATTCTACTGATGAAAAAGTAGCTCCATGAATTCCATCGCGGCCAGTCGGAGAACCGACATACATCACCGTATTGCCGACACCTTTTGCTTGCCCTTTTTGAATATGTTCGTGATCAAGTAATCCAACTACCATCGCATTTACGAGTGGATTTGTTTTATACGCATCGTCGAATTGAATCTCGCCTCCAACAGTCGGTACACCTAGAGCATTTCCGTAATCAGCAATCCCTGCAACAGCTTGCTCTAGTAAATAACGCACTCTAGGAGTATCAAGTTCACCAAAACGAAGTGAATTTAATGAAGCAATTGGCTTTGCACCCATCGAAAAAACGTCACGGATAATTCCGCCAACCCCAGTTGCCGCACCTTCATAAGGTTCTACTGCTGATGGTGAGTTATGGCTTTCGATTTTAAATACGACAGCTTGGTTATCGCCAATATCAACAATCCCAGCACCTTCTCCAGGTCCTTGAAGAACTTGTTCACCTTTTGTAGGAAACTTTTTCAAAACTGGTTTGGAATTTTTATAACTGCAATGCTCAGACCACATAACCGAAAACAGACCCGTTTCCGTATAATTTGGAGTTCTGCCGAGCATTTTTTCCGCGAGGGCAAATTCTTCGTCTGTCAAACCCATTTCACGATATATTTTCTCTTCCTTGATTTGTGTTGGATTTGGCTCAAGCGTTTGTTGCATGTGATTCCCTCCAGTTTCTTACGATCGATTGAAAGATTTTAAGACCATCCTCGCTACCAAACAATGAATCTACTGCACGTTCAGGATGAGGCATCATACCAAGAACATTTCCTTCTTTATTCGTAATGCCTGCAATGTTTTCGATACTTCCATTTAGATTTTCTGATGTATAAGATAAAACAATTTGATTATTCGTTTTTAATTGTGCAAGAGTTGCTTCATCACAATAATAGTTCCCTTTACCATGAGCAATTGGAACGCTAATTTCTTCACCTTTTTCAAAGGCAAACGTAAAGGCAGTGTCGTTATTTTCCACTTTTATTTGGGTAGGCTTACAAATGAACTTAAGATTTTTGTTTTTTAACATCGCACCTGGCAACAAGCCCGCCTCTAGCAAAATTTGAAAACCATTGCCGATTCCGAATACTAACTTTCCAGATTCAGCAGCCTTTTTTACAGCTTTCATTACTGGCTGCATATTAGCAATTGCACCTGGACGAACCGCATCTCCATAAGAAGCTCCTCCAGGAATCACAACACAATCATATTCATCTAAGCTTTCATTTAAGTGATTCACATATTGCACTTCTTCATTCAATTTATTTTTGATGACGTCATACGTATCGACTTCACAGCTTGTTCCGGGGAAAACGACGACAGCGAATTTCACTGAGCAACAACCTCCTCAATTTCAAAGCGATAATCCTCAACTTCTTTATTAACGAGGAGCCCTTTACAAATGTTGTGAACCGTTACTTCGATATCTTTATCTGTTTTTTCAAGTTTCAGCTCAATATATTTACCAACTCGAACGTCTTGAACTTCAGGGAAATCTAATTTTTGTAGTGCTTTTGTCGCTGCAGAACCTTGTGGATCAATTACACTTTCCTTCAATGTTACGAATACTTTTACTTTATACATAATCATGTCTCCTCCAGATTTTAGTTTGGTGTAAATCCTCTAACGTTTCCTCTATATCATTAGTCAGCACAGTCACATGACCCATTTTACGATTATGTTTCGCTTCTTCTTTTCCGTAAAAATGTATCGACCAATCAGGGCGTTTCAAAATTTCATCTACTACCCCATCTACATGCTGTCCTAAAACATTGACCATAATGGCTTTTTGTAAAAGCTTCACGTTTTGTAGCGGCCAACCGCAAACTGCACGAATATGTTGATCAAACTGTGAAAGATTGCAAGCTTCAATCGTATAATGGCCTGAGTTATGTGGACGTGGCGCCAGTTCATTTACATAGATTTTTTCATCTTCTGTTAAGAACAACTCGACCGCCAATGTACCTATCAAACCAAGTTGATCGGCAATTTTATGCGCCAATTCAGACACTTTCATTTTCACATTTTCTGTAACACGTGCTGGAGCAATCGTTTGATGCAAAATATTATTGACGTGAATATTTTCGCCTACCGGAAAATAACTCAATTCGCCAGACGTACTTCTCGTCATAACAACAGATATTTCTTTTTCAAAAGGGATCCATGCTTCAAGGACACACGGTCCATTTTTTAAAAGCTCCGCTGCTTTTTCAATGTCTTGCTCATTTTTTATAACGTACTGCCCTTTCCCGTCGTAACCCCCACGAGATGTTTTCAAAACAGATGGGATACCGATTCCCCTTATTCCATCCTCTAAATCTTCTAAACTATTAATTACGGCATATGGAGCAACGTCAACGCCTGCATCCGTCAAAGCTTGCTTTTCCAAAATCCGATCTTGCGTGATTCTGATTAACTCCGCACCTTGCGGAATATACGCTTTATTCATAAGCCAATCCAATGCTTCATAATCTATATTTTCAAATTCATATGTAACAACATCGCTTTTTTCTGCTAATTGTAATAGTGCTTGGCGATCATCATACGCAGCTACAATTTGTTCATCCGCCACTTGTCCAGCAGGCGAATTATGAGTGGGTTCCAATACAACAACTTTAAATCCAGCTTCTTTTGCTGAAAAAGTCATCATTTGTCCAAGTTGCCCCCCACCAATGATCCCAATCGTTTGTCCAGGCCTAATTAAATTTTTAGACAAGCTGATCACTGCTTTCTAGTACTTTTTCTTTTAAATCATTTCTTCTTTTTTCAAGACGATCCGCTACTGTACTATTTTCAATCGCAATAATTTGAGCAGCAAGCAATCCCGCATTGGTAGCACCAGCTTTTCCAATGGCAACCGTCGCAACTGGCACACCACCTGGCATTTGGACAATGGATAATAACGAATCTAGACCCTTTAATGTTTTAGATTCAACAGGCACACCGATGACAGGTACAATTGTTTTAGCCGCAACCATACCAGGTAGATGCGCTGCACCTCCAGCACCCGCAATGATAACTTTTAATCCACGCTCTTTTGCGGTTTCCGCATATTCAAACATTAAATCTGGTGTCCGATGCGCAGACACTACTTTCTTTTCATAAGGAATTTGCAATTCATCCAATATGTCACAAGCGTGTTTCATCGTCTCCCAATCGGACGTACTTCCCATAATAATCCCGACTTCGGTGTTCATGTAAATCCCTCCGTCTATAAAATAAAAAATCCGGATAAACTGCTTTTCTTCAAAAGAAAGCAGCTCATCCGGGTATTAAAAACGCATTTGAAAAAAGCACACAAATGCTTCCCAAATTCCACTTTCCTCATAGTCCAATTATTTAAGGTAATCGGGTAGAGACTTATGGGCCATATTCCCATGATATACGAGGCTTTTATTACTATTTCATCTTAACAAAGAAAAGAATGCGAGTCAATCAAAAATCGAACATTTTTTAACCGCAAAATCCGAATGTTCGTGTTTAGGAGTCTTTTATTCCTTGGAAAATTATTTTTCGAGCAATTGGTATGTAATTTGTTTTCCCTTGATGAGTCTCCTCTTTAAAAATTGGTTTTTCAGTCCGTTTAATAACTCGATATCCTTCTTTTTCCATCCGATTTAAACAGTCAATTATTGTTTCGTTTTCCATCACTTCAAATTCTTTTTTCATCCAGATTTCCCTTTCTTCACAGCTTTCACCCAAAACCCTCCATGAATCGTTTTTGGTTCATATGCAATAATAAATGCTTTTGGATCGAGTTCCTTTATTTTTTGATATAATCGCAGCTCCATTTTTCTTGACGTTAATACTTCAAGCGCCATACGGTCCCCCTCAAGACCTTGAGCGGCCCAACTCGTCACGCCATACCCTTCATTTCTCAATTGTTTTGGAAGATCGCGATCATATTCCTTCGTTATCACATTCACCATTATATAACCAAGAGCCATTTTTTCCTCAATTTTCGTCCCGACAATTACACCAATCCCGTAACCGACCGCATATGCAATTAAATTTTGAATTTGATTGAGGTTATCAAGAACAAGCCCTAGCCCAACAACATATATAATCACTTCAATCATACTAATAAAAGCCGCAATATATCGATAACCTTTTAAGGTCAAAATCATTCTTATTGTAAAAAACGATACATAGATGACGTTAATTGATAAAATAATGGCAATCATAACATAACTATTTTCCAACATGCATCTTCCTCCAATATATGTTCTCTATATCCATTACCCTTAAGTAGTGGAGAACATACAATTTCGGAGGAAAATCTTTTTTACAAAAGCATGGTTAAATATGAAAAGCTTCCCTTAATTAAGAAGGGAAGCTAGATGATCTTATTCTTTTAAGGAGAGTATTAATACATTCGTATTAACCTTTAGGAATCGTTTTGCATCATGTTCAATGTTCTTCTGTTGCCCCGGATTATCTAAACTTTTTTTTATGTCCTCAAGTTTTTTAATTGCCTGTTTAAACTGTCCTTTTTGAAAATGTTTTTCGGCTTGTCTTAAGTCATTCGACAGCTGCGAAACAATCGGTTTACCTAATTGACCATCTGCTGAAAAGCGATTAATGGAATCATCTAATTGTGTAAATTGTGTTGAAACACTATCCGATAAATATGTTTTTAGATTAGGTAATTCATCTAACGTCAACACATAGTCATGGCTATACACTTTTTTCAAATGATCTATCGTATTTTGATCTCTTAAGACACTCCCATTCCATGTACTGAACCAGCTCCAATTGGCGTGATACAGCGGCAATAAATCTGGATCAGGAATCGGCCCGTTCTCAGCCATGGCAATAAGCTTTTTATTATCCACAAGTTCTACCAATCTCTCAAAATAGTTACTTATCGGTGCATAATTATAATTCCCTGGGTAAGAATCGTAACTAACGATGTCTACATATTCATCGCCAGGATACCATTCAGGCGATACGGAATTCCAAACCCAAATAAGATTATTAAGCTTGTGATAATTGGTCATTCGATCGTACATAATTTTCCACAATTCTTTTGCTGGCTCAGGTCCTTTTGCGCCCCACCAGAACCAACCACCTTCAGCTTCGTGCAATGGTCTCCAAAGTACTGGCACATTCGCATCCTGCAATTTTTTCAGTTCAGCTGAAATGGCATCTATATCACGAAAGAGCAACTGATAATCCTCAGAATCCGGATGATTGAGTGCATATTGAAGGTCAAAAGTAGTGGAATCTGTATAAAATCCTCTCCACCATTCTTTCCCCGGTTGATCAATCAAATCTTTAGGAGCATTCCAATGCCATGTAAAAGCAGCGATACCGCCTTCATTATTCCACCAGTCAATTGCAACCTTCACCTCATCAGCAGAGGTACCTCTCTCTACTCTCGACGGAGAATTATCAATAAAGTCTAGCCCTAAAACTGCTGGTTTTTTTCCAGTTTGTTGATAAATAAACTGAACATCGATTAAGTTGTCATTTGGATATACTTGTTGGCCAGACAAAATATTTTTCCCATAATGATCTACGAGAAAACTAAGTAAAGACACAGCTTCCTTCGTAGCATTCGGATTTATTAACTCTTTTACTACTTGATGCTGATCAGGATTTTCAGTAGGTTCAATTTTTATATAATCGATGACATACCATCCCCATCCCTTTTCAAGCGTGATTGTATTGGAACCTTCATTTAACAAAATACTTCCAGCAGGAGCTTCTGCAAATCCCGGAACCTCTACAAATTCAACCTCCCCTTGCCCAACTCCATTTACAAGAAGATTAGATTTCTTATAACCATAAGGAGTTGCATATCCGACTGTTAATTTATACAGTGCAGTGGAAGAAACCTCGACAGTAAATGTTACAGAACCCGTATCATTCGTAAAGCCAGTCACATATCCGTTGCCAGAAAATCCACTCAATTTTTTTTCAACCGTTAAACCAGAAAGCTGCGCTTCCTCCGCTTCATAAATCATCAAAAATTCATCTGCACTAGCACTAGGTGAGGATGAAGGGAGTAAGGTAAACGATAAAGTGATAACTAAGAAAAGTGCTTTCGCCTTTCTAAAAATCTCATTTGTTTTAAGTAACTTCACTTTAAAACCCTCCCTCTTTTTTATTTGAAAGCGCTTACTATTTAATAAATTCACCTCCAAAAATGTTAATTAATGGATAACTTAATTTTATCTTTCATTATGGTATTGGTCAATAATGGAAGATATTCATAATATACATTCTTTTTACCATTTTCTCCTTCGTTTTTAAGGAAGAAGCGCAAATCCTTATGGAAACGCTCGAAAAGCATCAATTTATAGATTAAAGTTTGAACGAGAATTAATTATAATATTAGATTTAGCTTCACTTATATTGGAATTGGAATTGTATACGAGGAGTAACGGTACCTATATAAGTAGTGAAATCCATTATACGATACTCAAGGGGATTTACCCTGCAACCAAAAAAAATCTCCGTAGTTTATTTACTACGAAGATCAGAAATGGATAAAGATAAAGACAACGAGGAGAGTAACTAACCCGAAAAGGCAAACCGCCACAAGTAAATAGATCAGAAAGTGAATAAATTCCTTTATCTTTGCCCATTTCATGGTAGACTCTCCCGAAAAGTTATTTTAGTTTACGATTCTTTTTGCACCAACGTACTGGTTTTTCCAATAAGTAGTGTTCATGGATTGAACTTTAACACCATTGGATGTTGCACTAATAAATTGTTGCTTCCCTACATAAATTCCGACAAATGATACTGACTTCCCGTTTGTTTTGTAGAATACTAAATCCCCTATCTTAAGATCTTTCAACTTAACATCTTTACCTTTTTTAAATTGATCAGCACTCGTACGCGGTAAAGTAACCTTTACACTTTTTGCATACACATATTGAGTAAATCCAGAAGCATCAAATCCTTTTGTCGTTGTTCCACCCCATTTAAACGGCTTCCCTTTCAATGTCTGTGCATAGGCTACAACCTTATCTCCATTTGTCTGTGCTGCCGCATCCGCATTCAAGCTAAACAATGATGAAAACATTAGTGCAAGTGCTGTGATCACCGCGATGACCCATGATGATTTCTTTACTGACATCCCCATTTCCATTACAAATCCCTCTTTCTTTTTTTATTGTTTTTTTCTTTCTATACACATCATAAACAATTTGAAGAGGGCAATCGTTGCGGATTGGTTAAAAATAGTTACATAAAGGTTAAAGCTTTGAAAAACAAAAAAGACATCCGCTATTGGATGTCTTTGATTGCCTGGCAACGTCCTGCTCTTGCAAGGGGAAGCCCCTTACTACCATCGGCGCGCGAGCTTAACTTCCGTGTTCGGGCTGCGGATCATGATGACCGGCGAATCTCTTCGTCATCTGCACTCGTTCGATTCTCATGGGCGTAGCCCATTCCGAGTCTCACTCTCTTGATTCCTCGATCTTCTTGGTCCTCCTGATCCTCGCTAACATCATTTCGGTTTCTTTTCTTCTGTACCTTCGGTACTTTTTAATAAACAAAAAAGACACCCACTATGGATGTCTTTGATTGCCTGGCAACGTCCTGCTCTTGCAAGGGGAAGCCCCTTACTACCATCGGCGCGCGAGCTTAACTTCCGTGTTCGGGCTGCGGATCATGATGACCGGCGAATCTCTTCGTCATCTGCACTCGTTCGATTCTCATGGGCGTAGCCCATTCCGAGTCTCTCTCTCTTGATTCCTCGATCTTCTTGGTCCTCCTGATCCTCGCTAACATCATTTCGGTTTCTTTTCTTCTGTACCTTCGGTACTTTTTAATAAACAAAAAAGACACCCACTATGGATGTCTTTGATTGCCTGGCAACGTCCTGCTCTTGCAAGGGGAAGCCCCTTACTACCATCGGCGCGCGAGCTTAACTTCCGTGTTCGGGCTGCGGATCATGATGACCGGCGAATCTCTTCGTCATCTGCACTCGTTCGATTCTCATGGGCGTAGCCCATTCCGAGTCTCACTCTCTTGATTCCTCGATCTTCTTGGTCCTCCTGATCCTCGCTAACATCATTTCGGTTTCTTTTCTTCTGTACCTTCGGTACTTTTTAATAAACAAAAAAGACACCCACTATGGATGTCTTTGATTGCCTGGCAACGTCCTGCTCTTGCAAGGGGAAGCCCCTTACTACCATCGGCGCTGAAGAGCTTAACTTCCGTGTTCGGGATGGGAACGGGTGTGACCTCTTCGCCATCGCCACCAGACATGTATGTTACAAAGGGATTCATTCCCTCAAAACCAGATATAGAGAAAGCAAACCAAAACTTGATTGTTTGTTGATTAAGTCCTCGATCGATTAGTATCCGTCAGCTCCATGTGTCGCCACACTTCCACACCGGACCTATCAACCTGATCATCTTTCAGGGATCTTACTCGCTTGCGCGATGG